>NZ_JAGDZB010000016.1:0-502 GCF_049116215.1 Shimia sp. | reverse complement strand
GCGCAGACCAGAAGCGCCTCAAAGCACAACCGCCTCACCGCCCAGAGGTCTGTTGATGACGCCAAGACCAAGTGGGAATTGGCGCAAGTCTCTCATCAGATCGGCCGTATTGTCGACGCCATTGCGGAAGGGCTGTTGCACGAGAGCATGAAGGCAAAGATGGACAGCTTGGAAGCGCGCAAGCGCGACCTTGAAGCCAACTTGGCTGAAGCCGAGCCTCTTGCCCCTGTCATGCTGCACCGCAACTTGTCAGAAGTATACCGGAACAAGGTCGCCAACCTGACGGAAGCTTTGAACGATCCTGAGACCAGGGCAGAAGCCACGACGATCATCTGGTCGCTGCTTGAGAGCATTCGCCTTGTGCCCAACGCCGAGGGCGGCATGAACATTGAGCTCGTAGGCGCCCTGGCTGGTTTGTTGAGCTTGGGAGTGTCCCAGAACGAACAAAGCCACCCGGAGGTGGCTTGTTGTTCGACATTATTGGTTGCGGGAGCAGGATTTG
>NZ_JAGDZB010000015.1:0-1028 GCF_049116215.1 Shimia sp. | reverse complement strand
AAGTGCCCCAGTTTTTGAGTTGGTTCGGGAAAGCCGATGCGTTTCATCGAGACGCAAGGCTTCCTCTCACCCCAGCCAACTTCATCGAACATCAATGAACGAAGTCCCCACTCGGTCCCACCGGTCGGTTCTGCCTCCAGAAATGCCCCTGTTTATGCCCCAGTTGATTTGGGAGTTCTGAGGCAGGGAGACTGGACCCAGTGTGGTGGACAGAGGTGTCAGATTGGAGTCCATTTAAGCCTTCCAGGCTGGGCCCCTTAAGCTTCCTCCTCCTTACGGGGCCTATTAATGAGGATGGGGGATAAATCCCTCCCCTAGAGGGGGGAGGTGTTAATGATAGGTAGTTGTTATAAATAAATAATCCACAACTAACCTAACCCTCAACACTCCCACTAGAGATAGATATCCCCCTCTGTCACTAGGAGCCCTAAGGATGTTCGGTAGAGATCTCAGGTAACAGACCAACCTTTAGCCGGAACTCCTCCCTCATGACTTCCCTAGCTTCTGTTTCGTAGTTCGCATTCACCAAGATAGCGTCATGGATGGGTAAAGCAGTGATCCCTTTGGCCTTCAGGGATAGCAGAACATCAACAAGGATGTTGGACTCCAGGCGCATGATCTTCATGCCTATTCCAGCATTGAAGTAAGGATATACCTCAGGGTGGCGCTGGCCAACAGCCTTCAGGACGGCCCCAACAGTGATCCCCTTAGGGAAGGACTTCCTGGCTCCCTGTGGCATCCTCTTGAGGGGCTTCTTGCTGTTGATTGCTGCTTGGATGACCTTCTTGATCCCTGACCGGCTGGACGTAGGTATACCGTACGCAGAGAGGTCATATAGGTCTCCCTCTGGTGGGGTGGCCTCTGCCAAGCCATACAACAGCATCAGCCCCATCTGCCCATAGTCCAGCTCAACAACACTGTCGTCATCAATGATGATGCTGCTCAGCCGATCAACCGACCCCAACTTCTGCCAGAAGCCACCATACAACCGGCCTCCCTGTTGGAAGTCGCCATTGTTAAAGATCCGC
>NZ_JAGDZB010000014.1:0-7840 GCF_049116215.1 Shimia sp. | reverse complement strand
CGCCATTGTTAAAGATCCGCTTTAAACGCCGGTCTTCGGAGTTGGCCAATGTGCACTCGATGTTGGCCTGTTCAAGCCAGTGATTGATGGACCGCAACGAGGCTCTCAACGCCTCAGTCTCCTCTGTATCCTCATATTCGAGGAGGGATCCAACTTTGTCGTTTCGAGGCTTCTGATCACGAAGCTGAATGACCTCCTCTGCATGCGAGCGACGGATATCGGCAAAGGAAATTCCAAACCCCTGGATCCTGGTAAGTAGTTTGCTGCCTGCTCGGAGGGTAGTTTGCTTGCCTGGAACAACTTCCTTCGAAGTACCTACCTGAACAGTGTAGCCACGCTTACCAGTTTGGATGCACAGAAAGCCCGTTTCCTCTACTGACATGACCTTGAGGACGTCCGGCAAAACTTTACTCAACGCTTTGCCCTTATAGCGGGACTTCTTCCTTAGAACCTGATTGCTTTGCGGTACATGAAGTGTTCCTCCAAGTTGCTCAAGCTCCCTATGAACTACATCGCAGACGACGGCCTCAACGATAGTGTCGTAGCTTTGTTGTGCGCAGTTACTGCGCTTACGTTTGCGGATATGGTGGAACTTTTCGTAGCCAGCAAGCTGACTTCGGACCTCGCCAATCAGGGAACGCATCGCAGGGGTGGCTGCTCTCTTGTGTGGATCGAAAGGGCGAGCGGGAACTGTGCCTATTTTCAGCATGATTTGATTCCTGTGAATTTGTGGGGATAGAAATTCAAAGCAAGCTGCATTGAGGGCGAAAAAGGTGCCGCCTTCACGTGGGCCAAAACCACATGATTAGGTTACGAAAATGCCGTTGAACTTCCTATAGGGTTAGGTAGTTGAGCAAATCGTTGATTTAAGCATGTTCAGGCTGGCTATTATTCGTGCAGAACATATGACTGCCGAAGGAAATTCAATATGTTTTACAATTACTTATCGCAGCGAGGAGTTTAGCCTGTCAGGTGTGAATTTTTCGTTTGCAGGTCTGCCAAAAGCAGATCGAATGAAAGATGGTCCGGAAGGGGAGCTCGTATTGCCCATTCCGGCTGCCTTGGCATCCCAATCTTATGACCGTTCCCGCCCTTTTCTGCCTTTGGAACAACACCTGCCTAACGACGGCTTCCAGCCCTTTCAAGACATTGGCGAAAGATGCAACAGCGACCATACTGCAGGCTCGACATTCTATGACCAGGTTTCCGAAAGCAGACGTTAAGAGAGCCCAGGCAACCGAAGTCGATGCTGCGCTGCGCACGAAGGTCAGCAAAGCGCAGATAGCGACATTTGCAAAGTTTCGACGTTCCCCCGAAGCAGACTTTGAGGCCAACTGCGGTTAAATCCCTCTTCGAGCCCATTTTGACTGATGCAGCTCAAGGCACGAACGGCGGCTATGCGCAGTCAGGCAACAATGCCAGCAAACCGATCCAGAAACCAATACATCGCGAGGATGCCAATTCCAAAGACGACGGCGGCGCGCGCACGCCGAATTGGACCAACGTCTCCGAAGAGACGCTTGAAAACTGTTGTTGTGGCAAGAACAAAAGCGACAAACAACACTTGTCCCAGCTCTACGCCTGCATTGAAGAAAAGCAGCGCAATAGGCACTTCCTCGGGTGCCAAACCGATTTCGGAAAGCGCCCCCGCAAAGCCAAGGCCGTGAAGCAGGCCAAACATGAAGGCGACTAGCCAGGGCCGCTCAAATGTCAGCGATGTACGACCTCGGTCCTTGAGGAGGATCTCGGAGGCAAGAAAAACGATCGACAGTGCAATAGCAGCTTCCACTGGCGGAGGACGCAACGCAATCCAGCCGAACGTGGCCAATCCGAGTGTGATTGAATGGGCAACCGTAAAAGCCGTGATGGTTTTTATCAGCCGCCAACCACCGTTCACGACAAACACAAGGCAAAGCACAAACAAAAGGTGATCCAACCCCGTCAGGATGTGTTCCACCCCAAGTGATAGGTAACGTTTGGATGCCGCCCAGACAGATCCGGACCCAGCATGGAGGTCAGAAAGTTCGATTGTGATAACGCCCGAAGACCTCTTGATGAGGCGTGTCGCTTTGTTTCCCTCAGACCAGATTGCGGTGATCAGAATCCCGTCTCGTGGCCAATCTACGTACAAGGTGTCGCCTGCAATCAAAGACTGGTCGCCACCGAACTCGTACACCTTCCACGCCCCCATCTGTATGCCACGAGGGTTTGCGATAAAGGTAAACCCCTCTGGCAACTCGGGGGCAGCAAAACTTCTCCCGGTTACGGCGTCTACCTGCACGCGCAAGGAGTAGGTGTTGCTGTCCATCTCGCGCAATTCGACCTTGGAAACGCCAATGTCATGAGCGAGCGCCGCGGTTGCATTCAGTGTCAGGAATGCCAAAGCGATCAGGCACCAAAGCCTTGTTTTCCCAGACTGCCAGTTCGCCGCTCCGATCGACAACGCAAACTTCAGCATGACAGGAACCGGCCTGCATCGAATGCGCGAAAAGGGGCGATCATTGCCGCGTCACCACAATATCGTAATTGTCACGAACGACATTGATCTCGGCCTCAATGCGTTGTCTGGCTTCAGCGCTCTGCCAATCCATCAACAAATACGGGGCGACGTCGTCAAAGGGCGCGATAGTTGGCGGAACAACGTCGGTTTTTCGAACAAAGTGTATACCGAAGTTTGAAGAAAACGGGCCCATCCAGTCACTCGACGCTGCCTCGATAATAGATCTGGCGGCGTCGACCCCAAAGTAGTCGGCAAGCTCGCGGCGCGTGCCTTGGATCGAGCTTCGGCCTAAAGTGCGGTTGTACTTCTCTGACACGTGTCGAAAGTCGGCGCCCCGGTCGAGTTGAGCAACAATTCCGTCGGAGAGGGACGAAGCATCTGAAAAATAAACGTGATCAACCTGAAACTGTTCGTCGCTGGTGTATTGAGTCAGGTTCTCTTGATAAAATGACCGCAACTCATCGTCGGTCGGTTCACCCAGTTCAGCAACAATGAGACCTCGAAGCTTTAGGATCATGTTGCGGCGCATCCGGGTGTCGCCTTCGTTCAGACCGCGTTTGTAGGCCTCACGATAAAGAATTTCGTCTTCGACATATGATGCAATCAGACTCTCGGACTCGTCCGGAGAAATCTCTCTAAGTTCGAGCCCTTCCCGTCGCTCGATGAGATACTCGATAGTGCTCTGATCAACGATGATCTGCTCTTTGCGAGTCGAGGCCATGTAGGCGTCTATTGCAAAGAGAAGCCCGCCTAGAACAAGGAACACAAATAGGGGTTCTTTGAAGAACGGCATTAGTGTTTTCTTGCTCAAAGCGGGTTTGCCTTAATTGGTCTGTTACGGACGAGGCGGACTTAGTCAGCGCCATTGTGTAGGATACGTTCGGGATCAAAATACAACGGATCTTCGATGCCTTCGCGCTGACCTTGCATACCAGCCATCAGCGAGCGTGCAAGCCGATCCATCAGAATACCCGTGGATTGGTGGGCATCGTCTAGAAACGGATTGTATTCGTTGAACTCGGCTGCAACGATTTCATTTTGGATGCCGACCGCACGCATCAACTGAATCGCTTGGTCGGCAGTCAAACCACCAGGTTCCGCCGTGCCAACGCCGGGAGCATAGGCTGGATCGACGCCGTCCATGTCGAATGAGACATAAAGCTTCTTGCCTTTCAGTTCGTCAAGCAACCGGGCCAGAACCGCATCCCATCCATCCTTTTCGATTTCTGTATTAAAGTGGAACCGCAGCTTGTTTTCGCGCATCCATTTCAGATCTTTGTAATCTGGCGTGGATCCGCGCAAACCCAGGTGGTGAAGCTTCGCGCCATCCAGCAAACCGCTGTCGACCGCCAACTTGAAAAACGATCCGTTATGAACGAAGTTACCGGCTTCCTTGCTGTAGGCGTCGTAGTGCGCGTCAATGTGCAAGACCGCAACCTCTCCTGCGCCGTATTTCTGCGCGAGGGCTGTCATAAAGGCGTAGCTTTGAATGTGCGTTCCGCCAATCCCAATAGGAACTGCGCCCGCATTGATGATCTCGGACAACACCTTATGGACTTCATCGAGGTTGGTCTGATTGTCAGCCATCCAGTTTGCGGCGATCGTTCCGTAGTCTGCGACGACCAGTTTGGAAATATCAACAGCAAGTGCCTGATCTGTGCCTTGGAACGGGTAGAACAGATAGTCTGTGAGCGATCGCATCTTCATCGCGGCGAACCGACCGCCCGGCAGCATCTGGTCACCGATCGAGAGACCGACCAAAGCTACGTCCACTTCACCCGCTTCCAAGTCTTCGGGAGACATGGCAATGGGCGCACCCATGAATGTCGGGATAGAGTTCCACAACGGGCCGGTCACGTAACGGTTGGGATAGAACAACCCCGGCTTCCGTTCGGGATCGCCCGATGTGTCACGCCGGGCGAATAGATCGTCCTTGCTATCTTTGTAAATGAGGACATTAGGGTTATTCGGATCCTTCCAAGGGGCCCACTTGTATGGAATTCCCTGGTTGCCGTCGTCCTGAGCGAATGACATGCCAGCACCTGCCGACAGGGCGACTGCCGCGAGCGAAAAAAGTCGGAATACTTGTCTCAATGCTATCTCCAAATTTTATGTTTCCAGTATGTCTGGCATCGTGTTGCCACTGATGCGCTTCGGGCAGGTCCGACGAAAGAGTGCGGGACTCTCACAAAAAAATCAAACGGTTTCACGATACGAGGCAGAGATCTGCGTAACGACTTTGTGAGCCAAAAGGGAGTTCCTGCCCGTTTAAGATCTCGCTCAAATCCACCTTGCAATTTGCCGAGGCCGCGAGTGCCAGTGGATTGGACGACAGCAGTTTTGGGACATGCGAGACAATAAGCGAGATGTGCTGATACAGCCTGTTTTTTCGGAGTAATTGAAGTTTCACAAGTCTCAGAAAACTTCCACTTTCTGTCCCGCGCACTTTGATCGAGCCTGCATCGGGCGCAGAGCGGCCATAGCACCGGTTGATACCAACGACTGCTTTGTCCCGCTGAACCGTCGTCTGACTTGGCTGCGCGAATGTTCAATTCAGACATTGCTTCGCGTGGAGGCAAAGCCTGCTTTGGGCTGGAAACGGCCAATAGACAGGTTTGTCACGAACGGCAGGTCAGGGCTGACAGCGGTCACAGGAGCAATCCCCTGGGACGCCGCTGGCCCAAAAACTTAGTGCCGCACCGCCGCAAGGCAGCTTTGAGCCCATACCTGCCAACTCACAGCGAGATAGCACAGGGCGTCTTTGCGTGTTGGCGGCCCAACCGCAATTGCGCTAGATACCATTAGAGGATTGGAGGCACCATGAACTTTACGTTGCGGATTATTGTGGCCCTTGGTTTTTTGGGCGGCTCAGCACATGCTGAGGAATTGCCGATTTTTGACGCCCATGTGCACTATAGTCACGATGCAGTAACGTTTGTGCCGCCCAATGAGGTTGTGAAAATTCTGCGCGAAGCCGGAGTGCGTAAGGCACTGGTCTCGAGCTCAGATGATCGCGGCACACAGTTGCTGCAAGCTGCTGCACCCGACATTATTGTGCCAGCTTTGCGGCCTTATGAACGTCGCGGCGCGATTGGCACCTGGATGCATGATCCCTCTGTCATCGATTACCTGTCAGAGAAGCTGGCGAAGTTCGAGTACGAAGCCATCGGCGAGTTTCACGCCTACGGAGACGACATCCAAACCGACGTAATCCAAACCATGATCGGCATGGCCCGTGAACGCAACCTTCTGTTGCACCATCATGGCGACCGTGATGCTCTGGAACAAATTCTTGCAACCTGGCCTGAGGCTCGCGTGCTTTGGGCCCATTCCGGTTTTGAAGAACCTAAGCAGGTTGCCGATGTTCTGCGCGATCATCCAAGGGTCTGGGCAGATTTGGCTTATCGCTCAGACATGGCAAGCGGCAACGGGGTAGATGCGGAATGGCGCAAGGCGTTTGAGGAGTTTCCCGATCGTTTTATGGTGGGCACCGATACCTTCGCGCCTGAGCGCTGGCATTACGTTGGTCGACATGCAGAGTTTTCGCGCAGTTGGCTGGCACACATGCCAGATGACATTGCACGCAAGATCGCCTTTGAGAATGCCGAGGCGATGTTGGCGGCCAAATGATCCGCATAGCTTTTCTGGCGAGCTTTACGCTGTCATCCGGCGCGCTGGCCTGTCCAGCGCCACCCGATGCGACCCGATTGGCACCGGAAGTGGATCATGCCCCATTGGCCTATGTCGAGATGGATGAACCACCTTTGTCTGCGCCATTTGCCATAACCGTCACATTTTGTCATCCGAACCGGCAGATCGAGACACTGATGTTCGATGCCCTTATGCCTGCACATCGCCACGGAATGAACTTCACTGTCGATGTGAACAAGATTGCAAACAATCGATTTGAGGTGTCCAATATTGTGTTCCACATGCCGGGCCTTTGGGAAATTCGGGTCAAAGCAGAAACTGCGAGGCGGAATTACACCTACACCGCAGAAGTGCCCCTGAAATGACGTGGACTGGCCGTTTGATTGGGACACTAGTGTGGGTGCTTTGCGGCTTATCTTCCACTCAGGCCGACGTGATCCTGAGCGCGGATGAAACGGCGCAAACGCTGCGCCACGGTCCCTGGCCGCCTGAGGTGACTTTGGACCCCAGCAACCGGGTATCGGGTGATGCAAACGCCATTGCTCTGGGCGAGGTTCTTTTTTCGGACCCGATTTTGTCGAGGGATCGCGCCATGAGCTGCGCCAGTTGCCATGACCCCGAGCGGGACTTTTCCGACGGGCTGGCGCGCGCCGAAGGGCGCAAGAGGTTAGACCGAAATACGCAAGCGCTTTGGAACCTTGCCGGACAGCGCTGGTATGGCTGGTCTGGCGACAGTGACAGTCTATGGGCGCAGAATCTTACTCCGCTGTTGAATCCCGCCGAGTTGGGCCATGATCCGCAATCGATGCAATCCGCCCTGTTCGCAAGCGTGCATCGCCCGGCGTATGAAGCGATTTATGGTGAAATGGACGCCGAATCGGCGCTTGAAACAACAGTGAACATCTCAAAGATTCTCGCGGCCTATATCGAGACATTGCGCAGTGGGAAAACCTCATTTGATCACTTTCGGGACGCCTTGGCGAATGGCGACATGCAGTTGGCCACGCAGTACCCTGAACCGGCACAGCGCGGTTTGCAGATCTTTATCGGTCGAGGAAACTGTACCTTTTGTCATTCTGGTCCGAAGTTTACCAATGGCGAATTCCACGATGCAGCCGTTCCCTATTTCCTAGAGCAAGGCGGGGTTGATCCAGGCCGGGCAGAGGGGATTGACCGGCTTTTGGAAAGCCCTTTTACGCTGGATGGCGATTTTGCCGATGACGCAAGCAAGGCGGGCGCGTGGGCAGTTCGAAACGTCCGGTTTCAGCACGGGAATTTTGGCATCTTCCGCGTGCCAACGTTGCGGCGGGCGGCTCACACTGCGCCTTTCATGCATGACGGCAGCCTTCCCGACCTTGCAGCCGTGATACAGCACTATAATCATATCGATATGGAACGGCTGCACAGCGATGGCGAAGCGATTTTGCGCCCGTTGGAACTGAGCGATCAGGACGCTGAGGACCTAGAGGCTTTCTTGGAGACTTTGGCTGACGATTAACGCTTTGTCCCGCAGTCCTGCCCTTTAACCTCAAAACTTCGCTGCAGCCTTTATCAATGACCGCTTCTCATGCGTCATTGCAGCGGTCCTAGACTGTATTCTTGGGTGAAAACGCCGACTTTGCAAAGGTTACAATCTGCGCATTGGCGCCGTTAGCGTTTATTCATTGAAGCGGATCTTTAACAATGGCG
>NZ_JAGDZB010000013.1:0-1425 GCF_049116215.1 Shimia sp. | reverse complement strand
CACCCGCAAAGTAGTAGTTTTTGTAGTCAGAGAAATAGGTCTTTTCAAAGCGCTCGTGATCGCCATAAACCGTGCGCATTTGACCCGGCCAGCTGTCCTGGATGCAAAGCACCCCTTCGACATCATTGCCGGTGATCTCTTCGCCGGACTGCGGGTCGAGCACCACTGGGTTCACGCCAAAGAACGGCTTCATCGCCGCGCCAGGCTTGGTGGCATGGGCGCCCGGCAGTGGTGTCATCATGTGACCGCCGGTCTCGGTTTGCCACCAGGTGTCCACGATGGGGCAGCGGCCGCCGCCGACCACGTCGTTGTACCAGGTCCAGGCTTCCGGGTTGATCGGTTCCCCCACGGTGCCAAGGATGCGCAGGCTGCTCAGATCACATTTCTCTACGTATTCATTGCCTTGCCCCATCAGGGCGCGCAGCGCGGTGGGCGCGGTGTAGAACTGGTTCACCCGGTGCTTTTCACAGACCTGCCAGAAGCGGCTGGCATCCGGATAGGTGGGCACGCCTTCAAACATCACCGTGGTGGCGCCATTGGCCAGCGGGCCATAAACGATGTAGCTGTGGCCGGTGACCCAGCCCACATCCGCCGTACACCAGAAGATGTCGCCGTCTTTGTAATCAAAGGTGTATTGATGCGTCATCGACGCATAAACCAGATAGCCGCCGGTGGTGTGCACCACGCCTTTGGGCTGACCGGTGGAGCCGGAGGTGTAGAGCACAAACAGCGGATCTTCGGCGTTCATTTCAGCAGGTTTGCAGTAGTCACCCACCTCCATGACCATCTCATTGTAGTCATAGTCGCGGCCGTCAATCCAGGTGGTCTGATCGCCGGTGCGCTTCACCACCAGGCACTTGACGGTGTCTTTGGTGTGCAGCAAGGCAGCATCGGTGTTGGACTTGAGCGCGGTTTTGCGGCCGCCACGTGGGGCGGAGTCAGCTGTAATGACCACTTTGGCGTCACAGCCGTTGATCCGGGCAGCGAGGGCGTCAGGCGAGAAGCCGGCAAACACAATCGAGTGGATCGCGCCGATGCGGGCACAGGCCAGCATGGCATAGGCGGCTTCCGGGATCATCGGCAGGTAGATCACCACGCGGTCGCCTTTGCGCACGCCCATCTCTTCGAGCACATTGGCAAAGCGGCAGACACGGCGGTGCAGATCCGCATAGGTGATCGACTGGGCTGGCTCGTTGGGATCATCCGGTTCAAAGATAATCGCGGCCTGATTGCCGCGGGTTTCCAGATGGCGGTCAATACAGTTGGCGGCGACGTTGAGTGTGCCGTCCTCAAACCATTTGATGTCCACATTGCCCGGCGCAAAGGAGGTGTTTTTCACCTTGGTGTAAGGTTTGATCCAATCCACACGCTGACCATGCTCGCGCCAAAACCCCTCAGGATCAGACATCGATGCAGCGTACATCT
>NZ_JAGDZB010000012.1:0-777 GCF_049116215.1 Shimia sp. | reverse complement strand
TGGTTGCGGGAGCAGGATTTGAACCTGCGACCTTCAGGTTATGAGCCTGACGAGCTACCGGGCTGCTCCATCCCGCGACACTGTTTTTGGGCTACCGCGCGGAGCGCACCTTGAGCCCATGATCTCTTTCCGGTTTGGTTTGAGATCTGTCGCCCTTCAGGACGTTTTGATTGTTCTGAAGGTATTCTTTTATCATCGTAGAGAGATACGTTTTGAGGTCGTTTGATAGGTTTGGCGATGACCTACTCTCCCACACCTTAAGATGCAGTACCATCGGCGCTACGGTGCTTAACGGCCGGGTTCGGGATGGGACCGGGTGTTTCACTCGCGCTATGATCACCAAACCGATCAAACGGCCTCGTGTCCAAGTCATGTACAACTGTGTTGTGTGTATGCTTTTGATATGTCTTGTAAAAGTCTGCCTTTTACTGGATCAAATCAAGCCTATCGGACCATTAGTACCAGTCAACTGAATGCGTTACCGCACTTACATCTCTGGCCTATCGACGAGGTGGTCTACCTCGGTCCTCAGGGATACCTTGTTTTGAGGGGGGCTTCCCGCTTAGATGCCTTCAGCGGTTATCCTGTCCGATCATAGCTACCCAGCACTGCTCCTGGCGGAACAACTGGTACACCAGTGGATCGTTCACCCCGGTCCTCTCGTACTAGGGGCAACTCCTCTCAAGTATCCTACACCCACGGCAGATAGGGACCGAACTGTCTCACGACGTTCTAAACCCAGCTCACGTACCTCTTTAAACGGCGAACAGCCGTACC
>NZ_JAGDZB010000011.1:0-1018 GCF_049116215.1 Shimia sp. | reverse complement strand
ATTCCGAACAACGCTACCCCCCTCCGTATTACCGCGGCTGCTGGCACGGAGTTAGCCGGGGTTTCTTTACCAGGTACTGTCCTTATCCTCCCTGGCGAAAGCGCTTTACGACCCTAGGGCCTTCATCACTCACGCGGCATGGCTGGATCAGGCTTGCGCCCATTGTCCAAGATTCCCCACTGCTGCCTCCCGTAGGAGTCTGGGCCGTGTCTCAGTCCCAGTGTTGCTGATCATCCTCTAAAACCAGCTATAGATCGTAGACTTGGTAGGCCGTTACCCCACCAACTATCTAATCTAACGCGGGCTGATCCAAATCCGATAAATCTTTCCCCCGAAGGGCGTATAAGGTATTACTCACCGTTTCCAGTGGCTATTCCTTAGATCTGGGTACATTCCCACGCGTTACTAACCCGTCCGCCGCTCACTCCGAAGAGTGCGCTCGACTTGCATGTGTTAAGCCTGCCGCCAGCGTTCGTTCTGAGCCAGGATCAAACTCTCAAGTTGAAAAGCTGTTACCAGCTTATCCTTGACGTTCGAACCTCTGCACATCGCACCAGGAGGCTAATCCTGATGCACTCATACCGTTTGGTTGTGCTTCAGTTTCCAAAAGAAACAAAAGCCGTCCAAACAGTGAAGCTGTTGTAACTCTATAATCAGGCCGAAACCCTAAGAGCCGATATGCAGGTGTTTGTTCATCGAAATGAACCAAACCGCCCTCATATCTCTTCAGTGTATTCTATTTTCAAACAACGTCGGAGCCTAAACCCCAGAGACAAAACCAACCGACCGCGCTACTAACTTACTAGCGCAACCCGCTGACAATCCTCAATCTTTTTTGAAACTTCCCAGTTTGAAGCGCCGCTCCGTCCCAGTCCGTCCCGCCGTTGTGCGCCTCAGCGCCGCCGGTGAAGGGGGTTCTAAGGTTATACCAACCCAGCCGCAAGCGCTTTTTTCAACTTTCCGCAAAAAACAGCCAGCTTTCTACAAAACTCAACAATTTCAACACCCTAAACAGACC
>NZ_JAGDZB010000010.1:0-48697 GCF_049116215.1 Shimia sp. | reverse complement strand
ACAGACTACGGAAAGGCCGCCCATTGGGCGGCCTTTTTGCTTCACGAGAGCGGGGGAGTTACGCGCCCGTCTGCACCCAGGCCACGGCTTTATCAAAATCATCCGCGCCAAAATGCTCTGCGTTCACGCCAAAGGCGTGTTTGCCCATTTTGGACGCCATGTTTTGCCAGCCGGCATCACCCACGATGGCTGCTCGGGTTAATTGCTTCACATGCGCACTCGCAAGGGCAAAGTGATCCCGCAACGCCCCCAATCCTTGCCAGCCGTCAAACTCCCGTAGGTCGATCACCAGACCAAATTGGTTTTTACCAGCCAATAGATTGTCGAGGTCTTCGGACTTGCCTTGGTAGATCTCACTGTCGAGTTTGCCCATCAGGCGTACACAAACGGTGCTGTCATCCACCGCGTCGATCTGGATAGATCCCAAGCTTTCGCGCAGCCAACGGCGGGCATCCTCGGCTTCAGACAGGCCAAACAGCGCCACAGGGCAGGGCATCAACACGCCAAACACCGAAATCAGACGTTTCATGGTAGCGTCGTCCGTGGCAATGGCACAGCGGTCAAAACCACGCCAATGCTTGAATCCCATACGGCTGTCTTGCCACATGGCGCCGGCGGTAAAATCCCCCGGTCCACCATCTAGGATCACCAGTAGGCGAATGTTCTCCGCCCGCTCGATGGCCCGGTCAATCGCCGGGGTCAGAACGTCAGTATAGTCGCTTTCGGTAATGGGCGCGGTCATGCGGACTTCGAGATACTCCGGTCCGCCTGCTTCAGTCACTTCAATCATGTCGTCACCTTAATAAACAAACTGCACCGCCATGGTGGCACAGCCACCAAGGCCTGCTCAACAAAAGTTCGAGTATTTTGCTCGGATTGCGTGCAAGTGGAAAAAACTTAAGCCTGAAAATGGCTTAACTTGTTCACAAAAATGTGTGTCGACCTTGCTTTTGCAATCCGCTTGGGGTGACACTGTTCCCATGCACCCGCGCGCGACGTCGCGGATTGAAGAACAGGGGAATGTCATGAGACATATGTTAAGCGCGGCCGCTCTGGCCGCTGTTTGTGCTGCACCTGTTGCAGCCGAAGAGTTTAAGTGGGCGGGCACCACCGATCCGCAAACCATGGATCCGCACGCAGTGAACTCTGCACCGGTTCTGGGTTTTCTCAACAACGTATATGAAGGCCTTGTGCGTCGCGGTAAAGACATGTCGATCGCGCCGGCGTTGGCGACAAGCTGGGAGCCGATTGGAGAGGGCGAAGGTTGGCGTTTCCACCTGCGCGAAGGCGTGACCTTCCATGATGGCAGCACATTTGACGCCGAAGACGTGCTGTTCTCCTATGAGCGCGCGTCCAACGAAGTGTCTGACACCCGCAGCTGGTTTGCTCCGGTGTCCGAGGTCAAAATGGTCGACAGCAAGACCATCGACATCCTGACCAAAGCCCCAAACCCAATTTTCCCGGACAGCATCGCCAACTGGATGATTGTGGACAAGGGCTGGGCCGAGGCCAACAACGCCGCGTTGCCTGACAAGGAAAACGGCAACTACGCCACGCTCAACGCCAACGGTACGGGCGCGTTTATGGTCACGGAACGTGAGCCAGGCTTGCGCACACAGCTGAAGCCATTTGACGGCTGGTGGGACGAAGCCACTCACAACATTACTGTGGCGGAATTCACCCCAATTCAGAACCCGGCCACCGCTGTGGCGGCGCTGCTGTCTGGTGAAGTTGACATGATCAACCCGGTGCCGATCCAGGATGCTGCGCGTCTGCAAGGTCAGGACGGGGTACAGGTCATTCAGGGCATTGAGGCCCGCGTGATCATGCTTGGTTTTGCCCAAGAATCTGACGTGCTGAAATACGGCGCGGATGCCGGCAAACCAAACCCGTTCAAGGATGCCCGCGTACGTGAAGCTGTGTCCAAAGCGGTGAATGTGGACGCGATCCTGAAAACCATCATGCGTGGCAATGCCGAACCAGCGAGCCAGTTGGTCAGCCCAGCCATGCGTGGCTACTCCGCTGCCAATATGGACCGCCCGGCTTATGATGTGGATGGTGCCAAGGCCCTGCTTGCCGAAGCGGGCTATGCTGACGGTTTCTCCTTTGGCCTGAAGTGCCCAAACAACCGCTACCTGAATGACGAGGCCGTCTGTCAGGCTGTGACCGCGATGCTTGCAAAAGTGGGGATTGATGCCCAGCTGGACGCAATGCCGGTGTCGAACTACTGGCCAGAGTTGCGTGCGGATAACTTTGACATGTATCTGCTGGGTTGGTCCCCAGGCACGTTTGATGCGGAACACCCAATCCGCTTCCTGGCACACACACCAAACTCCGAGAAGAAACTCGGCAGCTGGAACTTTGGCGGGTACTCCAACGCCAAGATCGATGAGATGCTGCCGATGATCCAATCGGAAATTGATGACGGCAAGCGCCAGATGATGCTCGACGAATCCGCAGCGATTCTGCAGGCGGAAACAGCCTATGTGCCGATGTACGTACAACCTCTGGTTTGGGGCACACGGGACAATGTCTCTTTGACCCAACGCCCGGATAATTTCTTTATCCTGCGGTGGGTGAACGTGCAATAATACTGCCTAAAAATGAGGCAGCGGGCAATCATCGCTGCCTCGTGCGCTGCACTTGACCTGCGCCCTTTGAAAGCGCAAGGCTCGCGCCAATAAAAAATAAAGGGACGCAGTGATGCTGACGTATGTCTTAAAAAGAGTACTACAGTCCGCATTGGTTCTTCTGGTCGTAGGCCTTGTGGCCTTCAGCATGTTTCGATTTGTCGGGGATCCAATCGACAACATGCTTGGTCAGGAACGCACCGATGCTGACATCGCCCGCCTTCGGGCGGACCTTGGGCTGGATCAGCCCTTTCCCGTGCAATACTACAAGTTTCTTGAAAACGCCGTGCAAGGTGATTTTGGCGTAAGCTTCCGCCAAGGCCGCCCGGTGGCGGAAATCCTTGTGGAACGCGCACCGGCAACGCTGGAACTGGCCGCGGTCAGTGGTTTCTTGGCGATCAGTATTGGCATCGGGCTTGGGGTATTCACCGCCATACGCAAAGATGGCTTCCTGGCCAATATGATCATGTCAGTCTCCCTTATAGGGGTGTCCCTGCCCACCTTCCTCATAGGTATCTTGTTGATCTACCTTTTCTCTGTGGAGTTGGGATGGCTCCCCTCCTTTGGGCGCGGGGAGGTCACCCATATTGGGTGGTGGAGCACGGGCTTGTTGACCTCGTCGGGGCTTAAAGCCTTGATCCTGCCGTCGATCACATTGGGGCTTTATCAAATGACCCTGATCATGCGGCTTGTCCGCTCTGAGATGCTTGAAGTGCTGCGTCAGGACTATGTCCGCTTTGCCCGCGCTCGGGGCCTGAAAGAGCGCACCGTGAACTTCCGCCACGCTTTGAAAAACACGCTGGTGCCGGTGATCACCGTGACCGGTTTGCAGCTTGGCTCGATCATCGCCTTTGCGATCATCACTGAGACCGTGTTCCAGTGGCCCGGTGTTGGCCTGCTGTTCATCAACGCCATTCAGTTTGTCGACATCCCTGTGATGGCCGCCTACCTGATGCTGATTTCGGTGATGTTTGTTGGCATCAACCTGATTGTTGACCTGCTGTATTTCGCAATTGATCCGCGCCTGCGCACGGATGGGAAGGGGGCACACTGATGTCTGACCAAACTTCAACCGCGCCACAGTCCCGCCTTGCGAAGGCTTTGGACAGCGATTTTATCTACAACTTCCGCCGGTCACCGGTGGCGATTGCGTCGTTCCTTGTGGTGATGCTCTTGGTGCTGAGCTCCGTCTTTGCGCCGCTGATCGCGCCTCATAACCCATTTGACCCAAGTTCTTTGGACTTGATGAATGGCTTTACTGCGCCGATGGCGCCCAATGACTTCACCGGAGATGTCTTCTGGCTTGGTACAGATGACCAAGGTCGGGATGTGTTCTCCACCATTCTCTACGGCATGCGTGTGTCACTGTTTGTCGGTTTTGCCGCTGTGAGCTTTGCCATGGTACTCGGCATCACATTGGGCCTCGTGGCCGGATACGTTGGTGGCTGGGTGGAAACCATCATCATGCGGGCGGCGGATGTGCAGCTGACCTTCCCGGCCATTCTGGTGGCGATGTTGATCTTCGGGATTGCCAAAGGCGTCATCCCAATTCAGCATCACGATCAGATGGCCATTTGGGTGCTGATCGTGGCGATCGGCCTGTCTGACTGGGTGCAATTTGCCCGCGTGGTACGTGGCGCAACTCTGGTGGAGAAAGACAAAGAGTATGTGCAGGCCGCGCGAATGATTGGCCGTGGCCGTGGCATCATCATGCTGCGTCACATTCTGCCAAACGTGCTCTCGCCGGTGCTGGTCATCGCGACCATCTCTTTGGCGCTGGCGATCATCGCGGAGGCAACACTGTCGTTCCTCGGTGTGGGCGCTCCACCCACGCAACCCTCACTGGGCACCTTGATCCGTATTGGTCAAGGCTACCTGTTCTCTGGCGAATGGTGGATCATCCTGTTCCCTTCCGTCACGCTTTTGGCGCTTGCGCTGTCTGTGAACCTGTTAGGTGACTGGCTGCGTGATGCATTGAACCCGAGGTTGCAGTGATGAGCGATACAGTCCTAGATATCGAGGGTCTCTCGGTCCATTTCCCAACCCGCCGCAAACTGTTTGTGGCGGTGAACAAAGCCAATCTTGCGGTTGAGCCCGGTGAAATCCACGGTCTTGTGGGGGAATCCGGTGCGGGCAAGTCCACCATCGGCGCCGCCGTGATGGGCTTGCTGGAACGTCCCGGCCACATTGCCGAAGGCACCGTGAGCTTTAAAGGTGAGCACATCAACGGGCGCGATGCGGATGGCATGCGGGCGCTGCGGGGCGCGAAGATCTCGATGATCTTCCAAGACCCACTGACCTCGCTCAATCCGCTTTTGACCGTTGGCCAGCAGCTGGTGGAAACCATCCAATTCCACCTGAAGCTGTCTGACGCGGACAGCAAAAAGCGCGCGATCGAGCTTTTGGATCGGGTGGGCATTCCCAACCCCTCTGAGCGGATCGATCAATACCCACACCAGTTCTCTGGCGGCATGCGCCAGCGGGTGGTGATTGCGCTTGCGTTGTGTTCCGAACCAGATGTGATCATTGCAGATGAGCCAACCACGGCGCTTGACGTGTCTATTCAGGCGCAGATCCTTGAGCTGATCAAAGAGTTGGCGCGGGAGCGTCAGACCGGCGTGATCCTGATCACCCATGACATGGGTGTGATCGCGGACACCACCGACAAAGTGACCGTGATGTATCAGGGGCAGGTTGTGGAAAGTGGCACCACCGAACAAGTGCTTGGCGCGCCAGCGCATGAGTACACCAAATCGCTCATTGCCGCTGTGCCACGTCCAACGCTGAAGGTGCACCGCTTCCCGCAGCTGTCTTACGGCGGCCGTCAAATTGCGTTCCACATCGATGATCTGGCCCGCAATTGGGAGCGTCCGGAGCCCACCAAGTCTGGCACGTTGCTGAGGGTTGAAGGGTTGACCAAAACCTTCTTGGCCCGCAATGCAATCATCCCGTCACGCCGCAAATATTTTACCGCAGCGGACAAGGTTAGCTTTGACATCCGCGAAGGCGAAGTCTTTGGCATCGTTGGGGAAAGTGGCTCCGGTAAGTCGACGGTCGCCCGTATGATTGCGACGCTGTACCAGACCAACGGCGGTAAGATATTCTTCGATGACGAAGAGATCACGCAGCTCAAAACTGCTAAAGATTTGGAAAGCTACCGCCGTCAGATCCAGATGATCTTCCAAGACCCGTTCTCCAGCCTCAACCCGCGCATGCGCGTGGATGAGATCATCGCGGAGCCGGTGAGGCACCACAATCTGCTGGAAGGGGACGCCATTCAACACCGTGTGGATGAACTTCTGGAACGTGTGGGGCTGGGATCTGATGCGGGGCGCAAGTACCCGCATGAGTTCTCCGGCGGCCAGCGTCAGCGGATCTCGATTGCACGCGCTTTGGCAACACAGCCACGCTTCTTGATCTGTGACGAGCCAACCTCGGCGCTCGACGTGTCCATCCAGGCGCAAATTCTGAACATCCTCAAGGATCTTCAGGAACACCTTGGTCTGACCATGCTCTTCATCAGCCACGACCTGCCGGTGGTGCGTCAGATGTGTGACCGTGTTGGCGTGATGCGTCAGGGACAGATGGTGGAGGTGGCCGACACCGAAACGCTGTTCGCCGCACCCAAAGAGGCCTACACGCGGGAGCTTTTGAGCTTGATGCCCAAGCTCGAAGGGCTCTCCACTGAAGGTCTCGAAGACGAGATTGTATAATCGGAAAACGCCGCTCTCAGGAGCGGCGTTTTTCATTTGAGGGTGCGACCAAGCAGATGCTGGTATCGCTTTGGGTCTGCTGGCAGAGTGCTTACGACATCCAAGGAACCCCGCCATGACAGAGCCCTCAACACGCGCTTTCCCAGACCAACGCGAGGGCGAAGACCGCCTGTCTTTTGATCCTATGGAGCGCGTGGATGCGCAGCTGCGCTTCATTGGCCGGATCGAAACCCCGTGGCGGCGTGGTGATTGCCCCAAAAACGTGACCCGCGCGCGGGAAGCTGGCCAAGGCGCTCGCGTCATCTTGGAATCGGGCTTTGCGCAGGGTCTGACCGGTTTGGAGGTGGGGCAGGGGATTTTGCTGTTTTACTGGATGCATCAGGCGCGGCGCGATCTGATCACCCAGCGGCCCCGTCATCGTGACACGGCAAGTGGCACGTTTGCGCTGCGGTCCCCAAACCGCGTGAACCCTATTTCATTGGCGGCGGTGCGCATCACGTCGCTTGATTTGGAAGCGGGGGTTATTGGCATTGACGCCATAGATTGTTTCGACGGCACACCGTTGCTGGACATCAAGCCCAGTGCACCGGCAGTGGATGTCCCACCGGAGCTGTGATTGGCGGATGTTAGCGTGCCAGAACACGGGGACGGGTTGGCGCAGTGTGTGGCCAAATCCGGCGGTTTTTGTTGCCCGAAGCTTTTGGCACCACGGCAAAATCCTCATCGCCGCAGGCGGCAACAATAAACGCACCCGTTCGATTTGCCCGACGCGCTGGAGGACGCACGTCTTGCGATGGACTGCGTGGTAGTACCCAGACTGACAAATGTGTTTTTGTCATAGATCCCATTCCCTTACGAACCGCGCCATGAAGAGAGAATCGGTATTGGCAGGCGCGGTGATAACGACACAGGAAAACCGTAGTTTGAATTGGTTAACGAAGAGTCAGTGGTTAAGAGAAGGTTTGTGATAGTCAGATTATTGGGGTTTTTGCGCACAGAACATGATTGGACTTGCCGATGGCAAATGGCTCCTGATAACGCTGTCTGGCTATGACTTTGACCTCGCGACCATATGACTTGGGCCAGCGCCCGGATGTGTTCTCCGCCTTGTATGAGGCGTGGGCGCTGCCATGAAACTGGACGAGCGCGACATTCAAATCCTGTGCGTGCTGACGCGTGAAGGCCGCATCACCAAAGCGGCCTTGGCAGACAAAATTGGTCTTTCGCCAACCCCCTGCTGGGACCGGTTGAAAAAGCTGGAAAAGGCCGGGCTGATCGAAGGCTACGGTGCGCGTATCAATCTCAAGAAGCTTGCCCCCAGCGTCACCGTGTTTGTCTCCGCTGAAATTGCCGATCACACGGCGGCCAGCTTCCGGGCTTTTGAGGCCGCGATGCAGCGCTATGACGAGGTTGTCGCCTGTTGGGCGCTTGGTGGCGGGTTCGACTATTTGCTGCAAATTGTGACCAGCGATATCGACGCCTATCAGCGTCTGATTGACGAAATGCTGGACGCCCGCATCGGCCTGTCGCGCTATTTTACCTACATCGTGACCAAGCCGGTGAAAGAGCACGGCGCGCCGCCGTTTGATATTCTTCTGGGGGGCTCAGAACGCAGCTAAACCCTCTGCGATCTGCGCAAACTTCGGACAAATCTTCTGTTGGTGTGCGGCATTTTCTCCTCATTTAGAGGAGACACCCATATGACGCAAACCGCGCTCTCTGCCCGCGCAGACATCACCGACAAGGCCCTTGTGCGGTCCTTTTCCTACATCAACGGCAAATGGCTGGCGGCCAAGGACGGCGACAGCTTTGCTGTGACCAATCCTGCGGATGGCACCCATCTGGGCGGCGTGGCTGCGATGTCTGCTGAGGAATCCTCGGCGGCGGTGGACGCGGCGCAGGCCGCTTTTCCGGCCTGGGCGGCACTGTTGCCACAGGAACGCGCGGCCATCCTGCGCCGCTGGTTTGAACTTCAGCTGGAGCATAAAGAAGATCTGGCACGGATCATGGTGCTGGAACAGGGCAAGCCTATGTCCGAGGCGCGCGGCGAGATCGACTACGGTGCGGCGTTTGTGGAGTTCTACGCTGAAGAATCCAAACGCCCCAACATCGAAGGCGTCACCAGCCACCTGCCGGATGCCGAGGTCGAGCTGTGGCGCGAACCGGTGGGCGTGGCTGCGCTGATCACCCCGTGGAACTTCCCCTCCGCGATGTTGACCCGCAAAGCCGCCGCCGCGCTGGCCGCTGGCTGCACCGTGGTGGCACATCCGTCTGGCGAAACGCCTTATAGCGCCTTGGCGCTGGCGGAACTGGCGGAACGGGCCGGAATTCCGGCAGGGGTGTTCAACGTGGTCACCGGCATTGCCCCCACCGTGGTCGAGCCCTGGACCCGCGACACCCGCGTGCGCGCGCTGTCCTTCACCGGCTCCACCGAGGTAGGCAAGCTGCTCTATCGCCAGTCCGCCAGCACGGTAAAGCGGTTGGTCATGGAGCTGGGCGGCCACGCGCCGGTGATTGTCTTCAAAGGCGTGGATCTGGACGTGGCGGTTGAAGAAACCATCAAAGCCAAATTTGCCACCTCGGGTCAGGACTGCCTGGGCGCGAACCGCATTTTTGTGGAGCGCGATATCTACGACGCCTTTTGCGCCAAATTTGTCGCCGCCACCCAGGCGTTGAGCGTTGGCGTGGGGATGGATGATCCAGATCTTGGCCCGCTGATGAACGAAAAAGCGGTGCAAAAGCAGGAAGAGCACGTGGCCGATGCGTTGGCCAAAGGTGCCAAGCTGGCCTGTGGCGGCAAGCGTCATGCGTTGGGCACGCTGTTCTTTGAACCCACGGTGTTGACCGACGTGCCGGCAGAGGCGCTGATTATGTCGGAAGAAACCTTTGGCCCCGTGGCCCCGATCACTCCGTTTGATAGCGAAGAGGAGGTTGTCGCCCGTGCCAATGAGACGGAATATGGTTTGGTGGCCTATGTGCACAGCCAGGACCCGCGTCGCATTTACCGTCTGAGCCGCGCATTGCAGTACGGGATGGTGGCGGTGAACCGCACCAAGGTGACCGGGGCTCCGATCCCCTTTGGTGGCACCAAGCAATCCGGTCTGGGGCGTGAGGGCGCGCGCATGGGCATGGAAGAATATACAGAGATCAAATACGTCTGCCGCGACTGGGGCTGATGCCCTCAGGTTTGAGGTTCCGGCGCGCGCATCCCTTTGGATGCGCGCGCTTTTTTCAACGGATGTGTGAAAGTGTGCCAAACGTCACAGCACAGGCGCGCTGTTGGGAAATTCAATCTGGATGGTGGTAAAAAAAAGTGGCATCCCGTAGGGGAATCGAACCCCTCTTTCCAGGTTGAAAACCTGGCGTCCTAACCGATAGACGAACGGGACGCTCTTTTGGGCGCGTCAGAGGTCAAAAACCCCTTACCCCACTTCTGGCATCCCGTAGGGGAATCGAACCCCTCTTTCCAGGTTGAAAACCTGGCGTCCTAACCGATAGACGAACGGGACGCGCTGAAGCGTGAGGCGTATCTAGTGAAACCACGGGGTGGGTGCAAGTGGAAATTTGCGCGACTTCCGGAAAATTTTTGGGACGGGGGCGGGGGCGTTGCCCCCATCGCAGCGGGGCTGCGATTCCCCCAGGATATTTAGGGTCAAATGAAGTTCGGCTCAGGCCCGCGCGGCGTCTTCAAGCCGCAGTTGTACCGATTGGCGACCGCCCCACGTGTTGATTTCCAACCGCCCAGCCAGGTGGAAACGCGCGCCGCCGTGCGATTCGAGTGCGGGGCCAAGCGGCGCGTCGTAAGCGCCAAACGCAATGGCATCAATACGCGCGCCAAAACCATCGCCAAAGGTCAGTTTCAGGTGGCTGTCGCCCACACGTTTGGTGAATCGGATCTCCACATCCGGGAAGGCAAAACGTGGTGCCGCCGCGCCCGCACCGAAGGGCCCGGCCTTGTCGATGTCGTTGATCAAATCAACCGTGGCCCCGGTGGGCATCAGCAGGCTGTCGAGTTTTAGGTCTGCGGGGCCGGCGTCACCTGCGCCCTGTTTGGCCAGCAGTTCAGACAGGCGTTCCATGGCCGGCTCCAGCTGATCCTCTGCCACGCTGAGGCCGGCAGCCATCTTGTGCCCGCCACCTTTGATCAACAAGCCTTCGGCCGCGAGTTTTTGGATGCTTGCGCCAAGATCAACCCCGGAAATAGAGCGGCCAGAGCCTTTGCCTTCGCCATCCTCAAGGCCAATCACCACGGCCGGTCGGTTGGTGGCCTCTTTCAGGCGGGAGGCGACAATGCCGACAACGCCGGGGTGCCAGCCGTCGCCCGCCGCCCAAACCAGCGGTGCGTCTAAGCCACGCTCTTCGGCTTGCGCCATGGCAGCCGCGCGCACCGAGGCCTCAATATCGCGGCGTTCGGTGTTCAATTCGTCCAGCCGTGCCGCCATGGCCTGAGCTTCTTGCGGGTTGTCGGTCGACAGAAGGCGCGCGCCCAGATCGGCTTGTCCAATGCGTCCACCAGCGTTGACCCGGGGTCCCAGAAGGAAACCAAGGTGATAGCTGTTCGGGGCAGAATCCATGCGGCTCACATCAGACAGCGCGACCACGCCAGGGCGTTCCCGCCGCGCCATAACTTTCAACCCTTGCCGCACTAAAGCGCGGTTTACGCCAATCAGCGGCGCCACATCGGCCACAGTACCAAGCGCAACCAGATCCAGCATGGACATCAGGTCTGGACCACGGGTGCCGTCCGCCTCGCGCATCTGCCGGTTGGCTTCGACCAGCATTAGAAACACCACAGAGGCTGCACAGAGATGTGCCAGATCGCCACTTTCATCCTGCCGGTTGGGGTTCACCACCGCGACACAGTCCGGCAAAGTTTCCCCGCCCAGGTGGTGGTCGAGCACCACCACATCCGCGCCTTTGGCCGCCGCAATAGGCCCGTGGCTTAATGTGCCGCAGTCAACACAAATGATCAGATCGTGCCCCTTGGCCAACTCTGCCATTGCAGTCTCGTTGGGGCCGTAGCCTTCGTCAATTCGGTCCGGCACGTAGAGCGTGGCCTGCAAGTTCATCTGGCGCAGCCAGGTGATCAACAAAGCAGCGGAGGTGCCACCATCGACGTCATAATCGGCAAAGACCGCAATACGTTCGCGTGCCTTGACGGCTTGGAGGAACCGGCCTGCGGCGGTCTCCATATCTTTGATGCTGCGAGGGTCTGGCAGAAGATCCACCAGCTTGGGCTCCATAAAGCTGTCGGCTTCGCCAGCGGTTACGCCACGCCGTGCCAGCACCGCACAGAGGGCTGGGGGCAGGGCGGTGTCTTGGGCCAATTGTTCGGCGGCCCGTGTGGTTTCCACATCCGGCCCCACCCAGCGCCGTCCGGTCAAGCTTTCGGAAACACCAAGGAAATCAGTCATGTCAGGGCCTTCGTCTTATGAAAAGGCCCGCCAAAAGGCGGGCCATCAGGGCACGTGGCCCAAATCAAACAAGAATGTCTGCGGGGATCAAGAGGTTTGATCCACTGGTGCACGGTAGGTCATGCGGCGCACAGAGCCAGACTTGGAGCGCATCAAAAGCGTCTCGGTTTCGATCCAGCCGGGGGTACGCTTGATGGCCGGCAGAAGCGAGCCGCCGGTCACGCCGGTAGCGGCAAAAATCACGTCCTGCGTCACCATCTCATCCCGTGAATAGATGCGGTCGAGATCAGTGATGCCGGTTTTGGCCGCGCGCGCACGTTCATCATCGTTGCGGAACACCAGACGGCCCCACATTTGACCGCCCATGCATTTCAGAGCTGCGGCTGCCAGAACACCCTCAGGGGCGCCGCCACGGCCCATATACATGTCGATGCCGGTTTCTTCGGCTTCAGCACAGTGCATCACACCAGCAACGTCACCATCGGTGATCAGGCGGATCGAAGCGCCGGTGGCGCGCACTTCGGCAATCATCTCTTCGTGGCGCGGGCGCTCAAGGATACACAAGGTGATGTCGGAGGTGTCACAGCCTTTGGCTTTGGCCAATGCTTCCACACGCTCCTTTGGGCTCATCTCCAGAGATACCACGTTTTCCGGGTAGCCTGGACCGATGGCCAGCTTGTCCATGTAAGTGTCTGGCGCGTGCAGCATGGAACCGCGTGGGCCCATGGCAATCACGGTCAGTGCGTTTGGCATGTCTTTGGCGGTCAGTGTGGTGCCTTCCAATGGGTCCAGTGCAATGTCCACGCCTGGGCCGTTGCCGTTGCCAACTTCCTCACCAATGTAGAGCATAGGAGCTTCGTCGCGTTCGCCTTCCCCAATGACCACCACGCCTGCGATGTCCAAAAGGTTGAGCTGTTCCCGCATCGCGTTTACGGCGGCTTGGTCAGCGGCCTTTTCGTCCCCGTTGCCAATCAAGGCAGCGGACGCAATGGCAGCCTGTTCCGCAACGCGGGCGAGGCCAAGGGACAACATGCGATCGTGAAATTCCGGCTTCAGCGACATGAAATAAATCCTTTTGAACACGTTTAAGTCCGCAATAGCGCAGGCCTACCCCCGGCGCAACCTGAGCCCGCCAGGGATAGGTCTCAAAACGCAGATCAGACAAAAATGGTCACATCATCCATGACAAATTGGTCGCCGGACAGCGGGATTGGCAGCGGCGTGCCGCCACTGGTGGTGAAGACCACACGATCCACGGCGTCAAAAATGGCGTCGTTAAACTCCAACAATGTTGGCCCAGTGGTTGGGAGAGTGAAAGTCTCAAACCCAAGGCTGGTGAAGACTTCGATGTTTTCAAATATGCCTGGGCTGGTCTCGGTGAGCTGGAAGGATTGATCAAATGCTTCCACGGTCAACTGCATGCCTTCGTTGAAAGCCGAGGTGACTTGCGCGCTTTCAAAATCAAAAGTGTCGACAAAGTCGCCCTCTAAGGTGACACCGGAACCGCCGGCCACCACCATGGTGCCGCTGGTCGCGCCATTGGCGACACCTGTATCCAGTTGACCGCCCCCGCGATCTGGGCTGAGCTGTCCAAACAAGGTTGAGTCAAAGGTGGCCCAGCCTGAGGACCATTGCACTCCACCAGCTGAACCTTCAAACGAGTTCGCGTGTAGCTGTCCTTCAAAATCCAGCGTTGAAGAGGCTGGTGGCTCACCGCCCCCGCCACCACCGCCGTCCCCAACGTCCGGGTTCGCGTCATCTGCGCCATTGATGGTGACAGATATCGTGGTGGTGGCGCGCGCGCCGCTTGGGTCGATGACCGCCACGGCGAAGCTGTCCGTGCGGATATCTCCGGTGTTGAGTGCCTGGACCAGTTCGCTGTCGTTGTTGAGCGCGTAGCTCCACGTGCCATTTGGGTTGACCGTCAAGGTGCCAAATCCACTGGTGTCGCTGCCCAGCACAACGAAGCTCAGTGTGTCATTGGTGTCGATGTCGGTGACGTCAATGCGTCCGCGTGCAAAGAGACCACCGTCTTCGGTCACCTCGGGTACATCATATAATGTGCCGTTGATCACTGGTGCATCGTTGCTGCCGTTCACATCAATCGAGATGGTTTCCGTGTCAAAACCGCCGTTGCCGTCACTGACCTGAATATCAAAGGTTTCCACCACGGTTTGCCCAGCAGCTAAGGCCTGCACCGCCGCTGACGAGTTGTTGAGCACATAGTTCCAGCTGCCGGTGTTGGGATCCAGTGCAAGCGTGCCGTAGAGGCCTGTGGCGCTGCCGATCACGCTGTAACTGTGGGTGTCGTTTTTGTCCGTATCCGTGACCTGCACGGCACCGGAGGCCGTTTGCACCGCACCGTCTTCGGTGACGGTGTCATTGTCATAGGTGATCGCGCTGACCACCGGCGCATCGTTGCTGCCGTAGATTGTCACCGAGACATTGACCGTGTCGGTGCCGCCATTGCCATCAGAGACCTGTACCGCAATGGTGTCCACCACGCTTTCGCCAACGCCCAATTCCTGCACCGCGACGGAGGCATTGTCCAACGCGTAGGTCCAGGCGCCGGTATCGGGATGAATGGCAAAAGTGCCATAGGTGCCGGCTCCACCCGAGAAGGTCAGCAGGTCGTTCACGTCGGGATCCACCGCGGAGACCACTCCATTGGCCGCAAGCACGCTGTCTTCAAGCAGGTCGCCAACCTCATTGGTCACGCCGGTGATGTTTGGCGCATCGTTCACCCCGGTCACTGTGACATCCAGCGTGTGGGTGGTGAGGTTGCCCTGACCGTCATCAATCACAATGGTGATGGTTGCCGTTTCATAGTCACCGACGGAAAGATAATTGAAGGCTGTGATCGGATCAAAACTGTAGCTGAAGCTGGCCCCAACCCCCATGCCCTGCGCCAAGGCGCTGCTGCCAATCAGGCTTAGGCTCCCTTGGGAGGTTGATATGCTCGCCACGGTGACCGTACCGCCATCAAAATCATAGGCATCAAAAGAAATCACCACCGGTGTGTCTTCGTCCGTGGTGGCGTCCTCGCCCAGTACCAACGCCGCATTGGCGCCGCGAATGTTGAAGGTGTAGTCGTCAAACTGCAAAAGCTCGACGCCGCGCAGAGTATCAATGGCGGTGTTGCCATCGGAGTGGTCGATGTCCTTGACGTAGAACTTGCGGAACCATCCCTGTTCCCAGCTGTAGCCAAACACAGAGCCTTCATAGACGGCGGTGTCGCGGCCACGGCCCCCAAAAATCTGGTCATAGCCTTCCCCGCCGGACATGGTGTCATTGCCCCGACCGCCGAAGAGACGGTCGTTGCCACGCCCGCCGGAAATGTCGTCATGGCCCCAGCCACCAAACAACAGATCGCTGCGGTTGCCGCCAATCATCGTGTCATTGCCGCCGCGGCCAAAAATTTTGCCAGACACATTGCTGCCTTCCAGAGACAGCACATCCCCATTGCGCGTGCCAATCACGATAGGTTTTAGGAACCAATCGAGCCATGAGTTAAACCTAGGCATGGTGTTCTCCCCCAAATGAAATGTCTTAGACAAAAAGGTCTGACAGTCGCAAAGCGACGCGACTGGGATGTAAAATTCGCCGTGGCAGATCACATTCAGGAAAAACAGCGCCACAAAACCGCAGCACAGCAAGAATCGTCAACCCACCACCACTCGCAAGAGTGTATCGTGGATTGGCAATTATTCAAAATTTACTATATTTGAGCGCTTTGTGCTCAGGTGCGGCTCACACCGCTTCGATGCGCAACGCCACCGGATCTGCCGCCATCACACCGGTGTCCCGCATCGCCACCACCGCAGCGTCAAGATCGGCACGCTGGGTTTTATGGGTCACGATCAACACAGGCGCATGGGCATCGTCATGGCGGGTCTGGCGCATGCGGTCGATGCTAATGCCGTTGTCCCCCAACGCAGTGGCGATCTTGGCCATGGCACCCGGGCGATCTTCCAATGCCAGGCGCAGGTAGTAAGGCGCAGGAGAATTGGACTGTGCCGATTTGGCTGTGGTTAACATCTCTGCCGGAACCCCAAAGGTCGACAGGCGGAAACCACGCGCGATGTCACAAACGTCACCCATGACGGCACTGGCGGTTGGGCCCTCACCGGCACCGGGGCCGCGCAGCACAACCTGCTCCACCGCGTCGCCCTCGATTACCACCATATTGGTGCCGCCCTGAAGCTGACCCAATGGGCTGTCAGCCGGTACCAAACAAGGCGACATGCGCTGCTCCAGTCCGCGACCGGTCATCTGGGTCACGCCCAGCAGCTTGATCTTGAAGCCCAGCTCAGCCGCTTGGTTGATGTCTTCTATGGAGATGCGCTGAATGCCTTCCAGCTCCACACCGTCGAAATCCACCTTGGTGCCAAAGGCGATGGAGGACAGCAGGGACAGCTTGTGACCGGCATCAATGCCACCTACGTCGAGGTTCGGATCGGCTTCGAGATAGCCCAGCGCATCGGCTTCGGCAAAAACCTCATCATAAGGCAAGCCCGCGTCCTGCATCCGGGTCAGGATGTAGTTGCAGGTGCCGTTCATCACGCCCATCACGCGGGTGATGTCATTGCCCGCCAGACCTTCGGTCAGCGCTTTGATCACCGGAATACCACCGGCCACAGCCGCTTCAAACCGGATCACTGCGCCTTTGCCTTCGGCGGTTTCTGCCAAAGCCTGACCGTGGTGCGCCAGCAGCGCCTTGTTGGCGGTGACAACGTCTTTGCCCAGCGCCAGCGCCGCCTCGATGGCGTCTTTGGCAGGGCCGTCTTCGCCACCCATCAGTTCCACAAACACGTCCACATCGTCGCGTTTTGCCAGCGCCACCGGATCGTCTTCCCAGGCATAGCCCGCCAGCGACACGCCGCGATCCTTGTCTTTAGAACGGGCACTTACGGCGGTGATCTCAATCGGACGACCGGTGCGCGCCGCCAAAACGTTGGCTTTCTGACGGATGATTTTCACGACGCCCACGCCCACGGTGCCCAAACCGGCAATCCCAAGACGAAGCGGAGTAGGCTGGGAAGTGGTCATGATGGGCTACCTCTATGCAGGAGAGTTGTATATGTCGCTTTGCCGTTTAGCCGCTCTTGACGTGCTGTGCAACGCGCGGTGTGTGGCGTGAGGGCTAAAGATTGTTGGCGCGGTTTTTGAGACGCGCCCCGCGGGCGTCCAGCTCAGCCTCGCTGTTTTCCGTCAAGCGGCCTTTTGGCGCTTTGGGCAGCGCATATTGCGGTAGGATGTCGGGGTAGGGCGCCGCTTCCAGCGCCGGATCGCTGGTGGCGGCCATGTCGGGCATCTCGCCGCAGGCCTTCAGTATGGAGAGCGGCAGTACAACAAAAACAAAGGCGCGCGCAGGCTGCATGGCGGGGTCCGTACTTGGGTCTCCGCTTTATGACCTATGGCCGTGGCGACACACAAGTCATGATGAAGATAACAGAAGGCTGTAGAGCCGCTTTTAAACGAACGCGTGTTCAGATAATTACGTTCCATGGCACGCACACAAGGCTCTCATTCCGGCATCACCGGCCCGCGCGTCCGCGATGCGGCGCTCAAACTCTTTGCCCAACACGGCTACGCCGCTGTCTCCATGCGGCAGATTGCGCGGGAGGTTGGGGTGCAAGCCGGAGCGCTTTATAATTACACGCCGGACAAGCAGAGCCTGCTGTTTGATCTGATGCAGACCCATATGACCGAGCTTTTGGCCGCACGGGAAGAATTGCCAGACGGAGCCACACCGACTGAGGCGCTGGAAAACTTCACCCGCCTGCACCTGCGGTTCCACTCTGAACGGCCTGATGAGGTCTTCATCGCCTATATGGAACTGCGCAACCTGACGCCGGAAAACTTCGCCAAAATCGAAGAACTGCGCCGCGCTTATGAGGACGGGTTGGAAGCCATTCTGCGCGCGGGCATCGACAGCGGCGACTTCGAAGTCAGCGATCCCAAGATTGCCACCATGGCGGTGATTGCCATGTTGACCGGGGTGAACACCTGGTTCCGCGAAGGTGGGCGTCTGTCACTGGAAGAGGTGGAGCAAATTTACTGGGACATGGTGCGCAAGGCGGTGGGTGTTTAGAGCGGCGCCTTGGCATGATTCCGCGCGGTGCCGCGCCACAAACGTCCCGCCACCAAAAGCCGCAGCCCGCATGGCACGGCAACAAAGAACAGAAGCAGGACGCCCATTGTCTCCGGCGCACTGCCTGCGTCTCGGTCAAACCCGACCCAGCCCAACACCGGAAACGCCACCCCCATCGGTGCGACAAAGGCCATTTTTGAGGCCACATTCTTGAGCGCCAGATAACTTGCTGCCTGTGAGTGCCCCTGACGCTGTTCTTCTGCCGCCACAATGTCAGCGAGCAAAGAGGTTGGCATTACGCCGTCACAGGTCATGCAGGCGCCAAGTCCAAAGCACAGCGCCAAGATCAAGCCAGTGTCGCCGGCCCCAACCAGATAGGTTGTCATGAGAATGGGGCAACACAGAGCGATAGCGGTGATCCAGCTGCGCCGTTTGCCAATCTTCTTAGCCAGGATCACCCACACCGGCCCAAACAAAGATGTCGCCAGCAGCAACGCCAGAAACATGGGCCAACCAACTCCGGCTTTTGCACCACATGGGGGGCAAACAGGACAAACAATCCAACCGTCATGGCATTGGTCGCCTGCACCGCAAAAAACGCCGCCACCAATGCGCGAAAGTGCCGGTTTTTCATGCAGATCTGCCAAGCTGACAACAGGGTTGGACGCTTTTCTGGCGGGGCGCGGTTTGGGCGTGGGGTCATGCGCAGAAACAGGATAAAAGAAAGCGGCATCAGCGTCACAAAAATCACCGCCGTCGCCTGCAGAGACGTTCCCATTGCACTGGCAACCACAGCAGAGGTCAAAGAGGCCAGCACCGCGCCCATTATCTGAAAGATCCCTTTGGCTCCGGCAATGACTGAGCGCTCATGCGGGTCCGGGGATATCTCCAAGCCGATGTTGGAATAGGGCACATCAAAAAAGGTGAGAAACAGCAAATATCCGGAGGCCACGCCGAACAAATAGACCGCGCCAATCCCTTCCGGTGGGACCAGCAAAAACCACACACATAACAACAGCCCCAGAAACCCAACAAACATCCACGGCAGTCTCGGCCCCCAGCGGCCTTGGGTGCGGTCGCTCTATGCGCCGACAATTGGGGCTGTGATGATGTCAAAGGCCTGGCCAAACATGAACACAGCACCCACCGTTACCAGCCCCCCCAGATCAACGGCGAAGAAGGTTGGCACAAAACTCACCACGGCGAAGTTGATCATGGCCAAAGGCGCGGTCAGCAGGCTGAAGCACAACAGCTGCCAGCCGGTCATTACCTTGGGTGACGTCTCCAGGACCTTTGCCTCCGCAGTTTCCGCCATCATCCCTAATTGTAATACTTGAATTGATTGGTTTGGGATGAAACTTTGGCGCTTGTGCGGATTGGCGGCCAGAACTTTGTTCCAGCCGCCAGCGTGTTTAATGTGCCGGTTTGATAAACGTGCCGTTGCGCAGCTCGGCAAAGGCCTGTTGCAGCTCTTGCTGCGTGTTCATCACGATCGGCCCGTGCCAGGCCACCGGCTCCTGAATCGGCTGGCCTGAGATCAGCAAGAAGCGCACGCCTTCTTCCCCGGCTTGCACCGTGACTTCATCGCCATTGCCAAAGCGAATGAGCGTGCGGTCCCCGCTCATGTCGCGGATGTTCAGCTCTTCGCCTGCCACCTCTTTCTCAAGCAGGATACCGGTCGGCTGGCTGGCATCGGCAAAGGCCGCGTCACCCTCAAACACATAGGCAAATGCCCGTCGCCGCGTGTCGATGGGGAAGGTCTTTTTCACCCCCGCCGGCACGGTCACATCCAAAAACATCGGATCCGCGGATATGCCATCCACTGGGCCGGTCTTGCCCCAGAAACTGCCGATGACAATCCGCACCTTGGTGCCGTCATCATCAATGATCTCGGGGATTTCTTTGCCTTCCACATCCTGATAGCGCGGATCGGTCATTTTTAGATCCCGCGGCAGGTTGGCCCAAAGCTGAAACCCGTGGTTCGCCCCATTGGCATCCGCCGTGGGCATCTCCTGATGCAAAATTCCGCGCCCGGCGGTCATCCATTGCACGTCACCGGATTTCAGATTGCCGGTGTTGCCAAGGCTGTCCTGATGCTCCACCGCGCCGTCAATCACATAGGTGATGGTTTCGATCCCACGGTGGGGGTGCCACGGGAACCCTTTCTCATATTGCGCCGGATCATCATTGCGAAAATGATCCATCATCAAAAACGGGTCGAGCTCCGTGGGATCCTGAAACCCAAACACGCGGTTGATGTGCACGCCGGCGCCTTCCATTGCGGGAACGGCTTTGCGGGTTTCCAAAACAGGTCTGATAGACATGACATGTCTCCTTTCATCGCTCAAAATAGGCGCTCAGGGCCGTCGGAAAAACTGGCGGCACCGCAGCTTAATTGTGCAAAGGTGCACATAAGCTTGGCTGCCATAGCCTAGGGTGCAGATGCTTGCGACGCCACGACACTTTTAACGCAGGCTTTTGAAATCTCGAAACTTGCGCGTAACGTACTGAGGCGAACAGACACTCATTGGCAGGGGAGGGCCATATGCAAGGGTCCATGATGATGCGTCCGCTGAAGATTGCGGACATACTAAGCTACGCGGCAGAAATCCACTCAGGGGGGGAGGTGGTGTCGGTCCGCACCGAAGGCGACATTCACCGCCAAACTTATGCCCAAACCGCCAAACGGGTGGCGCAGTTGGCGCATGGCCTCACTGCGCAGGGGCTGAAACTGGGCGATCGTGTCGCGACGCTGGCGTGGAACGGCTATCGCCACCTCGAGCTTTACTATGCCATCTCCGGGGCAGGCGGTGTGTGCCACACCATCAACCCACGCTTGTCGGCTGAGCAGATGACCTATATCGTCAACCACGCCAACGACACGATGCTCTTTGTGGACCTGACATTTGTGCCGATTGTCGACGCGCTGCGTGGGCAATGGCCCGAAGGCCTGAAAGTTGTCGTGATGACTGACCGCGCGCATATGCCTGACGGTGACTATCTCTGTTACGAAGAGCTGCTTGAGGGGCAACCGGAGCACTTTGACTGGCCCGACTTGCCCGAGGAAACGGCTGCGGGCCTGTGCTATACCTCCGGTACCACCGGCAATCCCAAAGGCACGCTTTACACCCACCGCTCCACCGTGCTGCACGCGATGATGGTGGGCCTCTCTCTGCCCGCCGCGTTGCAGCCAGGTAAGCGTATTCTGCCAGTTGTTCCGCTTTTCCACGTCAACGCCTGGGGTCTGCCTTACGCGGCACCGCTCACCGGCGCATCCCTGATCTTCCCCGGCGGGGCTTTAGATGGCGCGAGCCTGTTCAAGCTGATGGACGACGAAAAAGTCTATTCCGCCTGGGGTGTACCGACGGTCTGGCTCGGCCTGCAGGGCGAGATTGCCAATCAAGGCCGTATGCCCGAAGGCCTCGGTGATATGGTCGTCGGTGGATCCGCGGCCCCCGCCTCGATGATCCAATACTTTGAGGAAGGCGGCGTCAACGTCTGCCACGCCTGGGGCATGACCGAAATGTCGCCCATCGGCACCCAAGGCAATCTGCCGGATCATCTCGACGGTAAGCCCATGGCCGAGCGTATTGCGATCAAATCCAAACAAGGCCGCCGGGTCTTTGGGGTTGATCTGAAAATCGTGGATGAGGACGGCAACCGTCTACCACACGACGGCCAGGCCGCTGGCGAGCTCTATGTGCGTGGCAACGCGATCACCTCTGGCTATTTCGAAAACGAAGAGGCCAATGCCGCCGCCTTTGATGCCGAAGGCTGGTTTGGCACCGGCGACGTTGCCACCATCGACGCCAATGGCTTCCTCACCATCACCGACCGGGCCAAAGACCTGATCAAGTCCGGCGGTGAATGGATCTCGTCACTTGATTTGGAAAACACCGTTATGGCGCATCCCAAAGTGGCCAACTGCGCGGTGATCGCCGTGGCGCACCCCAAATGGGACGAACGCCCGCTGCTGGTGGTGGTGCCATCGCCTGAAGGCAAACCAGAGGCCAGCGCGTTGATGGAGCTGCTGCTGGAGCACTTCGCCAAGTGGCAGCTGCCGGACGACGTGGTCTTTGTCGACGAACTGCCGCTCACCGCCACCGGCAAAGTCTCCAAACTCACCCTGCGCAAACAGTTTGCAGACCACAAACTGCCCGATATGGCCTAAGCCTTGCGCAGCGAGACCTTAAACATCGCCGGCCATGACTTTCATGTTGTTGTGGCCGGCGATCCCTCCAAGCCCGCGATCCTGATGCTGCACGGCTTCCCGGAATACTCCGGTGCCTTTGCCGAGCTCATCGCGCAGCTGGAAAATGAGTACTTCTGCATCGCCCCGGATCAGCGCGGTTATGGTCAAAGCTGGCGCCCTGCCGAGGTCGATCACTACGCTGCGTCCAAGCTGGTTGGCGATGCGCTTGCCGTGCTCGAACACTACAGTCCCGACGTCCCCGTCGCGGCTGTCCTCGGTCATGACTGGGGCGCGGCCGTGGCCTACGGCTTGGCCTTCCGCCATCCCGACCGCCTGCAAAAGCTGATCATCGCAAACGGCGTGCATCCCATCCCCTTTCAACGTGCGCTGGCCGCAGGGGGCGCACAATCGGAAGCCAGCCAATACATCAACTGGCTGCGCGCAGACGGGTCTGAGGACAAACTCGCCGCCAACAACCATGCGCGCATGATGGGTATCTTCTCCAAACATATGGACATGTCCTGGATGACACCGGAGAGGCTTGCCGCCTACCAAGCTGCCTGGGGCGGTGCAGAACAAATCCGCGGCATGGTCAATTGGTACCGCGCGTCTTTCCTCAAGGTGGCCGCCCCCGGCGTGCCTTTACAAGAGGCCAACCTGCCCAACCTGCCGCCCCACCTTTTGCATGTTTCGATGCCTCACCTCCTGCTCTGGGGCGAGGACGACACGGCGCTGCTGCCGGAGTGTTACGCGGGGCTCGAAGACCATTGCGTCGACCTCGCAATCCAAACCATCCCGAAGGCCGACCATTGGCTCCTGCATCAAAAGCCCGCCGAGATCGCCCAACACATCCGCATATTTCTCACCCGCTAAGCCCCTTGACAGTCCCTAAATATCCCCGCCGGAGGCATTCAACCTCAGCGTGTCGGAACGATCATCCACCAAGGCTCCCCCCAAAGTGACGTCATGTTACTTTGCCAACCTCTTGCTTGAGCGCCCCGCACGCGGCCTTATCCTGACACCAACAACAGGAGTTTCTCATGTCTGGTGACAGCCACCTTCCAAAGGCTTTGCAAGGTCTGCGCATCCCCGCAGTTGCCTCGCCTTTGTTTATCATTTCCGTTCCCGCGCTGGTTATTGCCCAGTGTAAGGCAGGCATCATAGGCAGTTTCCCCGCGCTCAACGCCCGCGAAGGCGAGGGCGAACACCCACTTCTGGACACCTGGCTCACGCAGATCCGTGAAGAGCTGGACCGTCACAATCAGGAAAACCCGGATCGACCGGCCGCACCCTTCGCCGTGAACCAGATCGTGCACCGCTCCAACACACGGCTGCAGCGCGATATCGAGTTGTGTCACAAACACAAGGTCCCGATCTGGATCACATCTCTTGGCGCGCGGGTTGAGGTCAATGACGCGGCCCATGATTGTGGCGGCATTGCCCTGCATGACATCATCAACAACAAGTTTGCCAAGAAGGCGATTGAGAAAGGCGCAGACGGTCTCATCGCTGTGGCCGCTGGCGCAGGGGGGCACGCTGGCCCACAAAGCCCACTCGCGTTGATCAGCGAAATCCGCGAGTGGTTTGACGGGCCTTTGCTATTGTCTGGTTCCATTGGCACCGGCGCGTCGCTCTTGGCGGCACAAGCCATGGGGGCGGACCTCGGCTACATCGGCTCGCCTTTTATCGCCACAGAAGAAGCCAACGCCCAACAAGGCTACAAAGACATGATTGTCGACAGCGGCGCCGAAGACATCGTCTATTCGTCCTTGTTTACCGGCGTATCCGGCAACTACCTCAAAGGCTCCGTGACCAATGCGGGCATGGACCCGGACAACTTGCCGGACGGTGACGTGAAAACCATGGACTTCGGCGGCGATCGCGAAAAGCCCAAAGCCTGGAAAACCATCTGGGGCTCCGGCCAGGGCATTGGCGCGGTGAAAGAAGTCACCAAAACTGCAGACCTCGTCGACCGCCTTGAGCGCGAATACGTCGCCGCTTGGGAGCGCCTGCAGGCCCGCATGTCATGAGCCAAATGTTCCACCTCATCCGTCACGCGCAAGCCAGCTTTGGTTCGGCCGACTATGACAACCTGTCAGACCTCGGCCACCGCCAGTCCGCTGCGCTCGGCGCAGCGCTCAAGCGCCAAGGTGTCACACCGGATGTGGTGTTCATTGGTGCGCAAAAACGCCATCGTCAGACCTGGGAGGGCATCGAAAGTGCCTTGCAAACTGGGTTGACGCCAATTGTGGTGCCGGGGTGGAACGAATTTGACTTTGGCGGGCTGCTCGAAGCCCGCTACGCCAGCCGTAATGACAAACCGGCAGGTCTGCATGATGACCGCAAAACCCATTTCCGCATCCTGCGCGATACGGTGATCGAATGGCAGCGTGGGGAGATCGACAACCCACCGGAAAGCTTTGCCGCCTTCACAGACCGCGTCCGTGAAGCGCGCGCCATAGTGGCCGCTTCCGGCGCAAAAACGCCCCTCGCGGTCAGCTCCGGCGGCGCCATCGGGCGCACCATCGCCGACGTGCTCGACGCGCCCGCCGAACAGATGATCCTGTTGCAGTTGCAGGTCAAAAACTGCGCCGTGGCTCGAATGGTCATGGCCAAGGGCCACACCTGGCTCAACGGATTCAACGAAACTCCGCATATTGACGGCAGCAACCAAGACGAGATGCTGACCTACAGCTAAAGTGGATCTTGGGGAGGAGACACAGATGGACGCAACCACCTTGGACACCGCCGCCGTTGCGCGCTGGCTCACTGACAATCTCGACGGTTTTGAAGGCCCCATCACGGCAACCAAGTTTGACGTCGGCCAGTCCAATCCCACTTTCAGGCTTGATAGCCCTTCCGGCCAATTTGTTCTGCGCCGCAAACCGCCCGGCGTGCTCTTGAAATCCGCGCATGCCGTGGACCGTGAGTTCCGCGTGCAAAAAGCGCTTACCGACACCGACGTTCCCGTTGCCCAAATGCATCTGTTGTGTGAGGACGATGCCGTCATCGGCTCTGCCTTCTACGTCATGGACTTTGTCGAAGGGCGCAACTTCGACGACCCACGATTGCCAGAGCTCACCAACGACCAACGCGGCCAAATAATCGACGAAATGGGCCGTGTCGTCGCCGCCATCCATTCTGTGGACATCAATGCCGTTGGCCTGTCGGACTACGGCCCCAAAGGCAACTACTTTGAGCGCCAAGTCGACCGCTGGACCAAGCAATACCGTGCCAGCGAAACAGAGGTGATCCCGCAGATGGATCAGCTGATCGACTGGCTCGCCGCCAACATTCCGGCGGATGACGGCAAACGCACCTTGGTGCATGGCGATTACCGGATCGACAACATGCTCTTTGCCAAAGACCGTCCCGAAGTGGTTGCCGTGCTAGATTGGGAACTGTCCACCATCGGCCATCCCTATGCCGATCTGGCGGCGGTGATCATGCAATGGCAAATGCCGCCCGGCAACGAGGGCAGGGGACTTGCTGGTGTCGACCGCGCCGCGCTGGGCCTGCCGACCGACGAAGACTTCATCGCCGCTTATTGCAAACGCATGGGGTTGCCGGGTATCGAGAAATTTGGCTTTTATCTGGCGTTCTGTTTCTTCCGCATGGGCGCCATCATCCAAGGCGTGAAAAAACGCGCGCTGGACGGCAATGCATCTGATCCGGAACGGGCCGCCAAGCTGGGCAGTTTTGTGCCGATGTTTGCCATGGCCGGTCTGGAGGCGTCAAAGCGTGGATAAGATGTTTCAAGACATGGTGGTCATGATCACCGGCGCGGCCAGTGGGTTTGGCGCGCTTGCCGCCGAGAAGTTCGCTGAACAGGGCGCCAAACTCGGGCTGTCAGACGTAAACGCAGCCCAACTTGCCACCGTCGCGGACGGATTGCGCGCCAAAGGCGTGGAAGTTGTTGCCGACGTGGTCGATGTCTCTGACGAATCCCAAGTCTCGGGCCATGTCACCAACATCGCGGAGGCCTTCGGCGCGCTAGACATTGGCATCAATAATGCCGGCATTGGTCACGACGTGCGGCCGCTGCAATTCCTCACCACTGAGGACTTCGATCTGATGATGAACGTGAACGCCAAAGGCGTTTTCCTCTGCATGAAGTATCAGATCCCGCTCATGCAAAAGGCAGGCGTAGGCGCGATCCTCAATGTAGCCTCCGCCGCTGGGCTGGTTGGGTCCGGCCATCTGTCGCTTTATTCGGCAGCCAAACACGCTGTTGTGGGCCTGACCAAAGCCGCCGCGGACGAAAACGCGGCGCGCGGCATCCGGGTGAACGCGATTTGTCCTTCGTTTTCGGCCACCCCCATGGTGGACGAGATGGCGGATCAGGTTGGCCAACGCGCCGGCCTGTCCCGCGATGATGCCATGACACACATTGCCAGCCGCGTGCCCATGCGTCGGGTGTCCAAACCCGAAGAGGTGGTGCAGGCGATGTTGTGGATCAATGCGCCAGAGAATAGCTTTATGACTGGACAGGCGATTGCAATCGATGGCGGTTTAACCGCGGTGTGATTGCCACAACATAGGGCGAAGCCTGCCTGGGCTGGCGCGGCCCGGCGATGCTGGGCGAAACAGATTTAGATGGACCAACTCATGACCCACGCCCCTCTCGACCCCGCTTTGGACGAAGCCCCTTACGAGCTGCAAAAGCACCTCGGGTTTGAGCTCACCCATTGGGACACAGATTACGCCCGCCTCGCGCTTCCGATTGCGCCACACCTAATGAACCGCGCAGGCATTCCACACGGCGGCATCTACGCCACGCTTCTGGACACGGTCATGGGCTTTGCTGGCTGCTACACCGGTACGCCGGAACACAAAAGGCTGGCGCTCACGCTCTCGCTGACCACCAACTTTCTGTCGCGGCCCAAAGGCCAAGGTCTGATCGCCGAAGGCTGGCGCACCGGTGGTGGCGCCAAAACCTTCTTTGCCGAAGGCACCATCACAGACGAAACCGGTGAGGTCATCGCCCGCGGCTCAGGCGCCTTCAAGTACCGCGCAACAACGCTTTAGCTTGCTAGAGCCTCTTGTGCGTCTAGGTCCCAGCTGCGGGCAAGTTCGGCCACCGACGCTAGGATGTAGTTGACGGTCTCATCGGTCATCAAAACGCTGAGGTTCAACCGCACAAAGCCGGGCTTGGCTTTCCCTGGGCCCTGCAGGATGTCATTGCGAATGGCCGAAGACTGATGATCGCCAATCTTCAGAAGCTCATGGACATAAGGTCCCGCGCAGGAACAGCCGCCGCGCGCCTGAATGCCATACTGCTCTGACAACGCCCGTGTAAAATCGTTGTGGTCAATGCGCTCGCCATAGGCATTGAGCGGCACAAACGACAAGATCGGCAGGCGGTCCTCACGCTCCGGTGCCAGAATTTTCAGGCGTGGCTCCGTGCCCCAAGCCGCAAACGCCCGCGCGGTCAGCACCGCGTTGCGGGCTGTCATCGCCTTCTGACCAATCACTTCTTTCACCTTCAGCGCCAGAGCCACGCGAATGTCACCCACCACATTTGGCGTGCCACCTTCTTCACGTTGTTCAAGTTTGGCGACATAGTCATGCTGATGCGCGTTCACAAAGGCCACAGTGCCGCCACCTGGGCGATAAGGCACATGCGCACAGGCCAGTTCTCGGCGCATCAGCAAAACACCGCTCGCGCCAGGACCGCCAATGCACTTGTGCGGTGAAAACACCAAGGCGTCGATCTCAACATCTTCAGCCGGTGTCATCTGCATTGGCAAGTAAGGCCCGCCCCCGGCGTAGTCCCACACCATGATCCCCCCATGGTGTTTGACCAGCCGGGTCAGCGACGCCACATCCGTGCACACCCCTGTTACATTGGCCGCAGCGCTGAGCGCCACGATCACACGGCCTGTGGCCCCCCGCTCCGTGAGCAGCTGGGTCAGAATTTTACGGTCCGGTCCAGGCAGATCGCCCTCCGGCACTTCGATCACATCCGCACCGCTTTCACGCCACGGCAGCAGGTTGGAATGGTGCTCATAAGGCCCAACCAAAACGGTATCGCCCGCGCCGACGCCCATCAGGTGCATCAGCTGGTTCAAGCCGGTTGTGGCGCCAGAGCCGGAGAAAATCACCGCATGTTCCTCAGCCCGCGCGCCGCAATGCTCCCGCACAACTTCACGGGCACCTTCGCGCAGCGCCCCCATGCGCGCGCCACAGAAAGACGCGTCGGTGTGGGTGTTGGCATAAAACGGCAGCACTTCTTCCATCACGAAGGTTTCCACCTGTCGCAGCGCCCGCCCCGAGGCCACATAATCCGCATAGACCAGCTTCTTTGGGCCGGTTGGCGTGTCAATAAGTGCCTCACCACCAATCAATCCGGTCCGCAAAAACTCCTGCGGGTCTTTTGCGGTTTTCAGTGTGTCTGCAAATGTCTCAAAGGGGTCGGTTAGGTGGGTCATGGTATCCTCTTGCTCGCGTTAAGTAGAAAATATCCGTCCCCTGGTGGAAAAGATCCCCCTTTTTCATCGCTATATGGTCAAAATTGTGGTCAAATGATCTACATGAGTAAGGAAATTGACCAAATTGATCGTCGTATCCTCGACGTATTGCAACGGGATGCCTCTCTCTCTCAAAGAGAAGTGGCCGATCGCGTGGGCCTGTCGCAAAATGCTCTGTGGCGGCGTCTTAAGCGGTTGGAGGAAGAGGGCGTGTTGCTCGGCTCCCGCATGCGGATTGATCCAACAGCGTTGGGGTTGGATCTCACCGTTTTTGTCATGGTGCGCACCCGCAATCACTCGATGGAATGGGCGGAGGGGTTTAAGGCGCATGTTGCCCGTATTCCCCAAGTGGCGGAGATGCACCGCATCGGCGGGGACTGGGATTACATGCTGAAAATCATCACGTCGGGCATGTCGGGGTATGATGCTGTCTACCGCCGATTGACCACCGGCTATGAAATGGACACGGTCACCGGCTTGTTTTCAATGGAGACCATGCTTGATGACCGGCCGGTCGACGTTTTTGGTTAAGCAAGCCTAAAGGCGTCACAAAAGTTTCACCGCCGCAGGGCAGGTATGCACCATGTTTTGCTTGCGATTCACATATCATATCGATAATTCATGAATTATGGATATGATGTCAGCCCTCACAGCCTTTTCGGCCCTTTCCCAGCAAACCCGTTTGGAAGCCTTCCGTCTTCTGGTGACGGCCGGTGACACCGGCATGAGCGCCGGAGATATCGCCGAGGCCTTGGACGTGCGCCAAAACACACTGTCGGCCAATCTCTCGGTTCTGTTGCAGGCCGGTCTTGTACGCAATCAGCGTGAAGGTCGCGTTATCCGCTACTTTGCCGACACGGACGGTATGCGCGGCATGTTGGGGTTCCTACTGGAAGACTGCTGCGGCGGGCGGCCAGAACTGTGTCAGCCTTTGATCGAAGACCTCACCTGCGGTGAAGGAAAATGCGCATGAGTGACCATACCGCTGATATCGACGCAGGCCTCGGCACCTTTGAACGGCTGCTGTCCCTTTGGGTGGCATTGGCCATTGCCGCCGGTCTGGTAGTGGGCAGCCTGTTCCCAAGCCTTTTTGGTTGGCTCGCGCGTTTGGAAATCGCTTCGGTAAACCTTCCGGTCGCTGTGCTGATCTGGGCCATGGTCTATCCGATGATGATAGGCATAGACTTTGGTGCGCTGACTGACGTGGGGCGCAAACCCAAAGGGCTGGTGATCACTGTTGTGGTCAATTGGCTGATCAAACCCTTCACCATGGCGGCGCTGGGCGTTCTGTTCTTTGAACACATCTTTGCGCCATGGATCGATCCGCAGACCGCAAGTGAGTACCTCGCCGGGGTCATCCTGCTGGGGGCCGCGCCCTGTACTGCCATGGTGTTTGTTTGGTCCAATCTGGTGCGTGGTGACGCCAACTACACGTTGGTGCAGGTCAGCGTGAATGATGTGATCATGGTCTTTGCCTTTGCCCCGATTGTCGCCTTCTTGCTGGGGGTAACCAACATCACCGTGCCGTGGAACACGTTGCTGCTGTCAGTGGTGCTTTACATCCTGTTGCCGTTGGTCGCTGGTGTCTTCACCCGTAAGCGCCTGATGGGGCAGGGTGGCGAAATTGCCGTCGATGCCTTCCGCGACAAGCTACGCCCAACCTCGATTGGCGGGTTGCTCCTGACGGTGGTGCTTCTTTTTGGGTTTCAAGCACAGGTGATCCTCAGTCAGCCGCTTAACATCCTGCTGATCGCGATCCCTTTGCTGATCCAAACCTACGGCATCTTCTTCATCGCTTACGGAGCCGCGCGGCTTTGGAAAGTGCCGTTTAAAGTGGCCGCCCCCTGCGCCTTGATTGGCACCTCCAATTTCTTCGAGCTGGCGGTGGCGGTTGCCATCTCGCTCTTCGGCCTCGGCTCTGGAGCCGCTTTGGCCACAGTCGTTGGCGTGCTGGTCGAAGTGCCCGTCATGCTGTCTCTTGTCGCTTTCGCCAATCGCACCCGCGGTTGGTTTCCGAAAACTCTTTAACTCTGGTTCGGGCCTAAGACGCGGTCCACTCACACAGGAACAAATCTAATGACCAAAATTGCAATCAATGGACTTGGTCGCATGGGCAAGCTGGTGATCCGCAGCTTCTTTGACCTTGGTCTGGACGCTGACATTGTCCTGCTCAACGACCCGGTCGGCGATGCCGAACTGCACGCCCATCTGCTGGAGTTTGACACCGTGCATGGCCGCTGGCGTGCAGATTTTGCCTTTGATGAGGACAGTATCACCATCGACGGCCACAAGATGCGCAAGTCTGCCGCATGGAAAATTGAGGACCTGCCGCTTGAGGAACTTGGCGTTGATTTGGTGGTCGACTGTTCCGGCGTCTTCAAAACCAATGAGAAGCTGCAACCTTATTTTGACGCAGGCGTCAAAAAGGTGGTGGTCTCTGCCCCGGTCAAAGAAGACGACGTCGCCAATATTGTCTTTGGCGTGAATGACGGCTCCTACGACGCCAAGGTGCACAAGGTCATCACGGCGGCCTCTTGCACCACCAATTGCATTGCTCCCGTGGTCAAGGTGATCCGCGACAAGCTGGGCATTGAACAGGCCAGCTTTACCACCATCCATGATGTGACCAACACGCAGGTGATTGTAGACAAGGCTCACAAAGACCCGCGCCGTGCACGTTCCGCGCTCAACAGTCTGATCCCGACCACCACCGGCTCCGCCAAAGCGATCATCCAGATCTTCCCCGATATGGCTGGCAAAATTGACGGCCACGCCGTGCGCGTTCCGCTGCTCAATGCCTCACTCACAGACATGGTGTTTGACGTCAGCCGCGACACCACCGCGGAAGAGGTCAACGGCTTCTTTGCCGAAGCGGCCACCGGCGATCTGGAAGGTATCCTTGGCTACGAAACCCGCCCACTGGTCAGCTGTGATTTCACCAATGACGATCGCTCCACCATTGTCGACGCGCTTTCCACCCGTGTGGTGAATGGCAAACACGTGAAAATCTACGCGTGGTATGACAACGAATGGGGCTATGCTTTCCGTCTCGCAGACGTGACCCGCATGGTTTTAGCAAGCCTCTAACCCTTTGGCTCGTGCCGCAGGCACGGGCCGCGCCCCGCTGCCCGATAGGGGCTTGCAAAGCAAGCTCCCGAAAGGGACCTCCCCCACGGGAGGGCGCTTCGCTTCCTCCCGAGGTCGGACGCGCCCCTGAGTGATCTTGATGACCCACGCCCAAACAAAGAAACCAGACGGCCTCGCAGCCTACATCACCGTCACCGCCGCCTATTGGGCTTTCATGCTCACTGACGGCGCGCTGCGTATGTTGGTGCTCTTGCACTTCAACGGATTGGGCTTCTCCCCGATCCAGCTGGCCTACCTCTTCCTGCTCTACGAAGTTATGGGCATCGTGACCAACCTCTCGGCGGGCTGGATCGCCGCGCGTTTCGGTCTGACTTCCACTCTCTACGCCGGGCTCACCATCCAAATCCTCGCGCTGATCGCGCTGGCGCAACTCGACCCGGCTTGGGGCGTGACTGCTTCGGTGGTCTTTGTGATGTGCGTGCAAGGCGCGTCTGGCGTGGCCAAAGACCTTTCCAAGATGTCGTCCAAATCCGCCGTGAAACTGCTGGCGCCGAAAGAGGGCGGCGGGCTCTTCCGCTGGGTGGCCCTTCTGACCGGCTCCAAAAATGCCGTCAAAGGCTGCGGCTTCTTCTTGGGCGCAGCGCTGCTGGCCATCTGGGGCTTTCAAGCCTCCGTCTGGGGCATGGCGATCATCCTCGCGGTGATCCTTGCTGGTGTGGTCATCTTCATGCCGTCCGGCCTGCCGCAAGGCTCCAAAAAGGCCAAGTTCTCTCAGGTCTTCTCTAAAGACAAAAACGTCAACCGCCTGAGCCTTGCCCGCATGTTCCTCTTCGGCGCACGCGATGTTTGGTTTGTGGTTGGCATTCCGGTCTATTTCAACGCCGTCCTGTCAGACGGCACCGCTGAAGGCCGCCGCGAAGCGTTTTTTATCATCGGCATCTTCATGGCGGTCTGGATCATCCTTTACGGCGCTGTGCAAGGCAACGCCCCGCGCATCCTCAAAGCCGCCGTCTCCACAAAAGATGAGGTGGTGCAGAAAGCCATCAATTGGGTTGGCTACTTAACCCTGGTCCCGCTGGCCCTCACCGCCGCTGTGTTGCTGCTCGACACCTCCGACACGCTCACCGCCATCCTGATCTTGGGTTTGCTCATCTTCGGCTTTGTCTTCGCCGTAAACTCCGCCGTGCACAGCTACCTGATCCTCGCTTTCACCTCTGATGAGCGCGTGACCATGGATGTGGGGTTTTACTACATGTCCAACGCCGCAGGCCGCCTCTTGGGCACGTTGCTCTCCGGCGTCAGCTTTCAGATCGGCGGGTTGTGGCTCTGTCTGTTCACCGCTGCTGTGATGTCTGCGTTGAGCTTGCTGGCCGCGAGGCGGTTGCGGCACGCGTGACCCGTTTTTAAACTGGTTCAGCCTCCGGATGCAGCGTGTCGTTCAACCATTGCAACTCATCGGGCAACACCAGCCGATTGACAGTCACCGAAGGCGCTTTTTGCAAGTTGCGCGCCGCAGCCCGCGCGGCCTCAAGCCCCGCTTTGTCGCCAACCTTCTCGCAGGTCAAGGCCTTGAGCAGTTGCAGCCCGCGATCCATTGGGCTCAAATCCGAGGCCTCAAGTGCGGCCACATGTGCCGCTTCAGCCTCGCCAGCCCCCAACAAAATCCGCGCGTTGAAACACAGCCGGTTCACCCGGAACGGATCACCGCTGCCCATTTCCTCATAAGCAGTCAGTGCCTCGAGGGCCCCATCATAGTCGCCTTCCAAAAATGCCTTTTGCGCAATCAAATCCACAATGCCAATGAAGTTTGGATTGATCTCGCGCGAGCGGGCGATATCGGACGCAGCCCCGGCCAAATCACGTTTCACCTTAAGGCGATAGGCCCCACGCGCCCAGAACACAAAGTCGCTGGTGGAGCACTCCGCCACCGCCACATCCAGATCCCGGCCGAGCTGATCCAGCACTTCAGGTGTTTCATTGGTGAACATCACGCCACCAAGGTTCAAACGGCTTTGTGCCCGCATTGCCAGCGACATGCCGTCCCCAGGGCTGAGCAAGACCGCGCGGTCCAAAGCGGCAAGGCCCACTTCCCAGTCCGCGATGGTTTGCTTAAAGAAATGCGAGGCCGCCCGGGCGCGCAACTCAGACACGCTCAGTTGGTTGAGGCTCAGATGAGCCAGGCGGTCGCCATCGCGTTGGATGGTCTGCAGGCGCACATCGCCTTCAAGTCGGGGCATGATGTCATCGACAAAGGCAAACGGGTCAGTTGGGTCACCCTCATAGGTGCCGGTCCACAGGGTCTGCATCTCTTCGCGCAAAATCAGGCTCATGGTAAAGCGCGCGCGCGTCCCAGAAACCCGCAGCCGCCCGCGGATCAGGTAATCCGGCGGGGTGGTTTCCAGGTTGTCCGCATCCACCGTGGTCACGCCCGTGCGTTTCAGCGACAGCTGCACCAGCCCGTCATGTAGGTCATCGGCAATCGCCGCGCTTTCCGGCGTCTCCGGAGCGGCAACAAACTTCTCAAACCCCACCGACGGCAAGGTGCCTTTGTCCGGTGCGGTGGTCAGGTTGGCAGGCCGCCATTGGTACAGGCGGATTGGCTTGGCAATGTTTTTGAGGTTGAACATGCCGACATCTTTTAACTCGTCTTGACGCTCTTCGGACAGAGCGCGGAACAGATCTTCGGAGAACATGGCGCCACCGGGCGGCGCTTCGGTCTCAATCCGCTGGGCGATGTTCACGCCATTGCCGTAAAAATCCGCCTCATCTTCGACAATCTCCCCGATGTGACAGCCAATGCGCAGCTTGATCACCTCATGTTCAACAAGGCTGCTCTGCACCTCTTCGGCGCAATCCAGCGCCTCTTCGACACTTGGGAAAGACAGAATCCAGCCGTCGCCCATACGTTTGAGCACTTCGCCGCCATGGTTCGCCGCAACCGGTTCCAGATGTGTCTTGCGCAGCTCTTGCACAGAAGCCACGGCCAGCGCCTCATCCTCGCCCATGAGGGCTGAATACCCTACCAAATCCGCACACATCAAAGTGGTCAATCGCCGGCGCATAAATGTCTTCCCTGACAATAAGGGGGCGCGTTTTAAGGATCCCGCGCGTGCCCCAATCCTGACCCAGAATTTCGGGTCAGGGAAGCGCGTTATCAAGGGTTGTGCTCAGAAAAACCGTGCAGCCGTGCACAACAGAAGTGCGCGGGACGGCGTCTTTAGCTGTGGTTGTGGGCAAAGGCCAGCGGTTTTGTGGTCACATATTTGTGGGGGGAGGGGGGAGTGAATCACCCGTGACCCGGATTGCACCACACTGCCGGGAGGGACCCTGCCTACCTTAAAACCGTCGCGCGTAGCCTGACGGATCGCACCCGACCCCGCCCCCCAGGGCGGGTGCGATTTGCTACGGTTGCAACAATCCTTGGACTAACGCTTCTTGGGGAGGACACGCCAAACTGAAAACCGCCCTCGGCGTCGGGTGCGATCCTTTGTTGCAGCTAGCGACACCTGAAAGCTAAACAGCTCGGCAAAACCGAGCAGCGCCCGACCCTCCCCACGGGAGGGCGCATTCGCTTCATCCCAGGGTCAGGCGCTGCTCTCGACCATCTGTCAAACGTCGATACTGGATGGCAGCTGCGGCTGAGCAACGGGGGCAGTTTCACCGTTAACGCGCAATAACTCTTCCACATAGTTGCGGAAGTTTTCCAACGTCAAATCGCTGGGAGCCACGCCAAAGAAATAGCCCACACTCACAGCTGCGCCGCTCCAGAACAGCGAGCTGCCTATCGTTTTGCCAAAGGACTTCGCCGCCTCTTGGGAAATGACCCCTTTCAATTCCTTGCTTCTGGCAACGGCCAGTTCCTTTTCCAGCTCGGTCACACGTGCATGTAGCTTGGAAATCTCATCGGTGAGTTGTTTTTCCTTCTGGTCTTTGCTGGTTTGGCTTCCGATCACACGCGCGATAGCCTTGAAGTGCTGCGGTAGCCCTTCAAGGTGTTTCAGATCCTCCGGCAAGCAATTCGCCGGGGCCTCTCGCAAGTAATCTGAAATCGCCTGCTCAATCGTTTCCGCGCCGTTCATTGCGGTTGCTTCTGAAAGCACTGGATTTTTCAGAAGGAGCTCAACGTGTTTTTGTAAAACAGCATCTTCTAAAGGCGTAGGCCCAGCCAGTTCGCGCTCAATTTCGCGAATGGCTTGCGCTATAGCTTCCGGGCCTTGGCGCCAAATTGAGTCAGCGATTGCCGAAATTCTTAATTGCATGGGCATACCTACTGGCAACCCTTCCATGATGCCGAGGTACCACTTTTGCCAGAAACTCCAACTGGGTCCCTCCGCCATTGCAAAATTTGGCCAACCTGAAAACATCATGCCGTGTTTCGCGGGGTCTGACCAAAGAACTTTTGGGCTGAGCGACCCAGATTGGAGCTGTCCTAGAGGTTCAAAGTCCAAAGAAATATTCGCGCGAAACGCGGTTTCGGCCTCTTCGAGATGGTCTTCGAGCGCGTTTGGTGAGTTACGTTCCGTGTTGTCTGTTTCTGAATACAGCCGAGTTTGCTTGAGAACGAATGCTCTAATTGAGTACTCGCAGGCATCCAATGCCAGCTGCAACGCAGTTGTTCCTGATGCGCTTATGCAGGCAAGAGCGTTGCTCAAGGCCTGAGCAGCGGAGTGGCTCTCTGCAAGAACAATTTCGCTACTGGCAGACATTAGTGCAAGCTGGCACTCGGAAGCCGCGATTTCGCGGTCATTACGATCTTTGCTTTCGAAATTGTGTGTTGAAATCGCGGTGATGGCGGTCCTAAGGCAGCATAGTACGAAATCTGAGGTGTCGCTTTCCGAAGGTCGCTCATCTAGTTCTTGAAATACGACTGGTAGAACCCGCAATGCCGCACGTATCGCAATGGCGCTACGTGCGTGCTCGGAATGTGCTTCCAGCAAATCTTTCAAACTGCCGGAACCTTCCAGCTTTACCTCGTCCACCACTGAAAAAACCCCATTAACCCAAATAACCCGCCCCGCACCCTACAGCGCTGCTTGACCAATACAAGATTCCCCCTCATATCCCGCTGCATGAGCACAGATCTGTCCAAAATCCGCAATTTCTCCATTGTCGCCCATATCGACCATGGCAAATCCACCCTTGCCGACCGCCTCATCCAGGAGACGGGCACGGTGCAGGACCGCGACATGAAGGAACAGCTGCTCGACAGCATGGACATCGAGCGCGAGCGTGGCATCACCATCAAAGCCAACACTGTGCGCATTGATTACAAGGCGGATGATGGCGAGACCTATGTCTTGAACCTCATCGACACCCCCGGTCACGTCGACTTTGCCTATGAAGTTTCCCGCTCCATGCGTGCGGTGGAAGGCTCGCTTCTGGTGGTCGACAGCTCGCAGGGTGTAGAGGCGCAAACGCTGGCCAACGTCTATCACGCGATTGAAGCCGACCATGACCTTGTGCCCGTGCTCAACAAAATTGACCTGCCGGCGTCTGATTGTGACCGTGTGGCAGAACAGATCGAAGATGTGATTGGCATCGACGCCACCGGCGCCATCCAGGTCTCCGCCAAAACCGGGCAGGGCATCCACGAGACGCTTGAGGCCATCGTGAAAGAATTGCCCGCGCCAACCGGCACGCTTGATGCGCCGCTCAAGGCGATGCTGGTGGACAGCTGGTATGACGCCTATCTGGGCGTGATCGTGCTGGTGCGCATCATGGACGGTACCCTGAAAAAGGGTCAGCGCGTCAAGTTTATGTCCAACAACACGTTGCACTCCATTGACCGTGTTGGTGTCTTCCGCCCGGAAATGGAAATGGTCGACAGTCTTGGCCCTGGTGAGATCGGCTTCCTCACCGCCTCGATCAAACAGGTGCGTGACACCCGCGTCGGTGACACCATCACCAATGACCGCCACGGCACCGAAGAAGCGCTGCCCGGCTTTAAGCCTGCCCAGCCGGTGGTGTTCTGTGGCCTCTTCCCGGTTGATAGCGCCGAATTTGAGGACCTGCGCGACGCCATCGACAAGCTGGCTCTGAACGACGCATCTTTCAGCTTCGAAATGGAAACCTCCGCCGCGCTGGGCTTTGGCTTCCGCTGCGGTTTCCTTGGTCTTCTGCACCTCGAAGTGATCCGCGACCGGATCGAGCGCGAGTACAACATCGAGCTCATCACCACCGCGCCCTCGGTGATCTATCACGTCTACATGAAGGGCAAGGACAACGAAGCCGGTGAGATGATCGAGCTTCACAACCCGGCTGACATGCCTGACATGTCCAAGGTGGATCACCTCGAGGAGCCACGCATCAAGGCCACCATCCTTGTGCCCGACGAATACCTCGGTGACGTGCTGAAACTCTGCCAGGACCGCCGCGGCATTCAGCTTGATCTGACCTACGCCGGCTCCCGCGCCATGGCGGTCTATGACCTACCGCTCAACGAGGTGGTGTTTGACTTCTACGACCGTCTGAAATCGGTGACCAAAGGCTATGCTTCCTTTGACTATCAGATGGAGGGCTACCGCGAGGACAACCTTGTGAAGATGTCCGTACTGGTCAACGACGAGCCGGTCGACGCGCTCTCCATGATGGTACACCGCGACCGCGCGGAACAGCGTGGCCGGGCGATGTGTGAAAAGCTCAAAACCCTGATCCCGCGCCACATGTTCAAGATCCCGATCCAAGCGGCCATCGGCGGCAAGGTCATCGCGCGTGAGACCTTGTCAGCGCTGCGCAAAGACGTGACCGCCAAATGTTACGGCGGCGACGCCTCGCGGAAACGCAAGCTGTTGGACAAGCAGAAAGCCGGTAAGAAAAAGATGCGCCAATTTGGCCGGGTCGACATCCCTCAAGAAGCATTTATTAGCGCGCTCAAAATGGACGACTAAGTCGTCCATTTTCGAGCGCGAGTGCGCGGAAGCGAACGGCGCAGCCTTCGCGGGCGCACCCCCGAAATTAAGGCGCGAAACGCCAGCCCCACTCACCAAGGCCGCTCCCTCGAGCGGCCTTTCTCTTTCGCTTTGGAAGGCACATTTTTTTGTTTGCTCGACACTTCTTCTGGTTGTAGTTCGACAGGGCGCATATGCGCTCCCGGACTTGGAGACATTTAAGTGAAATATACTCTGGCAATTCTCGCCTTGGCTCTGACGGCCTGTAACAGCACCACTGAAAACACATCGCCTGAAGCTGGCGCCTCCGTTGAAGCAACGCGCCCCTCAGGGGAGCTTTTGGCATCTACAATGGTTTCGAATAAGACACCGGCATATGCGAACACCGGCCTCTTCATGAAAACAGAGGACTGGAAGGACAAGCATTTCGAAAACCCAAACAAGCTTTATGGCAACGTCACTTACTTCTATTTCTCCACATTAGCGAAAGTTGCCTCGGCAGAGTGCGGGCTGGCGCAGGACGCGCACTATGTGAGTATGGCGGACGCTATCGGCCGCCGAGCCATCTTTCAGAACAAAGAAGCTGGTCGGGCCAAGGCGAAGCAGGTTGATGCCAAGTTTATCGAAGAATATGGACCTTTCGACAAAAACAGCCCTAAATCAATGTGTCCTGCCATGCAGAAAAATATCGCAGAGCAAACCTTGTTGGGGGCGTTGTTTTTTGTGAAGTAGGACGCAGTGCCTCACTCTCAGACGCGTGATGGCGTTGCAATCCCCCAAGGCCGCTCCGTTGAGCGGCCTTTCGTATTCCCAACACCGCCGCAAAGCCACCGCCCCAAGGATCGCGCCCGGCCCCAAGGGCGGTCGTCCACTTGGCACATCCCTGTCCGCGCATCCCCCACGTCCCGTCTGGCGCAGCGTTTGCAAAATCGCACCCGCCCTGGGGGGCGGGGTCGGGCGCGATCCGGATCGGAGATCCGGGCGGGAAACCTAATTCGGCTTGAATGTCGCGATGCCACAACTAAAAAGCTGCTAGCATTCTGTTTGCTCAGCCGCAGCGAACATAAGCCAATAGCTTTGGGAACGGACTATATGAAGTTGCTTTCAATCATTTCATTGAGTTTTGCGCTTGCGACTAGCGCTTTTGCCGCCAGCGAGGAAGAAAAGCTGTTTTACCCATTTGTGGCCGTCGAGGGGGACTTGGAGAAACAAGTCGTGACGTCTCCCGCTACAACGCTCCGGCTCCTAGATAAGGACAATAGCCCAGAGATCGTATCAAACGAACGATCTTACAACTACATTTTCGTATCCGCTTTGGGCAGTATCATTGACGGGCGAGTACAAGAGCAGTTTGTGAGTTTTCTCCGCCCAAAATCTATTTCGGCTATTGTTTCCTCAGATGCTCAAACACCGGATTGCCATTTAACGCGCCTAAATTACAAAGACGGGTCCTCGACGGTCGTGGTGGTTTTCGACGACGACGTGCTTGAAACCGTGAGTGAAGCAATGATGGACTGTTTTACTCGAGGTGTGGAGGTCTTGTTTTTTGGTGACGAACCGGAGACATCTTTTAGCGATTGGCGCAGTGTCTTGCTGGGAATTCTCAATGTGAACATGAATAATGCTTGAAGCGATCGTGCAGCCTGTTGTGAATGATCCACTCCTTCCAAGTCCGAATTGATCCACCGGATCAATCCGGGCAGCGCCCGACCCTCCCCACGGGAGGGCGCTTTCAGCACCATCCCAGGGTCAGGCGCTCCCCTGTGTTGCGAGCAACAACCCTCAAAACACCCGCCAAGCGCGTGCGTCACACCGCCCGCAATCTGTCCCAACCCAAATCCGCCCGCTGGGCTCCGCCCGTTCGCGGCTGAAACGGTCCACTGGACCGTTTCCAAGACGCCGCTCACCGCACAAAATTCCATCCTTCCCCAAATCCCCCACAACGCACGCCTTTCCCAACCCATCCCCAGCTTATCCACAGGAAATCCCCAAGCTTCCCCAATAGCTTACCCCCAGAGGCTTTCATAAAACTGTCACTTTTTTCTTGCCCGACTCGGGCCTCCTGAACCACCATCAAGTCAACGCAAGGGATCGCAAGATCCGGCGCGGGACGCTGAGGTCTTCCGGAGTTGGGCATATGCCCGCCAGTGACTGGCGCGGGGAAGGGACGGCTTGCCGGAACAGACCTCGCAAGGCGCGTTTGATGCCTCTTTTGAGGCCCACCACAACGCGTCGTCCACGCTGGAACTATTCACGGATCGCTGGCCGAAATGCCTGTGAGATCAGGCCGCCCTCATCCTACGGCGGCGGGTTCTTAAGGCAGGAAGGCGGCACACGCCTGAGCGGTGGCCGATGGGAAGAAGGGACAACACCACGCGAACGGATCGCACAACCCAGTGCGCCTCACCTGCAAGGTGCTTTGATCATCGGTTTGGGGGGAGGTGATTGTCCTCTTGCCAGAAGCGGGCTCCTTTGGGGCTGCGTTTGTGGCGATAGGCCAAGCAGATCCCGCTGCACTGGCCCGGATGGGCTTGCCCCATCTTTGGGGCGGGTTGGGACTGGTCCCATATGGGGCTGGCCTGTGGTCTCGGCAAGAGGCCGCGCAAAAGGGACAGCGCGAGATGAATGCGCGTGACGGGTGGGGCAACCTGCCTTGAGGGCCATTCAAAACGAAGGCGTCAGGTCGTGGGCATGGGTCGTGTTTTGACCCGCTGCCGTCCATCACCTGACGCCTTCTTTCTTTTTTGATTTCCGCTCGCGGATGCGCGATGCCCCCTTAACAGGGGGCGTTTCTGTGCCTACCCTTTGGGCAGACACATCAGAGGAGTGCCCCCATGCCAACCACCGCCGCCGACCTTCTGCAAGCCGCCCATGCGGTTGTTCCTAAAATCTCCGCAGCGGATGCGCAGGCCAAAGTCGCCGCCGGCGCGCTGCTCTTGGATGTGCGCGACGCGCCGGAGCTCGCCGCCAATGGTCGCGCCGAAGGCAGCCACCACATCCCGCGCGGCATGCTCGAATTCCGCGCCGACCCGGCCACGCAGTTCCACGACCCGGAGCTGCAATTTGACCGCCCAGTAGTGTTGCACTGCGCCTCCGGCGGCCGCGCCGCGCTCGCAGGCAAGCTTCTCAAGGACATGGGCTTTCAGGAAGTGCACAATCTCGGTGGGTTCAAAGACTGGGTCGAGGGTGGCGGCGCGGTGATTGAGCCGGTTGATCCCGGTATGTAAGCTGACGCGCGCGTCAATTTTGGCACCTCCGCAATGCAGCCGCGATACAGACGCGATACCGACGTGCAAAATCACCACCAATTCCGTCTGGAATATTTCCCGTCAGCCGCCTAAACTCAAAAGGCCCGCAAGATTTATGCGGGTCAATTGCCTCAAGATTTTGAAGACTGGAAGGACTCCTATGAGCACCAATCGCGAGACGCTGACCACGGAATTACTCGAACTGGTCGCGCAGGAAGGTATGGTGGAACCTTCTGAAATCACACCACAAAGGAAGCTTGAGGAGCTGGACATTCAATCCGCGGATTTTGTGATGATCCTGATGGCAATTGAGGAAAAATACGGCGCTTATGTCTCGGTGGACAATGAGTTGACCGACGTGGTCACCGTGCAGGATCTGCTCGATCTGGCAATCTCCAAAATCGAAGCGCATCAGGCCGCAGAGGCGTGAGCCGCGTTGTTGTCACCGGTCTAGGCGCCGTCTCCGCCTGCGGTCTTGGTGCCGACAAATTGATTGAGGCCACGCAGGTTGGGCGCTCCGGTGTCAAACCCATTTCTTTCGACGATCTGGATGCGCAACGGGTGAAAACGGCTGCGCGCCTGTCTGAGGCTGATCTGGCGGAAGTTTTGGGCGAAAAGCCCCATCGTATGCGCGAGCCGGTGGCCGAATACGCATTGTCTGCCGCGCGCGAAGCCGTGGCGCAGGCTGGCTTGTCTGAGGCGCATTTTGGCGAGTCTTGTGGTGTGTCCATTGGGTCTGGGTTTGGCGGCGGGCAGACGCTCAACATCAACTACATGAAGTTTGGGCGAGAGGGGTCCATGCGCTTGGATCCCATGTCCGTGCCCAAAATCATGAACAACGCCGCCGCCAGTTGGGTCTCTATGGAGTTTGGTGCCACTGGTCCTGCGCTCTGCCTCGCAACGGCCTGTTCCTCGGGCAGCCAGTCGATTGGCATGGGCTATCAGATGGTTGCGTCCGGCCAGGTGGATCGCTGTCTTGCGGGCGGCTCTGAAGCCTGTTTGGAAAGCGGCGTGTTCCGGGTCTGGGAACTGCTGCGGGTGATGACGGCGGAGGTGAACCGCCCGTTTAGCAAAGAACGAAACGGCATGATCCTGGGGGAAGGCGCCGGCATTCTTGTGCTGGAAAGTCTGGAAAGCGCGCAAGAACGCGGCGCCAACATCCTCTGTGAGCTTGTCGGTTTTGGCACCAACTCAGATGCGGGGGACCTTCTGCGCCCCAATCCGGCCCGCGCCGCCGCCTGCATGCGCATGGCGTTGAAAACGGCCAACCTGTCGCCGGATGATATTGGCTATGTGAATGCCCACGGCACCGGCACCGTGGCAAATGACGTAAATGAGGTGGCCGCCCTGCGCGAGGTGTTTGGCGACGATCTGGCCGGTGTGGACATTTCATCCACCAAACCTGTGCACGGACACGCGCTTGGGGCTGCCGGTGCGTTGGAATTGATTGTGGCAATTGGTGCGCTGCAGCGGCAATCTTTGCCGCCAACGATCAACTTCACAGAAATGGACCCTAAGATTGGCCTCGACCCGGTGGCAAACGGCGCCAAAGCCGCGTCCCTGAATGCGGTGATGTCCAACTCATTGGCCTTTGGTGGCATCAACGCCACTTTGATTGCCCAAGCCTATGAACACAGCTGACGCAGCTCCGGCAACGTTCACTTTGCAGGCGGGTGTTTCAAATGCCGATGTTAACGCCCTGCAAGATCTGCTCTCCACACTTCTGAACCATCCGATTGCGTCAGGTCTGCCAATCGTGCGCGCGGCGTTCCTGTTAGGAGACCCGGCGTTGGCGGATTTGCGGCAGTGTTTCACTGCGCCAGAAGGCACATATGCTCTTCAAGAAACCCAAAGGTTCGCCGGACTTGCCGATCATGTACTGACGGCTGGTACGCAGTTTGGGCTGTCCAATGAAAGTGGCGGCGCGATTGCGCGCCTCACGTTTCAACTGTTGGGCACGGACGCCGTGATGGAAACCCGCCTACGGTTCCTCACGCCAGATGCAATCCGTGCTCTGGCTGCGCCGAAACTACATCCGCGTATGGTGGGGGCAGGGGCACAAACACTGCACACTCACAAACTCACAGCCAAGCACGTCGCGCGTTACACGGCGCTGGCCCATGATCCCAATCCCCTGCACGGCGACCCCGAGGTTGCGCAAGCGGCAGGGTTTGGCGATGTGATCGCCCCCGGCATGTTGCTATGCGCTTTGGCGGAAGCGGCATATGTGTGCTTAACCCCTGGCCGCGAGATTCAAGAACTGCGCGCGCGTTTTCTTTCACCAGCTTTCGTGAATTCATCGGTTCAGGTGAATGTAACGGCGCAAACACGCGCAAAATCTCGGGTGTTTGTGGTCAGCGAGGCGCAAGACATTCACGCCATTGTGGACATTTTTACAGCTTAGTCGCCGCTCACTGGCAGGCAAACAGGGCCCAAATCATCACCAGATAGGTCAGCTGATGCAACGCTTGGTCGGTGCCCATGGCGTACCAGTAGAGCGGTTGATCGGGGCGCAATTCGCGATCAACAGAATAGCGCGCCTTGGCCCAATCGATGTGGAAGTGCACGATGAACTCAATCAACACCATCCAGAAGATCAGCATTGGGTTGGCCCCAAATCCGGCCAAAACCAGAATCGAAAACACCGCATGGATACCCGCGTGCTGCGCGCGTCCCATGTGCCAGTATTTCTCGCGGCCCATGATCATCTTGGCGTTCTGTAGGAAAAAATCCGCCACCAAGTGTTTGATCTGAAATGCCGCGACCAGCAACAAAACTGTCGTGATCTGGTCCATAGACCTCTGCCCCATCCTAAGTTCTGAAAAGAGACTAGCGGGAGAATCAGGGAACAGCAAACCTCTGTTTTCACTCCTGCAAACTTCCAGTAAGAATCCGTTTGAACAGGTCCCACCTCCATTGGTAGCCTTTGCCAATTGGGACGGCGCGGAGCCCGTGCTGCAAACCGGGAGTAGACGGTATCGAACGCTCATTATTTGCCTTCATCTGGAAGTACTCAAAACGTGACCAGATGGCGCTTCTGGCGCTCACAGTGTGTCTTTTCCCGCTACAGTTCCTGACGCTGGAGCTGCCCAAACGCATCATCAACGACGCGATTGATGCGGATACCTCTTATATCGATGTGTACAATTGGGAGATGACGCAGGAAAACTACCTGATCATGCTCAGCTTCCTGTTTTTGCTGGCGGTGCTGGTGCACGGGCTGATGAAGATGCGCATCAACACCATGAAAGGTGTGTTGTCTGAACGCATGTTGCGGCGCTACCGCTTCACTCTGATTTCGCGCATCACCCGATTCCCGCAGCCTTACCTGCGCCGCACCTCCCAAGGGGAGATGGTCAGCATGGTGACCGCGGAGGCCGAGCCCCTTGGCGGCATGATGGGGGACGCGATCAGCCTGCCGGTCATGCAGGCCGGGCAGATGCTGACCATTCTGGTCTTCCTGTTTATGCAAAACGTCTGGTTTGGCCTCGCTGCAATTGCGCTGATCCCGTTGCAAGCCTGGATCATTCCCAAACTGCAGCGTCAGATCAATCTGCTGAACAAAGACCGCATTGTGCAGGTGCGCCACCTCGCCGCCGAGATTGGAGAAACTGCAACCGGCACGCCGGAGCTGCGTGGCAACGGCGGCTGGCGCTTCCGCCTGTCCCAAATCACCCGCCGTCTGGGAACGCTCTTCCTGATCCGCCTGTCGATCTACAAGAAGAAGTTCTTCATGAAGTTCCTCAACAACTTCATTACGCAACTGACACCTTTCTTCTTTTATCTCGTTGGTGGCCTTCTGGTGATCCGTGGCCAAGTGACCCTTGGCGCGCTGGTCGCCGCGCTTGCGGCTTACAAAGATCTCTCTTCCCCGTGGAAAGAACTGCTGAACTACTACAACCGCGTCGCCGACCTGTCCCTGCGCTGGCATTTGATCGGCGATCGGTTTGGTCCATCGGGCATGGTGGATGAGGAACTGATCGAAAACGAGCCAGAGGACATTCCGCGCCTGACCGGCGACATTGTTCTCAAAGACGTCTATGTGCGTGATCATGATGGCGACAGCGTGCTGGAAAACATCTCCACCACGGTGCACCAAGGTGCGGTGATCGGCATCCGCTCGCAAGACGCTGAAGAACGCCGTGCCGTGGCCGAGTTGTTCACCCGAGAAATCACACCGTTGAGTGGCGTGTTGGAAATTGGCGGTGTGAAACTCAACGATCTGCACCAGCGGGTGATCGCCACCCGTATCGGCTACGCTGATCCGTCGCCCTATGTGTTTGAAGGCACCTTTGGCGACAACGTGCTGATGCCGCTGAAGCAGAAGCCAATCACAGACCGCCCCGATCCAATGGGCGAGGCAGAAGAGAAAAAACGGGCATATGAGTCCAAACGCACCGGCAACAGCCTGGATCGGCTTTATTCCGACTGGGTGAATCCAACACTGGGGGATTTGGCCAACGAAGATGATGTGCACGCCTGGTGGGTTGCGGTGATGGATGCCACCGGCGCGGGCAATGCCCTGTTCCGCAAAGGCCTGGATCAGCCCTTTGTGGAAAGTGACCACGCTGAATTGGCCCAAACCCTTGTCGATCTGCGGCCGCAAATCCGCGAGGCGCTGGATAAGGCGGGCCTGACCAAATCCTACTTCCGCTTTGATCGCGAGCAGTACAATCCGGCGCTGCCGGTGGCCGCCAACCTGTTCTTTGCCACCCCGCGTCAGGTCATCACCGACGGTCGAGAGCAACGTATCAGCGAATTCCTCAAACTGCTGCAAGAGCTTGGCATCGAGGAAAGCATCCTGCGCATGAGCCGCGAAGTTGTGGAGATGCTGAACCAGACGTTTGGCGTGGATGGCACTGACCACCCTCTGTTCCAACAGCTTGGCTTTGACCCGGACGACTTCACCCGCAACGTCGAGCTCTTTGCCAAAAGTCGCGACGTTCGGCTGGCCAATATGACTCAGGAAGAGCTGGAGCAAATGATTTCGCTGCCGCTGCTGGTGTCCGCGGAACGTATTGGCGCGGGCTTCAGTGAGGAACTCAAACAGACCATTCTGGAGCTGCGCCACGTTGAGGCGCAAAAGCTTTCAGAATGGACCGCTGTGTATTTTGCCCCTTTGCGCGAAGACCGCTACGCCCCGGGCCTCACGGTTTTGGAAAATGCGATCTTCGGCAAGTTGGCCGCCTCCGCGGGCCCGCGTGCAGAGCAAATTCGTGACATTGTTGCGCAAACTTTGGCGGAAGCCGGCATGAAACAAGAGGTGGCCGAGCTTCTGTTTGCCGTGCCAACCGGCATTGGCGGGGCAGGGCTGCCAGCGGCCTTTGCGGAACCCCTCGCCATCAGTCGGGCCGCGATCAAAAAACCGGATGTGATGATCCTCAACAGATGCCTTGCCAATCACGATGAGGGGCAGGCGGCGCAAACCATCGCAAACCTGCGGGACTTGTTGCCCAACACCACCTTCCTCTACCTCGAAGAGGAATTTGAGGATGCGGGCAGCTTTGATCTTGTGTTGGAATTGGAGCACGGTCGCCTGAAAGACAGCGGCGTGGCGGCGGTGGATGATTCCGACAATGCGGCCAGTGCCGACCTGCGCCGTAAAATGCGGGCTTTGACCTCTGCGGATATGTTTGCCGGCCTGTCGCGTCGGCAAATGCGGCTTCTGGCCTTTGGCGCGCAATGGCACAGCGCGCCTGCCGGGGAGTATGTCTTCCATATGGGCGATGACCCGTCTGATGGCGCATATCTGATCCTCGAAGGGGAGGCCGGGTTGGGCTACAGCACTCCGGACGGAGAGTCCCATGTGGTGGCCGAAGCCGGGGCAGGGACTTTGGTTGGCGAATTGGCGTTGCTGCGCAAAGAGAAGCGGGCACTTGACATGTATGCCAAGACCGATCTGGAGATGCTGCGCTTGGGCGAAAGCGAGTTTATGGCTGTGGTTGAAAACGACGCCTCTACAGCTTTCCGCATTTTGCAGGCGGTGTCGGGCTATGTAGGCGCGCCTAGGCAAAACAACAATGAAACAGAAGACGCCTGATCTTTGAGGTCAGGCGCATCTCTGGTCCTCTTGCCGGTGGCTGCCCTGTCACGCAAGCGCCACGGGGCTTATGTGAGATGACGCTTCAGATACACTAGGTATGAATCAAGCTCCGGCGGATTGGCGTTCTCGGGATAGCGGGGGATGTAGTCAAACCCAAGCTTCTCATACATCGACAACATGGCGCGATTGCCTTTCACGGTGTCTGCATAAAGTGTGGTGCAGCCCATTTCCTTGGCAGCGTCGATCCGCATCTCAAACAGTTTGCGTCCCAATCCAAGCCCCTGGGCCTCAGGGCGCACAAACATGCGTTTCAGTTCGGCCGCATCTGGTCGCACTTTGCGCAGCACACCGCAGCCCATTAACCTGCCTGTGTTGCCATGCGCCAGTAATGTGCGCCCATGGGGCGGCAGCAGATCTTCGATATGTTCCATTGTGTCTCGCGCGAGGTCGACGGCAGACAGCTGAGGCCCACCAACGCCGGTGAGTTTCGACGCCATGATGGCGTAGTACTCTTGCATCAAGGTCTCAAACGCGTCCGGGTCAGGCAGGGAAGACACAAATTCCAATGTCACAGGCATGGCAAATCCGATGTGCAGGTGAGAAGCTGCAGAAGTGTAGCCCTCTTTTGTCTGACCACCTAACCATCTGCCGCAACGGCTACGTGCTGTGGGGTAGGGGGGTAGAAAGGCCAGCCCCACTGCCGTATTTTCCGCACCTCTGCGAAACAGCTGCGATACTGACGTGATACCGACGTTGGTTTTGGGCGCTTTTTGGGGTGTTGCGTGGCGACTCTCTGATGAGTCTTTGGTGAGTCTGTTGTCGAGTCTGTGGATAAGTGGCTCTGTGGGTGATTTGTTGACTGTGATTGTAGGTTTGTCTTGTTTTTGTTTGCGGGTGTGGTCTGTTTAGGGTGTTGAAA
>NZ_JAGDZB010000009.1:0-1221 GCF_049116215.1 Shimia sp. | reverse complement strand
ATGGCTAAGGAAAAGTTTGAGCGCAGTAAACCGCACTGCAACATCGGCACCATTGGTCACGTTGACCACGGTAAAACCACGCTGACCGCAGCGATCACCAAGCAATTTGGTGACTTCAAAGCGTATGACGAAATCGACGGCGCGCCTGAAGAAAAAGCCCGTGGCATCACCATCTCCACCGCGCACGTGGAATATGAAACCGACGCCCGTCACTACGCGCACGTTGACTGCCCAGGTCACGCTGACTACGTGAAAAACATGATCACCGGTGCGGCGCAGATGGACGGCGCGATCCTGGTTGTGAACGCGGCTGACGGCCCTATGCCACAGACCCGTGAGCACATCCTGCTGGGCCGCCAGGTTGGCATCCCTGCCATGGTTGTTTTCATGAACAAAGTGGACCAGGTTGACGACGAAGAGCTGCTGGAACTCGTTGAGATGGAAATCCGCGAGCTGCTGTCTGAGTACGACTTCCCAGGTGACGACATTCCTGTGATCGCCGGTTCCGCTCTGGCGGCTCTGGAAGACCGCGACGACAACATCGGCAAAGAGAAAATTGCTGAGCTGATGGCCGCTGTTGACGAGTACATCCCACAGCCACCACGTGCCACAGACCAGCCGTTCCTGATGCCAATCGAAGACGTGTTCTCGATCTCTGGCCGCGGTACTGTTGTGACCGGCCGTGTTGAGCGTGGCGTGATCAATGTTGGCGACACCATTGAAATCGTTGGCATCAAAGACACTCAGACCACCACCTGTACCGGTGTTGAGATGTTCCGCAAGCTGCTGGATTCCGGTGAAGCGGGCGACAACATCGGCGCGCTGCTGCGTGGTGTTGACCGTGAAGCGGTTGAGCGTGGTCAAGTTCTCTGTGCCCCAGGTTCCGTGAACCCACACACCAAGTTCGAAGCCGAAGCCTACATCCTGACCAAGGATGAAGGTGGCCGTCACACGCCATTCTTCGCGAACTACCGTCCACAGTTCTACTTCCGGACCACTGACGTGACCGGCACTGTTGAGCTGCCAGCGGGCACCGAAATGGTGATGCCTGGTGACAACCTGAAATTCAACGTTGAGCTGATCGCGCCAATCGCGATGGAGCAGGGCCTGCGCTTCGCGATCCGCGAAGGTGGCCGCACCGTTGGTTCCGGTGTTGTGTCCAAAATCGTTGAGTAATTGCGCTTAGCGTAATTCGGACGACAGACTACGGAAAGGCCGCCC
>NZ_JAGDZB010000008.1:0-88184 GCF_049116215.1 Shimia sp. | reverse complement strand
ACCAATGGTGCCGATGTTGCAGTGCGGTTTACTGGGCTCAAACTTTTCCTTAGCCATCTCGGGCGCCTTCTCATTGTGGTTGGGTCACATTGACCCGTTTTCCTCTACCGCGCGCGACATATGGCCTAACGCGAAAAAAATCAAGCCTGCTTTAACCCTGGCGCTCTTTATGCTCGCGCAGCCGGTTCCGCATTTCCTCGTCTTTGTTGTCATTCCAACAGTTAGCAAGGTCTGCAGCCGACACATCATCCACCAAACAGGCGCGGTTTTCATGCATCCATTTTTCGATTTGAAGGGCCGCATTGTAGGTCAAATTGGCCATCTGTTCTTCCGCGGTCATCGAGAAGCCGCTGGAGGCAATCAGCGAAGATCCGGTGAAGCTTTCCAACACAAAGATCTCTTTGGCCTCTTCATTGAACTTGCCGCCCGCCCGGTCATCCCACGCCGTCACGGTGAGGATGATCGCCGACTTTGGCTGCAGGATCAGCGGCACGCCTTTTTGCGCCAGCGCGTAGCCGTTGATGTTCACACCAAAATGCACCAACCGCGTACCGTCATAGCGCGCGGCCCCCATGCGGGCATCAATCGCGTTTTTCATGCTGGCAATAAACGCCTCGGTGTCCGCCTCACGCGACAGCGGGCCTTTCTGAATATCCGGCGCAACCACGATGTTGTGGCCCAGCACAAAATCGCCCAAATCCAGCGTCTCATCCGTGACCTCAATTGTGGGCGCCGTACAAGACACCAGCGCAGCCAATGCCGCGATGCATGCTACCAGTCTGATCATGGGCATTATTCTCCGCCGCTCTTCCTCAATTATTAGCGGCTGACATATCGGATTGCCTGTGCCCGCGCAATCAAAGGCTTTGTGTGCTCTGATCCCTCGCCTATTCTGGTGCGTAAGGAGAACCATGATGTCTCATCCCGCGCCCGTCCCTGACGACACAAAGCCCCCCCTGCCCGTGCACGCCAAGCTCGCGACCGAGCCGCTTGGCCTGTTTGGCTCGCTCAAAGCCGCCCGCAGCAACCTGCTCTCGATCCTGCCGGAACTGGCTGTGCGCCAACCCATGGTTTCCGGCCGCACCGGCATTCGCTGGCACATGGTCATGGACCCGGGTGCGATCCGCCGCATTCTTTTGGAGAAGGTTGACGACTACCCAAAGTCCAAAGCCACCAAAAACATCCTGCGCCCGGCGATTGGCGACAGTCTGTTCATCGCCGAAGGTTCCCACTGGCGCTGGCAACGCCGCGCCGCTGCCCCGGTGTTCACCCATCGCAACATCGCCAATCTCGCCCCGGTCATGGCCCAGGCCGCCGAGCGCGCCGCCACCCGTATCGCAGACCAAGCCCCCCAGGCCGTCGATATGATGAGTGAGATGGTGCAGACCACCTTTGACGTGATTAGCGAAGTGACATTTTCCGGCGATGGCAGCTTTGACAGCTCCAAAGTGCATCAAGCCATCGATGACTACATCGCCGAGGCGGGCAAGATCTCGCTTTTGGATATGCTGGGTGTGCCCGACTGGGTGCCGCGTCCCGGCCGCATGATGTCCGGCAACGCCGTGGGCGACATGAAGCAGGTCGCCGACACCGCAATCGAAGCCCGAAAAGCCCGCGGCGCCAAGGACACGCCCGACCTGCTTGATCTGCTGCTCGCCGGTGTCGATCCGGAAACCAAGAAAACCATGAACACTGCGGAACTGCGCGACAACCTGCTGACCTTTATTGTGGCAGGCCACGAAACCACAGCGCTCACCCTCGCCTGGGCGCTTTATCTCTGTGCCTTTGACCAGGACGTACAGGAAAAAGCCCGCGCCGAAATTGCCGACATCTGCGATGACGGCCCGATCACTGGTGAACAGGCCATGCAGCTGACCTTCGTGCGTCAGATCATCGATGAAACCCTGCGCCTCTACCCACCGGCGGGCATTATCTCGCGCACCGCACAGTCCAATGACATGCTCTGTGCACGGGACATCCGCCCCGGCGACACCGTCATGATCCCGATCTACACCTTGCAGCGCAATCGCCTGCTCTGGGACGACCCCGACGCGTTCAAACCGGAGCGTTTTGCCGACCGCAAAGTCATCGACCGCTACGCCTACCTGCCCTTCGGCGACGGCCCCCGCATCTGCATCGGCGCCAGTTTTGCCATTCAGGAAGCCGTGATTGTGCTCGCCACTTTGCTCAATCGCTTTCGTTTTGACCTGGTCGAGGGCAAGCCGCCCAAACCTGTGATGATCCTCACCCTGCGCCCTGAAGGGGGCGTTTGGTTGCAAGCGACACCACTAACCTGAGAACACACCCCTTGCCGGATCGCCGCCCCATGCCGCACACTTCCTGCCAAGGGAGGCCCATGTCATGACATCCGAGACCACCAAGCCCAGCGCGCAAGAAAAGCTGCCCCCACGGCCGCAGCTCGTCCCCGACACCAACAAACTGACGCCGCAAGACATCACCGATGCGCTCAAAGCCGGGATTGTCGACTTCCTCGCCCACCCTGTGATGAGCGGCTTCTTCGGCCTGTTTTATGCCGCCTTCGGCATCCTTTTTGTCTGGTGTCTCGCCTGGCTTGGGAAAATCTGGATGATCATCCCGGCCTCAGTTGGCTTCCCGCTGGTCGCGCCCTTTGCCGCCGCAGGCCTTTATGAAATGTCCCGTCGCCGCCAAACGGGGCAAAATTTCAACTGGTCCGACATCCTCACCGTCATGGCCCGCCAACGCACACGCGAGTTGGGCTGGATGGCCTTTGTAACGCTCTTCATCTTCTGGGTCTGGGTCTACCAAATCCGCCTCTGGCTCGCGATCGTCCTACAGGACGCGTCTTTCTCCGACTTCGCCGGTTTCCTAAACGTGGTCTTCCTCACGCCTGAAGGCTGGATCTTCCTCGCGATTGGCACCTGCGCCGGCGCCCTGCTCGCCGCAGCCCTGTTTTCCGTGACCGTGATCGCCATGCCGATGCTGTTGGATCGGGAAACCGACTTTGTGACCGCGATGCTGACCTCTGTGCACGTGGTCAAAGAGAACCCCGTGGTCATGCTGACATGGTCCGCAATCATCTCCGCCACCATGCTGCTGTCGCTGGTACCTGCTTTCTTGGGGTTGATCTTCAGCTTACCGATTTTAGGCCACACCACGTGGCATCTGTATCAACGGGCTGTGGAGCCGACAGTCGATTAGCCCAATGCCCCTGCTATCGGTCAGGCGCGCAGATCTATCGCGCGCCCATCCAGCGTTTCTGTGAGACCCTCAAAAGCATATGTCTTGCGCGGCTTGAAACCGCTCGCCGCGCACCAATCAATGTATTGCGTGTTCAGTGCCTGAATAACCTCAACCTCTTTCTGCCCCTCAAAAGAGGTCACTTCGAAAGAAACATTTTCAGACGGTTCGTCATCAGCCTTCCATGCCCAACACCCCTCGACAAAATAGGTTCCTTCGGCAACGGTCCTGCAGGCGTCCCAATAGGCGCGCTCTGCTCCTTTTGCGATCCAATCTGACATGTCATCTCCCTCCGCAATTCAGAAGAGGGCTTCGTTCCCTCCTAAAGAGAGAGATGGCGATGCAAAGGAATCTTACCTTGAGACAAGCCGCCAATCATTTCGGACTTTGAGCCAGACACATTCCAAATTGTGTCCCCTACGGCTTTTTAGGCACTCAACCCAAACGCGCAGAATCGCTACGATTCGTAGTCACACCGACCGTTGCGCCTGTCGCTTTTCAGCAAAAACGCGCACCTCCGCAAAACAGTCGTGATACCGACACAATACCGACGTGCCATTTCAATGAAAAACGGGGACGCAACGGCCCCCGAAATTTATGTGTCGAACTTGTAGTCTTTGGGGAACCCGTAGGGGGCTTTCTTACCCACCCCGGCCCGTTTCCCAAGCCAATCTGACAGGTCCGGCTCATGCCGCGTTTTGCCACTGCCCCCCATCGACCAGGTCAGACCGTTCTCCCATTCAAAGGTCGTGATATCAGACAGCCCGCCGTCCAGCTCCAGCGTCCCCTGACGCCCGCGCGCCATGTTATACTTCTGAATTCGCACACCTTTTCCGCGGCCAAGTTCTGGCATTTCGGAAATTGGGAAGACAAGGAAACGGCCATTTTTGGACACCACAGCCACGTGATCACCCGCCACCGGATGGCAGATCATCGCGCGGTTGTCGTCTTTGACGTTCAACACCTGCTTGCCCGTCCGGGTCTGCGCAATCACGTCCTTTTCTGGCACCACAAACCCGTCGCCCGCACTGCTGGCCACCAGCAACTTGCGATCCGGCTTATGCACGAAAATATCAATGATTTCAGCCTCATTCGGCAAATCGACCATCAAGCGAACAGGCTCGCCCATGCCGCGCCCGCCCGGCAAATTCGCCGCGCTCAGCGTGTAGAACCGCCCGTTGGAGCCAAACATCAAAAGCCGGTCCGTGGTCTCCGCATGGAAGATAAACCGCGGCCCATCGCCGTCTTTGAACTTCAACTCGCGTTTCAGATCAATGTGGCCTGACATCGCCCGAATCCACCCCATTTCAGAGCAGACAATGGTGATGGGCTCACGATCAATCATGGCCTCAATCGGCACCTCTTCAACCTCAGCCGCCTCAGAGAACACCGTGCGCCGCGCGCCACCTTCGTAGTCTTTGCCAAAGGTCTTTTTAGCTTCTTTGAGCTGCTCGGAAATACGCTGCCATTGCAACTCATCACTGCCCAAAAGCGCAACAATTCCAGCACGTTCTTCCAGAAGCGCATCGCGTTCTCGCACCAGTTCCATCTCTTCCAAACGCCGTAAACTGCGCAGTCGCATGTTGAGAATGGCTTCGGCCTGCACTTCGGAGAGTTGCGTCTTGTCGGAGCCTAGTAGCGGCGATTTGTAGTCTTTCTCATCTCGTGCACGCGGATGATCCAGATCCCAATTTTCCGCCATCAACGCCTGTTTGGGCGCATCGTCATAGCGGATGATATCAATCACACGATCCAGGTTGAGGAAGGCAATGATGAACCCATCCAGCACTTCTAACCTGTGATCAATCTTCTCCATCCGGTGCTTGGATCGACGGATCAGAACCTCGCGGCGGAAGTCCAAAAACGCCCGCAGAACTTCCTTCATGGAGCAGACTTTTGGCGTCACCCCATCAATCAAGACGTTCATATTCAAAGAGAATCGAATCTCCAGATCACTGCTGCGATAAAGCATGTTCATGAGCACTTCTGGCTCAACGTTCTTGCTTTTGGGCTCCAAGATCACGCGAATGTCATCTGCCGATTCATCGCGCACATCGGCGAGAATGGGCACCTTCTTAGTCTGGATCAGCTCCGCCAGCTTCTCGATCAGTTTGGACTTTTGAACCTGATACGGGATCTCGGTGACCACAATCTGCCACTGCCCACGCCCAAGATCTTCTTTCTCCCACTTACAGCGCAGACGGAACGACCCACGACCTGTGCGATACGCCTGCGCAATACTTTCGGGCGGCTCAACAATCACGCCCCCGGTTGGGAAATCCGGCCCCGGCACGTAGTTGAGCAGTGTATCTTCCCGCACGTCCGGCGTTTTGATCATGTGCAGACAGGCGTCACACAGCTCACTGATATTATGCGGCGGAATGTTGGTGGCCATACCCACAGCAATACCGCTTGAGCCATTGGCCAAAAGGTTGGGAAATGTTGCTGGCAAAACCACCGGCTCGCGCAGAGTGCCGTCGTAATTTTCCCTAAAATCAACGGCATCTTCGTTGAGCCCATCCAGCAGAGCCTCTGCAACAGAAGTCATCCGCGCTTCTGTGTATCGGCTCGCCGCCGGGTTATCACCGTCGATATTGCCGAAGTTCCCCTGACCATCGACCAGTGGATACCGCACGTTAAAGTCTTGTGCCAAACGCGCCATGGCGTCGTAAATCGCCGCATCACCGTGCGGGTGATAGTTGCCCATCACATCGCCGGAAATCTTCGCCGATTTCCGGAAGCCGCCCGTCGCGCTAAGCTTTAGTTCACGCATTGCATAGAGAATACGCCGGTGAACTGGCTTCAACCCGTCCCGCGCATCCGGCAAAGCACGGTGCATAATCGTGCTCAGCGCATAGGTCAGGTAGCGGTCACCAATAGCGCGTCGCAGCGGCTCGGTCACATTCTGTGAAGGGAGGTCATCATCGATCAGATCAGTCATACCCTGCTGATAGCTTTTGACGGTGCGCCGGTAAAGCAGATGCAAGGGAACACTCGTGATTTTTTCCCCGACATGATAAGATATCCGCAGTGTAAACCTTTCCTAGAACCTGTTAGCCGACACTGGTGTGTGAACAGGTGATTCTCCTGGGGGTTGAATTGTGAATAAGTTTGTATTTCTAAGTCTTGCATTGTTGGGGTGGGTATTTTGGGAGCTCAGCGGAGGGTCTGATTTCGAACCCAAATCGCGCGCTCAAGTGATCGAGGACAGTACACCTCGGCAAATTGAAGATGCGACTATCGTCTCGCGTGCCTCCCTTTCTGTACCAATTACCAAAGTCACGGCGGCACCAGCGGTCACCCATACCGCTGAAACATCCGAGCTTTTGCCGACAACCGTTGCGATTGCTGGAAGCGAGGCGCAGCCTGAGGCCGCGCCGGTCGTCATTGCGTCTTTGGCAACCGGGCTGGACTCTTTTGCGACTCCTGGTACGCCAGTGCTTGCAAGTTCGATTGCTACGGACGCAGCCATTGAAAACTCGGTTGCCCTGGCGCTGGAGACTCAGCAATTAAAGGATTTTCGACGCGTGCGCGGCTCCCGCGTGAATATGCGCGGAGGGCCCGGCACATCCTACAGTGTACTGACGGTGTTGGCGCGCGATAGCGAAGTCGAAGTCCTCCGTGAAAACGGGTCCGGCTGGGTGAAACTGCGTGACACGGGCAGCGGGCGAATTGGTTGGATGGCAGCAAAGATGCTCACCGCCCGTGATATCGCCGCAAGCAATTAGAGTATTTTAGTCAGGATTGACTTGCTGACTGATTTAGTAAATTAACAGCTCATCCAGCAAGGACGAGCCTATGATTGTGTGCCATTGCCAAACGATAAGCGACCATGACATTCACGCCGCCATTGATTGGATGCGCTGCGCGGATGAAGCGACCATAATCACTCCGGGAAAAATTTATCATGCCCTCGGAAAATCGCCGGAGTGCGGCGGCTGCATGAAGCTTTTTGTTGCCAAGATGCGCACCAATACTAATCTGGAAGTACCAGCAGAGCTTCGCGGGTTGCGAAGTGAGCCAGCCAGAAGGAGTATTGGCAATGAAGGGCGATCCAAAGGTTATCGAGTATCTCAACAAGGCGCTGCGGGTTGAACTCACCGCAGTTAGCCAGTTCTGGCTGCACTACCGTCTTCAGAAAGATTGGGGCTATGGCAAACTGGCCAAGAAGATGCGCGAAGAAAGCATCGAAGAAATGGAGCATGCGGACAAGCTGATTGACCGCATTATTTTTCTCGAGGGGCACCCAAACTTACAAACCTTGGATCCGCTGCGGATCGGTGAAAACGTTCGTGAGACGCTTGCGTGTGATCTCGAAGCAGAAATGGAAGCTGTTGCGCTCTACAATGAAGCCCGAAAATTCTGTGCAGAGGCTGGTGACTACGCCTCGATGGGCCTTTTCGAAGAGTTGATCAATGACGAGCAAGGGCATATCGACTTCCTCGAAACGCAACTTGAGCTTCACGATGCGATTGGCGCCCAAAACTACGGTCAATTGAACGCCGACAGCGCCGACGAAGCTGACGACTAACCTTAATAGCTGGGCAACCGGAAAAGAAATGACACAAAGATCCATTTTGATTACCGGCTGCTCCTCCGGCATAGGATTGGCTGCAGCACATAGTTTGCGGGCCCGCGGTTGGCGTGTGTTTGCGTCTTGTCGCAATCCAAAGGACTGCGCGCGATTGATATCGGAAGGCTTCGAAAGCCCACATATCGAACTGCGAGACAGCGCCAGTATTCGCTCTGGACTGCACGAGGCACTGAAAGCAACGGGCGGCACTTTGGATGCTCTCTTCAACAATGGGGCCCGCGGCATGCCCGGCGCCATTGAGGATCTACCGGCCGATGGATTGCGAGACCTCATGGAAAGTAACATCATTGGCTGGCATGACCTCACCCAACAGGTGATTCGGGTAATGCGGGCGCAGGGACATGGCCGGATCGTGCAAAACTCATCGGTTCTCGGCTATGTATCCATGCGCTATCGTGGCGCTTATGTCGCCAGCAAACACGCGCTCGAAGGCTTAACTGACAGCATGCGAATTGAACTGCGCGACACGCCAATCCACGTCAGCCTCATTGAGCCAGGCCCGATCACGTCAGATATGCGCAAAAACAACGCGGCGCAGTTCTTTGAATGGATTGATTGGGAAAACTCGGCCTTCGCGGAGGATTACAGGCAAGGACTGGTCAAACGGTTCACCGAAAAGCAGGAAGGCCTCGACCCGTTTGAACTTCCGGCGGAGGCCGTTTGCAAAAAGCTGATCCATGCCCTGGAGGCCAAGCACCCCCGTGCGCGCTATCGGGTGACCACCCCTGCCCATGTCATGAATGTATTTCGCCGTGTGCTCCCCACATCGCTGCTTGATTGGGTGGTCTCCAAGGCCTGATGCGACGTCATGTCAAAGGTGGTTCAGTTCCACGCCATGACAAGTTACACCGGTGTCACCGCTGAAGATGGAGTCTCAAATGGCCAATGATCCCCTGTTCTGGTTTGCCGCTGTGGCATGCCTTGCCGTGCTGTTTATTTTGCTGGTTGGTATTGGCGGCTTCGCCAAAGGTGGCGAGTTCAACAAAAAGTATGCCAACAAAATCATGCGCCTCCGCCTAATGGCGCAATTTGTGGCTGTGGTTTTGATCGTCGGCTTTGTCTGGCTGCGCAGCGGAGGGTGATCTCATGGTGGTTCTCAACAAGATCTACACACGGACCGGCGACAAAGGCACCACCGCCTTGGGCAATGGAGACCGCGTTGCCAAACACGACGCACGGGTGGCTGCCTATGGCACCACGGATGAGCTAAACGCATTTCTAGGCGTTGCCCGCCTGCATGCGGACGGGGACGCGGATGCAGCTTTAGCCCGCATTCAGAATGATCTTTTTGATTTGGGCGCAGACCTTTGTAGGCCAGACATGGCTAAAGATGCGGAGGCAGAATATCCGCCGCTGCGCGTTGTCGCGTCACAGGTCGAACGCCTTGAAACCGAAATTGATGTGATGAACGCCCAGCTTGAACCGCTGCGCAGCTTTATCCTGCCCGGCGGGTCTGCGCTGGCGGCACAGCTGCATGTTTGCCGCACCGTCGCCCGTCGTGCCGAACGCTTGTCGGTTGAACTGTCCCAGACAGAAGACATCAATGCCGATGCTGTGACCTACCTCAATCGCCTCAGCGACTGGTTCTTTGTTGCTGCGCGCATTGCCAATGATGAAGGCCGTGCAGACGTGCTTTGGGTGCCAGGAGCGAATCGCTGAAAGGTTGAATCATGCCGTTAGCGCCAACAAATCCATTGACGCAAATTCCCCTTACGTAACTTTTCTGCAGTGCGGAAACATTCTTGCAAGAAACGTGGCGTGAAAACGCTGGTACGCGACGTCGTTGCCCTAAAACGTGACGATTTTGCTCTGTTTCAGCTGCGCCGCACACTATATCAACGCGGAGAGAGCATTCCGATGAGCTGCCTTAGGCGGCTTTGACAAACTTTGAGGAGTCCTACGCCCATGAAGGTACTGGTACCTGTCAAGCGCGTGATTGACTACAACGTGAAGGTCCGCGTGAAAGCGGATGGCACAGGTGTCGATCTCGCCAACGTGAAAATGTCCATGAACCCATTTGATGAGATTGCCGTTGAAGAGGCCATCCGTCTGAAGGAAGCAGGCAAAGCGGACGAGATCGTCGCCGTTTCAATTGGCGTGAAGCAAGCTCAGGAAACCCTGCGCACGGCTCTGGCCATGGGTGCGGACCGCGCTATTCTGGTTGTGGCTGCGGACAGCGTTGACCAGGACATCGAGCCGCTGGCCGTTGCCAAAATTCTAGCCAAAATTGTCGAAGAAGAGCAGCCAGGCGTTGTTCTCTGCGGCAAGCAGGCAATCGACAACGACATGAACGCCACAGGCCAGATGTTGTCAGCGCTGTTGGGCTGGTCCCAAGCGACTTTTGCTTCCGAAGTGGACATCGACGGCGACAAAGCTGTTGTAACTCGCGAAGTGGATGGCGGTCTGCAGACCATCAAGGTCAACACACCAACCATCATCACCGTAGACCTGCGTTTGAACGAGCCGCGTTATGCGTCCCTGCCAAACATCATGAAGGCGAAGAAAAAGCCGCTGGATGAGAAAACCGCTGGTGACTACGGCGTGGATGTCACGCCGCGTCTGGAAGTTGTAAAAACATCCGAGCCATCTGAGCGCGCTGCTGGCATCATCGTAGGCTCCGTGGACGAGCTGGTTGAGAAACTCAAAGAAGCGGGGGCTGTGTAATGGCTGTTCTTCTTCTCGCAGAAGTCAACAACGGCGAACTGGCTCTGGACGCCACCGCCAAAGCTGTCACCGCCGCCAAAGCGCTGGGTGACGTGACCGTTCTAGCCGCTGGCGCCTCTGCTGCTGCAGCTGGTGAAGCCGCCGCTAAGATCGACGGTGTTGCCAAAGTTCTGGTTGCCGAGGACGCATCTTTGGGCCACCGCCTGGCGGAACCAACAGCTGCGCTGATCGTTTCGCTCGCAGGCGACTACAGCCACATCGTGGCCCCAGCGACCACCGACGCCAAAAACGTGATGCCACGTGTGGCTGCGCTATTGGACGTGATGGTGCTGTCTGATGTGACCGCCGTCGTTGACGCAGACACATTCGAGCGCCCGATCTACGCCGGCAACGCAATCCAGACTGTGAAATCCTCGGACGCGACCAAAGTCATCACCTTCCGCACCTCGACCTTCGACGCAGCTGGTGAAGGCGGCTCCGCCTCTGTGGAAACCACAGATGCAGCTGACAACCCCGGCCTGTCCGAATGGGTTGAAGACAAAGTAGCTGAAAGCGATCGTCCAGAACTGACCTCCGCAGGTGTGGTTGTCTCCGGTGGCCGCGGTGTTGGCTCGGAAGAAGACTTCAAAATCATCGAAGCTCTTGCTGACAAACTGGGTGCCGCTGTTGGTGCGTCCCGTGCGGCAGTTGACTCCGGCTACGCGCCAAACGACTGGCAAGTGGGTCAAACCGGTAAGGTGGTTGCTCCTGAGCTGTACATTGCAGCGGGTATCTCCGGCGCAATTCAGCACCTTGCAGGCATGAAGGACTCCAAGATCATTGTTGCCATCAACAAAGACGAAGAAGCGCCAATCTTCCAGGTTGCGGACTTTGGTCTGGTTGCCGATCTGTTTGACGCCGTGCCCGCGCTGACCGAGAAACTCGGTTAAGCCAACACAGCTCCAAAATACCAAAGGCCCGCCACCCTGGCGGGCCTTTTTTGTTGGCACCGTGCTTTGGTGCTAGGTCAGTTCCGAGAGCGCTTTCTGAAGCGCTTCGGCCGTTTCTTGATGGGCCGCGACCCCCAACATGCGTTGCGCCGCAACCCGCTCCATGTCAGTGCATTGCATGCCTTCGATCCCTTTGGCTTGCGCATCTTCGCTCACCACCACTTCCACAATGTCATCCACCATTGGGCGCAGCTCTTCGATCATAAACCGATCCACGAACAGCGGATCGGGTCCCAGTCCACTGGTGCCCATGGCGGTTTCTGGCGCATGATCTGCCACCCACAACAGCACAATTTTGCCGCCAATGGTGTTCAGCAACAGCTTCATGCGCGCGCTCCACGCCATGCGCAACTCATCCCGCACCATCGCGTAGCGATCGGGCGCACGGGCGCACAGAGTACCCAGCATATGTCGCGTGAAGTGAAATTCGCTGAAGTCGATCTCGTTAAACACCATTTGCATCATGTTTGACGCGCCGATGAAGCGATCATTCCGGCGCGGATGCACCTTGTAATACCGGTTGGACATATTCTGTGCCCCCATAACCTGTATCACGGTCACGTCCGATTGCTGTGCAGTGTGCAGTACCGACGGTTCAGCCAGAAAGGCATCGATGCCCGCGTTCACATATCCGAAATTCACACATGTTACTGGCAAAGCCGCGTCCAAAAGACTCACAAACGGCTGGGGTACAAATTTTCCGTAGGTTTCAGTACCCCCAAGAAACGCAACAAAGGGAGCATCCAACTCCTTTTTGGGACCACGAAACAATAAACGCGATTCCCCATATTGGCACGGCTCGTAATTGAGCTCGGTGCCCGACATCTTCTCGTAAGACATTTTCTCACCACTACTTTTCTCACCCAAGATAGAGAATCGCCGAAAGCCCTTGCGAAAAAGCTAATGGGTCACTTTGAGGCAAGTTTTAGAGGCCCTGCCCTCTTGCAGGTTCCGCGCCCGCAGGCCTATGGTCAGCCAGGCATTTTGAGAGGATATCAACTATGGACATCAAGTCGATTGGCGTCGTTGGAGCAGGCCAAATGGGCAACGGTATCGCGCATGTCATGGCGCTTGCTGGATATGATGTACTATTGAATGATATCAACCAGAACGCGCTTGATGCAGCTGTCGCGCGGATCGACAAAAACTTGGAACGCCAGGTCAGCAAAGAGCTGATTTCAGAGCCTGAAAAAGCCACCGCGATGGGCCGCATTCAAACCACTCTGGAGCTGCCGGCTCTTGGCGGTACCGATCTGATAATCGAAGCAGCAACCGAAAGAGAAGAGATCAAACATCAAATTTTTGATACTTTGAAGCCCCATCTCGGCCCAGACACGCTCCTCACATCCAATACATCCTCGATCTCTATTACCCGACTGGCCTCGCGCACCGACCGTCCTGAACGGTTTATGGGGTTCCACTTCATGAACCCGGTTCCGATGATGAAACTGGTCGAACTGATCCGCGGCATCGCCACCGACGAAGAGACCTATAAAACCTGCCATGACATTGTTGAGAAACTTGGCAAAACGGCGGCCAGTTCCGAAGACTTCCCTGCATTTATCGTGAACCGTATCCTGATCCCAATGATCAATGAGGCCTGCTACACGTTGTACGAAGGGGTGGGAAATGTTGCGTCTATCGACAACGCCCTAAAACTTGGAGCAAACCACCCAATGGGGCCACTTGAACTGGCTGATTTTATTGGCTTGGACACCTGCCTCGCAATCATGAACGTGCTGCATGACGGCTTAGCTGACACGAAATATCGCCCTTGCCCGCTGTTGACCAAATATGTTGAAGCCGGGTGGCTTGGACGCAAAACCAAACGAGGTTTCTACGACTACCGCGGCGACACGCCACTCCCGACACGGTGACCAAATAAAAGCGAGGCCTGGGCCTCGCTTTTTTATTTGGTCTGTCCATCAGGCCTCTTTGCCCAAATCAAGCGTATGCTGCCGCAGCCACGCCATGAATCCGCGCGGATCGGTGTGCAGTTGGGCCATCTGCTCGTCGGTTAGCGGCTCCCCAACAACAGGGGCCTGAGGCTTGTTACAAGAGCGCACAATCTCATGCAGCAGCAGACCCTGCCGGAAAATCGGGGACACTTTGTTCGCGATCTGATATGCGCGACTGTTTTGTCCCGGATAGAAAATCGGCACAACACGGGCCCCTGAGCGGCGGATCAGCTGTGCCGTGAACACGTTCCACTCCTGCTCAACCGCCGGACCAAACCATGTATCAGAGCTCATCACGACACCGGACGGAAACAGGGCCACAACGCCACCATCTTTTAGATGAGACATTGTCTTGCCGCGCATCTCGACCATTTTGCGTTGCGCATCAGGGTCATGCGGGAACGGCACCGGAATCATAAAACTGGACGCTGCTTCGTCCAGCCCAGTCAGAACCGAGCGCGTCAGAATTCGGTAATCCTGCCGCACACGCCCAATCAAATCGGCAAAAATCATGCCATCAACCATCCCGTGAGGGTGATTGGCCACAACCACAACAGGCCCGTCGGTCGGGATGTTCTGCAGCTGTTCAAGCGGGGTTTTTAGCTCAATGCCCATGACATTGAGCGCGCCGCGCCAAAATTTCTGCCCACGGTATTGTTCGTTATCACGCTCAAATTTGTTGACCATGCGCAATATCTTCAGTTTGCCAGTCATCCACTCAATTGTGCGAATAGCAAACGACGTCCAACGGTCATCAAACGAATTGGCATAGGTCAGCGTCCGGCGGTCATAGATTTGACCTTCCGTTTCGGTTGCAGGCTTGCCAACCTGCGCCTCTGGCACCGTATCTACCAAGTTCGTCTTCCTATGCTGCCGTTTAACTCAGAACCCTTCACCGAACTTGTCAACAACAAGCGCCTCAATGGCATCGGCCAAGGCCTGCGAATCAGGCCCGCAGGTTTCCACTTCAATGCTGGTACCCTTGGAAGCTGCCAGCATCAGCAACCCCATAATACTGTCGCCCCCTGCACTCAAGCCATCCTTTGACACTTCTGCCGTCGCGTCAAAGCCTTCAACAACCTCAACCAGCTTTGCAGATGCCCGCGCATGCAGGCCTTTTTCATTCACGATTTGCATCGTGCGTTGGATGACCTTGCTCATCTGCCTACCCTGTTTGAATATTCTGACTATCGATATATTTGCGACCAGCTTCCAATGCCGCTCTGACCGCATCTGCAACGTCGAGATGACGGCTTTTTGCCAGTTTAATCAACATCGGCAAATTTGCACCGTAAAGAATGCGCCGATTGGCAGGGGCACAGGCGCGCAAACTTAAATTCGACGGAGAGCCGCCAAACATATCAGTGACCACAACGACCCCGTCGCCTTGGTCCACAACATCTGCCGCGGCACAGATTTCACGCTGTTTTTGGGCACGATCGTGATCTGGCTCAATAGTAATCGCGCTGACGCCATTTTGCGCGCCAACGACATGCTCCATGGCCGCCAAATATTCATTGGCAAGCCCACCATGTGCCACGATCACGATACCGATCAAGCTATCTGTTCCCCATCTTTTGCGACCTGCGGCGCCGCGCCAAGCACGGCGTAACGATTGAGTTCGCGATGTCTTATAGACACCCGCCAGCCCCTATTTGCAAGGGATTCGGCAATGGTCTCAGTCAGGAAAACGGACCGGTGTTTCCCTCCCGTACAACCAAATGCGACCTGGAGATGATTGCGGCCCTCGCGGACATATCCAGGCAGCGCATGCTCCAGTGCCGTCTCGATGGATTGCACAAATGGTGCAAAGCCAGGATCCGTCGCGATGTAAGCCCCAACTGGAGCGTCTCCGCCATCCATGTCACGCAGTCCATCTTGCCAATGGGGATTGTGTAGAAAACGGCAATCAAGCACCAGATCCGCCCCTTGAGGCAATCCACGCTTGTAGCTGAACGACTGAACGGTGATACCAATCGCTTGATCCGTATGCGGGGCAAACCGGCTCTGAACTGCATGACGCAATTCATGTGGAGTCATTTCTGAAGTGTCCATCAACACCGTCGCACGCGCACGCACATCTTCCAAAAGAGCGAGTTCTCTTTCGATACCGGCATTTGGATCTTCCTTGCGATCAAGTGGGTGATTGCGTCTGGTTTCGTTGTAGCGCCGCCGCAAAACCTCGGCACGACAATCCAGGTACAGTAACTCTGGGGCGACATTGGGAAACTCATCAACGAGCTCCAAAGCATCAATTATCGCGGCGGGTGAAAAGTCCCGATTGCGGACATCCAAACTCAGCGCCATCGGCCGTTTTGGAGGCTGCCCAGACAACAAACGCGGCAGCAGGCCAAGCGGCAAATTGTCAATGGTTTCAAACCCTGCATCCTCCAGAGCCTTGATGGCCGTGGAGCGTCCCGCACCTGAAGGGCCAGTCAACAACACCAACGGGAGCTCGTCTTGCGGACCTTTCGCATTGGTCATTTATGCGTTCCTTCCATGGCGTAGAAACTGCAGCACTGCCGCGGCAAAATACGGCGCGTCCACTTTGTAAATTACCGGAAGCACCAGGCCCATTATGTGAACGTCCTTTGGATGAGGCAGTCTTTGATCCTCAACTTGATCCAGGTCCACCACCAAGTGTACAGGCACGTTCTTCACCGGAACCGCGCGCAATATCCCAACCCCACGCGCCTCTATCAAGCCACTTGTTGTGTCCGGCGCCGAGGCCAACAGTTGCGCTCCCGTTTGACGGACAATGGTTTGATCATCCGCAACCAGTTGCGCCCCATAGGCCATCAGTTGAAGCGCAAGCCCGGACTTGCCGCGCCCGGAAGCCCCACAAATGAGAACAGCGCGCCCGCCATCTGACACGCAGGATGCATGCAAAAGGCTTTCCTCATCAGCATTTGTGGGCGCCACAGAAAACAAGTCATCCGCCTGCGCCATACCTTACACCGGCAGCCCCACCACAAACCGCGCGCCAAGTGGCTCAGACGTGACGTCAGCGTCGGTTGGGCGAATGTTCTCGGCCCAGATCACGCCACCATGTGCTTCAACAATCTGCTTTGAAATTGCCAAGCCCAAACCAGAATTGTTGCCAAACTGCGCTTCTGGACGGTGGGAGTAAAAGCGATTGAAAATCTTGTTGAGCGCCTGCTCCGGAATGCCTGGCCCGGTATCCTCGACCACAACCAGCACACGGTTCTCACGCTTGCGCGCCCAAACCCGAATGGCATCCCCGTCTTCGCAAAAGCTAATGGCATTGGTGATAAGGTTCACAAAGACCTGTGCCAATCGCGCTTCCAACCCAGTGATGTCTATGGCGGCTTCAGGCAGATCGGTGATAAAATCAATGCCTTTGCCTTTGGCATCTTCGCCCAGGTATTGGGTCAAATTGCCAACCATGCCGAGCAGATTAAAGGTTTCCTCTTCTTCCTTAACCAGCTCACTGTCCAGACGAGAGGCGTTGGAGATATCGCTGACAAGTCGGTCCAATCGGCGGACGTCATGCTCAATAACATCGAGCAGCTTTTCACGGTGCTCTTCTTTCTTCACCACGCGCAGAGAGCCCACAGCGGAGCGCAACGAAGCCAGCGGGTTCTTAATCTCATGCGCGACATCAGCGGCAAACTGTTCGTTGCTGTCGATCCGCTCATAGAGAGCTGACACCATGCCCCGCAATGCACCCGACAAACGTCCAATCTCATCAGGCCTTGCCGTCAGATCCGGGATACGCACCCGACCTGGGTTCACTTTGCGGCTGTCACTATCGCGACCAAGCTCTGCTGCCGCAGCCAGATCTGAGAGTGGATTGGAAATGGTGGAAGCCAGCACCATGGACAGGCCAACGGATACCACAGTTGCGATCAGGAACATCTGTAAGACACGTTCACGCTCCGAACTCACCATCCGGTCCAACTCACCGGAAGCGCTGGACAGAACAACCGCGCCTACCACCCGGTCATTCTGGCGGATAGGCACGGCCATGGCAAAGACGTGACCGCCATCTGCGGCAACAAGCGTTTCCAGAGCCTCGGTGCCATTCACAGCGGATTGCGCCATAATTTCCAGCTGGTTGTTTAACTGCCCTACACCGGTGTCTTGACCACCACCCTTGCCGGAAATCGAACTCCAGATTTTATTGAGTGCGGACGTCAACGGTGCGCCGTCTGGACGCTCCGCCAGTACCTCCGCAGCCTCCGCGGAGGCCTTGCCTTCCTTTTTGCCGGCGGTTTGAGCAGCCGCATCAAAAACGTGCACGGTCGTGCCTACCTGCAAAGGCAGTTTTTCAAGTGTCGCAGCAACATCCACACCATCATTGGTCGCCAGATTTGCCGGCGCGCCAGACGGCAGCTGCGCCTCAAAGGCGCCCGCAATGAGCCGCGCCTCTGTAACAAGCCCCGTTGCCCGCTGCACAGCAAAGCTGTCCCGCGCACTGTTGAGAAATAGGATACCTGCGACCAACACCAGCAGTGCGATCATATTAAAGGTAATGATTTTACGTGTTAGTGGGGACTTACCAAGAGGCAAAAGCCGGCGACGTTCGCGCCGGCCCTGCAATTCTTCTTCGACATTGCCTGCTGGAGCGACCCAATCATCGCCCAAAACAACGTCTCCGTCCCGCCCTTGGGCCATGTCTTGCACGTTGGTCCTTCCGGCCTTGTGTCGTTACTCTTCGTTGTACCTATAACCGATGCCGTAGAGCGTCTCAATTGCAGAGAAGTCCCGATCCACAGTCCGCATCTTTTTACGAAGACGTTTTATGTGGCTGTCGATTGTCCGGTCATCCACGTAAACCTGATCATCATAAGCCACGTCCATCAGTTGATCCCGGCTTTTTACAAAACCTGGACGCTGGGCAAGTGCTTGAAGCAAGAGGAACTCGGTGACCGTTAAGGTCACATCCTGCCCCCTCCAACTCACAGAGTGGCGTAGCGGATCCATGGTCAGATCACCGCGCTCCATAATCTTAGTATCTTCTGTATCCCCGACGATCTCGCCGTCGACAGCTTCCTGGCGGCGCAGCAAAGCGCGAATACGTTCGACCAGCAAGCGTTGGCTGAATGGCTTTTTGACGTAGTCGTCCGCCCCCATACGCAACCCAAGCACTTCGTCGATTTCGTCGTCTTTGGAGGTCAGGAAGATCACAGGCATGCTTGTTTTCTGCCGCAAGCGCTGCAGCAGATCCATGCCGTCCATCCGTGGCATTTTGATATCCAAGACAGCCATGTCAGGAAGTTTTTTGTTAAATGCGTCCAGCGCCTGCTGACCGTCATTGTAGGTCTCGACTTCAAACCCCTCCGCCTCAAGGGTGATAGAAACCGACGTCAGGATATTCCTGTCGTCATCCACAAGGGCAATTTTCGACATGGGATCGGTCCTTATTGCTGCTCTTATTATGTCTATTTTTTGCGGCATTATGCGCAATTCAGGCTGAGGCAATCAACGTTAAAGTGCGATTCGGGTAACAAACCCGACCTATTTAGCCCGAAATTCCTTGAGCAATGGCTAAATTGTCTCACTTTTGACAACAATCGCGACGCGCACTTTCCGATCGGAACGCTTGATTGCGCTAACCTGCATTTGGTTGCGCTAACTGCGCCAAAGCGTCCTGTTCTTATCAATATTTGGCATGTTATGAGGCCCTTGTCGCACTTCGGGGTGCTTTGACGCGCAAGAATATTTCGCCCCGAGGACTTTCAAGGACCGCCGCAACAGGACACGCGGCTACAGGAGTAAGATAATGACATTTGGACGGGTAAACCCGCAATTCCGCTTGCAAGATCAAGGGATCGAAGGTCTGGGAAATGTCTATTACAACTTTATGGAGCCTGCCCTCATTGAGTCTGCGCTAAAACGCGGCGAGGGTACTCTGGGCAACGGCGGCGCCTTTTTGGTCAGCACCGGCGAATTCACCGGTCGCTCTCCAAAAGACAAGTTCACTGTCCGGACCCCAATGACCGAAGACACCATCTGGTGGGAAAACAATGCCCCGATGGAATCTGACGCTTTTGATCGCCTGCATACCGATATGCTGGAACACATGAAAGGCCGTGACTACTTCGTTCAGGACCTGACCGCAGGTGCTGACCCGTCTCACGCCATCAACGTGCGCGTTGTGAACGAGCTGGCCTGGCACAACCTCTTTATTCGTCACCTTCTGCGTCGCCCGGATCAGGACGCGCTGGATGGCTTTGTGGCGGACTACACCATTATCAACTGCCCGAGCTTTAAGGCCGATCCCGCCAAACACGGGTGCCGCACCGAAACCGTGATTGCTGTGAACATCGAGAAAAAGATGATCCTGATCGGCAACACAGAGTACGCCGGTGAGAACAAAAAGTCCGTCTTTGGCCTGTTGAACTACCTGTTGCCGGAAAAAGGCATCATGCCAATGCACTGCTCGGCCAACCACGCCAAAGACAACCCTGTCGACAGCGCGGTGTTCTTTGGCCTGTCCGGCACCGGCAAAACCACACTGTCTGCAGATCCAAATCGCACCCTGATTGGTGACGATGAGCACGGCTGGTCTGATCGCGGCACCTTCAACTTCGAAGGCGGCTGCTACGCCAAAACCATCGGCCTCAACCCTGAGGCCGAGCCGGAAATCTACGCCACCACCAAGATGTTTGGCACCGTGATCGAGAACATGGTTTTTGACGAAGAAACCAAAGAGCTCGACTTTGAGGACAAAAGCCTCACCGAAAACATGCGCTGCGCGTATCCGCTGGACTCGATCCCGAACGCGTCGGACAACGGCCTTGGCGGTCACCCAAAGAACGTGATCATGCTCACCTGTGATGCGTTTGGTGTTTTGCCGCCAGTGGCTCGCCTGACACCAGCCCAAGCCGAGTACCACTTCCTGTCTGGCTTCACCGCCAAAATGGCAGGCACCGAGCGCGGCCTAACCGAGCCAACACCAGCCTTCTCCACCTGCTTTGGCGCGCCGTTCATGCCACGTCGCCCGGAAGTCTATGGCGCCCTTCTGCGCCAGAAGATCGCTGAGTTTGGCACCACCTGCTGGCTGGTGAACACCGGCTGGACCGGCGGCGCCTACGGCACTGGCTCCCGAATGCCAATCAAAGCCACCCGCGCTCTGCTGACGGCGGCTCTGGATGGCTCCCTGAACCACGTTGAGTTTCGCAAGGATGCCAACTTTGGCTTTGAGGTGCCGGTCTCTGTACCAGGCGTAGACGGTGCTCTGCTGGATCCACGCGGCACCTGGGCGGACAAAGATGCCTATGATGCGCAGGCAGCCAAGTTGGTTGGTATGTTCGCCGATAATTTTGAGCAGTACCTGCCTTACATTGACGCAGACGTGAAAGCAGCCGCCATCGGCTAAACGCCCTAAGCTCTTGCTTCGAAAAGCCCCGACAGTTGTCGGGGCTTTTCTTTTTTAGGCGCAGATAGGGGTGCATTGGCGCCTGCAAAGCCAGGAGAAAGCAGCCGCAGATTTCCCATTTTGAACAGGGGTCCCAAGAAACAAAAAAACCTGAGCATTCGATGCGATTTCTCTCTTGACCCCATCCCTGGAAGCGCCTAAATCGCACTTCACTTGCGGCGGTATAGCTCAGTTGGTTAGAGCAGCGGAATCATAATCCGCGTGTCCGGGGTTCAAGTCCCTGTACCGCCACCAAGAATTCCTAAGCCCGGATGGACCGCCATCCGGGCTTTTCTTTTGGCCCAAAAGCCACGTCACAAAACAAAGCGGCGGACCCCTTGGACCCGCCGCACGCACTTATTCAAAACCACCTTCAATCGGGGCCAGTGTTAGTGTTTTGCCGACAACATCGTCTCCAGCATCATTGCACTCTTGCGCGCTTTGTCCGCGGCCTCCTCTCGAACCACGCCATATCCACGGATGTCCTTTGGCGCAGTCAAAAGCGCCCAACAGGACTCACGATCCTTTTCGCTGTAACCGCTCTCGACCAAATCAAGAACACTTTCAAACCACTCCAGCAGGTCACGATCCAGCTTGCGATCAGCGCTGAACCTAAACGGGTCCGCGATCGAGCCACGCAGGACACGTGCCTTTGCCAGCACCCCGAGCACCGGGCGCATCCACGGCCCCAGCTTGATCTTCTTTGGGCGGCCTTGTGAATCACGCCCCAGGGGCAAAATTGGCGGCGCCATGTGGTAATTCACCTTAAAGTCGCCCTCAAACTCCTCATTCAAACGCGCGGCAAAACCGGTATCCAACTGAAGACGCGCAACCTCATACTCATCCTTATAAGCCATGAGTTTGAACAGAGACTTTGCAGCTTCGATCAGCAACTCTTCTGGCAACACCTGTGCCAGCGCCGTCATGCGATCCTCAAACCGTACTGCATAAGACGCGCTCTGGTAGTCGGTAAGGAAAGCAGCCCGCTTTGCGATCACAGATTCTGAGGTTTCCGCAGCATGGGGCGTTTCCAGCGAGATCGCCTCCGGATCATGCGCAAGCACCCGCCCGATATCAAACGCCTTGGCGTTTTTCTCTACAGCCACGCCGTTAAGAAGGATCGCCTGCTTTAGCGCCACCTCGCTGACCGGAACCAGCCCGCGCTGATAAGCGAATCCAAGCATCATCACATTGGCAAACACACTGTCTCCCATGAGCTTGTCTGCCATATTATTCGCATTGAGGGCCCGCACGTTATCTGCGCCAACCGCCTTGCGAATAACCTGCTCGCGCAAGCCAACCTTCAGGTCCGCATCACGATTGAGCACCAGATCGCCGGTTGGCATTTCCGCCGTATTCAGCACCACCTGTGCGCCCTCGCGATAGTGGACACTGGCCTTGGGCGCGGAACTTACCACTACGTCACAGCCAATCACAGCATCCGCGGCGCCACTTTCAATACGCACCTGGTTCACCGCCGATGGACTTATGCCCAGACGGATGTAGCTCAACACCGTGCCAAATTTCTGGGCAAATCCGGTGAAATCCAGAACAGAACTGCCAAGGCCTTCCAAATGCGCGGCCATTGTGATCAAAGCCCCGACGGTCACAACCCCTGTGCCTCCCACGCCGGTCACCAACAAATCGAATGGCTTGTCCAAGGCTGGCACCGCAGGCGCCGGCACATGGGCCAACAATGAGGTCACATCAACCTCTGCCCCATCCTTGCGACGTCGTTTGGCCCCTGTCACCGTCACGAAGCTTGGGCAAAACCCATCAACACAGGAGAAGTCTTTGTTGCACGTCGAAAGGTTGATCTTACGCTTGCGGCCAAATTCAGTCTCCACCGGCTCCACGCTCAGGCAATTGGACGCTTTTGAGCAATCCCCACAACCTTCGCAAACCAAATCGTTGATAAAAGCAAAGGTATCCGGATCTTCCATAGTGCCGCGCTTGCGACGGCGGCGTTTTTCGGTCGCGCAGGTCTGCTCGTAAATCAGCAGCGTCACACCTTCGATGTCGCGCAACTCGCGCTGCACCGGATCCATGTCATTGCGGTCATGGAAAGATGTGTCCGGCGGGAAATCTCCTTTGGAGAATTTGGAGATGTCGTCACTGACCAAGGCGATCCGCGCCACCCCCTCAGCGCGTGCATTCCAAGCGATGCCGTGCACCGAAACAGGACCGTCCACAGGCTGTCCACCGGTCATTGCCACCGCGTCGTTGAACAAAACTTTGTAGGTGATGTTGGCCTTTGCGGCCACCGCTTGGCGGATTGCCAATGACCCAGAGTGATACCAGGTCCCCTCGCCAAGGTTTTGGAAGATATGCTTGTTGCCATTGTATTTTTGCGCAACGGCCACAGGCACACCTTCTCCGCCCATCTGGGCGTAGCCCCCGGTTTCCCGGTTCATCCAGCTGGCCATCACGTGACAGCCAATGCCACTCATCGCTTTAGACCCATCAGGCAATTTGGTGGAGGTGTTATGTGGACAACCAGAACAGAAATACGGCGTGCGGTTCGCCCCGGAAACATTTAGCAAAGGCGGCTGCTCTTCGGTTAGCACCGCTGCCTTCTCCAGCAAGCCTTCGTCTGGGAAAAGACGGGCCAACCGCTCAGCCACCACCGGAACCAAAACTTTAGGAGACAGCTCGCCGGTCCAAGGCAACAAAGGATCGCCCGCGGCCCGGTGTTTGCCAACCATCTTTTCCGGTTTATCACCTGGCCAGTCATAAAAGTACTCTTTGAACTGGCTCTCGATAATGCCGCGCTTCTCTTCCACGACCAGCACTTCTGTTTTGCCGCGCACAAAGGCCAACGCGTCTCGGCGCGCCAACGGCCACACCATGCCCACTTTGTAGACGTCTATGCCCAATCGCCGACAAGTCGCCTCATCAAGGCCCAAAAGACGCAACGCCTCCATGAGGTCCAAATGCCCTTTACCGGTGGTTACAAACCCAAATGTAGCCTCCGGAATGTCGTAGATACGCTGATCAATTGGATTGGCTTCAACAAATGCCTCCACCGCATTCAACTTATGTTCAATGCGGGTCTCGATTTCCGGGCTGGGCAAATCGCTGGGGCGTACGTGAAGACCGCCTGCAGGCATGTCAAATTCTGGCGTCACAAACGCTCGGTCCGGGACCAATTCCACAGACCGCCCGGATTCCACCGTTTCAGAAATCGCCTTGAACCCAACCCAAGTTCCCGAGAAACGCGATAGCGCGATGCCATATTCACCAAAAGCCTGATACTCATCAACGCTGGCCGGATTGAGGGTTGGCATGAACCACGACATAAACGCCACATCCGATTGGTGCGGCATCGAGGAACTGACACATCCGTGGTCATCGCCGGCCACAACCAGCACACCGCCTTTGGGGGAGGAGCCATAGGCGTTGCCGTGCTTTAGAGCGTCGCCGGACCGGTCCAGGCCCGGTCCTTTGCCATACCACATGGAAAACAGCCCCTCGACGTCGCAATCAGGGTCCAGCGTTGCTTGCTGTGCCCCCAATACCGCTGTTGCGCCAAGGTCTTCATTTACAGCGGGCATAAAGGTGATGTTCTGATCTTTCACCCGATCCCGCTCGCGCCAGAACTCCAAGTCCAGCGCTCCAAGAGGAGACCCGCGATATCCGGACACAAAGCCCCCTGTGTTCAGCCCAGCGTTTCGGTCGCGTCGCGCTTGATCAAACATGATCCGTACCAGCGCCTGCGTGCCGGTCAGGAACACTCTCCCTTCCGTACGATCATATCGGTCTGACAGGGCATAACTTTCAAAATTGTGGCTGGCTTTGGTCATTGGTCGCGCGCTCCTCCTAGATTCTGAAAGGATCTCACGAAATTGCTGGATTGCCGTTCCAAATCACCATGGTTCCGGTATAGTAATGGTTCAGAAAACCGAAAACCCCCACGAAGCTGGATCGTTATGCCATGAACTTGGACTCGAAAGACCGGAAGTTGCTCGCTTTATTGGAAAAAGACTGCCGTTTATCCAACGCGGAACTGGCCTCCGAAATTGGCATGTCGACCTCTGCCTGTTGGCGCAGGATCCGCGCCTTTGAGGATGCAGGGCTCATCGCAGGCTACGGCGCGCGCTTGCGACCAGAGAAGCTCGGTCTCGCTTTTCACGCGATTGTGCACGTTCAACTCACACGCCACGATCCAGCCAATCTGAAACGCTTCATCGAAGCGATCACCGCCAGAGAAGAAATCCGCATGTGTTTCGCCACAACCGGCACAGCAGACTACCACATGCGCGTGCGCTGCACCGACATCGAAGCATACAACCGTTTCCTCGAGGACTTCCTCTTTACCTTGCCTGCGGTAAGTTCGGCACAGACAAACGTCATACTCAGAGACTTAAAGCCCTAAGCCTTGCTCTCGCGCCAATTTCCCGGCTACTTCTGAAGCAAAGGCAAAGCGAGCTTCTGCAATGAGCAAAATGATCTACATCCTGAATGGCCCCAACCTGAATCTTTTGGGTAAGCGTGAGCCGGAAATCTATGGCCATGACACCTTGGCCGATGTGGAGACAAATTGCGCCGCTGTAGGTAAGATCCTAGGGCTATCGGTGAAACTACAGCAATCCAACCACGAAGGCGAGATTGTCGAAATGATCCATGAGGCCCGAGAAAACGCTGCAGGCATAATCATCAATCCGGCTGCCTACAGCCATACATCCGTGGCAATCCTTGATGCGCTCAACACCTTTGAGGGGCCGGTACTGGAGGTGCATATCTCCAACATCCACAAACGCGAAACCTTCCGCCATCACAGCTATGTCTCTGCCCGTGCGGACGGCGTGATTGCCGGTTTTGGCGTCAACGGATATGCCTTGGCGATGCAGCACATGGGCACTTTGTTGGCGTAATTCGCCCCCGAGGCAATCAACCTCGGAGGCGCAATCAAGGCTCGTCGATTTACTTCTTCCGCATCGCATCCAACAGCGCCGCACCCAGTGCGCCATTGCCTGCGTCGATTTTACCACCCTGCTTAGGCTTGGCCGAAGAGTGCCCGCCGCCGCGCGGAGACTTACCCCGCGGGCCAGCGCCCGACCCTTTGCTGCCAAAGCCTGCGCGCGCGTTACGATCCTCTTTCGCGCTTGCTCCACCATCCTTGCGCATTGACAGACCAATCCGTTTACGTGGCACATCAACCTCGACCACGGTCACCTGCACCACGTCCCCGGCTTTCACCACCTCATGTGGGTCTTTCACAAAGCGGTCAGCCAACTGGCTCACATGCACCAAACCATCCTGATGCACGCCAACATCGACAAACGCCCCAAAAGCCGCCACATTGGTCACTGTGCCTTCTAGCGACATGCCTGGTTTGAGGTCTGAAATTTCTTCAACACCGTCCGTAAACGTAGCGGTTTTGAAGGTTGGTCGCGGATCCCGGCCTGGCTTCTCAAGCTCGCTCAGAATGTCGCGAACGGTGGGCAAACCAAACTTGTCATCAACAAAATCCTCCGCGCGCATACGTTTTAGCACCCCGTCATCCCCCATCAGGCTGCGCACATCCCGGCCGCAAGCCGAGATAATTTTACGCGCGACATCATAGGCTTCCGGGTGAACCGAGCTCGCATCCAGCGGCTCCTCCCCCTCAGAAATACGCAAAAACCCAGCACATTGCTCAAACGCCACGGGGCCCAGGCGGGCAACCTTCAGAAGATCTTTGCGCGTGCCAAAAGCGCCGTTGGCATCGCGATGTGCAACGACCGCTTCAGCCAAGCCAGGCCCAAGCCCCGACACATGTGCCAACAAAGGCGCCGACGCCATATTGAGGTCCACCCCCACGGCGTTTACTGCGTCTTCAACAACTGCTTCGAGCGATTTGCCCAGTCGATGTTGGTCCACGTCGTGTTGATATTGCCCCACACCAATTGATTTTGGCTCGATTTTCACCAGCTCCGCCAGCGGATCCTGCAAGCGCCGCGCAATAGACACAGCCCCACGCAACGACACGTCCAAATTCGGGAACTCGCGCGCCGCCAACTCAGATGCGGAATACACCGAAGCCCCGGCCTCGCTCACAACAACCTTGGTTGGTGCCTTCACGGCTTTCGGCAGGAGTTTGAGCGTCTCTCCCACCAGCTTTTCAGTCTCCCGGCTCGCTGTGCCATTGCCAATCGCGACAAGCTCTACGTTGTGCTTTGCAACCAACGCCAAAATGGCAGCCTCAGCCCCACGGATGTCATTCTTGGGCTGGAATGGGTAGAGCGTCGCCGTCTCCAACAGCTTCCCAGTGCTGTCGACCACGGCCGCCTTCACCCCGGTCCGAATGCCCGGATCCAACCCCAATGTCGCCTTTGCCCCAGCTGGTGCGGCCAAAAGCAAATCTTTAAGGTTGCGAGCAAAAACTTGAATGGCCTCTTCCTGTGCCCGGGCGCGCAGCTCGCCCATCAAATCCACGGTCATGGTCAAGCTCAACTTCACCCGCCACGTCCAGCCTGCAACCTTGCGCAACCAAACATCCCCAGGTGCGTCGCTGCGGGTTTCGAGATAACTCGCAACCATTGTTTCCGCGCGCTCCTTGCCGCCTTCCGGGTCCGGCCCGATATCCAGCGTAATCACGCCTTCCTTAGACGCGCGCATCATCGCCAACGCACGGTGGCTTGGCACTTTGGACCACAGTTCAGAATGCGCAAAATAGTCAGAAAACTTCGCGCCCGATTGTTCCTGACCTGCAATGACTTTGGCCGCCACAATCGCCTCTTTTTGAAGGAAGCCCCGTAACTCCCCCAACAACTTGGCGTTCTCAGTCAGCCCTTCCGCAACGATATCGCGAGCACCATCCAAAGCCGCCTTGGTGTCGGCCACAGTTTCTGAAAGGTAAGCCGATGCCAGAGCTTCCGGCGCGGCAGATCGATCCGCCAAAATGGCTTGCGCCAAAGGTTCCAGCCCATTTTCCCGCGCGATCATCGCTTTGGTACGGCGTTTCGGCTTGTAGGGCAGATAAATGTCTTCCAAGGCTGCCTTGGTTTCCGCGCCAACAATGGCCTTTGCCAGATCATCCGTCATCTTGCCTTGCTCAGAAATGGATGCCGCCACAGTTTCCCGACGGGCTTCCAACTCACGCAAATAGGCCAATCGCTCCGCCAAGGTGCGCAGCTGCGTGTCATCCAGCCCGCCAGTCACCTCTTTCCGGTAACGCGCCACAAATGGAACCGTCGCCCCCTCATCCAGCAAATTCACCGCTGCAGCCACTTGCTGTGATTGTGCGGAGATCTCCCCCGCAATGGTCCGGAAAATACGCGTGTTCGTGTCCAAAGGGGCTCTCCTGATCTGCGATGGAGCGTTCTTATTAGCATTGCCATCCACCGCGCCAAGCACCGATTTTGCCAGCCAGAAAAAACCAGCCGACAGGCTTTGCCCACCCGCGCAAAAACGCACAATACAACCTCCTCAAATACCCAATTGTTCAAAGGGAAACGCAATTTAGGATGTACGAAACGCCAAGGAGACGCATCAATGCCCATCACTCACAGCAGATACACCAATAGCGAAGTCTTAGATTTTCCTGGAGCGATTACCCTGCGCATCCTCCTAAGCGGAGAAGAGACAGGCGGCGCCCAAGAAGTCTTCGAGGACATCGTGCAACCTGGAATTGGCCCCGGCCGCCACGTGCATCACGATCAAGATGAAACATTTTTCTTTCTCGAGGGTGACTTCATCGTAGAAATCGACGGCACAGTACACGAAATGGCCCCAGGTGACGTTGCTTTTATCCCCCGCGGCACTGTCCATGCCTTCAAGAACGTCGGCACAACCGTTGGCCGGCTGCGGTACATTTTTTCGCCAGCCTTAAAAATGGAAGCCATGTTTCACGCGTTTCACAAAGCGGCCGCAGGTGGCGAAATCAGTGAGACCGATATGGCAGAAATCGCACAGTCTCATGGGCAAACTTTTGTTGGCCCACCTCTTTAAACGAGCCGTTGGAGCGGGCCTAAAAACAGGCACGCTCCAGATACCAAGGCAAGGCGCCTATCCCTCAAGACCGAGTTTTGACATCAAAGCGGACATGACCGCGCGTTCCGCATCATCCATGTTCGACTTACGGCTTTTGAAAAGCGTCGCTTGGGATTTCAACACAAGGGCATCACTCAGGATTTTCAGGTGATTGGCGCGCAAAGTGTCTCCGGTTGAGGTGATATCCGCCACGCCTTCAGCAGTCAGGTTCTTGATCGTTCCCTCGGTCGCGCCCTGGCTGTCCACCAGTTGATAGTCAGCAACACCGTTGTCCTGCAAATACTCACGCACCAGCCGGTGATACTTGGTTGCAATTCTCAAACGGAACCCATGTTTCTTCCGGAAAGCCGCAGACGCCGCATCCAGATCCTCCAACGTATCCACATCCACCCAACAGGCGGGCACGGCAATGATCAGATCAGCATGGCCAAAACCCAGCTCTGCTTTCTCCTGTACTTGCTGTTCCCACTGACCCAGCTTTTCGCGCACCAAGTCAGTGCCAGTGACACCAAGGTGAATGCGCCCAGCGGCCAATTCACGAGGGATTTCCCCCGCGGACAACAAGACAAGTTCGACGCCCTCGACACCATCAACGGCCCCGGCATACTCGCGGTCCGATCCGGTCCGGCTCAGAGCCACACCGCGTGCGCCAAACCAATCAAAGGTCTTCTCCATCAAACGCCCTTTGGAAGGCACTCCCAGTTTGATGGTCATAGCGCGTCCTCCAGTTGAACAAGAATGCCAGGGCGGATCACGCCACCAACAGCTGGAATTTCTTTTCCTTGCCCAAGCACCTGGGTCAGCGCATCATAACGCCCGCCGGAGGCCACTGGCGGCAAGTCTGCTCGACCGGGGACATAAAACCCAAAGACAAAACCGTCATAGTACTCCATCGACGTGCGGCCATAGCTCGCTTCAAACTCAAGGCTCGCAACGTCGACCCCACGCGCCTCAAGCGCATGCATCCGATCCCTTAGACGAAACGTAGCTTCCGTAATCGCTGGCATGTCCACGGCCAAATCACGAATATGCTCAAGCGCATTGGGCAAGGTTTCACACACGTTCAACAGGGCTTCGATGAGTTCCACTTGCAACGGTGAAATCGGATCTGCAGCGGCCTCGTCACGCAAGCCGTCGATCCGCTCTGCCACTTCCGCTTGCGACCTCAAGCCAATGTCGGGAAAGCCATGCGCCATTGGGTCGTCTTTAGCCAGAATAGCAGCGCGGCTGCCAGGCATTTCAACTCTGCCGGAATACCGATCCAACAACGCCTTGAATTTCCGCGGCCGCCAGATGTGGCGCGCCAGCGCACGCTTGCGACGCTCGGTTGTTTCCAAGCCAGCCACTGCGGCGGCGAGGATGCCAATGTCACCTGTTGCGGCGCGCAACTCGACGCCTTTCAGCGCCTCCTGCATCACCGCAAAAACTTCAGCATCACTTGCCGCAGGGTTCTCACGATCAAAAACCTCGTAGCCCACCTGAATATATTCATTGGCCCGAGCCGGATCATCTTCTTGCCTCCGAAACACCTCACCCGCATAGGTATAGCGCGCCGGTTCCGCCCCATGCGCCATGTGCATTTGCACCACCGGCACGGTGAAGTCCGGGCGCAGCATCTGCTCCCCACGCAGGGCATCCGACGTGACATACGCCCGTCCACGAATGTCCTCTCCGTAGAGATCAAGCAATGCTTCGGCCGGGAGCAATACCGGCGTTTCTACCGGCAGCGCGCCCGCAGCTTCAAAATCCGAAGCCAGTGCAGCAGCGCGCGCCCTGATTTTCGATTTTTGGGTCATCAGCCGGCCTGCCCTTCATTTTGACTGGCCAGAATTTCACGCACCTTCGCGATCAAATCACCACGCGGCACCTCAAATTGACTTGGGCGTTCTTTCCACTCTTCGTGGGTGGCCGTCTCAGCGATCTTGGCACCGAGGATCAAATCCTTGATCTGCACCACGCCGTTGGCCTTTTCATCACCACCTTCGATGATTGCCACAGGCGAATTACGCTTATCTGCATATTTCAGCTGATTGCCGAAGTTCTTCGGATTGCCAAGGTAAACCTCGGCACGAATCCGCGCATTGCGGAGTTCCGTAACCATGGCCTGATAATCTGCCATGCGGTCGCGATCCATCACGGTCACCACCACAGGGCCTGCGGAGACACCGCCCATACGCCCTTTCTCACGTAGTGCCGCAAGAAGGCGATCAACCCCAATCGACAGCCCCGTCGCGGGCACCGCCTGACCGGTAAAACGCTTGACCAAATCATCATAGCGCCCGCCGCCAGACACAGAGCCAAACTGCCGCTTGCGGCCCTTGTCATCAAAGATTTCAAAGGTCAACTCAGCTTCAAACACGGGTCCTGTGTAATAGCCCAAGCCGCGCACAATGCTTGGATCAATCTCGATCCGATCATTGCCATAGCCACCCGCAGCCAGAAGATCACCAATCTGTTCCAGCTCCGCAATGCCTTCGGCCCCCACAGCAGAGGCGCCAACAGCCCCGCGCAGGTTTTCAAAGGTCTTGGCCACGTCATCCGCCTTGGAGGTCAAAAACGCGATCACCGGCTCGATTTGATCGTCAGACAGTCCCACGCCGTCGATATAGGCACCCGACGCATCCAAACGTCCTTTGCCAAGCAGCTCACGCACACCGCTCTCACCAACTTTATCAAACTTATCAATGGTGCGCAGGACGTTGTCCTTGGCAACTTGGTCTTCGCCAAGCCCCATGACTTCCAACACACCATTCATGACTTTACGGTTGTTCACCCGCACCAGGTAGTCGCCGCGCGGAATGCCAACTGTCTCCAACGTATCAGACAACATTGCGCAAATCTCAGCGTCCGCCGCCATGGAGGCGGTGCCCACTGTATCTGCGTCACACTGATAGAACTGACGATAGCGCCCTGGCCCCGGCTTTTCATTGCGCCACACCGGCCCCATCGCGTAGCGGCGATAGGGATTTGGCAAATCGTTGCGGTGCTGCGCGTAAACCCGCGCCAAAGGCGCCGTCAAATCATAGCGCAGCGCCATCCAATCGCCGTTGTCTTTCTCGTCAAACTCCTGCCAGGCAAACACACCTTCGTTGGGGCGATCCACATCCGGCAAAAACTTCCCGAGCGCCTCAACGGTTTCCACCGCGCTGCTTTCCAAAGCTTCAAACCCATAGCGATGATACACCCCGGCGATCTGATGTAGCATCTCGGTGCGCTCGGTCACCTCAACACCAAAATAGTCGCGGAAGCCCTTTGGCGTGATTGCCTTAGGGCGCGGGGCTTTCTTCTGCTTGGCCATCGCTATGGTCCTTGTGAAATAATTACGTCAGTGCCTTTAGCGAATGGGGTGCCAATGGGCAAGGAGAGGCTCCTCTTGGCAACCAAAACGTCACACAAACATCAAAAAGCCGCGCTCGTTCAAAAGCGCGGCCTCAACGGTGTCAAACCCAAAAACTGGCTGACTTAATCGCCCAGCTTTGCGTGCACTTCATCCAAGTCAATTTCGCCAATTGGCAACTTGTTTCCAGGGTTTTCAAAGTCATATTTGAACAGCTGAAAATCACGCTTGTAGATTTCATAGACTAGATGCATCGACAAATCATCGAAATAGTCTTCCACTGGGTGAGCCCGCTTTGGCCCATGCCCTTCGGATTCATTGAACCGAGGAATCTGTTTCAGATCAACAGCATGTGGCGTTTCAATACTATTCAAAACGCCCTGCATTCCGTCGTTAAACTGCTCGGTCCAGAATATATTGTCATAGGCGCCACCGTTCACGATAAAGGTCGACACGTGGCCGGACATGGCGGACCAATGAATGTCTGGGTCCATTGGGCGCCGCCAGCGGATGGTGTCACGGGCAAACAACAAGAAGCGGCGGAAGCTTTGAATCTGGTCAAACTCCTGTTTGCCATCATCGCCACCCACTTCGATGCCGTATTTCTGGATCAGCATCGGCACCAAGTTACCCCGGTAACGCTTGCCGTTTCTCTGGATGCCGCAAATCTTGTCAAAAAAAGACGACAAAATACGCGTGTAGGGATTGCGTACGCAGGTGAACGCATAAGAGCGGTGCTCACGCACGTTATCTGTGATCGGCTTGTGGCTCTCTTCGATGGCCCACTTGTGCATGCCGCCTTTGGCATCGTGGATATCGCCGTCAAAGAACTCGCCATGGTCCGAGTAGAACATGATCTGGCCGATGGTGGAGCATGCGCATTTTGGCACAACTCGATACACCACACTTTCGCTTTCCGTCATCCAAGTGCCGGGAAATCCCATGTTTCTGCCTCCATAGCCGCCGTGGTTACTTCTTAGGTCACGGTCTTAGCGCGTATCAAAAAATTCCGAACAAAGCCTGTTTATTCAACGCGCATTCATCTTTAAATGGATAAACACAAGACGTCAAAGTGGGGATCGAAGAAGCTAGATGGCGAGAATTGCTTACATTCTTCTGTGCCACAAGGATCCTGAAGCGATCATTAAGCAGGCAGAACGGCTTACGGCAACAGGGGACTACATCTCCATTCACTTTGACGCCCGTGCAAAGCCTGAGCATTTTTCAATGTTGCAAGAGGTTCTTGGTCCAAACCCAAACGTTGCGTTTTCTGAGAAGCGGATCAAATGCGGCTGGGGGGAATGGAGCCTCGTTGAAGCTACACTTTATGCGGTGCAGACAGCGGTCAAAAAATTTCCGCGAGCCTCCCATTTTTACATGCTTTCCGGCGATTGCATGGTGATTAAGTCGTCGGAATACATCCACGAATTTCTGGACGACAACGACGTCGACTTCATTGAAAGTTTCGATTTTTTCGAGAGCGACTGGATAAAAACCGGTATGAAATCCGAGCGGTTGATCTATCGCCATTGGTTTAACGAACGCACCCAAAAACGCCGGTTTTACGCGACATTCAATGTTCAAAAAAAGCTGGGTCTGACCCGCGAAATTCCGGCAGATATTCAAGTCATGATTGGCAGTCAATGGTGGTGCTTGCGACGCCAAACCATTGAAGCCGTTCTACATTTCACCGAATCTCGTCGTGATGTGATGCGGTTCTTCAAGACAACCTGGATTCCTGACGAGACGTTTTTTCAGACCATTGTGCGCCATCTGGTGCCATCCACCGAAATCCGCACACGAACACTCACTTTCTTGATGTTCACGGACTACGGAATGCCGTTGACGTTTTACAACGACCACTACGACTTGCTGATCAGTCAAGACTATCTCTTTGCCCGAAAAATCAGCCCGGACGCTTTGGATCTTAAGGAACGGCTCGGCCAGCTGTATGCCGAGGAAGGCGTAAACTTCCAAATCTCGGCGGAAGGCCCGAGCTTGTTCAAGTTTTTAACCGGCCGCGGGCGACAGGGGAAACGCTTTGCCAGCCGCTTCTGGGAAACCGAAAGCTCGCTGGGACGCGACCGGGAACTGATGCTAATCAGTCTGCAAAAAGTGGCACGTTGCCAAGCGGTTGCTGGAAAAGGTCGATCAAGTCACGGACCGCCCGACCATTGCCTACCTGTTCAATGAAGAAGGCACACCTCTGCCCGATCTGGGCGGCATTCAATCGACGCTGGGCAAACGCACAAGGCACCGCCGTGCCTTGATGCGGATGCTGTTTGATTATTATGAAACCAATCGGCTTGTCGTCTGCCTGGACCCCAGCGCCATGGACCTGATGCAGGATTTCTTTGGCGACCGATCCACCACGAGAATGCTGGAAATACAATGTGATTTCACGGACGAGTACCTGACAGGCCATGCGATCCGCATTGGGCTCGCAGGGGAACAAACTTCGCCAGAAACACTGGAGCGGCTATTGCCCACCATCCGGCGCGATATCCTGAGTGAAAGTGATCGCATTCGGGACGCTGAGTTCGAAAACGTCAGCCGCATGGTGCAGTCCGGCAGCGAAGAGGAGCATGTTGCGGCGGTGATGGACTTCCTACATATCTCCGAAGATCAGGCGCGTGAAATTGCGCGAACTGAATATCTTTTTGCCGACTGATTGAGCTGGTTCAGGCGGTTAATTCTGCTGCCAAAAGCTCAACGCAAAGCCTGATGGCTCGCGTGGACATTGCCAGATCCATGGACGCGCCATACTCCTCCAAACCACTCTTTTCCGAAATATTTTCAGGTGATTGTGGGATGTGGACAAACCCACTCCGCAGGGCACCTCCACGCTTCTCCGCTGTGTGTGCGAGCGTGTAGATCAGCTGATTGCACAGGTGTGTCCCAGCCGAAAAAGAGAGGGCGGCGGGGATGTGGTTGGCGCGGAGTTTTTCCACCATTTCGACGCATGGGAGGGTGGCGTTGTAGGCGGCCTGGCCGTCCTCGACGATTGACGTGGCGCGCAGCTGGGCGCCGGTGACGTCGGGAACGCTGAAATGGCGCCAGTTGATGCCGACCATTTCCGGCTGCACCACCGCCGCGCCGGACACGCCAAGACCAATCCAGCCATCAGGTTGGTGCGCGTCCAGAAGGTGATTTACGTTATCTTGCAGGGCGTTAGTGTCAACTTCCAGCTCGACCGCCACAAGGTTGCAGCAGTCAAACTTTTCTTGCCCCAACCGCGCGGCGACCAAGGCGGCGGGGTTGTTTCTGGCTTTGGCCCAAGAGCCGTAACCGGACACCAGGATGGTTGGTTTTTGTGTCATTCTGCCCCTCAAAGGACGTCCCAAATGTACGAATTTGGGACGTCGGTATTACGTCTGTATCGCGACTGTATCACGGAGGTGCGTATTTTGGCGCCTAGAGCGCGCCAAAACCGCCACCGCCGGGCGTTTTCATCACAAACACATCCCCAACTTCAAGGTCTGCTTGGTCATTGCCTTGAAGAGCAACAACCGCACCGTCGACACGCACAACGCTGTTTTCACCAACCGCGCCTGAACCACCGCCCTGCGCGCCATGAGGCTGCACAACTCGGTGCGATGACAACACGGTCACGGTCATTGGCTCGTTAAACCGCAAGCGGCGCACAATGCCGTTGCCGCCGGATGTTTGCCCCTGCCCGCCGGACCCGTGACGGATCGAAAATTCGTCGACGCGCACCGGGAAGCGGGTTTCCAGAACCTCAGGATCGGTCATGCGGGTGTTGGTCATATGGCTGTGCACCGCGCTGGTGCCGTCAAAACCGTCCCCTGCCCCTGTACCGCCACAGATGGTTTCATAGTTCTGACGCGTGTCGTTGCCATAGACAAAGTTGTTCATGGTGCCTTGACTGCCGGCAATCACGCCCAGCGCGCCATAGAGCGTGTCGCAGATCGCCTGACTGACTTCGGTGTTGCCAGAGATCACCGCAGCTGGATAGCGCGGATTGATCATACTGCCTTCGGGCACAATCAAGCTCAGCGGCTTCAGGCACCCTTCGTTCATCGGAATGTCGCTGCCCACCATGGTGCGGAAGACGTAGAGCACCACGGCCCGACAGATCGCCATGGGCGCGTTGTAGTTCAGCGGGCTTTGATCGGAGGTGCCGGTGAAGTCGATGGTGGCGCTGCGCGCGGCCTTGTCTACGAAAATAGCCACCTCGATCTTGGCGCCATCATCCAGTGGATAGGAGAATCTGCAATCATGCAGCACGTCCAGCACACGGCGCACGCTTTCTTCGGCGTTGTCTTGCACGTGCCCCATGTAAGCCTGCACCGTTCCGTGGCCAAACTGCGTTGTGATCTTGCGCAGCTCGGATGCGCCGGTTTCGTTGGCCGCAATCTGTGCTGCAAGATCGGCCATGTTCTGATCAACGTTGCGACACGGATATGGGCCGGAGGCCAGCAACTCACGCGCGGCCTCTTCGCGCAGGGTGCCACGATCCACCAACAGGAAGTTGTCGATCACGATGCCTTCTTCATCAATCGTGCGGCTGTCGGGCGGCGCGGAACCCGGGGTCTTGCCGCCAATGTCGGCGTGGTGGCCACGGGACGCCACGGTGTAGAGGATGTTTTCCCCCGCCGCGTCAAACACAGGGGTGATGACAGTCACATCCGGAAGGTGGGTGCCGCCGTTGAACGGGTTGTTCATCATGAACACATCACCCGGACGGATTTTGCCTGCATTGGTGTTCAGCACCGTGCGCACACTTTCCGACATGGAACCGAGGTGCACCGGCACGTGGGGCGCATTGGCCACCAGGTCGCCATTTTGGTCAAACATGGCGCAAGAGAAATCGTAACGCTCTTTGATGTTCACCGAATAGGCGGTGTTGGCCAAAGTGGCCCCCATCTGTTCAGCAATCGACATAAAGAGATTGTTGAACACCTCCAGCATGACCGGATCCACCGAGGTGCCAATCGCCTCTTTGCGAGCCAGCGGTACAATGCGTTTGAGCACGAGGTTGCCGCCTGCCGCACAGGTGGCCTGCCACCCGTCTTCGATCATATTAGTGCCGGTGGGTTCTGTCAGGATCGCTGGACCGGTGACACTGTCACCAATAGCCAGGGTAGTACGATCAACCAGAGGAATGTTCTGCCAACCACCATAGAGGTGGAACGGCACAGTTGCGTCTGTGCGCGTGCCACCAGTGGGGTTGGGCATGGTCACAGGCTCGCCGGTTTGGCCCACGGCCTCTGCCTCCAACACGTCGATGATCAGGTCATCGGTGTCCGGCGCAAAACCAAAGCGTTGTTTGTGGGCGGTGATAAAGTCGGCACGCATTTTATCGGCGTTGCCAAACTCCACCGGCAGGCTTTGCTGTGCACCCTGCGGACGGATATGGGCGCGTTGCTCCACGATGATGTCCGCTTCGGCCACACCCTGGCTGGCGACTTCAGTACGGGCGGCGGCGGCGATTTCCGCCAGCTGCTCCGCGGCGTTGCTGTCTTCCAACGCGCAGCCCAGCTGGGCCTCGCGCATGGCGCGGATGTTGGCCAGCCCCATGCCAAAGGCAGAGAGCACGCCAGCAAAGGGGTGGATGAAGATGCTTTCCATCCCCAGCGCATCGGCCACCAGACAGGCGTGTTGACCGCCCGCGCCGCCAAAGCAGTTCATGGTGTAGCGGGTGACGTCATAGCCACGTTGCACCGAGATTTTCTTGATCGCGTTGGCCATGTTTTCCACCGCGATGCGCAGGAAGCCTTCGGCCAAGTCTTCCACCGATTTGTCGGTGCCAATCTCAGCCTTCAGCGCTTCGAATTTGGCGCGCACGGCGTCCGCGTCCAGCGGCAGGTCGCCATTGGGGCCAAAGACATGCGGGAAGTGATCCGGGTGCAGTTTGCCCAACAGGACGTTGCAATCGGTGACGGTGAGCGGGCCGCCGCGACGGTAGGCACAGGGTCCGGGATTAGCGCCTGCACTTTCTGGGCCCACCTGCATGCGGCCGTCGCGATAGGACAGGATCGAGCCACCGCCTGCTGCAACAGTGTGAATCGACATCATCGGGGCACGCATGCGCACGCCGGCAACCTCGGTTTCAAAGGAGCGTTCGTATTCGCCCGCGTAGTGGCAGACGTCGGTGGAGGTGCCGCCCATGTCAAAGCCGATGAGTTGGTCAAAACCCAGTTCGGCCGCGGAGCGCACCATGCCGACAACGCCGCCGGCGGGACCGGACAAAATAGCGTCGCGGCCCTGAAACAGGCTGGCGTCGGTCAGGCCGCCGTTGGACTGCATGAACATCAGACGGTCACAGCCCCCCTGATCGGTGCCCAGCGCATCGGCGACCTGATCCACATAACGGCGCAGGATCGGCGAGAGATACGCGTCCACCACAGCGGTGTCGCCGCGCCCCACCAGCTTGATCAGCGGGCTGGCCTCATGGCTGAGAGAGATTTGAGAGAAGCCGATGCCCTCGGCCAGTTTGCCAAGCCGCTGTTCATGGTCCGGGAAGCGGTAGGCGTGCATCAGCGCGATGGCAACAGAGCGGAAGCCTTTGGCGTGCGCCTCAGCCAACGCGGCGCGAGCGGCGCTTTCATCCAGTTCTGTGATGATGTTGCCGTCCGCATCCAGACGTTCGTCGATTTCGATGACCTCATCATAGAGGAGTTCCGGCAGTTGGATGTCGAGGTCGAAAAGTTTCGGGCGATTCTGATACCCGATCCGCAGCAAATCGCGCAGACCTTTGGTAATCAGCAGCACCACTGGCTCGCCTTTGCGTTCCAAAAGTGCGTTGGTCGCAACCGTTGTGCCCATTTTTACAGCAGCGATTTTGCCTTCGGGAATCGCTGTGTCGGCGTCGAGTTTCAATAGCGTGCGGATGCCGTGCACCGCCGCATCCCGGTAGATTTCCGGGTTTTCTGACAAGAGCTTATGGCTGTGCAGCGCACCGTCCGGGGCCTTGGCCACAATATCCGTGAACGTGCCGCCACGGTCGACCCAAAACTGCCACTTCTCTGCTGGTTGCGTGGACATGCCGTTCTCCTCGAATCAACTTTACTGTTGCTTTATGTTTATAACGCTGACAATTTGTCAACGTAATGTAATTATCAGAATCGTAAAAACGAACAGGGAGCAACCTATGAAACATGTAATCGCCTTCACGGCGGCGTTGACCTGCGCCGCCCCTGCATTTGCTGATGCCTGGGACATGCCAACGCCCTATGGCGACAGCACCTTCCACACCCAGAACATCGCACAGTTTGCTGATGACGTACGTGAGGCCACCAATGGCGATCTGGACATCACCCTGCACACTGCGGGCTCGCTGATTCCGCACGCAGAGATCAAAAACGCTGTGCGTTCACGTCAGGTGCCTGCTGGTGAGTTCTTCCTGTCCCGCCTGTCCAACGAAGACCTGGCCTATGGCATCGACAGCCAGCCGCTGGTGGCGACGTCTTATGACGAAGCCAAGAAGCTGTGGGACGCGCAGAAGCCGGTTGTGACCGAGCTGCTGGCAGAGCAAGGCCTGGTGCCATTGTTTTCCGTGCCATGGCCAGCGCAGGGTCTCTATACCAATGGCGAAATTGCCACTGTCGACGATCTGAACGGTCTGCGTTTCCGCGCCTATAACGCCGCGTTGGAAGAGTTTGCCACGCTGGCCGGTGCCGCGCCGGTACAGGTGGAAGCCTCCAACATTCCTCAGGCGTTCTCCACTGGTCAGGTGCAGGCGATGATCACCTCGCCCTCCACTGGCGTAAACTCCACCGCCTGGGATTTTGTGACCCACTACAGCCCGATCAACGCGTGGGTTCCTAAGAACATCGTGGTTGTGAACCAGCGTGTGTTTGACAAGCTGAGCGACGACACCAAAGCGGCTGTTTTGGCAGCGGCAGCCACCGCGGAAACCCGCGGCTGGGAGATGTCTGCAGCGGAAGCTGAAGCAAAAACCGCGGAGCTCGCAGCAAACGGCATCACCGTTTACGAGCCAAGCGCGGCATTGGTCGAAGGCCTGCAGGGCATCGGCACCAAAATGCTGGACAACTGGAAAGGCAATGCCTCTGACGCTGCACTGTCGATCCTGACCACGTACCAGCAATAACCACCACTCACGAAAGACCGGCGACACCCCGTGCCGCCGGTCTTTTTGTATCACCAAACCGATGGGGAGAGGTTTGTATGCACCGTTTTCTAAACGCAACTTATAAGGCCGCAGGAATGTTCAGCGCCTTTCTGATCCTGGCAATTTGCCTGTTGATCAGCGCGCAGATCGTACTCAATGGCGTGGGCCGTTTGATGCCCGGTGTGTTGCCCTCGACCATCCCATCATACGCAGATTTCGCCGGTTTCATGCTGGCGGGAGCCACTTTCCTGGCGATGGCTTACACGCTGCGTTCTGGCGGGCACATCCGCGTGAACCTCGTGGTGCAGCGCCTGTCTCCCCGCGTTGTCCTCATTGCTGAATTCCTCGCCCTCACCGTGGCCAGTGTCTTTGTCAGCTACGCGCTCTACTTCAGTGGTGCTTTGGTTCTGGAAAGCCTGCATTACGGCGATGTTTCCAATGGCATCATCCCCGTGCCGCTTTGGCTGCCGCAATCCGCCATGACTTTTGGTATTGGGTTGCTGCTTGTCGCCCTGCTCCACACGCTTGGGGAGCTGGTGACAACAGGCTCCCCCGTTCTCAACACCCCAGACGAGGTTTAAGACATGGCTGATCCTCTTATTGCTCTGGTCCTGTTGGGGCTGCTTCTTCTGTGTTTGGCGGCAGGTCTTTGGGTGGCTTTGTCCCTTGGCGCTGTGGCGCTTGTTGCGCTGTTGGCCTTCTCCAACGCGCCGGCTGGATTGGTATTGGCCACCACATTCTGGGGGCATTCCCACAGCTGGGCACTCACCGCCCTGCCCTTGTTTATCCTGATGGGTGAAATCCTGTTACGCTCACGCCTGAGCAACGACATGTTCTCCGGTCTTGCTCCGTGGCTTGGCCGCGCACCGGGACGGCTTTTGCATGTGAACGTCTTTGGCTGCGCAATCTTTGCGGCCGTGTCTGGCTCTTCTGCTGCCACCGCCGCCACGATTGGCCGGATGTCGGTGCCCGAGTTGACCGAGCGCGGATACCCGCAGAGCCTGATCCTTGGCACATTGGCAGGCTCTGCCACGCTGGGCCTGCTGATCCCGCCGTCGATCATCTTGATTGTCTATGGCGTGGCGACTGAGCAATCGATTGCGCGCCTGTTCATCGCAGGCGTGTTGCCCGGCGTTATGCTGATCACCCTCTTTGCAGGCTATGTGGCGGTGCGCGCCTGGATGAACCCGGAATTGATCCCACAAGAAGCCAAACAGTTCAGCTTTGCAGAGCGCATCAAAGCCTCCCGCAACCTGATCCCCGTTGCATTGCTGATCATTGGTGTGATTGGCTCCATTTACACCGGCCTCGCCTCCCCAACAGACGCGGCGGCTTTGGGTGTGGTTCTGGCGACCCTGCTGGCGTGGCTATCAGGCGGGTTTAGTTGGAAGCTGTTTATGGATGCGCTGCTGTCAGCCACGCGCACCTCCTGCATGATTGCCTTTATCCTACTGGGTGCGGCTTATCTGTCTGTGGCGATGGGCTTCACCGGTCTACCACGTAACCTTGCGACCTGGATCGCCGAGATGAACCTCTCCGCGCCGATGTTGCTGTTTGCGCTGACCATCTTCTTCATCATCCTGGGCTGCTTCCTGGACGGTATTTCGGTGGTTGTGCTGACTACCTCCATCATCATGCCAATGATCGCCGCCGTGGGCATCGACCCGCTGTGGTTTGGCATCTATCTGGTGATCGTGGTGGAGATGAGCCAGATCACCCCGCCGGTGGGCTTCAACCTGTTTGTCATCCAAGGCATGACCGGCATCAACATCCTGGAGGTGGCCAAGGCGGCCTTCCCCTTCTTCCTGTTGCTGCTGGTGGGCGTGGGTCTGATCGCGGTATTCCCGCAGATCGTGACCTACCTGCCCGAACTGATGAGCCGCTAAAGCGAGGCGGCCGCCCGGCTGGCCTGATCATATTGGCCGGACAACAAACGCAGACTGGAGGCGATGTCACGCATGTCGTCTCCGGTCATATCAAGGCGCGAGAGCCCCTCGACAAAGCAACGATCCCGCACGGTGCGATAGTCTTCACACAGCGCAATTCCAGTTTCAGAGGGACGATAAAACACCTCTTTGCCGCGTTTCTCGGATTCAATCAGCCCCATTTTCAACAGCTTTTTGAGCGCGTAGTTGACGGTATGACTGTCCTCGATATTGAGCAGAAAACCAATATCCGTCAGACGCTTATCCCGATCCCGGTGATTGAGATTGTGCAGCACCAAAATTTCCAAAGGTGTCATATCGGCATTGCCCGCCGCCGCCATGCAGCGGGTCATCCAACGCGAAAAGGCGTTATATGCAATGATCATGCCGTATTCGACTTCCGAGGCTTCCCAGCCGTCGCCTTCGGCGAGATGGCGCGAAGAGACAATGCGTCGTTTTTCCATGGTATGACCCCATCATATCGGTAAATTGCCAGCGTGTTCTCAGCGTACCCCCATGATTGCGGACATGCAAACCCAGTAAATCCTGTACGTTTTTCGGCAAACACCTGACTCACGTCATCGGTTGCCAGCTTGGACTTGCGCGCTATGCTGCCAAGCCACGGTGCCTGCCCTTCGGCCAAACGGAGAGATTGCATCGGCTTGGGGAGGCATACAGTGACAAATTTGATGTGGAAGGCGATGCCGTGGCTCAAAGGCCCCATGACATTTGCGGCCTGTTTCCTGAGCATATTCGGCACAACTTTACAGGCGGAACAACTGCGTGTGCTGACCTCCATGCCCCCCAGCTTTTACCAACCATTTGTGACAGCGTTTGGCGCGCGTTTTCCGGATGTCGAAGTGGCCATGCTCAACAAAAACACCAATGCCTCCGTGGATGAGTTGCTGCGCGGCAATGAGCGGCAGTTTGATGTGTTTTGGTCCTCGTCTCCGGAAGCGTTTGAGCTGTTGCTCCAAAATGGACATTTGGCGGTGTCAGAAACTTCCGGGGCGCCGGAGGTATACTCCTTTGCCTACTCTGCCTTGGGCTGGACCCAAAAACGGTCTGGCCCGGCGGCCAAAACCGCAGGCTGGGACGCGCTTTTGTCATCCGACAGAACCGGCACCATTGCGATGGCACGGCCCTCGCGCTCCGGCTCGACCCATATGATGCTGGAACGCACGTTGCAGGTGCGCGGCTGGCAGGAAGGGTGGGCCTACCTGCTGGAACTGGCCGGCAATCTAAGCACCATCACGGCGCGCAGCTTCACCGTGTTGGACGGCGTCGCCAATGGACGGTTTGATGTGGGTCTGACAATCGATTTTCTGGCCCATGCCCGGACAGAGGACAATCTGGCGTTTGTCTATGGCACACCGGTGATGGTCACCCCCGCGCGGGTAGGCATTCTGGCGGGCGGGAACGCACCGACCGCGGCGCGCCACTTTGTTGACTTTGTGATTTCCGACGCCGGCCAAAGGCTGCTGACCGCGCCTGATATTGCCCGCACGCCGCATTCCGCCAGCATTCGGGCAGAAGCCACGGCGCCGTATCATCAGGTCTTGGAGGATGCGCTGACGTTGAATTGGCTGGAATATGATGCGGCTCTGGCCAGTGAACGGTATTGGGCAGTGAATGCCTTGTTTGATGCCTTTGTATTTGAGGTGTTTGAGACACGTCGAGAGGCTTGGCGCCGACTGCGGGCCCTGGAAGCTCAACGGGAAGCGCCCACAGTGGAGATGCACAGAATTCGACGCCTTTTGACATCCATCCCAATTGGGGAGGCCGATGTTGGCAACGAAGGACAGACCACCAGTGGCAATGCTTTTGCCACCCTGTCGGACCAACAGAAAGACAGCGTGCAATCTTGGCGCACGGCGTCGCAACGCAGTTTGCACGAGGCCGATAGTTTGTTGCGCGTTTTGGAACAGCGGGTTGCACAAGACGTGGTGCGCGACTGATGCGGGCGGTTTTTACCAAACGCCCACGCGCGTCGGTCTGGAACCGATTGTTGCTCAGCATTTCCGGGATCATTTTGATTGTCTGGTTGGTACTGGCGGTCTCAATTGTATTCTTCCTAAAAGCCCAGCGCGACTATGCCGCCATCGCCTCAGAACAAATCCCAGCATTGGCAGCGGTGAGCGCCTTGGCCGAACACTCGGCACAGCTCTCCACCATGGCCACGCAGATTGTGGGGCAGAGCACAGGTACAAACACCGGTGGCGAATTTCTGGACATCAAAAAGGCGCTGTTGGGCAGCCTGGAGGCCATTACACAGACCAACGAAACCCATGAAGCTGCTGAGGTGGTGGCTCATGTCACAGACGAGTTGGGCCACATTCAGGCGCTGCAAACGGCCATTTCGCAGGCGGAGCGACAGATGGGCACGCAGCTCAATGCGCTGCGGTGGCTCAATGCGGATGTACAGGATGAGGTGGATCCGCTTCTGAGTGACTTTTCCTTCAACATTGCGCTGGCCATGAGCAGCATCGTCAACAGCGCCGACGCCAATTTCCGCGCGCGCCAGGCGGTTTTGATCGAAGGGGAAGCCCGCCAAAGGGACACAGTCCGGCGTTTGGGAGACGGCACCGCCAATGTCGCCACCCTAGTGTTTCAGGCAGCTGTTGCGGAAAGCCTCCCCCGGCTGCAACAACTGCGTGGTTTGACTGATGACGCACTGGTCCGCATGTCGCTGTTGCAACAACAATTGCCCCACAAACCGGAGTTGGCCACATTGCGCCAATCGGTTGATGCGTTGGTGCCGGTGGCCACCAGCAAGACAGGGGTGTTCAGCCTGCGTCGCACCTGGCTGGACGGACAGGCGCAGATTCTGACCAGCCTCTCCACGTTGCAGGCCGATCTGAGTAAACTGCAATCGACCCTGTCCACGGCAGGCGCAGAGCAACGGGCGCGCATTCTTGACGACACCGATAAAGCCCGACGGGCGTCTGCTGTCGCAATCCGTTGGCTGGTGGGTTTGACCCTGTTGGCCGCCATAGTGGGGGTGGTGGTTTTGTTTGGCTATGTGCGCAGTGGCATTGTGCGCCCGCTGCGGCAAATGACCAAAAACCTCAGCGACATTGCACAAGGTCAGAATCTAAAACTGCCACCAAACAAAGAAGACGACGAGATTGTGCAGCTTTCGGTGGCGATTTCCGAGTTTGAGCGTTCCATTGAAACACGTGACGCCGCTCTGGCCTCACTTGAAGGGGAGGTGCAGGAACGCCGCCGCGCAGTAGAGACTCTCAAACAAACGCAGATGGAATTGATCCAAGCTGGGAAGATGGCCGCGCTGGGACAGATGTCGGCCGGCATTGCCCATGAGCTGAACCAACCTCTGGCCGCGATGCAGCACCGGTTGCAATTGCTGGACGGCTATGTGGCGGAAGGTGATGCCGAGATGACTGCGCGGCAGTTGTCACGTCTGGATGGTTTGATAGAGCGCATGACCCGCACCATTGCCTATCTGCGCAACTTTGCGCGACGCTCGGAATTCAGCGAAGACAGGCTTCCGTTGGATGAACTGGTGAGCGACTCTCTTGCGCTCTTGAAAGCCAGGATTGCGCAGGAGGCCACCGAGATCACGGTGACGGATGACCTGCCCCAATTGGCTGTGATCGGGGATAAAATCCTGATCGAACAGGTGCTGGTCAACATCCTCTCCAACGCGCTGGACGCCACCCAGCAAGCAGAGCGGCCAAGCCAGATCACCATCAGCGCCCAACTGATCGACAATGCCGTGCATCTCACGGTGCGCGACAATGGCGCGGGATTTGACCTGATCCCCGCTGCCGAGGCGCTGGACCCCTTTGTGACCACCAAGGAGGTTGGAAAGGGGCTGGGATTGGGGTTGTCGATTTCCTACAACATCATGAAAGACCTGAACGGCGACTTGCAACTGAGCCCCAACACGGATGGGCCGGGCGCAACGGCAACGCTTGTTCTACGCACAGGGGGAGCAGATGCAGTCGCAGATAATTTTGGTGGATGACGACGACGATCTGCGCGACGCGGTTCTGGACACCTTAGAAAAGCATAAACTGGCCGCCAAAGGGTTTGCCCGCGCGGCGGACGCTCTGGAAGCATTGGACCCGGAGTGGCCCGGTGTGGTGCTCAGCGATATACGCATGCCCGGCATGGATGGGCTGGCCTTTCAGGAAGAAGTCAAACGGCTTGCGCCGGATGTGCCGGTGATCCTGTTCACCGGACACGGGGATGTGCCGGTTGCGGTGCAGGCGATGCGCAACGGGGCCTTTGAGTTCTTGGAAAAACCGGTGCATCCAGATCACCTGCATCAAGTGGTTTTGCGCGCCTTAAAGATGCGCAGCCTGCAGGTAGAACTGACCAACCTGCAACACAAGACGCGCGATACGTTGCCGTTGGAAGAACGGCTAGTTGGGCGCTCCAAAGTCATGCGGTTTGTGCGACGCGACCTGCAAGCGGTGGCGCCCTTGCAAGTGGATGTGTTGTTGTGGGGGCAAGATGGCACCGGCAAGACCGCCGCCGCGCGGGCAATCCACGATCTGTCCCCCAATGCAGGTGGTGCCTTTGTTGTGGTGAACTGTTCCGCCGTGTCGCAAGACACGATTGAGCGCACGTTGTTTGAAGAGGGTGGCGCGGTGGCGCGGGCATCAGGCGGCACCTTGCATTTGCAGGATGTCGAAGCCCTGTCCGATCAACTGCAGGCGCAGTTGCTGCGGATTTTTGACAGCAGGGATGCGCCGCGTGTGGTGGCGTCGGTCAGTCAGAAGCCAGAGGAGCTTCTGGCCGAGGGCAAGCTGCGCAGCGATTTGCTGTACCGGATCAATGTGGCCCAGATTGAGATGCCGCCGCTCAAAGAGCGTGGGCGGGATGTATTTGTCCTGCTGGACCACTTCATTCAGCGCGCCGCCGCACGCCATGGCAAATCGCAAAAGGCGCTGCCGGTGCCGGATCTGGATGCGCTTGGCAAATACACCTGGCCCGGCAACGTGCGGGAGCTGCGCAATGTGGCTGAAAAGCTGGTGGTGGGCCTGACCGTACGTCTGGACGAACGGGCCTCAGCAGCCGTCACGGAAACCTATGACGAGGCCATGCTGCGGCACGAGCGCGAGCTGCTCAGCAACGCGCTGATTCAAAGCGGTGGACGCAAGGCGGCGGCGGCAGAGTTGCTTGGTGTCCCGCGCAAGCGGCTTTACCTGCGCCTAAAGCACTGCGGCATCGATTGAAAATCGGTCAAATTTGACACAATTGCACGTGTCAAATTTGACCCAAACCCACAATCAAAACGGTTTCGAAATCATCCGTTGAGCCAATTCATATTGGCTCGCTAGGGTTTGGCCATTGTTGGGCTATACTTGTGATGCCCATCCATGGGAGGAAAATATGAAACGAACTTTTCGCGCATCTGTGGCCGCTCTGGCCCTGAGCTCCGCATCCGCAGCCTTTGCGGCGGACAAGGTGGTTGTGGTCACCTCGTTCCCCAACTCGATGACCGGTCCAATTGAGGCGGCTTTTGAAGCGGCCAACCCGGGCATTGATCTGGAGATCCTGAACAAGAAGACCTCCGCAGGTGTGAAATACATTCAAGAAATTTCAGACGCCAACACGGCGGACATCTTCTGGGCCTCCGCACCGGACGCTTTTGAAGTGCTCAAAGGTGACGGGCTGCTGGCCTCGGTCGAGATCAACTCCGACGGCATTCCGGAAAAAATCGGTGCCTATCCGATGAATGATCCAGACGGCAAATATTATGGCTTTGCCGCTGCCGGGTACGGCATCATGTGGAACGACCGCTACCTGAAAGCCAAGAAACTGGCGCCTGCCAAAAACTGGGCAGAGCTCAAAGACGCGGCCTATCATGGCCACGTTGGCATGTCCGCGCCATCGCGCTCCGGCACCACCCACCTGACTGTGGAAACAGTACTGCAAGGCGAAGGCTGGGACAAAGGCTGGGCCGAATGGAAATGGATTGGCGGCAACTTCTCCACCGTGACCGAACGCTCCTTTGGTGTGCCGGATGGCGTGAACACCGGCAACTTCGGCCTCGGCATTGTGATCGACTTCTTTGGCTTCAGCTCCAAAGCCTCCGGTTTCCCGGTTGATTTTGCGTATCCTGAGGTCACAGCCCTGGTGCCCGCCAACATCGCAGTGGTGAACAACGCACCAAACGAGACAGCTGCCAAAACCTTTGTGGAATACCTGCTGACCCCTGCCGGTCAGGAAGTGCTGCTGGATCCGGCGATCATGCGCTTGCCCATCAACCCAGCGACTTACGCAAGTGCACCAGAAGGCTTCCCAAACCCGTTTGAGGATGGCTCCATTGGGGCGGCTGTGAAGTTTGACGTTGCCAAATCCGGTGCACGTTACAATCTGGTGAACTCTATGTTTGACGTGATGATCACCTACCGTCTGGACGATCTGCGTGCCGCCGTTGGTGCGGTTCAAGTTGCTGAGGCCAAGCACGCCGGTGGGGACAATGCGGAGGCCAAAGCGCTGATCGCAGAGGCCCGCGCCTTGATCGACGCCAACCCGATCGACGAAGCCAAATCCCTGGATCCGGAGTTTGCTGGCATCTTCACCAAAAAGCGTAAGAAAGCCACCGACACGGTTGGCGAGCGCCAGGCCGAAGTTGAACAGCGCTGGGACGCTATGGTGGTGGAAAACTACCGCAAAGCCAAAGAGCTGGCTGACAAAGCCTCCGCTCTGTAACGCACCTCCCGCGGGGCGGCACCATGCTGCCCCGCCCTTCGCGCTGTGGTGCAGGTCACTCCCCGGCACCAAAGCCACTCTCCTCTAAATTCTCGGGTAATTTCCCATGTCGAATGCCTCGCCGCACTCCACCGGCGGTCAGTCTCTGCTTGACCGTCTTCCGGCGTCGATCTTTCCGCGCGTCACCGGGCTTCATGCCGCCGCGCTGATCATTGCCATCCTGCTGATCGGTCTGCTGATCATCCCCGTCCTTCAGGTGATCTACGTTGCCTTTCTGGACCCCAACACCGGCGCGTTGACGCTGCAGAACTTTGTGGATTTCTTCCGCACGTCGCTGTTCCGTGAAAGCTTCTGGAACTCGTTTTACGTCTCCGCCATGTCTGTGGTCTTTGCCACCGTCATCGCCCTGCCCTTGGCGTACATCACCACCCGCTTTAACTTTGCCGGCTCGGTGGTGATCCAAAGCCTAGGTTTCATCCCACTAATCATGCCGCCGTTTGTCGGCGCGGTGGCAATGCAGTTGATTTTCGGCCGCAACGGCACGCTCAACCTGCTGATGGAAGAGAAGTTTGGCATCAACCTCCCCTTTATGGAGGGGCTCAACGGCGTCATTCTGGTGCAGTCGATCCATTACTTCCCGTTTATCCTGATCAACCTCTCCACCAGCCTGCGCAACATCGACCGCTCGATGGAAGAGGCTGCGCAAAACCTTGGCTCGCAAGGCATGCGTCTGTTCCGCCGGATTGTGTTCCCGCTGGCCATGCCCGGCTATGTGGCGGGTGCCGCGCTGGTGTTCATCAAGGTGTTTGACGATCTGGGCACCCCCCTGCTGCTCAACGTGAACAACATGCTCGCACCACAGGCCTTCCTGCGGATCAGCTCGATCGGGATCAGCGACCCGATGGGCTATGTGATCAGCTTTATCCTGGTGGCTTTCTCAATCTTCTCGCTCTGGGCGTCCTTCCTTGTGATGCGTGGCAAAGACTACTCCACGGTTCAAAAGGGTGGCGGCGGTCTGTCTCGGCGTGACCTGCGCACCGGGGAGAAGATTGCCGCCTTCGCGGTTGTGGCCTTCATCCTCATTCTGGTGCTGAGCCCACACATCGGCCTGACACTACTCAGCTTTGCCACCATCTGGAGCTTTGCGCCGCTGCCTGACGGGTTCACCATCCAGAACTACATCGTGATGTGGGAGAACTCGAAGCAGTTCATCACCAACACGGTGATCTATGCGGGCATCGCAGCTGTGCTGGATGTGATCATTGGCACCGCTATTGCCTATATCGTGATCCGCACCGGCATCTGGGGCCGCAAGTCTCTGGACTACCTCGCGACCGCCGCTTTGGCTGTGCCGGGTGTCGTGTTGGGCATTGGTTACCTGCGGGTGTTCCACTCCATCGACATCCCATTCACGGATAAGCCGATGGCGAGCTGGTGGGTGATCATTGCGTTGGCCCTGATGATCCGACGTCTGCCTTATGCATTGCGTGCTTGTACCGCCGCGTTGCAACAGGTGTCGCTCGCTTTGGAAGAAGCTGCGGAGAGCCTTGGCGCAACCAAAGGGTCCACCATCCGCCGGATCGTGATCCCGCTGATGTCGGGCGGCATTCTGGCAGGCTTTGTGACCTCCTTTGCCACTGCGGCGGTGGAACTCTCAGCCACCATCATGCTGGTGAGCTCAGAAAGTGACGCGCCGCTCGCCTATGGCATCTACCTCTTTATGCAAACGCCGTCCGGACGTGGCGCTGGCGCAGCCCTTGGTGTGGTTGCAGTCATCATCGTCGGCCTCGGCACCTTCCTGTCGCAGCTGATGATTGAGCGTGACAAGAAATTCAAATCCACGGATCAGTCGCACTAAAGGTGCGGGAGTATAGAACTATGACAAATCAAATGGTCGGAATTGAAATCAACGATCTGCACCTTTCCTTTGGAGACACCGAGGTGTTGACCGGGGTGAACCTCGACATTCAACCGGGCGAATTTTTCGCCTTCCTCGGCCCCTCCGGCTCTGGAAAATCAACACTCTTGCGCTCCATTGCGGGGTTTGGACCAACACCGCAAGGCAGCATCCGCATTGGTGGGCGCAATGTGGTCAACCTGCCGCCGTGGAAGCGTAATGTGGGTATGGTGTTCCAGTCGTACGCGCTGTGGCCACATATGTCGGTGCGCGACAACGTCGGCTTTGGTCTCAAGGAACGCAAAATGCCTGCATCGGAGATTGCGCCAAGGGTAGACGCCGCGCTGGACCTTGTGGGGTTGAGCCATCTGGCTGACCGGATGCCCAACCAACTCTCCGGCGGACAGCAACAGCGGATCGCCTTGGCGCGCACTGTGGTTGTGGAACCGGAAGTGTTGTTGCTCGATGAACCACTGTCCAACCTGGACGCCAGCCTGCGGGTGCAAATGCGCCGCGAATTGCTGGCTCTGCAACGCAAGCTTGGCCTGACCACCATCTTTGTGACCCACGATCAGGAAGAGGCCAACACCACTGCCGATCGCATGGCGGTGTTGGACAAAGGCGTGATCCAACAAATTGGCACACCACAGGTTCTGTATGACACGCCGGAAAACCTGTTTGTGGCGGAGTTCCTTGGCACCGCCAATATCCTAGGTGGACAGGTGGAAAGCGACGGCAGCGCCAAGCGTTTCCGCACCAGTGCTGGCGATGTGCTGCCGCTCAGTGACGGCCACGCAGGGGCGGGTTCCATTGTTCTGCGACCTCAGAACATGCAGATTGTGGATCAGGCAGGCGCTGACACCCTGCCCGGCACCATCCTGCACCGCGAGTTTATGGGCAGCCAGGTGCGCTACATCGTGCGCACTTCCGGAACAGAGATGATTGTCGATCAGTTCCACCACGTGGGCCATGACTGGCATGACACCGGCAGTGATGTGCACCTGAAGGTCAACACCAATGAAGCGGTGATTGTTGCCTCATGAGTTTTACGTACTCCGGCCCGCGCCTGCTTTTGTTGCGTCACGGCGAGACGGAATGGAACCGGCAGGGCCGGCTTCAGGGCCGCAAAAACTCACCACTCACGGACCTGGGGCGGGCGCAAGCCCGCCAACAGGGAGAAATCCTGAAACAGATCAATGGCATTGAACGCTTTGATGCGGTGTGCAGCCCCTTAGGTCGCGCCCAAGAAACCGCGCGCATCGCGCTCGGGCCTGTTGGCAAACTGCCCCGGCTGGATCCTTTGGTGGCAGAGATCAATGCTGGCGCCTGGGAAGGCAAAACTTACCGGGACATCGTGGGGTCTGACGACACCTTTGAAGACAGCGAGATGATGCGGCTCTTCCTGACGGCACCTGGAGGCGAAGGCTTTGACGTGCTACGCGGCCGATGTGCGGCTTTTTTGAGTGAACTCGAGCGCCCAACCATCCTTGTGTCCCATTCCGTGACGCTTTGTATGATCCGCGGTCTCATTCGTGGCCTATCACAAAAAGACATAGAGGCCTTGGATCGTCCGCAGGGCGTGGTTTACGACGTAAAAATGGGACAAGAAACGCTCTGGTCGCCACATGGCGTTCCGACTACCTGCGCCTGAGGCCATCAGGTCGAAAGGCCAAATGGACCTGTTGCGCTTTGGTGCCGCTCCGATTGCTCACTTAAGCGGCCTTTCGTTCGAAGGCCAAGGGGCATTTCCATCCGAGGGCTGAATGTCGGCGGCGCGGATTATAGGGCCCATTGATTTAATCGAAGGTGGCCATTTCAGCGTCGCGACGCGCCCGCCAAGATTGCGGCCACAGCAATTCAGCCTTGATTGTCTTGAAGTAGGCTTCGACCGCTGCAGGCGGCTGGCTGGACGGTTACGGAAAGCCCGTAAGCCTCCGGGACTGACCTTCATGACGTTACACAGCCGGTAGGTGAGAAAGCTGTTACGGGGTGCCTCGATGAACCTAAACCTCATGGCTTTTGGCGCGCGAAATGTCTGACGTCGGCGCGAAAGGGTCCAAATTGGGTTGTTCACTTAGAGAAGGTTTGTTGCTCACCGTAACCACACAGGAGTGGCCGATGAGAAAACCACTTAGATGGACAGCACTGTCCAATACCATGGTGTCGAGTTTGAAGACGCTTTGCCGATTGCCGAGGCGGTAAAGCGGCGGCGCCTCGAGGCTTAAATTCAGCAAACCGTCTTTCCGTCGCTGTCGAAGAAATGAATTCGGTCAGTCGGGAAACTCAAGCCAACTCTGTCGCCCGATTTCAAACTGGTTTCTCCAGATACGCGGGCGGTTAATTTCCCCAACGCGCCACAGTCCAAGATGACAAAACAGTCGGCGCCTAGATACTCGACGACATCAATCACACTGTCCAACGCGCCCTCTCCAACAGACACAATTTCCATGTGTTCTGGGCGAATGCCAAGCTGGGTAGCTTCGCCAGCACCCTGATAGTCGCCGCCACGCCCGCCAGGGAGGCTATACGAAGACCCTTTTACGCTGCATGGAATGACATTCATTTTTGGTGAGCCAATAAACTGCGCCACAAAAAGATTGGCAGGACGTTCATAAAGTTCCCGTGGCGAGCCGACCTGTGCAACTTTGCCAAATTCCAGGACCACGATCTTGTCCGCAAGCGTCATCGCTTCGACCTGATCGTGCGTCACATAAATCATCGTTGATCCAAGGGATTGATGAAGTTTGGCAATTTCGTAACGCATCTCCACCCGGAGTGCCGCGTCCAAATTCGACAATGGCTCGTCAAACAAAAAGGCCGTGGGGTCGCGTACTATTGAGCGCCCGATCGCAACCCTCTGACGTTGGCCGCCAGACAGATCCTTGGGGCGTCGGTCGAGGTATTGCTCCAGCTTCAGCACACTGGCTGCATGATTGACCTTTTCGTCAATCTCAGACTCGGGTGCACCAGCGGTTTTGAGCGAGAACCCCATGTTGTCGCGCACGCTCATATGCGGATAAAGCGCATAGCTTTGGAACACCATTGTCAGGCCACGTTTTGCCGGTGGCTCGGCCGTCACGTCGCGACCGTCGATCCGAATGGCTCCGCGTGAGGTCTCCTCAAGGCCACCGATCATCCGCAGCAGTGTGGATTTTCCGCACCCGGACGGGCCGACAAAAATGACAAATTCGCCGTCCTCTATGTCAAGATCGATGCCTTTGATGACTTGGACATCGCCAAACCATTTTTCGACGCCTTCAAGCTTGATCGATCCCATTAGAACGCTCCTTTTGGACGTGACGGTGAGGCCCAGCCCAGCCATACAGCCGCAGTCCAAGTGAATGTGCCCCCACCTGCGGCGTCTCCTGTAAGAGGGTCGAAATATTCGGCAAAACCGTATTCACGGATCAAGTCAGCCGTGGATGTGCGCAGATTTTCTGCTCTTTCAACAAGGCCGCAGTCCTGTAAGCCAATCCCGATGAGCGCGTTCATGATGCCCCAGGTTGGCCCTCTCCAATAGCGTTTGGGATCAAACCGGTCAGAGCTAGGGTCGTGGCTGGGAACCGGATAGGTGCAGACCGACGTGATGCGGTCATATTGCGCTTCCATGGCCGGGTTTTGGATACCGGCGTACCAACACAGAAAGGAGGCGTTGGATACGCAGTTGGCCCATTGGCCTGAGCGCACGTCGCGCGCGTCATAGCTGGCAAGTTCGGCGTTCCAAAGCGTCTCGGCCCCGGCCTCCAAAACGGCGATTGCAGCTTCGATTTCGCTGACGTCTTCTTTCAGAATACGGCCCAGCGCCGCCAGGTCACGCTGTGCGCGCAAAAGGGTGAATGTCATTGTCGGGTCGGCCACGCGGAAGGGGTTTTGCTCCAGCAAGGCCGCCTCATCCCAGTTTAAACGACGGCCCAGTCGCACCAACCAGACATATCTGTCGTAATCGTACTTCGTGGGGCGCATCTCCGGATCAACGTGGAAGGTGTCTCGACGAGTGTAGTCCCCAACATCTTTGGGATCGATGCCCGCCATCGCCCCATCCCAATCTGGCGTGTTATCTCGGCCTGCTTCCCATGGATGCGTGATACAGACAGCGCCCTGATCCAGACGCCATTCCATGAACCACCGGTGCCACGCCAGCATCTTGGGATAGAGACGAGCCACCACTGGAAGGCCGGCCTCTGGATCAAGATCAAAAATCCGCCGCGCAAAACTCGCGGCGACAGGTGGCTGGCTGATGCCTGATGAGGCGACGGGCCCTATGCCGCCCCACACCTCAGGTCCCGGAAAGTAGCCGGGATCAGGGCGATGAAACAGAATGTGGGGCACCATGCCATTGCCCCATTGGCCTGAGAACAAAGTCTCAATTTCATCCCAGCCTCTTTCGACATCGAAGGTCGCAAATCCCCAGGCGGCAAAGGCGCTGTCCCAGTTCCATTGATAAGGGTATAATCCAGCGGTCGGCACGGTGTATCCGCCGCGATCATTGCCGCGCAAAATCGCGCGCGCTTGTTCATCCATATCTGGCATAGCTTGCGCGTTCATCCTTTCACGCTCCCTGCAGTAAGACCTTTGGTCATGAATTTCTCCAACCCGAGGAACAAAACCATGACCGGCACGGTCGCAATGACCGCCCCTGCCATCAGATGTTCGCGGGGAATTTCTGAGCTGTTAAGCATGGCGACGCCACGCGTTAGTGTGAATTTCGAAGGATCGTCCAACAGCATGAAAGCCAGCAGGAACTCGTTCCAGGCAATCATGAAGACATACAGGCTCACCGATGCCAGCGCGGGCAAAGCCAAAGGCAGTGTGATTTTCCAGATAACCTGCAGGCGGTTCAAACCGTCCATAAGCCCCGCTTCTTCCACCTCCGGCGGCAAGCCACGAAAATAGCCTTGCAACATATAGAGCGCCACGGGGATCGTTGTGACCGGATAGATCAGAATGATGCCGATCACCGTATTGCGCAGGCCAGTGACAGAAAACGCAATGTAAATTGGCAACGCCAAAACGATCATTGGCACCATGTAGATCAAGAGAATTGAGCGCGAGAAGGCCTTTTGACCGCGAAAATTCAAGCGCGCGACGGCGTAAGCCCCTGGGATGGAGAACGCGAGCGTGATGAGAACAGTCAGCACTGAGACATAGAAACTGGTCCACATATAGGTGCCAAAATTGAAGTCCCGGAACAGCTCATAGTAGCTGCGAAACAGGGCCGCGCCTTTGTCGAGATCCAGCGAGAAATCCAGCGGATTTTGCAGAAGGTCTGATTGGGACTTCAGCGAAGTCATCACCATCACATAGAACGGGATCAACACGATTGCGGTGAAGAAAATATAGCCAAACCCAGTCAAAAAACGGATCCAGGCCTCTTCCATTTCATGCCGCGACAAGCTGCCAAACGGCACGTCTGCCATGATCGCGACAATTGACCAGCCCATCACAAGGGCAAGCATGATTGCGACAAATCCCTGAGACGTTGCGGTGCTTTGCATCACGGTCGGGCCAAACCCGGTGAGGGATATTGCAAAAACAAAAACCGAGATCATGGCAATTTTTGTGATTTTGTTTTGGGGCATCACTGCGATCCAACCTGCCAGAGCTCCCAAAACCAATGATGATGCCAACGCTGGTCTAAACGCGTCGCCGGTGGCGAAGGACATTGTGACCGACATGGTGGTCGCGAGGACAAAGAGCCAAATTGCGCCGATGACGGGGCCACTCACATATCCATACCGTAAGAGGCTCATAGCCCTTCCTCCCGGCTGATAAACTTGAAGAAGAAAACACTGAACACCAACAAACAGCCAAAGATGATAACCGCCACCGCAGCACCCGCACCGATGTTTGAGACCGCAAACGCTTGTTCATAGACGTTAACGGTCAATGTGCGTGTTCCTGCGTTGCCGCCAGTCAACAGGAAGATGTCGTCAAACTTGTTGAACGTCCAAATGAATCGCAGCAGGAAGAGGACCGACAGGATGCCCAACAACATTGGCAAACTCAGGTACCAAAATTTCTGAAACGGCGAGGCTCCGTCCATATCGGCGGCCTCGTACATGTCGGTGTCGATTGATTGAAGCCGTGCAAGGATGAACAGAAAACTGAGCGGGAAATAGCGCCAGATTTCAAACACAGTCACCATGATGAGCGCGAGCGGCCGCTGTCCAAAGAAGTTGATGGCCTCACTGGTCACTCCCATCTGCAGAAGCAGCGCATTCGCAGACCCCGAGAACGGATCAAACAGGTTGACCCAGGTAAATGCCACCGCGATCACCGGGGCCACATATGGAAACAGGTAGAGCCCGCGCAGGATGCCCTGCCCCCGGAAACTCTTGTTTAAAAGCAGTGCTGCAAACAGGCCTAAAAGCAATGCCCCAACGGTACCAAACACTGTGTAAAAGATCGTGACCCACATCACCGACCAGAATTCGTCCCCGTCAAAAACCTTGGCGAAGTTGTCGAGCGTAAACTCGAAGTTTGTCAGGATAGACTCTGCGTTGCCCTGCACCTGCGGTTTGTTGCCTTCGGCGGCGTCTTCCGCCGTATCTTTGTCGGCGCCATCAGCTAACGCAACCGGCACACGCAGCCGTTCATTGAAACCAGGTTCTAAAGTGCCCAGGTCACAGGCAAATACGGTGCCTTCCAAATGACATCCTGCAGGTAAGTCGCCGGCAACAATCAGACTTTCAGGCCAGGTGTCACGTATCGTGACGTCGGTTATTTCCGTTTCTTGGCTCGAATTTCGCAACCGATATTCGATCCGTAAGTCGTCTCCCGATCCACGCAAACTCTCGCGCAACACGGGTGCAGGAGGTCGCAGGTCGGCGAGTCCAATGGGCTTAAAACTGATCCAGAAAATCGCAAGCAGCGGTAAAATCACCACCAACGACACCATCGTGATCGTTGGCAACAGCAAAGACCACGCCAGCCGGGCTTCGCGCTTTGCCAGCGGGCCGCGCCCTTTAGGAGGGGTTGCAATGTTCATGAAGGTCTCCGGTCAACCCATTGGTCGGAATAATTGGTATCCCTACCCCGACAGATGTCGGAGCAGGGCATGGAGCCAACTTCTACTCGACTGCAGAAAGTTGCTCGTTCATTGCGGCCACAGCGGCGGCGGCATCAATTTCGCCGTCAATGTACAGTCGCACCACGCGGTTGATGACTTGGCTGTTGATCATTTTGGAGGCGAGTCCCAGCTGACCTTCGGCAACACCCCAACGCTTGGCGACATCCAGACCACCAACAATTTCGTTGATCATTGCTTGATCGTATAGGTCGCCAAGAGGTGCTTTGCGGTCCACACCAACAGGCAACATCGACCAGGCCTCTGAGAATTTTGAAGGCTCATCTGCCGTGCCGCGACGCACCGGGAACTTCCCTTCCGGCGCAATCGACAGTGTTTGGGTGTAGCCCTCATCCATAGAGAACTTCACAAAATCCATAGCCAGATCAGTGTCAGCATCATTGGTGATACCAAAGTAACGCACATCGCCCCATGCGGCCCCATCTGGGTTCGACGGTCCAGAGAAGTTGGTTACGATGCCGGTCTTTGATGCCAGCTCGGACGATGTAGGGTCGTCATTGATTGTGGGCGGAGCGCTGTCGCGCAAACCGGCCAACTCATCCAGAATAAATGGTGACCAGATGATCATCGCCGCTTGTCCGGCAAAGAACAGCTCACGCGATTGTTTCCAGTACAACTCACCGGGAGGAGAGGCTTCGGCAATTGCCTTGTAGAATTCGAGCACCTCGGTGGTTGCAGCCGGATCAAGCGCAGCCGCCCCGTCATAGTTCACAGGCGAAACGCCGTTGGCGAGGAACACATGCTCCAGCACCTGTGACATGAAGTTTTCATCCACTTTTGTTGCGGCAACAAAACCGTACATCTCTGGTGGGTTGTGGAGCTTGTCGAGTGCCGCAACGACATTGGCGAACGACGTTGGCGCTTCTAGGCCAGCTTCTTCGAACTTGTCCGCACGGTAGACGATCATTTGGGTCCAACCATCTACAGGAACGGAGGCTACTCCCCCTTCAACAGCTGCCATCGCAAGTGGGCCAGGTGCAAACGTGCCTTGGCCAAGTCCTTCGACAACTTCTGATGCAGCCTCGGTATCCAAGATACCGGCTTCTGCCCAAGGCAGCGCATATTGCAGCGGGTGGTAAATCACGTCAGGCAGATCGCCGGCGGCAAATGCAGCCGTCGCGCGTGTGCCCAGGTCGGATTCTGTCACCGGAATGACCTGGACTTCGGTGCCGGTGGCCGCCTGAAACTCAGCCGCCATTTCTTGCTGCTTAGCGAGCCGCTCAGGTTGCTCTTCGGTTGTCCAGAACCGGATCGTATCCGCATTGACGGCACCCGACACCATCACCAGCGCAAGTGCTGCGCTGCTCAATAATTTGGTTTTTCTCTGAAGTTTCATTGTTGGTTCCTCCCATTGGACTTCACGTTTTTTGTATGTCCTTTAGACACTGCGCCAATTCGGCGGGTGTCAGACGTGGAGGCCCATCTGACCCCCGCTCAACGAGCGTGGCCGGAGCCAACTCGCGAAGTTCTTCCGGAGCGGCACCCCGAATTCGTTTGATCAATAATGATGCTAGCCGGTCCCCCGCCTGACGGCTGTTGACCGCAAAGGTCGTAAGGCCAGGGTTCGCATAGGCGCCTTCAGGAATGCCGTCATAAGCAATCACTGAAAAATCGCTTCCAATGCGTAGTCCCAAGTCTTGCGCCACCCGGTAGGCACCAAGTGCGGCGCGATCCACAGCGAAGGTGATCGCTGTGGGTGGCTCTGCCAACATCAAAAGGGACCGCGTAGCAGCCTCTCCAGCGTCATGTGTAATCGCAGGTGAAGTGATCAAGGCCGGGTCAATCGAGAGGCCGGCGGCGGTCAAGCCGTCGCGGAACCCGTCAATTCGCAGCTTGGAATAGGTGTATTCACTGCCGCCTGGTACGTGCGCAATCCGCCTGTGCCCTTGGCTCGCAAGGCGTGCCGTTGCCGCACGCATCGCGTCTTCGCCTTTGATATCGTACCAAGAACATCCTGACGGATCTTCGGTACGCCCGAACATGATAAACGGGATGTCTTGCGCACGCAGAGCCTCAACGCGCTTGTCACGTGACCGCGTGCGCGGAAGAATAAATCCGTCCGCTTTGTGCTCGTCGACAAGACGCGACAGCGTTTCCTGCACCCCGCGTTCGGTTTCGGCGGTTGCAATTGTGACGGTCCAATTCTCGGCACTCGCTGCTTGAGTGACCCCTGCAATGAAATCCGCAAGAAAAGGGCGCGCGCTGTCTTCGTTGTCGACCTGAAGCACCAGCCCAAGCGACCGCACCCGTCCCGTGCGGATTGCTTGAGCATGGCTGAGCGGGCGATACCCAAGACGCTCCGCCGCCCGACTGATGCGCAGCCGTGTGGAGTCCGAAATATCGGCATAGCCGTTCAGCGCTCGACTTACCGTGCTTTTGGTCACGCCAAGATGGTTGGCAACATCCGCAATTGTCACCCGTGTACGGGCACGCCGCGGCTGTTCATTAGATGTTTTTGTCGAACCAGTCTGCACGCGTCATCCTCCCTTGGATGACTAGAAAAGTTTCCGAAACCGGTTTCGGCAAGAGGTTTTGACGACTTTTTGCAATTTGGTTGAAACGACCGTTGGCGGTTGGTGCAAATTGGATCAAAAATCTGAGATCAGAAGCCTTTCGGCTTTGACGGCTACTTGTCCGCCGCAGATGAGGTGTTTTACCTCACTTCAATTGGCGCGCACGGCTTGTTTACCGCATGTTTTCTTCACCTCACACAGAGACACCTTTAAGCAAATCTTCTTTTGCAACAGCGCCTTTTTTGCCAGCCATCATGACTTCGCCTCGACGCAAGACCACGAACCTATCTGCCAGCCCATAGGCAAACTCAAAATATTGCTCCACAAGAACAATTGCCATGTCACCTTTATCTCTGAGTTGTCGGATCACCTCACCGATTTGCTGAATAATGTTGGGTTGAATGCCCTCTGTGGGTTCATCCAAAAGCAGCAACCGCGGCTTGGTGATTAGTGCCCGGGCAATAGCCAGTTGTTGTTGCTGTCCGCCGGACAAATCCCCGCCACGCCGGCTCTGCATTTGCTTCAAAACCGGGAAGAGTTCAAAAATCTCATTCGGTATGAAATGCTCGGCGGGTGGCAAACAAACAAACCCGGTTTCTAGGTTTTCGCGCACTGTCAGAAGAGGAAAGATCTCCCGTCCCTGTGGCACATAAGCGATCCCCTTATGCGCCAGTTTGTGCGCTGGCATAACGTCCAGCATTTTGCCTGCCAGCTCGACGCTGCCGCCTGATCTCGCGTGCGTGCCCGAAATGGCTTTGATCAAGCTGGTTTTACCAACTCCGTTGGTGCCCATCACGCAAGTCACTTCTCCGAGGTCAGCTTGCATCGAAACTCCGTTGAGAATTTGAGAGTGCCCGTAGTGCAAGGTAAGGTCTTGAAGTTTCAACATAGTTCAGCGCCCCAGATAGACATCAATGACGTTTTGATTGGAGGTGACATGGTCAAGACTGCCTTCGGCCAAAACCGACCCTTCATGTAGTACGGTCACCTTGCAATTCAGGCGGCGTACAAATTCCATGTCATGTTCGACCACCACCACAGCGCGGGTTTTAGCCGCTTCCAGCAACAGGTCGGTCGTGTGTTCGCGTTCTTGAGGTGTCATCCCTGCTGCCGGTTCATCCACCAGCAACAAACGCGGTTCCTGCGCCAGTAACATGCCTATTTCCAGCCATTGCTTTTGTCCGTGGCTCAGCTCTCCGGATTTGCGGCTCAGCGCGTCCAGCAAACCGATTTCCTGTGCCAGGTTGGCCGTTTTCTCAAGGTCTGTAGTGCTGGGTCGATACATCAGCACTGACAGCCAGCCACGCGGCTTTTTCAGGGCCATCAGCAAGTTTTCTTGAACCGTCTGATCTTCGAACACCGTGGGTTTCTGGAACTTTCGGCCAATCCCAGCTTGGGCAATTTTTGCTTCATTCATTTTCAGAAGGGACTGGGATTTGTCCCCCCAGATCACCCTGCCCTCGTCCGGCCTGGTTTTTCCGGTAACGATATCCATAAAGGTGGTTTTGCCCGCCCCGTTGGGGCCGATAACCGCGCGCAGCTCAGCCTCACCAATCTGGAACGATAGATTGTTGATGGCGCGGAAGCCGTCAAAGGTGACTGACACGCCAGAAACTTCAAGGAGCGTATTCATTGGCTGGCCTCCTGTTCGCGCAAAGCGCCGTCATCAGGACCCAGGTTTGCGCCATGACGATTGGGGCTTTTGCGTTGCGTCAGAAGATCCACCAGCCCTCCCATACCCTTGGGCGCAAACAGGGTGACAGCGACAAAAGACAAACCCAAAAGCACCAGCCACCAGTCCACCCATTTGATTGTGTAGAACCCCAGCGGAATGTCCGGTGCTTGGCCTCCGGTGAACCACGTGCTGAGAAGACTGACAAAGGCGGCGCCGATTACAGCACCATAAAGCCGACCACGCCCACCAATTGCGACCCAGACCGCCAGATAGATCGACGCGATAGGTGCGATTTCAGCGGGATTTATGATCCCTGCCTGCGGGTAGTAGAGCGCTCCAGCGATGGCGGCGATACAGGCGGTAAATGTGAAGACCACCAGCTTGTAGGTCTCGACCGAATAGCCAAGAAAGCGCACCCGTGCCTCGTTGTCTCGGATGCCAATAATAACAGAGCCAAGTTTGCCGGAAACAACCCAAGCCGCCAGCAAATATCCAAGGCCAAGAGCCAAAGCTGAGGCCCAGAGGAACCACAGGGACACCTCGTCCTGAGTAGCGCCCACACCTGGTAGGTTCTGCAGGCCTGAGAGCCCGTTGTTACCACGCAGACCGCTGTCGTTTTGGAATAGATACAAAGCCAGAGCCAGCGTCATCGCCTGGGTCAGGATTGACAGGTAAACCCCGGTGACGCGGCTTCGGAAGGCGAGCCATCCAAACACCAGTGCCAACACTCCTGGCACCAGAACCACCATTGCGAGCTGTAGAACCAGACTATCAGAAAAAGCCCAGATCAGAGGAAAATTACTGGAGCCGACCACACCGAAGATTTGATTTCCAATGCCATCAATAATTTCAGAACCGGTGGGAGGGATTTCTGTTTGGCTGAGCGACTCGACCACGATCAGACGGGTGCGCTCGTACATCAGCCACATGCCAATCATGTAGCCCCCCAGGCCAAAGAAGGCGAAATGGCCAAGCGACAGGATGCCGGTGAATCCCCAGATCAGGTCCATGGCCACTGCGACGAGGCACAGGCAAAGCGTCTTACCCAGTGTTTTGACAAAGCTGGTTGAAATTACCCCGACACCCAAGCCTTCGGACAGAACCGTCACAATCAGAGTGAACAAGGCCAGACAGGCAAGAAAGATCAGAATCGAAGGGTTCTTAGCAATGAAAGATCGTTGCATGGATCAATCCCCCGCCGCGCGGCCTTTGAGGGCGATAATGCCTCTTGGCCGGAACTGAATAAATATGATGATGAAGACGATCATGTAGGTCTGCGCGGCGAGCGTGTTTGACGGGTTCAGCCACTCGATCCCTTTTTGGAAGAATCCGATCATCGCAGCGCCCGCAAGCGTACCCCAGATGTTGCCAACCCCGCCGACCACCACGGTCATGAAGCTTTGCACGATGTAATCGTTGCCCAGCTCGGACGTCACTTTGGCAAAGAGACCGATAGCGACACCGGCGATGCCGGCAATGCCTGATCCAAGGCCGAAGGTCAGCATATTCACTTTGCCGGGGTTGATCCCCATTGAGGCAGCCATGCGTGGGTTTTGGGTCACAGCGCGGGTTTCCAGCCCCAGCCTCGTGCGCTTCATGATGAATAGGAAAACACCAAGGAAAACGAGCGCAAGGATGAAGATGGCGATGCGGATAAAACTGATCGAGACGACATCATTCACCACAAGTGCGCCATCAAGCCAGCCCGGCGCGGTCAAAGGGCGGGCTTGCGTGCCAAAGATGTTTTTTGCCAGCTGTTGCAACGCAATTGAGATGCCAAAGGTTGCAAGCAGCGTTTCCAGTGGGCGGTCATACAGCCATCGGATCACCAACCGCTCCATTGCCACACCCGCCGCAAAGGTCACGGCGAAGGCCATTGGGATTGCGACAATGATCGACAAAGTGTGATCCGGGATGATCTGTTGCACCACGTAGCCTGTATAAGCGCCCATCATGATGAATTCGCCATGCGCCATGTTGATCACGCCCATGACACCAAAGGTGATTGCGAGGCCGATGGCCGCGAGAAAATAGATCGACGCCAAGGACAGAGCGTCAAGAGTCAGGTCTAGGGTTTGGTTCAATCCAACTTTCAGGTTAATGGCCTCCAACGCATCGGTGGCCGCCGTTGTCACCTCAGCTGAAGGTTCTGCAAAAGTTTCGAAGAAGACGTGGCTTGCAAGCGCGGTGTCCATGTCCGCTGGTGTGATAAGTGCGGGCACTTTTCCGGCGTCCGCGAGCGCCGCGTATGCAGCATTGCGTGCAGCGTCGGTATCTAGTTGAGCCACCGGTATTCCGCCAACACGGCCGCCTTCAATATTTGCGGCCAGTGCTGAGCGCATATCGCCAGAAGAAATCAGCGCCGGAGCCATGCCTTTGACCACCAACAGGTCATAGGCGTCGGTCTTGGAAAACTGATCAGTGCCGGGCTCCAGTGTTGCGGCCACGTTTACACCGGTTGGAATGTTCCCGGTTGCTACATTGAGTGTCTTTGCCACCAACGGGTTGAGTGTCGCACGGACATCGACTCCAAGGTCGCCTGACATGTCTTCGATGGCAGCGACACGCGCTTTGGTGTCTTCATCGTAGCCAATGGTGAGCAAGCGCTCGAGCCGTTGTTTCTGCGCCTTCAGCGTCGGATCGGGTTCACTGTAAATCGAGGCCCGCAAAGGGGCGAGAAGCGTGGGACCGGGATCTCGTTGAATTGAGGTCAGTGCATCTTGCCGTTTGGCCGCGTCCGGATCCATCAATTGGAATTGGACCAACGCTGTCGCAATCATGGCGCGGACGCCGCTGTTTGGCTTAAGTTGTTTCAGGTCACTCTTGGGATAGCTTCCAACAACATCTCCGCTGTCAAAATCTGTGAGCAGGTAGCTTTTGGTGTCGGCCTTCTCTCCAACAAAGAATAGACCGTCTGACTTGCGCATCCACATATTTTTGGCGGCCCACGTCTCAAGCATGTGCTGAGCCTGTGGTAATCCACTGTTAGCGATTGCATCAATCACCGGGCCAATGGTCTTGCGCGAGCTTTTGGCAATTTCTGCTTGATACTCTTGCAAGATGGGCTGGATGTGCGCGTCCTGCGCGGTGGCCGTCAGGCACGACAACAGAAAGGCGAGCCCCGCAAAGTATAGTCTGATCATGTCGGAAGTGTCCGCGTCATTTGGATGGAAGAGGGCCGAGTGTCGGCCCTCTTCGCAAGTGCTGGTCTTAGTAGTTCGACAGCGTTTGAACGCAGGTCTTGGTCTCGGTGTTGTACATACCGCAGTCCAGATCTTTCCAATCTGACATCAGCACAGCTGATTCAGGCAGGAAGTCAGTCCAGGCATCACCGGGGACTTCGCTGGTCTGGCTGATGATATCAAACTGTCCGTCGTCTTGGATTTCGCCAATCAGGACCGGCTTGGCCAAGTGGTGGTTTGGCAACATCACCGCGGTCCCACCTGTCAGGTTCGGGTATTCTTGTCCGTACATGGCAGATCGCACAGCGTCCACTTCCGTAGACCCTGCTTCTGTGGCCGCATTCACCCACATGTTGAACCCGATGAAGTGGGCCTCCATTGGATCGTTGGTGACACGCTCCTCACCCATTGTGGCCTTCCAAGTTTTCACAAACTCGGCGTTCACCTTACCGTCCGCAGACTGGAAATAGTTCCACGCTGCGAGATGACCCACGAGGTTAGAGGTATCGAGGCCTGCCAGTTCTTCTTCACCCACTGAGAAAGCGACAACTGGAATGTCGTCAGCCGACACACCGGCCGCGGCCAGTTCTTTGTAGAAGCCGATGTTGGCGTCACCGTTGATGGTTGAAATCACGCCGACCTTTTTGCCGTCAGCGCCAAGAGCCACAACATCAGCCACGATTTTGGACCAGTCAGAATGGCCAAACGGTGTGTAGTTCACAAACAAGTCGCTATCGGAAACGCCTTTGCCTTTGAGATAGCTTTCGAGAATGTTGTTTGTGGTGCGTGGGTACACGTAGTCTGTTCCCAGCAGGGCAAATTTTTCGACACCCAGCTCATCCAGGAAATAATCTGTAGCAGGGATAGCTTGCTGGTTTGGCGCGGCACCGGTGTAGAACACGTTCTTAGACGATTCTTCGCCTTCGTACTGCACGGGATAGAACAGCAGGCCGTTCAGTTCTTCGATCACCGGCAGTACAGATTTACGTGACACTGACGTCCAGTTTCCAAAGATCACGTCAACATCATGCACCGTCAGCAACTCGCGCGCTTTCTCGGCAAACAGTGGCCAATCTGAAGCAGGGTCGACCACCACAGCTTCCAGCTGTTTACCAAGCAGACCGCCCTTTGCGTTCTGCTGATCAATCAGCATCAACATGGTGTCTTTCAAAGTGGTCTCAGAGATCGCCATTGTGCCAGAAAGAGAGTGCAGAACGCCAACTTTGATGGTGTCTTCGTCAGCCATGGCGGTACCGGCCAGTGACGCAAAGACGATAGATCCGGCGAGAGTGGATTTGAGAAAATTCATATTAGCCTCCAGGCAGGGCGCTGGAGAGAGATCTTGCACATATGTGCCGATTTCCCTTACCTGTCCCCGCAACGTCATGTTGCAATTCGTGTGGCGGCCGCTTCGAGGTCCAATTCGTATGGCCGTCACACACCTCCGGCTTTTTGACAACGTGTCGCCGGCAGGTGCCCAATCGATTCTGCATCGCGGCGCAATAAGCAAACCTGAGTTCCGGCAAATCCATGCAGGCCTTCGTGAATGCTTGTTTTTTAGGCAAAAAATACAGCGAGCGCGCAAAAAATAGACGTACGAGCTTGCGCGACGCTGCAAATCTGCCATTTCGGATGGCGTTTTGCCCTCAAGACGTCAGAACCAAGAACAGTTCTACGCGCCAAGAGGAAACGCTGATCACCCGTCTCGCAGACATATCACCCCACCACGCTACGCAGCCGCCACGCGCGAAGGGGACGTTGCGCGTGAGCACAAAAATGGTTGGGGACCGTTCTGTTTTGGACGACCTACACCAAGCCGGGTCGTTCAGATGTTTGTTCCCAAAATCCTGCGGGGCAGCGATGGATGTCGTCCTGTTGAACACGGCTGGCGGGATCACAGGCGGCGACCAATTCACCTTCTCGGGTCATTTGGCAAGGGACACCACGCTCACCTTGACGACCCAAGCGTGCGAACGGGCGTACAAGGCGCAACCCAATCAGACTGGCCAGATCCGCAACCGCCTTCGGGTTGAAGTGGGAGCACGGCTCAATTGGTTGCCTCAAGAAACCATTCTGTTCAACGGGAGTGCGTTGGACCGTCGCCTGAGCATTGATCTGGATCCGGGCGCATCTCTGCTTATGGTCGAGCCTTTGGTCTTTGGCCGCCCGGCAATGGGCGAAGTGCTGACCGATGTACGGTTTCGCGACCGGATTGAGGTACGGCGTGGAGGCAGCCCCCTCTTTGTCGATGCGATGTCTTTGGCTGAAAACGTGCAGGCGCATCTGAATAAGCCGTTTATCGCCAACGGCGCTGGGGCGATGGCTCTGGTGGTTTTGGTGGCAAAGGATGCGGAGCGGCATCTGGCCACGCTACGAGAGACGCTTCCGGAAACCGGTGGTGTGAGCCTGCTCCAACAGGATGTGTTGGTCCTGCGCCTGCTTGCTGAAGACGATTTCACCCTCAGAAAAACCCTGCTGCCGGTTCTGCGAGAGCTGCATGGTGGCGACCTTCCTCGATGCTGGATGATCTGACATGAACCTAACCCCAAGAGAAAAAGACAAACTGTTGATTGCCATGGCCGCCGAAGTGGCCCGCAAGCGCTTGGCACGGGGTGTTAAACTCAATCACCCAGAAGCCATCGCCTTGATTACCGACAGCGTTGTTGAAGGCGCACGTGATGGCCGTTCTGTAGCCGATATGATGGAAGCGGGTGCACAGGTTGTCTCAGCCGACCAATGCATGGAGGGCATCCCGGAGATGATCCACGAAGTGCAGGTCGAAGCCACTTTCCCGGATGGCACCAAGCTTGTCACCGTTCACAAACCAATTCGTTAGAGGAGCTAGAGCCAATGAAACATATTGTACCGTTTTTGGGTGGGTTCTTAGCATCTCCAGCCATGGCCCATTCCGGAGCACATCCCCATAGTCATGGGGAGTACTCTTGGATTGCCGTGGTTCTGTCCGCAGTGATCGTGGGTGGGACGATGCCTGTTGTCCGGAAACGGCGGCGCACATGATCCCGGGTGAAACATTTCCCGCCGAAGGCGCGCTCACGCTCAACGCCGGGCGCAGTGCGCGTATGGTGTTGGTGGCCAATACCGGCGATCGCCCTGTGCAGGTGGGCAGTCACTATCATTTTGCCGAAGCAAATCCAGCGTTGGAATTTGATCGTCATGCGGCCTTGGGCAGACGCTTGGACATTCCTGCGGGCACAGCCGTCCGTTTTGAACCCGGACAACGCCGGGAGGTGATGTTGGTGCCCTTTATGGGACGGCGACACATCTATGGCTTTAATCAACACATCATGGGAGCGCTGAAAGATGCCGGGCAAGATAAGCCGGAGTGACTATGCTGCTATGTTCGGCCCCACTGTGGGCGACAAAGTGCGGCTGGCGGACACGGACCTCATAATTGAGGTTGAAAAAGATCTGATCGTGGAACGCGCCACTGCGGCGCAGTTCAGTGCAACGGGCCTGCGAGAGGATGTCTACGGAGAAGAGGTGAAGTTTGGCGGTGGCAAAGTCATTCGTGATGGGATGGGACAGTCGCAGGCCACACGCGCCGAAGGCGCCGTGGACACGGTTATCACCAACGCGCTGATCGTCGATCACTCTGGCATTTACAAAGCGGACGTCGGCCTAAAAGATGGGCGTATCCAGACCATCGGCAAAGCCGGAAACCCGGACACACAGCCCGGTGTAGATGTCATTGTTGGCCCGGGCACCGAGGTCATTGCGGGCGAAAACCGCATTTTGACGGCCGGTGGTTTTGACAGCCATATCCACTTTATCTGCCCACAGCAGATCGAGGACGCGCTGCATTCCGGCCTGACCACAATGTTGGGCGGTGGCACGGGTCCGGCGCATGGCACCTTGGCCACGACTTGCACCCCCGGACCGTGGCATATTGGCCGGATGTTGCAGGCTGCAGATGCCTTCCCTATGAACCTCGCCTTTGCCGGTAAAGGAAACGCGTCCCTTCCGGCCGCGTTGGAAGAGCAAATTCTAGGTGGGGCTTGCGCTCTAAAATTACACGAGGATTGGGGGACAACGCCTGCCGCCATCGATTGCTGCCTGTCAGTTGCTGATGACCTGGATGTTCAGGTGATGATCCACACGGACACGCTCAACGAATCCGGTTTTGTTGAGAACACAGTGGCAGCCCTAAAGGGCCGCACAATCCATGCCTTTCACACCGAAGGTGCAGGTGGTGGCCATGCACCGGACATCATCAAAATTTGTGGCGAAGAGCATGTCTTGCCGTCCTCAACCAATCCCACCCGCCCTTTCACAGTGAACACTCTGGAAGAGCATCTCGATATGCTGATGGTCTGTCACCATCTCGACAAGTCGATTCCGGAAGATGTCGCCTTTGCGGAAAGCCGGATACGTCGCGAAACCATCGCTGCTGAGGATATTCTTCACGACATGGGGGCGTTTTCGATTATCGCCTCAGATAGTCAAGCCATGGGGCGCGTCGGCGAAGTGTTGATCCGCACTTGGCAGACAGCCGACAAGATGAAGAAACAGCGGGGCAGACTGTCTGAGGAAACGGGAGACAACGACAATTACCGCGTGCGCCGCTACATCGCCAAATACACCATCAACCCCGCCATTGCGCATGGTATTGCCCATGAAATTGGCAGCATTGAAGTTGGCAAGCGCGCCGATTTGGTGTTGTGGGATCCGGCCTTCTTTGGCGTGAAGCCTGAGATGGTTTTACTTGGCGGCAGCATCGTTATGGCGCAGATGGGTGACCCCAACGCTTCGATCCCAACGCCGCAACCTGTCTACTCCCGCCCGATGTTTGGAGCTTATGGACGTTCGGTTGAAAACTCCGCCGTCTGCTTTGTCAGCGAGGCAGCGCAAGACGCCGGAATTGGTGCGCGATTGGGCCTCGCCAAAGACACGCTCGCGGTAAAAAACACCCGTAACATTGGCAAATCCGATCTGCTTCTGAACACCGCAACCCCAATGGTCGAAGTGGATCCTGAAACCTACGAGGTGCGTGCTGACGGCGAGCTTCTTACCTGCCAACCCGCCGAGGTTCTCCCCATGGCGCAACGCTATTTCATGTTCTGAAGGTGCATCCAATGACCACGCTTCCCCCCAGTCGCCAAATTCGCAAACCCGGCCATTGGTCCGGTGCCTATGATTGTGTGACGCTTAATTACGATGACCGGTTCCTGCGGCGCAAAATGTTATCAACAGTGCGTGCAGAACAGTTCCTTGTTGATTTGGCGCATACAACGTCACTTGACCATGGGGATGCATTTGCCTTGGAAGACGGCCGCCTAATTGAGGTTGTTGCTGCCAAAGAAGACTTGCTGGAGGTCACAGGAGACGACCTGCCGCGTCTCGCTTGGCATATCGGAAACCGCCATACGCCCTGCCAAATCGAGGACGGTCGGCTGCTCATTCAGCGCGACCATGTTATCCGCGATATGCTGGACAAGATTGGCGCCACAGTGCGTGAAGTGATCGAGCCCTTCACGCCGGAAGGCGGGGCCTATGGGCACGGACGCACCCATGGCCACAGCCACTGATATCCTGACACTCACACAATGGATCTCCCCTGCCTTTCCGGTGGGCGCTTTCGCCTATTCACACGGATTGGAGTGGGCCATCGATACCGGAGACGTTGTCAACTCAGAGCAGGCTGGTCTCTGGATCGCCGATGTGTTGCAACATGGTGCCGGATGGAACGACAGCCTGTTCATTGGCGCGGCCTACAGCGCAAGCGCCAAAGACCTTTGCGAGGTAGACGCCACAAGCCGCGCATTTTCGGCGTCGGCAGAGCGGTTGAAGGAAACCCAGCTTCAGGGCGCTGCGTTTTGTAATGTGACGGGTGAAATCTGGGCTTTAGACTTAAAAGGACTGACCTATCCGGTTGCCGTTGGCCGCGCGGCACGGCTGAAAAGCTTGCCGCTTGAGCTCACCATCCAATTCTACTTGCAAGCCTTCGTGTCCAATCTCGCCGCGGTCGCGATGCGCCTTGTGCCCCTTGGTCAAACAGACGGGCAGAAACTGATCCGCGCTTTGACCCCGTTATGTTGTGCGATCGCTGAGAGCGCGACGACCGCCACTCTGGACGACTTGGCCAGTACGAGCTTTTTGACGGATATCGCGGCGATGAAACACGAAACTCAATACTCAAGGATTTTCCGCACATGACACAGATGAATGGCCCGCTTCGCGTCGGTATTGGTGGTCCTGTAGGAGCTGGCAAAACGACGCTCACGGCTGCCCTCTGCGAAGCCTTGCGGGACACCCACTCAATTGGTGTCATCACAAACGACATCTACACGCGGGAAGATGCCGAGGCATTGATGCGCATGCAGGTCCTGCCACAGGACCGTATTATCGGGGTTGAGACCGGCGGGTGCCCTCACACTGCGATCCGAGAGGATGCCTCGATAAACCTAGCCGCTGTGGCTGAGATGGTGGACCGACACCCGGATGTCGAAGTTGTTTTGATTGAAAGCGGTGGCGACAATCTGTCAGCCACTTTCAGTCCGGAGTTAGCGGATGTGACGCTCTATGTAATTGATGTGGCCGCGGGTGAAGAAATCCCGCGCAAAGGCGGCCCTGCCATCACCAAATCCGATATCTTGGTCATCAACAAAACTGACCTTGCTCCCTTTGTGGGGGCGTCGCTGGAGGTCATGGAGCGGGATGCAAAGAGGATGCGTAGCGAGCGGCCATTTGTCTTTGCTTCGCTGCGCAAACGGGAAGGCGTGGATAAGATTGTTGCCCTACTATCAAGTGTCGGTGGTCTGGCCACTTCAACGCAAAGGTAGACACAATGGCAGTGTCTGATGTTCAGTTGGGTGCTATCAGCGTTTGCGACACAATGTCTAAGCTTGGGAATGACTGAAATTGCCAGCGGGCGCTTGGCCAAGACACCGACTGGCTGCCCCCCTGCAAGTTAACGGGCTTGGACTGTCCGTTCGCTGAATGCGGTCAGCTGCCTTAGATCGACAATGGGCGAAAAGGTAGGAGCAAAGCGCTGGCTGAATGTCAGCTCCTTAGGCTTGGCTGTGACTTTCGCGTGAGCGCAGCGAATGACCGCTCTTCACCCTTCCTGCAAATCGGACATGTCGGCCTTGGGATTGAACCTGCCGAAGTAACATGGGCGGAAAGTGGAGGCTCGCTGCAACTGCACTATAACCCAAGAGAGGATTGAAAGCGGCTATTCAAGGATAGATTTTGATTGCTTCACTTGCAGGCTGGGTGGGACTTGAAAAAGTGATCCGCTTCTTAGGCGTCTGCGTAAACAAGATATGTTGACACAGACCATAGATCGCCAGAACCTCGCGAAAAGCGAAAAAGTCATGCCTCGGCGCGAAAGAGAATCTGTGTCTCAAGTCAAAACCGAATACTCGAACGAAACCCTTTGGATGCTTGCGGTGCGTGACAATCGCGATCGCGAAGCCTTTGCTGCCTTGTTCGACCATTTTGCACCGCGCCTGAAAGGCTTCATCATAAAAGGAGGTGCAAGCCCGCAGCAGGCGGAGGAAATTGTTCAAGACGTGATGCTGACGATCTGGCGAAAAGCCGACATGTTCGATCCTCATCGAGCTCAGGTATCAGCTTGGATATACCAAATAGCGCGTAATCGTCGGATTGACATCGCCCGCAAAGAAAACCGCCCCATGCCGGAGGCACTGAAAGAAGAACCGGAGCTTGAGCCTGACGCCAGCCAAATCCTTGGATTGGAACAGGAAACAACGCAGTTGAAACAAGCACTTGCGTCACTGAGACCAGAGCAGCGCGAGGTGATAGAGAAAGCCTACTTAGGCGAGCTGACGCATCAAGAAATCAGCACGCAAACCGGCCTGCCACTCGGAACAATCAAATCGCGCATCCGGCTTGGATTGCAGCGGTTACGCCATGAACTAAAGGACCTCACACAATGAGTGCCATAACCCATCACGTGCCGGACGCCATTTTGGCAGCCTATGCAGCTGGAAGCCTGCCACAGGCTTTTGCAGTGGCCGTGGCCAGCCATGTTTCCCTGTGCGCTCACTGCCGCGCGGCACTTGAAGCGCATCAGGCCGTTGGTGGTGTGATTTTGGAAGATACAGAGGCCATGGCGGTGTCCAGTAGTTTGAAAAACAGCATTCTGGCTCAGCTTGATATGCCATTCACGCCGGAACCCGTTTACGAGCGTAGCGGGATTTTTCCCGGCCCAGTTAGGGAGGCGATGCAGGGGCGTGCGCCGCGCTGGAAAAAGCTGGGGATGGGCGTGCGGCAAGATATTTTGTCGGCGGACGCTCATGGATCTGTTCGTTTGCTTTATATTCCGCCGGGACAAGCTGTGCCGGATCACAGCCACAATGGGTTGGAAATGACTCTTGTCCTGCAAGGCAGTTTTAGCGATGAAACTGGTCGGTTTGGCGTCGGAGATCTGGAAATTGCCGACGAAACCGTAGAGCACACGCCTGTCGCGGACCCTGGTGCGCCCTGTATTTGCCTGGCGGCCACAGACGCAAGACTGCGCTTTAATGCGCTTGTTCCCAGGCTATTGCAGCCGCTGTTTCGAATTTAGTATCTAAGGCAGCTTTACCGCTATTGAAACCACCGGAATTCCGGTGGTTTCTTTTTTTCTTCAAACACTTATTCACAGCGTCGTGAGGTGAAAATCCAGCGACGGTAGGGATGCGTATTCCTTGTACGAACCAAATATAAAACCGTGCAATTCCTGCACATCGACAAGGAGTAATTCCAGTGACATTGAAGCTAAAGACAACCATCGCCGCTGTAGCACTAAGCGTATCGGCAGCTGCTTCACACGCCAACACAATCGTCGACATTGCCGTCGGCGATGACCGTTTTTCAACTCTGGTGGCGGCTGTAACTGCGGCTGGTTTGGCTGATACGCTGTCCGGTCCCGGGCCATTCACCGTATATGCCCCGGTCAATGATGCCTTTGCTGCTCTACCCGCCGGTACAGTTGATACGTTGCTCAAGCCTGAAAACAAACAGCAACTGACTGATGTGCTTTTGTACCATGTCGATGACCGCAAACTCACCGCGGACATGATCCCCGCTGGATCCAACTATTTCAAGCCACTGCTTGCCAGCGAGCGGCTTTGCATCACGTCAGGGGCAGACGGGGTGATGATCGCAGACGGCACGGGAGAAATGGCAAACGTCGTGATAGCGAATATTGAGGCGGACAACGGGGTGATTCATGTTGTGGATAAAGTGTTGCTGCCCGGCACACGCCCAACCTGCCACTGATTGGCAGGCACCACCGAAAACCAGATGGACACGCATTCAGCCGGTGATCTTGCAGGATCACCGGCTACAGTGCATTAGGCCACGACAGAACCGGAGAATAAATTGATCATGGCACCCCTCCAGAAAATAATTGTGTCTGACAAAATGCAGACGGACTATAGCTATGAACTTGTCGCGCAGACCGGAGAAGGCTTCGCTCCGGATTTTTGTCCTCATTACACGCCAGAAGAGATGTTAAAACTTGGCGTTTTTGAGGGAAAATACCTCTCCGACTGTACCAATGAGTTTCCGGGCTCTTGGTACGCTGAAGCCAAAATCAGCGATCAGCCGGATGTGAGCTTGAACCATTTTGGCATCAAAAGCCGTCAACCATTGAGTGTTTGGCGCGAAAAAGGTTGGATTTACGGTCCAGACCCGCGCGGGTGGTTTCAATGGTATTGTCGATACTATCTAGGCCGCAGACTGCCTGACATTGACCGCATTCAAATTGGTCGCTGGAAGGGATTTGCACGTCATGCGGGACAGGTTCGAGCTAATTGTTACCCTGGCGATGTGTTTTGTAGGCCGCGACAGCGCCAAGCGTTACTCCAGTGGTCTTACGATCCCTTCATCTAAGACCCAACGTGCTACTTACCGCGATAAACAAGGGCATCAGGCAGCCAGTTGAACGCGCGGATCACCCAAGAAAATGGTGCCGGGAAATCCGTGCGGAACCGTCGTTTTCGCATGGCTGCCAAAACACGCTCTGCTGCCTTTTCCGGAGTCATCAGCATGGGCATGTAAAAGCCGTTTTTTTCGGTTAGACGGGTTTTGATAAACCCCGGATTTACCAACCTCACTGTGACGCCGGTGTCTTTCAGATCAAGCCGCATGGTCTCCGCCAGGCTGATCAGTGCAGCTTTGCTGGCGCCATAGCCAACCGCAGCCGGCAGTCCTCGATACCCAGACAACGACCCAATCAACGTGACATCGCCGTGACCTCTTTCGACAAAATCAGGAACCACCTGTCCAAGAACCCGGAGCGCACCTGAGAAATTGACATCCGCCATTCGCAAGATGGCTTCGCTGTCCCATTCCGTTGTCCGCATGGGTTCATAAACCCCAGCATTGTAGACCACTGCGTCAACCGGACCAGCGACCTTCGCCGCCCATTTGACAGCTTCGATTTTGGTCACGTCCAGCGGCACCACTTTTGAGTTGCTCAACATCCGGTGCAAGTCATCAAGCCGCCCCGTGTTGCGCGCTGAAAGGATCAGTTGCGCACCTTCCTGATCCAACCGTTTTGCCAGCGCTCTCCCCAGACCTTCGCTGGCGCCAATAAGCCAGACGGTTTTTCCCTGAAACTGGGTCATTTCTCTGCATCCAACAAATCATGACCATCGCTGATTAAGCGATCTGGTGGGAGCTGCTTTTTGAGGAATGGCGCTCGTTTAAGGTAGAGGATCGCTGCCTGCCAATGGATCAACGCAACCACACGCATTGCGCCAAGTGGACGCCGAAGAGCAGCCCAAATCAAAGACCTGTTGGTCGCAGGCTGGCGCTTTCCTTGCAACGTGGCCAACACCCCCGCGTCCCCGTTCCTGAAAGTGATCCGTATGTCGATCGCCTCATCGGTCATCCCGAAGTTGAATTCATAGCGGCCGGCTATTTTCTGGAAGGGCGAAACATGCATGAGCTTTTCCGCAAAAAGGCAATCTTCTTTGCCAATGGGCGCGAAGTCCTCTTTGGCGCAAAAATAGCAATGCCTCTGGCCAAAGGTGTTGTTGACCTCCGCCACAAAAGCGCATGGGGTGCCGTCGACCAGGGCGATCCAGAAGCTCACGGGGTTAAAATGGAACCACAGAAAATTGGGTTGCGTCAGTAACAGGATCTGTAGGTTGTCTGTGACAAGCCCGCGTCGTTTGAGCTCGGCTCGAAACCACTCGACACCTCGCCCCTCTTTGCGTTTGCCGCCATGATGATGGTCCCACAGCGACCACAAATTGAACCGATTGCGCGACAGTAAATGTGGCGTGTCCGACCCAAAATCGGTCAACACATAATCCACACCATACGTAAACGCATTTTTCAAAGCGCCACGGCGCGCATGATGTGTTTGGGCCTGAACGTGTTCCAAAGTCATGACCATGTTACGCGTGGGTGCGCCGCTTGGATCACCTTGCATGTCGGTTCCCCGAAAGAAAATTGATCCGAACACCAAGGCCTTACGTAACTCCTCCACAACAAAACAATGGCGAGGACAGTATGTACGATCAAACTCACGGCCCGCGGAAGAGGATAGCCATTGTCGGCGGTGGCATCGCGGGCCTTTCTGCTGCGTATTATCTGGCCCCCTATCATGATGTGACTTTGTTTGAGGCCGCTCCAAGACTAGGAGGGCACGCGCGGACGGTGATGGCAGGAAAGCACGGCAGTCAACCCGTCGATACAGGCTTCATCGTCTTCAACTACGCGACATATCCTTTCTTAACGCGTCTATTTCGCGATCTTGATGTGCCTGTGATCAAGAGCGAGATGAGTTTTGGAGCCAGCATCGACGGCGGCAAGCTGGAGTACGGCCTGAACACGCTGAGCGCGATAACAGCGCAAAAGGAAAACTTACTTCGCCCACAGTTTTTCAAGATGATTGCCGACATCGTACGCTTCGGAAAGCGTGCAGAAGCCGCGGCGGTGGATGACGAAAAGACCATTGGCGAGTTGGTGGATGACTTAAAATTGGGACAATGGTTCCGAGACAATTACCTGATGCCCATGTGCGGTGCTATTTGGTCAACCCCCGTGAGCGAAGTTGACCAGTTCCCAGCCAAATCTCTGGTCCGGTTTTTCCGCAACCATGCGCTTTTGGCTGGCGCAAAAGAGCACCAGTGGTGGACTGTTGATGGCGGCAGCATTGAGTACGTTCGGAGGCTGGAAGCCGCGTTGATCGCGCGGGGTTGTGACATCCGGAAGGGAACACCGGTTGCGCATGTCCAACGGGATGATTTTGGCGTTCACATCAAAACCAACAATGGCACGCTGCCCGTTTTTGACGAGTTGATCCTTGCCTGCCACTCAGACCAAACTCTGAAGATACTAGGGAACGATGCTTCCAGCGAGGAAGCCGCAGCACTTGGCGCCATTCGTTACCAGCCTAACACCGCCGTGTTGCACTGCGACGTCAAACAGATGCCGCGACGCAAGGCCTGTTGGTCTAGTTGGTCTTACCATTCGCAAGAAGGCGATATTGGTGTCACCTATTGGATGAACAAACTACAGGGCATCCCAGAAAATGATCCCTTGTTTGTAACTCTGAACCCTACCCGCGAAATTCCGCAGGACGCCATTTACGATGAAGTGCAGTTCCATCACCCGGTTTTTGACAAGGCTGCTTTAAAGGCGCAGCAACGCATCCGCGATATGCAAGGTCAGAACCATACTTGGTTTGCTGGCGCATGGAACAGGCATGGCTTCCACGAAGATGGCATTGCCAGCGCGATGCGCATTGTGCGCGCACTTACCCCCCCACAATTAATTGAAGGATCGGACCATGCGGTTTACGGACAAGGCGCTGAAAACAAATTTCCTATCGACATGCGAGCAACTGCGTGATGGCCAGTTAACCCTGCGGACGCCAGAAGGCGCACGTTATCACTTTGGTCAATCCGGTCCAGAAGCGGAACTCACCATTCATGACTGGGCAGCGGTTTCGGCCATGGCGGCGCAGGGTCAGGTCGGTTTAGGCGAAAGCTATGTGCAAGGGTTGTGGGACACCCCGTCGATAGAAGCCTTGATGTCATTGGCAATGCGCAATCGCGACGCACTTGGTGCCTATGACCATGCCAATGCGCTACACAAAGCCAAATTTCGCATGGTTGATACGATCTTGCGTAGGAACTCTCGGCGCGGGTCTCGCAAGAATATTCGGTCGCACTATGACGTCGGCAATGAGTTTTACGCGCTGTGGCTCGACGACGGCATGACCTATTCCTCAGGGCTGTTTTCACCTGGAGACACCGATCTGGCGCGGGCCCAAAGCCGCAAGAACGATCGGATTTTGTCTCGGCTTGGAGGTGGCGAGAGAGTGCTGGAAGTCGGCTGCGGCTGGGGCGGGTTTGCGGAACAAGCCAGCCAAGAAGGCCGGCACGTAACCGGCGTCACGATTTCGCACAACCAACACAGCTACGCCGAATGCCGCTTGGACGGCCGTGCAGACATCCAACTGCGGGACTACCGAGACGTCCACGGCCAGTATGACAACATCGTTTCCATCGAAATGGTCGAGGCTGTTGGAGCCCGATACTGGCCAAATTACTTCTCCACCCTCAAACGAAACTTGGCAGAAGGTGGACGGGTACTTTTGCAGGCGATCACCGTCAAAGACAGCTTTTTTGAGACCTACAGACACTCATCTGACTACATCCGCCAATATGTCTTTCCCGGCGGCATGCTTCTCTCTGACAGCGTGATTGAACGCCAAGCAAAACACGCAGGATTTGCGGTGCAGGACAGCTATGCCTTTGGGCAGGACTACGCGCAAACCTGTCGGATCTGGGCCCAACGTTTATGCGCTCAAAAAAGCCGGATTGAAGCGATGGGCTATACCGAAAACTTCTTCCGCAACTGGCAGTATTACCTTGAAATCTGTGCTGCATCGTTCGCGGTGGGACACACCAATGTCGTGCAAGTGGAGCTGGCCCATGCCTAGTCTGACACACGGTGAAAATGGGCGACCTCCAACACGCCCTCAACAAATGGAGGCGTCGTAGGGCATGTCATTGATGCACTACCCACGTGTCAGCATATATGCGTTGATGTTGGCGGCGGCAGGCATTCCTTTGTACATTCACCTGCCGCGGTTCGCATCGGTGAATCTTGGTATAGGGCTGGGAACGATTGGCACGATTTTGTTGGCCATTCGGCTGATAGATTTGCTGCAGGACCCACTGTTTGGCTGGGCCATTGACCGGTGGCCGCAAGCCCAACGTGGTTTTGCACTTATCGCTGCGTTTGGATTGGCTGTCGGCTTCCCGCTGCTGTTCTCACTGACCGAAGGATCCAACACGGTGGTTTGGCTCGTCGGGATACTCGTGCTTTTGTTTTCGTCTTACAGCTTGGGCATGATCCTGATGTATGCCAGAAGCATAACGCTTGCCGCGACACCTGCGCCAGACGACGTAATGACAATGGCCACATTTCGAGAAGGCGGGATGCTGGCAGGCGTTGTGCTTGCTGCAATTGCGCCCGCAACTTTTGTGGCGCTTGGGGCTAGCACTCAAGGCTACCCCGCTTTCGGCGTGTTCCTGGGGGCACTGGCCGTCACATGCGCCACTGTCTCATTCCCTATATGGCGACGTCGGCCCGTTGTGGGAAAGCCAATAACTGTCTCGGACCTCAAATACTCGGGGGCTTTGCGCTTGTTAGGACTGGCACTTGTCAACAGCCTGCCGGTTGCAATCACCTCCACCTTGTTTCTTTTCTTTGTCGAAGATCGCCTGCAATTGCCCGGTAAAGCGGGACCTCTGTTGATCCTGTTCTTTCTCAGTGCGGGCCTCAGCTTGCCGATCTGGACAAAACTCAGCCAGCGACGTGGTGCAAAACAAACTCTACTGCTTGCAATGCCGCTTGCGATCCTGGGATTTGTCGGCGCCGCGTTTCTATCAACTGGAAATTTGGTGGGCTTCGCCCTGATCTGCATCGCTTCCGGGGCAGCACTTGGCGCGGACATGGTGATCTTGCCAACGATGTTCTCTGTCGCCCTCAATCGGGCAGGATTAGAACCCTCGTTTGCTTTTGGTATCTGGTCCTTCGCCGGAAAACTAGGCCTCGCGCTCGCAGCCTTTTTGGTCCTGCCGTTGCTGGAGTCTCAAGGTTTCGAACCCGGCACGTCCAACACAGCCTCTGCGCTGGCCAGTCTGAACATCTCCTATGCTGTCATTCCCTGCCTCCTGAAGCTGGCTGCGTTGGGACTGGTTCTTACACTTCCATCAGAAGGCACACCGTCATGAAATTCTTGGTTGTTCTTTCCGGGCTGATTGTCCTGGCCATGTTGGCCAAAACACTGTTGTTCAGTTTTCGATCCCAATCCCCTGAGGACTATGCCGACACCGCCCCCAAAGTGTCTCTGAAAACCCATCTGTCGGGCCCAATCATGTCAGAAGGCGTGATTTTTGGACCTACCGGGAAGGTGACAAACAGCTTTGTTGCCAAAATGGTTGGCGAATGGGAGGGGGACACTGGGACATTGAGCGAAGAGTTCACCTATTCCAATGGCACACGTCAAAGCCGAAAGTGGTTTTTAAAACTGAGTGAAGGCAACACCTTCACCGCTACGGCTGATGATATCATTGGCGAGGCTCAAGGTGTCGTGTCCGGATCGACCATCAAGATGAGCTATCAAATTGTCCTTCCAGAGGCGTCCGGAGGCCATACTCTGTCGGTCACTGATTGGCTGTACCTCACAGAGACTGGCGTCATCATGAATAGGTCCGAATTGCGCAAATTTGGGGTGAAGGTCGCCGAGCTGGTCGCCACCATGCGCCCCGCATCCCCGCCAGCCAATTAGGCTCCCAAATAGGTCGGCCGTCCGTTACGATAGATCGGCCGCTCACCTGTTTCTTAGGGAGCTCGATGCCGACACGCTTGCGTTTCTACCTGTAGCTCAAGCCTGAAGGCAGCGGGTCAGTGTTCGGGTTATTGTTAATAGTTTTAGATGTCCGCTTGGGAACAGCCTCACTGTAGCAAGCGTGTGATTGCCAAATGTTCTCTATGGGCGATGGGTTCGACTGATTGCCGCAACACACCAACAGAACCACCCTGCGGCTGTGTTCAGTTGCCCGACAACCTGGCGTGTCAAAATACAATTGCTGCAATTGCGGGCAGGGGTTCCTACACTTTTTTGCCAAACCCACGGGTGAATGTGAGCTGGTTTCACAGATAGCGGCACCCCGTCGTATGAATGGAAAAGGCGACAGTTTCGTGTCTCGGTGTCAAAGCGGACACACCCAACGAAGCAAGATAGCGGGTTCTGATACACGCTGCACCACTATTTCAGCCCATCTTGGTTAGGCGCCGAGCTGCGGATCTAAAGCTCTCACTCCGTCGCACTCAAGGAATGCAAGCCTGTTACACCTCACAGAAGATATCTCGGCCAATAGGTAATTTCAGAGCTCACAGTCAAATTCGTCAGCACATATGCCGCGCGCTACAACGGCGGGAACGCCTCAATCCAAATCAGATAACAACCTTGTAGTCACTTTTTGCTCATTCGCGGTTCGGTGACATCTCAATAACAAATTGTCCATTGAACTCACCGCCCAAAGCGGACGTCTATCGGCTTAGGGTACGCAGAAGTGCATCCTCACTGAACGGGCCCTTCGCTATGCCTGCGACATCGACGTTTTGTCCGAGATCGTCAAGCGGACCAGGCCACTGTTGACCGCAACTGGTGTAGTGGTCGGTCTCAGCCAAAATGGACCTGCCAAATCAGGCTCTCGGTGAGGGTAACCGCAAGATGTTTTTAACAACAGGTTAGGAAATGTGGTTCTTACTCTTCATAAGGCAAAAAACTTTTGTAGAAATGAAATTCACCCACACGATTTGGCAACCGAAACTGGCCTTGGAAGCGGGCGATGAGTTGCTTTTTGTCGGGGATTGGGTAGGCTTAAATTTGTCTTTTCCCAACTATCTAGGACAGCCCGGATGCAAAAATTGTACATCGCGGACGACAATGTCGAGTTTGCGGAGTATTTGGCGCATGTTGCAACCCGAGATGGGTGGGAAGCTGAAATATGCAGCAACGGTCTCAAACTTTTGGAAAAACTGAAAAAAGGTGACGAGCCAGCTTTGTTGCTTGTTGATATTAACATGCCTCATATGGACGGGATCGAGGTTATCTCCGGAATAGCGGCGCTCAACCGACCAATGCGGTTGCGCTTTATGACGGGTGGCGGAGCGCCGTCCATGGAAGCGGCAAAATTGATTGCGCAGGCGCGTGACATTGATGTCGGCGACAACATTCACAAACCGCTGTCTCGGGACTTTCTGAGAGACGTCCTAAAAACCGAAGCGGTCGCTTTGGCTCAGATGCAAGCGCAATCCTTGTGAAGCCTCCGGTCTTGCCAAACAAGGCGTTTGCCACGGCCGGGCGCAAGGGGGAGCCAAAGCTCGCATGGGCCCGGACTGCACGCCTCACGTTCGTTTGCCGTCCAAAACTTGGTGCACTTTTTCCAATAAGGTCGCCCGTTGAAACGGTTTGTTGATCAACAATCCACCGCTGACCAATTGTTGAATCTCGACAGATGAATTTTCCGCAAATCCCGTGGTGTAAAGCACCTTGATATCAGGCTGATCTTTTTGGGCCAGCGCGGCAATTTCAATCCCGGTGAAGCCTCCCGGCAACACCATATCCGTGAACAAGAGATCGAACTTCTGACCGTCTTGCAGGTGTTGGGCCGCCTCCTGGCCATTCCCTGCCTCTTGGACCGTGTAGCCGTGAGCGCGCAATATGGAAACCGAGATACTCCGCACGGCAGCGTCGTCTTCGACCACCAGGATGTGCCCGACGCCCTGCGCGTGCATATTCATGTTTGGAATTGTCGTCAGTTCGGTGGCCACGTCGCTAGAGCGGGGCAAGTAGAGGCTCACAGAGGTCCCATGACCTTCCTCGCTGTAGATCGTGACGTGCCCGCTTGACTGTTTGGCAAAGCCAAAAACCATGCTGAGTCCAAGGCCACTTCCCTTACCGACATCTTTTGTTGTGAAGAAGGGCTCAAACACCTTGCGTTGAACATCCTCTGACATCCCCTCCCCAGTATCACTCACCGTCACCTGCACATAATCTCCAGGCGTAACTTCTGTTGATTGCGCTGCATATGATGCATCCAAAGTGGCGTTCTGAGTTTCGATGGTCAGGCGCCCTCCCCGTGGCATAGCGTCCCGCGCATTCAGCACGAGATTTACCAACGCGTTTTCAAACGCATGGGTGTCGATCAACGCCGGCCAGAGATCGTCCGGGCACGCAACGGTCAGGTCGATGGTGGCCCCCAGTGTTCTTTGCAGCATGTCTTCGATACCGCCAATCAAATCGCAAACATCTGCCGGAACAGGCGCCAGCGTCGATTGCCTGGAGAAGGCCAACAATCGCCCAGTTAGCGAGGACGCCCGGTCCACAGCCGACTTGATGGTCTTGATGAATTTTGTTGTTTCCGGTGTCTCGTCAGCCAGATCCTCAAGCAATTCGGTATTGCCAAGCATCACCGCCAGCAAGTTGTTGAAATCGTGTGCCACCCCTCCTGTCAGTTGGCCAACCGCTTCCATACGCTGCGATTGTCGGAGTTGGTCTTCAAGCAACTTTCGATCCGATATATCGGATTGCACCGCGATAGCCAAAGCCCCATGCACGGAGTGCTCAAAGCCGGTCACAGACAGCTCACTGCGAAACAGTGATCCGTCCTTGCGCACGTTGAGCACTTCTCCTTCCCATCGATCACCTTTCAGAATTTTGTCCGCAATGGTCGATGAGACCTCTTCGGGTGTGGTCTCAGTTTTGGCGTTAAGCAGGCTCACCACTTGGTCCTTGAGCTCACCACGATCGTAGCCAAACGTGGCGTCAAGCGACGCGTTTGTGTATATAATCGCGCCATCAGACACCCGGGAAACAAGCACGCCTTCGCCAACCACCTCTATGATCTCGCCTCGGAACGTGAGTTCTGTTTCCGCATTCTTGAATTCGGTCACATCCAGAATACTGACAGGAATACTGGTAAATCCTGCGTCTGTGTCAGGCAGAGGGAGCGAGATCACACCAATGATTTCCTCTCCAGCCAATGTGTGAAAAACGGTCTCCGCCCGAAACATGCTATGTTTGTCCCAAATGGCGCACAGCTGATCCTCAAACATCTCAAGTGTTTCTGGACCAAAGGTTTTTTGGGACTGCTGCATCAGCTCATTTTCAGACTCTGCCCCAAACAGTTTCAAAGTTGCGTCGTTTGCGCTCAGTATTTCTATTGATGAGAATAGACGCCAAGCCGCTTCCTCGTTCAGATCAAGGTAGCCCCGCAGATCATCAACCCCTTCATTGCGAAGTTGGTTGAGCGATTTGATGACCTCTGAGTAATCGGCGTTGGATAGCGAAACCTGACTGTTTGCGATCAGCCGCCGGTATCTCTGCTCCTCTTCTTTGAGGCGCAGGAGAGCCTGGGCGCGGTCGAAGGAGAGCTTATTGTACTCAAGCGCAATCTCGCCCAATTCGTCGTTTTTGTGCGCCTTGGTAACAGGCAGTTCCGCTGCCCCTTCGTGGATAAGGTCAGCGATCTCTCGAAGCGGCTTGGTCAACATTCTGTGATAAAGTAAGGCAAGGACAGTCGCCAACAAGAGGTTTCGGAGGACACCAAAACCCAAGACAAGCCCGGAGCGTTTGAAAAAATCTCTGGCGATAACATTGGTGTCGACGCGGATGATCAACTCACCTGCATAGAAGCCGCTTCCCTCCTCTAACAGTTGCGTCGAGTACGACTTAACCTCTCCAAAGATCCCTTCAGCCAGCCAAGACAGGGATGTTTCCAGCTGTGGGCGCGTTCGCGAATACATCGTGTCGCCGTAGCTATCGATGATGGTCGCTTCGGAAATCGCCAACTGGTGAAACACGCCGTCCACAACGGTCTGGGCCAACACATTGTCGAGTCCATATGCGGCTTGATAGGCGGAGTCCTTCAGTATTTTCAGGGACTGCTCAAACGTCGTGTCAATTTGTTGAATTTCGCGTCGCAGATCCGAAAAAATCTGGATGGCGCTAAAGCCAATGCCCAAAACGAACCCCACGAGCACAGCAACTCGTGCCTGTCGAAACGAAAGGCTGTTCGTAAACTTTTTTGGTTCAGTGCTATCCGAGTCTGGCACTATTTGAACTCTGGTGGAATGTAGCGCTGTACAAGGGCTTCAATTGCACCTTCGTCCCTCAAAGCACGAGTCGCCTGATCCATTTTTGCCATGGTATCTTCCGAAACCAGACCTTTGGCACATTGCAACCACAGGGAATTACTCTCGACCGGAACGACAACACCGATGTCACTCCGTTTCACGTTCTCGATTGTAAAACTATGGTAAAGACTAAGCGCAGTTCCAGCAATTGCATCAACCCGACCAGCCTTTAGCAAGTCAATGCTTTGCTCGTAGCCGTTTGTCAAAACATGTTCGATATTTGGCTCGGCTGTAACAGGGGAACCTCGGAAAGTTCCCCGTGGAATCGCCAGACGTTGGCCGTGCAGATCACTGAGTTGAGTGATTTCAAAATCCGAACGCGTCGCAATAATAATTTCCATTCGATCGTGGATTTCGGAAACTTGATCCAAGTTCTCCAATGACCACGGTGTTTCCAACGCAATCACACAGTCGGTCAGGCCGCGTTCCAGATTTTTGATCACCCGCGCAATGGGCAGGACGCTGTTGTTAACCGGAACATCCGCGCGATCAACAATGGCCGCCATGATTTCCACAAAGAGTCCAAGACGGTCTTCTGGGTCGTCGTGAAGCACATAAGGTGCAAAGTCGAACGTTCCGAACTCAACAGTTTCGGCCGTACTCGCGTTCGCTCCGAACACAGCGACGATCATTGACACCACATAGTTCAAAGATTGTTTCATGGCAAAATGCCCCGCTCTGTGTCCGTTTCAAAAATGGCTCTCCTCAGGACCGAGATGAGTTTACGTATGTTGTTACTTTTTGGGCGACCGGATCAAGCCCCTGAAATAGGAACGTTGAGCCGTGGGGCATAACTGAACCTGTCGCGGTTTGATGCCGCTCCGTTGATAGCATTTAGTGCAACAAAGGAGATCGAATAGGGCACTGAAATAACGGGACAAATTCCACCAAGATGCTGTTTGATAGCGTTGAGCCTGCCCAACTGAACTGGTTCACCACTACGTCTAGGACACGGAGGACCAAGAATGGCGAACAAACGACCGTAGCCCGAAGAGTTTGCCTCGAATTTACGTCAGATTGAAGTGCTGATCTGGCATGACATGCCTCGTCTGGATGCGATCAGACAGCTTGGCGATGTTGAACAGACCTAATACCGCTGGCGCAAGCAATACGGTGGCATGGGCTTAGATCCGTTGAAGGAACTTAAGCGGCGGCAGAAGGAGAACGTCCGGCTGCGTAGAACTAAATTCTACCTGACGCTCGACAACTTGCTCCTCAGGTACGCGGCAAGAGGAAACTACTGAGTTCCTCCCGTCGCCGTGCCTGCATCGAGCATGTCCGCAGACAGATCAAAGTGTCTGAGCGCCGGGCCTGCCCTGTGCTGAGGCAACATCGTTCGACATAGAGATATGCGTCGAGAGAGCGCGCAGATGAGGATCGGTTGGAGGCCAACTTGATCGAGTTGGCCAGGCAGAATGGTCGATACGGCTATTGTCGGATTGCGGCCTTGCGCCGAGAGGCAGCTTGGTCCGTCAGCGATGGACGTTTGGAACGACTATGGCGAAGAGAGGGGCGGAAGGTTCCGCGGAGACAACCGAAGAAGAAACGGCTGTGGCGGACAGATGTATCATGTGTGAGGCTGCGGCCTGAGCATCTAAACCATGTCCTGCTTTCGCACCTGCACGCATGTGCTTCCAGGCGGCGGGATCTTATGACTGCGTTTACTGCCGGACAGATGACGGCAAGGTCTTTCGGACGCTGAAAGTCCTTGATGCGCACAGCCAGTACTGCCCTCTTCTCGGCAGATTTGGCTTTGTCAAATCGCCTGCCGGGCAACGGGATGAACTTGGTGAATCGGAAGCTGAACTCTGTAGATGTGATTGATGCCTTGACCGATTTAGTCAACATGCTGACCTTCTCCCCTGAGAGTCCGCCATTTTAGGTTAGTTCTGTTCAGGTTTTGGTCTTCCGTTGACCGGTTAGCATATTCCTGTGGTGTCAATCCAGCGGGGCTGGAATGTGGGCGGTGGTGGTTGAAGTCTATGCGCCATACCGCCACTAAATTTCAGGCATTCGTCCCGCATCCGGCCATTAAACGACCCCACAAAGCCATTCTGCATCGGCTTGCCCGGTGCGATGTAGTACCATTCGACTTTGAGGTCCTCCTGCCACTTCAAGATCGCGTTGCTGGTCAGCTCTGCGCCGTTGTCGCTGACTACCAAGCAGGGATAGCCCCGCATATCGGCAATGCGATCCAGTTCACGGGCCACACGTTCGCCTGACAAGGAAGTGTCCACCACAGCAGCCAGGCATTCACGGCTGAAGTTGTCGATCAGGTTCAGGATCAATCCCAGCCAATGCGCATGCCCGCTTCTGATTGTATCGTTTCTCTGTCATGGCCCAGCTCGCAGCTCTGCGTCGCGATCCGGGCTTCATAAGTTTTTTCCCAGCATCTCCTTGAGTGTCGATACATCCATCATCTGCTCTGCCAGTAACCTCTTCAGCTTGCCATTCTCAACTTCCAGCGCCTTTAGCTTCTTCGCGTCAGAAACCTCCATGCCGCCATACTTGGACCGCCATTTGTCAAAGGTCGCATCGCTGACGCCATGCTTGCGGCATAGCTCCTTTGCGCCAAGCCCCGCCTGATGCTCTTTCAAAATCCCAATGATCTGCTCTTCGCTAAAACGGCTTCTCTTCATCGTCTGTCTCCTCAGTTAGAGAACAGGCTAACCCTAAACGCCGGACATCTCAGGGGAGCAGGTCACAGGGAGCTCATGGCCATGCTCAAAAAAGCAAAAACCGCCGTAGCCGATGTGGCTGAGGCGGTTTCGCAAGTATCGTTGGTTGCGGGAGCAGGATTTG
>NZ_JAGDZB010000007.1:0-326945 GCF_049116215.1 Shimia sp. | reverse complement strand
GGGCTGTGAGGCGGTTGTGCTCCTCCTGATAGGATTTGACAAACTCCGCAATCAAATCCGAGTGCAGCAACTGGTCTTTGAGACCGCACAGAACGCGGTCTTCCAGATCGGTGCGTTTGATCGTGAGGCGGTTGGAGCAGGTTCCCTTGTTGCGCGTGTTGGCACAGCCGTAGTTCGCCTTTCCAACCGAATTGACCCAGTCGTCAGGCAGATGAAGGCGGGCATGGCGTTTGCCGGTGTCAGGATCCTTGACGTATTGCAGACGGTACCACACCTGGCGCCCGAAATAGAGCCTATTACTTAAAATACCCGTGCCGCTTTCCCGATTGTCATGCAACGTCGAGGCTCCCCAACAACGCCCAGTCGAGCCGGGTGCACGTTCCTCATAAAAAGCTGCTGCTATCTTCTTCGGGTAGATATCGGCGGCATAGTCTTCAAAGATCCGCCAGACGATCTTGGATTCAGTAGGTGCGATGATCCGACGGCCCGCACGGGGGCACCGGCTTCGTCGAACTCGTGGACAACCTTGTAGCCATAGGCTTTGCCTCCAACTGACTTCCCAGCACGTGCGCGCGCCTTCAAACCGCGATGGGTTTTGGCCGCGAGGCCTTTGAGGGAGAGTGCGTTCATTGTGACCTTAAGGCCAATAATCATCTCCGAAATGCACGCTTCAGAGAGGGGCTCAATAGCGACGTTCAAAAACATCAGGCGTTGGAACAATTGGGCGATGTTAGCCTGGTTGCGTGACAAACTGTCAAACGCCTCACTGATCACCAGATCAAATGTGTTGGCGGAGCTAACCCCAATCTTTGGGCAGTTTCCGGCGTAGATTAAGCTACTCTTTGCTCCTGCTGATTGGTGTTGGTAGTTCCACTTCGCTGCCAAAGATCACAGCGGGTGGTTTGCCGCCGAGGGCAGAATGGGGGCGCTTTTGGTAGTAGAGCTCCACCCACTTTTTGACGCCAGCCTTTGCTTCCGATCCGGTTTCCCAAGCGTGCAGGTAGACGCATTCGTATTTCAAGGATCGCCAGAGTCGCTCGATGAAGGCGATGTCGACAAAACAGCTCTTGTCATCCATCGAGATGCGGACGCCGGATCGGCGCAGTCTGTCAGTCCAGGCGAATGGCGTGAACTGTGACCCTTGGTCAGTGTTCATGATCTCGGGCGGTCCGAAGTTCGCGATGGCCTCGTTCAACGCCTCCACGCAGACGTCAGCTTCCATCGTGTTCGAGATGCGCCAAGCCAGCACCTTGCGCGCAACCAGTTCGCTAACTTATACCCACAACGGTTCAACAAATGAGCCGTTAAACTCGCATGGGCTAAGCCTCATACACAGAGTTTCGGATATTCCCAAAGCGAGCCAGAGATCTCTAAACAACTGGTTTTTGCCAAGCCGCTGGAGGCGCCTCGCTTAAGTGGCGCCTGCCTGTAACCGCGGCTTTGCCAACTAGGCAAACAAGAAATCGTCAGAACCTGTGATGGTGATGGTGACCAATTCGGTATCCAAACCACCTTCTCCGTCATCAACCGTATAAGAGAAGCTATCGGTGGCCGTTTCGCCACTGTCCAGATGTTCAAACATGCCGTCAGCCGAATAAGTGAACGTGCCATCGCCATTATTGACAACGGACCCAAGGGTTCCGCTGTCGTCAACGCTAAACACAAAATTGTCGCTGTCCGGATCGGTGACGCCAGCCGCAACTGTGACCGACGGACTTGGGCCATTCATTGTGGAACTGAACTGTGCGCCATCCACGCGCAGGTCGTCTGTCGTGTAGAATTCATAGTTCAATGGCCCAATCGAAACCTGCGCATCCACTGAGTAACCATTTCCCAGATCTAGTCCAACGATGGCAAATTCGATGCTGTCAATGTTCTCGTTGCTGTCGCCAAACGCAATCCAGTCTCCATTGGAGCGGTCTTCATCGCCGTTGCTGCCTAAGACATCAAAGGTGGAGGCATCAACGAAGTCTCCGACCCCATCCACATAGACGACAGCTGCAAACCCCCATCCCACATTGTTGGGGTTGGCTTGCAAGACAACGCCGTTGCCGTCGCTCAGATACTGGGCTGCGAGCTGGTCATAGGTGTTATTCGCACCGCCGTCCCGCGGGATCGAAATGGCTGTGCCCGTGTCAAAGTCATAGACGTAAAACCGCCCGTAGTTTGGGATTGTGTAGGCTCCGACGTTTGCAGAACTGAAAGCCGCAGGGTCTTCGCCAACTTCGCCAACCACCGCTTCCGCAATCGGAGCGTCATTCTGGCCGGTGATGGTCACTGTAACAGTCTCCGTTGCGGTGCCGCCGTTGCCGTCATCCACCGTGTACGTAAACGTGTCGGTTGCGGTCTCTCCGACCCCTAGGCTCTCAAAAGCGCCGTTGGTGTCATAGTCAAAGGTGCCGTCGCCGTTGTTGGTCACCGATCCAAGTGTGCCGGTGGTGTCGACGGTAAAGGTGTGGGTGTCGGAGGTATCTACATCTGAAACATTGGCTGAAACTGTCACAACCGGTCCATCTTCACTGGCGGCGGCCCCAACCGCCAGCGCCACCGGCGCGTCATTTTGGCCTTGAATTGTGATGGTCACGGTCTCAATGGCGGTGCCGCCATTGCCGTCGTCCACCGTGTAAGTGAACGTGTCTGTGGCGGTTTCCCCAACTGCGAGACTTTCAAAGGCCCCGTTGGGATCATAGTTAAAGGTGCCATCGCCATTGTTGGTCACAGCCCCAAGCGTGCCGGTGGTACCAACACCAAACGTGTGTTTGTCGGCAGCATCGATGTCTGAAAAATCCGCGGAAACGGTGATTGTGGGGCCGTTTTCATCGGAGGTGTCGCTGACAGCCATGGCGACGGGGGCATCGTTCTGGCCCAGAATTGTAATGGTCACCGTTTCGGTTGCGGTGCCGCCATTGCCGTCATCCACAGTGTAAGTGAATGTATCCGTTGCGGTTTCTCCAGCGGCAAGGCTGTCAAATGCGGCGGTCGGGTCATAGCTGAAAGTTCCGTCGCTGTTGTTTGTGACAGTGCCCAGGGTGCCGGTCGTATCGATGGAGAAGCTGTGCGTGTCGTTGGTGTCGATATCGCTGTAATCAGCCGCCACAACGATGGCGGCGTCTTCGGTCGCGGCCGCCGAAACCGCCAAAGCTAAAGGGGCGTCGTTTTGCCCTTCGATTGTGATGTCATAAGTCACAGTTGTGGTGCCGCCCTGCCCATCAGAGATGACAAGTGTGACTGTTTCGGTGATGCTTTCACCGGCGCCAAGGTTGTCATAAGCGCTGCCCGGATCAAAGGAGACGCTTGTTCCGCCGCCAACACCGATGTGCCCAACCTGACTTGCACCGCTGTTCTGCGTGGACAGAGTGCCGCTGCCGGTTACGCTGGCCGAAACCAGTTCCACGGTGGAGCCGTCCAGATCATAGAAATCCACCTGAAAACTCAGAGGCTCGCCTTGCGACGCCTCCAAGCCGTCATCTCGCAGGATGACCAGCGGATCGTTGTTGGACCTCAAGTCCAGCGTGAAATCGTCAAACTGCAAGACCTCAAAGCTATGCAGGAAATCATAGCCGTCGGCCCCCTGGACAAGGTTCCAGCGCCCACACCCAAAGCTCAGCACTTTGTAATCCAGTACAGAGCCTGAAAAGACCGCGGTATCTGTGCCGCGGCCGCCAAACATCACGTCGTTGCCGCCGCCGCCTTCAACCGTATCGTCCCCACGGCCCGTGAAAATAAAGTCGCCATGGTCAGACCCAAAGACCTCATCATCTCCTCTTCGGGTCCAGATGAATTGCCCGTGGAACGCACCCGAGGCATCCACCTCCATGTCTTTGTTCCTCAGATAACCACGACCACGATATCCCATGATACCCCTCCAAATTTGTCACGGGATCGCTTGCGCGCCCCAACCCTCAAAAAAAATGTGTGTGCCCGGACCCAAGGCGGAAATCGCAAAAACAGATTAAATTTTAGGAATTTGAGTGCCGCGGCGGCAATCACCCAAACGGGTGGTTGTTATCGACAAAACAGAAAGTTGTTTCTTTGGAAACAGCAATGCGTTCAAGATGCCGTTGGGGACTTAGAGAATACACATGACATTTTGCAATCGGACCGTGAAGAGCTGGGTTATTCTCTATTTCAGCGCGTGCTGCGAGGAGGAGACTGCTTTGACGGTGCTGGTTACATGAGCCAGGCGTTTTCACCGCCAACAGCGCTCGAGATACGGGCAGAAGAGGCGCAGATGCTGCGCGCGCGTGCGATGGGGTCTGCCCGTTCGGTGCTGATCCTAATTGGATTGATCGCGATCAGCTTGGCTTCTGTGCATCTCTATCGAGAGGCTTTACTCTGGACTGGCCTGGCTTCAGTCATGGTCGCGATTACAGTTCTGTACGCGCGGTTCTCGCAGTTTTCCGAGACCGACGTGCGACACGTGAACCGCTATCTGATAGGACACATTGCGATTTCAGTATGCACCGGTCTGTTGTGGGCCTTGGGCGCTATGCAACTGGCTAGCCCCGCCTCTGAACTTCAGACATTTCTGGCGGGACTGTTTCTGACATCGATCACCGCCGGAGGGGTGATGGCGGGCACCGTGTATCGGCCAGGATACCTCGCTCTTGCTTTCTGCGCGCTTCTGCCGTTTAGCCTTTACCTGTTGATCACCATGGAAGGGGTTCAGCGGATTTATGGCGGCTTCCTCCTGTTCTTCCTGAGCTTCTGCTTCACCACCAACAAGACCGCCAGCGAGAAATCGCGCGATGCTTTGGCCGCAAAGCTGACAAGCCGGAAGGCGGAAGAGGCTCTCAATGAGTTTGCCGAGGCTGCGAAACGCCAGCGCGCGAGCAAGCGCTCCCTGCAAGCCATTCGCCACGACATGGCGCAGCCATTGCTGGCGCTCCGAAATTTTCTGGCTGAGATGGACCGGAAGGCGACTACGCCGGAGCAAGCCGTTCTGGTAAGGCAAATTCGTCTTGCGTTGATCAGCCAAGAAACGCTTGTTGAGGAACTCTCACATGTCGACCGTTCAGCGCAAGAGCGGGTGCAGTCTGAGATCGACGTGCCGGCGCTGGTGGCACAGCTGAACGATGAGTACCGCTCGCAATTTGCGGCTTTGGGGTGCGCGTTTACCGTCAACATGGACTTGGGTGTCGTTGAAAGTGATCGCGCCCGACTTGAGCGTATTTTGCGCAATTTTCTCAGCAACGCAGTGAAATATGGTGCGTCTGGAGGGCGCGTTGATCTGTCAATTACCGCGCAAGATCATGAAAGCGTTTGGCAAGTTACGGATTGTGGCCCAGGCATGTCAGAAGCGCAGCTGCGTGCCGTAGAGCGTGGTGAGGACCTTGAGGCAACGTCGTTTGGCGGAGGGCTTGGTCTAGGCATTGCCCGGAGGTTGGCCCAAGAGATTGGCGGATCGGTTGAGATCTCCTCAAGCAAAGACTATGGAACGAAAGCGTTGCTGCGCCTACCACACTTTAAAACCGTTGAAGTGCAAGAACAGGCCTTTGTGTTGATTGTCGGGCAAGAGACTCTGCCCAACATGGGCGCTTGGGCAGACCTGATTTCTTCGTGGGCCTGGATGTTTGCCCATACCGAAACCTGTGAAGGCGCATTGGGGATGATCTCTGTTTTGGGACAAGTCCCGGATTTGATTGTTCTGGATCCCGCGGTGGGTCAAACATTCTCGGCAGACGACGTGCATACCATTGGCGCACATGCGCCTATCGTGCAACTCAGACGCTCTTCGCAAGAGGAAGCCCAACCTTCAAACCACACGACAATCGCCTTGCCTGATTTGGAAACCGAGCTTCGGCAGACATTAGAGTGCTGCATTCAGAACAGCGCTAATTCTCGTGCTCTTTGAACAGCCGCAGCACGGCTGCTGACCGACAGCTCCCGGAAAATCGCCTTGGCGTGGGTTTTGACAGTGTTTTCACTGATGGAGAGCGCGCGGGCGATGTACTTGTTGGTGGCCCCTTCAGCCATCATCCCCAGGATACGCTGCTGTTGCGGACCTAGTTTGGGCTGCACAATAGTGTCGGTGCCGTCTGGGTGGAAGATCATACGGCGCGTCCCGTTTTGGACGGACCGCATAGGGAGCGGGCCAGCTTCATACGCCGATTTGATGGCTGCAAGTAGAATTTGTTCATCACTGGATTTGTGAACAAAACAAAACGCGCCTACCATCTCTGCGTTGTTTTGGGTTATCGCATCCTCGGAGGCGGAGAGCACAATCACCTGCACCCCCATGTCACGGGCCCGCAGGGCGCCGATCAGTGCAATCCCATTGATCTGTTTCATTGCCAGATCCGTGACGACCACATCCCATTTTTGGCCATCATCGGTCGCATTCAAAAAGCTGGTCGCCGTTGTGAAACTCTGCACTTCGAGATCCAGATAACAATTCTCAAACACATAAGAGAGGCCCTGCAAGAACAGCACATGATCATCAATAACGGCCAGACGGATTGAAGTATTCCCCAATTTTGGCTTCCCTTTTCAACCGCCAGGTTTGTAGCACACGCATAAGCGGCGGTTTGCTCTGTGGTTTACTTGAAAGTGTTAGAGTGAGTGGCGCTATTGATCAACGCCTGCGCGTCCCTTCGCACTCGAGGACGCGGGTGAATGTGGGTCGCGGTTCTGTCTTGCCGTAATTGACCGCTGCCCGCCTTTCGAACGACTTCTGTTGCCGGCCCATGTCGGACATAGCTCTTGCCTGCGGCAAATGTCCGTTTCTATTCCGAGGCACCTACCATCTCGCCAGCGGGATAGTACGCAATCGTGTGTCTGAAAATGCTTGATCCAAACTAATGGAAACAATTGGTCCTTTGATTTGAGCGAGGGGAATAAAGAGTTCGCGCTCCCTAAGTTTGCTGGCACGTTTTTCAGGTTTCACGACCTTAGAACCCGTAAAGCTTTGCGGGGGTGTCCACAAATATCTGCTGAAGGGTCTCATTTGACCCAGCCCAGTCCATGGCCAAATCCAGCAAATGCACGTCGTCTGGATAGGTTCCTGCGGAGGTCGCCATATTGTGAGGCCAGTTGCTGCCCCAAATGATGCGGTCAGGGGCGTGTCGAATGAGTGCTTTGGAGAGCGCGGCGACGTCATCGTAGCTTGGATAGCCAGTGCGCGAGGTTTCATAGCATGCAGCTATTTTCACGTAGCAGTTGCCGCGATCAATCAGGCGCAGTAAGGCCTGGAACTCGGCGCTCTCGAGGCTGGGCGGAGTTAGGAACTTGCCCGCGTGGTCAATCACATAGGGGCCTTCTATCCTCGTAAGACGGTCGTAGTGCTGGAGCATCTCGCAGCCATCAAATTGCACAATCAGCGACCAGCCAAACGGCGCCACCCGCGCGTTCACATCAAGCAATGCGTCCAAACCGACTGCGCCTTGCAGGATGTCCATAATCCGGGCGCCGCGCACGCCGCGTGCGGTCATGGCGTCAAGGTCTTGATCCGTCACGTCCGGGTTAATGGCGACAATGCCCCGCGCGGAGTCGCCAAAATGATCCAACCCGTCCAGAATACAGCGGTTATCTGTTTGGTAGGCATTGCCCTGCACCAGAACCACGCGCTCAAGACCAAGCCAGTGCTGCACGCTCTCATAGTGTGCGATCAGCGCGTCGGCCGGAACCGGTGGCCCGCCGGGCTGGCCACTGTACTTGGCGCTGTCAAACAGATGGATGTGGCAATCGGTGGCCAACGGCGGCAATGGTAGCTTTGGCGGGCGGCCGGTCAAGGTGCGAAAGGTCATGCTTTATCCCGCATAGGTGCGCAGGGCGTCGCGGTTGATGGTGATTCCAAGGCCCGGCCCCTGTGGCACCGGCACGCTGCCGTTGATGTGCTCGATGGGCTTTGTGACAATGTCCTGTCGGAAGGGATTGTGGGTTTGGTCAAACTCCAGCCGAGGCGAGCGCTGTTCATGGGACGGCGGAGCAGGGGGCAGGATGGCGTGGAACTGCAACCCGGCGGCCAGTGCCACCGCCGTGCCCCAGACATGGGGCACCAGACGCACGTGGTGGATGTCCGCCAAAGTGATGATTTTGCGGGCTTCACTCAATCCGCCGACGCCGCACACGTCGGGTTGCAGGATCTGCACGGCTTTTTGTTGCAGGGCTTCGCCTATGGCCCAGCGGCCGTGCCAGGTTTCCCCTGCGGCCACAGGAATGGGCTGAGCTGCGCGGACCTGTTGATACGCCCGCAAGGCTTCGGGCACGACAGGTTCTTCAAACCAATGGATGTTGTACTGGGCAGCGCGGCGTCCCACCTCGATGGCGTCGACGGCGTCATAGCCATGGTTGGCATCGATCATCAGCTCGATCTCCGGCCCAATGGACGCGCGCACGGCTGCGATGGCGGCCAGATCACTTTCGACGCCATAGCCAATCTTGATTTTGACAGCCTTGAAACCCGCGGCCACATAAGCGGCCATTTCCTTCGCGCATGCGCTGGCATGGTCGCCGCCTTCGGGGCGGAAGCCGCCGGTGGCGTATGCGGGAATGTCTAAGCGCCAGGCCCCGCCCATGAGCTGATGGATCGGAGCATCAAAGTGCTTTCCGGCGATGTCCCACAGGGCGACGTCAATCCCGCTTATTGCCGTGTGGATGTTGCCCCGTTGGCCTTGGTCCCGGAACTCGTTGTAGAGCGACAGCCAAATGGGTTCGATGTCCAGCGCAGGGCGGCCAATCAGCATGGGCGCCATAGCCGAAACCACCGCCGCGTTGATGTCTGCGGGCCCAAGGCATTCGCCCCATCCAGTCACTCCCGTGTCCGTTTCGATCTCGACCAACAGATGGCGACGCGCCCGGAAGGTGGAAAAGGACGACTGAAACGGGGCGTCCAGTTGATGGTGCAGGATGTGCGTTTGAACACGTGTGATCTTCATCCGTTGGACCCTTTGATGATCTCCGCCAGTCGCGCGATTTCGTGCTCTGTCAGATTGGTCAAAGGCGGGCGCACCGGGCTGAATGGCCGGCCGGCGGCGGCGAGCCCGCCTTTGATAGCAGACACAGCATAGCCTGGAACCTGATCGCGCAAGTCAAGAAACGGATAGTAAAACTGCCCGAGCAGCGTGTTTATCGTGGCTTTGTCGTTGGTTCTGACGGCAGCATAGAAATCGAGGGCGAGCTGCGGCACAAAGTTGAACACGGCGGAAGAATAGGTTGTGACGCCGATCGCGTCGTAGGCTTCGGCAAAGACCTCATGTGTGGGCATGCCGCCAATGTAAGTCAGCCGGTTGCCGCATTTGGCGACGATCTTGCGCACCATATTGATGTCGCCGGTGCCGTCCTTGAAGCCAATCAGGTTGGGACAGTCTTCTGCCAGCCGGGCCACGGTGTCGGCGTTGGCAACGGAGTTGGCGCGGTTGTAGATGATCACGCCGATCTCCGTGGCGTCACAAACGGCCTTGATGTGCGCATAGAGGCCATCCTGGCTGGCGCCGATCAGGTAGTGCGGCAGCAGCAGTATGCCGTCTGCGCCAACAGCGGTGACGTCTCGTGCCAGCTCTGTTGCCATTTTGGTGCCATAACCACAGCCGGCAATGATGGGTGTGTCGCCTGCAGCCTCTTTTGCGGCTTGCACCACGAAGGGGATTTCCGTGGGCGTGAGGGAGAACAATTCGCCGGTGCCGCCAGCGGCAAAAAGTGCGGCGGCGTCAAATTGGGACTGCCAGGAAACGTGATCCTGATAAGCGGTTTGGTCAAATTCCAGATCCGTATCAAAATGGGTGACCGGAAAGGACAGCAGGCCTTCGGCCATTTTGGATTTCAAGGTGTCTGGTGTCATGTTGGGCTCCAAAATTCGGGACCAGGGCTGCAGGTCAAAGGCCGCGTTGGTGGGTTTGCGCGCCACCTAACGCAACTGGATGGCTTGTTGTCAATATTTGTTTAGAAAGTTGACCTAAGTTGTTTTGCCGTGCGAAGTGCACAGAAGTTAATTTAGGGAGGGACGGGATGACACGTGTTTTATTGACCGGAGCAGGGGGGGAATTGGGCAGGGTTCTGCGGCAGTCTTTGGCGGGGAGCTACGATTTGTTGCGCTTGTCAGACGTGTCTGACATGGACCCGGCGGGGCCGGGTGAGGAGGTTGTGCGTTGTGACCTAGCGGATGCTGAGGCGGTTCAGGCCGCGGTAGACGGCTGTGACACCATCCTGCATTTGGGAGGGATGTCGGTGGAAAGTACCTTTGAGATTATCCTCAATTCCAACATTCGCGGCACGTACAACGTCTATGAGGCGGCCCGCAAAACCCGGGCGCGGCGGGTGCTGTTCGCCAGTTCCAATCACGCCATTGGTTTTCACACCCGAGAGACCCTGTTGGATGCCTCAGCTGAGCTGCGTCCCGACAGCATATATGGGGTGTCCAAGGGGTTCGGAGAGATCCTGGCACGGTATTACTTTGACAAATTTGGCATCGAGACGGTCTGTGTACGGATTGGGTCCTGTTTTGAAATGCCTATGAATCGCAGGATGATGTCTACCTGGTTGAGCTCTCGCGACTTCACCAGTCTAGTGAAATCCGTTGTTGCGGCGGACAGGGTTGGGTTTGCTGTGGTTTACGGCGCATCGGACAATGAACCGCAGTGGTGGGACAACCGACAAACCGCCTTCCTTGGGTGGCGGCCGCTGGATAGCTCAGCGGCATTTTCGCAAGAGCCGCACATTGTGAATGAGACCACAGATCCCAACGATCCGGCGATCAAATTTCAGGGCGGAGGCTTTGCTGCGGCAGGGCATTTCGAAGATTAAGGCGTTCCGCTTGAGAGTGCGGAGTGTTGTCGGGCCGCGAAGCGCGAATCTCGCGGCTTCACGGAGGTGGTGGAGTGGCATGCACCGAGCAGCGCGCGGTGGGTTTGCCAAATTGATTTTGTGGATTTGACAAGTTTTGCGCGTGGTTGGTTGGTGATTGTCGCTCAAGCAAATAGGAAATTTTCCCAAAAAATTAATGTCTTAGGTGTCGAGGGCTTGGGGGCCTATTTGTTCTAATTTCTATTTCAAAAGAAAATAGTTGTAAAAATTTGTAATTGCTGTGAGATTGTCGACAACAAATTGTCTAAGGAGGAGATGACAATGACGTTCAGCAACCTTATCGCTCGCGGGGCCTTTGCCGTTGCCGCAGCCGCAGCCATCACAACCGCGCCAATGCAGGCGTCCGCCAAAGACTGGCGTGGGTGGAACATCCACGTTGAGGACTACCCGGTGTCCCACGGCATGGAAGCCTTTATGGCAGAAGTGGAAGAAAAGACCGGTGGTGCGCTTAAAGGTAAAACTTTTCACGCCGGTGTTCTGGGCAACCAGCCTGACGCCATCGAACAACTGCGCCTCGGCGTGCTGGACTTCGCAGTGTTCAGCCTCGGCCAAATGGGTCGCGCTGTGCCTGAAACCGATGTTGTGTCCTTGCCATTCATCTTCAAGGGCGTGCCTGAGATGTATGAACTGATGGACGGCGCAGGTGGCGAAGCGCTGGCCTCCGCACTGGAAGACAAAGGCATCGTGCCGCTGGGCTACTACGACGCCGGCGCCCGCTCTTTCTACAACTCCATCCGTCCAATCAACACACCAGACGACGTAGCGGGCCTGAAAGTGCGCGTGATGAGCAACGATCTGTTTGTAGGCATGGTCGAAGCTATGGGCGGCAACGCCACGCCAATGGCCTTCTCTGAAGTGTATCAGTCCATCAAGACCGAGGTTGTGGACGGCGCGGAAAACAACCCACCGTCTTATGAATCCACCAACCACTTCGAAGTTGCGAAATACTACTCTCTGTCGCAGCACCTGATCATCCCGGAGGTTCTGGCGATCAGCAAAAAGACCTTTGATGCGCTGACACCAGAGCAGCAAGAGATTGTGCGCGAAGCCGGCCGCAACTCCACGGAGCTGCAGCGTAAACTGTGGAAAGAGCGCGAAGCAGCGTCAATGGATAAGGTGAAAGCCGGTGGTGTTGAAGTGAACCAGGTGGCGGACAAAGGCGCATTCCAAGCGGCGATGAAGCCGGTTTATGATGACTACTTGGCGGCCAATCCACAGATGCAAGAGCTCGTGGATCTGTTCCGTAGCTCCCAATAATCCAAGCTCATCCTAAACCCTGGCTGTGCCCCGCTTTGTGCGGGGCACGTCCTTCCTAAAAAGAACCAACAATAAAGGAGCGGGCGATTGGAACAGCAATCAGGTTCCCTTTCCAAGGTCGAGTGGTTTCTCGATCGACTGAGCGGCCTTTGTATCTTCTTCGCTTCCATTGCTCTGGTTGTGCTGATTGCGACTTTTGGCTGGCTGGTTTTCGGGCGCTACGTTCTGAACTCCACCCCGACATGGGTCGAACAACTGGCGCTGCTGCTAATCTGCTACATCGCCTATCTTGGCGCTGCCGCGGGCGTGCATGAGCAAAGCCACTTGGGCGTGACCCTGTTTCGAGACATGCTTGGCGACACCGTCAGCAACCTGCTGAAACTGCTCAACGACGTCATCCTGGCCACCTTTGGTCTGGTCATGATGATAGCCTGTATGGAGCTCTTCAGCTTTGGCTGGGCCACGTTGCTGCCGATGCTCGATATCCCTGAAAGTTTTCGGACATTGTCTGCACTGCTGTGCGGTGGGCTTGTCTTTGTCTTCGCCGGTACCCGCGCCGTACTGCGCTTTATCTACTTGCTGAATGGGCAATCCTACAGCGGAAAAGAGGTCTACTAACCATGGGTTTGGCTATTCTATTGGGTGTCTTCTTTGGCACCGTCATTCTGGGCCTGCCGGTGGCCTTTGCCATGGGCATCGCTGCGCTTGTCACCTTTGCCTACGAAGGCTTTCCGTTGCTGCTGACCTTCCAGCGGTCCGTGTCAGGCATCTCTGTGTTCTCGCTGTTGGCAATTCCTTTCTTTGTCTTTGCCGGTGAGCTGATGATGCACGGCGGCATCGCCAAACGGCTGGTGACATTTGCTTCTGCATTGGTGGGCCATGTGCGCGGTGGTCTCGCCTCGGTGAACATCTTCTCCAGCATGCTGTTTGGTGGCATTTCCGGCTCTGCCGTGGCGGACATCTCCGCGTTGGGCTCGATCCTCGTGCCGGTGATGAAAGAGCGCGGGTACAAGCCGGATTATGCGGTGAACGTGACCGTGACGTCCTCGATTGCGGGCATCGTGATCCCGCCAAGCCACAACATGATCATCTTTGCTGTGGCGGCGGGCGGCGGCATCTCTATCTCCAAGCTGTTCTTAGCAGGTGTGATCCCCGGCATCCTGATGTGTGTCTGTCTTGCCGTGGCGGCCTATGTCATTGCCATCAAACACGAATATCCGGCCGAAGCCTTCCCCGGCTGGCGTGCTGTGGGTGTGGCTGCGCTGGGCGCGATCCCAGGCCTGATCACAGCCGTGATCATCGTAGGTGGCGTTCTGTCTGGCGTGTTCACCGTCACTGAATCCGGCGCGTTCGGAGCCATCTATGCGCTGTTGCTGACCTTCTTTGTCTACCGGACGCTGGATTGGCATGGCTTCAAAACCGCGGTGATCTCTTCGGTGCGCACCACCTCCATGGTGATGGTTCTGATCGGCTTTGCCAGCTCCTTTGCCTATCTGCTGGCGCTTTATCAGGTGCCGACCAAACTGAGCGAATTTATGCTGGGCATTTCGCAGGAGAAAATCTTTGTACTGCTGATGATCAACGTGATGCTACTGGTTCTGGGCATGATCATGGATATGGCTGCACTCATTTTGATCTGTACGCCGATCTTCCTGCCCGTGGTGAAAAACCTCGGTATGGATCCCACCCAGTTTGGCATCATGCTGCTGGTCAACCTTGGTCTCGGCCTGTGTACGCCGCCAGTGGGCACCTGCCTCTTTGTTGGCTGCGCTGTGGGCAAGATCCGGATCGAAGAAACTCTAAAAACGATCTGGCCTTTCTATTTGGCGATTTTGTCGGCGCTGATCCTGGTCACCTATGTTCCAGCGGTGTCGCTCTACCTGCCTAACCTGCTGATCAAATGATCTTGGCACGCGTGGCCGGGCACTGATCCGGCCACGCCCTCTAACAAGCATTCACTCCCCGACCCCAAAAATCAAAGGCGTCTCCCATGACCAACTTAAAACAAGAAACTCGGGAAATTCTGATGACCGTCAGCACCGCAACGCTGACAACCGCCCTGTTCCGCCGTGGTTTCCGCAACATCTTTATCCAAGGACCGCACCGCATAAACCCCGGCAAAAACATGGTCGGACCGGCGTACACCCTGCGGTACATCCCCGCACGGGAGGATCTGGATGGACTGGAGTCCTTTGCAGACCGCGAAAATCCTCAGCGCAAAGGCGTCGAAGAGTGCCCCGAAGGCGCGATCTTTGTGATCGACTCCCGGATGGATGCCACCGCCGCCTCGGCCGGCTGCATCTTGGTAACCCGCCTGCAGGCATTGGGCTGTCAGGGCATTGTGACCGATGGCGGCTTTCGCGACACGCCGGAAATTGCCGAATTGGACATGCCCGCCTATCACACCCGCCCCAGCGCACCAACTAACTTGACCAAACACCACGCGGTTGCGATCAATGATCCGATTGCATGTGGTGGTGTTTCTGTGTTTCCCGGCGATATACTGGTGGGCGACAATGAGGGGGTGGTCTGCATTCCCGAGCACCTAGTTGATGAAGTGGCCGCAGAGGCCAAGGAAATGACTGTCTTTGAGGACTTCGTTCTGGAGATGGTGCAGCAAGGGGCGTCGACATTTGGCCTTTACCCGCCAACGGACCCCGGAACGATGGATAAGTTTGCGCAATGGCGACAGCAAAACAACCGGTAAAGATCGCAACCAAGTCGGGGCGGGATCGAACCCTGTCGGATCAGGTCTATGAAAAGATCTTGGCCATGATCTCCAAAGGCGAGAAACCGGTGGGCGCGAAACTTCCAACCGAGCACGCCTTGAGTGAGCAGTTAGAGGTGTCCCGTCCGGTGCTGCGGCAAGCATTGAAGCAGCTGCGTGAGGACGGGGTGATCGTGTCCCGTCAGGGCTCCGGGTCCTTTGTTCAGCGCCGCCCCGAAGGTGCGGTGCTAGATTTTGCGCCGGTTGGGTCGATTGCCGATATTCAGCGGACGTTTGAGTTTCGCGCCGCAATTGAAGGGGAGGCGGCCTATCTGGCGGCGCAGCGGCGCACAGACGTGGATCTCACTAAAATGCGTGCGCTATTGACGGAGCTGGACCGCTGTATCCGGGAAGGGGAGTTGGGGGTCGACACCGATGAAGACTTCCACGAAGCGATCTGTGCCGCTTCCGGCAATCAGTATTTCTCTGCGGCGCGGTCGTCGATGAAGAGCAATATTCTCACAGGGTTGAACCTGACCCGCAACCTCTCGCTGACCAAACCGCAGGAGCGGATGGAGATGGTGCAACGCGAGCATTACGAGATCTTTGACGCGATTGAGAAGCAGGATGCGGATGCTGCGCGGATCGCCATGCGGGCCCATGTGGAGAATGCACGTAAACGGGTTTTTGAGGGGTAAGCAGCCGCCGCAAGCAGGCTGTGGCCTGTCTCGATTTTCGTGGAGCGGTCTTGTTGTTAGGATTTGTTAGAAGGGCGCCTCTTGTTTGAGGCACCCTTTTTTTTCGCTTCAGGAACTCTCTGGAAAACAGGAGTTTGATGAATTTTCGAATTTGTAAAAATTTGTATTGTCGATTTGTTTGCCGTAGGCTAGATCTGAGGTAAATCCGGTTTTGGGCGGATTCACTATGCATTGAATTGTTGTGAGCGGGGCCTGGCGGCGGCGCGTGATCAAAGCGGCCCAAATCGCGGACGAACCTGCCGCCAGCCTAGATGGAGATGAAAATGGACTTGAACGGCAAAACAGCCATCGTGACCGGCGGCGGACGTGACATTGGTCGGGCCTGTGTCATGGAGCTCGCTGCGCGCGGCGCCAACGTGGCGATCAACTATTTCGCCAGTTCGGAAGGTGCAGATAGCGCGGTCGCGGAGATTACCGCCGCTGGCGGCAAAGCCTTTGCCCTGCAAGGCGACATGACCAAAGAGACGGACGTCAAAGCGCTCGTGGCCAAAACCGTTGAAACCTACGGGCAGGTAGACAGCCTGATCCATGTGTCCGGAGGCATTCTGGCCCGTGTGCCGATGGCGGAAATGACGCTGGAACACTGGAATGCGGTGATGGATGTGAACCTCACCTCCTTTGTGCTTGCCGTGCGCGAATGCATTCCCCACATGCCAGAAGGCTCCTCCATCGTGGGGCTGGCCTCGCAAGCTGGGCGTGACGGCGGCGGCCCCGGTGCCTCAGCCTACGGCGCGTCCAAAGGCGCACTGATGACCCTGACCCGTGGCCTTGCCAAAGAGCTTGGTCCCAAAATCCGGGTGAATTCCTTGTGCCCCGGCATGATCGACACAGACTTCCACAACATCTTCACCAAGCCAGAAGTGCGCACCCATGTGGCCAACATCACGCCGCTGAAGCGCGAAGGCACCTCGGAAGAAGTGGCCAAATTGGCGGTGTTCTTGGCGTCTGACGATGCGTCGTTTGTCACCGGCACCAACGTCGATATCAATGGCGGCATGCTGTTCTCTTAAGCACACCACTGCTGCTGAGGCCATTTGGTCTCGGCGGCATTTCCCCCCCAAAAAAAAAGAGGGCAAGCCATGGCATTGCACGGCAAACATTTGATCGCGGGCGCGTGGCTGGGGGCAGACGCCTCCTTTGCCTCTGATCCGGTCTTTGGCGAAAGCCGCACCTTTGCAGCGGGTACCACGGCGCTTGTGGACCAGGCGGCGCAAGCTGCCGAAGACGCCTTTTGGAGCTACAGCACCACATCGGCGGAAACACGTGCCGCGTTCCTCAACACCATTGCCGATGAAATTGAGGCCCGCGCCGACCTGGTCACACAGTTTGGCTGTGAGGAAACCGGCCTGCCCGAAGCCCGCCTGCAAGGGGAACGTGGGCGCACCACCGGCCAATTGCGCCTGTTTGCCTCCCACATTTTGGACGCAGCTTATCTGGGCGAGAAGCACGATCCTGCCCTGCCGGATCGGCAGCCACTGCCCCGGTCTGACCTGCGCATGACCAAGCGCCCCATTGGCCCGGTGGCCATTTTTGGCGCCTCAAACTTCCCGCTGGCCTTCTCCACCGCGGGCGGCGACACCGCCTCGGCCTTGGCGGCGGGCTGTCCGGTTGTGCTGCGCGGACATGCGGCGCACCCGGCCACCGGCGAAATCATCGCGCAAGCTGTGCATGCCGCCATCCAAAAGTGCGACCTGCACCCCGGGGTCTTTTCTTTGATCCAAGGGGGCGGTTTTGAGGTGGGCCAAGCGTTGGTACGGCACCCGTTGATCGCAGCAGTGGGCTTTACCGGCTCCCTGCGGGGTGGCCGCGCGCTTTATGACCTGTGCGCACAGCGACCAGAACCCATTCCATTCTTTGGCGAGCTTGGCTCCGTGAACCCAATGTTCCTGATGCCAGAAGCGCTTTCTGCGCGCGGCGCAGAGATTGGCGCGGGCTGGGCCGCCTCCCTGACCATGGGTGCGGGGCAGTTCTGCACCAATCCCGGTGTTGTTTTCCTGCTTGAGAGTGACGGCGCGGACGCCTTCCTTGCGGCGGCGAAAGGCGCGCTTGAGGGCCAGGCCGCGCAAACCATGTTGACGCCTGGCATTGCCGAAACTTTTGAAAAAGGCCGTGGCCATATAGCTCGCATGGATGGCGTGACCTGTCTTGTGAAGGGGCAGGTTGCGTCAGATCGGGCCGCTACGCCAACCGTATTTGTTACCTCGGTGGAAGACTGGTTCCGCAACGACGACCTGTCCGAAGAGGTGTTTGGTCCCTTTGGTCTTGTGGTGAAACTTTCCAGTCTGGAACAGATGCACGAGGTGGCGAAATCACTGAAAGGTCAGTTGACCTGCACGGTGCAGTGCGATCAGGGGGACCTAGCTGCCGTCCAATCTCTGCTGCCCATTTTGGAACGAAAAGCAGGCCGCCTTTTGGCCAATGGGTTCCCAACCGGAGTGGAAGTCTGTGACGCGATGGTGCATGGCGGTCCCTATCCTGCCACAACCAACTTTGGCGCAACCTCGGTGGGTACGATGGCCATCGAACGCTGGCTGCGATTGGTGTGTTATCAGGACTTGGCGGAGTTTGCGGGTAACTTAAAGCTTCAGCAAGTTGAGAGAGCGGTTGTGCGCTGATAATCGCTGCTGCAAAAGCGGAATCAGATGATGCGTTTCTTTTGAGAGTGTTATTCTGTTGTTGGACGGTGGGTAGACATTTTTTTGACCCTTACGGGTTCAGCTTTTAGGCAATGACAGAGTTTGGTGGAGCGCAAGTCTTGGCGGACATTGATTGGGCGTGCAGCGAAGGGTTGCTTTCCGCCTTCATTGACCACTGCTGTTCTGGGCGGTTAGGAGCCGTTAGCTGCACCCGCAAAGGTGCTGCCTCAGATTGAGGAAGCGGCCCTTCAAAGGTGAGGTAACCGACTTCATTGCTGCCCCAATCCCTAAGGGCAGTAGTGCGCAGAAAACGAACTTTGCTAAGTCACGCGAGCGACACAGAGCCGGCATCCGCTACCGCTTGCAAAAATAACGGCGTATCCCGTCACACCGACTTTGGTCGAGGCGGCATAATTGTGGATAAGCCGAGTGCCCTCTTTGCCAACATTGCCGCCGTTCGCGGTTTTTGCTAATTTCAAACCCTTTCTGCGATAATAGGCTCGAGCGCATCTTTACCCTCAAAATTCCTCCAGAAATTTAGTATTTTCCACTTCATTCCAAGTTGGAAAAGTACAGGACTAGGCTGCCTTTTCCTGTCGCTCACTCCTTAAGCTGCGAATGCTTGAAGGAAACTCATTAATGACTTGTGCCACTGCGGAGACCGCAATTGACGGTGCGTTGCGAAGGGATGGCACCAGACCGATTGGGCCCTTTAGGCGGTCGAGTGACTGAGCATCGACCCCATCTGCCAGAAGGTTGTTAAGGCGCTGTTGATGGGTTTGGTGGCTCCCAAGGCAACCGATAAAACGAACATCGGTTAGTAGCGCCGCCTTCAGCAATTCTGGCTCCCAATCATGGTCGTGAAACAATGTCAAAAATCCGGAGTAGCTGTCCAAAGGCAAGTTTTGGTGGGCCAGTGGACTTGACATGAACACCGGGTTCAAAGCGGAGATATGTTTGATGGCCTCAAGGTCAGCGTCGTCCGGCGAGAACGTGAGGGTTTCAAAACCTGCGGCCTCGGCAATTTGAACGGTGGCACGGAACACCGCACCTCTTCCTGCGATCGCAAGCCTTGGTTTCGGCGAGTAAAGAAAGCGCGCGATCCCGGTTGCGTCGGGCACCCTATGGTCGATTAACGTCGCGTTCCGGCCCGTAAGCTTTTTGTGAGCCGTGCGAATGGCCTCGGGATCTGGTCGTGCGTTCAGCAACAACTCCAAAGACCCGCCACATGGCAGTTTGAGATCAAAGAAAGGCGAGCCTTCGCCGTATCGGAGCGTTTTGGCGGCTTCATCAGTTTCAAGCAAAGAGCGCGCCTGCAGTCGGATGTCCCGATCGATACAGCCGTTTGACATATAGCCGACCATAATCCCGCTTTCGCAGACAACGGCCAGCGACCCAACCTCACGCGCGGCGCCACCTTGGATACCAACCGAGGTGATCAGGACGAACCGTTGACCTGCATTTAGCAAGTCAACGGCGTGGCCCAAGACATCAACCGCGTGCTCCGTATAAACGTGAGGTTCAGACAACGGGTTCTTCCGCCATAATGTCCGCAAACGATTTGAAGAATTTAGTCGCGAGTTTTTTGGACGTACTCTGAATCAAACGGCTCCCGAGTTGTGCCAGTTTGCCGCCGATCACTGCCTTTGCCTCGTAGCGTAAAATGGTCTGAGACCCATCCTCGGTCAGGGTGACATCGGCGCCGCCCCTTGCATGTCCGGCAGCGCCGCCATTGCCTTGGCCTTCCAGCGAAAACGCTTCTGGTGCGCCATCGGTGTTTAGCACCACTTCGCCGCTGAATTTCGCTTTCACGGGGCCAACCTTGAGAACCACTTTGGCCTCAAGTTCGGTGTCGGACTTTTTGATCAGTTCTTCGCAACCAGGGATGCAACGTTTGAGGATCTCAGGGTCGTTCAGTGCTGCATAGACCACGTCGCGCGGGGCTTCGATGGTGATTTCGTCAGCCAATTCCATGGCAGTTCCTTTCTTTGTTCAACAACAGGGATATTTGATCTTGGCAAGGACCTCGGCCTGTTCTGGCGAAGGCTTGAAAAAGCGGGATAGGCGGCTGAAGAGATTACGCATTTTGACCTCGCTCTACGGACGTCCGACGTACGCTGATCAGGTCCGCCAAAATGGAGAGTGCGATCTCTTCGGGTGTGACGGCACCGATGTCCAAACCTGCCGGGGCTGAGACGGTCGCAAGTGAGGCCTCGGACACACCAGCTGCGGAGAGCTTCTTAGACAGAGCTGAGAATTTCTTTTTGCTGCCAACAAAGGCGACGTAGTTCGTTTCAGAAGCAAGTGCGTCGCGCAAGGCGTCCAGATCGCCCTGTCCTTGTGTCGCCACGACGACCGCCTTCAGCTTTCCAGGAATACTCCCCTCGTCGACGGCACGAGATATCGACCAGTGAAACTGCGGAGCGATTTGCGCCAAAGCCTCTGCAACTGGCGAGGTCCCGAGCACTGTCAGTTCCGGCATCGGAAGACAGGGTTCAATAAAGATGTCGATTGTGCCACGCGAGGGGCAACCATTGCGCGCATATTGTATGCCCTCCACCATGGCTCCGGCGCTGACGCCGATATCGTTCAAAAAATCTTCGGGAGCGACGGACACCAGTCTTGGCGCGCCTGTTTCCAGCGCTTCCAATGTGGCCCGCTTGACGGCGCCCCGTGTACAACCGCCACCCAGAAACCCGTGCAGGATTGTGCCATCTGCACCTATGATCGCCTTCGCGCCGGGCTTGGCCGCAGTGGTGCCTGCGGTGCGCACGATTGTTGCGAAGGCAAATGGTTGCTCTTCGGCACGAAGGCTTTGGGCTGTCTCGGCAAGATCTGTTGAAAACACCTCTGCGGGGGTCATAGCGATACCAACTCCTTTTCCAACTCGGCGAGGTCAGCCAGCGTATTGGCCGAGGCAAACCGATCCAGATGTGGCAAGGCAGCTGCCATTCCTGCCGCAACCGGTGCATAATCGCGCCATCCTCTGAGCGGGTTGAGCCAGATGATGCGACACCCGCGTTTGCGCAACGTGGCAAGAGCGGCGTCGATGTGCGCGGGCGGCGAAGTGTCGTAGCCATCCGAGAAAATCATTACAACCGAGCGGCCATCTACAAACTTACGGGCGTAAGTGTGGGCGAAAGTGTCGAGGCTTTCGCCAATTTTTGAGCCTCCGCCAAAGCCATCCGCCATTAGAGACATACGGCCAATGGCGCGCATGGCATCCTTGTCGCGCAAGGCCTCGGTGATGCGCACAAGGCGGGTGTGGAACAAATATGCGTCAGCTGTGAAGTCTCCCCGCATAAGGCCAGCCAAAAAGGCCAGATAAACCTGTGCATAGACGGTCATGGACCCCGACACGTCACAAAGCGCGATGATCTTGCGGCTGCGATCCGGCCGTTTGCGTTGGATTAGGTGGATGGGTTCCCCACCTGTGGCCAAGCTGCGCCGGATGGTTTTGCGAAAATGAAGGCGGTCGCCTTTGTTGGCCGCCACGCGGCGACGGGAACGACGGTCGCGTAGCGCAAGGCCGAGCCGCCGGGCAATGGCCTCGGCTTCGGCAATCTCCTCGGGCCTTATGAGGTCACGCAAATCGCGGCGCGACAGGTTGCGCATTTCGGTGGCGATGAGTTTGCCTTCGCCGTCGCTCTCAGCCTCACCTTGTCCTGCTTCGGGCGCGGTGGAGTCGCCTGCGCCACCTGCGTCATCGCCTGTGGCATCGCGGGAGGAATGCACGCTGTCGTCACCTTTGGCTGGGGGTGTTTTTTTCGGCATGACCTTGCTGCGCACGCGGCCTGCGTCCATCCAGAAGGCATCAAACAACGCGTCAAACTGCGCCGCGTCGTCTTTGCAGCCTGTGCAAATCGCTTTCAGCGCGCGGCGAGTTTCAGCGGGCTGGGCCGCGTCCACAAATGTGAGCGCGGTGAGAGCCGCTTCAGTTTCCTGCACCCCGAGGCGTAGGCCGTTTTCGCGCAGATGCGCTATGAACCCCGCCATGCGCGCGGTGGCGCCGGGATCACGTCCTGCAAAGCGGGTGACGCGGCTCATGCGGCCTTCCCCGCGATCCGTTGCGCCACCTCGGTGGTAATATGCGCGCGATCGCTTTGGGTTTTTAGCAAGGTTGTGAGTGTAGCTTGCAGCGCGGAGGGATCGGCGGTCAGGTCGGCAATACCCAGCCCCAAAAGCGCAGCGGCAAAGTCCAACGTTTCGGCGATACCCGGCACTTTCTCCAAGTCTTCTTTGCGCAGGGTCTGCACAAAACCAATGATCTGTTCGGCGAGGCGCGTTTCAATGCCGGCGCAGCGGGCTTGCAGAATTGCCAGTTCAGTTTCTCGGTCGGGGTAGTCGACATAGGCGAACAAACAGCGACGGCGCAGCGCGTCCGAGAGGTCGCGTGTGCCGTTGGAGGTTAGGATCACCGTAGGAATTGAAGTCGCCGTGATGGTCCCGAGCTCCGGCACAGTGATTTGGTAGTCGGCGAGGATTTCCAACAGGAACGCCTCAAATTCTTCATCCGCGCGATCAATCTCGTCAATCAACAGCACCGGCGCTTGGTCTTGAGTGATTGCTGCCAACAAAGGCCGTTCCAACAGATATTCACGCGAGAAGATGCGGTCTTCGACCTGTTTGCCGGTTTCGCCAGCTTCGGAGCTGGCGCGGATGGCAAGCAGCTGGCGTTGGTAGTTCCACTCGTAGATGGCTTGGGCGGCATCGAGTCCTTCGTAACACTGCAGGCGGATCAGCTTGGTGTTTCGCGCCGTCGCCAGCACCCGTGCGACCTCGGTTTTGCCCACGCCTGCTGCGCCTTCGAGCAGCAAGGGACGCTGCAGCGACAGGGCCAGGTGCAGGGACACCGCGAGGTCATCGGATGCCACATAGTTTTCCGCCGCGAGGGCAGATTGAAGGTCGGTCCAAGAAGTCATGAAAGCCTCAATACGTCTTGGCGCGCGCCACCTCAGAGCAGCGCGCGCCGGTTTGTTAACCGTGCAGGCCGAGCCCGTTGGCGGTCTTCCAAATCCGCCAATGGTCATGCGGCATATGTGTATGGCGCAGTCCAAAGGCGCGGAAGGCATCGTTCACGGCGTTGGAGAAGCAGGGCACACCGCCCACATGCGGGCTTTCGCCCACGCCTTTGGCGCCAATCGGGTGGTGCGGGCTTGGGGTCACAGTGTGATCGGTTTCGTAGTTGGGCACTTCCCACGCGGTCGGCAGGAAGAAGTCCATCAACGTGCCGGTCTTGACGTTGCCCATGTCGTCGTAGGCAATCTCTTGTCCCAGCGCGACAGCCAGCGCTTCGGTCAGACCGCCGTGCACCTGTCCCTCAATGATCATCGGATTGATGCGTGTACCGCAATCATCCAGCGCATAGAAACGGCGGATGTCGGTGACACCGGTGTCCACATCGATGTCCATCACACAGACATAGGCACCAAACGGATAAGTCATGTTGGGCGGATCATAGTAGCTGACCGCTTCCAGACCCGGCTCGATGCCTGGAATGGCCTGATTGTAAGCTGCAAAGGCGATTTCCTTCATCGTTTTGAACTTTTCAGGCGCGCCTTTGACCACAAAGCGATCCACATCGAATTCTACGTCGTCGTCGTGCACTTCCAAGAGGTAAGCGGCGATCATTTGTGCCTTGGCGCGGATTTTGCGCCCTGCCATCGCGGTGGCCGCACCGGCAACTGGCGTGGAACGCGAGCCGTAGGTGCCAAGGCCATAAGGCGCGGTATCGGTGTCGCCTTCCTCGATGGTGATGCTGTCTGCTGGCAAGCCGATCTCCGTGGCAAGAATCTGTGCAAACGTCGTTGCGTGGCCTTGGCCTTGCGAAATTGTGCCTAGGCGCGCAATCGCAGAACCCGTCGGGTGGATGCGGATTTCGCAGCTGTCGAACATGCCCAATCCAAGGATATCGCAGTTCTTGACCGGACCCGCGCCGACGATTTCGGTGAAATGCGTTAAGCCGATACCCATTAGTTTACGGGTTTTGCCCGCCTTGAAGTCCTCGACCCGTTGGGCTTGTTCTGCGCGCAGACCGTCATAGTCGACCGCCTTCAGTGCTTTGTCCCAAGCGGTGTGGTAATCGCCCGAGTCATATTCCCACCCCAGCGCGGACTGATAGGGGAACTGCTCCTTTTTGATGAAGTTGATCCGGCGCAGCTCTGCTGCATCCATGTTCAACTCAATCGCGAGGATCTCTATCATGCGTTCGATGAAATACGCCGCCTCGGTCACGCGGAAGGAACAGCGATAAGACACGCCGCCCGGTGCCTTGTTGGTGTAGACGCCATCGACGGCCAGATAGGCGGTCGGGATGTCGTAAGACCCGGTGCAGATGTTCATGAAGCCTGCCGGGAATTTTGTCGGGTCGGCACAGGCGTCAAAGCCGCCGTGATCCGCCGTGGTGTGACACCACAGACCGGTGATCTTGCCTTCTTTGGTGGCGGAGATCTTGCCCTTCATCCAATAATCCCGCGCAAAAGCGGTGGTCATCAGGTTTTCCATGCGGTCTTCGACCCATTTTACCGGCACGCCGGTAACAATGGAGGCCACAACCGAGCAGACATAGCCGGGATACGCGCCCACTTTGTTGCCAAAGCCGCCGCCGATATCAGGAGAGATCACACGGATGTTGTGCTCCTCAATGCCGGAGATCAGGCTGACCACGGTGCGGATCGCATGCGGCGCTTGGAAGGTGCCGTGCAGCGTGAGCTTGCCGTTGACCTTGTCCATCGACGCCACACAGCCGCAGGTTTCCAGCGGACATGGGTGGGTGCGGTGGTAGTAGACCGTCTCTTCGGCCACCACATCGGCCTCTTGCAGCACCTGTTCGGTGGCGTCTTTCTCGCCCACTTCCCAAGTGAAAATGTGGTTGTGGTGTTTGCGTGGTCCGTGTGCACCATCGGGAAGGCTGCCGCCTTCGCCCAGCAAATCCTCGCGCAGAACCACGTCAGATTCCATCGCAGCAAATGGATCGGTCAGGACCGGAAGCTCTTCGTATTCGACCTCAACCAGTTCCACGGCGTCCGCCGCGATATATCGGTCTTTGGCGACCACAAAGGCAACCTCTTGGCCTTGGAACAGCACCTTGCCATCCGCCAGAACCATCTGTTTGTCGCCCGCCAAGGTGGGCATCCAATGCAGGCCCAGCGGGGCGAGGTCTTCGGCGGTCAACACTGCAACTACGCCATCAAGAGCGAGCGCGGCAGAAGCGTCAATCGAGATAATTCTGGCGTGGGCATAAGGCGAGCGTACAAAGTCGCCCTGCAACATGCCGGGTAGTTTGATGTCATCGACATAATTGCCTTTGCCTTGGGTGAACCGGGCATCTTCGACGCGTTTGCGCTTGCAGCCCATGCCACCCAGCGCATCGGTGCGTTCCTCGCGGGTCAGCTCTTTGTTCATTCTGCCGCCTCCTTTGCCGAATTCATCTCGCTCGCGGCGGCGAGGATGGATTTCACGATGTTCTGATAACCTGTGCAGCGACAGATATTGCCTGCCATGCCAAAGCGGACCTCTTCTTCGGTCGGGGTTGGGTTCTCTTCGAGCAGCTTGGACGCGCGGGTGATCATCCCCGGCGTACAGAAACCGCATTGCAGCCCATGGTGCTCTTTGAACGCCTCTTGCAGCACATGCAGGCTGTCCGGATTACCCAGACCTTCGATGGTGGTGATGTCCGCGCCATCGGCCTGCGCCACAAAGACAGTGCAGGATTTCACGGACTTGCCGTCCAGCGTCACGGTGCAGGCGCCGCAGTGAGACGTTTCGCAGCCGATGTGCGGCCCGGTGATGTTCAGGCGCTCGCGCAGGGTGTGGATCAACAGCTCGCGGGGTTCTGCAAGGAACTCCTGCTCTTCGCCGTTTACGGTGAGTTTGATGTGTTTCTTGTTGGACATGTGTCTTTCCCTCAAGCTCGCGACCAGGCGGTTTCAATGGCGCGGCGCAGGATGATGGACGCGGCGTGACGTTTGAATTCGACCGGGCCTCGGTTGTCGTCGGTTGGGTCGATGTCGCCAAGCATGGCGGTTACGGCGGCGGCGATCGCGGCGGCATCCAGTGCTGTGCCAATTAACGCATTGGACGCATCCTCGGACCAGATTGGTGTGTCGCTGAGGTTCGTCATAGCGATAGACGCGGCGGTGCATTTGCCATCCGCTTTGGTGATCAGCACAGCAGCAGCGGCGGTGGCGTAGTCACCGATTTTGCGCTTCTGCTTCTCGTAGGCATATCCACCTTTTGACGCAGTAAAAGACACCGCGGTCAGGATCTCGTCATCCTCGCGGTCGGTCATGTAGGCCGCTTCATAGAAGTCGCGCGCCTCAACCGTGCGTTCACCCTCTGGCCCAAACAATGTGAACGTTGCGCCGAGGCATTGCATCAGACCCGGCATGTCGTTGCCCGGATCGCCATTGGCGACGTTGCCACCAACCGTTCCCACGTAGCGCACTTGCGGGTCCGCGATTTGAAGCGACGCCTCGCGCATAATCGGCGCAGCGGCGGCCAGCGCGGCGTCGTCGATGATGTCGTGTTGTGTGGTCATGGCCCCGATGCGAACCGTGTCACCGTCTACCGATATACCGCTCAAACCGTCCACATCCTGAAGGTCGATCAAGTGCGGCACCTCGGCCATACGCAGCTTCATCATCGGGATCAGGCTGTGCCCACCCGCGAGCACACGCGCATCGTCTCCGTGTTCAACTAAAACGGACAATGCGCCCTCTAAATCTTTCGGTCGATAGTATTCAAAGGCAGCTGGAATCATTGCCTCTCCTCCCTACAGCAATTGTTCTGGCTGTCGGTGAGGCTGGCGCGAGGTAGGATCGATGGCCCGAGAAAACACTTTGTTTTCGTACATTTTGCACGAAATGCGCCTCAGGATGCACGAGTTGCGCGAGTGACGTTTCCGAGAGTTAACCGAAGGCAGTCTGCGTCGCTTTGAGGTTCGATCTGCTGACCGGCACCGGGGGCAGGTCAGCCTCACCAAAGGTACACTGCCCCTTATCTTTGGTGCGCTCAAAGCGCGCGACTTTGTTGGGGTTCACGATATAGCTGCGGTGCACACGCAGGAAGCCGGTCGGCTCCAACCGTTTGACTGCTTCGGTGATCGGCCAAACGCAAAAGTACTTATCCGTGAGGGTGTAGACCTGCGTGTAGTGCCCATCCGCCCTGACAAATACTACGTCCGGCGCGGCGACAAAGACTTTGCCGCCATCTCTTTCACAGGGTATGCGAATAGGCGCGGGTCGATCCAGTGAAGGAACGTCGTCCATCCCGTCCTTTTCCATCTCCGTGGGGGGGGGTGGCACGAGATAGGTTGTGCCGACCCACAAAAACGCGCCGAAGATGACAAAGCTCGACAGGATCACGCCAACGGCCATGACTTCATTGCTGATCACGGGACCAAATTCCCGGATGTTTTCCAGGGCCACGAAGTTGGTGCCAGCCATGGCTAGGAAATGAACTGAAAAGACAGCGACGCCGAAACACAATGTTCCAATCACGATGGTCCTGTTGGAGCGCTCATTATACGCAACGCCAATCGCTAGAATGCAGAGGGCAATTGCCAAGCCGGACGAACCGAGCACACCTTGTAGAGTATACACAGGTTCGCACAGCTGCATGCCTGCCATTCCGACATAGTGCATCGCCAAGATACCAGCGCCTACGATTGCTCCGGCTGCAACTATGATCCCTCTGGAGCGATCCGTGAAATGCAGAAGTACCAGAGCCAGGGCGACCATCAGTATAGCAATAAGCGCGGATGCGAGCGTGATTGCGGCATCATAGTAAAACAGGATTGGCAGCTTTAGGCCCAGCATAGCCACGAAGTGCATCGACCAAATACCGCCACCCAAGGCAACGGCAGCCAACGCGATGGCCAGCCTGCGCTGCGGAAGCGATTTTTCGGACAGATCCCTTGTCAAAGACAATCCAGTGGCCCCTGCAACCAGCGCCACGACGAAGGATGTAGCCACCAACCAATTGTTATGTCCGAAGTCCAGAAATTCCATGCCCAGACAATGCCGCAGCTAATGTCTTATTTCAATCATCCCCTGCTTTTGGTTTAGGGGTCATTCCACATTCACAAAACCAACCTCTCCGAAGTCAGGCTGGATGAGCTTATTCCCTGTTTTTTTGCTCTTGAGGCAAAAGTGCAACGATGCGCCAGTGTCAACTTCGGGCACATTCCGAAATGTGATTGATCTTAGCACTCTTGTGCCTGACCACTCAGTGAATGCCTACTTTGCTCAGGTCCCCTGAAATCGCAGAATTGCAGCGAATGGCTGCTCTTCGTCGATTCAGCAGAAGGGCAATTTCTGCTTCGGCTGACAGGAGACATTGTAGCAGTTTCCGGCAACGGCAGCTTCGTCCGCATTGCAGCCGTCCTGCTAAACAAAATGCGGCACAACGTGTCGAATGGCAGGCTTGGGTAAGCTGCGCCGCAGAGCACATCATTGTTGTGAACGACAGGTTTGGGCCGAGCGCGACCGTATGCTATTGACCTTAAGGCAAATGCAGAAGAATGAACCCAGGCAGTCCCAATCTCCCGCAAACAGTGTTCAAATCGAGTTCCTGAAACCAACTCGAATATATCAAAAACGCAGTTCGGAGGACAACTGATCCCCCCGTATCAAATTGCTTAACGTCCTCACCTCGGCAGGCTCATAACCTGAAGCGCGTAGGCTCAAATCCCGCTCCCAAAAAACAAAACGCGAAAAAACCTCCTAATTCGCCAACCAACTACAAGCGTTGCAAGCGGAGCCTTCGCAAGGTTTCGTGCAGGCTGTGACCTGAGCCAAGGGACGCTCCACATGTCCAAATCGGAGCATGGCGGCGTGCTGGTATCTCACGCAGCCCAGCTGAAGGCGCTCGAAGAGGGGAATGCCAAGCTCAAGCGCCTGCTGGCGGTTGCGTTCCGGGTGGGACGGAATCAAAGTGTTTCACTACACCGGGGCGCCCGCCTAGTTGGTGTTGATCAGCCTTCTGTCCGACGCGAACGCCCGCCTGCTTACTCTGGAATACGCATTGTAATGAAGGTCAACGCAGCCAAGCGATACCGTCAAGGGTATCGCCCAAGCTGGAACGACGTAAGGGCCAATCATGTCTTGTCCAGCACCGTGCCCCAAGGCTTTGAGAATGGCGTGATCGTTCAATACCGGACGTGCACTGCAGCCTATCTAGTGACCGAAAGCACGAGTGAGGGCTGTGATGAAAATTCTTCTAAACAATGAAAGCCGGGTAATTCCTGAGTCTTGGCGGCAGGACACCCTGCTTTTTCTGCTCAGAGACCATTTTGGACTGGTTGGTGCCAAATTGGGGTGCGGTGAAGGCGTGTGTGGCGCTTGCACGGTCATCGTGAACGGTGTCGCCACACGCTCTTGTATTACGCCTGCCGATAGCGTGCAGGGCGCGCGCATTGAGACAGTAGAAGGGCTGGCCGGAGACAGCGGCTCCCTGCATCCCGTGCAGCAAGCCTGGTTGGATCATGCTGTGCCGCAATGCGGGTATTGCCAAGCCGGACAGATCATGTCGGCCGTCGCATTGTTGCGTGAAACCGCGCTACCAACGGCAGGCGAGGTCGAGGATGCTATGGAGGGGAACCTTTGCCGTTGTGGCACCTATCAGCGTATTCGCGCTGCAATTCACGGTGTTGCGGAGGCAAAAAGATGAACCGACGTGATGTGTTGCGCGCCGCTGGGGGCGGTCTTGTAGCGGTGATTGGTCTGGGCGCGGCGGTGTGGAGCCAGATGCCTGTCTTGCCAAAGCGGCCTGCGCCTACTGCCGTTGATGCGCTTGGGTGGATTCGTTTCAAAGACGGCGCATACGACCTTACCCTTCCCAGAGTCGAAATGGGTCAGCAGATTGCCACGGCGCTGAAGCAGATTGCATGTTCCGAATTGCGCGTCGCGTGGGACAAGGTGCAGGTTCAATTACATGACACGGACTTGCCGCGGGTGAAGGCGACCGTTGGCAGCGAGTCAGTTGCACAGTTTGCGGAACCGCTTGCCCAGGCCTGCGCGAGTTTGAGAGACGCGATCAAAGAGGGGCGCCATGACGGCATGGTGTCTGTGACGTCACGCCCGATTTCTGAGCTGAGCGCCTTCAAGGGGGAAGGGCTCGTTGGTGCGTCTCCGGAACTGGTCCATGGGCGGGACATCGTGCAGGGACGGCCCTTGTATGCCGCGGATATTGTTGGGGCCGACATGCGTCATGGTCGGGTTTTGTTTGGTCCTGTAACAACGGATGTTGGATCGCGTCCCGTTCAGTGGAACGCTGCAGCGGCCAAGGCAGTGCCGGGGTATGTGGCTTTGGTTGAGGGAGTGCCGGGGCCGCAAGGACACACGGTTGGTCTTGGCATCATTGCACGCCATCCAGACGCTTTGAGCCAAATTGCCGACGCGCTCGCCATTGAGTGGGATATGGACAGTGCACCCGAGATCATGGACATGGAGGCCGCGATCGACATCGACAAGGCGCTGTCTCCCGCCGGACTAAAAAATGCGGTTATGAATGACCCTGTGGAAGAGGGCGTTTGGGACGCGAGCTTTCGCTATGATTTCGCTTTTGCGCCGCATGGGCAGATTGAGCCACGCGCCGCAGTGGCGGAATGGCAAGATGGCGCGCTGACAGTTTGGACAGGGTCGCAGGACGCGTTTTACATTCGCGATGAGCTGGCCGATCGGTTTGGGATGGCGCCTGAAAACGTTCGGGTTCAGTCCATGCGGGTCGGGGGCGCTTTTGGCGGCAAAGTTTTATGCCGCGCCGAGGTGGAGGCTGCGTTTCTGGCGCGGGAAAGCGGCACGCGCGTCAAAGTTCAATGGACGCGATCACAGGAGCTTTCCAGAGCCTATCACCGACCGCCGTCCTCTCATCGGGTGCGGTTCAGGCTGTCTGAAGGGCGGATCACGGACTGGGATCACCAGCAGATGTCATCACATATTATTTTTACCTCCGCAGGCATTCCTGCCTGGATGCAAGCGGGCACAAATTTGGTTGCTGGCGATCCGGGTGTCGCACGTGGCATGAAGATGCCCTATCAGGTGGACCGGGCGCGAGCGTCTTATGATTTGGTGCGCCTTCCGGTGCACTCCGGACCGTGGCGTGGGCTTGGGGCGGGGCCCAATAATTTGGCGATTGAGAGCACGATTGATGAGGCCGCCTGTACACTTGGTGCCAATCCTGTCGAGTTTCGGTTACGGCATTTGCAGGATGCGAGGCTTAAAGCGGTTTTGCAGCGTGTTGCGGAGAGCTCAAACTGGCAGGGTCATGCTCCTATCCAAGACGGAACGGACCGAACAGGACGTGGGGTCGCATGTGGGATTTACAAAGAGCATAGCTATGCGGCGGTGGTTGCCGATGTGTCTGTTGCGCCAGATGGCACAATTCGCGTCACCCGACTTTGGTGCGCACATGATTGTGGCATGGTGATCAATCCCGATCAGGTGCGCGCGCAATGTGAGGGGAATTTGGTGTGGAGTGTCGGTCTGGTACTGCATGACGGGTTGCCGGTGTCAGACGGCGGCGTTGCTGTGGATTACTTCTCGGAAACGCCCATCCCGGCCATGCCTGAAGTGCCAAAGATGACCGTGAACCTGGTTGAGGGATCACACGCCCCCTCCGGCGCGGGCGAAACGGTGATTGTGGCCGGGCCGGGTGCAATTGCCAATGCCATCCGTGCGGCCACGGGCCTGCGCCCAACGCGGTTTCCCATCGCGCCGTCGGAGATCGCGTTATGACGGGGGTGCCAAATGAGGCAGGAGGCAGGAACGGGTCCGCGAGCCCCGCTGGCTTGTTTTTCCGCGAGTGGGTGAAGTCACCCCTGTCCATTGGCGCTATTGCTCCCTCAGGACCGGACTTGGCGGCCAAGATCACCCAAAATATTCAGGCTGAGGACGGGCCGGTCATTGAATTGGGACCGGGAACAGGGGCGTTCACAACGGCGCTCATCCGGAGAGGCATTGCCGCGGAACAGATATTTGCAATGGAATGCAACCCGTGTCTTGCCGAGGCGTTGGCCGCGCGCACGCCTGGCCTCCGGATAGTTTGTGATGACGCCGAGTCCGTCGCGCACCTGATGCCGTTTGATACTCCGGCTGCGACGGTTCTGTGTGGATTGCCGTTGCTATCCATGCCGCCTGAAAAAGTCTTTGGCATTCTCCGGGCAAGTTTTTCTGTTCTAAAGCCTGAAAGCCGCTTTCGACTGTTTACATATGGGGTGCGTTGTCCGGTGAAACAGGTCGTGTTGGAACAGCTTGGTCTGGTTGCGCATCGCGTGGCATTTGTGCCTCGAAATCTGCCGCCGGCTTCTGTTTACTACCTGCAGCGAAAATGAGCGACAGGTGCCCATGACTTCATACGATTCTGGTGACAATTTCGCGTCCGCTGCCATGATGCGCATCCTTGCCTTGGGGTTTAAGCAAGAGTGGATTCACTTTGATGTGCCGTCCTCAAAAGGCGCGCGCGTGCCAATTCAGGAGAAACGCAGGGTCTTGGATGAGGTTGTGACAAGACTTGGGCCAGTGTCGCTTCTGCGTGTCTCCGATGCCGTTCGCAAACTTCCGCCGGAGCCTTTGGCGCAGGCTTTGCTAAAGGCAAAAACCGTTGAGGATCTGCATCGCCGTTGGACGCGCATGGAGGCCTACACCCATGGGCGGCATAGGTTGCATTTTGAAGCCAAGGCGCAGGGGAAGTATGTGCTTCACCATCAAGCCAATTCCGGGTCGGTGCTTCCAGCACAGTCCGAGACTCTTTTGGTTGTTGGGGTTTTGACCAACCTTATGGAGATGGTATCCACAGCGCCTGTGGAGGTTGCCACCTTACGAGGCCAGGTTTGGAGGCAGAATGAAACGTGGTTTCCACCGGCCGAACCTGCGGATGACAGGAGGGTCATTCTGCAGGTAAGTGAGGTCCCTGCCGTGCCAAGACAGGCCGGTGCTTCAGTCGGGGAACCAACAGAGATTACGGCGCGCATCCGATCTCTATTGGCCGCAGATCCATTGCGCAGGTGGTATCTGAGTGAGGTTGCTGAAGAACTTTGTCTGTCACAGCGCAGTTTGCAACGTCACCTCGCCAAACAGGCCACAACTTTCTCTCGCTTGATCGCAGACACCCGATTGCAATGTGCCGCCAAGCTTCTGTGTGAGGAGCCGGGGAGAGGGCTTGCAGAGGTTGGCTTCTTGTCCGGGTACAGTGATCAGGCCCATTTCACGCGGTCGTTTTCTCGACACGTCGGGCTGTCTCCCCAGGCCTATCGAAACAATGTGTAACCTGCGGATGTGATGTGCTCCCTAGGTTTTAGGCGGGACCGGCGTGGAGTTTGGTCTTTTCTGCCTGTTCAATTGGACCAATCAGACGGAGCCGTTCACGCTCACGTCTGTCTCCTCACGGTGCCAATTGATGGCGGGGTATCCCCCTATTTCCTTACAACTGCTCCCAAATCCGTCGTCCCACGGGGCCCAATACCTGGCCGGCGCGTTTTGTCAGGCAGATTGGCAGGGTCAAATCACCAAGTGTCGGCAGGCACACCAAATCCCCCCGTGCAATCTCCGCCTCCACCATGTGATCTGGCAACCGCCCCCAGCCCAAGCCGGCCAGCAGCAGGTCTTTTTTGGTAGACATGTCATTCACGAACCATTTGGGCGCCGCCTCCAACAAGCCGGTGTTTGGCGCCTTTTCGTCACTCGATTTGGCCACCACCTGTGGATGCCGCTCCAATTCTGCTTTGCTGACAGCCTCGGGCTTCATCGCAAACAGATCCGGCGCAGCCACCAGCGGGAAACTCATTTCAGAGATCTGGCGATAATCAATGAATGGGCTGCGCGCCGGCGCGCCCAATATCGCCATGTCGACTTTCTCTGCCATCAACAGGCGCTCACCGGATGCTGTCTGAATCTCCAAATGCAACGTCGTGGTAGGAAACGCCTGCTTCAGCTCTTTCAGCAGCTTGGCGAGACGCGGAATCGGGAAATTGCTGCTTACGCCGATACGAAGATCGGTCTCTACCTCACCTTTCAGATCGCGAACAAACGCCTCAAACTGTTGTGCCTGGTCCAGCAAATGGCGAATTCGCGCGATCAAGGCTTTGCCGTCGCGCGTCAAAGTCGGGCGATAGGTCGACCGGTCAAAAATTTTGGACTTGGTAGAAATCTTCGACCTGCTTGACCGAGTAAGACACAGCGGACCGCGCCTTGTTCAGCTTTTCACTGGCCAGTTGAAAGCTGCCCATGTCGTAAATCGTGGCGACAACGTTGAGATGGTCGATATTGGTCATGTCTAACTATTAGACCATCTTGATCAAAAGCCTATGCTTTTTCCTGACGTAGTGCAGATCTATTCCATGGGCAGACACTCCAAACGCGGACTTGCCCATGACACGCACAGAGATCTCTGCCGACTTTCCATTTGCCGCACGCTTTGTGCAGTTGAAAGGCAGCAAAATGCACTACGTGGACGAAGGCTCTGGCGATCCCATCCTGTTCATTCACTGCAATCCAGCCTCGTCTTACACCTGGCGCAATATCTTGCCACATGTGACCCCACACGCCCGCGCCATCGCCGTGGATCTGATTGGCTTTGGCAAATCCGACAAACCGGCCATCGCTTACGGCTTTGACGACAGCTACGCTTACCTCGAAGCCTTCATCGAGGCGCTGGACCTGCGCAACGTCACTCTGGTGGTGCAGGATTGGGGCTCCGGGTTGGGGTCCTATTTTGCCAATCGCCACCCCGACAGGGTCAAGGGCATTGTCTTTATGGAGGCCATGGCGTGAAATTGATTTTCACGCCATGGCAACCGCCGACAAACTGTTGATGCACTTGATCCGCGCCCCTTTTGCCAGCTGGCTGATGCTTGGCGTGATGAACAGCTTTGTGAAACAAATGCTGCCCGATTGGATCAACCGCGATCTGAGCAAGCAGGAAATGGCGGCCTACCTCGCACCTTTTCCAACCGTCAAAAGCCGCGAACCGATCTATGTTTTTCCGCGTGACGTGCCGGTACTGGGCAAGCCGGAACATGTTGCCCGCGCGGTGGCGGACTATTCAGAATGGCTCACCCAAACGCCGCTTCCAAAGTTCTTCTTATCGGCGCGTCCGGCATGATCGGCCGCGCGCTGGCGCACGCCTTGTCTTCTGACCATGACGTTATCACCGCCTCCCGTTCATCCGGGGATTTTCAGGTCGATATGGCCAACCCGGACGGCCTGCGCGCACTGTTTGCACAGACCGGTCCGCTGGATGCGATCATCAGTGTTGCTGGCGACGCGTTGATGGCCCCCTTGGCCACAATGCGTGACGAAGACCTCAACCGCACGCTGGACACCCAGATGAAAGGCCAGATCAAAGTGCTACGCCTCGGGCTAGACGCGGTCACCTCTGGGGGATCAATCACCTTGACCTCCGGTGTTGCAGCGCAAAAACCAATGCCACCCAACAGCGCGATTGCCGCCTCCTGCGGTGCGCTTGAAGCCTTCACGCGCACCGCCGCCACAGAGATAGATGCCGTCCGTTTGAACGTGGTCTCCCCAATTTTTGTCAAAGAAAGCATGGCGTTGTTTGGCCTGCCCACCGATGGCGGACTGTCCGCTGCAGATACCGCCAAAAGCTGTCTCGCCGCAATCACCGGCGACATGCACGGGCAAATCCTGTCCACGCCTGACTTTGCCTAACTTCTCACAAAGGAACACCAAAATGAAATTCACGGTTCTCAAATCCTTCGCCACCACACTTGCGCTCATGACGGCAACTGCAAGTCACGCATCAGACGACACGACACCAGGGATCGACCAACTTATTGGCACTTGGTTTGTTGAAGTCACCGGTGTGCTGCCCGACGGCGGCGCTTATTAGAACATCATGAATGTCGATGCGGGCGGCACCGCCGATGTCGTGGGCGGCTGGATGTTTGGCGCGGCGGGCGTCAAGTTCACCGACAGTCCAGCCAGCATCACCAAGGTCGATGGCAACCGTTTTGAAATCCAGATGTTTGCGTTTCTCGCAGACGCCGACAGCGGGGCGCCTAAAGGCATGAACGTCACAGTCTATCGTGGTGAGATGGAGCCAAGCGCCGACACTTTCGCGGCCGAAGCGGATCTCTATTACCTGCCCTGCTCGATCGAGTATTGCCCTGCTCCAAACGTGGCTGACCTCGGTGCCCCTGCAACCGTTGCTCAAGTCACCGGCACCCGGCTGGCGTCACCGGCAATCGCGGCCAACTGAGCTTCAAAGCCAATAACAGACCCAGCAACTCCAGGTGTTTTTGCCGGGTCCACACTTCGACTGCGTTCTTTAAATGCTGAATGAACAGCCGGAGCCGTGTCGCGCGACGAGACTCCTTTGGGAGGCAAGGATGTATTCTTAGCAAGCGGCGCCTGATGTTCCGTCAGCACTTCGTTTACCTCTCCTCCCGCTGATCTGGCTGACAAAACGCGACCGAGTTGGCGACTGCCATGCACCGCATCATCACGCCGTTCGCAATTTGCCCGCACTGCGTCGCATTCCCTTATTGACCAATCCTGCCTTGCTCTGGCAAACACGCAGCATGTTCGGTTCCGGAGAATCCTCCGGAAGCAATAGGGAATGCAGTGCGGCTGATGTATTGGCCAACTCTGCAACTGCCCCCGCAACTGTAAGCGGCGAGCACAGCTGATCATGCCACTGGGACGCTCCGGGAAGGCCAGCTTTGTGTTTTGACCCGCAAGTCAGGAGACCTGCCGAACACGCGCCCCCGGAAGGGGCGTGCATCATCGGCGACGGGGTGTGCGCTGGATCTGTGTGTCGCGCGCGATATTCGGTTCCAAACCACTCCAAGTCACACACCAAATGCGCCGGGGAAGGCGCAACGTGATAAGGACTTTATTTGTGAAAAAACTGCTTTTGGCGGCCACCGCTGCACTGGCCCTGCCTGTAATGGCACAAGCGCATTTCCTGCTTGAGTATACCGAAGACACCATGATCGAGCGCCCCGGCGATGTACCGGTCAAGCTGATTTTCTGGCACCCACATGACGCCGGTCACGTAATGACCCTGGAGAAGCCGGAAGAGTTTTACGTGATCCACAACGGTGAAAAGACCGACCTGATGGACACATTGGAAGAGACCACCTTTGACGGTCCTGACAACAGTGCCAAAGCCTTTATGGGCTCCGTGCCGGTGAAGCGCTCCGGTGACTATGTGCTCGTGACCGTGCCTGCGCCTTATTACGAAGAGTCCGAGGACATCTACATCCAGCAGATCACCAAGGCCTATCTGAACCGCAACGAGCTGCCCACCGATTGGGATCAGCCACAGGGCCTCGCCACTGAAATCCTGCCACTGAACAAGCCCTACAACGTGATTGCAGGCGGCACCTTCACCGGTCGCGTTCTGAGCGAAGGCAAGCCGGTTGCCGGTGCGGAGATCGAGATCGAGTACATGGCAGCAGAGCCTGACCTGTCGGGCACCGGCGCGAAGGCCACCACCGTGTCTCCACTGCCTGGCGGTGCGATTGTCGCGATTTCTGACGACAATGGCTACTTCACCTTTGGTGTGCCAAAGGCTGGCTACTGGGGTTTCGCGGCTCTGGGTTCTGGCCCGGCAACCGAGCATGAGGGCAAAGAGCTGAGCCAAGACGCGATCATCTGGATTCGCGCCTGGGATCTGGAGTAACCCCATATGCACATCGTTGACGGAGCCTTGTCCAACCCTGTTGTGATCGGCGGTGCAATTGCCGCCGCAGGCGGGATTGCCGTGGGCCTCAAGTCGCTGGACATCGACCGCATCCCCACAGCTGGGGTGTTGTCGGCCAGCTTCTTTGTCGCATCGCTGATCCACGTGCCGATTGGTCCGTCTTCTGTGCATTTGATCCTGAATGGTCTGGCCGGGCTCTTGCTTGGCTGGGCCGCCTTTCCGGCGCTGTTTGTCGGGTTGTTGCTGCAAGCTGTGTTTTTTGGCTTTGGCGGGCTCACGGTGCTGGGGGTGAACACCTTCAACATTGCCATGCCCGCGGTGCTGGCCTGGATGATCTTTGGCCGCTTGATCGGCCGCGGTTCTCCTGTGCAGGGGGCGGTCTGGGGTGGCCTTGGCGGGGCCTTTGCCATTGCCGCCACGACCCTCTTTGTGGCGGTGTCTCTTGCGTTGACCGGGGATGAGTTCCTGCCCGCCGCCAAACTTGTGTTTTTTGCTCATATTCCTGTCATGGTGATCGAAGCCGTTCTGACTGGCTTTGCCGTGCTTTTGGCGCGTAAGGTTAAGCCGGAGTTGTTTTTGAAGGGATCCTCCGCGTGAAACAGCTGATCCTGATTGTGAGCCTGATTTGCGCCCCGCTGCCTGCGCTGGCGCATAAGGTGATTGCCGGTGTGTTCCCGGCTGGCGACGCCATCGAAGGTGAACTTGGCTTCTCCAACGGCGACATGGCGGTGGGCCAGGAGGTCATCGTGTTCGGCCCCGATGGCACAGAGCTGGGCCGCACCGTAACCGACACAGATGGCTTCTTTCTCTATACCCCCACCAGCCCCGTGGCGCATACCTTTACCGCCGACATGGGCGCCGGTCACGTCGCCAAAGTTGTCATGCCTGCCGAAGAGGTCGCCGACATTATGGGCGTTGCCGCAGAGATCGTAGATACGCCGGTGGCCGCCTCCGACGGACCAGTCGAAGGCGCAAACATGGTCACCGTCGCTTCCCTGTCTGATGAGGAGCGCCAGGCCATTGCCAAGGCGGTGCGCGATGAAATTCGCCCTTTGCGCCGCGAGATTGCCGCCTATCGTGAGAAAAACGACATGCAGAGCATCCTGGGGGGCATCGGCTATATCGTGGGCCTGTTTGGCTTTGGGTTCTACCTCGCCGCCCGTCGGAAGATGGCCACCTGATGGCCCACGCGCTGGAACCCAAGGCCAAAACCCTGGTCGAGGCGGGCAGCGATGCGCCTTATGGCGTGATCGGTGATCTCGACCCGCGTTTGCGGGTTGTGCTGGCCTGTGTCTTTGCCATCACCACCGTGGCGCTGGCCACGATCCCGGCGCTGATTGCTGCACTCGCTACGGCCATTTCCCTGTTGCTGATGTCGCGCCTGCCAATCCGCCGCACGCTCAAGCGCATGGCGATGATGGACAGCTTTATCATCTTCATGCTGGTGCTCTTGCCATTCACCATGCCGGGCGACCCAATGTTTAGCCTCTTTGGCTTCCCCGCCAGTTGGCAAGGCCTCTGGAAAGCCATTGAAATCGGCCTGACCGCCAACGCGGTGATCCTTACGCTTATGGTGCTCGTTGGGACAATGGAGCCGGTCACGCTTGGCCATGCCTTGCACAAATTGCGCTGTCCCGAGGTGTTGGTGCACCTTCTGATGTTCACCATACGCTACATCGAGGTGCTGCGCGAAGAATACCTACGCCTGCGCGGCGCCATGAAGATCCGTGGCTTCCGTCCTGGCACCAATTGGCACACCTACCGCAGCTTCGGCTATCTTGTTGGGATGATGCTGGTGCGCGCCATCGAGCGCTCCGAACGCATTCTGGGCGCAATGAAATGCAGGGGCTTCTCAGGGCAGTTGATCTTGTTACAAGAGTTCCGCATGACCCGCCGTGATCACCGCTTTGCTGTGTTGCTGGGTGGGGTTTGCGTCGGCCTGCTGTTTCTGGACTACCTATGACGATCCTCGCGCTAAAGAACATCCACTTTGCCTACGCCGGGCAACCGCCGGTGCTGGACGGCGCGTCGTTGCGGTTGGAGGCTGGTCAGCGCCTGTCGATTGCAGGCCCCAACGGCGCAGGCAAATCGACCTTATTTCGCATTGCGCTGGGCTTGCAGCATCCAACTTCCGGCACCGTGACCGTCTTTGGCAAAGAGCGCCGGGTGGAGGCGGATTTTCACGAAGTGCGCCGCCGCATTGGTTTGGTGTTTCAGGATCCGGATGATCAGCTGTTTTGCCCCACTGTGGCCGAAGACATCGCTTTCGGCCCGCTCAACCTTGGTCGCACCAAAGGCGAGGCTTTGGCGATTGTCGATAAGGTGCTGACGGATCTGAACCTGATGCACCTGCGCGACCGCATCACGCATAAGCTTTCTGGTGGCGAAAAGCGTCTTGTGACCTTGGCCACTGTGCTCGCCATGGAGCCCGAAGCGCTCCTGCTGGACGAGCCAACCAACGCGCTCGACACAAAAAACGAGGCCCGCTTGCTGGAAATCCTGCAAGGCCTGCCGCAAGCCATTCTCTTGGTCAGCCACAACCCCGCGTTCCGCGCCGCATTGGCCCCGAACACCTTGGAGTTGCAGGACGGAAAGCTGGTGTAAGGGTCACCTATTCCGGCAGGAAATTATCAAACAAATCCTGAGACTTGGCGACCTGTTCCACCTTGTCACGCGCCTTGTCGCCAAGCTCGGTCACCACATCCTGAAACATCAGGTTCAAACCAAAGTGGATGCCGGTTGGGAACGGCAGGAACATATGGCCTTCGTTAGGATAGGGGAGCATCACGTCGCTCAGGTTTGAGCCCCAATCGCAGAACTCATCGCAAAACAAGATCACCTTGAAGCCGCGCTCCCGCGCCGCTTTGGCCAGGATCGGCCCGTGATTGCCGTACCGGAATGTATCAATCAGGATCAGCGCTTTGCTCTCGGAATCATCGCCAAACACTTCGGCATAGACCCCGTCGGTGCCGTCCAGAAACATCACATTGGAGCGCAGGTATTTTAACCGCATGGCAAAGCCATTGGCCAGATATTGCATCACCTGAAAGCCCACCGCCATGACGCTGTCGGAGTGGGCGACATATCTCACCGCGTCTTGCCATCGTTCGGTTTCCCGCAGATCCAGTGCTGTCCGAATGGCGGCATTGGCGATGGCATGGTCCTGCGTTGCGTCGCGGGTTTGGTTGGCCTGTTTGAAGCTTTTGAAGCGGCTGCCGATTCGTGCGGAGGTCGGGCCGTAAAGATCGCGCCGCGCATCCGCGCGCAGCTCGTTCAAATTGCTAAATCCCAGCTTCTTAAAAAAACGGCTCACCGTCATTGGGCTGACTTGTAACTTTTCAGCAATTTCCGCGCTGGTTTCCAAAGCCACCGCCTCAGGGCGGCTGCTTAAATAAGTGGCAACGCGTTGTTCCAGCTTGGTAAACGACTGGTTCGCATTGGCAATTGCCTCCGAAATATTCACGCCCATTCTCAGACCCTTCTGTCCGACGCTGTCCCCATTGGGAGGACTATATCAAAAATATTTGGTATGCACGTACCATAACGGTGTTGACTGTTATAGCAATACCATAGAGGGTCAGGCCACTTGCCGTTGGGGAACACCCCCAACAAGACATGGCCAAACGGCCAAAGACATCGTTCTGGGGAGGACAGCGAAGATGAAAAATTTACATTGGTTCCAAGTGGTTGGCGCAGCAGCCGTCACGGTTGGCATGGCGGTAAACGCGCCATTAGCCATGGCAGATGGCGATGCAGACCTGTTGGTTGTGGCCAAAGCGTCTGATCCGCAAACACTCGATCCAGCGCAAACCATGGACAACAATGATTGGACCGTAACATATCCGTTGTACCAACGGTTGGTAGCCTACGACGTGTCAGAAGACGGCAAAGGCCTGACCTCCGTGGTTGGCGAGTTGGCCAGCGAGTGGTCTGCCTCTGATGATGGCACGGTCTGGACGTTTGATCTGGCCTCCGGCAACGCCTTTAGCGACGGCGCCGCCGTGGACGCAGCTGCGGTGGAATATTCTTTCAACCGCCTGATGGCTCTGGGCCGCGGCCCGTCTGAAGCCTTCCCAGGCGGCATGAAAGTCGAAGCCACCGGCGACATGCAGGTGACCTTCACATTGGAGCAGCCTTTTGCGCCGTTCCTCTACACGTTGGCCAACAACGGCGCGGGCATTGTGAACCCGGCTGTTGAAGACAAGGGTGACGATCACGGCACCGAATGGCTGTCCGCCAACTCCGCGGGCTCCGGTGCTTACATGCTGACCGGTTGGGAGCGTGGCCAAAGCTTGGTGCTGGAGCCAAACCCGAACTACGGTGGTGCAACGCCGGAAATCGAAAAAATCCGCGTCGACATCATTGCAGAAGCGGCCGCCCGTCGTCTGAAACTTGAAGCGGGTGACGTCCACATTGCTGAAAGCCTGCCGGTGGATCAACTTGATGCGCTGAGTAGCAAAGATGGTGTTGAGGTACAGAACTACCCAAGCCTCAAGGTGACCTACCTCTACCTGAACAACAAAGTGGCGCCTCTGGACAACGTTGATGTGCGTCGCGCGATTTCCGCAGCCGTGGACTATCAGGGCATCATCGACGGCATTCTGGACGGCAACGGTGTGCAGATGCACGGCCCGATCCCTGAAGGCATGTGGGGTCAGAACAAAAACGCGACCCAGTATTCTTATAATCTGACCTCTGCGAAAAAGGCCCTCGACGTGGCTGGCGGCGCAAGCGAGGAAATCTCTTTCCTCTATTCCGATCGTGACCCACTGTGGGAGCCAATTGCCATCGCAACCCAAGCATATCTGTCCCAGCTGGGCCTGAACGTGAAGCTGGAAAAACTGGCCAACGCCACCATGCGTGAGCGTTTTGACACCGGCGAGTTTGGCATTGCCACTGGCAACTGGAGCCCGGACTTTGCGGACCCTTACATGTTCACCAACTACTGGTTTGACAGCAAGCGTCACGGTCTGGCGGGCAACCGCAGCTGGTACTCCAACGACAAAGTTGACGGCCTGCTGCAGCAAGCGGTTGTGAGCTCCGACACAGCGGAACGCACCGCGCTTTATGGTGAGCTGCAGGAAATCGTGACCGACGAAGCGGCCTACGTCTATCTGTTCCAGAAAGATTACCGCATCGCCGTGCGTGATGATGTCGAAGGCTTTGTCTTCAACCCAATGCTCGAAGACATCTTCAACTTCGGCGGCATGTCACTCTCCGACTAAGCCTCAAGCAAACGGCCCAAGACCGCTGCGGTGGTCTTGGGCCTTCAGCCAATAAAGAAACGCGCCGATGTCCTTCCTCAATGTCATCCGCCGCCGATTGATGTTCCTGATACTGGTTCTCTTTGGCGTGACGGTCATCACCTTCACCATCTCAAATCTCATTCCCGGCGACCCGGCCCGCATGATTGCGGGCGACCGCGCGACGCCGGAGATTGTGCAAAATATCCGCGAGGATCTCGGCCTCGATAAACCGCTTCCCGTCCAATACCTGCGCTACCTCGAAGGCGTGGTTCAAGGCGACTTTGGCAACTCGATCCGCACCCGTCGTCCAGTGTTGGAAGATCTGCGCATCTTCTTCCCGGCCACGTTGGAATTGGCGTTGACCGCGCTGTTCTTCGCGACCGCTTTGGGCATCCCACTGGGCGTGGCCTCTGCTGTGTGGAAAGACAAGCCTATCGACCACTTTGTGCGGGTGATTGCCGTGACCGGCATCTCCACACCGGCCTTCTGGCTTGGTCTGCTGGTGATCCTTCTGTTCTACGGCAACCTTGGTTGGCTCCCCAGCGGCGGACGCATTGATCCATCTTTGGAGATGCCCACCCGCGTCACCGGCTTCCTGATGATCGATAGCCTGTTGGCTGGTGATTTGACCGCCTTTGGCTCCGCGTTGAAACACATCCTGCTGCCTGCCTTTACCCTCGGCTTTGTGCACCTCGGTGTGGTGGCCCGCCAAGTGCGTGCCGCCATGCTCGAAGAGCTGCAGCAAGACTATATCCGCACCGCCAAGGCCAACGGCCTCAGCCGCTTCAAAGTGGTCTTCACCGAAGCGCTGCCCAACGCGATGATCCCTTCGATCACGGTGCTTGGCCTTGCGCTGGGCGATCTGCTTTACGGCGCGGTGTTGACCGAAACCGTCTTTGCCTGGCCCGGCATGGGCGCCTATGTGGTGAACTCGATCCAAGCGCTGGATTTCCCGGCGGTCATGGGTTTCACCGTGGTGGTCTCGCTGGCCTACGTGCTGATCAACCTGGCGGTTGATCTGATCTATATGGCGGTTGATCCGCGCATCCGGGAGGTCTCGTGATGAGCGACGCAACCATCTCTGTGAACCCAATCAAACGCGCCTTGTCGCGGGTGGATTGGGGCTACCTCTGGTACCAAGTCAAGAAAAGCCCGCTCACACTTGGCGGCGGCGCTGTGGTCTTGATCGTGCTGTTTCTGGTGATCTTTGCACCGGTGTTTGCCACCCATGATCCCAACGCCATCGACCTGCGCGCCCGGCTGGCAGCGCCAAGCTGGGACCATTTCTTTGGCACCGACGAAGTTGGGCGCGATCTCTACTCCCGCATTCTTTACGGTGGGAGGCAATCCGTGGCCGTGGGTTTCTTTGTTGTGGTTGTGGCTGGTTTCATCGGCACGTTTATTGGCGCTTTTGCCGGCCTGATCGGTGGGCGTGTGGATGTGGTGATCATGCGTCTGATGGATGTGGTGTTGTCTGTGCCATCTCTGGTGCTGATCATGGCGCTCGCAGCGGCGCTTGGCCCAAGTCTGATCAACGCGGCCATCGCCATCGCTTTGGTGCGCATCCCGGTCTACGTGCGCATTTCACGCGGCCAAACTTTGCTGATCCGGGAAATGTCCTTTGTGACCGCCGCCGAAACCTTCAAAGCGTCCAAATTACACATCCTGCGCTGGCATATCCTGCCCAACATCCTGTCCCCGGTCATGGTGCAAGCCACGCTGGACCTCGGCAGCACCATTCTCTTGGCCTCTGCGCTCAGTTTCATTGGCCTTGGCGCACAACAGCCCACCGCCGAATGGGGCGCCATGGTGGCCACCGGACGTAATTACATCTTGGACCAGTGGTGGTACTCGGCCTTCCCCGGCTTTGCCATCCTGATCACCGCCACCGCCTTCAACCTTTTGGGTGACGGCATCCGCGACATCCTTGATCCCAAACAGAAGGCACGCTGACATGGCGGACCCAGTATTGAAAATTGACGGGCTGGAAGTTCTGTTTCCGGGCTTCGCAGGTGACGTGCACGCGGTGAACGGCGTGGACTTGGATGTGCAACCGGGCGAGATTGTTGGTCTTGTTGGTGAAAGCGGGTCGGCCAAATCGGTCACCGCCATGACCGCGCTTGGCTTGCTGCCTTCCGGCGCGTTCCGCCAATCTGCGGGCACCATCAGCATCCTGGGGCGCGACGTGGCCACCATGTCTGAGCGCGAGATGAACAAGCTGCGCGGCGGTGATGTGGCGATGATCTTTCAGGAGCCGCAAACCGCGCTGAACCCAACCAAGACCATTGGCAAACAGATGCTGCGGGTGATCGAGCTGCACTCCGATCTGCGCGGCATGGCGGCGCGGGATCGGGCGATCGAGCTGCTCAAAGACATGCGCATCAACGATGCAGAAGAAATCTTGGGACGCTACCCCTTTGAGCTCTCCGGCGGTATGCGGCAGCGTATCCTGATCGGCATGGCCTTTGCCTGCTCTCCCAAGCTTCTGGTGGCGGATGAGCCCACCACCGCCTTGGATGTGACGGTGCAACGGCAGGTGCTGCAACTGTTGCACGCCAAAGCCCGTCAAACCGGGGCCTCGGTGCTGTTCATTTCCCATGATTTGGCCGTGATCAGCCAGTTCTGTGACCGCATTTATGTGATGTATGCAGGACGCGTGGTGGAATCTGGACCGGCGCAGAAAGTGCTGGGCAATCCGCAGCATCCCTATACTGCCGCTTTGATCGAAGCCCTGCCAGAAGACGCGGATCCGGGCGCGCCGCTGGCCTCCATCCCCGGCACCGTGCCCAATCTGGTCAATCCGCCAAAAGGCTGCGCCTTTCAGGCCCGTTGTCGCCATGCGCACGCCGCCTGCGACTCGCGCCCCGTGTTGACCGATGTTGGCACCAAACACCAAGCCGCCTGCTGGCTGCGCGAGGAGATCTCCGCATGACTACTGACAGCGTGATGACGCTCTCCAACATCCACATGCGCTTCCCGTTTGGCGAAGACTGGCGGGGGCGCCCGCGTGGCTTTGTACATGCGCTTAATGGCATCGATCTCGATATTTTGCGGGGCAAAACGCTGGGCATCGTTGGCGAATCCGGCTGCGGCAAATCCACCTTGGCGCAGGTGCTGATGGGCATCCGCAAGCCGTCTGAGGGCGAAGTGATCCGCAACTTTGGCGCGGATCATGACGTGCAGATTGTGTTCCAGGATCCGCAAAGCTCGCTCAACGCCCGCATGCCGGTCTGGCGGGTGATCACCGAGCCAGTCTTTGCGGTGTCCAAACGCCCGAAAGCCGAGCTACGTGCATTGGCAGCCGATCTTGCCGCCAAAGTGGGCCTGCGCCCGGAGGTGCTCGACCGCTACCCCCATGAGTTCTCCGGCGGTCAACGTCAGCGAATCGCCATTGCCCGTGCATTGTCCTCAGATCCAGATGTGATTGTGCTCGACGAGCCGACCTCGGCGCTTGATATCTCGATTCAAGCGCAAATCCTCAACCTGCTGAAAGACCTTCAGGCGGAACGTGGTCTGACCTACATTTTCATCTCCCACGACATCTCTGTTGTGCGCTACCTTTGTGATGAGGTGGCGGTGATGTATCTCGGGCAGGTGGTGGAACATGGCGCGTCAGAAGCTGTGCTTGCCGCGCCCAAACACCCCTATACCCGTCTCCTGCTGGACTCGATCCCCACCATGCGCGCCACCGGCGGGCTGGGAGAGGCGCTCAGCAACACAGATCTGCCGTCCAACCGAAACCTGCCCACTGGTTGTTTCTTTAAAGACCGCTGTGAACAGGCGGGCGCGGGCTGTGACGTACGACAAAACATGGTGCCTACCGAGCAGGCCCAGGTGCGCTGTTGTCAAACAACGGCCACCACCCCACAAAAGGTGCCCGCATGACGCTGGTCCCGATCCAACACGCGGCCATCGACGTGCAGCTGGCTTATGCGACCACCCAAAACTTCGCCGGTGAGGTGCTTTATACCACGCCGGAGGATCAACAGGCGCGCCTGCACAGACATGCCGCCGATGCCCTCTTTCATGCCGCTGATCGCGCTGCCGCCCTTGGACTGCGCCTTCTGTTGCTGGACGCCTATCGCCCACAAGCGGTGCAACGCCGCTTGTGGGAGGTACGGCCCGACCCAGAATTTGTTGCAGATCCGGCCATTGGCTCAGATCACAGCCGCGGCACCGCCGTGGATCTGACGCTGACCACGTCAGGTGGCACTGTACTCGATATGGGCACAGACTTTGACGCTGCATTGCAACAATCGCATCACTCCAGGATCGACATCTGCCGTGAAGCTCTGCAAAATCGCTTGATTCTGCTGGGTCTCATGGTGGGTGCCGGTTTTGAGATGAACCCCTATGAATGGTGGCACTACGCGTTGGAGAACTCGGAAAACTATCCGCTTCTCTGACGCAAATAGGGCAGGGCGCTTTACCGCGCCCGCCGCCGCAAAAGCCAGACAAAGAACATGCCGCCGACCAAGCCGGTGACAATGCCAATTGGCATGTCTTCTGGTGCCATAATGGTGCGCGCGATGATGTCGGACCACAAAAGGTAGATCGCCCCAAAGAGCGCGGAGGCCGGGATCACGCGGGCATAGTCCCCGCCCACAAGCATACGCACGATATGTGGCACCATCAGGCCAACAAAACCAATCATGCCCGAAAACGCAACCATCACCCCGGTGATCAGCGCGCCGACAACAAAGATGATCAATCGAAACCGCGCCACTGGAATGCCCAGTGTAGAGGCTGTTTCATCGCCCACCGTCATCGCATTCAGCTTCCGTGCGTTAAGCCAGATGTAGGTGCCGCAGACGACGAGCACCGCCAGTGGGAAAACCAAATGGCTCCACTGCGCCAAACCCAGACCACCCAGCATCCAGAACACCACCGTGTGGGTGGCCCTTGGATCGCCGAGAAAAATCAACACATTGGCCAGCGACATCACTATGAACGACACCGCCACGCCCGCCAGGATCAACCGATCCGCGCTGGTGGCCGAAGCAAATTGCGACACAGCCAGCACCAGCAAAGTTGCCGCCAAGGCCCCGCCAAAGGCAAACAACGGCACTGTAATGAGCCCCCAAAACATGCCTGTGTGCATCAGGACCATGATCGCCCCAAAGGCCGCGCCGGAAGAAATCCCCAGCAAATGTGGATCTGCCAATGGGTTGCGTGTTACGGCCTGCAAGCTGCCGCCCACAACCGCCAAACCCGCACCGACCAGACAGGCCAGCAAAGCACGTGGAAAGCGAATGTCCCAGACAATCGATTCGCGTCCCTTGGACCAGTCCTGTTCAATTATTCCCGGCGTCACCTGGTTGATCAGGATGCTCCAGACCGTGTGCAGGGGCACAGAGACTGCCCCCACACTGATTGCGACCGAAATCGAGAAAAGCAACAGGAGCACCCCTGCGCCGATCACATAAGGAAACCTGCTCTTTGGCTGTCCTGCTGCTCTTCCTGTCATTTATTTCGCCCGGAACGCTTCTGCGAGGGTTTTGACCGCAGCGATGTTGCGCGGACCCGGGGTCGCTTCAACATACTCAAGCGTCACAAACCGGTCGTTCTTCACCGCGTCCATCTCCGCAAAAGCCGGGTTGTTCATCATGAAGGCGCGTTTTTCCTCAGCCGTCACCTTACCGTAGTTCACAATCACAATGACCTCCGGGTTGCGCTCCACAACAGGCTCCCAGCCGACCTTGGCCCAGCTCTTTTCAAGATCGTTCATGATGTTGGTGCCACCCGCCGCTTCAATCAACGCGTTTGGCATCGCATAGCGGCCAGCAGTGAACGGCGTGTCTTCGCCGCTGTCATAGACAAACACACGTGGCGCACTTTCCAGCGGGGCCAAACCATCGGTGAAGGCCGCAAGATCCGCTTTGTAGCCATCCACCAGCGCATCCGCCTTGTCTTTTACGTCAAAGATCGCGCCGAGGTTTTGGATGTCGGTGTACATGTCATCCATGCTGGCGGCGTCTTTCTCGCCAATGTGTATGCAGCTCTCGGTCAGCTCATAAACCTTGATGTCAAACGGCGCGAGCGTCTCTGGCGTGACTTCGCCGCCGACCTTCATGCCGTAGTTCCAACCGGCAAAGAAGAAGTCCGCATCCGCACCGATCAGCACTTCTTTGGACGGATATTTTGCGGACAGCTCCGGCAGTTCTTCCACACCAGCGCGCATCTCTTCGTCCAGCGTTTTCCAGCCGGAAATGCCGGTGTAGCCGACCATGCGATCCGCCAGACCCAGCACCAGCATCATCTCGGTCAGGTTCACGTCATTGGAAATGGCGGCCTTGGGCGGCGCGTCAAAGGTCACTTGGCGGTTGCAGCTGTCCACGGTGGTTTCCGCCAGCGCAGCGGTGGTGGTCAGGGCCATTAGGGCGCTGACAGCGACGGTGGTCAATTTGGAGGTCATAAATTGGGTCCTTTAGGTCGGGAGGTGAAAAGTAAGGTGTTGGTTTTGGCTGACGCTCAGCATTTGGCGCTGGGCGTTGACGGAAAACGTGTCAGAGACAAGCTGTTCGCTGAGCACGTCATCAGCGCTGCCAAAACCTTGGCAGTGTCCGTCTTTCAGAAGCAGAATGGCGTCACAGACATCTGCGGCCATGTTCAGATCGTGCAGGGAGACCACAATGGTCAGCCCAAGCGACCGGATCAATGAGAGGATTTCGAGCTGATGGCGAATGTCGAGGTGGTTGGTGGGCTCGTCCATTACCAGCACTTGCGGTTGCTGCGCCAAGGCCCGTGCCACCATCACCCGTTGCCGCTCGCCCCCTGATAGGGTGTCAAAATCGCGGTTGACCAAAGGCTCTAACTGCATCCGTTTAAGCGCAGCGTCGATGATCTCCGCGTCACGCGCGCCATCTGACGAAAAGCCACTGCGGTGGGGCGTGCGCCCGAGCGCCACAATATCGCGTACCGAAAGACCAAAGGCGCCCGGTTGTTCCTGCAACACGGCCGCCACCTTGCGTGCTGCGACTTTGGCGGACATGCCCCAGAGGTCTTGTCCATCCACCATGATCTGCCCCGAGGTCGGCTTTTGATAGTGATAGACCATCCGCAAAAGCGTTGACTTGCCCGCGCCATTGGGACCCACCACGCCCAGCACGCGACCTGGGTAAACCTCAAAGCTCACTGGATGCAGCAGGAAGGGCTGGCTTTTACCCGGTCGCCAACAGATGTCTTTGGCCACCAAATGTCCGGCACTCACGTCAGCCGCTCCGCGCTGTCTTCAATCGCCAACATCATCGATGGCACCCGTGCCAACGTGTGTTTGCGCAACTTGCCGGGTCGATCCACGGAGGAGCACCAGCCATCACCCAGCACCGCATATTGCTGCGCAAAGGACACCAGATCCTCGATGTCCTGTTCCGGTGTTATGTCGCCAAACAGATAGGTCGCCTTGCGGGTGCTGTGATAGGCGACCGTGCAAGGATGTTTGCAGCCCGCCATACAGGCCACGCCGGAAATCTCGAACTCTTCCGTGATCGCATCGCCCGCCATATCGATGGCAGCGCGCAAGCGCTTGATCAGCTCATAGCCAGGCCGGCAGTTTTCGCCGACATGTTTGCAGGACGTGCATATCGAAATTCGGTGATTGGGGGTGGCCATCTCGCCCTCCGCGATAGCGCGGGGCAAGCACAGTCAATTTTTCACACGGTTCAAACCGTAAAGCCATCATGGCCTCCTGTCCGGACGCCCCGCCCGGGTTGAAGTTATTGTTTTGATGGCAGGTCTCCTGACTCGCGGATTTTGGCTTTCCCGAACCTTCCCAAACGCGGTGCGTTCAGTGGTATTCTCGGGGTCGCTTACCGCTTACAGTTGCGGGGGCAGTCACGGAATTGGCTCACTAAATGGGCCGCACCGTATTCCCTTTTCATCCCGGTTGACTGACGTCGTTCGGGAACCATCCCTTTCCAAGTCGGGCAAACCGGCGCCTGAGTCAATAGCCATTCTACGCCGACGAAAACAAAATGCTGCGACACCTCGCGTCATGGATCACAAGATATTGTTTGAATACAATCCCCACAGCTTGGCAAAGCGTGTCTTAACCGGAAACTGCTTCCCAATCTGTGCGGCTTGGAAGGTGGTCGTGCGCTGGAAAAACCGGACAGGGCAGCCTACATTGGGGGCCATACGCCGCACTGCGCCATCACATTTGGGGGAGGCCAAGACAATTGTTCCGAAGGGCAACTTGCGTCTTTTCCAAGCTTGGTATACATCGGCATACAATACCTGCCCTGTGACTCGCTATTGCTTTAAAGACAGGGCGTTCATGCTTAAGCCAACCTCAAATCGCTAGGATCATCATGAGCTTGTATACAGATTATCTGAATGAGATTGAGACCCGGAAATCCGAAGGTCTGAATCCAAAGCCAATTGATAGCGGCGCGCTGGTCAGCGAACTGATCGAACAGATCAAAGACACCGCCAACGCCCACCGCGAAGACTCTCTGAAGTTCTTCATTTACAACACTTTGCCAGGTACCACGAGCGCTGCCGGCGTGAAGGCAGACTTCCTCAAAGAGATCATTCTCGGCGCGGCTGACGTGGCCGAAATCACCCCTGAGTTCGCCTTTGAACTGCTGTCGCACATGAAGGGTGGCCCATCCGTGCGCGTGCTGCTCGACCTGGCGCTGGGCGAAGATGCCGCGATTGCGGCTCAGGCTGCGGACGTGTTGAAGACTCAGGTCTTCCTCTATGAAGCGGACACGGACCGTCTTGAAGAAGCGTTTAAGGCGGGCAATGCAGTCGCCAAGGACCTGCTGGAAAGCTACGCCAAGGCGGAATTCTTCACCAAGCTTCCCGAAGTGGACGAAGAGATCAAGGTTGTGACCTTCATCGCCGGTATCGGTGACATCTCGACCGACCTTCTGTCGCCCGGTGCCGAAGCGCACTCCCGCGCCGACCGTGAGCTGCACGGCAAATGCATGTGCTCGCCGGAAGATCAGGTGGCCATTCAGGAACTGCAGAAACAGAACCCTGATGCACGTGTGATGCTGATTGCGGAAAAAGGCACCATGGGTGTGGGCTCCTCCCGTATGTCCGGCGTGAACAACGTGGCGCTGTGGACCGGTAAGAAGGCATCGCCTTATGTACCATTCATCAACATCGCCCCTGTTGTGGCGGGCACCAACGGCATCTCCCCGATCTTCCTGACCACCGTTGGCGTGACCGGCGGCATCGGCATTGATCTGGACAACTGGGTCAAAAAGACCGACGCGGACGGCAATGTTGTGGTCGATGAAGACGGCGAAGCCGTGCTGGAAGAGGCCTATTCCGTGGCCACCGGCACCGTGCTGACCATCAATACCAAAACCAAGACCCTGCAGGATGCAGACGGCAATGTGCTGAAAGACATCTCAGCTGCCTTCACCCCACAAAAAGTGGAGTTCATGAAGGCGGGCGGTTCTTACGCTGTGGTCTTTGGCAAGAAGCTGCAGACATTTGCCGCAGGCGCACTTGGTCAGGAGCTGAAATCTGCCTATGCGCCATCCAAAGAATTGTCTGTTGAAGGCCAGGGCCTGACCGCCGTTGAAAAAATCTTCAACCGCAATGCATTGGGCAGCACCCCAGGTGTCACCCTGCATGCCGGCTCTGACGTGCGCGTGAAAGTGAACGTTGTTGGCTCTCAGGACACCACCGGTCCGATGACTGCGCAGGAACTTGAGGCAATGGCCGCCACCGTGATCTCCCCGTCCGTGGACGTGGGCTATCAGTCCGGCTGTCACACTGCGTCGGTTTGGGACACCAAGGCGCAGGCCAACATTCCTAAGCTGATGAAGTTCATGAACGACTTCGGCCTGATCACCGCGCGTGACCCAGAGGGCGAGTATCACGCGATGACCGACGTGATCCACAAGGTGCTGAACGACATCACCGTGGATGACTGGGACGTGATTGTGGGCGGCGACAGCCACACCCGTATGTCCAAGGGCGTCGCCTTTGGTGCGGACTCTGGCACCGTTGCTTTGGCTTTGGCCACCGGCGAAGCCTCCATGCCGATCCCTGAATCTGTGAAGGTGACCTTCAAAGGCCAAATGGCGGAGCACATGGACTTCCGCGATGTGGTACACGCCACCCAGGCGCAGATGCTGGATCAGCACGGTGACAACGTCTTCCAGGGCCGCGTGATCGAGGTGCACATTGGCACGCTGCTGGCGGACCAAGCCTTCACCTTCACCGACTGGACCGCCGAGATGAAGGCCAAAGCCTCTGTCTGTATCTCCAACGATGAGACCCTGATCGGCTCGCTGGAACTGGCCAAAGGCCGCATCCAGATCATGATCGACAAAGGCATGGACAACGAAGCTGCGCTGCTGCAAGGCCTGGTTGACAAAGCTGACGCGCGGATTGCCGACATCAAATCCGGCGCCAACTCTGCACTGAAGCCGGATGCGGACGCCAAGTACTTCGCTGAAGTGGTTGTGGATCTGGACCAGATCGTTGAGCCCATGATCGCCGACCCGGACGTGAACAACGACGACGTGTCCAAGCGCTACACCCACGACACCATCCGCCCAATCAGCTACTACAACGCTGATAAGAAGATCGATCTGGGCTTTGTGGGCTCCTGCATGGTGCACAAGGGCGACATGAAGATCGTGGCGCAGATGCTGAAGAACCTCGAAGCAACCAACGGCAAAGTCGAGTTCAAGGCACCTTTGGTTGTGGCGGCTCCAACCTACAACATCATCGACGAGATGAAGGAAGAGGGCGACTGGGAAATCCTTGAGCGCTACTCAGGCTTCACCTTTGACGACATGTTCCCAAAACAGCAGGCACGTACAGAGTATGAGAACATTCTCTATCTCGAGCGTCCGGGCTGTAACCTCTGCATGGGTAACCAGGAAAAAGCCGCAAAGGGTGACACCGTGCTGGCCACCTCGACCCGCCTGTTCCAGGGCCGTGTTGTGGGCGACCTGCCTGAGAAAAAAGGTGAATCGTTGCTGGCGTCCACACCGCTGGTTGTACTCTCTGCCATCCTGGGCCGCACCCCAACGCTGGAAGAGTACAAGGCTGCTGTTGAAGGCATCGACCTGACCAAATTTGCCCCGCCACTGGCCCCTGCAAACACCAAGTCGGCACACTTCTAAAGCCACGCGGCGCTCCGGCGCAGTGAAGAAAAACGAAACCCCGGTGCAGCGATGCGCCGGGGTTTTTGCATTCTGAAACAGCCAGAGCGGTCTCTATTTCTGTGTGGTCCATTTTGGGCGCGAGGTGAGAGCACCTGTCCGATCGCTAAGGAAGAACGAGAGCCCTACAGCGATCAGAGACACAAACAGCGCTGAAAAGATCACGTCAGACAGGAAGTGCCCGCCAAAAACCACGCGGAGAAAGGCGCAGGATACGGCAAGGCAAAGCGCCAGACCAAACAATGTGCGTCGTAGAGCTGGAGAACTTACAAAGCGGGTCAAAGAGTAGGCGGCAATTGCAAAGGCCGTGGCGCCTGCCGCTTCTCCGGACACAAACGAACAGTTGGCGGTACATTGAGCTGCGATTTCAAAGGGTGGCGAAAACAACAGGTCTCCACCAAACTCCAGAACCTGCGCCGGTCGCGCGCGCCCCCAGTGCGCCTTTAAGATGCTGTGCACCAGCAAGCCCGGCCCAAAGACATAAACTCCGACGATGAAGAGCCAAACGCTGCCTGGAATTGTGAGGAGTTTGAGTTGCTTCAGCGCCACCAAAGCGCCGATCAACGCCAGCACCGCCATCGCGGTGAAGGCGTGGTATCCAATCGCTCGAAGCTGTTTCAGGCTGTCGAGGCTGGTAAAGTGGAACCCGCCTTCCGCGGTCCAGAACAACGATGACACCCACAAATCGAAGGAAGGCACGGAGGCGAACAATGCCTGAAACACTGCCGTCATCAAGAGTAGCCAGAGCAAGGCTCGAAGGCGCGCTTGCCGCGTTGTTGTGTTCCATCTGCGATGAGCGTTATCGGAAAAACGATCGCTTTGGGCGAGTTGTGTCGACGTCATCAAGTCCATCCTGTTCTGGTTCCCTGCGTGCCTGTTGCGGCGGCGTGAGCGCACTTCGTGTTCATCGGTACTGCTGCTGCTGAGCCATTTGTATTGGGTCGCGACAGTGCGCTGGCGGCGCAGAGCGGCGGTGAGGGAGGACTTGCGCAAAGGGCAGGTCTCGATCCAGCACAGATGCTTGAGCGGCCTGCTATCTCCGTGTGTGGTTATGCGGATTTCGCGAACGGTCGTTTCTGGACCGGTCGCGGAGCAGGTGTTAACGAAGGGACATGATTTCGCAGAAGATTGCCCTCACTCCCCAAATGGTGAAAACCACGCTCATCGCATCTGCTGCCGGGGCTGTCGTTGTGTTGGTTTTGCAGCCCGAACACACGTCAAGCCTGCCGATTTTGGCGGCATATGGGTTGTGGGTGACACACTTGTTTTTTGGGTCCTTGCTCTTCTTGTCTGGCGTGGCTGGTTTCCAACGCCTGGGGTGGCCCCGCCCTTGGCCAACCATTGTTTCAACTCTGCTATTGCCGATCCTGTTTGGCTGCGTTTCCATGGCGCTGGACTATGGCTTTGGCAATCCAGAAGAAGGCGAGCAAGAGGCGGCAACTTTTCTCGGATTACTGCGCGACGAGATCGTAGCTATCACGCCGGCAAGCTTTGTGATCGCCGGGGCATTGATATACCTGCTGCGCGGTGAGCCGTCTCCGCGTGACACCTTAGTTTCGCCCGTGTCACCGGATGCGCCAAAAACTGTTGCGCTGAGAAGTCTTATTGCAACCGCACCAGCACACTTGGGCGACGACATCATTCGCATACACGCCCAAGACCACTATGTTGAGGTGGTCACGACACAAGGACGCAGCCTGCTGTCTGAGCAGTTTGGAGAGTGTGTCGAAAAGCTAGCGGACCTCGACGGCATCCACTGTCATCGCTCCCATTGGGTCCGCTTGTCCCACGTCGTGGAGATCAAGAAAAAAGGCAGTGCCTACATGTGCCTGTTGAGCAATGGCGATGAAGCTCCGATCAGTCGTCGAAAATACGCCGAAATCAAGACCCGGATGCGCGCTCTTGTTGCCGCCAGGGTGGACGCTTGACGGGGTATTCTTGCTGCTGCGATGTTCCCAAGGTGTGACGCCCAAGATCGCGTTTTCGCGAGATAGCGGGCGCAAACCCTGCCTATGAACGCGGCGGTTTGTTGACTTTTTTGAAGGTGGTTTGGTGGAGCCTAGGAGGATCGAACTCCTGACCTCTTCGCTGCCAGCGAAGCGCTCTCCCAGCTGAGCTAAGGCCCCAAACCAGTCAGGCATCTCTGCCTGTGGGCGCCTAATTAGGCGCATCCCGGGGCGGGTTCAAGCGAAAAATTCCGCCCCGGTGTAACTTTTTTCGACGATCAGTTTTCTTCGTCGTCAGACGCAACATCCGCGATTTCATCCAGCGAAACGTTGTCGTCATCTTCGTCGTCGTCCAGAACATCATCATCGAGTTCCAGATCAACGGTGTCATCATCATCCAACACGTCATCCGCGTTGTCCGCGTCAGCCGCTTTGGCTTTCAGTGTTGCTGCATCGGCTTCGTCAGCAGCAATCATCCGGCTCTTGCCGGCTTCTACTTCCACGACATCGCCCGTGTAGGGGCTGATGACTGGGTTTTTGTTCAGGTCATAGAATCGCTTGCCGGTGGTTGGGCAAACGCGCTTGACGCCCCATTCTTCCTTGGGCATGGGTTGTCCCCTTCAATCGGTTGAGTCTCTCTCGACGATTTGGGGGAGGTGCCATAACAATGGCCCCGTGTCAAAGGGTAACATCGCATTGTCTCTATAGGAGCGTAGATGGCGCAACATATCATCTCCGGAACACCTCCCGTGACGGTGGCTTTGCGCCGATCCAGCCGGGCGCGGCGCATCAGCCTCAGAGTTTCGCGACTTGATGGCAAGGTGACGCTGACGATTCCCTCCAGCGTGTCAGAACACGAGGCGATGGCCTTTGCCCATGAAAAGCAAGATTGGCTGCGCAGGCAGGTAGCGCAACAGCCGGAGACAGTTGTGGTGGCGCATGGGGCTGCGGTGCCCGTTGCGGGGCGCGCGCGCTTGATTGTGCCAGGGGCAGGGCGCTCTGTGCAGTTGGGGGCGGATGAGCTTGCCGTGCCCGGCAAGCCGGAGCAGGTGGGGCGTAAGGTACAGGGCTTTCTCAAAGAGCTGGCCCGCCACCGACTTGTCGAAGCCGTCGACCATTACGGCGCGCGTCTTGGCCGACAGCCGACCAAACTCACCCTGCGCGACACCCGTTCCCGTTGGGGGTCCTGCACCTCCACCGGGGCGTTGATGTTTTCGTGGCGTTTGGTGATGGCGTCGCCTGATGTGCTGGACTATGTCGCCGCGCATGAAGTGGCGCATCTCAAGGAAATGAACCACTCACAGGCGTTTTGGAACGAGGTCACCATCATCCATGGACCTTATGAGACCCCACGTCTGTGGCTGCGCACCCAGGGTCAGGAACTGCACCGCTACCAATTCGCAACGTGACCCTGCATTGACCTTTTTCGTCTTTGTGATCACAAAGGCGACATGATCCCATCCAGTCGTCCCGCCCCAGATCAGTCCGCCGCCGCGCATGACCGCGTGTATCGTGCTTTGCGCACCAGCATCATGTATGGCGAGCTTGCTCCAGGCGCTGCACTGACCCTGCGCGGCATTGGCAAGCAGTTTGACGTCTCTATGACCCCGGCCCGTGAGGCCGTACGACGTTTGGTCGCGGAAGGCGCACTCACCCTATCCAACTCTGGCCGCGTAGCCACGCCGGAACTCAGCAGCGAACGTCTTGAAGAACTTGCCGCTCTGCGGGCTCTCATCGAAGTTGAATTGGCCAGCCGGGCTTTGCCGCGGGCCCATATGGCACTGATAGATCGCCTTATTGCAATCAATGGCACCGTGGCTGATGCGGTCAGCCGCCGCGACTCTGTGGCCTATATTCGCGCCAATCTTGAGTTCCACCGCACGCTGTACTTACGCGCCCAAGCCCCAGCGATGCTGGCCATGGCAGAAACCGTGTGGCTCCAGCTTGGCCCCACCATGCGCGCGCTTTACGGCCGCTTGCGCCAAACCGAACCGCCGCACTACCATCGTCTGATCATCGCCGCGCTCAAAGCCGGCGATGAACCTGGGTTGCGCCTTGCGGTGCGCTCTGACGTGACCCAAGGTCTGCGCCTTCTGGCCCGCTAACTGGCCTCAGCCGTGTGTCGGCCACACATGATGTTCGTCATCAATCACAAACGCATGTGCATGGCGCCGCCCACCATGTTCCTGAAGGTGAGGATGATCCTCAGGAAGCTCGGGATGCTCATGCAACACCTCTTTGGGGGCCGGGGTCCAAACCCAATAACCTACCGCCACACTGATCAAGCCAACCACGCCCAGCACCAACAGAGACACCGCTTGCGACCCCTGTGTCGCGCTCCATCCAGCCAGTGGATAGGCGACGAGCCAGCACACGTGGCTCAAAGCAAATTGCGCGGTGAACACCGCAGGGCGGTCCGCCGCATGTGCCGATCGGCGTAATAGGCGGCCCGAAGGGGTCAAGATCGCACTGAACAGCGCTCCAACAACAGCCCAGAGCACCAAAAACGCAGGCCAGCTCAATATGCCTACGCTTTGCATCCAAAGCCCATGCACCACCGTAATCCCGGCCAAGGCCACCGCGCTGGTGCCCATGATCCGCCGGTCCGGCAGTTGCTCTAATAAGCGCGGCAATGACACCGCGGCCACCATGCTGCCCGCGCCAAACGCGCCCATGGCCAGCGCCAGGCCTGTCTCGCCCAGGTCATAGGCGTCGCGCACCAACACCACGGTGTTCACCAGCACGTAGGACACACTGGCCGCTGCTGCCATGTTGAACGCCAGCAATCCGCGCAAGCGCGGAGTGGCAAGATAAATCCATGCACCACGGGTCAGGCGCTCGCGAAACGGTCGGTCTTTGCTTTCGGGACGGGGCGGCAGCGTTGTTATCAAGATCAACAGAGTTGAGATCAAAAAGCCTGCGGCGGTGCCCACAAACAGCCCATGATAGCTCATTACCAACAGCAGAACACCGGCCAGTGCTGGCGACAACAGATTCTCCAGATCATAAGCCAGACGCGACAATGACAACGCCCGCGTGTAGTCGTCTTCTTCGGTTAGGATGTCCGGAATGATCGCCTGAAACGTGGGGGTGAACAGGGCTGACGCGCTTTGTAGCAAAAAGATCAGCACATAAATCTGTGCCACTGAGTCGACAAACGGCAAAAACAGCGCCACGCCAAAGCGCACCAAATCTGCAAAAATTAAAACACCCCGGCGGGGGAGGCGCGCCGCCAGTGCCCCCAAAACCGGAGACAAGCCGACATAGGCCACCATTTTGATGGCATAAGCGGTGCCCAAAACGGCACCGGCGGCTGGGCCTGCCAGATCATAAGCCAAGAGGCCTAGGGCGATGGTCAACAGTCCGGTGCCAGCTAGGGCCACAACTTGGGCGGCAAACAACTTGGCGAAGGCTGGGTGTTTGAGAATTCGTAACATAGCGCCACCCTAGTCTTGATGTGTCAAAGGGCAAGAGACCCCGTCGCCACGTCAGCGCGACAAAAGTGCCTGTTCCCCAATGCCTGCGCTCTGTTAGACAGAAAGCGCAACACAGGGAGACCACCATGACACAGACCATGAACGCCGTTGAAATTTCAAAACCCGGTGCCGCGGATGTGCTCAAAATGGTGCAACGGCCCATTCCCACTCCCGGTCCTGGTGAGGTGCTGATCAAAGTGGCCTATTCTGGCGTGAACCGCCCGGACGTGTTGCAACGTGCCGGACTTTACAACCCACCTGCCAATGCCTCCGACCTGCCGGGGCTTGAGGCCTCGGGCACCATCGCCGCAGTTGGGGCAGGCGTGAGTGAATGGTCCGAAGGCGACTCGGTTTGCGCCCTTCTTCCTGGTGGCGGCTATGCCGAATATGTCCTCACCCCAGCTGCGCATTGTCTGCCAGTGCCCGAAGGGATGGGCATGAAAGAAGCGGCTTGTCTGCCGGAAACTTTCTTCACCGTCTATTCCAACGTCTTCCAACGTGGGGGTCTCAAAGCTGGCGAAAAATTTCTCGTACACGGCGGATCCTCTGGCATTGGCACAACCGCCATCCAGCTTGCCAGTGCTTTTGGCGCGCGTGTGTTCACCACCGCAGGCTCTGACGAAAAATGCGAAGCTTGCCTGAAACTTGGCGCTGAAAAAGCGATCAACTACCGCGCAGAAGATTTTGTCGATGTGCTGCGTGCCGAAGGTGGCGCAAACCTGATCCTAGATATGGTTGGCGGCGACTACCTGCCGCGCAATGTGAAGGCCCTCGCCGATGACGGGCGACTGGTACAAATCGCCTTCCTGCAAGGTCCGCAGATTCAACTCAACTTTGCCCATGTGATGATGCGCCGTTTGACCATCACCGGCTCCACGTTGCGCCCACAAAGTGATCTCGCCAAAGCCAAGATCGCCGACGCCCTGCGCGCCGATGTCTGGCCGCTTCTGGAAAGCGGCCGCGTCGCACCAGTGATGGACAGTGAGTTTGCCCTGGCGGATGCCGTGGCGGCGCACCAACGTATGGAAAGCAGCGGCCATATCGGCAAAATCGTGATGAAAGTGGCCTAAACTCCGGTTTTTTCCGCTATTTTTGGCGGAATACCCCCTTCCCACCAAGGCTGCCCTTGGGGCATGTAGTCCGCGCGAACTGATGGTCATGTGTGGCCTAGGCACGAAGTGGGAACAGAACCGTGAAAAAACTTGGACTTCTTTTGGTGGCAGTGGCTTTGGCGCTGCCGTTTGTGTGGTGGCCTGAAATTGCCCAAGGGCGCGACGGCTTGGCATTGTTCAGTCAGTATCTCGGTCTTGGCGCGCTGATTGCCATGGCGTTTTCCCACGTGATCGCCACCCGCTGGCCCGGCGTTGAGATGATCTTTGGTCCAATGGACCAGTCTTACCGTTTGCACAAATGGCTCGGCATCGGATCGATGGTGGCAATTCTGCTGCACGACACAATTGATGCCGACATGAAGGGGCTAGGGCGTGAAACCATGCTGGTCGATCTGGCGGAAACACTCGGCGAAGTCAGCCTCTACGGCCTGCTGATGCTTGTGGTGATCACGGTTGCGACCTTCATCCCCTATCACCTGTGGAAATGGACCCACCGCTTCATCGGGATTTTCTTCCTGTTTGGCGCCTTTCACTATCTCTACATTCTGAAGCCTTTCAAAAATGGCGATCCGCTGGGGCTCTATATGTGGGCGGTCTGCATCATTGGCACCGTGGCCTATGCCTGGACCTCCGCACCGCGCGGCATGCGGCCCCGTAAGCAGTACAAAATCTCCGCTGTGACCAAGCAGGGTGACGCGATCGCCGTGGACATGAAAGCCACCGGCCGTCCCTTGCGCCATCGCGCAGGTCAGTTTGCCTTCTTCCGCTTCTCCGGAGCAGGCCTGAACGAGCCGCATCCCTTCACTATTTCCTCCGCGCCTACCGATGACGGCGCCCTGCGCATCACGGTTGCACCGCTGGGCGATCTGACCAACCGCGTCTCGCGCAGCCTTGCCGTCGGGCAAGCGGTGCAAGCCGATGGTCCTTATGGCCACTTCGGACGGGCCAAAGGCGCGCAGGTCTGGATTGCTGCTGGCGTTGGGGTCACCCCGTTTGTGGCGTTGGCTCAGGCTCTGCCGGCTGAGGCCGCACCGGTCACGCTGATCTACTGTGTGCGTGACACATCGAATGCCCCACATCTGGCCGAGCTCGAGGCATTGGCTGCAGAAAAACCCAACCTGACGCTGATAATCTGGCAAAGCGCCGACCGTGGCCGTTTCACTGCCGCCGCTCTGCCGGAGTTTGTCGCGGACATCGCAAACCACAAAGTGCTCTTCTGTGGCCCCGTCCCGATGCGCCGCGCGCTGTCCAAAGGCCTGCCGAAACAGGGTGTCTCCCAGCGCAATTTCCACTACGAGGCGTTTGAGATTCGCACCGGCATCGGCATCCGCCGTCTGGCAGAGTGGCTGTGGCAACGCCATCAAGCGCGCAGCACAAGCTAAGCAATCCAATAAACTAGGGTGTGTGGCGCGGCTAGAGCAACCAATGGTTGACTTGAGATCCAATCTCGGCGACCATGGGTTTACTCAATTCTATCCATGCTGATTGCCACCACTCACGCTAGCTTACAATCAGCATGCCATGCCCCGCTCACGGGACGCTTCGCGCTTTTACTGTAATTTGCGCAGGTTTAAGCCCACAAAAAAGGCCGGAGCGTTGCCACTCCAGCCCTTCCCATTTTCTCGCTGTAAGGCCAATCTTAGATCGCCGCTTTCAGGCTCTCGTCCAGATAGATTTCGCGCAAACGGGTTGCAATTGGCCCCGGTGTGCCATCGCCAAGCGCCACGCCGTCAATCTCCACCACCGGCATCACAAACGCACTGGCAGAGGTGGTAAACGCCTCATCCGCGCCCTGCGCTTCCTCAATCGTGAACAGCCGCTCTTCGATCTTTAGCTGCGCCTCTGCTGCCATGCGCAACACCGCCTTACGCGTAATGCCGTGCAGGATGTCATTGCTCAGCGGACGTGTCACAATCACACCGTCTTTCACAAAATACGCGTTGTTGGAGGTGCCCTCGGTCACAAAGCCGTCTTCCACCAGCCAGGCATCATCCGCACCGGCCTTCTTCGCCATCATCTTACCCATCGACGGGTACAGCAACTGCACAGTCTTGATGTCGCGACGACCCCAGCGAATGTCCTCAATCGAGATGATCTTGGCACCTTTCTTGGCGGCGGGGTTGTCCGCCAGACCTGGTTTGTTCTGCGTAAACAGCACGATGGACGGCGGCGTGTCCTCAGACGGGAAGACAAAATCCCGGTCGCCGTCTGACCCGCGTGTGACCTGCAAATAGATCAGCCCTTCCACAATGGCGTTCTCTTCCACCAGCTTGCGGTGGATCGCCAGCAGCTCATCTTTGCTGCAGGGCTCCGCCATCTCCAGCTCATCGAGCGAGCGCTTCAAACGCACCGCATGGCCGTCAAAATCAATCAGCTTCCCGTCCAGCACGGAGGTCACTTCATAGACCGCATCCGCCATCAGGAAGCCCCGGTCGAAAATCGAAATCTTGGCGTCTTCTTCGGGCAGGTAGTCGCCATTGACGTAAACAGTGCGGCTCATGTGTCTCTCCTAGCAATCTTGCTGCTTTGTCGGGTGCGCTGCACCACAGGTCAAGCGTGTTTCGAAATCTCAGCTGTCAAACCATCCGGTTTGCAACGGGTGCGCCCAGTCTGGGCGGTTGTGCGCCTGCGCAAGCGCCACCATCCGGCTCGCGTCATAGGCCACGCGGTGCAGCGAGAGGTCCCAGCCACGGGATCTACGCTCCATCATCGCAAACCGCGCCGCCGGATCGCCACTTTGCACCACATGCGGCACCGGAGTGACATCATCATACGCGGGCAAACCAACGCTGCCGGGGTTGAGCATCACTGCGCCATTGGAAAGCTGCACAATGCGCGGCAAATGGGTATGGCCACACAGCAGCACTTGTGCCTCAATTGGTGCGGTTGCTGCCAATGCCGCTACTGTGGGACCGCTGCGGTCCACCAAATCCCCCCGTGGCGTCACATCATGCAACCAATAGGTCTCGTCACTGTCCGGTGTGCCATGGCACAGGAAGACGTCGTCCACCAAGGCTGTTGTTGGCAGCGCCGCAAGCCATTCCATGTGGGCGTCCGTCAACTGCGCCGCCGCCACCGCATCCGATGGGCCCAGCGTCTCCGGTGGTTTCAAAAGATAGCGGTCATGGTTGCCGCGCACAGAAACCATATCATCCCGCGCCATAAGCACATCCAGCGTTTCCGCTGCCGCCAAAGGCCCGCTTGCGTGGTCGCCAAGGTTCAGGATGCGGGAACAGCCCAGCCGGTCAACCTCGGCCAACACCGCCCGCAACGCGTCCACATTGCCATGGACGTCGGACATCACTGCCCACCGGTCTGCCATGGCTTAGCCCCAAAGCGCCGCGCTGGGCGGATGCACGCCGTCTGCGTCAAACACCAACGGCACGTCCCGATCTTCGGCCAACAACAGAGGTCCGTCCAGATCAGTCACCATCGCGCCTTGCGCCACTAATGTCGCCGGGGCCATCGCCAGGGAGCTGCCAACCATGCAGCCAACCATCACCTTATAGCCTTCTGCCAAAGCCGCCTCGCGCAGACGCAGCGCCTCGGTCAGCCCGCCGGTTTTGTCGAGTTTGATGTTCACCACATCATATTTGCCTTTGAGCTTGGACAGGGTTGAACAGTCATGCGCGCTCTCATCCGCGCACACAGGCACCGGACGTTCCATACCAATCAGCGCATCATCATCCCCAGCAGGCAGCGGCTGCTCCACCAGCGCCACACCCAGCCTTACCAGATGTGGCGCCAGGTCGGCATAGACTTCGGCGGACCAACCTTCGTTGGCATCCACAATGATGGTGGATTTTGGCGCACCCGCGCGCACCGCTTCCAGACGCGCCATGTCATCCGGCGTGCCCAGTTTGATTTTCAACAATGGCCGATGCGCGTTTTTCGCCGCTTGGGCCTGCATCTCTGCCGGTTCCGCCAAGGACAGCGTATAGGCGGTGATCTCCGGTCCCGGTTTGGGCAAGCCAGCCAATTCCCAGGCGCGTTTGCCAGCCTTCTTGCACTCCAGATCCCACAGCGCACAGTCCAGCGCATTGCGCGCCGCGCCCGCTGGAAGGGTGTACAGACCTTCACGGTTCACCGGGCCTTTCACGCTTTCGATCAGCTGCGTGACATTCTCCAATGTCTCGCCATAGCGCGCATAGGGCACACATTCGCCCCAACCGACATATCCGTCTTCCTCGACCTTCACGGTCAGAACCTTGGCCTCGGTGCGCGAGCCACGGGAAATGGTGAACACCTGCGCCAGTTTGAACACATCAGGGGTGACGGAAATTTGCATGGACAGCCTTTCAGGTCGCGCTTTTGCCATTTGACAGGCGTTCAGACGCGCCTGCCCATATTCTTCTTGCCGGATTATCCCGGGGATCCGGGGGCAGCACCCCCGGCTTGTTGTCGCAACTTTACAGCGCTGAGAGTGCATCCACCAGCTTGCCCGCGCCAAAACGGAACGGATCGGTGGCGGGCAGGCCCATGTCGGTCTCAACCTTGGCCAGATAGGCCTTTGCCTCGTCTTCTGCCATGTGCTGGGTGTTCACCGACACGCCCACAACCTCACAGGCCGGGTTGGCGACTTTGGCCAGCGGCAGCGCGAGATCGCGCAGCTCTTGCAGGCTTGGCTGCTGATATTCCGGCAGGCCACGCATGTGCTCGCGGGTTGGCTCATGCGCCAGGATCAATGCGTCCGGCTGGCCGCCATGGATCAACGCCATGGTTACGCCTGAGTAAGACACGTGGAACAGGCTGCCCTGACCTTCGATGTGGTCCCAGTGGTCTGCGTCATTGTCCGGCGTCAGCCACTCGACAGAGCCAGCCATAAAGTCAGCCACAACCGCGTCCAGAGGTACACCGTCGCCGGTCACCAGAATGCCGGTCTGACCGGTGGCACGGAAGGTCGACTTCATGCCCCGCTTTCGCATTTCCGCATCCATGCACAACGCCGTGTACATCTTGCCCACAGAGCAATCTGTGCCCACGGCCAGCACCCGTTTGCCGCTGCGCTTCTTGCCGTTCGCAATCGGGTATTCCACGTCCGGCACGCGCACATCGTGCAGCTTCTGGCCGGTGGCTTCAGCCACAGCGACCAGGTCCGGCTCGTCACACAGCAGGTTGTGCAGGCCGGAGGCCAGATCAAAACCCTCCTCCAGCGCCATCACCAGCACTTTTTTCCACTCCTGGGAAATCACGCCGCCGCGGTTGGCCACGCCAATCACCAGCGTTTTTGCCCCCGCTTCACGGGCTTCCACCAGGCTCATGTCGGTCAGTCCCATATCGGCCTTGCAGCCCTCCATGCGGAATTGACCCACGGCATTTTCTGGACGCCAGTCTTTGATGCCCTGCGCCACTTTGGCGGCCAGTTGGTCCGGTGCATCACCCAAGAACAGAAGGTATGGAGTTTCGATCATCGCGCGTCCTTTTTGTATCATCCCCAGTTAACGGACAAAGTTTATGCGCTGGGCGGTGGATCAGGTTCTCAAATGTTGCTGCCATGCAGCATGTCTTTGCAAAAATCTTCGAAATAGAGTCGCGTTAATGAAAGAACCTTGCTGCGCCAGCGCGAATTTCGCACCTCCGTTTTACAGCTGCGATACCGACGTAATACCGACGTGCCAAACCACGCATTTGCGCCGCGACGCAGCGAAATTAATGCCGCGCGCGCACAATTTACTTGCGGTCAAGCGCGCAACTTCCTAACAATCGGCGTCAGAAAAACGTAATATCCTTACCTAGAGAGTGACGTCATGAGCTTCCGTCTTCAGCCTGCCGCCCCCGCCCGCCCCAACCGCTGTCAGTTGTTTGGTCCGGCGTCCAACACCAAGCTGTTTGCCAAAATGGCGGCCTCTGCTGCGGATGTGATCAACATCGATCTGGAAGATTCCGTTGCCCCTTCGGACAAAGACATGGCCCGCGCCAACGCAATTGAGGCAATCAATTCAATCGATTGGGGTAAAAAGACCCTGTCGGTGCGTATCAACAGTCTGGACACGCCGTACTGGTACCGCGACGTGGTCGACCTGCTGGAGCAGGCCGGTGAGCGCCTCGATCAGATCATGATCCCCAAGGTAGGCTGCGCCGAAGACATCTACGCCGTGGACGCTTTGGTCACGGCGATTGAAGCCGCCAAAGGTCGGAAAAAGCGCATCGCATTTGAAGTCATTATCGAATCGGCCGCCGGCATCGCCCACGTAGAAGCCATCGCCGCCGCTTCCCCAAGACTCGAAGCCATGTCCCTCGGCGCCGCCGACTTCGCCGCGTCCATGGGGATGCAGACTACTGGTATTGGTGGCACGCAAGAAAATTACTACATGATGCATGATGGACAGAAGCACTGGTCAGACCCATGGCACTGGGCGCAGGCCGCAATTGTGGCTGCGTGTCGGACTCACGGCGTGCTGCCAGTGGACGGCCCATTTGGCGATTTCTCTGATGATGAAGGTTACATCGCGCAGGCCAAACGCTCTGCCACTCTGGGCATGGTGGGCAAATGGGCAATCCACCCAAAACAGATTGGCCTTGCCAACGACGTGTTCACACCGTCTGACGACGCAGTTAACGAAGCGCGTGAGATCCTCGCTGCAATGGAACAGGCCAAAGCCAACGGCGAGGGTGCCACTGTGTACAAAGGCCGCTTGGTCGATATTGCGTCTATCAAACAAGCCGAAGTGATCGTGGCACAGGCGGAATTGATCGCCGCAGGATGACCGTAAGGCTTTGATAAGAATGCAGAAGCGCCCGTGAGTTTTAAATTTTTGGGCGTTTTCCTTTTGGCGAAATCGCTTAAGCGCGTTCGTCTTTTGGCGAGCCCATCACCACGTAGCTTGTGATCGAATGCACCTGTTCGACTGTGCCCAAAACCTCGGTATGGAAGCGCTTGTAAGACGGCAAATCCGCCGCCTCTACCCGCAACAGGTACTCCACCTGCCCAGTGATGTTGTGACACTCCCGCACCTCCGGCGCCAACGCCATCGCCCGTTCAAACGCCAGTTGAGAGTCTTTGGTGTGTTTGTTTAACCCCACGGTGATGTAGGCGACAAACCCGGTCCCCAAGGCTGCTCGATCCAGAACCGCGCGATAGCCAGTGATGATCCCTGTCTTCTCCAGAGAGGCGACCCGCCGCAAACAGGCAGAGGGCGACAGGCCCACTTTCTCTGCCAAAGCCAGATTGCTCATGCGCCCATCTTTGGAGAGTTCGCGCAATATATGTTCGTCAATTTGATCAAGCGTCGTCATAAGTTGTGAATTTACATGCCTTGCGCACAAAAACGCAACTCAAATGCGCGGGTTTTGCGTCAGGCTTTTTCCATGACCTACGATATCCTGACCGCTCTTCTTCTGTTTGCCTTCGTGTCTTCAATCACACCGGGGCCCAACAACCTCATGCTCATGGCCTCCGGTGCCAATTTTGGCTTCGCCCGCACCATTCCGCATATGCTGGGCGTCGGTATTGGCTTTGTGGTCATGGTGGCCCTGGTGGGCGTCGGGCTGATGCAGGTCTTTGACCGCTACCCGGTTGCTCACACGGTTTTGGCTGTTGCGTCTGTGACCTACTTGCTTTGGCTGGCGTGGAAAGTTGCCAACGCCGGCGCGCCTGACGAAGGGGAGGGAACCGGCGGCACCCCCATGACTTTCCTGCAGGCCGCGGCCTTTCAGTGGGTCAATCCAAAGGCTTGGACCATGGCGCTCACCGCTGTCACGCTCTATGCCCCCGACCGGTCTTTGACTGCAGTGCTCTTGGTGTCTGCCGCCTTTGGGGCCGTGAACCTGCCATGTGTCTCAAGCTGGACGGTGTTGGGGCAGCAAATGCGACGCTGGCTGACCTCCCCGGCACGTTTGACGGCGTTCAACTGGACCATGGCAGGATTGCTTGTTCTGTCTCTTTATCCGGTGGTCGCTCCGATGATAACAGCTGGCTAGAAACAGGTTTCAGGGGCCGATCTGGCAGGGCAAAGTGCGCTTCCCGTTGCAATTGCCCAAAGTCAGCGTCATATAGCCTTGTCAAGAAACCAGTGTGTGGAGTGCACAATGACCAACTATCTCGACTTCGAAAAACCGCTCGCAGAGATTGAGGGCAAAGCCGAAGAACTGCGGGCGCTTGCGCAGCAGAACGAAGAGATGGATGTCAAAGACGAAGCCGCGGCGTTGGACCGCAAGGCGGCGGAACTGCTCGAAGAGCTCTACAAAGACCTGACCCCTTGGCGTAAATGCCAGGTGGCGCGTCATCCGGAGCGCCCGCATTGCCGGGACTATCTCAATGAACTGTTCACAGATTACACGCCGTTGGCTGGGGACAGAAACTTTGCTGATGATCTTGCCGTCATGGGTGGCTTGGCGCGATTCAACGATCAACCGGTTGTGGTGATTGGCCAGGAGAAAGGCCACGACACCAAGTCGCGGATTTCCCACAACTTTGGCATGGCCCGTCCTGAAGGCTACCGTAAAGCGGTGCGTTTGATGGAAATGGCGGATAAGTTTGGCCTGCCTGTTGTGACGTTGGTCGACACGGCTGGTGCCTACCCCGGCAAAGGCGCCGAGGAGCGTGGTCAATCCGAAGCGATCGCGCGTTCCACTGAGATGTGTCTGCAGATCGGTGTGCCGTTGATCTCCGTGATCATCGGTGAAGGTGGCTCCGGCGGTGCCGTGGCCTTCGCAACGGCCAACCGGGTCGCGATGTTGGAGCACTCTGTATACTCGGTGATCAGCCCAGAGGGTTGCGCGTCGATCCTTTGGAAAGACAGCACCAAGATGCGCGAAGCGGCCGAAGCGTTGCGTGTGACCGCACAAGATCTGGAGCAGCTCGGTGTGGCGGATCGCGTGATTGCAGAGCCAATGGGCGGCGCGCATCGTGACCGCGAGGCAACCATGCAAAGTGTTGCCTCTGCGATTGAAACAATGCTTGGGGAGCTGGAAGGCAAGTCCAAAGAGGACCTGGTGGCCGATCGTCGCAAAAAATTCCTCGACATTGGCTCCAAAGGGTTGGCCGCTTAAAGCTGCCAAACACTTCAAGCTACAAAAAAACAAACCCGATAGAGTGCGGACTCTATCGGGTTTTGTGTTTTTAGGCCTTCGGGATGTGATGCGAGACAGGTCGGCTTAGCTGCCCTTCTGTCCCCAGTGGCCCGGCATGTTTCCCGGGAAGGTTGGCGCACGCAGTTTGGAGAGCGCGCCCAGTGGGCCTGACATCAATTTGCCAACAGGGCTGTTGTTGAATTGCGCTTTGGTTTTTTCAAACTGCATAACATTTTCGATGCGCCGGTCCAGAAACGCCCAAGTGGCGGCGTGTCCGTCGCTGTCATCTCCCAACCAATATAGCACCGTTGCAGAGTAAACTGCAGAAAGCGTTGCCCGTTTGGAGTACCAGTTGATGTCTTGTGACGTATCGCCAATGGCGGTCCAAATGGCATCCGCCGTGCCCCAAATCAGCTGCGCGCCCGTGGCTGCATGTTGGGGCAGGGCAAAGAGCGTGCTGCCCCGGCGTACAATTTCACGGTCGGGGCACAGCTCAAGCCGGGTGCGCACCGCAAAGGTAATTTTCTCGCGGATTTTCATCTCGGAAAGTACGTCTTCACTGAGGGCCGCGACCATCTGAGAATCACCGCGCTTGTGATAGGCCACCGCCAAATCCACCGCGCCACGCGGGCAGAGCGCTTTGGCCACAACCGGGTCCACTCCACTGTCGTCAATGGCGGCCTTAAATGTTGCGTCGGACCAACCATCAAAGGGCACATGCATCTCTGCGGCATCCAAAAGAAGGGATTTGACGTCGGTTTGCGCTGTTTCTGACATGGCGGAACTCGCTTTGCGATGAGGCTGTTGCAGCCATACTAGACAAAGCACAGGCAAGTTGCTATACGCGCGCTTCCTGCAATTTCATTGCAACTCAAACTTAGAAAGGTGGTGAAAACCACATGCAGGTTAGTGTTCGTGACAACAATGTCGATCAGGCGCTTCGCGCTCTGAAGAAAAAGCTGCAGCGTGAAGGCGTATTCCGCGAAATGAAGCTCAAGCAACATTTCGAGAAGCCGTCCGAGAAAAAAGCACGCGAAAAAGCTGAAGCGATCCGCCGTGCCCGTAAACTGGCACGTAAGAAAGCACAGCGCGAAGGTATGCTCTAAGCACATCTTTTCCAGCTTTGGACACAAGAATTGACACCCCCATGGCCCGGCCATGGGGGTTTCTCTTTTGTTGTCGCGACAGAATTTGTGCTTACATGCGTGTAACCACCGGGCAAAGGCTCTGAAGAGAGTAGGACAGGACTAAAAATGAAGCGCACCTTTGGCTCGTTTGTGTTTGTGCTGGTGGCGGGCGCCATCATTGGCGCGCTCTACGGCCTCATGATAAATGAGATTCTAGACCGCAATTGGGGGCTAAAGGCGCCAATTCGTGGTGCCGTCCGCGGTATGGTGGTTGCGTCAGTGGCCGTGGTGCTTGAGGTGTGGATCAGCAACAGCGCCATCGGGCGGTGGCAGCGCAGTGTGAAGTTCCGCCGTGGCGTGGCATTGCGCGTGATCATCACCTGTTTGATCATTTATGTCGCCTTGGCGGGATCGCACCTTGTGTTGATCGCCGACAAGGAAATCTATGTTCAGTGGTTCCAAAACGGGTTTGCTCCTGATTTCTTGTTTGCCCTGGGAGCAGGGGTGGTCATTCAGATCATGTTGCAAGCCCGACGGCTGATTGGTGGACGTACGCTGACGTATTTCCTGTTGGGACGGTATGCGCGGCCAACAGAAGAACGCCGGATTTTTGTATTAGCTGACCTCAAGGATTCAACATCGATTACGGAGAAACTGGGGGATCAGAAGGCGCTGGAATTGATTACCGGCGTGTTTCTGGACATTGACCCCGCGATCAAAAAGCACCGAGGTGTAATCCACAACTACGTTGGTGACGAAATCATCATGAGCTGGCTGGATCGTGGACCAGACGGCAATATGCGATTGTTAAAATGCATCGATGAGGTTTTTCAGATCCTGTCGGTCCGCCAAGCCCATTACCTAAGAAAGTACGGGGTGGCGCCAACGCTACGTTTGGGGATCGCAGGTGGTCCTGTGGCGGTCGGGGAGTGTGGCTGGGAAAAACGCCAAGTGGTCTACATTGGCGACACCATCAACAAAGCCAAGCGTATGCAGGAGGCCTGCAAGCGTCACGATTTGTCGGTGATTTTGGATGCGGAGACCGCGCGTGGCATCACAATGCCTATGGGGATGGGCATTGATGTGGTCGAGGAGGCTACGCTGAGAGGGCGCGCAGAGGCGACCAAAATGCTTACTCTCACGGGGCCGGACGGAAGCGCGCTTGAGGCGCTCCCGTCCGGTGTCATGTCCGGCTGAGACTTACTTGCCGCTCTTGCCTTTTGCGGCTTTGGCTGCTGCGGCGCGGGCTTTGTTCTTCTTGCTGTTGGCTTTGCCTTTTGGCGGCGGTGGGCCTTTGGGCTTGCGGCTTGGTTTGGCTTCGCTCAAGGCGCCGTCTGACATGGCCTTGCGTCGTGGAGCCGCATCGCCACCTGCTTTGGGCTTGGAGAACTTGGCTGAGGACTTCGGTTTCTTGAAGCGCGGTGCTGGATCGTCATTCCAGTCGGTTGGCGGCGTAGATCTCCCACGCTTGGCACCGCTGCTGGGCTTTTTACCTTTGTTTTCGCTAAATTTTTCCGACTTTGGCTTGTCGTAAGCAGGCTTGTCATCCGATGATTTGCCGCGATAAGGGCGGTCAGAATTGTCTTTATCGAACTTGCCACCGCCACGATGCTCTTTGCGCGGGCCTTTGTTCTTGTTGTAAGGCTTGCGGTCGCCGCCTTCGCGCGGGGCACGGGCCGGACCACGATCAAAGACGGGGTCTTTGTCCATTTGAGCCAGTTTGGCCCCTTCTTCCAGTGTCATCGCCGGTCCAACCGCAGCCAGGAAGCCTGGAACGCTGCTTTCGAGAACCTGCACGTAGCTTTCGGACTGATTGATGCGAATGGCACCAATGTCGTCTTTGGTCAGATCGCCAGCTTTGCACAGCATTGGCAGCAGGCGGCGTGGCTCGGCGTTTTTATCACGGCCGCCTTCAATGGAGAACCAAACGCTTTTGCCAAAGTCTTTGCGCGGCGTTGGTTTTGCGTCGGAGGCGGTGATCTCTTCCGGTGCGGAATGTTTGGAATTGTAAAGGCGCAGGTAGGCGGCAGCCACTTGCTCGGCGCTAAATGTTCCAAGTAAAGATTCAATTAGAGGCGTTTCGGACTCTGTAATGTCGACGGTCCAATCCGGGTCCGCAAACATGCGGGCGTGATCTTGCGTGCTGACTTCTTCCGCAGAAGGCGCGCCAGACCATTCGGCGTCTAGTTTGGCAAAGCGCAAGAGACGCTCAGCTTTGTTGCGCGACTTGCGGGTCACGATCAGCGCAGAGACGCCTTTGCGACCAGCACGACCGGTACGGCCGGATCGGTGCAGCAAAGTTTCGTGGTTGTTGGGCAGTTCCGCATGCACCACCAGATCAAGGTTGGGCAAATCGATGCCGCGCGCAGCTACGTCGGTGGCAACACACACACGTGCGCGACCGTCGCGCATGGCTTGAAGTGCGTTGGTGCGCTCTGATTGCGACAGCTCGCCAGACAATGATACCACCTGAAAACCGCGGTTTGAGAGGCGCGTGGTCAGGCGGGCCACCATGGCGCGGGTGTTGGCAAACACAATGGCGTTGGGCGCTTCGTAATACCGCAAAGTGTTGATCACGGCGTTTTCGCCGTCGCGATCGGTCACCGTCATGGCGCGGTAGGTGATGTCGGCGTGCTGTTTCTCTTTGGATTTGGTTTCCACACGAATGGCGTCGCGCTGGTAGCTTTTGGCCAGCTGCGCAATCATTTTTGGCACGGTGGCTGAGAACAGCAGCGTCTGGCGATCCTCCGGAACCTGCTCAAGAATGAACTCCAGCTCTTCGCGGAAGCCAAGATCCAGCATTTCATCGGCTTCATCCAGAACCACAGCACGCACGTCCAGCAGATCAATGGAACCACGGTCAATGTGATCCCGAAGGCGACCCGGTGTTGCGACAACAATATGCGCACCCCGTGCCAAGGCGCGACGTTCATCGCGCATGTCCATGCCGCCCACACAGGACGCAACTTTGGCGCCAGCTTGAGCATAGAGCCACGTGAGCTCGCGTTTCACTTGAAGCGCAAGTTCACGGGTTGGGGCAATGATCAAGGCAAGCGGTGCACCTGCCTGTGGGAAATTTTCGCCTTCGCCCAAAAGTGTGGAGGCAATGGCAAGGCCAAAGCCAATGGTTTTGCCGGAGCCGGTTTGGGCGGACACCAGAAGGTCTTTGCCTTCTAGTTCTGGGTTCATGACGGCTTCTTGAACCGGCGTCAGTTTGTCATAGCCTTTGGCGTCCAGCGCGGCTTGGATTGCTTGTTTCACAGTGATGTCTACTTTGTATCAGAGGGGTGCCAGCGTGACGGCGTCGGCGGGCTCCCTCAAACTCTGAACCGCTCTCAACATCATATGTGGCAAGAAGCGCAGCGTTTAGCCCAATTTTTTAGGCATGTATAGGGCTGTGACAAAAAGCGTTAACAAGGATGTGAGGTGAAAGTTTCTAACATTTTGCGCCACGCGGTTTGAAACCGCTGAGAATGCCTTAAGTTAACAGAAATCAATCATGCTACAGGGCGCGATCACATGACCGACACATACACTCCTCCAAAAGTTTGGACTTGGGACGCCGAGAGCGGCGGAAAATTTGCCAACATCAACCGCCCCATTGCTGGGCCGACCCATGACGAAGAGCTGGCGCGCGGCCAGCACCCGTTCCAGCTTTACTCTCTGGCCACGCCCAACGGCGTTAAAGTCACCGTGATGTTTGAGGAACTGCTGGAAGCAGGCCACAAAGGCGCGGAGTATGACGCCTATCTAATCAACATCGGCGAAGGCGATCAGTTTTCCTCTGGGTTTGTCGACGTGAACCCGAACTCCAAAATTCCGGCGCTGATGGATGTGAGCGGCGAAAAAGAGGTGCGCGTATTTGAAAGCGGCGCGATCCTTCTGCATCTGGCCGAGAAATTTGACGCATTCCTCGGTCCAAAAGAAAACCGTGCCGAGATGATCAGCTGGCTGTTCTGGCAGATGGGCAGCGCGCCTTACTTGGGCGGTGGCTTTGGTCACTTCTATGCCTACGCACCGGAAAAATGGCAGTACCCAATTGATCGCTTTGCAATGGAAGCGAAGCGCCAGTTGGACGTGTTGGATCGTCAGTTGGCGGAAAACACTTACATTTCCGGTGAAGAGTACACGGTCGCTGATATCGCAATTTGGTCATGGTACGGGCAGCTGGCTCTGGGGCGCTTGTATGAGGCGGCCGAATTCCTGGACGTGGCGAGCTACAAAAACGTGGTGCGCTGGGCTGAGGCGATTGATGCCCGTCCTGCTGTGAAACGTGGCCGTATGGTGAACCGTGCGTGGGGGGAGTTGAATGAACAACTTCGCGAGCGCCATGCCGCTGAAGACTTCGAAGCGCGCACGCAGGATAAGCTCGAGCCAGAGGCGGCTGAATAAGGGGCGCTGCCCCCGTCACATCAGAGATGTGACAACTCTGGGATATTTTCGGAATGTGAATTCTTGGCGCTGCTTACAAAGGCAGCGCCTTTTTTGTGCCCGACACAATGATTGTATTGCTGCGCCGCGACCTTTCCTTTCAGTTTGGGCGAAACAACAGAGAGGTGTGCCAATGGCGTGGTCTGAGGTTTTGACGTTTGCACTGGTCGCCAGCCTGTTGGTGATGTCCCCTGGTCCCAACGGGGTTTTGATTGCCAAAACTGTCCCAACGTCTGGCCGTGCGGCGGGGTTCGCCAACGTCGCGGGTTTTGTCGCCGCCTTTTACGGCCACGGGGCACTGTCCGTGTTGGGGATTTCGGTCCTGTTGGTGCAGTCCGCCGTAGCTTTTTCCATCCTGAAGTTTTTGGGCGCTGCTTATCTTTGCTGGATCGGCATTAAGGCGCTTTTGGCAGCTTGCCGTGGTGTGGAACCAGCGGCAGAGGTTGCGCCCGCTAAAGGCAAACGCACACTATGGAGGGCTTTTGGCGAAGGCGCTTTGACCAATGGTCTCAATCCCAAAGTCTCAATGTTCTATCTGGCTGCTTTTCCACAGTTCCTGGCAGTTGGCGAGTCGTCGGTCTACGCGGCTTTTACCTTGGTGACCGTACATGCCAGCATCAACGCAATTTGGTTCGCCGTCATGGTCCTGTTGTTTGCGCAGCTCACGCAGGCAGCGCAAAGCGGCCGATTTCAGCGGGTGTTGAAAGGTGTGACAGGAGCGGTCTTTGTGGGCTTTGGCGTGAAGCTGGCCACTTTGAGGGCCAGCCTCTAGTCTGCAGACAGCATCAGCTCGGCCGCCTTCTCCCCAATCATAATGCAAGGCGAGTTTGTGTTTCCGCTGGTGATCTTTGGCATGATTGATGCATCCACGACACGCAAGCCACCGACGCCACGCAGACGAAGCTCCGCATCCAGAGGCGCGGCTGCATCACTGCCCATGCGCACCGTCCCAACTGGGTGGAAAATGGTGGTGCCAATGTCCCCAGCGGCTTGAGCCAGGTCTGTATCATCTTGTGCAGTGATGCCGGGTTTCATTTCCTCAGGCGCATATTTGGCCATTGGACCCTGCGCCATAATGCTGCGCGCTTGGCGGATTGCGGCAACCGCTGTGGCGCGGTCGCCTTCGGTAGACAAGTAGTTGGGCGCGATTTTCGGAGGTGTGGTTGGATCAGGTGACGTGATTTGCACGGTCCCTCGGCTTTCGGGGCGCAGATTGCACACGCTGGCGGTCACGGCCGGGAAGTCATGCAGCGGTTGTCCAAAGGCCTCCAACGACAGCGGTTGCACATGGTATTCAAGGTCAGGCGTCGCCACGTCCGGACGCGACTTTGTAAATGCCCCAAGCTGACTTGGGGCCATCGACATTGGGCCGCTGCGCTTCAGCAGGTATTCCATGCCAATTTTGGCTTTGCCAAACAGTGAATTGGCCATGGTGTTGAGGGTTTTGGCGCCATCGAGTTTCCACGCGCACCGCAGTTGCAAGTGATCCTGCAGATTGTTGCCGATCTCAGGTTGATCAACCTGCACATCAATGCCGTGCCTTTGTAACAATGCGCCAGACCCGATGCCAGAAAGCTGCAAAATCTGTGGGGAGTTCACCGCACCTGCCGAGAGCACAACATCCCCACCGCAGCGCGCATGATGCAAAGTGCCGTTCTGACGATACTCGACGCCAACAACCTTGCTGCCATCGATCAGAAGTCGCGTGGTGTGGGCGTTGGTTTCGATTTTGATGCGGCCGTCTTTTTGAGGTCGCAGGAAGGCCTTGGAGGTGTTCCAGCGGAAACCACGGTGCTGGTTCACCTTAAAATAGCCAACCCCTTCGTTGTTGCCGCGATTAAAGTCATCTGTGCGTGGCACGCCGATGGCTTCGGCTGCCGCCATCCAATCGTCCAACACATCCCATTGCAGGCGCTGATTTTTCACGTGCCAGGGGCCGCCGGCACCGTGCAAATCGGAGGGGCCATCCATGTAGTCCTCGGACTTTTTGAACAGGGGCAGCACGTCATGCCAGGACCACCCAGGCAAACCCATTTGCCGCCAGCCGTCATAATCCGCCGCTTGCCCACGCAGATACAACATCCCGTTGATGGAGGAGCAGCCGCCCAGCACTTTGCCACGTGGATAGAGCAGTTGCCGGCCATTCAAGCCCCGCTCCGGCGCTGTCTTATACATCCAGTCGGTGCGCGGGTTGCCAATACAATAGAGGTAACCCATCGGGATATGTATCCAGTGGTAGTTGTCTTTGCCGCCCGCTTCCAAAAGCAAAACCCGCCGCCCAGCTTCCGCAAGCCGTGCCGCGACAACACAGCCTGCGCTGCCTGCACCTACAACAATGTGATCCCAGTCCATATTTCACTTCCCCTCGCTCCACAGAGGAGAAAACGGCGAAGCGGCGGGTAAGTCAATTCATTTGTCTGACATTTGGAGCGGTGGGAGAGGGCATTGCCAGTTTGTCAGGATTGCGCATCACGTAGATCCACTGCGCAGCCCCATTGGAATCCGGCAAAACCAGGGTCAATGTGTCTAAGACACCGCCGGTATAACGCGCCAATGCGGGCTGAGAATTTGCAAAAACCAGAGCGTAGGACACGTTGGGCAAGTCTTTCGATTTCTCCATCACAGCTTGGGTGACCGTAACGATATCCTGCGGCCCGTACAGAATTCGGAAGGCCGCAGACGCCTTGCCACCCCCGTCGGTGATTGCCACGGCTTCCTTGGAAACCATTTTGATGGCCTGTTCATGGTCCTGTGTGGCCGCGAAGAAAAAGGTTTCTACAGCCTTGGCCGCCTCTTCAGGGCTCACGTCAAATCGCGGACCGCTGGTTTGCAAGCGTTTGTGCGCCCGGCTGACCATTTGCCGACAGGCCGCCTCTGATTTGCCAAGCGTTGTTGCGATTTCAGAGTAGTCGGCATCAAAAGCTTCTCTCAATACAAAAGCCGCGCGCTCTGTTGGTGCGAGCCGCTCCATCGCCCAAAGCAACGCTAACTCACATTCCTGCGCCAATTGAAATTGGCTTTCGGTGGAAGGGGTGTGCTCTGAAATGACCGGTTCTGGCAGCCAGGGTCCAACATAGTTTTCGCGCCGCGCACGTGCAGACTTCAGCGTATCAAGAGCGATATTTGTGGCCACACGGCGCAGCCAGGCGCCGGGGTTTTCGATGTTCGCAACGTCGGAGGCCGAGAACCGAAGCCAAGCCTCCTGAACAACGTCCTCCGCAGAACTGATCTCGCCCAGCATCCGGTAGGAGATCGACAGGAGCGCGGGGCGCTCCTGTTCAAAGATTGATGTGTTGTGGTCCATTTAGACCGCCACCTTTCCGATACGGCCATTGACCGTCAATTGTTGGCAGGCCTGTCCTTCGCCCAACCCGCGTTTGAAGACCGGGTAAAACCGCCCTGATCCCGCAGCAAAGCTGGCTGCGATCAGGGCCTGCTTGCCATAGCGTGTGCGTATGGTGTCCCCAAATGTGTTTGTCTCATATGAGCCGGAGATTGTGTGTTGCGCAAATTGAAAGCCCAGTCCCACATCGCCGGCCTCCTCAAACCGGCCTTCAATGGCGGAAAGCAAGGCGTCTTCGTCAACGCCTTCTTCCAGGGCGAAAGACACCACCAATTGTCCGCAAGGTCCGCAATCCCCGTCCAACGTGGACGCCAGGAGCGCTCCAGCCCAAACAGCGCGAGCCTCTTCGGGGCCTTTGTATTGGGTCAACATCGGCAACAATGTCAGGGCGATACCGGCTTTGCTGGAGGCATCGATCACCTCATGCATATAGCCAACATCATAGTCGAATTTTTTGCCAAAGCTTCGGGTGCCGGAATGTAGAAAGGAACGGATCATTGGGATGCCTCCTCGGTGTTGAGTTGGATCGCTGCGTAAAACGCGGCCCAGGCTGGCACTTGAATGCCCAGCAGGTTGGTCAGGGAAATCAGGTCGATTGTGGCCTCCCGGTGCATCGCCCAAATCCAGATGTGGAACACTGCATGTAACCCCGGCCAGGCTGCACCAAACAGGGCCAGCCTTTGATCTCTGAGGTGGGCCGCAGAGGCGAGGGCGAGCGCGGATACAACAAAAGCCAGCGCAACATCGCGGATAAAGTGGCTGTTAAAGCCGCCAGTCTGCAGCACGCCTGGCACCATTTCATACCAAAATTGCGGTGCCGCCCACATGAGGGCTGCATTTGTGAAAAAGTAGATGGACAACCCATACAAAAGGGGTCTGCTCATGGTTTGGTCTCCTTTGTGTTGTAAAGAAGACGATGCAGGCCCTGAGTTTGTGACAGCTGTTGTGAAATTAAACCGGCAGAGCCGTGGTTTTGAACACAGTGCGCAGCGCAAAACTGGATTGCATCTGAGCCACGCCGGGCAGGCGCGCGAGGTGTCGCCGGTGGATGCGGGCAAAGTCGTCGGTGTTTTCCGCCACAACTTTTAGAATGTAGTCCGCTGTGCCGGCCATAAGGTGGCATTCCAGAACATCGGGAATACGTGACACAGCTTTTTCAAACGCATCCAGCACCTCATCGGCTTGACCAGAGAGGGTGATTTCGACAAACACCGTTGTGGGCACATCCAATTTGCGCGGATCCAGAAGCGCAACATAGTCCTTGATGTAGCCGTCTTTCTCCAGCCGATGCACACGGCGGTGGCAGGCGGATTGGGACAGGTTTACACGCTCGGCAAGCTCGGCGTTTGAAATCCGACCTTGTTTTTGCAAGACGGTGAGAATCCGACGATCTGTTTGATCAAGTGACATATGGCGAAAGCTCCTTGCGCGTTTGAATACAGTATTCGAAGGTTCTTGCAATCGCGAGTTCTTAAACTGCCTAAATTTCAAGCAACTTCGTGTCGAAGCTTCCTAAGGTGATCCTAGTTTACATTGGAGACGGCGCATGAAAATCGGTTGCCCCACAGAAATCAAACCCCAGGAATTCCGCGTTGGTATGACACCTGATGCGGCGCGTGAAGCGGTTAATCACGGTCACGAGGTGCTGATCCAGTCTGGTGCTGGTGTTGGCGCTGGCTTCACCGACGAAGACTACGTTGCTGCTGGTGCGAAAATGATCGGCACCGCAGAGGAGGTCTTTGCCCAAGCCGATATGATCGTGAAGGTGAAAGAACCTCAGGCTGTGGAGCGCAAGATGCTTCGCGAAGGTCAGTTGCTGTTTACCTACCTGCACCTGGCACCGGACCCGGAGCAAACTGTCGATTTGCTGGAAAGCGGATGTACCGCAATTGCCTATGAAACCGTGACGGATGATCGTGGTGGCTTGCCATTGCTGGCTCCAATGTCTGAAGTTGCTGGTCGTCTTGCGCCACAGGTCGGGGCATACACCCTGCAAAAAGCCAATGGGGGTCGCGGCGTGCTCATGGGCGGCGTGCCTGGCGTGGCACCGGCCAAAGTTGTTGTGATCGGTGGCGGTGTGGTTGGTACACACGCGGCGAAAATTGCAGCGGGCATGGGCGCAGATGTGACCGTGTTGGATCGATCCTTGCCGCGTTTGCGGTATCTTGACGACGTCTATGGTGGCACATTTAAAAACCAGTATTCCACCGCCGGTGCGACAGCTGATTTGGTGCGTGAGGCTGATATGGTGATTGGCGCGGTTCTGATCCCGGGTGCGGCAGCGCCAAAGCTGGTGGCCCGCGCGCAGCTTTCTGAAATGAAACCCGGTGCGGTGCTGGTAGACGTTGCCATCGACCAAGGCGGGTGTTTTGAAACCTCCCGCGCCACGACGCACGCAGATCCGATCTACGAAGTTGACGGCGTCATGCACTACTGTGTGGCCAACATGCCGGGTGCGGTTGCGCGCACCTCCACGCAGGCGCTGGGCAATGCGACACTGCCGTTTTTGCTCAACCTGGCCAACAAAGGCTGGAAACAGGCCTGCGAAGATGACCCACATCTGCTGAACGGCCTAAACGTGCATGCAGGTCAGTTGACCTATTACGCAGTTGGCAAAGCGCTGGGCATTGATGTGATCTCGCCATCGCTGGCATTGAAATCTTAAGGGGTCATCCCTTCAAACAACGGCTGCAGCGCTTTTAGCCGCGCTGCAGCAAACTCTGTGAACGCCCGGACCCGAGGCACGCGGCGCAGATCCGCGTGGGTCAAAATCCACAGCGGCGCCTGCGTAAACAGCGGCAGGTCCGGCACCCGCGCCAACTGCGGATCAGTATCCCCCAAGAAGCAAGCCATGCGCGTTGCTCCTATGCCTGCACGGGCCGCGCCAATGGCGGCACTCATGTCATCCACGGTCAATCGTGTGTTTAAGTTGGGCCGAATGGCTCTGATTTCGGCAGGTGGTCCCGGCCAATGGGCAAATCGAATCCAATCCAAAGGCGCCGCTCCGCCTTGATCGCGCGCCAACACATCACGGTTGGCATAAACAGCCCCCTTCAAATCAAACAGGCGCCGGCCCACCAATGTGTCTGGTGGTGTTTTGGCAAACCGGATCGCAACATCCGCCTCTCGTTGTGCCAGATTGAGCGTGTCGTTTGTCGCCAGCAACGTCAGATCGATTTCTGGATGGTCAGCGACAAAATCCGCGACAATAGGGGCCAGAACACGCTCAATGATCAGCTCTGAAGCTGTGACCTTCAGGGGTCCGCTGACCGTTGTGTCTCGTGCCGCAATCTGCCGATCCAACCCGCGTTCTAAGCTGGACATCGATTCGGCGGTGCGCACCGCTTCCAAACCGGCTTCTGTTGGGACATACCCGCTGGCCAGGCGATCAAACAGCCGTGTCCCAAGGGCCTCTTCCGCGGCCGTGATGCGCCGGGCAACGGTGGCGTGGTTCACACCCAAAGCACGGGCCGCGCCGCTTGTTCCGCCATTGCGCGCGGTCTCCAGTACAAATTTCAGGTCATCCCAATTTAGCATGGGGTGACCATATTTGCACAAGCGATGTGCATCAATGATCGTTTTTTCTCAAGCTGAGACCCTTACTTATGCGGGTACACGCTAAGGAGTTCAAAATGACCGCATACGCATTTGTCAATCTGACCATCACCAATCCCGACAGCTTTGCCGCCTATCGCGAGCGGGCAGGGGACGCGCTTAAGAGGCATGGCGGTGCACCTTTGGAAGTGTCCAAGGACTCTGAGGTGATCGAAGGGACCGCAACTGCCCCCACTGTGGCTGTGATCCTGACCTTTCCGGATCGCGCGGCTGCCAAAGCGTGGATCAACGATCCGGAGCTGGCAGAGGTGCACGCCCTGCGCGAAGAGTCTGGATCTTCAAACATCATTCTCATGTAGCGCAAACAAAAAAGGCGGCCCCTTTGGCCGCCTTTTCCACGCTTGGAAGCATTAAGCTTCGCGCTTGATTTCTACGGTGTGTGGGTAAGGGATCGAAATGCCGTCTTTGTCGAAGGCTTCTTTGATCGCTTGTGTCAGACCAAACTTCAGTTCCCAGAAATCGTCCGCCACACACCAAACGCGCATGGTGATGTCCACCGAGCTGTCACCCAGGTTGGTCACGCGGGCCCAGGCCTCTGGGTCTTTCAGCACACGCTCGTCCGCGTTGGCTGTGTCCAGAATGATCTGTTTGGCTTTTTCGGCGTCGTCACCGTAGTCAATGCCGAACACCACATCCACACGACGGGTTTCATGCGCGGAGAAGTTGGTGATGACGGAACCCCAAGCCTGACCATTTGGGATGATGATTTGGACATTGTCCGGGGTGACCAACTCGGTCACGAACAGGTTCAGGTCAACAACTGTGCCAGCAGTGCCACCAACATCAACATACTGCCCAATTTTGTAAGGACGGAACAGGATGAGCATAAAGCCAGCGGCCAGATCGGCAAGCGTGCCTTGCAAAGCCAGACCAATGGCCAATGTGGCTGCGCCCATCATTGCGACCAATGACGTGGCTTCAATGCCAAAAATACCCAAGATGGCGACCAGCACCATCAACAAGATGACCCAGCGCACGATGCTGGCGGCAAAGTTGCCAAGCGTTGCATCAATTTCTGGTGTATTGTTTACACGGTTGCGCACCATGCGGCTGATCGCACCTGCCACCATCCAACCAATAATCAAGACAACCAAAGCTTTGGCTGCGGTGATCAGCAAGGGGCCAAAGCCCTGTGCCTGTTCTACAATGGATTCCAACGGACTTCCCCCGATTAACGTGCCCTTTTTGGGCGTTATTTGATGAGCTTACTCTGCACATGCGCACAGGTATATGCTCTGATTTGCACGAATAGCGCGGTGGTGTGATGGGAAAAAGCCCTTATCTATCCCCTAACGCGCAACAGGAGAGAAATGATGACAACTGTCACGGACCACCCGATCAACAGCCGCTGGGCGGCAAACGACCCAAGTGTTTTGCAGCTTTATGCTTTCCCAACGCCAAACGGTGTGAAGGTCTCGATCATGCTGGAGGAAATTGGCCTGCCGTATGAGGCCCATTTGGTCACGTTGAGTGATGCAGATGTCAAAAGCCCTGAGTTCTTGGCGCTGAACCCTAATAACAAGATCCCGGCCATCATTGACCCTGATGGCCCGGATGGGCAGCCGCTGAGCTTGTTCGAAAGCGGCGCCATCCTGATCTATTTGGCGGAAAAAACCGGCAAGCTGATTGGCAGCACACCGGCCGAAAAATATGAAGCCATCCAGTGGGTCATGTTCCAGATGGCTGGCGTTGGCCCGATGTTTGGCCAGCTTGGCTTTTTCACCAAATTTGCCGGCGCCGAGATCGAAGACCCGCGTCCACGCGAACGCTATCAGAATGAGGCCAAACGGTTGCTGTCCGTGCTGGAGAAACAGCTGGAAGGGCGCGACTGGATCACCGGCACGTACTCGATTGCGGATATCGCCACCGCGCCCTGGCTCCGTGCCTTGGATTATTATGGGGCAAAAGATGCGGTTGGCTGGGGAGGCTATCCAAGCGTCAACGCCTACCTGGAGCGCTTCTTGGCCCGTCCGGCAGTGCAGGGTGGTCTGAAAACACCAGCCGTTCCGGCTTAAGCACACGAGGGGAGCTTAGGCTCCCCATTTTAGGTGCCTGCGCGGATGAGGTCGGCGATCTTCTCGCCCATCATAATCGTGGGCGCATTGGTATTTCCGCCAATCAGGGTTGGTATAATCGACGCGTCCACAACCCGAAGTCCCTCTAGCCCGCGCACTCGGCAGTGCGAGTCAACCACTGCCAATTCATCGGTCCCCATTTTGCAGGTGCCAACCGGATGGTAGATTGTGTCCGCACGGGCGCGAATGTCGGCTTCCCAGGCCGCATCAGTCCCATCATGTTCATAATACCGTTCCCCGCGCCAGCCTTCGAACGCGCTGTCTTCCATGATGTTGTTGAGCATCTTCACAGCTCTCTTCAACACGTGCAGATCCCGGTTGTCCTCTAGAAAACGCGGGTCAATTTTGGGCGGCTTGGAGGGGTCTGATGAGCGCAACGTAACCGTGCCGCGACTCTGTGGGCGCAGCACGCACACGTGGCAACTGTAGCCATATGGCAGGTGCATCTTTCGGTTATGGTCGTCAACAATCCCGACAACAAAGTGCAGCTGAATGTCGGGCTTCTCTAGGCTCGGATCCGTTTTGAAAAACGCGCCGCTTTCGGCAAATGGAGAGGCAAACAGCCCGGTCCCGGTTTTTCGCCAGCGCAATGCCGCCTTGGTCATTTTTGCCAAACCGGAGGGTGTCAGGCCAACGGTGTCCTTCTTTTTGTTGCGATAGCTCAGGATGTGGTCGAGGTGATCTTGTAGGTTTTGTCCGACCCCCGGCAAATCGTGGACCAAGGAAATGCCGTGTTGCTCGACTTCCTCTCGTGGTCCAATGCCTGACAGCAACAGGAGTTGAGGTGAGCCAAACGCCCCGCTGGAAACAATGACCTCCTTCTTGGCCTTCAGTGCCTCGACGTTTCCTTTGCGTTCTATCTCCAAGCCAACCGCACGGCTCTTTTCCATGAGCACCTTGCGCGCCAGCGTTTTAGTGTAGACCGTTAAATTTGGCCGATGCAGGCTGTCACGCAAGTACGCCGCCGCCGCCGAGCAGCGCTCGCCTTTGTGGGTGCCGTCAAAGAATTGTGTGACCTGATAATGCCCGGCGCCTTCCTGTTCCGGTCCATTAAAATCAGTGTTGGTGCGAATTTGATGGGCGTTGCAGGCCGCGATAAAGGCATCATTGATGGCGCGCGGTTCAGCCTGATCCCCCACTTGGAGGGGGCCATCGTCACCGTGCAGGGCATCGCCCCCACGTTGGTTGCCTTCCGATTTTTTGAAATACGGTAGAACGCTGTCCCAGTCCCACCCGTCACACCCAAGTTGCGCCCATTCATCATAGTCAGATTTATGCCCCCGCACGTACAGCATAGCATTGATGGCTGAGCTGCCGCCCAAGGCTTTCCCGCGCGGTTGAAAACCGCGGCGATTGTTGAGCTGTTTCTGCGGAACGGTCTTGAGCGCCCAGTTGTTGATCTTGGGCCGGCCAGAAATCATGGCAGCGATCAATGCCGGTGCGCGGATAAAGATGCTTTCGCCTTTGCGGCCAGCTTCAATCAAGCAGACAGTGGTCTTGGGATCTTCACTGAGACGCGCGGCAAGCACACATCCAGCGGATCCACCGCCCACGATGATGTAGTCAAATTCCATGCCACCCTCCCGTGCTGAACCTTAGCCTAGGAGGGGGCAATTTCATCAGGCAAGTCTAACGCGACGTAAGCGCGCAGCTACCGCTCAGCGGACTTAGCTGTTTGGCAGTTCGCTTGTCAGGACGTAGCGCAGGATTTCAACAACTTGCGCGGGTTCTTCTGCCACGGCCAAAGCTGCGGCATGCACTTCTTTGAGCGCGTGCTGCTGATCCGGCATCGACAGGACAATGATGGACTTGCCAAGTGCCGCTGCATAGCCCGCATCAAAGGCGGCGTTCCACTGGCGGTATTTCTCGCCAAACCGCACCACGACAACATCCGCGTCTTCAATGCCTTTGCGTGTGCGAATAGCGTTCACCATCGCGCCTTTGTGGTCGTGCCAGTACTTGTTCTCTTCGGTGCCCAAAATGGCGACGCCGCAGTCATCGGACGCCTCATGGTTGGTGACAGGGCTGTTGAAGCTGACATCGAGATCAGCAGCCCCCTTGGTGATTTGTTCTCGCCAGTCAGTGTGAATTTCGCCGGACAGGTAGACGTTTAGGCTCATGGGGTATCCTCTCTTGCTTGCGCAAGGTCATAACCTGTCCGGCGCTGTGCTCCAATCCCTCACGACTTGAAGCAGTTTCAAATGCCGCCGGTCAAAGCTTGCGTGCCACCAGATAGCGGCTGGGCGGGTCGGCGGGAAAATTTCCACTTTCGATGATGCGAAACCCTGCGTCGGTGATCGAACGCTCCAACTCAGCAATGGAAAAGAACCGCACAAACGGGGCTTTGCCAAAAAATTGCATCAACGGAATTGCCGTTTTCAAAAGGCGAAACTTTATGGAGCGCATGTTCTCGCTCAGGCATGGGGTTTTGCTGATGAATAGCCCGCCCGGTTTCACCCGTTTGGCGATCTCGGCTACTGCTATGTCGCCATCTTCCAGGAGGTGGATGAGGTTGTGTGCCAACACCACATCAAACGGACCTTCCGGCGCGCTTTCCGGCGTGGCTTGGACCAGGCGGATGTTTTTGGCGCCGGCTTCGTTCACCCGCTCCCGGCCAACCTCCAACATGCCTGACGACACATCCGTCGCTACCATCTCGGTCACGGCGTCCGCGAGTTTGATGGCTGTTGACGCGGTGCCACACCCAAGCTCCATCACCACGTCGGTCTCTTTGAGGTAAGACCGTGTCCGCCCCAGCGTATACTCATAAGATTGCATGTCACTGATGGCGGACTTGGCGTATTTCTGTGCCACCCCATCCCAAAACTTTGCTGCTGCTTGCATGGCTGTTCTCCTTTCGAGGACATAGATACCTATGCAGGAATGCAATATAAATTGCCGAAATTCGCAGTGTTGATATACGTATTTGCATGATTGATCCCAAGACCACCTTTGACTGGAACCACATCCGCGCGTTTTTGACCACGGCGGAGGAGGGCTCGTTGTCGGCTGCGGCACGTCAGCTTGGTCAGACACAGCCGACTTTGGGCCGGCAAGTCGCGTCGTTGGAAGAAGACTTGGGTGTTATGCTGTTTGAGCGGGTCGGCAGAACACTTGAATTGACCGTCGCTGGCGGAGAGCTTTTGGAACATGTCCGCGCCATGCGGGAAGCCGCCGACCGGGTGGCTTTGGTGGCTTCCGGGCAAAATCAGGATGTCGAGGGACGTGTGGCCATTACGGCGTCGGATGTATATTCGGTGCATCTTTTGCCCCCAATCCTTCGAGAGCTGCGAGTGAAAGCGCCACGTTTGATTATTGACGTGGTTGCGTCAGACGATGTGCAGGATCTTATGCGGCGCGAAGCGGACATCGCCATCCGCCATGTGCGACCGGAGCAACCGGATTTGATCGCGCGACTGGTGCGGGAAGCGAAAGGATATTTCTACGCGTCAACCGAGTATCTGGATTTGCGCGGACGCCCAAAAACCGTAGCGGATCTCAAACACCATGATTTTATTGGCTCCGGTGATGTGCCCCGCATGTTAGAGTATCTCAAACCGATGGGCTTCCCGATTGATCTGGACAACTTCCGCACCGGATCAGACAGCGGGCTGGTGGCCTGGGAGATGTGCAAGCAGGGGTTTGGCATCGCACCCATGGCTGACGATGTGGCGGAAACCACGCCTGGCATTGAGCGGATTTTGCCCGATTTGGCGCCTATCGTATTCCCAATTTGGCTGACCACGCACCGCGAGCTGCACACCAGTCGACGCATACGTCTGGTGTTTGACACGCTGGCTGATTACCTGACGGAAAACTAGGAAAGCGGGCGCATCATTCTCACGCGGCTCTCGTCACGCTCGGTCTCTTTCCAGCCTAGATGTGTATAAAGCGCGATATTGTCCGGCATATCTACATGCGTCGCCAAAGCGATGTTTTCGCAGCCAGCGTCTTGAGCCAGCTTCAAGGCAAATCGGATCAACACCCCTCCAAGGCCCCGTCCCCGTGCTTGGGCGGCCACAGCCACATTCATCAGGTGCGCTGTCGGCGGTGCGGTAGAGAGCATGAGGGCACCGGAAAGGTCGTCCATAACCCAAACCTGCCCGTCGCCAATAGCATTAGATACTCCGCCGGAGACATCCGGCAGAGCAATGTTTTGATCGCGATAAGGTTGGTAGGCGGCATCGATCAGCCGCGCGATGGCAGGGGCCTCCTCGGCCCGCGCCAGACGCGGCTGTGATGCATCAGCCACGCAGCGTACCGCCGGTGGCCTTGCTAACTTTGGCGACAATCTTGGCGGCTACGGCCTCAATGTCGGCTTCTTTCAGCGTCTTGTCTGTTGGTTGTAGACGCACGGTGATGGCGAGAGATTTTTTTCCTTCCCCAAGTGCGCCGCCAATGAACTCGTCAAAGACGCGCACGTCTTCAATCAGCGCCTTGTCGACGCCAGCGGCGGCATTGACCACCGTCAACGCTTCGACATCAGCATTCACCACAAAGGCAAAGTCACGTTCAACCGCCTGTAGGTCCGCCATGGTCACAGCGCCCTTAGACGCAGACTTTTTCCGCGGCATCGGGATTTCCGCGGTGTGAATGGCAAAGGCCACAACAGGTCCTTTTACGTTCAACGCGTCCAGCACTTTGGGATGAATTTCGCCAAAGGCACCGAGGATCTTTTTCGGACCGAGCCCCACCTTCGCACTGCGACCGGGATGCCACCAGCCATTTGTGCCACGATTGTAGGTCAGTTTGGTTGGCGCGCCGAGCGCATTCATCACCGCTTCCATGTCGGCCTTGGCATCATAGATGTCGACGCCACGGCTCTCACCGTGAATGTCTTTGCCAACGGTGCGACCCACCAAAATGCCGGTCAGCAGGTTTTCCTGCTCACCTGGTTCGCCGCCATGGAATACCGCGCCGCATTCAAACAGGGCCATATCCATAAAGCCGCGCGCCTGATTGCGCGCTGCAGCTTGCAAAAGCCCAGGCAGCAGGGATGGGCGCATGTGGCTCATCTCGCTGGAAATTGGGTTCTCAAGCATTGTGGCATCACTGCCGCCACCAAAGAGCTCAGCTGCGGCTTTGTCGATGAAGCTGTAGGTCACACATTCATTGTAGCCAAGGCTCGCCGTTGTGCGGCGCGCGATCTGCTCGCGCTTCTGTATGGGCGACAAGATCTGCTCAGGCACTCCAGCTTTGACCCGTGGCAACGGTTTGCCTTCCAATTTGGTCAGCGACGCAATGCGCGCCACTTCTTCAACCAGATCAGCGGACCCACGGACATCGGGACGCCAGCTTGGCACATGGGCCATGTCGCCTTCGATGGTGAAGCCTAGCGCTTCCAAAGTGGCGTGCTGCGTTTCAGCTGGAATTTCCATGCCCACCAAGGACTGAACTCGATCGGTGTCCAGCTTATAAGCGCGGGACACATCCGGCACTTCGCCGGCGGTCACAATGTTGCTGGGCTCGCCACCACAAAGATCAATAATCATCTGCGTTGCGTCATCCATGGCCTGCATATTGTAGGCCGGATCAATGCCACGTTCGTTGCGATAGCGCGCGTCTGAGTTGATTTTCAAACCACGACCCGTGTAGGCGATTTGGATGTGATCCCAAACGGCTGCCTCTAGGAAGACATTGGTTGTGTCCGCGGTACAGCCGGTGGGCAAACCGCCCATGATGCCGCCGATGGATTCGACACCTACGTCGTCAGAGATGACAACCATGCCTTCATTGAGCGTGTATTCTTTCTCATCAAGACCAACGAGGGTCTCACCGCCTGCGGCGCGATGGACACGCAGGTTGCCTTTGACCTTGTCCGCATCAAACACGTGCAGCGGGCGGTTGCGATCAAATGTGAAAAAGTTGGTGATGTCCACCAGTGCCGAAATTGGACGCAGGCCAATGGCTGTCAGGCGGTCTTGTAACCATTGCGGCGACGGGCCGTTTTTCACACCTTTGATCAGGCGTCCGGCAAACACTTCGCAACCCTCTTTGGCCGCGCTTTTGTCAATCGCGATGGAGATCGGGCTTTCAAAGCCACCCTCGATTGAGGCTGTCTTGGCAGGTTTCATTTGGCCCAAGCCGCGCGCGGCCAGATCCAAGGCAATACCACGCACACCCAGCGCATCCGGACGGTTGGGGGTGATCGCAATCTCGATCATAGTGTCGACTTTGGACGGATCGTTTTGCGCCAGCCAATCGACAAACCTGTCGCCGACTTCGCCAGATGGCAGTTCAATGATGCCATCATGCTCGTCAGACAGCTCCAACTCGCGCTCAGAGGCCATCATGCCATAGCTTTCAACACCACGGATCTTGCCAACGGAAATGGTGATATCCAGCCCTGGAATATACATGCCAGGCTTGCAGACAACGACGGTGATGCCTTCACGAGCATTGGGCGCGCCACAGATGATCTGCAGCTCGCCTTCGTCGGTGGCCACTTTGCACACCCGCAGCTTATCAGCGTCCGGGTGCTTCTCGGCATGTACAACTTTGCCCAGCGTAAAGTCAGCAAGCCGCTCAGCAGGGTTGGAGACATCTTCAACTTCAAGGCCAAGGTCGGTCAGCGCTTCGACAATCTCGTCAACGCTTGCGTCGGTCTCAAGGTGGTCTTTCAACCAGGAAAGAGTGAATTTCATCGCGTCGGTCCGCCAGTCAAATAAGGGTCAGAAAGCCGTTTAACGGATTAGCGCCATAGGGGAAAGACCACATTGAATGCAAACGATCGAAAGCGTGCCACGGAAGGCGCCGTTTGGCCTGAAACTTCAGCCCGATTTTGCGATTCCGCAAATCTGGCGCATAGTGGCGGGAGACGCAGTAAGGGAGGGAGAAATGGCACCGCAAGACAGTGGCATTCAGACGGCCTTTTTTGTTATCGCGGATATTTCCGGCTACACCAAGTTTATGGCCGAAACACCAATTGAGCATGCCAAAGGGATATTGGAAGCGCTGTTTGGGGAATTGGTCCCGGCAATCCGGGCGCCGCTTGAAGTCTCAGGTTTGCAAGGCGATGCGGTTTTTGCCTATGCCTTTGAAAGCGATGTACTGACAAAGCAATTCATCCTCGACTTCTCTGAGCAACTTTATTGTGTATTCGCCCGCGCAAAAGAAAAGATGATCCTCAACACCAGTTGTCCTTGTGATGCCTGCGCCAACCTGGACGAATTGGAGCTTAAGATTGTTGTTCACCATGGCGAATGCGTGATTCAGGATACCGGCGGACGTCAGGAACTGGCAGGCCAAGATGTGATCACCGCTTTCCGGCTTTTGAAGAACTTGGTGAAAGAGAATACCGGCTTGACTGCCTACACGCTGATTTCGTGTAAGGCGCTGAAGGCCATGGATATTGTCGACTACTTTGATGAAAAAGAGTTCTTCACCGAGGATATCGAGCACATCGGCGAGGTCGAATACGTGGTGCGTGACATGCGCGCGGCCTGGGAGCGGCGACGTCATACGGAACGCACGTTTGTGGAACCCGGCGATGATCTGCTGCTTGAGGAATGGATGGTGCCATTGCCGGTATCACCGGAGGTGGCTTTCACAATCATGACGCGCCCCGATCTGCGCGCCGAATGGATTGGCGCGGATAAAGTCGACATGCTCAACACCAACAAGGGCAAAATCGAGCCGGGCACGCTCTATCATTGCTATCACGGCGATGATTTGTTCCCGTTTGAGATTTTGGACTGGAATCCGGGCGAATATGTCACCGGGCGCTATAACATGCCGATGGGCATGCGCATGCTGGAAACCATTGAACTCAATGAAATGGGCGACGGGACGATGGTGAAGCTGCGCTACACCAAGATCACCTCCTCCAAGCTGATGGGCAAATTGATGGCGGGTATGGTGAACAAAAAAGTACGTGGGATCATCGAGCCGGACAAGGAAAACCGGGTCAGCAAAATGACCGCGCTCAGTAAAAAAATGGCGATGGCCTCTGAGGTTGCGGCAGCCTGAAGCCTATCTCCTGCTGAGCCATTGCCAAATTAGATTGCCGATTGACTTTGGTGCTGGCGCGCTTTTGCCGCGAATGGCCTGCGCCCAGACACCATTGCTCAACTCTGTGTACGCCCACAAATGGCTCTCACAATCATAAACTTGGAAGTTGTGGCGTTCCCGATGTTTTGGATCGACGAGGCATATTGTTCCGACCCGATCACCGGCGGAAAGCTCTACGCCAACATAGGCGCTGGCCAGCGCTATATCGGCGTCTTCCAAGCCCCAGGCAGCCACCCACTCCGAACCATCATCCGCGGTAACGCGTTTGAAGGGGAGTAGGATGGCTTTCTTCACCGATTTAGGCCGCCATGCAGCGTCGGCTGATCCAAGCTTGCAAAGCCGTAGTGACGCAGCCAGCGTAGGTCGCTGTCAAAGAAGGCGCGCAGGTCCGGGATGCCGTACTTCAGCATCGCCAAACGATCGATGCCCATGCCAAAGGCAAAACCCTGATACTCGTCTGAGTCAATCCCACCTGCCTTAAGCACGTTGGGGTGCACCATGCCGGAACCCAGCACCTCGAGCCAGTCGTCGCCTTCGCCAACCTTCACAGTGCCACCTTCCCAGCTGCACTGGATGTCGACCTCGGCGGATGGTTCCGTGAAGGGGAAGTGGGACGCGCGGAAGCGGGTTTTCACATCGGTGCCAAAGAAGGCGGAGAAGAACTCTTCCAACACCCACTTGAGGTTCGCCATTGAGATGTCTTTGCCAAGGGCAAGACCTTCAACCTGGTGGAACATCGGGGTGTGGGTCTGGTCATAGTCCGCGCGGTACACGCGACCCGGACAGATGATGCGGATTGGCGCGCCGGTTTTTTCCATGGAGCGGATCTGCACCGGGCTGGTGTGCGTGCGCAACACATGTGGTGGGCGCTCGTCCCCTTCGGCACGGTGGGTGTAGAACGTGTCCATCTCGGCGCGGGCCGGGTGGTGGCCGGGAATGTTGAGGGCGTCAAAGTTGTACCAATCGGTCTCGATCTGCGGGCCCTCGGCCACGGCAAACCCCATGTCGGCAAAGATCGCGGTGACCTCTTCGGTCACCTGGCTGATCGGGTGGATGGTGCCCACGCGGCGGGTCCGTGCGGGCAATGTCACATCCAGCCACTCTGTGGCCAGGCGCGCGTCTAGTGCGGCGTCAGCCAGCGCCACTTTTTTGGCGGCAAGGGCGGAGTTGATCTCATTCTTCAACGCATTGAGGGCCGGGCCAGCGACTTGGCGCTCTTCCGGGGTCATCTTGCCCAGCTCGCGCATTTTCAGGCTGACTTCACCTTTCTTGCCCACGGCTTGCACGCGCAGCTCTTCGAGCGCGGCTTCGTCTGCCGCGGCAGCAATTGCTTCGATGTATTTGGTGCGCAGTTCGTCCATGGCAGGGCCGTCCCAAGATGAGAAATTACCGCAGACCTCCTATCATACGGCCCCTTGATTGCAAGCGTGCTGAGGCGCGCCGCCATGGAAACTGCCCCCTGTTGGATCAATTGCGCATCAACAGCGGCCCAAGGCTGGCTGGCGCCACTGGACGCGCGGTTTGCGTTTGCACCAGAACACCGGTGGCCAGTTCCGGAAACAGGGCAAACATTTCCCGCTGGGTGCTGCAGTTGATCGCCTTCATCGCTTCCTTCCCAGGGAAGAAGCTTTCGCTCAACACTCCGTCTCCGCTGATGATCTGATGGTCGTCAAACAGCAGGTGGTAGTAGGTGACCCGGTCACACTCGCAAATTCGCACGTCACAATCATCCACCAGCGCTTTGGCTGCCACGAGAATTTCGTCCTCGCCAAACAGCAACTGCGCCCGCCAGCCGGTGATCAGCATGCGATGGTTTTGAGAGACCTGATGCGGCTTGATGGCGCCAAAAGTTTCCGGCGCAATTTGCACCGGCGCATATTTCCCGGTGCCCGGCACCGTGCGCCGCCCGATCCAGCGAACCGGCTGCAACCCATTGTCACGTGTCCAGATCAGATCACCTTCGCACAATGTGTCGATCAGCTGATAACCAACCTCGGTGCGGATGCGGGTGCCTTCGACAAAACACGCCACCCCGGTATCACCTGCGCCGACAGCCGCATCGCTGCGTTGGTCCGGAGTTGGTTGATTAAACTGAATGCTGGTTGTTGTGCTGCCGGGGGAGGCCAGTACCGATAGGTTTTGGGACGTGGCGCCCGCTGCCGCACCGTCAATGGCGAGGATGTTCTGTGTGCCGCCGCCAATGTCGTAGAAATCCGCCACCTCGCCGGTGCTGCTGTTGATCAGGGCATAGGCCTCGTAGTTCCCTTCGCCCCGCCCGTCCGGATCGGTCAGCAGGATTGGAAAATGCGAGCCAGAAATCACCAGCACCTGCTCGTTTGTGTCCGGATCGATGGAGGTCAGTACATCCGGGTGGGTCAGGGGGATCTCAATGCCAACAGAGCCGTCCGCCTGATAAAAAGATACCACAAAGTCGCCGGGGTCTTCGTCAAACGCCAAGGCGACTTCTAAAAACTCCTCAACTCCGGAACGCTGCGCATAGGCATTGGAATAATGCAGCTCGCTGATACGGGCCATTCTAACCTCCAAATAACTGGTAACTCTCGCGGCAAACACACGCCGTGGAGGCATTATGGGGGTGCAATGGTAAATAAAGCGTAACTTGTTTTTCTTTTGTTCTATCTTTGTGCGGCCTAAGATCGTTTAATGTTCTCTCTTTGACCAAATCGCAAAAGAAAAGCCCGCGCCAATGGCACGGGCTTTTCTAATCTTTGAAGCGACTTGGCTTAGGCAGCCAGAGCGGCTTTCGCCTGATCCACGATCGCGTTGAACGCGGCTGGCTCATGTACGGCCAGGTCAGCCAGAACCTTACGGTCCACTTCGATACCGGCCAGGTTCAGGCCATTGATGAAGCGGGAGTAGGTCAGGGCTTCGTCGTGTGCGCGCACAGCAGCGTTGATACGCTGGATCCAGAGCGCACGGAAATTACGCTTCCGATTCTTACGGTCACGTGTTGCGTACTGGTTCGCCTTGTCGACGGCCTGCGATGCAACGCGGAAAGTGTTCTTGCGACGACCATAATAACCTTTGGCGGCTTTGATGATCTTCTTGTGACGGGCGTGGGTTACGGTACCACCTTTAACGCGGGACATATCTTATCTCCTCTTAGCGGTCGTAGGGCATGAAGCCCTTGACGATCTTAGCGTCGGGGGCGGACAGGGTCGTAGTGCCACGGGCGTTACGAATGAATTTACGGGTGCGTTTGATCATGCCGTGGCGTTTACCAGCTTGGCCAGCAAGCACTTTGCCGGTGGCAGTGACCTTAAAGCGCTTTTTGGCGCTCGACTTAGTCTTCATCTTAGGCATTTCCGTCTCCTTTGTATTCGGTCGGTGACAAACGCGACTCGGCATGCCATACAGCCGGTCGCGCGAATAGAGGCGCCGTATAGAGCGCATGGGTCAGGCACGCAAGGCCTAATCGACTCGTTTTTGTGAGGTTTCTAGCGGATGATGTCCGCGATCACGCGGATCACCACATTGGGCAAATCTGCCACGCTGTAGCGTGTCGGATCCAAGGTTATTGCCACGGTGATTACCGCTGCTGACAGGATAAACGCCGCCATTGCTCTGTGTGGCAAACGGCTGTCGGCATAGGCCGCGAGCATGGCGGGAATGGAAAATAACCCCACAACCAGTCCAGCGGTGATCAGATAGTCTGTTGCCATGCCTGCCCTTGGCCCTTCTTGAGGGACGCCCTTTCGGCTGACGCTACTCCGACTCGAGGTTGAAAATCAAACGCTCGTCACAGGGAGACACCCGCAGGATATTGGTGGTACCGGGCACGTTGAACGGCAGGCCGGCGGTCACAACAATCTGATCCTGCTCCTCTGCGTAGCCCAAATCACGGGCCGCGCGGGCCGACGCCACAACTGCCATTTTAAAGCGGCTGACGTTGGAGGTGATCACACAGTTTGTGCCCCAGCTCAGCGCCAGACGGCGCGCAGTGCCACGCAAAGAGGTCATCGCGATGATGGGTACCCGAGGGCGTTCGCGGGCAATCAACAGGGCGGTGGTGCCGGATTGGCTAAAGCAGCAAATCGCCGCAACCTCGGTGGTTTCCGCAATCTCCCGTGCCGCAACAACAATAGCATCCGCCACACCGGAGCGTGGTGCGCTGCGGCTGGCTTCGATGATCTCGCGATAGGTCGGGTCACTTTCCACTTCGATGGCCACATTGTTCATTGTGGTCACGGCTTCAATCGGGAAGCTGCCTGCCGCTGATTCAGCCGACAACATGATGGCGTCGGAGCCTTCGTAAATCGCTGTGGCTACGTCGCTCACTTCGGCGCGGGTTGGCATCGGGCTTTCGATCATGCTTTCCAGCATCTGTGTCGCCACAATCACCGGTTTGGCCACATTGCGGCACTTGCGCACCAGACGTTTCTGGATTGGCGGCACTGCACTGACCGGCAGTTCCACACCCAGATCGCCACGGGCCACCATAATGCCATCGGACGCGGCAAGGATTTCATCAAAGGCTTCAACAGCCGCAGGTTTTTCGATTTTGGACAAAAGCGCTGCACGCCCTTGAGCCAACTCACGCGCTTCAGCGACGTCTTCGGCACGCTGCACAAAGGACAGCGCCAGCCAGTCCACACCCAGTCCACAGACAAATTCCAGATCGTCGCGGTCTTTTTCTGACAGCGCGGCCAGCGGCAGAACCACGTCCGGCACGTTCACGCCTTTGCGGTTGGAGATGGTGCCGCCGGTGGTCACAACACAGTTGGCGAAGTCATCGCCACAGCTTTCAACTTTCAGGCGGATCTTGCCATCGTTGACCAGCAGGTTTGCGCCGTCTTTCAGGGCGGCAAAAATTTCGGGGTGCGGCAGGCACACGCGGTTCACGTCGCCTTCTGCTTTATCAAGGTCCAAACGGAACTTCGCGCCATCCACAAGTTCTTCTTCGCCGTTGGCAAACACACCCACCCGCAATTTTGGCCCCTGAAGGTCAGCCAAAATGGCGATCGGGCTTTGCAGATCCTTCTCGACCTGGCGGATGATCCGGTGCTTTTCGCGAATCTCGTCGTGGCTGCCGTGGCTCATGTTCAGGCGGAACACGTCTGCCCCGGCTTCATGCAGGCTGCGGATCATGTCGTAGGTTTCGGAAGCTGGGCCCAATGTGGCCACGATTTTCACGTTTCTCAGTCGTCTCATGATCCGTCTTTCTTTGCCTTTGCTCGTCTGGCTATTCAGGAAATGACCTGAAGGCACCTTGCGTGTCACCTGCTACATGTTAACGCTAACAAATACAAGGTGAACCTGTACCCAATTCACTTTGTGCCAGAACTGACCTAAGTCTGATCAGAAAGCAATGACAGGCCCATGACATATACACCGTTTTCCATCTACGGCGCAGAGCGCCGCTCGCGCTGGCTGATCACCGTGGATCATGCCTCCAATTTTGTGCCTGAGGACATCAGTGGCGGAGACCTGGGCCTTGATCCCTCCGATATGTCCCGACACATCGCCTATGATGTGGGCGCACGTGGGACATCCTTGCGTTTGGGCGAGCTGTTGGACGCGCCGGTGATCTGTACCAACTGGTCTCGGCTTTGCATTGACCCGAACCGTGGCGCGGATGACCCAACACTGGTCATGCGTCTTTATGATGGCACAATCATTCCCGGCAATCGTGACGTTGACGATGCCGAAATCGAACGCCGCAAAGCCGCGCATTATCTGCCGTATCATAACGCGCTCGAAAGCCTGGCGGCCGAACGTGACAATGTGGTGATCATCGCCATGCACAGCTTTTCTCCCAAGCTCAACGGCCGTGCGCCGCGCCCGTGGGAAATCGGCGTCCTGCACGCCCCGCAAGAAGACCGGTTTGGCAAAGCCCTGATTGCCGAGCTGGAGCAGGAGGGTGACCTGACTGTCGGAGACAACGAGCCCTACAACGGTTGGCTGCCGGGAGACAGCATCGATCAACACGCATTTCAGCCAGGGCGCTTGAACGCTTTGATTGAGCTGCGTCACGACGAAATTGATACGCCGGAAACGCAATCTACCTGGGCTGAGCGCTTGGCGCCTATCTTGCAGAATACTTTGGCGAAACTTGGCTGAAAAACGCAAGTTTCGGCGCGAATTCCAAAGTGTGGGCTCTGGTCATGCGGTACTTGAGTGCCCATATATGCAGTGGGAAATTTAACAGCTGAAAGGAGGCTGACATGACCCAAGCAACCCTTACCGCCTTCTTTGGATGGACCGCGGTCATTCACATCGGCGTGCTGCTCTTTGCAACCTGCATGATTTACGGCCTGCGCGGTTGGATCACTGATGTGCACGCGCGGATCACCGGTGTTGAGAAAGACACCCTGGCGCCGCTCTATTTCCAGTGGCTTGGCACCTACAAGCTGTTGATCTTTGTGTTTGCTCTGGTTCCCTGGCTCGCTCTGACGATCATGTGACACGCTTGCTCAACGCCCCTCCGGTTGCTACCCATTGCCCAAAGCAATTGCTCCCGGAGGACAGCCATGGATAAGCAAACTCAGATCGAACTCGAAGCGGCCGCCTTTCGCACTTTGCGTGAACACCTGATGGAAAAACGCACGGATGTGCAAAACATCGACATGATGAACCTCGCCGGGTTCTGTCGCAACTGCCTGTCTCGCTGGTATCAGGAAGCGGCCAACGAGCGTGGTATCGAGATGGACAAAAATGAGGCCCGCGAGATCTATTATGGCATGACCATGGACGAGTGGAAGGCTAACTATCAAACCGACGCCAGCCCGGAAAAGCAAAAGGACTTCGAAAAAGCTTTTGCGGAGAATGTCGGGACAGACAAACCCTGATCGGCGTATTTATCGTACAAAAAGGTCGCTTCGGCGGCCTTTTTTGTTGCGCCGGTGGTGGCCAGAAAGCAGCACACCCCTGCCTCAATCCCGTCAAACTTGGTTAATATTCTCTTACTCAAAGCCGTGAGAGCTGTATTGAGGACAAGAGCAATGTTGGGACTTTTGGCAATTACCGCGATTTTTGGCGTGGGCATGATGGCGGATGTTTTGGGCAGCTACGCAATACCAGACGAGGCCACTGCGGATACGCCGGAGGATGAGGCCGACAGCGGATTTATGCCTAGTCAGCAACAGCTCCTCGACGCCGCAGATGCGGCGACACTCTCTGACACAAGCGACACATTTGAAGGTGATGATGCCGACGACACCGTCATTGGTGGGGTCGGAAACGATGATCTGCGCGGCAACAATGGTGTTGACTGGATCGATGGCGGCGATGGCGATGACACGATTGTTGGCGGCGCCAGCAGCGATGTGTTGAGCGGCGGCGCAGGCGGTGACTACGTCCTCGGAGGGGCCGGTGAAGATGCGATCTCAGGCGGCGCGGGCAACGATACCATTGTCATGGGCGACAACGACGACATTTACGATGGCATCGGCGCGCAGGAGCTCGGGTTTGAGGACAGTGGGAACGATCTGGTGCGCGGCGGCGCTGGCAACGATTTGATCCGCGACTATGAGGGAGCTGACACGTTGTTGGGGGGCACCGGCGATGACACCCTTGTTGGCGCGCATCCAAGTTTGGCGGACGCCTCGGCGGATGCTCTACACGGTGGCTTTGGGGACGATGTCCTGATTGGGGACAATGGCGATACCCTCGTCGGTGGCGATGGCGTCGATGCCTTCGCCGTGGCTTTTGAGTTTGACGACACTCGCGAAGAGGTGGTGATTGCCGACCTCGATGCGGCAACAGAAACGGTGACCTTCTCGGCCAGCGATTTTGGCAATGATGCTGTGATGGAATGGGAAGCCAGCTATGATGCCGACACCGAAACCATCACAATTCTGCTGTCCGGCTCACATACGGTAGACGGCTCGGTGGTTACGCTGGATCAGGAACCGGCCGTGATCTTGGAAAACATGACCGCTGAGGATGTGGACCTGCTGAAAGTGATCCTAGACTACACCGCCTAACTGCCCGCGTCTTTAGCGGCTCAATTCATGCTCATAGCGCTGTTTGGCAATCGCTTCGTTCTGTGTGGACTTTTTGAAGTTGGTCAGAGCGGTTTCCACATAATCCAGATGTTCAATCACCGCTTTTCGGGATGCTTCTGCGTCCCGCGCTTGTAGCGCGGTATTGATCGCCCGGTGCTGCTCCAGCAACTCGCCCCGCGTGGTGCGTTGCTTGAACATGATCATGCGGTTGTAGAACACGCCTTCCCGCAACAGCTGATACATCGACCGCATCATATGCAGCATGATTACATTGTGACTCGCCTCAATGATGGCGAGATGAAAGTCCGCATCCAGCTGCGCTTCATCAGACGGATTGCGCTTTGGATGCGCCGCTTCCATCTTGTCAAAAACCGCTTGGATCACTTGCAAATCTGTGTCGCTGGCCAAGGTTGCGGCGCGCTCCGCAGCAAGGCCTTCCATGTCGCGACGGAACGCAATGTAGTCAAACACTGCCTCATCATGTGCTGAAAACAACTGTACCAACGACTCTGAAAAGGCGCTGCCCAACACATCTGCCACAAAAATCCCGGCCCCTGCTTTGGAGATCAACAAGCCTTTGTCCTGCAAAGTCGAGATAGCCTCGCGCAAGCTGGGCCGTGACACACCCAATCGGTCGCTGAGTTCCCGCTCCGCAGGCAAACGCTCTCCTGGGCGCAAAATGCCGCGTAAAATCAACAGCTCAATCTGGCGCACCACGGAGGTGGAGAGTTTTTCCGGCTGAACTTTTTGAAATGGCATAGAAATTGGCCCCGCGTAACTGGTCACATAATTTGACCACGCGGTGTCCCAACGTGCAAGCCCCTGCGGAGAGAGCAATCAGGCCAAGGTTTTGGTCATGAACAGAGAGGCGGGGCTCTCTTCGTAGTCGCCAAACGGCCCGCAATCGATATAGCCATGCGCACGATACAGACTGTGCGCCTGATGCAGCGTGTCACCGGTTTCCAGCTTCATCTCGGCAATACTATGGGCTCGCGCCTCGGCCTCAATCGCCTGCATCAACTTATGGGCAATGCCTTTCCCGCGCGCATCCGGATGCACAAACATCGATTTGATCTCGGCGTAGTCCTCTTTCAAAGCCAGCGCGACGCACCCCAATGAGGTGTCACCTTCCTTGGCGACAAAGAAACACACATTGGGCGCACAAAGGTCATCGATCGACAGGAAGTGATTGTCCTCTGCGCTGAACAGCGCCTGCATCAAGGCATGGCTGGCACGCAGAAGCGCCGTTGCTTGCGCGTCACGTGGATTGCCTAAGGCCACTCGGATGGTGCTCATATCGTCCTCCTTTCGATCGATCCGCAAAAGATGTGTCACCCTCTAAAGGGACTGTCTAGTCGCCAACCCAATGCGTCTCACATGGGGTGTAAAACTGCACAAGTAATGCCTAAGAATTAGGCGATCGATGCAGGGCTGATTGAGAAACTCCGCCAGCTGTTTGGCGCACAGCGCGGCGGTGAACCTTGGATTTGTACCGAAATTGCCAATATCTTGTGGATAACTGTACTGCAAGAGCCATATCCTGTGGTTTGCCGTTGACTCACCGCAAGAGCCCTTTGCAGAGTCTCTTAATCTGAAAGAATCACAGGACCACCCGCACTTTGCGCTTCTCCAAACTTAGACTGACAGGCTTCAAAAGCTTTGTGGACCCCACGGATCTGATCATCGCGGATGGTCTGACCGGTGTTGTGGGCCCAAATGGCTGCGGTAAGTCGAACCTGCTGGAGGCGCTTCGTTGGGTGATGGGGGAGAACCGCCCCAAGGCGATGCGTGGCGGTGGCATGGAGGACGTGATCTTCGCTGGCACGTCGACCCGACCAGCCCGCAATTTTGCCGAAGTGTCTTTGCAAATCGACAATTCCGAACGTCTTGCACCGGCGGGTTTCAACGATGACGATGCGTTGGAAATTGTCCGTCGTATCACCCGCGATGTTGGTAGCGCCTATAAGGTCAATGCCAATGATGTGCGTGCCCGGGACGTGCAGATGTTGTTTGCGGATGCGTCTACCGGTGCCCATTCTCCCGCGTTGGTCCGTCAGGGTCAGATTGCGGAGCTTATCAACGCCAAACCAAAAGCCCGCCGCCGTATTCTGGAGGAAGCAGCTGGTATTTCGGGCCTCTACCAACGCCGCCACGAAGCCGAGCTAAAGCTCAAAGGAGCTGAAACAAATCTGGCCCGTGTGGATGATGTGATTGAGCAATTGGCCAGCCAATTGGCCCAGCTCTCCCGTCAGGCCCGCCAAGCTGCACGCTATCGCGCCATTGGCGATGAGTTGCGCCAGGCCGAAGGCATGTTGCTGTATCGCCGGTGGCGGGAAGCGGATGATGCCCGCGCCACGGCGGATGACGAGCTCAAAACACGCACCACGCAAGCGGCCCAGGCAGAAGTGCTCGCACGAACCGCTGCAAAAGAACGTCAGGCCCGCGATGAGGTGCTGCCCAGTAAACGCGAAGAAGAAGCCATTGCCTCAGCGGTTTTGCAACGCTTGCAGGTGCAACGCGACAGCCTGAACGATCAGGAGTCCCATGCGCTTCAAGTCATCGAAACGCTTAAGAACCGTATTTTACAGCTGGCCCGCGACATGGAACGCGAGGCAGGTTTGAACCGGGACGCCGAAGAAACCATTGAGCGCCTGGAATGGGAACAACGTGAGCTTGCCAAGGCAAGCGAGGGGCATGACGACAAGCTTGAAGCCGCACAGGACGAAAGCCGCGAAGCAGCCAGTGTGTTGCAAGAGCGCGAGGCCGACCTGTCTCAACTGACTGAAGATGTGGCGCGGCTGTCTGCCCGTCACCAATCGGCGCAGCGATTGCTGGATGACAGTCAAAAAACCCAAGACAAAAGCGAAGCTGAGGCTGAAAAAGCCCGTGCCGCGGTAGCGGAGTCCAACGACGCGTTGTCCCGCGCCGGAGAAGAACTTGAGCTGGCCCGTGAGGCGGAAGAAGAAGCCATAGAGGCTGCGCAAGACGCAGAGGAGCGTTTGGCCGAGGTCGAAGAAGAGCGCGCCGAAACGCAATCTCGTGAAGCCGATGCCCGCGCAGAACGCTCCGAGGCCGAAGGTGAGCTTAACGCTCTGCGCGCCGAAACCACCGCACTGGCCAAGTTGGTTGAACGTGACACAGCTGAAGGCGGTCAAATTCTCGACCGTCTGCAAGTGCAACAGGGGTTTGAAAAAGCGCTGGGCGCGGCCATGGCTGACGACCTGCGTGCGCCAGAAGTTGAGGAAGATGGCCCATCCGGTTGGTATGTGTTGCCGCAATATGGCGAGGTTCAGCCGCTGCCAGAAGGGGTGACCTCACTGGTGCAGCACGTCTCTGTGCCAGAGGTGCTTGAGCGTCGCATGAGCCAAATTGGACTGGTGTCCAACGAAGATGCCTTAAGCTTGCAACCACTCCTAAAGCCTGGCCAACGGCTTGTCTCGCTTGAGGGAGACCTCTGGCGCTGGGATGGCTACCGCGCATGGGCGGAAGATGCGCCAAGCGCAGCTGCGCTGCGGCTGCAACAGCTTAACCGATTGGAAGAACTCAAACAGGCCATGGCCCGCGCGACTGCGCGTTCAGATGGCGCTGTTGACGCCCATGAGACGTTGCAAACCCGCCTGCGGGAACTCGCCAACGTGGACCAATCCGCCCGTGAAGCCCGCCGCGCTGCGGATCGCGCGGTGGCAGATGCCAATCGTGCCTTGTCTCGCGCTGAAGCCGACCGGAACCTGGCCGAAGGCCGGCTGGAAAGCCTCGGCTTGGCCGTGACGCGCCACGAAGAAGAAGCCATGGCCGCCCGCCAGCAATTCCAAGAGGCGCAGCGGGCGTTATCCGATCTGGGTGATCTGGACGCAGCGCGCCAAGAGGTTGAAGACATCAAGATGACCGTGGAAGGCGCACGCATCATGATGATGACCCGTCGCTCCGCCCATGACGAGCTGCGTCGCGAAGGTGAGGCCCGACTAAAACGCACCCAAGAGGTCATGAAAGAGGTCAGCGGCTGGCGCCACCGTCTCGAAACCGCCGAGAAACGAATGAATGAGCTGGCGGAACGCAAAGACGCCTCCGAGGAAGAGCTGATCGAGGCCGGAGCAGCGCCGGAGGAAATTGCAGAAAAGCGCGAAGAACTCACCGAAGCCATTGAAGCTGCGGAAGAGCGCCGTCGCGCCGCCTCCGATGTGCTGGCGGAAGCCGAATCTGCCCTGCGGGAAGCTGAGCACAACGAACGGGACGCCGAGCGTCTTGCCAGCGAAGCCCGTGAGGCCCGCGCCCGCTCCGAAGCCCGTGCGGATGCCGCCCGTGAAACAGTGGCCTATGCGGCAGAGCGCATCATGGAAGAGCAGGAGGTCGGGCCTGCCGCGCTTTTGGAGCGGTTGGACGTGGATCCGGACAAGATGCCGGATTCCGAGACCGTCGAGAATGACGTGAACCGCCTGAAACGCCAACGTGACAGCCTTGGCGCGGTGAACCTGCGCGCCGAAGAGGACATCAAAGAAGTGCAGGAAGAGCACGACGGGTTGGTCAGTGAGAAGGCCGATCTGGAGGAGGCCATCCGCACCCTGCGCAATGGCATTGCCAGTCTGAACAAAGAGGGGCGCGAACGTCTTCTGACTGCTTTTGAGCAGGTGAACTCCAACTTTTCGCTGTTGTTCCGCCACCTTTTTGGCGGCGGCGAGGCCAATCTGGTGCTGGTGGAAAGTGACGACCCTCTGGAAGCGGGTCTTGAGATCATGTGCCAGCCACCCGGCAAGAAGCTCAGCACCCTCTCACTGTTGTCTGGTGGCGAGCAAACCCTAACCGCGATGGCTCTGATTTTTGCGGTCTTCCTCGCCAACCCAGCTCCGATTTGTGTGCTGGACGAGGTCGACGCGCCTTTGGATGATGCCAATGTGACGCGTTTTTGTGACCTGTTGGACGAGATGTGCCGCCGGACAAACACCCGCTTCTTGATCATCACCCACCACGCGGTGACTATGGCCCGCATGGACCGGCTGTTTGGTGTGACCATGGTGGAGCAGGGCGTGAGCCAATTGGTGTCTGTAGATCTCAAAGCGGCAGAGACTTTGGTGGCGTAAGGGTGAGGAGCCAGCCCCTCCGGCCCACGGTGTGGACCTCCTCCCCGGAATATTTGGGGAATGAGAATGCAGTCACCGCATTGTGACGCGCAGGTGAACATACCGCTGTCTAGGGTGGGGCAGGAGGTGCGCGATGCGGACATGGATGATTTTGGGATTGCTGAGTGTCGCCACCAGCGGCGCGGCGCAGGAGTGGAAGGTGCACAAGGGCGATGTGCCATTTGATGCGCCATCGCTTAAGGTGCAATTGTCAGGTCAGACTTTGGTGTTTTTTGATGACGGCCGGTCGATTTTTGAAAGCAATGGTCAGTACCAATACACCTATGGCGGTGGCGGCACCTGGTATGGCCATTGGGAGGTTACCGAGAACAGCACGGTTTGTGTGACCTTTGTCACTGGCGTGGAGCGCTGTGACCGTATCGTCGAGAATGGTGGGCGACTGGTGATGCAGACCGCAGATGGCCTGCGGTTTCCAGTGCGCGCGATCGAAGCTCATTCATAAGGCAGGTCATCAGGCGACACGTCGATGTAATCTGGCGGTGGCGTCAGGGGGAGTTGCCGCGCCGTGATGCTGGTTTGCCCTGCCACATAAGCCTTTACCACCCGGTGCATGCCATCCATGACGCGGCGTTCTGTGCAGAGCAAGATCGGGTAGGCAAGGTCCGCCGCCTGCACCAGTTTTAGGTGTTCCCCAACGGCCCGACAGGTTGCGAGCTGTTTGGTGGGATCAAACCAATAGCTTTCATCCAGCTCCCGGATGTCGCTCAGCGCGATGTCAATGACAGGCAAGGTTTCGGCCCGCTGCAGCAGCTTGCGCACGTCCCAAATGTGCATACGCCCGCCAACCTCTCGAAAGTGGTACTGCGGGCGCAGGTTTTCCAAACTCACAGCGCGTTTAACAACTGTGGTGTTGGCCAGGCGTCTGCCGGCAGGTCTAGACGCACTTGCTCTGCTTGAACAGCACGACGGGTCAGTTTGCCCAGAATGCCGTCCACCTTGCCAACGTCATGACCGCGTGCCTTCAGCTTTTTCTGCAACTGTTTCATCTGGTTGCTGGACAGACCGGGATCCGGGTTGCCTGCATTGTAGCGTGCCTTGCCTTCCAAACGGTTGGCAAAATAGGCCGCCGTGGTCACGTAGACGAAGCTTTTGTTCCACTCAAAATACACACTGTAGTTTGGATAAGCCAAAAACGCCGGACCTTTGCGCCCCTGTGGCAGCAGCAGCGAGGCCGGCAGGTTGGCCAGTTTGCCTTCGCGTGGCTTTACACCCATCTTCGCCCATTGGTTGGCAGGCAGAGTGGTGTCCAAGCCAGACTTGGACCAATCCAGATTGCTCGGCACCACAACCTCTTGCAGCCACGGCTCATTTTTGCGCCAGCCAAGATGAGACAGCATCTTGCCGCCGGACATCAGCGCATCTTGTGGCGAGGTTTTCAGGCTGACTTTGCCGTCGCCGTCGCCATCCACACCGTTTTCAATAATGTCCGCAGGCAGCATCTGCACCATGCCAATCTCCCCGGCCCAAGCACCTGTTGTTTTGGTGGGGCTGAAGTTGCCGCGTTTGTAAAGCTCCAGCGCGGCAAACACCTGCGGGCGGAACAAGTCGGGGCGGCGGCAATCATGCGCCAGTGTCACCAGAGAATTCAGCGTGTTGAAATCGCCTTGGAAGGCGCCGTAGTCGGTCTCAAACGCCCAAAAGGCCAAAAGCACACCGCGCGACACGCCATACTGCTTTTCGATCCGATTGAAGGTCGAAGCGTATTGTTTGGCTTTTTTGCGGCCGACATCAATTCGATTTTGGCTGATCAAACGCTGGGAAAAATCCAGAAACGGCATCTGGAACACACCTTGGGAGCGGTCTGCCTTGATGGTTTTGGGGTCCTGTCGCGCGCTGGCAAAGAACTTATCCACGGTGCCTTTAGAATAGGCTTTGGACATGGCTTCTTTTTTTAGGCCGTTGACAAAGTTGTTAAAAGACCCGCCGCATTGCGCGGCGGCTGTGGTGGCTGTGCTGACGGTCAGGAACGCCGCGGTCAGCGCTGGCAAAAGACGCATACAAATACCCTCATGGTGCAAAATGTTGCCCAGACATAGCCAGAGCCTGCTCCTCGGGCAAGCACCTAGAGCAGCGCCAGGCCCACAACCAAAGCCAATCCGGCGGCCCATGTCAGCCACAATGCGCGACAACAGGCATCCACATCATCGGCCTCCAGTTCCTTGCGGCCCTCGGGGTTCACATAGGGAAAGTCCTGCATCTTGCCATGGTATGACCGTGGCCCGGCCACCGCCAAATCCAATGCGCGGGACATGGCGGCTTCCGGCCAGCCTGCGTTGGGAGAGCGGTGCAATTTCGTATCCGCCTTGATGGCCTTCCATTGTCCCAATCCGGCATGTGTCGCGGCTATGAACACCGCTGTGAGACGCGCAGGCACCCAGTTGAGGACATCATCCAGCCGTGCTGCCGCCCAGCCAAAGTCCTTGTGGTGCTCGGTTTTGTATCCAATCATACTGTCGGCGGTGTTCACAATTTTGTAGATCAACAGCCCCGGCAGCCCCCCAATCAAGAACCAAAATGCTGGCGCAATCACCCCGTCACTCAGGTTCTCGGCACCGCTTTCAATGGCGGAACGTGCAACGGCGCTTTGATCCATCGCTTTGGTGTCCCGGCTGACTATCCGAGCCACCATCATGCGCCCATCTCCCAACGACAGGCGTAAGGCATCGCCAACGGCTGTTACATGCTCCACAAGCGAACGCTGAGCCAAAAGAACCGCCGCCAAAAGCATCTGCGGCAGCCAGCCAAATAGGCTGATGATGCCGCCCACCACCCATGCCGCAAGAACAAGTGCGATCACCACGATGACGCCTTTGGCCTTGCGGTTTATGCTGTTGTTGTAGTCCTGATCCGCGCGGCCAATCACATTGCCCATGAGAACGGCCGGGTGTGGCACCCTTTGCCACAGCCACCGCGGCTCACCAAACACGGCATCCAAAAGAAGCGCGCCTATCAGAATGCCTGCCGTGCTCAAAACTCATGCTCCATCATGCGCAATGCGTGTTCTACTTGATCCCAACGGTCGGGCGCGGGCAGTCCCAGCCGCAAATAGGTTTTGGAATATGGGAAGATGCGGGTCCAAATATGGTATCGCGCAAGGTGGTTCTGCCACTTGGCGGCATCGTCCACTTCATACAAGCGAAACAGGCTGGTGCCACCAGACAGGCTTGCCCCGGCAATCTGCATCAATTGATCCAGTCGGTCACTGTCCTTGCGCAACCGCTCGCGGGTTTCCAGTGCCCAGCCGGTTTCGAGCAAAGCTGAGGTGCCTATGGTCAATGCGGGACCGGACACAGCCCAGGGGCCGGTGAGATCAGCCAACTGCGCAATCAATTCCGGCGCACCGATGGCAAAGCCAAGCCGCACGCCTGCCAGTCCCCAGAATTTGCCAAAACTCTTGAGCACAATCCGGCCAGGTTGGTCCGTCACACGGATCATGCTCCAATCCGGCGTGACGTCGCAAAAACTCTCGTCAATCACGGCAAAGGGCGCGGTGAGATCATCCACGGACCATAGGCGACCGGTTGGGTTGTTTGGATGTACAACCACCTGCGCATTGGGCGCTTCATTGCCCAGTTGCCATCCTTGGGCTGTAAAGGCGGCCGCGTGTTCATTGTAGGTTGGAGTCTCAATCTGCACCTTGCCTTGATCCAGCAAAGACGGAATGCGCGCAATCAGTGCAGAGGCGCCGGGCGCGGCGAGGATCGCCGCCCCATCCGGCACCTTCCAAAACGCACGCGCTGCCTTCAGCAGACCGTTTTGTGCCACTTTGTCGGGTAGGCGCGCCCAATCGTCCATGAGGATGTGGGGCATGGTGTAAGGCACTGGATTGATGCCGGTTGACAAATCCAGCCAACTGTCGCGGCTGCCGCCCCATTGATCCCTCGCGGCATCAAGCCCGCCGCCGTGGTCGCGTTGTTCCGGAGTGGCCGATTGAGGGGAGGTGGTCATGTCGCGCCCTGCTGTGATGCTGCAAAGCGCGCGTACCGCAAATGATGTTCACTGCGCAAGCTTTCTTGCCAGCGCAGTGAGGTTTTACCCATTTAGCCGCGCCCGTGTGGTTCGTCATAGTCGATCACCGGATTGATCGGCACAATCTGATTTGGATTGATGCTGGTGTGACTGCGCAGATAGTGATCGACAATGTGTTTGAAGTTCACCGTCTCCGCCACGCCGGATACCTGGTACAGCTCACGCGTGTAGGCCCAGAGATTTGGGTAATCCACAATCCGCTTGCGGTTACATTTGAAATGCAGGTGGTAGACCGGATCAAAACGGATCAAGGTGGTGAACAACCGCCAGTCCGCCTCGGTGATCTGATCCCCCATCAAGTAGCGGGTCTCAGAGAGACGTTCTTCCAGCCAGTCCAGCGTGTCAAACAGCGGATAAACTGCGGCGTCGTAGGCTGCCTGTGAGGTCGCAAACCCGCATTTGTACACGCCGTTGTTAAAAGTGTCGTAAATACGTTCGTTGACCTCTTCGATCGCCTCCCGCTCTCCTTCGGGCCAGAAGTCCAACGTGTTGCCGGTCACGGCGTCAAACGCGCTGTTGAGCATGCGAATGATCTCGGAGCTTTCATTGCTCACGATGGTTTCCTGCTGCTTGTCCCAGAGGATCGGCACGGTGACACGGCCGGAATAGCTCGGATCTGCTTTGGTGTAGACACTATGAGCGTGGCTCAACCCATACAGCGTGTCCCCTGTTGCGCCATGATCATCTGTCTCAAACGTCCAGCCTTCGCTGAACATATCCGGGTGTACGGCAGAAACGGTGATGTGCTCTTCAAGCCCTTTTAACTTGCGGAAGATCAGCGTGCGATGCGCCCAGGGGCAGGCATACGACACATAGAGGTGATAGCGCCCGCTCTCAGCTTTAAACCCAGCTTTCCCACTTGGTCCGGTACTGCCATCAGCGGTGATCCAGTTGCGAAACTGCGCTGCTGAGCGCACAAACTTGCCGCCATGTGATTTGGTGTCATACCACTGGTCGGTCCATTTTCCGTCTACAAGCAAACCCATCGCGCATTCCTTTTGTGTCTATGTTGGTCTCAACCTAAGCCAGCGCTGCTTCTCAAAAAACCAACACATCCGCGCGAGTGTTGCGCGTATTTGCACAACGCACAGCGGGCGTCGCCTAAAACGCTACCGCTAAGGAACCAGACTGTTTACCAAATCTTCGCTTGACCAGTGCAGCATGGTGAGATGCAGTGAGACGAACGATGGAGAATCCCATGAGCACTTATTTTTCTGCGGAAGTGCAGGCTGGTTTTGATATGGCGCGCAAAAAAGCGCTGAAGCAACGCCATCGACTGCGTGTTGAGGCTGGAGGTTTCAGCGTTCGGGTCGTGCGTTTTCTGGATGACGGATTTACGCTGGATGCGGAAACCGCGCCACGCCTGCGCGGCCTCGTGAATCTCTATGACGGCTCCCAACATATTTCGCAGTGCCTGGTGGTTGCCACCGACGAAGAAGACGGCGAAATGCACTATGAGTTCAAACGCGCCACAGCCGTCACGGATCAAGCGCCGGTAGACTATTACCAGAGCGAGCCAACCCCGGCCGGATTGCTGGGACGTCCGCACTAATCGGATCCCTCATGACCAAACAAAAGGGCGGGGAAGTCCCCGCCCTTGTTTCTTACTACCCGACCTTTATTCCTACTGAAGGTCTGAAAATGCCTCAGCCAATCGCGAGGCCGCTTCTTCCACCCGCGCGCGTGGCGTGGCGATATTGAAGCGCAGAAAGTCATCGCCGCCTTTGCCAAACGTCGGGCCGTGGTTCACGCAAATGCGCGCCCCTTGTTCCACGCGCTTGGTGAAATCCTCTCGGCTCATGCCTGTGCCAGAAAAATCTACCCAACTCAGATAAGTCGCTTCCAGTGACATGGATGACAGGCCGGGAATGCTTTGGATCGCTGTGTCTAAAATCTTGCGGTTGCCGTCGAGGTATTCAATCAACCCATCAACCCAAGCCGCGCCCTCCGGCGAATAGGCCGCCTCGGCCATGAACAGGCCAAAACTGTTGGGGGATACGCCAAGTCCGGCCATCCGTGCCGCGAATTTGGCGCGCAGCTTTTCATCCGGGATAATCACATTTCCGGTCAGCCCGCCGGCGATGTTAAACGTCTTGGTGGTGGCAGTCATCATCACCAAACGGTCCAGAATGCTCGGGTCGACATTGACCATCGGGATGTGCGTTTTGCCCGGATATACAAGGTCATGGTGGATTTCGTCGCTCACCAGAATGAGATCGTGGCGTTTACAGAAATCAGCCACGCCCTGAAGCTCTTCCCGCGTCCACACACGGCCTCCTGGATTGTGCGGGGAGCAGAGGATGAACATGGTCTCATGCCCTTTCATCTGCGCGTCCCAGGCATCAAAGTCCATTTCATAGTGGCCGTTGTTGTTGACCAGCTCGCACTCCACAACCTCGCGACCCGCGGCCTTAATCACCCGCGCAAAGGCGTGATACACTGGCGTGGTCAGGACAACGCCGTCGCCCACCGCGCTGAAAGTGTCCACACAAAGGCCCGTGCCATTCACCAAACCATGCGTGCTGAAAATCTCGTCACGCTCGACGGACCAATTGTGGCGCTCTTTCATCCACCAGCGTATCGCGTCGCGATAGGCCGCATCGTCGCCGTAGTAGCCAAACACGCCAGTGTTGATCATGCCTTTGATCGCGTCAGTAACACAGGCTGGTGGACGGAAATCCATGTCAGCCACCCACATCGAGATCCCATCGTCGGCGGACACACCATAGATTTTTTCCATCATGTCCCATTTCACGGAATGGGAGCCAAAGCGGTCGATGTTCTCGTCGAAGTTCATTTCGGGTGTCCTTTGCTTAACAACGCAACCGCACGCTAGCGAAATGCGCCTCAGGTGCAAGCCCGCAAGCTACCCCGTTGCGCAAAAGGCGTGACTGTCCTAGATGGAGGCCATGATCAAACCAATTCTCATCCACCCCGATCCGCGCCTGAAAAAGGTTTGTGCACCCGTGTCTGATCTCTCCGACGATCTGCGCAATCTGGCCAAAGACATGCTGGAAACCATGTATGACGCGCCGGGTATCGGTCTGGCCGCGCCGCAGGTTGGCGTGCTGGACCGTTTGATCGTGATGGACTGCATCAAAGACGGCGATCCTGAACCGGTGGTGATGTTTAACCCTGAGGTGCTGTCCAGCTCCGAAGATCTGAACGTCTATGAAGAAGGCTGCTTGTCGATTCCGGAACAGTTTGCCGAGGTGACCCGCCCTGAATCCGTCCGAGTTGGCTGGATCGACATGGAAGGCAATCCTCAGGAAAAAGACTTCGACGGCCTCTGGGCGACCTGCGTGCAGCACGAGATTGATCACCTCAATGGCAAGCTGTTCATCGACTACCTGGGCCCGATGAAACGTCAGATGATCACGCGCAAGAGCCAGAAAATGAAACGCGAGCTGGCCCGCGGATAACGCGCGGCCGAACTAGCCGGTTAGGCCACCGATCACTTTGTCGCTGGAGCACATAAAATGACTGTTCGAACTTGTATTCCATGGCCTGACAAGCGCCTGCGCACAGTCTCTGAACCGGTGGACGCAATCACCGATGAGGTGCGTCAGGTCTGGGACGATCTGATCGACACCATGTACGCTATGCCCGGCGTTGGCATGGGCGCCAACCAGATCGGCGTGCTCAAGCGCCTGATCGTGGTGGACGCCACCGAAGAAGGCAAATCCGCCATCCGCATGGCCAACCCGGAAATCCTGCACGCCTCCGCGCAGCCGCGCGAGCATGAGGAGGCTAGCCCAAATCTGGTGGGCGTCTCCGCCAAGATCGCGCGTCCCCGCGCCGTGACCGTGCGTTACATGGACGAGAATGGTGAGATCGTTGAAAAAGACTTTGTGGGTCTTTGGGCTACGTCCGTGCAGCACCAGATCGACCACATCAACGGTAAGATGTACTTTGATCACCTCAGCAAAACCAAACGCGCCATGCTGATCAAAAAGGCGCAGAAGCGCCGCTAAGTTCACGAGCAGGAGACCTCACCATGCGCATTCTATTTATGGGCACCCCGGAGTTTTCTGTCTCCGTCCTGGACGCGCTGGTTGATGCGGGGCACGAGATCGTTGCTGTGTTCAGCCAGCCGCCACGTCCGGCAGGCCGAGGTAAGAAAGACCGCCCTACGCCGGTTCATGCCCGCGCCCTAGAGCTCGGCCTGACGGTGCATCACCCAAAATCATTGCGCACCGAAGAATCCAAAGAGCTGATTGCCAGCATCGACGCCGACGTCGGCGTGGTTGTCGCCTACGGTTTGATCCTGCCGCAATATGTGCTCGATACGCCCACCAACGGGTGTCTGAACATCCACGCCAGCCTTTTGCCGCGTTGGCGCGGGGCCGCGCCAATTCACCGCGCGATTATGGCGGGTGACAAGGAAACCGGCGTCTGCATCATGCAAATGGACGCCGGTCTGGATACCGGCCCTGTGCTGATGGAGCGCTCGCTTGAGATTGGTGCGGAAGAAACCACCGCGCAGTTGCACGATCGCCTCGCCGCGCTGGGCTCTACCGCCATCGTTGACACGTTGGCAGACCTAACCAACCTGACCGCCACACCTCAGCCAGACGAGGGTGTGACTTATGCGGAAAAGATCGATAAGGCGGAATCCCGCATCGATTGGTCCGCCCCTGCCGCCGAAGTGGATCGGAAAATCCGAGGTCTTTCTCCCTTCCCCGGCGCCTGGACTGAAGTTGACGGCCAGCGGGTGAAACTGCTTGCCTCACGTCTCGTTGACGCCAAGGGTCAAGCTGGTGAACTGCTGGATGATAGCCTTACTGTGGCCTGTGGCGATGGTGCAGTGCAGCTCCTGCGCTTGCAACGTGCGGGCAAAGGCGCGCAAGATGCCGACATCTTCCTGCGAGGCTTTCCGCTCAGCAAAGGTCAGCAACTGTAAGGAGCCCTCCAAATGTTTTTCTCCTTTTTCGGCACCGTCATCATCGCTGGTATCGTTGGTTACCTGTCAGAGCGCAGCGGTTTCACCCGCAATGGCTATCTCCCGTCGATCATCATCTGTATCGGCGGTGCGTTCCTGTTCTTCATGATCAGCCGCATGTTTCACATCGGGTTTGGCAGCCCGGGCTTAAACGCGATTTTGTCCTCGGTCGGGGCCTTGATCATCGTGCCAACCCATTTCAGACGCTGAACGGCCTGCCGCGCCAAAGCGTTAACCAAAGCTTGCGCAAAAGCCGAAAATTGTAGACGTCCTGCGCGCCCTACGGGTAGTCTCAGAGAAAGTGCCCGCGTCAATCAGAGACATGTCCGGTGGTGCGATCCTCCGCTTGGAACGGACAGGCGCCGTGGGTTTCTAAAAGAACGATAAGACGGCACGTCCGGCTGTCGGATATGAGCAACAGGGTAGGGTGGACAATGGCGATTCCTGACACTTTGGCGATGCGGATAATGAATGTTGTCTGCGACAACGATCTGGGCGGGGATTTCCTGATGCTGGGTCGACAACGCTGGATGGGCAGCCGCCGCAAACGCTCTGCCGCAATGTTTGCCGCCACATTGGAAGAGCGTTTTCCAAACCTCTCTGAGGACGATCTCGCCAACCCCAACGACGAATACTCAGAGACCTTCTTTCACAAGATTGGCTTTGAAAACGTCGACAGTATGGATGTGTCCGATTTTGAGAACGCCACCATTGTGCAGGACCTGGCCGATTGGGTGCCCAAAAAGCTGCACAAGAAATTTGACGTGATCTATGACGGCGGCACCTGTGAGCATGTTTTTGACCTGCCCACCGCCTATCGCAACATTGACCGCATGTTGAAACCCGGTGGCGTGATGATCGGACACAGCCCGTGTAACGGCTGGATCAACCACGGCTTTTACCAAATCACACCAGAGATGGTGTATGGCTTCTGGGAGAAAACCCTCGGCTATGAGGTGCTGGAATGTGTGTTGCAGCCGATCTTGCCGGTCTATGCCAATCGCGCGGTGACCACGACCAACCCGAATGAAACCGGGTCCCGGCCGCGCCTGAAGGGCAAGCTGCCGGATGGGCCAATCATCCTATCCTATGCGGTGCGTAAACCGATGAAGTCGGTGCGTGGTGGCTCACGTAAAGTCTACCAAAGCGACTATCAAAACCGCTGGTCCGAAAGTGCCGACCCGGACGTGGCGGCGCAATAAGCGCCCCGCGTTTTACTTGCCAGATTTAAACGGTGCCATACCTGCGCGGGCCAATTCGTCCGCGCGTTCGTTTTCCGGATGGCCCGCGTGGCCTTTGACCCATTCCCAGGTCACCTGATGCCGCGCTTGCGCTGCATCCAGACGCTGCCACAGTTCCACATTTTTCACGGGCTTCTTGGCGGCCGTTTTCCAACCGTTTTTTTTCCAGCCAAAAATCCAGCCGGTCACGCCGTTCTTCACATAGGTGCTGTCGGTCACAACTGTGATGGTGCTGGGCCGTTCCAGCGTCTCAAGCGCCATGATTGCCGCCATCAACTCCATTTTATTGTTGGTGGTGTTCTCCGCGCCGCCTTTGAGCTCTCGCTCTTTCATGACGGTGTCGCCGTCCTTCGCCTGCATGAGTGTGCCCCAGCCTCCTGGACCAGGGTTTCCGGAACATGCGCCATCGGTATATGCAATCAAATCAGCCATGCGCGGTCAGTATGACAAATGTGTCGTCACTGCCAGCCAATCCCACCGCCGACCCGGTTCTTTTTCGCACCACGGTAAAGCCCGCGTCTTGCAAAAGTCCGGTTAACTCATCTTCGGTGTAATAGCTGTAAAACCGCCCAAGATGGTCGCGCTGCTCCCCTTCGCCCAGCTTGGTGCCAATGTGAAACGCACCACCAGGTTTTAGGGCGTGGTGAATACGGGAGAGGTGGTCCGGCAGCTCTGCCTTGGGCGCGTGCAGCAGGCTAAAGTTGGCCCAGATGCCATCGTACCTCTCTACGGCTTCGAGCTGATCAAACGTCCCCACGGTCACGTCCAGATCAAACCGCTCTTTGGCCAGTGCCGCCATCTCCGGCGAGGCATCCATACCCTCAACACGATAGCCAGCATCGCGAATTTTGGCTGCCCATTGTCCCGGCCCACAACCCAAATCCAACACAAGGCCGTTCTCTGGCAATAACTCAAAGAACGCGGTCAGATCGCTGAACTGATCTACATCAGCATCTTCAATCCGGGCAAACCGATCCGCGTAGTCTCCGGCGGCTTTGGCATAGACCGCCAGAGTGTCTTTGTCGCTCATGCCCGTTCCATCGCCAGCCGACCTGCCAGCGCCACAAAGATCGCGGCAAAGCTGCGGTTCAGCCAGCTCATCACCCGCTCATTGCCCAGCAACAGGTCACGTGCCTTGGCCGCGAACAGCCCATAGAGCACAAACACCCCAAAGGTCAGTGCCATAAACACCCCGCCTAGCACAGCCATTTCAAGGGTTGCCGTCGCCGCATTTCCGCTCAGGAACGGCGGTAGCAGGGCAAGGAAAAAGACCGAGAGTTTCGGGTTCAAAATGTTGATCAACGCACCGCGCCGCGCAATCACAAAACCAGCTTGCGCCTGTCGCTCGGCCTTGACGGCAAGCGCTCCGTCGCTGCGCAGCGCTTGCCATGCCAGATACAGCAAATACGCCACGCCAGCGAATTTCACGACGTTGAACAAGAGAGCTGACGTGTGCAGCACCGCCGCGAGGCCCAGTGTGGCGGCCAACAAGTGTGGCACAATCCCAAAGGTGCAGCCCAAAGCGGCCCAAAGCGCGGCACGTGGGCCTTGGCCCAAGCCCATAGCGAGCGTGTAAATCACCCCGGTCCCGGGCGCGATGACCACCACAAAAGCGGTCACAAGAAATTGCAAAGACAGCACGCGATACTCCTCACCTTTGATATCCTTCACACCATCGGCGTGGCGTGAATTGGTTTTCCCGAGGCAGCTTACCTAAACTGTCACATCTCGCAATACGCGTGGCACCTTGAAATTCACCCGCTCCACCGCTGTCTCGACCACTTCCACCGTCACATCAAATTTGTCCCGAAAGGCGTCTATTACCTCATTGACCAGCACTTCCGGTGCGCTGGCGCCCGCTGTGATGCCCAGCGACGTAATGCCTTCAAGGGCCCGCCAGTCAATGTCTTTGCCCCTTTGCACCAACTGCGAGTATTGGCACCCGTTTTTGGCTCCCACCTCCACAAGCCGCTTGGAGTTGGAGGAATTGGGCGCACCCACCACCAACATGGCCTCAACTTTAGGCGCAACCTCTTTCACGGCTTCTTGGCGATTGGTGGTCGCGTAGCAGATGTCTTCTTTGTGAGGGCCGACAATCTCAGGAAATCGCGTGTTGAGTGCAGCCACAATGCCCTTGGTGTCATCCACAGACAGGGTTGTTTGTGTCACAAAGGCAAGCTTGCTAGGGTCGCGCACGTCGACAGTGGCCACATCCGCTTCGGTTTCCACAAGCAGCACTTCGCCGTTGGGCAACTGTCCCATGGTGCCAATGGTCTCAGGGTGTCCAGCATGGCCAATCATAATGATCTGCAGCCCGTTTTCGCTGTGACGCTCCGCCTCGATATGCACTTTGCTGACCAGCGGACAGGTCGCGTCCACATAAATCATTTCGCGGCGCTGCGCTTCGGCTGGCACAATCTTGGCCACACCGTGCGCCGAGAAAATCACCGGGCGGTCATCGGGGCATTCATCCAGCTCTTCGACAAACACCGCACCTTTGTCGCGAAGCCCGTCCACCACATATTTGTTGTGTACAATCTCATGACGCACATAGACCGGCGCCCCCCATTTGAGAAGCGCCATCTCCACAATCTTGATGGCGCGATCGACGCCAGCACAAAACCCACGCGGGGCCGCAAGATGAATGGTCAGGGGCGGCTTGCTCATAACTGTGGTCTCCACGATGATCTTGCGGCAACAGGTAGTGATTTCACGCGCCAACGTCCAGTGCTTGACCTTCCAGTGGGGCAGGGTGGTAACGCCAACGCACTTCAAAATGGGAGAGAGCATGGCGTTTTCAAAACTAGGTTGGGCGGCGCTTGGCTTCGCGCTTGTCGGCGGGTTTATTGTGCAATCTGTGGTCAATCCGATTGACACCACCGAGGCGGACCTGCGCCTACCTTATGACGATCCTGCTGGTGTTGCACAGGGTCAAACACTGTATGCGGAAAACTGCGCCTCTTGCCATGGGGACAATTTAGAAGGGGAGGCCAACTGGAAACAACGCGCACCCGACGGCCTGATGCCGGCGCCTCCACATGACGAAACCGGTCACACCTGGCACCACCCTGATGCAATGCTCTTTGCGATCACGAAACAGGGCAGCGCCGCAGTTGTTGGGCAAGGGTATGAAAGCAATATGCCCGGATTTGAAGCGAGCCTGAGCGATCAGGAGATTTTAAACGTGCTGGGCTACATCAAGAGCACGTGGCCGGATCGGGTGATAAAGATGCACAACGACATGAACGATCAGCAAGGCTGATCTAGGCACAAAAAAGCCGAGGCGCCAGCCCCGGCTCTTCAAGTCTCAGTTTGGCGTGACTTAGTCGTCCGCCATTTCCGACTCGCGGTTGTGTTCCGGCAGTGGATCACGTGGCGGGCGGCCAATCACTTCGCGCAGGCCGTCGAGTTCGATGAAGTTGTCAGCCTGACGGCGCAGCTCATCAGAAATCATCGGTGGCTGGCTGCGAATGGTGGACACCACGGAAACGCGCACGCCTTGGCGTTGCAGACTTTCAACCAGCGGACGGAAATCCCCATCTCCCGAGAACAAAACGATGTGGTCCACATGTGGCGCCAGTTCCATCGCGTTCACCGCCAGCTCAATATCCATGTTCCCCTTGACCTTACGACGCCCCTGGGAGTCTGTGTACTCCTTCGCCGCTTTGGTCACCATGGTGAAGCCGTTGTAATGTAGCCAGTCTACCAGCGGGCGGATTGGCGAATACTCGTCATTCTCCAGCAGCGCAGTGTAGTAAAAGGCGCGAAGCAGCTTGCCGCGACGCATAAATTCCTGTCGCAAAAGCTTGTAGTCGATATCGAACCCAAGCGACTTCGCAGCCGCGTACAGATTCGAACCGTCTATGAACAGCGCGAGCCGTTCGTCTTTGTAAAACATCAAAATGTCCTTTCTAACTCTGCCGCGCCTGGAATGTCCCGTGAGTGAAAATTTGGAGTGAGCGTGACAGCACGTTTAAAATAGTCATATTTACGGGGGTCGCAAGCATTTGCGGTAAGTTCGGTCCAACTAGAAAATTAGATAGGGATTAAAGTGAGTAGTTTTGGTCTATTGGCTCTTGGTGGTAATTTGCCGTCTCAATTTGGCTCACCAATTCAAACACTGCAAGAATCTTTAATTCATTTGAGCCGGAATGACGTTCATATTCGCGCAGTTAGCCGGTTTTTTCAAACCCCTTGTTTCCCAAAGGGGGCGGGGCCTGATTTTATAAATGCGGCTGTTTCTGTTGAAACGGCGCTTTCTGCGCAAGGATTGCTCACGGAATTGCACAAGATTGAGAGTGCCTTTGGGCGGGAACGTTTGACCCGATGGGGCACCCGTCCGCTGGACATCGACTTGATTGGGCTTGAGTCGCAAGTGATGCCAAATGCCTCGGTTTGGACGCGCTGGCGAGACTTGCCTGCCGAGCAACAGGCTAAGGAGGCCCCTTCGGAACTGATTCTCCCACATCCGCGATTGCAAGACCGCGCATTTGTGTTGGCGCCGCTAATGGACGTCGCTCCGGACTGGAAACATCCGGTCACAGGACGCTCTGTTGTCCAAATGTTTGGGGATTTGCCGGAATTCGCTCAGAAAGAGCCGCGGCCCCTTTGAAACCTGCTTGTCAAGGGGTACAATCCCCCTTACACACACGATTTCTGACTCGATCCATAACAATTGGAGTGCCCGATGGCCCGCGTGACCGTTGAAGACTGCGTAGACAAAGTTCAAAACCGCTTTGAGCTGGTGATGCTTGCGTCCCACCGTGCCCGTGAGGTGTCTGCTGGCGCCGCGATCACTCTGGATCGTGACAACGACAAAAACCCGGTTGTTGCTCTGCGCGAGATTGCTGAGGAAACTCAGACAGCAGATGAGCTGCGTGAGCGTCTGATCGAGGCCAACCAGAGCCAGATCGAAGTTGACGAACCAGAAGAAGACCGCATGGCGCTTCTGATGGGTTCCGAGCCGGACACCCCTCAAGAGGACGACATGTCCGAAGAAAAACTGCTGCGCGCCCTGATGGAAGCGCAAGGTCAGGGCTAAGCCCTCAATGACTATGGGTGGGCGCACATGATCCCTGCGGACGATCTCGTAAATCTCATTCGCGCCTACAATCCCAAGACCAATGAAGACTTGATTCGCGCGGCCTATGACTATGGCCGCGAGATGCATGATGGTCAGTTCCGCCACTCTGGCGAACCCTATTACACCCACCCCATCGAAGTGGCCTGGATTTTGGCCGAACAGCACTTGGATGATGCCTCCATCATCACAGCCCTTCTGCACGACACCATTGAAGACACCAAAGCCTCTTATGAGTCCGTTGAAGAGTTGTTTGGCGGTGAGATCGCGGGCCTTGTGGATGGCGTGACCAAGCTGACCAACCTGCAACTGTCGTCGTCAGAGACCAAACAGGCGGAGAACTTCCGCAAGCTGTTTATGGCCATGTCCAAAGACCTGCGGGTGATCCTGGTCAAGCTGGCGGACCGCCTGCACAACATGCGCACCATCAAAGCCATGCGCCCTGACAAGCAGGGGCAAAAGGCGCGCGAAACCATGGATATCTACGCGCCTCTTGCAGGGCGCATGGGTATGCAGTGGATGCGCGATGAACTCGAAGATCTGGCTTTCAAAGTGCTCAACCCCGATGGTCGCGCTTCCATTATGCGCCGCTTCATCACGCTGCAAAAAGAGACCGGCGACGTGATCGAGCGCACTACCGCAGACATGCGTCTGGTGCTGGGCGAGCATGGCATTAAAGGGGATGTCTTTGGACGCGCCAAGAAGCCGTATTCCATTTGGCGTAAGATGCAGGAGAAGGACCAGGGTTTCTCGCGTCTGTCTGACATCTACGGATTTCGTATTATCACGGATACCGAAGACAGCTGCTACCGTGCCTTGGGCATGATCCACCAGCGTTGGCGGGCCGTGCCAGGCCGTTTCAAAGACTATATCAGCCAGCCAAAATCCAACGGGTATCGCTCAATCCACACCACCGTGTCAGGCCGCAATGGTCGCCGCGTCGAAGTGCAGATCCGTACCCAGCAGATGCACGATGTGGCCGAATCAGGTGTGGCGGCTCATTGGTCTTACAAAGATGGCGTGCGTGGCGAAAACCCGTTTGCGGTTGATCCGGTCAAATGGATTTCGGGCCTGACCGAACAGTTTGACGCCGAAGAAGATCACGAAGACTTCCTCGAAGCCGTCAAACTGGAGATGTATTCCGACCAGGTGTTCTGCTTCACGCCCAAAGGCGAAGTGGTGAAGCTGCCACGGGGTGCAACACCAATTGATTTCGCCTATGCGATCCACACCCGCATCGGTCACGCCTGCGTGGGGGCCAAAGTCGACCACCGCCGTGTGCCGCTCTGGACCCGCATCAAGAACGGCCAATCCGTGGAGGTCATCACCGCCGAAGGCCAGATGCCGCAAGCCACCTGGCTCGACATCGCCAAAACTGGCAAAGCCCGCACCGCCATCCGTCGCGCGTTGCGCGAGATGGATCGAGACCGCTACGTGCGTTTGGGGGCGGAGCTGGCGCGCTCTGCCTTTGAACATGTCGGGAAAAAATCCTCTGACAAAGCGCTTGGTCTGGCTGCCAAACATCTGCGCCTGAAAGACAAAGACGAAGTTCTGGCCCGACTCGGCTCTGCGGAACTCACCGCACAAGAGGTGCTGCAAACGGTGTATCCGGATTTGGCCCCGGCTGAGACAGACGAAGTGGCCTCTGAGCGTGCCGTGATTGGCCTGTCCGCTGACCAGAGTTTCCAGCGCGCACCCTGCTGCCAACCTCTGCCCGGAGAGCGGATTGTGGGCATCACCTACCGTGGGCAAGGTGTGGTAGTGCACGCGATCGATTGTGACGCCCTGTCCAATTATGAGGATCAGCCAGAACGCTGGCTCGATCTGCATTGGCACGCGGGCAAACACAAGCCGATCTACACGGTGCAGCTGCTGATCACGATCGGAAATGACGCTGGGGTACTGGGACGACTTTGCACATTGATTGGCGAGAACAAGGCCAATATCTCTGACATGGTGTTCTTGGACAGGAAACCGGATTTTTACAGACTTCTGATCAGTGTGGACCTTGGCGACGCCGAACATCTGCACAAGCTGATGCTGGCATTGGAAGCGGAAACCGACGTGGCCGAAATCGAACGCTACAGAAACCCAGATTTGGTTCGCAGCCCGCTCGCGACCTGACGAATTCGAGGAACCTCCGTGGTATTTAAGCGCCGCGATAGAAGACCCTTTCTCCGTATCATCGGAGAGTTTTTCTATCCCCGCGGTGGCTGGGGACGGGCGGCGCGATACGTGCAACACCGCTTGCATCGGTTGCCAGGATCCGCGGAAACCATCGGACGGGGCATCTGGGCGGGTGTCTTCACCACCTTCACGCCGTTCTACACCATGCACTTTGTCGTCGCGGCCCTGTTAGCGCGTATCCTCGGCGGCAATTTCCTGGCCGCCCTGCTGGCCACCTTCTTTGGCAACCCTTTGACTTATCTGCCAATTGGAGTGGTGTCGCTCAAAACAGGTCACTTCATTCTCGGGACCGAGTTTGAAGAAGGTGACAAAGGCACACTTGCCGGGAAATTTGCCAACGCGGGCGCGGATCTTTGGCACAACTTCTGGGCCATGTTCACCGATGACGTGGCGGATTGGCACGGGTTGCGCATTTTCTTTGACGAAGTGTTCTACCCCTACATGATCGGCGGCATCATTCCGGGCATCATCACCGCGACCGTGATGTATTACCTGTCCGTCCCGGTGATCCGCGCCTACCAAAAACGCCGCTCCGCCAAGTTTGCCAAACGCATTGCCAAAGCCCGTGCCTTGGCCGAAGAACAAGCCGCCAATATCCAGCAAGACAATTGACCACTTCGGTCAGGCTGAAATTGTATCCACACAAAAAACCGGTTTTCCTTGCGCCTTGCTGCCCGTAGTCTCGCCTCAAATTTGATCAAACCTGCTCGGGAGGAAATGCGATGCTGCGTTTGGGAGTGAACATTGACCACGTGGCCACCGTGCGCAACGCACGCGGCTCGGCTTATCCGGATCCGGTGCGAGCGGCCAAACTGGCCGAAGAGGCTGGTGCGGACGGCATCACCGCCCACCTGCGCGAAGACCGCCGCCACATTGCCGACGCAGACATTGACGCGCTGATGGAGGCCCTCACGGTGCCGCTCAACTTTGAAATGGCTGCCACAGAAGAGATGCAGGCCATTGCCCTGCGCCACAAACCACACGCGGTTTGCATCGTGCCCGAGAAGCGCGAAGAGCGTACCACTGAAGGTGGCCTCGAAGTGGCACGTGAAGAAAACAAGCTGGCGCACTATATTGCGCCTCTTCGCGACGCAGGTTGCCGGGTGTCGATCTTCATTGCAGCAGATAAGCCACAGATCGAGGCTGCGAACCGCATTGGTGCACAAGTCATCGAGCTGCACACTGGTGCCTATTGTGACTTCCACTACGAAGGCCGCTTTGAGGAACGGGACGCCGAATTGGCACGCCTGACCGAGATGGCCACCTTTGCCCATTCCCTCGGCCTCGAAGTACACGCCGGTCACGGCCTGACCTACGACACCGTGAAACCCATCGCCGCCCTTCCGGAAGTCATGGAGCTCAACATCGGCCACTTTCTGATTGGTGAATCCATCTTCCGTGGCCTGGATCCCGCGATCCAGGAAATGCGCCGCCTGATGGATGACGCGCGGGCATAACCTCTGAGAGGATTCCCATGGAACTGAACCTACGCCGCTACGCCTACTTCTATGGTGCCATCATGTTGGGCGTTATTGCGGTTGATTTGGCGTTGGCGCAATGGACAAGTACCGACCTGCCCGCTGGCATGAGTGTTTGGCTGCCTGCCATCACCGCAGCGCAGGATCTGGGTATGCGCCACGGCCGTAACACTGAAGCCGCGCTGCCCAAAGGGGCCGCTTGGCGATTGGCTTGGCCGCTCACCATGGTTGCGACGGCCATTCAACTGGTCTTTGCCGGCGTGTCGATTGGCGTGATGACCGCCTTGGGGTATGACGTGTTCTCGGTACTTTCGATGCTTAGCGCCCCCGTTTGGATGATGATCTTTGTGGGTATGGTGGGGCTGGTTTACCTGACAAACCGCGTTTTCCTTGGCATGGGCGTGCGCAACGGCATCAAAGTCGCCGCAAAACTCCGTGCAAAACCATGATCACGCCAGAGTTCGTCGCCATATGGATTGCCTGGCTTATGGCCGGCGGCTCCCCCGGTCCCGCCACCATGGGCATCGCTGGCACCGCTATGTCCGAAGGCCGCCGCCCTGCCTTGGCTTTTGCTTTGGGTATACTGACGGGCTCTGCCAGCTGGGGCATTGCTGCGGCGCTTGGCCTGTCCGCCGTCATGCTTGCCAACGTCTGGGTGTTTGAACTTCTGCGTTACGCGGGCGCGGCCTATCTCGGCTGGCTGGCCCTTAAAGCCCTCAAGCGCGCGGTTGCCAAAGACACAAATGCCGCGGCTGGCACGCCCTTTAAAGGCAGCTTCCGCAGTCTTTTTGCCAAAGGCGCAGCGGTGCACATCACCAACCCCAAGGCGATCCTCAGTTGGGCGTCAATCTACGCCATTGTTGCTCCAACGGATGCCACCCCGGCGACGTTGTTTGCCTATTTCGCAGCCCTGTTTGCAGGCTCTATCCTGATCTTCATCGGCTACGCCTTTCTGTTTTCGTCGCCTACCATCGTGCGCGGATACCGCCGCGCCAGCCGCGCTTTTGATCTCGCCTTTGCCGGCTTTTTCGGCTTTGCTGGCTACAAAATCCTGACCGCGAGACTACAATGATCCGCCACTGCGTAATGCTTAATCTGCAAGACGATACGCAAGAGAAACTGTCCCCAGTACTCGATGGGCTCGCGGAGCTTGTGGACACATTGCAGGGATGTAGCGGATTTGTTGCAGGCATAAACCGGGATTTTGAACGCAAGTCCCCCAACCATCCTTTTGGTTTCATGTTTGATGTTGAAAACGAGGCCGCGTTAAACACCTACGCCGAACACCCACGCCACAAACAGTTGGGCGCCACGCTGGTCAGCCTGTGTAACGGCGGCGCTGAGGGCATTATGGTCTTCGACATAGAGGTCATGCCATGATCCTCGGCATTGGCTCAGATCTCGCCAACATCGACCGCATCTCAGGAACCATTGACCGCTTTGGTGACCGGTTTAAAAATCGCGTTTTCACCGAAATAGAACAAGCCAAAGCCGAACGCCGCCGCGACACCGTCGGTACCTACGCCAAACGTTGGGCTGCCAAAGAAGCCTGTTCCAAGGCACTTGGTACGGGTCTTGCCATGGGCATCAGTTGGAAAGACATGGCTGTGTCCAATCTGCGCAGCGGTCAGCCGGTGATGGAGGTCACAGGGTGGGCCAAGGAACGCTTGGAAAAGATGACCCCACCGGGGCATGAGGCCATCATTCATGTCACCCTCACAGATGATCACCCCTGGGCGCAGGCCTTTGTCGTGATCGAAGCCCGGCCAATCACAGAAGAGTCGGCCCCGTCGGGTTGACAGTAAGCGCCCGCGCCCGCATGTAATCTCAGACCAAAAATGGCTGTAAATCGAGCGGAGACAGACCCTATGGCGGAAAAAGCCAAAAGCGACAGCGGCATCGTCGAGACCATCAAAACGATCTTCTGGGCGCTCTTGATCGCCGGTGTGTTCCGCACCTTGTTCTTTCAACCGTTCTGGATTCCGTCAGGTTCCATGAAAGACACGCTCCTGATTGGCGATTTCCTGTTCGTGAACAAGATGACTTACGGCTATTCGTATTCCTCCTGCCCGTCGGTGCGTATCCCTGCCATCGGTTTGGAAGTCGATGCCAAAGACCTCTGCGGGTGGATGGGCAAAGGCAGCAACGAGCGCTTTTTGGGCGGCGAACCAGAGCGTGGCGATGTTGTGGTGTTCCGCCATCCGGTGTCCGGCTATGACTTTATCAAGCGGTTGATCGGTTTGCCCGGTGACAAAGTGCAAGTCAAAAACGGCGTCGTACACCTCAATGGCGTGCCGGTGAAACGTGAAGATGGTGGTGTTTTCCGTGAAACCTTTGGTCCGCAGGGGCCTCAAGGTCACCGACCCCGCTGTGAAAATGGCACGGTGGGCGATGGTGGCGTGTGTGCCAAATCTCGTATCATCGAAACCCTGCCGAACGGGGTGAGCTACAGTACCCTGAATATCCAGGATCAGCAGTCGGATCACACCAATGTCTTCGTTGTGCCCGAAGGTCATTACTTCTTCATGGGGGACAACCGCGACAACTCCACCGACAGTCGCGTGCCACAGGACGTGCGTGGGGTGGGTTTTGTGCCTTACGAGAACCTGATTGGCCGCGCCGACCGCATCATGTTCTCCTCTGCTGGTCGCTCGATGTTTGCCTTCTGGACCTGGCGCAGTGATCGGTTCTTCAAAGGCGTGGAGTGAAGCAGCCCGTGAAACTCTCAGCCGATCTAAAAGCGCTTGAAGCGCGGTTGGGGCACAAGTTTTCCCGCCCCGATCTGCTGGTGCGCGCGGTCACACATTCTTCGATGTCGTCCCCCACACGCGAAGACAACCAACGTCTTGAGTTCCTTGGCGACCGAGTACTTGGCTTGGTGATGTCCGAAGCCCTTTTGGAGCACGACAAATCCGCAGCTGAAGGCACGCTGGCGCCACGGTTTAACGCTTTGGTGCGCAAAGAGGCCTGTGCCGATGTGGCGCGGGAGATTGATCTTGGCGCTGCGCTAAAACTCGGCCGGTCCGAGATGATGTCCGGAGGCCGCCGCAAGGAGGCTCTGTTGGGCGATGCCATGGAGGCCGTTCTGGCCGCCGTGTACCGTGACGCTGGTTTTGACGTGGCCAAAGCGTTGATCCTGCGGTTGTGGGGCAATCGCGTGAAAACCGTAGAGGCCGACGCCCGCGACCCCAAAACCTCACTGCAGGAATGGGCGCAGGCGCGCAAATTGCCGCCGCCCAAATATGAGTTGGTAAAGCGCTCCGGCCCCGACCACGCGCCGGTGTTCACCATTGCCGCAAAGCTTGAAAACGGGGCCAGTGCCGAAGCCACAGACAATTCCAAGCGCAAAGCGGAGCAAGTCGCCGCCAAGGCTCTTTTGGATCAACTTTCCAAGAAATGAGTGGGCGCGGCCATCCGAAGCCCCGTTTAGATGTTCTTCGCGAAATTGGCTGGCGTTTGTGGGACCCAATTGGTCTCTTTGACAAAGACAATCCAGAGACCATGGCGCGCATTGCGGATGAGTATGACACGTATCTAAAGTGTGCGGCAGGTATGCTGAGAAATGGCAAACCTGTCGAGGACGTTGAGAAGTATCTCGATTCTGCTGAGCGGAGCATGATGGGATTGGATCCCGCTGACTTGGACACTGCATCTTGTTGGGGAGTGGCGCGTGCCATAGCAGAAGCAGATGACCTTTGGCGTGAGTAGTGCTGCTGTGCACTTGTGAAGGCACTCTGGTGCATATCTCCGTTGCAAACCTCCCTCTAGCCCCTGCGCATATTTTCCGCTACAGACGCCCTTTAACCAGCCCAAGCTGACTCACAAAGGCATTCACATGACCACACGCGCCGGATTCGTTGCCCTGATCGGAGAGCCCAACGCGGGCAAATCCACGCTCACCAACCAAATGGTGGGGGCGAAGGTCTCGATTGTGACACACAAGGTGCAAACCACCCGTGCCCGCATTCGCGGCGTGGCCATCGAAGGCGACAGCCAGCTGGTGTTTGTGGACACACCTGGCCTGTTTGCGCCGCGTCGTCGTTTGGACCGCGCCATGGTCGCTGCGGCTTGGGGTGGTGCGGCGGATGCCGACGTGATTGTGATGATGGTCGAGGCCCACCGTGGCGTGACCAAAGGTGTCGAAGCCATTCTGGAGCGCCTGCAAGAGTTTGGCGAAGGCCGTCGGGTGGCGCTGGCGATCAACAAAATCGACCGCGTGAAATCGGATGTGCTGCTGGCGCTGACCAAAGATTTGAACGAACGCTTTCCGTTCATTGAGACATTTATGATCTCAGCGGAAAAGGGTTTTGGCTGTTCTGACCTGCGCAAATGGCTGGCGCAAGAGCTGCCCGAAGGCCCGTGGCTCTACCCGGAAGATCAAATTGCCGACCTGCCGATGCGCATGATTGCGGCCGAAATCACCCGTGAAAAGCTGACCCTGCGCCTGCATCAGGAACTGCCTTACCAGATGACCGTGGAGACCGAGAGCTGGGACGAACGCAAAGACGGCTCCGCCCGTGTGGATCAGATGATCTACGTTATGCGAGATGGCCACAAAGGCATCGTGCTTGGCAACAAAGGTGAGACCATCAAAGCGGTTTCAAAAGCTGCACGCGAAGAGCTCGAAGAATTTATGGGGCGCCGTATCCACCTGTTCCTACAGGTGAAAGTCCGTCCGAACTGGCTCGAGGAAAAAGAGCGCTATTCGGAAATGGGTCTCGACTTCAGCGACGGAAACGCATGACGGCGAGCAGCCCCCAGATCACGGCTGCGACAGCAAATAGCGCAATGGCAATGTGGATGACGGGCATCTTGTCGGAGGGAATCACACCTCCGGCTTCAAGCCCAATAAGTACCAGGGCGGCCAAAAACATGAGCCGTACCGTCCATGGAATTCTGAGTTCCGGGCGCATTTTAACAAGTCCTTGCATACCAATTACCCGCAAGACGGGTGCGGACTACTACCATGGGTTTAATAAGTTGTCATGCGATTAACAGCGGAGTTTTGGGTGCACGCTTATTTGGCGCGTTTGCGTCTGGCTGATATACCCGCCTTTGTCGTAGCGCACGGTGACGACACCGCCGGGGCGGTGCTGGTCAAACTCAATACGCTTGATGGCAAGGCTGTTGTTTATCAACGCAGTTTTGATCTGATGAGCGGCGCGCGCAAATGGGTTGTTCTAGTAGAAGGTGATGAGGCGGATGTGGATGCCACCCTTGCGCGCCAACGCAGTTTTGACACGGATGCTTGGGTGATTGAAGTCGAGGACGGCCAGGGTCGACACCTTCTGGACGAACCCGGCCTGTCTGAATGAACCATAATTGACTTTTCTTTCTGCCGCTTAAGGGGTTTTCTGAGTCCAAAGGAGGCCCCATGGACTGGCGCGATCAGGGCTTTGTGCTCAACACCCGAAAACATGGCGAAACCTCTGTGATACTGGAGGTGTTTACCGCGGAGCACGGTCGCCATGCGGGCGTGGTGCGTGGCGGTGTGAGTCGAAAGATGACGCCCATTTTGCAACCAGGGGGGCAGCTTGATCTTTCCTGGCGTGCTCGCCTGGAAGATCACATTGGCAGCTTCACGGTGGAGCCGATGCGGTCGCGTGCGGCAGCTCTATCTGACAGGTTTGCACTTGCGGGTCTCAATACTGTGACAGCCTTGCTGGCTTTCTGTTTGCCAGATCGTGAACCGCATCCAGATCTCTATGCCCATAGCAGCCAACTGCTTGATCTCTTAGGGCAAAACGACCTTTGGCCACTTGCCTATTTGAAATGGGAAACGGCGCTTTTGACAGAGCTTGGCTATGGTCTTGATCTCACGGAATGTGCCGTCACCGGCAGCACAGAGAACCTCATCTATGTCTCCCCCAAGTCCGGTCGCGCGGTGTCCGCCAAGGGGGCAGGGGAGTGGGCGGACCGCCTGCTGCCATTGCCGCCAATTTTGCGGGGTGAAGGAGAGGCTCCTGACGCAGAGGTTCTCGAAGCTTTGCGCACCACAGGGTATTTTCTGTCGGACAAGCTGGCTCCCGACCTCGGATCTAAACCGCTTCCAGAGGCGCGGGCGCGGTTTGTCGACCTATTTGCGCGGCGACTTAGATCCCTTTGAAGACCATTTGGCGCCCAGAGTCAGTGCTCATGACCATGTTGGGACCAGACACTTCGATCAGCGTCATTTCCATTAGCGCTGCTAGGTACGCCTCTTCACTGTCGATACCAGAACAATACAGTTCCTCCACAAAGTCGATTTGAATGTCGACCCATGGGTACGGCTTGCTCTGTTTGCCGGAAAATCCGTTGCACGGCCCCTCGCCATGCACGCCCCCATCCGATGCAAAGGCAAGTTGGGCGTCGTAGGTCACGGCGGTTCCGTCTATTTCGACCAGCTTCCAATCGTAGGCTGTGCCACCATATTGGGTCACTGTTTCGGTTGGGGCACATGCCGCCATGCTCAATGCGGTTGCTACAGCAACAAAACCAAATCTCATCTATCCGCCTCGTGTAATGCCAAAATCAAATCAACGAGTGTTCCCAGCGCCGGCCCGTTTGTGATGCCATCATGCGAGGAAAGCTCTTCCATGCCCACAAAGGCGGCATATAGCACCCGCGTCAACTCTGGATTGGTTAAACCTATATCGTCAAACAGCTCTTTCACGTAAGCCATTCGCTTGGCGTCCACCTGCGCCACCGCTGCGGCAACATTCGCATTTTCTCGCGCCCAGGCCCGAAGGGCAGGCTCCGCGGCAGTCCCGCCAAAATCCTCCGGCGCACCGGCTGCGGCAATTTGTGCCAATTCCCGCAGTTTCCGGACGGCTGTGCCTTGCTGGTCCAAGAGGGTGACAATCTCCGCATAAGCACGTGTTTCCCAGGTCTCCATCATGGCAGCTTGAAAGGCCGGGACATCATCAAAATGCCAATAAAACGAGCCCTTTGTGGTGCCTAGGCGTCGTGCCAGTGGTTCCGCTTTGAGGGCCTTGGGGCCAGCTTCCGTCAAAGCCAGAAAACCAGCCTTGATCCAGTCGTCTTTTGAAAGTCGTTTTGCCATGCCTAAACATACGGCACCGTATTGACTCTCGCAAGCAAAGGAGTCACGCCTGACCATACGATAGCGTATGGATTTAGGAGAATGTGATGAACAAGTGGATGCTGACGGCCGCCGGGTTGTTGTTTTTGACAACTGGCGTGCATGTGTTTTTGGGTGGGCCGGAGATCCATATGCCTATTCAAGAGAGTGAGTTGCACCCTGCGGTCCGCGCCGTTGGAGCAGTTGTGTGGCACGCAGTGACCGTGATGTTGTTGGTCTTTGGCGCGGGTTGTGCTTGGCTTGCGCGCAATCCCAATGCTCCAATGGCCTGGCTCATGATTGCGACGCAGCTTGGGTTTGTTGGACTTTTCATAGGCTACGGCATGACATTGCTTGGCAACCTCACGGTCATGCCGCAGTGGATCATTTTTGGGCTGATCTCTGCCATTATGGCGATGGGTATCCGTTCGGACAAAGTACCGGCACGCCGCGAGGTCACCGCCTAACCGTCACCAATTGGCAGTGTGGTCGCGCAGTGTCGCGACCACCGCATCCGGCGCGCCGTCTGCAAATTCTTTCACCTTTGCAGCAAAGGTCGCGAAGTATTCTTGGCTTTGAACGTGCTTTAACGTGGCCTCACTGTCCCAGCGCCCCCAATGAATGCGTGTTACGCCATTGCCGGCCACGGCAACTTGATAAGAGAATCCTTGTGCAGCGGGGTCGTTTCCCACGGCGTTGATGAAGGCCTCGCATGTGGCGACCCACACCATGTCATCGCCGTCATAATCATAGGTGATGGTGATACAGCGCATTTTGGCTTTCCTTTCCGTTGTTCATCGGGCGTGTCCTCGGGCGCAACTCGCCGCACCCGCGCACGTTGCGTTCATATCTCCCGGACCAGACTGCACTGAAAACCGCACCTCCGCAAAACAGTCGTGATACCGACGCAATACCGACGTGGTTTTTGAGCGGACTTTGGCCGCTGATTCCCTGTTAAAATATTCCCGTAAGGCAAAGAAAAACGCGGCCCCCGAGGGAGCCGCGCAATGTCTGCTGTCTAACTGAGAGCGGGTGTCAGCTCAGCAAACGTCTCGCAATCACTTGCGCCTGAATTTCCGCTGCGCCCTCAAAGATGTTGAGGATGCGCGCGTCACACAGGATGCGGCTCACGCTGTATTCCAACGCAAAGCCGTTACCGCCATGAATTTGCAGGGCATTATCCGCCGCCGCCCAAGCCACTCGAGCGCCCAGAAGCTTGGCCATGCCAGCCTCAAGGTCACAGCGATGGCCGTGGTCTTTCTCCCAAGCAGAGAAGTAGGTCAGTTGGCGGGCGATCATAATTTCCACCGCCATCATGGCCAGTTTTCCGGCCACGCGCGGGAAGTTGATCAGGGATTTGCCAAACTGCTTGCGGTCGATGCCGTATTGCATCCCAACGTCCAAAGCTGATTGCGCCACGCCAATCGCGCGGGCCGCAGTCTGAATGCGGGCGGATTCGAAAGTTTCCATCAACTGTTTGAAACCTTTGCCTTCTTCACCGCCAAGCAGGTTTTCACCTTTGACTTTGAAGCCATCAAACGCCAGTTCGTATTCCTTCATGCCGCGATAGCCGAGTACCTCGATTTCACCGCCGGTCATGCCTTCGGTCGGGAACGGGTTCTCCTCAGAACCCGGTGTTTTCTCAGCCAGGAACATCGACAGGCCGCGGTGGTCGGATGAGACCGGGTTGGTACGGGCCAGAAGCGTCATCACCTGGGTGCGGGCTGCATGGGTGATCCAGGTTTTGTTGCCTGTCACTTCCCAGTTGCCGTCCTCGGTCTTCACCGCGCGTGTGCGCAAAGAGCCGAGATCAGAGCCTGTGTTTGGCTCTGTAAAGACGGCCGTTGGCAAAATCTCTGCGCTGGAGAGCTTGGGCAACCACTGCTGTTTCTGCTCTTCCGTACCGCCACAGAGGATCAGTTCCGCTGCAATCTCGGAGCGGGTGCCCAGAGAGCCAACACCAATATAGCCGCGTGACAGTTCTTCAGAGACAACCACCATGGAAGCCTTAGAGAGGCCAAAGCCACCGTACTCTTCCGGAATGGTCAGGCCAAACACGCCCATTTCCGCAAGCTCTTCAATGATTTCCATTGGGATGAGCTCGTCTTTGAGGTGCCACTCATGAGCGTTGGGTTCTACACGATCCACGGCAAAACGGCGGAACTGTTCGCGGATCATTTCCAGTTCTTCATCAAGGCCGGATTGACCCACTGTGATGTTGGCGGACTGCTCCTGCATCAATTCCACAAGACGCATACGCGCCGCCTGGGAGTTGCCTTTGTCACACAGCGTCATGACCTCTGGCGCCATCAGGCCGCGGGTTTCATTTTGCGTCAGGCCGAGATCCTGAAGGCGTACAATCTCGCCTTGGCTCATTGGAATGCCGCCGTAGACCTGCCAGAGATACTCGCCAAAGGCGATCTGGTGGATGATCTGTTCGATCTCGCCAAACTTGCCTTCGCCGTTCAGTTTCTCCGCCCATGCCTGCATCTGCTTCAGCGACTGCGCATAGGTGGCCAGCCAGCTCAAACCATGTGCAGCGGTTTGATTTTGTTCGATAAGTTTGCCGGACACGCGGCCGTCCTCAGAAACGGTCTCTTTCACCCGCGCGATTGCGGTTTCTAGAATACTCTCCACCGGCGCAACGGCTGCTCCGGTCATTTTCAGAAGATCAGGAAGAATCACTGAGTTTGTCATAGCCAAGTCCTGTCCATCGTGCGCCATACGTCAAAAGCCCTCTAATGCTGCACTGTGACATAATCTCTTTGCAAGTGCAGCGCAACAAAAATACCGAACCAGCGTTTCATTTGGTCGTTTCTTTCGCGTGAAGTCTTTGCGGGCGGGCGTGTTGAGGCCTATAGCAAGTGTATGGACTCACTGCTTTTGATCTATTCCCCTCAATCTTTGGTTATCTGTGTGTGCGTTGCAATGCTCGCAGGCGTTATCAAAGGCATGGTTGGCTTTGGCATGCCCATGGTGTTGATTTCCGGGCTGAGTACTTTCCTTTCTCCGGAGGTGGCCCTTGCCGGCTTGATCTTCCCAACGGTGTTCAGCAACGGCTTTCAAGCTTTTCGCCACGGCGCAGGCGCGGCCTGGTCGTCGCTCAAGCGTTTTCGCCGCTTCCTGATTGCTGGCGGCGTCGCCATGGTGATCAGCGCACAGTTTGTGCGAATAGTACCGCCCAGTACGCTCTTATTGCTGATCGGCGTGCCTGTAGCCTTCTTTGCGCTCTCTCAACTGCTAGGGCGACCTGTGCGTCTTGCCAAACCCAGCGCCCGAGGTGAGGTTGCCGTTGGCACTGTTGCCGGTGCTATTGGCGGAGTGTCTGGTGTTTGGGGACCGCCAACCGTCACGTACCTCACCGCTATCGGCACAGAAAAAGGTGAGCAGATTCGCATCCAAGGCGTCATTTATGGCTTAGGTGCCCTGCTTCTGGTTGCAGCGCACCTTGGGTCTGGCGTTTTGAATGCAGCCACCGTTGGCCTCTCCGCATTCCTTGTGCTGCCCGCGTTATTGGGCATGTGGGTTGGCACACAAATCTCTGATCAGATTGACCAGAAGATGTTCCAACGCATGACACTTTTGGTGCTGCTGTTGGCGTCCCTTAACCTGATCCGCCGCGCGTTGTTCTGACGAAGCATCTCGACTTGCCCCTGACCTCCCTGACGTTAGGATGCCTTTGACGCGCAAGGAGGAAACACCGGTGTCTCAAATCAACGCATCCCTGCGCGTGGCTTCGATAAGCCTTGCTGTATTGGCCGCTATTGCCACCGGTTGGTTCTTGAACGCAGCCCAGGCCATCTTGGTACCCATTGTGCTTGGTGCTTTGCTTGCATTCCTGATGGACGGGATTTCCCGCTCCATGAGCCGTATTCCGCTCTACGCCAAATACATTCCTGACTGGCTGCGGATGATGCTGACCACGGTTGTCCTGTTTGTGGTATTGGCCGGTTTGATCAGCTTCTTCGCCCGCAATTTGGATCCGGTGGTGCGCGCGATGCCCGACTACTTGCAACGGCTCTCGCAAACCACGTCTGATGTGGCCGCCCGCTTTGATGTTGAATTCGAGCTTACCTGGCAATCAGTAGATCGTCTGGTTTTTGACAACATCGACATTCAAAGCCTCATCCGCATGACGGTGAACTCGGTTAGCTATTCTGCTGGCTACCTTGCGCTTGTCTTTCTCTACGCCATTCTCTTTCTGATCGAACGCGACAGCATTCCCAAGAAAGTGGCGGCCATTGTCCCGGATCAGCAGGCGCAGTCGAATGTGTGGCAAACCATTGATCTGATCACCGCCCAAATTGGCACTTACTTCACAACCAAAACCCTGATCAACGCGGTCCTGGGTCTCGTGTGTTGGGTGATTTTCCTGTTTTTCGGTCTCGAATTTGCGGCCTTTTTTGCCGTCACGACCGCAATATTTAACTACATCCCCTATGTCGGCTCATGGATCGCCATGGCGCTGCCCATGCTGTTTGCCGTGGGTGATTGGGGCTTGAACATGGATGTCGCGCTGCTGTTTGCCGCCCTCTGCAGTGCGCAATTTGGGGTCGGCTACTTCTGGGAACCGCGCCTGATGGGCCGGTCCATGAATTTAAGCCCGGTCATCGTGATGGTCTCGCTGGCGTCTTGGGCGGCAGTTTGGGGGCTGATCGGTGCCATTCTGTCGGTGATTTTAACCTCTGGCATTATGACCATCATGTCATTCTTCCGTGCAACCAGGCCTCTGGCAATTCTCCTGACAAACGACGGAGAGATTCCCTGGTTGGAGGAGATTGCAAGTGAGGAAGAGGCTTGATCTTGGCTTACTTGTTCACCTGATCATACCAGGCCAGCAAAGACTCAATGTCAGCAGGCACATTGGTCGCCATGCCGCCGGAAAACTCCTCAAACACTTCGGCGTTTAAAGGGTTTGTGCCAGCAATAACGGTCGCGTCTTTTTCCAAGGCATCCGCTAACAAGTCGCGAAACCCGCGCCCCTCCGCTTCTTGCTTGCCAAACTTATTGAGCAAAAACACGTCAAAATCCGCCTGCATGGATTGCCCAACGGCCGATACTGCTGAGGCCATGGCATCAGGATCCAGGCGACACCCCTGGGCTTCCTTACCGAGGTTTTGGGAAATACGGATGGTGGGGCCTGCAGGCAGCACACGCACATCCATGTCACATCCGTGATAGGAACCACATTCTGTGTTGGTTTGAACAATACCGCGTGTCTTGAGGCCGCGTGCATCTAACCTTTCCGCAAGATCGGACAGCAACAAATCCAGTTCGCCGCGACCGTGGGCCATTGTGTAAGCAATTTTCATCATGAGCTAGAAGATAGGCCTATGTTTTGGGAAAGCAATTGCGAACGGAACGCGTAAGGTCACTCAAGTGACTTAGGCAAGAGTTTGTTGATCAGGGACACCAGAAAGGCAGTGGAAATCCCAAAGCACAAGATGCCTGTTACGCCGCCAAAAGCGCCAAAAACCCGGAATTCTACAGGTAAAACAACGTCGCCGTATCCAACGGTCGTGTAGGTGACCAACGAGAAATAAAGCGCGTCATACAAGTAATCAAAGGCGTCCATATAGAGCAGCACCGCCGCCCAGAGCCACACTTGAATGGTGTGTGAGCTCACGATCATCACAAACGCCGCGCCAACGGCAACGGTTGTCCTAATCATGCGAGATCGGTTTTTGACCCAACGACCGATATGCGCCAACACTTCAATCATACCAGCCAGTAGTCCCACGTGAATAAGTGCACAGGCACTTAGCACGACAGAGCCCCACAGCAATTGGTCGTGCTGGCTCATAAACAGTGTCTCTGGGGTCATGGCATCGCTCTTGATTGTCGAGGCAAACTGGCATGGGCGACTGCAGGGCACAAGCCGGTCACAAAGTCACATTGTTTCCACGCAGTGACGCCGAAACGCACGCTTCAGCATGTCCAGTTCTGCGCGCAGAAGGTCAATCTCGGCCCGCAAATCGCCTGCCAGCGCTTCACCAGCAATAAAGCTGACTGTTTCAAGGCGTTCCTCGGTTGCGCGATCAGAAATCACAACCGTTTGCACGCCGTCCGACAGGCTCTCCTTCGGAACCTGAAAACGTAGGCGCCATAAGCCTGCTTCTTCACTAGGATCAATCGAGACTTCCGGAACTGGCTCACCCAAGTATGTGACGTCTACTTGCGGCTTTGTCGCAGAGGCCTCGGACGACTTGAGTGCGCCTTCCCAGACGCCTTCAAATAGGCGGGTTTTTGTCAATGTGAGTTCGCTCATTTGACCATCCTCAATTGTATTTAGAACTCAGCCCTTGGGCGTCGGGAGAAAGTGACATCACGTAGAACAACCTGGTTCATTTCGGGGCCTTCGAAGATCAGGTCGATCCACATTTTTTCAACCCGCTTTTCGTTCAGGTTTGAATAGGCAAGATCGAACTCTACGCGAATGTCTTCCGCTTCGAGCGGAAGTTCTCGCACAATTTGTTCGGTGTTTGGGCCATGTCGAATGTTCAGGCGCGCAAAAATCTCCAGCGGCTTTTCCATTTCAACAATTGTGTCCATGCGCACGACATGTTCGCGCTTTAGGCCGGAAACGGCTTCCTGTGGTAAGTCGATCACGAGGGATAGGAATGAGCCGTCAAATCGAAAAACATCCATGCGCAAACCAAACGGGGCAAGATCCTTTTCGCGATGGTTTCTGAGCTGTCGCAAGGTGAGCTCGGAAATTCTGCAATCATGGAAAAGCGTGACTTCCCCGCCCAGCATTTCTTTGTTTTGCACAGCCGCACGCCCCTTGGCAGGAATCGGCTCGCGCCATAGGGCGGGACGCCATGACCAATCCGTCCCATGAGGTTTAGGGAAGGCGTTTGACCCTATGATAGGTAGGGCCAACCGACTTTCAGAGATCGCAATCACGGTATCAAGATACTGGCGCAGCGTCCGTGCGCGACGGCGCTGCTGTCGCAGTGTCGACAGGTCTGCCTTGGAGGCATAGCGCGCATTGCGGGCCCAATAGCGCGAAAGTCCGGATTGAAGCGCCTGTTGAAAGAAACGTCTGCTGTTTGCCATTTGCCTTGAAACCATGACTCATTGTTGCTGGCGGCGAAACGATCTGCGGCCTTCGTTCTGATTATTTAGCGAAATGCTTGCGATAGGACAAACGCACTTTCGTTTTCGTCTCCATGAAATTTCAGCGTGTTGCATTGTGTTAAATGACCTAACGCCAAAAGCAGTAGCCAAATAGGCGGAAGGGACGCTGTGGAAACGCAAAAAGAAATGGCGTCGGGACATGCTTTCCAATCACGACTTCGATTGCATTTTCTAACGTGGCGTCTTATTTCATCTCGAATTGGAACCAGAGGACACTGATCACATGAACTGGATCACCAACTACGTCCGTCCGCGGATCAACTCGATCTTTTCTCGCAGAGAAGTTCCAGACAATCTCTGGACCAAATGTGATGAATGCGGAACGATGTTGTTTCACCGTGAGTTGAAGGGCAACCAAAACGTCTGCACGCAATGTGACCACCATATGTCCATTTCGCCGCGGGATCGGTTTGAGGCACTGTTTGACGGTGGTGTGTTTGTTGAGGTCGTGGTGCCGGAGCCGGTCGCCGACCCATTGCAGTTCCGGGATCAGAAAAAATACCCAGAGCGCATGAAGGCCGCGCAGAAAAAAACGGGCGAAAAAGAAGCCATGTTGGTGGCGGAAGGTGAAATTGGCCGGACGCCGATTGTTGCCGCATGCCAGGATTTCTCCTTCATGGGCGGGTCCATGGGCATGTACGTTGGCAACGCGATTATCGCCGCAGCCGAACGCGCTATCGCGCTCAAACGTCCTTTGGTGCTGTTTTCCGCTGCTGGTGGTGCACGGATGCAAGAAGGCATCCTGTCATTGATGCAGATGCCGCGCACAACCGTTGCAGTGCAAATGCTGAAAGAAGCTGGCCTGCCTTACATTGTTGTGCTAACACACCCAACCACGGGCGGTGTGACCGCGTCTTATGCGATGCTGGGCGACGTCCAGATTTCGGAACCAAACGCCTTGATCTGTTTTGCTGGCCCTCGTGTGATCCAACAAACCATTGGCGAAAAGCTTCCTGAAGGCTTCCAGCGCGCAGAGTATTTGCTGGACCACGGGATGTTGGATCGCGTGACCAAGCGCACCGAGCTGAAAGCCGAGCTTGTGTCTATAATCCGGATGCTTATGGGCATGCCGCCTGCGGTGGCTGGAGATTTGCCTGCTCCTCAGAAAGAGGAGAATTCTCCTGAGGCGTCAGAAGAAAAGCACGAAGAGGCAAAAACGGAATAATTCGGTCGCGAATGCGGCGTTGGAAATGGGCTTTCGGCATGTAAACCGGAGGCCCGTTTTGTTTAGAACCCCTAGATTTCCGGAGCACACCATGGGCACTCCCGCAAACACATCTGATGCGATCCTCGCGCGCATGTTGGCGCTTCACCCCAAAATCATCGACCTGACCTTGGATCGGATGTGGCGATTGCTGGAGGCTCTGGGCAATCCACAGGAAAAGCTGCCACCGGTTGTGCATCTGGCTGGAACTAACGGCAAAGGCAGCACGCAGGCCATGATCCGGGCTGGTCTGGAAGGTCGCGGCAACCAGGTCCACGCTTACACGAGCCCGCACCTGGCCCGCTTCCACGAGCGTATTCGGCTGGCAGGTAAGTTGATCGACGACAGCCATCTCTCGGTGGTTTTGGATGAATGCTGGGAGGCGAACGACAAGCAAAACATCACATATTTTGAGATCACCACCTGCGCTGCGCTACTGGCGTTCTCACGTACTCCTGCGGACTACACACTTCTGGAAGTGGGTTTAGGGGGGCGCTTGGACGCGACCAATGTGATTGATGCCCCTGCTCTGACGGTCATCACGCCAATCTCCAAAGATCACGAGCAATTTTTGGGGGAAACCATCGCGGAAATCGCGGCAGAGAAAGCTGGTATTCTAAAGCGCGGCGCGCCCTGCATCGTAGGCCCGCAATCGGATGAAGCCATGGATGTGATCGAGCAAACAGCGGCACGTGTTGGTGCGCCGCTGATCGCCTATGGTCAGCATTGGCACGTTTACGAAGAACGTGGGCGACTCGTTTTTCAAGATGAAATGGGGCTTCTGGATTTACCGTTGCCAGCTCTAACGGGTGCGCATCAGGTGCAAAACGCAGGAGCGGCCCTGGCAGCCTTGCGTCATTTAGGTGGCAACGACGCGGCTTATGAGGCGGCGATGACCAATGTTGCATGGCCGGCGCGCATGCAACGGTTGAAAGATGGGCCTCTGGTTAAGGCCGCCGCCGGTGCGGAAGTGTGGCTTGATGGCGGGCATAACGCTGCCGCAGGCAAAGCACTGGCAGAGGTGATTGCAAAACTGCCTAGCCAGCCGACCCATCTCATTTGCGGCATGCTAAACACCAAAGACATTCTCGGCTATCTGACGCCACTTGCTCAGGTTGCGGAAACTTTGACGGCGGTCTCTATTCCAGGTGAAAGTAATACGTTGCCTGCTGAGGAAACAGCGAACGCAGCTCAGAAAGCGGGGCTAGAGGCGGCCGAAGGCGCTAACGTATTGGAGGCGATCCAGAACATCGTGACACGGTCCCCGGGAGACCGGATCTTGATTTGCGGTTCGCTCTATCTTGCCGGGGCAGTGCTTCGCGAGAACAGCTGATGTTTGGTGGCTATTTGAACCACTGAAGACGCCTGCCTTTTTTGGCTCTGCCGAATCGCCCGGTTGACGGATTCGAATCGGTGCACTTATAGTTTGGACAACGTCTCTTTGCCGAAACGCGAATACCGATTAGCGAAGCGACATGATGGACAGGCAGGCAGAAAAAGGGGGGGCATGTGCTCCCCCAAATAATGCTCGGCATTGCATGCCGCTTTCCATCGCGATCTGGCAACCGGTTAGAATGCGGAGCGCACACTTCGCCAGTCGTTGACATAACCAAGAAAAATGGAGGCATGTTTGGGCGCCAAAGTCATTTTTCACCTACCAAAGCAATTTTGCGACAATTTCCTTGAGTTCACGCACCTTGCTTTGTTCCACAAAATTTATGAGCTAATCGTTTCTCGTGGCGGGCACGTTGAAGTGCGGCGGCGCCACGAGGCGCTGCGTGGCGCCAATAGTTCCGACTGGTCTGCCCTTCTAGAAGCCGACAACTTGCACATCATTGAAAACGGGACGGTGCAGCAATCAAATGCCCTGAACGCGGCGCTGGCGTATCTGCCGCCCTACTTCCACCTTGACGCGCAGGGTGTTCTGGCTGACAGCACAGCAGCGCAGAAAATCTATGACGAAGCCAAAGTGAACCCGGTTCTGGCACAAGCAAATTTTTTGGTGCTGCAGGACCGTTTGGTTAGGAAGAGGCGCTCTCGCTACGGTCCAAAAAAAGACATCACCAAAATACCCGAGGATTGTATTGCTGTGTTTTTGCAAGGCGACAATCCGCATCGCCAGGGCACGGCCTTTTGTGACAATGAGACCCTTTTGCGGACCGTGGCGAAACACGCGGGCAAACGGAAAATAGTGGTGAAAGCCCACCCAATGAGCAAGCAATTGGATGATGTCCAGTTGATATTAAAATTGCTGCAAGAGGGGCTACCGCTCGTAGCAACGGATGCCAATGTCCATGACATCTTGCAACAATGCGCGGTCACTGTGAGTTACAATTCCGCAGTTGCCATCGAAGGCTTCCTGCACAACAAACCCGCGATCCTGTTTGGCAGGTCAGACTTCCATCATGTGGCGGAAACCGTTGAATATCCATGCGACTTCGCTGACGCACTGCACTCTGCACTGACCAACCAAAGTGACTACGCGAAATACTTGCATTGGTATTTTTCCCAGTTTGCGGTTTCCACTGAGGACTGGGACTTAAACGAAAGGTTGCTGAAAAAATTTGAGAGCGCAGGTTTCTCGGCGGAGGACTTGGGGTTGCAAGCTGCCCGTGAGGCAGAAAGCAGCAGTTTGGAAAGGTTACGTGCGAATCAGGCAATGTTGGACGCTCAAAGGCTGCTGGACGGCTTGCCTCAGCGTGAAAACATCCTCCTCAAACGGTCGTTGCTTGTGGACAGCAGTTACCAAGAGTTTCTCGCCAGCTACGGTGATCAAAAAGTGCGTATCTGCCGCCACTTGTCTGCAGATGGAGCTCAAAAAGTCCGCGAACGTGCCTCCGAAATAGATCGGCTACAAGTAGCGTTGGTTACAGCCTGTTTTACGGCAGAAAAGGTGCTCTTCATCGATCCAGTTTTGGGTTTGATGTGCGTAACGCACCCCCGTGGAATGCCCCTGCGCCAGAAAATTGCGGGAGCGGCGGGCAATCGGCGGTCAAAGTTTGTGAACTTGGCGGCCAAGTGGTTGCAAGCTGCCTCTCTCAATTGCCAACGGCAAACCGAGTTTGCTTCTTTCGAAACGCTGAAGCCCTTTGCAGACGGGTCTTTGGAGGCCATCATAGATGTCGAAGATTGCGCGCTTCTGGAACTTTTACTGTCCAACCTGACCAAGAGAGCAAGGCTGATCGAAGGCATGGAAGTTACGCAACTTGCGGGACTAGATTGGTTTTCCGCTGAGAATCTCATTTTTAGGAATGACGCCTTGTGCGGGATCAACATTCGTGGCGCTCAATGGACTTCTATTTCACGTGTTTCGGCTCGGTTTCTTGTAGACTTACAAATGCACGACCCTGCGATTTCCGATCTGCGTAAGCTAGGGATTTGTCAAGACGACTGGCGTGCGTTCATGTCATCCGATTTGGTCCCTGAAAACGAGCGACGTACAGCCTTGCCTTTCTTTGTTGGGGAACAGCTTTTTCGAAGCTTTGTTTTGAACTACGTCAACACCGAGGTTCGAAAACGTGCTCGTGATGCAATACGGGCTTTCCTGGCCTAAGGAGTTTTTGCCAAACCGTCACAATTCCCTGATGATCGAAATATCTTACAGGGGGTGAGTGATGCAGATTGTTCAAGAGTTTCCATTTGCGGTTCAGGAAGAGCGGCATGTGTGGATTGAGATGCCGGACGGCGTGAGGTTGTCTGCGCGGATTTGGCGTCCTAAAACCTCCAAACCCGTGCCCGCAATTCTGGAGTATCTCCCGTATCGAAAGCGGGACGGCACTGCGGAAAGAGATGCCCTGACCCATCCCTACCTCGCAGGACATGGCTACGTCTGTGTTCGCGTCGACATGCGAGGTTGCGGAGACAGCGAAGGGCTGTTTGACGATGAGTATTCCCCGCAGGAGCTGAGTGATGGTGTCACGATTATCGAATGGCTGGCTGATCAAGAATGGTGCAACGGCAATGTCGGAATGATGGGCATCAGTTGGGGCGGGTTCAATGGGCTGCAAATTGCAGCGCTTGCCCCTCCAGCATTGAAAGCCGTTGCCAGCCTTTGTTCCACCACTGACCGTTATGCTGACGACATCCACTACAAAGGCGGGATCATGCTTGGCGAAAACCCCGCGTGGGCGGCGACCGTATTGGGATGGTTTGCCTTGCCGCCTGATCCGGAAATTGTGGGTGAAGGCTGGCGAGACATGTGGCTGCACCGATTAGAAAACACGCCTTGTTTGGCTGAAATCTGGACTCGACATCAAAATCGGGATGCCTATTGGAAGCATGGATCCGTTTGTGAGAACTACGATGCCATTGAGGCCGCAGTTTTGAGCGTTGGCGGGTGGCATGATGGTTATCGCAACACGGTGTCTCGCCTCGTGGAAAATTTGACGGCTCCGGTTAAAGGTCTGCTTGGACCTTGGAACCACAAATACCCGCATTTTGCAGTGCCGGGCCCGCAAATTGATTTCTTGGGGGAGCTACTCACTTGGTGGGACCGTTGGCTAAAGGGGGAAGACAATGGTGCTGACAAGCTGCCTGACATGCGTCGATGGCTGATGGAGAGCGTGCCGCCTGAAGTATCCTACACCCACCGCCCCGGCCGCTGGATTGTGGACAGCGCTGATGCCAGCGTTGACACAACGACACTGCATCTTGTGGAGAACAAACTCACCCGCACGCCAGCGCGTGCTGCTCGAGACGTAAGCCCGGACTTAGAGTGTGGCCAAATGGCAGGTGAATATTTCCCGTTTGGTTTCGGGCCCGGAGAGTTGCCCGGTGACCAGCGCAAAGATGACCTCCTCAGTACCTGTTTTGACAGTGCTGCGCTGGAGGATGGTGTCGATCTGGTCGGGGCAGCAACACTGCGCGTGACACTTCGATCCAAAACCCCCAAGGCTCAGCTTGCCGTGCGTCTATGTGATGTGCATCCCAATGGGGAAAGCACTTTAATTTCACACGGGTTCCTCAATCTCCGGCACCGGTCAGGGCATGAAGTCCCAATAGACCTGCCACTGGATGCTGACGTGGCCGTGGAGGTGGCGTTGGATCAATGCGCCTACAATGTGCCAGCGGGACACCGTCTGCGGATAGCGTTGTCGACAAGCTACTGGCCGTTTGTTTGGCCAGAGCCTGAACTGACGACGCTGCAGCTTATCGAGGGAACTGTAGACCTTCCCGTGCGCCCACAGTCTGAGGGCAATGAATGGCAGTTTGATGGCCCAAAGGCGGCTCCGCCTCGGCAAACTGCTCAGCTCAGTAAGGTTAGTGAGAGCAAGCGTGTCATTCGCGATGTCGGTGCGCGCTTAACAACCCATGAAATCCACTCCGATGACGGCCTGATGAAAGATGTGGAAACCGGCTTGGTCAGCGGTACAAAACATCAGGAGGTGTTCTCCATTGTTGATGATGTGCCAACGTCTGCGCAGGCCAAATTCTCATGGGAACGCCATATGTCACGCGGCGAATGGTCGGTGGTGGTGAAAGCAAATTTGGAAATGACTGGAGATGACCAGAACTATTTCATCAAAGCGCGTCTGGTTGCAGAAGAAGACGACGAACAGGTCTTCCAGAAAAACTGGGATGTGACTGTCCCTCGTCTTTAAGAACGATCGGAAAAAGAAAGCCCGCCGGAGGCGGGCTTTCTGTGTTCTTAGCGCACGACAAAAACCGATTGCTTGGCATGCCGAGATATTCGGGCGGCATTGGGCCCGATCAGGTAATCTTTCAGCTGTGACTTGTGGGCCCCAACAATGATCGCATCCGCAGACACATTTTCCGCTTCTTTGAGAACCAGATCGTAAATGGTGCCTTGGTCAACGTGCAGGCGAACCTTTGATACGTCCGCAAAACGCTCACCAGCCCACGTTTCCAACGCAACCTTGGCTTCCTGAAGGATGGCCTTGTTGTGATCGGCACTAAAAAACGATCCAACAATCGACATGCCGTAGTCAGGCACTACATTCATGATGTGCAACTCGGCACCGTCACGCTCTGCCATGGTTTTTGCCACCTCGGCAGGTCGCTCAGACCCTTTCAGGTCATTCACGTCTACAGTTAGGAGTAGGGTTTTAAACATATCAATTCTCCCTAAAACGCAGGCTGCGTGGCGCGTGGCCGTTGGATGAGCATTAAGCCCGCAAGTAGCAGCAGCGCCGGAATGAAGAACAACTCCTTAGGCATCCGCTCATTTTCGACTTCGACCTGCGAAATCAACACAGGGCTGTCCCCGTAGTAATCATATTCTGTGCCAAGTGAGCCGAAATAAGGTGTGCCTGGGAAGGGTTCCTCCAGAAGCAGTTTCCCGTCTTCTTCAAGAACTGACAAACCATTGTCCGCCATGGCGGCCCCAGGCTCGCCACCTGGATACACCATAGTGATAGTGGTTGCGCGGTTGTCTCCGGTATCAAAGTCCGGACCTTCGACTTTGAAGCGGATCAAGCTGCCTTCCGGTTGCTCTCCAACAAGCTGCACTGCAGCGGGACCTGTCACGCTCTGATACTTCTCAGTCACCAGATCGAGGAAGAAATCCGGGCGGAACAACATGAAGGCGATGAAGAGAAGCGCGGCACTTTCCCAACGCTTGGATTTTGCGATGAAATACCCCTGCGTTGCCGCCGCAAATATCAACATCGCAATCAGGCTGATGAAGAAGACCAAAACCGCCTTGCCCAACCCAACATCAATCAGAAGCAGATCGGTGTTAAAGATGAACATGAATGGCAACAGGGCGGTGCGGATATCGTAGGCAAACCCCTGAATACCTGTCTTGATAGGGTCGCCTCGAGAGATTGCCGCCGCAGCATAGGCCGCCAAGCCGACAGGTGGCGTGTCGTCTGCGAGAATGCCGAAGTAGAACACAAACATGTGCACCGCGATCAGCGGTACCACGAGGCCTGCTTGCGCGCCCACGCTGACAATCACCGGCGCCATGAGTGAGCTCACCACAATGTAGTTCGCTGTTGTTGGCAGGCCCATTCCGAGGATAAGCGACAGGATTGCAACCAGAACCAGCAAGATGATCAGGTTTCCACCGGAAATGACTTCGATGACCTGACCAATTACCTGATGCGCACCTGTGAGGCTGATTGTGCCCACAATGATACCGGCGGCACCTGTCGCGACGCCAATACCAATCATGTTACGCGCGCCCATGATCAAGCCTTGCACAAAGTCTGCCCAGCCCGTGGAAAAGGCCGCGTTCAGCGCGGTTTCGCCCCGGAAGAACGCCTTAATGGGGCGGTGTGTCAGGGCAACGATGATCATAAAGATCGTGGCCCAGAAAGCCGAAAGCGCGGGCGACAAGCGGTCGAGGTTTTCGGTTTTCACCATAAGGTTCCAAACCAGAATAAAGATTGGCAAGGAATAGTAGGCGCCCCCCAACAGAGTCGGCGTGAGACGTGGCGCTTCAAGTGGCGCGTTGGGGTCGTCCATTGCAACATCTGGGTACTTGGATGCCAGATAGAGCAGGGCGAAATACATGATCGCTAGCAGCACAATCGCGGCATAGATGCTGTCTCCCATAATTGGGTCCAGCAGGTTGCGCACGCCAATCATTAGGAATGTGATCGCCGCCAATCCCAAGAAACCGGTGAGGAAAAGCACCATGATCATAACGGGGCCAATGTGACGGCCAGCTTTCTTGAGGCCTTTCATCTCCATCTTCAACGCTTCGAGATGCACAATGTACAATAACGCGATGTAGGAAATGACGGCTGGCAGGAAAGCGTGTTTGACCACGTCAATGTAAGGAATGTTCACGTATTCCACCATCAGGAAGGCTGCGGCCCCCATCACAGGCGGGGTCAGTTGACCATTGGTGGAGGAGGCAACTTCAACCGCACCAGCCTTTTCAGCCGGAAAGCCGATGCGCTTCATCAGGGGAATTGTGAAGGTGCCGGTGGTCACCGTGTTGGCGATCGAGCTGCCGGAAATCATTCCGGTCATCATCGAGCTGAGAACCGAGGCTTTTGCAGGGCCGCCACGCAGCGCCCCCAGCAAGGCAATCGCCACTTTGATGAACCAATTGCCGCCGCCAGCCCGATCAAGCAATGCACCAAACAAGACAAACAGGAAGATCATCGAGGTCGACACGCCAAGGGCCACGCCAAACACGCCTTCGGTCTGCATCCAGTAGTGACCAAGGGCCTTGGAAAGCGACGCGCCACCGTAGTTGGTGATGTCGCGGACCCACTCAGAATTGCCACCAAAGAAGGCAAAGAGCACAAAAGAACCTGCAATGATCACAAGGGGAAGGCCAAGTGAACGGTAGACGCAGATCAACAGAACCATCATGCCAATGGCAGACATGGTGATGTCGGTGGTGGTCCAAAGCCCCGGACGGTCGGCAATTTGATAGCGAAAAACAACAAGGTACAAACAGGCACCAACACCAAGCGCAATCAACGCCCAGTCATAGAGCGGAATGCGGTCGCGCGGCGAGGATTTGAACATCGGGAATGCAAGAATTGCCAATGCAATCGCAAATGCGAGGTGGATGTATCGCGCTTGACCAACGATGTTGGCAAACCCGGTAAAACCCGTCGATTGTGCCAGAACACCTGGAAGTTTTGATGCGATATAAAGTTGAAAGAGCGACCAGATAATGCAGATCGCGATGATTAATTGACCTTGAAAACCTTCGGCGTTGCGTGCGCCAGTATCAACTTCCGCAACAAGCGCGTCGGCTTTGGCAGTGCCATCATTCTGATGATCTTGAGCCATAATATTCCCCGTTGAACCCCTTGTGAGAAGCGCCCCGAGTTTTCTTCGGGGCGCTTCCAAAATTTTAGATCAGGCTGAACTTACTTCAGGCCCAGCTCCATGTAGGCCTTTTCCGCACCAGGGTGCAGCGGCGCGCTGAGGCCGTCTTTGACCATCTCAGCTGGATCCAGGTTTGCAAACGCAGGGTGCAGTTTGCGGAAGTCTTCCACGTTCTCCATCACGGATTTTGCAACAACATAGACCACTTCGTCAGGAATGGTTGCGCTGGTCACGAATGTTGCACCAACACCAAATGTGGTGGTGTCGCCGTCAGTGCCTTTGTACATGCCACCAGGGATGGTTGCGACACGGTAGAACGGGTTGTCAGCAACCAGTTTTTCAACTTCAGGACCGGTGACGCTCACCAGAGTTGCGTCACAAGTGGTGGTCGCTTCTTTGATCGCAGCGGCAGGGTGACCGATTGTGTAGATCATCGCGTCAATGTTGCCATCACACAGCTGTTTGGCCATCTCGGAGCCTTTGTACTCTGTCGCCAGAGCAAAGTCGTCCATGCCAATGCCATAAGCGTCCATCACCACTTCCATGGTGGCGCGCTGACCGGAACCTGGGTTGCCGACGTTGACACGCTTGCCTTTGAGGTCCGCAAAGCTGGAAACACCTGCATCAGAGCGCGCGATCACAGTGAACGGCTCAGGGTGCACAGAGAATACCGCGCGCACATCTGGGAACGGGTTGTCGGCGAATTTGGAGGTGCCGTTATAGGCGTGATATTGCCAGTCAGACTGCGCAACGCCAAACTCCAGCTCACCCGCTTTGATGGTGTTGATGTTGTAGACGGAACCGCCCGTGGATTCCACGGCGCAACGGATGCCGTGCTCTTTGCGGCCTTTGTTGACCAGACGGCAGATCGCCCCACCGGTTGGGTAGTAAACGCCGGTCACACCACCGGTACCGATGGAGATAAACTCCTGTGCGGAAGCACCCGCGGAAATGCCCATGGAGGCAACAATGGCCGCTCCGGCCAGTTTCAGTTTCGAAATCATCTTAGGCTCCCTAGTTGATGATAGTATTGAAATTTCAGTCTTTTTGTCCTTAGTCCACCCAGAAATCTCCCAGGCGTTGATTGTGCCGTTCAACCTCGCGGATGCGCTCACTAGTGCCTTCACCAGATTGGGCCACTAACATGGCGACCATCGACTCCATCAATGTCAGAGTCGCGGCATACGACGAGAAGAATTGTGGACTATCTGATGGAACAATAAAGGGAAAAGTTGCGAATTTGATCGCCGGACAGGCGTGGCTGTCGCTAATTACGATGGTTTTTGCCCCAATCTCTTGCGCCGCTTCGACAGCCCGCACAGCCCGTGCAGCATACGGAGCCTTCGTGACGACAAACAAAACATCTTCTGGTCCCAAGGAGGCAAGAGACGTGCCAAGTGAGGCTCCCATGCGCCCCGCGAGTGTCCAAGTTGGCGAAAAATAGTTGGCGAGGTAAGCCATGTATTCAACGATGCCAGTCGAGCCAAAGGCGCCAAAAAGCACCACGGATTGAGCATCAGCCAGGGCGTTCACGGCATTCTGAACGCGATCAGTGTCCAATGTGTCGACGAGATTGGTGATGTTGGAGATACACGCCGAGGCTTGTCGTTCAAAAACTGAGGAATCCGCATCCAAGCCGTCCCGCAGCTGTTGCGCACGTTCCGAAAAGGAATGCGTACGTCCGCCAACAGAGTCACGGCAAAGTTCGCGTAGTTCTTCATAGGATTCAAAACCCAACGCACGTGCCAATCTTGACAACGTAGCAGGCGACACACCGCTCGCTGCGGAAATCGCGCGCAAGGATCGCGCAGCCACATCCATTTCGTTTTCCAAAACAAAATCGGCGGCAGCCCGGAGCTTTATGCTTAGGTCAGCATAATGCTCCGCAACCCGCTCTTGAAGACGGTTTGATCTGTTCACGAATCCCTCCACTTGACAGGATTTATCCAGATGTTTTAGCTCAGGTCAAGATTCGAAACACTTGTTTCACGCCTGACCCAGTGGTCGTCCTATCTAGAAAGTTTCACAGATGCCAAAAGACAGCATCACGTCAGATCAGAGACCTGAGGATTTGCAGCCTCTGAAGGTTACGGTTGCCCCGAATGGGGCCCATAAAACAACACAAGACCATCCGGAGCTGCCAACAACCATCGACGACATAGCGGTCACCGCACAAAAATGCGCCGACGCTGGAGCACATGAACTGCATCTGCACGTTCGCGACTCAGACCAAAAACACTCACTTGATCCCGGGTTGTATCGAGAGGCCATGTCCTCAGTGTCTGAGATGGCTCCGGATCTCCGGATACAAATCACCACGGAAGCGGCCGGCATTTACAGCGTTGATGCGCAATTTGAGACCCTCAAAACGCTTGCTCCGACCGCAGCAAGCGTTTCAGTACGAGAAATGGCCCGCGATGAGGACATTGCGCGCCAAGTCTACAGATTTGCCCAAGATGCTGGCACGCACATTCAGCATATCCTCTACGATCAAAACGACATTTACGCATATAAGGCTTGGTTGGCTGAAGGTGTCATTGCGCAAACACAACGAGATGTGTTGCTTGTTTTAGGTCAATACGCCCCACCAACCACTGCTCAGGTCCAAACAATTCCCCAAATGCTAGCAGCGCTCGACAGAGAGATGTCGTCCTGGACCGTTTGCGCGTTTGGGCCGACCGAACAACAGGTTTTGCGCGCTGTTCTGCGCATGAACGGCCATGTGCGGGTCGGATTCGAAAACAACTTATACAGAGAAAATGGCAAGCTGCTCCGTGACAACACGGAAAGCGTGTCCCTTGTGGTGCAGCACGCCAACCAGTTGGGGCGTCCATTGTCTAAAAAGGTACAAGTTTCATGAGCCATGTATTTCCTCGACACTGTCGCAAATCCATTCCCACCGTTGCCAGAGGTGAGGGCGTGTTTCTCTACGACACTGAAGGCAAAGCCTACTTCGATGGCTCCGGCGGCGCAGCTGTTAGCTGCCTCGGGCATTCCGATCCATCCGTGATTGAGGCGATCAAGAGCCAGCTTGATGCAACCGCCTTTGCGCATACTGGGTTTTTCACATCAGAACCTGCCGAGGCCCTTGCAGACAAAATCATTGCCAATGCGTCTGGAAATTTGGATCGGGTGTATTTGGTGTCCGGCGGATCTGAGGCCATGGAAAGCACCTTGAAACTTGCGCGACAGTACATGCTGGAAAAAGGCGAAACGCAGCGTCGGCATGTGATTGCGCGACGTCAAAGTTATCATGGCAACACCCTTGGCGCATTGGCTACGGGCGGGAATCTCTGGCGCCGGGAACCGTTCTCTCCTTTGCTTATGGAAACGCACCACATTGCACCTTGCTACGCATACCGAGATCAAAAATCGGATGAAACCAGTCACGATTATGGTCAGCGGGCTGCACAGGAACTGGAGGACAAAATCCTGGAACTTGGCGCTGATGAGGTGCTTGCGTTTGTTGCGGAACCTGTTGTTGGAGCAACCTCCGGTGCCGTACCCCCGGTGGAAGGTTACTTCAAACGCATTCGACAGATTTGTGACAAGTATGGTGCCTTGCTCATTCTTGACGAGGTCATGTGCGGCATGGGGCGCACGGGGTCCTTGTTCGCCTATGAGCAAGAACATATCAGCCCGGATATCTGCGCCGTCGCGAAAGGTTTGGGGGCAGGGTATCAGCCAATTGGCGCAATGCTCTGCACCTCTGAGATTTACGACGTGATTAGAGATGGCTCGGGTTTTTTTCAACACGGTCACACCTACAACGGTCACCCGACTGCAGCGGCGGCAGCTCTGGCGGTTACCAAGCGGTTGATCGATGATGAAGTGGTGGCCAATGTCGCGCCAATGGGGGAAAAGCTGCAACAGGAGTTGAATAACACTTTTGGACAGCATCCTCATATCGGTGACATCCGTGGGCGCGGCCTGTTTCTTGGATTGGAGTTGGTTAAAGACCGAGAGACAAAAGAGCCGTTTGACCCTGAGTTGGCCTTGGCTCCGCGCCTCAAGGCGGCGGCGTTTGAAGCGGGGCTGATCTGTTATCCCATGGGCGGCACGATCGACGGTATGCGAGGCGCTCACATCCTTCTAGCGCCTCCATTTATCATGGAGACATCTCATATTGACCTCATTGTTGGCACGCTTGAGGCCGCGATTGAAAAGGTCCTGCCGTAGAAGACCTCAAGTCAAAAACGGATCAGCCTTCATCGTGTTCGGCGCCTGAACCCCAAGCCGATGCAGGATGGAGGGGGCCAACTGTAACTGAGACAGCACCACATCGGTAGCAGGTCCTTTGGCCTCCCCGAAGTAATAAAGCGCGAACTCTTGCTGCAGCGGATCGTTGCCGCCGTGGTGTCCTCTGGCATCTTGCCCATGATCCGCGGTGACTATCACCTCATATCCCATCTGCCGCCATCGCGGAATGAAAGGGGCCAACATCTCGTCCATCACAAAGCAGGCATGATCCATTTCATGGCTTTCATGCTGGAAGCGATGACCCATGCTGTCTAACGTGCAGGTGTGTAACATGCCGTAATCAAGGCTATTCTTGAGGCAAATATTGGTAAGCGTGGCAAACAGGTCGACATCAGAAGGCGTCATCTGATTGGCCGCGCCATAACCGGTCATGGAATGAAAACGCCCGTGGTTGATGGTTTTGCTCTCCGGTTCATCGTACTCAATATCACGTACATAATCGAACGGATGACGGTTGAAGAACTCAGACCAGAATGAATGCGCGACGGCTCCAGTTTTGCCGCCCGCCTTGCGGACTTCGGAAAAAATGTCGGGTTGTTTGATGCGGAACACATTGCCGTTCCCGGTGCAGCCATGCTGTTGCGGCGTGACGCCGGTGTGGATTGAGGCATAACAGCTTGCCGAAATGGACGGCAGCACGGAGGTCATTTTCCATTTCTGAGCGGTGCCATCCGCAACCCAGCCTTCCAGATTGCCAAAAAGACGGCTCCAGTTGCGCCAGGGCACGCCGTCCAGAATGATCAATAGTAGTTTGTTGTCCATGCCGGGCTCCTCCTCAATAATAAGAGTATTAAATCGGCGCACGGTGACGGAACGTTCAAGACCGACATCCTAGTGTTCGTTTTTGCAAGCTGCGGACAAAAAAACGGCCCCTTAACCGGCACCGCAATTTGTTTGATGGTAAAAAGACTTAGTTGCCTGCGCTTTCCATTTTTCGGTTCGCGATGACGTCTTCCAGCCAGCCCAGTTTCATTTCCGGCACAGAGCTCAGCAGCAAGTCCGTATAGTCGTCAAATGGGGGAGACAGCACGTCTGTCTTGCCGCCATATCGTACAACTTCGCCCTGATACATCACGGCAATCGAGTCAGCGATGGCCTTCACTGTCGCCAAGTCGTGTGTGATGAACAAATAGGCGACGTCCTCGATCTTCTGAAGATCCAGTAGCAGCTTGAGAATGCCGTCCGCGACGAGTGGGTCCAGCGCGCTGGTTACCTCGTCACAGATGATCATTTTTGGCTTCGCCGCCAATGCACGTGCAATACACACACGTTGTTTCTGCCCACCAGACAGTTCCGCTGGGTAGCGATCGATGAAGCTCTCCCCCATTTCGATTTCATCCAGGAGCTCGATGATGCGTTTGCGTTTCTCGGCACCACCTAGGCCAAAGTAGAGCTCCAGCGGCCGGCCGATGATTGTGCCCACAGTTTGCCGCGGGTTCATCGCGACGTCCGCCATCTGGTAGATCATCTGCAACTCGCGCAGATCTTCCTTTTTGCGCCCAGCGAGATCTTTGCTCAGGTCGCGACCGGCAAAATGGACGCTTCCGTTTTTTTGCGGCAATAGCCCAGTGATCACCCGCGCCAAAGTGGATTTTCCCGATCCACTTTCACCAACAACAGCGAGGGTTTGACCCGGGTGCAGTTCGACGTTGATATTCTTGAGCACGTCAAAGTTTGTCCCCTTGTAGCGGGCAGTGACGTTCTGAACTTTCAGCACCGGTTCCGGTGTTGGTGCCTTTTCCTCATGTTCGATGGACCGCACGGAGACCAAGGCCTTGGTGTAGTCTTCTTGTGGGGCATTGATGATTTGATCCACAGGACCATACTCGACCATGTCCCCCATCTTCAGCACAAGGATATCGTCGCTGACCTGCGCGACAACTGCGAGGTCATGGGTGATATAGAGTGCGGCGACTCCAGTGTCACGAATGGCCTCTTTGATAGCCATCAACACATCGATTTGTGTTGTCACATCCAAGGCGGTTGTTGGTTCGTCAAAGACAACAAGATCCGGCTCAGGGCACAAGGCAAGCGCCGTCATGCAACGCTGCAATTGGCCTCCTGACACTTGGTGCGGGTAGCGATTGCCAATATTCTCCGGGTCAGGAAGTCCGAGTTTCCGGAACAGCTCAATTGCCCGTCGCTCAGCATCTTTTCGGGAAAACTTGCCCTGCAGGATCGCAGCTTCAGTCACTTGATCCATGATCTTTTTGGCAGGATTAAAGGAGGCTGCTGCAGACTGGCTTACATAGGTTACTTCGCCGCCGCGTAAGGCGCGCACATCTGAGTTTGACGTCTTTAAGATGTCTCGTCCGTTGACCCAAACCTCGCCGCCGGTGATTTTCACACCACCACGGCCGTAGGCCATAGATGCCAGACCAATGGTCGACTTGCCCGCTCCGGACTCGCCAATGAGGCCCAGCACTTTGCCTTTCTCAACCTCAAAGCTCACGCCATGAACAATTTCGATGTCATGCGGCTGTTCGCCTGGCGGGTAAACTGTGGCACCAATTTTGAGGTCTCGAACTTTGAGAAGCATATCGCTCATCCGCGGCCTCCTTTCAGCGATGTTGTGCGGTTCAGGACCCAGTCAGCCACGAGGTTCACTGAGATCGCCAGTGTTGCGATTGCTACTGCTGGGTACAACGCTGCGCCAATGCCATAGACAATACCATCGGCGTTCTCTTTCACGATGCCGCCCCAGTCTGCTTGTGGCGGTTGAACGCCCAGCCCAAGGAAAGACAAGGTGGAGACAAATAGAACCATAAAGATGAACCGGAGCCCCATTTCTGCGATCAAAGGTGACAAGGCATTTGGCAAGATTTCGCGGAAGATAATCCACCCTCGGCCTTCACCACGCAGCTTTGCGGCCTCGACGTAGTCCATGACATTTATGTCGACGGCCACTGCGCGCGCCAAACGGTACACGCGGGTGCTGTCCAAAAGTCCCATCACAAGGATCAATACAGGTACAGTCACAGGCATGACCGACAACACAACCAAGGCAAAAATCAGAGATGGTATCGACATGATCAGGTCTACAAACCGGCTCATGGCCTGATCCGCCCAACCGCCAAGTACAGCAGCAAGGAAGCCCAGAATGGACCCCGTTGTGAAGCTTAGGATTGTGGCAGCGGTAGCGATAAAGATCGTTGTCCGCCCGCCGTAAATCATACGGCTCAGCAAATCGCGGCCAAGGTTGTCAGTGCCAAGCAAAAACTCGGAGGATGGTGGCAGCCAAACATCCCGGCTGACCACGTCGGCCATGCCGTAGGGCGCGATCCACGGCGCGAAGATTGCGACGAAGAAATACGCTGCGGTGAAGATGAGCCCGATCAGGGCAGCTATGGGTATTCTCATAACAATTCCCCTATTTCGGATGCCGCAAGCGCGGGTTGGCCACGATCGATACGATGTCAGCAACCATATTGAGGCCGATGTAGACCGCAGCGAAAATCAGACCACAGGCTTGCACCACAGGAATGTCGCGCTTGGACACGTGATCGACCAAAAACTGTCCCATACCTGGGTAGGTGAAGACCACTTCGATCACCACAACACCAACCACCAAATAGGCGAGGTTGAGCATGACCACGTTCACAACGGGTGCAATCGAGTTCGGGAAGGCATGTTTCCAGATGATCGTGAACATTCGCAGTCCTTTGAGCTCTGCGGTCTCGATGTAGGCGGATTGCATGACATTCAAGATTGCCGCGCGCGTCATGCGCATCATGTGCGCCAGCACAACAAGCGTCAGCACGGCGATTGGCAACGAGATGGTATGCAGTTTTTCACCCAAGCTCATACTGTCGTTGATTGTGGTCACGGATGGGGCCCAGCGTAGACGCACGGATACAAAGAAGATGGCGACATATGCGATGAGAAATTCAGGCACGGAGATAGATGCCAGAGTGACCGCGGAGATCAGTTTGTCCGGCCAGCGTTCGCGATAGCGTACGGCAATCAAACCAAGCAAAATCGCAAGAGGCACAGAGATGATCGCGGCCCAGAAGGCCAAGAAAAGGGTGTTTCCGAGACGTTTGCTGATTGATTCAGCAATGTCTTTGCCGCTGGTGAGGGAGGTGCCCAGATCACCTTGCAGCAGGCCGCTCAGCCAACTGAAGTAGCGCTGAAGTGGCGGGTCGTTCAATCCGAGATCGCGGCGTAGGTTGGCAAGCGCTTCTGGCGTGGCGGATTGTCCAAGAATTTGTTGGGCCACGTCTCCCGGCAAAATGATGGTGCCAGAAAAAATTAGGATCGAGACGAGGAAGAGCAAGAAGAGGCCCAGCGCAATGCGCTGGGCCAACAGTTTCAAAAGGAGCGACATATCAGCCTGTCACCCACATACGCTGTGCTGCGTAGCCGTTCATCAGGGAGAAGCCTGCAACGCCTTCAACCCAACCACCAATTTTGTCGGTGTATGCGTCAACGAAGTCATTGAACATTGGGCAGATCAGGCCGCTTTCATTGCGGACCATCATGCCCATGTCGGCATACATCGCTTTACGCTTGTCTTGATCCAGTTCCGCACGTGCCGCGATCAGCAGCTTGTCAAAGCTTTCGCTCTTGTAGCGTGTGTCGTTCCAATCTGCTGTCGACAGGTAAGCAGTGGTGAACATCTGATCCTGTGTGGAACGCCCCCCCCAGTAACTGGTGCAGAACGGTTTGTTGTTCCAAACTTCGGACCAATACCCATCGTTCGGCTCGCGCTTGATTTCCAGCTCGATACCAGCAGCTTTCAGGGACTGCTGGAACAGCGCGGCTGCATCCGGCGCACCAGGGAACGAGTTGTCAGAGGTGCGCAGAAGCACCGGGCCTTCGTGGCCAGACTTTTTGAAGTATTCGGCTGCTTTCTCTGGATCGTACTCACGTTGCTCCATTTCCGAATACATCGGGTAGGCCGCGTTGATTGGCGAGTCATTGCCCACAGAGCCGTAGCCAAACAGGATCTTGTCGACCATTTCCTGACGGTTGATGCCATACTTCAGGGCCATCATCAGATCAGGGTTGTCAAACGGAGCTGTGTTGACGTGCGCGATAAACACATAGTGGCCAGGGCCAGCTGTGGACGCAACAGTGATACCGGGCGCGCGGGCCACAAGGCCAGCAGTGCGTGGTGGTACTCGGTCGATGATGTCCACTTGACCGGATTGCAGGGCTGCAACACGTGCGGTGTTGTCGTTGATCACCAGCATTTCGATGGTCTCAGCGTAGCCGATGTCACCCCAGTAGTTCGGGTTTTTCTCCGCCACAAAGCGAACACCCATATCAACTTCTTTCATGATATAGGGGCCGGTGCCGATCGCCGCGTCTGGCGCATCTTTGCCGCCGTTTGGCTGTACGATTAGGTGATAGTCGCTCATCAGGTAAGGCAAGTCGGCATTGCCGTTGTTGAGCTCGATGATCACATCGCGCCCGTTGGTGCTGACATTTTTGATGTCGCGCAGCAAGCCAAGAGCACCAGATTTTGATTCTTCACCGGCGTGACGGTCAAGCATTGCAGCCGCGTCCGCGGCGGTGACTTCTTGCCCATTGGAAAAGGTGATGCCCTTGCGGATCGTGAAGGTCCAGGTGGTTGCATCTGCGGAGGCTTCAAAGCTTTCGGCAACTTTGCCCTGTAGGCCACCATCATCGGTCAACTCAACGAGCGGCTCACCCCACATGCGGATCAGGTTGACCGCAGTTGTGTTTGCGGCTGTCGCCGGATCCAGGCTGTCGGTGGTGGATCCCCCCTGCAAACCAATGCGCAGCGTGCCACCTTTCTGGGGGCCTTCAGCGTGTACTGCGCCGGCGAGCATTGTATTTGCTGCGGCAGCCGAAAGACCAAGTGCTCCGGCACGGCCAAGGAACTTACGGCGTGTGATTGCGCCCAAAGCGGCTTGGCGACTTAGGAACTTAAGCTCTTCATTCATTTGGAAACTCCCATGTTGAATCTTTTGTTTTTCATTATGCTGCGGCTCGCTCGTGACACAAATCAAGGAAAATGTGCCAAAGCCCACAAAGTTTTCGTCGACTCCGCTTGCGAAAGAGGTCGCTAAAGCGGTGCCTTCAGGAAACCGTCATAACATGGTTCAAAAGCGACAAACATGCCGTTTTTGAGCATGTGTGAAATTGGCCGCTTCTACGGTTTGAAACCCGTCATGGGAGAGAATTTAGCGGATCGAAAATACTTAAGGTGGCGGAAAGGCAGGCATGACCTGACGGCAGCTTCTGGGAGTGATTTGGCCAGAAAGAACTAAAAACCAGATTTTCATGGCGGTTTTAGAGGCTATTCGGCCGCTATTTTCCGCCGCGCATTGGACAGCAGAGCAGCCAGCTCTGGCCGACAAGAGCCGCAATTTGTTCCAGCTGAGAGCGCGTTTCCAATTTGCTCAACCGAAGTTAAGTTCTGTTGCTCAATATTGGACAAGATCGTGTTCACGCCAATGTTGAAACACGCACAAACTGTTGGACCAGGGTCGAGTTGATTTTCACCTGGTTGCCCGGCCAAAATGTTGGTTTCGTCTTGCCCCAACATCCCGCTGGCAAAAGACCGAGATACTTGCACCGGAGTGCGGTCCACAAATAAAGCGCCAATCAGTTTTCCGTTACGATGAAAAGCCATGCGCGCCCGACCTCCGGTTGTATCAATCAGGCTGGTGCATGGCACGTCGTCTGCTTCAAACAATTCTGACGCAAAATCCACCCAGCTCTCAGGACGCGTGATGCCTGCCAGTTCCAACTGCCAACCCGAGGATAACTTGGTTCTCGCCCAATATTTGGTAGAGGCAGTCAGCATATTGGTCCCAACCGCGAACCCGTACCATTTCGCGCGGAATTTGGTGACTCTTACAGGAGCGGCTTTGCTGTCTGGTTGGCCTGAGACCGGATCAACAATTGCGGGCACCAAATCTGACACAACGGCGCGTGACGCCACGTCACTGGACCAGTGGATCGGAGCAAATACGCTCCCCTGCGCCACACGTTCGGTTATTAAAGCTCTCAATATGACGGTGCCGTTATCATTTTGGACCACAACCAAATCCGCATCATTGACACCAATTTGATTGGCATTTTCGGGGTGAATTTCCAAGAAGGGCTCGCCGTAATGCTGATTGAGGCGCGGTGCTCGTCCGGTCCGGGTCATCGTGTGCCAATGATCGCGTACCCTGCCGGTATTGAGTCGCAATGGAAACTCTTCATTTTGAGAGGCTAGAACCGGTTGGCTGATCGGGACCATTCTGGCGCGGCCTTCGCTTGTGAAAAAGTGCCCCTCGGTGAAGAACCTGGGATCCTGGGAGACATTTGGTCCTTTTATCGGCCATCTGACCGGTTTTAAATTCTGATATTCTTGGTTGGACAGTTCCGCTAGTCCGGAAATGTCGAAGTCTTTGCCTAGATTGGCGGCAAGCCCTGACAGTGCCGCGTGTTCTCGAAAAATTTCGGCTGGAGTCGAGTACTCAAACCCCGCGCCGAAACCCATGCGCTGGGCAACGTCACATATGATACTCCAATCGTGACGCGCTGTGCCGGGGGGCGGAAAAACAGACCGCTGGCGACTGATTGTTCTGTCCGAATTGGTGACTGTGCCGTCCTTCTCTCCCCAGCCCGTCGCTGGCAGCACCACGTCGGCCAGCTTTGCGGTGTCTGTGGTTGCAAACATGTCAGAGACCACGACGAACTCGCAGTTCGCGATCGCAGAACGGACTTTGGAAGCGTTTGGCATACTTACAGCTGGATTTGTACAGATCACCCACAGTGCTTTGATTTTGCCCGCCCCAATGGCGTCAAACATGTCCACCGCTTTGAACCCGTGCTGTGACGGTATTGATGGCGACTGCCAGAAGGACTGCACCGTGTCGCGGTGCGTTGGATCCTCTAGGTCCAAGTGGCAGGCCAAGGTATTGGCAAGGCCACCAACCTCTCGTCCGCCCATCGCGTTGGGCTGCCCGGTTACCGAAAAGGGACCACTCCCAGGTTTTCCAATACGGCCGGAGGCCAAATGGCAGTTGATAATGGCGTTTACTTTATCGGTGCCATGGTCGGATTGATTGACGCCCTGAGAGAAAACGGTGACCGTTTTTTTATTGGCCAACCACATCCGGACAAATGCGTTTAGTTGTTGTTCGCTTAACCCTGTGGCGGAGACATCTGAGGCACTGGCCGCGTCCAGAGTTTCGATGAAGCCGTCCGTATGTTTGGCTACAAACTCGGCGTCGAGGGCACCTTGTGCGTGTGTTTGACTAAACAGGTAATTGAACAGCGCAACGTCCGTGCCTGGATTGAGGGGCAGGTGCAGGTCTGCCAGATCACATGTTGCCGTGCGACGGGGGTCAACCACGACCACTTTCATCTCAGGGCGTTCGATCTTTGCGGCCGCGATGCGCTGATAAAGCACCGGGTGACACCATGCCAGGTTGGAACCTGTGATGATCAATAAGTCTGCCAACTCCAAGTCTTCGTAGGTTCCTGGTACGGTATCTGTGCCAAAAGCTCGTTTGTGCCCAGCTACTGTCGACGCCATACACAGTCGCGAGTTTGTGTCGATGTTGGCTGAACCGATGTAACCTTTCATCAGTTTGTTAGCGACGTAGTAGTCCTCGGTCAGCAATTGTCCTGAGACATAAAAGGCGACGGAATCCGGGCCGTGTTTCTCAATTGTTGAAAGAAACTGTTCCGCCACTAGGTCGAGGGCGTCATCCCAAGTTGCGCCACATTTGTTGATCAAAGGACCAAGCAAGCGACCGTCCAGAGCCACGGTTTCTCCTAGCGCCGACCCTTTGGAACACAGGCGCCCAAAGTTTGCCGGGTGATCCGGATCGCCTTTGACCGCAAGGCCACCTGCACCGTTCGGCGTTGCCAACACGCCGCAGCCGGTGCCGCAATACGGGCAAGTGGTGCAGATGGATGTGGTCATTCTGCTGCCACCGATGGGGACACAGCCGCCGCGGATATTAAAATGCGGTCGTCTTCGCATTTGACATTATAGGTCGCAACTTTACCTGCGTCCGCACCTTGGGCTTCGCCGGTGGTGAGATCAAAGACCCAATTGTACATTGGATCGGTGACTTTCTCGTCGTGTTGGATGCCGTTGGACAGCGGGCCAGCTTTGCCCGGTAGATATTCATCTAAAGCGTAGACGTTGTTTGTGGCCGTGCGGAACACGGCAATGTCTCCGTTATGCGTGCGCACAACCCGTGCACCACGCAAAGGGATGTCGTTTATGCTGCCAATATCGATAAAATCGGTCATTCTGCGGCCACCTTTGTAAAATCCGCGATGGGTGCAAATTCGTGGGCGTCTTTGCCTTGCTTAGCGCGTTCTGCCCAAGGGTCGATCTGGTAGAACGTCTGCGAGTAGTGGAACCGGTCAGCCAGTGCCTTGCGACTTTCCAGATCGTCGACAATCTGTTCCTTGACCCAATCAAGCCCCACTCTGGCAATCCACTTGTAAGGGCGATGCAGGTACTGCGCCCCTTCGCGGTAAAGCTGGTAGAAGGCACAGGAGACTTCGATGGCTTCCTCTTCGGTGGCGACTTGCACCAGAAGTTCGGTTTCGCGGAGGTCTAGACCCGCCGCGCCGCCGACAAGGATTTGATAACCACTGTCGACGCAGATGATGCCGAGATCCTTACAGGTAGCCTCTGCGCAGTTCCGCGGACAGCCACTGACGGCAAGCTTGAACTTGTGTGGCGACCACGCGCCCCACATCGCGTCTTCGATTTTGATACCAAGGCCGGTTGAGTCCTGCGTTCCAAAACGGCAATGATCGGACCCCACACAGGTTTTTACGGTGCGCAGCCCTTTGGCGTAGGCCTGCCCAGACATCATGCCCGCCTTGCCCAGATCGTACCAAATCTCCGGCAGATCATCTTTCTTTACGCCCAAAAGGTCGATGCGTTGACCGCCGGTGACTTTAACCGTCGGCACATCAAACTTATCCGCCGCATCCGCAATGGCGCGCAGCTCGTCAGGCGTGGTGATCCCGCCCAGCATGCGTGGCACAACGGAATAGGTGCCGTCTTTCTGAATGTTGGCGTGCACACGCTCGTTGATGAACCGGCTTTTGCCATCGTCTTCGTACGTGCCAGGCCAGGCAGCTACCATGTAGTAGTTCAGCGCCGGGCGACATACGTGGCAGCCACAGGTGGTCTTCCAATCCAACTCCTGCATGGCTTGTGGAATGGATTTGAGCTCCTTAGCGACGATCAGTTTACGTACGTCGTTGTGGGATAGGTCGGTACACTTACAGACGACTTCTTTTTCGGGCATTTTGAAGTCGTCGCCGAGTGTGACACTCAACATATCCCCAACAAGGCCGAGGCAACTGCCACAAGACGAGCCCGCTTTGGAAATGTTTTTTACATCGTCTAGCGAGTGGGCGCCGTCGTTGATCGCGGCAACAATTTGAGCTTTGGAAATGCCGTTACAGCCACAGATTTCGGTATCATCCGGTAAGGCTGCAACGGCCGCCATAGGGTCCAGGGGGGACCCTCCCTGAAAAGCCGGACCAAAGATGAGAGTATCGCGCATCTTGGAGATGTCCTCTTTGTCTTTGATTAGGCCAAAGAACCAGTTGCCATCCGCCGTGTCGCCATACATGACGGCACCGACGATGCGGTTCTCTTCGATGACTAGGCGTTTATACACTCCGTGTGCCGGGTCGCGATACACGATGTCTTCGCGACCTTCTGTCTCTGCAAAATCGCCTGCGGAAAAGAGATCGCAGCCAGTGACCTTCAGCTTGGTGGCCACTTCTTTGTTCACAAAAGTAGCAGCTTCACCAGTCAGTGTCTTGGCGATGACTTTTGCTTGGTCATAAATCGGCGCCACAAGACCAAAGATGTCGCCGTTGTGTTCCACACATTCGCCAAGCGACAGGATGTTGGCATCTGATGTTACCATCTGATCGTCCACGTGAATCCCGCGACCTGTTGCGAGACCAGCGTCTGTAGCCAAGGCCACGGACGGGCGGATACCAACGGCCATGACCAGCAAGTCACAAGGAAGTTCAGTACCATCATCCAGCAGGAGCGCTTTGACTTTGCCGTTTTCGCCAAGGATTTCTTTGGAATTCGCAGAGCATTTAACGGTAATACCTTTGTCCACCAACGCCTTGCGCAGCAAGTAGCTCGCCGCTTCGTCCAACTGGCGTTCCATCAGGTGGCCCATGATGTGCACCACGGTCACGTCCACACCGCGCAGCGCGAGGCCGGCGGCCGCTTCCAGCCCCAAAAGGCCGCCGCCGATCACCACGGCTTTGGCATCTGGTTTGTCGCCAAGCGAGATCATCGTGTTGGTGTCTTCGAGATCGCGATAAGCAATCACACCGTCCAGATCATGCCCTGGAAGCGGGATAATAAACGGGCTGGAACCGGTAGCGATGATGAGCTTGTCATAGGCCAGCACGTCGCCGTTATCAGACGTCACGGTCTGTTCGGCACGATCGATGTTCACAACCTTTTCGCCAAAGCGCGTGGCGACACCGTTTTCCTCGTACCACTCAGCTGTGTGGGTGACGATCTCGTCAAAGGCCTTGTCGCCCGACAGAACCGGGGACAGCATGATCCGGTTGTAGGTGCCGCGGGGCTCAGCGTTGAAAAGTGTGACGTCGTAGGCGTCGGGGGCGGCTTCGAAGAGATGTTCGAGGGCACGGCCCGCGGCCATCCCAGCCCCAATGATGATAAGTTTCTGTGTCATAGCTTACTCTGCCGCGATGGCTTTGGATGGCTTTGGTTTGGGCTTTGCGCCGTGTTCGTATTCCTCAAGGAAATCGAGAACATCTTGGCGATAGCGGTAATAGTCGGGGTGCTCGAGCAGAGCTTTTCGGGTGCGTGGACGTGGGAGATCGACATCCACAATTTTGCCGATTGTGGCCTGTGGTCCGTTGGTCATCATGACCACGCGATCTGCCAACAGGATGGCTTCGTCCACATCATGCGTCACACAAATCGCGGTCACTTTGGTGCGGTCCCAGACTTCCATGAGAACCTCTTGCAGCTCCCAGCGCGTGAGGCTGTCGAGCATGCCAAAGGGTTCATCCAAAAGCAGAAGTTTCGGGGAAAGAGCAAAGGCACGGGCGATGCCGACACGCTGTTTCATGCCGTTGGACATGGAATGCGCTGGTCGGTCCATGGCGTCGGCGAGGCCGACACGTTCCAAGTAGTACTCCACCACATCCTGACGCTCGCCTTGGCTGGCCTTCGGGTAGACCTTGTCGACACCAATCGCCACGTTTTCCTTGGCAGACAGCCATGGGAACAGGTTAGGCGACTGGAAAACCACGGCGCGTTCTGGGTCGGCGCCTTCGACGTGACGACCATCCAGACGGATACCCCCTTTGGAGATCGGGTTGAGACCTGCCGCCATGGTCAGAACGGTGGACTTACCACAGCCCGAATGACCGATGAGCGAGATGAACTCGCCGCGCTGTACTTTCAGATCGAAATCTTCAACCACAGTCAGCGGACCCTTGGGCGTCGGGTAGATCTTGTGAAGTTGCGAGAAGTCCAAGAAATTATGGTCGATCATGCCCTTCTGAGCATCTTTGACCGCAGCAGGGACGCCGTGGATCGGGGTGACATCGGGCAGAGTCTTGGTGCCTTCGGCTTTGGCGGCAATGCCCACATCCATCAGGTATTTGGTGACCCGCGCACGCAGTTTCTTGAAGCCATCGTGGTGGTTCATTTCCATGCGGTCGCGACGGCGGCGGATGTCGACTTTGAACTCTTGGCCCAAAGTGCCATCGGGGTTCAACGCGATGATGCGGTCGGCGAGAATGATCGCCTCGTCCACGTCGTTGGTAATCAGAACGCAGGTCTTTTTCTCCGCATCCCAGATCGCTTCGATTTCATCTGCGAGGTTGGCACGGGTCAAGGCGTCCAGCGCGCTAAGCGGTTCATCCAGCAGCAAAACTTCGGGGTTCATCGCCAAGGCGCGGGCCACGTTCACACGTTGGCGCATGCCACCGGAGAGCTCGGCCGGGCGGCGGGTCGCTGCGTGGGAGAGGCCAACCATTTGGATGTAATGGTCAACGCGATCTTCTTTTTCGGCTTTGGGCATGTTGGGGAACACGCTGTCCAGCGCGAGGCGCACGTTGCCATTCACCGTCAGCCAAGGCATCAGCGAGTAGCTTTGGAAAATCACGCCGCGCTCAGGGCCCGGTTGGGTGATGGTTTCGCCCTTGAATGTCACGCTGCCAGAGGTGGGCATTTCGAGGCCCGCCATGAGGTTGATCAGCGTGGTTTTGCCGGAGCCGGAGAAGCCTAGGAGAACGAGGAACTCGCCCTCCTGAACCTCAAGGTTGATATTTTTCAGAACGTCGGTCTTGGCGGTGCCTTCGCCGAAGCTCTTGGAGACATTGTCAAATTTCAGAACACTCATGGCGATCACCGGTTGGATGTGAAGGTGAAGAGTGACTGGATCGCGTACATCAGACGGTCCAGCAGGAAGCCGATGATGCCGATGGTGAAGACCGCGACCATGATCTTGGCGAGCGAGCTGGAAGAGCCGTTTTGGAATTCGTCCCAGACAAATTTGCCAAGGCCCGGGTTCTGCGCCAGCATTTCGGCCGCAATCAGAACCATCCAGCCAACACCCAAGGACAAACGTAGGCCGGTGAAGATCAGCGGCAGGGCGGACGGCAGCACCAGTTTGGTGATTTTGGTCCAGGTGTTCATCTTTAGAACTTTGGAAACGTTCACCAGATCTTTGTCGATGGAGGCCACACCCAGCGCAGTGTTGATCAGAGTTGGCCATAGAGAACAAAGGGTTACGGTCACTGCAGAGGTCAAGAAGGACTTGGAGAACAAGCCGTCATCCACAGTGTAGGTGGCGGAGACCACCATGGTTACAATTGGCAGCCATGCCAGTGGGGAGACTGGTTTGAAGATCTGGATCAGCGGGTTTACAGCGGCGTTGGCGTAAGGAGACAGGCCCGCCATGATGCCGATTGGGACGGCAATTGCGGTGCCGATCAGGAAGCCAAAGAACACGGTTTTGATCGAAGTCCAGATCTGATTGTAGTAGCTGGGACTGCCTGTGTACTTAATATCTTTGACTTTTCCGGGCTGGCCGTTGGCGATGAACTTGGCGTTGCGCGCCGCGACGCGTTCGTTGAACTTCGCTTCTTTGGCGGCCTTGGCTTGAGCGTCTTCGTGCAGGAGCACGGCCTCGGTCCAGACTTCTTTTGGGCCTGGAACAGCGCCAAGGGAGGTTTGCACCTTGGGGGCAAGGCTGCCCCAGAGCATTAGGAAGATGGTGATGGCCAAAAGCGGTACGCCCAAAAGGCGCCAGATTTCAGCGGCTTGCGCTTTTGGGTTGTCGCCAGCCGCAGCTTTGAGGATCGGTGTGATGAAGCTGAGACCGAGGACCTGAAACCAGGCGTCGGCCTTGTTGATGCGGGTGAAGAGGCGGGCGCGGCGGGCTTCGCGCTCTTCATCTGCGATGTTTTGCGGGTCGATTGTGGTCATTGGCGTGTCCGTGGCTCTGGGCGCTGTTGCGGTATTGGTTAATGCCGGGGAGCGGCTGATTTTGACGTCGGTTTTGTGTCGGTATCGCGACTGTTTCGCGGAGGTGCGGTTTGGCGGGACGGGCGAGAATTAACCGCCCGTCCGTTGCGTCGCGGGAGGTCGCGGGAGAAAGGGGGGAGCCGTCCTTCCCGCGACGAGGCGCGTTAGCCTTGCACCTCAGTGCCCACGACACGTTGGTCGCCTTTCAGGCCGATTGGCAGGCTGTCGAGGTAAGCATTTGGGGCTTTGCCGTCGTAGGCGATGCCGTCGATAATGTCCTCGGATGGGGTTGGCGCTTTGTAGCCGTCGCTGTCCCATGGGAAGTCAGCTTCGTTGGCCAGACCTTCGTCCACCAGCAGGCGGGCCGCTTCGAGGTAGATCGCAGGCTTGTAGACCGACTTCGCGACTTCGTCATACCAGCTGTCGGGCTTGGCCTCGGCGATCTGACCCCAGCGACGCATCTGGGTCAGATACCAGATGGCGTCAGAGTAGAACGGGTAAGTCGCGTTGTAGCGGAAGAACACGTTGAAGTCTGGAACCTCACGCTTGTCACCTTTTTCATACTCAAAGGTGCCGGTCATGGAGTTGGCGATCACGTCGTAGTCCGCGCCGACATATTCCGGCTGGCTAAGGATTTTCACCGCTTCTTCGCGGTTGGCGTTGTCGTTTTCATCCAGCCACATAGCGGCGCGGATCAGCGCTTTGGTCACGGCCAGTGTGGTGTTTGGGTACTTCTCGGCGAACTCGGCGTTCAGGCCGAAGACTTTCTCCGGGTTGTTCTTCCACAGCTCGTAGTCGGTGATCACAGGCACACCGATGCCTTTGAACACGGCCTGTTGATTCCAAGGCTCACCCACGCAGTAGCCGTAGATGGTGCCAGCTTCCATGGTGGCTGGCATCTGCGGCGGTGGGGTCACGGACAAGAGAACATCGGCGCCAATCTGGCCGGTGATGTTTTCAGGGGAGTAGTAGCCGGGCTCCAGACCACCGGCGGCCAGCCAGTAGCGCAATTCGTAGTTGTGGGTGGAGACCGGGAAGACCATGCCCATGTTGAATGGCTTGCCTTCGGAGGTGTATTTTTCAACAACCGGCTTCAGGGCGGAGGCGGAGATCGGGTGTTGTGGGCGGCCGTCGTCCATCAGCGGCACGTGCGGCTTCATTTCTTCCCAGATCTGGTTGGACACGGTGATGCCGTTGCCGTTCAGGTCCATGGAGAAAGGGGTGACGATGTGCGCCTCTGTACCATAGCCGATGGTGGCGGCGAGTGGCTGACCGGCAAGCATGTGAGCGCCGTCCAGTTGGCCATCGATCACGCCGTCCAGCAGCACTTTCCAGTTGGCTTGCGCTTCGAGCGTGACAAACAGGCCTTCGTCATCGAAGTAGCCTTGTTCATATGCAACAGCCAAAGGCGCCATGTCGGTCAGCTTGATAAAGCCGAAGGTCAGCTCATCTTTCTCGAGTTCCAATTCAGCCAGTGCCGGAGACACGAACACGGTCGTGGCTGCCAGGATCGAAGCAATGCGTTTCATATTACTGTCCTTCATATTGTGCCCTTTGGATGGAGGAGAGGGCGGAAACGAAAAAAGCCGCGCGACCAGCACCGAAGGAGGAATTTCGGCGGGTCGAGCGGCTTTGCTCAGATAGGTCCCCAATCATTCGGGGCGGTGTGCGTAGCGTCCTTGCTGCGCGTTGAGGTCATTAGGCGTGCTGTGAGGCTGAGTCACAAGGCAGAAGCGGTTCATATGCTGCGATGCAGCGGTTGATCTCTGCGTTTGCACAAAAAACTAGCATTCTGGGCGGCGCGGGTCGAAAACTTGGTCATCAAAGAAGCGATCCGGACCGAGAATCAGGGTGCCAGAGTCCGTTCCCGCTGTTGTTGGTGAAGCCAGCGCGCCCTCGAGTTTCTCCGAAGCAGCAGGCAGGTCTGCGCCCAGTGGTCCGAGGTGACGGCGGTAAAGGTCAGAGCGGAAAACGGCGGCAGCCTTGGCGGCAGATTGCGCCCGGTCCAAGCCAAAGCGCGCAGCCATGCGCGCGCCGATCCAGGCGCCCTGACTTTTCCAGGGGAAAGTGGCGGCGCCGTCAAAGAACTCCATCATGCGTGGCACGGTGCGAGATTTTCCGCGCGCGTTGATTAGCAGATTGCCAGTCAGGGCGCGCTCGGTGATTTCGGTAGAAACACCGAGGTATTCCGGCCAGCTCAGGATTTCGGAGGCGGTGGCGCGTTTGTCTTGGCGACCCAACCAGCGCCCCGCTTTCCAGACCGCACGCATAAGGCGGCCGGTGAGGTCATCTTCTGACGCTGCCCAGTCGCGGCGCACTGCGAGGACTTTCTCAGGGGCGAATTGCCAGATCGCGGCGCCGGGTAAGAGCAGGCTGCCGCCGCCTTGTTCCACGGTGATCGAGCCCCAAGGTTCGCCGACGCAGAAGGCGTCCACTTCGCCTGCCGCAATGGCATCGGCCATCAGAAGCGGCGGGATGGTGCGTAGGTCAAGCGATTTGGCGACGTTGAGACCGGAGGCAGAAAGCCAGTAATGCAGCAGTTCTGCGTGCATGGAAAACGGAAAGGGTACGCCAATGCGCAGAGGCCTGTTGAGAGCGGCGAGGGCTTTGCCTGCTGCTTGCGCGTCGAGGAAATTCGGCATGGTGCCGTGGGTGGCGATCTCATTGGCCAGCGCGTTGGAGATGCCTATCACGTTGCCATTAATAGATAAAACGCTGAGAGCATCGAGCTGTGTGGGCAGGCCGCCAAGGCCCAATGCCATGGCCACCGGTACGGGAGAGAGCATATGGGCCGCTTCGATTTGTCCCAAGATCAGGCGGTCGCGCAGAGTGGACCAGCTGGGAGCGCTTTGCAGGTTCAGCGCGAGGCCTTCCTCTTCGGCAAAGCCAAGTTCGCGGGCGATGATCAGAGGGGCGGCGTCCACCAGCGGCATGAAGCCCACGGAGAGTGGCAGAGTTCTCATGACAGCAACTCCGAAGCGGTGACCAATGCCTGCGCAACGTCTGCGATCTTTTTGTTTTGGCTCATCGCGGTTTTGCGGATGAGGGCGTAGGCTTCGTCTTCGCTCATGTTGCGGGCGCGCATGAGGATGCCTTTGGCGCGGTCGATGATCTTGCGTTCCTCAAGCGCGCGTTTTGTGGCCTCAAGCTCCGAGCGCATGCGGGAGAACATGTGGAAGCGGGCGATGGCCGCATCCAGCACAGGTTTGATGCGGTCCGGGTGCATGCCGTCGACCACATAGGCCGAGACGCCGGCTTCGATCGCGGCTTTGGTCAGGCCATCGTCGGAGCGGTCGACAAACATGGCGACGGGGCGTTCCAGCGGGGAAGAGGCCAGAGTGAGCGCGTCGATGGCGTCTCGGCTGGGATTGGCGACGTCAACCAGCACGAGGTCCGGGTTGAGTTCCGCAACTGACCGCGCGAGGCCTGTGGATTCCGACAGCACGCGGATGTGGTGGTCGCCCGTGGCAATCAGGCTGTCGATGATGGCATCGGCGCGGGATCTGTCGGGCTCGACAATCAGGATGGTGAGCTGGGCGGTCACGGCTCTTTGGGCTCCGCTGGCTGGCGTTGGATCGAGCTAACGCTGCGCTGCGGCAAAGAGCCAGAGAGGTCGTGGGGGGAGGGCGTGGCGCAACCGCCCGAGGTGATGAAACTTTGGGCGGTTGGTGTGGCTGTGCTTGATTTTTGGGCGCTTTAGATGCAGCGGCCGCCGTCCACTTCCATCAGGGTGCCAGTGATCATGCCGGCTTCATCAGAGCAGAGGAAGGCGGCGGCGTTGCCCATGTCTTCGGGTTGGGAGAAGCGGCCCAGAGGGATGGAAGAAAGGAATTTGGCGCGGATTTCCGGAGTGTCTTCGCCCATGAAGGAGGCCAGAAGCGGCGTTTCACCAGCCACCGGGTTGATGGCGTTGACGCGGATGCCGTGGGGGGCGAGTTCGACCGCCATGGCTTTGGTCGCGGTGTTCACCCAGCCTTTGGAGGCGTTGTACCAGTTGAGGTTGGGGCGCGGGGAGAGGCCTGCGGTGGAGGAGACGTTGAGGATCGCGCCGGTTGTGCGGGACTTCATGTGTGGCACCAGCGACTGGGATATGAGGTAGATCGATTTGCAGTTCACCGCAAAGACGCGGTCAAAATCGCTTTCGGTGACTGTTTCCATTGGCGCGGGCAGGTGGGTGACACCGGCATTGTTGACAATGATGTCGATGTGGCCCCAGGCGGAGAGCGCGGTGTCGATCATGGCCTGCACGCTGGCGGCGTCAGCGACGTCAACGGTGCAGGGGGTGGCGTCGGTGTGTTCGGCGGCTTTGGTGGTGGCCATGTCACCGTTAATGTCGGCGACGAGCACTTTGGCGCCCTCGGCGAGGAACTTGTCGACGATGCCCGCGCCGAAGCCCTGAGCGCCGCCGGTGATGATGGCTGTTTTGTTTTGAAGACGCATAATGAAGTCCTTTTGCGTTAGCCGTGCAGGGCGGCGACGGTTTTGAGTTGGCTGAAGTGGAACAGGGCCTCAAAGCCTTTTTCGCGGCCATGGCCGGAGTGTCCGGTGCCACCAAAGGGCAGCTCCACGCCGCCACCAGCGCCGTAGTTGTTGAGGAAAACCTGACCCGCCTTCAGTGACTTGGCGAGGCGCATTTGGCGGGCACCGTTTTGGGACCAGACGGAGGCGACAAGGCCGTATTTGGTGCCATTGGCGATGGCGAGCGCTTCCTCTTCGCTGTCAAACGGGATCAGTGCCTGCACTGGACCGAAGATCTCATCCTGGGCCAATGTGTGTTCCGGAGGGACGTCTGAGAATAGGGTTGGCGCGACGTAGTGGCCGGGGGCTTCGGTGACGATCTGGCCCTGGGCGGCGGTGTGCAGGTCTGCGCCTTTGGCAAGGAAGCCGGAGACAATTTCTTTTTGACGGCCAGAGATCAGCGGGCCGAGGTTAGCGTCCTCCAAGGCTGGCGCGACGCGCATTTCGGCGTAGGCTGCGGCCATGCGGCTGGTGACTTCGTCATAGACCGAGCGCTGCACAAGGATGCGCGAGGAGGCGGAGCAGGTTTGACCGGCGTTCTGGATGCCTGCGTTCACGAGGAAAGGTAGGGCCGCGTCGAGGTCAGCATCCGCAAACACAAGTTGCGGGCTTTTGCCGCCCAGTTCCAGCGTGACGGGTACAACGTTTTGCGCGGCGGCGGTTTGTACAAGTCGGCCGGTGTTCACCGAGCCGGTGAAGGAGATGTGTTGGATTTCCGGGTGGCCCGCAAGCGCGGCGCCGGCCTCGGCACCAAGGCCGGGCACTACGTTAAGGGCGCCAGCGGGCAGACCCGCCTGTTGTGCAAGCTCGGCAAAGGCCAGTGCGGTGAGGCAGGCTTCTTCCGCAGGTTTCAGAACACAGGCGTTGCCCATGGCGAGGGCTGCGCCAATCGAGCGGCCAATGATTTGCATGGGGTAGTTCCATGGCACGATATGGCCGGTCACGCCAAAAGGTTCGCGCAGGGTGTAGACGGTGTAGCCGTCCATATAGGGAATGGTTTCGCCATGTACCTTGTCGGCTGCACCGCCGTAGAATTCCATGTAACGGGCCAGCGCGATTACGTCGTTGCGGGCTTGTGTCAGCGGTTTGCCCACATCCAAAGCTTCGAGTTTTGCCAGCGTGTCGGTGTGCTCCAGAACCAACTGGCCAATGCGGGTGAGGATGCGGCCACGTTCCACAGCGGTGGCGCGGCCCCAATCGCCGGTACGGGCGGCATGGGCGGCGGCAACGGCGGCGTCAACGTCAGCGGATGTGCCACGGGCGATGGTGGCCAAATGTGTGCCGTCCGACGGGTTGGTCAACTCCAGTATTTCGCCGGAGGCAGCAGGTTTCCAGGTGCCGCCAATCAGGCATTTGGACGGGTCAAAAAACAGGTCAGGCAGGGGCATGGGCGGTCTCAGTCTTGTCATTCAACGCGGTCAGGTCTGGAAGCACCGGCGCGGCGTTGATCAGGGTTTGGGTGTAGGGGTGTTGTGGCGTGGTGAAGACCGCTTCGGTCTCGCCTTGCTCCACAATTTCACCGTTTTGCATGACCAGCACGCGGTCGGTCACAGAGCGCACCACGGAGAGATCGTGGGAAATGAATAGATATGCCAAGTTGTGGCGGCGGGAGAGCTCGGCAATCAGGTCGAGGATTTGCGCACGAATGGACACGTCCAGTGCGGAGACGGCTTCGTCAAAGATGATCAGCTCGGGTTTGGTGATCAGGGCGCGGGCTATGGCGATGCGCTGGCGCTGACCGCCGGAGAATTCGTGGATGTATTTCTGCGCGTCAGATGGCTGCAAACCAACGTCGGTGAGCACCTCGCCAATGATCTGCGTCAGCGCCGCGCCGGTGGGGGGCGTGTCGACCAGATGGAAGGGTTCGGTCAGGATGCGCCCAACTTTGTGCCGTGGATTGAAACTGCTGTAGGGGTCTTGGAACACCACCTGCGTTTTGATGCGGGCCTGCGCCGGCATGTCGGGGGCCACGGCGGTGCCAAAGGCCGTGATGCTGCCTTCTTGCAGCGGCTCAAGACCCAAAATCGCCCGTGTTAGGGTCGATTTTCCGCAGCCGGATTCGCCCACAAGTCCAACCCGTTCTCCTTGGTGGATGTCAAAGCTGATGCCTTTGACCGCACGGTGGAACGTGCGGGGCGCAAAGAGTTTTGTGCGCGGCAATGCGTAGTCGCGAACCGCGTTTTGCACAGACAGGATTGCGACATTGCCGTCTTCTGCACAGGGCAAATCCACTTGATGGCGGGAGGCTTCAAACAAGGTTTTGGTGTAGGGGTGTTGCATATGGGCGAGCAGGTGTTTGGTGTCACCTTGCTCGACCACTTCGCCCTTGCGCATGACGACGATTCGATCCGCCATGTCGGCCACCACGGCGAGGTCATGGGTGATCATCAAGAGGCCCATGTCGAATTCTTCGACCAGATCCTTGAGCAGGCCGAGGATCTTGGCCTGTGTGGTGACGTCGAGTGCGGTTGTGGGTTCGTCTGCAATCAACAGTCGGGGGCGGCGGGCGATGGCCATGGCGATCACCACGCGTTGACGCTGTCCGCCGGAGAGTTCGTGTGGGTAGCGCGACAGCGGGAAGCGGTCTTGCGGCAGACCAACACGGGTCAGCATCGAAGCGGCTTGGGCCTCTGCCTCCGCTTTGGGCATGACGGTATGCATGCGGATGGTTTCGGCCACTTGTTGGCCAATGGTGTGCAGCGGGTTGAGCGCGGTCATCGGTTCCTGAAATACCATGCCGACACAATTGCCACGTATGGCGCAAAGGGCTTTTTCCGACTGCGCGGTGAGCTCTTCGTCTCCTAACATGATTTGGCCGGTGGTGTGGGCGCTGTCTGGTAAAAGCTGCATGACCGCGAGTGCCGTCATGGATTTGCCGGAGCCACTTTCGCCGGTGACAGCCACGATCTCGCCCGGTGCAATGGAGAACGTGACGTCTTTCAGGATTGATAAGGGGCCGATTGAGAGAGACAGGTTTTGGACAGAGAGCAGGCTCATGAGCGCATCACCCGAATTTTGGGGTCAAGAAAGTCCCGCAGCCCGTCCCCCAAGAGGTTGAGCCCCAGGACAGAGGTGATGATGGCGAGGCCAGGGATCAGTGCGAGGTGGGGCGCGAAGGCGACCATGGTTTGGGCGTCGGCCAGCATGCGCCCCCAGGAGGGTGTGGGTGGTTGCGCGCCAAGGCCGACGTAACTCAGGCCCGCTTCGGCGAGGATGCCGAGGCTGAATTGGATGGTGCCTTGCACGATCAGCAGATTGGCGACGTTTGGCAGGATGTGTTCCGCCGAGATGCGGGCGTGAGATTTGCCAGCCACCCGCGCGGCAAGGATGAAGTCACGTTGCCATAGGGGCAGGGCACCGGCACGGGTGAGGCGGGCGAAGACAGGGATGTTGAAAATGCCAATCGCAAGGATGGCGTTCACGGCGCCGGGGCCAAGGATGGCGGTGATCAGGATGGCGATGACTAGACTTGGGAAGGCGAAGATCAAATCGTTGCCGCGCATGATCAACTCGTCCAGCCAGCTGCCGGAGTTGGCGGCGGCCCAGAGCCCTAGGGGGACACCAAGCCCCATGCCGATGCCGACAGCCACCAGCGCGACAGCCAGCGAGGTGCGGGCGCCAACCATGATCATCGAAAAGATATCACGGCCAAAGTGATCGGTGCCAAACCAATGGGTGGCGCTGGGCTTTTGCAGTTTGTTGGGGATGTCCATTTGCGTGATGTCAAATGGGGTCCAGAGGAAGCTGATCAGGGCTGCGGCGATCACCAGAAGGCAGAGCAGACCGCCAAAGAGGATATTGCGGGAAAGCATCATGTGCGGGACCTCAGGCGCGGGTCAACGGCGGCATAGGCGAGGTCGACGAGGAAGGTCACGAGGATCACCATGAAGACCAGAAGCATGACCACGCTTTCGACCACAATCAGGTCGCGGGCGGAAATCGACTGGAAGATCAGGCGGCCGAGGCCGGGCAGGAAGAAGACCTGCTCAATAATGATGGCGCCTGCGAGCAGGAAAGAGAACTGCATGCCGATGATGGTCAGCACCGGGATCAGGGCGTTGCGTAAGCCGTGGCGCATCAGGGCTTGGCGGCGGGTCAGGCCTTTGGCGCGGGCAGTGCGCATGAAGTCTTCGCCCAAAACATCCAGCAGGGCGGACCGCATCACGCGGGCGAGGATCGCGGATTGCGGCAGGGCCAGCGCGATGGCGGGCAGGGTCAGGGATTTCATCGCCGCCGGGATGCCTTTTTCCCAGCCAACAAAACCGCCCGCTGAGAACCAGCGCAAGTTGATGGCAAAGATCAGCACCAACATCATGGCAAACCAGAAGTTGGGCACGGCGACGCCCAATTGGGTTGCGCCCATGACGGCCATGTCGCCGGGCTTGCCACGGCGGGAGGCGGCGTAGATGCCTGCGGGGAAGGCGATCAGGGTTGAAAGCGTGAGCGCGTAGAGCGCCAAGGGCAGCGACACCCAGATGCGGTCGCCGATCATCTCGGTCACGGGGGTACGGTAGGTGTAGGAGGTGCCAAAATCACCTTGCAGCATGCCACCAACCCAGGAAAGGTAGCGCTCCAGTTTGGAGACATCCAGTCCCAACTCGCTGCGCAGGGCGGCGATGGTGTCAGGTTGGGCGTTGAGGCCAAGCATAAAGCTGGCAGGATCGCCGGGCACCACTTCGATCACGAAGAAGATCACCAGCGAGGCCACCACCAGGCTTAGGCCCAGAGAGAGGGCGCGTTTGAGAGTGTAGCGGAGCATGGGCGGTCAGATCGCTGGTTTCAGGTAGTCGGTGTCGGTGACGTGTTCGAGCCACGTGGCGCCGGTGCCGTCTTCGACCTGTTGGATGGCCATATGGGACATGGCGGTGTCGGGCGTGGCGCCGTGCCAATGTTCGACGCCGGGCTCAATCCAGATGCTGTCGCCGGGGCGGATGGTGCGCGGGGCTTCACCGCGCAGGGCAATCAGGCCAACACCGGACAAAACGTGCAGGATTTGGCCCACGGGATGGGTGTGCCATGCGGTGCGCGCGCCGGGTTCAAATGTGACGCGGGCGGCAAAAACTTGGGAAGGGGGGCGGCTTTCCGTGATCAGATCCATCCGGACATCGCCGGTGAAGTATTCAGGCGGAGCTTTGCGGCTGGGCAGGGTGCCAGCGGGGATGTGGTCAATCATGGCGGCGGCTTTCGGTAAGGCGATTTGCGCCGGAGCCACAGGGTGTGGCCCCAGCGCGGGGGGGGTGTTACTCTGACCAGCTCACAGCGGTTAGGTCAGTGGCTTGGGTTGGGGCGTTGAGCCAGAGGCCCTGCACACCCGCCTTGGCCACAGTTGGGTAGGCCAGTTGGAACAGGTAGCCGTTGACATAGTCCTCGGCGATCATGGTCTGGGCCACTTTGCGCAGGGCGGTGCGCTCTGCCGGGAGGGTGGCTTTGTTCAAGGTGTCCATGATCTGCTGGAACTGCGGATTGTCATACTGGAAGTAGTAATCCGGGCGGGCGTAGATGCCGATGTCGTTGGGTTCGGTGTGGCTGACGATGGTCAGGCCAAAGTCCTTGCCGCGGAACACCTGTTCCAGCCACTGCGCCCATTCCAAATTGGAGATTTCGGTGTTGATGCCGACGGCGCGTAGTTGCGCGGCGATGATTTCGCCTCCGCGACGGGCGTAAGAGGGGGGCGGCAGTTTCAACGTGGTGGTGAAGCCATCCGGATAGCCCGCTTCCGCCAGCAGTTTCTTGGACAGGTCGGGATCATAGGCCGAGTTGCCGGTCAGATCGACATAGTCCGGGTGATGTGGCGCAAAATGGGTGCCAATTGGGGTGCCGAGGCCAAACATCGCGCCATCAATGATTGCCTGACGGTCAATCGCGTGGGCAATGGCTTTGCGCACCTTCACGTCATCCAGTGGCGGCATCTTGTTGTTGGTCGACAGGATAGTTTCACCTTCGGAGTTGCCGACGAGCACTTGGAAGCGTGGGTCTGCTTCGAACTGTGGCAGTGCCTCAGGGGTTGGGAAACCGGCAAACACATCGATGTCTTCGGCCATCATCGCAGACATGGCTGCGGTTGGGTCGGAGATGAATTTGAAGGTCACATCGGTCAGCGTCGCAGGCGTGCCCCAATAGGCATCGTTGCGTGTGAGAGTGATCTTGTCGCCCTGCACCCAGTTGTCAAATTTGAAGGCGCCGGTGCCGATGGGCGTGGTTTTGATGTCATCGATGCTCTCAGACGCAACGATGACTGCGTCGCCCCACGCCATGTTGAACAGGAAGTCACCGTTGGGACCATTCAGGGTGACTTTCACGGTCAGTGGATCCACCACGGTGACGTCTGCAATACTTTCGAAGAGGGCTTTTTGTGCGTTGGCGCTGTCTTCCGCGCGGGCGCGATCCAGCGAGAATTTCACGTCTTCGCCGTCCATTGCAGAGCCATCGTGGAAGGTCACACCGTCGTTCAGCATGAAGGTATAGGTCAGCCCGTCTTCTGAGATTTCCCAGCTTTTGGCGAGGCCCGGCGTGACGGAGCCATCAGAGGCAAAGCGGGTCAGACCCTCAAAGACGTTGGAATACAGCACGCTGTCGATGGCCCCGGCAGCCGCCGAGGTTGGGTCCAGATGCGGTGGTTCCAGCTGCATGGCAACCGTGATGTCGGTTTGTGCAGCTTGTGCTGTCAGTGTCCCGGCAATCAGAGCAGCGGCGCTGGCACTGGCTAGCTTTGACGTGAAAAATGTCATTGTGTCTCTCTCCCTTAACTGTTTGCTTTTTATTGTTATTGGGCCTTAGGCCGGGTTGTTTTATTGAGGCAGAAGCAGCTGCGTCAGGCTGTGCGCCATGACCTTGGCGCTGTCGATCATATCGTCGATTCCGATGTACTCGTCAGGCTTGTGGGCCATTTCAAGAATACCCGGCCCATAGGCGATACAGTTGCTGAGCTTTCCGATGCGATCAATGTGTTTTTGGTCGTAAGTGCCGGGGCTTGCGACATAATCCGGAGTCTTGCCCAAAATGTCCTGAATGGCCTTGTCGACCGTGGTCACAACCGGGGCTTTGCGGTCTGTCATTGACGGGGCCACGTGGTTGAGCTCGCGCATGTCATAGCGGAAGTTATCGCGCTGGGCGGAGAGGTCATCGAGCAGGCCTTCGACCTCGCCTTTGACTTCAGCGTGGGTTTCCTCAGCGAGATAGCGGCGGTCAATCACAATGCGGCAGCTGTCTGGCACGCAGTGGGCGGGCAGGCCGTCAAAGTCTTCGGCCTGCTCGGCTTGTCCGCCGTGGATGGAGTTGATGTTCATGGTGGAGCTGCGCGCGCCCTCGGGAACCACAGGCATGTCGGTGCGACGTGCAGCCATGGCGGGGTAGAGGTCGCTTTCAAATTTGTCGATCACCGCGCCCATGTGACGTACGGCGCAGTCGCCGAGGAAGGGCATGGATCCGTGGGCAATTTCGCCAAAAGTTTCGATCTCGGCCCACCAGCCGCCTCGATGACCAAGGCAGATGCGGTCTTTGTGCAGGGGTTCGGGGATGATCACATGCTGCACGCGTTCTGGCGCAAAGAAGCCTTTCTCCGCAAGATAGGCCACACCGCCGTAGCCGCCGGATTCTTCGTCCGCCGTGCCGGAGATTTCGATGCTGCCGTGGAAGTCGGGGAATTCAGCGATGAAGGCTTCGGCGGCGATAATAGACGCGGCAAGACCGCCTTTCATGTCACAGGCGCCACGGCCGTAAATTTTGCCATCTTTGATTTCGCCACCAAAAGGATCAAAGGTCCATCCAAGACCCACCTCGACCACATCGGTGTGGCTGTTGAAATGTACACATTCGCCGGGGTGGTGGCCGGATTTATGCGCCACGATGTTCCAACGCGGATATTTGTCGCTGTCGCCGGGGGCACCGTGGGCGCGGACCAGTTGCGTGTCAAAGCCGTGGCGGGTCAGGCGCGTGTCGAGGTAGTCACAGATCTCGCGGTAGTTTTCACCGGGAGGGTTGAGCGTGGGAATGCGGATCAGGTCTTGGGTCAGCTGCACCAGGTCGTCTCGCATTGAGTCGATGCGGGTCATCAGGCGATCTGTGTCGATGGACATGGTGGCGGGCCTCTTGAGTGGTGCAGCGGTTTCTGAGTGTGTCCAACGGCACATTTTTTTGATCTGTGCGGTTGGATGTGTGGCGACAGAGTGGCTTGCGTCGGGCTACGGTATCAATACCGTAGGATTACGGTTGGGGAGGCGTAAATGAATTGGGATCAGTTGGCGTTTGAAGCCGCGCCTGTAGGCATTGTGATGACCGAGCAGCGGGTTATTCGCGCGTGCAATCAAGGGTTTGCGCAGTTGGTTGGCTATGAAAAGGACGCGCTGGTGGGGCAATCGTTCCGGGTGTTGTACGACAGCACCGAAGAGTTTGAGCAAGTGCGTGACATTGGTTTGACGCCGTTGAAGCAAGATCACGCCTATAGTGATGAGCGCATGGTGCGGCGGCGCGACGGCGGGCAGGTGTGGTGTCGGTTCCGGGCGCAGACGCTGACGCCGGAAGATCCATTGGCGCAACTCGTGATGAGTTTTGCGGCCATTCACGATGGGCCGCCAGTGTCGCTTTCGGTGCGGGAGCGGCAGGTGGTGGGGGGCTTGGGGCGCGGGCTGACCAGCAAGGAGATTGCGCGCGAGTTGGGGTTGTCGCCGCGCACAATTGAGGATGTGCGGGCGCGGCTGCACAAGCGGTTTCAGGTGAAGAATGCCACCGAGCTGTTGGCGCGGTTGACGATTGGGTGAGGGAATAGCGTGCGTCTGCCAGAAGGATATCAGGAGCGGATTTACACGCCGCAGCAGGCACGCAGCGTGGAGGCGGTGTGGCGGCATGAGGAGCTGCGGGCCGGGCGCAGTTTGATCCTGCCAGATGGGCGCTGTGACGTGATTGTGCGCTACAACGCTGATCGCGCGGTGGTGCCACGGTTGGTGGTGACGGGGCCTGCGACGCAGCCTTATTGGGTCACGTTTGAGGCTGGAGATCGGTGGACCGGAGTGCGGTTGCGGCCGGAACGTGGAGGCGTCTTGTGGGGCGATGCCTTGGCGCGCGCGAAAGATCAGGTGGCATTTGAGGGTGAGGCGGAGGTCTTGGTGCCGGAACTGGCGGGGCTTTGTGTAGCAGGCGTATCGCCGACAGACCTGCGGCAAGCTTTGGTGCGCTTTGTGGAAGGGTGTGCGCTGACGCCGGAGGGGCATCGTGTGGGAGAGACTGTTCGGCGGTTACACATCACAGGCGGGCGGTTTTCAGTGACAGAATTGGCGGCGCGGGCGGGGTGCTCTACGCGGCATCTCAACCGGATGTTTGCAGGCACGGTGGGGCTGTCGGTGAAGGCTTATGCGTCGTTGGTGCAGTTTCATCGGGCGTTGCGGCTGGTCTGTGACGCGGGGGGCTCTTTGTCGGATGCGGCATTTGAGGCAGGCTATGCCGATCAGGCCCATATGACGCGGACCATGCGGCGGTTTGGTGGGTTTGTGCCGTCAGACATTCCAGAGGGTTTGATCCGGCCAGACGTGTCCGGCGGGTTGTGGGGAAATCGTGCGGCTTAAGAGGTGATGTCCGATTTCTTCAAGCGCTCTGGTGTTGGGGGGCTTAGGTCTATGCCAAGCAATGTGAGGGGCTTGTTATGAAACTTGGATACACAATTATTTACGTGAAAAACGTACCTGAGACGGTGGCGTTCTACGAGACCGCTTTTGGCCTGACCCAGCGGTTTATGCATGAAAGCACGCTTTATGCGGAGATGGAGACCGGGGACACGGTGCTGTCGTTTTCTGCCGAAGAGGTGATTGAGCTGGATGGCTTGGCCTTTGCGCCCAATGAGAAAAGCGCCATTCCGGCAGGATGGGAGATCTGCTTTGTCACTGAGGACGTGGAGGCTGCGTTTGAGAAGGCGCTGGTGGCGGGGTGTTCGCCGGTGAGTAAGCCGCATGGCGTGCCGTGGGGCCAAACGATATCATACGTGCGCGACTTAAACGGCTGTTTGGTGGAAATTGCCACGCCGATGAACCTGGAAGGCTGAGATGGACGAGACCACACAAGCTGCGATCATAGATGCGTTGGAAGAGATGGTGGCTGAGGTGGCGCCGGAGCTCCATGGCCGCCACATGTATGGTGGTCAGATGTTGGAACATGAGGCGGGTGTCGCGGCCACAGCCGTCGGAGGATACTTTGGCTACAATGCGCATGTGTCATTTGAATTCTCCCACGGGGCACGGTTGAGTGATCCGAATGGGCACCTAGAAGGCAAAGGCAAGGCGCGGCGGCATGTGAAGTTGCGCAGTGTGGCAGACATCAAGGCGAAGGGGTGCGCAGGTTTTCTCGCACAGGCGGTGGCTTTGGGCTGACTGTCAGGGATGGATTACGTGCACGTCGCGCGCATCGTACTTTGTGAAAGCTTTGTGCGCGATTTTGAGTAACATTCTTTCCGGACTCTCTTGCAATCCCTCCTTTTGAGTGGCACCCGTTCTGTCCAGACACGCAAGGGGCGCGATGGGGCGCCCGAGCCATCCGCAGGAGTGCAAAAGATGCCTGATCTTCGTTCCAAAACCTCGACCTTTGGCCGCCGTATGGCCGCCGCCCGTGCGCTATGGCGTGCGACGGGGATGAAAACCGAGGACTTTGGCAAGCCGATTGTGGCGGTGGTCAACTCCTTCACCGAGTTTGTACCCGGTCACGTGCACCTCAAAGACATGGGCCAGTTGGTGGCGCGTGAGATTGAGAAAGCCGGTGGCGTGGCCAAAGAGATGAACACCATTGCGGTGGATGATGGCATCGCCATGGGCCACGACGGGATGTTGTATTCCCTGCCGTCCCGCGAAGTGATTGCCGACTCTGTGGAATACATGGCAAATGCGCACTGTGCCGACGCGCTGGTGTGTATTTCCAACTGTGACAAGATCACACCGGGTATGTTGATGGCGGCGATGCGCCTGAACATTCCCGCGATTTTTGTCTCTGGTGGTCCAATGGAAGCTGGTAAAGTGATCCTGCAGGACGGTGAGCACAAAGCCGACCTTGTGACCGCGATCGTGGGTGCGACAGATGAAGACCGCAGCCAGGAAGAAGTGGACAAGCTGGAACGCTCTGCCTGCCCAACCTGCGGCTCTTGCTCCGGTATGTTCACTGCAAATTCGATGAACTGTCTGGCCGAAGCGCTGGGCCTTGCGCTGCCGGGCAACGGCTCGCTGCTGGCGACCCACTCCAAGCGCCGTGGGCTGTTTGAAGACGCGGGTCACAAGATCATTGAACTGTGTGATCGTTGGTACAAAGAGGGTGACGAGACCGCGCTGCCGCGTGGGATTGCCAATTTCAAAGCGTTTGAGAACGCCATGGCGCTGGACATTGCCATGGGCGGCTCCACAAACACAGTGCTGCACCTCTTGGCGATTGCCCATGAGGGGGGCGTGGATTTCACCATGGCGGATATGGATCGCCTCAGCCGCGAGATCCCGCATCTGAGCAAAGTGGCGCCCTCGACGCCAAAGTACCACATGGAAGATGTGCACCGCGCGGGTGGCATTGCGCGCATTCTGGGTGAGCTGGAGCGCGAAGGCAAAATCCACCGTGATTGTGCGACTGTACATGAACGCACCATGGGCGAGTTCATCGACAAATGGGACGTGCGCCGTGAAAGCGCCGGCAATGAAGCGCGCGATTTGTATATCGCGGCGCCCGGTGGTGTGCGCACCGTTGAGGCCTTCAGCCAATCGCGGATGTACACCGAGTTGGACTTGGATATTGAGGACGGTTGCGTGCGCGACTTTGCAAATGCCTATTCTCAAGAAGGTGGTTTGTGTGTGCTGTTTGGCAACATCGCGGAGCAGGGCTGTATCCTCAAGACCGCTGGTGTGATCAAAGAGATGTATGAGTTCGAGGGCACCGCGAAAGTGTTTGAGAGCATGGAAGACGCGATGCACGGCATTCTGCAGAATGAGGTGAAGCCGTATTCCGTGGTGGTGATCCGTTATGAAGGGCCCAAAGGCGGGCCGGGTATGCAGGAGATGCTGTATCCAACCGCTTATCTGAAATCCAAGAAGCTCGACACCACCTGTGCGCTGTTAACCGATGGCCGTTTCTCTGGCGGCACCGCCGGTCTGTCGATTGGCCACGCCTCGCCGGAAGCGGCAGAGAAGGGTGTGATTGGTCTGGTGGAAGATGGCGACAAGATCAAAATCTCCGTGCCAAACCGCACCATTCACCTGGACGTGAGTGAAGAGGTTTTGGCGGAGCGTCGGGCCAATCACCCGCAGGCGGATAAGAAGTTCTGGAAAGCGGAAGGGCGGCCTCGGGCGGTGTCCAAAGCGCTGAAAGTCTATGCCGCGCATGTGTCCAACGCCTCGCTGGGTGCAGTGCGGATGTTGGACGAAGACGACGAGTAAGTCAGTCACTCGGTATGAGATTGAGGCGGGGTCGCAGAGGCGGCCCCGTTTTGCGTTTTGGCGGCCTAGACAGGAGGGGCCAGCCCCTCCGGCACATAGTGCCTCCTCCCCGGGATATTTGGCGACTATGAATGGGGTTAGAGGGCGATAGGTTTGAAGGCCGCGGTGAGACCCTGACCGCCGCCGATGCCGATCATGGCCAGTGCAAGGGCATTTGCCGGTGTGTCGTGACGGATCATTTGGCTGAAGAGGCGGGTCACGAGGATGGTGCCAGAGGCGCCAAAGGGGTGGCCCAGGGCAATGGCCCCGCCCTGCTGGTTGGGCAGGTGCTCGTCGATGTTGAGAGCATCCAGGCTGGCGAGAACCTGTGCGGCAAAAGCTTCGTTGAACTCAAGGTGCGTGAGTTGGTCGAGCGACAGGTTTGGGTTTTTTCGCAAGAGCTTTTGTGTGCTGGCGACGGGGCCGATGCCGAGGATGTTTGGGTCCACGCCGGCCGATGCGCCGCCGAGGTAGGCGAGAGCGCGGGGGTGGCCCAAATTGCGCGCATTGGCTGCCGTGGTGACGAGGAGAGTGGCCGCACCGTCGTTAAGCGGGCAGGCGTTGCCGACCGTTATCGTGCCACCTTTGGCGAAAGCCGGGCGCAGGCGGGCGAGGCGGTCAGCCGTTATAGTGTCGCGGATGCATTCGTCAGCGGCGTGGCCTGCAATCGGCACGATTTCAGCGTCGAATGCTCCAGCGTCGCGGGCTAGGGCGGCGCGCTGTTGTGAGCGCAGGGCAAAGGCGTCTTGGCGATCGCGCGAGATGGTGAATCGTTTGGCAACGGTGTCGGCGGCGGCACCCATGTCGGGGTCGCCGATGGCCTCGGGGGCGAAGCGGGCGCGTTTGTAGCTGTGCTCAGATCGGGTGCCGCAGGCGGGCAAGATACGTAGCGGTGCGCGGGATTGGCTTTCGACGCCGCCCGCGAGGTAGGTGGTGCCTGCGCCCGCCATGATCAGGTGGCAGGCTTGCATTACAGCTTCCAGGCCGGAGCCGCATTGTCGATCCACGGTCACGCCGGGGATGGATGTTGGGAAGCCTGCGTGTAAGGCAGACAGGCGGGCGATGTTGCCGCCGGGGCCCGCGGCGTTGCCAAGGATCACGTCATCTAGTTGATCTGCTGTGACATTGGCGTCGGCAAGCGTGGCCTGCATGACAGGGGCGGCGAGGTCTTCCACGTCGAGGCTGGCAAACATGCCGCCTGCGCGGCCAATGGCGCTGCGCCGGGCGGCGATGATCACCGGTTGGCGGTCTTCAGGCAGCAGGTCAACCAGTGGTGGGGACAAGGCGCGGGTCCTTTTTGTGCAGCCACGACATGAGGCGGCCCCGGTCCGGTTTGCCGGAGGTGGTCAGGGGCCACTCGGAGAGGCGGTAGAAATGGCGCGGCAGCTTGTAGCGGGGCAAGCGGATGGCAAGTTGCGATTTGACTTCCGCGAGCGGGGTGTCTCCGTTGAGGATGGCAACCAGTTCTTGGCCGCGCGATTGGTGGGCGACACCGAGCACCGCAGCGCCAGTGATGCCAGGGATTTCTGCGAGTGCGGTTTCAATTTCCTGCGGGTAGACGTTGTGGCCTGCGGTGATGACCATGCCGCCTTCTCGGCCCAAGAGGCTAAGGCTGCCATCGTAGTTCAGCTTACCGATGTCTCCGACAGTGGCCCAGGGGCCTTCGCGGCGGAAGCCGGAGTTGCGGCCGCCCCAGAGGTAGCCGTCAATGGCCAGATCACCACGGACAAAAATGGTGCCCGGCTCACCTTGCGGCACTTCCTGTCCGTTTTGGCGTAGGGAGAGTGCGACGTGGGGGAAAGGCCGCCCAACCGAATGGGCTGGTGCAGAAGAGCTGTCTCGGCCGTGGGTGTTGAGGCTGACAAAGCCAAGTTCGCTGGCGCCGTAGTATTCGTGGATACGGGCGCGGGGGAAGAAGTCGCGGGCCTTCTCTAGTAGGGCAGGATCAAGTTTGGCGCCGGCGGTGGTGATCTCGACAATCTGATCCAAAGGCTTATCGCGGCAGAGCGCGCCCAGCAGGCTGGGTACGGCCACAATGCGGCGGGTGTGGGCCATGGTGCGGTGGGCTTCGGCAAGGTCAAATTTTGGCAGAGCGTGGAAAGCGGCGCCCAGCTCTAAGGTTTCGGCCAGCGCGTAGAGTGTGATGCCGTGGCTGAGCGGGCCGGGCACAAAGGTGTGGCTTTGCTCGGTCAGGGCAAAGGCGAGGCGGCTGGCATCCAGCGAGGCGCGCCAGCTGTGTCGTGCACGGGCAAAGGCTTTGGGCTCGGACGTGGTGCCGGAGGTGAAGCCAACCATGAAAATCGCGCGCGGATCGGTGAAGGGGATGTCTTCGGGCGCGGCGAGGAAGGCCTCAAAGGCGTCAGTGTCCACGGTGATGGCCGGGATGCCGAGCCGTTTGGCGGCGTCGATCAGGCCGGTTTGGCTTGAGAGGCAGAATAATGCGTCCGGGGGCAGTTTGGCCAACACCCGCTGGTGAAGGGCGTCAGGCCAATGTGGGTCTAGTAGCGTGACGGCATGGGGGGTGGCTAGGGCAGTGGCCAGCAGGGTTGGCGCCTGCGCGTGGTTGCCAATGGAGAGAGCGAAGTTGCGTGCGCCGTCTGGCAGCGGCAGGTCCGGGCGGTCTTGCAGCGGCAGCGCGGCCAACGCGGCGTGTAGGCGTTTGAGCCGGTCATAGAGCGCGCTGTAGGTGAGGCGTGTGTCACAAATGGCAACCGCCAGCGCGTCAGGGCGCTGGCGGGCGTGGTGATCTAATGCGTGGCGTAAGGGCAAACGCGTCCTCAGAGGTTGGGGTAAGCTTTGCGCAGATTTTCCGCGAGAATGGCGGCAACCACAACCTTAATCAGGTCGCCGGGAACATAGGCCACCATGATTGACAGGGATTTGGCCATGCCGAGTTTGCCGATAAAGGCCATCCAAGGAATGCCAACGGCATACATCAGGACAATGCCACCCAGCGCGATATAGGCGCCAAGTTTCAGAGCACCACCTTCGCGATCCCGTTCCGCAAGGTAGCCAATGAGGGCTGCGCAGATCGGCCAGGACAACAGGAAGCCACCGGAGGTGCCCATCAGGACGCCAAATCCACCACGGCCACCGGACAACAGTGGTAGGCCAACGGCCACAAGCGCAATGAACAGCAGCAGGGCCAAGCCACCCCGTTTGGCGCCCAGGACAGAACCGGCGAGCATGACGCCCAGAGATTGTGCCGAAATTGGGGGAAGGGCTGCGCCGGCAAAATGTAAGGGTGGCATCAGTCCGAGGGCTGCTGTGAGCGCAGCGAAGAGCGCGATGTAGACGGTGTCTTTGGTGGTCATATGGTGCGTTCCGTGAGTGTGGGCTTGTTATGTAAACTATGGCGCGGCGTAGAAATCCGTTCTGCTCGAAGCAAGCCCGGCCCTTGTTACTGGCGTGATCTTAGGAACGATATCCTCTGGAATCAATGGCGTCGGAAATTTCGTCCGCCATCTTGATCGCGCGGATTGCCATGGGCATGGCGACAGCAATCACGGAGCGTTCGAGGCCGCGGGTCTTTTGCGCTTCGCGTACTTCGCGGGTGATTTGCGCGAGGACCGGGATGAACCGCAGCGCCAAGGAAATGGCGAGGCTGACCTTTGCCGGGTTCACGCCAATAGGTTGGAGGTAACCCAGTCCGCGCGTCATGGTGTCGATCATGTCGCTGGATTTGGTGGTCAGGGTCACAAGGCTTGCGAGCAGGATCAGCGCGGCGAGGCGCAGGACCACATAGGTGGCGAGTTCAATGCCGGAGAAATACCATTGCACCGCGAAGAACAGCACAAAGATGATCAGCAGCGGGCGGATCTGCGCAAAGGCCTGTTTCAGGGTGAGCTGTGCGATGGGATAGAGGGCGAGGATACCAAGGGTTGCAGCGACAGTGATTGGCAGGCTTTCATTGAGAAAAAGCAATGTGGCGCCAAGCAGCATGGCCAGCATTTTGGCTGCCGGTGGCAGGCGGTGTAGCAGCGAGCTGCCGGGTGAGTAGAGGTCCAGCATCAGGCCATGAGCTCTTGATAGGCGGGAATGACGCCGGCTGGCGTGCCATCCGCAAAGATACGGCCTTCGTCGATGACAATCACGCGGTCGTAGTTGGTGATGAGATCCAGGTCATGGGTGACGGTGATGACCATTTGCTCCAAGGCATCAACTGCGCGGGCGACGCGGCGTTTGTTACGCAGGTCCAGTAGCGTGGTGGGCTCGTCCATCACCACGATGTCTGGGGTCATCACAAGTACGCCTGAGATGGCGAGCAGTTGTTTTTGACCGCCGGAGAGCAGATGCGCAGGATGCTCGCGCAGGTCCGACATTTTGTACCGCGCCAGGATTTCATCGGTCTTGGCGGCGATGTCGGCTTTGCTGAACCCGAGGTTTTTCATGCCAAAGGCAAGGTCTTCTTCTACCACGGGCATGACAATTTGATTGTCAGGGTTTTGGAACACAAATCCAACTTTGCGGCGGACGTCACGGCCTTTTTTGCGGGTGTTGAACCCGTCTACCAGCACCTCACCCGTTGTGGGTAATGCGAGACCGTTGAGCAAGCGGGCGAAGGTGGATTTGCCAGAGCCATTGGCCCCAATCACCGCAATGCGGCGCTCGGTAAGATCAAGAGAGAGATTGTCCAAAACGGTGCGTTTGCCAAAAGAAACGCTGACGTTTTCAAGCTTGATCATAAGGTGGTCCGCTGGTTGCTGTTGGCGCGCTCTTAGCGGCAAACAAATGCAGATTGAAGCGGCAGGTGCCTTCGGCGGGGATATTTGGGGACTGTGAAAGCTATAAAAGGGGTATCTGTGGGAAAATTTCCCGATGCGGCCAGTTACGTCCACCCTTGGAGGCTGGAAACCTGGATTAGGCACCAAAGAGGGAGAAGAGTAGGAAGCTTGTGCTCAGGATGAGACAGAGCGGGCCATAGATGCGTTGATCCAGCGTCGCGAATGGCTCTTCCGGGACCCGTTTGCGCCAGGCCGGCAGATAAGCGGCGAGACCGCGCAGGCCAAAGACGCCCGCCATGGCGAAAAGCAGCGGCGTGCGCAGAGGGAAGCTTGTCAGGTGGGGTATAGCCGCCGCAAAAGAGAGCGCGACAAACACCAGAGAGCAGGGGATCGCGCCGGGCATTTTGGTAAGGCCGGGTGCGCCAACCACGGCGCGCGCAAGGGCTTCTTCGTTGCGGATCGGCACCCATGCACCAATGGCCCACAGCAGGTGCAGCATGGCAGGGACAAACAGCAGGACAGAGATGAAGGTGGCGAGCCAGGTCATGTGCAAAAGAGCCTTTGGTGCTTTGTATCGGGCTGCATCCAAGCGAAGATGGCCGCAAAAGTCGATGAGGCAATTTTGTCGTTTGCGAAGGGCACGCGCGATTGTTGCGGGGCGCGGCCTTAGGCGTGGTCGTTGTGTGTGGTGGGAAGGGCGCTCAAAACGGGCGCCCCCCAAGTGCACAGATTACAGGTGCATGTGGTCGCGGAAGACGTGCTGCACGATTTCGTCGCGCTTCAGGCCTTTGGCTTCCAGTTGCGCGTCGGTCATCGCGTTCAGACGATCAACATATTGCACGCGGCTGTTGCTTTCCATGATTGCGATCAGGCCGTTGCCGATGGCGCGGAAAGGGGTTGCCAGGATGTGACCCAGCGAGTGGTGTTCGGTGTGTGTAGCTGTCAGTGCCATTTTTGAACCTCAGTTCTGTGTAGATCTNNGGGTCAAAGCGGTTGCCATGTGCAGTGTGTCATTTGTCATAGCTGTCTTGCATCTGTTGCAAGGCGAGTCAGAGTTTGTTTATTTTTCAACAGATTCAATGCGGATGTAGGTGTAACGCTCCGCCTTTTCGTCCTTCGGGCGGGTTTCCACCAGATAGGCAAAGCCAAGTTCCGGCAGGTAGTGAAGCGTTTCTTCATAGCCGTCGTCATCATGGTAGATGCCAATGACGGGCATCATCTCGTAAGTGCAGCCGCCAATGGTGACTTGGGTGCTGGGGCCGAAGATGTGGCTTTCGCGGGTGGTGAGCGTGCCTTCCGAATCCAGCGTGATCACTTCGGTGTCCCACCGGCCATCGGCCACGGGAATGGGCGCGTCGGCAGGTTTGAGCGGGTAAGCGTGCGTGCTGCGGCTGCCAGAGACCACGTCGCCGTCTTCGGTGTCAAATTGCTCCACCACATAGAGGCCTTTGAGCAGCAAGAACCGCGTGCCGTAGTCTTTGCCGTCGTCCCATTCGCCCCGAATGAAATGGGCACCGTCGCGCGTGTAGGTCTCGGTGATGCCGTCCAGATCTGTGAGCCGCACACCGGAGTCCATGTCCGCGAATGTGGGGCATTGGGCAAAAGCCGGCGTGGCAAAAAGGGACAAAGCAAGAGTGGCAGCGCGCATGGGGCCTCCGGATGGTCAAAGGGGCGCTGCGTCAATGCTTAGGCTTTGACAGAGCAACGATACGGGCACTCTGAACCGGAGGGGCGTGCTTTGCCAAGCCCCGGCGGGTGCCAATAACGCTTGTGTTGCGCAGCGTTTGACACACCAGCCAGAACCGCGGTTTTTCCGTATCGCGTGCCCAATTGTGTTTTGCGCTTTCAAAGGCCATTTTGCCGCCAGTTTCGAATCGCCTGACATCAGGTGTTTGGTGGCCTTTCAGGGGCCGCATTCAAAGCCCGGCATAGGTCCGGAAAAGGAGCCCAACATGAGCTTTGATCGCAAAATCAAAATTGCCCCGTCCATTCTGTCTGCAGATTTTGCCAACTTTGGCCAAGAGATCCGTGCGATCGAAGATCAAGGCGCAGATTGGGTGCATGTGGATGTGATGGATGGGCACTTTGTGCCAAACCTGACCTTTGGGCCCCCTGCGGTGAAAGCATTCCGTCCACACGTCAAAACCTTCATGGACGTGCATCTGATGATTGCGCCGGTGGACCCGTACATCGAAGCTTATGCGGAAGCAGGTGCCGATTTGATCACCGCGCATGTTGAAGCGGGCCCACATATTCACCGCACCATTCAGGCGATCAAGGCACAGGGCGTGAAAGCTGGTGTGAGCCTGAACCCCGGTACGCCGCTTGAGAGCATTGAACATGTGCTGGATTTGGTCGACATGGTGTTGATCATGACTGTGAACCCCGGGTTTGGTGGTCAGAAGTTCATTCACTCCGGTGTTGAGAAAACCCGCCGTCTGCGTCAGATGATTGGCGATCGCGAGATCCACATTCAGATCGACGGTGGCGTGACCACTGAAACCGCGCCTTTGGTGGCCGAAGCTGGGGCCGACGTGTTGGTGGCGGGCTCTGCTGTGTTCAAAGGCGGCTCTGTTGATAAGGCCGACGCCTACGGCGAGAACATCCGCGCCATCCGGGCGGCGGCTGAAGCAGCTCAATAAAACGCAAGGTTTTGGGGCGGGATCAGTCGCGGATCTCGTTGGCCTCTACGCCCCAAAGATCTTCTTTTAAAACCCAGCCTTTGTAGCCTCCGGCATTGAGGCGGCACCAGTCTGGGTTGCACTCTTCCAACTTTGCAATCACGCCATGTTCCAGATGAGCGGCTGTGCCAACCTTTTCACCGGGTCGTACGGCCAGAGGCAGCATGTCTTTTTGCACAATCACAGTGCGCACACCCGAAAGCAGGGAGTAGTGGATCCAGCCGCCCGCGCCTTCGATGTCGCGCACGCGGCGCCAGTGGCCGTATTCGGCGGTGATCTGCAAAGGCATGGATTTGCGGGTAAACACCCAGTCAATGCGATGGGTGCGTGAGGGACCGCGTCGCACGTTGGCTTTGGTGGCTTTCAGGGACACGTAGCGCGGCAGTGGCAGGTTGGTGACCGGACCACGCTTTTTCTCCGCCGGTGCCTCTGCGGCGGCGAAGGTTGCAAAGAGCAACAGCATAACTGCGCCCAAGCTCACGAGAGATTTTCGACTCAAGGTGACCATTTTGCCTGATTTTTTCTGCTCTGGTGGCGCTCGCAGGTTCTTGTGCCTGACTGACCTGTGGGGCAGTGTGGCAGCAACGCGCCGAATTGAAAAGCATTGGGAGGCCCTGCATGCCAAAGCAACGTCTGAGTGTTGTCGTTACGCGACGCTTACCGGAAGCCGTCGAAACACGACTGTCAGAACTCTTTGATGTGCGCCTGCGCCATGATGATACGCCGATGAGCCGCGAACAGCTGGTTGAGGCGATGAAAGAGGCGGATGTTTTGGTTCCAACGCTGAGTGACAAGATTGACGCCAATCTGATTGCCCAATCCGGTGAGCGACTGAAGTTGATTGCCAATTACGGCGCCGGCGTGGACCATATTGACGTGGCTTCTGCGCGCCAGCGTGGCGTGCTGGTATCCAACACGCCAGGCGTGTCTGCTGATGACACGGCTGACATGGCTTTGGCCCTGATCCTTGGGGTGACCCGTCGCGTTGGCGAAGGCGTGCAGCGCATGCAATCCGGTGAATGGGACGGTTGGGCACCAACCGCGCTTTTGGGTGGCCGGGTCAGCGGCAAGCGGCTTGGCATTCTTGGCATGGGGCGTGTGGGCACAGCCGTTGCGCGCCGGGCGCAGGCTTGCGGCATGCAGATCCACTACCACAACCGCCGTCGTTTGCGCCCGGAAATCGAAGAGCAATATGAGGCAACCTATTGGGAAAGTCTCGATCAGATGCTGGCCCGCATGGATGTGGTGTCGGTGAACTGTCCGCATACGCCGTCAACTTTCCACCTGCTCAATGCGCGGCGGTTGAAGTTAATGAAGCCGGGATCGGTGATCATCAACACCTCGCGCGGCGAAGTGATTGACGAAAACGCCATGGTGCGGCTGCTCAAGTCAGGCGAGATCGCTGGTGCGGGTTTGGATGTGTATGAGCACGGCCATGAGGTGCATCCTGATTTGCGCGGCCATCCCAATGTGGTGCTGATGCCGCATATGGGGTCTGCCACCGTGGAAGGGCGGATTGAGATGGGGGAGAAAGTCCTCATCAACATCAAGACCTTTGATGATGGGCACCGTCCGCCGGACCTTGTGGTTCCGGCGATGCTCTAAGCCATCATGCGCGCTTTCGTTGGCATTCCGTTGGACGGGCCAGAAGCGGAAGCGCTTCTGGATGTGCAGGGGCGGATTGCCGTAGGGCGCGAGGTGCCAGTGGCCAATCTGCATCTGACATTGGCGTTTCTGGACGATCAGCCGGTTGAAATGCTGGAGGCGTTGCACGAAGAGCTGGAGTTGATCCGGCAGTCGCAGTTTGAACTGCACCTCAAAGGCATGGAAATTTTTGGCGCGCCACGCAGCCGGTCGTTGGGTTTGTTGGCCGCGCCTGATCCGGTGTTGATGGCACTGCAGGCGGATGTGGCGCAGGCGGCGCGGCGGCTCTGCATTGGACTGGAGAAACGTCGGTTTCGCCCGCATGTGACGCTGAGCCGCTTTCGCGATGGGAAGCAGCCGCCCGAGCGGGTGCAAGCGGCGCTGTCGCGGGGCGCCTCACTGGAAATTGATCCCATTCTTGTGAGCGAAATCGCCTTGTATCGTTCGTCTTTGACATCCGAGGGCGCGGTCTATGAGATCCTGAGCAGCTATCCGCTGTTGGTGCAGGGGCTGTCCTGACCTAAGCTGATTTTTAAATGGTGGCCAATACCTTGGGTTGCCGGATTGTCTTTTGGTTTGGGAGTGGGTCATGAAGCGATTTTTATCTGCGGTTACTGTTACTTGCCTGTTGGCATCCATGTCGCTGGCACAGGAGGCAGCAGACAGTGTGGCGCCGGAAGAAGGCTCTGCGCTCGGTATGAGTGTGCCGGTGAGCTTGCAAGAAGCCTTGGCGTCCAAGACGCAGGGCGAGCCCACCAAAGCAAAAGACTGGATGGTTGCGGCAGCGCATCCTTTGGCGGTGGAGGCCGGGTCCGCAGTGCTGCGCGACGGTGGCACGGCGGCGGATGCGATGGTGGCGGTGCAGGCTGTGCTGGGGCTGGTTGAGCCTCAGAGTTCAGGTTTGGGCGGCGGGGCGTTCTTGGTTTGGTATGAGGCCAAAACGGGAGAAGTGACCACGCTGGATGGGCGCGAGACCGCGCCTTTAGCGGCAACGCCGCGGCTGTTTTTGGGGCGCGATGGTGAGCCGCTGAAGTTTTTTGAAGCGGTTGTTGGCGGGCGATCTGTGGGCGTGCCAGGCACGCCGATGTTGATGCAGGAGGCGCATCGCAAGTGGGGCCGCAGCCAATGGCCAAGCCTGTTTGAGGCAGCGATCACCCATGCGGAGGAGGGCTTCACCGTCACGCCACGTATGGCCGCCTCTGTGGCGCGGGATGCGGAGCGCTTGGCGTCCCATCCGGTGACAGCGGCTTACTTTCTGCCCAATGGAACGCCGGTGGCGGAAGGAGAACTTCTGAAGAATGAGAAGTATGCGGCAAGTTTGCGCGCGATGGCATCTGAGGGCGCCGCGCCGTTTTATACGGGCAAGATTGCGGCGGACATTGTGGACGCCGTGCAAGATGCCAACAATCCTGGCGTTCTGAGTGGTGTGGATCTGGCGCTGTATCAGATTAAGGAGCGGCCGGCAGTTTGCATGGACTACCGTGCGCATGATGTCTGTGGCATGGGGCCGCCGTCCTCTGGTGGTTTGACCGTGGGGCAAATCCTTGGGTTGATCGCGCCTTATGACATTGCCGAACTGGGGTCGGACAGTGCGGAGTCTTGGCGGTTGATTGGGGATGCCTCGCGGCTCGCCTTTGCGGATCGGGGCCGCTATATGGCGGACAGCGATTATGTGCCGGTGCCCAGCGTGGGGCTGCTGGAGTCTGACTATCTGGCTGAGCGGGCAAAATTGCTGGACGGCAGTGCAGCTTTGGAGACCGTGGAGCCGGGCGCGCCTGAGTTTGACCATGCGTTGCGCTATGCGGATGGAGAGAGCTTTGCGCAGCCCTCCACGTCGCACATCTCCATTGTCGACAGCTACGGCAACGCCTTGTCGATGACGACGACGATTGAAAACGGCTTTGGCAGTCGGGTGATGACCAATGGGTTCTTGCTCAACAACGAGCTGACGGATTTCTCTTTCCGGTCCCATCGTGACGGCGTACCGGTGGCCAATCGGGTAGAGCCGGGCAAGCGGCCACGGTCTTCCATGGCGCCAACCATTGTGTTGAAAGACGGCAAGCCATCGCTGGTGGTGGGCAGCCCGGGAGGAAGCCGGATCATTGGCTATGTGGCCAAGACCATCATCGCGCATGTGGATTGGGGCATGGATGTGCAGCAGGCGATTGATCTGCCACATCTGGTGAACCGCTTTGGCACTTATGACATTGAGGCGGAAAGCGCCGCGATGGAGTTTGGCGAGCCGCTCACTGGAATGGGCTACAAGGTGAACGCGCGCGACCTCAATTCAGGACTACATGCGATCTCTGTTGGGCGGCGTTTGCACGGTGGTGCGGACAACCGGCGTGAGGGGCTTGCCTATGGCGAATAGCCGCGCTTGACCTTGGGATAGGCCGCGCGTAGCCATGTCTCAAATCATCATGGAAAAGGGGGAGCGCCTATGGGACTGGCAGTGGATTTGCCGCGCAATGAAGAGGGTATTGCGGCGGCTTTGGGTGTGTTGAAACAGCAATTTGGCGAGGCGTTTCACACCGGCCAGTCGATGCGGGAACAGCATGGGCACACCACCACTTGGATCAAAACACAGGCACCAGATGCGGTGATTTTTGCCAAGACCACCCAAGAGGTGAGCGACATCGTAAAAACCTGTGCTACGCATAAGGTGCCGGTGATTGCCTATGGCACGGGCACCTCGCTTGAGGGGCATGTGAATGCACCTGCTGGTGGCGTTTGTATTGATCTGACCGAGATGAACTCGGTTGTGGCGGTGAACGCCGAAGATCTTGATTGTGTGGTGCAGCCTGGGGTGACGCGCGAGCAGCTGAACCTGGAACTGCGTGACCAGGGCCTGTTTTTCCCAATTGATCCAGGGGCCAATGCGTCGCTGGGCGGCATGGCCTCCACCCGCGCCAGCGGCACCAATGCGGTGCGCTATGGCACAATGAAAGACAATATCCTGAGCCTTGAGGTGGTGCTGCCGTCTGGTGAGGTGATCCGCACCGCAAGCCGCGCCAAAAAATCCAGCGCGGGCTATGATCTGACCCGCTTGATGATTGGCTCAGAAGGCACATTGGGCATCATCACCGAGATCACGCTGAAGCTGCAGGGTATTCCTGAGGCGATGTCCTCGGCGCGTTGTTCGTTTGAGACCATTGATGCGGCCTGTCAGGCGGTGATGATGACTATTCAGTATGGCATCCCGGTGGCGCGGATTGAACTTTTGGACACGCTCGCGGTGAAGGCGGCGAATGATTATTCGAAGCTCGATCTACCGGAGCAGCATTTGCTGTTGCTGGAGTTCCACGGCTCGGAAACCGGCGTGGCAGAGCAAGCCGAGATGTTTGGCCATATCGCCGAAGAGGTCGGCGGCACCGGGTTTGAATGGACGCAAAAGGCCGAAGATCGCAACAAGCTGTGGCAGGCGCGGCATGACATGTATTGGGCGGCGCTGGCGTTGCGCCCCGGTGCGAAGGGCATTTCCACAGACGTCTGTGTGCCAATCTCACGTCTGGCGGAATGTGTGACATTGGCTAAGGACAAGGCGGATGAGCTGGGTTTGATCTCCACCGTGGTGGGCCACGTTGGTGACGGCAATTTCCACATGCTGCCGTTGGTGGATATGGACAATCTGGATGAAGTGTCTGCGGCGCAGGGCTATGTCAGCTGGCTCAATGATGTGGCAATCGAGATGGGCGGTACCTGTACCGGTGAGCATGGCATTGGCCAGGGCAAAAAGCCGTATCTGCGCAAAGAGCTTGGCGGCGCCGTGGATGTGATGGCGGCGATCAAAACGGCGATTGACCCGGATGGGATCATGAATCCCGGGAAGATTTTCTAAGCCCGCGTTGGTTGGAGATGAAATGCAAAGCCCCGGTGCAGGACCGGGGCTTTGTTGTCTTTAGCGGTAGACCTCGTCTTCGCTTGGGAAACTGCGGTCTTTGACCTCGTCCGCGTATTGGCTCACTGCGCGCTCGATGGCGGGGCCGAGGTCGCCGTAGACTTTCACAAACTTCGGGGTCCATTCATTGAGCCCCAGCATGTCCTCAAGCACGAGGATTTGGCCGTCACATTCGGCGGAGGCGCCGATGCCGATGGTTGGGATGGGCACCTGTTTGGTGATCTTGGCGGCGAGCGGTTCCACCATGCCTTCCAGCACAATGGCAAATGCGCCGGCCTCAGCCACCGCCTGTGCGTCTTCTTCGTGTATCGCCCAGGTGCCTTCATCGCGGCCCTGAGTTTTGAAACCGCCCATGACGTGGCTGGATTGGGGGGTGAGGCCGATGTGGGCCATCACCGGGATGCCGCGTTCGGTCAGGAAGCGGATGGTTTCTGCCATACGCTTGCCGCCCTCGAGCTTCACCGCGCCGCAGCTGGTCTCTTTCATAATTTTGGCGGCGTTGCGGAAGGCCACGGCAGGGCTCTCCTCATAGGTGCCAAACGGCATGTCCACCACGACCAGCGCTTTTTGGGTGCCACGCACAACAGCTTTGCCATGCATGATCATAAGATCAAGCGGCACGCCGACGGTGCTTTCCATGCCATGCATGACCATGCCGAGGCTGTCGCCGACCAGAATGAAGTCGGCGTATTTGTCGACAATCGCGGCGGTGTGCGCGTGGTAGCTGGTGAGGCTGACAATCGGCTCGCCGCCTTTGCGGCTGGCAATCTGTGGCACGGTGGTGCGGCGGATGGGGGTCTGTGTGCTCATGGTGTGACAACCCTTTGGTCAATCAGAAGAATGTCGCCAAAGGCAACGGAGATCATGATGGCGGTGGGGCCGGCAAGTGGCCCCTCAATGGCATTGAGCGTTTCCGCTGCGACGATGTCCAGTCCGGTGAGAGTGGCGCGGGGCTCGGATGCAATGGTGTTGGTGATGACCTTGTGCAGGTCGACTACGGTGGCACCCGTCGCGGCGGCTTCGGCTGCGGCGAGGGACTGAGACAGCACAAGCGCCGCTTGGCGATCCTCAGCAGAGAGGCGTACGTTGCGCGAAGACATGGCGAGACCGTCTGTCTCACGCACAGTTGGCGCGCCGACAATGGTCAAAGGCATGTGCAGATCCGCGACCATGCGCTTGATGACCTGAAGCTGTTGGTAGTCCTTTTCGCCAAAGACAGCCACGTCGGGCTGCACAATGTTGAACAACCGGGAGACCACGGTGGTCACGCCGCGAAAGTGGCCGGGCCGGACTTCGCCGTGCAGCATGTTGGCAAGCCGGGTGGTTTCCACGATGGTTTCGTCACCGGCCGGGTACATGGTGGTCACTTCCGGCAGGAAGACCAGCGCAACACCCGCCTCGCGTAGCATTGCAAGGTCGCGCTCTTCGTCGCGGGGGTAGGCTTCCAGGTCGGCGCTTTCGCCAAATTGGGTGGGGTTCACAAAGATCGACACCACCACATGGTTGGCCTCGGCCTTGGCGGTTTCCACAAGCGACATGTGCCCCGCGTGCAGAAAGCCCATGGTGGGCACCATCGCGACGGTGTCACCGGCGGCGCGAAGCTCTTTGACTGCAGCGCGGCAATCCGAAATCGAGCGGCAAATACGCATTTCTTGCCTGTCTCCCTTCAAGGTGGTTGTGGGGTGTAATGCCCCCGCTGCGATGCAGCAAGGCTTTTTGCGGCAACGTGGCGTCGCAATTGTGCATTCAAGCGTCGGCTGGACCGTGCGTTTTTGCGCCGTTTCGGTACAGTTTGCGCAAAAGGATTATGCTCAGGGGAGTCGCCTGTCTCATGAAAACAAACGTAAAAGCCCTTGTTGTTGGCGGCGGTGCCGTTGGCACATCGATCGCCTACCACCTCGCCAAAGCGGGTTGGGATGATGTGATGCTGATTGAGCGCGATGAGCTGACGTCCGGCTCCACATGGCACGCGGCGGGCCTCTTGCCGCTGTTCAATATGTCCTATGCGACGACCCACATTCACCAGTATTCGGTCGATTTCTATAAGCAGCTGGAAGAAGAAACCGGCTTGAATGCGGGGTTTGCCGTGGTGGGCAACCTGCGTATGGCGCAGACACAGGAGCGCATGGACGAGTTTATGCTCTATGCTTCAACTGCGGAGACCTGTGGTGTCGCTTACGAGTGGCTCTCGCCGGATGAGATCAAGACGCGCTGGCCTCTGATTAAAACCGACGACCTGAAAGGCGCGCTGTTCCACACCGAGGACGGCTATATCAATCCGGCAGATGTGACCATGGCGATGGCCAAAGGTGCCCGTCAACGGGGCGTGGAGATCGTGCGCAAGATGCAGGCGGATTCGTTCCACTGGACCGGTACCAACTGGGAAGTCAGCTGCACCAAGATGGTGGAGAAAGGCGGCAACCTGGTTGAAAGCGACGAGAAAGTTGTGATCACGGCAGAGCATGTTGTGACCGCGTCGGGCAACCACGCGCAGCGCACCGCCAAAATGCTGGGCATCAAGATGCCGGCGATCCCGGTGGAACACACTTTCATCGTGATGGATCAGGACCCGGAGCTGGTGAAATGGCGTGAAGCAGGCAATCCGGAACATCCTGTGGTGCGGGATGCGGATTCTGAATCTTATGCGCGTGAAGAGCGTGGTGGCTGGATTTTGGGCATCTATGAACACGGTGCGCCAGCGCGGTTTGAGCACGGCGTGCCGGACAGCTTCCGTGCCGATCTATTCCCACTCGATCTCGACCGGATTGCGGAACAGTACATGGCGATGACCGAGCGTGTGCCGTCCTGTGCCGACTCCGGTTTGAAAGATGATTTCAACGGGCCGATTTGTTACACACCGGATGGCAATCCACTGGTTGGGCCGGCGCCAGGTCTGCGCAATATGTGGCTGGCAGAAGGGTTCAGCTTTGGCATCACTGCGGCGGGCGGCACCGGCTACTATTTGGCGCAGATGATGGTCGACGGTGAAGCCGAGATCGACATGGCAAGCCTTGACCCCAAACGCTACAGCAGCAACTGGATGACCACCGAATTTGCCGCGCGCAAAAACGAAGAGTGCTATGAGCACGTCTACATCTTGCACCACCCAGACGAGGAGCGCCCTGCGGCGCGTCCACTGCGCACGTCGCCAGCGTTTGACCGGCAGAAAGCCAAAGGCGCGCAGTTTGGTTGGGTCAATGGCTGGGAACGTCCAAACTACTACGGCCCGCTGGACGCGCCATCCAACTTTGACGAGCAGTCTCGCAGCTTCCGTCGCGGTGGCTGGTGGCAATATGCCGTGGATGAGGCCAAGGCGATCCGTGAGGGTGTGGGCCTGATCGACGCGACGGCGTTTACCAAACATGTGGTCAAAGGCCCCGGTGCCACCCAGTTCCTCGATTGGTTCACCTGTAACAAGCTGCCAAAAGTCGGTCGCATCAACCTGACCTATGCGTTGACGGCGGCGGGCACCACGCGCACCGAATACACCATCGTGCGCAATGGCGAGAATACCTATTATCTTGTGTCCGCAGGGGCTTGGACCGAATATGACGCGGATTTCCTGCGCAAGGCGGCCGAGGACAAGATGGAGGAGTTTGGCTACATCGAGATCCAGGATGTGACCACGCAATGGGGTGTGTTTGCCATTGCCGGTCCAAAATCTCGGGATGTGCTGAAAAAGGTCATCAGCGATGCGGAGCCGGACACCGCACTGTCCAACAAGCGCTTCCCTTGGCTGTCGGCGCGCCAGATCGAGCTGGGCATGTGTCCGGTGAATGCGATCCGTGTGGCCTATACCGGTGAGCTTGGTTGGGAGCTGCACCATCCGATTGAGATGCAAAACTACCTGTGGGATCTGCTGACTGAGGCGGGGACGGAGTTTGACATGAAGCTGGTCGGCGCGCGGGCGCAGAACTGGCTGCGTCAGGAAAAAAGCTACCGCGCCTTTGGCACCGAGCTGGGCCGTGATGCGACGCCTGCTGAGGCTGACCTGCCGCGCTTTATCGACCTGTCCAAAGACTTCCACGGCAAAGCCGAGATGGAAGCGCTGGGCGTGCGGGTGAAGTGTTGTACGTTGCTGATCGACGGGCCGGAAGATGCGGACCCATGGGGCCGTGAAGTGCTTTATACGCCGGAAGGTGAGCGGGTCGGACGTTTGACCTCCGGCGGATACTCGGTGGCGTTTGAGAAGAGCATTGGCATGGGCTACGTCAAGCCGGAGCTGGCGGTGGAAGGCACCAAGCTTAAAGTGAAAATGCTGGACCAGTTGTGGGATGCCACCGTGACCTGCGACAGCCCTTATGATCCAAAAAATGAGACCATCCGTCAAAACGGCTAAGTATCTCAGATCAAAAGAAAGCGCCCCGCCAATGTGCGGGGCGTTTTTGGGTTTAGTATTCGCCTTTGGTGATCACGCCGTCCTTGTCGCGGTCGATCCGGTCAAACCAGCTGCGCAGGGCGGTTTCCATCTCGGAACGTGTCACTGAGCCATCGAGGTTCAAGTCGGTGTTTTCACGGCCCAAGCCGGACACCGCACGGAGCAGCAGGGAGGAGGCGTCTTTGCCAGCAGCCTCTGCGCGAGATTTGTCAAAGGCGGTGTACTCCTCGTTGCTCAACGCGCCGTCACCGTCTGCGTCAAAGGTCTCAAAGATGGTTTTGCGCAGTTCTTCAACATCGCCCCAAGTGATGGTGTCGCCGGAGCCGAAGTTCCAGCTTGAGATGTCAGAAGCCTGTGCGGAGACAGCGGAAGTGCAAGCCAGAAAGCTGGCCAAGACAAGGGTGCGTCGCATGGTGGGTCCAATGTGTTGTGGATCAATTTGAGCCCACCATAAGTGGCGTGTTGCAGAGTGTCAGCCCGCGGAAAGCTCCTCAAAGCATTCCTGTGCTTTTGCGGCATACATCATTGCGGGACCGCCCCCCATCTGGATCGCCATGGCCAATACGTCGGCGACTTCCTCTTTGGTGGCACCCGCGCGCACCAAGGCGTCACAGTGCAACGAAATGCAGGGCTCACAGCGGCTGACCACAGCCATTCCAAGGGCGACAAACTCTTTGGTTTTAACGTCCAGTACACCGCCTTCTTTCACGGATTTGCTCAAACCGCCAAACGCGCGGGCGGTGTCGGGGATGGCTTTGTTCAATCCGCGCAATTGGTTGCGGGTTTCAGAAATCTTGTCGGTCCAGCTCATGGGAATCTCCTTGGTTTGTGCGCATCATATTCCGCTTGGAGAATGTGAATTTGATTTCGATCAGGTGTGGCGCAAAAAGAGAACGTGTGACGTAGCGTTCTAGGTGGGGGCATGCCACGTCAGGAGCAGGTTGTTGGCGGGCATTTCGATTGGTTCATTCTGTGTGAGGCCGCAGGACGCGCCGAAGTTTTGGATGGAGGAGTCCGATTTGTAGCCTAGCTCAGGGTCTTGGGCACGCAGGCTGGCGTCAAACTGCACGTCGCCGTCGCTGACCAACACGCCGTCCCGCGAAAATGGCCCGTATATGGCAAGGCATCCGCCGGGCGCCAGGGCTTGCGCGGCTTCTGAGATGAGCACTTCGGCTTCGGATTGGCTGACTAAATGCAGCAGATTGCTGAGCAGGATCAGATCAACAGGGGCAGTTTGTGTGCCCCAACCCCGCGAGGTTGCGTCAAGCAGGATCGGCGCTTGCACGTTGGGGAGCGCAGCCTCTGAAAGATAGGCCGCGATGCTGGTGATACGATTGGTGTCGATCTCGGTGGGCTGCCAATGAGTGTCTGGAAACGCCTGTGCGTAGGCGACCACATGCTGCCCTGTGCCACTGGCGATCTCCAAGGCGCGGCCGGAGGGTGGTACAAAAGGCGCCAGCGCTTTGGCCAGTGGTTCAACGTTGCGCGCGGCAGAGGGGGCAAAGAGTTTGCCATCGCTGTCTGGCGTAGCGACAGAGGCGCTGTCCGGCAGGTTGAGGCGGCGGGGCATCAGGCATACCTCGCGGGAGCAAGGGCGGCGATGACCTTTGGATCGATGGGGGAGGCTTGCCCGGTGACCAGGTCCGCGACCAGTTGCGAGACCGCAGGACAGGATTGGAAGCCGTAGCCGCCCTGGCAAGCGACCCAAAAGAAGCTTGGCTCCGCCGCGTCAGGGCCAATCACCAGATTGCGATCCGGTGAAAACGTCCTTAGGCCAGCCCAGCTGGCTTCGACGCGGGTGACCTCTTCGGTGACAAACTCCTGATACCGCGCCAGACCTTCGGCAATGACCATATCGTCCGGCCAGGCGTCAAACGGCTGCATTTGGTCTTCTTCGGCGGGGGAGACAATCAGGCTGCCCGCATCTGGCTTGGCATACCAGTTTTCGTGGATGTCCAGCAGCATGGGCCAGGTGCTGACGTCATGCCCGCCCGGGGCCGGAATACGCGCCATGGAGCGGCGCAGGGGCGTGACGTTGAGAGGCGTGATGCCTGCCAGCTTGGCGATCTCGTCCACCCATGCACCCGCAGCGTTCAGGAGCATTTTGGCACGAAACACCTGATCTTTGGTGTGCACCTCCCAGCCATCTGAAAGTTTGGTGATTTTTGTCACCTCTTGCCCAGTGTGGATGGCGCCACCGTGGGCGCGGCACAACTTGGCAAACCATTGGATCAGCCGGTCCGTGTCGATGTCTTCACCGGAGTGGTGATGCGCGACATTGCCAATGGCATCCGTGTTGAGGATTGGCACTATGTCGACGGCTTGCTGTAGGTCCATTTGCGCAGCGTCAAAGCTCTCGCAGCAGCGTTGGAAGGCCTCGTCTTCGCCTTTGGCCGCGAGAAACATCACCCCGCGTGGTGACAGGAAGCCACCATCTTCTTGCTTGAAAAAATCGCCGCTGGCGTGGCTGAGTTCCACGGTGCTGGGGGAGCCGTAGTTGGGCTCAAACATCGCCGCTGACCGTCCAGACGCATGGTAGCCGAGGGCAGATTCTCGTTCCAAAACAACGGTTTTGCCGAGAGGGGCCAGACGAGCGGCGGCGGAGATGCCGCCGATGCCACCGCCGATGATGAGGAAATCAATCATGCTTCGTCCAATCTGTCGGTGGCGGGGGCGGGTGTTTGGCTGAGCGCGGTGATCTCGGCGTAGAGCGCGTCATCGATGTCAAAACGTGTCGCGGCAAGCGAGGGGGCGAGCTGCGCGAGGTTGCGCGCGGAGAGGATCGGGCTGGGCGCGGCGCTGTGATTGGCGACCCAGGCGGCGGCCAATGTGGCGGGGTGCAGGTCCCGTGCGGCGGCCAGATTGGCGAGATCGAAAGCGGTTTTGTGCATCCAGTCCACGTCATAACGGGCGGCGTAGCGCTCATCTGTGGCAAGGCGACCCTGCGCGTTTTGGGCGCTGTATTTGCCGGTGAGCAGCCCGCCGCCAAGGGGAGAATAGGTGGCGGGCAGGATGCCAATGTCGGCGCACATTGGCAAAATTTCGACTTCGGCTTGACGTTTCACAAGGCTGTACATTGGTTGCAACAGGTCGATTGTGAGGTTCAGTTTTGAGGACGCCCAGGCGGCTTTTACAACTTGCCAGGCTGCGAAGTTGGAAAGACCGACGTGAGAGATTTGCCCGTCGGCTTTGAATTGCGCAAAAGTTTCAAGGGTTTCTTCAATTGGCGTGTCCGCATCAAAGCGGTGCAAATAGAGAATGTCGACGTGATCCATGTTGAGCCGCTGTCGGGAGGCATCAAATTGCGATCGTAGATTTTCTGCACCCGCGCCGCCACGGTAGCCAACCTTTGTGGCGATCACCAATCGCTCGCGATGTGGTGCGATAAGCCTGCCCAAAATCTCTTCGCTGGCGCCGTCGGTATAGAGGTAGGCCGTGTCAAAATGCGTGATGCCCGCGTCTAGGCAGGCCTCGAACATCTCGGCGCTGTCGCGCTCGGAGGCGGTGCCGCCAAACTGCATGGTGCCGAATGCAAAGCGGCTGATCGGGGTGCCGTCGGGGCTGGAAATTGTCTGCGTCATGGCAGGAAATTGCCATGTGAAGCATCATGGGGAAAGGGGTTTTTGCGCCCTCAGGCAAGAGGTGTGGTGTTGGGCCCAGTAGCGACCTCTTGTTTGAGCCAGGACACAACCGCATTGCGGTGTCTGTGACGGGACGTGGGGTGCAGCAGGTGGTAAGCCTCTGAGGTTTCGGTGGGGTGCCAAAGAACGATCAGGTGGCCTTGATTTAACGCGTCTTGAACAAGCAGGCGCGGGGCCAAGGTAACGCCTTGGCCTGTGATCGCAGCGTCAATGGCTAGTGCGGTTTGGTTAAAGGATAGTACGGTGTCTGGATACGGTAAATCATTGTCTTCACAGAGGGTTTTCCAACGGTTGTGTCCATCTTCGATCAAGGGGAGCGCCACAGTGTCGGTTAGAGAGAGCGACGTGGCGCTGGTCGAAGGGCTCGCCACGGCGACCAGATCCAAGGGCGCCAGCGGTTCGCAGTGTGTGTTGGGCACTGTGGGCGCCTCCCCTTGTCGAATGGCAATGTCGACCGGGTCTTTGGCAAAATCCGTACGGGTTTCCGATGCATGGATGTGCAGGGAGATGTCCGGGTGCTGAGCTGCGAAGTTCGCCAAACGAGGCACCAACCATTTTGAGGCCAAAGAGGGCGGCACCGACAGGGTGATAGACTGTGTCGCGGGTTTCAGGGCACGGGTGGCGGTTTCGATCTGCTGTAATGCGGCAGAGACAGTCTCGTGATAGGCACGGCCTTCTTCAGTCAGGGACAGCCCCTGCGGCAAGCGGTGAAACAGCTGTATCTGGGTCTGTTTTTCGAGGTTGCGCACCTGTTGTGCCACGGCGCCTTGCGTCAGATGCAGCGCCTCAGCTGCACGTCGAAAACTGCCATGGCGGGCGGCGGCGACAAACATGGACAGGCTGTTGAGATTGATGCGGGTCATTGGTCTCGAATATAGCTTTTCTACACCCTAGGCGATGAAGCATGATTGGTCAAAAGTCGTTTTATTGGGCAATGTCGAGCCTTAAAAGGAGCTTGATATGACCAAAGTGGCACTGATCACCGCTGGTGGCAGCGGCATGGGCGCGGATGCGGCTAAGAGATTGAAATCAGACGGTTTTGAGGTGGGGATTTTGTCCTCTTCCGGAAAAGGGGAAGCTTTGGCTGACGCGTTGGGCGGGGTTGGGGTGACCGGGTCCAATCTTGTGCAGGAAGATCTGCAAGTGTTTGTGGATAAAGCGCTTTCCACGTGGGGACGGGTGGATGTTCTGGTGAATTCTGCGGGGCATGGTCCCAAAGGGGACATTCTGGAGATCAGTGACGACGATTGGCACCTCGGGATGGAGTATTACCTGATGAATGTGATCCGGCCTGCACGGATTGTGGCGCCGATTATGGCCAAGCAAGGGGGCGGATCGATCATCAATATCTCTACCTTTGCAGCGTTTGAGCCGGACCCGCTGTTCCCGACGTCTGGTGTGTTTCGGGCGGGTTTGGCGAGTTTCACCAAGTTGTTTGCCGACAAGTTTGCTGCCGAAAATGTGCGTATGAACAATATCTTGCCGGGTTTCATCGACAGCCTGCCGGAAACCGAAGATCGCAAGGCGCGTATTCCGATGGGGCGCTATGGGCGCAGCGAGGAGGTGTCTTCCCTGGTGAGTTATCTGGCTGGAGAAGGCAGCTATGTAACAGGACAGAACTGGCGTGTGGATGGCGGGCTGACCAGCCACGTGTGACGCGCGATTAACTTTTCCCGGCTGCTTTTGCGCATTTTGAAAAGCACGTCGGTATAGCGTCGGTATCACGGCTGTTATGTGGAGGTGCGGTTCTGGGATTCATGCCAGCATCCGCACCTCTTAACGTTTTCCGCCGTGCGGCCTCATTCTGTCGCTGGCGGAGGTAGGGCAATGCCGCAATCATAGCTTTGTTGGAGCAGGGCCTTGCGGCGAGGCTCTGAGCCTTTGGAGCCATAGAGCAATTCCATGCGGCGGGGCGAGAAGCCAAAGAAACCAAAGGTGCCTTTTGTCCAGCAGGTGTCGAGCGCGGCGCGGTAACCTTTGCCTTCTACTTCATCAGAGCGCGCACCAGCTGGGATCAGCAGCAGACCGCTGCGGTTGCGTTGCAGGGATTTTTCGGAGTCGTCGAGCTGATCGTAGGCCCAGCCCCAGCTCCAGACGCGGTCGAGCCAGCCTTTGGTCATGGCCGGCATGCCCCACCAGAACAGCGGGAAGATCAGGCAGATGGCATCGGCGCGGGCAATGCGCGCCTGCTCGCGGATCACATCAGCGGGCACGTTGGTCACGCCGTTGCTCTCACTGTCCGCCATGGTCCAGAGAGGATTGAAGCCTTCGGCGTGCAGGTCGGCCAGCTCGGTGCTGTGCCCTGCGGCTTCTGCTCCGGCCATGAAGAGGGTGGCGACGGCGTGGCTGAAAGAGTTGGGGTTGGGATGATCGATAACGGTGAGAACGTGCATAAAAGCCTCTTGAGGTCGTTTGAGGTAGGTTAAGATCTCAAGTAATCTTGAAGGCAAATTGATATAATAATTTAAAAACAATATGATAATCGATTTAAGTGGGTTCGATGGGAGGTGATTTGTCCAGATTTTGCATTGCGGCGCCTGTATGGAGTGTATTGGATGATTCGGCTCATAGTTGGTCCAGGTCGAAGGCGGCCAAACGTAAATGACCAAATTCAGGAAGGTATTTAGACTGCTAAAAATGTCAGTTTTGGGGGTGCTTTTGCATCGCATGGTGAGCAGTTTAAAATGCCGCGAAAAAGCACCAACGCGAAGGTTTTTTCTTTTAAACTTGGTTAGGATTTTCGACCCTAGCCTCCTTCTCGATTTCTGGAGAAGGAGAAAAATCATGAAAAAATTGGCAGCCACTTTGGGCATGATGTGCCTGATGACCCCCCTATATGCAGCGGAGTTGTCCGTCAGCTTGGCGGAGATTCCCGGCTTGGCCGCATCAGATGGCAATGGGGGGGCGGAAGGGGCGTTGCCGCATCTGTTGCGCATTGTGGACGAGCACTACGACGGGGGCGACTTTAGCTATCAAGTTTTTCCGTTCGGCCGGTCCATCCAGAATGTGGCCACGCGTAAATCAGATGTACATGCGCCGTTGATAGATACCGGTGCAGGCAGTCCGCCGGAATTCCAATATATTGATGAGCCGCTCTTGGATGTCACGTTTGTGGTGTACTCGCGTAAAGATGCGCCTTTGGATGCGGGCTCAGATTTCTCTGCATTGCGGGTCGAGACCATGATTGGACATGCGCATTTCTTTGATTTTGCCGTAGATGAGGTCGCATCAATCGAAATTGGGCTTAAAAAACTGGCCAAAGGGCGCACCGATGCTTTCATCATGGAGCAGGATGCTGTGGATGGATTGATCAAAGCCGGGGACATGATCGATTTACACCGCGCCATGTATGCCGTTTGGGATTCAACTTTGATTGTGCCGACAGGCGCTGAGGGGGATGCGTTGAACGCGGCCTTGTCTGCGGCGGTGGTCGCAGCGAAATCTGACGCGCGCTATGCAGCGGCGGCAGAGCAAGTGCACGCGCCGTTTCAGGACTGGCAGCCTTAAACCGCGGTCGATAAGAAGGACAACGCCTCGCTGCAACGTGAGGCGTTCCCAAAACCCGAATGTGAGGATTTAGGCGTCGCGGCTGAGCCGCTCTTCGAGCACTTCAAACGGCACGCCCGGCGTGTCTTTGGCGCCGCGGATCACCAGTGAAGTTTTAACGCTGGCCACATTGGGGGCGGAGGTCAAATCTTCGGTCAGGAAGGTCTGAAAAGTGCTGAGGTCCGGGGCGACGCATTTCAGGATAAAATCCACCTCGCCGTTGAGCATGTGGCACTCGCGTACCAAGGGCCAATCACGGCAGCGTTCCTCGAAAGCGGACAGGTCCGCTTCGGCCTGACTGACAAGGCCCACCATGGCAAAGACCTGCACCTCAAAGCCCAATGCGCGGCTGTCGACGTCGGCGTGATAGCCGCGGATGTAGCCTGCGTCTTCCAGCGTACGCACGCGGCGCAGGCAGGGGGGCGCGGAGATGCCGACTCGCTTGGCGAGTTCCACATTGGTCATGCGGCCGTCGGCCTGTAACTCTGCGAGGATTTTGCGATCGATGGGATCAAGCCGGTGTCCGGGCATGTAGCTCGTCTCGTTGGTCAATTTTGCGGTTGTTATAGCATCAAAGGGCAGGCACGCAATTATATTTCGTGTTAGCGCAATATCCTTTTACGGTTTTCTGCCGACTGCTGATTTTTTGGACCACACGTTTTGGTTTTTGGTCTTGGGCTTTTCCTGACGTGTGTGGAGGGCTATATCGGCTAGCGACTTAGACTTTGCAACGCGGAAAGGTGCCTTTCATGGCCGAGACGAAACACACCAAGGTTCTGATAATTGGCTCCGGGCCTGCGGGCTACACAGCGGGCGTTTATGCGAGCCGCGCGATGCTGGAGCCGGTGCTGGTGCAAGGTATTGAGCCGGGTGGGCAGCTGACCACCACCACCGAGGTGGAGAACTACCCGTCGTTTGTGGAGGTGCAGGGCCCTGAGCTGATGCAGAAGATGGAAGAGCACGCCAAAGCCATGGGTTGTGAGATCATCGGCGATATCATCACGGATCTGGATCTGAGCGAGCGTCCGTTTAAGGCCAAAGGTGACAGCGGCACGTTGTACACGGCGGATGCGGTCATTCTGGCGACCGGCGCACGAGCCAAGTGGCTGGGGCTGGAGAGCGAAGAAGCGTTTAAGGGGTTTGGTGTGTCTGCCTGTGCGACCTGTGACGGGTTCTTCTACCGGGGGCAGGAGATTGTGGTTGTCGGTGGTGGCAACACCGCTGTTGAGGAAGCGCTGTTTTTGACCAACTTTGCCTCCAAGGTGACCTTGATCCACCGTCGTGACGAGCTTCGGGCGGAGAAAATCCTGCAGGACCGCCTGTTCAAAAATGAGAAGATCGAGACGCTGTGGTTCCACCAGCTGGAAGAGGTGGTTGGCGACGACATGCCCAAGGGTGTGACCGGTGTGAAAGTGAAGCACGTGGAGACGGGCGAGATCAAAGAGATCCCGGCAAAAGGTGTGTTCATTGCGATTGGCCACGCGCCTGCAAGCGAGTTGGTGAAAGACCAGCTGGAGCTGCACAACGGGGGCTATGTGAAGGTTGAGGCGGGCACGTCTAAGACCTCCATTCCAGGTGTGTTTGCAGCCGGTGATCTGACCGACCATGTGTACCGTCAGGCGGTGACCTCGGCGGGCATGGGCTGCATGGCGGCGCTGGATGCGGAGAAGTTTATCGCTGAAAACGAATAAGTTCTTGCGAAAGTGAGATCGGGGCGGGGTCGTGTTTGCGGCCCCGTTTTCGTTTTGGGTTGTGCGGAAATGCGCAGAAGGCTGCGCCTTGACCGCGGGGATGGGGTTGGTCAGTCTTTGACTGAGGAACCTCAGGTAAAGGACGGTACCGGTGAACAGATTGTGGCAGGGCAATTGGCGCACAAAGGCGCGCATTGTGTCGGGATTGATCTTGTTTTGTTATGTGTTGTGGCACTTCACCAATGTAGGGCTTGGGTTGTTTTCCCTCGAGCTTATGCAGGGCGGGCAGGAGCTTCTGGAGGAGCTTACCGAGGGTCCGTTTGGCGGGCTGGTGCTCTATGGCGCGTTGCTGACCCATATGGGGCTGGCGCTATATCGGTTGGCGCGCAAGCGCACGCTGCGGATGCCTGCGTCAGAGGCGGGGCAGGTGCTGTTGGGGCTGACGATCCCGCTCTTGTTGATGACCCATATTGTGCACACGCGGGTGGCGGAGAACCGGTTTGAGGTCGAGCCGGAGATGGGCTTCATTGCCGGTTTGATCTGGAATTCGCCCACAGGCTGGCAGCAGGCGGCGTTGCTTTTGGTGGTGTGGATCCATGCCTGTATTGGCCTGCATATGTGGTTGCGGGTGCTGCCGGCGTGGCGGCGGGTGTTGCCGGTGATGTTGTCGCTGGCGACCTTGGTGCCGGCCTTTGCGCTGGCCGGGTTTCTGGTGCAGGGGCGGTTGCAGAATATGCGGTTGTTTGATCCGGAAGGCGGCGCGGCCTTGCGGGAGAGTTATGGCTTCCCGACGGCGGAGACCTTTGCCCGGTTGGCGGAGATCAACCGCAGTTTGCTGGGCATATTTGTCGGGCTCGTGGTGCTGACCATGGTGATACATTACGGGCGGCGGTTTATTGGCGCGCGTCGAGCGGTGCGTATTCGCTATGTCGATGGGCCGGAGATTTCGGGCCAGCCAGGCATGACGTTGCTGGAGATGTCGCGGGTGGCCGGGGTGCCGCATATGGCGCTGTGTGGCGGGCGTGGGCGCTGCACCACCTGTCGGGTGATTGTCGAGGATGGCGCGGAATTGTTGCATCCGCCGGAGAAGGCAGAGGCGGACAGTCTGGCGGCGGTCAACGCTCCGCCCAATGCGCGGCTGGCCTGTCAGTTGCGGCCCAAGGAACCTGCGACGGTATTGCGGGTGTTTCGCAGTGACGGGCAGCAGGCACGGGCGCATCAGAGCCTGGGGCAAGAGCGGCGGCTGGCGATCTTGTTTCTGGATATGCGGAGTTTCACTGCGCGCACCACGGGGCAGCTGCCTTATGATGTGGTGTTTCTGTTGAACCGGTTCTTTGATGCGATTGTACCCTCAATCACCGGTGCGGGTGGCACGGTCGACAAGTATCTTGGCGACGGGCTGCTGGCGGTGTTTGAGCTCGACAGTGAGGAGGCGTCTGCCAAAGCGGCGATTGAGGCGGCGGCGGGGATCAGTTCGGCGTTGCAGGTGTTTAACCAGACCTTGAAGGCGGAGAATGCGCAGCCGGTGGCGATTGGCATGGGGCTGCATTTGGGGGATTTGGTGTTGGGTGAGATTGGCGCGGTGAACCTCGCGCCACGCACCATCATTGGCGACACGGTGAATGCGGCTAGCCGGCTGGAAGGGCAGACCAAAGCGCTGGGCGTGGAGGTGTTGGTGTCAGAAGCCGTGCTGGCAGCGGCGGGGCATGATCCCGAAGCGCACAGCCTTGAAGTGTTGGAGCTGCGGGGGGTGGCGCAGCCGGTGCGGGCATTGGCGCTGAAGCGGGCGGCGACCTTGCCTGCGGTGCTGTCCAGGCAGGTCGAAACGGTGTGAGATCGCGCTGCGTTGCAGCATTGCAACGGCGGCATGTTTGCTATGCAAAAGCCAAATAGGGCTTTGAGATTTTGCCAAACCGCCCTATGTGTTCACGCGTGAACACACTTTGAGTCGTTTGTAATGTCGTTTCAGACCGCCAAACCCACATCAGATGAGGAAGACGTGCTCTTCCGCCTTCTGCGCCAGCTTGATCAGGCGCCAGAAGCATCTCAGCGCGCCACAGCGGCGGCGGTGGGGATTTCTTTGGGGCGTTTGAATGCACAACTGCGCGCTGCGGCAGAAGCCGGGCTGATTACCATTAGTGATCGCGCGGGCCCGGACAAGCGACAAAGGTTTGCCTATTCGCTCACCGCGCGTGGTGCGGCGGAGAAAGTGCGGCTCACAGACCAATTTCTCGCCCGCAAGCTCGCAGAATACAATGCGCTGCATGCGGAACTGACAGGCTCGGCAAGCGGCCTGGTCCCTATCAAACACAGGACACATCCAATGCAAAACAACCTGGCTCCTATTCCTGAGCTCTACGTTTCTTATGAAAGCGCCCAGAAGCTGAAAGTCGAAGCGGCTGATCTGGTCAGCTGGGATCTGACCCCACGCCAGATCTGCGACCTTGAACTGCTGATGAACGGTGGTTTTAACCCGCTCAAAGGCTTCCTGACCGAAGAAGACTACAACGGCGTGGTCGAGAACATGCGCTTGGCGGATGGCTCCCTGTGGCCAATGCCGATCAACCTGGATGTGTCCGAGGAATTTGCCGCGGGTCTGGAAGAAGGTCAGGACATTGCGCTGCGCGATCAGGAAGGCGTGATCCTTGCCACCATGACCGTGACCGACAACTGGGTGCCCAACAAAGCCGTTGAAGCGGAAAAAGTGTTTGGTGCGGATGACGATGCGCATCCTGCGGTGAACTACCTGCACAACCACGCCGGCAAAGTATACCTCGGTGGTCCGGTGACTGGCATTCAACAGCCTGTGCACTATGACTTCCGCGCCCGTCGCGACACGCCAAACGAGCTGCGCGCCTACTTCCGCAAAATGGGCTGGCGCAAAGTGGTTGCGTTCCAAACCCGCAACCCACTGCACCGTGCGCACCAAGAGTTGACCTTCCGCGCCGCGAAAGAAGCGCAGGCCAACCTGCTGATCCACCCTGTTGTCGGCATGACCAAGCCGGGCGACGTGGATCACTTCACCCGCGTGCGTTGTTATGAGGCGGTTCTGGACAAATACCCACAGTCCACCACCTCCATGTCCCTGTTGAACCTGGCGATGCGTATGGCAGGCCCACGTGAGGCGGTTTGGCATGGTCTGATCCGCGCCAACCACGGCTGCACCCACTTCATCGTTGGTCGTGACCACGCTGGCCCCGGCAAGAACTCCGCCGGCGAGGATTTCTACGGTCCTTATGACGCGCAGGAGCTGTTCCGCGCCCATGAAGAAGAAATCGGCATCACCATGGTCGACTTCAAACACATGGTGTGGGTGCAGGAGCGCGCGCAGTATGAGCCAATGGATGAAATTCAGGACAAAGACGACGTCACCATCCTGAACATTTCCGGCACAGAGCTGCGTCGTCGTCTGGCAGAAGGTCTGGAAATCCCTGAGTGGTTCTCCTTCCCCGAAGTGGTGAAAGAGCTGCGCAAGACCCGCCCACCACGTGCCAATCAAGGTTTCACTGTGTTCTTCACGGGCTTCTCCGGCTCCGGCAAATCCACCATTGCAAATGCTTTGATGGTCAAGCTGATGGAAATGGGTGGCCGCCCCGTGACGCTGCTGGATGGCGACATTGTGCGGAAAAACCTGTCCTCAGAGCTGGGGTTCTCCAAAGAGCACCGCGATCTGAACATTCGTCGTATCGGCTATGTGGCCTCTGAGATCACCAAAAACGGTGGTATCGCGATCTGTGCGCCAATTGCGCCTTATGCCACCACCCGTCGCGCTGTCCGCGAAGACATTGAAGCCTTTGGTGCCTTTGTTGAAGTGCACGTGGCGACGTCGATCGAGGAATGTGAACGTCGTGACCGCAAAGGGCTTTATAAGCTGGCGCGCGAAGGCAAGATCAAAGAGTTCACCGGTATTTCTGACCCCTATGACGTGCCTGCCAACCCAGAGCTGAGCGTTGAAACCGAAGGGGCTGATGTGGACAACTGTGCCCATCAGGTGATCCTGAAGCTGGAAAGCTTGGGCCTGATCTCTGGCTAGTGGCTTTTACGAAGCAACAATCTTATGCGGCCCACCATTTTGGTGGGCCGTTTTGTTTCTTAAGGCCATGTCACGTCATTACAGAAAATAAAGATTGCGCGACTACTGTGTTCACAAATTTACCTTGGATTGTGCCGCATGGTCTTGAAACATTCAAAAACGTATTTGGGAAAAGCATTCTGTGTTTGGCTCGCGACCCTGGCTTTGGGGCCATCGCGGGCGCAGGCCGAGAACTGGAACGTGGCTCATGTTTTGGATTGCTACACAGATACAGAGGCCCGGCGGTACACTTTAGGGGAGAACGCCCCTGGTTCAGAGCAAAAAGGCACAGCTCGTTTCAGTGGCGCCCTGTCAGAAAACGATCAGGTGAACTTCCAGTTTGTGGGTCCCTATCTAACGCGATTTGAGTTTACTGCCAACGACGAGGTGGGGCATGAAATCGAATTCACCTATCAGAGCTTGAACGACGACGATTATTTTTCCTTCATCGCCGAAAGTACTGATAATCATGACCTCACCTTTGAGTACGTGGAATCGGATAATGCGACCACCATTGTCGATGTCAGCTGCGTGAGCGCTGCGAGAGTCGGTGCGTGGAAAGCGCAGTTTGGTCAGGCCGTTAATGGGGCTGCAAGCGCGCAATTGAGCAGTGTGTCAAAGGCGCTGCTGGCCAATAGCGCCGGTCGGTTTGGTGGGGGCGGGTTTGACGCTGTAAGCCGCAACGACATTTTCCTTTCAACCGACTCGTTGAACCAAGGTGCCGGCGCCGTATGGAATGCATGGCTCTCGGCGGAGCGGCGCTTTTTGGACGGGGGGATTGACGGAACCCATGACAATGTCGCGCTGGGCGTGGATCGCTTGATTGCGGATGGCAATGCATTGCTCGGTGTTGTCGTGCATGCAGGGCGGTTGAATGTGGACAACAGTGAGGGAACACACATCAAGGACCGGTCCTATAGTGTGGGGCCTTTCTTTGCGACGCGATTGACCCAGAACCTAACATTGGAAGGGCATCTGACCTATTCAGAGCCGGAATATGAGATTGGCGCTGACGGGTTTCAATCAACTCGGTGGAGTGGTGGCATCTCGTTGCATGGGGACGTTGAGATGGGGCGTTTTGATCTGTCGCCATTTGCCCAGATCAGCAGTTTTCATGAAAGCCAACCGGATCATTTTGCCAATGGGGTTTTCGTGTCGGCCCGCTCGATTTCAGCGCGCACAGCCAGTTTGGGCACGCGGGTGAAGCTGCGCCCGGCAACATTGGACGGATATGCACCCTATGCAAGTTTGGCATTGGAGCATTCGGTTGTGGAGGATGGTGTCAATGACACCAGTCGTTTTACAAAGCCGCGGTTTGGCTTTGGTGTGTCTCGGGAGGCGGGTATCGGGACATTGCGGTTTGATGTGGATGCTGGGCACGTGCTGGAAAATACACGCGACTATGGATTGCACGCGAGTTACCATATCTCGTTCTGACTCCGGGTTCAGGTCGCACGAGGACTGTGGCGGGTGTAAAAAACGAGGATAGTTCAATAAAAAAGGCCCGCCAAATGGACGGGCCTTTGAATTGAGTGCTGACTGATCGGTCAGATCAGTTCGGGATCTCGGCGGTGATGCCTTCCAGGTAGAAGTTCATGCCAGCCAGACCGTCGTCGCCGTAGTCCTGCGCGGTTTCACCTTCTGCCAGCCATGGGGTGCCGTCCTGCTTGTTCAGCGGGCCGGTGAAGGCGTGGTAGGAGCCGTCTGCCAGAGACTCAACCAGAGCCAGAGCCTCTGCTTTTACGTCTGCTGGAACCGCGTCGGAAATCTCACCAATGCCAACCATGCCTGCGCCGATACCGTCCCAAGTGGAAACAGATTCCCAGGTGCCGTCCATGGCGGCTTGGGTGCGGGCGATGTAGTAAGGTGCCCAGTCATCGATGATCGAGGACACGCGTGGGAATGGGGCGTATTCGCCCATGTCAGACGCCTGACCAAAGGTCACAACATTGCCAGCGGCTTGCGCAGCGGCCTGAGGTGCGGTGGAATCGGTGTGCTGCAGGATCACGTCCGCGCCTTGCTCGATCAGAGCTTTGGCAGCGTCAGCTTCTTTGGCAGGATCAAACCAGGTGTAGGCCCAGATGATGGAGAACTCGACGTCTGGGTTTACTTTCTTGGCGTGGATGTAGGCGGAGTTGATGCCGCGGATCACTTCTGGGATCGGGAAGGATGCGATGTAACCAATTTTGTTGGTTTTGGTCATCTTGCCCGCGATGTGGCCTTGAACCGCGCGGCCTTCGTAGAAGCGTGCGGAGTAAACGGACACGTTGTCAGCCTGCTTGTAGCCGGTGGCGTGCTCAAACTTCACCTTTGGGAATTTTTTGGCAACGTTGATGGTTGGGTCCATGTAGCCAAAAGAGGTGGTGAAGATCAGGTCAGCGCCCTGCAGCGCCATTTGGGTGATCACGCGCTCAGCGTCGGCGCCTTCCGGCACGTTCTCAACAAAGGTGGTTTCGACCTTGTCGCCAAAGTGCTCTTCCACAGCCAAACGGCCTTTGTTGTGCTCATAGGTCCAGCCGCCGTCGCCCACGGGGCCAACGTAGATAAAGCCGACTTTGGTGGTGTCGGCCATGGCGGTGGTTGCCAGACCGAGCGCGACAGCTGCGCTTGTCAAAAGGTTGGTCAGTTTCATTTCGGGTAGTCCCCCTGTTGGTGGCAGTTTTTTAATTGGTGCCTCATTGCGAGGCGTGGAAAGTGCGGCCAAGCGAGGCGGGTGCGCCACTTTTGTCAGCCGACATAATAACCAGAACGAGGATGGTTATCAGATAGGGCGACATTGCCAAGTATTCGACTGGGATGGCAATACCTGCCGCCTGTAGATTGAGCTGTAAAACATTGATTCCGCCAAAAAGATAGGCACCCAGCAACACGCGCCATGGTTTCCAGCTGGCAAAGACCACCAGCGCCAGAGCGATCCAGCCGATCCCGGCGGTCATGCCTTCGGTCCATTGTGGGACGCGGATCAGGGAAATATAGGCGCCTCCAAGGCCGGCACAGGCGCCGCCAAACATGATGGCAAGGATGCGCACGCGGATGACGTTGTAGCCAAGCGCGTGGGCGGCGTCGTGGCTTTCGCCAACCGCCCGCAGGATCAGACCGCCACGAGATTTCTTCAGGAACCACCAAACTGCGGCGGTGAGGCCAATGCCGATGTAGAGCACGGGATCGTGGCTGAACAGGATCGGGCCGATCACCGGCAGGTCAGACAACACCGGGATGTCGAGCTTGGCCATGGCGGGGGGTTTGATGCCCACGTAGGATTGTCCCATCAGCGCGGAGAGGCCAAGGCCAAACAAGGTGAGCGCCAGACCGGAGGCGACTTGGTTAGCGAGGGCAAACTGGGTCAAGAAGGCAAAGAGGAGAGACAAAACAGCGCCTGCGACCATAGCGGCCACGAGACCCAGCATCGGAGAGGTGGTCTCTACCGCGATGGCAAAGCCGGCGATGGCGCCGATGATCATCATGCCTTCGACACCGAGGTTCAGAACCCCTGCGCGTTCGACCACAAGTTCACCAATTGCGGCCAGCAGGAGCGGGGTGGCTGCAACCATCAGAGAGGCAATGAGCAGGACGGGATTGATTGCGGAAAGGTCCATTATGCGTGCACTCCCACAGCTTTAATTGAGGCAAAAATGAAGAAGCCTGCGCCGACTTTGAGTGGGAGGCTATTTGAGACGGAATTTTGATTTGCTCTGTTGGTACCGTCCACTGCTCTGTGCAAGAACCAAACAGCGCCATAGATTGCTGCGCCGATGACAACAAACAGGACGATTTCCTTAAAGGCGCTCAAACCTGAATCCATCAAGAGTATGGCAAAGAAGAACGCGATGAGGCCGCCGAGGGCACCCTGAAAAATTTGAAAAGCGGTACTCATCACGCCCCCCCCTTTTTCTTTAGCACGACGCGGTAGTTGGTCAGCAGATCCAGTGCGAGCAGGAAGAACAGGAGCATACCCTGAAACACCTGAATAGCAGCGGAGGGCAGGCCGAGGTTGCCCTGCGCCAGATCGCCGCCCACGTAGGTCAGCGCCATCAGCAGGGCTGCGAGCAGGATGCCGACGGGGTGCAGGCGGCCGAGGAAGGCGACGATGATGGCGGTGAAGCCGTAGCCCGATGCGAAGTCGATGTTGATTTGGCCGGACGGGCCGGAGACCTCAAACAGACCAGCCAACCCCGCCAGTGCGCCGGAGGTGCCAAGGCAGAACAGGATCAGGCGGGTGGGGTTCACCCCTGCAAATCGAGCGGCCCGTGGGGCTTCGCCGGTCAGACGGATATTGAAGCCCAGGATGTGGCGGTTCAGTAGAATGTAAGAGAAGATCACAGCGATGAAGGCAAAGGCCATGCCCCAGTGCAGGCCAATCTCTTCGTTGATCCAGCTGTTGCCCGCTGGGTAGCTGGTGAAGCTACGTGAGCCAGGGAAGCCCATGCCTTCGGGGTTGCGCAGCAGGCCAAGCGACATGGAGGCCAAGAGCTGGTCTGCGACATAGACCAGCATCAGCGAGACAAGAATTTCATTGGTGCCAAAGCGGACTTTCAGAAGCGCGGGGATCATGCCCCAGGCCCAGCCCCCCAGCGCGCCAGCGACAATCATCAGCGGGAAGATCAAGCGGGTTTCGGTGGGATAAAAGGCCAGCCCCACAGCGGCGCCACAGATCGCGCCCATGATGTATTGGCCTTCGGCGCCAATGTTCCAGATGCCGGCTTTGAAGCCTAGCGAGAGGCCAATGGCGATCAACACCAAGGGCGCGGCTTTCACCAAGAGCTGCGGGCGGTAGTAGAAGGCAAATTCACCAAATACCGGATCCCAGAAGATGGTGCGGATGGCTTCAAACGGGTTTTTGCCCAAAACAGAAAACAACAAGCCGCCCATGATCATGGTGATGATCACCGCGATCAGCGGTGTCGAAAGCGACAGGGCGCGGGACGGGGTGGGGCGTTTCTCCAGCGCGATCATGCGCTTGCTCCTTCTTTGTCATCTTCGCCCACATGGGCAACTTCCATGCCGTGGGCACCGCCCATCATCAGGCCAATTTCATCAATCGAGAGACCGGCGGCGGGGCGGATGTCGGACATGCGACCTTCGTTTAGCGCGCCAAAGCGGTCAGAGATTTCCATCAACTCGTCGAGGTCCTGTGAGATCACCACAATCGCGGCGCCCCCTGCGGCCAGATCCAGCAACGCCTGTCGGATCGAGGCAGCTGCGGCGGCGTCCACGCCCCATGTCGGCTGGTTCACCACCAGCACTTCGGGGCGCTGTAGCACTTCGCGGCCAATCACAAACTTTTGCAGGTTGCCGCCAGAGAGCGCGCGGGCGGCGACGTGGTTGCCTGGCGTGCGCACGTCGAATTTCTTGATGATGGTGTCGGCAAATTCATTGGTCTTGGCCCAGTTCACAAAACCGTTGTTCGTCAGGCCTTCGCGGATCGCACCGGTAAGCAAGGCGTTTTCTGTCAGGCTCAGGTCAGGTGCGGCGGCGTGGCCAAGGCGCTCTTCGGGCGCGGCAAGAATGCCCATCTCTCGCCGCGCATTGGGGCCGAGATTGGCGACGTCTTGGCCTTTGACTTTGATGGAGTCCGGCCAGGTGAGGGATTCACCGGAAAGCGCGGATAGCAGCTCGTCCTGGCCATTGCCCGCCACGCCGCCAATACCAAGAATTTCACCGGCACGCACGGTGAAGTGGATGTTCTTGAGCGTGGTGCCAAACGGGTTGGTGGGCTCCAGTGTGAGGCCGGACACGTCCAGAACAACCTCGCCCGCCTGTTCGGTGGTGCGGGTTGGGGTCTGCAAGGTGTCGCCGACCATCATTTCCGCCATATCGCGGGCTGAGGTTTCGGCAGGCACACATTCCCCCACGTTTTTGCCCAGGCGCAAAATGGTGGCGTGGTCACAGAGCGTGCGGATCTCTTCGAGCTTGTGGGAGATGTAGAGGATCGAGGTGCCCTCAGACTTCAGCTTGTTCAGCGTCTGAAACAGAATCTCGACCTCTTGCGGGGTCAGAACCGAGGTGGGTTCGTCCATGATCAGGAGTTTGGGGTCTTGCAACAGGCAACGGATGATTTCCACGCGCTGACGTTCCCCAGCAGAAAGATCACCCACGGTGCGGTTGGGGTCCAGCGGCAGGCCATAGGTTTCAGACACACGGCGGATGCGGCGGGCGAGATCACGCATGGCGGGAGGGTTTTCCATGCCAAGCGCGACGTTTTCCGCCACCGAGAGCGCGTCAAACAGCGAAAAGTGCTGAAACACCATTGCGACGCCGGAGGCGCGGGCGGCTTTGGGTTCGGGCGGGGCAAAGGGTTGGCCGTTCCAGGTCATGGTGCCGCTGTCGGGCTTCACCAGGCCGTAGATCATTTTTACAAGCGTGGATTTGCCGGCGCCGTTTTCACCAAGCAGGGCGTGTACTTCGTTGGTGCCGATGTCGAACGAGACATCATCGTTGGCCACCACGCCGGGGTAGGTTTTGGTCAACCCCTTGATGGAGAGTAGTGGTGTGCTCATGTCTGTCCCCCTGGCTGCGTATTTTGCGTTTGGGTCAAAAGCGCAAAACCGCTTAAATTCTGGCGTACTCACCCTAGAAACTGGCTTGCCGTGCTTGCAAGGTAAACTTCGACGGCCCTGCCGGATCAGGGGACCAACGACATACGCGGTGAAGGTCGGCCAAGCTCCATATCCTTGGTTTTTAAGGGGTAGGCCAGAGTATTTTCAATGTTTTGTAGAAAGAGTTGCAGGGCTGAACGGCAAGCAATTGCCTGAAATTTTCGCGGTTTTTGCATCGTTTGATATGCTCCAACTGCAATGAAGGGGGATTCTCAGAGTCGAATTCTCTTGGTTTTCAGCTGATTTAAGGTAGCGTGGGGGCATATATCGCCGATCACTTTTCAATTGATGCGGTCCTGCGGTTCGGGACCGTTTCTCATTCCATTTGGGAGTAGTTGAATGAAGCCTGTTTGTTCCGCCGTTTACCCCGAAACACCGTCTCGCATTAACCTATGTGCCGCTGCATTTGGGGCTGCTGCCCTGCTGATGGCAACACAGAGTGTGGCGCAGGTTGTGCCGTCAGAAGAAGCCGCCGAAAGCGGGTTTGCAGATGCGCCCTATTCGCCCTATGCCAATCGATCTTTCCCTACGTTTCCCCTTTGGGGCGAAACCCATTTGCACACCGGTCTGTCGCTGGATGCGGGGGCCTTTGGCAATATCTTGGGGCCGGATGATGCCTGGCGATTTGCCAAGGGTGAACAGGTGGTGTCCTCCACGGGGCAACCGGTGAAACTCAGCCGTCCTTTGGACTGGATGGTGTTGACCGATCACACTGACCTGATGGGGTTTGCGCCGGATTTGCAGGCGGGCAAGCCAGGCGTTTTGGCCGATCCAAAGGGACGCGAGTGGTATGAAGGCTACAAGAAAGGCGGGGCAGAGGCTGGGAAAACCGCGTTTGACCTGATCACCAATTTCTCGCAGATGACGTTGCCGGAGTTGTTGGTCGAGAGTTACAGCCCCGGCGCTGACCCTTTCTCCTTCACTTGGGAGAAGATTGTGAACGCGGCAGAGGCGCACAATGATCCGGGGCGGTTCACCGCGTTTATCGGATTTGAATGGACCTCTGTGCCCAAGGGCTTCAATCTGCACCGCAACGTGATGCTGCGCGATGGCCCGATGCGGGCGCTGCAAGTGGTGCCGCCGGTGACGCAGCCGCCCTATGGCGATACCGATCCCTATCATCTGTGGAATTGGCTGGAAGAGTATCAGGAAAAGACCGGCGGTCGCGCGGTGGCTTTTGCCCACAATGGCAACTTGTCCAACGGCTGGATGTTCCCCACCGAGGACACCTACCACGGTGGCAAAGTGGACGAGCAATATGTGCAGCTGCGCGCCAAATGGGAGCCGCATTATGAGATCACCCAGATCAAAGGTGATGGCGAGGCGCACCCCTTCCTGAGCCCGGATGATGAGTTTGCCGATTATGAAAATTGGGATGCGGGTAACCTGGATCTGACGGAGTTGAAAACCGAAGAAATGTTGGCGGGGGAATATGCCCGTGAAGCGCTCAAACAAGGGTTGGCGCTTGAGAAAAAGCTGGGTGTGAACCCCTATAAATTTGGCATTGGTGGCGCCACAGACAGCCATACCGGTTTGGCCACCGCGGAGGAAGAGAACTTCTTCTCCAAATCGGTGAGCGTGGAACCGTCGCCGACGCGGATTGAGCATCCGTTTATTGCCAGCGATCTGGGGCGGATTGAGGGGCACCAGCTTGTGGCGTCTGGCTACACGGCGGTATGGGCAACGGAAAACACCCGTTCGGCAATTTTTGACGCCTTCAAACGTCGTGAGACCTATGCCACCACCGGGCCACGCATGGGGCTGCGGTTCTTTGGTGGTTGGGAATTTGGCGAAGACGACCTACGCACCCGCAACCCAGCTGTGGTAGGCTATGCCAAAGGCGTGCCGATGGGTGGTGATCTGCAAGCCAATGAAGGCGACGGTGCGCCCAGTTTCTTGCTGGCGGCGCTGCGGGATCCGATTGGCGCCAACCTCGACCGGATGCAGGTGATCAAAGGCTGGATGGATGCGGATGGTGGTTTGCACGAGAAGGTCTATGACGTGGCTTGGTCGGACGGGCGCGAGATGGATGCCGATGGCAAGGTGCCCGCTGTGGGCAATACCGTGGATCTGGAAAGCGCAAGCTGGGCCAACACCATTGGCGCGTCTGAGTTGACCTCTGTATGGACGGACCCGGACTTTGATCCGGCAGAACCGGCATTCTACTATGTGCGGGTGTTGGAAATCCCGACCCCACGCTGGGTGGTCTACGACAAGCTGCGCTACGGCATTGAACTGCCAGCGGAGGCGCAGTTGATCCATCAGGAGCGGGCCTATTCCTCGCCGATCTGGTACACACCGCCGAAGGGGTGACCGCTTTCCAATTGACCCAACGGGGCGCCAGGGATGGCGCCCTTTTTGCTATTTGATCAGCGCTTTGGCATCTTTGCTGAGTGCGCGGGCGGCGTTCGCCAGCACCACAGTGTCGATGCCCACCGCGACAAAGGTGGCGCCCAGATCGAGGTAGGTTTTGGCCGCCTCCATAGAAAACGTCAGGATGCCGGGGGCTTTGCCTGCGGCGGAGATACGGGTGATGGCGTCTTTGATGACGGTCTGCACTTCGGGCGCTTCGGGTTGACCGGGGAAGCCCATGTCGGCGGAAAGGTCTGCCGGTCCAATGAAGACGCCATCCACGCCGTCTACAGCGAGAATGTCGTCGAGGTTTTCGATGGCAGTGCGGGTTTCAGCCTGCACCAGCACGCAAATTTCCGCGTTGGCGGTGGTGGCGTAGTCTGGAATGGCGGCAAATTGGGTTACCCGTGATCCATAGCCGCCCATGCCACGCACACCGTCGGGTGCATAGCGGCAGGCGCGCACAATGGCCTCGGCCTGTGCGCCGGTGTCGACCATTGGCACCAGAACGGTTTGCGCGCCGGCATCCAGCACTTGTTTGAGCACCCAGTCTTCGCCAATTGGCACCCGCACCACTGCGTGGCTGTTTGTGGGTTCCAAAGCGCGGACCTGATCGGTGATTGAGCGGATGTCATTGGGGCCGTGCTCGCCATCCACCACAAGCCAGTCAAAGCCGGTGGTGCTCATCAACTCGGCTGCGACGGTTTCGCCAAAGCACATCCAGCAGCCGATCTGAGGCTGTTTGTTGGCAAGAGCGGCTTTGAAAGGGTTGTGAGGCGCTGGCATGGTTGGCTCCGGTCAGAACTTTGCGTGTTAAGCAAACTGACGGCATTCCGGCGCAACTGTCCAGCCTTGGATTTCGGGCCTAAAGCGCCCCGCCCTAATTTGGGACACGAATGTTCTGCCGCGCCTTCGGCGCTCTCAAGACATTCGTGTCACAGATTGAGGCAGGTTAAAGGCGGGATGGTGTAAAAACGAGACGGGCCGACCCGAAGGCCGACCCATCCCATAGCGAACTTGTGACTGTGGGGGGTTAGCCCAGCAGTTTGGCCTCGTGGCGCTTCAGCGACAAGCGGGCGGCGGTGTAGCCGGCCAGACCTTCACGTTGCTGCAGCTCCGGGAACAGGGCGTAGATTTCGTCGCGCTGCTCTTTGCCGATGCCGTTCATGGAGTATTCACCCGGCTGGAAGCTTTCGCTCCATGCGCCGTCTGCCAGCACCACTTCGTGGTTGTCACAGAGGAAGTGAATGTAGTCCACGCCAACCACGTCAATCTGTTCCACACCATCAAGGTGGGTCAGGTGCTTGGCTGCAACCAGAACTTCGCGCTCTTCAAAGAGCAGTTCGGCTTGCTCAGACACCAGCAGCATGCGGTGAGATGGGGAAACCATCATGTCGCGCTCTGGCTGGTTTGGACCCAGTGCACCCTGCTTGATCAGGATCGGACGCAGTTCCGGACGCACCATCAGGTCACGGCCAGACACGTGCTTGCGGCCTGCCCAGCGGATGGTCTGTAGACCGTTGTCGCGGGTCACAACCTGATCGCCTTCGCTCAGGTTTTCCACCGCCACTTCGCCCATTGGGGTCAGGATGCGAGTGCCAGGTGTGAAGCAGACAATCTCTTCGATGTTCTCGAAGGTCAGTGTGCCGGTCACGTAGGGACCGTCACCTGTAGTGTCGATCAGTTCGATTGTGCCGTCGATACCATTGCCATCGCTGTCGGTAGATGAATCGACCAGCCGCCAATCGACCCCTTCGACTCCATCAAGTTGCAGCACGTCATGGTCGTCGCCTTCGGATCCGCCGTGCACAACATCGTCCACGCCTTCCCAAGCCGTACCGATAACAAAGCGGTCGGCATCTGCGCCGCCCTCCATGGTGTCAGAGCCAGCACCACCGTCAATGGTGTCGTCGCCCTGCTGGCCGTAGATGACGTCGTCGCCATCTTCACCCATCAGCGAGTCATCTGCGTCAAAGATCGCAGTAGGGGCAACGCTGTCAAAGAACACGTCAGAGACAACAATGTCAGAAGGTTCACCGTCAAGATTGACGTTGATGATTTCCATCCGCGCCACTGGACCAGGGATGGCCACCAGTACGGAGTTGTCGATGTCTTCGGCGTCACCAGGGTTGGTGCCGTCAGAGATAGCCGCCTCGGTGGTGCCGTCTCCGTTGATGTCGACCAGGTGCAGGTTGCTGTCACCGCTGGCAAACATGGTCACTTCGATTTCGTTGCCGTCTTCGTCCCATGCGCGGACTTTTACAACGGCGCTTTCATCGATGTCGCTGATGCGGAACACCACATTGTCGACAGGCTCGGAGAAGTCGACGCCTTTGGTCACGCTGGCATTGGTGCCGGTGCCGGTGGTCAAGGTCGCGCCGGAGTTGACGTCGCCGTCTTCGTCGCCGGTGTCTACGTCTGTCAGCAGTTGTGTCGCTGTTGCAAAGCTGGAGTCGCCGCCACCGGAAGTGGTGGTCGACACAGAGACGCTCACAGAGCCGGTGTCTTGTGAATAGCCGGTTGGCACGGCTGCGCCATCCGCAAAGCCGGTCACTTCGCTCCAGTTGAAGCTTTCCCGAGCGCCGGTAGCGGTTGGTCCGTCGCCGAAGTCACCATAAATGGTGTCGTTGCCGCCGCCGCCGTAGATGGTGTCGTTGCCGGCATCGCCTGTAATGAGGTCGTCGCCAGGTTCGCTGCCGTCGACCGGACCTTCAGCGTGGTCTGTTTCGTCTCCGTACACAACATCGTCGCCGCCACCTGCGCTGACAACGTCGTCATCGTCACCCGCATAAATTGTGTCGTCGCCATTGCCAGCAGAGATGCCATCGTTGCCGTCTTGGGCACTGATGACATTGCCGGAGTTGTCCACTGTATCGCCGTCTACATCGACATAGCCGATGGAGATTTCGTCGTCGTTTTGCGTGCCGTCTACAATTCCAGGACCGTTTGGATCAGCCATTGTACCCTCTTTCTCATCGCACAAGCCGCGTCAGCCGCCATCACCCGCTTTGAACCCGCAGAATTGGATTCAATGCGCCGATTGGCGTGAGTTACGCGGCATCATTTGATGCCCTCTACATTTCGTTTGGCTGCCCCTAGCCAGAACTCGTCCCCCAGTTGGACTTGCCCTTAAATATGATGCAATCGAGGCGAGGAAGAAACAAAAACCTGCAAAATTTGACGAAAAGCGCGGAAAATACGGCGGCAATGGGTCTTAAGTTTTGGTTAATGCGCGCAGGGCTTCCTGTGTCATTGTTTCCGAAAAGAGGCGCAATTTGGGCGGGAAATGTGGCGATCCAGTGTGTGGCATGGTCAAAATTAGGCCTTTTTTGCCTTGGCTTTCCTTGCGTCACGTATTTGTGGGTGTGGTCGTTTCCAACTGTGAACCAATTGCAGGTGGTGGAAGGTTAACTTGGTTGTGGTGATCCCGCCACAAGCGGGGGGTGGTGATTGTTTGCAATTTGGCGACAAGCGGGCGGGGTTGGGTGAATTGACCTCATCTTGCGAACGATGCTTGGCGAATCGACGGTCAAGTTTTGCAGAGTTTGGGCTGGTTTGCGCCGAATCTGGCCGCGTGTGATTCTGTGTGCCTGCGCCCGCTCAGAATAAGATGGTGCAGGTGGTCGAAAAAGCACATAAAATGGCGATGGCCGCGCCCCGTTTTCTTGGGTGGTGGCACCCACGCGGATCACTCACTGCGTGTATACATACAATTTCAGGAGGTCCGGTGGTGCTGTGAGGGAGGATTGAACTCCCGACCTCACCCTTACCAAGGGTGCGCTCTACCACTGAGCTACCACAGCATTACCGTGGCGCGGTGTTTAGGACCAAACTTCAACATGTGCAAGCGCAATCTGGACCCTTTTTTGCGCCTCATGTAAAGAAACTGCATGGAACACAAATCGACCCCTGTAAATAAAGCCAAAAAAACTGCCAACAGTCGCGAAGATCGGCTCAAGGCAGCGTTAAAAGCCAACATGGGGCGCCGGAAAGCGCAGGCCAAAGCACGTGCGCAGAGTGAGACAACCGACTCAAGTGAGGCGGTGAAGAGTAAAGGGCAGGATTAAATGGATTCGATTATTGTACGCGGCAACGGGCCGCTTAAGGGGCAGATCCCAATTGCGGGGGCCAAAAACGCCTGTCTGACGCTGATGCCGGCCACGCTTTTGAGCGAAGAACCGCTGACGCTGACCAACGCACCGCGTTTGAGTGACATCAAGACCATGAGCGAATTGCTGGGCTCGTTGGGCGCGGAAGTGACCAGCTTGCAGGACGGCAAAGTGCTGGCGATGTCGAGCCATGACATCAACAACCACATCGCGGATTATGACATTGTACGTAAGATGCGTGCCTCCAATCTGGTGTTGGGTCCAATGCTGGCGCGGTTGGGCCATGCGGTTGTGTCGCTGCCGGGCGGCTGTGCGATTGGCGCACGTCCGATGGATTTGCACATCTTTGGTCTGGAGAAGCTGGGCGCAGAGATTGAATTAAAAGACGGCTACCTGCACGCCAAGGCACCAAACGGCCTTAAGGGTGCGGTGATTGAGCTGGCCTTTGCCTCTGTGGGCGCCACCGAAAACATCTTGATGGCGGCGACGCTGGCCAAAGGCACTACGGTGATCAAAAACGCCGCGCGGGAGCCGGAGATTGTGGATCTCGCCACCTGCCTGCGCGCGATGGGCGCGCAGATTGAGGGGGATGGCACGTCTGACATCACCATTCAGGGTGTGGACCGCCTGCACGGCGCGACCCATCCGGTTGTGACCGACCGCATTGAACTGGGTACCTTTATGTTGGCACCGGCGTTCTGTGGTGGCGAAGTGGAGCTGCTCGGTGGGCGTCTGGATTTGGTCGAGAGCTTTGTGGCCAAGCTGCACGAGGCGGGCATTGATGTGGAAGAGACCGAAAAGGGTCTCAAAGTGGCACGCAAAAATGGCCGGGTGAAAGCGGTTGATGTGACCACAGAGCCGTTCCCGGGCTTCCCAACCGACCTTCAGGCGCAGTTCATGGCGATGATGTGCACCGCTGAGGGCACCTCGGTGCTGGAAGAGAAGATTTTTGAGAACCGCTTCATGCACGCGCCAGAGCTTATTCGCATGGGGGCCAATATTGAGGTGCACGGCGGCACCGCAACAGTGCATGGTGTGGAGAAGCTCAAGGGTGCGCGGGTCATGGCGACCGATTTGCGGGCGTCTGTGTCGTTGATCCTTGCCGGATTGGCAGCGGAAGGCGAGACTATCGTGAGCCGAGTCTATCACCTGGATCGCGGGTATGAACGCATCGAAGAAAAGCTGGGCGGCGTGGGTGCCCATATTGAAAGGGTACAGGAACAGTGACGCAACAGGATGCACGGTTTGAAGACGGCGGCGATCGCCCGCTAAATCTCGGCGCGTTGGATGCGGAGGACTTGCAAGTTCTCTCAACGCTGGCGCAGGACGCAATTTTTCCGGCGTCCGAGATGCAGTGGCTGGCCAAAGATCGCCGCTTTGCCGTGTTGCTGAACCGGTTCCGCTGGGAAGATCAGACCGCCGCGGAGCGCCGCAAGCGCTCGGTGGAGCGGGTGCAAAGCCTGTTGGTGGTCGACAATGTTGTGCGTGTGGCGTCCCAAGGTGTGGAACGGGGCGATGCCGACACCATCCTGTCTGTGTTGTCGGTGTCCTTTGAGCCGGGTGAAGATGCTGACGGCGCGGTGATTCTGACCTTGGCTGGTGACGGGGCGATTCGCTTGCAGGTGGAAGCACTGGAAGTGTCGTTGAAAGACGTGACACGCCCCTACATTGCGCCGTCCAAATCCACCCCAAGCCATCCGGCATGATCCGCATCTTGACGGCGGATGATCTGGAGGCCTATCGCGGGCTGTGGTTACATGGGCTGAGTGCCGATCCGTCAGCGTTTTTGCTGACGGCGGCGGAGGCGGTGGCAACGCCGGACAGTGCCTTGGTGGCAAAGCTGACGGCGGGTGAGGTGATTGGCGCCTTTGACGACAAAACATTGGTGGGCTTTGTCGCGCTCCGGCGGGGCGGTCCAGAACAGATGCGCCATATGGCTGACATCGGCCCCTTATATGTGCATCCCTCCGCACGTCGACGCGGCCTTGCTCGGGCTTTGATGGATGCTGCTGTGGAGGCGGCGCTGCAAATGGGCGTGTTGCAGCTGGAGCTTTGCGTGGACAATCAGAACCTGGGCGCGCAGGCGCTGTATCAAGCTTGCGGCTTTCAGCAAATTGGCCTGCGTCCGCGTTCTGTGATTGTCGATGGCCAGCCCCGTGACGATGTTCTGATGCTGAGACAGCTTGACGCTTGAGCCTCCAAATGGTGCGGTCTAAGAAGGCGTGACCTTTACGGAGAGACCAAATGCCCGTTTTTCTTGATGCGCAAGCTGCTGATTTTGAAGCCGCCTTCACCACCCTTTTGGGGGCCAAACGTGAAGACAGCCCGGATGTGGACGCCGTTGTGGCCGACATCATTGCAGACGTGCGCCATCGCGGGGACGCGGCGGTTATAGACCTGACGGCGAAGTTTGACCGTTTGGAGCTGACCCCAGAGACGCTGCGATTTTCTGAGGCAGAGATTGATAGCTATTGCGCGCAGGTGACGGACGAAGACCGCGCGGCGTTGGAGCTGGCCGCAGAACGAGTGACAGCCTATCACGCGCGGCAGATGCCAAGTGACGAAAGCTGGACCGATGAGAGCGGCGCCACGCTGGGCTGGCGTTGGACGCCGGTCTCTGCGGCGGGGTTGTATGTGCCAGGTGGCTTGGCAAGCTATCCATCTTCTGTGCTGATGAATGCAATCCCGGCGAAAGTGGCGGGTGTGGAGCGCTTGGCAATTGTGGTGCCAACCCCAGATGGGGTGGCCAACCCGCTGGTGTTGTTGGCGGCGCGGCTGTCGGGTGTGGATGAAGTTTATCGCATTGGCGGCGCGCAGGCTGTGGCGGCACTGGCGTATGGCACTGACACCATCGCGCCGGTGGATAAGATCACCGGACCGGGCAATGCGTTTGTGGCGGCGGCCAAGCGCCGGGTGTTTGGCAAGGTGGGCATCGACATGATTGCCGGACCCAGCGAAATTTTGGTGATTGCTGACAGAGACAACAATCCGGATTGGATTGCGCTGGATCTGCTGAGCCAGGCGGAGCATGACGAGAGCGCGCAGTCGATCTTGATCACAGATGACGCTGCCTTTGGCCAAGCTGTGGCAGACGCGGTGGACAAACGTTTGGAAACGCTGGAGCGGCGCGAGATTGCCGGCGTCAGCTGGCGAGACTTTGGGGCCGTGATCACTGTGGCAGATCTGGATCAGGCGGCGGTTTTGTCCAATCGGATTGCACCGGAACACCTGGAGCTATGCGTGGCCGACCCGGATGCGCTGTGTGAGAAGATCACCCACGCTGGAGCGATTTTCCTCGGTCAATATACGCCTGAAGCAATCGGTGACTATGTGGGTGGACCAAACCACGTATTGCCCACCGCACGCTCAGCCCGGTTCAGCTCTGGCCTGTCGGTAATGGATTTCATCAAGCGCACCACGCTGTCGAAGATGACGCCGGAAGCCTTGAAGGCGATTGGTCCGGCGGCGGAGGCATTGGCGATTTCCGAGAGCCTTGAAGCACATGGTTTGAGCGTGCGTGCGCGCTTGGATGCGTTAAACAAGTAAGAGGCTTTGCCCCGTAACAGCAGGCTGCGACTCCCTAGGATATTTGGGGAATGAGAATGTGCAAAAGGGCGTTAGTAGTGGCTGGTATAGCCGCCATCCACGGCCCAGACCTGTCCGGTCACATAGCTGGCGGCGGGGCTGGCGAGGAAAAGGATGGCGGGTGCCAGCTCTTCGGGGTTGCCCCAGCGTTTGAGCGCCGTGGCGTTTTGCAGTTTCTCGGCAAGTCGAGGGTCTTGCGCCGCGGCGGCGTTGGGCGTGGTTTTAAAAAAGCCGGGTGCCACGGCGTTGACGTTGATGCCATCACTGCCAAGTTCAGCCGCCATCGCTTTGGTCATGCCGTTGATACCCGCTTTGGCGGAGGTATAGGCCGCGTCGCCGGATTGCGCGATCAGGCCGGCAATCGATGAGATGTTCACAATCCGCCCGTAGCCTTTTGCGCGCATTTGCTCTGCGGCGCGTTGGGACAGACGGAAGGGCGAGATCAGGTCGACGTTTAAAAGCGTTTGCAGGTCGTTGCGAGTGAATTCTGGTAAAGGGCGGCGGTCGCGTTGGCCGACGTTGTTGATCAAAATGGAGAGGCCGCCGGCGGTGGCCACGGTATCAAAGGCGTGTTTCGCAGCGGTTTCGTCCGCCACATCAAACGGCAGAGCGGTGGCGTTGAGGTTTGCAGCACGGAAGTCACGCGCAACGACGTCACAGCGCTCAGCGTTGCGACCGTTGATCCAGACATGCGCGCCTGCTTGGGCCAAAAGCGCTGCGGCGGCTTTGCCCAACCCATCCGTGCTGCCGGTGATTAAGGCGTTTTGGCCTGTGAGGTCAAAGATGGGCAGGGGCTGTGACATAAGGAGTCCTCGCTTGTGGGTGCGGATTGGATTGCGCAGCCTTGGGGGTGCTGTCAATGGCTGCGACAGTTGCAACCGATGGACAAGACGGGGGGCGGTGCGCTACTCATGCTGCATCGCAAAAAGACAAGAGCTTCCCATGTCCCGGATCAGCCACATCCAAATTGATGACCGCAACCTGCCACCTCCCACACCGGAGATTGATCAGGAGCGTAAGGTGGCGATTTTTGATCTGTTGGAAGAGAACAGTTTTGCTTTGCCCAAGCGCGACGATCGGGTGATCCCGGATGGGCCGTTTTCTGTGGATCTGTCGATCCGCGAAAAGCGGCTGGTGTTTGATGTGACCAGCGAAGGTGGTGAGAAAGCAGCGGAGTTCCACCTGAGCCTGTCGCCGTTCCGGCAGGTGGTGAAAGACTATTGGGCGATTTGTGAGAGCTACTTTGATGCGGTGAAAAACCTGCCGCCGAGCCAGATCGAGACCATCGACATGGCGCGCCGTGGAATTCACAACGAAGGTGCGCGGGTATTGCAGGAACGGTTGGAGGGTAAGGCGGACATCGACACCGATACCGCCCGGCGCCTGTTTACGTTGATCTGTGTCCTGCACTTCGGGGGCTGAGCTACGTGGCGGATTCCGATCAGAAGCAGGTTTTGCCACAATCGGTTTTGTTCTGTTGTGACCAGAACGCGGTGCGCTCCCCCATGGCGGAGGGCATCATGAAGAAGTTCTATGGTCAGGACGTCTATGTGCAATCGGCTGGCATCCGCAGCGATCTGGAGATTGACGGCTTTGCCATTGCGGTCTGTTCCGAGATCGGCGTGGAACTGGACCGGCACCGCACCCGCAGTTTTGAAGAGATGGAGAAGCTGGGTGATGAGTTGTCCAGTTTTGACATGGTGGTGGCGCTGACCCCGGCCAGCCGCAGCAAGGCAGAAGAGTTGACGCGATTTGACCATCTGGAGCTGGAGTATTGGCCGGTGTCTGATCCCAGTGGGGCGCAGGCGGGCGACGGGCGGGAGGCCAAATTGGCAGCTTATCGTACGGCGCGCGATGAGATCTTGGCGTACCTGCGCGCGCGCTGGGGTAGCATCTCTGAATAACGCGCAAATGCTAACCATTTGTTTGCCATAGTTTGAGACATTTGCGGTGATTTCAGCAAGGGACTCATCATGCCGCAAAAGGTACAAGGCGTTTCAAAAATCGCATCCTCTGATTTGGGTGTGATTCAATCGCTTTATGACAAAGGCGAATTTCGCAAAGTGATGTTCCGCGCCCAAAAGGCGATCAAGGCGCAGCCTACGCACGTCGGATTACACGCGTTGGCGGGGTTTTCTGCACAACAGTTGGGCGATGCAGCAATAGCAGATAGCTTCCTCAGTAAAGCGGCACATTTGGCGCAGAGAGAAGAGGCGTCATTGGAGCTGCCCTTGGGGCTTACTCAAGTTGGGCGTCCGGCACTTGCGGTACCGCTTTTTGTGGCGTTTCTGAAAGCAGCACCGAGACATGCTGTTGCGCTCAATGGCCTTGGCCGGGCTTTGTTGGCCATGGGGGATGTGGACAACGCGATTGTTGTTTTGGGTGATGCGCTGAAATACGGGGCTGATCAGCCCGGCTATCCTATGGACCTTGGGGAGGCCTTTGAGGCGTCAGGTCAACAGGTTTTGGCGCTGGAATGTTATGACATAGCCGGCAAGCTGGCGCCGAATGACGTGCAGCCGCTGCTTAAGGCGGCAAAACTCATGTACGCGCTCGGCGAGCTTGACGGTGCGCGGAACCTGCTTGAGGCTGGTCTCTCCCTCTGGCCGGAAAATGCAGCTTTGCTTGGAAACTATGCCTCGGTGCTCAACGCTCTGGGGTGCAAGGATGAGGCTTTGGCGCAGTGGCAGAAGGTGATGGATGTCGCGCCTGCCTACAGCATTGCCTACTGTAATTTTGCAAACAGCCAAAAACCCTCACGGATTGCTGATTTTGACGACCGTATTGCGGCGCAGTTGCGGCGCGATCCGCCCGCCTCAGATGCGCTCAAGTTTGGGTTTGCCAAGGTGGCGGCCCAGGAGGAGCGTGAGGAATACGCGGATGCCTATCGCAACCTGTTGGCGGCCAACGCGTTGCGATTCAAAGAAACGGGTTTTGACATTGAAACCGAGGCCCGGTTGTTTGACGCTTTAAAGCGGCAGTTTACAGAACAGCCTGCGCTGGAGGTGGTTGCGGCGGAGGAGGACCCCACCCCCATTTTTATCTTGGGAATGCCACGGTCGGGGTCGTCTCTGACCGAAACCATCATCGGGCGTCACTCGCAGGTGGTTCAAAAGGGTGAGCTCGACTACTTCGCGCTTATGGTGAAACAGCTTGGTTTGGTGGGATCTCCCCTTGATACGGCGCAGGCGGCCAAGCTGCGACAAGCCTATCTGACGCGCCTGACGCAAACGGGCAGCGGGGCGTTCATCACCGACAAAATGCCGCAGAATTTCCGTCTGATCGGGCATATCGCGACAGCCTTGCCACAGGCCCGAATCGTGCATGTGCATCGGGACCCCAAGGCTTGCTGCTGGTCCAATTTCCGCCATTTCTATGCCAGCAACAGTTTGGGTTTCACCAATGATATGGACAGTCTGATCCGCTATTTTGAACTCTATCAGGACCTGATGGCGTTTTGGCATGAGCGCTTCCCCGATCGCATCATTGATGTCGACTATGAGGCGCTTGTGGCCGATCCTGACGTCCAAATTCCGACGCTTATTCAATCTCTTGGATTGGACTGGCAAGCAGCCTGCCTGGCGCCGGAGGACAGCGCCAATGTGGTCCGCACCGCCTCGCAAGAACAGGTGCGTAAGAAGATTTATAAGGGCAGCGCCGATGGCTGGCGCAAGTATGAAGCCCAAGCGGGCGGCTGGCTCAGCCGACTGCCGGACCATCAGCCAATTGGTGGCTAAGGGGAGGATATGTCGGGTTATCTTTGGATAAATCGGCTTCTTTTGGTTTTGGCCCTTGAAAAAAAGGGAAAAAGCCCTCATTTAAGCGCACGTCCTGCAAAATGCTGCAGGTGCTAATCAAAGGAGAGACCATGGCGAAGGAAGAACTGCTCGAATTTCCCGGTGTCGTGAAGGAACTCCTGCCGAATGCGACGTTTCGGGTCGAGCTGGAAAACGGCCATGAGATCATCGCACATACGGCAGGCAAGATGCGCAAAAACCGCATCCGTGTTCTGGCTGGCGACAAGGTTCAAGTCGAGATGACACCTTATGATCTGACCAAGGGTCGGATCAACTACCGCTTCAAATAAGCGATCTACATCAAGACATTGCGCGGCCCCAAGCGGGCCGCCTTTTCGCATTTAAGAGGTCCGGCATGCGGCTGATACTTGGCTCTGGCAGTCCGCGCCGCAAAGAATTGTTGGCGCAGATTGGTGTGGTGGCAGATGACATTTGCCCCCCTGACATCAACGAAGACCCCCATAAAAATGAATTGCCGCGGCCTTATTGTGTGCGAATCGCGCGTGAGAAGGCGCTGGCGGTTCAGGCCGCAGCCACCGATGTTGTGCTGTGCGCAGACACCACGGTGGCGCTTGGGCGTCGCATTATGGGCAAGCCGCAGGATGTCGACGAAGCCGCCGCCTTTCTCAAGGCGCTGTCAGGCCGACGTCATCGGGTGATCACCGCGGTTGCGCTGCGCAAGGGCGATCAGCTGTTTGAGCGCGATGTGGTCAGTGCGGTGAAAATGAAACGCCTGTCCAATGAAGAGCTTGACGCTTATCTGGCCACCAATGATTGGCAGGGCAAGGCGGGCGGCTACGCCATCCAAGGTCCGGCAGGCGCCTTCATCCCGTGGATTTCGGGATCATTTACCGGCATTGTAGGTCTGCCTGTGGCCGAAACCGCTGGCCTGCTGCGCGCGGCCGGCTACACGCTTTACAAGGAACGCACATGAACGGAAATCAGATCATTTTGGACCACATCGACGGCCGCGAAGCCGCCGCCTTGATGGTGGATGGCCAGCTCGATGACCTGCTGATTGACAGCGACATGCCGCGTCCCGGCACCATCTACCGCGCAGTGGCGGACCGGCCTGTCAAAGGGCAGGGCGGCATGTTCTTGAAAACCCCGGATGGCATGGCTTTCTTGCGCCAGGTCAAAGGTCTTGCACCGGGCGATGTGTTGCTGGTGCAGGTGACCGGATTGGCCGAGGCCGGCAAGGCGATCCCGGTCACGCAAAAAGTGCTGTTCAAAAGCCGCTATGCCATTGTCACCCCGGGTGCACCGGGGGTGAATGTGAGCCGCTCAATCCGTGATGATGAGCGCCGGGATGCGCTCCTCGGAGTGGCCCATGGGGTGGTTGAAACGCCCGATGCGGGGATCATCCTACGCTCCGCCTGTGCCGAGGCGGATGACGCGGATGTGGCTGAAGATATCGCGGCCATGCTTGATCTGGCGGAGCAGGTTTTGGCCGATGCGGATGGTCCTGCTGAAAAGCTGATCGACGGCGATGGTCCACATGTTGCGGCGTGGCGGGATTGGTCCGAGCCTGCGGAGGTGGTGACCGAAGCCGGCAGTTTTGAAAGCCATGGCGTGCTGGACGCGCTGGACGCGGCGCAGGGCGCCTACGTGCCTTTGGGCGGCGGGGCTTCCATGTATGTCGAACCGACCCGTGCGCTTGTTGCGGTGGACGTGAACACCGGCAAAGACACCTCCCCTGCGGCGGGGACAAAAACCAACTTTGCGGTGGCCAAAGCGCTGCCGCGGGCGTTGCGCGTGCGCGGCCTTGGCGGGCAGATTGTGCTCGACCTGGCGCCCATGCCGAAAAAAGACCGCCGTGGCTTTGAGAGCGCCCTGCGGGCGGCCTTCAAGCGGGACACCATCGACACCGCCTTGGTGGGCTGGACTCCGCTGGGGCACTTTGAATTGCAACGAAAAAACGCCCGTGTGCCGCTTGCGGAGGTGCTCAAATGAGCTGTCCGATCTGTAAGAAAGCCACGGTGCAAACCTACCGTCCGTTCTGCTCCAAACGCTGTGCGGACATTGATTTGGGCAAGTGGTTTGGCGGAGATTACGCAGTGCCTTCACAGGATCCGGAAGAGGCCATTGAGGCGCTCGAAGAGATGCAAAAACAAAGTTCACGTTTGCACTGACTTTTTTGTCTTTTTCCTCTGGACAGGCCCGATTGGCTGACATAGAAGGCCAGCACCCAAGGCGAGACGCCTTCCCATGCCCGGGTAGCTCAGGGGTAGAGCAGTGGATTGAAAATCCTCGTGTCGGTGGTTCGATTCCGCCCCCGGGCACCATTTAAATAAAAAATATCAATATGTTAGAAGCGTGGCGCTTGCCGCTCATGCTTGCCGTTTCCCTGCCGGGTATCACTGGGGTAGCGGTTGACGCCAATGACCTGCTCGGCCAACCCAATCGATTAGATGACAGTGCTACTGCGTATGTTTCGTGAATCCAACAAATCCTGAACTGGTGCATGCCGCGCTTTTGTACTGCGAAGCGCGCCAAATGTGCTCTGAGAGAAGCTGGAAGATTCGAACTGAGACTGACGGTCTCGGCGACAAGTTAGCAGTAACACAACATTTTTGTTGGGCCTCTTGACCACAACATTTTTGTTGGGTAGATAAGGCGTATGAATACAGGCATCATCCTAAATGAAAAAGAACTGCGCGAAGCTCGCTCGCGCGTGGCCGCACTTGATGAGGCGCTGGCGACAGATGAATCCCTAAAGCGAGTTGTTGAGGGTTTGCCGCCGGAAGTTGTGAAGCAACTCTCCGCGACTATGAAAGCCGAACGTGACGACTTGAATGATGCTATCGATGCGTATGATCTTGCCAAGGGGACTGGGAAGCCAACGCCTCTTGAGCGCCGTGCGGAAAGTGATCCGGGCTTGATGTTGATCGTAGCGCGGATTGCCAAAGGTTATACGCAGCGTGATCTAGCTTGGCGCTTGGGGGTAAAGGAGCAGCAGGTCCAGCGATATGAAGCTGACCGCTACAATTCCATCAGCGTCAAAAACTACGCACGCGTCGCGGCTCTGGTGGGAGTTCGTTTAAGCGCGACCATCGAGCCAAACCCTCAGTTTCGGGGGCTGGATAAAGTCATTGATGATGTCTCCAAAGAGGGAATCAGGAAGATCCTGAAACATGGCCGCGTAAACGGCTGGTTTTCGGATGACATGGACGAGTCGCAGCTCCGTCAATACATCGCAGAAAACAGAATTGATTTTGGCAGCCCAACCTTGTTGCGGACGGGGCTGAACGTTCAGGACCACAGCGAAGATGTTTTGCTTCACGCGTGGCGAGCTCGGGTGGTGACGCGCGCTAAAGAAATCATTCGTAAAGGAGTTCCAAGCTATGACCCCGTGAATACGGGTTGGCTGAATCAACTTCCTAAGCTGAGTGTGTTTCCAGATGGCCCGCGCCGCGCCCAACAGCAGCTCTTTGAGGCAGGTATCGTCCTCATCGCGGAGAGGCAAATCCCGGGCCTTACCATCGACGGTGCCGCGTTTATTGAAGAGGGTGTGCCGGTTATTGGCCTTACACTTAGAAAAGACGATACGGGCAACTTTTGGTTTAGTCTGCTCCATGAAGTCGGTCATGTCGTTCTGCACCGTTTGACAGGCCTCACTAGTGGCTTTTTTGATCAGTTTGATGCAGCGTCAGTTGACGAACAGGAAGCGGAAGCGGATGCTTTTGCTTCTAACATGCTGATTCCAGAAGAACGTTGGCGGAAATCCACTGCTCGGATCGCCAAAACAGCGCAGCCCGCAGAGAAGCTGGCAAAAGAACTGGGGATTAATCCGGCCATCGTTTTTGGCAGGATTCAAAAAGAGAGAAACAACTACGCGTTGTTCTCAAAAAAGATCGGGAGGAACACCGTGAGGAAGGTACTTATTGAGCAACCCGAGGAGAGCAACGATGCTGCCATATCGTCCGGCACTAAGGTTTAAGCAAGGTGAATACAACGCGGCGGGGCGTATTCGCCCGGCCATGCAGAAGCATGTGCGTCCTTACTTTGTCCTGCCGCCATTGATCGAAAAGGACCCAGAACTTCAAAAGGTTCTGACGCATGACGAGATCGCGTATGTAACAGGTGAACGTATCGGTAAACACTGGCCACGTTTTCCCGCTTACATGGACACTCAATACGTAATGAGAGAGCCCAAAGACGAGGATATCAATCGGCTTTTCCAAGTCGCTCGGGCGAGAAATCCAAACCTTATTGCGGTTATTCCAGCGTCTGATCTGGGTAATAGCTTGTGGCGCGGATTGCTGCTCGGCACATTCCCCCGTGCAGCGATTCATCTGCGGGCCGAAGACTTGGATGGCGACGTTCTGCGTGATGGGTTGCAGGCGCTTGGTCTTTCCGCTTCTGAGTGTGAAATCTTCGTCGACTTCGCAGGGCTCGAACTGGACCCAGAGATCGCCACCGAAGTTGTCGACGGTACGTTCAATGAACTGTCCGAGATTGCAAATTGGGGATGCATTGTCTTCCAAGGGTCGAACTTCCCGACAACCAACCCGGCTGACGCTGGAAAAACGCAGTTGGTTCCACGCCACGAGTGGACAGTCTTTAACGCTGCGGTTCGGGATTGCGACATCCCTACGGAACGGCTTGGGTTCAGCGACTTTGGCGCAGATTGTGGCCAAATCAAATTTCCGACAAAGAAAGGTGGCGCAATTCCCATCCCGCACGTTCGCTATACGACCAAAACGGATACGGTTGTCATTCGAGGCAAGTCAGGCGGAAAGCAATCTGAGGTGATGAAGGCGGTTCTGAAGGACCTTGTTGCACGGCCTGACTTCGCGGGCAAAATGTTCTCGTATGCGGATCGCAGGATGTGGGACGCGGCCAATGGTCATGCCACACCGGGCAGCGCGAGCATGTGGCGCGAGTGGAACATGGCCCACCATATCACCCGCGTTGTTCACGACCTCGCCGCTATGTCCGGCCTTTCGTTTGAAGACGAAGCGGAGCGTGAAGAACCTGAACAGATCGACATGTTCGCGGAAAATTGAGGTCTGTTTGCCAGATAGCTTCTTGAGATTTTCTTGGCTCGCTATCGCCAAGTATGGATTATGTAGTCAATGCCACAGTACGACTTCCAACAGCTTTCTCCATTCGACCTCGAGATTCTTGCAAGGGATCTCCTGCAAGCGCATTGGGGCGTAACGATTGAGAGTTTTAAATCTGGAAAGGATGGCGGCGTCGACCTCCGATATGCCGTGGGCACCAACCGGCTCATTGTCCAAGTTAAACACTACCTGAAAACTGGTCTTGCGGGGCTAATGAGGGAGGTCAAAAAGGAAGTTGAAAAGGTTCGGTTAATTAATCCGTCTCGGTATCTTCTGGTAACCTCAGTCCCCTTATCGAAGGCTAACAAAGACTCCATCGTCGATCTATTCGATCCGGGCATGCTTAAGGCCAGCGATGTAATTGGACATGAAGATCTTAACAACCTGCTTGGTCAACACCCAGAAATCGAACGTAATCACTACAAGCTCTGGCTTGCTAGTCGCGCGGTCCTCGATGGTGTACTGCACAATGCCGAGAAAACCCGTAGCGAATTCAAAGTACGCCAAGTTTACGAGGAGGCGCGGCGCTATGTTCAAAGCGAAGCGTATCCACAAGCGATGCAAATGCTTAACAATAGCCGGGTTGTGGTAATTGCGGGCCCGCCGGGTGTGGGCAAAACGACGTTGGCAAACCTGCTCCTCTACGCACACTTAGAGGGTGGTTATCAGGCTGTCCTGATCCAGCGAGACATAGATGAAGGTCTGAAGTTGTTTCAGCCAGGGACGCCCCAAGTCTTCTATTTCGATGATTTTATGGGGGCTACTTTTTTGGGTGACGGATCCGCAGCTCTTGCAGGGTCGAATGACAAAGCGTTACTTGAATTCATTAATATGGTTCGCGCAACACCAACCGCCAAACTAATATTGACCACGCGTGAGCACATATACTCGCACGCAATGGGTCGATCTGAGCGCCTTCGGCACTCTGATTTGGATGATCTTCGAGTTTTCTTGAGAATGCCGAGTTACTCATTCAGCCAAAAGGCGCGCATTCTTTACAACCACCTCTGCTTCAGTGATTTACCGCCGGAGTATCAGGGTGAATTATTGCGTGATGAATTCTACATGAGCATCATCAAACATGAGAAATTCAACCCGCGCCTCATTGAATGGCTTTCTAGTTTTCGCCGATTGCGAAACGTCCCGGTGGATAAGTACCGCTCATTTGTTGAAAACCTACTTCGCGATCCATCGGAAATTTGGCGGCACGCCTTCGAGAACGAAATCTCAGATGCTGGGCGTTCGATGCTACTGGCAATTTTCTCGCTGGAAGGCAGGGCTAACGGAGCCATCCTGAAGGCTGCTTTTACTACATTGCACGAACATCGTGCTAACCGCTATGGCTTCTCCAGTGGCCCCGAAGATTTTCGTACAGCTTTGCGAGAAATTGCTGGCACTTTCATCAAACCCATTGGCTCACATGGCTTTGAAGTCATTGATCCATCTGTTCTTGATTTATTGAACTCTGTGGTACTTGTTGATCCAGAAAACGCCATCGACATTATGACTGGCGCTGCGAGTTTTGATCAGATCAAACGCATTTGGTCCTTCGCCAAATCGAAAAGCAGAAGATCTATTCTTGAAGCATTTCGAATGAAGGCAAATCAAATTGCTGATCCGATATCTATTCAGATGCTGAAAAGGCGTAGGTTCGATCATGGAAATGGCAGCGTAAGTTATCGCGGATCAACGTTTGAACGCCGATTGGCAGTATTGCTAGACATTGCGGAAAAATTGGGAAGTGACAATATCACCTCGCTAGTTCCCGTACTGTTCTCTCGACTGGAGCACGAGTGGCTTTCAGAAAGCCCGGAGATTAACGATGCCGTTGAATTGGTGCGGACACTGCAAGCTTGCAAATCGGTTTCGCAAGATGAAGCCGACCGAATGTTGAACATCATTAAGCCAGTGCTTCTCAAAGAAATAGGGACTGGGTGTCGCTCTGATGAGTTGCGCGAACTGATCGGTGTTTTGGATTTAACTGATCATTGTGGGACCAAGAAAGCAGCCCAAGCTGCTTTTGAGGCATACAGGCGTTTGCAATTTGCCGATGAAGTTGGCGAATGCAAATCTGGTGAACAATTTGATGAATTGATCGAGGACCTCGAACTTTTCCGAGATGAACTAGGCGTAGAAATAGCCGCAATGCTCGATACGGTCGAGGAAGCCAAATTTGAGTTTGAGGCCAATGAAGAGGCTTGGGCAGATCACATGCAGGACGAGTGGAAAGAACGTTCCCGCGACGAGCGTGCAAGTGCCCGGGGTGTCTCTGATATGTTTGGCTCGCTCCGTGTTGAACAATAGGTGTTGAAGGTGTGATGAGCATCGACAAAAGCCGACCACCGTCAACATATCTACCATCGCAACTTTTTGGATATTGGCTGTTGGGGATCAACATAGTCTTAGAACTAACTGAGCCCCTGACAAAACGCCTATGTATTGGTCTGCAATACCCGACGCGCCTCTATCTCTGCGACCGACCCTTTTACCCACTGCCACGGAGAACGCGGCTTGCGGGCCTTCGACAGTTCGGGATTCGTTTTGGCGTCGCTGGCGGCGGCGCGCAGGCGTTCACGTGCTTCGCGCGGGTCGAGTTTCAGTTCTTCGCACAGGTCTTTAAGTGTCACGATATCAGCCATGTCAGTCTCCTTTGGTTCTGATGGAGATCGATAAGACGCAGGCTGCTATCCTGTCAGGGATAACCCCAGCGCATCTTTAGCTTTTCTCGAATTGCTGCTACCACTGATCTCGACGCAGGAGACGCACCTGCGTTGGGGCTTAGAAACCCCTCGGTGACTTAGACCGCTTCGGCGGTTGAATACCTTTGACCCTATGGTCGGGGTGCCTGTGTTATACAACAGGCTCCGGCTAAAGGCACAGGGACCGTGTCACCGCGGTTTTCTAACACCCCGATCACCAGTCAACCGCGAGGGCGCTCGCAGATCGGGGCGCTATGGGGCTTCATCTCACTGGACCACTCGAATGGGCAGGCAGAACGGCTTTGCCGCAGCAGGCAGGCATCTATGTGATCGCGAGGGGCCATCCGACCAACACTGTCTACATAGGTCGGACATGGGCGGCGAAAGGGATCAGGAACCGGATACGGCAGTTCCACCGATCAGCAACGACTGGCAAGAAGGGCCACGCTGGCGGCGTTACCTTTCACCGCGTGTTCAATGGCGATACATCCAACCTTTGGGTCTCGGTACATCTTCCAGATGGGATCGATGCAGCTGACCACATTCTTCATCCCTACATCGCTTACGCCGAGCGGCGACTGATCTGGGAGCATGTCGAGGCACACGGGGCGCTGCCGGTATGCAACTCGGAATGATCTGCAACAAATCCCCAGCAGGTGGAGTTAAACGCGTGCGCGGCGGCGTTACAATGAGCCAGCAGCGCCAGCATGGGCATTTTCCGATCACACCCTGCGAATTCAGGCTGGGGACGCTCTACAGCTCTCTGAGCGAGCCAATGCTACTCGCACAGCACCCCACAAATAAACTTCATTCAGCCGCTGCACGGCAGGCCGGGATTAAGCCTGACCAAAGTCCGCATGTTTCTTATCGAGATATTCATCATCAGCCTTAACGAGGAGATATTTGAAATGGCAATCAGTGCAAAATGGGGTTTCAACGGCGAAAGCAAGGTAATACTCGGCAACTGGCATAGGCTTTGGTGCCTGCTATTCGGCCCACTGTATTACGTGTTCAAGGGCATGTGGTTGTGGGCGATCATATCGTTCTTCACCCTCAATGGACTTTGGATTGGCTTCCCACTCTACAACCGGTCCATCGTACTTCGCCATTTCCACCGCAAAGGCTGGGTGCAGGAATGATCGCAAGAGCGCCGAAACGGGCAGATTGCTACCCAAGTGGAACCCCAGACACCGGCATGATACCCGATGCAAGCACGGACTCTTTGAAAAGAATCAGCGATTTAGCTCCGGCTCGTGCCCGATAGCCTGATACATAGTCCTCGTGTCGCCCTAGACAGGACTGGCGGACACCCAATGAGGTGCTGGCGAGTGGTATGGAGGGAGGCGTTTTTTTAACGGCACGCGCCCAGTGGACGGACAAGGGGTCATACATACTGCCAAGATTTCCGGCTCCCAGCCGCTCCGCACCCCAAGCCCACGCTGGCCTCCAAAAAAGTGAAGGACGGACTTAAGCCCGCCCATCATTCGATATAAAAATTATTGTACATGAAATATTATAACGATCACTCGTCGGCAGTGGGCTTTCCGAGTTTCCAGCGGGTGCTTTTTCCCTTCCCTACCTGCACGATCTCATCGGACTTCGCCATCTCTGCTCTAAGCGCGTTCAAGGTGCCGACAGACGCAAGGCTGCGGCCTGTCACTGCGCTTTCAACTTTCTCCCATCTGACCGGCTGATCGGAAAGAAATTCGAGTATGAACTCTCGCGCGGCGTCGGTGGCTGATGCAGGCCTGCCAACTGAATTTGTCTCGACCCTGCAAACCTCGGCTTCGTTCGCATCTGAAAACTCGACCGGGTGCAGCACAGGCGTCCCGTCTCGACCACCTCCGAAACGCTCGAATATGATTGTCTTGCCAAGCTCGCTGGCGTTGGCCTTGCCATGCGCCAAAGCGAAGCGCGAGCGATCTGTTGGGTCTGTCCCGTAAAATAACGCGGATCGAATACTGGCCGCGAAACCAATAGAGCCGACAATCCGATACAGCGGGTGCTCTGCTGACTGTTTATTCAAGTGACCAATAGCCAGTACCGCACATCCGGCATCTTCAGCGATCTCAGTAAGACGTCCCAGAAACTCGCCCACCTCATTTTGACGGTTCATATCACGCCCGCTGCCCATGTAGGCGGTCAGCGTATCTATGACGACCAGCTTGGGCCGCTCCTGCTCGATGTAACGCGCCATCGCCTCAAGGTTCTCTGGCGATAGAATCTTAAACCGGGTCATGACGCGAATTTGGCCGATGTCCGCTCCGTTCTCCAGCAATCGGGGCAATGTGACTCTCTGCCAGTTGTCCTCAGCGGACAGCATCAGAACCTTACCTTTCGGTGCGCACTCATCGGTGAGTGGCCAAGGCTTACCCGTGGTCACGGCGGCGATCAGCTTGGTCACCAACAGCGACTTGCCCATACCGGGATTGCCCGCAAGAAGGGTTACGCCGAAATACGGGATGTACGGGTAGTACAGGAATTCCATCGGCAAAGGCTCAGTCGTCTTTGGTGGGCCAAACAGCGCGGCAGTATCCTCGACGTAATTTCCACTGCTTTGGACCACGGAGCGCAATTCGTTTGGCGACAACGGCGCTTCAGTGAAATCATCGTTCAAAGCTTCCAGCATGGCCTCAACCACATCTTCGTCATCGAACCTTCGGCGCAAGAAGCAGGCCGTGCGAAAGAAGTAATCGTTTCGGCCACCGCTTTTGATGACGAGGTCTGTTGACCCCGGCTGCAAACGTTTTTGTTTTTGTCGTGTTCGTTTAGGTCTGAGATTGCTCAGGTTGTTTGGCAAGGAGGCCATTCGGGAGGGTGACCGAGTGGAATACCGATATTGCTTGCCCGAGGGATGGGTGCTGGGCGGCACCATCACCATCCTGTTCTCGCCGGTCAGAACGTCGACTTCCTCGGCTTTAAAGGCACCTTCGATATACCCACCTTCGAAGTAAAGGTGCTGGCCTCGCCCTGTAAAAACCTTAACCGTTTCCGGCAGATCAAGACCCTCAACTGCCTCTTTGCCTGCTTTCCCGTCCACATCAACAACGGTTAGACCAGCCAGTGATATTGCAAGATTGGCTTTAGGATGCCGACTGAGTGCTTTTTGCACCAAATCGATGTCATCGGTCGCGCTGTTTACTCCGTTCGGAAAGAACTTGGACAAGGGGTGCTTGCCGGGTGACGGGCAGCCGTCACGCTTGCAGGTACATTGCCCGCCCTCGTGAATGCCGTATGTCAGAACAACTTTTCGGCCAGCGGCGATCTGGGCCTTGGCGGCAGCTAGTGTTTTGGGAGAGCGCATCTGTTTTGACACGCGAAATTGTTGTCGCATGGTGTTTCCTTTGATTTTCTTCTGGGGGAAAAGAGGCTGGAAAGCCCCCAATCAGTACTCAGCGTAGTGGGTTCGGGTGCGCTCCTCGGCGCGTTCGGCGAGCCAGTCTTCGATCTCCGACATGAGCCACGCGACGGTGGTCCCGCCCATTCTGATGCGACGGGGAAAGCGCCCTTGGGCCTCCCAGCGCAGTTTCGTGGTATTCGAAACGTTGATGCCCATGCGCTTCAGGTCTTCGCGGGTGACAAGCATCTTGTTCGCTATACTGTCTGTCATGATTTTACCTTTCGTTGCTGAAAGGAACCGGTTCCTGAGACAGTAGTGGCGTGATATTTTTACCTTGTCATTTCAATGCTATGAACAAAACCGGGGCAAAATGAGATGTTCTGTTCAATCGTCTAAACGATAGTCGGAAACCGCTGTTTGAATTTGCCTGTTTAGGTTTTCGAGCTTAGTGGGGTCTTTAGCGAATTTTGAGTAATAGGCGGCGAGGAGCGGGCGCGCTGACGCCCGAATGAACTCGGGATATTCGCCATCGATATGGCCGTACGAGGCGGAGCGTTTCACATACTCAATGCTCCGGATATCGATGAAGACTTCGGTCATACCGTTGACAACTGCCTGCATCGTTTCTGAATGGGCCGTTGCTGACCCCACATCTTTCGGCACACCGCTGACTGCTTGAACCAGCTCTAATAGGTTCGACACTGCGGTTTCGGTTTCCTCAATGCGTTTCCGCATTTCCGAAGCAGGTACAAAACGGGAGGACTGTCCTTTCTCGGGGCGGACAACCACAGATGACAATAGGTCGTCAGAGTTGGCCAATCCTGCAATCAAACGGCGGGACAAATCATCGATCTTTGCGGCCCAAGCGAGTTTTTGTGCCGGTGTCGCGGCACCGCCCACGAAGTCGAAAACGGACAGGAGGTATTCGGCGGTTGCAGCAAGTTGAAGCCGAAGCTCTTCAATGCCCGCTGGATTCTCAAGGCGTATCGTCTCTGCGATCTCGAGCGCAGCATCGTTAGTATAAATTTCGGACCACGGATTGTGGCCGGGTGGAAACTTCTTGCTCGCGTACCCAACCCAGCGTTCAGGCGTGATGTCGCCTTTCAACTTGCTGAGCATTCTTGGGCGTTGTGATCTTTTCGATATGCTCATTCCACTTGTCCAGCGCCTCGCGCTTCTCGTCCGCGTATGAATATACATTGTAGATGGCTGCAACGCCTGAGACTACACCCGTCTTGTGGTTCAACAGCGCCTCGGTCACAGCTTGCGGAATACCGATTTGCGCCATGTTGGTGGACATTGTGCGACGCAAGTCATGGATATGCCACGGTTCAGTGCCTTCGGGCAATGCATGATCGAGCCGTTCTTTCAAGCGACCGAATCCTGAGATCGGCGTAACACCTTTCGTCGTGAAGACATAATCTGACCCAAGAAAAGGGGGGACCTTGCGCAGAACATCAAACATGGCATCCGTTATCGGGACTGTGTGTTGCCTGCCATTCTTGGCTCGTTCGGCAGGTAAGGTCCAAAGGCGTTTTTCAAGGTCGAGTTCCGACCAGCGCATCTCGGCAACCTCGGCGCGTCTCTGGCCGCTGAGGGCTAGAAGCTTCATGCAATCCCCAAAAGGGTAACCCTCAGCGTCACAGGCCGTCCAAAGAGCGGCTAGCTCCTCGTCGTTCAATACACGATTGCGAGGCTGTTCCTTGGCGCGTGGCTTCATCCCGGCAATGGGTGAAACTTCGATCAAGCTCCGCTCTACGCACCAGCCCATTAGATGCTTGAGATGGGCCAATGCGCGGTTCACGCCGATTGGTGCAGATTTCTGGATCTCGTCGCATGCTTTCACCACATCTGCACGTTTTATCTCGTTAATTCGCATGTCGAGTAGGGCTGTAAACTTGGCAAGCTGTGCTGCCTTGCGGTCGCTATCTCGGTTGTGAACTTCGGCGTATTTCTCAATGTAATCTGGGATCACTTCACCCAGTGTCGGTTTCGCTTGGACGTCTATGCCGGTGTTCTGTTCGAACTTGCCTGTTTCCACTTCATAAAGGACTTGCCGCGCTCGTTCCCGGGCGTCGTTAAGAGAAAACGGCCCAAACTGGCCGATGGTCAGTCGCTTCATTTTCCTGTTTATGCGCTTGTGAAAGCTGAAGGTCTTGGTGCCGGATTTGTTCACGCGAAGGACCAAGCCGGGCACAACCGTGTCGCGATAATCAACGCGCTTGGTAGGATCAGGCTTTCTGGTCTCAATGAACTTTGTGGTGAGTTTCTGTTTCATAGTGTCATGATAAGAGACCAGGAAATGCCACGTCAGGGACAATCCTAGATGCGTTGAGGCGAGATGGATCGCTCTGCACTGGCGGTCCGGTGAGCTTGATGCTTTTAAACGGCTTCAATCTTTGGTTGACTTCGTGTCTATGTGTACGACATTCTTTGGTTGCGTTTCAGAGCATAAGGCAGCGCCTGACGCCGTGTTTCATGTCTGCCAACAACAACCGGCACCAGATCGAGTAGTCTGGGGAAGGCCGAGGCAACTTTGCACTGGAGAGTGTGATGCCATCTTTGGATCAAACGAACTCGCTAGCAGGCGATCAAAATCATTTGCTTGAAGTCTACGAAAACGAATTCGAAGTCGAATATCGGGGTGAGAGATATCTCGTCCGCGATAACGGCGCGGTTTTTCGATTTAACGAATACCGAAAGCGAGCCCGTCCGTTGGACAAAACTTGGACTTTCGGACGCCAAAACCCGACAACCGGATACCAATATCTTGCAGGTGTCCCCGTTCACCGCATTGTTTGTTCTGCATTCAACGGAGAACCACCCACAGATCAGCACGTGGTGGATCACATCGATACCAACCGATCAAACAACCGACCGGAGAATCTACGGTGGCTGACGAGGTTGGAAAACGCTCTGCTGAATGAGATCACGGCGCGACGCATCGAACTGGTCTACGGTTCCATCGAAGCCTTCCTAGCTGATCCGTCAAAACTCCAAAGTGAGGCTACCTACCCAGACGTGTCGTGGATGCGAACTGTATCGAAGGACGAGGCCGCCAAAACAAAATCGCGCTTCGAGAAATGGGCAAAAAGCGGGTCGGTTCCCAGCGGTGGAGCGATTGGTGAGTGGCTATACGGCACGGCTGAACGAGCGGATTTCGAACCCGACCCAGAAGAGTACGAGTCTCTTACTCCATCAGTCATCCAAGTTCGTTGGCGTGTCCCAACAGAGTTTCCCGAATGCCCATCGGAAGTGAGCGACGATGCACTGGAGCACTATGCTGAGAACCTTGTCTTCGGAAAAGTGTTCGCACGGAATGACATTTATCAGAGCTTGGTTGTTCAACGTTCTCTTGTCGCAGATGCCTTGATAGTCTTGACCCACAACCCTGGCCCCAACGCAATCAAAGACTGGGCTGTCGCTCAAATTTCGGTTCATGGCGAATTCTTCTACCATCGCAGTGAACACCAGTATTTCTCTTTGCAAGGCGCGCTAAAGACGTTTTGCGAGCTGACCGGGGATAGCTATGAAGATTGCATAGATGACTACTGCTGAGCCGAAAGGGAAAGGGTACTGATGACAACGGTTTGTTGCTACTGAAAGAACACGGGGGAAGCCCAATCGAAAATGTCACCTGGAGCATTGAAGTTTTCAAGGCGTTCCATGATTTCGCCTTCGAACTGGTCTCGTAGCGCCGGAATACGTTGCTCCCAAGGTTCTCGAACTCTTTTTAGAGTTTCAGCAAATGCACCAAAATGGTCAGTTCGTGCGCCCACCAACTCGGAGCAAATTGTCAAACCAAAGGCTGAAGCTACCCGGGGCTCAACGGGCCAAAGATGTGAAACAGCTGCTTGTGCTGGCGAGGTCAATGATGGTGCGAGCCCCAGTTTTTGTATCCCACCCAAGCCATCTGAAACGCCGCCATCACAAATGTTCAAACAAAGAAGACGCCTCCCTTCATCTTCTGGGTGGAGGCCAATTAGGTTGTCTACGGCAACGACCTCATCTTGATTTATGAGGATTTTTGAAGAACCGAGTTGCCAGTGGTCGAAAACTCCGTGCCCTATTACATGGATGAAGTCATAGGCAGGATCGCGGTACATCGCTAAGAAGTCATCTCGACCACGCTCACGTCCAAGATAGACATGTGCTTCGACACCTTGCCTTTGCAGAAATTCTGACGCCGAGACCGCCTCCATTTCAGAATACAAATCATTACATGAAGCCCAGATGGCTGCCCGCCGAATTGGGCGATCTGGAAGCGGAGTCCGTAGACTCGAACTCAAAGGCCAGCATTCATTCGCCTCCCGCGACAGTAGCGCTTGAAGCGGGTGAAGGTTGTGGGGGAAACATGCAAGGGCAGGCGATCCAGCCAGTTTCTCAACTAAAACCGGAACATTGTAGAAGTCGGTCAGAGCCTCCTCAAACCCGGTCGCAGAATCTCTGTTGGGCTGCCCGGGACGCCCCGGAACTTGATCAAGCTCGGGACCGGCTTGTACAGTTCGCGTTGTTCCCAGTGCATTGTTGGTAGTTTCATTCATCGCTTCCACTACTTCGGTTTCGCCGGAAAATTTCCCCCGAAAACTGACCATTTCAGTGTCGTTCCCGAGAAACCCAACACCGGAAATAGCAGTCGGCAAAACGACACTGCACCCAGCAGAAGCCGTTTCAATTTCACCGGCATACCAAGCGGCGAGAATTTTTGCGAAGTCTGCCGCCCGATCATTGTCCAACGCGAATTTTGCCACCGGACTCAATAAGCTGGATCGTTGATCGAGAGAAATCAACCAGTCTGTGTAGGATGGGAAACTATTGCGAACTCCATCTGAGTATTCTTTGGCGGCTTCAATCAAGCGCACTACGTTTTCATCCCAATCCCCCACGTTTTCGAATGAAGCGAAGTGGTACTGAAAGGGTTCGTGCTGAAGCAAAAAGTCGGCGTAATCACGTACTACGATCTTTGCCCACCTGTGGTGTGGATCTCCGACCAAGTCACAGCTCCGTGTTGAAAACGCTTTGGCGATCTGAGCTTTGTTTTCTCTGGGTAGTGCATCGATATCGTACAAGCGTCTCAGAACGGTCGCGACGCCAACCGCGCTTTGATGTCCCACATCTCTACCCCAGCACATCAGGCTCACAGCAGCTTTAACTGCTAGGCTTCCATCGGCTGGCAACTTGAAAATCGTCTCCTCTAAGAGCGGAGCAATCTGAGCTGCCGGGGCAAATAGCGCGGACTGATTACGGCAATAATAGAAAAAACCGTCCGCCCATTCCAAAAACGTGTTCGGAAAGCTGTTTGGCAGCATGTCAACTAAAACTCCGATGAAACGAAATGGTCGTCCGTCAAAAAACTTTCGTTGAGCACTAGATTCTATGCTGTCACTTAGGCCGTTGTGTATCCAGTCAAATGCACTATCGAAGCGACCTCGCTTAATCGCAGCCATCATTGGCGCAATCGACACTTCGAACTGAACATATTCAAGCAGAACGCGTTCGACGTCGCCGGTCGCGTTCGCCTGAGCTTGAATGATCTCTTCCGCAACTGTGGCACTGACTCGATGGAGTTCGTCAAACGATGTGGCCTGAGCAGCAGCTTGTAGGTTGTTCAATTCAACCAGCAATCCCGGAACCTGAGGCACCGAGATTGGACATTCTACATCAGGAAGCACAAAACCGTAGTCCGCAGACAGCTGTCGCCAGTTTGATAAATCGTACAATTGCCGTTCCTTGAAAATTGGATCAAACGACAGCTACATTGGGTTTGGTCTATAGCCGCGTGATGCAACCCTAGAGAGATTTGGGTGAGGTTTGAATAGGTTTCGCACCTTCGACGGAGTTTGGATAGTACCGGCATTCAAGTATGCTGGCTTCGCCCAATTGCCGGGAACTGACACGCAAACGGTAGTGGCATGGTCTCCTCAAGCACCTCGGGTATCGCTGGGGTAGCAGGAGTAGCGTGCTTGAATGCTTTGGTGTGTGACAGGGCGAGACGATCTGCCAAGCGCAAAGGCTAAGGTTTTCAATCGGCTACGATACGGTTTGAGTGATCCTGAGACGGTGCGTGCGGAACACAAGGCTAATTGAAAATCCTCGTGTCGGTGGTTCGATTCCGCCCCCGGGCACCATATTACCATACAATTGCATCCAGATTGATCCGTCAGCAGCCTGTATTCGCAGGATTTTCGCTATTGGTTTGTCCGGAGATGTCCTGCCACGTGCGCTACGATCTACCCCAAAGCGGGGTTCCGATCTGGGGTACGTGTCATGAGACATCTGGAGGGTACCCCCATGCCGGTTTTAAGCGACGCAAGGATCCGGGCTCTGAAGCCTAGGGAGAAGCCCATCAAGCAAGCCGACTTCGACGGGTTCTACTTGCTGATCAAGCCGAACGGGTCGAAACTTTGGCGTTTCAAGTACCGCTGGCTGCGGAAAGAGAAGCTTCTGGCGCTGGGCAAATACCCAGAGGTGATTTTGGCCGATGCGTGGCGCAAACGGGATGAGGCTCGCAGTTTGATCGCGAACGACGAAGATCCCTCGAGCGTGCGCAAAGCTCAGAAAGCGAAGGCGGCAGCTGAGCAAACCGAGGCCTTCGCCAAGATCGCCGCAGAACTGCTCGAAAAGAAGCGCATTGAAGGCCGGGCAGAAACTACACTTGCCAAAACCGAATGGTTCCACCGCCTGCTCGGCGCCGATATCGGGCAAATGCCCATCTCCCAAATCACAGCACGAGATGTTTTGGTTCCCCTGAAGAGGATCGAGAACAAGGGCAATCACGAAAGTGCTATTCGAATGCGTCCTGCCGCTGGGGCTGTCTTTCGATACCACGCTTCGCCTGAAGCACATCGACCTGCAGAAGAAGGAAATGCTACAAGACGCCACCGAAATGCGGGCCAAGAACGGCAAGAGCTTTCGCAGTTTCTTCTTCCCTCGCACGGAAGCCTTCCAGCAGGTCCTCGGTGATTGGCTGACTGGGGTTTGCCGAGGATGACGCAGTCTTGCCCAGCGTAGATGATCTGCGCCATCCCGTCCCCGGCGCCGTCCCGGTGCCCCCATGCAATCATCCGCTGCGGTAGGCAAAGCTTTCAAGGCTGCCACGGCCCTGATTGATCGCTGCTGCACACCGCACTCTGCACGCGACACACTGGTCTACCTGGGAAATGAACTGGCGAGCTCAAGGAAAGATGAAAGGGCGTTCTCTCTCAACCTTGGACAAGCGAGGCCTCAAGTCAAAGAAATCTATTATGCCAAAATGACGGACGAGCAACGCCGCAGCACGATCGAAGGGCTTTGTGCTGGAACCCAGTTTACGGCCAAGGAGCAGTCAATGGTTCTCGACTATTACGAAAGCCGCTTCGAACGCGGGTCCAAAGAATACAACTACGCCAAACGACTGGCCGACTGACGCGCCGCCGCGCGCGATGGGGAGGCCGTGCTGGAATAGGGGCGGTATCGGTGAGGCAGTGCTCTCTTCCCTGGCCTTCGGGAAACGGTCGTACCTTGTTGATGGCTCATCCTAAACAAGAAGGCCGATTCTACTCCAAGTCGGGCTGCCTCCCCGCTGACCGATTGCAAGCACGCAGTCGCAGTTGGGCGGCTAGCGGAAGTTCGCTGCAGGCGCGAAGGCGGCGTGTCAGCCAGGCAAAGGCTGTCGTTCACCCCCCCCCCCCGAACTCCGAAGTCGAAATGCTGCGCTGGCCATCAAAGTCTACTATGCGTAATTATTGACCTTTGTAATGTCGTTCCCCCCGCAGAACGCGCCGACATGTTGCGAAGGGCCCAATGCCGACCTTAGTGCAAAACTCGTCTAAGGCCCGTTTAGCCCCAAAGCAGATGTGGCTTTCATCTGCAAGCAGCTCCTAAGCAGATGATCTTCCCCCAACTGAAGAGTCATCCACTTCTCCAATCTAATGGATAAACGAATTAAAACTATTGAAGGGCTTCGGCCTTGTCTTGGCCGTTTCGAACCAAGCGGTCTGTTCTATTTAAGAGACGAGGGAAATTTGCTACCAAACAGGGCGTGCTGCGCTCAGAGACCCTCGAACGTTTTTACAACTTGTTGCCATGCCGAATTCAAGTGCTCTCGCAGTGCAGCATCTGCGGCGTCGCCGTCTCTGGCAAGAATAGCGTCAAAGATAGCATGATGGGCTTCAAAGTTGGATTGATTGCGATCCGGAAGGCGGGGCATTTGAGACCAATGAGGTTCCAACCAGCTTGTGTACGCTCGGTGGATTGCCGGTAGTACCGGGTTACGGGGGATTTGATAGATGACCCGGTGGAATGCAATATCCGTTTGGTAAAATGCGTCACTGTCGTTTATCGCCGCATGGTTTTCTGCCAGTGCTGTTCGAAGTGCTAGGATATCATCTTTGTTCGCTTCCTCGGCAGCCTGACGCACGAGGGCGGCCTCTATGATGATGCGGGTATCGAACAGGTTTTTGACACCACCGGGCTCGTGTAAGAGATGCTCAACAATGCTTTCGATCGCGGAAAAGGCCGCATCGATTCCGGGTTTTCGCACAACTGGACGATATCGTGGCCGCGCTTCAATCAAGCCCCGATTTGAGAGTGTCCGGACTGCCTCGCGAACCACTGTGCGGCTGATGCCATACTCCTCTATCAAGCTGCGCTCAGATGGCAGAGGTTGGCCATCAGCAAGTTCCCCGCTTTGAATTTTTGCGGTTAGACGCTCGGCCACCAGGTCGGATGCTCTGTGTTTGTTGTCGTTACTGGACACGGTATGCGTTCCTCGGTGTCTTGCGGGGCGGGGTGGTTTCTGTTCTGCCTTGGCTCACAGGCGGCCCAATAGCATGTCTGCGCATCTGTCGCCAATCATCATCGCCGGCGCCTGTGTGTTGCCTGCGTTGATATCTGGCATGGCGGAAAGGTCGGACACTCGTAAGTTTTCCATTCCACGTACCCGCAAGCGTGTATCGAGCACGGCCATCGGGTCATTGTCGCGCCCCATTTTTGCGGTTCCTGCAGGATGATAATTGGTTTTTACAAAACGTCGACAGTAGTTACGCATGGCGTCGTCAGATTGCTCTGATGCCGCGGGCAGCATGATTTTTTCAACGTGATCAGAGAGCGGCGCGCTGTCAAATGCACGCAAGAAGAACCGTTGCCCAGCCACCATTGTATCCAAGTCAACGGCTTCCTTGAGCAAATTGGGCGACACTGATGGCATATCTTTGGGATCTGCAGAGGCAAGTTGTACTGAGCCCCGCGATTTTGGCTTCACAACCACAGTTGTTACGGTGAGCCCGTAGCCATTTTCGACCAAATGCTGTGTGTCTCTGTCTACGTAAACTATGGGTACGCAAAACGCCTGAATCGTTGGCTCCCCATTTGGGTCGGTTGGATTGACAAACGCACCAGCTTCTACGCCGGCGGACGTCACAGGTCCACTTCCAAACAGCTTGAATTGCAATCCGTTCTTGAGCATGCGCCAGCCTTCGCCCTGTTTGTAGTATCCGCCACGTCCCTTAATACGGGCGGTTATTGGGACTTCCGGGTGGTCTACGAGGTTTTGTCCGACGCCTGGCAGGTTCAGAAGCGGCGCGATGCCGTGTTCATTCAAGTGTTCTTCCGGTCCTATCCCAGACAGCATCAAAATTTTTGGGGTAATTAATGCGCCAGCCGTTAGGATGACCTCTTTGTTTACAGAGGTCTCGTGTTGCAGGCCTTTGGCATCGCGATATCGGACTCCCACGACACGGGATCCATCCAAGATAAGCTTTTCGACCTCTGAGCGAAGGCGAACCACGAGATTTGGGTTGCTTTCTTGTGGGGAGATATAAGCATAGGCGCTGGAGGATCGTCGCCCATGCCGGTTCATGAATTGATAAAATCCAACCCCACGCTGGGTGCCGCCATTGAAGTCAGCCGAAAATGGCTCTCCGAGCCCTTGGACCGATTGTACAAAAAGGCGGGAGAGGGAATCGATATGGCCCGGATCGGAAACCTTCAGCGCTCCACTAGTCCCGTGGTGGTCATTTTTCAAGCGGTTGTTGTCTTCCATGTCTCGGAAGTGTGGCAGGACCGACTCCCATCCCCAATCCACGGCGTTATTGCTACCGTGTAGTTCTGCCTGCCAGCCGTCATAGTCACTTGGTCGCCCGCGCATATAAACCTGCGCATTTACAGAAGAGCCGCCGCCCAAAACATGGCCTTGCGGTATGTCGTGCACGCGGCCGCCAAGGTGCGCTTGGGGTGTTGTTTTGTGATAGCGCATGAACTTGGTGCCCTTGATCATCTTGAAGATGCCAGGAGGCATGTCCAGAAGAGGATGTCGGTTGGAGTATCCGGCCTCCAGCAGCAGCACTCTGGATTGTGTCTCCGCTGCAAGCCGCCCCGCAACCACGCAACCAGAAGCTCCGCCGCCCACAATAATGTAATCAAAATTCTCGGTCATGTGCTTGCTTTCGTTGCGCCCGTTGAGGTGTGGGGGAGAGTTTATCCATTTTGGTATACCCAAAAACCATGCGGTGGGAAGCCGTTATTACCAATAATACCCTGATTTCTTAGAAAAATCAAAAAATATTTGACTTTGAGGATGAGATAAATCAGACAGTGATTCAGGTTTGGTCATACCAAAAGGAAGAGTTGTGTTGGATTTCGATCTCGCCAGTGGATCCCCCGTTTCTGCAAAAATGTTTGTGGATGGTGTGTGGAGTGACAGTTGTGATCAGGGGCAATCTGTCGTCTTAAATCCAGCAAATGAAACCGTAATTGCTTCTGTACCCAAAGGGAGCGCTGATGATGCGGCCATGGCTTTGAGGGCAGCCCAGAGGGCGCAAGTCTCTTGGGCCAAGGTGCCGCCGGTAGAGCGTGGGAAAGTTGTGCGCAAGTTGGGTGAGCTGGTGCTTGCGCGGCGTGCAGAGTTTGCGCAGCTGATCACCGCGGAGCAGGGAAAGCCGCTTGATCAGGCGTTTGGTGAGGTCGGTGCCGTCGCTGAGTTCTTATTCTATGCCTCAGAAAATGCGAGGCGCATCGAAGGGGATATTCTGAGCTCAGATAGTCCGAACGAAGAAGTCCACATCCGCCGACACCCCTACGGTGTTGTGGTAGGTTTGACTGCGTGGAACTACCCCGCGGCCCTGGCGGCGCGAAAGCTTGGTCCTGCTTTGGTTGCCGGGAATGCCTTTGTGCTGCTGGGGCATGAAATTACGCCGCTATCAGGTTTATTCCTTGCGGCGCTGTCTCAAGAGGCTGGTCTCCCAAGCGGTCTCTTCAATGTGGTGACCGGAAAAGGGCCTGAGATTGGCCGTGCCTTAGTTGAGGATCCGATCACCGCAATGATCACGATGACCGGCAGCAATCGTGCTGGTCAGGAAATTTTCCGCTCTGCGGCTGATGGCATGAAGGTGCTGCGGCTGGAGTTGGGCGGGAAGGCGCCCTTTATAGTGATGGAGGACGCCGACATCGATCAGGCTGTCGCAGCGGCGATTACGGCACGGTACACCAACTGCGGTCAGATATGTACATGCAACGAGCGTATGTATCTGCACAGTGCAATTGCAGATGAGTTTCTCGAAAAGTTTGTAGCCGGTTCGGCAGCCTTGACAATTGGTGACCCCACCAAGTCCCCAAACATGGGACCAAAGGTGAGCGACATCGAAGTCTCAAAGGTCAAGGGATTGGTGGATGACGCTGTGGCCAAGGGCGCAAAGGTACTTTTGGAAGGTGGGCCGCTGTCTGAAGGCGAATTCGCCAAAGGATATTGGTATGCTCCCACCGTTTTGGAAGTAGAGGACAACAGTTCTCCAATCATTGAAAACGAGGTGTTTGGTCCTGTCGTTCCAGCCGTGCGCGTCGACGACTTTGATCATGCCATCGCCATGGCCAACGACACGCAATTCGGGTTGTCGGCCTATTTATTCACCCAAAATCACCGCCGGATCATGCAGTCACCTTATGCACTGAAGTTCGGCGAAATTTACCTCAACCGTGCCAATGGCGAACAAGTTCACGCGTTTCACAACGGATGGGGCCAATCAGGGCTTGGGGGAGAGGACGGAAAATACGGTTTCGACGGGTACCTGCGTAAGCAGAGCCTGTACGTCAACTGGGCGTAAAGCCTGGATAATTTGCGGCCGGGAGGACAAGGTCGCTTTTCAACTGGAGGAAATACTATGAAACGTCGCTTTTTGCTTGGCTCTGCCATGGCCATCTCGTTGGGGCTCGGTGCCACGCTGGCATCCGCAGAAACACCACCATTGGCTGTGAAAGACACTTATAAGGTTGGCTTCTCCCAAATGGAGAGCAACAACCCATGGCGGATCGCAGAAACTAAATCTTTCCATGACACCGCCGAAAGCTGTGGTTGGGAACTGATCGCGACGGATGCTGCGGGTTCCGCCGCAAAGCAGGTGGCTGATGTGGACAGCATGATCGCGCAGGGCATCGACGTTCTGTTTCTGCCACCACGCGAAGAAAAGCCGCTTATCCCAGCCGTGATGAAAGCCAAAGCTGCCGGCATCCCGACCTTCCTGGTTGACCGCTCTGTGGATCCAAATGTTGCAAAAGCTGGCGAACACTTTGTTGCCTTCCTTGGCTCGGACTTCATTGAACAAGGCCAGCGCGCTGCTGACTGGCTGATTGCCAATTTTGACGGTGACAAGGGCGTTATTATTGAGCTGGAAGGCACCACAGGCTCGTCCCCGGCAAATGACCGAAAAAAGGGGTTTGATGACCAGATCCTGACCGACGATCGCTTTGAGATCGTTGCATCCCAAACCGGTGATTTTGCCCGGGATCTGGGCCGTCAAGTTATGGAAACCCTGCTTCAGGCGCACCCTGATGTGAACGTGGTTTATGCCCACAATGACGAGATGGCGATTGGTGCAATTCAAGCGCTGGAACTGGCCGGCCGCAAACCGGGTGTTGATGTGACCATCGTGTCTATCGACGGTACCCGTGACGCGTTGCAGGCGATCATCGATGGCAAAATGGGTGTTACTGTTGAGAGCTCCCCTTTCTTTGGTCCACTCGCGTGCGAAGTGATGAAGAAATACGCTGCCGGTGAAGAGATCCCTGGCTGGGTCAAAGTTGAAGACCGTGTCTTTACCATCGACAACGCCGCTGAACACATCGACGAAGCGTACTAATCACTCCCTGTGCCAAGGGGGGCGGAGCGGTGCTTCGCCCCTTTTGGTCTATGTATCAAGGTAGGTCCCAATGACCCATTTGATCGAGATGACGGGCATCCGCAAAGCCTTTGCCGGTGTGGTCGCTCTGCAAGATGCAAGCCTTCACGTTGAACCCGGTGAAGTGCACGCCATAATCGGCCAAAACGGCGCTGGAAAATCCACGCTGATCAAAATTTTAACAGGCGTCTATCGCAAGGACGGTGGGAGTGTGCTGATCAATGGTCAGGTGACCAAAATCAGCACACCACGCGAAGCGCAGGACGCCGGTATTGCCACTATCTATCAAGAGTTGAGCCTTGTGCCTCTGCGCAGCGTCACGGAAAACGTGATGATGGGGTATGAGCCGCGCACGCGCCTCGGCATGATTGATTGGAAAGCTGCCCACCGCAATACAAAGGAAATCCTGCTGCGTTTTGGCGTTGAGATCGACGTGCGAGCGCAATTGGGGACGTATTCGACCGCCATCCAACAGCTTGTAGCAATTGCCCGCGCAGTGTCTATGAAAGCGCAGTTGGTGATTATGGATGAAGCGACCTCGTCGCTGGACGATCAAGAAATCGAAATCCTGTTTGGCGTGGTGCGTGAGCTGAAAAAGGAAGGTGTGGCAGTGCTTTACATCTCCCACTTCCTCGATGAACTGTATCAAGTCTGTGATCGTGTGACGATTATGCGGGATGGCCAGACTGTTGGTCAGCATGTGATTGAGGCAACCACAAAGCTGGGTTTGATCTCGGAAATGTTGGGGCGTGACCCAGAGGAGATCGAAGCCGCAGGTATGACCGCCTTGGGCGGCGAAAAAGCGGCGCCTGGCGAATTGCTATTGGAAGCCGAACACATCTCGACCAAACGTGGCCTCAAAAACGTTTCGTTGTCTGTGCGCAAAGGCGAGATTGTCGGGCTAGGCGGATTGCTTGGATCAGGTCGCACAGAGGCCGCTCGGGCGCTGTTTGGCCTGGACACCCTCACCGGCGGTGACATCAGCCACAAGACCGGCGTGGATCAGATCAGCACACCGGCGCAGGCTATTCAGGCGGGTATTGGGTTTCTAACCGAAGATCGCAAAAGCGAAGGCATCATTCCGCACATGTCTGTGCGGGAAAACATGACGCTCGCGCTTTTGCCTCGGCTGAAAAAGATGGGGCGGGTAGATCGCAAACGTGAAACCGAATTGGTAGCACAGTTTATCACCGCGCTGGGCATTAAAACCGCGGGCATGGAGCAACCCATTCGAGAGCTGTCCGGCGGCAACCAGCAAAAGGTGCTTCTGGCGCGGTGGCTGGCGCTTGATCCTAAGGTGCTGATTTTGGACGAACCCACGCGGGGCGTGGATGTTGGCGCCAAGTTCGAAATCCAATCAATCATTCGCGACTATGTGGAGAAGGGTCTGGGCGTTCTGTTGATCAGTTCCGAATTCGAAGAACTTGTCGAAGGCGCAGACCGCATCGTTGTGCTGCAGGATGGCTATTCCGTGACCGAGTTGCGAAACCCGGGTGTGACGGAGGAAAGCCTGATTGCGGCAATCGCGCACCATCATGAGAAAGGCGCGTCATGACCGCTGAAAACAAACAAACCCTGCGTGGGGCAGGGGCAAACAAGCCGCGGCCCTCTTTTGACTGGAATTGGATCAGCGACAACGGTGGCACGGTCGCGCTGATTGTGATCCTGGCATTCAACATTTTGGTCACGCCGAACTTCCTTCACCCGCAAACGCTCTTTGTGAATATCAGTCAAGTGGCCACAATCGCCATTGTCGCGGTGGGTATGACGCTGGTGATTGCCACCGGAGGCATTGATCTCAGCGTTGGCGCGGTGATGGCCTTGGCCGGCGCCTTGGCGCCGCTGATCTTTACCTCCCCTTTTGCGGAAGCGAATCCGGAGTTGGGCCTGGCCTTGGCGATCTTGGTGCCTGTTTTGGTGGCGTTGGTATGTGGTGTCTTCAATGGGTTCATGGTCAGCTATCTCAATGTGCAACCCATTGTCGCAACGTTGATATTCTTCATTTCCGGGCGTGGGATCGCGCTGGTTCTGACCAACGGGAATTTGCAGACGTTCACACACCCCGGGTTCAGCTATCTTGGCACTGGCAAAGTCCTTGGTTTCCCATTTCAAGGTTATCTGGTTGTGGTGATCGCGGTCATCATCTGGTGGCTGATGAATTACTCGGTCTTTGGTCGTCAATTGCTGGCGGTCGGCGGCAACGAGAAAGCAGCGAAGCTGTCTGGTGTGCCGGTTCGGCGTGTCAAAATAGGCGCCTATGTGATCTGCGCGGGTTTGTCCGGCATCGCGGGGTTGATTGTTGTTGCCATCAACTCGGCCTCAGACGCCGCGCGTATTGGCAACCTTATGGAGCTGGACGCAATTGCGGCGGCCGTTGTGGGCGGCACTCTTTTGCAGGGCGGTAAGGCGCCCATTTTTGGCGCCGTTCTTGGCGCAGTCATCATTCAATTGGTGAAATACACCCTTCTGGCAAATGGCGTTGCCGACGAGGTTGCGCTGATTGCCAAGGCCGGGATCATCATCATGGCCGTCTATGTGCAACAGGCACGTAAGGAGTAATCGCGATGCTAGACACAACAGCTTTTGACCTGCGTCGGTATCTGCAGGGCAACACACATTCGATTGGCGTTTGGATTACTTTGATTGTCCTGCTTTTGTTTGGCCTGATGCGCTACGACAATTTTGGCGGCGCTTACAATTTTTCGTCGTTCTTAAATTACAACGCGATGTTCATCGTGATTGCGGTGGGGATGTGTTTCGTCATCTTGACTGGCGGCATTGATCTCTCGGTGGGCTCAGTTGCGGCCTTTACGTCAGTGGTTGCCGCCTATCTGTCCCCTTATGGCATTCAGGTGGCTTTGCCTGGTGCCGTGGCTGCCGGGGTAGCGATTGGCGCGCTCAACGCTTTCTTTGTTGTGGCGATGCGCATTCCGCCATTTATCGCAACGCTTGCAACCATGCTGGGCGCGAAGGGCGGCGCTCTAGTGATTTCGGGCGCTCAGACGATCTCTATCGATTGGGGATCCAACTTTACCAGACTTGGCATGGAGAAAGCCTTTGGCATTTTTCCGTGGACCATTGTGATCGCCGCGATTGTGGTTGTTGCTCTCTGGATTGTTTTGGAAAAGACCTCGCTGGGCCGGACCGTGCTTGCGGTTGGCGGCGGCGAAGACGCCAGCACCATGATGGGGCTGAGCGTGATCAGGGCCAAGGTGTTTGTCTACATGCTCAGCGGTGGGTGTGCTGGCTTGGCAGGTCTCTTTCTTGCCTCCGGCTTTGGAGCGGGCCAACCCCTGGAGGGTGTCGGATGGGAGCTTTCCGCCATTGCCTCGGTTGTCGTTGGCGGCACGCTTTTGACTGGTGGGTTGGGGTCGGTGACTGCAACCGTTGCCGGCGCCCTGCTGCTCGGTCTCGTGTTCAATATTCTTAATTTCGAAAACGGTCGGGGTGTGATCAGTCTTAGCGCCTATTGGCAAATGGTGATCCGCGGTGCGTTTTTGTTTGTTGTGATCGTTTTTCAAAGCCGTGTAGCGGCGAGCGGCAAAAAGGGAACTGTTTAAATGACGACTATTGCAAATGTGAAGGTCGGGCTTTTTGACGTGCCTTTGGCCGAGGTTTTGACGGACGCGAAACACGGGGATCACACTCATTTTGAGTTGGTGACAGCCACGGTGGTTTTGTCCGGCGGAAGCGAAGGCACCGGGTACACCTATACCGGCGGTAAAGGTGGCCGGGCGATTGCGGCGATGATCGAACATGATCTGGCCCCGTTTTTGATCGGACGGGATGCCACCGATGTCGAGGCGCTTTACGAGGCGATGCAGTGGCATGTGCATTATGTGGCACGTGGCGGAATTGCGTCTTTTGCGATCTCTGCTGTGGATATTGCGCTCTGGGATCTGCGCGGCAAAGCGCAGGGACTGCCGCTCTGGAAAATGGCGGGCGGCACCAGCGACCGGTGCCGGGCCTATGCCGGCGGCATTGATCTGAACTTCCCGCTGCCCAAACTTCTGGCGTCCATCCAAGGCTACCTCGATCGCGGCTTTGATGGTGTGAAGATCAAAATCGGTCAACCGACGCTTGATGAAGACATCGCCCGTATTAAAGCGGTACGGGAACTGATTGGGCCTGATATCACCTTTATGGTGGACGCGAATTATTCGATGTCAGTGAAAGAGGCGATTACCGCTGCCAAAGCCTTTGAACCCTTTGACCTAACATGGTTCGAAGAGCCGACTATTCCGGATGACTACAAAGGTTACGGTGCCATAGCCGAGGCCACATCCATCCCGTTGGCGATGGGGGAAAACCTGCACACGATTCACGAGTTTGAATACGCGGTGGCCGATTCCAAGCTTGGCTTTTTGCAGCCCGATGCCTCCAATTGCGGCGGGATTACCGGCTGGCTTCAGGTGGCCCAGCTGAGTCAGAAACATGGGCTGCCGGTCTGCTCGCATGGCATGCAGGAGTTGCATGTCGGCTTGGTGAGTGGACAGCCGAATGCCGGCTGGATTGAGGTGCATTCGTTCCCGATTGACCAATACACAACCCGCCCTCTTGTGGTCGAGGATCTGATGGCGAAGGCGTCAAATGACCCCGGAACCGGTGTGACCTTTGACTGGGACAAACTACAGGCTGCTCATGAGGAGATGCACCGATGACAACGATCAGCGCCGCGTATTACCGTGGGGACAAGACCTTTGAAGTAACCCAGATTGCTGCCACACCACCGGCAGCGGGTGAGGTGCAGATCAAGGTGGCTTACTGCGGCATATGTGGCACGGATTTGCATGCCTACCATGGCAACATGGACGCACGAGTCGGGTTTGAACGCATTCTGGGGCATGAGATGTCAGGCACAATTGCTGCCGTTGGTGATGGCGTTGATGGCTGGTCTGTCGGCGATCCAGTTGTGGTGCGGCCCTTGGATCCCGGCGCGCCCAATCCTGCGACCGAGCGCGGGCATGATCACATTAGCCACAATCTCAAGTTCATCGGCCTTGATAGTAATGGCGCCTTTCAGGAGTTGTGGACCGTGCCGGCGTTTACCCTGCACAAACTGCCCGCCGATCTGCGGCTCGATCATGCGGCGCTGATTGAGCCGGTGGCTGTTGCCTGCCATGACGTGCGGCTGTCTGGCCTTGAGGTGGGCGAAGACGTGGTGGTTATTGGCGGCGGTCCAATTGGCATTCTTGTCGCCATGGTGGCGCGCGATGCCGGCGGCAATGTGGTGATCTCCGAGGTCAATCCGCACCGGTTGGAAATCGCACAGAAACTGGGCTTTGACACCACCAACCCGTTGGAAACTGATCTCAAGGACACCATCGACACCCGTACCAATGACAAAGGCGCCGATGTCGTGTTTGAGGTCTCCGGCACACAGCCTGGTGTGGATGCGATGACACAGGTCGCCGCCACCCGTGGCCGCATTGTCATGGTCGCCATTCATTCCAGCAAGCCGGCCATCGACCTGTTCCAGTTTTTCTGGCGGGAGCTGAAATTGATCGGCGCGCGGGTCTATGAGCCTGAAGACTACGAAAAAGCCATCGCTGTAGTGGCCTCAGGCGGCGTGGACGCGGAAACCGTCATCACCGATGTGAGCCCGCTTTCTGACATTCAAGCCGCGTTTGAGGCGCTGGACAAAAGCCCGACGGCCATGAAAAGCCTGATCAAAGTAGGAGCAGACGCATGAGCGTGCTGAACACATTCGACCTCACCGGCAAAACTGCGCTGGTCACAGGCTGCAAACGTGGCATTGGTCGAGGTATGGCCGAAGCACTGGCCCAAGCTGGCGCTGACATCATCGGCGTGAGCGCCACGCTGGAACTGGACGGCAGCGCCGTGGGGCAGGCAGTGGAGGCGCTGGGTCGCAAATTCACCGCTTACCAATCTGACTTCTCCGATCGCGTTGCGGTGAAAGCATTCGCCGCCGAACTGGAGGCCAGCGGCGTTGTGCCAGACATCCTGATCAACAATGCCGGCACCATCAAACGAAAGCCAGCGGCGGAGCATGATGATGGGTTGTGGGATGAGGTCATCGAAGTGAACCTCTCAGCACAATTTGTGTTATCGCGCGAAATTGGCCGCCAGATGGTGGCGCGCGGCAGCGGCAAGATCATCTTCACCGCCTCGCTTCTGACATTCCAGGGCGGTATCACCGTGCCGGGCTATGCCGCGTCCAAAGGTGGCATTGGTCAGCTGACCAAAGCCCTGGCTAACGAATGGGCGGGTAAAGGCCTCAACGTAAACGCCATCGCGCCGGGCTATATCGCAACCGACAACACCCAAGCGTTGCAGGACGACGCGGACCGCTCCAAAGCGATCCTTGAGCGCATCCCCCAAGGCCGCTGGGGCCGCCCCGAAGATTTCGCTGGGCCATCCGTTTTCCTCGCCTCAGACGCCGCCAACTATGTCAACGGCGAAGTGTTGGTTGTCGATGGCGGTTGGATGGGGCGGTAGTGCCCCTTTCCATAATTTTGCCAGAAAGCGAACATCAAAATTTGTTGCGCACAACTCGGCTCGCTGAAGGTCTGCAATGAGCCGAATAAAGAACGATGCAGAGTCCATTTGTTGCGCATTGCTATCGTAGGAGTAGTGCGCAGAGAACTTCCCCTTTCCGCCCGACCGGTAGGAATGGATTGGAACCAGCAACAGTGGGGATCACGTCCGCATTCGGCTGAAAGCGATCATTGCCGAAGTTGAGATCAATGGCGGCTTAGTTCGAACTGCTAACCTCCAACACACCGAAATGCTGCACCAGTGCGCCAACGACAGCTTTAAGAAAGCTGCAATGCAGCGTTTTGGCAATCGGCCAACGGTGGCTTTGAGCCGTCTGTGAAGACGGCCCAGAGATTTAGATTTCTACCGCCTCGGCAATCGCCATAGCATCTTCCAGTTCAACACCGAGGTTTCTGACTGTACTGTCCATCTTGGTGTGTCCAAGCAGGAGCTGAACAGCACGCAAATTGCCGGTCTTCCTGTAGATCTGCGCAACTTTCGTCCGCCGCATCGAATGGGTTCCGTACGCACTCGGCTCCAGCCCGATTGATATCACCCAATCTCGTACCAGTCGCGCATATTGCCGTGTCGAAATGTGCAGCCGTTCATGGAAGCACCCTGGCCATAGGAGTTCGGAGCCGATCATTAGCGGCTCTTCCATCCACCTCAAAATAGACTTCCGCGTTCCCTCGGTAATCTCAAAGCGGACAGGTTTCTGTGTCGTGCTTTGAATGATCGAGGCCCGCTCTTTGACCTGACTTGCGGCGAACACATCAGCCACCTTCAATTTGACCAGATCGCACCCCCTAATTTTGCTGTCGATGGAAAGATTGAACAGAGCAAGGTCGCGGTCACTTTCAGCGATTTCCAGGCGCACACGGATCGCCCAAACATGCTTAGGCAAAAGCGGGCGTTTCTTTCCGACAATTCGACTTTTGTTCCAGGCCGGGCGACTTGCACGAATGGCGGGTAAGTTTGGTGTTTGCATGGTGGATCCTCCGATCCGCCACTCCCTCCCACGGCGACAACTCGACGTTGACCTCGCAACCATATCACAGGATGTTGCACCGCATTCGAAGTCTGCTCCAAGCCCAGACTACCGGATGCTGCGCTCGGCATCAATGACAGCAACGCGCAGTAAGTCACCTTTGCAAAGTCGAGCCGTGGCTCGCTCTGATAGGACGCGACCGGCCCTAACCGGTTGTTCACAACAATTGCGGGCGCTGCGGTGCAGCTTTCCCAGACCAGACATTCATGCGTCTTGCAGCAATTCAGCGTACCGACTGGCTCCAATGCGGACTTTGCTGCCGTTGCCGGAAACTGTTCCAATGTCTTCTGCCAGCCCAAAGCAGACTTGGTCAATCAGCACCGCCGCTAGAAAACTGGCATTAGTTGCGACAGGCAAAACGCATGTTGTACAGAAAGCTGGTTGATCAACCAGCATCAACGAACTCTTAGAAGAAGAATTTTACCCCAACATAAGGACCGTGCTGTGTGGTATCATACGCAAACGCCCCGCCTGAGAGCGTGGTTGAATAGTCCATGCTGTAGTAACGGTAGCCAAAGGTAATCGCTGTATTGTCCCAAGGCTGGTAGTCAAACCCCAAGTTGGCGCCAATTTGAAGGTCGTTGCCGCCCGCCCCAAAACCTCCCAGATCGATGGACGCGATTGTGGTCCATTTGTCATTCAAGCGCCACATACCGCGCGCGCCGATCACTGGCTCCCACCAACCTTCATCGCCACCGGCGGTGGGCGCAGGCCCGATGTTCACTTTTTGTTTGAGCTTATTATAACGAACGCCCCCTTGTAGGTCGATTGCATATTGTCTCGAATCGGCGCCATAGGTGCCGTTTGCGATCCGATAAGCACCTAGCAGCGCCAACCATTTTTGCCGCACTTTGACATCGAAAGCTGCTCCGCCAGGTCCAGGCAAATTTCCATCCGTCCCTATCGCGACATAGTTGGCATCGAAAATCAGACCGAAGTCGCTGTTCCACGCTTCGTAGCGACCTGCAGCGGCGAAATCGAGTAAGTCTAGGACATCGCCCAAGTCCAAATCTATTGGTACGGAATTGCCGTTTATCGTCGATGTTCCCTTGGTGCGAATTGGGGCAAAAAGATAGGCTGCGATTGCATGTCGCCAGCCCGTCTCTGACTGCCCGCGTGCAGGCAATGACTGAGCGCTTGCAGAAATTGGGATGGCCAGAACAAGTGACAGCAATGTCGCGGTCGCGAGATGACGATGGTAAAATCGTTCCATTTATTTGTTCCATTCATTTTTTAAAATCTCCTCAACTGTAAGGGCATCTTGGCCGGATCAACAAAGACAAATTTTTCCACCGAACTTTCCGCTGGTTTCGCATCGAAGCGGGCAAACGCACCCAGCAGCGCCGTCAAAATCTTGGGCCGCTCAAGCCCCCCCTGCCAATGCAGCGAAGAAACGACCGCAAAAACAGCGGATGCTGCCATGCGTGTTCAATCTACCTCTTGTAATTTCGAGGTTGCCTTAAATGATCTAGCCGAACTACGGTACCTAAGAGCGCGTGTCACGGTACGAAACTCTGATTAGGAGCCTAAATTGGGCGAACTTCTATTCTATCTCACGTCAGCAATTTCGCTTTTCATCGCACTTATCTATTTCCGCGATTTGGGTGATATCCCACAGTTGTTCATCACAACAAAACGCAAACATGTTGATCGATTTATACGCCACGAGTATCGATTTCTGGCGATCGGCTTAACCGCTTGGACCGTTTCCGCGGTCACCCACTTAGGGTTTGGGAGCGGATTGGGGTGGGTGTTTTGGATTGGCACCGTTCTCACCCTTGGACTGGTGGCGTTTACCTGGATTTACGTGCACCTTGGGCTTCGCAATCAAAAAGACAAGGCCAAGTTTTTTTCGATTGAAGAGGCAAAAGAGTTTGTCAGCCCGACCACTCAGGTGATTGTGCTCGAGAACAATGGCGTAGCCCGTGCCCATCCTCAGTCGCAAATTATGCGTCCACATTTGGCTGGAACCGAGAAAGGGCTCGCTGGTGAGAACGTAGTGATGACCTTCTGTGCAATCGCGAACCTGGGATTGGGCTACACACCAGAGGTTGAAGGCGAGAAAGTGGAGCTGGAAGTGTTGGCGCAGCACGGCAATAACCTCGTCTTGCGTGACAACAATACTGGCGAGCCGCTTCAGCAAATTTATGGGTTCCGAGCTAAAGACCAGGACGTCAGTTCGGATGGACCGGCCTGTCCATTGCGCCCGACGCTCACAATGCGGCCATGGCCAACTTTCCGAATGACATTTCGTGGGTTTCAAAAAGCGTTTCCGGACGGGCAAGTTTTCCTTAACAAACCGCCGTCAAACCCGTTTTTATGCTTGCTCGATATGGCAATGGAATTGGCCTTCACTGCCACCATCCAAAAGCACCACACCGAAGCCAAGCCGATCATGCAAAATCTTGAGCGGCCAATTGACCCGAGATTACCAACCAAATCTTACGTTTGGGGCGTGAACATTGGTGGCGACGCATGCTGTTGGACCGATGATTTTGTCGTTGAGAACGGCGGAGTGGTGAATGCTGAGGTTGGCGGCCAAACGCTTGTGCTGTCCTGGGACCCAATTTTTGAAAGCTTGAACATTTGGGTAAATGAAACTGGAGAAGCGGTGACGCAGATTGATTTTTGGGGCAAGACGCCTAACGCGCACTTAGAACGATCTGCAGACGTAAAGCCGGGTATGTTCTGGCATGTTTGGGCCGAATTTTTTCCGCACACAGACATCAATCGTGTCAACCAATCCAATTGAGGCGCAGGCCGTTACATGCATTCTTCTAAACACTTCGGAGACTTCGATTTGTTGGACAGTGCTTTTGGCAAATTTCGCTTAATGCCGCTTCCCCGGCGCCGATATTTGGAACAGATACCAGTACCTTACCCTTTTTCGTGTGGTTAACGCTGTTTGCAGTTTGAATACAATAAGGAGAATTAGTTCCATGAGAATTTCACTCTTAACACTCCTAAAAGGAGCCTCTGCTGCGATGTTTCTGTGGGCCGGCACAAATGCCAACGGAGAAATCGTGCGGGATGCTGAGTACTATATCCTCGAAGAACAAAACCGGGATCGATGGAGCGCAGAAGATCTGGCGTTGGACAATGCCATAGCCGAATTCCGAAACGCCAACGACGGCAAGCCACCCAATATCTTTTATATCCTGATTGATGACATCGGCTTCGGCGATATGGGCAATCCAACTCTAAACGCGGTGCGCGGATATGAAACGCCCGCCATAAACGAGTTTGCGCGAGAAGGTATGCGCTTGGCGCGTATGTATACCGAGCCCTCTTGTACGCCCACGCGTGTCGCATTTATGACTGGCCGCCAGCCTCATCGGAATGGCATGGGCAATACGGCAGTGGACATCTCTGGATTTGGCTTGGCGGACAAAGAGGTGACCTTGGCTGAGGTGCTCTCTGATGTGGGGTACAACACCAGCCACGTGGGCAAATGGCATATGGGAGATATCAAAGAGTCTTGGCCTAATTTTCAGGGCTTCGACTTTGCGGCGTTTCCGATCCATCAACAGGGTCAACTTACGATTTATCACGACGATGCGGCGGACGAAGAGGTGTCTATTGGCATCGGCAACAACAACTACGACGCCCGTTACACTTTGGATGGTTGGCTGCGTTCGGACGCATCCGCTATGGTCACCGGGGTCGAGGGCACGCGCGACAAAAACGTAAATGAAGTGCACATGGAAGCTGGGGAGCGCTGGACCGAAGACAAGTACCACGAAATGAACATTCGGTACTTTGAACAGACGCGGGAGCAGCTACAGGAATTGGCCGCCAAGGACGAGCCTTTTTTCCTGCAATTTTGGCCGCTGTATCCAATTGTTGGCCCACGCACCACGACCGAGCAATACACCACACCAAACGGTGGAACCTACGTCGAAAAAATGAAGCTGGTCGACCAATGGATCGGCGAGTTGATGTCGGAGATGGACACGCTGGGCGTGGCAGACAAAACCATTGTTGTCATAATGGGCGACAACGGCCATTTCACCAAATATTCCCCACAATCCGGCTACACTCCTATGATGTATCGCGGTGGAAAAGGCGACACCACTGAGGGCGGGGTCCGAGTAGACGCCTTTGTTCGGTGGCCCAACATGGTCGCGGCGGATGCAATCTCCAACGATATCATCCACGTCACCGATCTCTTTACCACATTTGCCCGCGTCGGCGGTGCCATGGAGGGGATTCCGACAGATCGGATCATTGACGGGATTGACCAGACTTCGGTGCTTTTGAACGGGGACACGCACGGTCGCCGAGACTATGTATTCCTATACAATATTGACAAGCTGGAAGCGGTTGTTAAGGAGCAGTACAAACTCGCTATTCCCGGTGGGAGCATTGACAACGCCATCCTGGCGGATTTCTACGACCTGTTTCGAGATCCTCAGGAGAAGTATCCGGTCTCGACTGAAATCGGAGCATGGGGCGGAGCCAAGTTTGTGCGCATGATCCATCGGCATCTTCAACGCAAAGAAGCTTATCCAAGTGAAGGCCCTGCCATTGGCATGCCTTATGAGGGCATCGACAATCTGCGGCCCGAGTCTGTCGCGGCAGTCCAGGAGTTTCTCTACATGACACAAACGCCTAAGCGTTAAGGTCAAAACTCAGGCACCTGGTTAGTCTGGTGCCTGAAACAAGACACTCAATGAAGCGTGCAAAGCAGACATCGAAACCAATAACGCGAGTGGCTGGTCTGAGATGTTTGCTATACTTTGCAAGGCTCACTTCCTGCGAATTGCCGCCCTTGGTTGTCTGGCGTCAGCGGCTATGGGTCCAAAAAGCGATATTTTATTAGTGAATGTTTCTGGCTCATCGTAACCGCTGAGGAGTGGACGATGAGAAAGACAAGTAAGAGCCCTAGCGAGAAGATCGTCACAGACATCAAACGGGCAACACGCAAACAGTATTCCACAGAAGGGAAGATCCGGATTGTGCTGGATGGTCTGTTTGGTGAGGATCACTAGTGGATTTGTAAAGCTTTCGGCCCTTTGCGGTCGTTCACAACAACGTCGGGCGCTGCGATGCAGCTTCCCCAAACCAGACATTCGTGCACCCTGCAGCATTTCAGTATGCCGAATGGCAACAACGCGGACTTTGCAACCGTTGTTTGATTACCCGGCAATGGCTGCTTTGAGTTAGCCTGCGTCGGTTTCCAATGATCCAGTGAGCATTCTAAGAAGGTCGTTCAATTCGCCTCTTTGCTTTTGGGAAAAGCCATCCATCAGCCGATGCTGTGTCTTCACATGGTCGGTCACGGCGGCCTCAATTTGTGTCATACCGTCTTGGGTCAAACGGATGAGAAAACCACGCTTATCTGTGGGGTTCGGAACCCGCTCAACAAGCCCCCCCTTCACCAGCTGGTCGACGCGATTGGTCATTGTTCCGGACGTCACCATCGTCAAGTCAAGAAGCTCTCCCGGGGATAGTCCATCCGGTTTCCCCGATCTGCGGAGGGTCGCTAGAACATCAAAACTGGCGGGGTTCAGACCATGGGCCTTCCAGGTTTTTTCCATCTCACTTCGCAACATCGCCGCGAGGCGATACAGCCGTCCGATGGTTTCCATTGGTCCAACGTCAAGGTCGGGGCGGGCGCTGTTCCATTGCGCGACGATGCGGTCAACTTGATCCATGAAGTAGCGAGTAATGACATTTTATCTTGACGTCAAGATTTATCGATATATCTTGACGTCAAGATAAATGGAGCCTCAACATGAACCGACACATTGACCTTGCAATCACCGCGATCGCGCCCTTGGTCTGGGGCAGCACCTATTATGTAACGACTGAGTATTTGCCCGCAGGCTATCCACTCACGATGGCCGCACTACGCGCCTTGCCCGCCGGGTTGATACTGCTGGTACTGGCCCGGCAATTGCCCAAAGGGATTTGGTGGGCACGTGTTTTTGCGCTTGGGGCGTTAAATTTCACTCTGTTCTGGTCCTTGCTGTTTGTCGCTGCTTATCGGCTTCCAGGTGGCGTTGCAGCGACTGTTGGGGCGGTTCAGCCGCTCATCGTTGTGTTCCTCGCCTCAATCGCCCTCGGAACCGCCATAAGCCCCACGTCAATCGCCGCCGCGGCCATGGGGGTTGTCGGTGTCGGCTTTCTTGCGCTTGGCGGGAACGTTGGTCTGGATCCGGTCGGGATGGCCGCGGGGCTTGGCGGGGCAGTCTCCATGGGAGCTGGGACGGTGCTGACACGCAAATGGCAACCTCCTGTACCACTCCTTACCTTTACCGCATGGCAACTGAGCGCGGGCGGACTGTTGCTGGTGCCGCTTGCTGTTTTGCTTGAGCCGCCCCTGCCAGCGTTGGACGCGCAAAACATCCTCGGTATTGGATATCTTGGCCTCATCGGCGCTGCACTGACGTATATCCTGTGGTTCAGAGGCATATCGCGCATCGAACCGGGCGCGGTATCTGCCCTAGGCTTCCTCAGCCCGTTGGCCGCCGTTCTGATCGGCTGGGTGTTGCTTGGTCAGGCCCTCACCATTTGGCAGATCATCGGCGCTGCAATCGTGCTTTCTGCAATATCGCTAGGACAGGCCTCTGGTCGGTCCCAGCACCCCACTCCCCTACAACACGCAATTCAAACAACCAACTAAAGGAAATTGAGCCTCCCCCACAGAAGTGGTCAGCCCCAATAATTAGGAAACGGAGGACCAGAGATGGCGATGAAGAGACCCAAGCCTGAAGAGATTGTCGTGAAGTTACGGCAAGTTGAAGTTTTGATGGGGCAAGGTATGCCTCGGATAGACGCTATCAGACAGATCAGTGTGACTGAACAAACCTATTACCGCTGGAAGAAGAAGTACGGCGGAATGGGCACCGAACAACTCAAGGAGCTGAAGCGGCTCCAGAAAGAGAACAAGCGTCTTCGCCGGGCCGTCTCGGATCTGACATTGGACAAATTGATCCTGTCGGAAGCCGCTCGGGGAAACTTCTGAGCCCTTCGCGTCGTCGCGCTTGCATCGAATTGGTTCGTGGCAAGATGAAGGTGTCGGAGCGTCGCGTTTGTCGTGTTTTGGGCCAACATCGATCCACACAGCGGCGAGAGCCGCAGGGACGTGCCGACGAGGAGCTCTTGGTCGCGGATATGATCGAGCTGACCCGCCTGTACGGCCGATATGGCTATCGCTGGATTGCCGCCCTGCTGAGAGATTCAGGTTGGCAAGTGAATGACAAACGTATCGAACGCCTGTTGCGACGTGAGGGGCTTAAAGTGCCAATGAAACAACCCAAGAAAGGGCGGCTTTGGCTGCACGATGGATCATGTGTCCGGCTGCGTCCCGAGTATTGTAATCACGTCTGGTCGTATGATTTCGTGCATCATCGAACCGATGATGGCAGGGCATTCAGGACCTTGAACATTCTGGACGAGCACAGCCGGGAATGTCTGGCGATCCGAGTGAAAAGGAAACTGAACGCAAACGAGGTCATCGACGCACTGACGGATCTGTTTATCCTGCGTGGAGTTCCTGGATACATCAGGTCTGAAAACGGTCGGGAGTTCATCGCCCAGGCCGTCCGAGATTGGATCGACGCTGTTGGTGCCAAGGCAGCCTACATTGAACCAGGATCCCCTCGGGAGAACGGATACTGCGAAAGCTTCAACGGGCGAATGCGGGATGAATTGCTGAACGGTGAAATCTGTTATTCGTTACGGGAGGCTCAGATAATCATCGAAAGCTGGAGGAAACACTATACCACCATACGACCCCACAGTGCCCTAGGCTGTCGCCCACCTGCGCCAGAGGCCATCGTCCCGATGGACCAAAGGCCAACCATGCACTAACTTTCAAACTGGACCACTCAAGTGGGTCTGCTCATCGACAGACTGCCGAAGTGATATGCGGCAAGACTGCTTCGGTTGCAGTTTTGACTTCGCGACTGAAGCGCGCAGGGGCTTCAATCACAAAGTCAAAGAACATGCGCCGTCCACGCGTGCGGAGAGCTGCGCCTCTTGCGCTGTCAGCTCTTTGATTACGGCGGTGACACGTTGTTTTGTCTACACACTGACGTTGGCGCGATTGTTGAGGGCCCTGTCAATGGTTGCCGTGCCAAGGCCAGCTTGCCGTGCAATTTCTTTGATGGGAAAGCGATGTGTCATTGATGTGTTTTGAGCCGAAAATCAATCCTTCGGTCTCGTAGGATGAACACAAATAAGGAGGAAACAGCATGACAACTGCGGCTGATTTAACCGGGTATTATGATCCCAAAAAATGCAATGTGAGAGATTTTGTTGCATCTATTGACCAGGTGACACCTCCAGAGAGCGTGCCGCTGGCGATGGCAATCGAAAAGAACATCCCTGTCTATGACAGTGCCAACCTTATGTCCGCCTTAGAAGGTGAGGGCGGCCGAACCGTGATGGCGGAATGGGCGCGAGTATTGCGAGCTGGGGCAGGAATTGTCGTGCTGAAAGGGGTATATCGTGACACTCGCGTGTTGGATGAGGCCACGGAGAAGTATTACCGGATCATTGAGCGGGAAAAGCAAAATTCCGGTGGAGGCGCAGATCACTTTGCGGCTTCCGGCGCCAATGATCGTATCTGGAACTCGCTTCAAAAGCTCTGTGAGGCTGCCCCTGATGTGTTTCTAAAATACTTCGCTAATCCTGCGATATCTGCATTATGTGAGGCTTGGCTGGGACCGAACTACCAAATGACGGCGCAAGTCAATTTGGTGCATCCCGGTGGTGCCGCGCAGCAGGCGCATCGCGATTATCATCTTGGGTTTCAAACGGAAGATGTGAGCGCGGCATATCCAGCGCATGTGCATGAAGTGTCACCGATTTTGACCCTTCAGGGCGCGGTCGCCCATTGTGATATGCCACTGGAAAGCGGCCCAACCAAGCTGCTGCCGTTTTCACAAACCTACAAGCCTGGCTATGCTGCCTGGCGGCGTGAGGATTTTCGGGAGGTGTTTGAAGAACGTTGCGTGCAATTGCCTCTCTCAAAGGGGGACGCACTCTTTTTCAATCCAGCGCTATTTCACGCGGCAGGAGCGAATAGAAGCGCCGATATCCATCGGTTTGTGAATCTGCTGCAGGTGTCTTCAGCTTTTGGGCGGGCTATGGAGACTGTTGACCGGGACAGGATGTGTCGTTTGGTGTTTCCGCATGCCGTGCGGGCTTTCGCGGAGGGGGCTTTGACACAAGCTGAGCTCTCCGCGGCCATTGCTGCCACCGCAGAGGGCTACTCGTTCCCGACAAATCTGGACCGCGATCCTCCGTCGAATGGTTTGGCGCCAGAAACACAGGCCGCGTTCTTTACGCGGGCTATTGCTGAGGGACTGAGCCAAGAACAGTTCTGCGCAGGGCTTGAGCAAATGGAAGCTGTGAAACAGGCATCCTAGGCGGATCAGAGTGTCTAGCTTGTGACAGAAAGACAGAAAGGGCCATTGTGAAATTCACACGATGGCCCGTATGGCTTCTGCGGTTCACTCTGACGATAGGGGAGCGGTTAAGTTAGATCGACCGGCGCGCCGCTTTTCAAGGACTGATCTGCAGCATCCGCCAGTAACTGCGCTTGCAAACCGTCTTCAATGCTTGGTGTCGGTGGCGTGTTGTTCTCCACAGCAGCAACAAAATGCGCCATTTCCGCGCGATAGGCCGCTTCATACCGCTCCAAGAAGAAGTGTTGCACCGGCGCCCGTACGAACCCAGTTTCGGTCGCCATTTCGACCGTTGTCTCGTGCACATTTTCGGCACGCAACATGCCGCGTGACCCGTGCACTTCGATCCGTTGATCGTACCCATAGCTGGCGCGACGCGAGTTGGTGATCTGACAGATTTTGCCGCTGGTTGTGGAGAGCGTGACAGCGGCGGTATCCACGTCACCCGCATTGCCGATTTCTGGATCCACGAGTGCAGACCCGATGGCGTAGACCCGAACGGGGTCCTCTCCCAACAGGAAACGGGCCATGTCCAAGTCGTGGATCATCATGTCGCGGAAAATGCCACCGGAGCTTTTGATGTAGCTGACCGGGGGCGGGGAAGGGTCGCGGGATTGAATGGTGATGATTTCTGTGTCGCCAATCTGGCCTTGCTGCAGGCGGGCCTGCAAGTCGGCAAAGCTTGGGTCAAACCGCCTGTTGAACGCCGTCATGAAGGGCGCACCAGCGGTTTCGACGACGGCTTTGCAGTCGCGAATTCTGTTGGAGGACAAGTCGACAGGTTTTTCACAGAAGATCGCCTTGCCCGCTTTGGCTGCGGCGTGAATGAGGTCGTAGTGGGTGTCGGTGGGCGTGCCAATGACAACTGCGTCGACATCTGAGCTGTTGATAAGCTCCATTGTATCCATGACCGTGGCGTTTGCACGGTTGGCCAAGTCCTGAGCAGGCGCCGGGAAGGCGTCGGCCACGGCTGTTACACTGGCGCCGTCAATCTGTGCAATGGAGCGGGCATGCACCTGGCCGATCCGGCCGCATCCCAATAGTCCGATACGTGTCATCTATGCCCCCTTGAAGCTGCGCAAGACTTGGCGGGTTTTGGCCACCAATGGATCGTGGGTCTCTTTCAGGATCTGCACGCGATCAAAGCGCGTTCGATCGGCGTTCACCGCCGCGCGCATCGCGTCGCCAAACGCCATACGCAATTCTGTTCCAATGTTGAATTTGCAAATCTTGGAGCCGCGCGCCAAGGCTTGCCGTTGCGTGACCGGTACACCGGAGCCGCCATGGATCACCAAAGGCACGTCGGTCAACGCTTGAATGGCGTTGATGCGCTCAACATCCAAACCGCCTTCTTTGTCTTGTTGCAGGTGCACATTCCCGACGGAAATCGCCATGGCCTCAACGCCAGTGTCCCGGGCAAATTGTGCGGCTTCCTCTGGATCGGTTCCCGCTGAGCCTTCGCCGCCAGAGTAGCCGACAAAGCCGATTTCCCCTTCACAGGAGACACCCGCCGCATGGGCCATGTCGGCAATCGCAGCGGTGTCGTCGATATTTTGCGCCAGTGGCGTGCGCGACCCGTCAAACATCACCGAGGTGAAGCCGCTGTCGATCGCAACACGGCATTCCTCTGCTGTGTAACCATGGTCGAGATGCGCGACGACGGGCACGGAGGCGCTTTCCGCGAGATGCGTGAACATCTTTCCCAGCACAGGCAAGGGTGTGTGCTCTCGGCAGGAGGGTCCTGCTTGCAAGATCACAGGCACGTTTTCCGCCTCTGCTGCGGCCACGTAAGCGCGCATGTCTTCCCATCCCAGAGTGACCAATCCGGCCACGGCGTATCCGTCCTTCAGCGCGGGCTGAAGGACTTCTTTCAAGGTCACCAGGGTCATTTGAATTTCGCAACCATATCCATAATGCCAGGTATCGTATGCAGCTGTTCCTCATGGGTTGGCTGGAAATACTGCTTTAGGCTGCGTTGGCTTAGACCACCGAGGATGGTGAAGTAATACATCTGATAACCGGGCAGCGCGGCGCAGGGATGATAGCCTTTGTCGAGCATGATCGTGGAGCCATCCATGATGTGATAGGCATCGCCGGGCTTGTTGTCTTCGCGTTGCAGCATTTGAACGCCGGAGCCGTAGTTTGGCTTGAAGCGGAAGTTGTAGGTTTCGTCGTGGCGGGTTTCGATCATCTCGCCATCTGCGCCCTGACGGTCGGTGTCATGTTTGTGAGACGGGAATCCGGACCATCCGCCTTCACCAACCGTGAAGAGTTCACTGACCAGCAAACGACCGACCTTGTCATGGTGGTGAGCGCCGAGGATGTGCTTGATTTTGCGGTGGGTTTTGGTGTCGTCAGAGCCGTATTGCACTAGGTCAAGATGTGGGACACGCACGTCAAAGGGCTCCAAAACCTTATCGTATTTGGCGCCTGCAATGAAGGTCTCGGTTGCATCGGTTTTGCATGTGATGCGCACCGTCGCCCCAACCGGCACATAGACCCCTTCAGGGTCACCGTCCCAGACATCTTCTGTCCGGTTTCCTAGGTCAGGATAGACCGCACCCTCCACGTCGACATCTACGGTGCCGGTGGCCGGTACAACGCAGGTTTCGTAGCCTGGCACAGCGTATTCAAACACTTCACCACGCTTGAGTTTCACGATGTTGAAGTAGTTCAGCGGTACCAGGTCATGGTTCGCATCAACGATGGGTTTGTTTTTGTTGTCATGGGGCGCAATGTGCATTGGCCTCTCCTTTCAAAGAGTTGGTCCGGAGTGCGAGGACAAAAAGGCCTCAAGCTCGGTGGTTGTGGGCATGGCGTTGGCGCAGCCGGGCTGGGACACCACAATTGAGGCGCAGGCGGAGCCGCGCAGCACGGCGTCGCGGAGGCTGTGGCCTGTGGCGATTGAGGCAAGGAGGCCAGCCATAAAGCTGTCTCCTGCACCGTTGGGTTTGACGGCGGTGACGGGGTAGATGCCGGTGCGGATTTCTTCGCCAGCACTCAGCGTGATGGCGCCTTCATGGCCCATTTTGTAGATCACCAGCTTGCCGCTGGCGGCCAATTCCCGCGCCTTATCGAGGCCTTTTTCAATGCCGCCCGCCATAAAGCCGAATTCTTCATCGTTGCCAACAATCAGATCGCTGGCGTCGCCCGCACGCGAAAGCACGTCAGCGGCCACTTCTGCAGATGGCCAGCTGTAGGGACGGTAGTCGATGTCAAATATCACCGGTAGGCCGGCGGCCTTTGCATTGTCAAAAGCGCGAAAGGTTGCGGACCGCGATGGTTCAGCAGCAAAGACCGTTCCCGCGGTTATGAGCGCCGTGAAAGCGCTGTAGTCAACCGCGTCCATATCCGCGTCTGTGACTTGAAAATCCGCCGCACCGTTGCGGTAGATCACGTTCTGGAAGTCGTCGATACAGCTTTCATAGACCGCCAAAGAGGTGCGGGCCTCACCGCCGACAGAGCGGACGTAGCGCGTGCCAACGCCGTAGTCGTGGAGGCGGTTGATACAAAACCGCCCTACTGCGTCGTCCGAAACGGATGTCACGAGGGATGCCTCCGAGCTAAGCTTCACCAGACCGGCGCAGATGTTTGCAGAGGATCCGCCCAGGTCCGCACGGAAGGTGGTGGCATCCTCGCTTTTTACTCCAATGGGGTCGGCAAACATGTCCATGCCTGCGCGCCCAAAGACCGCAAAGCGATTGCCTTTGATGGCGTCAATCAAGGTCATCACACACCCCGACGCTGTTTGACGCGGCTGGCTTCCCACTCAATATGCGCTTCGCGTACGGAGTCATCTTCGGTGATGTGAGGGGTGCCTACCTCCCACCAAGCATGACCTTCTGTGGTCCAGCCTTCGTAGGGGTCTACGTCCATGACAATGACATAGGTCTTGTCGCTGGCCTTGGCTCGTTTGAAGGCTTCGGCCAACTCCGCTGGGTTCGCCACTTTCTCAGCTGTTGCCCCCATCGAGGCCGCGTGCGCGGTGAAGTCGACGCCAAAGGCCTCTGGAATTGTCGGGCAGTCCTCCAGCAGATTGTTGAAGCTCTCGTTTCCGGTGTTGTTTTGCAGCTTGTTGATTACGGCAAAACCACCGTTATCCAATACAAGCACAATCATCTTTTTCTGGCTCAGCACAGAAGAGTAGATGTCTGAGTTGAGCATCATGTAGGAGCCGTCACCACAGAAGGTGATGGTGTCTTGATCCGGTTCCCGCTCGGCTTGCGCGATGCGCGCGCCCCAGGCGCCTGCAATTTCATAGCCCATGCAGGAAAATCCAAACTCCACGTCCACCGTGCCAACATCCAACGTGCGCCAGTTGGCTGTGACTTCGGCTGGCAAGCCACCCGCGGCCGCCACAACTCGATCTCGTGCATCACACAGCTCGTTCACCACGCCAATCGCTTGTGCATAGGAATTGGGGCGGTTGCCGTGGGAGACGTTGTCAGTCACGTAGGCGTCCCACTTTTTGCGCTCTTCTTGAGCGAGAGTGATCCATTGTGCGGGCGTCTTCATCTCGAGTTCGCTGTCCAGTGCGGCCACTGACAGTTTGGCGTCCCCTACAATCGGCAGGGACATGTGCTTGCACGCATCATGGCGGGCGGCGTTGATCGAAATGAACTGTGCGTCTTGATCAAAGGCAGTCCAGCTGCCGGTGGTGAAGTCTTGCAACCGGGTGCCAACCGCAAGGATCACGTCTGCTTTTTCAGCAATCGCATTTGCGCTGTCTGATCCGGTAACGCCGATAGGGCCGATGTTCAGCGGGTGGGTTGCAAGCATGTTGGCGCGACCGGCGATGGTTTCAACAACCGGAATGCTGTGTTTTTCTGCAAAAACGGTGAGTTCAGTGGCTGCCTGTGAGTATTGAACACCGCCGCCTGCAATGATCATTGGGCGCTTTGCTGTTGCAAGCATTGCCGCTGCATCGGCAATTTCCGCCGCATCTGGAGATTGACGGCGGATGCGGTGGACCTTCTTGGCGAAGAACTTTTCCGGGTAGTCGTAGGTCCATCCCTGCACATCCTGCGGTAATCCCAGGAAGGCTGGACCGCAATCGGCGGGGTCCAACATGGTTGCGAGTGCGTTTGGCAGTGATTGGATCACCTGTGCTGGGTGCGAGATGCGATCCCAGTAGCGCACGACGGGTTTGAACGCGTCGTTCACGCCAAAAGTTGGATCGTTGTAGTTCTCCATCTGCTGCAGTACCGGGTCCGGCAGACGTGTTAGGAAGGTATCCCCGCAGAGCAGCAACATCGGCAGGCGATTTGCGTGTGCCAATCCGGCTGCCGTCAAGAGATTTGCAGTGCCAGGACCCGCCGAGGCCGTGCAGAACATGAAGCGTTGGCGCAACCATTGCTTGGTGTATCCCGCGGCCGCGAATCCCATGCTTTGCTCGTTCTGTCCGCGGTACAGAGGTAGCTCTTCGTGCACGCCGTTCAGGGCTTCGCCCAAGCAGGTCACATTGCCATGGCCAAAGATGCCGAAGCCGCCGCCGCAGACGCGCATTTCCTGCCCGTCAATTTCTATGAACTGATTGGAAAGCCAGCGAATAATTGCCTGCGCCGTGGTGAGGCGGATGGTGGTGTTTTCTGTCGTCATCTTTGCGCGACCCTTCTGGAGCATTTGGCGGAAACTGAGGGTTCCGAACGAATGCGGCTTGCGAGTTTTCGAATCTCAAGATACAAGTTTTGCAACCGGTTGCAAATTGAATTTCAAAAAGGAGGCTGCGCGGTGACTGAGATTGGTATCGGCATTTGTGGCGGCGGATATATGGGCAAGGCCCATGCGGTTGCGATGGCCTCTGTGGGGGCGGTGTTCAACACCGGGCTGCGCCCGCGTCTGGAAATGGTCTGCGCGTCGTCTCACGAGAGTGCGCAGCGGTATCAAAAGGCCTACGGGTTTTTGCGATCGACAGGTGACTGGCGCGCATTGGTGGCTGATCCGAAGGTCGAGGCGGTGGTCATTGCCTCGCCACAGGAGACCCATCGCGAGATTGCTGAGGCTGCTTTTGCATTGGGTAAGCCTGTGCTTTGCGAGAAACCATTGGGCGCGTCGATGGAAGATGGCGCGGCTATGGTGGCTGCTGCAGAGGCTGCAAGTGTCGCCAATATGGTGGGCTTCAACTACGTGCGGACGCCTGCAACGCAGTTTGCGCGCGATTTGATCGCCAATGGTGAGATCGGGGATGTGACCTGGTTTCGCGGCGAACACACTGAAGACTTCTATGCAGACCCGGACACACCGGCCAGTTGGCGGACGCAGGGTATGGCGAATGGCACCATGGGTGACTTGGCGCCGCATATGGTCAATTGCGCGTTGGCGTTGATGGGGCCGATTTCTCAGGTTCTGGGTGAAGTTGAGACCGTTCATACGGAGCGGCCGGGAGGCCGGGTGACCAACGATGACCATGCGCAGATGATGTGCCGGTTTGAGCGTGGCGCCATGGGCCATATGTATTTTTCTCGCGTCGCGACTGGGCGCAAGATGGGCTATGCCTATGAAATTTCTGGTACAAAGGGAGCAATTCGCTTTGACCAGGAAGATCAGAACGCGCTTTGGCTCTATCGCATGGAGGGGCCGGAAGCGACACGGGGGTTTGTGAAAATCCTGACCGGTCCCGCGCATCCTGATTATGAGCCATTCTGCCAGGGACCAGGGCACGGAACGGGCTATCAAGATCAGATCATCATCGAAGCGCGGGATTTCCTGCGGGCGATTGAAACGGGAGAGGCGGTGTTCCCGACCTTCCGTGACGGACATGAGGTGAATCGTGTGATTGCAGCGGCTCTGGCCAGCAATGGCACGAAAACTTGGACAAATATCAACAGCTTCTGACTTTGGAGTGAGCGAAATGAGCATTCGGATTGGCAATGCGCCTTGTTCTTGGGGTGTGGAGTTTGCGGAGGATGACCGCAATCCAACCTGGCAAACCGTTTTAAAACAATGTGCCGAGGCTGGCTATAAGGGCATTGAACTCGGGCCGGTAGGTTTCATGCCGGAGGACCCCGCGGTGCTGGGCGAGGCTTTGGCCGAGCATGATCTGGAGCTGATCGGCGGGGTGGTGTTTCGCGCATATCACGATCCGGACGCGTGGGACGATGTGCTGGATGCCACCCACCGTACCGCAAAAGCGCTTAAGGCGCATGGGGCGCAACATCTTGTTTTGATTGATTCAATCTCTCCGCGCCGGGCGCCTACGGCTGGGCGTTCTGGGGAAGCTGAGCAGATGGATAAGGCGGAATGGGCCGCCTATCGGGATCGAATTGCGGAGACCGCGCGGATCGGGAGTGAAGAGTATGGCCTGACCGTTGGCATCCATGCGCATGCGGCCGGGTTTATGGACTTTGAGCCAGAGTTGGAGCGGCTGCTCAATGAGGTTGATGACAGCATTCTGAAGATCTGCTTTGACACCGGGCACCACAGCTATGCGGGCTTTGACCCTGTGGCCTTTATGAAGAAGCACGTTGGCCGCATTTCCTATATGCATTTCAAGGACATCGACCCAAAGGTGAAGGCCGAAGTGATCACCAATCGCACGGGGTTCTATGATGCCTGCGGGCAAGGAATTTTCTGCAATCTCGGCGACGGGGATGTTGATTTCTCAACGGTGCGACAGGTGCTTTTGGATGCCGGTTTTGAAGGCTGGTGCACGGTTGAGCAAGACTGCGATCCACTTCTGGACCCGGATCCTGTGGGCGATGCGCGCAAGAACCGCGAGTACTTGGAAGCCATCGGATTCAGCTAAATCTGGACGTCGGTATTGCGTCTGTATCACGACTGTATTGCGGAGGTGCCGAATTGCGGGTGCCTAAGGAGGAATGAGAGCCATGACCAAGTTGAAATGGGGCATGATTGGCGGCGGCGAAGGCAGCCAGATTGGGCCAGCTCACAGGCTGGGTGCGCTCGCTGATGGGCGATTTGAATTTGCTGCCGGGGCGTTGGATCATCGCCCGGACGTGGGTAAAGAATATGCACAGCGACTGGGTGTTGCCGCGGATCGCGCCTATGGCGATTGGCAGGAGATGCTGGCCGGAGAGAAAGACCGCAGCGATCGCATCGATCTGGTCACGGTTGCCACTCCAAACTCGACCCACTTTGAGATCACCAAAGCGTTTCTTGAGAACGGTTTCAACGTGCTTTGTGAAAAGCCGATGACCATGACCGTTGAGGAAGGCGAAGAGATCGTCAAGGTCGCGGAGAAAAGCGGCAAGATCTGCGCGGTAAATTACTGTTATTCGGCTTACCCAATGGTGCGTCAGGCGCGTGCGATGGTACGGGCGGGTGAAATTGGCAAGGTCCGTTTGGTGGTCACAAACTTCAGCCATGGCCACCACGGCGATGCAACCGACGCGGATAATCCGCGTGTGCGTTGGCGCTATGATCCGGCGATGGCCGGTGTGTCTGGGCAGTTTGCGGACTGTGGCATCCATGCGATGCACATGGCCGGTTTCATTGCTGATGATGAGGTTGAAAGCCTGTCCGCCGATTTTGCCTCCACAATCGCCAGCCGTGAGTTGGAAGATGACGCCATGGTCAATTTCCGCATGAGTGGCGGCACGGTAGGCAGGCTCTGGACGTCCTCTGTGGCTATCGGGCGGCAGCACGGGTTTGATATTCAGGTGTTTGGTGAGACCGGCGGTCTGCGCTGGGCCTCCGAGCAGCCAAACCAGTTGATCTACACGCCCGTAGGTGGACGCACGCAGATCATCGAAAAAGGTGAGGGTGGTCTGCATGAAGATGCGCAGCGATTGAGCCGCGTGGCGATTGCGCACCCCGAGGGTTTCCCGCTGGCGGTGGCCAATATCTACTGCGATTTGGCGGATGCCATTTCCGGCGAAGTGCGTGATGGGTTGCCAAATGCCGCGGATGGCGTGCGGTCGATGGCGGCGGTCTACACGGCGGTGGTTTCCGCGAAAGATGGTGGTGCGTGGATGGACGCGCGGCCACCTATGTTCCGCTGACGGAACGCTGAGGCCGCACCGATTGGTGTGGCCTCACGCCTCTGCCTTTAAGGTGCCGCGCTCCACTATGGAGCACGGGAAAATCCGCGTTTCAGGATAGCGCCCCGGGTCGTCCAGCATCGCCACCATCAGTTCAATCGAACTGGTCACGATCTGACGGATTGGTTGGTGGATCGTGGTCAGGTTGATGTTTTCCCACTGCGCCATTTCCATGTCGTTAAGGCCAATGAGGCCAATGTCGTCGGGGCAGGAGAGACCGCTGTCGTGAATGGCGGACAGCGCGCCAATGGAAAGAACATCATCGCCGCAGAAGTAAGCCTGTGCAGGGCTGTTTTTGAGTAATCTGAGCATTTCACGACGCCCGGCATCAAAAGAATAGGCGTCAGCAAAGGAATAGCTGGCCTTGATGCCCGGGTGGGCTGACATCTCTGACATAAAGCCTGTGTAGCGGTCTTGGGTCGAGGTGGCGCCTTCCGGCCCCCCCATGAAACCAACATGTGAGTACCCGCGTCCAATAAGTTCGCGGGTGGCCATGCGGCCACATTCGACGTTGTCGATCCCAACGACGTGGACCTGCGGCGCCGATGAGGCCCGTCCAAAAGAGTGCACCACAGGAACACCCGCATCACGAAAGGCCTTGGCAAATCCTGGGGGAAGCGTGGAGGACGCGACCACAACGCCGTCCACGGAATATTGGCGCAACATGCGGACCGAGTTTTCCGGATCGGTCTCGTCGGTGAGGTTCACCAGCAAGGGGCGCAGTCCCCGGTCCTGTAATCCGCGGGTGAACAGGTCAAAGACTTCCAGAAAAATTGGGTTGTGAAAGTTGTTGGACACAAGGCCGATCAGTTTGGTGCGTCCGGTGGTGAGAGAAGAGGCTAGGGCGTTTGGACTGTAACCCAGCTCCTTGGCAGCCTTTTCGACTTTACGCCGCATCTTGTCGGAAACAGAGGCGCCGTCAGTGAAGGTGCGCGATACGGCTGATCGTGAAACGCCTGCGCGTTCTGCAACCTCTTTCAAAGTGACGGCCATTTTTTGTCGGTCCTTAGCTCTTTATTACTGCTTGTTTACAAGGTTTTTTCAATAAGTGCAGCATGAAACGGTGTCGGCATTTTTGCAACCGGTTGCAAAATGTGTTGGAGTGTGTTTTAAATTGAGTCGGAGAGGCGGGATCAGCCGCCCACGTGCCATGAAGACGTGATTTTGGGAGGAAAACATGACGTCAATTACAAAGAAGCTGGCTCTGGCCGCTGCCGTGGTGGCAGCACCATTTGCCGTGGCAACTTCGGCAGTGGCCGAAGGTGAGAAATATGTTCTCGTCAGCCATGCACCGGACAGCGACAGCTGGTGGAACACAATCAAAAACGGCATCGCGCTTGCGGGCGATCAGATGGGTGTTGAGGTTGAATACCGCAACCCGCCAACCGGTGATCTCGCCGACATGGCGCGCATCATCGAGCAGGCGGCGGCCTCCGGTCCAAACGGCATCATCACCACCCTGTCTGATTATGATGTTCTGTCCGGCCCGATCAGAGCGGCCGTGGACAGCGGTGTCGACGTGATTATCATGAACTCTGGCACACCAGATCAGGCACGCGAAGTTGGCGCGCTGATGTATGTGGGCCAGCCTGAGTATGACGCGGGTTATGCGGCGGGTGTACGGGCCAAAGGTGACGGTGTGGGCAGCTTCCTCTGCGTGAACCACTACATCTCTTCCCCGTCTTCTACCGAGCGCTGCCAGGGCTTTGCAGATGGTCTGGGCGTGGATCTGGGCAACCAGATGATCGACAGTGGCCAAGACCCTGCAGAGATTAAGAACCGCGTTCTGGCGTATCTGAATTCCAACCCGGAAACCGACGCAATCCTGACGCTTGGCCCAACATCTGCCGACCCAACTCTGTTGGCGCTGGATGAAAACGGTATGGCGGGTGACATCTACTTTGGTACTTTTGACCTCGGCGAAGAGATCGTGAAGGGCATTAAGGCCGGCGTGATCAACTGGGGCATCGACCAGCAGCCGTTCCTGCAGGCCTATCTGCCGGTTGTGGTGCTCACCAACTACCACCGCTATGGCGTTCTGCCGGGCAACAACATCAACTCCGGTCCTGGTTTTGTAACCGCAGACGGCCTGGAGAAAGTTGAAGAGTTCGCAGGCGAATACCGCTAAGCGTCACTCACTTCGCGCGGGGCGCTTGCAATAGCGCCCCGCGCACTCTGTACTGCAAATCCTACAATTCAGATCAAATGGGAGATGTCGCATGACAAGCGCGACGCAACCCACGGCCAATTCCGACGAACGCGTTAAGGAAATCTCCAGTTTCCGCAATGCACTGATCCGCCCAGAGCTGGGCGGGATTGTCGGCACCATCGCCGTGTTCACTTTTTTCCTACTGTTCGCTTTTGACAGTGGCATGTTCAACAGCCAGGGCATCATGAACTGGAGCCAGATCTCGGCGCAATTCATGATTATTGCTGTCGGGGCCTGTCTGCTGATGATCGCAGGGGAGTTTGATCTCTCGGTTGGCTCGATGATCGGTTTCGCGGGCATGTTGATTGCGATTTTCAGCGTTACGCTTGGCTGGCCGGTCTGGCTCGCGATCATTGTCACCTTTGTGATTGCAGTGTCGATTGGCGCGTTGAACGGGTTCATTGTGGTGCGCACGGGGCTGCCGAGCTTTATTGTGACCTTGGCCTTCCTGTTTATCCTACGCGGCTTTGCGATCTACCTGCCGCAGACCATCGAGCGCAAAACCATCATTGGCGGCGTGAGCGATGTTGCCGAGGGAGACTGGTTGGCTCCGGTCTTTGGTGGCAAAATTTTCACAGGATTTTTCCAGTGGATGGGCGACAACGGCATCATCGCGGTGTTCGAGCGCGGCACCCGTAAAGGTCAGCCAGTGGTCGAGGGTTTGCCGATGCTGATCGTCTGGGCGATCGTATTGGTGATTGTCGGGCATATCATTCTGACCAAGACCAAATTTGGCAACTGGATCTATGCGTCTGGTGGCGATGCAGAAGCCGCTCGGAACTCCGGCGTGCCGGTGAACAAGGTCAAAATCCTGATGTTCATGTGTACCGCCTTCTGCGCCACGGTTTTTGCGGTGTGTCAGGTCATGGAGTTTGGCTCTGCCGGTGCAGACCGCGGCTTGCTCAAGGAATTTGAAGCGATCATTGCAGTGGTCATCGGTGGCGCGCTGCTGACCGGTGGATACGGATCTGTCATCGGGGCCGCGCTAGGGGCTTTGATCTTCGGCGTGGTGCAACAGGGATTGTTCTTCGCCGGTGTCGAAAGCTCTCTGTTCCGCGTGTTCCTGGGGGTGATCCTGCTTGGAGCGGTGATCCTGAACACCTACATCCGTCGCATCATCACAGGGGAGCGTTGATATGAACCCTGAACATGCTCCCATCATCCAGATGAAAAACATCGAGAAACACTTTGGCCGCGTGATCGCATTGGCTGGTGTTTCGGTCGATATCTTCCCCGGTGAATGTCACTGTCTGCTTGGTGATAACGGCGCGGGCAAGTCGACCTTCATCAAAACCATGTCCGGTGTGCATAAGCCGACCAAAGGTGAAATCCTGTTTGAAGGTCAGCAGATGCATTTTGCCGATCCGCGTGATGCGATTTCTGCCGGGATCGCGACGGTGCACCAACACCTGGCCATGATCCCATTGATGTCGGTGAGCCGAAACTTCTTCATGGGCAACGAGCCGGTGAAGAAGATTGGTCCGATGAACTTCTTCGATCACGACTACGCCAATAATGTCACGATGGATGAAATGCGCAAAATGGGCATCAACCTTCGCGGCCCGGATCAGGCGGTTGGTACTTTGTCAGGCGGTGAGCGGCAAACTGTGGCCATCGCACGTGCGGTCCACTTTGGGGCCAAAGTGCTCATTCTGGACGAACCAACATCCGCTCTTGGTGTGCGTCAGACCGCAAATGTTTTGGCGACCATCGACAAGGTGCGCAAACAGGGTGTGGCTGTGGTATTTATCACTCACAATGTGCGTCACGCCATGGCCGTGGGGGACCGGTTCACAGTTTTGAACCGAGGCCAAACGCTGGGTACGTCTCAACGCGGTCAAATCACTCCTGATGAGCTGCAAGACATGATGGCTGGCGGACAAGAATTGGTGGCGCTGGAAGGCAGTCTGGGCGGTACCGTTTAATAGGCTCGTTTGGTTTGCCGCGGCTCAACATCCTAAAAAAGACAGCCCCTTCCAACAGTGTTGGAAGGGGCTTTGATTTGATAGTGAGTAAAGCGCGCCTTGGTGCTGGGATTACTTACAGTCAGGTTAGTTTGACCATGCTGCTCAGCCAGCTCTGTTGGTTTGCCTTCTAAAAATGAGCTTTCCTTCTGTGACATTCAGCCAAAGTGCCGCAATAATGAGGGCCGTAGACAAGTAAAATGCGGCTTCGGGGACGATCTGAAACAGCGTGAGGTCTGCCAACACGGCAAACACCAGCGACAAATATTCAAACGGGGCCAGTTTGGAGACTTCGCTGTGCTGTAAGGCTAATGTCATCATGATGTGCGCCACGCCGCCAGACAGACCCGCACCGCAGAGCCAGACCCAGGCCATTGGTGTTGGAGCAGACCAGCCCCAGAACACCGTTGCCAGCCCGGCAACCGAGCAGGTCGCGGCAAAATAGAAGGCGATGGCACCCGCGTTTTCGGTTTGGGCCAGGCTGCGGATTTGCACTTTGGCGCCAGCGGTGAAGATGGCCATTGTTAAGGCCAGTCCAGCACCGATGAGATAAGACGTATCCACAGTGGTCGCGGAGGCTTGTGGGACAACCAATACCAACATGCCCAAGAATCCGAGCGCTACGGCGCCCCAACGGGCAGGTGTCATTTGTTCGCCAAGGAACATTTGTGCCAGGATCACCGCCAAGATCGGCGCGAGGTATCCGATGATTGAGGCGTGCGCGAGGGGAAGGTATTCCAACGAGGCAAAGGAGGCGAATAGCGCAGCGCAGCCCAATAAGCAGCGTAGGATATGCCCAAGCGGGCGTTTGGTGCGCAGCCCGCCGGGGAAGTCGCCTGTCCACATGAGGAACAGCACCAATGGCACCAAGGCCACCGCGCTGCGGAAAAAGACAATTTGCCCTAGCGGGACTGTGCCTGACAAAAACTTCACGCAGACAACCATCAACGTGAAAAACAACGTGGCGCCAATGCGCAGCGCAATGCCTGTCGTATCCATAGCGAGCTCTTTTTAGGTTAGGTTTTGCCTGCCATGAGATCGCGCAAACGGTCTCCGGTGAGGTTGATCGCCATCACCGCTAACAAAACGGCGAGGCCCGGGAAAATCATGATGTGCGGTGCGGTTTGCATGTAGGCTTTGCCATCCAAAAGCATGGCGCCCCACTCGGCTGAGGGCGGTTGTACGCCAAATCCAAGGAAGCTCAAGCCGGAGACGGACAAAATGGTGCGCGACCAACTGTTTGTCCAAAGCACCAATAGGGATGGCAGGATATTGGGCAATAGGTGCCGCCACAGGATCAGCGGGCTGCTCAGCCCATTCAAACGCGCCTGAGTGATGAAATCGCTGTCGCCAAGGCTGAGTGTCAGCGCGCGGGCGAGGCGGGCAAACTTCATCCAGCTGACCATCATCAGCGCGATCACAAGGTTGGTGGTGCTGGGACCAAACAAGCCCGCGAAGGTCACCGCCGCGATCAACTCGGGAAACGCAAAGAAGCTGTCGGTCACGCGCATCACGGCAAAGTCGCCCGCCGGGCCAGAGCGGGCGGCAAAGATGCCAACCAGCGTGCCGACCACAAATCCTGTCAGTGAGATGGCAAGTGACAGCCCCAAAGACCAGCCAGCACCGTAGAGCAATCGCGTTGCGATGTCGCGTCCGAGGTGGTCTGTGCCTGCCCAATGTGCTGCGCTTGGCGGGGCCAGGCGGTCTAAGAAGTCGGCTGCGGCAGGTTCATAGGGTGTCAACCAAAGGGAGAGACTCCACAGGCCAAGAAGGATGAAAGCTGCAAAGGCAACGCGCCTTTTGAAGCGACGCAATGGGTCCAGGGTTTCTCTGCTGGAGATGGCAAAAGTTCGGCTCATGCTCATGATGCTTTCACCTTCTTCAAATTCCGTGGGTCACAGAGGTGTTGAACCCCATCAATCATGGAGTTGATGACCACATAAGCGGTGGCAAAAAACATCACGAGGAACATCACAACAGGCAGATCGCGCGACAGCACCGCGCCTGCCAGGACAGAACCAAGACCAGAGCGGGAAAACGTCAGTTCCACGATGATGGCGCCTTCGAGCAGGCTGGCCATATCCAGACCAATCATCGTGAGCGCGGGAACAAAGGAGTGTCGCAGGACATGGCGGGAAAAAATCTCCCGCTCCGGAATGCCACGCAAGCGCAGGGTTTCGATGAAAGGTTGGTCGTAAGCTTCCAGCATGAATGTGCGCAGAAGGCGGGTTTGCGAGGCCATGACCCAAAAGGCCAGCGTCGCAGCGGGCAGGATCAGATGCGCAAGAGTGCCCGTGCCATAGGCGGGCAGCCAGCCGAGGTGCACGGACACGCCCAGAATAAGCAGCAAAGCAAGCCAGTAGCTGGGCATCGCGGCGCCAATGGAAGAGATGATCACCGCGCCGCGATCCCAAATGGTGTTTGGATAGCGAACCGCAACAGCGGACAACAAGAAGGCCGCAGCGAGCCCAATGGCCAAAGAGGTCAGCGTGAGCGTGACCGTCTCACCAAGGTTGTCGACAAAGATCACCCAAACCGAGGTGCGTGATGAGTAAGAGATGCCAAAATCTCCGCGCAACACGTCTGCCAGCCAATGGGTGTATTGGGAAAAGAACGGCGCATCGAGGTTGAACTCCTCGCGGATGCCCTGAAGCACCTCGGGCGCGATGCCAAAATCACCCGGGTAGCGGGCATGGGCAATCGCCTCCGCTTTGTCGCCGGGGGCGAAGTAACTGAGGGTGAACGTGATCAGGGTGATCCCGAACAGAACCGCCAACAGGCCGCCAAATCGAATAAGTAGCGTTTTCATGCGGCGGCCTCCGGTAGTGCGCCGAGGCTTTGCGCAGCAGCGACCAAGTCTTTGGCATAGTCACTTTGCGGGTTCGCAAAAAATGCCGTGCGCGCTTGATACGCCGAGACGGTGCCTTCGCGCAGCAGCAGCACTTTTTCGGCATAGGCAGCGGCAAATCCAAGATCGTGTGTGACGGCGATGTAGGTGGTGTTTGTGGCCCGGCGCAGGCTTTCCATTCTTTGGGCAATCTTTTTCTGTACTAAGGCATCCAGCGCGCTGAGCGGCTCGTCAAAGAAGATCAGTTTCGGCCGCGCAATCAGCGCGCGGGCCAAACACGCCCGTTGCGCCTGTCCCAAAGACACTTGGGACGGGAGACGGTCGTAGAAATCTGATGTCAGCTCGACGTCATCCAATGCCGAGAGCACACGTTTGCTCAGGTGGTCCCTTGATAGTTTTTCCCTGTGAATACTCTCTGCAATGGACCGTCCAAGGGTTTGGCGCGGGTTCAACGCGGCGAGTGGATCTTGCATTACCCACCGGGCTTGAGCCAATCCCAGCCCGGAAGGAACTGCCCCACAAACCTCGGTGCTGGAGGGAGCATAGGTGAAGCGATCACAGTGTGCGGGCATCATGCCTTGCAGGGCTTTGACCAACGTGGATTTGCCCGCGCCGCTTTCCCCGACGATGCAGAGCATCTCGCCTTCGCGCAGGTCAAAGGACACACCGGAAAGAAGCTGTTTGTCGCCCACAGACACTTGCAAGTTGGATACGGAAATCAGCGGCTTATTCTGCTGCACGGCACAGGTCCTCGGAGGTGGTTTGCCAATGGCGATGCGCTACTAGGTCTTTTGTGTAGGTGGCTTGGGGCTGGGACAGCAGGGCTTCAGTTGCGCCGGTTTCCACAAGACGCCCTTCTGCCATCACTGCGATGTGGCTGGCAAATTGGGCGGCCATGCCAAGATCATGGGTCACCATCAAAACAGAGATCCCCTGTACCTTCGCAATTTGACGCACCTCTTCCAGAACCTGCGCAGCGATCAGCGGATCCAAGGCGGAGGTGGGCTCATCCAAAATCAACAGCTTGGGCTGCTCAATTAATGCCATAGCCAGCAGCAGGCGTTGCTGCATGCCACGGCTCCATTGATGCGGGAAGCTTTCATCCAGCGGAGGTAAGCCAAGGGATGTGATCACTGTGTCTTGCTCCGCGACGCTTAACGGCGATTTCCGTTTGGCGACCTGCCGCCACTGCCAGCCGAGCCGCCGCAAGGGATCAAACCCATGTGCGGGGCTTTGCGGAACCAGGGCGGTCCCTTTGCGATCCGGCACGAAGTGCGCGGTGCAATTCCAGTGTTGCCCATCAAAGGTGATATGCCCCGCCGAGGGGCGCGCAGGTTTGCGCAGGCCCATGATCAACCGCAGTAAAGTCGATTTACCCGCGCCGGAGCCGCCAACAACGGCCAGCCAATCACCTTCGTTAAGCGCGAGATTGATGTCATGCAGGACACCCTGCCTGCCAATCGCGGCAGACAGGGCATCAATTGTCAAAAGCGCCATGGGCTCACTTGGCAATCGCCAGCTCCGGTGAGGCAAAATAAGTCTCTGCCGGGTGGATTTGGTAGCCTTCCACTTTACCGTTGCCCACGGACACCTGCGTTTTGTGGAACACGGGGATCACTGGCAAGTCACGGTTGATGATCTCCTGTACCTCCGCGTAGATCGGCTGCCGTTCTTCAGTGGTGAAAAGGCTGCGGCCTTTTTCCAAGAGCGCGTCCAGCTCCGGGTTGGAGTAGCCGGACACGTTGTAGCTTGCACCGGTCGCAACCAGCGTGCTTGGGAAATAGTCCGGGTCTCCTTGTGGTGCGGAGCCCCAGGCCTGCAAATGCAGATCGATCTCACCGGCTTTCAGCGCATCATTGTTTGCGCCAAACTCCCCCATGGCGATCTCTGCACCCAGGCCGATCTGTTGCAACAACACTTGAGAGATCTCCAAGGTTGGACGCAGGGCCGCGCGCCCTTCGTAGCTGCGCAGTTTCAGCACCACGTCCTTGCCATGCAGTTCGCGAATGCCGTTGCCATCGGTGTCCACGATGCCAGCCTCGTCCAGGATGTCAGCCGCCTTGGGGGGATCGTAGGGCAGAGACAGGTCTGCGTTGGCCCATGACGCCATGTTGGCTGGGAAGAGTGCGTTTGCCGGGGAGCCGCCCACACCAACAAGCGCAGCGGCGACGATGGTTTCACGGTCCAGCCCAAGCGACACGGCTTCGCGCAGCGCGGGGTTTGCCAATGGGCCATCGGTCATGTTGGGTTGGAAAAAGAATAGACGGGTTGTGGCGCCCGCAAATAACTGTCCTTCGCCACTTTCTTTCAGTTTTGCGAAATCCGGCTCTGGGTAGTTGGTGACTAGATCCACATCACCGGCCTGAAGTGCTAATGCTGCCACAGACGGATCAGTAATCGCGTCGATCTTTAGCTTGTCCAATTTGGGTGCGCCGCCCCAATAGTCGGCAAAACCTTTCACCTCATACGATTTCTCGGCCTCGGCCTTCACAAACACAAACGGACCCGTACCGATCAAAGGCAACGCGTCGGTGCCTTCTTTCATCACAGCCGCAGATGGCTCGGTCAGGGACCACAGGAATGCGGAGTTCGGCTCTTTGGTGTGGAAGATCAGCGTTTTGTCGTCAGGGGTCTGAATGTGGGCAATGCCCAGCAGTTTGGACAGGCGCGGATTGTGAGCCGCATGGCCTTCAATGTCCAGTTTGGCAAAGGAGTCTTTCACGGATTGTGCGGTGACGGGGGTGCCATCGTGGAACGTCACGCCGTCACGCAGTGTGAGCTGCCATTCTGTCGGAGACAGGTTTTCATAAGACACAGCGAGGCGCGGCTGCATCGACATGTCATAGCCCAGGCCAATCAGGGTTTCAGACACACCGGCGCGGTTGCTCAGCCAGCCGTTTTGACGGGCGCGCGGATCAGGAATGCTGCTTTTCGGGCCAAATGGCGCAGCAACAACCATGGTGTCTTCTGCTGCAAGCTGGGTGGCGGAAAGGGAGGCAATGGATGTGGCAATTGCCAAAAGAGATACAGACAAAGACCGGCCAAATTTCGGCGATACAATCGACATTATGGAGTTCCCTTGAACCAAGTTTATGATGAAATTCGCCCTATAGTATATGTTATATCATATCAATAATAATCTGACTGTTTGCGTGGGATTTACTCTTCTGGCTGTTTGAAAGTTGGGGTGAATGCTTCGTTGGGTGCTTGAGCACCTGAACATGTGAAAACGGGCGGTCGCGCTTGTGTGCCCGCAAACTATACCAATGACTGCCCCATGCGGGGTCGAAACACCGGCGGTCTATCCTTTGGGTTAGTTGATTTCTCTTTAGATCGACGTTCCATACAGCCGCGCGGGCGCTGGGCTGCACGCTTGGCGCTAGTTTGATCTTGAACATCAATCGAGGTCGCTGTGAAAATTCGACACCAACCTGCTGGCTCTGACATGAGCTGGACCGTGCAAGCCCCGCTGACGTTTGAAACGCCAGCAGGAGAGGCTGTGCGGATTGAGGCGTGGTCGCTGGCAGGGTTGCACTGGCCAGAAGAGGCTGGGGAGTGTCCCCAGACTGGCGTGTTGAGCGTGCCGTTTCAGGGGGTGGATGTGCGTTTCCCTGTGCGGTTGACCCAATCAAGCGATGACAATCTGTCCGAATTTGAAGGTTTGAGTGGGCGCCAGAGGGAAACTCTCGCGTTGTTCTATCGCGCGTTGCTGTCTGGTCAAATGGCTAGCAGCGGGGATGTGATTACCAGTTTGGACACGCCGGTCGACCTTGTCCCGATGAGCGAGACCGAAGAAGAGAAAGAGGCCAGTATCAAAGGACGTTGGCCCACGCCAATCCGCGTGGCGCTGCATGTTTTGATTTACAGCGTGATCGCCCTGACGGTGGCCACCGTTCTTGGCGCGTCTGTGTTTAACAGCGTCACCCGCATCAATGTGCAACATGGGCGGGTGGTGGCGCCAATCGCGGAACAGCTGCCTGCCAGCGAAGGTTACGTGAAGTCGATCTCTGTGGAACCGGGCGAGGCCGTGGTCGCTGGGCAAGTCCTGGTGCGGCTGAAAGACCCTCTGGCTGAGGGCAAGTTGGACCTGGCGCGAGCGAAGCTGGCACAGGAGCAAAACGAGCTGCTTCAGATCACCGGAACGCTCGAAGCGCTCACGGCCTATCACACGGTTGCTGCGGCGGAGGTGCGGGCGGCGGCAGTGGGGCAGGCTTATGCGCGGTTTGTTGGGGATCGTGGCTTTGACACCCTATGGGACCGTTGGAAGGCGATGCTGGCGAAAAACCCGCAGGCGGCCATTGCGCTGGACCCGTTTCAGTTTGCCGTGACCCGCCTGAGAGAGGTGGAGGCCGCGCAATTGGCCAAAGTGCGCGGTTTGCGGGCAACGCGGGATGCGCACAAAGCCGCGATCTCGCTCAGTCACGTACGCGCGCCCTCTGATGGTGTGGTGCATGAGGTTCTGGTGCGCAAGGGTCAGCCCTATGATCATGATGACATGGCTGTGGTGTTTGAAGGCGATACGCCGCGCGTGGCACAGGGCTGGGTCAGCGAGCGCTTTGCGGAAACGATCTTTGTTGGCATGCCCGCCAGCATTGGGATCAACGCGATGGGGCAGAAGCAGTCTTTGCCGGGCGTGGTGACGGATGTTCAGGCCGGTGCGGATCCCCGTCGACCGGGTGAGTTTGGCATCATCGTCACCGTTACGCCGCGCGACCTGAATGCGGCGGACACCAAAGTGGCCCTGCGCCGCGATGCCCCGGTCAACCTCGAGGTACGTCGCCCCTGGGCGCAGCGGCTGATTGACCGCGTCAAAACACTGTGGTCGTCCGATGTATGAACCAGAGTCCGAATATGCCTTTGACAAAGATCTGACAAACCGGTTGCGGGACCTGCAGACACCAATAAAACCTTATTGGGCACGATGGTCTCTCCCGCATGTGCTGGCACTTTTGGCAGTGATCACGGCCTTTTATTGGCTGCTCGCCAATGTGCCCAACCGGTTCCTTGATCCAAATGCAGGCCATATCACGGTGGTGCTTGGGACTTTGGGTTTGTGGCGGTTTGGCTGGTGGTTCACCCACTCCATCCGCGCGATGATCTATGCCCGTTTCAAATGGCCCGGCATGCGCCAACAGGCGGATGCGCTTTGGGAGGCGGGCTGGCGCCCCAAGCGGCTGCATATCCAGATGACCACCTATTACGAAGAGCCTTCGATCACCAAACGGGTGATCGGCTCCATTCTGGGCCAAATCCGGCGTGAACGTATCCCCACCACGCTCTATATCGGCACCGGCAGCGCCTATGACGAAATGATCATCCGGGAGTTTGTGGAGACGTACGCGCAGGACATCCCCGATGATCTCGCCGAACTGGTGTTCATCCGCCAAAACCAGCCCGGCAAGCGCATGGCCATCGGCCTGATCCTGCGCGCAATCAGCCGCACGGCAGCCGATCCCGAAGACATGGTGATCTTCATGGATGGGGATGCCTTGTTTGGGGACGACGTGCTCAAGAAAACATTGTCGATGTTTGCCTATGACCCAGAGTTGCAGGCGCTCACCACCGATGAAGAGGTGATCTGTTACGGTCCGCAGTGGATCGCAAAATGGCTCGACATGCGGTTTGCCCAACGTCGACTGGCGATGCAGAGCCACGCCTTGTCCAATCGTGTTCTCACATTGACCGGTCGCATGAGCGTGTTTCGTGCACGCCATATCGTGGACCCGAAGTTCATCCGCACCATTGAGGCTGATCACTTGAACCACTGGCTTTGGGGCCGGTTCCGCTTCTTGTCTGGGGATGACAAGTCAACCTGGTACCGCTTGCTGAGTGTGGGCGCGAAGATGACCTATGTGCCGGATGCCACGGTCTACACCATTGAGGTGATCAAAGAGAACGGGCTGATGCGGATGATCCAGAACTTCCGCCGCTGGTCTGGCAACATGCTGCGCAATGGCAGCCGCGCCATCGCGCTGGGCCCGCGCCGGATGCCGTTTTTCATTTGGTGGTGTGTGGTGGATCAGCGCCTCGCCATGTGGACGATGATGGTCAGCCCAATCATGGCCGTGCTGGGCAGCATGATCGCGCCCGGATATTTCTGGAATTGCCTGATCTGGGTGTTGTTCTCCCGCGTGGTGCTGTGCCTCTTCTTGATCGGCTACAGCCGCCGGGCGGATATGACCTGGCCATTTATTCTTTATCTGAATCAGGTGATTAACGCGTCTGTGAAGATCTACATGATCTTTCACCTGTCCAAACAGAAGTGGTCCAATCGCGGCAACCAAAGCGCCGGTGAAGGCACGAGTGTGCTGGATCGTTTGCGCAATGGGTTCGCGTTGTTCCAATTGGTCACAGCCACGTCGGCCTTTCTCACTCTGTTGATGCTGTATGTGGGGCTCATCGAGCTGCCCTTTTGAGGCGCGGCTATCCTTTTGCGCATCTCCTTACCCCTCCGACAGCCCAATCACCGTCACAGGCGCAGCTAGGCTGATCTCAACACACAACGAAAGGATGTTTTTATGATCACGCCTATCATTCTCGCCGGAGGGTCCGGCACCCGTCTGTGGCCCGTGTCGCGCAAGAGTTTTCCAAAGCAGTTTGCCAATCTGCTTGATGGTCCAAGCCTGTTTCAGCGCACGGTTGATCGAGTTATGGCCCCCGGTTTTGCAGAGCCCACGGTGATCACCGGCGAAGACTACCGCTTCATTGCGCAGAAGCAGATGACGGAGATGCAGGCCACCTGTGGTGCCTTGATTGTGGAGCCTGAGGGCCGCAACACCGCGCCAGCAGTTTTGACCGCCGCTTTGGTGCACAAGGACACGCCTGACAAAGTGCTGCTTGTGGTGCCAAGCGACCACCAGATTACTGACGATCGCACTTTTCGTCAGGTGATTGCAAAGGCAGCGCGTGTTGCACAAAAAGGTCTGATCGTGACTTTGGGTATCAAGCCAGATCACCCTGCGACAGGCTTTGGATATCTGCGTGTCGAGGGCGGCAATGATGACGCTTTGATGATTTCTCAGTTTGCGGAAAAACCTGATGAGGACACTGCCACCGCGATGCTGGAGGAAGGCAACTGGCTGTGGAATTCAGGCATGTTCCTGTTCCGCGTAGATACGGCTCTGAGGGCCTTTGAAGCCCACGCGCCGGACTTGATTGGCCCTACGGAGGCGGCGATGGCGCTGGGTGGGGAAGACCTCGGGTTCACCCGTCTGAACGCCGAGGCCTACAAACGCTGCTCGGATATCTCCTTTGATCATGCGGTCATGGAAAACCTTCAGCAATGCGCAGCGCTGCCGCTCACCTGCGGCTGGTCTGATCTGGGCAGCTGGCAAGCGCTCAAGGATATTGGCGAACCAAACAGCCAAGACACGGTGACTGCCGGCAATGCCACCGCAATTGACTGTGAGGGCAGCTTGCTGAAGTCCGAAAACCCGGATGTGAAGCTCGTGGGGCTGGGCCTCAAAAACATCATGGCCGTTGCCACGGATGATGGCATCCTGATCGCCGATCGCTCTGAAAGCGCAAATGTCGGCCAAGTGGTGGAAACGCTGCGGGCCGAAGGGGCCACTCAAGCGGATGGGTTCAAACGCTGCTACCGCCCATGGGGGTACTACGAAACGCTGTCTCTCGGCCCGCGGTTCCAAGTGAAACGCATCATGGTGGAACCCGGTGCCAAGCTGTCCCTGCAAAGTCATGTGCATCGCGCTGAACATTGGGTGGTGGTCAGCGGCTCCGCCAAAGTCACTGTGAACGACGACGTCAAACTACTGACGGAAAATGAGAGCACCTACATACCGCTTGGCGCGGTGCACCGGTTGGAGAACCCAGGCAAGCTGCCGCTGCATCTGATTGAAGTCCAATCAGGGTGCTACCTCGGTGAAGACGACATCATTCGCTACGAAGACATCTATCACCGCGCCGAAGTTGCCTGATCCCTTCCCTCGGGATCGTTCGCCAGATCATAGCCTGCCCCGCTTGGCGAACGCGACAAACCTGCATGGAACTCCATGCAGGTTTTGTTGTTTTGAGGCTCCAAGAAGGAGGGACTCTCGAAAGAATAGCGGGCTGACCCTCGGGGCGTTCAGGCTGACCTATTTCCAGAAAATTTGATGAAAACAATCCTCTAAATTGAACTCAATCAGGAGGACGACATTATGGAATACCGTAAGTTTTCACCACAGGACGCAGAGATTGTCGTCCCAGCCCCACGCCAAAAATCCAGCATCAGTGTTGTGGGTCTCGGCTATGTTGGCGCGGTTTCAACCGCGTGCCTGGCGTCTTTGGGCCATCGGGTGATCGGCGTGGATTTGGACCAGACCAAAGTGGATCAAATTGGCCGCGGTCAAAGCCCCATTCACGAAGATCAGCTCGCCGAAACCCTGACTGCGGGTGTTGCAGACGGATTGATCAGCGCGACGGATGATCTGCGCCAGGCGGTCATCGATACGGACGTGACCTTTGTCTCAGTGGGCACCCCCACTGCTGCGGATGGCGGCTGTGATTACAACTTCATCAAGTTGGCGTCTGACGCGATGGCTCAGGGTCTGCGCGACAAAGATGGCTTTCACGTCTTCGCCATGCGCTGCTCCATCCCGCCGGGCACAACGATGAAGGTCATGGCGCCCATTCTGGAGGCCGTGTCGGGCAAAGTGGTTGGCCGCGATTTTGGCATCTGTTTCAATCCGGAATTCCTGCGCGAGGGTGTGGCGATTGACGATTTCCACAACCCGCCCAAAACCGTGATCGGGACCACCGATTTTGCCACGGCAGAGATCATGCGCCGCATTTATGCGCCGGTGGATAACAAGCCGATCCTGACCACCATCGAGGTGGCTGAGACCATCAAATACGTCGACAATGTTTGGCACGCCACCAAAGTGTGTTTTGCCAATGAAGTTGGGCGTTTGTGCAAGCCGTTGGGGGTGGACAGCCACGCGGTGATGGACATCTTCACGCAGGACCAGAAGCTCAACCTGTCCGCCTATTACCTGAAGCCGGGTTTTGCCTATGGCGGCTCTTGCCTGCCAAAGGAGGTGCGCGCGGTGCAGCATGTGGCCAGCACCCTTGGTGTTGATCTTCCGATGATCGGTGCACTGGAACAGTCCAACGCGGAGCAAATCCAACAGGCTGTGGAGATGGTGCAGAAAACCGGCGCCAAGCGGGTTGGCATTCTGGGGCTGGCGTTTAAGCCCGGCACCGACGATCTGCGCGAGAGCCCAATTCTGGAGGCCATGGCGACGTTGCAACAACAAGGCGTTGAGCTGCTGGCCCATGATGAGGCCGTGACCAAGGACACGCCTCTGGACGGGCTGGCGAGCTACACCAAATACGGCAGCCAAGGTCTGGCCAAATTGGCGGAAGGCCTGTCCGACATGCTGCGTGACGATGTCGACAGCGTCATGGCAGAGGCCGATGTGGTGATCGTGTGCCACGCCAATGACACCTACCGAGACGCGGTGCAGCGCCACAAGAACGTGTCCGTGGTGGATGTGGTGCGTCTGTTTGATGCCGCGCCGCAGGATCTCGCGATCAACGGCATCGGCTGGTGATCGGCCAAAGTCTCAACCTTTTCAGATATATGTGAGGACATAACATGCCCCCAAGCAACCTAAATCTCATCACTGGAACGGGCCTCTCCGATGTGCTCGACGGAACTGGCACAGGTGACCTCATTGCCGGACTGTCCGGCGATGACAGCATCACCGGCGGCGCGGGCAACGATGCTCTTCATGGCGACTATGAGCAGGCCAACCTGTTGGATGGCACCGACAACGCGACCGGGTTCACCGACTACGCCAACAGCGGAAATTGGACAGTGTCCGCTCTGGAGGGCGGCCATCAACAGATGAGCCAAACCATCACCACCGAAGCTGGCGGCGTCTACAGCCTGTCCTTCGACTTGGCGGCCAACTTTGCCGCGGGACAGCCCGGCGCCACGGTTGAAGTGTTCATTAACGGAGCTGTGGTGGGGACGTACTCCACGGAAAGCGGCGCTTATAATGGTTTTGACACAAGCTTCACCGCGGTTGGCGGGGAAACCGAGATCACATTGCGGTCCATTGACGGCCCTAACACAGGTCCGCCGGTAGACACATCCGGCCCAATCTTCCACTACGCGCGCGAGATGCAGATCGGCGGACAAATGGTGGAGGTGGCCGCCTTTGCAGACGGACAGGCCAACCTCTATCAAGTCCTGAACGGTACGCTGCATGTGTTTGATGTGGAAACACAGACCTATGAGGTTGCTGGTGCAGCGGGCACCGTGAACGTGAACTCCATGGGCTACAATGCGCAGGACGATCTGTTGTATGCCATCGCTGTTGGGACCGGTGTTGACAGCCTTGGCAACGCGGTGCAGCGCTCCGACCTGATCATGCTGGATGCCGAAGGCAACAGCTACCGGATTGGTGAAACGCCGTATCGGTCCTGGACCGGCGACTTTGATGACCAAGGCAACCTTTGGTCGTTCCAATCCAGCATGGATCGGATTGCGGTGATCGACGTCGACCAGCTGGACGCCAATGGAAGCCCAGTGGTGACAGTGCACAAAATCCCCAGCGATCTTGTTAGCCATCGTGTTTATGACGTGGCTTTTGATGCCAACACCCAAAGCTTCTACGGCGTGGCGCGTCCGCCATCCGAAGGTGCAGACACGATCCTGTTGGTTGTCGATATCTCCAGCGGCGCACCGGAATTCACTATGGTACCTGTAACCTCGACGGTTGTGGACGGAGTCACTCTGGACGGCGCGCCGGCCGTGACCTTTGGTGCGGCAATCATGGATGCAGACGGCAACCTGTTTGTCGGCGGCAACTCTGGTGACCATGACATGAACAACGCCACAGGCAACAGCGGTGGCATCTATCAGGTGGTGATCGACCCGGCGACCGGCGAAGCCAGCCTTGTGTTGCTGACCGAAGCGCCCAGTTCCTACTCCAACGACGGCGCAGCGGATCCAACCGCGGAAAGCCCCTTTGTCGAGGTCGATCTGTCGTCCTCCGTTTTGATCCGGGACCTGAGCCTCGTTGCGACGACCGAGGGCGAGCTGACCTACGACGACTCGCTCGAAGGCAACGGCGGCAATGACACGCTGGACGGTGGTATTGGCGAAGATGAGCTGATTGGTGGTGGTCTTGGCGACACGCTGTTGGGCGGTGACGGCGATGACTATTTGCACGGCGGCGCAGGCCCGGATGGCAACAGCACGATTGTGTCTTACTACGACAGCGACGGTCTGCGTTACGATCAATTTGGCAACCTTTTGCCGGAAAACGATGACTTCCTGCTTGGCGGTGAAGGCAGCGACACGTTGGAAGGCTCTGCAGGTCATGACACGTTGGACGGCGGCGAGGCCTCGGACGTTTTGAGAGGGGGATCGGGGTCTGACATGCTCTTTGGCAGCGCCGGTGACGATACGCTGTCTGGCGGTGGACAAGACGATGTGCTCTCAGGCGGATCTGGAGCTGACGTTTTGCACGGTGGCTCTGGAAACGATGACCTCTCCGGAAACGTGGGCGATGATCAATTGGAAGGCGGGTCCGGCAATGACAGCCTGTCAGGCGATGGAGGCGCTGATGAGCTGACCGGTGGCAGCGGCAACGATGCGCTCAACGGTGGAGAAGGTGCCGACCAGTTGGTTGGTGGCTCCGGGCAAGATGCGCTTAACGGTGGTGCTGGCGATGACGACCTGCGCGGCGGCTCTGGCGATGACGTCCTTGATGGCGGTTTGGGAAGCGACAACCTTCGTGGCGGCGCGAATGACGATGTACTCACCGGCGGCGAAGGCCGAGACAGCCTGCGCGGAGACAGAGGCAATGACGAGTTGTCGGGTGGCGCGGGCCGCGATTATCTCAGCGGTGCGACAGGCGATGATACGCTAGATGGGGGCGCAGACTCCGACCGCTTGTATCTGGGGGCAGGGGATGACGTAGCCACTGGCGGCAGCGGCGCCGACACCTTCATTTTCCGCAACGACGATCTAGACGGGTCGCAAGACCTCATTCTGGACTACACGGTTGCCGAAGGAGACCGGCTGCATCTGGGTGGTCTGGACCTTGGGGACAGCGAAAGTGACTATGCCGCCTGGTTTGCCAGCCATGTCAGCGTCAGCGGACAGGATGTCACGGTAGAGCTCGGCAACAACACAACGCTTCTGTTGCAGGGCACTGCGGATGACCTGGCGCTGCTCTCAGACAGCTTTGTGTTCTAGCAAAACGGCACAGAGGCGGGCTTATTCAAAGCCTGCCTCTTTTGCGATCAAAGCCGCCTGCGTGCGGTTTTTTGCGTTGAGCTTTTTGCACAGCGTGCGCACGTGCAGCTTGATGGTCACTTCTTGCAAATCGAGGTCACGCGCAATTTCTTTGTTGGACTGACCTTTGCACAGCCCGGTCAGCACCTGTTTTTCACGCTGGCTCAGCTGTTTCTCAAAATCGCTTTCTTCCGCTTCTCCGCCGGCAGCAAGCACACTGGCCGGCACAAAGGTCTCGCCTGCGATCATGAAACGCACCGCGTTGACCAGTGACTTGGCTCCCATGGTCTTGGGCAAAAAGCCAATGGCTCCGGCTTCCAATGCATCTTGGGCCACTTTGTTGGGGGCGGTGCCGCTGACAATGGCAAACGCCTGATCTGGATAGGCCGCGACGGCATCGATAAGGCCTTGAAGCCCGTTCATGCCAGGCATGCTGAAGTCCAGCAACACCAGATCAAAGGGACCTTTTTGTTCCAGAAGTTTCATGGCTTCGAAGTAATCTGATCCGGCCACAACGGCGGCGCGGCCTTCAGAGGTGAGGTAGGCAGAGATGGTTTCGCGAACCATCCCGTGGTCATCAGCTAACAAAATACGCATAGAAACGGGGCGTCCTACTCTTGGGTTTTGGGAGGACCCTACGAGGCCCTGCGTGTGTAAACCAGTCGTGACACCCTGACTTTGCTGTAAATCTTGCGACATACCAAGTTCCTTTTCAACCATGTGCCCTGGTGAACCGATGTTGGCATCAACAGGATAACTGCAGGTAAATTCGCATAGTTTAGGCAAAACCCGTGGGTGCATCAGATGACCGCCGACCGGCGAAGGGTCAGGCAAACTATACCAAAGGTTAGGGACCTAGACGGATGCCCAAACACGCGCCTCACCCGAGCATGTCAGAAAGAGACACGCCAACCAATTATTCGGAGTGTCCCATGTACCGTTTCAAAAAACTGCTCGCCGCCCCCGCCACGCCAAGCTTTTTGACTGGCGTCATCTTGCTCGCCATGGTGGCGTCTCAGGCCATGGCTGACACTTTGTTGACCGTCAGCGGAGATGTCTCAGAGTCGGATGCGGGACGGACCTGGCAGTTTGAAGAAAGTGACCTGCGTGCGCTGCCCCTGGTGCGGTTTGAAACCGATACGATTTGGACCGAAGGGACACAGGTGTTCGAAGGGGTGTCCTTGACCGCTCTTTTAACACATGTTGGTGCCAGAGATGGCGATCTGTTGGCCACGGCCGCCAACGACTACACCGTCTCGATCCCCACGTCGGACGCGGTGGAGAATGGCCCGATGATTGCCTATCTGCGCAACGGTGAAAAAATGTCCTTGCGTGACAAGGGGCCATTGTGGATCGTTTACCCATTCGCAGGCAACGTCGCCTATAAAACAGAAGAGTATTATTCCCGCAGTATTTGGCAACTTGATCGCATTGAGGTTGTTGCCAATGAGTGATTTGAGGCCCCCATCACGCGCATCAGGCACCTTCTTATGAATGGCAGATGGCCGTTTGTCCTCTTCGCAGGCTTGCTTCTGGCAAGCTTGCTTTTAGTTGGTGGCTTGGGGCGCACGGTTTTCACGGACCTGCGGGTTTTGTCCACGGCGCAAAACGATGATGTAAGCTGGCGCATGTCCCAGCTCGAGGTGGAGCTGTTGCGGCTGCAAATGGCGGCCCAATCTGCCGCAACTGAGGCCTCCCTGCCGTTGAGCGACGTCCGCAAGAGGTTCGACATTCTTTACAGTCGAGTCTCAAACGTCCGCCAAAGCGCGTTCTTCAGACCCATTTCCCAAGAGGAAACAGTCGCCAGAAGTACCGCGGACGCTACGGCCTTTCTTGAGCGAACAGTTCCATTGATTGACGGTGCGGATGAGGCGTTGAGCGCCTACCTGCCAACCCTGTTGTCCGACATTGACGCCTTGCGCCCTAAAATGCGGGCTCTGGCGCTTGCTGGTGTTGACCATTTCACCACGCAGGAAACCGCCGGTCGAAACCGCCTCTCAGTCACGTTGCAACGGTTGGCTTACGGGCTGACGGCCTTGATTGCGGTGTTGTTCCTCGCGCTCGCCAGCCTGATCCAGCTTTTCCGCCTAGGCCAGCGGGCCTCTCAAAAAAGCGAACAAGCCCGCGCCCGTTTTGAGGCGGCCGTGTCGTCGTCGTTGGATGCGGTGCTTGTTGTAGATCGGCGCGGGCACATTGTGGAGTTTAATGGCGCGGCGGAAACCGTGTTTGGCTACGCGCGCAAGGATGTCCTTGGGCTCGATATGGCAGATGTGATTGTGCCAGAGGACCTGCGCGCGGCTCATCGGGCTGGACTAAAACGCTTTCTAAAAACCGGTACAAAGAAGGTGATTGGCGCTGGCCGGCTCCGGCTACAGGGGCTGCGCGCTAACGGAGAAGTGTTTCCTGTAGAGCTTTCGATATCGCTGTCAGAAGCCAGTGGAGAAACGGTGTTTGTGTCTTTTCTGCGCGACATCACCAGTGAGTTGAAAGCCGAAGAGGATCTGAAAGACGCGCTTGAAAAAGCGCAGGTTGGTGAGCAGGCAAAATCCAATTTGCTGACGGTGATGAGCCACGAAATGCGCACGCCACTCAACGGCATTTTGGGGTCATTGGAGTTGATGGATCAGTCAAATCTAAGCGATGCGCAAAGGCGGTATCTGGCGTCGATAGGCATTTCTGGCGAACTGCTCCTGTCCCATGTGAACGATGTGCTGGATTTGTCCGCCTTGACGTCCGAGGCCGCGGCCCCGAAGCACGCGCCTTTTAATCTCAGGGCATTGGTGCAGGACGTGGTGGACAGTCTGCAAAGCAATGCGTCTCAGCACGCAAATATGCTCACAGTGGATTTTCTGACGGAGGATTTGCAGGATGTCAGAGGCGACCGCAGTTCGCTGCAGCGCTGTATGGTGAACCTGGTTGGCAACGCGTTGAAGTTCACGCGTGATGGCAGTGTCTCGATTGAAATCGAACGTCTTTCCTCGGGCGATGTGGTAGAGTTTCGTGTGGCGGACACCGGGGTGGGCATCGCGCCGGAAAACCTCAGCCGGATTTTTGAAGAGTTTGTCACGATCGACACGGCCTTTGACCGGGAGAACTCAGGCACCGGCCTTGGGCTCGCGATCACCAAGCGCCTGATTGAGCGCAACGGTGGGGAACTGGAGGCCGACAGCTTGTTGGGCGAAGGCAGCCTGTTCACGTTCCGCTTGCCACTGCCAATCACGACGGAATTGGTGGGCCTTCCAACCAATCCTGACAGGCAATCCCTGCCGGAGCTGCCGGCGGGATTTCGGGCTTTGGTTGTGGACGACAACGACATCAATCGTGAAATTCTGTCGCATATCGTGCGTGATCTGGGAGGGAAAACGCAGGCGGCCAGCAACGGCTTTGAGGCCATTGAGATATGTGAGGCTGCGGATTTTGACGTTTTGCTTTTGGATATCAGTATGCCGGGTATCGACGGGTTGGAAACGCTGAAGCGCATCAGAAAAGGTGCCTCACCAAATGTCGCAACCCCCGCTATTGCGGTCACAGCACACGCCGCGCCAAGTGATCATGAGGCTATTCTGTCGCAAGACTTTCAGACGTTGATCCTAAAGCCGGTTCGGCGCGCAGAAATCCAAGCCGCTCTGGCTGACGTGTTTGGCGTGCAAGGCAGTGGTGCGGAGTTCACCGAAGCGACGCAGGACGCCCCAGAATTTCTCAAGCAGTTTGGTCTCGAACGTTACACCGAAGCCGTACGGGAAACCCAGGGCGAGATCTCGCAGTTCCTGACCGGCAAGCAGGCCTCCCATCCGTTGACCAAAGCGGAAAGAGAAGAGGCGCACCGATTGTCCGGTTCCGCAGCGGTCTTGGGGTGGATGGACCTCTGGAGCGCGTTACAAGCGGTGCAAAACGCACCGGACGACCACTGGGGTGAACATCTCCACCACTTGCAGTTCGAATTTGATCGTGTGTTCCCGGATCAAATACATCAGCCCTAAAACGCAGAATGGGCGCAACGTGAGCCCATTCATGTGTGTCTGTGAGAGGTTCAGAGCTCTGTGCGCACCTGCGCCAATTCTCCCGCGACAGCTTTGATGCTTTTGGATTTTAATGGTCCATAGAGGCACGCGCTTTCCTGACCAGTATCGCGGCAAAAGGCGTTGATGGACCGGATCAAAGGGCGGTTCATATATGGGCTGGCACGGCCCACTGCATAACCCAGATCGCGTAGCTCCATCTGCACAATCCGCACATAGGCGTTTTTGTTGATTTTGGCTGCCACAGAGAGCCCACGCCCAAACACATCATTTGGCGCCGCACGCACGATCTCTTCAGAGGCACGCCAGAACTGAGCGGGGTTTTGATCGCGCGCCAGATACAACCCTTCTTCGACCTGGATTTTTGCGCGCAATCCTTCGGTTTGCAGAAGCCTGTCACGGGTGGCGAGTGTGCCGCGCGCATGTCCGACAACCCGATAGTACTTCAGTAAGGCTTCTGCCGCTTTGGGGTCGCCATCCGCATGCCGCGCGTGGAGCTGGGTCAGAGTGTCGGTCACATCAACCCGTTGCGAAAGGTCCCGCGTTAAGGCGTCCAGCAACAGCATCTGGCCATCGCGACTGTCTGCCTTTGCCAACTCGGCCAATGTTGGAATTCCCAAACGGGGATCGGACAGAGGCCCCAATCTCCCCGTTGCATGGGCCCAGGCAAGAACCGCGTCGCCTTTCTGAAGGTCGTGCGCAGAGGCGGCTAACAGGCTCCGCTGTGCAGCCTCGTAGTCCTGTAACGACAGGTGCACTTTGCCCAAGGACACAAGGGACTTGCTTTGTCCCAGTTCTACGGCCTGGTTATAGTAAAAGATGGCCTGCGCGGTGTCTTGATCTCCGCCGATGCCTTTGAAACTAAAGTAGCCCAACCGATCACAGGCCCGCGCATAGCCGTGGGTACAAATCGACTGCAGGATGTCGATAGCCTCTTTCGGCGCATCCTCGAGGGATGCCATGGCCTCGTTATAGAGCGTTTTCGGGGGTGTCTCTGCGTAGGCTTGTGGCAGGCCGATCACACCGACAGCGGCACAGCCTACCGCGAGACATTTGAGCATGTGGAACATTTCAACCTCCTACTGATATGGGATCAGTATGGCGGTGTTGCTGAAGGTCTAGGCGCGCACGAAAGTATAGTGGGAAGCGCATTTGGAGATACTGCGGTTCTGATGTGGTGTCACTCAGCTTGGTGGCCTGTGAGCGCGTCAACCTTATGCCTTGCCAGTCCCTCGACGAAGGTGATCGGCGCGTGGGCGTTGGCGATGCAGTGCCAAACGGAAGCCACGCGCCTGAGCCGTTTAGGTGATCTCCAACATCTCGACAGATCGCTTCTCTTGGATGGATGTTTGCGCCGCAATGCCCATCAGGACAGCCATTTTGCCGTCGGTCAGGCTCACCTCGGATGTGGACCGCTCGCCGCGCACCAACTCCAGGAAATATTTGTGTTGGTAAAAGGTTGATCCGTTGTGGTCGCCTGCATCGAGGATGTCCGGATCCACAGGGATTTCCTGTTCAACGGGTCCCTTGGGCGCGCGCGGAGACAGGATGAGCTTGGGGGTAGGCGCGGCGCCAAGGTGCGCGGGCCAGAAGCGGCCCGGCCCGGGGACCAGCGCCTCGATTTTGCCTTTTGGACCGACCGCTGCGATTTCCTCCTGATATTCGGCGCCTTCGGCAAACATGCAAAGTTCGAGCATCGCGCGGGCGCCGTTTTCGAAATCGACGATGACATATCCATTGTCGAGAATGTCCGGCGCTTGCCCATCATAGCTTTCGTCCAGATGGTTCGCGTCCTGCCCGCCCGAGGCCATCACGCGCACGGGTTCTGACCCAAGCGTCAGGCGCATGAGGTCAAAGAAATGGCAGCATTTTTCCACAAAGGTGCCGCCGGATTTGGCGTTGAAGCGGTTCCAGTCATCGACCTTTTCCAGAAAGGGAAAGCGGTGTTCACGGATGGTCAGCATTTTGATGCCGCCAGTGACATCTGCTGCGTTTTCAAGGAACGCCGCGACTGGTGGCATATAGCGGTATTCCATCGCAACCCAGGCCGCGGCGGGATAGCTGGCGATGAATTCATCGATTTCGGCCAGGTCCTGCGGATCCGTGTACAACGGTTTCTCGACAAGGATCGGCAGGGGGCGGATTCGGGCGATCTCTTGCAGTTGGGCTACATGGCAGAAATTCGGGCTGGCGATCAGCAGGCAGTCCAGAGCGTCGACGGCCAGCAGCTCTTCCAGGCTGTCGACAAACTGCGCATCGGGCGCGAAACGCGCGCTCTCCGTGCGCATTTGGGCGTTGGGTTCGAAGATGGCCCCAACTTCCGTGTTCGGGAGGAGTGCAATGTTGCGCAGATGCTCTTGTCCCATCATGCCGCAGCCGATGATCCCGTAGGTGGTGGGTTTCGTCATAATGCCTCCTAAGTCAGGCGTTGGATGTAGATAGAGTGTTCCGGGTCAAACCAGGTGCGTGAAAACTCGACCGGAGCGCTGGCTTGCGACCAGCTTAGGCGTTCGATGTAACCAGAAACTGCCCCAGGAAGTTGGCCGAAGGCTTCTGGCGCCCAGTGCGGCACGTGCCCGATGGAGACGCGATCTTCGGCGCGACGTATCCAGAAGCCAAGCTGCTTTTGATAATAGTGGTACAGCGACTCCGACAGTTTGGCCGGGTCCACTTTGCCGGCGTCGCCGTCCAGCCAGATTTCTTCGACCGCGATCACCACGTCGTCCAGATAGCGCAACCTGCGAATCCGTGTGCCGTGATTCGAGGTGCCAAAGGCTGGCAGGCCGGAAGGCTTGTCCATGTCATGCACCGAGAGGATGTCCGCAGTGGGCAATCCGCCCCCCCCCGGCAACTCCAATCGGAACATGGAGTAGACGCTGCGCCCGCTTTGCGTGGCGCGCACATAGTTGCCGGATCCTTGTACGCGCTCAAGCATGCCTTGCTTCTCCAGTTCGGCAAGGGATTTGCGCAGTGTGCGCACGGTGGTTCCGTATTGCTTGGCCAGCTCGCGCTCAGGCGGCAAGCGCTCTCCGTCCACCAGACGGCCAGCCGCGATCTCTCGGATCAGGGTTTCGCTGATCTGCAAATAGAGCGGCAGCGCCGAACTGGAGAGGTCTGGATTTGACATAGATCATCCCGCAAAATTGATACACCATTGATCTACATCAAATCGCAGTTTATTCAAGAGGTAAGGAAAACGAGATTTTGGGAGGAACTCGATGACCATCGTGCCGGTGACATCTGCTGATCTGGATGCTGTGGAAGTGTCGTGGTTTGCCGCGCTGTGCTCAGACGACTACCAATTTCTTGGCGTGCCAGATGGCGATCTGCGGTCGTCCTGGGCGCATTGCTCGGGCATCGTGAAAGAAGCTGAGGCGCAAGGCTTCCGCAATATTCTGTGCCCGTCTTCTTATCAGGTGGGGCAGGACACGCTGAGCTTCGTGGCAGGCTGCGCGCCGATCACCAGCAAGATCAACATGCTGGCCGCCGTGCGCTGTGGAGAGATGCAGCCGATCATGCTGGCCCGTACACTGGCGACGTTGGACCACATGTTGGAAGGTCGGCTGACCGTGAACATCATCTCGTCCGACTTTCCCGGTGAAAAGGATGAGAGCAGCTATCGCTACCAGCGCTCGCGTGAAGTTGTCGAGATTCTCAAGCAGGCCTGGACCCAAGGCGAGATCAACCACAACGGTGAGGTCTACAATTTCCAGGGCCTGACAACTGATCCTGTGGTGCCTTATCAGACCGGTGGGCCATTGCTGTATTTTGGTGGCTATTCGCCGGATGCATTGGAGCTCTGCGGGCAGCATTGCGACGTGTACCTGATGTGGCCAGAAAAGATGGACGAGCTGGCCGGGCGTATGAAGGCGGTGAACGCGGTGGCGGAACGCTATGGCCGGACCCTCGATTACGGCCTGCGTGTGCATGTGATTGTCCGGGACACCGAGGCTGAAGCCCGTGAATATGCCGACTACATTGTGTCTAAACTCGATGACGAGCAGGGGCGCGCCATCCGGGAGCGTGCGCTGGACGCCAAGTCTCTAGGCGTGTCGCATCAGGCAAAGAACCGCGATGTGGCCGACGACGATGGCTTTATCGAGCCACATCTCTGGACCGGCGTGGGCCGGGCGAGATCCGGCTGTGGTGCGGCGCTGGTCGGGTCGACCGATCAGGTTTTGTCCAAGCTTGAGGCCTATCAAAAGATGGGGATGCGGGCTTTCGTTTTGTCTGGCTACCCGCATGTGGATGAGGCCAAGCATTTTGGCGCCCGCGTGATGCCGCATCTCAACACTGTATCGCTGCCACATGCCTATGGGCGCGTGCCGGCATCCACACCGCAAACCCCCCTTGGTATCGGAGAACGTCGCTGATGAACCGTGTCGAGATCGCAAACGGGCTGACTTTCAGCCGTCTGGTTTATGGCATGTGGCGTGTGGCCGATGATGCGGACACGTCGCCAGAATACGTAGAGGCAAAAATCCAAGCCTGTCTGGATCAAGGGATCACCACCATTGATCAGGCGGACATCTATGGTGACTACGGTGCCGAGGCCGTGCTGGGCGGGGCACTAAAAGCCAACCCGGCGTTGCGCAATCAGATCGAGATTGTGACAAAGTGCGATATCGTCGCGCCCATCGGGATTTATGCGGACAAGCCGGTCAAATACTACGACACGTCACGCGCCCACATCGAAGCCTCGGTGAACCGGTCTTTGCGTGAGATGGGGGTAGATCATGTGGATCTTCTGTTGATCCACCGCCCCGATCCTTTGATGGATCACAATGAAACCGGGGCAGCGCTGGATGATCTGGTGGCGTCGGGCAAGGTGCGCGCCGTCGGCGTATCGAACTTCCGCCCGTGGGACTGGAAGCTTTTGCAGTCGGCGATGAAGACCCCGCTGGTCACCAACCAAATCGAGATTTCGCTGGCGGAACTGTCCCCGTTCACAAATGGGGACTTGGCCTTTCATCAACAGCATGGCCACCCTGTCATGGCGTGGTCACCACTCGGTGGCGGCGGCCTGATGACCGGAACGGGGGATTTGGCGGACCGTTTGGACCGAATTGCGGCAGTGCAGGGCGTGGATCGTGCGGCCGTGGCCGTGGCGTTCCTTTTGCGCCATCCGGCCCACATCCTGCCGGTATTGGGCACCAATAATCTAGATCGTATCAAGATGATTTCGGACGCGGAGAAGGTCACACTGGACCGCGAAACCTGGTTCTCTCTCTACGAAGCCGCGCTCGGCAAGGAGGTCCCATGATGTCTGCGCACACTGTCGGGGGAAAGCTGAGCTTTGTGCCCGACCCGAACAACACACGGCTGTTGCGTGACGCGTTTGGACGGTTTGCCACCGGGGTGACCATTGTCACGGCGGCCTCGGAAAACGGTCCGGTGGCGATCACCGCCAACAGTTTTTCCTCGGTGTCATTGACCCCGCCCTTGGTGCTGTGGTCCCCTGACAAGAACTCGCGCCGGTTTCCGCATTTTGAGCGCGCAGATCACTATGCGATCCACGTGCTGTCGGCCGAACAGGACGATCTTTGCTGGACGGTGGCCAAAGATGCCTTTGGCTTGGCGGATGTCGCGCACCAAGTGAACGATTGGGGCGTGCCTATTTTGGACAATTGTCTTGCGCGGTTCGAGTGTACTCGCTCTGCGATTTACGAAGGGGGCGATCACGCGATTGTTCTTGGACATGTTGATCACGCAACCATGCGCGAAGACGGAGATGCTTTGACTTTCTACAAGGGCCAAATGGGCCAGATTGCTGCCGTAAAACAATAAGATCGGCGGCCCGCGTTCTGATGAGGACAGAATGCAAAACGGGAGGAGAAAGACACGATGAAGGCAGTCTTTGCTGTCTTGAATCTGTTGCGTCCATTGAACTCCGGACTGCTGGCAGTCGGGCGTTGGCTGGGCGTATTCGCCATTGGCGTGATGGTCGCGGCGATCCTGATCCAAGTCTTCTTTCGATACGTGTTGGGCAGCGCATTGCCCTGGCCCGACGAGGCTGCACGCTTTTTCATGTTGTGGATGACAGGCTTGATGGCGCCCACAGCGTTCCGCAATGGCGGCTTTGTGGCGATCGACTTCATTGATGCGGTGATCAAAGGCAAGACAATGCATCTTCTGCAGCTTGTCCTGCTATTGATCAGCCTGATTGTCCTGATCGTTGGGGTGCAGATCGGCTACAAAGAGGTCACCGGGCTTGGAGGGCGTTTCACCACCGCGTCTTTGTATCTGCCGACTTCTCTGACGTTTGACGACTGGTACCGGATCCCGCGCAGTTGGATGATGCTGTCGCTTCTGGTGGGCATTGTCCTGCTGATCCTGGTGAACATAGAGTTGTTGTTGGAGCGCTTTGTCCGGCTTCTGGGCATGGGCGGCCGCTTGCCTGCGCGGTCCGGCCTCCCCGTCGGAGGGTCTGAGTAATGCTGATCTGGTTTCTTCCGCTGTTTCTATTCCTTCTTCTGGTGGGTCTGCCGGTGTTTTTCTGCCTTTTGGCCGCGCCCGGCGCGTTGCTTTGGCTCAACGGGCAAGAGCGCGACATCACGTTGCTGTACCGCAACCTTTACAACGGGATGGACAGCTTCCCTCTGATGGCCATCCCGTTTTTCATGTTGGCGGGTGAGCTGATGAACCGGGGCGGGATCACCGTGCGCCTGGTTGAGTTCTCGCAAGCCTTGATGGGCCATCTGAGGGGCGGGCTTGCTCAGGTGAACATCCTGTCGTCGATCCTGTTTGCCGGGCTGTCTGGTTCAGCGGTCGCAGACACTTCTGCGCTTGGCTCCATGCTGATCCCGGCGATGGAACGAGAAGGCTATACCCGGAAATTTGCCGCCGCCGTGACCGCTGCGAGTTCTGTTATTGGGCCGATCATTCCGCCTTCAGGCATCATGATTATCTATGCCTACGTCATGGGCGAAAGCGTCGCCGCGTTGTTCTTGGCGGGCATTGTGCCGGGCATCCTGGTGGGCGTTGGCCTGATGGTAATGGTCCGCGTCATGGCCGACAAATACGATCTGCCCGCGGCGCGCCGTGTGACGTTTGAGAACGTTGATATCGGCGGTTTGGAAAGTTGGGTTTCCTTTGTGTTGGTGCGACTGAACCTCGGGCTTTTGCTGGCGCAATTTGCCCCGGCGGCTGACACAACCCTGTCCAAATGGCTGACATTCCTGGGCGCGGTGCTACTGGCGCATGGATTGATGCTGGGACTGCGCCGAGTGGTCAGCCCCGAATTCCGCATTGTCTGCAAGCGCGCCGTGGTGCCGTTGCAGACGCCGATCCTGATCCTGGGCGGCATTTTGGCCGGGGTGTTCACACCCACCGAAGCCGCAGCTGTCGCAGTTGCCTATGCGCTGTTGGTTGGGTTTCTGGTGCTGCGGACCATGAGGTTGAAAGACTTGCCGGAGGTTTTCACCCGTGCTGGCATCACCTCCGCTGTGGTGCTGCTGTTGGTGGGTGCGGCCATGTCGTTCAAAACGGTGGTCAGCCTAAGCCACGCACCGGAAATCCTAGCCGAGTTCATTCTGACCTTATCGGAAAACCCGCTGATCCTGCTGTTCCTGATCAACCTGCTGCTCTTTGTGGTGGGTATGTTTCTGGACGCGGGGCCCGCGATCATCATCCTTGGCCCCATTTTGGCGCCGGTCTTTGAAGGGCTCGGAGTCGAGTCCGTACACTTTGCGATCATCATGTGCGTCAATCTGACCGTTGGACTAGCCACGCCCCCTATGGGGCTTGTGCTCTTTGTCGCCGCCTCTGTCTCTCACGAACGGGTGACGACCATCGCAAAAGCCATCTTGCCATTCCTGGCGGTAGAGGTCGCGGTGATCTTCCTGATTACCTTTGTGCCTGAAATTTCACTGACCGTTCCGAAACTAACGGGGTTCTTGAACTGACACCAAAAAAACGACGTGCAACAGGAGGAAACACGCATGTTTATGAAACTGGCAAAGACGGTGGCACTGTCGGCCTTGATGGCCGGCACCGCGCTGACGGCGAGTGCGGCCGACTACACGATCCGTGCAACAGCAAACTCGAATGAAAACGATGAAGACTATGACGGTCTTGTTGTCTTCAAAAACTATGTCGAAGCCGCCTCTAACGGCGCCATCGAGGTGGAACTGTTTATCGGCACACAACTGTGCTCCAACGGCGCCGAATGCCTTCAGGGCGTGGCGGATGGGTCCATTGACGTCTACATCTCAACCTCTGGCGGCGCGTCCGGTTTGTTCCCGTATGTGCAAGTTCTCGACCTGCCGTATCTGATGGCGGATGACCGCATTGCGGAACATGTGCTGTCCGGTGACTTTACCCGCACAATGCGCGCAATGGCGTTGGAGGACAGCGGTGACGCGATCCGCCTGATGACCATTGGCAACACCGGTGGCTGGCGCAACTTTGCCAACACCAAACGCCGTGTGGCGGCACCTGCCGATATGGAAGGTCTGAAGATCCGGACCGTTGTCGCTGACCTGCCGCAGGAGCTTGTAAAAGCGCTTGGCGCGTCACCTACGCCAATCCCATGGCCTGAACTGTTCACCAGCTTCCAAACCGGTGTTGTTGAAGGCTCCAAAAACGGCATCACTGATATTATGGGCATGAAGTTCCCAGATGCGGGGCTGCAGTATGTGACCTTGGATGGCCACGCCTACATGGGTGCGCTGTGGTGGATGTCGAACCAGACGTTCATGGATATGCCAGAAGACATGCGCCGCGTGGTGGTGGACGGGTTCTATGCCCTGCAACAGGCCACCTTTGCTTCGCCAAAGCGTAAGTCGATTCAAGCCTATGAAGACTTCGTTGCCGGTGGCGGGGACCTCTATGTCCCAACCCCAGCAGAGAAAGACGCGTTCAAACAAGCGGCTTCCCCTGTTTATGACTGGTTCAAATCCAACGTGGCCCGTGGCGATGAGGTGTTCACCGCATTGACCGATGCGGTTGCAGCAGCTGAAGCGGACGTGAACGGCGCGCGTGACGCAGATCTGAACTAAGCTCAAACGGCGCGGGGGCAGTCCCTCGCGCCGCCTTTTGTCCGGCAGTTACCGGAACGGATACATCCACACGCGGTAGTCCTCGACCAGAATATGCGCTTTATCAATCTCTTCCTTGGTCATTTTCTTCACAACCTCTTCAAGGCTGATCGCCGCGTCGGGGTCTCCGCCGATCGCCGACAGCGTGTACCACATATAGGCCCGGACCAAATCCGGCGCGGGCATTCCGCGCCCGACCTCATAGTACCAGCCAATTCCAGATTGCGCGCCGGGATGACCTTTCATGGCACTGCGCAGATACCATTCAAACGCGCGCTGATCATCCCGCTCAACGCCAAGTCCCATCGCATACATCACGCCGATCAATTCCTCGGCGTCGGCATTGCCCGACCGGGCCGCCGGCCACATCGCTTCACGCGCGGCTTCAAAATCCCCGGCCTCCATAAGATCGCGCGCGGCTTCAATTTCGGCGAGGCCACATTGGGTCGTTCCTACGACCAACGCGGCCGCAAGAAGAAGCTTTTTTGTTGGGTGTCGCATGCGCTCTCCGTGATCCTGTTTGCCGCCCCGTCTTTCGCCGAGTTGCCTGCGTTGCCAACACCGTTGAGCGCCAATGACTTCATGGGTGTGGATGCCGAAAAGGCCGAACTGGGACGCCTGTTATTTTACGACAAGATCCTGTCCGGGAACAGAAATATCAGCTGCGGAACCTGCCATCATCCGCGATTTGGAACCTCTGATGGATTGTCGCTCGGATTGGGGGAAGGCGGGCATGGGCTTGGGCCGGAGCGGGTCTCCGATATGGGGGCAAACAAGGTCCAAAAACGTATTCCGCGCAATGCGCCCGCGCTATGGAACCTGGGTGCCAACACCATTGACACGTTAATGCATGATGGCCGGGTCAGCGTGGACCCCATATTTGGAAATGGCTTCAATACGCCCGCAGAAGAGTGGCTTCCCGATGGGCTAAAGTCCGTTCTGGCGGCGCAGGCGCTTTTCCCGATGACATCTGGGTTTGAGATGGCGGGGAATGTCGGCGAAAACGAGGTTGTTGGCGCGACGCGGGATAGGATTGATGCGGCTTGGCCAATCATCGCAAAACGAGTCAGAACGATCCCGAGATATGGCGCCGGTTTTGTCTCGGCATTCGACGAGATTGGCGCAGCCGAGGAGGTGTCGATTGTCCAAATCGCCGACGCCTTGGCCCATTTCATGGTGCAAGACTTCACGTCCTTTGACAGCCCGTTTGATGCTTATTTGGCGGGGGAAGATCAGGCTCTATCCGCAGTGCAAGTTCAAGGCATGGAGCTGTTTTTTGGCAAGGCGGGATGTAGCAATTGTCACTCCGGAAACTTGTTTTCTAATCAACAGTTTCATGCTTTGGGGCTGCCGGCCTTCGGGCCAGGCCGCACCCGAAGGTTTGACCCTTATGCGCGGGATGTCGGGCGCATGGGGGAAACGGACGACCTTGCGGATGCGTATCGCTTCCGGACCCCCATACTCAGAAATGTCGAACTCACAGCACCTTACGGGCACAATGGCGCGTACCCGACGCTGGAGCGGATGATCCGGCATCACCTCGATCCCCCAGCGGCGCGCGCCAATTGGAGAGTCGCTGATCTGACATTGCCCGACGTGCCTTGGCTAAGCCGCATCGATTTTGTCATCCAGCAGGACCGTATCGAAATGGCGCGGCATGCCAACCACCGTGACATTCACATTCCGCCCCGCAGTGACGCCGAAATTGCGGCATTGGTGGCTTTTCTTGAAAGTCTGACCGGGGCAGCGGCCAAAGCACAAACAAGCCGCATCCCGGAAGAGGTTCCCAGTGGATTAAAAGTGGATCGGTAACGGGCTTTGCTATTTGCGCCCAGCAGGTCCGCAGCTCTCCCGGACAACAAGGTCGCCGTGTAACTTTTCGCTCGTCTTTTCGGCCTTTTGTCCCTCCAGCCCATCCAGAAGGATCGCCATGGCGCGCTCGCCAATCTTGTTGCGCGGCTGGCGGATCGTGGTCAGGGCTGGGGTGATGTTGCTGGCAAAGGGAATGTCGTCAAAGCCTATCACGGAAAAATCCCCGGGCACATCAAACCCACGCAGGCGCAGGGCGGCAATCACGCCAATGGCGGTGTTGTCATTGAAACAGAAGAAGGCTGTCGGCAGTGTATCCTTGATGAAAAGGCGTTCCACGGCAGCGCGGCCGCCTTCGCTGCTGCCATCACCCTCGATGCGCCAATCGGCCAGTTCTTCGGCGCATTCCGCCAGACCTTTTCGGTAGCCGTCGTGGCGCAAGTCGGATAGCACATCGCCGGTGCCGCCGCCGACAAACACGATGCGGCGATGGCCGAGAGACACCAGATACTCGGTTGCCATTTTGGAGGCGGCCACGTCGTCCACCCCGACGAAGTCGGTTTGGGTGGCTTCCAGTGGGCGGCCCACAGCCACCAGGGGCGGGAGCTGCGTGACCGGATCTTGCGGCGCGCCTGCGACGGGCAGGTGCCCGGTTAGCAGAACAAGCCCATCCGCCACACCCGTTGCCAAGAAGCGCATGTGGTTTTCTTCCAGAGAAATCGCGCCCTCGGTGTTGCCGATCAACACGCCGTAGCCGCGCGCGTGTGCTTCTTTCTCCAGGCCGATCAGGACGCCTGGGAAATTCGGGTCGGCAATGGACGGCGTCAGCACCATGACCATTTTAGAGCGTTTCATGCGCAGGTTCTGCGCCATCACATTGGCGGTGTACCCGGTGCGCGCAATCGCGTTGGTCACCTTCTTGCGCGTGCTCTCCGCCACCTTTTCCGGGTTCCGAATCGCGCGACTGACCGTGGCAATGGAGACGCCGGCAAGCTTGGCGACGTCCTCGATTGTGGCAGATTTCTTGGGTGGTAATGACACGTTGGGCGCGCCTGTTGGTTTGGTGTTTTTGTTTATACGCGCAAGGCGGTTAGGAGCCTTATAGCCGCAATGCGGCATTGTGAAAAGGTTTACAGTGCGTGATGTAAAGGTTTACATGAAAGATGAAAACGTTTACATAAGTCAATCAACGCCCCCAAAGTGGGGTGGGAATTCAGGGAGGAGACGCCGTGCCGGATGGCCAGTCTATAAGTGTGCCGATTTTGTCGGCGGACGGGATCAGTAAGTCATTTGGCTCGGTCCCGGTTCTGTTCAGCGTCAGCATGGATGTTCGCGCTGGCGAGGTGCATGCGCTTATTGGAGAGAATGGGGCAGGTAAGTCCACCTTCATGAAAATTCTCTCCGGCTTCTTGCAGCCCACGTCAGGGCACATTCGGTTGGACGGCGTGGACACAGAGTTGCCTGGCAATGGTCAGTCCGAGACCTTGGGGATTGTTTTGATCCACCAAGAACTCAATCTCGCCGAGCAGATGACGGTTGAGGAAAACATCTTTCTTGGGCGCGAAATCATGAGCCGGGGTGTGTTGGATCGGGCCACAATGCGCGCCATGGTGCGGGGCTATCTGGATGACATCGGTCTCGACATTTCGCCCGAAGATCGGATTTCCGATCTCTCGATTGCCCAAAAGCAGATGGTGGAGATTGTCAAAGCCATTAGTCGCGATGCGCGAGTTCTGATTATGGACGAACCAACCGCGGTCCTGACGGAAGCGGAAACCGAGCTGTTCTTCGCGCAGGTGCGCCGCTTGAAGGCGCGCGGCACCGCGATTGTCTTTGTGTCCCACAAGCTGGCCGAAGTCAGCGCGATTTCCGATCAGGTGACCGTGCTGCGCGATGGCCAATGGATTGGCACCCATGCGGCGAAAGACGTGACGCCGGATACGATGGCGCAAATGATGGTGGGGCGCGAGTTGAGCGACTTTTACCCACCGATGAACGAAGTGGATGTGGATGCAGAACGCGTGCTTGAGGTACGTGATCTGGTGGCGCCCGGCGTGCACAACGTCAGCTTTGACCTAAGGAAAGGGGAAATCCTTGGGTTTTCAGGGTTGATCGGCGCCGGGCGTACAGCGGTTTTTGAGGCGATGTGCGGCCTGACATCGCGCACGCACGGCATCATCAACTTTGATGGAGCGCCCGCTCAATTCGGATCCGTGGCTGAGGCCCGAGATGCAGGTGTTGTTTACCTGACCAAGGACCGCAAAGAGAAAGGCCTGTTGCTGGGACAGAAGATGCGACCCAACCTGTCCCTCTTTGCCTTGCCGAAGTTTGTCAAAGGACTGAGCGTGGATCGCAAGGCGGAAGACGCCGCATTGGCACGGGCCATTCGCCGCTTTGATATCCGCGCGCGCGACCCAAATGTGAACGTGGGAGACCTGTCCGGTGGCAACCAACAAAAGCTGTTGCTCGCCAAAGTGATGGAGTGCGACCCGCGCGTCTTGATTATCGATGAGCCCACACGGGGGATCGACGTCGGCACCAAACAGCAAATCTATCACTTTATCGCGGCGATCGCAGCTGAAGGCGTGTCGGTTGTGGTGGTGTCCTCTGAAATGCCGGAAATCATAGGTCTGTGCCACCGCGTGGTGGTGATGCGCGAGGGTGAAATCACCGGAGTCGTGACCGGCGACCATATCAACGAAACTGAAATCGTGCGCTACGCCGCAGGACTTAAGCGGGAGCACCAGTAATGACCGAGACAACCATGAGTACAGCCAAACCTTCGATTTTGCGCGGCTTTGACCTTAAGGCTGCGGGTCCCGCCATTGCATTGCTCATTCTCTGTGTGATTGGGTTTCTGCTCAATCCGGCGTTCCTGAGCGAAGGCAATATTACCAACTTGCTCACACGGTCCGCGTTCATTGGCATCATTGCGGTAGGCGCGACTTTTGTGATCACCGCGGGCGGGATTGACCTTTCAGTTGGCTCAATGGCTGCCGTCATCGCCGGGGTGATGATCATTGTGATGAACAGCGCCGTGGACACTTTTGGAACTGGCGTCACCACAGTCCTGATCGGTTGTGGGTGCTCAATTATTCTTGGCCTGGGCGCAGGTCTGGTGAACGGCTTTTTGACCACCAAGGGCAAGATTGAAGCCTTTATTGTCACCCTAGGGACCATGGGCATCTACCGTTCGTTGGTGACTTATTTTGCGGACGGTGGCACACTCTCTCTGAACTATGACATCCGTGGCGTGTATCGCCCGGTTTACTACGACAGCTTCTTTGGCCTGCCGATCCCGGTATGGGTGTTCATCGTCGTTGCTGTCGCCGGATGGTTCCTGATGAACCGCACAGCGTTTGGCCGTTATTGCACAGCCATTGGCTCCAACGAGAGCGTGGCAAAATACTCCGCGATCAAAGTCGACCGTGTAAAAACGCTGACCTATGTGATCCAGGGCCTATGTGTCTCGCTGGCCACCATCATCTATGTGCCGCGTCTGGGGTCTGCGTCATCCTCAACTGGCGTGCTGTGGGAGCTGGAGGCCATCGCCGCTGTGATCATTGGCGGCACAGTGCTCAAGGGCGGTTATGGCCGGATTGGAGGCACCATTCTGGGCGCGCTGATCCTGACCACTATTGGCAACATTCTGAACTTCACTGACATGATCTCCAACTATCTGAACGGGACCATGCAGGGCCTCATCATCATCGTGGCCGTCTGGCTGCAACGCGGAGACTGGGGCCGCAACACGTCGGCAGACTAAGCGCCGACACACACCACACGAAGAATTTCTCGCAGAGCTTTGCGCGAAAGAACCGGGCGTCACCGGAGAGGAGAGGTGCGTCCAAAACACAGGGAAGACACTGGACTTTTAGGGAGGAAAACATGAAGACCTTTACCAAATTTGGAGCTTTGGCCACGGCGGCCACCATCGCCCTCACGGGCTGGGCAAGTGCCGAAACCATCAAGATCGGCGTGAGTTACCCAACCCCAACCCATGCATGGGCCGCTGGTATGAACTGGCATGCTGAAAAGGCCGAAGAACGGCTGGAAACGCTCTATCCAGATGTGGATTTGATCCTGGTGAACTCGCCTGATCCATCCGCACAAGCCAGCGCATTGGAAGACCTCGTATCAGTGCATCAGATCGACGCGCTTGTGGTGCTGCCGTTTGAAAGTGAGCCGCTCACCGATCCGGTGCTGAATGTCAAAAAATCCGGCGCGCTGATCACAGTTGTGGATCGTGGCTTAAGCCAGCCAGGCATTGAGGACATCTATGTCGCGGGCAACAACCCGGAACTGGGTCGTGTGTCGGCGGAGTACATGAAGGGACGTCTGAAGGATGGCGACAACATTGTTGTTCTGCGCGGTATTCCGACGCTGATCGACAACGAACGTTTTGACGCTTTCATGGCCGAAATCGAAGGCTCCGGCATCAACGTACTGGATCACAAGCACGCCAACTGGAACCGTGATGACGGCTTTGAAGTGATGCAGGATTTCCTGTCGCGCTTCCCTGACATCGACGCTGTTTGGGCTCAGGATGATGACATTGCCATTGGTGTTGTTGCCGCGCTGAAACAGGCAGGTCGTGATGGTGACGGTATGTTTGTTGTTGGTGGCGCCGGCATGAAAGAGACCATCAAAGGCATCATGGATGGCAACGAACTGGTGCCAGTGGACGTGCTCTATCCGCCAGCAATGATTGCCACCGCGATGGATGTGACCGTGTCTGCGTTCAAATCAAACGGCCCTGTGGCTGGGCGCTACATCCTGGGTGCGACGCTGATCACACCTGAGAACGCGGCGAGCTTCTACTTCCCGGATTCGCCGTTCTAAAGCGCCATTCGGGTACCCGAGAAGAGGCCCTTTCTCCCAAGGGGCCTCTTCTTCAAACAGGAGAAAAATCATGCAGACAATCAAAGGCCCCGCATTGTTTCTGGCGCAGTTTGCTGGCGACGAGGCCCCCTACAATTCCTGGGACAGCATCACCAAATGGGCCGCTGATTGTGGCTACAAGGGCGTGCAGGTGCCGAGCTGGGATGCACGCCTTTTTGATCTCGCCCGTGCGGCCAGTTCGCAGAGCTATTGCGAAGAACTGGTCGGCGTGGCGCGCGAGAACGGCGTAGCAATCACAGAACTTTCCACACATTTGCAGGGCCAATTGGTGGCGGTGCATCCCGCTTATGATGAAGCGTTTGATGGCTTTGCTGCCCCCGAAGTGCGCGGCAATCCTAAGGCGCGGCAAGCCTGGGCCGTGGAGCAGATGAAATTGGCGATTACGGCAAGCTATAACCTTGGCATCACATCCCACGTGACGTTTTCCGGTGCCTTGGCTTGGCCCTACATTTACCCTTGGCCGCAACGACCACCGGGGCTGATAGACACAGCCTTTGACGAGTTGGCCAAACGCTGGCGACCGATCCTGGATCACGCGGATCAAATGGGGGTGGACATATGTTATGAAATCCACCCGGGCGAAGACCTGCACGATGGGGTGACGTTTGAGATGTTCCTTGAGCGTGTGGACAATCATGCGCGGTGTAACATGCTTTATGATCCCAGTCACTTTGTGCTGCAGTGCTTGGACTACGTCGGTCACATCGATGACTACGCCGACCGTATCAAGATGTTCCATGTCAAAGATGCGGAGTTTAATCCAACCAGCAAACAGGGCGTCTATGGCGGCTATCAAAGTTGGGTCGATCGCGCTGGGCGGTTCCGCAGCCTTGGTGACGGTCAGGTTGATTTTGGCAAGGTCTTTAGCAAGATGGCAGCAAACAGTTTTGATGGATGGGCCGTGGTGGAATGGGAATGCTGCCTAAAGCATCCCGAAGACGGTGCGCGCGAAGGGGCGGCGTTCGTGCGCGACCACATAATTCGCGTGACCGAAACCGCCTTTGACGACTTCGCCGATGGCGGCACCGATGAAGACGCCAACAAACGCATGCTGGGGATTTTGTAATGAGTGAGTTTGAGAGACCAATCCGGTTGGGCATGGTCGGCGGCGGCAATGATGCCTTTATTGGTGCGGTACACCGCATTGCGGCCCGCATTGATGGCCAATTTGAGCTTGTAGCCGGGGCACTGTCCTCGACGCCGGAAAAAGCGCAGGCGTCTGGGCAAGCTTTGGGCCTTGCGCCTGACCGGAGCTATGATGATTTCAAAGCCATGGCGATCCGCGAGGCACGATTAAAAGATGGCATCGAGGCCGTGGCGATTGTCACACCAAACCATGTCCATATGGCCGCGGCGCGGGAGTTTCTAAAGCGCGGCATTCATGTGATTTGCGACAAACCGTTGACCTCAACTTTGGCCGATGCACGTAAGATGGCGCAGGCGGTTGAGAAATCGGACGCGCTGTTTGTTCTAACTCACAATTATACCGGTTACCCGCTGATCCGGCAGGCACGGCACATGGTTGCCAATGGTGACTTGGGAGACATCCGCGTGGTGCAGGTCGAGTATCCGCAAGACTGGCTCACCGAGCCCCAACCGGATGACAACAAGCAGGCCAGTTGGCGTACCGATCCCGCCCGGTCTGGGGCCGGTGGCTCAACGGGGGACATTGGCACCCATGCCTTTAATCTTGCCTGTTTCGTAACAGGCCTGACGCCGGAAAGTCTTTGTGCGGACCTTCAGAGCTTTGTGGATGGGCGGCAAGTGGATGACAACGCCCATGTGATGCTGCGCTTTAAGGAAGGCGCACGAGGCATGCTGTGGTGTTCTCAGGTGGCACCCGGCAACGAAAATGCGCTGCGGTTGCGGGTCTACGGCTCCAAGGGCGGCATCGAATGGGAGCAGGAAACCCCCAATGTGATGCGCCACACGCCTTTTGGCGAACCGACTCGGCTGCTGACACGGGCCGGAGCAGGGGCAATTGGTCAGCCGGATCATCTCACCCGCACTCCGGGAGGACATCCGGAAGGGTATTTGGAAGGCTTTGCCAATATCTACCTGGAAACAGCGACCTGCATTCGGGACAGGCAAGCGGGGAAACAAGCGCGCGCGCTTTCAATGCTTCCCGGCATAGAGGACGGCTTGCTGGGGATGGCGTTTATTGATGCCTGCGTGCGCAGCTCGGCAAGGAACGCGGCGTGGGTGTCGTTGGGGTAGCGCACGGGCTGTCGCGTTAGGCTGTGTCATTATAGTGTTGCATTCCGGGGCGTGGTCGTTTGGTGGCGCCGACCAGCCCAACTGGCAGATAGAACGGATCGACATCAATCTGTGCTGCCTCGCACGGACACGGCAGATCACCACGCTTTGACCCCATGAGGAGGGGCTTGCGGCGCACCGTCCTCAGTGCACCATATTCAATGACGGGGCTGATTCACATTGCCCGCACCATTGGGGTGTTTGTGACGAATTGGCCCCTTTGAGGCATTGGCTGATTGGGCTTGGCTGTGCGTCTTCCCTGTGAAGGCCCGCTTGTCACGTGCGTCTGGTCGTACGCTTGCACGGGAGGCTAGTCATCATTCACAGAGTCCACCCGCCTCGCCCGCAGTGTTCACTGTTCTGAAATGCCAGCGCCACTTCCCCAAGCCTGCTCCTATGTGATACCTCTACGATACTGACGTGATACCGACGTTGTTTTTGGGCGCTTTCTGGT
>NZ_JAGDZB010000006.1:0-437843 GCF_049116215.1 Shimia sp. | reverse complement strand
ACATCGATGCAGCGTACATCTCATCGTATTTGGCGGTATCAATATGTGCGTCTTTGGTTAGCTCTGCGGATGGCAACGAGCTGGTGGATGCATTGGTGTCCAACGACATGAAGGCTCCTCCCTCGGTCAATATCTCAAAAAACTCCTCACTCAAGCCATGTGGCTCAAGACCCCGAGGCCAGAATAGGGATTTGTGAAAACAAGGAAACAAAGCACGGAAATAAAACAAAAAATCTGTAAATTTTTTTCCCTTCACAGCGTCAATTTTGTAAAATTCTTTCAAGCACCAACCAGAAAACCCCTATTTTTAAGGGCTTGGTTAGATTTTGTTAACTTATTGAAACACGACAAATTAGCACACTGGCAAAAATGGCGGCGCTAACATCGGCCTATTTGAAGGTGTGACATTTCGTACCGGTCAAATAATCCCGGAAACAGGTCGCGCGCTGACAGCGCCGACTCACACATACGCAGACGGTCTTTAGAAAACCAACCGCGTCCGCAAGCCGAGCACGGTCACAGTGCCCAGCCCCGGATTGCCCAAGGGGGAGTCGATCACTTGAATGGAAGGTGTAATCTGCAGGCCGGACGACAGCGAGAAGCGGTAAAACAGCTCCGCTGTAAATTGCGTCTGCGTGGAAGTGGCGCTCTCCGCCCAGTTCAACCCCACGCCAGCCGCGTCGGTATTGCGACCGTAATAGGCCAGGCCAGTAGACAGAGAGCGTTTGTACAGCCCCGTGCCTTGATCTGCGACACCGGCGCGCAGGAATGGCAGCCATTTATTGTCGACGAACCAAGCCGCAGAGAAGCTGGCGCCATAGTCCTCCGCCCGGCTCTTGCTGGCATCTCCATCAATGTGCCAGAGCGTCAAATGCACGTTGTCAAAATAGATCCGGTCGCGCGCACTGGTGACTCCCAATTCCAAGCTTTTGAACAACTTGCCATGATCAAACACATCAAAACCCGGATCAGATGGGGCCGCATTGGCATCGGCCACACTGCCCACCGCGTAAACCGTATCCCCAAGCCACACACCGCCCGCCAAGCCCAATCCCGGGTTTGGCGCGTTGATGGTGGGATTGGTGTTAAACGACAGGTTCTGGAACGCCGAATAGGGGCTCACCGCACCGTAGATATCCAGGAAGTCTGTCACATCAATCTGACCAGCCTGAAAACTCCATCCGCCTTCGACCGCCCGCTGCGTCCAGAAAAGGTTGGTTAGCAAAGTGCCATTGTCGTTAAACGCCGTGCCCGGCATAAACGTCGCCCCGGCCGCAAAGCCAAGGTTCTGCGGCGCCACATCAGTATAGGCGTGCCGGTGCTCCAGCTTAAACGTCAGGCTGCCATTCTCGGTCGCCGCCCAATTGCCGTAAAACCGGAACATGCCACCGGCGGCGCTGTCCTCGACGACATCCATGTTGCTCCACTGGCCCAGCGCGAGATAGTCAAAGTTGAACTTGAAGCCGCTCTCCGCAAGCCCGTCTTTCCAGGCAAACCAGCCTGGCGCCACATTGCGAGGAAAGTCTGACCGCAGCTGTGGATCAGTCAGCCCGTCACCCGGCTGCAAATCTGCCGCAACCGAGGACGGACCAGACAAGCCACCTTCCTGCGCCGCTGCACCTTCAGCAGTCGCAACGGCCACACCGATTGCCATACAAAGGGTTTTGTAAATCACGAGCCAGCTCCGCTGATGACATCTGATTGCGCTCACCGTGCATCAGCAGACGCAATATTTTTATTAATTCAACGTGTTCTTGTAGATTACGCCATCTTTCATGATGAGACGCAATGTTTCGGGGCTGGCGGGTCGCGGGTCCGCTCCAAACCACTTGTCACCCGTGCCTACTACTGAGAAATCTTCCAAAGGATTACCGTCAACCAGCAGGATATCTGCATAGGCTCCCTCCTCGATCACGCCGAGCTTGCCGGCAGTGTAAGGGTTGGTGAAATCACCAGACAGTCCAACCAATTCGCCACCAACCGAAGTCAGCGTTACCAGTGACGCATAAGGTCCAAAGAAGTCGTTGTTCAGCTTCTTCTCATAAGCAATTTGAATGTTACAGGCGGCCACGGAACCAACGCAATCGGTCTGGAATGCGCGTTTAACGGGGCACTCCTGCATGTTTGGAATGTAATTGGCAAAAGTCGCCGAGGCCGATTTGGCCTTGGCCAAGCTGCTTGGCACGCTGGCCACGGCCGGGATTTCCAACAAGCCCGGATCAAAGGCCGTCAGGTTGGTGGTGATAAACGCGCCTTTGGCATTCATCACTTCGGCAATCTCACAATCAAATGAGAACCCATGCTCTATCGACATAACACCGGCTTCCAATGCGCTCAGGATCGCCTCCTTGCGATAGGAATGCGCCATGACATAGCTGCCGTATTCTTCAGCCACCTGAACTGCCGCTTTAATCTCTTCGGTTGACCCAGCCAGCAATTGCCAGGGGTCGAAAGCAGACACCACGCCGCCGGATTGCATATATTTGAGTTGCGTTGCACCCATACGGAAGTTGTTACGTCCAAACTTCTGCACATCCGCGACATTGTCGGCCTCTTGTGCCATGTTCAGACGGCCAAAATTGGTGGACGCGCCTGGAGGAGAGGTGAAATTCGCAAAGTCGGCGTGCCCGCCCCGTGTGCCAATAAAGGCTGCAGACGGGTAATACCGCGGCCCAAGGATCTGCCCGCCATCAATGGCGCGCCGCAACCCGCCATTACCTCCGCCCGCATCGCGCACGGTGGTAAATCCCTGCATCAAATACATCTCGGCCATCTTAGTGCCGTGAATTGCAAAATCCTCCCAAGTCACGTTTGCTTCCATCAATGGAATGCTCGGCCCCATCAACATAAGGTGGGCGTGCGCCTCAATGAATCCCGGCGTTAGCGTACGTCCGCCGCCGTCAATCACTGTGGCATCCGGCGCATCAATTGCCTCCGTGCTCACAGCTTTGATCAGGTTGCCTTCCACCAACACCGAGGCATTCTCAATTCGGGCCTCGTTCACACCGTCAAACACATGCACATTTGTAAAAAGTGTTTGTGACACAGCGTCTTGCGCCCCAAGAGAGGTGCCAAACACGCCGAAGACGGCAGACATAAGACCTGATAACAACCGGTTGGACATATTCGCGCTCCCTAGAAGAAATTTCCTCAATTCTACTTCTACGTGTTGCAAAAAACAGGCCACTTTCGATCCCTTTTTGCCAAGCCGCCAAAAAAACTGGCCGACAATTGCATCAAAACTGGCCTAAAAGTAATGTTGCAACAACCTGGACATCGGCCAATGCCTACCAAACACGACGGCTTTATCAAAGTGCAGCTGCTGCGCCCTTTTGTGGACCTCGCCATGGCGCGAGGTTGCGCTGTCAACGCAGCCTTAAAGCGCTATGGGTTGACCAGAACTGACTTGCGAGATCCTGAAAAAGCCGTGCACGCCGAAATCATCTATGGCCTCACCAACACGCTTGCAGAAAAGGCCAAGGATCCACACCTTGGTTACAATGTTGCGGACACCTTTGACATGAAAACATGGCTACCCACCCAGGATGCCTTTGAAAATGCACGCACTATTGGCGACTACTACACCCGATTTCTACTAAACGTCCCGCGACAAGCGAGTTCGGTTCGCCACAAATTGACGGTCACCGCCCCACACGCAACATACGCGGTTACACGCACGGTGCAGACACACCAAAGGCCTGTTCAGGTAGAAGGGTTTGGTATGGGGTTGCACATCCGCACCTTGCGCCATTTGTCTCACGCGCATTGGCAAGCCGAATTGGTGCATTTGGAAACCCCATTCCCGGAGGCGCTTCCCAAAGTGTCAACAGGCGTCAACATCAAACATTCCAATGTATCAGGTCTCTCACTCACGTTCCCAAGCAGCTGGCTTACCCTGCCCGTTCACCCCCAAGACGATCGGCCCAATCGCCCCAGCACCTCTGTGGCATCAGCCCTACAAGATGTCTCCATCATCAGCACCTTGCGCACTGCCGCACGCCCCCTATTGGATGACCGCACCCTCACCGAAAAGGATTTTGCAGAGGCATTGGGTTTGTCCCTGCCCCGCCTCAAGGCATCACTGCGGCTGCAAAACACAACCTTGCCTCGGGAACTGAAACGTCTCCGCATTGATGTTGCCAAAGAAATGTTTATGGACGCGACATACTCGGTCGCCATCGTGGCACAGGCACTAGGATATTCAGATCAGTCCCATTTCTCCCGTTTTTTTCGCTCGCAAACGGGCCAATCCCCGCGGGAATACCGTGCAACCCTGAACCAAAACTAGCGGGCTGGATCTCAAATCCCGTCGAAAACCGTGCTCGGACAACCCCACATCCCGTTGCAATCGCCCCTCAAATGGTTTCTGGATTTGACCATTACGCGCCACTCAGGCAATTAAACATAAATCGCATTTTTGTGCAGGCTGACGACCGCCGCACCACCTACAGAAGACAGAAAGACACAATGGAACAGTCTATCCCTCTGACACATCTCCCCAACAACACGCTCTATGGTGAGGGTGACGTGTTTGTCCTCTTTGGTGAGCTGTTTGGACGCGGCTACGCCACAGGCCTGATCGACGCCGCCAAAGCGGCCGGCATGACCATTGTTGGCATCACCGTGGGCCGCCGAGAAGACAACGGCACCCTGCGCGCCCTCACGGACGAGGAATTGGCCCAAGCCGAAGACAACCTTGGCGGCAAGATCATCAACTTTCCGCTGATGGCCGGCTTTGACATGGACGCGCCAGAAGGTGGTGACACCCCAACCGATATGCTCAAAGAGATGACGCTGGACAACTGGCAAGAATTCAAACTCGACTGGGACAAGGTTGACGCCTGCCGCGAGACTGGCACTGCCCGCTTCATCGGCGCACTAAAAGAGGTCATGGACGTCCTTGCGGATCACATTCCTGCTGGCAAAAACGTACACTTTGCCCACACCATGGCGGGCGGCATTCCACGTGCCAAGGCCTTCCTCGCCATTGCCAATCGTATCTACAAAGGCCGCGGCGCGCGCCACATGTCTTCTCAGGCCCTGCTCGACGCCGACCTTGGCAAGCTGATCCTGCAGAACTTTGACGAAGTCACCGCCAACAGCTTTGGCCATTTGCTTGAGCACAGCGCCGAACTGCGTGGCAAGATCGAAGCCGACGGTGGTCAGGTGCGCTATTCGGCCTACGGTTACCACGGCACCCGCGTGCTGATCGGTGGCGAGTACCGCTGGCAGACCTATACCAGCTACACCCAAGGCTTCGCCAAAATGAACCTGGAGCAGTATGCGCAAAAAGCTTGGGACAATGGCGTCAAAGCCACTGTCTTCAACTGCCCGGAAATCCGAACCAACTCCTCGGACGTCTTTGCTGGGATTGAGCTGTCCTTGTTGCCACTGCTGGAAGCGCTGCGCCACGAAGGTGGTGGGGCATGGGTCGATGCACTTTGGGCGGAATGCCAAGGCCTGCTGAAAGACGATGTGACCCTCGAAAGCGTGCTGAAGACCGTACAGGACTACCAGCAGAGCGACGCGATGCAGCCGTTCTACAACTTCACCGCATGGCCAATGAACAACTCCGCAGATCAGGTCGACATGACCGTCGGCACCTCCCAAGACATCGTGGCCCTGCACAGCAACCGTAAAGAGCTGGTCAGTGACGTGCTCAGCCAGCACGTGGTGAACGCCACCGGTGCGCTGATCTTTGGGTCCGCAGGCAACCCAGACGGTCCAGTTCTTTGGCTCGATCACGACATGGTCGCTCAGCACCTGATCAAATCGAACTGATCACCAACACCTCAAAAGACCGCAAGCCCCGACGCCCCCTGCGCCGGGGCTTTTTGCTTTTGCAGCAGCGTCTTACGATACAGAGTGTTTTAATAAGCCCGATCAAGGTTAACCTTTGAAAGTGTTAACCAACGGGCCCGACACCGCTTCCGGACATCTCGCAGAAAAGGTAGTTCAAATTATTACCAAATGATTAACGACTGCACTGCGCGGAACGAGGCCTGAGTATGAAAAACGAGATTGCACAAGCCTACCAAATCTTGGGCGTGACACCGGAAGTCAGCGACAAAGAGATGCGGACCGCGTGGCGCAAACTGGTGCGCAGCTACCATCCTGATCTGGCACGCTCCGACCCGGAGGAGGCGTCGCGGCGCATGGGCGAAATCAATGCGGCCTATGACGCTGTTGCGCACCACCGTCTGCAAAAAACCGAGCAGCCAAGCCCCAAGAGTCGCCGCCCTGCCCGCCAGCAGGCTGCTCAAGCGACCAAAAACGCACGTTCTGAAGCCCAACGGGCCCGCACGGGGCAAACCCGCACAGCCAATAGTGCCACACACGAAGCAAAGTCCTCTCAAACCGCGCCAAACGCCCCGCTCCCAAAACGCCGCACCTACCGCAGCCCACAGGAGCAACGCCTGATCGACGCCGCCTGCGCTGTCTTTGAGGAAACCCGCCGCCACCTCAGCGCCGCTTCGCGCCAACCGGCCTTTTCTACCTGCCGCTAGGGCGCCCCACGGTTAAAAAGCACGGCACATATACTTTGGAGTATTCACGGTGTCAGTGCGGGCCTTTGACCGTCGCTCAGCTTATTTTGCGTCGCCAGACAAGCCAAAGGCCTTGCGGTACTTGGGTATGAACAGATCTCGGCCCTTCATCATCCGCGTCACCCAATTGCCTACAGTGGCAAAGAGCCAGCTATTGCCGATGTGCGGGCCAAGCGGCACCAGAATTGGCGCCTGTTTCCATGGGTGGTAGGGCTTCTGATCTTCAACGACAGCGCCTTTCACAACGGCTTTCAAAGTCTTGATCAGCCACGGCGCCTGACGGGTAATCGCAACGATGGTCATGCCGTCGCCCACGTCCGCAATGTCGCCAGCGACAAAGACATTGGGCAAGTCCGACGGGCGCATCCAGCCGTCGGTTTTGACCCGTTTGGATTGGGTAATTTCCGCTCCAGGCAGTGCCTCAAGCAGCGTCGTATTGGGACGAGAGCCAATCACCGGCACCACCAAATCTGCTGCAATGGTTTGCCCGTTAGACAAGGTAACGGAGCCTGCGTAAGGCGCATCCAGCCGCTGTAGGGTCTCTGCGCGCTGACCCAAAACAATCGTCACCCCCATACGTTCCAGTTTTTGGGCCAACTGCGCCCCCAATTTGGCGGGATACATCGGGAACAGGCGCTCCTCAGAGGAGATCAGCGTGACCTGCTTGTCAGGCTGTGCTGCGGCAATTTCTCCAGCCAATTCAGAACCCACAGCCCCAGCACCGACGATGGCGATCGACTTGGCATTCATAATATCTGTGCTGGCCGCCGCGTGGGCCGCTTTGAACGCTTCTATGCTGTCGCCAGCAGGCTTGAAAGGTGCCGCGTAAGAAGATCCAGTGGCTACAACAATGTAGTCCGCAGGCAGGACAGCGCCGCTTTCCAGTGTCACCTGATCCGCAGCAATTTGCGCCACACGGTCTTGCACCACACGCCCGTTTTTTAAGAGTTTCCCGTAAGGCAGGATGGTTTGGTCAAGCAGCGCAGGCTCCAGAAGCGCGCGGATGGTGGCGGGGGGCTGCACAAAGGCTTCGCGGGGTTCCACCACAGTGACGTCAGCCACACCGTCCAGCCCTTTGGCAATTTCGAACCCGGCGTAGCCGCCGCCTACGATGATGATTTTCTTTTGGGTCGTGGTCATGGGACATCCATTGCGTTGTGTGTGCTGCCGAACGTAGGTAGAAAGGCAAGATCACTACGACAAGTACGGTCATCTAGGATACTGCCCATGAATTTGCAGATACCTGACGAAAACTGCCGTGTAGAACGGCTTATCTCAGCCGTGTCCGGCCGGTGGAAGCTGTTGATCTTGTTCTGGCTTGGGCAGGGACCGTGCCGGTTCAATCAGCTACAGCGACATCTCGGGAAAGTCACGCATCGCACCCTCACGCGGCAGCTGGGTGAATTACAGGAGGCTGGGTTTGTGCATCGCGAGGATTTTCAAACCATCCCGCCGCATGTGGAATACAGTCTCACGCCCCTGGGCCAAAGCCTGATGCCTCTGCTTAAAGCCATGCATGGGTGGGCCGTCGAAAATGCCGACAAAATGCCGACGGCCGCCGATCAAAAACAAAAGCCAGGCGCAAACCGCGGTACAGGCGGCTCGCCAGCAGATCCAGTCCTGTGACGCGGCGGCCTGTTTAGGCTCTCATCCGCGTTTATGCACACCGTCTTTCAAAAATCTTGCCTCCGGCAGGCAAATGATAGCCACCAGATTGTGATCGCCTCTTCCTTCCGTCTGATCATTGTCTAAGTTACCACAATCAAGTTTCAGTGGGTGTCGACAGTCCGTTGCGGACTGCCATCCTGTTGTAAAGGAATTGGCATGTCTGTTTTTACCCGCACCCTTGCGTTTGTTTTGCTGTTTGCGCCTAGTTTGGTTCAGTCTCAATCGGAGGGCATAACCAAGCCCGGCGTGTCTCTTGAGCTTAATTCTGTGCAAGATGTGGAAGGTGCCTGCCGGTTTACTTTTTTGGCGGACAACAGCACGGGCACCTCCATTGAAAAAGCTGTGTTTGAGACTGTGATCTTCGACACGGAAGGCGCCGTAATGCGTCTGTCTTTGTTTGACTTTCGCGCATTGCCGGAAGGTCGGCCTCGGGTGCGCCAATTTGATGTGCCGGGAATGGCCTGCGACACCATTGGCCAAGCTCTCATCAATGGCACAAACAGCTGCATCGTAAATGGTGCAGAAAGCGGCGCGTGCAGCGACGGACTGACGCTCACCAGCCGTATCACCATGAAACTACTAGGATAACAAAAATGAGTGGATTGCGCGATGTGGTCGCCTTGGGCGGACCAGTGGTGGTCATCCTTTTGGTGATGTCTGTTTTGGCGATGTCTGTAACCATCTACAAGCTGTGGCAGTTTGCAGCGTCCGGCGTTGGGCGTCACAAAGTGCTGTCCGAGGCTTTGGCGGCCTGGGACGCGGGGGACGCAGCTCAAGCACAAGCGCGGCTGTCCCAAAGCCGCAGTTATTTGGCGCCATTTATTGAGGCCGCCATTCAAACGCCGACATCGCAAGCGCTGAGCGAGCGGCTTGATGCCGAAGCAGGTTTGGCATTGGCCGGGCTGGAACGCGGCTTTCGCCTGCTGGATACCATTGCGCAGCTCGCGCCTCTTCTGGGTCTGTTTGGGACCGTGTTGGGCATGATCGAGGCCTTCCAAAGCCTGCAAACGGCCGGCGCTTCCGTTGATCCTTCCCTGCTTGCCGGCGGCATCTGGGTGGCGCTTGTCACCACAGCTGTCGGCCTGGCGGTAGCCATGCCAACCTCGATGATTTTGTCATGGTTGGAGAGCCGCACCGCACGGGAGCGTGTGTTTGCCGACAAAGCGTTGCGCACGGCCTTGATGCAGCAAGATGCAGACAGACATCGGGCCTCACAAGCAAAAGCACATCATGCGTAACCAAGCGCCCTTTGTCCGTCGCCCGCTTGCGCTCACGCCGTTGATCGACGTGATCTTTTTGTTGCTGCTGTTCTTTATGCTGACGTCGACGTTTTCCACATTTGGCGAGATCGAACTCAGCAACGCGCACAAAGGCAGCGGCACAGCGGCGGCGGACGTCGAGCGTTTCTTTGTGCAACTGGGCGCAGAGCGTCTGACTCTAAACGGCCAGCCAACAACGCTCGAAGACATCGCCGCAAACATTGAAACGGGACAGGTTTTGGTCAGTCTGGACGCGGATACCACGGCGCAACGGCTTGTGGACTTGCTCCGCCTAATGCGCGCGCGCGATGGGCTCGACGTTTTGGTGCTGGAGTAAACAGATGATCCGACACACACCTCTGCGCAAGAAACGGGATTCGACCATTCCGTTGATCAATGTTGTCTTTCTGATGTTGGTTTTTTTCTTGATTGCGGGCACCGTTGCGCCTCCACTCGACCCCAATTTGAATCTGGTGCAAACCAAAGACCTCGAAGGCCGAGAACCGCCCGACGCATTGGTGTTGCACGCGGACGGCCGCTTGAGCTTTAGAGGCCGCACGACCTCACCTGACCAACACATCCTGGAGAATGGCACCGGCCCAAGCCGGATCGTGCCCGACCGGGACGTCCCCGCCCAGCGCCTGATGGAGGTGACAAGTGCATTGCGACGCGCAGGCGCCTCCTCCGTAATTCTGGTCACTGAGCGAGCGCTGCAGTGATCCGTCGCTCGCTCCTCATTGCCTCTGTTGCGCTGCTGGTCTCCCTAGCCGTGCACCTGCTTGGCCTAGGCTATGCCATTCGGATTGAGCACAGCCCTCAGAGGTCACAAGCCTCTTCTGAGCCTATCGCCCTCGGCAACGCCTTTGACGACCTAGCCGAGGAACTCGAGGCGCCTGAACAGCCCGAACCAACTCAGGAACCAGAGCCCCCGCAACCTGTAAAGCCAGTGGCGCCAACCACCGACACCGACGTGCCAGATACTGAAGTTCTGGTGGCTTCTGAAAACCCACAAGACACCTATGCGCCCGATACTGGCACAGCCCAAACTGTCGCGCCGGTCCCCCTTGCCGGAACGCAAAGCGATTTTGTCGCGGAACCTGATGTAACCGAACCAACCGCTCAACCGGACGCAACCGCTCCGGTGCCGCCACAAACCGACCAGGCCGCTCCGCTTGGCAGCGAGACCGACACCTTGGAGATCACTGAACCAGTGGCTGTACAGCCACCTTCCACGACCACTGCGCTGGAAGTCGCACCGCCAACAGAGGACGTCATCGCAGCTCTACCGGAAACCGTGGTGCCGGTGGAGCCGGTGGAGCCCATCCAGCCGCTCTCCGTTCCGGAAACTGAAGATAAAGCAGACACCACTCCCACCGAAAATCAGGACGCGGAGCAGCCGCAGGACAGCTCCGAAAGCAAACCGCTACCCTTGTTTCCAGGCCTGCGCAACGGGTTTGATGATCTGCGCAACCCAACGCAAACGCTTGAGTCTCCGCTGGAAACCTTCAAACGCGAAGGCGCTCACGCCTCGGTGGGAGGCTTTGGCATCCCGTCGGGCTCTGCTGCCAACTCTCGCGGCCCCGGCAATGCTGACACCACCAACTACGCTGGGCGTGTGCTGGTTCATCTCAACCGCACCCGCCCGGTTCACGTCAAAGCCACAGGCTTCGCCCGTGTGTATTTTGAAATTGCCCCGGATGGCTCTATAAACTGGGTGGAAATCATCGACAGCTCCGGCAACGACGCAGTCAATCGAGCAGCACGCACGCAAATCCAAAGCGCCGAGCCTTTTCCGCTACCGCCAAATGGCAAACGCCGGCAGTTGTCGTTTTTGTATAGCTCAAGGTAGAGCGATTGCGCCTGGCGCGTGTGGCCACCTGTCACAAGTCACTTTCTGACTTCAAAAAACAAAAAGCAAGCGTCCGGATGTGACGCACGCTCCTACCGGTGCTCAGGTTATTTAGGCAAACAGGAAATCTTCTGAGCCAGAGATTGTGACGGTCACGATTTCGGTGTCCAGCCCTCCGGCACGGTCATCGGCTGTATTTGCAAAGCCGTCGGTGGCCGTTTCGCCGCTGTTCAGATGTTCAAACATGCCGTCACCCGAAAAGGTATACGTACCACCGCCGCTACTGATGACGGACCCAACGGTTCCGCTGTCGTCAACATAAATACAAAAGTGTCGCTAACCAGATCGGTGACGTAAGCCGAAACCGGAACAGACGGGATTGGCGGTATTACCCCGATACAAAAATTGAAAACGGCTTGGGTTCCAGCTATGCGCCTCTATTAAAGCGGGGAGACCGTGCCTCTGACCACGCAAACAAAAATGGTTACCTATAGCAATTCCCGAGTTGGACAAACGCGCGCCAATTGAGGCAACGTGAAGAACCCCGACATCGGTGCCTCGCTGACCTTCAAATCGCACCCATAGGCTGCTGTTAACCGCTCCGCTGTCAGCGCCTTCGCAACGCTGTCCTGAACAACTGATGTACCATCCACAATCAAGGCCACCTGATCCGCAAACATCGCCGTCAAATTGAGATCGTGCATGACAACCACAACACCACCGCCCTGATCGGCAAAATCCCGCGCCGTCTGCATCACCCTCAACTGTTGTCCAATATCTAGGCTGGACACAGGTTCATCCAGAAACAACCAGCGCGGCACCCCATCCTCAACCGGCTGCCAAACCTGACACAACACGCGCGCCAATTGGACCCGCTGTTTCTCTCCGCCGGACAGGGACTGGTAATATTGCCCCTCAAATCCCGCCATCCCGACTTTTTGCAACGCGCACGCCGCGATTTCTGTATCCGCGTGCCCTTGCAATCCAAGACGCACAATTTCAAACACGGTGAATGGAAAGGCCAAAGGCGTGGCCTGCGCCAGAACCGCCCGATGCTGCGCCAACTCTGAGGCCCGGAGGGGTTTGATATCCTGCCCATTCAAACTCACACGGCCGCTGTAGGGCACATCCCCGGACACGGCAGACAGCAACGTGGACTTGCCCGCGCCCGACGGGCCTACAATGGCGGTCACCGCGCCAGGCTGCGCATCAAAAGTCACGCCCTGCAGCAATACCTTCTTTCCAACACGAACCCCGATATTTTTGGCAATCAACGCCATCGTTTACGGCCTCACAGATCCACCACGCCCCGTTGGCGCAGCAATATCCACAGAAAGACCGGCCCGCCAATAATCGCTGTGATGATGCCAATCGGCAGCTCCGCCGGTGCTATGATCACCCGGGCCACAACATCCGCCGACACAAGCACACATGCGCCCAAAAGCGCGGAGTTTAACACGAGATGTTTGTGATCCGGCCCGGACACAAGCCGCAACACATGTGGTACAACGATGCCAACAAAACCAATGCCACCGCTGATTGCCACAGACACGCCCGTCGCAGCGGCCACACATAAGATGGTCAACCGTTTGACCACCTGCACGGACACCCCCATATGGCGCGCGGCGTCCTCTCCCAGCGCCATGGCATTCAGGCCATTTGCCAAGAACTGAGCTGTCCCCAGCGCGAACAAAACAACAGGTGCGGCAATCGCAAGCTTGTTCCAGTTGGCGCCGGAAAGGGACCCCATATTCCAGAACGTGAAATCCCGCATCTGAGCGTCATCCGCCATGTATATCAGCACCCCAGTGAACGCCATTGTCAGCGCTGACAACGCGATCCCCGCCAACAACATGGTGGCCACCGACGTGCGCCCCTGACGCGTGGCGATGCCATATAGTAAAAGAGTCGCACCCCATGCGCCTGCAAAAGAAAACATCGGCAAGAGAGCGGCCCCCAAAAGGCTTGCAAACGGCAAAGAGGCGCCCAGCACAATGGCGCAGACCGCTCCGAAACTCGCGCCAGCACTCACACCAATGATCCCCGGGTCCGCCAGCGGGTTGCGAAAGAGCCCCTGCAAAAGCGCGCCGGATGACGCCAAAGCGGCGCCAACAAGCAGACCGGTCAACAAACGCGGCAACCGAATGTGCAGCAGCACAATTTCATCCCGCAACGACAGCTCCTCCCCTTGCACCACCGCAAACAGCCCCGACCAAAGAGAGGTATCGGCAGCCCCAACAGCCAGGCCTGCAATCGACACGCCCAAAACCAGCAGACATAAAACCGCTGTCACTTTTTGCGCGCCCGAAGTGCGGTCTCCGTCTTGGTGCGGCACATAATCTGTTGTCGCGGCAACCATGGATCAGCTGCCCGCGGCGGCCAAGCCCGCGGCCAGTTCAGACACAGCTTGCCCGGTCCGCACGGAGAAGCCGAGAAGCAACATTCCATCCATTTGTAATACGGCCTGCGCCCGTCCGGCAGGTGTCGCCGCGATGGCGGGATGCGCCAACACATCCGCAGCAGTCACAGCGCCCGGCCGGTGCGATTGCATCATCAAAATCACATCTGGCTCGGCGGTTAAAACGGCCTCATCAGATACCAGCTTATACCCGTCAAAGCCTGCAATTGCGTTCTGGGCGCCAGAGAGCGTCAAGACGCCTTGCGCGGCGGTATTCCCTCCGGCTGCCATGATCCGGCCACCTTGCATCGACAACACAAACAACACCTTTTGATCCCGCAATCCGGCGGTCTGACTGGCCTCTTCCACATCAGTGGTCACGTGCGCTGCCAGATCTTCACCCGCATCCGCCACATCCAGGGCTTCGGCCACTGTACGGATCTTGTTTTGGATCGCAGGAAGGTCAAATCCCATGGGAACGGTCACAATCGGCAACCCGGTATCGGCCAGAACCTCAAAGGTTTCCGGTGGACCTGCCCCCTCTTCCGCCAAGATCATATCGGGCGCCACCGACAGCAAGCCCTCCGGCGACAACCGACGCACGTAGCCAACGTCCGGAAGCTTGCGTGCTTCCGCCGGGAAATTTGAGGTTGTGTCCCGCGCAACCAACCGATGCTCTTGGCCCAGCGCATACACAATCTCCGTCACCGATCCCCCTACAGAGACAATCCGTGTTGGCACGGTATCCGCCATGGCATCACGTGCCAGCACAATCGTAAAGAGAGCGAGCAACGCGGCCCCCATACTCGCCTGCAATATGCTAAGTGGAGACAGTTTGGTCATGCCACAGCCTCCTCTTTCAGGCTTGGTAAAGCCGCCACCAGATCATTCCATTTTGCAGATGCTTCGGGTTCAGCCAAAACGCCAAAGACCTGCAAAATCAGACCGCCTTCGGCGTCAAACGCCTCCACGGAAACGGCGTCTCCACGGCGGGTGGCTTTGGTCGCCTGCCAGACTTCGGCGATATGATCATTGCGCAAATGCAGATTGAACCGCGGGTCCAACACGTTGATCCAAGGCCCCATCGGCTTCACAGACTCAATTGGCCCGGTGTGGATTTCAATGCACCCGCGATTGCCAACAAACACCATGATTGACAGCGCCAAATCGCGGGCTTTTTCAAGCAAGACTGAAACCGCAGAGGTCTGCAAGGGACGCACATATGGCGCACCGGCCAAGCGGTAAGCCCCTAGCCGATTCATCTTGAGCTTTTTCACCATCTGCAAGAACTGGTGCGTGTCGGTGATCTTGTCCCACTCTTCGCGCAACCGCTCTGCTTTTGCAGGGTCACCAACCGCTTCTTCTGTCTTCTGCCGAGGAAGGATGGGAAGGTCATCGGACTGCTCTGGAAGCCTCAACTCTGCAACCACGCCTGGCCATGCCTCATGCACAGAGCTGTCCTTCAGGAACACCTTATGCACCGCATCCCCTGCGGCATCAAACACCTGCAGAGAGCGACGCTCGCCGCCATCGCCCAGTGGCTTCACGACCGCAAAGGCATACTTCCAATGTCCAGGAAACATGCGCAGGTCAATCTCATCATTCACCACCAATGCTGCATGTGGACCGCCACGATAGTCGGCATAAACGCCGGTCTTTTCAATCACGCAGCTCTCATTGCGGGTGAGCGCCATCACTTCACCCAACCGCATAATCGCAGGCATCAACACATCCATCTCCGGCGTGATGCGTGTCACCCGCTGCCCCAAATGCGCCGCAAGAAGCTGCGCCTCCGAGATCCCCAGTTTGTCTGCCAGATCGCGTTCCCGCATTTTGGGGTTGTCCAGACGGGCTTGCTGTATTTCTGTAACTATAAAAGAAGTAGATCGTGCCATGTGCATCCCCCGATGAGCTTGGAAGAAGCAGTGGCTGTGACCGAGGGAATCGGAAGCAGTGGCTGTGCTTTGCTGATGTGTACCTCCTGCACTAAGTGCAAAAAAGTCGCACTGCAAGACCTGCCGCGGCCTTTCTGACAAAATTAATATAGTATTTGCCATTCGGATCATTTAGGCCGCTTTCGACTCGAAACACGGACGCGTTCTGACGTCTGCTTGCGAGCAACCACCCAGCTTCCAGCCAGGAATACACACACTGCAGGGCCCCATAAGGCCTCTCGCGGTTTGCCATGGGGCTTTGTGCCCCGGAAGGAAGGAAAATGCCTGTGAAATATAGTGTGAGCTGTTTATCGATGGCCTCCGCCGCCTTGTTGGGCGCGGTATTTGCCAGCCCCGCCTTCGCCCAAGACAAAACGGACTATGCCTTGGACGCCATCACCATCACCGGGAGCGGGCTTCCCACCGAAGTCATGAACAGCCCGTCTTCGGTGACTGTGGTAGATGAAGAGCAAATCAAGAGCATTCCGCCAAGCTCGGTGGCTAATCTGCTTAAGGGCGTGCCCGGCGTCCGAGTGACAGAATCCGGCATCGAACGCATCAAGATCCGAGGCGAAAGCGCCCAGCGTGTCGCCATCATGATCGACGGTCAGAAAATCACCGACCACACCAACTACGGCACGCCAATCCTGATTTCGCCAACCGAAATCGAACGCATCGAAGTTGTGCGCGGCCCGTCCTCAGTAACATCGGGCAATGCAGCCATTGGCGGTGTGGTGAATATCATCACCAAACGCGGCGCGGACAAGCCAATTGAAGCAACTGTCTCAGCCGGGTATTTGGGCGCAAATGAAGGCTATCGTGCAAACACCAGCCTCGCGGGCACCGTGGGCAATTTTGATTATCGCCTGTCGTACTCCAAGTCGGATCTAGACAACCGTCAATCAGCCGATGGCGAAGTTGTTCCCTCGGGAAGCGAAGACCGAGACATTCACGCCTTTGCCGGTTATCGCGCAGGCAATCACTATTTTGGGGTACGGGCACAGGATTATGACTTGTCCGCAGATGTTTACACCGGCTCACCGACTTTCACCATTGATCTGCCAAAGCGGGATCTGCGCAAATATGGTGCGTTCTACGAAGGTGAAGGCCTGACACCTTGGATGTCCCTTCTCAAAATTGACGCCTACACCCAGACAGTCGATCGCGCCTTTGAAAGCAACGGTGTGTTTGGGCCGGGCATGTTCAGCAACTCAACCTCTGACGACGATCAAAAAACCTCAGGTTTCAAGGCGACCGCGAACTTCGAATTTGCCCCGGGTCACCGCACTGTGGTGGGCTTTGAGTACGAAGACGACAATCTGATTTCTGATAAGGTCGCCACCAGCAGCTTTGGCGGGCCACCTTCGGTCACCACTCGGTACTCCGATGCCACCATCAAAACCGCCTCGGTTTTTGCCCAACATGAGGCCGAACTGGGCAGCGCGACGGCCGCAACCTTTGGCCTGCGCTACTACAATGTCGACAGCAAACTGAACCGGTACTTGGTCAACGGCGTGGCCCAGCCAACCCAATCCAATTCAGACAGCCGCCTGCTTGGCTCTCTTGGATTGGTGCATCAGCTGAACGAGACCTCCGTACTGCGGGCCAACATCTCGCAAGGCTACAACTATCCCTCGCTGAGCCAGCTGTTCCTGACCTCGGTTGGCGCGGGCGGCACGGTGATCGGCAACCCAAATCTGAAACCGGAAACCTCCATCAACTATGAGATTGGCGCTCGGATCGACAACGGCAACCTCGTGCTGGACACGGCGCTGTTTTACACGGATTCTAAAGACTACATCGCGTCGATAGCCACAGGCATCCCAAGGCAGTCGCGCTATGAGAACGTAGACGCCGCGCAAACCTGGGGTTTTGAAGTGGCGGCAGAGTTTGACCCAGGCTGGTGGGGCGGTGTGCGTCCCTATGTGAACCTGTCCAACGTAAACCGCACCTATGAATACTCCGACGGCACGTCCACAAAAAACACCGGCACGCCAACCTGGTCAGGAGACATCGGTTTGCGCGGCGACTGGGGTCTGCAATCCACCTCCGGCACATGGGACGTTTTCGTACGCGGTGAAAGCGGCAATACCGACACCGACGGCACACGCTACGGTGGCTACGGCACGTTGAACCTACGTGGCACCGTGGACCTGACCGACAATCTCGGCATGAGCTTTGAAGTTGGCAACATCTTTGACCGTTCTTACCAAGCCGTGGACCAAATTCCCGGCGCTGGCCGAAATGCGAGTGTTTTCCTGACCGCAAAATTCTGAGGCCAAGGCACCAAACAAATAAAAGGCCCCGCGAGGGGCCTTTTTCATAGCTGTTTCGAAAAACCTTGTGGCCAAATAGGTCAGACCTACTTGGTCAAAATCAACTTTCCCTGACGGGTGATCCGCAGGGTGTAGACAGCTTCGGAAAGGCGTATCTGCGCCAGATTGCCACCAGCCGTCAGGTCTTCGGCACTGTAAACCGGGGTGCCGCTTTCCACGCCTTCAATGGAGGCCACCGAGCCTCCCATGTCTTCTTTGGTTGTCATTGTATTCTTCCAGTGCGCCTTAGCTGCGTCGCTGTGGGTTTTGGGTCTGAGCAATCCGATCAATGAAGCTTTCAGAGCACCAGGTGTCCGGCCAGGGGATCTCCCCCACCAGATCAGCCAAGCTCATCCGGTCGCGGTCTTCTCTGTCTCTAGAGTCGTTTTGCACGCTGCGCATAACTAGCCTCAAAGTTGCAACACTGATTTCATACAAAAAGAATCAGGTATTGACAAGGGGCTGAAATTTGACGCCCTGCCCCGAGGGAGGACAGGGCGCCAAAGTGGCTTAGAAAGTCAACGTCGCGGTCAGAGCGATGGTCCGCCCCGGCTCGTTCATCGGGATGGGGCGACCAGAGGTATCCCCGGCCGAGTCGTTGGCCCGCGCCACATAGGTTTCATCAAACAGGTTACGCAGATCGAGACGGACGCGCAGGTTGTCCATGTTTGGTGGCACATACTCCGCATAAGCGTTCCAAACCGAGTAGGCCTCCATATTGGCGTCTTTGTATTCAGGTGCAATTTCCGCTGTACCACCAAGGGTCCATCCGCCACCCGGCTGCCAGGCACTCTCTAGCGCCACAATGTGCCCCATTGGACGACCACGGTAATACGCTGTGGACCCGATGGTTGCGCCATCCTCCTCGACGTCGGCGTAAGTATAGTTCAACCGGGCAAACCCTTCGCCCCAGTTATACGCCAACGACCCGTCAAAGCCGCGTGTTGTGATATCGGATGCCGTCGCACGTGTGCCGCCGCGTGGCGGGAAGCCAGACACATAGTTGTTGATCTCAGTATAGAACAGCGCCCCATTTGCAACCCAAGGTCCATTATCAAACCGGAGCCCAAGACGCGCACTATTGCTGCGCGAAGTGTCCAATCCGGTGTAATCCCAGGGCGCAAAGAAGTTGATAATCGTCGCTTCGCCCAACTGGTAGCCGCCAAAGGTCGATGCAATACCGGCGTTCACAGTCCAGAAATCAGACAGGACATATTCAATGGCCGCATTGGCGCTCAGGCCGCTGTCATCAAACTTCGATCCATCTGCACCGGTGAAGTTCTGAAAATCAAACCGGGCGCCGTAGGAGACGGACGCGCGGCTTGAGAGGTCCTGACGAACCTGCGCAAACACACCGATGTTTTGCGTCTTTTCTGTGCCAGCAAAAGCCAAGGGGGCAACAGAGCTGGCGGTCCGACCTTCCGCTTTTTCGTCAAAGAAGTCCAAACCGGCAGAGACTGTGCCATTGTTGAGTTGGAAGGTGTTTTTAAACGTCCCGCTCAGGCTGGTGTTTTCGCCCCAACCATCGCCTGCGTCAATTTCCTGTTCGTTATAGGCAATTTGGAAAAATGGATCGAACCAGCCCTGCGCATCTTCTTTGGTGTAGGTCAAAGAGTAAGACGTCCGCCGCGCCAAGGCGTCAACGATCATATTTGGACCAGTACTCAACCCGCTGAAGTCAGGACGAATGAACACAAACGGCCCCGGTCCCATCTGTGCTACGCGGTCGCCGGTGTCGCGCGTGTCAGACGCAGAGAACGCCACCAGGTGTCCCTCGTCCGAGGTATAGGAGAACTTGGCCACATAGTCGGTCAGATCCGCCTGTGTCCCTTGCACCGTGGCACCGTCACCATCTTTGTAGTCTTCGCCTTTGTGACGCGCGCCGTGCAAGACATAGTCAAAACCGCCAGACTGGCCATAAAGCGACAAGGTCGAGCGCAAACCAAAGCCGTTGCTGCCGCCGCCCAAAGTTAGTCGACCACCAAAGGTGTCCCCTTCGTCCAGCATGTCCGACGCGTCTTTGGTGGTGTAGGCAATCGAGCCGCCCAGACCACCGGGACCGCCATCAGCCGGGGCCAGACCGGAAGTGACCTCAACCGCCTTCAACAAGCCAGGGTCAATCAACACGTTGCCGGTGTGGTGGAACGCAGATTTGTTCTGACGCGCACCGTCAATGGTCACGTTCAACAGAGTTTCTTCGATACCGTTGACGTAAACCTTCTTTGCGATGGCGGCGCCACCGCTGGCGTTCACTGCGGACTCGCCGTCAAACACATCACTGATTGTCGCAGGATTGCGCTGCTCAATGTCTTCCTGCGAAATTGTGTGGTTGCCCAGCACAGTTTGCGCGTCATCAGCCTCAATGCGGATTTCATCAAGTTCGTAATCATCTGCCAGATCCTGGGCATAGGCCGGCAGTGCGAGGAAAGGCGCACACAGCGCTGTTGTGGCCAACAGCTTCAGGCGCGGGAGCGGATGGGTCATTCTTTGTCCCTTCGATTTATTGACTATTATTGTCAGGTAAGTAAACTGCCCCTCAAACCCACGCCAGACGACGACCTTTGCCGCCTGTTCAAAAACCTTTGCAGGCTGTGCAAATTCAAAACCGCCAAGCTTTTGGGACCGTTTTGATATGAAAGTCTGTCAATGGCGCAGCCCCGCACCGCCTTCTACAGAGGCGCGACTCCCTCGGACAAAATCAACTGGTTTCGCCGCGCGGACCTGCCGGAAGACAATGTGTTTGAAGGTCTAGTCACCGCTACCGAGTTTCGCGAAGGCTTGGGCGTGCACACGCTAAATGCGCGCGCCAGACGCAGCTTTGAAACCAAAACGCAACGGATCCCAGGCGTGATCCTGAACTGCTTTCTCGAAGGCTCCACCGAGGCCTGGCTGGACGACCAGCCGATGGGTCTGGGTCGCCCAAACCACGCGCCAGTGAAGTTCTCTCTGTCCGCAATTGATGAAACCCTCAGCTTTCAACGCCGGAGTGGCCCCGGTGAATACGTGCGAAAAGTCAGCATTCAAATGTCACATGGCTGGCTCGGAGAACAGAGTCTTGAGCTCCCCCAACCAGCTATTCTTAAAAACAAAAGACAATACCGTGCGGACTGGAACGCCAGCCCCGGAGACATTCAAATACTAGAAACCCTCGCATCTATGGATGGTTTTCACACCCCGATTTCGCGCCTTCACGGGGAGGCCATGGTGCTTGAACTGGTCGCCTCCACCTTTGAATGCCTGTCTGACACGGGCACCTCCGCTAGCCTCACGCCGCGCGAATCTTCCCAACTCAAACGTGTCGAAGACCTTATCCAGACCCCTGGCCCATTGCCTGACCTGGCAGCTTTGGCAAAAGTCGGAGGTCTGAGCCTGTCCTCCCTGCGTCGACTGATACAAAAGGCCCACGGATGCGCGCCATTAGCACACGCCCGCGCGATCCGTCTCGCCATGGCCAAAGACCACCTGGAGGCAAACACACTCTCCGTTTCGCAAGCTGCCGAAGTGGCAGGATTCTCCACGCCAGAGAATTTTTCCACCGCGTTTCGGCGTGCTTTTGGCATCTCCCCATCTACCGCAAAACGCCGCTGAACCAGCGAAAGCGGCCAACCGCCCTACTTGACAAAAACAATCAACATTTTTATCCCATGGCAACGCTTCCAGCCATGCTCACAGCTCCGCCACGCGGCTCGCCAAGAAGTCATCACCGCAATGCCTGTGGTCGGACGACAAAACGCGCGCGCCTTCCGTCTACCTTTTGGCCTATGAGTTCACTGGAGTCGCCATGTCCCGCCATTTGTCCGCTTCCCTCCTGAAAGCAGCATCGCTATCAGGCGTCGTTTTGCTTGCGGGCTTTTCCTGGGCTCTGGCGCAGACGGAGCCCGCCGCACCGCAACTGCCTTCGTCTCCGACCACAGAAATGTCTCCGCCGTCCCTGCAAACACAGCAAGAGGGCGGCTTTTCACTAGATGTCGTAAACCAACCGGAGAGCCTGAACATCCCAAGCTCTGAAACGCAATTGTCCAGCGACACGACGTCGACACTTCAGCCAACAGTGGAAACAGAGAGCGCAACCGCCGCTGAGGCCGAGGATCTAAGCACCGAAAGCGAAACCGGATTGGCCGCCACCGAGGGCACAGTAACAGCGACCGAGCAAGACATTGCCCCGTTTCAAACCACAACAGAGCAGGTCGGAGCCGCCGCAAAACGCGCCACCTCTTTCCTTCAGGACGGTGGCCCCTCGATCTGGGCCATTGCGGCACTCTCCGTCATCACGGTTGCGCTCATCCTCTGGAAAATCTGGCGTCTTGCGCTCATTGGCGCCTGGGCACGCAGCAAAGCGCAGAAAGCTGTTAGCCTCTATGAGGATGGCAACACCGACGCCGCACAAACCCTGATATCCCGCCGTAGAGGTCTGCGCTCCAAAGTGGTTGGCGCGGCCATCACCGCCCGCGAAACCCTGACCGAAGACGCCGCGCGCGAGGAAACCGCCCGTGTGGCCAAGCGCGAACTCGGTGAAGCGGCCGTCGGCCTCCGCGCACTGGAATTGATCGCTACCATCGCCCCTTTGCTGGGCCTTTTGGGCACCGTTTTAGGCATGATCGCAGCGTTCCAAGCACTGCAAGAAAGTGGCAGCCGCGCCGATCCTTCCCTGTTGGCCGGGGGCATCTGGGAAGCGCTGCTGACCACCGCCGCAGGTATGGCCGTGGCCATTCCCGCCTCCGCGGCTCTAACCTGGTTTGAAGCCGTCATCGACCGCATGCGCCGCGATATCGAAGACGCCGCGATGCGGATTTTTGTAACCCGCAAAGAAGTGGACGCGATCCCGGTGCAAGCCTTGGCGGCCGAGTGACCCCATGCAGTTCACCGACACACGCCGGTTTCGACGCAAACCCAGCCTGACCCCCATGATTGATGTGGTGTTCCTGCTGCTGGTGTTCTTCATGCTGGCCTCCCGCTTTGGCATGGATCAGGTGTTGCCGATCCCGCTGGCCTCCTCCGGCGGAGATTTCACCGGCAACCCAAAACTCGTGGACATCTTGCCCGAAGAGCTACGCCTCAACGGCATCACGCGCACCGCCGTTGGCCTGATCCCCGCCCTCACAGAAGTGATGGGAAAACCCACGGACACCATCGTGTTGCGCAGTACTGACGGTGCGACCGTGCAACGGGTGGTCGCCATTTCCGAACACCTGCGCGCGGCGGGCTTCACCTCAATTGTGCTGGTGGAATAGCCATGGACTTTGACAATGCCCCACGCAAACCGCGCGCTGAAAGCATCGTACCGATGATCAACGTGGTGTTCTTGCTGCTGATCTTCTTCCTGATGACCGCCCAAATCGCCCCCCCGGAACCTTTCGAGGTCTCCCCACCCACCGCAGATAACGCCGCCGAGCCGGATGGAGAGCTTGTCCTCTACGTGGGCAAGGATGCCGCTTTGCAGTTCCAGGACACGGAGGGAGATGCCGCCTATCCTGCCATTTCCGCAGCAGCCGGAGACGGCAAAGTCCTGCAACTGCGCATTGATGCCTCATTGGATGGCGACCGCCTCGCGCAGGTTATGCAACGCCTGTCCGCTGTCGGATTTTCCCGTGTTGAAGTGGTGGTGCAAGCGCCATGAAAAAGATCACTGAACTCCTTGTCTTCCTCAGCCTCGCGCTTGGCATCCACGTCCTGATGGCCATGCGCAGCGCTGAGGATGGCGGTGATGCAGATGGGGCTGGCGGCGACGCATTTGTGTCCATTACGGGGGCGCCAGCGTCCATCGAAACGGTCCTGGCGGATTGGACAGCCGCCCCGACGCACCAAGCCCAGGTCGTGGAAATCGAACAGCCTGAGCTCGACATCACCGATGCGATCAACGCTCCGGCAATGGCTTTGCACGATGCGCCCAACGCGGCCATCAAGATTGCGGCACTGCAACCCAAAGACCTGCCCAATCAACCAGATGTGGACCTGGCACGTACGCCGCTGCCAGCACAACCAACACTCACCGCGCCCACAACGCCTGCTCTCCAGGTTCCAAAAACCGCTCCAGCGCCGAAGCTTCGCGAAACAGCCCCAGCGCCCGTCACACCGCCCAAACGCCCCACTTTGCAGCCACCAGAGCCGAGCATGGATCAGGCCATCGACACGCCAGAACCCGCGCCGGAGCTGCCGCCCGAGCCTGTCAAAAAACCAAAGCCAAAACCCGCTCCGAAAAAGACACCTGAGAAGAAACCGGATCCAAACAAAAAAGTTGCGGACAAGGCTTCTGCGGCCTCAGCGGGCGCCGCGACCCAAAAAGCAGCGGGCGCTGGCAAAAGCAATCAGGCGGGCAGCTCCAAAAAATCAAACGCGCTAGGCAAAGGCAAAGAGGCCAGCCTGATGTCTGCTTGGGCCGGGAAAATTCAATCCCGCCTGCAACGGGGCGTGCGCATCGGCAAAGTCAAAGGCGCATCAAATCGCGTGGTCATCCGCCTGAAAGTTGCTCCAAATGGACGGTTGCAAAGCGCATCCGTCGCCAAATCCTCCGGCTCCGCAAAAGTGGATCAGGCGGTCCTGACCTCTGTGCGCCGCATCGGAAGATTTGCCAAGGCGCCTAAGCAGCTGACCAAAAGCAGTTACGGCTTCACCCTGCCTGTGCGGGTCAAGTAACGCGCCTTAAGGCATCACAAACGGTGTACCACCCACCACAGCCACCTGCGCGTTTGTACCAAACACATCGGCCAACAGCGCCCCTGTGACCATGTCCACCGGTGTGCCTTCCCGCTCAATGCGCCCATCTTTGAGCACTACCAGATGATCCGCGTATTGCGCGGCAAAATTGATATCATGCAATACGATCACAACGGTCTTGCCTTCCTCATCCGCCAACCGACGCAAAAGCGCCATCAGCGCGCGCGAAGCGGCAATATCAAGATTGTTCAGCGGCTCATCAAGTAAAAGGTAGTCCGTGTCCTGCGCATAGGTCATCGCCACATGCGCCTTATGACGCTGTCCACCAGACAATGTGTCCAGAAACCGATCCGCCAGAGGCATCAATCCAAAGGCGTTGAGCGACACCTCTACCATCTCATGGTCTTCTGCCTGCAGCCGCCCTTGGCAGTGCGGGTATCGCCCGAATTGAACCAACTCCTTCACCGTCAGCCGCGTGGCAAAATGCACCTGCTGGGGCAAAATCGCCAGCTTACGGGCCAACTCCTGTCGATTGGCAGGCGCTACATCCATTCCATCTACGGTGATGCGGCCAGACTGCATCGGCAGCAATCGCGCAATGTGGGAAAACAGCGACGACTTGCCAGCCCCGTTAGGGCCGATAAGGGCCGTGATGCCGCCTTTTGGCAAGGTCACAGACACGTCCTGCAAAATTTTGGCACTCGCCACCGAGTAGTTCAGGTTCTCAACAACGATCATGTCCATCCTCTCCGCAGCAAAAGTGCCAAAAATACAAAACCACCGACAAAATCGATGACCACGGCCAAAGGCGTCGACATGCCCAATACCCGCTCCAAAATGGTCTGCCCGCCCACCAGCACAATGCCTGCAATCAGCGCGGAAAGCGGGATCAGCACAGCATGGGTTTCGTTGGGTGCAAACAATCGGGCAATCGACACCACCAAAAGGCCTAGGAACGCCACAGGCCCGACCAACGCAGTACTCACAGCCACCAGCACCGCCACAAGCACCAAAGCCTGTTTCTGCCGCTTCGCCACCGGCTCGCCAAGGTTCGTGGCAATCTCAAAACCAAGACTCAAAACATCCAGCTGCCGCCGCATACGCCAGCACAGCAGCAGCGTCACCAAGGTCAGCCCCGCCGCCAGCCAAAGCAGGTTGAGCTCAATGTAATTGAACCGCGCATAGGAACTCACCTGAATGGTTGCAAACTCGCTGGGGTCGATCATCCGGAACACAAATGACGTCAAAGAGCGAAACAGGACGCCAAAAATGATCCCGGTCAGCACCATGCGCATCAGGTCCACCCGGTGCTGCCCCAACAACGTGCCAAACAGCAGAAGCGCAGCGCCAATCAGCAGGATAAGGTTCACAAAGAACACCAGCTCAGGCGGCAAATGGTTGTAGCCCGCCGCCCCAATTGTGAACACCGCCAGCGTGACGACCAGCGTGAACAGCGCATCAAACCCCATGATAGACGGCGTCAAAATGTGGTTTCGGGAGATCGTTTGAAACAACAAGGTCGCCGTGGACACTGCCGCCCCAACCAGCAGCAGCGCCGCCACTTTCCGCCCGCGGAACCACAGCACAAAATCCCAGTTCCCACGGGTCTCCAACGTCATGAAAAGCGCGCAGCACAACGCCAGCAACACGCCGCAAATCAGCATTGACCTAGCGCGCATGTTTCGGCCTCGCATAAAGCAGCCACAAGAACACAACCGCGCCTAACACGCCGAGAACTGTGCCCACCGGAATTTCATAAGGCGCGCGGATCACCCGGCCGATGATGTCAGACAGCAAAACCAACGAAGCGCCACAAAGCGCGGTCAGCGGCAGCGTGGCGCGCAAGTTGTCGCCAAACCGCCGGCTGATGATATTGGGCACAATCAGGCCAACAAACGGGATAGCGCCAACCGTGATCACGGTCAGCGCCGCCACCACCGAAATCGCCAACAGGCCCAAGATCATAACCTGATCGTAGTTGAGACCGAGGTTGATACTCGCGTCCCGCCCCAGCCCGGCAATCGCAAACTGATCGGCAATCACATAGCTCAACCCCGCCATCAGCGCAGCAATCCACAAAAGCTCGTAGCGCCCGCGCATGACGCCGCTGAAGTCGCCATTCAGCCAGGTGTCAATATACTGCAGCATGTCCCACTGGTAGGCGACAAAAGTCACCCCGGCGCCAATGATCCCGCCGTAAATCATCGCCACCAAAGGCACCAAAAGTGGCTGCGCAGGCGGCAAGCGCCGCACAATCAGTAGGAACCCAATACTTGAGAGCAGCGCAGTTGCGGTGGCAAAACTCATCTTCACAAGAATAGACGCGCTCGGGAACAGCAGAACCACTATCAAAATACCAAGCGCTGCCCCCTGCCCTGTGCCTGCCGTCATCGGTTCGACAAATCGGTTGCGCACCAACATCTGCATGATCATCCCGCACACGGCCAAAACGGCGCCAGCAATCAACGCGGCCAAAGTTCTAGGCAATCGGCTGTCCAACATGAGGCCAAAGGCCTCGCTGTCGAATAAAACCTCACTTGGGTGTAGGGAAATCACCCCGACAAACAAGGAAATGGCGGCCAGAACCAATGTTCCAGCCGCCAGAAAGAGTGCTGCGGAGTGCCGTCGCATTCAGCGTTAGCCCGAGGTAAAGGCGCTCAGGAACGCGTCCAGAGTGCGGGACATGGACTGGATACCGCCACCGGCAATATAGATGTCTGCCGCATTCAGATAGACAACATCACCGTTTTTCCAGGCCGTGGTCTCGGCCACCAGCGGGTTGTCGAGCGTGGTTTCGGCGCTTTCACCCGGACGGCCAATGGCCGCCAGACGGTCGATCACGATCAGAATGTCCGGGTTGGCCTCTTTGATGAATTCAAAAGAAATCGCCTCGCCATGTGACGACTGCTCCACGCCATCCACGGCCTCTTCCAGACCCAGTTTGGTATGCAGCCAGTCAAACCGGCCCCCGGCGCCATAGGCCGAGATTTTTGGCCCATTGGTCATCACGATCAGTGCGGTGCCTTTGCCGTCCAGCGCGGCCTTAGTGTGTGCCAGCTTGTCCGTGAAGGCTGCCTTTAGCGTCGCCGCTTCCGCCTCTTTGCCAAAGATCGCACCATAGGCGTCAAGGCGCTCAAGCCCCTGACCAACGGTGTCTTCCCAGATGGTCATGTCGATGGTTGGCGCCATTTCCGCCATAGCCTTAGCCTGCTTGGAGGAGCGTCCGCCCACCACAACCAGATCCGGTGCCAGCGCATTGATCGCCTCAAAATCCGGCTCAAAGAGGTTCCCTACTGTTGCCGCGCCTTTGGTCGCATCCACCAGATAGTCTACGTAGACGTTTTCCGGGACACCGGCCAAAGGCACTTGCAAAGCCGACAGCGTGTCGATGGCCGCAATGTCAAGCACCGCCACCTTTGCCGGGATGCCATCTACATTTGCCTTGCCTGCATAGGTGTCGACCTCTGCAGCATGCAGAGATGTTGCGCTCAGAGCCAGCGCGCAAAAAATACGCTTAAACAATGGAATTCTCCAGTTTACGGCGTCTGGCTATTTATCTGGCTGAACGCGATTGCAGCTTGATTATCCGCTCAAAATGCGCGAGTCCAGAGTAACAAATAATTTTACTCAGGAACCCGCCCGATGTTGACGGCCACTGGCACCTTTTCCACTGAAAACGCTTCGAAATACCTTGTGCAGATGTGCAAACACTTCACCCATAAAATCGATGTGACTTACAATGATACCGAAGGAAACTGCAGCTTTCCCATGGGGACCGCTGCCATGACGGCCAATCCCGAGCTGCTGCGCGTTGACGTCAACGTCGACGATGCGGAAGGCCTCAAACAGGTCAAACACGTGATCGACGTACATCTTGAGCGCTTTGCCTTCCGCGAAGATTTCAAAAACATGGAATGGAGCGCCTGAGCGCTCTTGCTCTGTGATTTCTTCACAACCAAAGTACCGTTATGAGTGAAAATTGTGCCTCACCTGAGGATACGCCGTCCAACGCCGCCTTCTTCAACGACGATGATCCAAACATCGCCTACAGCCGTGTTTGGTTCTACATCCTGAAAAGCCAACGCAAGTTTTTCCTGAAATTCTCCCAAGCCTTAAAAGAGCAAGGGTTGGGAGATCCCGTCTGGTATGAAATCTTGTATGAAATCCGTTTGGCAGAGCCGGATGGCAAGCTCATGGGCGATTTGGAGAGCAAACTGCTGCTGCCGCAATACAGCCTCTCCCGCCATGTCAGTCGTATAGAAAGCGCGGGCCTTATCCGCCGCGACTACATCGCGGACGGGCGGCGGAAACAGGTGTTGTTTCTAACTGACCTAGGCTCTGAGCGATTGGACAGCGTCTGGCCTCTGTACCTCGGCACGCTCAAGGCGGAGATGGGTCCGCTCCTTGACACAGATGACGCATACGATCTCGCGCGCTTCTTATTGCGCTTGCTGCCGTAGTCGCCCCCAAAAGAAAGGGCAGCCTCTGATAAGAGACTGCCCTCCATTTTCCATTGCCTAGCCTCTTAGAAGCGCGCAATCGCCTCGATCATCACGCTGCGGCCTTGCTCAGCCAGCGGCACAATCGAGGTATAGTCCTGACCGTAGGTCGCCCGATCCGCATATTGCTTATCAAACAGATTGTTGACCGACGCGCGCAACGTCAGGTTTTGTATCTGCTTTGGCGTGTACTCGGCAAATACATTGACCACAGCATAGCCCGGCAACGTTGCGTTGGAATCCACCAGATCATCGCCATACTCCATGGCCATATCAACGCTGCCGCCAATCAACAGGTTTTGGTTGGGCAGATACTGTTGCACCTGCAGTGCCGCTACAGTGCCCAAAGGCGCACCGTAGTCCTGCAGATACCATGAGCCGTAGCCAATGCCATCCCGCTCAACATCGCTGCGCGACACGCTAAACCGCATGGAGCCGTTATCCCAGCCATGCGTCAAACCGAGGTTCCAGCCTTTGCTTTCAAAGTCAAAGTTGTCTCCGCCACTGCGCACATTGTCGATCTGGGTCAGGAAGAACTCACCACCAATTTTGGTGTTGGCTGCGCCCCAATCAAACCCAACCGTGTAGTTTTCAGCCCGTGAGGCCTCCAGGCTGGAATAGTCCCAACCAGGGATCTCGAACAGATAGTTGTCCTCAAGTTGAATGCCGCCAAACACATTGGACGCCCCTGCACGAAGCGAGAAAGCCTCATTGAAGTGGTAACGCACGGACAAGTTGCCACTCGCCCCATCTACGGATTTGCGAGACGCCGCATTGGATGCCGCGTCCAAACCTTCAAAGTCCTGCCAGTCGTAGCGGAAGCCCGTCGAGACTTCCCAATTGGACCCCAAATCAAGCCGCGCTTGAGCAAACACGCCCACATTGTCCGCTTTCTCGCTCAATGTTGCAGAGCCGGCCCCGCGATACGTGGACTGGCGGTCATAGAAGTCGACACCGGCAACAACCGTGTTGGTGGCTGACAGATGAAAAGTGTTCTGGATTTTCCCGGAGTAAGTGGAGCTATCGCCCTCACTCGCATAGGGATCAGGCACATTTACAAGGCTTTCGGAAAAGCCAAGCACGACCTCGGGATCCCAATAGCCGGTGTTGCGTGTATCCTCGTAGCGGATCGAATAATTGTTGCGCTGTGTGTCGTAAAGGCGCAGCGGCGCAGGCCGTCCCACAACTTCGCCGATGTTGGCGCGATAAGGGCGCAAATCGGAATCGTTGATCCGCTGGGCAGAGACCTCCAGGCGGTGCTGGGATTGATCGTCAAAGGCAAACTTCAGCAAGCCAGACTCAAAGTTGGCTGCGGTTCCGGGCACAACATCGCCGTCGCCGTTTTTGTAATCATCGCCCTTAGCCGCCCGCAGGTAGCCAAGCGCTTCAAAATTACCGGACTTGGCCGCAACCGTTGTCGAGCCGCCAAAGGTCTTGCCATTGCTGTCATAGCTCAACCGGGCGTTCCCGCCCACCGTTTGACCGTCGTCGAGAATGTCACCGGCATCAACCGTTTCCATGATCACCGCACCCGCCACTGCGTTTGGACCTGTGTCTGCGGCGGCAATTCCCGGGTCGGCCCGCACAAATTTCAACATGCCCGGATCAAACACGTTTGCAGACACGTGGTGGAACGCGCGGTTGTTTTGCAAAACGCCATCCATCTGAACCGTCAAGTTCAACATGTCGACACCGTTCACAAAGATCTTCTGAGCCATCGGAATGGCGCCGCCAACCGACACATTGGCCAAACCGGCAAACAGATCCTTCACGTCACCAGAACGTGCCCGCTCCAGTTCAGCACCAGAGACATACACAGCGGTGGCACGGTCTGCGGCGCCCTCCTGCTCGTCCTGAGCCTCGATGGTGATTGTATCAAGCGTGTAATACGCGTCTTCCAGGTCCTGAGCCATTGCAGCGGTGGCAGGCAAAACAGCCGCCAAACAGGTGCCCATCAACCCAGCTCGCGTGCTGGAACAAAAAACAGTCATGCGCGTCCCCTTCTCCTTATTGGGTGTCGTGCTCTGGCTGTTTCACTGCATGAAGATCTGGCTGAGTGTGCCGCCTCTTAGCCTGCTACCCCGTGACATGCAAGTGCATGACAAAGTCATCCCCTTAATTTCCAAAACTGGCAGTGTTAATCGGCGCAAAGATCCCGCTAATTTTCTGAAACGACATAAAAAAACCCGCCGAAGCGCGTTTTTGGACCAAGTAATTTGGGAGATTTTTGAGGGCGATTGCACTGTTAATAAGAGAAGCGACATCAACAATTACCGCCCCATTCCCGCATTTTTCCGGGTGTAAATATGCAGGAACGCTTTTCTCCAAGACATCGCGGAAAATGCGCTCAAAGTGGCCAGCTCCACGCTGAGCGGCGTAAGAAATTGTGTGCCAGGTTCCCTGACCGGCGGTAGCGGTATTGGGGAGTTTCGCAACCTTTTCCAGCAGGCCATCAAGTTTCGATCGGTCAAACACCACATTTCGAACCGAACTTCGATCGCTGCTTGGAACCAATGGACGGACAATGCTCGAGCGATAGAGTGCTTCAAATTGATGTTTCGTCGCGCTGAAATGGTCGGGGACATCCTGCATAGGGATCGCAGACTGGAATGCATCCACCAGCACAGACGTCTCTTCCCAGTCTGTGAAAGTGCCATACAAAAAGTTCTGCGATCTTAGAATATCTCCCTAACTCAGCTTCAAGACGTTGACTTGATACAGTTTTTATCTGTCGGAAAACTTGAAATTCCCGTCTCTAACGAAAGTTTGCTTGGGTAATGCTTTCCCACAGCCCGAGAAAATTCGGCGGATTCGAAACTTGCCCGAGGCACTCTAGGGCCCTGGCAGGAATCACATCACTTTTCGCAATTCGCGCCGGTTTGGAGGAACCGCCACCCATAAAAACAGCTAACATTTACGAATATTTCCCACGCACACGGCGCTGCTGATTTGCCATATTCGTACCTGCAGTACTGATTACCTCACAAGCCGAAACCGCTGCCCCCTCCGCTTCAATGGCAATCTGGAAACCCGTTTTCTGACCAGAAAATCTTGGCAGAAAGTACGCACGATAGCGGTTTTTGCACTTCGATTACGCCGCGCGCGTACCTCACACAAAATGGGCTTCCGCCAAATGGCCACGACCTCAGAGCCAAAACAAGAAGTGATGCCTTCACTACGCAGAAAGAACAAAGAAATGCGTTTACTTGTCAAAACGTCCGTTTCTAGAAATGCGTGTGCCAACTATTTCAATGGTGAGCTTTAAGCCGACAAGTGGCTTATGGCTTCACGCTCTGCTGCAGACACCAGATCGGGCTCCTCGTGTAAGTTACCTTTGCTAGTTCTGTGACCTCTACGCCACCGGATCCACTTGACGTTTTTCCGGATACAAGTGTTACCGCGACATGCCCTTCTAACTCTCTCACTCGGTCTTCGTTGAGCATAGCGACTGTTTGCATCCTTTCATCGCCCGAAGTTTTGCACTCCCCTCCGTTTGCAAAAAACCTTAAAAAGTCCACTTCCGCTTTCAGTTCCGTGCACTCAAAGCCAAATGTTACGTGATGATTTCCTCGTCTACCGCGCCGAGAGTCCGAGTTTCTCGCGGATCATTAGGCAGTTTCCGCTCCAGAGCCCCCGCTTTTGTCTCGCTAAAACTAGCGGTACTAACTGGCCTGCACAGTAGTTACATGGACAGACACAAACCCGATTTTTATACAGCGGCAAATCGCTCCCTGTGAGCAAACCATTGCGACGAGCCAGACATAAAGGGATGGCCGTTAAACGGGCTCAAACCCTCAGGCAGGCACGTCTTCGACTCTTTCGCTACGCCCAGAGATCGCCGGCCAATACTCCGCCAACCACAAGAGAAAACCTGCCGCCCACAAAAGTGAGGCGACGGCATACATAGGGCCAGGCAAATCCACACCAAGATCAGGCGCAACCCGAAGGGCGACCGCAACAACAAGGCTCAGAGCACCGACACGGGTTTTGATCGACAGGCCCAAAGGTTGATCCGTGTGTAACAGCCCTGCAACGGCAAACACGGCGTAGGTTCCTAAGCCCAGACCGCCCATAAAGGCCACATGCATACCAGACACCTCGGACCAGAAGGCGCCAAGACGCGCCGCGCCAAACAAGATCAGCCCCACCCCGGCCAATGCGCTGCTTCCGGCCAGCATCAGGATTTCCTCCCGCAGCGCCTCGTGACCAACAAAGCCTTCGGCCACGCGGTCCATAAACGCCGCCCCCGCAGCACACCACAAAAAACCCGACACACCGTCGCTGAGACCGGCCGCTTCCCCCAGCATCGCCACAAAAACCAATCCTGGTGCCAGGTGAAGACGGCCGGGATGCGGGCGGAAAGGAGAGGTTTCCTCAGTGGGATCCAGAACAAGGTTGGTGACTGGCACGGTGATACGCGACAGCGCGAGACCAAGCAGACCAAGAAACGCAAATCCCGCGAGGTAGATACCCTTGCTGGCCAATTCAAAGCTGTCGATTTGAAAACCGAAACGCCCGGCCGCCGTACAAATTGCCAAAAGTGCCAGCCAAAACACAAAGGGGAGCAAACGATCTGTTTTCCTGCTCAAGGACAGGTGAACAAGCCAACTAACCAAGCCAGCCAGCCAAAGCACATCGGCCAAAGCACCAATCAGGCCAACATCTTCCCAACCCAGAAACCCCACAACCCGTCCAACGCCCCAAAGTGCCAGCAAATGCCACAACGACGCACCACGCGGCGGCTCCGTGTCCGTCCACTCCGGGGCGGCTGTTGTGATAAACCCAATGAGCGCAGCCCCAAAAGCCCCGACAATCATCTCATGCGCATGCCAGAGCGACGGTGGAACGGTCTTCGCAAACGGCGCATCAAAGCTAAGCGCAAGGACCCAAAGCAGCGGGTAAAATGCGGCGTAAAGTGCCGCGACTGGAAAGAAGAGCCGAAAGCCTTCATCAGACAGTGTCGCCCAAAGACCAGATGGCAAGGTCCGGCGCTGCGCAGTTGGTCCACAACTCATCCAATCTGCCTTTCGTCCACATCATGGATATGCCGGAAAATGGGATCAGACCTAAGCGCGTCTTGCACCCAGGTAAAAACCTCCGCGTCCTCCCGACGCCCCGGGGTGTCCGGCAACACACGCTCCCCGAGAATGCCGGCGCCACGCGCATCCAAAACGGCAATGCGATGCGAAATCCGCGCGGCTTCTTGCAAATCATGCGTGATAAACAAACCCGCCCTCTGGCCGCCTGTGCAAGTTTCGATCAACACGTCCTGCATACGACGGCGCAGCGCGACATCCAGCGCTGTAAATGGCTCATCAAAGAACAGAAAATCCGGCTCTATGGCCAATGCCCGCGCAATGGCCACCCGTTGACGCATGCCACCTGAAAGCTCGACGGGAAACTTGTCCAGATCCTCCATCTCCAGCGCCACTTGCACCGCAGCTTGCGCTATCCGGCGCATGCGCTCTTTGCGCGGCAAACCCGCCAACCGCAACACGTAGTCAATATTGCCCTGTGCCGTCGCCCAAGGCAGCAAAGCCGGGTCCTGAAAGATCATGCCATGACGGAGATAACCACGTGTGATCCGGCCCTCCTTTGCCTCAACAAGTCCTGCGGCAATAAGGGCCAGAGTGGACTTGCCGCAGCCGGACGGCCCGACAAGCGCAACAATTTCGCCCGCCTGAACATCCAGTGTGACCCCGGACAGGATGGTCCGCCCTAGGTAGGCGTGACCGATATTTTGCAAACGCAACACGCTCACCGCTTTACCCCCCAAGGCTGCGCGGCCCGGCGCCAGCTGTCGACTTCTGATTTCACCGGCTGCACCAGCGTGTATTCAACGATGATCAACAACCCGACCGACACCAGGACCCAAGCCAGCGCCTGCGCAATATCGAGGTTGATGCGCGCCTCCGCCAAGGCCCCGCCAATGCCGCCCGCGTTGGCTAGAAGCTCTGCCATCACCGCCACTTTGAATGACGTTCCAAGGGCCAAGGCCAGTGCAGGAAACAGCGTGGTGGTGGTTTGTCGCAAACCTACGGTGAAAAAGCGCCGGATAGGCCCGGCCCCAAAGGCTTCCGCCATCCGATCCAATCCGCGATCCCTTGTTGTGATGCCACGCGCCGCGCCCATGAATACAACAGGCAGCGCGGAAATCAGGATCACCGTGCGCACGGTCGCGTCCGATCCGCCAAACCAGATCATGGCCAACACAATCCAGGCAATAGGCGGCACGCCCAACAGCACGGTAATCAAGGGCGTCACCAACCGAAGTGTGGCCGGGGAGTAACCTGCTGCGACGCCAAGCGCGGTTCCGGAGATGCCGACAAGGGCAAACCCCGTGATCGCTCGCTGTAGCGTCAGCCCCCCAATCGCCCAGGCTTCTGCGTCCCGTGCCAAAACACCAATGGCGCTGAGCGTGTCCAAAGGCGCCGTCAGGATGAAGGGCCCATAGGCCTCATGACCCGCCTGCCACGCGGCGGCAAGCAGGCACAAAGCCGCTATGCCAGCCCATCCGGACCAGAGAAACTCCAACACACGTCCGGCGCGGGAAAGGAGGAAAGACCAGGCTGTCAAAATGCTGTCCTTTGAGATGGCAGAGTCGTCACTCCGCCCTTGCCGTTGCTGCTTAGATGTAGAAGGCGTCGTCTGGCAGCTTGCCGCCAATCTTCTTCATCTCTGCCCCGGACATCGCGCCCAGCATACGCTCTATATCGGCACGCGCCTCTTGCGCGGGACGCACGACCAGATTGGAACTTGGCACCGATTTTGCCAGCACCGGCGCAGGCAGTCCCAAGGCATCGGTTGCGTTTTTGGCGGCGGCCATCGGATCGTTTTGCACCTCTGCCACTGCGACGCCAAGGGCCGCCTGGATCGCAGGCAACGCCTCAGCGGAGCTGTCCAGGAAGCTTTGCGTGACCGCCAGGCCTGCCTGTGGCAACACTGGCGCCGCGCCGGTCATCTCCCCCCAGGCCTCTTGCAAGTTGATCACCCGATGGATGGTTTTGCCGGCCATTTTCTTGCCTTTGAGAATGGAAGCAGTGGCCGCAGGCTCAGAGGTCAGCGCGGTATCCACACGCCCCGCCATCATCATCTGCATCGCCTCAGTGGGCGTGCCCGTATAGGTGATCTTGAGGTCCGTATCTGCCGCTAGATTGTGATGCACAAGCAGCTGTGCAAACAGAATTTCTGGCGTATCTCCCCGGAATGGCACCGCGATGTGTCGACCCTTGAGGTCAGCGATGCCTTTGATCGCGACATCCTCGGAGATCACATAAAGCAGGCCATTGGTCATGACGTTGGTCAGACGGATCGGGAAGCCTCGATTGTAGAGGTTGGCTGCTGCCTGAACCGGCACAACTGAGATTTGGATAGAGCCGGAGGTGAGCCCCGCCCGCAACTCATCCGGGTTGCGCCACACGGTGAAACTAGACGCCGCCGAAACTTCAGCAAGTTTTCCAGACGCGACCGCATGAACCAAGGTGATCGAAGGCCCGGCAGGAGGTCCGTAGATCGACAGTTCCGGCAAGGCCAAGGCCTGTGCCATCGTGCCGATCGCCGGCGTCGCGAGACCGGCAGCTGTGGCTTTCAAAAACAGGCGACGTGAAAAAGTAAGGTGGTTGGCCATTGTTCATGTCCTTTGTCTCCCGCCGGCAAAGGCGGGTTCAGAGAATGAAAGAAATGGCTGGTCACAAGGGCAACTGGCTAAAGACGTGTGGGCGAACGACATGTCCGGACCTGCACTCTTTGTCAGTGAGATAGCCCTCGCAGTGCACCGTAGCCTTGCGATAAATCAAGTCGCGTGCAAAATCGAAAGACTATTTCGTTTTTTTCTGTGGCGTTCGCAGCAGCTTGACCACTTTTTTGCTGCTTCGTTTGAAATAGCGCCAGGTGTCTGAGAGCGGGCGGAAATAGATGTCCAGAAGATTGGTAGCACTGGCCTCTTCTGGTGGCAGGCCAAAGGTCAGCTCCTCTTCCTGCTCTGACAGATACAGAGAGCCAAATAGCCAATCCCATATCGCCAGAGCCGCGCCAAAATTCTTGTCGAAATGACGTTCCGCGGTGGAGTGATGCAGCTGGTGTTGCGCCGGAGAGATCAAAACCCGTTCCATCCAAGACCAATATCTGATGATGATATGGGAATGGCGCAGGTTAGAGCCGGTGACGTGGAAAACAAACACCAACACACTGACACCAACAACTGTGTAGAGGTCGACGGTACTACCAAATGCGAAAATAAAGACCGGCAACACCAGTCCTTGCGCAAAAGCGCTGCGTAAACCGTAGAGCACGCCCTAAAACGGATGTACACGGTAAACCCTACACGCCGGACATTTCAGGGGAGCAGGTCATGGCCATGCCAAACAAGCTATAGGTAAGGTGACACAACAAATTTTGACACTCCAACATTTCGATTTAGTCTAGGAGTGATCGCGAGCAATCAAGAAAGTTCAAATATTATGAAAACATGGTTTTTTGGAAGTCTAGCGTGCGCTTCAGCAATCGTTTTCTCGGCAGGTGCGGGCGCCGCACAGGTGGCGGATACCGTCTTTATCAACGGTGTGATTCACACGATGGATGCCAGTCGCTCAACCGCAGAGGCGATTGCCATTTCGGGCCGGCAAATTTCGTATGTCGGCAATCGAAACGGCACAGATTCCTTGGTGGGACCAGACACAAAAGTCATTGACCTTAAAGGTAAAATGGTACTTCCCGGCTTTATCAGCGGCCACGAACATCTCATCGCTTCGGGCTGGACACAACTGGGGGTCAAGTTGGGTTCCGGACAGTCCAAAGAAGACTATTTGAAGTTAATTAAAGACTATGCCGACGCAAATCCGGATGAAGCGTTTATCCGCGGCATCGGCTGGAACGCGACGTTGATGGGGGGCGAATTCACGGCGGCCGATCTTGATGCTGTTGTTCCGGATAGACCCGTGTTTCTTCAGGACTACACCATTCATGACGCATGGTTGAATACCAAAGCCATGGAAATGGGGGGCGTCACCAAGGATACACCTGATCCCGTTCCGGGTTTAATATACTGGGTGCGCGACAGCGATGGCGCTCCGACAGGATACGCCAAAGAGTTCGCCTGGATGGGGGCTTATGTCGAATCAGGAGCATGGCAGCCAGACGTCATGATCCCTGAAAGCCAAACTGAACTGTATGACCTCGCGGCAAGCTTTGGCTACACAGCTTACATTAACCAAGGTCTCGTGACACCAAACATCAAATCGCAATCAAAGCACCATGATGACAATCAGGTCGCGCTGGAAATTCTTCAAAAGCAGTCCGACGCAGGTGAATTGAAACTTCGGACCCTGTTGATGACGCTTGTAAAAGGCGACGATTTCTCAGCAGACGACGCGGTTGCCAATACCCTTGAGCTCAAGAAATCGTTCAACAACGACGATGTGCGGGTACTAGGCATCAAAATCCACCCCGAAGGCGTTCACACGAGCCACGCATCAATTATGCTCGAACCCTGGCTTGACCAGCCCGAAAAAACGGCTGTTCGCGGTGTCTCGGCGGAGTTGACTGACGAGATCGTTTTGAAGGCGAATGCTGCAGGCCTAGATGTTGCTGTCCATGTCGACGGCGATAAGACGGTTCGTGAAACAGTCGACTCGTTTGTGAAAGCCAAGAACAGTGGCTTTGCAGATGCACGCAATTCGTTGCAACACCTCGCGTTTGCGCACCCTGATGACATCGAGCGCATCATCCAGCATGGCATTCTGTCAAACATCACCCCGATTTGGGGCACCTCTTGGAGTGGTGGTCTGGACGGTGCGTTGAACATCATGGGGTTGGCGCGGACGGTGTCGGAATTCCAACGCATCCGAACTCTGATGGACGCTGGCGCACCCGTCAGCATTGGTGCCGACGTTCCCAGTACAGACCCGAATTTGATGGGTGCTCTGACGCTGTGCGAGGCTGCTGTGACGCGCCTAGACCCGTCCAACCCCGATGACGATCGGTATTTTCCGCCTGTCTATCAAGCGCTCACGCTTGATCAATGTCTGTATGCTGCAACGATGGGGGGTGCATACGACGCACGAATGGAAGACAAAATCGGCAGCCTGGAGTTTGGTAAATATGCTGATCTGGTCATTCTGGAGAAAGATTTGCATTCTGTCTTGCCCTCCGAAATCGCGGACGTCAAAATTTTGGGCACAATGAAAGACGGCAAGTTTACTTATGGGGGCAAGCTGTAGGAAGTCGCGATTTCCACAAATCTAACGCGACGTTCGGACTTATTTAGAACGTCGCGGTTTTGTAGGTTTTCATTTCTTGGCGGTATTTCGGAGACAATTGCACTAATCCGCGGTTTTGGAGAGGTTTCAGTTTTTGAGAGTCAATATGCCGCGTAGTTCTCCGTTCATACCGCATTGCCAAGTTGTTTGTGGGTGAATGAGAAGGGTGAAGCTTCGGCACGTCACGCGGTCATTTCGGCGGCATAGCCGTTTCAGAGGTCGAATGCGCCGGTTCTGGCATGACGGTTCGAGATGGTGGACAGTTGATAGCGGCGGGGACGAAATACGGTGTTGATCTGGTCGTGGGCTGCCAGAAACCTTTGAGCCTGCTTAGGCGATTTGAACCGCCCCATCAGTTTCTCGCGTTTTCGAGTCGGCCTGTGGGACCCTTCAATCCATTTGTTCAGGACCTTGTGAGCGCAGTGATCGGCGCGGGGCACCAGCGCGGAAACCGGCCTGCAATAGCTGCGTAGCTAGTCCGCAATCACGACACGCGGGGCGGCAAATCGGGCCATCAACCTCGCCAGAAAGCGCCGAGCGGCTTTGGCATTGCGGCGCGTTTGAACAAGGATGTCGAGCGCGTTTCCCTTGGTGTCCATAGCGCGCCAAAGCCAGTGTTTCACCCCGTTGATCGGGATCACGACCTCGTCCCGATGCCATTTGTCGTTTGGACGAGGTTGGTCACGCCGGATGCAAGCGGCGAAATGTCCGCCAAAACGATTGGCCCGGAGCCTGACGGTCTCACGGCAGATATGGACGCTGCGCTCAGCCAGAAGATCTTCGACATCGGCCGTGCTCAGCGCAAAACGGTGAAACGCCCACACCGCATAAGCGATGATCTCGCGAGGGTAACGAAAGCCTTTCAGGCGCGGCATCGACGGTGGTACATTCATCCCTCAACATCTAGCCTCCACAATACGTCTCAACAACTTGGCAATGCCGTTTTGCATAATCCGTCCCCTTGGTGGCGCCAGCCCCGTGCGACAACTGAAACGTCGATGTAGACCAGCCACCCTCATCGCTCAGAAAAGCGATCTCAGCTTCCTCGATCCTCAAAAACAAAGGCGCCGAGAGGGCGCCCAAACCAAATCAATATGTAGCCGCATTGCATGCTTTTACCACAAGATGTCAATCACCGCATGACTTCGTGAAATCCTTACCCCGATTTCACGAGAACTTTACCCGGATTTACACCCTCAGTGTGTCCAAACACCCCGGCGGTTGGTGGCAAAGTTCTCGCCATAGCCGCCCTGCCGGATGTTGGCTTTCCGCTTGTGTGGCTCCATCACCTGCACTTCAATGTCGTTTTCCCGCGCGTAGGTGACAGCCGCTTCTTTGCTGTCAAACTTCAAACGCACCTGGCTTTGCGTGTCTCCAGAGCCGGTCCACCCCATCAGCGGGTCAATGTCTTTGGCTTCTGAGGGACCATATTCCAACACCCACTGGTGGGTTTTGGCGGTTCCGGACGACATTGCCGTGCGGGCTGGCTGATAGATACGCGCAATCATGGGGCACTCCTTCGCTTACCGCTTTATCACGGATTCTTCGCTTTCGGGCAAGGGGCCAATCATGGACAAACCGCCGCAAAGCCTCTGCAATTCCATGTAATTCTAAGGGGAAAGCTTGCAAGCAGCCCAGGGTCCGGACCAAGCCGCGGGGAGCGAGGGGTGTAGGTGCAGTTTGGACTGGCGACCTTAACGGGCTGCTTGCTGAGTTGACCATAGCGAGGAAGCCAATCATTTGGCAAGCGCAACATATATTTAATTTCACAGTTGGGTAGAATTTTGTTCTAAAATTACCAGAACACCCACAATTTCTTACCAAAAGCGGCTCATAGGCGCCTTCCCAAAGGTCACCTTGCCCGAGACACGCGCATTTCCGTCAATCAAACGGCCACCAAATTCTGCACATGCGAAGATCCTTTTGGTGCGGCGCAGCATCATCACCAAGGAAACCCCAATCACATCTGCGCTTTCGCCCTTGCATAAGAACAAAAAGAGACCAAAATCGCGCTTGCGACTCTTTCAAATTCGGGATGGCACCATGAGCGATGCAAGTAACCTGCCCCAGATGGCCGACCGCGCGGCCCAACGCCGTCCCAAGCTGGAGGGTGGCAAGCGCATTGTCATGCACACCGAGTTCGAACCCGCGGGGGATCAGCCCACGGCCATTGCCGAACTTGCGGCCGCCATTGACGAAGGTGAGCGCAACCAAGTTCTGCTGGGCGCCACCGGCACCGGCAAAACCTTCACCATGGCCAAGGTGATTGAACAGACCCAACGCCCCGCCATCATTCTCGCGCCCAACAAAACCCTCGCCGCCCAGCTTTATGGCGAGATGAAAGGTTTCTTCCCGGAGAACTCGGTGGAGTACTTCGTCAGCTTCTATGACTACTACCAACCCGAAGCCTATGTGGCGCGCTCGGACACCTTCATCGAGAAGGAAAGCCAGATCAACGAACAGATCGACCGCATGCGCCACTCCGCCACCCGCGCCCTGCTCGAAAGGGACGACGTGATCATCGTCGCGTCTGTGTCCTGCATCTACGGTATCGGCTCGGTCGAAACCTACTCCGCCATGACGCTCGATCTCAAAGCCGGCGGTGAATACGACCAGCGCCAGGTGATCGCCGATCTTGTTGCCCAGCAATACCGCCGCAACGACGCCGCCTTCCAACGCGGCTCCTTCCGGGTGCGCGGTGACAGTCTGGAAATCTTCCCCGCCCACCTCGAAGATCGCGCCTGGAAGCTCTCATTCTTTGGCGAAGAGTTGGAAAGCATCACCGAGTTTGACCCCCTAACCGGCGAAAAAACCGACACTTTTGAACAGGTCCGTGTCTACGCCAACAGCCACTACGTCACCCCCAAACCAACCCTGACCCAGGCCATCATCAACATCAAACAAGAGCTGCGTACGCGGCTTGACCAGCTGGTCGACGAAGGCAAACTGCTCGAAGCCCAACGGCTGGAGCAGCGCTGCACCTTTGATCTGGAGATGATGGAGGCGCAGGGCTTCTGCAACGGCATCGAAAACTACTCGCGCTACCTCACCGGCCGCGCCCCGGGCGAGCCGCCCCCCACCCTGTTTGAATTCATCCCCGACAACGCCATTGTCTTTGCCGATGAATCCCACGTCTCCGTACCACAGATCGGCGGCATGTATCGCGGCGACTACCGACGCAAATTTACCCTAGCGGAACACGGCTTCCGTTTGCCGTCCTGTATGGACAACCGCCCGCTCAAATTTGAGGAATGGGACGCTATGCGGCCCCAATCGATCTTTGTCTCCGCCACACCTTCCGCCTGGGAGCTGGAGCAATCCGGCGGCGTGTTTGCCGAACAGGTGATCCGCCCCACCGGCCTGCTGGAACCCGTGATCGAAATCCGGCCTGTCGAGATGCAGGTCGACGATCTGCTTGATGAGGTCCGCAAAGTCACCGCTGATGGCTTCCGCACATTGGTCACGACATTGACCAAACGCATGGCCGAAGACCTAACCGAATACCTGCACGAACAGGGCATCAAAGTCCGCTACATGCACTCCGACATCGACACGTTGGAACGTATCGAAATCCTGCGCGACCTGCGTCTTGGCGCCTTTGACGTGCTGATCGGCATCAACCTGCTGCGTGAGGGTCTCGATATTCCTGAATGTGGTCTGGTCGCCATTCTGGACGCCGACAAAGAAGGCTTTTTGCGCTCTGAAACTTCCTTGGTGCAAACCATCGGCCGCGCCGCGCGGAACGCCGAAGGCCGGGTGATCATGTACGCCGACCGCATCACCGGCTCCATGGAACGCGCCATGGGCGAGACCGAACGTCGCCGCGCCAAACAGATCGCTTACAACGAAGAGCACGGCATCACGCCCCAGACGGTCAAAAAGAACGTCGAGGATGTGTTGTCTGGCCTCTACAAAGGCGACACTGATCAATCCCGCGTCACCGCCACCATCGACAACCCGCTGCACGGCGCCAATCTCGAGGCCGTGCTCGACGGATTGCGGGATGACATGCGCAAAGCCGCCGAGAACCTCGAGTTCGAAGAAGCCGCGCGCCTGCGCGATGAAGTCAAACGTCTGGAGGCTGTTGATTTGGCCGTGGCTGATGACCCGATGGCCAGGCAATACGCGATCAAGGCTGCTGAGGAGAAAGCCACCAAAAGCCGGGGCCGGTCTATGGCTGGGCGTGCTGGTCAACGGGGTGGAAATGTGAAACGGCGGGGGCGGTAGCCCCCTACCCCCGACCTGATCCGAGGCTTTGCAAGGCAAACCCCGTAGGGTGCGCATTCACTGCGCACCGCCTCATCCCCAACAAAAGGGCCAGCGCCTGACCGGGGGCTGGCGCCCCAACGCCACAAGTTTGGCACTTTATGTCCGCCAAGTGTTTCCGCCCTATTGAGCGCTCGCGTCCCTCGCAAAAGCGCCGGGCCGTCAAACCGCAGGTTTGCCTCCGGCAAAACGGAGCCGGTCCGGCGCTGGCCCAGCGGCGCAAAGCGCCTTTTTCCGGACCCAAAGCTCCCCCTAAAGGCGCAGAATCTCCCTTTATCTCGACAAAAAGTTGTTTAGTATTGCAGACGATGATTTTCCTTAGTGAACAGTTCTAATGCCCATTCTCATTGCAATTTTAACCGCTGTCGGGGGCGCTATCTGGTGGTGGGCCCGCATGAACCCGCGCGAAGCCATCGACACTGCTTCTGATCTCGCCACAACGGCAATCAATGCGCCGCGTCGTCTCGCCTTCCGTCGCAAGACCGGTCAACATCCCGTCGAAGGCATCGATGACCCCCGCATCGCCATCTGCGCCATCGCGCAGTCCTTTCTGGAACTCGACGGCCTGCCGACGCAGGAAACCCGCGACCAACTGCATGTCCTGCTACGCAAAAAACTACGCTGTTCCGAAGAAGAAGCGCACGAGATGGAAGTTCTGGGCCGCTGGTTGATGACCCAATGTGACGGACCAACCTACGCCATCCCGCGCCTCGGAAAACGGCTATATAAGCTGGATGAAGGCAGCGCGTGGGACACGCTTCAGGAAATTTTGAAATCGCTTATCCAAGGCGAACTCTCGCAGGGCCAAATCCACGCAATTGATGATTTACGTCTGGCCTTCAAAAGATAAACCGCTTGGGGCGGGTCGTTGCGCCTGCCCCCTAAGCCTTATACCCCTCCGAGGCCTCATAATACGCCTCAAACCCAATTCGCTCCCGCACCTCAGTAAACGACATCAGCGCGCTGTCCTGCACCTTATCCGCCTTCAGCTGCGCCAAGGTCTCCACCACCTGCTGCATCACCGCGGACAACAACGTCAGCGGATAGGCCGCGATGTTGAACCCCATCTCGCGCAGCTCGGCCTGTGGCAGGATCGGTGTGTCGCCGCCCTCCAGCATATTGGCCATCAACAGCCCCGGCGTTTCCTCACAAATCTGGCGCATCTCATCCACGCTCTGCGGTGCCTCGATGAAGATGATATCCGCGCCGAGCTCAAAGAACCGCTGCGCCCGGTCAATCGCCTCGCTCATGCCATGTGCCTTACGTGCATCCGTGCGCGCAAGGATCAGCACGTCCTCCTCTTCGCGCGCATCCACCGCTGCCTTGATGCGGTCAAACGCCACCTCGCGTTCCACCACCGCTTTGCCCGGTGTGTGGCCACAGCGTTTTGGTGCCACCTGATCCTCAATCATCACCGCCGCCGCCCCGGCCCGCGCCAGGCCTTTCACGGTGCGGATCACATTCATCGCATTGCCGTACCCCGTGTCACCATCGGCCACAAACGGCAGGCTGGTCGCCTCCGATATGTTGCGCACATGATCCACCACCTCGCCATAGCTCATCAGCCCCAAATCCGGCATGCCAATACGTGAGGCCGAGGCGGCAAAGCCCGACATGAATGTCATGTCAAACCCCGCCTGCTCGATCAGCTTGGCGGAGAGCGCATCATAACAACACGGCGCCACCACCAGCTCTTTCTGCTCCAGCAGAGAGCGCAGCCGTGCCGCGCGCAGGTTGCGCCCCTCGTTGGGCGCAATGCGAACTGTATTTGTCATCGTCACTGTCCTTCTGCTCAGCGCGCCAATTCATAAGGGATGTACAGAGCCAAATCGGGCCAGAACCACAACAGCACCGCCACTGCCAGCATGATCCCCGCAAACGGCAGCGCGCCTTTGGCCACCTCTTGCAACCGCGCATTGGCCACCGCCTGAATGACAAACAGGTTCATCCCCACTGGCGGCGTGATCAACGCGGTCTCAATCAGCACCACAAAGAAGATGCCAAACCAGATCGGATCAATCCCGATGTTGAGCACCGCTGGAAGCAGCACCGGCACCATGATGAGTAGCATCGACAGGCTCTCCAGGAAGAACCCCATAAACAACAGCACCAACCCCACTGCGAGAATAAACAGGCTTGGGTTGGAAATGTTCTGCGTCAGGAACGCGCTGATCGACTGCGGGATCAGATAGAGCGTGATCGCATAGGAAAACACCTTGGCCCCCGCCACGATGATCAAGACCATGACGGACGTGCGCAGAGAGCCTTCCACCGCCTCCCGCAGTTTGGCAAAATCCATGCGCCCCATGGCGAAGGTCATGACCAAAGCAATCACAAAGCCCAAGCCGGCGCTTTCCGATGGCGTCGCAATACCTGTGTAGATCGAGCCTACGATGGCCACCGCCAGCGCCACCGTTGGCAACGCCATCAACGAGCTCCGCGCTCGTGTGCCCCAATCTGCTTTGTCCATCGGTTGGTAGGCGCCGGAGAAGCGCGAGAACAACATACCGTAGACAATAAAGGCGGATGCCAAAAACAACCCCGGCCCAATGCCTGCGAGGAACAACGTCGGGATCGAGCTTTCCGTCACCACGCCATAAATGATCAACGGGATCGACGGCGGGATCAAAATCCCCAAGGTGCCACCTGCCGCCAACATGCCGTAGACAAACGGTTTGTCGTAGCCGCGCTTGGACATCTCCGGAATTGCCACGGTGCCAATGGTCGCTGCCGTCGCCACCGAAGAGCCGGAGATTGCGGAGAACAACGTGCAAGACAGGATTGTCGCCACGCCCAGCCCGCCGGGCCAATGCCCAACCCAGCTTTGCACCGCCGCATACAAATCGCGCCCCACGCCGCCTTTCAGCAGAACATTGGACATCAACAAAAACATTGGCACGGCCAGAAGCTCAAAACTGTCCATCGAGCCATGCAAACGCTGCGGCACCGCCACCAGTGGCAGGCCTTTGAGACCCAACAGGATCACACCCAGACCGCCCAGCGCAAAGGCCACCGGCGTGCGCAACAACAACAGCGCCATCAGCGCCACAAGAATGAGAACCGCTTCCATCAGTGAGCGCCCCCCATCACGTCATCGCCGGGCAAGGGTTCTGCCCAAACGCGATAAAGCTGCACCCCGCCCTGCATCATCAACAGGGTACTGCCGACCCAGACCGGCGCATGGGTGATCATCTTTGGCGGCGCCAGATAGGTGTCCGTGGTATGCCCCGCCATGGCGGCTTTCAGCCAAATCTGGAACCCGAAATAGCAAGCCGTACCCGCAAAAATGAACAACACGACTATGGCCAAAGTCTCCGCCAATCGGCGCCAGAGCGTATTGGGGTTGCTCAACAGCACATCAATCGTGACCATCTCACGGTGCTTCAGCACATAAGCCGCGCCCAGGTACACCACCCAGACCTGCAGCACCCGGCTGATCTCATCCACCCAAATGGTGGGCGCGTTAAAAACGTAACGCATAAGCACTTCAAACGTGATGAAAAAGCCGATGGCAAACAGGGTCCAGGCACAAAGCTTGCCTGAGAATTCAGTGATGCCATCAATGATCCGGATGATCATTGGCCACTCCTTGCTGTGAATTTTCGCGGGGAAAGAAAAAAGGGGACGCCATCCGTTGCGACAGCGTCCCCCAATAAGGCTTAGTTGGTCATTGCGCCTTTCACAGCCGCAACCGCCGCCGCACCGGTCTCGCCGGTTTCTTCAACAAAGCGGTCAACAACGCTGGCCGTCGCCGCAACCCATGCCGCCCGCTGGTCATCAGACAGCTCAGTCACGGTCATGTTGGCTTTCATCTCGTCCACGGTAGAGGCTTCTTCCGCGTAGATTTGATCGCGCAGTTTCTGCTCCACTTCCGCTGCGGCCGCGTCGATGATGGCTTTGTGCTCATCCGACAGACCTTCGTAGACGTCATTGTTGATCACCGCGACAAACTCAATCGCGCTGTCAAAGGTCAGAGTCATCTGATCCATCACTTCAAACAGCTTGCGGGATTTTACAGCCGACGCGCCGGTCATGCCCACATCCACAGCGCCCTGCTGATAGGCGAGGAACTGTTTGGAACCGGACATCAGCGTTGGTGCACCGCCCAATTCCTGAACGGTCCAACCGTGGACCTTGCCGTAGGTACGAACCTTTTTATCCGCAATATCAGCCGGTTCCACAATCGCGTCGCCGTTCGTCAGGTAAACATTGCGACCAAATGCCTGCCACCACAGAATGCGGTTGTTGGTCTCTTTCAGGATCGCCGCGTCCAAAGTCGCGCGCATATCAGAGCCCGGGGCCACGGCGGCGCGGATGTGGGCTTCGTCGCTGAAGATAAACGGGATCGACACCACGTCCACTGCAGGCACGGAGCCCGCAAAACGGCCGATAAACGCGGAGCCCGCCTCAACCGCACCGCTGCCCACCGCGCCTGGCACTTCTTTGTCTTTAAAAAGCTGCGCAGACGGGAACAGTTGAATTTCCAGCGCACCGCCGGATTTTTCTTCCACGATGCTGGCAAAGTCCTGCCAGTTCTTGCCCAAGGAATGTGTTTCCGGCAGCTGCAAAGTCACCCGGATGGTCTCTGCAAAGCTGGCAACTGGTGCAACGGTGACAAGCGCGGCTGTTGCGGCGGCTGCAATCCAATGTTTCATGACGTCCTCCCAAAATCGTACTTATGAATGCTCAACCGTAGGGCGGTTTACGGAAACCGGGTCACAATTTTCAGGCCCCGATTTCGCTAACACGCAACAGCGTTTCATTTTCCGCATAAATTGTAGGACCAAACGGTCAAATTTTAGACTGCAAGGAAATTTGCTTTCGTTGTATACAGTTACAACGACGGAGGGGAACAACTTTGGACGACGCCGACAAACGCATCTTGCGGGCCATTCAAGAACAACCAGAGCTTACAATGCGTGAGCTTGGCGAGGTCACAGGATTGAGCCACACGCCCTGCTGGCGCCGCCTAAAACGGCTGCGCGAAGAAGGCTATATCACTGATAAACGGTATGTTTTGGACGCGCAGAAGCTTGGCTTTGACATTGTCGCCTTCTGCTTGGTGAAACTACAGAAGCACACACAAGAGTCGCTGGAAGAGTTTGAAGCCGCCATCGAGTTTCTCCCGGAAGTGGTAGAGTGTTACTCCGCCACCGGCGATCAGGACTATATCCTCAAAGTGCTGGCGCTCAGCGTGCGGGACTATGAGGAAACCATCAAACAGCGGCTGCTCAAGCTGCCGCACATTGGATCCATCCGCACCAGCCTCGCGCTGAACGAGATCAAGAACACGCCAGACGTGCCGGTCTAACCAACCAGCACGCTCATGCGATGCTCAACCTATAGCTGCGCTCTCTCCTCGCACCGCATTGGCCCGACACCAGGCCAAAGCACGGTCACTCAAAAACGGCCCCAGTTTCGCCTCCACCTCTTGGTGATAGCCGTCCAACCAAGCAATTTCCGCCACCGTTAGCGCATCAAACTCCAACATCTCCGTCATGATCGGCGTCCAGGTCAGATTGCGGAACCCAAAGAAGCCGTTGTCCTCTTCGACAATCTCAAACAGGTTCTCGATCCGGATGCCATACAGCCCCGCCACATAGTGCCCCGGCTCAATCGACATCACCATGCCCGGCATCAAATCCACAGCACTGACCGGCTTGCCAATCCGCTGCGGATGCTCATGTACTGACAACCGATGGCCAATCCCATGTCCCGTACCGTGGTCATAATCCAGCCCCAAATCCCACAACGGACGACGGCAAATCGCATCGATATGATGCCCCTGCGTCCCGCGCGGAAACTTCAAAGTGGCCAGCGCATAAAATGCCTTGAACACAGCGGTGTAGGCTTGATCGTACCCTTCGGGCCGCTGCCCAAAGGCAAAACTGCGGGTGATGTCAGTGGTCCCGGTCTCATACTGCCCGCCACTGTCCAGAAGGTACGGCGCCTCCGGCAAAATCGCTGCATCACGCGTCTCTGTGGTGGCGTAGTGGCACATCGCGGCATTGCCGCCTGCCGCCGAAATCGTGTTGAAGCTCTCGCTCAAGTAACTGCCACTTGCCTGGCGAAACGCATTCACTTGCGCCTCTGCCTCGCTTTCCCGCACAGGTTCACCACTGGCCGCACGCGCAGGCACCATTTCTGCCAACCAGGCCGAAAACTCCGTCACCGCTACACCGTCTTGAATGTGGCAGGCGCGCATACCTTCCAGCTCCACCGCATTCTTCAACGCTTTGAGATGCGTAAGATAACTGGTCCGTCGCTCAATTTTGGCGCCCATTTTCTCCAGCGCCAGACACACCGCGACAGGTGAGAACTCCGGGTCCACCAAGACCCTCTGACCGGTTCTCACCGAAGCGCGAATGAATGGCAAAAATCCGTGCGGCGGCACCACACAAATGCTCTCCGGCAGGCTGGCCACCAAATCATCAGGAAGCTTTTCTGGCTCAACAAACCAGGTCACCGTGCCACTCTCCGCCACCAGCATAAAGGACTGTGGAATTGGCAAAAACGGCACATCATCCCCGCGCACATTCAGGCACCAGGCAATGTTGTCCGGCTGCGTCTCCACATGAAACTGCGCCTGCTCCTGCGCCATAAACGCTGTCAGCTCCGACACCTTATCGCTGGCTGTTTTGCCCGCAAACTGCAACGGCATCGCGCTCACCTGCCCCATCGGCGACGGCGGCTGCGCATCCCATATGAAATCCACCGGATTGTCATTCTGCGCCGCCAGCTGCACGCCGGTCTCCGCAATCGCCCCGGCAAAACGATCGTACCAACTGGGCGGCAAATGCATCGGATCAAACCCAACGCACCACCAATCTCCAGCCCGCTCCGACAGCCAATCCTCCGGCGGTTTCTCAAACAGATGGTGGAAGGAAAACACCGCGCCCAGGCACTCTTCCCGCACCTGCACGCTGTAGCGCCCGTCCACAAACATCGCGACCCCATCCATGGTCACAATCGCCATGCCAGCTGAGCCCGAAAACCCGGTCACATATTGCAGCCGCTCATCATGCGGCGCGACGTACTCACCCTGGTGGGCGTCATAACGCGGCAAGATAAACGCATCCAACCCGCGCACACGCATCTCCGCGCGCAACGCTGACACCTGCGGCGGCACGCTCTCAATCCCACAATCAGGCATGTTGATTGATCTCCTCCGCATGGTGACAGGCCACTTCGCCCCGCCCTTCCAAGGCCCGCAATTCCGGGATCACTGTCCGGCACTGGGCTGTCACATGGCGACAGCGCACATGGAACGGACAGCCCGACGGCACGTTTAGGGGCGACGGCAACTCGCCCTCCAACTGGATCGCCGCGCCTTTGTCATCCGGGTCCAGCGACGGCGCCGCGCTCAGCAGGGCCTGCGAATAGGGATGAGACGGCGAAGAAAACAACGTCTCGCTGTCGCCAATCTCCACAATCCGCCCCAGATAGATCACCGCCACACGGTTGGACACATGCCGCACCAACCTCAAATCATGCGCGACAAACAGGATGGTCAATTGCAACCGCTCCTGCAGTTCCAGCAAGAGGTTCACCACCTGCGCCTGCACCGACACATCCAGTGCCGAGACCAGCTCATCCGCGATCAGTACTTCCGGCTCCACCGCCAAGGCCCGCGCAATGGCAATCCGCTGCCGCTGCCCGCCCGAGAACTCATGCGGCAGTTTCTCCGCCGCATCTTGCGGCAACCGCACCAAGTCCAACAACTCCGCCACACGCGGCGCAATCTCCGCCTCCGGCCGCATCTGATGCACCCGCAGCGCTTCGACCAGAATATCACCGGTTGTCATCCGTGGGTTCAGCGACGAATACGGGTCCTGAAACATCATCTGAACCCGCCGGTTATAGCTGCGATCCTTGCGCGCCGCCGCGCCAAAGATGTTCTCCTCATCAAAGTGAATCTGCCCGCTGGTCGGCTCATACAGCCGCACGATGCAGCGCGCCAAAGTCGACTTGCCACAGCCGGACTCCCCAACGACACCAAGCGTCTCGCCCTGCTGCAACTCAAGGCTCACACCATTCAGCGCATTGACCGATTTCCCCGGCTTGCGCTGCACCACATCGAGCAGGCTGCGCGACACCGGAAACGACAAATGAAGGTCGTCAATTTTCATCACAGTCTGGGTCATGCGGCATTGTCCTGTGTCGCGGGCAGTGGGTTGAAACAGGCGGTCTGCCGCCCCGGCGCAATGTCCTGCAACGTGGGCCGCGCGGTCTGACAGGCCGGTCCTGCTGCCTGACAGCGCGGCGCAAAGGCACAGCCCTCAGGCAATGAAAACAGGCTGGGCGGCGTGCCTGGCACCGAATACAGCTGCGTGCGCGGCGGCACATCCTGCGGCACCGAACGCATCAAGCCTTCGGTATACGGATGGCGCGGGGTTTGCAGCACCTGGCGCACGGCCCCCTGCTCCACCACCCGTCCAGCATACATCACCGACACCATGTCACAGGTCTGGGCCACAACGCCAAGGTCATGCGTCACCAGCACAACGCCCATCGACATTTCATCCGCCAGTTTCAGGATCAAATCCAGGATCTGCGCCTGAATGGTCACATCCAGTGCGGTGGTTGGCTCATCTGCCAGCAACAGCTTCGGGCTGGCCGCCAAGGCAATCGCAATCATCACCCGTTGTCGCATCCCGCCGGAAAATTGGTGTGGGTACTCGCCAAGCCGCGAGGCCGCCGCCGGAATGCCCACATGATCAAGCATCTCAATTGCACGATCCCGCCGCGCCCGACGCCCCAAGTCGGTGTGCGCCTTCAAGGTCTCCGTCAACTGCGTGCCAACGGTCAGCAGCGGATTGAGCGAGGTCATCGGCTCCTGAAAAATCATCGCAATCTCGCGACCGCGGATCTTGCGCAATTGCCGTTCTGACATCGTGGTCAGCTCTTGCCCCTGCCAGCGCACAGAGCCGCGCACCTCGCCATAGTGCCGCGCCAATCCCAGGATCGAACGCAAGGTCACGCTTTTGCCGGAACCACTTTCGCCCACAAGCCCCTGCACCTGCCCTTTACCCAGCGCAAAGCTCACGTCGCGCACCGCAGGGAGGGCGGTGCCGCCCCGGCTAAAGGTGGTGCAGAGGTTCTCTACTTCCAAAATCGGGTGATCTGTCATTGTCTTTCCCCTCACCCGCGTGGCCGCAATAGGTCCGCCAGACCGTCGCCAATCAACGAGAACCCCAGTCCGGTGATCACAATCGCAATCCCCGGCATCAGGCTCAGCCACCACGCCGTGGTGATAAAGTTGCGCCCCTCGGCAATCAGCACGCCCCACTCTGCCTGCGGCGGCTGCGCCCCCAATCCAAGATAGCCGAGCGACGAACCGAGCAGGATCGCCAGCGCCATATCGGTCATCCAATAGACAATCACCGGCGTGATCGCATTGGGAAGCAGATGGCGGAAAATGATACGCCGGTCGGTATAGCCCATGACAATCCCGGCACTGGCGTAATCATTGCCCATCTGCGCAATCACCTCGGCCCGCATCAGCCGCGCATAGTAGACCCAGCCCACCAGCGTAATCGCGATATACATGTTGATCAGCCCCGGCCCCAACACGGCCACCACCGCTATGACCAGCACCAGAAACGGGAAGGTGATGATCGCATCCACCACGCGGCCAAAAATCATGTCGGCCACACCGCGATAATAGCCCACCAAGGCCCCAACAGTGACGCCAATGGTCAATGCAAAGACAGTCGCCAAAATCGCCATCTGCATGTTCACCGTATAGGCGTGGATCACCCGCGACAGCGCGTCCCGCCCCAACATATCGGTGCCAAACGGATGCGCCCAGCTTGGCGGTTGCCGCACCGCCAGATAATCAATGAAGTTTGGATCATAAGGCGCAAAGAAGCTTGGAAACAGCGCCAACAGGGTGGAAATCCCGAGGATCACAGCCCCGATTAGAAACCCCGGCTTGCGCAGCGCCACTTGCACCCGCGACAGCGGCGCATCGGAGGATTTTGCAGAAGTCACAACAGCATCGCTCATGTTAGACGCATCCTTGGATCAAGCAGGCTTTGGAACAGATCGGTCAGCAAAAAGACAATCGACACCAGAATGGCAAAGGTCAGCGTCAGCCCCTGAATAAGCGGATAGTCACGCGCAAAAATCGCCTCCAGCATCAGCCGCCCCAATCCGGGCACAGCAAACACGGTCTCGGTCACCAGCGTGCCGCTCATCAGGTTGCCAATCGACAGGCCCAGCAGCGTAATGGTGGAAATCAACGCGTTGCGCAGCACATGCCGCCCCAGGATCAACCGATTGGGCAGCCCTTTAGCGCGGGCAAACTGCACATATTCCGCATCCAGCACCTCAATGATCGAGGCCCGCAAATTGCGCATGATGATCGCAGAGGTGTAGAGCGCCACGGTCATCGACGGCAGGAACAGATAGTAGAGCTGGCCAAAGAAGCCATCGCCGCTGCCGCCCACCGGGAACCAGCGCAACTGAGCCGCCAGAAAAGTTAGCAAAATCAACCCGATATAAAACACCGGCATCGACAGCCCGACCTGAAACACGGTGCGAATCACCGTGTCCGGCCATTTGCCACGGTTGAGCGCAGCAACAAAAGCCAGCGGCCCGGCAATGAATAGCGACAAAGACACCGCAAAAAGCGCAAGGAACCCTGTGGTTGGCAACCGCTCAATGATCACACTGGACACAGAGGTGCGCATCATGATCGACCGCCCAAGGTCGCCCTGCAAAGTGTTGGTGAAAAACAGCCAGAACTGCACCAGCAGCGGGTCATTTAAACCAAGCTTTTCCCGGATGGCTGCCAAATCGGCGTCCGAGGCTTTGTCGCCCGCAATTGCGATGGCTGGGTCGCCCGGCAACAGCCGGACCAGAAGAAAGATGATGATCATCACAAGCACAAATGTGGGGACCATCAGCGCGAGGCGCTTCAGAACGTATTGCAGTCCGGCCATGGGTATTTTCCAATTGAGAAACGCGCCGCAGGCCCTCGCCCGCGACGCGCTGAGGTCTTACTTGCTCACTGTTGCGCGCGAGAAAATGTTGGCGCCCAGCGGGGTTTGCACGTAGCCGTCAACCGCTGTGGACACCGCCACTGCAAAGGGCGTCTCGTACATGAACAGCAATGGCGCAGCGTCGGCGTAGATCGTCTGCATGTCCGCATATTGCTGGGCACGCGCGGCCTGATCCATCTCTTTGCCGGAGGCTTCAAACAACGCGTTGAATTTGTCGCTTTCCCAGCCGGTGCCCACCGCACTGCGGATCGGGGAATAGCCCAACCAACCAGTCACCTGGCTTGGATCATTCACATCATCCACCCAGCCATAGGTGTGGATGTCAAACTCACCAGAGCGGTTTTTCGCGCCACGGGTCGCCCCGTCCACTTGCTCCACCACCAGATCAATGCCCAACGGCGCCCACATCTGCTGAAGCGCCGCAAAAATGGTCGCGTCATCTGATGAGCCGGCCAGCGTGGTCAGAGTCACCTTGGTGCCCGCTTCGATCCCGGCCTCTTTCACCAGTGCCATGGCTTTGTCCATGTCGTAGGAATAGAGATCCAGCTTGGATGCCAGACGGGTAGACGAAGACATCAGCGGCGCGGTCATCGGCTGGCCAGCGCCTTGCAGCACCAGACCAATCAACGCGTCTTTGTTGGTGGCGTAGTTGACCGCCTGACGCACCCGCACATCGTTGAGCGGATTGGCAGATCCATCCGCGCGGGTTTCGCGGGTGTTGATCGGCGAATAGATGATCCGCGTCGACGGGTAGAGGTTCATGTTGATCGCCGGATCAGCGTCCAGTTCGGCCACACGGCTGAACGGCACAAACTCCACCGCATCGACCTCACCAGCCTGCAGCTTCAGAATACGGGTCGCATCATCCGGGATGATCTCGAAATGCACCTTGTCCAGATACGGCAACGGCTTGCCATCAGCGCCCATTTCCCAGTGGTGCTCGTTGGCGCAGAAGTCCATCGCGGCCCCCTGCTCAAATCCACACATGTAGAAGGCGCCGGAACCCACACCGGCGCTAGCGGTGGCAAAGATGGCGGCGGATTTCTCTTGATCCGTTGCGCCCTCTGCCGCCTCAAACACGTCTTTGTTCACAATCGCGGTGTTGAACGTTGCCAGCATCGACAGGATGGTTGGATCCGGCTGGCTCAGGCTCACGGTGATGGTGTTGCCCTCCGCAGTCACGTCAGACACGCTGCCCAACATGCCGGACCACGGCCCCAAGTCACCATTGCGTGCACGGTCCAGTGAGAACAGAACGTCGTCCGCCTCCAGCGCCGACCCATCGGCAAACTTCAGGCCCGACCGCAGCATCAGCGTGACGGTCTTGCCGTCCTCTGAGACTTCAAAGCTCTCGGCCAATCCGCCCACAATCGACTTTCCGTCATCAGACGAACGCAGCAGCGTGTCAAACAAGCTGCCCACCATCCAGATGTCCGGGTTGCGGTCCGCGTAAATCGGATCAATCAGGCGCGAGCCGTCGTAGCGGGCAAAGTTCATTGTGCCGCCGCGTTCCTGCGCCGCCACCGGCGTTACAAGTGCGGTCGTTGCCGCCAAAGCCGCCGCCATAAGGGTGCGTGTCATGTCTATTTTCCTCCCTGGTCGAATCTCTTCGGTGACCGGGAGAATAGGCAGTTTTTGACATTTTGCTAAAACTTTTTTTAGCAAAGCTAAATTTTTGAAGGACAGATTTTAGCGCATATCCCAAAATTGGATACAATATACTGAAAACACTACCCTTCTTTCGAACATCCGCAAACTTAATTTTCTGCCGCTGTGCTCATTGGCGTGGTGCTGACCCACAACTCCACGGATTCCACATCACTCACGACACGCGAAAAATGCGGCTTTGCGGTGTTGTGGTGAATCACATCCCCCGGCCCCATGACAAACACTGCGCCCTCCAGATGATACTCAACCTCACCTGACAGCAGGTAACAAAACACCTCTCCATCGTGGCACATTTTCTCGGATTCATGCCCCGGTGGACGGTGAATGATCTGCGAATGCATCAGCGCGCCAGGGAAGCCAGGCCCCAACTTCTCATAAAAACGCCCCGCTGTGCCAAGCGCGTAGGATTGCCGGCGGTCTTTCTGGATAAACTCGGAATAGGTCTCCGGCACGCTCAACAATTGCTCCACGCTGGTCTGCAACGCCGCTGCAATTGACATCAGCGAAGACAGAGACGGAGAGCTGATCCCGCGCTCCACTTGCGAAATGAACCCAGTGGTCAAATCCGCCTCCTCCGCAACTGCATTCAGAGTCTTGCCCAACGCCTTGCGCCGCAACCGGATTGCCTGGCCCAGCTTCTCTGGTTGCCCCTTTTGTTTTTTCTTTTTTGTTGTCGGGGACGCCGCCATCACGATCTCCATTGAATATTCTGGGAAAACTGCGGCCACACCATATCAGTGAAAAAAGATATGTATACTAAAAATCATTTTAGCAAAACTGAACACGAACCTCTCAATGCGTGGCGGATATCTGATAACAGATTGCTGATTTTGCCTGACGCGAGCCACCGGCCGCAGGTTGCTCCCACCAAAGGAGCCCCTCATGCATTTTGCCTATCCCGCTGCCCTGTTTGGCCTCACCCTTCTTGCCGCCTGCGCCACCCCACTGGAACGCTGCATTTCCACCGCGCAATCCGAAGTCGCCACCCTGCGCCGCGCCATCACCACCGCCGAAGGCAATATCACCCGAGGCTACGCCATTCACCGCAGCTCAGACAGCTACACCTACTATGACACCTGTTATGACAAGAAAGACCGCCCCTACAGCTGTCCGGAAACCCGATACCGCACCGTAGAAACCCCGGTCGAGGTGGACGTGGCGCAACAGCGCCAACGTCTGAAAGCCCTGCGACGCGACCTGCCCGCCGCCGAAGACCGCGTCCGTGTGCAGGCGCGACACTGCACAGCCCTGCATCCACCAACCGGATGACAGAGCTGCGCTCTAAGAGATCTTAGAAATCAAAAATATCGTCGAGGAAGCTGCTCATCTTTTTCTTCTTACGCGGCTTGTCCTCGTAGCGGCGCACATGACCTTCGTCATAACCACGCCCGTCATAGCCCCGCTGCGGCGCAGGCTGCACATTCTCGGATGGCGGCGGGGGCGGTGGCGCGGCATAGGCACTTGCCCGCTCAATGATCTTATCCAGCTCGCCACGATCCAACCAAACGCCACGACACGTCGGGCAATAATCAATCTCCACCCCGTTGCGGTCTGCAATCACCAGGGTTTCGCCATCCACTGGACATTTCATCAAGCACTCTCCTCTTTTGCTACCTGCTTTAGATAGGGAGGCGGAGGCGCGTTTTCATCTGCCACGCACATGTTTGCGCTGTAAGGCGCGTAAAATTGCGCACGTTACCTGACCTACCACACCAAATACCCGACAAAACTTATCAACTATTTGTTTTTAAACGCTTTTTTCTTGAAACCCTTAGCGACTCATTCTACATATCAATCAACGGAGCAAGCCAGACCGGCCACTCACGTACGACGCGAGCACTCCAGCAAGGCCCAGCTATCGCCAGGTCCAGCCAGACAGCAAGCCACGCACGCAGGCAGATACGGTCCAGCCAGCTACACAAGAACGGCGCCAAGGTTTTATCCCAGGCGCCGTTTTTGTTTGTCCCTTCCCTTTTGCCTTCCCTGAATAACTGGCACGCTTCCGCTATGACCAAATCCGACCCGATCCGCCCAGCCGATGCTGACGCCCGCGCCTTGGCCCGTGTCCTGCTGTCCTCTGCCACCTACGCCGCGCTTGCCGTCACCGACCCTGACACCGGCACTCCGTCCGTGACACGTGTGGCTCTGGCCACCGCGCCAGATGGCACCCCACTCACATTGATCTCCGATCTTTCCAGCCACACCGGAGCACTGCGGGCCAATGCCAACTGCGCCTTGCTGGTCGGAGAGCCCGGTAACAAAGGCGACCCGCTCACCCACCCACGCATGACCCTGCACGCCAAGGCCTCTTTCCATGAAAGAGGCAGCGACGAACACGCGCAAACCCGCGCCCACTACCTGTCGCTGCGCCCCAAGGCCAAACTCTACGTCGATTTCCCCGATTTCTCCTTTGTCCGCTTTGACGTCACCGGCGGGCTGCTCAATGGCGGTTTTGGCAAAGCCTTCCACTTGACACCTGACGATCTGTTAGCGCCAACATCTTTCACTTGACGCAAGCCCGCGACGCGCCCTACCGTCGCGCCATGCCTTTACACAGCTTAGACCACGCCAACATTGGCACGCAAAACCTCGACGTCATGATCCGCTTCTACGAAGAGGTGCTGGGCATGACCAGCGGGCCACGCCCGGATTTCAATTTTCCCGGCGCTTGGATGTATCTCGGCGACAAAGCGGTGGTGCATCTGGTGGGCGCAACAAAGCCGCTCATCGCCGGTGGAGGCGACATCGCGCTGGAGCATGCCGCCTTTGCCGCCACAGATATGCCAGCTTTCATGGATGTGCTCAAAAAACACGGCCTAGATTATTACCTCGGCTTCCCACCCGGTTTCCCGATTGTGCAGGTCAATATCCACGACCCCGACGGCAATCATCTGCATGTGGATTTCCACATCGACGAGCTGCCCGAAGAACTGCGCCCCGCGACCTAAGGCGTCCAAAAAGTTAACGGAGGCGCGGTCAAAACCGCACCTCCGTGAAACAGTCGCAAAACCGACGTGATACCGACGTCGAAATCTCCAACGAGATCTCTACCGTTAACCTTTATTGCAGCAGCGCTTTGGACGCTTCAATGGCATCCGCTATCGGCGCAAAATATCGCACCTCAATCGACGATCCACTGCGCATCACTTCCGCCGCCTTATCTGCACCCGCCACATAAAGCTGTGTGGCCTGCGGCAAAGATGCCTCTGTAATGGCCTTGATCCGCCCGCCGTTCACACGCTCGCGCCCAAGATTGGAATCCGTGTTGGCGCGCACGAAAGAGTACAGACCACGGTTCACACGGGTCAGCGCCACTTCCGCTTCCCAATAGACCGAAGACTTTGAAATCACACGCACAGTTTGGCTGTATGTCTGACGCAAACAATCAATGCGGTAGACTTTTGCCACCTTGGCACACTCGCCCACACCGTAGGTGAAAATATCCACCGTGCGCTTGGTCTGCTGGTCAGAAAACCCAATGTCATCTTCCGCCATTGCAGGCTGCGCCATGATCCCAACCACGGCCAACGCCGCTGCCTGCAACATTTTGACTAAGCGCATGAACTGTCTTCCTTTTGCTCTACCGCGTCACATGTACCGCGCATTTGGCATGACGCACAACCTGTGCCGCGGTGCTGCCCAACACAATATCCTGAACGCCTGGCCGATGGGACGCTATCACAATGCAATCCACCGCGTTTGCAGCTCCCCATTTCACAATGGTTTTTCCCGCATGTCCTTCTTCTACAACGCCTTTTACATTGGGAAGGTCAGCGCCCATGGCCTCCAGACTGGCCACAATCGCCGTCTGCGCTTCCGCCTGAAATCCCTCCGGCACGTAGTTGATCACATAACTCGGCACATGCGCCATGACATGTAGCAAACTGACTTGACCATCCTCATCAATCAATCGCCGCGCCACGGCCACGGCCTCACTTGGGTCATGCGCTTCGTCAAAGGCCACCGGCACCAAAATATGCTTATACATTTCAATCTCCTAACAACAATCAGCCACACATAAGTTGCCGCCGTCGTTAGTTAAAGGCTTCCATGACATCATACATGACAGGCTCAAAGCTGCGACACAGCTGATTGATTTTGCGATTGCGCTCACGCATCTCCTCAGACCGCAACATCGCCTGAAAATCCTCACGTCTTTGCCATTGGGAGTAGTTGGCAATCCGCGTCTGCGCATCATTCACATGCAACCCTGCAGCAATAAATCCGGGCTGTTTGGAAATGAACTGCTCGTACGCGTCAGTCAGCGCATCGAGCAAATCCTGACAGGTGCCCGGGGTCATCTCAAAGGTGGTGATGACGGTCTGAAGTTCCGCCTCCTTGGAAATCTTCGGCATAAGTTCCTCCTTCCTTTTCCTCAGCTTAGTCCAGCCCCGCCCAACTTGGCCATACGTTTTAACCGGCAATGCAGCCTCAAGAGCGCTGCCCCCAAGGTCAGACACACGCATGTGATTGCACAAATCCGGTTTTTGCCCCATATTAGGCTTGGTTTTCTGCTGGGTGAAACAGATGGCGACACATGCCACACAGCCCGGCACAGGCAGATGAGGCAACCATGACCAGATTCCTAGCTGCGCCAATTCTGGCGCTGATGCTCGTCCCCGCACTCCCCCATATTGGTGATGCAAACACGCTGAACCGCGCCTGTATGCGTTCAGACCGCGATGGTGCCACCCGACAGATGTGCCGCTGCATTCAAAAAACGGCCAACAAAAGCCTGTCCCGCGCAGATCAGCGCTTGGCGGCCAGCTTCATCAAAGACCCGCACCGGGCGCAAGAAATTCGCCAGTCAGACCAACGCAGCCACGAGATTTTCTGGAAGCGCTACAAGAAGTTTGAAACCAGTGTTGTGTCCAGCTGCAAACACCTGCGCTGATTTGACTTTCTAATGAAAGCCACTTGACCCAAGGTCGTTCCCTATTCACAAAATCAAAAGCTGGTGGAGGGACCTATGCCGAACAAAGGTGTCACCTTACGTGGCCTCGAGGTCTTTGAAGCGCTCGCCGAGCACGGCTCTGTGGCGCGCGCCTCCGAGATCACCGGCCTGTCGCAGCCGGCCGTGTCTCAGCAAATCCGAAACCTCCAAACCGCCTTAGGCGCCGACCTGATCGACCATAGCAAACGCCCGATGCAGCTCACCGCAGCTGGGCGCACATATTTGGTTCGGGCGCGTGACGTTCTCTCCCAATTGCGGCTGGCGGAATCTGAGCTCACCGTCATGGATCTCACTCATTTGACGCAATTGTCGATGGGCATCATTGACGACTTTGACAACGACCTGACGCCCCGGCTTGTGACCAAACTGGCGGAGTCGATGACCCAATGTCGCTTTCGCCTCGTGACCGCGCCCAGCCATGAAATCACCGATGCCATTCGTGACGGAGACCTGCACCTTGCAATCACCGCCGTCGCTCCGCAAGCGGCTGAAGGCATGACAGAATATCCTCTGGCACAGGATCCCTTCATCCTGGTCACGCCCTCCGGTCACCTGCCCGCGTCCGGCGATATCACCCAGATTTTGCACGATCTTCCAATGCTGCGTTACGGACAGGAGCAGCTCATCGGACGCCAAATTGAGACGGAATTGATCCGCGCCAACCTAGACGTGCCACAGCGCTTCGAAATTGGCTCCAACCCCTCTCTAATGGCCATGGTGTCGCGCGGCATCGGTTGGGCCATCACCACGCCTTTGGGGTATTTGCGCGCCGCTCGTTTTCACGATCAAGTCGACGCCCACCCGCTCCCCTTTTCCCCGTTCAGCCGCCAGATCTCGCTGTTGGCAAGTGGCGATTGGGCGGACACTGTGCCACGCGATGTGGCGCAGACCATGCGCGGCCTGATCCAGGCGCATATGGTCACCCCCGCAATTGAACGCTTCCCATGGTTGGAAGATGAGTTCAAAATTCTTGGGTCCGACACCTAAGCCAGTTTTCAGTTTTCCAAAACTCTAGACACCCTCGAGCGCCGCTTTGAGCCCCCGCGCACAGTCTTCAATCAGGTCCAGCGCCCCGTCAAAATCGCGGGTGTAATAGGGATCCGGCACCTCTGACATGCCGCGATCCGGCGCATAGTCGGTAAACAGGCGCACTTCGGTATCGCTTCCATCCGGGCGCAACGCCTCGATATTGGCAATATTCTCCGCATCCATCCCGATGATCAGGTCAAACCGCGCATAATCCGCCGCCACAAACTGCCGCGCCCGCAAGTCAGACAAGACCACATCCCGCGCCAATGCCGCATCCTGCATCGGCCCATATGGCGGCTTGCCCACATGCCACCCTGCTGTCCCTGCGCTGTCCGTGTCCACCTCTGGCGCTATGGCGCGAAACACACCTTCCGCCGAGGGCGACCGGCAAATGTTTCCCAAACACACAAACAGAACCCGCATGATCTTTCTCCTCTTGAATGCCCAAGCCATCACCGCAACAGGCTTATAGGTCAAGCACTTGCCACCTTGTCCCCCACTTGCGAAACTGCGGCCAGCCAGCACAGGGAGCCTCCATGCCACAGTCAATTGTCATTCTCACCGGTGCCGGCATCAGTGCCGAGAGCGGCCTCGGCACTTTTCGCGACGAAAATGGCCTCTGGGCACAGCACCGTATCGAAGATGTCGCCACGCCTGAGGGCTTTGCCCGCAACCCCAAGCTGGTGCATGATTTCTACAACGCGCGCCGCATACAATCCTCAGAGGCAGAACCCAACGCCGGCCATCATGCACTTGCCGAGCTGGAAGCCAACTATCCTGGGGAGGTGTTGATCGTCACCCAAAACGTCGACGGGCTGCATGAAAAAGCGGGCAGCCAAAACGTGTTGCACATGCACGGCACGCTGCACGGCGCCTTGTGCCACAGCTGCAACCACCGTTGGCCAGCACCCCCTGAGATGGCCCCAAACGACCCCTGCCCGGCTTGTGGCGCGCCAACCACCCGCCCCGACATCGTCTGGTTTGGCGAAATGCCATACGACATGGAACGCATCTCAAACGCGCTGGCACGTGCCGATGTGTTTGTCTCAATCGGCACCTCCGGCGAGGTCTACCCTGCGGCCAATTTTGTCAATGAGGCCGACATGTTTGGCGCTCATACGGTTGAGCTCAACCTCGAACCCTCATCCAGCGTGTCCCGCTTTGCAGAAACCCATTTTGGCCCGGCCACCCAAGTTGTGCCGCAGTGGGTCGCCACAGAGATCTCCCGCACCAAATAAAAAAGGCCGATCCCCACGGACCGGCCTTTCCTTCTTTCTGTAGGTCTAACTGGCGCTTAGCCGTCAGATTTCTTCATGTCGTGGCCAGAATGGTCGCCATGTTTCATCGCACCGTGATCCGGCTTGCGCTCCAGGTCCACAGGTACTTCAAGGGTCACGTCGCCAGCTTTTTCAAAGGTCAGGGTGATGGTCACAACGTCGCCATGCTCCAGACCACGGTTAAGGCCCATGAACATCACGTGATCGCCGCCGCGCGCCAGCGCATGCGTACCGTTTGCCGGCACAGCAAAACCTTCTTTCACGTGCAACATCTTCATGTTGCCGTCAGCGTCTTCTTTGTGCGTGTGCAACTCGGTGCGCTTGGCCACATCTGACGACACGCCAACCAATTGGTCATCTTCTGTGCCAGTGTTTTCGATCACCATAAAGGCAGCACCGGCCTTGGCCATCTTAGAGGACACACGCGCGTAGGCGTCGTTTACGGCAATGGTGCCCTCTGCAAAGGCAGGCAAAGCAAGGGCAACGGCAGCCGCGGCCGCGAGGGAAAGAGTTTTGAAGGACATGTTGGTCTCCTGACCGTTAGATTTTCTTGATGTTGTAAGGGGATCAAAGAAAATCAGACGGGGGCGCGCGGGCACTTTCGGCAATGGGTCGAATCACATCTTCAACCGTGACCTGTGGGCTGCGCAGCCCTTCGCCGCGCCCAAGCGCCAAGCCTACCTCCTGCGGATCAGCTGCGATCCAGTTCAGCAGAGAAAAGCTCACTTCCGGACACAAATGCGCCGGCCCGGTCGGATTGCCCTCGGCATCCACCGGCACCATGACAGCGCTTTCGCCAATGCAGTATTCCGCAAAGCCCTCAGGGCCGGTCATACCCCGCGCAATGGCCATGCTGTGCCCGGTCAAGACCAGCACCAGCACCATCGTGGCGGCCACATATCTGCGCAATCGAAGCATCATTGCCGCATATAGGCACGCCCTGTCGAGATTGTGAAGCGTGACAAAAAGAAACAGCCCCGCAAAACTGCGAGGCTGTCTAACTCTTCAAAAAGGTCAGTGCGATCAGGCGTTTGCGGCCTGTGCTTTGGCGATCTCTTTTTTGATTTTCAGCGCGTTGTCAGACAGCTCAACGTCCTTGGCTTTCGCCATGAAGCCGTCCAGACCACCGCGGTGATCCACAGTGCGCAGCGCAGCCGCAGAGATGCGGAACTTGAAACCACGGCCCAGAGTCTCAGACTGCAGGGTCACGTCGTTCAGGTTTGGCAGAAACCGGCGACGGGTGCGGTTTTTGGCGTGGCTTACGTTGTTGCCCGTCATCGGGCCTTTTCCGGTCAATTCGCAACGGCGCGACATGGGTATATCCTCGTTTTACAGTCCACGGGGACATGGACCCCGTCAAAGCAATAGGGCACCGCATAGGCTGCGCCCAGAAATTCGTTTGGCGTCATTAGGCCCATTTCGCGGGGGCGTCAAGTGATTCAGCTGCGCTTTGCCTGCATTTTGCAGCTTAAACCTCCGGAGCACGATCTTCGTTATCCGCCAGGCAGTTTCGGTTCCACTGTATTGTCATACCTTGATGCCGCCGAGCAAAGATTTCGGGCAGAAAATTCTCAAAATTTCCAACTTCTTCGACCGAGTGCAAAATCCACGCGTAATTCTTGTCTTCGTAGTACAGCCAGGGAATCATCACCCTGTTGACCAGCGGTTTCAACCACCCACTTTCCACGCCCACCGTGAGATGATTTGTGAACTTGGCCCCCTCCGGCCCATCTTCAAATCGGAATTCCAAATCCGCCACCGTCACCCCTCGACGTGTGGCCTTCAGAGCAAATTTCTCAGCCTCCAGCGCCACCACTTCCAGCCGTTCATCCAACATGTATTTTGGATTGCGTTGGTAGGCCTCTTTGACGTTCACGAAATCCCCGGCCCTTAGGGGCCTTTCGGGAGACGTTTTTTCACTGCCCAAGGAAATATGGTCTTGCGGGTGGCTGACCATGAAGGCCGGATAAGTCTCCCCGTCAATCACCAACGTCAAATCCGCGTAGACACCATACCACCAGTTCAGCATCTCTGCGGTCACATCCCGCACTGGCGGGTGGTCCACCTCAAATAGTGTGCGCCCATCTGGGAGATGGGTCACTTTGGAATGGGCATTGTCAAAACTCTTGAGTTCCCAGCCGAACTCACGTGGTTCAGGTATCTGCACGTCGCTCCCCCACATCTCGACACTCTGTGTTTTGCCCCATCGCGTCGTTAGGTGCACCGTGATGGTGCCGTGTATGTAGAGTGCGTGCACTTACCATTGGCGGGCAAGAAACATTTTCTAAATTTCAAATAAATCTTTTATCTTAACCTTCCTCACCAGCACGATCCCACACGATCACCTCACCCTGATCCCGGCGGGCATAAATCTCCGGCAAAAAATGCGCCCAGGCGCTGATCTCTTCCACATTGTGCTGCATCCAAGCTTCGGTTTTCTTCTCATCAAAAAGCACAGGAATGAACACCTGATTGATCAGGGTCTTCGCCCATCCGTTCGGAACGCCAATGCACAGTCTGGTCAAAACTTGCACACCTTTGTCAGTGTCATGGAAAGCGTGTTCCAGCTCGGCCACGGTAAAGCCCAACCTTAATGAACGAATGGCGTAACTCTGTAACGTCCGTCGCAATACCTGAAGGGTTTCATTCGTCGAGTATCGCGTATCCCGACCATAGGCCTCCTGAAAGGCAATCCGATCCCCCGCTTTCAGCGGAGCTTGCGTTTCGCCTCCGACCCGTTCGATGTGCGCATGATCGCGGGGATGCCACACCAAGAATGCCAGATGGGTCTCCCCATCAATTTTCAGCTTTAGATGCGCATAAACCCCAAACCACCACGCGACCATCTCGGCGGTCACACCGGACACGACCGGGTGTCGCAACTCCATGACCAGACGTCCATCACGGGTTTGAGTGAACACCGTTTCGGCTTCTTCAAGTCCACGCAAAGCCCAGCCAAAATCGCGCGCAGGGGGTAATTTTTCCAACGGCTTAGTCAAACGGCACCATCTTGCATCCCAGGCAAGGTACGGGAGTACGAAATATCCATTCGGACATGATGGCGCAGTTTAGGAGAGGTGATCAAGCATCTCTTTGGCAGCTTGGCCAGGCGTCATATCGCCAGACGCCACTTTGCCGTCCAGCTTTGCCATATGGTGCGGGACCTGCCCTTGCTGCAATCTGGCCAACAGCCCTTGCCGCACTTCTTCGTGAAACCAGAACTGCGCCTGCGTAGCGCGCCGGTAAGCCCAATGGCCTTCCTCTTTGCGCCAATTGGTCAATGTGATCATTTCTTCCCATGCTTTTGACAGACCATCCTCTTGCAGCGCCGACACTGTCATTGCCTTTGGAAACCCATCCGGGTCCTGAGGCCGCTTGCGCAACAATCGCAACGCACCGGAGTAATCCGCACAGGTCCGCATGGCCGTAGCCTTGAGATCGCCATCCGCCTTGTTCACAAGGATAACGTCCGCCATCTCCATGATCCCACGCTTCACACCTTGCAGCTCGTCACCACCGGCAGGCGCCAGCAACAATAAGAACAGATCCGACATCTCCGCCACAACGGTTTCGGACTGCCCAACCCCAACGGTCTCAATCAGCACCACGTCAAAGCCCGCCGCCTCACACAGCGCCACCGCTTCCCGCGTCCGCCGCGCCACGCCACCCAAATGTGTCTGGCTGGGCGACGGCCGAATAAACGCATTGCGATCCCGGCTCAGACGTTCCATCCGGGTCTTATCGCCTAGAATAGACCCGCCAGAGCGCGCCGAAGACGGATCCACCGCCAGCACCGCCACGCGCAGCCCCTGCGCGGTCAACATCTTGCCAAAGCTCTCGATAAAGGTGGATTTCCCCACCCCCGGCGTGCCCGAAAGGCCAATCCGCAACGACTGCCTGCCCGCTTTCGACAGTTCATCCAACAGGGCCGTGGCCTGCGCCCGATGATCGGGCCGCGCGCTCTCCACCAAAGTGATGGCACGGGCCAGCGCCCGACGGTCTTGTTTCAGTATTCTGTCACGCAGATCTGCGATATCCATGGACAAGCCTGTATCTTTTTGATTGTGAGTCTTCATGCCGCGCATGACCCCGTTTTGTCTACCCCGCCCCCACCGTCTTCTCGCCTCACTGCTGCTCTGTGCCGCAGTTGCTGTGCCACACGCCGGTCAGGCGAATTCCAAAGCCCAAAAGTGGTCGGTACACGCCTTTGGCTTCAAGGTCGGCGAATTGGACGTGGCCGCGCAGCAAACCCAAAGCGTCTTTGCCGGCAAAGGCAGTTTTTATACCACCGGACTTGCAGGCGCCCTACGTCGCATCCGCTTCACCGTGCAAAGCCAAGGCGCGGTGCGTGGCAACAAAATCGCCCCATCTCGCTATGACGGCTTCATCGACACCGGCAAACGGGTCAGCGAAACCACTCTGACCTTCGCAGGCACCCTGCCACGCAAAACCGCTGGCGCCCAAACGCCCGCCGCGCCGATCTCAGACAAAGCCAAACGTGGCTCAGTCGACCCGATGACCATGATGTGGCTCACCCTGCGCGATCAGGATGAAGATACCCTCTGCACGCTGGACCAAAAGCAATTTGACGGCACCCGCCTCGTGCGCATCACGCTGAAATCGCGCCAAAACGGTGACGGCAAAGTCATCTGTTCGGGCACCTATGACCGCATTGGCGGCTATTCCGCCGAAGAACTGGCCGAACTCAAAACCTCGCCACTCGCTATTGTCTACACCCCCGAAGGCGACCGCTGGCGCGCCAGCGAGGTGCATCTCACCTCGCGCCACGGCAAGGCCAAACTCTTCCGCCGTGAATAGCGCGTGATCCCCCCTAGACGCCCCGTGCCCACGGGCCGATAAGGTGCCCTATGACGCAACTGCCCATCCACGACGCACTCGATCCCCTGATCTCTGCTTTACGCGACACAGGTCGCGCGGTGCTGCAAGCCCCTCCCGGCGCGGGTAAAACCACCGTTGTGCCCCTTGCCATGCTGGAAGCGAACCTCACCAAAGGCCGCATCCTGATGCTGGAACCGCGCCGTCTCGCCGCCCGCGCCGCTGCCGAGCGCATGGCGCAGACTCTGGGGGAAACCGCCGGTCAAACCGTGGGTTACCGCGTGCGTGGCGAAAGCAAGACCTCCAAATCCACCCGCATCGAAGTGGTCACCGAAGGCATCCTGACCCGCATGATCCAGTCTGATCCGGAACTCTCTGGCATCGGCGCTGTGATCTTTGACGAATTCCACGAGCGCAGCCTCAACGCAGACCTCGGCCTCGCGCTGTGTCTCGAAATCTGCGACGCCCTGCGCGACGATCTGATCCTCGTAGCCATGTCCGCCACGCTAGACGCCGAACCGGTTGCCGCTCTCATGGGCAACGCGCCGATGATCACGTCCGAGGGCCGCGCTTATCCGGTGGAAACCCGCTGGCTCGAAAGGCCTTTGCCCAAAAACACCCGCCTGGAAGAGGCCACCGCCCGCCTGATCACGCAAGCGATCAGCGAGACGGAGGGCGGCGTGCTGGTTTTCCTGCCTGGCGAAGGCGAAATCCGCCGCACGCAATCGCAGCTCAACCTAACCGCAAACTGCACCGTGCATCCCTTGTTTGGCGCCATGCCCTTCAAAGACCAACAAGCCGCCATCCGCCCCGCTCAATCGGGCCGCAAAGTGGTGCTCGCCACCTCCATTGCAGAAACCTCGCTCACCATCCAAGACGTGCGCGTGGTGGTTGACGCAGGCCGCGCCCGCCGCGCCCGCTTTGATCCCGGCTCCGGCATGTCTCGCCTTGTCACCGAGCGTGTCACCCGCGCCGAAGCCACCCAACGCCAAGGTCGCGCCGGACGTGTCGCTGAGGGCATCTGCTACCGGCTTTGGACCAAAGGCGAAGAAGGTGCATTGCTGCCCTTCCCACCCGCCGAAATCGAAGCCGCCGACCTCACCGGCCTTGCGCTGGAGCTTGCCCTCTGGGGCGCCGCCCCCACCGATCTCGCCCTTCTGACACAGCCCAACCCCGGCAGCTTTGCCGAGGCGCAAGCGGTCCTGAACATGCTTGGCGCGCTTGACGGTGACAATCGCATAACCACACATGGCAAAGCCCTTTCCAAACTGCCGCTGCACCCCCGCCTCGCCCACATGCTCGTCACGGCAGGCCCCCAAGCTGCAGCGATGGCCGCACTGCTCGCCGCGCGTGACCCACTCACCCGAGGCGCCCCCGTGGATCTGTCATTGCGCATCGAAGCCCTGACCGATCTCAAATCCTTCTCTGACCGCCGCCCTTTCGGCGTCAACCGCGCTGCACTGCACACGATCCGTGACGAGGCCAAACGCCTCGCCAAATCCGCCAAAGGCAGCGACCCCACCCCGCGCAGCGCCGCAGAGCTCGCCGCACTGGCTTATCCAGACCGCATCGGCTTGCACCGCAAAGGTGACGACCCGCGCTTTGTCTTATCCGGCGGCAAAGGCACGGTGCTCAGTGACGAAGACCCGCTCGCCGCCACCCGCCTGATTGTGGTGACGGACACAGACGGCAACCCACGCGAGGCGCGCATCCGCCAGGCGATCCAAATCTCCGAAGGCCAAATCCGCGAACTGTTTGCAGATCAGATCTCTTGGCAAGACAACTGCCACTGGTCCAAACGCGAGCGCCGCGTCATTGCCCGCCGTCAGGAAATGTTTGGCGCCGTCACGCTTGACGACCGCATCTGGAAAGACGCACCCGATGATGCCATCGCCGCCGCCATGCTCGACGGGGTGCGCGACCTCGGCATCACGCTGTCCGCCGCTGCGCAACGCTTTGTCGCAAGGGTAGAGTTGATCCGCGCCGCCGGTCATGACCTACCCGATATGACGCCCTACGCGCTCCTGTCCTCAATCGACGACTGGCTACTGCCCCATCTATCCGGCGTGAAAACCGTCGACCACTGGAAGAGGTTTGACGTGCTGGACGCCCTGCGCGCCCGCCTCGATTGGAACCAGATGCAACTGGTGGACAAGCTGGCCCCTGCGCATTTCACCACGCCGCTGGATCGCAAAATTCCGATCGACTACTCTGGCGAAAACCCCGAAATCACCCTGCGCCTGCAAGAGCTCTTTGGCCAAACCACCCATCCTATGGTCGGCAACACCCCCTTGCGCGTCACCCTGCTCTCTCCGGGACAAAAACCGGTGCAAACTACAATGGACATCCCCGGCTTCTGGGCTAGCTCTTATGCGGACGTGCGCAAGGATATGCGCGGCCGTTACCCCAAGCATCCTTGGCCCGAAGATCCCAGGCAAGCGGATCCCACTTTGCGGTCCAAACGCCGGAAACAATAGGTGTATTTGGGGCATACCTTGACGTTTTGCTAACCAAAACGTATATACAAAAGAAGAACAAAAAACCGACCCGATAACAAAACCGAAAAAAGCCGAGCAGACCTCCATGACCAACGCCCTTAAATCCGCCTTTGACAGCGTGATCGCACCGATGTTGCGCCGCCCGCGCCGGATTCAGGTCGCTGCGCTTTGCACGCGTGAGGCAAAAGGCGCAACTGAGGTTTTGCTGATCACGTCGCGAGACACAGGCCGTTGGGTTCTGCCCAAAGGCTGGCCAATCAACGGGTTGGACGCGCCGGGTGCAGCCCTGCGTGAAGCTTGGGAAGAGGCTGGCGTGAAAGAAGCCAACATCAACAGCCAACCGGTTGGGATTTATGGCTATGATAAGCGGCTGGATGGAGGGCTTGAGGTGCCGGTTGACGTCACCGTGTTTGAAACTGAGGTCACGGAATTGGTCGATGACTTCCCGGAAGCCGAGGAACGCACCCGCAAATGGGTGCCCGCGCAAGAAGCCGCCGGTATGGTGAACGAACCACAGCTTCAGGCCATTCTGAGAGAATTGTAATCCTTTCGTAACGCATTTGTAACGAAATCGTTGCATTGACCCGGCGACGGGGGTAGCTCCCCCGTACGACGTAAAGCCGGGATTCTATGTCATGACCTCGCCAAACTCAGGCAAGAAATGGTCCACTCTGGACCGAGACCTCAACCGCATCTCCCATTTGGAATCTGCCACCCTCTATGTCTCCCGCCCTATGGTCGGGTTTGGCATTGCGATTGCCTTCATTGTGCTCGCAGGTATGGCGGCTGGTCTGCTGTCAGGCAGCGACTCCAATACGATGATCATCATCGCCGCCGCCGGGATTGGCGCCTATATGGCGATCAACATCGGTGCCAACGATGTGGCCAACAACATGGGGCCCGCTGTGGGCGCCAATGCGCTCACCATGGGGGGCGCAATTGTCATTGCCGCCTTCTTTGAAAGTGCAGGCGCTTTGCTTGCCGGTGGCGACGTGGTTTCCACCATCTCCAAAGGCATCATTGACCCCTCTGGCATGGCCAACACCACCATCTTCATCTGGGCCATGATGGCCGCGCTGATCTCATCCGCACTCTGGGTGAACCTTGCAACCTGGGTGGGGGCACCGGTCTCCACCACCCACTCGGTTGTGGGGGGCGTAATGGGCGCAGGCATCGCCGCTGCAGGTTTCGCCGCCGTGAACTGGCCCACCATGGCGAAAATCGCCGCGTCTTGGGTAATTTCTCCGGTACTGGGTGGCGTGATCGCCGCCGCCTTCCTGGCCTTCATCAAAGTCAAAATCATCTATCAGGATGACAAGATCGCCGCCGCCCGCCGCTGGGTGCCGGTTCTGATTGGCATCATGGCCGCTGCTTTTGCGTCTTATCTGGCGCTCAAAGGTCTGAAGCGGATCATCAAGATCGATCTACAAACCGCGCTGCTGATTGGCGTTGCCGTGGGTGGTCTGGCTTATGTGGTCTCCGCCCCGCTGATCCGCCGGCAGTCTGAAGGGCTGGAAAACCGCAATAAATCGCTCAAAGTGCTGTTTGGCATCCCGCTGGTGTTCTCTGCCGCGCTGCTGTCTTTCGCACACGGCGCCAACGACGTCGCCAACGCGGTGGGTCCGCTGGCCGCGATCGTACATGCTGCTGAGTTCGGCGAATTTGCCGCCAAGGTTTCGATCCCAAGCTGGGTGATGATCATTGGTGCCTTCGGGATCTCCTTTGGCCTGTTCTTATTTGGCCCCAAGCTGATCCGCATGGTGGGTGAAAAGATCACCAAGCTGAACCCGATGCGCGCCTACTGCGTGGCCCTGTCTGCGGCCATCACCGTGATTGTCGCCTCTTGGCTGGGCCTGCCGGTAAGCTCCACTCACATTGCAGTGGGCGGCATTTTTGGGGTGGGTTTCTATCGCGAATGGCACGCCGAGCGCCGCCTACGTAAAACCGCGGTTCAGCGCACACCGGAAAAACGCATCGCCCCTGAAGAACGCCGCCGCCGCAAGCTGGTGCGCCGCAGCCACTTCATGACCATCATCGCCGCCTGGGTCATCACAGTCCCTGCCGCAGCCTTGATGTCCGCTGCAATCTTCTTCGCGCTCAACACGTTGAGCAGCTAAACCTTAGCCGTCTGCGGGTGCTTCAAAGGCCCGCAGACGCGCCTGCACTTCCTGTGCTGTGAGCTTGGGTGACCCGCCGCCCAACGTCTCCACGTCCCTTATCAACTCGGAAATCCCCGCATTGATAGGCGCTGCCACATTGGCCTGCCGCGCCAACCGCACGATCTTGCCCTGCAGCTCGTCAATCTCGGTCCCACGGCCTTTCTCAAGGTCTTCCCACATAGAGCTGCGCGCATTGGGATCAATTGACAGCATGGTTTTCGCCACTAGCCGAAAAGCCCAGGTTCGCAGCCGTAATATCCGCGGCACCATCCCCATAGGCACCTTTGCCACGGGGTTCTGAAAAGCCACATCCGCCACCCGCAGCACCATCAAAGCCTCCTCCATCTGAGCCGCCATCAACCGCCGCCACCGCCTGTCTCCAAGCTGCGCCTGCAGCGGCAGGCCTGACAGAGCGTTCAATGCATTGTTGAGATTGATCAGCAGCTTGCCCCATTGCACGGCCGCAAGTTCTGCATGCTCATGAACGGTGAGATCCGGAACATTCAACTGCCGCCCGACATGCTCCAATCCGCGCTCAATGAGAATGTCGCCACTGGTGCCGCGATGAAAGCGGCCACCGCCGACCCAGACCACGTTAAACGGCACCATACCGGCCCGCACGTCCCAGCCCAGCAGCAACTCGCGCAGCAGCGCTGCGTTCGCCACCCCGTTTTGAAGGCTCACCACCACGGCATCTTCCGGTGCATGCTCTACAATTTGCGCCGCCATTTCTTCCGTGGCCCCGCTCTTCACCGTGACCAACACAATATCCGCATCTGCCAAACACGCCGGGTCAACGCTCATCGCAAACCGATCTGGCGCTAAAGCCACGTCCAAATCACCAAAATCCGTCAGCGTCAGACCATTCTGCGTGATCTCCTCAGCCGTGCCAGCCCGCAACAACAGCGTCACATCGTGACCGCCACGCGCCAACAACCCGCCCACAAAACACCCAATACTGCCCGCCCCGGCCACCACAATCCGGGACGTGTTACTACGCCCTTGCGCCTCACCCATCACACGCTCCCCTTTGTCCTCTCGCACAACCAGTTTAGGCGCACATCTGACACCCAGACAACAAAAAGGGCGCCAGCACCGCTGACGCCCTTACGTTACGCATTGCTGCAAGCCTTAGCTCTGAAGGCACCACTTCATGATCGCCTTTTGCGCGTGCAGCCGGTTCTCCGCCTCATCAAACACCGCCGAATTTGGCCCATCCATCACGGCGTTGGTGGCCTCTTCGTTCCGGTGTGCCGGTAGACAGTGCATGAACAGCGCGTCATCTTTGGCGTGGCTCATCAACTCTTCGTTGACCTGGAACCCACGCAGCTGATTGTGGCGACGCTCCCGCGCAGACGGCGCATCATGCATGCTCACCCAGGTGTCCGTCACAACCAAATCCGCGCCTTGTACAGCTTTCACCGGATCACGTTCGATCTCGACTTTCACACCTTTGGCCCGCGCTTCATCAATGAACACCTGTTCCGGATCCAGCGTTTGTGGCCCGGTAAAGGTCAGATCAAAGCCAAACTGCCCAGCCGCATGGGCAAAGCTGGCAAACACGTTGTTGCCGTCGCCAGACCACACAACTTTCTTACCCGCAATCGGGCCCATTTTTTCTTCAAAGGTCAGAATATCCGCCATGATCTGGCACGGGTGTGTGCGGTTGGTCAGCCCGTTGATCACCGGCACGGTGGCATTCTCCGCCATCTCCAGCAGCGTGGCCTCTTCAAAGGTCCGGATCATGATCAGGTCGACATAGCGGCTCAGAACCTTGGCGGTATCCGCCACGGTCTCACCATGGCCCAGCTGCATCTCAGAGCCGGACAGCACCATGGTCTGCCCCCCCATCTGGCGCACACCCACGTCAAAGCTCACCCGCGTCCGGGTAGACGGCTTTTCAAAGATCAGCGCGACCATGTGATCTTTCAGCGGCAGATCGTCATCCAGCGCGCCTTTTGGGCGACCATTGCGCGCGTCTTTGATGGATTTGGCGCTGTCGATCATGCTGCGCAGATCATCTACCGATGTCTTATTGATATCCAGAAAATGCTTCATCTCTATAGTCCTTAACCTTCTGCGCCAACTTGCGCTGCTGCCTTTTCAAGCCGCACAACGGCCTCGGCAATGTCTTCATCTGTGATGTTCAAGGGTGGCAACAGCCGCACCACATTGTCCGCCGCTGGCACGGTCACCACCTCGTTGTCATAGCCCGCTGCCACAACGTCCCCACAGGCCGCTTTGGCGCATTTCAGCCCCAACATCAGACCGGTGCCACGCACCTCCTCAAACACGTCTGGATGCCCCGCAACCAGCCCTTCCAGCTTTTGACGCAGCAAGCCTGCCTTGCGGTTCACCTCCGCCAAAAACGCTTCATCCGCGACCACATCCATCACTGCGCCACCAACCGCGCAAGCCAACGGGTTGCCGCCATAGGTCGAGCCATGTGTGCCCGCAACCATGCCGCTCGCCGCGTCTTCCGTGGCCAGCACCGCGCCGAGAGGGAAGCCGCCACCGATGCCTTTGGCGACCATCATGATGTCCGGCGTCACACCGGCCCATTCATGGGCAAACAGCTTGCCAGTCCGACCCACACCACATTGCACCTCATCCATGATCAGCAGAATACCTGCCTCATCACAGATCGCCCGCAATGTTTTAAGGTCCTCATCCGCCATTGGACGGATACCGCCTTCGCCCTGCACCGGCTCCACAATAATGGCCGCAGTCTGATCAGAAATCAGCGCCTTAGCGGTGTCCAGATCGCCCCAGGCCACCTGATGGAAGCCCGGCAACAACGGCCCAAAGCCCGCCACAAGCTTCTCCGCACCCGCCGCTGCAATACCGGCAGAACTCCGACCATGGAAGGCACCTTCGAAGGCGATGACTTCCACCCGCTCCGGCTGGCCTTTGTCGTGCCAATACTTGCGCGCCATTTTCACCGCCAGCTCACAGCACTCGGTGCCGGAGTTTGTGAAGAACACGGTATCGGCAAAGGTGTTGGCCACCAGCTTATCCGCCAGCGCCTGCTGCTGGGTAATGTTGTAGAGGTTGGACACATGCCAAAGCTTGCCCGCCTGTTCGGTTAGAGCCTCCACCAACACCGGATTGGCATGGCCCAGAACATTCACAGCAATGCCCGCGCCCAGATCCAGAAAACGTCGGCCATCTGCCTCGATCATCCAGCTTCCTTCGCCTTTCTCAAACGTGAGGGCGGCGCGATTGTACGTCGGCAAAACGGACGGGATCATGTCGATCTTCCTTTTCAGATCATGAGCCTTTGTGACTGCATCACTTGGGGCATTTACGTCAATGTTTTTGAGAGCTTGTGCGCCACTTTGCAGCGCAATGGATCAGGTACCGGTCACGCAGCAGCGCGTCGGCGTCGTACAAAAGGGATTTCTGTGCGTTTGATCATTCGCACTGACTAGAGGCATCGACGCCAAATGGGAACCCCCAACTTTCGATTTGCGCAAATTTTGTGACATCTGCGCAAATCGGCAGAATCGACCGCACCACGCAAGTGGCTCAAAGCCCCCACTTGTCAGGCCCAAACCACAAGCGCATAACCACCTCATGAGCGAACAGTCCCTGCCCCGCACCAACCCAGCCCTTGCCGCTGCGCTGACCCTTGCCGCCTCCGCCTTTGCGGCGGGCACCACCTTATTGGCCAAAGCATTGAGCACCGGTGCCTTGGGGCCAGAGTTGCATCCGCTTCAAATCAGCCACGGGCGCTTCCTCTTTGCGTTTTTAGGGTTTGCTACCGCAGCAATGATTGTCCGCCCCAAAATCACGCGCCCCAATTGGGGCCTGCACATTGGCCGCTCAACTTTGGGCTGGGGCGGCGTTACACTGATGTTTGCCGCGGCGGCCTTCATCCCGCTCTCGGACGCCACGGCGATCAGTTTTCTCAATCCCGTGGTCGGTATGCTGCTGGCGATCCCGTTTCTGGGCGAGAAGATCGGCCCCTGGCGCTGGGGCTCCGCTGCCCTGGCCTTCACTGGGGCCATGGTCCTGACCCGTCCGGGCACAGGTGCTCTGGAATTTGGCGCTTTGCTGGCCTTAGGCGCGGCCTTCGCCATGGGCGGCGAGCTGATCTTCATCAAAAAACTCACCGGCCGCGAACGCCCTTTCCAAATCCTGCTGATCAACAATGCCATTGGCCTCATCATCGCTACTGTCGCAGCAGCCTTTGTCTGGCAAATGCCGACTTTGCAGCAATGGGCGGCTCTGGCGGGTATCGGCCTGCTGATGGCCTCCGCCCAAACCTGTTTCATCAACGCCATGCGCATGGCCGACGCGAGTTTTGTCAGCCCGTTTTTCTACACGTCTTTAGCCTTCGCCGCGCTCTATGACGCGCTGGTGTTCTCGGTCCTGCCGGATGCGATCAGCTGGCTTGGCGCGGGCATCATTCTTAGCGCCGCCGCTGTGCTGGTCTGGCGCGAAGCCCGAACCCGCTAGGTCTGCGCTATGCGCCCACGTCTTTCGGCTGCACCAGTTGCACCGCCGCAATGCGCCAGCTGTCACCATCGCTGTTCATCAGATACTCCAGCGCATGCACCACGCCTGCACCGTCTTTCACCAGGACCCGCTGCCAAAGCATATTGCCCTCGGCGCGCAGCTCACCAAAGCGCACGTCCTCGGCCCGATGCACCATCGGATAGCCCCGCTTGACCATCACGCCAAAATTCTCCGGCGTGCCAAACATCCGCTGAATGTTATCGGCAGCAAAAGTGAAGGCATCGGTAAAATCGTCTTTCGCAAAGGCCGCCACCTGACTGTTGATCACCGTCTGGATTTCCGTGGCGGCACCGCCCTCTTGCGCTTTGGCGACCTGCGTTCGGGCAAACTCCATCACAACCACAATTGCGAGCAAAACATGTTTCATGGCGCACCTCCCTTATGAGGGACTACGCCCTGCCGCGGCCCTCAGATCATTTCACGCCCTGCGCGCTTTCCCCAAAAACCAAAAGGCCCCGCCAAAGCGGAGCCTTTCAAAACCTGAGCTGTCAGCCGATCTTACTCAGCCGCAATCAATTCACCCGCCAGCGCCTTGTGGATCAACGCCACGGTTTCCTCCACGCCATAGAGCGCAATGAAGCCCCCAAAGCGCGGCCCTTGGCTGGCGCCCAGCAGCACCTCATAGATCGCCTTGAACCAATCGCGCAGCGGCTCAAACCCATGCGTTTTGCCAATCGCAAAGACGATGGATTGCAGGAACTCCTCATCGTCAAAATCCGGCTCCGGCAACGGATCATCGTTGCCGACCTGAGCATTTTTCGCCGCAATCACCGCCAGTGCCGTCTCCGCAGAACTCAACGCCCCTGCCAGATCTTCCAGCGCCGCGCGCTCCTGATCGGTCGGCGCACGGTACTCTTTTGCCGGCTTCACAAAGTCGTTGAAGTAGCTGACCGCATGGCCCGCCGCCGCGTCCATCCCCGGATGGGTTTCCGCCGTTGCATCCGGCGCATACTTATTGATGAAGCCCCACATGGTGGCCTTGTCTTCCGCAGAAGACGCCGATGCTAGGTTCAGCAGCATAGAGAACGGCACCACCATATCGCTCTGCGGCACGTCGCCACCATGGATGTGCCACACCGGATTGTTGAGCTGCGCCTTGATGTCCTGCGTATGATACGCGCGCAGCTGCTGGTGATACTCATCCACCGCTTTCGGGATCACATCAAAATGCATCCGCTTTGCGGTTTTTGGCTTCTGGTACATGAAGTACGCGAGGCTCTCCGTGGAGGCATAGGTCAACCACTGGTCAATCGACACACCATTGCCAGACGACTTGGAAATCTTCTGCCCGTTTTCATCGAGGAACAGCTCATAGGAGAAGTGGTTTGGCGCCCGACCACCCAGCGCACGACAGATCGCATCATAGATCTTCTCGTTGGTGGCGTGTTCCTTGCCATACATCTCAAAGTCGACACCCAACGCCGCCCAGCGCGCGCCAAAGTCCGGCTTCCACTGCAACTTCACATTGCCACCGGTCACCGGCACGGTCCATTCCTTGCCGGTCTCATCGTCAAAGGTCACCGTGTATGTCTCGGCGCAGACCTTCTTCATCGGCACATACATGACGCGCCCGCTTTCCGGGTGCAGAGGCAGGAAGATCGAATAGGTCGCCGCCCGCTCTTCACGCAGCGACTTCAGCATGATTGCCATGACCTCGTCATAGCGCTCCACGGCCCGCTTCAAGATCTCGTCAAACTGACCCGACCCGTAAAACTCCTTGGCAGAGTAGAACTCATACTCGAAATTAAACGTATCGAGGAAGCGGCGCAGCATGGCGTTGTTGTGGTCCCCAAAGCTCTCATGTGTGCCAAAAGGATCCGGCACAGAGGTCAATGGCCGCTGCAGGTGCTGCTCCAAAATCTCTGGGTTTGGTACGTTGGACGGCACTTTGCGCATCCCGTCCAAATCATCTGAGAAACAGATCAATTTGGTTGGAATGTCACTGATCGCCTCAAAGGCGGTCTTGATCATTGTGGTGCGGGCCACTTCGCCAAAAGTGCCGATATGTGGCAGGCCGGAAGGACCGTAGCCTGTCTCAAACAGCACATATCCCTTCTCCGGCGCACCCTTTGCGTAGCGTTTGAGAAGCTTACGCGCTTCTTCAAAGGGCCAGGCTTTGGATACGAGGGCTGCGTCGCGCAGGTCAGACATTGTCCATCTCCGATGTCGGGATTGGTTTCAGCAAAATCATGCCCAGCGCTTCATTACACGAGACAATCCGCCGCTTCCTATTGCTCCTTGCGGGGTCAGTCAATATTCTGCACCGCAACAAGGTTATTTCAAAGGAATTCCCAGTGCCGGATAAAACCCCAACCACCCTCACGCCGCAAGATTGCCTTGTTGCCGTGATGATCGCCGTATCGGCTTCTGACGAAAACATCCGCACTGCCGAGCTGGTCAAGATCCAGGTCGCCGTGAACAATCTTCCGGTCTTTGCCGAATATGACATCGACCGCATGCAACACGTCAGCCAATTGGTGTTTGAATTGTTTGAACAGGAAGATGGCTTGGCTGCTCTGTTTGGTCTCGTACGCCACGATCTGCCCGAGCATCTGTTTGAAACCGCTTACGCGCTGGCTTGCGATGTGGCCGCGGCGGATGGCACCCTGGCAGAAACCGAGCTGCGTATCTTGGAAGAAATCCGCTACGAGTTGGAGATTGACCGCCTGCACGCCGCCGGCATCGAACGCGGCGCCCGCGCCCGTCACATGGTCTAAATAGAACGCGCGGTTATCCGGCCTGGCTTGGTAACCGCGCGTCCGATGCGATCAGCGACAAAAGCTGGCGCTTTCGAAATGGCTTGCTCAAAAAGTCATCCATTCCCGCCTCCAAACTGGCATCAATATCACTTGGCTGAGTGTTGGCAGTCAGTGCAATGATTCTACAGGGGTTTTGACCGACCTCTGCCTCATACGCGCGAATGTGTCGGGTTGCCTCTTGCCCTCCCATCACAGGCATCAACAGATCCATCAGGATCACATCCCAATCCTCATTTTGATACGCATCCAGCGCCGCCTTGCCATCCTCGACAAACGTCAGCGCTGCGCCGGTTGAGGCCAGCATCTTTTTCACCACCAACTGATTGGTCTTATTGTCCTCGGCCACCAGCACTTTTTTCCCCTGCAACGAAGGCAGGCTCTCTGCATCCCCTGCGACATGCTCGGGCGAAACAACCAATTCAAAGTCCAATTGTGGGGGACGGCCCTCTGCGTTAGGCGACGGCGTACAACACGGTGGGTCCTGCACATCTTGAGGCGCCGCAACCGAGAGCCCCAGACATACCTTGAAAGTGGACCCTTCCCCTCGTGCGCTGTAGACCGAGACCTTGCCCCCCATGCGCTCAACCACGGCGCGCGTGATTGCCAATCCCAGTCCGGTGCCTTCCTCCCGCTGCATTGCAGGCCGGTCCACCTGTTCAAATGCGGAGAAAACCATTTCGTGATCTTCAGGCGCAATACCTGCACCGGTATCAGTCACCGATATCCGTAAGGGCCGCATCTCACCGTGTACATAGGTCACACCAACACAGACATGCCCTTCGTTGGTAAATTTTATCGCGTTGCCAATCAGATTGAGCAGCACCTGCCGCACCCGAGTTCCATCCCCAACAAAGGCGTCCGGCACGGACTGCGGGTAGTCTTCCAAAAGAGCCAACCCTTTGACCTCAGCCCGCGCGCTCAAAAGCGTGATCGTTTCCGATATCAGGCTGCGCAGAGAGAACGGCTCAATATGCAGCGAAATAGTCTCAGATTGAATCTTGGAGAAGTCCAACACATCGTTCACAATCTCCAACAACGCATTGGCCGAATTGAAAATCGTTTCCGAGAACAGCCGCTGCTGATCGTCCAGCGCAGTGTCCCGTAACAGCTCGCACATCCCCAAAATACCATTCATCGGCGTGCGGATCTCATGGCTGACATTGGCCAGAAACCGCTCTTTGGCCCGCACCGCTAGCTCTGCCTTCTCCTTGGCAACTTTGGTCAACTCCAGCGCATCATCGCGCTCCTTGTTGGCCGACACATCCATGGACGAGCCGACAAGATGGGTCAATATACCGTCTTGATTAAACAACGGGCTCAAGGTGGTACGCATCAAAGCAACCCGATTGCCGCGCGGGATAGGCACTTCGTAAGTCACCTCTTCCGCCTGCGCGATAACACTTAGATGGTGCGCCAACCCGCGCTGCCCGACACTTCCACCAAACACCTCAAGCGCAGTCTTTCCGACCACCTGCCCCAACGTGTAATCTGTATACTGAAGCGCAGGGGCATTGGCGGCAACGTAACGCGGCATGCCGTCGTCGCACACTTCCAAGACAAACACAGAAAACGCGACCTTGTCCAAAAACGCGAACGGATCGATCTGCTCTTTGCCTGTCACAGGTCACCCCTTATTGCCGTCGTATTACCTACCCACACACGGCCAGCGACCGGTGCAACTGATGGTAAGAAAGACGTGTCTAAAATCCGCCCTAAATTTACAGCGTTTGGTTAATAAATTCTAAAATCCGAATTGGTTCAAGCGCGTGCCTGCCCCAGTTATATACTACTTTTGTTGTAACAGTTTAGCGGATTTCTAAAAGCGGCATTTGGTCCCACAGGGCGCGCAACATGCCTAACTTGCGACCGCAGAAATTAACTCGCACTTCCGAAAGGGTTTACTCAAAAACTCGTCCATGCCGGCCTCCAGACAAGCTTTGGCGTCACTGGGCTGCGCATTGGCTGTCACCGCAATGATTTTACAGGCTGGGCGCGCTGCATCCTTCTCGAACGCGCGGATTTGGCGCGTGGCTTCCAGCCCGCCCAAAACCGGCATCGACAAATCCATCAGGATCAAATCACACCCACCCGCCTTGTAAGCATCCACCGCCTGCTGCCCGTCCGGAACAAATCGCAAATCCGCGCCCGTTGGCCCAAGCATCTTGCTCACCACCAATTGGTTGGTGCGGTTGTCCTCAGCAATCAGGATTTTCAAACCGGTCAGCGATGGCATGTCCGCAACAGGCAAGGGAACGGGGGCCACATCCACATCAATGCCCCTCCGCGAAGCCGGTGGCGCCGGTTGTTTTGATGCAGTCGGTTGCGCATTTGACAGCGCACCCTTGGCTTCAGGAAAGTTTAGCCGCACGTCAAACGTCGCCCCTGCTCCCTCCGCACTGGTCACGGAAATCACACCGCCCATGCGCTCCACCAACGCCTTGGAGATGGCAAGACCGAGGCCGGTACCGTCCTCGCGATGTGCCGCCGGATTATCAACCTGTTCAAAAGCTGCGAAAATCTCTTTCTGCGCCTCCGGCGCGATGCCCACCCCGGTATCTGCCACCGACAAAACCAACGGATGCAACGCATCCCCCATGTCTTGTGTCACAGACACGGTGATATGGCCCTTCTCCGTAAACTTGATCGCGTTGCCAATCAGGTTCAACAACACCTGACGCACCCGTTTGCCATCTCCCACAAACCCATGCGGCACCATCGGCGCATAATCTGTGTGCAACACCAAGCCCTTGCCTTCCGCGCGTGTGCTCAGCAGTGTGGTCACTTCCATGATTACCTGCAACAAAGAGAACGGCTCTTCGACCAACGACACTTTTTCCGCCTGTATCTTGGAGAAATCCAGCACGTCATTCACAATACCCAGCAACGCACTGGCAGAGTTGTGGATTGTATCTGAATACAGCTGTTGCTGCGGTGACAGGCCCGTTTCCTGCATCAACTCGGACATGCCCAAAATGCCGTTCATCGGCGTGCGAATTTCATGGCTCATATTGGCCAGAAACCGCTCTTTTGCCATACTGGCTTCTTCAGCCTTCTCTTTGGCAATTCGGGTCAGTTCAAGCGCCTCATCCCGCTCTCGCTCTGGGGTGACGTCAATGCTGAGCCCAATCAAATGCGTCATCACACCGGTCTCATCAAAAACCGGCGTCAACGTCGTCCGCAAATCAAGCACCTTTTTGGGAAACGGAATAACCGCCATATAGGTCGTCGTTTTTGCAGCCTCGATCACGCCGAGATGTTTTCCCAGCGCCCGGTCGCCCATGGCCCCGCCATAAATTTCATACGCCGTCTTGCCAACTATCTCCTCCGGGCTGCGCTTCACCAGGTCACACCCCGCCTGGTTCATCATCACATACCGCGGCAAGCCATCCTCACCAATTTTCAACACAAAAACGGTGGTCGGAAGCGCGTTCAAGAGCTCAAAATAGCCGGGGAAGTCCAATTCTGTCACGCAGGCACCTGTCACGTCATCAACACCATAGAGACGCTGAGAAATTTCATTCTAATTCATAGCTGATTAACTGTTACCAAACTGTTGCAATCAAACAAAATCAGGCACCTTATCCCCAATTGCACTGCTGAAAACCACAGCCGCAATGTCTGCTGCCCTTAAACATTTATTTTTGCAGCACCTTTATTGCTGCCACAAGAGACAATTGGTCTGTATTTGTTGTGAACGGAAAAGACAGGCGCCCACTTTCAGCCATCTTGGCGACCATTATCACCAGTTGATAATGGAAATAAGCTCGCCCTTGCGAAACGGTTTGCTCAGGAAGTCATCCATACCCGCCTTCATACAGGCCTCCGCATCGCTGGGCTGCGCATTGGCAGTTACCGCAATGATTTTGCACGCCGGCCGCGCCACATCCTTTTCATAGGCCCGAATTTGACGTGTGGCCTCCAGACCACCCAAAACCGGCATCGAGAGATCCATCAGGATCAAATCACATTCACCTGCCTTATACGCGTCCACCGCCTGCTGCCCGTCCGGCACAAACTGCAAATTTGCACCAGTTGGCCCCAACATTTTGCTGATCACCAACTGGTTCACACGGTTGTCTTCCGCCACAAGGATCCGCATCCCGTTGAGCGGCTCACCCGGCTGCGGTTGCGCTTCTGCCTCCAACCGCCCGGCCTGCACCTCCATCGGCGGATAAGAGGCAATCAACAGCTCCTCAACCTCCTGCACCTCGACCACTTCTTGAGTCACCGGTAGCGCCAGAGACACGGTAAAGGTTGTGCCTTCGCCCACGGTGCTGTCCACTTCGATTTTGCCATGCATCCGCTCAACCAGTGCCTGCGAAATGGTCAGGCCCAACCCGGTCCCGTCCTCCCGACGGGTCGCCAAATTGTCGATCTGCTCAAAGGCTGAAAAGATCATTTTCTTTTCAGTGTCCGAAATGCCTGGGCCTGTGTCCTGAACGATCAGTTTTAACGGCCAGCGCTTCGCATCGGGATCGTAAGCAACCCGCACATCCACCTGGCCGGTTTCGGTGAATTTGATCGCATTGCCGATCAGGTTCAAAAGGATCTGCCGAACCCGGCTTGCATCACCCAAAAAATTGGACGGCAAGGCGTCGCCATACCCTACATGAATGCGAAGCCCTTTTGCCTCCGCTCGAATGCTCAGCAACGTGGCGATTTCCGCAACCAAATCCCGCAACGAGAACGGCGCGTCATGGATCGACAATTTACCGGCCTGAATTTTGGAAAAATCCAACACATCGTTGATGATGTCCAAAAGCGCGTTGGCGGAGCTGGAGATCGTATCCGAATACAGCTTTTGCCGGTTGTTCAACATGGTCTCGCGCAAAAGCTCACACATGCCAATAATGCCATTCATCGGAGTGCGGATTTCATGGCTCATATTGGCCAGAAATTGCTCTTTCGCCTTATTCGCCTGCTCCGCTTTCTCTTTGGCAATTCTTGTCAAAGCCAATGCGGCGTCCCGCTGTTTCTCCAGCGTGATGTCCGCCGAACACCCCAAGATATGGGACAGCGTACCATCCTCGTAATAGATCGGCGTAAGCGTGGTACGGATTTCCACCACGTTTTTGGCAAAGGGGAAGGTAATTTCGTAGGTTGCCTCTTCCCCACTCTCAATCACAGTGAGGTGCTTGGCCATCGCCTTCTCGCCGGTGATACCACCAAAAATCTCAGCCGCCGTTTTTCCAACCACAAAGTCCGGTTCCAACTGCGCGGTTGTGCGCGCCAGACGGTTCATCATCAAATAGCGCGGCAGCCCATCCTGAGCCACTTCCAGCACGAAAATGCCCATTTGGACTTCTTCCAAGAACGCAAACTCATCCAGTCTATCGCGTTTCCGCACGTCTCATCCTGCAACCTGACGGCCCAATGACTGTGGGCAATTAAACTCTAGTTCAAATTACTCCGAACTGGTTACCGAAACCTTGCCGCTCACGTCTTGTGGCTGGCGCGCTAACTGGTTGATTGCTCTTGCTGCGCCGTAAGCCATCGCGAACCCATTGATAAAACTATCAACGACGCCGCAAAGCCACGTCAAGAAATTTGAAAAGGCAGAAGGGCTTAGAATGTGCGTTTACAGTCATAGCGGGAATAGCGGCATCTCAAGCGCCGTATACCGTGCCCCACCGCTCAATCAGCTTTTGCTGTAACTTCTTGGCACGCCCATTATAGGTCCGCGCCCCCTGAGGCCGCTCCCGATCCGCGCCGATCAACCGGTCGCGCGCATTTATATCGGCGCCAAAAATTGCAAAAGCCAAATCACGCCCATCCGGTGTGGTCACATACCCCGCCAGCGCACTGACAAAATGCAACGTGCCGGTCTTTGCCAACACCTTCAACGGATGGCCTTTGTTGACCTTGCCATTGGCGTCGCGCAACGCGATGTTTTTTAAGATCGGGCGCAGCACCGCATGTTGCCCCGCCTGCGCCAGCATCAGCGCCATTTCATCCGCCCGCAACCGCGACTTCTCTCCCAATCCGGAGTGATCCACCAGCGCTGCGCCGCGCATACCCAAGCTTTCGGACGCCCAGGCATTCATCGCAGCCGCAGAGGCTTTGACCGAGCCTGGCTGCGCTCCACGGGCTTGGCTGGCGGCCATGCCCACCATCTCCGCAGTGAGATTGGTGGAATATTTCAACATGGCTTTGAGGATGTCTTTGAGAGCCGGGCTGCTCTTGCGCGCCAACACCGCGCCACGCGGCGGGGTTTGCGTTTTCTTTGGCGCCTTTAGGGTAATCCCATGCGCCCGCGCCAAGGTCCGGAAAACCTCACCCGCATAGATCTCCGGCTCGCGCACCGGCAACCACCGCGCACCGCCTTTGCCCAGCGCGCCGCTGGCCACGGTCCAATGATCCTGCCCGCCTTGCGACTTGTAGGTGTAAACCGGCACACTGCGCTTCACGATCTTCATGCGCGCGACATCGACTTCGGGCCGGTATTTGTCGCTGCGCCCGTCCATGGCCACGGAATAGCCGTTGGACCCACGTTTCCATTCAAAATGCACACGATTGTAGTTCAACGAAATGCCCGACACGGCCGGGTTATACCCCGCGTGATCCGGCTGTTTCTTGTCAATCCGTTTAACCGACGGCAAAGCCCCGCCCCAGACCAGAAACTGCCCCCTGACTTCCCGCACGCCCGCCGCTTTTAACGTGCGCGCCAGATCCGCCAGACCATTGGTGTCCAGCGTTGGATCGCCGCCCCCGCGCAGCACCAGATCGCCGCGCAGCACCCCGTTAGAAATATTGCCCACGGCCACCAAACTGGTCTGGAACCGATGGTTGGGCCCGAGGTAAGCCAAAGCATAAAGCGCGGTGAGAACTTTGGTGACACTGGCAGGCGGCAAACCGCTGCTGGCCTGATGCCCTTCCAGCACCGCGCCATCCCCCATCCGCGCCACCGCAAAACTGACCTTGCCGGTCAGCCCGCTGTCGCGGATCAACGCGTCCGCTGCTGGTGCGGCCTTGGGCAAAGCTCGGGCTGATGACGGCCGCAAAACAGGCCGTAAGGAGCGCGCCGGGGCGTCCGCCAAAACAGACGTACCAAGCGACGCAACGCTCAAACTCAAAAATGCACGGCGGGAAAATACCTTCGTCATGTGTAAAACTTTAGCCTTTTGCGCCCCGCCGGTTCAACCCGCCGTTCCGCAATTCTCTGTTTGCAATCCCGCATCAATACACCGACTTTTTGTCTCAGAACAAACATGTTACCCCGCATACATGTGGAAAACCTTTGCCTTGATGTTTGTCGCCATGTCGATGATCCCAGCCGGGGACACCGCTGGCAAACTCATGACTCAGGTCCACGGCACCAGCCCGCTGTTTGTCGCCTGGTCACGCTTTGTGCTCGGCAGCCTGATCGCGCTGCCATTGCTGCGGCCAGAGACCCTGCGCCTGCTGACCAACTGGCGCATCTGGCTGCGCGCGGCCCTGCTCACCGGCGGCATCACCTGCATCCAGACCGCTTTGCAATCCGCCCCGCTGGCGGATGTGTTTGCCGCCTTTTTCATTGGCCCGCTGTTTTCCTACCTGCTGTCCGTCTTGCTGCTTGGCGAAACCGTCACCCGCGCCCGCAGCGCGCTTATGGGCCTCGGTTTCCTTGGCGTGATGCTTGTGGTCCGCCCCAGCTTTGATATGTCACCCGGCCTGCTCTGGGCCCTGGCCGCAGGACTGTTCTACGGCGCCTTCCTCACAGCGTCGCGCTGGCTCGCCCCAATTGCGCGCCCCACCAGTCTGCTGTTCACCCAGCTGTTCCTGGCAGCGGTTATGATGACGCCCTTCTGCCTGACCCAGATCCCGCCGATGACGCTCACCCTGGCCGGCCTCACCGCTACCAGCGCGATCCTGTCGATGGGCGGAAACTTCCTGCTGTTGTTTGCCTATGCCCGCGCCGAAGCCGCCGTGCTTGCACCATTTGTCTACCTGCAACTGGTCAGCGCGGTGGCGCTTGGCTGGCTGGTTTTTGAAGACCTGCCCGACGCCTATACGTGGCTTGGCCTCAGCCTCATCATCAGCGCCGGCATCGCTTCCGCCCTTTTGTCCCGGATCAGAACCGGCGCTCCACGCCAATCTGAATCCCCAACACCCGCGAGTTAAACGCCTCTACGTCACTGCGCATGCGCTCGGCATCAATCTGAAAATAGGGCGTGTAGCCGCCAGGCAAAAACGTGTTGGTTTTCTCAACCCGCAAGCTGCCGCCAATCCCGGTCTCATCTGCACTGTTCACCCAGGAGGCGTGCTGCTCCAGCACATCTCGGTGCCGCACATAGAGCCGCGGCGACAAGGTCCAGCCCCGACCCACATCCACGGAGGAATAAATGCTCCACTTCAGGCTCTGATAGCCCTGACGCCCGACCCACATCTGATCTGCGGTCCGGCGTTCAAAATACAGTTCCGTCCCGACAATGGACCGGCCACCAACAGACCGACGGAACCCGGCCAATGCGGACATAAACCGCCCGTCAAACGCCGAGTTGGCCCGGTTGTCGACAACAGCATAGGACAGACCGCCGTAGGCCGATCCGCCCATAAGGCTGCGGCGCTCAAACGCTGCCTCAATGCCAAACCGATCCTCATAGGGGTCCCCTGCCGCCCATTGCGTCGAGGCAAAAGGCGCAATCGACGCAGTGGTCTTCTCAGACAACAGCCGCAAGCCAAACTTGGCGCGAAGTTGCAGGCTGTCATACCGCCGCCCTTCCGCCTCCAGCAGGTCAAACCCAAGGCTGGCAAACCCCAGTGAGGTGGTTGTTCCAGCCGCATTGCTGCCCAGCGCTCGCCGGAAATTCATCGCCCCCGTGGCGGTTACTGCTGGCAAACGCTCTTCGTCCGCGCGGGTGATCGAAAACGGCAGCACCCCAAAGGCGGTGTTGGCATTCACAATATCGCTGTCATAAGTCCGCGTGCCACCGGCGGTGGTGAATCCAATCGACAGATCCCAGTCAAAGCCGCGGCGCGCATCGATCTGACGAATGAAAGCCAAAACCGTCTTGCGCACAGGGTCAGGCAGATCACCGGACAACACCCGGAAAAACTCTTCCCGCGAGCGCGCCCACTGCTGTGCCATAAAATACGCCCGCGCAAGCTCAAGGCGCACGCGGATCAGTTTTGGATCAAAGGCCAGAATATCCTGTAGCAGCGGTATCGCCGCTTTAGGCTGTCCCGCGTCCAGCGCCGCCATGGCCGTGTCAAACGACCGCTCAATTTCCAGGGCTGTTGCGGAGGGGGTGTTGGCTTGAGCCTGTCCCGACATAATCGCGCCTGTCCCGAACAAAAGCGCAAGCGCCAATAGACAGAAGCGCAGTTTTGTTGACAGTACCTTGGCCATTCTGGTTACCCCAATGCTGTGCCCTTTTCAGAGCTGCCCCCCGCTGTCGCGAGGGGCTGTTCGTATTCGCCTTGTAAAGCGAATTTCTTAATTGCCTCCAAAGGCGCCCGTGTAATTGCCAATTGCCCCGTTCATCTCGAACGTACCTCCGACCTCTTCGGCGTTGTCACCATAGAAGGCGCCGTTCATCGTGCCGCTGTCGCCGGCGCTGAACGCAACAACCCCGTTGATGTTCGCGGTGAACCCGTTGCCGTCAACCGTGCCGGTACCGGCAAAGTCCAGGTGTTGACCACGCCAGGCGTTGCCACCGGACAGATTGCGCACATATGTGTTGGTGCTGGCCACGCTGACACTGGAGAAATCAGAAGTGGTTACACCCACCTGAGATTCCGCAACAAGCGCGCGTCCATCGGTGGTGACAACCATGCCAACAGAACGGCCGGAGTAAGTAGCAGAACCACTGCTTGGCATATCGGCTGTCGCTGTGCGATCGCCAAAGCTGCCCACACTCACACTGCCACTCGACGTGCCCACCCCGTTGGCCCACATGCCAAAGGTCTGGTGATCAAAATCCAGCGCATCTGCGTTGCCCATCCAACCGCGCTTTTGACCGTTGGAAGACCGCGCGGTGATCAGCAAGGAATCCATGCCGTCATCAATTCTGTCACCGTCAGCACCAAAGCGGGTGGTTGCGCTGCCGTTGTTCATTTCCAAGTTTTCAAGCTCGCCAACATTGGTCCCAATTTCCAAAGAGCCATTCCGGGCGCTGCCAGGCGCCCCCCCGGTTACATTGCCGTCGCCATCTGTCGACATCGACGCAGTCTGGACGCGACCATTCAGAGTAGTATCACCATGTGCAAGATAAAGACGGTCACCCGCCATATCATTCAGGCGGTCACCCACTTCGTTTTCGACATAAGATTCGATTGTGCTTTTGCAGCCTGCAATCGACACCAAAGCGCCAACTGCCATCATGGCTTTGATAGATGTGTTCAGCATTTTCTTGTACCCGTAAGAAGTTTATTTCGTTGGTCAGAGGAGAGCGCTGATTTTGATTTGGTTCCCACCGGCTCACTCTTGAGCTTCAACCAAAACTGTTTTCCTTAACGGGCGGTTTCGGCATTCCTTACAGGGGATTAACCCTCCGAAACCCCATAAAAATTGAGCGTTATCCCACATAAATGCGGTCAAAATGCAAAACAGAGATCACACATGTTTCTGTGATCTCAATGACCCCAAAACCATGCCTGATCGCCACAAGCGCCGAGAAATCAAGCGGTTCTTCGGGCAAGGGATCAAGCGAGTAAAATTGACTAAAAACCCGCGTAGGCGACGCACGTTTAGCTTTTGCCAACACATCGGCTGGCACTTTGCATTTTAGAAAAACTCGACTGCTTCAAATTGAACAGAAACGGCACATTCTGGCCATGAATTTTCCCCGCGCCAAACTGAGATTTTGGATGTGTCACCGACGGAATCACTTCGCAGGAACACGGTTGGCCATCAAAATACGAGAGCTCAGGCGTTCCTCAGTCAACTTGATCGGGAAGATAACGCCCCCATTTGGCCGCGAAGGCTTCCGCCAAATCGATGCCTTGCCAGTTGGCAAAGACCATCAGGAAGCCAAACAGGTCCGCGGTTTCATCGGTCAGGTTTTGACGCGCCTCTTCTGCGGACATATCCCCGCGCTGCGCCCCCTGCGTCGCCAGATAGGCCGATTGCAACTCTCCCAACTCTTCGGTCATCTTGGCCAAATACCAGGTCGCATCCCGATCGATGCCAAACCGCGCGGCATAAATGTCGGAGACCGCAGCCGCCTGCCTGGTCAGCGCGCGCACATCAGCTTGGTCCAATGCTGCCGTGGGTGCCTGTGTCATCGCGTTAACATCTTCCACTTTCAAAACCGCACCTCCGCGAAACAGTCACAATACCGACGTGATACCGATGCCCTATTTGCCGTTGCTTGACGGGGTAAACAGATCGTTCTGGTCCCTTGGCCGCGGCGTGCTCAGGCCCAGATGTGTCCAGGCTTTCTGCGCCAACATCCGCCCGCGCGGGGTCCGCTGGATCAAGCCTTGCTGCAGGAGAAACGGCTCAATCACTTCTTCAATGGCATCCCGACTTTCGCTCAATGCCGCACTAATTGTGTCGATCCCCACCGGCCCGCCAGCGTAGTTTTCAGCAATGAAAAGCAGGTACCGTCGGTCCGCCCCATCAAGGCCAAGATTGTCCACCCCAAGCCGCGTAAGTGCCCCATCTGCAAGGGACTTTGTGATAACACCGTCACCCTCGACCAAGGCAAAATCCACCACCCGCCGCAGCAAGCGCCCGGCAATCCGGGGCGTCCCGCGCGAGCGCCGCGCAATCTCCCGCGCACCACCATCATGCGCAGGCACCCCCAGCTTGTTGGCATTGCGGGTGACAATCTCGTTGAGCTCATCCTCTGTGTAGAACTGCAACCGCGTCGGAATCCCAAAACGATCCCGCAATGGCGTGGTCAGCAATCCCAACCGCGTCGTCGCTCCCACCAGTGTAAACGGCTGCAATTCAATCCGAACCGTCCGCGCCGCTGGCCCCTCCCCGATCACAAGATCAAGCTCAAAGTCCTCCATCGCCGGATAGAGGACTTCTTCCACTGCAGGGTTGAGACGATGAATTTCATCAATAAAAAGAACATCCCTGGCTTCCAGGTTGGTGAGGATCGCCGCTAGATCACCGGCCTTGGCCAACACGGGACCCGAGGTCATTCGGAAGTTCACCCCCAGCTCCCGCGCCATGATTTGCGCCAAAGTGGTTTTCCCCAAACCGGGCGGTCCATGGAACAATGTGTGGTCCATCGCTTCACCACGGCGGCGTGCACTCTCAATAAAGATCCGCAGGTTGGCGCGGGCTTCTGCTTGACCAATGAACGCATCCAGCTCCTGCGGGCGCAGCGCACGGTCCGCATCCTCCGGGCGGGCTTCCGGGCGCAGTGTCGGATCAGGTTGTTCCATGATTTACCCCTTTGGCGCCAACAGCTTAAGCGCAGCTCGGATCAACCCTGACGTATCCGCTTCAGGATCTTCTCCTGCCGCCTGCGCCACCGCGCCAGCCGCGTCAGCAGGCCCATAACCAAGGTTCCCCAAAGCCGACAAAGCGTCCGCCTGCACACTCATCGAGGCCGCTGCCGCTGCGCCGCTTGCCGCAGACGCGCCACCAGAAGCAATCGGTGCACGAGCCACATCCTCAATCACATCGTCCGCCCCCGCGTCGTCCTCTCCGGACACAGAGGTCAGAGTTTCCCCAAGGCTGCCTCCCAGTGCCATAAGCTCCGGCGCCTTGTCTTTTAGTTCAATCACAACACGTTGCGCTGTTTTGGGCCCAACACCTTTGGCAGCTTTAATCGCCGCGACATCGCCCAACGACACAGCCCGGCTCACACCATCTGCGCCCAAAGCCCCAAGGATTGCCAAGCTCGCCTTTGCGCCAATGCCCTGAACGCTCATCAGCAAACGGTGCCATTCCTTTTCAAACAAGCTTGGAAAGCCAAAAAGCTGCAGCAGATCTTCACGCACCAATAGGTCCGTGTATAGCGCAACCGGCTCGCCCACGCTTGGCAACGCCGCAAGTGTTCGATCCGAACAATAAACCATATAGCCCACACCGCGCACATCAATCAGCACATGATCCGTACTGCGATACTCGAGCCGCCCGGAAATCTTGCCAATCATGCCTGCGCCCTCTTCAATGCTTCAGCGTAGCCCGCTCCGGCCCGCGCGTAGTGGGCGTGGCACATGGCAATGGCCAAAGCATCGGCCGCATCCGCCCCGGCAATTTTCACGCCCGGCAATTGCAACTTCACCATATGCTCCACCTGATGCTTCTCCGCATGACCCACGCCGACAACAGTTTTCTTCACCTTGTTTGGCGCATACTCACCAATGTGCAATCCCGCCTGCGCTGGAACCAAAAGCGCAATGCCACGCGCCTGACCCAGCTTCAGTGTCCCGGCGCCGTCTTTGTTCACAAAGGTCTGCTCAATCGCCGCATGATCCGGAAGAAACCGCGCCACCACATCGGTGAGCTGTTCATGCAGAGAGAGCAAGCGCGCAGCCAAATCTTGCCCAACCGAATGACACACGCCATTGGCCACATGGCTCATCTTGCTGCCGTCGGCGTCAATCACGCCCCAGCCCATGTTTCGCAAGCCCGGATCGATTCCCAATACACGCATGTCATGCCCCATTTGTGTTCTATTTTCTTATTATGTTCCGTGAATTAGCACGAAACGGGAACAAACGCCACGCCTGAAGCAATTCGTTTGCGGGTTTTCTTTGGGTGCGGCGTTTTGTCGACCGTCGTCAATTCCCATTTTCATGTGCCAAATGCGACGCTTTATCATAACAGATGCGACCTTATTAATAAGGTGTTTCGGCAAATCCTGACCTATGCAAAACCCACATGGCACCTATGCTATTTTGCCCCTTGCTGGTGGCGGAATTGCCTCCTATTTGCGGCCAATCGAACACACAGACCATAGCTACTGTAAGAAAGGATTTCTGATATGGCCGCCTTCGAACATACGTCGACCTCTGGTTTTGCTGGCCGTGTTGGTCAGCCGATCTTCGCGCTTGTTGCCCGGTTTATCGACTGGAACGAAAAGCGCTGCACCCGCAACGCTCTGGCCATGCTCAGCGACCGCGAGCTGGACGACATCGGGCTGTCCCGCTCTGACGTCTACGCGATCCGCTAATCGCAAAACCCACCACTCACGGGTCTATGGTCTTCGGACCGTCATCCGCCGCTTCTTAAATGAGGCGGCGGTTTTCTTTTGCCGATGAGGACAGTTGAAACAAAAAACGGCCCCGGGGAGAGAGACCCGGGGCCGTGTGGGATCTTGGAGGGATCCACGGAAACTTTGGAGTGTTAGAGTTTAGTGTTGATTTGCGTCGCAACCCAGCGAGACACCGGATCGGGGGCCATGGTCCAGGCCGCTGCCTTTTCCACTGCTGTGCCACCGCTCAACCGCACAATGTCCTGAGAATAGAAGTCAGGGCCAAACTGAGACATCATAATGCCTTTGATCATGAAGAAGGAAACGATCAGAGTGAACAGTCCTGCCCAAGGGATACCCCGGCTACGACCAGCGCCCTTCACGATCATATAGCCGTTGCGGTTGATCACGACAGACTCACGTCCAACACGACCGGTCTTCGCCTGCTTGCGATAGATCCGCGCAAGGCGATCATGAAATTCTGCGTAAGATTCACTCATAGCAACTACTCAGGTTTGGCCCCCACCAAACATGGCTAAATTTGGTCTCGAAATGTGGCGAAAGTAAGGCGCAAAGCCGAAAATGAGGCAAATTATCGACAAATCCGACCACAATTATGCGCATCCGCAGGACAAACGGAAACAGCAACGCCCTGTCACACATACTGTCCAAAAATGAGAAACAAAGCCATCCTCGAAGACAAAAAATGGGCGACTGATGCCAGTCGCCCATTTTGATTCTAGAGGAGGTTTTTTGGGCGGGTTAACCGCGCCGCGTCATCGTCAGAGTGGTCCACTCGCCAATCTCTTCACGCGTATGCACGTCAAAACCAGCGGCATCGTATGCAGCAACCACATCGTCTGCCTGCTCGTTCAGAATGCCAGAAAGGATCGCGTGGCCACCCGTGCTAATATTCGCTCCCATGTCCGGCGCCAAATCAATCAGCGGCGCTTTCAGGATGTTGGCAAACACCAAGTCATACGGCGCCTTGGCGGCCAGATCAGGATGGCCAAAGCCCGCGGCCTCCAAACAAACAACCTTACCGTCCAACCCATTGGCGGTGACGTTGGCCTGCGCCACATCCACAGCCACTTCATCGATGTCGCTGGCGAGCACTGGGTTTGGCCAAATCCGCGCGGCCCCCATGCCCAACACGGCCGTACCACAGCCGATGTCGGCCACGTTTTTCCCAACAAAGCCCTCATTGGCCACACGGTCGAGCGCTTTGAGACAGCCCAACGTCGTGCCGTGATGCCCGGTACCAAAGGCCATCGCCGCCTCAATCAACAGCGGTTCTGCCCCTTCAGGAATCTTGGCTGCATCATGACTGCCATAGACAAAGAACCGCCCCGCGGCGACCGGCGCCAGCTCACGTTTCACATGGGCTACCCAATCGGTTTCCGGCAGCTCAGACACAACAAACGGCTTTGCGCCAAAGGCCACCGCCAGCACAGCCAAGCCAGCCTCATCCGGTGCCTCAACAAAGTAGCCGCCAATCTCCCAGAGGCCGGAACCGTCCTCGACCTCAAAAACACCCACGCCTGTGGGCTCCGGCACCAGCCGCTCCATCGCCTCGCCCAGCGCTTCGGCCTGCTCTTTGCCCATCAATGTGGTCAGTGCGGTGAATGTCGGCATGTCTGTCTCCTATAGGGTTGCGCAGGGCCTAGGGTCTCCCCTTGACCCCGTCAAGCCTGCGGAGCGCGAAACTACTCCGCTGCGGCCGCCAGCGGACGCGTCAGGCGGGTTTCATTGCCTTTTTCCGGATGACGCGGGATCAAGAACGCCAATCCCAACGAGACCGCGGCCATCGCTGCAGCCAGCACAAACACCGCACCGGGAGAGGCCAGCCACAACAGGCCGAGCAACACCGGTAGGAACACCGCCGCAATGTGGTTGATCGTAAAGGCCACAGCCGCCGTCGGTGCCATGTCTTCCGGATCTGCGATTTTCTGGAAATAGGTCTTCAACGCCAAGGCCAAAGAGAACAGCAGGTGGTCCACGACATAAAGCGTTGCCGCCAGTGCGATACCCCAACCGAAGAAATAGATGCCACCATACGCTAGAAAGACAATCACCAGACCAGCGTATTCAAAGATCAAGGTGCGCCGCTCGCCAAACCGTGACACAGCCTCGCCGATCATTGGGGCAAAGATCATATTTGCAATCAAGTTGATCAGGTACAGCGCGGTGATTTCATGCACATCAAAACCGAAGCGCTCCACCATCATGAAGCCAGCAAAGACGACAAAAATCTGACGCCGCGCCCCCGCCATAAACTGCATGGCATAATAGAGCCAATAGCGCTTTTTCAGCACCATTTTCCGGGCTTGGGGCGTGCGCCCTTCAAACTGTGGGAAGGCCACGAAGCAATAGAGTGCAATCAGTGCTGTGATGCCGCCACCGGCGAGGTACACCACGTCATAGTCCCAATTGTATCGCTTCCAACCCAGCACAATGATACCATAGGCCAGCAATGTTGCCGCCGAACCTGCGGCTACGAGCCAGCCCAGCACCTTCGGCGCGCGTTTTTTGTCGAGCCATTGCAACTGGAGCGACTGGTTCACGGTTTCGTAGTAGTGAAAGCCAATCGAACTCAGCAGAGTGATCATCAAGATTCCGCCCATCGACGGGAAATAGGCGGTAAGTGCTGTGGCAACGCCCAGCAGTGCCAGAGACACAAGTCCCAACACTTGTTCGCGTATGAACAGCAGCAGGAAGATCACGCCAATTGCCAGAAATCCAGGAATCTCGCGCACGGTGTGCAGCAATCCGATGTCGGAGCCGTCGAAATCCGCCACCTCAATCACAAAGTTGTTGAGCAGCGCGCTCCACGTGTTGAAGGCGATCGGCATGGCCAGCGCCATGAGAAACAGCAGGGTGATCGGGCGACGCCACCACGGCAGCAGATGCGCGTCATCAATGGGGATTTTTCTGAACATGTGCAGCAAATACGCCTATTGTCTGAGAAAGGCGAGATCAAAAGCGCGCACAGACTGACGTGCATTCTCGCACGGCTGTGAGAACCGAGGACGTCGAAACGAAGCGCTGCCTCGTGCTCCGGAATATTTTGGGTCAATTGAAGCTTTGGGGTCAGTAAAAACTCTGCGGATCAATATCGACTGCGAGGCGCAGATCCCCCTTCAGGCGGAACTGCCCCACCCATTGCGCCAAGGCAGCCTGCAATGGCGCCGATTTGTCCGCTTTGACCAACAACCGAACCCGATGACGGCCGCGCACGCGGGCAATTGGTGCTGGCGCAGGTCCAAAAACCTGTGCCCCTATGGCCTGTAGCGCTCCTGCATTGCGCGCCAACGCATTGCCCAGATCAAACACTTGCGCCACGTCACTACCGGACAGAATGATTCCGGCCATGCGCCCAAATGGCGGCACCACCGCATGACGGCGCTCCTCTGCCTGAGTGCGCCAAAAGCCAGTCTCGTCCCCTGTCAAAATGGCACGGATCACCGGGTGTTCGGGTTGGAAGGTCTGCAACAGCGCCAAGCCCGCCCGCTCTGACCGCCCTGCCCGCCCAGCCACCTGGCGCATCAATTGAAAGGTGCGCTCCGCCGCCCGAAGGTCTGAGCCCTGCAAACCAAGATCCGCATCGATCACGCCCACCAGTGTCAACAAAGGGAAATTGTGACCCTTGGCCACCAATTGTGTGCCAATGATGATGTCCGCACCGCCGTCAGCGATGGTTTGGATGCTTTCCTTTAGCGCACGCGCGGACCCAAACAGGTCCGAACTCAGCACCGCCTGCCGCGCATCCGGCCACAGCTCCTGCGCCTCTTCTGCCAAACGCTCCACGCCGGGGCCCACGGGCGCAAGCTTGCCCTCGACCTCACAAGACGGGCAGGCCTCCGGCATCGGTTTGGTTTCACCGCACTGGTGACACAGCAAGCGCTTGAGGAACCGATGTTCCACCATCCGCGCATCACAGTTGTCACAGCCAATCTGATGTCCACAAGCCCGACAGATCGTCACCGGCGCATAGCCCCGGCGGTTGATAAACAACAATGCCTGTTCGCCTTTGGCAATCCGCGCATCCACCGCCGCCTTCAAACTGGGCGAAATCCAGCGACTGGCAGGCAGTTTTTCGGCCCTCATGTCGATGGCGCGCATATCAGGCAGCACCGACGCGCCATAGCGGCTGGTCAATTCAAGCTTCTTGTATTTGCCCGCCTCAGCATTGGCCCAACTTTCCAAGCTTGGAGTAGCTGAGGCCAGAACCACCTGCGCCTCACAGAGGGCCGCCCGCAGCACTGCCATGTCTCGCGCGTTATACAGGACCCCGTCTTCCTGCTTGTAAGACGTGTCGTGCTCTTCATCGACAATGATCAGGCCCAGATCGCGATACGGCAAAAACAGCGCAGACCGTGCGCCAATCACCATCTGCGCCCCACCTTCGCCCACCATTTTCCAGGTGCGCCGCCGCTCGGTCATGGTCACGCCAGAATGCCATTCGGCGGGCTTGGCGCCAAACCGCGCCTCCACACGGGTCAAAAACTCCGCCGTCAGCGCGATCTCAGGCAACAGCACCAGCGCCTGTCGTCCCTTACGCAAACACGCGGCCACCGCCTCCAAATAGACTTCGGTTTTGCCAGAGCCGGTCACGCCGCGCAGAAGTGTGGTGCCATAGGTGCCACTTTGCACCCCTGCCCTTAGAAATTCAGCGCCCGCTTCCTGATCTTCCGACAATTCTTTGCCGCCATAGTCCGGGTCCAGACGCGGAAACGGCGTGTCGCGTGGCGCGGCTTCTTCGCGCACCACCCCCTGTTTCACCAAGCCTTTGATGACGGAATTGGTCACTCCGGCCATTTCCGACAGTTCCCCCATCGTAAAGGCCAGATTGCCGTATTCCGACAATGTTTCTAATACTCGCCGCCTTGCGTCAGTCTGGCGAGCCGGTTCGCCTTCGCCGCGCCGGTAAATTTTCCGCATCGATGGGGGATCAGACAGCCCCGGTGCCCGCGTGGCCAGTCGCAGCATCGCATTCATGGGGGTCAGCGTGTAATCCGCCGCGCGCTGCAAAAAGTCCCGCATGTCGGCGCCCATCGGGGCCACGTCAAGCGCCCGATTTGCAGGCCTGATCTTGTTGATATCGTAGTCGCCCTTGCCTGGTCCCCAAACAACGCCAAGCACCCGGCGCGGCCCCAACGGCACCTCAACAAACGCCCCAAGCAAGACCCCGCCCTCCGGCGCTTTATAGTCCAACACCCGATCCAGCGGCTGCGTGGTCAGCACCGCAATCAATGTGCCTTCAGGAAAGAACTGTGTTTCGCTCAATTGTCCCTCACGCCGCGCTCACCCGCACAAATTGTTATCGCTAACGGAAAATGCGCCATGGCAACGCATTCCCACTTCCAGCAGGGCTCTCTATCGGGTAAAGGCAAGACAGCCGCAGCGCAATCCCGCAGTTGCAACCGCCGCCCTTTCAGACCTGCCGCCGCAGGAGAGGAGATGACATGAAATTCTTCGTAGACACCGCCGACATCGACGCCATTGCCGAGCTGAATGCCACGGGCATGGTAGACGGCGTGACCACAAACCCATCTTTGATCAAAAAATCTGGCCGCGACATTCTCGAAGTCACCAAAGAAATCTGTGACCTAGTCGACGGCCCTGTTTCCGCCGAGGTGACCGCCACCGACGCTGACGAGATGATCGCTGAAGGCCGCAAGCTGGTCGAAATCGCCGACAACATCGCCGTGAAAGTACCTCTGACCTGGGACGGCCTGAAAGCGTGTAAGGCGCTGACCGACGATGGCCATAAGGTCAACGTGACCCTGTGTTTCTCCGCCAACCAGGCGCTGCTGGCTGCCAAAGCCGGCGCCACTTTCATCTCGCCGTTCATTGGCCGTTTGGACGACATCAACATTGATGGCATGGACCTGATCGCAGACATCCGTCAGATCTATGACAACTATGGTTTTGAAACCGAAATCCTCGCGGCCTCTATCCGCACAGTGAACCACGCCACCCAATGTGCGCTGGTTGGTGCCGACGTGATGACCGCCCCTCCCGGTGTGATCAAATCCATGATCAATCACCCGCTGACCGACAAAGGTCTGGACGCCTTCCTGGCGGACATCAAGTCGGCAGGCATCAAAATCCTGTAACGGTTGCAAACACCGCAGCATTTAAGGCCCGGACCTTGCTCCGGGCCTTTTTCATGGGCGCCATGTGATTGCCCCTCCGTTTGCCCCTATGCTAGGGTTTCTCGCAAAATGAGGCTGAGCACCCAGTAATGAGCACCGCACTAGACAAATTCCAGCGCTTGGAAGGCATGGCGCTGTGGCGCGCAACACCCGACGTCCAGCGTCGCGAAGTGATTGTGTCTCTGGGCGAAGCCACTCTTGTCATCAAAGACGCGCAAGACCGGGCGCTGACACATTGGTCTTTGCCTGCTGTGCGCCGTCTCAATCCGGGCCAACAACCGGCTGTGTTCTTTCCCGACGGAGATTCCGACGAAACCCTCGAGATCGACGCCGCCCACGACGATCTGGCTGAGGCCATCGAAAAGCTGCGCAAAGCCGTCGCGCGGCCCGCCAACGCGTCAGGCCGCTTGAGGATGTCGGTACTGGCACTAAGCGTTGCAACCGTGGCGAGCCTGGCGGTCTTTTGGCTGCCGGATGCACTGGCCAACCACACATTGCGCGTTGTTCCCACCGTGGCCCGGCAAACCATCGGACAGGATATGCAACAGCTGGCCACGCGCTTGACCGGTCAACCCTGTAGCGCTCCACTCGCCGTTCCCGCCGTGGATGCCTTACAAAAGCGCCTGCAAGTGCGCTCGATTTCCGTTTTGCCAAACGCTCTACGCGAAGCCGTGGCCCTACCGGGAAATGTTGTTTTACTCGGGCGTGACACCATTGAAGACTATGAGGAACCCGACGTGGCTGCCGGCTATATCGTTGCCGCACAGACCGCGTCTCCTGACCCCCTGCGTGGGGTGCTGGAAACCGGCGGCATTCGTGCCAGCCTGCGCCTCCTGACCTCAGGCACCCTGCCCGAAGACCTTCTCTTGAAGCATATCGAACGGTTGATTGGCACGCCGCCCACAGCGGCAGCTGACAGCGAGCTCATTGCGGCGTTTGAAGAAAAGCGGGTGCGCCTGCAGCCCTATGCCCTGGCGCGGGACCCGTCGGGGGAAAGCACATTGCCACTGATAGAAGCGGCCCCTTTTACCGAGGACCTGCCGGAACCGATCCTGATTGATCGCTATTGGGTGGCTTTACAAGGCATCTGCGGCAGCTGACACCGCCGCAGATTTCTTTCTCATCACTGGCGCACAAAAGCGCTACCAAATCCGGCGATCTGCGCCTTGTTTAGCGCAGCATTGGCGCTGTTTGCGCTGGAAAACGGACCTGCCAGAACCATACGCTGGGTCACACCACCACGCTGGTATTTGCCAATCCGCACCGGAAGTCCAAGACGTTTCACCTGCTTGGCTGCGGCCTGTGCGCTGGCCTGATCACCAAAAGTGCCAACCTGCACATAAGGTGTGCCTGCCAAACGCAGCGATTTGGTTGCGGACTCAGACTTGGTGGACACGGTGGTCGCTGCCACCTGTGTGGCGCTTGCCCGTGCAACTGTTTCGCTTTCCTCTGGCACGCCAACAAGCTGACGGGGCAAAGTGTTGGTCCAGATTTGTTCCATCTGGGCCTGCCCCCCCAATGTCATCTCGGCGCGGCGCTCGTTCAAGCGACCGTCATCAAACGCCCGACGATAGCCTTCCGGCACAACCGCCAAAACATGAGAGTCATGGTTGGCCTCATACACGTGACGTGGCACCACCCGCACATCGGGAGCAACTTCACCCACCTTCACCACCGTGCCAACCGGAGGCCGACGCAATGAGCTGTTCTGGTCAAAGCGCATCTGCGGCGGCTGAGCTGTCGGACGGCCAGTCCCGGGCGTCACTGGCGAGAGCGCTTGCGGACCGCAACGGACAGCTGATCCCCTCCAGGACGTCACGCCTTCACGGCATGGAGAAACAACACCCGCAGCCCGCGGCGCCTGTTTGGAAGTCCGGCGCACCGTTGTGGTGGTTGTTTTTGGGGCCACTGGCGCAGGCTGGATCACCGTTGGCGCTGCCGCAGTGGCAGCCGGAGCAACGGGACGGGTCGTGGTTTTTTTAGCCGTTGTCGTGGTCGGACGCGCAGCCGTTGGTGTGGTGTAAAGCGGCGCACCTTTGGCCTGCTTTGGCACCTTAACTGTGCGGGGTGCTGCCTTCGTCGCGTTGGTTGCGGTGCTACTGGTGGTCCGCGCCGTTGTTGTCGCAGCGGCCGCAGGGGCCACAGCTTTTGGCGCCACGGCCACCGCAGGGGCACCCGCTTCCGGCGCCGCCGGCTGAATTTGCACGACATTTTTGTCGAGTTTTGGCGCGGCATTTGTTGTCGTTTGCGCTTTGGAGAAGGTGGGCTTGAAGCCACAAATCACCTTGCGCTCCCGCGTCACCCGCGGCACCCAAGTTGTGGCGCCATCAACACCGGCACGGATGTAAACACACCCGCGGCTGTCAACAAACTGCTTACCTTTGAAATCACGCGGCGGGAATTCCGCCGGAATTTCGTTTGAACTAATGGACTGCGCGGTCACCGCGCCTACGCCCAAGGAACTCACGATCACGCCGATCGCAATAACTCTGGTCAGTTTCATTTTGCCCCCACAAGATGTAGGGGCACCTTAGCCGCTTTGTTTCCAACGAGTAAACCGTTGAAAACACGAAATTTGACCTATTGCGTGCCAAACATGCGGTCGCCCGCATCGCCCAATCCCGGCAGGATGTAGCCTTTTTCATTAAGCCGTTCGTCCAGAGACGCGGTCACAATTGGCACATCTGGATGCGCCTCTTTCATGCGCGCCACACCTTCAGGCGCCGCCAAAAGACACAGGAACCGAATGTTGGTCGCGCCTTGCTTCTTCAGCAAATCAATCGCTGCCGCAGAGCTGTTGCCGGTTGCCAGCATGGGATCAACCGCAATCACCAGACGCTCGTCCAACTCGCTTGGCGCCTTGTAGTAGTACTGCACCGGCTCAAGCGTTTCCTCATCCCGATACAGCCCAACAAAGCCGACGCGCGCAGAGGGCACCAGCTCCAGCATGCCGTCGAGCAAGCCATTGCCAGCCCGCAGAATGGACACCAACGCCAGCTTGCGCCCTGCCAAGGTCGGCGCATCCATCTCCACCATAGGGGTTTGGATCTTCTTGGTGGTCATCGGCAACTCGCGGGTCACCTCATAGGCCAGAAGCTGACTGATCTCACGCAACAGACGGCGAAACTCGCCCGTTGACGTGGCCTGATCGCGCATGATGGTCAGCTTGTGCTGTACCAGCGGGTGATCCACTACTGTCAAATGATCCATCAGGCTTGCTCCAGTCTCTTGGCTACTTTGGCTTTGGTATCCGCATCACAGAAGGCTGCGTCAAGCGCCGTCTGGTTGAGCGCACGAAAATCACTCTCGTTCCAGCCAAAAGCCTTGGACAGCTCTTCATATTCACGGCGCATGGTGGTGTGGAAGAACGGCGGATCATCCGTGCTCACCGTGACTTTCACCCCAGCGTCCCGAAGCTTCTGAATGGGGTGGCTGGCAAAATCCGGGAACAGGCCCAGCACCACATTGGAGCCGGGACAGACTTCCAGCGTGATTTGACGCGCCACCAGTTCTTTCACCAGCTCAGGGTCCTCAATGCTGCGCACGCCGTGACCAATGCGCTCCACGTTCAGATCGCGGATCGCATCCCAGACGCTTTCCGGCCCGCCAAATTCCCCGGCGTGGGTGGTCAGCTGCAATCCGGCCTCCTTGGCCTGATCAAACGCATAAGCAAACGTGCCCTGCGTGAATTGCCCTTCATCTCCACCCATGCCAAAACCGGTCACAAAGGCACCTGCTGTCTCGGCCGCACAAGTGGCCGTGGTTTTGGACTTATCGGCCCCAAAGTGACGCACCGCCGTCACAACACCGCGCAAAGTGATGCCGTGTTTGGCCTCGGCCGCACCCGCCGCCTCCTGAATCGCCGCCAGGTATTCCCGCCACGCGCCAACATCACCGCCGCCACAGAAGTCCGGGCTGATGAAGCTCTCGGTGTAAACCACGCCGTTCTTGGCGCTTTCTTCCAGGATCGCAGTGGTCAGCCGGGCAAACTCTTCCGGACCGGTCAAAACAGACGTCGCATCCTCATAGGTGCTCAGGAAGTGCACAAAATCCCGAAAAGCATAGCCACCGTTGTCGTCAAAAATCTTGCTCAGATCAACGTTCTTTTCATGCGCCAGCTGTTTGATAAACGCAGGTGGTGCTGCACCTTCATGGTGCAGGTGCAGCTCGACTTTAGGCAGGTCAGCAACGCTCATAAGAAACTCCTTCCACGGGGAGGTGTGATCCCCAGATGTGTGGCCACCGTTGCGGCCACATCAACAAAATCCATAATCCCGGCTTCTTTTGCGCCCACACCTGCGGCCAATACTGGCACGCGTTCACGGGTGTGGTCGGTTCCGGTCCAGCTTGGGTCATTGCCGTGATCGGCTGTCAGGATCAAGAGATCATCCGCTTTCAAACTTTGAAGGACCTTTCCGATTTCCAAGTCAAACCACTCCAGCGAACGCGCATAGCCGGAAATGTCACGGCGATGGCCATAAAGACTGTCAAACTCCACAAAGTTTGCAAAGGTCAGGCTACCATCTTCGGCGGTTTCCACCAATCCCTGCAAATCCTGCATCAGCTTGGCATCCGCGCCTTTGGTGCAATCATCAATGCCCGCCATGGTGAAGATATCGCCAATCTTGCCAACACCATGAACCTTGCCACCGGCATCTTGCACCCAATTGGTCAACAGCGGCTCTGGCGGCGCAATCGCATAGTCGCGACGGTTGGTGGTGCGGGTGAACCCACTCTCAGCATCCCCCACAAACGGCCGCGCGATCACCCGGCCAATCTTCATCTCGTGCAACGTCGGCGCAAGATCCTGACACAGCCTCAACAAGCGCTCGAGCCCAAAGCTCTCTTCATGCGCCGCAATCTGATAAACGCTGTCGGCAGAGGTGTAGCAAATTGGCTTACCGCTTTTGACATGCTCCGTGCCAAGATCGTTGATGACCACGGTTCCCGAGGCATGACAATCTCCCAGAATGCCATCCACGCCGGCCAGCTCGCACACCAGTTTGGTCAAATCCGCTGGAAAACACGGCTCTTCTTTGGGGAAATAGCCCCAATCCCAAGGCACCGGCAGGCCAGCCAACTCCCAATGGCCCGAGGGCGTGTCCTTACCCGGGCTCACTTCGGTGGCTGCGCCCCAAGTCCCCTGTGGCTCCGCATCCAGTCCCGGGGTCACGTCACCAGAGGCCAATCGACAGGCCGCGCCAAGTCCCAAAGCATCCAGATTGGGCAGTCTCAACGGTCCACTGCGCCCATCTTCAGCGCGCCCGGCGGCGCAAGCCTGCGCAATATGCGCCAAGGTATTTGCGCCAGTGTCTGGGCGATCTTCATTGAAAAACTGCGCCGCATCCGGCGCACCGCCAATGCCAACCGAGTCCATCACAACCAGAAATGCACGTGCCATCAGCGGCTCCTTTCGTGGATTAGCGGCGGCATATCCGGCATTTGGTCGCCAATGTCTACGGCTGATATAACTGCCACGGCGGCAGCGTCCGCTTTGTCTTCGCGACTGGCGTGCACACGCAAAAGCGGATCACCAGCTTTGACCGCTGTGCCCAAGCGCACCACGTCAGAAAAGCCAACCGCCATATCAATCACGTCACTCTCCACCATGCGCCCGCCGCCAAGGCCCACAACAGCAAGGCCCAGCGCTTCGCCCTCGATGGCGGTTACAAAGCCATCACGAGGTGCTTTGACTTCACGGATCACCGAAGCCTCCGGCAAAAACCGCCGCCACTCCTCAACAAATCGCATCGGCCCGCCATGTGCAGAAACCATCTTGCCAAACCGCTCTGCCGCTTGCCCGTTGGCCAAAACCGCAACCATCTTGGCCACGCCCGCCTCAACGTCCGCCGCCAATCCGGCATTGGCCAACACCACACCGCCAAGTGAGACACTCAGCTCTGCAAGTGGCCCACCTTTCGCGCCACAGAGCACCTCCATGCACTCCGCCACCTCCAACGCATTGCCAAGCGAGGGCGCCAAGGGTTGGCTCATGTCAGAGATCAGCGCGCTTGTTGGGCAGCCCGCCAAATTCGCTGTGCTCACCAAAGAGTCCGCCAAAGCTTCGGCATCCTCCAGCGTCTTCATAAACGCGCCGCTTCCCACCTTTACATCCAACACCAGCCCATGCAGTCCAGCAGCCAGCTTCTTGGACAGGATCGACGCGGTGATTAGGTCCAGACTTTCCACCGTCCCGGTCACATCCCGCACCGCATATAGCCGCTTGTCCGCAGGCGCGATCTCCGCCGTTGCACTGACAATCGAGGCTCCTGCTTCGCGCACCACTTTGTCAAACTGCGCTTCGTCCAGGCCTGTCTGGTAGCCTGGAATGGCCTCCAGCTTATCCAGCGTTCCACCAGTGTGCCCAAGCCCGCGCCCCGACACCATTGGAACGTAAGCCCCACAGGCCGCCAAAGCCGGTGCCAGCACTAAGCTCACACAATCGCCAACGCCCCCTGTAGAGTGCTTGTCGAGTGCAGGTCCGGGCAAGTCCCACGACATCGTGTCGCCACTGTCCCGCATCGCCAGCGTCAACGCCACGCGCCCTTCCTCGGACAAGCCACGCACACACACGCCCATAGCAAATGCCCCGGCCTGCGCATCGCTCACGGTGCCGTCCGCCAAGCCTCTGGCAAACCAGGCCAGCTCTTCACGGCTAGGATCTTCGCCTTTGCGCAACTGCGCGATGATGGCCCGTGCGTCCATGGGTGTCTCCTTATGTATCAGTCGCGGTCTTGGTGGTCTGTGTCCATGTGGTCAGCGCCAAACGCCCCCGGCAGAAGCTCCGCCATCGTCATTGTCACGCGCACACCGTCCAGATTGGCCAGTGTCACTTTCGTGTCCGATGCGCCAAATTCCGCCAGTTTTTGACGGCACCCGCCGCATGGGCTGACCGGCTGCTTGCTGTCGGCGACAACAAAGACTTCAGTTAACTTACTATCCCCCGCGGCCACCATCGCCGCTATAGCGCCAGCTTCGGCACAGGTGCCCTCCGGGTAGGCAATGTTTTCCACATTACAGCCAGCGTAGATTTCGCCGCCCTCGGACAGCACCGCCGCCCCCACTTTGAAGTTCGAATAGGGCGCGTAGGCGTTTTCGCGCACGGCAAAAGCCGATTTTTCCAAGCTCATGTCTCTGTCACTTTCGTCTTAAACGCCCCCGGCAGCGCGACCTCGAGCAATTCGATGTCCCTGCTTGGATCGGCGTATCGGGTTTTCATTCCGGGTGGGATCACAAAGGCATCCCCGGCTTCCAAGGCATGCGGCTCCCGCCCTTCGCCTTCCAGAACCATCGTGCCCTTCATCACAAAGGTAAAGTGTATATCCGCATCATGGCGCGCCCATTGCGGCATGCCATCGCCACGACGGATCACCTGTACGCCAGCCACTTCCTTGGTGTTCGCGGCGATGGTCGTGTCGCGGCTGACAAATCCCTGCAAGCGGAAGTCGCCCCACTTGGCACCCTCCGCCAGGTTATGCACAAATCGCTGCCCATCCCACTCGCGGTCTGGCCGTTCATGTTGCGTTGGCAGGTCCATCTCATGGTCAATTTCGGTCACATGATCCGCTGGCACACCAATCTCGATCACTTGCAAATCATCACTGGCCTCGCAGACCCGATGGCGAATTTCCGGCGGTTGAATAAAGCAATCGCCCGCGTTGAGACGGCGCATGCCACCTTGATCTTCATACAACACATCAACCCAACCGTTGACGCAGAAGATCAGCTGAAAGCCCACTTTATGATAATGCACCATATCCGGCACAGGCCCACCGTCAGGAATACGGATATGGCTGGCAATCATCGCGCCGCCCAACCGGTCCGGCACCAAATCCCGATAATGCATCCCCGCCCGGCCAATCACCCATGGCGCCTGATCCGCCAATCGCCGCACCACAAAGGAATGCTGCACTTCCGGCAGCACCAGCGGCGGGTTTAGTTCGTCAATTTCAATCTTTGTGCCATTTGGCGCGATCAATTCGCGCGCGCCATCTGCAAACCCATCGGGATTGTTGGTCAAAATCCTAAGACACCCTGGCGCTTCCTCTGCACCCTTCTCGATGCGCAGCCGCAGGCCATGTCCGGAAAACACCGCAACCGTCGGGTCATCCGCCGGATAAATCATATCCATCCGCATTTTGAGAATTTTGGTGTAAAAGGGGATGTCATCGCGCAGTTCCTGCGTCGGCAACCTTACTTCCGCTCTGATCTCTTCCATTCCCACTCCCCAACGCGCCCTCACGGCAGAATTTACCGAGAATGTAACCAAATGGTCAAAAATTCAACGGTGAAAATTAGGGGCTTTTCATCAAGGTACATTTGCCCATTTCCACAGAAGAAAAACTAGTTTAATGCTGAACCAAATTTCAACCACCCCACAAACCGCCGCTGCGCCCCGCGCACTATGAGGTCCGCCATGTCCGACAATCGCAACCAATCTCTGCGCGACGCCGCTCTGTTTTACCACGCCAACCCTAAGCCTGGGAAACTGGAGATCCGCGCCACCAAGCCGCTGGCCAACGGCCGCGACCTTTCCCGTGCATATTCCCCCGGCGTTGCCGAAGCTTGCCTTGAGATCAAAGACGACCCCGCCAACGCCGCGCTTTACACGGCACGCCAAAACCTCGTAGCGGTGGTGTCCAACGGCTCTGCCGTTCTCGGCCTTGGCAACATCGGTGCATTGGCGTCCAAGCCGGTGATGGAAGGCAAAGCGGTTCTGTTCAAGAAATTTGCCAACATTGACTGTTTTGACATCGAGCTGGACGAAGCAGACCCAGAAAAACTTGCGGACATCGTCTGTGCCATGGGACCAACCTTTGGCGCGATCAACCTTGAAGACATCAAAGCACCGGACTGCTTTGTGGTCGAAAAACTCTGCCGCGAACGCATGAACATCCCGGTGTTCCACGACGATCAACACGGCACCGCCATTGTTGTGGGCGCGGCGGCAACCAACGCGCTTCAGGTCGCAGGCAAGAAATTCGAAGACATCAAAATTGTCTCCACCGGCGGCGGCGCGGCGGGCATCGCCTGCCTCAACATGCTGTTGAAGCTGGGTGTGAAGCGCGAAAACGTCTGGCTCTGCGACATCCATGGTCTGGTCTATGAAGGCCGCGAAGAGGACATGAACCCGCAGAAGGCGGAGTTTGCCCAAAAAACCGATCTGCGTACCCTCGACGAGGTGATCGACAGCGCCGACATGTTCCTCGGTCTCTCCGGCCCCGGCGTCCTCAAGCCTGAACTGGTCGAAAAGATGACCGCGCAGCCGATCATTTTTGCTTTGGCAAACCCGACCCCGGAAATCATGCCTGAGCTGGCGCGCAAAGTGGCTCCTGATGCGATCATTGCCACCGGTCGTTCCGATTTCCCAAACCAGGTCAACAACGTCCTCTGCTTCCCCTTCATCTTCCGCGGCGCGCTGGATGTGGGCGCCACTGAAATCAACGACGAAATGTGCTTGGCCTGCGTGAACGGCATTGCCGAACTTGCCCGCGCAACAACCTCTGCCGAGGCCGCAGCGGCCTACAAGGGTGAACAGCTCACCTTCGGCGCTGAATATCTGATCCCGAAACCTTTTGATCCGCGTCTGGTCGGCGTGGTGTCCGCCGCCGTGGCCAAGGCCGCCATGGACAGCGGCGTCGCCACCCGCCCGATCGATAACATCGACACCTACGTGCACAAACTCAACCAGTCGGTTTTCAAATCCGCGCTCCTGATGCGCCCCGTCTTTGAAACTGCCCGCAAAGCTGCCCGGCGGATTGTTTTCTCCGAAGGTGAGGACGAACGCGTGCTGCGTGCCGCACAAGCGATCCTGGAAGAGACCACAGAAACCCCAATTCTGATTGGCCGCCCCGAAGTGATCGAAGCTCGCTGCGAACGCGCCGGCCTTTCCATCCGCCCTGGTCAGGACTTCCAGATCGTGAACCCGGAAAACGACCCGCGGTATTATGACTACTGGAACAGCTACCACGAGCTGATGGAGCGCGAAGGTGTAACACCCGACCTCGCCAAGGCGATCATGCGCACCAACTCCACCGCGATTGGCTCGATCATGGTGCACCGCGAAGAAGCCGATAGCCTGATCTGCGGCACCTTTGGCGAATACCGCTGGCACCTGAACTACATCACACAGGTTTTGGGCAACAAATCCCTGTCACCGCACGGCGCGCTCTCGCTGATGATCCTCGAGGATGGCCCCCTGTTCATTGCCGACACGCAGGTGCACGAGCTGCCAAGTCCCGAAGACATAGCCCGCATCACCATCGGTGCCGCGCGCCACGTTCGTCGATTTGGCCTAGAGCCCAACATCGCGCTCTGTTCACAAAGCCAGTTTGGCAACCATCAACAAGGCTCCGGCAAGCGCCTGCGCGATGCCATCGAAATTTTGGACAGCCGACCACGTGACTTCACCTACGAGGGCGAAATGAACGTCGATACCGCGCTTGACCCCGATCTGCGCGCTCGCGTCTTCCCACGCACGCGCCTGAATGGTGCCGCCAACGTGCTGGTCTTTGCCCACGCGGACGCCGCCTCTGGTGTGCGCAACATCCTGAAAATGCGCGCCGGTGCATTGGAAGTTGGCCCGATCCTGATGGGCATGGGCAACCGCGCCCACATCGTCAGCCCGTCGATCACAGCGCGCGGCCTGCTAAACATGGCTGCCATTGCTGGCACGCCGGTGACGCAATACGGCTAAGCCCCTTCGAAGCAAGAACACTCAAAAAACGCGGCGGAGCGATTCCCGCCGCGTTTTGCATTTCCAAACTTCGCAACTTTGCAAAGCTACCAACAATTTCCAGCGAACCCCAAGCAAACCCAACCCTTTGCAAAAATTTGCAGGCCACTCGAGCAAAGACTTGCAAATATTCTGCGATAATCTGCCACGTCCGCCTCGCCAAGACTTGCCGCCACGATAACCCCTCCTCTATCCATTTGGGTAAGGATAGGAGGACCCCATGTCATATCAGGACGTCTACAACGGCTGGAAGAACGACCCCGAAGCATTTTGGATGCAGGCAGCAGACGCGATTGACTGGGACACGCCACCCAGCAAGGCGCTCTTTGAAAAAGGCGACCACATGTATGAGTGGTTCTCCGACGCCAAGGTCAACACCTGCTGGAATGCCGTGGACCGCCATGTCGAGGCCGGACGTGGCGAGCAAACCGCCATCATCCACGACAGCCCGATCACTCATTCCAAGCGCGAGATCTCCTACGTCGAGCTGCGCAACCGCGTGGCTTCCCTTGCCGGCGCCCTGCGTGCCAAAGGGGTAGAGAAAGGCGACCGCGTCATCATCTACATGCCGATGATCCCTGAAGCGCTCGAAGCCATGTTGGCTTGCGCCCGCTTAGGTGCGATCCACTCGGTGGTGTTTGGCGGCTTTGCCGCAAACGAGTTGGCCGTGCGGATTGACGACGCCAAACCCAAAGCCATCATCGCCGCCTCCTGTGGACTAGAACCCGGCCGCGTGGTGCACTACAAACCACTGCTGGACGGCGCTATTGAGCTTGCCACCCACAAGCCAGATTTCTGCGTCATTTTTCAACGTGAACAAGAAGTGGCGCAGCTGATGGAAGGCCGCGACTTCAACTGGCACGGCTTCCAATACGGCGTGGAACCTGCCGAATGCGTGCCGGTCGAAGGCAACCACCCTGCCTACATCCTCTATACCTCTGGCACCACCGGGCAACCCAAAGGCGTGGTGCGCCACACTGCGGGCCATCTGGTCGCGCTGAACTGGACCATGAAGAACGTCTTCAACGTCGATCCCGGAGATGTCTTCTGGGCGGCCTCTGATGTGGGCTGGGTTGTGGGCCACAGCTACATCACCTACGCGCCGCTGATCCACGGCAACACCACGATTGTGTTTGAAGGCAAGCCCGTTGGCACACCGGACGCAGGCACCTTCTGGAGGGTAATTTCCGAGCACAAAGTCAAAACTTTCTTCACCGCCCCGACAGCCTTCCGCGCCGTGAAACGCGAAGACCCAAAAGGCGAATTTGTGAAGAAGTACGACATGTCTTGCATGGAGCAGGTTTTCCTCGCCGGAGAACGTGCTGACCCGGACACCATTATGTGGGCACAGGACCAACTTCAAAAACCCATCATCGACCATTGGTGGCAGACGGAGCTGGGCTACCCAGCGATCTGCAATCCCGTGGGCATTGAACTACTGCCAGTAAAACTCGGCAGCCCCTCCCTGCCAATGCCGGGGTATGACATGAAAGTACTCGACGAAGGCGGCAACGAACTGCCCGCCGGTGAACTTGGCGCAATTGTCAGCAAACTGCCGCTGCCCCCAGGCACGCTGCCAACGCTTTGGAACGCAGAAGACCGTTTCAAAAAATCCTACCTGACAAACTTCCCCGGCTACTATGAAACCGGTGACGCGGGCATGATTGACGAAGACGGCTACGTCTACATCATGGCGCGCACCGATGACGTGATCAACGTCGCGGGCCACCGCCTCTCCACCGGCGGCATGGAAGAGGTGCTTGCCGGACACCCGGACGTGGCCGAATGCGCGGTGATTGGCGTGGCCGACCAGCTCAAAGGCCAGATGCCTGTAGGCTTCCTCTGCCTCAACGCAGGCGCGGACCGGGATCATGACGAAGTGGTGAAAGAAGTGGTGAAACTGGTGCGCGAGAAAATCGGCCCGGTGGCCGCTTTCAAACTGGCAGTTGTGGTGGATCGTCTTCCTAAAACCCGGTCCGGTAAAATCCTGCGCGGCACCATGGTCAGCATCGCCGACGGCACCAAGTGGAAAATGCCGGCGACCATTGATGATCCCGTTATTCTGGATGAGATCACTGAAGCCCTACAAACCCTCGGATACGCCAAGACTTAAATACGGTGCGGGGGCCAGTCCCCGCACCCCCGGGATATTTAGGGCAAGAAAAAGCCAGGACGGCGCGCCAAATTGAAGGCGCGCCTTTTTGGTTAAACAAACTGCTCGCGGATGAGGCGCTCTTCCAACCCGTGGCCTGGGTCAAACAAGATCCGGTGCGCGACACTTTCATCTGAGCAGATCTCGACCGCGGCCACATTTTCAAATGACCGGCTGTCCGCATGGGCCATCACTGGCCGCTTGTAACTCTCCAGCACCTCAAAGGACACAGTTGCCTGCTTCGGCAACAACGCCCCCCGCCAGCGCCGGGGCCGAAACGGCGCAATCGCGGTGAGCGCCAAAACATCAGAGCCAATTGGTAAAATCGGCCCATGTGCGGAATAATTATACGCCGTGGAGCCCGCAGGCGTACTGATCAACGCGCCGTCACAGACAAGCTCCTCCATGCGCAACCGCCCATCAATTTTGATGCGCAGCTTCGCCGCCTGTGGCCCTGCCCGCAGCAAGGACACCTCGTTAATCGCCAGTGCCTCATGCACGGAGTTGTCGACACAGGTCGCTCGCATCGCCAGCGGATTGAGCTTTTCCTCTTCCGCTGCGGCAAGCCGTTCCAGGAGATCGCTTTCCGAATAGGTGTTCATCAAGAACCCCACAGTGCCTCGATTCATACCATAGACTGGCGCAGGCAAAGCCTGTGTGTCATGCAGCGTGTGAAGCATAAAGCCGTCTCCGCCCAGCGCGACAATCACGGCTGCCTCTTCGGGCGCGACATTGCCATAGCGGCCAACCAATGCCGCCCGTGCGGTTTGCGCCACCGGCGCGTTGCTGGCCAAAAAGGCGATTCTTTCGGACATATCGGTCCCAGCTCCAGTCAAACACCGGCAGGTTTCCCCGCCCTGCCAAAGGTTTCCTATGGCGTCATATGTTTATCCCCTGCACCATCTTCGGCGGTCAGGCAAGGTTTTGCGTCGCTTTGAGACCTTTCAACACACCAACCTTTCCTTTAGGAACCGCATCAACGCGAACCCCCTGATCTGGAGCACATGCCCATGTCCACCACCCGTGATGCTGGCTTTTTCACTGAATCCCTCGCCTCCCGCGACCCGGAGCTGTTTGGCTCGATCACCAACGAGCTAGGTCGCCAGCGCGACGAGATCGAATTGATCGCCTCTGAGAACATCGTGTCCGCAGCCGTGATGGAAGCGCAGGGCACTGTGCTGACCAACAAATACGCCGAGGGCTACCCGGGCCGCCGCTACTACGGTGGTTGCCAACATGTGGACGTGGCCGAGAACCTCGCCATCGACCGCGCCAAAGAGCTGTTTGGCTGTGAGTTTGCCAATGTGCAGCCAAACTCCGGCTCCCAAGCCAACCAGGGTGTTTTTCAGGCATTGATCCAGCCAGGCGACACTATTCTTGGTATGGACCTGGCCTCCGGTGGCCACCTGACCCACGGTGCACGCCCGAACCAATCCGGCAAATGGTTCAACGCTGTGTCCTACGGTGTGCGCCGCGACGACAACCTGATCGACTACGATCAGATTGAAGCCCAGGCCAAAGAGCACCAGCCGAAAATGATCATTGCCGGTGGTTCTGCCATCCCGCGTCAGATCGACTTTGCCCGCTTCCGTGAGATTGCAGATATGGTTGGCGCCTACCTGCTGGTCGACATGGCGCATATCGCTGGTCTGGTTGCCGCTGGTGAGCACCCCTCGCCATTCCCACACGCACACGTTGCCACAACCACCACGCACAAAACCCTGCGCGGCCCACGCGGCGGCATGATCCTGACCAACGATGCGGACATCGCCAAGAAACTGAACTCGGCAATCTTTCCTGGCATTCAGGGCGGCCCTTTGATGCACGTCATCGCTGCCAAAGCTGTGGCCTTTGGTGAAGCGCTGCGTCCTGAATTTAAAGACTACCAGAAACAAGTACGCGCCAACGCTGTGGCCCTGGCGGATCAGCTGATCAAAGGTGGCCTGGACATCGTCACCGGTGGCACCGACACCCACGTGATGCTGGTGGATCTGCGCCCCAAAGCTGTGACCGGCAACATCGCTGACAAAGCCCTTGGCCGCGCGCACATCACCACCAACAAAAACGGCATCCCGTTTGACCCGGAAAAGCCAATGGTGACCTCCGGTCTGCGCCTCGGCACACCTGCGGGCACAACCCGTGGCTTTGGCGAAGAAGAGTTCCGCGCGATTGCAGACATGATTGTTGAAGTGGTCGACGGTCTGGCCGCCAACGGCGAAGAGGGCAATGCCGAGGTGGAAGCCTCCGTGCGCGCCAAAGTGGCCGCGCTCTGCGGTCGTTTCCCGCTCTACCCAAACCTGTAAGGTCACGGACACCAAAATCCTTTTGGCCGTCGCTGGACTTTCCGGCGGCGGCCTTTTCTTTTCAAATTGTGCAACTTGGGGGACACGGCAATGACAGACGGTTGGAACGTCTCGGCAAAGGCCTGGATTGCGTCGATGGGAGAGACTGGCGACTTCAGTCGAGGACTTGTGCTTGATACGCCCATGATGGAGCGGGTTTCAAAAGCGCAGCCCAAGGCCGTTCTGGACCTCGGCGGCGGCGAAGGCCGGTTTTGCCGCAGACTGGCCCCGCACGTCGACCACGTTGTCGGCATTGACCCAACTGAAGGTCTGATCGCTCACGCAAAATCCCTAGGAGATGCAGACTACGTGATCGCTGGCGCCGAAGACCTGCCCTTTGCAGATCACAGCTTTGACATGGTGGTCAGCTACCTGTCGCTGATCGACATTCCAAACATCCCCAAAGCCCTCTCGGAGGCGCACCGCGTCTTACGTCCAAACGGGCTGCTGCTGATCGCCAACCTGAACCCGTGGACCACAGCAAGCCAATCCAAAGGCACGCCGGTCAAAAACCCTGATGGCACCACAACCCTCACAATGGACCGCTACCTGGACGCCTTCCCAAGCTGGGCAGAGTGGAGCGGCATCCGTATCCAAAACTGGCACCGCCCGCTGTCGTTCTACATGCAGTCTCTGCTGGAAAATGGCTTTCAGCTCACGCATTTTGATGAGCCCAAAGCCTCCGGTGGCGCGCGGGCGGAGAGTTACAACCGCGCGCCTTATTTGCACATCATGGAATGGCAAAAACGCTGCTCAATGCCTCACTCACCACCCAAACAGTTTTGGACGCGATCCATCTGCCGCTTGATCCAGCGCGTTCTGTGGCGCAAAGCGCTCGCGCCGGGATTCACGCCAATGTGTCTGCAGCTTGCCTTCAGACGGGGCAGTTGCATCTTTGTCGCTCCAATGGTTTTGACGGGTGGCGACCTGAAAGCTATTTGAAAGAATTCCCAACATATCTGGCACTCCTTGTGTTGATCTGATCCAAACATGGTGGACTCGGGTCCAAAAATCGACTCAATATGACATTCAATATGTAAGCTGGAGTTACAGTATGGATTGGGCCACTTTGCCGTCTCTCGCCGCCCTGCGGGCCTTTGAAGCCGCCGCTCGACACCAAAACCTCAGCGCAGCGGCCCGCGAACTCAATGTCACCCATGCCGCAATCGCTCAGCATGTGCGCAGTCTGGAAGCCGACCTCTCCACATCACTTCTGTTTCGCTCTGGCCGCGGCGTGGCCCTCACTGATGAAGGCCGCCATCTCGCCCAACACCTGTCTGAGGGGTTTGAAGTGATCGCCGAAGGTGTCTCTGCCCTTCAACGCTCCAAAGAGGACCGCCCGCTCAGTGTCACAGTCACGCCATCCTTTGCCGCCAACTGGCTGATGCCACGTATCGGCGGCTTCTGGCAGAAACACCCGGAGATCTCGCTCAGCATCAACCCAAGTGTGAATTTGATCGACCTGCGCCGCGATGGCTTTGACATGGCCATCCGATTTGGCAACGGACAATGGTCGGGGGTGTCCTGCGAGTTGCTCACATCTGGGGAGTTTTGGGTGGTTGGCTCCCCTAAATTGCTCAACACACAATCCGAAATCAGCCTCAAAGACGCTGGGTCCTACCCGTGGTTGATGGATTTGCACATGCTGGAATGGCGCCAAGTGGTGGAAGACGCCGGGCTTGATCTCAACACTGTGGAGATGACATCACTGGAGACCAACGAGCTTGTGCTCTCTGCCACCGTGGCTGGCTTGGGGGTCTCCGTGCACCCCAGATCTCTGGTCGAGAGGGAAGTGGCTTTTGGCACGCTTGTGCAGATCACCAGCCTACCCCGCACGGATCTTGGCTATCATTTGGTTACGCTGCCCCGCCCGCTCAACGCCAAGGAGCGGGCATTTCGCAAATGGCTTATGGCGGAGGCAAAGACCTAGCAGCCCATTGCCGAAGGCAGCTGAGGACACGCCCCAACTGCCGTGTTCGTTTAGGCGTCGCCTCAGACGTTTGGCTTCGTATCCAACAACGCCTCTTCCAGCATTTTTTCGTCACGCACCTCTTCGATGCGGCGAATGCGATCATCACGTTGCTGGTTGTCAAAACGGTACTTCACAACATTGATCAGGCTGATGGTGAGCAGCACAATGCCCATGCCCCAGTAGCCTTTTGTCGACAGCGGCACATCTGTGGACAGCCAAAGGGAAATGCCGAGCAGCACATAGGCAAGCGCCACACCGGCCATGTTGAGCATTACGATGGTGGAATTGTCATTACGATCAGTCATTTTGATTTCTCCGATTTTTTAAGTTTGAATATTGTCTTGCCGAAAGCGGCGGTCTTACCTGGACTGGGTTTTCAGGCGGTCCATCACGGACACAGCTGTGACTTTGCTCGCATCCCCGAAACCAGCATCCGCCATGCGTCCCGCGATATCGCCATGGTTCAGGCCACTGTCGATCTCGCGCAGGATTTCGCCCTGCTCAAACGGATCATCCTCGCCCATCACGCGGGAGATCAGCGCGTCGGCCTCTTCGAACGGGCTGTCGCCTCCCAAGTGGCGGTTCACTTTACGCTGAATACCTTGCTCTTTGCGTACGGCGCGTGCTGATACGGCCCCCTGTTTCAGATCGATGATGCGGCGGTGTGCGGTTTCCACACTCTGGCGCAGCTGCATAATCCGCGCTTCCAATCGCGCCTGGGTCTGTTGACGACCCGCCAACTCGTTTTCCAAGTCGGCAATCGCTTGCGCCGCTTGCTGCGCAAGGTCATCCCGCTCCGCTGCAAGGGCCTCTTTGGCCCGCGCCAGAAGGTCCGCAATGCGACCTTCCAAGGTTTCAATCTGGCGCTGCTCGCCGCGCTCCCGCTGGATCAAGCTGGCCAAAGCCACCTTTGCCGCCTTCAGATTTGCGCTCGCCTCGCGAATTTTTTGATCAATCAGCTCAATGACATAGACGTCACGCACCTGTTCTTCGGCCCGGGCATTTGCCCCTACAATCAATGTTTTCAAAGTTCCGAACATCTGTTGCTCCATTTCTTGAACATCGTTCACAAATAGAGTGATAGAGCCTTCCTGAACGTCGCTCAAGCGAATAATTGAACGACGTTCATGAATTTCACAAGGGACTGATTTTGCTTAAATTTTCACCGCGACTTCCGGCCCAATTCGGGACAGAACTTGTGCAATCATGTTCCGAATATGCTCCGGCGGCACACCTGAGATGCGATTCTCCAACCCCAAAAGCACGATTCCATGCACCGCAGAGAACATTGCACGGGTCATCAACCCCAACTCCTGCTCGCCCATCTCCGGATAAAGCTCCGACAGGGGGGTGCGAATATTGGCAAACAACGCCCCCAACGACGACAAGTACCACTCCGGCACCTCCCCACCCTCTGTCATCTCCACATCAAACAACGCCCGCCACAGCTTTGGGTGTTCCGCGGCAAACTCCAAATAGGCATTGGACATAAGAATGAGCCGCTGGCGCGGGCTTTCACTGCCATCATAAGATGCCGACACAGCAGCTCCGAGTTTCTTGAAGGTGCGCCCGTTCACCTCAAGCACCAGATCATGCAGATCATCAAACACGTTATAGATGGCCCCAACCGCACAGCCTGCGCCCTTGGCCAACTCCCGCGCCTTCAGCGACGACATGCCCCCTGCCGCAATCTGCGCTTCCGCCAATTCGATCAGTTTTATGCGCAACGCCGCGCGCCGCTCAGCCACTTTGCCAGCCATATCGCCCCACCTTATGAACTGCGTTCAGGGTTACCTGCACTGGAGCGAAATGCCAAGTCTAACGCCTCACCTTCAAAAATGTTCTTTCTTTGTTCGACTCACTCCCTTAGCGTGCGGCCATGAGTTTTCGCATTTCAAACCGTGACGCCCGCCACCTCTGGCTCTCTTTGCAAGGCCTGTCCGACACCCCCACCGGCCCCGCCAACCCGCGCGCCATTATTGGCAAACTGGGCTTTGTGCAGCTGGACAGCATTCAGGTCCTGTCACGCGCACATCACCATATCCTCTGGTCGCGCAACCAAAACTATCGCGAACCAATGCTCAACAAACTTCTGGCCGAAGACCGCACGGTGTTTGAGCATTTCACCCACGATGCCAGCGTTCTGCCCATCGAGACCTATCCCTACTGGCGTGCGCAGTTTGAACGCCGCAAATCCCGCATGGACCAAAAGGGCTGGTTCAAAACCGCGCTGAGCAAGGTCAACACGGCCGACATCAAATCCCGCATCGCGGACGAAGGCGCGCTGTCGACCGAGGCTTTTGACACCAAGATCGAAGGCCCCAAAGAGATGTGGTCCCGCCCGCCGCACAAACAGGCGCTGGACTACCTGTGGTACGCGGGCGAACTCGCAACCTGCTATCGCCACAACTTCAAAAAATTCTACAACCTGCCGGAACGGGTCATCCCTAAAAAACTGAAGGACGCGCAGATAGACCATGCTGAGCAAATCAACTGGCTCTGCACCCAGGCCCTCGACCGGCTCGGCTTTGCCACCTCAGGCGACATCAAACGCTTTTGGGAAGCCGTCGACACCGCTGACGTAAAAAACTGGATGAGCAAAACCGATCTCATCGACGTCGAAGTGCAAACCGCCAATCGGAAGTGGTTGCCCATGCAAGCCCCCGCCGACTTTGCCCAGCGCTTGGAACAAACCACCGCCCCCACCACTCGTCTGCGTATCCTCAATCCGTTTGACCCGGTGATCCGCGATCGAGACCGGCTCTCCCGCCTGTTTGGTTTTGATTACCGCATCGAAATCTTCGTCCCCGCCGCCAAACGGCAATGGGGCTACTACGTCTATCCACTTTTGGAAGGCGACCGCTTTGTCGGGCGCTTGGAGGCCAAGGCCAACCGCAAAAAGGGCGAAATCACCATCACACAACTTTGGTCCGAGCCCGGTGTGCGCTGGACTGAGGCGCGGGCCGCCAAACTGGACGCCGAACTCACCCGCATAGGTCGGTTCATTGGCGCGCCTGAAATCGTCTGGGACTGCGACCGCGCGCCAAAAGCCGCTTAAACCAGCCCCTGCCAGCGCAGCACAAGGATCACCAACACCACTACCACCAAGAGGTTAAACACGAGCGCCGCCGCCAGATTGAGCAGCGCACCCTTGCGCCGATCCGCCACGTCAATGGACTTCAGATGCGCGACGATCTCATCAAATGCCTTGGTCACGGCCACGCCATCGACCTGCATCATAAGCTTCGGGTGACCGCCCAAGCGCCGTGCCTCCACAAGCACCTCCGCCTGCCGGTGCAAGCGCGCAGGTACCCTGCGGCCAATCTTCTTCATCGCCCGCGCCAAAGTTTTGGCCCGCACGCCAAATTTCTCTTTGGCCAGTTCCAAAAGTTGCGCTTCTTTGGCCTGAATATCCTGCGTCGTCATCATCCGCGCACCCTAGACTGCGCCCGCACGACACTCAACTCTGGAACCCACCTGCCCAGCGCGGTATCACACCGCTATGTTGAATCTGATCGAACACGGCACCGCCACCGCAGAACCTGACCTCTTGATTGTGCATGGGCTGTTTGGCTCCGGCCGCAACTGGGGCGCCATTGCCAAAAAGCTCTCCACCACCCGCCGCATTCTCTGCGTGGATCAGCGCAACCACGGCCAAAGCCCTTGGTTTGATAGCCATTCTTACGAAGACATGGCCGCCGACCTTGCCGAAGTTATCACAGCGCAAGGCAAGCCAATGGATGTGTTGGGCCATTCAATGGGGGGCAAAGCCGCCATGGTTCTCGCGCTCAGCCAACCGGACTTGGTCAACCGCCTGATTGTGGCGGACATCGCGCCTGTCGCCTACAGCCACGACCAGAATCAAAACATTCAAGCCATGCGCGCCGTAGATTTGTCTCAGGTTAGCAAACGCTCCGATGCCATGGCGCAATTGGCCGAACATCTGGATGACACCACGTTGCAGACTTTCTTCACCCAATCGCTGGACGTGAAAGAGCAGCGTTGGCGTCTCAATCTCGATGTTCTGGACCGCGAGATGCCCAAAATCCTGAACTTTCCACAGGTTGGCGGCGCCTTTAGTGGCCCGACCCTATTCCTGTCTGGCGCCACCTCAGACTACGTCACCCATGCGCAACGCCCGACAATCCGCGAGAAATTCCCCAAAGCCCGCTTTGCCAAAATCACTGGCGCGGGGCATTGGCTTCACGCAGAGAAACCGCGAGAGTTCATCGCATCAGTGCAAGCCTGGTTGGATCTAGATCAACGCGCGTAAAGCGCCTGTGCCACTTTCCAGCTGGCAGGGAACGCAATCACAAAGCCGATCAGCGCATAGACAAACAGCATCAAACCGCTGTTTTCACCTGCCACCAGCGCGGCGATCACACCGACCCCAGCCAGGGTGGACCCAATAAAGATGTGCAGAATCATTGCCAGTCGCAGCATGACTGTCTCCTTCAAGTTGTTGGCCGCAGATTTGGCGCAAAAAACCACGGCCAGCTTTGATTTGGATCAGTCAATTCTCAGGTAATTGAGTTCACTCGGCGATCAAGCGCATCTGTTCCGTGCCCTCTGCATCCAGCAGAACGGCAATCCCGTCGCGCACTTCAAATCCGACCACCTTTGACAGGGCCTGAAAGAAGTCTTTCTCCTGCTGATCCAACGGACCAGGGCAGGCCATACGTGTGGTGGCAAGCGGTCCAAATTCCAATTGACCAGCCGCCTCCGTATAGCCACCTGAGAAACGGTTACACCCACTTGTGCCGCTCACCTGCCCATCAGCTCCAAACCGAAGAAGGGGCACCTGCGCAGCCTCAACAACCTGGCCATTGATCTGCGCAACCAACCAGTTGTTGCTACTCAAGCCGGTCGCCTCTCGTTTCACCATGCGTTCCACTACCACATCCACTGTTTCAGGGGCTTCATTGGTCAATGCCGGAAAGCTCTGCGTGCTGCGCCAAAGCACATCTTCCCCGACTCGGATCACCGCCCGAACCGAATACCGACCGCGTGTCTCAACCATGGCATCGTCATAGCTCAGCTGAAAATCCACCGGCACCTGCCCCGCAGGTTTTAACGTCTGGCTCGCCAACACCGTCGTTTTCACATCCATCTTACTCACGTCTTCCAACGTAACTTCGACCAGCGCGTCCGGCGGCAAGGCAATTTTCTCCCGATACAGCACCGATCCCTGCAAATTTTGAAAATCAGCCATCGCGCTCCCTGCACTGAGGCACATTGCCATAACAAGGCCAGCCCCCACCCCGGCGGATTTAATCTTTGTAAGTGTCATTGAAAAGCTCCCGGCTCTGCTGCGGTCATCATACCCTACCACCTAGGGATGAGGTCGCTACCTCCCAAGGGGGAATTGTTTTCTCGGCAAAGCCTTGCCCAAACCCGATGCGTTCCCTAGCCCCCCGCGCAAGATACGACCTTTGACCCCCTTTGGCCTGCATGTCTGCTCTGTTAGGCTGCCCCTATGTCAAACGATACTGCCGCTCCAGTTCTCAAACGGTTCTCCAACGCGCTTGTGGTCGACGACCATCCGCTGTTCTGTGACGCTTTGGTTATGACCTTGCAGGCCATCGCCCCGATCACAGAGGTCGCCACAGCCCCCTGCCTCACGGACGCTCTGGCCCGCCTGGAAAATGCACCACACCCGGATCTGGTTGTGTTGGACCTCAATCTACCGGATGTAGACGGCTTTGACGGGTTGCTACGCCTTCGCAAAGCCACCAATGCCAAAGTGCTGGTGGTGTCCTCCATGGCCGATACACGTATCATCAACGCCGCGCTGAATGCAGGCGCCGCCGGGTTTGTACCCAAACACAGTCAACGCGACATGTTCCGTCGCGCCTTGCAGGCCTTGGCCGAGGACCGCAATTTTGTGCCAGAAGGCCATATGCCGACCTGCGACGAGGACAACGCCACTAAGGACGCCGTGGCGCGCTTGGCCAGCTTGACCACACAACAGGCCCGCATCCTAGATCTCATTTGCGAAGGCAAGCTGAACAAACAAATTGCCTTTGAGTTGTCGATCGCGGAAACCACTGTGAAAGCCCATGTGACTGCGATCATGCGCAAACTTGGCGTCCACTCACGCACACAGGCGGTCCTGATCGCCAAAGAAGCCAGCTTTGAGGAACACTTGCGCAGCAGCGGGTAGGCAGCCTAATCTGCCACGAGCGGCTTTGAGGAGAGCTGCGGGAGGAACGCCAGCATGGATGCCAGCACACCCTTTGATGGGTCCCATATCGTGCGCACAGGGTTCGCCCCGTGCGACGCACCCGACGCCGTGGACCAACTTGTTGCGGCGCTGGGTCCAGGTTCCTTTGCCTTGGTTGTGCTGTTTGTATCACCAAACACCGACCTGGAAAAATTTGTGTGCGATATCGCGGGACGTTTTGGCGCCGCGGAAGTTGTCGGTTGCACCACCGCAGGGGAGCTGGCCCAAAGCGGCTATACCGAAGGGGAAATTGTGGCCATCGGCCTGCCGAAAACCCACTTTGCTGCCCGCACCCTGCTTGTGGAAGATCTCTCCGATATCAAAGCAGAGGCGCGCATCACCGAGATGATCCACAACCGGAAAGCCTTGGCCGCCATCCATCCATTCTGGACGTCCGAATTTGCCTTCCTCATGGTCGATGGCCTCTCCACGCGCGAAGACGCCTTGGCTGCTGATTTGTCGATGGGCCTGGGACCGGTGCCTTTGTTTGGCGGGTCCGCCGGCGATGGCGAAGATTTTGGTCAGACACACGTCCTGTACAAAAATGCGTTTCACAGCAATGCAGCCGTGCTGGTGCAGTTGCGCTCCAACTGTCCTGTGCACGTATTCAAAACCGACCACCTCCTCCCCACAGAACATCGTATGGTGGTGACCGGTGCGGACCCGACCACGCGGCGTGTTTATGAAATCAACGCCGAACCAGCGGCCCGTGAATACGCCCGCATTCTTGGCAAAGACCCGGAACAACTTTCCACCTTCACCTTTGCCGCCCATCCGGTTGTTGTGCGCATTGGCGAACAAACCCATGTCCGCGCCATTCAGCGCGTGGCCCAAAACGGCGATCTGCAATTCTTCTCCGCAATTGACGAAGGTGTGGTCCTCACTTTGGCGGAGCCTGAAGACATGGTGGCCCATCTGGACCGCGAACTCAGCGCTCTGACCAATGATCAGGCGCCCGCCATGATTTTGGGCTGCGATTGTGTCTTGCGCCGGGTCGAGGCCACACAAAAACAGATAACCGGTGACATCTCCCGCGTTCTTGCCAAACATAATGTGGTGGGCTTTTCCACTTACGGCGAACAGGTCAACTCGATGCATGTCAATCAAACCTTCACCGGCGTTGCCATCTACCCACCGGAAACGGACTAACGCCACAATGACCGACGCCACATTGATCGACCCAAAGGACTCGCTGGAACGCCAAAACCAGAAACTCCTGAAAATCGTCGACACGCTCATGCGCCGCGCCGAGGCCAGTCCCGACTCCACAGGCGTCGCTTACGCACAATTCGAACGCGCCGTGATGCTCGAAGAGGAAGTGGCTGCCCGCACCCGCGAACTCGAACACGCGCTGGACCTGCTCAATACCTCCAACGCCTCTCTTGCCCAAGCCAACGCCGAAGCCGAAGCCGCCCGCGCCAACCTCGCCAACGCGATCGAGACCGTGCAAGAAGGCTTTGCATTGTTTGATGCCGACGAAAAACTGGTGCTCTGCAACACCCGCTTCGGCAAACACATGCGCGACGTCCACGCGCAGTTCAAGCCTGGCCTGCCGTTTTCTAGTTACGTCGATATCGTGTCCCGGAGCGCATTTCTCGAGCTACCGGACGGCATGAATGCCACTCAATGGGCGGAGCAGCGGATACTGCGCCACCGTGAGCAACATGTGGTGTTTAACGCCCGCTTCGCCGGTGAGCGCTGGATCCAAGTCTCCGAGCATCGAACTCGTGACGGCGGCACTGTCGTCCTCCAAACCGATGTCACCGACATGATGTTGATCGAGCGTCAAGAGCGCGAACGCCTGCTTGACGACCAAGCCCGCCTGATCAAAGCCACTTTGGAACACCTCGACCAAGGCGTCGGCATCTTTGACCGCGAAGCCCGCCTGGTTGGCTGGAACCGGCGCATGGGAGAGCTGCTCTCCATCCCTCTGCGTCACTTTCACCTTGGCTTGCCGTTTGACACCATTTTTGACCAACTCTCGCGCAAGCTGGCCTTTCTGGAAACCGCCGACGCCGAGGCTCTGGCCCATTGGGCCGCCCACGATGGGCGCCGCGCGCCTTTGTCTTTTGAGGTGGAACTGGGGGAAGACCGCATTCTTGCGGTTTTTGCCCAACACATGCCGGACGGCGGCTTTGTGATTTCCTTCACAGACATCACAACAGAGCGCGGCGCTTTGCGCGCCATCTCCCAAGTCAACGAAACTCTGGAACGCCACGTGCAGGAACGCACCCTGGAGCTTCAGGATGCGCTGGCCGAAGCCGAGCGCGCCAACGCTTCCAAATCCCGCTTTGTCGCTGCCGCAAGCCACGACCTGTTGCAACCGCTCTCCGCTGCCAAACTCTATATGGCCTCGCTGGAAACCGACCTCGTAGAGCCCGACCAACGTGAACGCCTGAACAAAGCCTCTTCCGCCCTGCAAAGCGTCGAACACATTTTGGGGGCGCTGCTGGACATTTCCCGCCTCGACAGCGGCCGCGCCGCTGTGCATGACACACAAATTCCTCTGGGCGCACTGCTGGGCCAACTGCACGATGAGTTTGCCCCCATTGCCCGCGAAAAAGGCCTGCGCTTTGACCTGCGCAGCCAAGATGTCACCGTGCACTCAGACGCAACTTACCTGCGCCGCATTTTGCAAAACCTCATCGCCAATGCTCTGCGCTACACCGAACAAGGCCGCGTGCTGGTGGCCGCCCGCCGACGCGACGAAAATATGGTGGTGGAAATCTGGGACACCGGCCCGGGCATCCCTGTGGAACAGCAAGCCAAAGTGTTTGATGAGTTCCACCGTGTGAACGCCGCTGCGAGCCCCGCCGAAGGGTTGGGCCTTGGCCTGGCCATTGTGGAACGCGCCTGCCGCCTGCTGACGCATCCGATGCAGATGCAATCCGAGCCCGGGCGCGGCACACGATTTTGCATCACACTGCCCGTTCATACAGACCAAGCCGCCCCCCTGCCACCGGCACTGACACTTCCCGAAGCCGCCAGCCCTTTGGCACACCGCATTGTTCTTCTGGTGGAAAACGATGCCGAGCTGCGAAACGCGATTTCCATGACATTGGAAAACTGGGGCGCCGATGTGCTTGCTTGCGGCAGCGACATCGAAGCGCTCGATCTACTGCGTGAAATTGACATCGCGCCCGACATGGTACTGGCCGACTATCAGCTCGACAACGGCGCCACCGGAACCGAGCTTATTGCCAGGCTGCGCCAAACCTACGGCCCCTTGCCCGCCTGCGTCATCAGCGCCAATCGTGACCCGGATCTGAAGCTTCAATGTCAGGCGCTTCAAGCGCCTTTGTTGCACAAACCTCTGGATCTGGATCAGCTGCGCACCATTCTTACCGGCACGTAAACCTTTGCCCAAAAGTTCAAAATACGCACCTCCGCAATACAGTCGCGATACACACGCAATACCGACGTGGATTTTGCCTCTTTTCGCCTTCCCCATCAGGCCCTAAAAACACCCTATTAAAGCAGCTCGGAGCCAGCCCATGACCCGTCTTCAAACCGCCTTGGACGCCATCGACACCGCCAATAGCAAAGACCCGAAACGTGACGACGGACAGCCTGAGGCGCTGCTCTACGGTCAGCGCATGTCAGAAGAGTGCAACCGGCTTTTTCCCAATGCTTCTGAGGCGTTACAGATCGCATCCCGCGGTCAACACATCGAACGCTGGGTTCTCAAACGCGTGGATTATCCGGAAGGTCGCGCAGGCTATCTAAAGTGGCGCCGGGATCTTGGTACGCATCACGCCAACCGCGTTTGCGAAATCATGACCGACGCGGGTTATGATGAAGACGACATTTCCAACGCGGGTGCCATGTTGCGCAAAGAAGGCATCAAACGCAATGAACAGGTGCAAGCCCTTGAAGATGTTATCTGTTTTGTCTTCATCAAACACTACTTCGCGCCCTTTGCAGCCAAACACAGTCCAGAAAAAGTGCTCAGCATCGTTGTGAAAACTACTCGAAAAATGTCCGCAGACGCGCGGTCTCGGGCTTTGCAAGAATTTGACTTGCCCGATGATCTCGCAGCGGCATTTGAGGACCCCGCTGCATGAGCGAGACGCCCCGCGAAGCCCTGATCGTTGCCCACGGACAACCGTCGTCTCCCGAGCCGCCGGAGCAGTGGTTGCATGATTTCGCTGCGGCTGTGAACCAACATCTCCCCAACTGGACCATTCGCGCTGCCACCCTTGCGATGCCACACGCATTGGAACGCCAAGTATTTGAAATGTCACCCAGTTCTTTGGTGTTTCCCATGTTCATGGCGGACGGTTTCTTTGTTTCAAAAATGCTTCCAAATCGACTAAGTGAAGCGGATTTAAAGGTTTTGCCGCCGCTCGGGTTTCTTCCAGATCTGCCGGATGTGGCCGCCTACGGGATCAAATCCGCGCTGGCAGACCGCAATTGGCTACAAGGCGAAACGCACCTTCTTTTGGCAGCGCATGGCTCTGCAAAAGGCCCAAAGGCAGCCGAATCGGCATTTGCCTTTCAAGACGCGCTTTCAAAGCGATTTGACGCCTTGGAAATTTCTGTGGGTTTTGTCGAAGAAGAACCATTTATAGCCGACGCAGCCCGCCCTCTTCCAGAACAAAGCCTTTGCTTGCCTTTCTTTGCCTTGGAAGGTGACCATTGTCGCCAAGATATTCCAGAAGCTCTTGAAAAAGCAAATTTTACCGGCATCACCTTACCACCACTTGGGACATGGCCGGAGATTGCAAAACTGGCTGCAGAAGCGATCCAAGACGCACGCTAAAGCGACTGCCCCGTCGTGACAACCGGCTCCAACTTCATCACTTGTGCCGGGCTGTCCGAACTCTGCGCCGCGAGGATAATTTCTGCCGCCTTTTGCCCGATCTCAAACCGGTGCGCATCCGTGGTTGCCAACGGCATTGGCAAACCTTTGAGCAAATTCAAGTTGTTAAACCCAGCAATCGCCAGATCTCCGGGCACTGAAAGTCCTTTGGAAAGACAGTACATATAGGCGCCGATGGAGAGCACATCACTGGAAAAATAGATGCATTCAAGCTCCGGCGAGCGCTGTGTTAACAGCTCTGTCAATTTGTTGCCGGTCTCAATTGAGGACACACCGGAATAGAGCTCCTGATCAAACAAGGACAGGCCAGCGTCTTTGAGCTCCAAGTCGAACCCCTGCATACGCTTTTCAGCGCGGTAATCCTGCGGCATTTTTGTGCCGACAAAACCAATTTTTGTGTAGCCGGCCTTCAAAATGGTCCGCGCCATTTTGCGCCCGGCTTCTAGATGTGAAATCCCAACACAGTGCTTGATTGGATCTCCGTCCACATCCATAACTTCCACAACCGGGCAATCGGCATTGGCCAGCATTTTGCGTGCGGCGTCATTGTGCTCCAGACCAGCTATGACAACCCCGGTGGGCCGCCAACTCAACATCTCCCGGATAACCTCTTCTTCTTCCTGCAAATCATAACCGGTCACGCCAATCACGGGCTTCAAAGCGGTGGCCTTTAATGTCGAGCTGATGCCTGACAACACCTCAGGAAACACCGAAGAATTCAAACTGGGGACAACCACGCCAACCAGGTTCACCGTCTTGGACGCAAGTGCGCCAGCTATGCGATTCGGCACGTATCCAACATCACGCGCGATCTGCTCAACCTTTTTGCGGGTCGATTCCGATACGTCCTGAGCCCCCCGCATAGCGCGTGAGGCCGTCATTTCACTGACACCTGCCAATTTGGCGATGTCTTTGAGAAGAAGCTTTTTTCCCATGGCCGGATGGTCTGACACAACCCAAGCCAAAGCAACCCCGAAAGCGTGTCTTTCGGAAGTTAATTCTGACCCTTGATTCCCGTTGCATTTCCTTGTAGCGATAGCGCTAACGGTGGCGCTACCGAAAGCGCTGATTTGCATGTTTGGAGAATGACATGAGCATCAAGATTGCCATCAACGGGTTTGGCCGCATCGGCCGCGGCGTCCTGCGCGCCCTCATCGAAAGCGGCGACAATGACATCCAAGTCGTTGCAATAAATGACCTTTCCCCCAATGACCACTTGGTGCACCTGCTCAAATACGACAGCGTCCACGGCCGCCTGAATGCCGAGGTTTCGCTGGACGGCGACACCATGAAAGTTGGCGATCAAACAATCCGCCTGACGGCCATCCGAGACCCGCAAGAGCTGCCTTGGTCCGATGTTGATATTGCCTACGAATGCACGGGTATCTTCACTGCAAAAGACAAAGCAGAGTTGCTCCTCAAATCTGGCGCCAAGCGTGTTCTGGTCTCAGCACCTGGCGCCAACGCTGACAAAACAATTGTATTTGGTGTCAACGACGACACACTGACCGCCGATGACATCATCGTCTCCAATGCCTCTTGCACCACCAACTGCCTTGCTCCTGTTGCTAAGGTTCTGGACGACGCGTTTGGCATTAAAACCGGCTATATGACCACAATCCACGCCTATACCGGTGACCAGCCAACGCATGACACCAACCACAAAGACCTCTACCGCGCCCGCGCTGCGGCGCTGTCGATGATCCCGACATCCACCGGTGCAGCCCGCGCGATTTCTTTGGTTCTCCCGCACCTTAAGGGCAAACTCGAAGGCTCGGCCATCCGCGTTCCTACCGCCAATGTGTCCATGGTGGATCTGGTGATCAATACCAACAAACCGGCTACAGTTGAGGCGATCAACAATGCGGTCAAAGCTGCTGCTGAAGGTCCTCTGAAAGGTGTGCTTGGCTATGAAGAAGCGCCATTGGTGTCGGCAGACTTCAATCACGACCCACATTCTTCCGTCTTTGCACCGGCTCAAACCAGTGTGACTGAAGAAGGCCTGGTGCGTGTGGTAAGCTGGTATGACAATGAGTGGGGTTTCTCCAATCGTATGCTCGACACCGGTCGCCGCATGGGCGCACTTCTGAAAGGCTAAACTGTCATGGTTGCACGCGTAATCCCAGTCGAACCCTTTGATCTTGTCATTTTTGGCGCAACGGGCGATCTCGCCCGCCGCAAAATCCTGCCAGGTCTCTTCCACCGGTTTCGCGCGGGCCAAATGCCAGAAGACGCCAAGATCATTGGCTCGGCGCGCTCCGACATGGACAGCGCCGAGTTTCGGAAACTGATTGGTACCGCTCTTTCCGAATTTGTCGAAGAAAGCTTGCGGCCCGCCGAAATGGTTACTGAGTTCCTCGAACATCTCAGCTACGTGCACATTGACGCGATGGGAGAAGCCGGGTGGCAGGACCTGAAGGGCGTATTGCGGGAGGGAACGGTTCGCACGTTCTATCTTTCTGTGTCACCTTCTCTTTTTGGCGCCATTGCAGAGCGTTTGAGCCTTAATGGTATTGCAACTCCTGAAAGCCGAATTGTCGTTGAGAAACCTTTCGGTCACGACCTGGAAAGTGCGCAAGCGCTCAATAAAGACCTGCTGAAGCATTTTGACGAACAGCAGATTTACCGGATTGACCACTACCTAGGCAAAGAAACCGTACAAAACCTCATGGCCTTGCGGTTTGCCAATTCCTTGTTTGAGCCGCTGTGGAATTCCACCCATATCGATCACGTGCAAATCACGGTTGCCGAAAGCATTGGTGTCGCGGGTCGGGGTGGGTACTATGATCAATCCGGCGCTATGCGTGACATGGTGCAAAACCACCTGATGCAATTGCTCTGTTTGATCGCGATGGAGCCGCCCAGCAAGTTTACCTCAAATTCCGTGCGAGACGAAAAAGTCAAAGTCATCGAAGCGTTGGAACCGGTCCTCTTGGATGACATTGTCCGTGGTCAGTACCGCGCCGGACGAGACAATCAAAGCTACTTTGAGGACGTGGAAAACGTCGATAGCCGCACCGAAAGCTACATCGCCATGAAGCTGTCCGTTGGCAACTGGCGATGGGCAAGCACACCGTTTTATCTACGTACCGGCAAGCAGTTGCGTGACCGCGCCTCCGAAATTGCCGTGGTGTTCAAAGACCCGCCACACAACATCTTTCCAAACAAAATGGAAGGCCGCAAAGGCAATGCCTTGATCATCCGATTGCAACCGGATGAAGGCATCACCTTGCGCACAACCATCAAAGAACCCGGGCCCGGCGGGATGCGTCTCACTGAAGTTGACATGGACATGTCCTTTGCCGATGCCTTGGGCGACAGCCTAATGTCGCAAGATGCTTACGAGCGCTTGATCATGGATGTGATCCGCGGCGACCAAACTCTGTTTATGCGTGGAGATGAAGTTGAGGCCGCTTGGGCTTGGGCGGATCCACTAATTGCGGCTTGGGAAGAGGCAAATCAGCGCCCTGTTCCTTATGATCCCGGCAGTTCCGGTCCAGAAGAAGCGCTTATGCTGATGCATCGTGGTGGACGGCGCTGGCGCCCCATCGGCGACTAAGTCTCACCCTCACTCCCTTATTAGGAAGGATGGTTCCCATGCCACTCCACCCAACCGTCGAAAAAATCACTGAACGCATCATCACGCGCTCCAAACCACATCGCGACAGCTATCTGGAGCGCATGGCGCAGGCGGCCAACAAGGGGCCTGCGCGGGCACATCTGAGCTGTTCCGGACAGGCGCACGCGTATGCAGGCGCAGGTGACGATCAATCCGCCTTGGCCAAGGGGTCTGCGGGCAACCTTGGCATTGTGACCGCCTACAACGACATGTTGTCCGCCCACCAACCGTTTGAGCGTTACCCGGCTCTGCTGCGCGATGCAGCGCGGGCAGCGGGCGGCACAGCACAAGTTGCAGGTGGCGTGCCTGCGATGTGCGATGGAGTGACACAAGGCGAAGCGGGCATGGAGCTATCGCTGTTTTCACGAGACGTGATTGCTTTGGCTGCAGGCGTGGCCCTCAGCCACAACACCTTTGACGCAACTGTCTACCTCGGTGTCTGCGATAAAATCGTGCCCGGCCTCGTCATCGCCGCGCAAAGCTTCGGCCATCTCCCTGCAGTCTTCCTGCCGGCAGGTCCAATGGCCACAGGCATTTCCAATGACGAAAAAGCCAAGGTTCGCCAACGTTTTGCCGCTGGGGAAGCGGACCGCGCAGAACTAATGGCCTCGGAGATGGCCGCCTATCATGGCCCCGGCACCTGTACCTTCTACGGCACTGCGAACACCAATCAGATGCTGATGGAGTTCATGGGGCTGCATTTACCTGGGTCAAGCTTTGTATCGCCCAACACCGATTTGCGTGATGCCCTGACCGAAGAAGGCGCGCGCCGTGCGTTGTCCCTCTCCGCATTAGGCAACAACTACACGCCAACCTATGACATTCTGGATGAGAAAGCCTTTGTGAACGGCATTATCGGGCTGAACGCCACCGGTGGGTCGACCAACCTTCTAATCCACTTGATTGCCATGGCGCGCGCCGGTGGCATTGTGTTGACTTGGGAAGACTTTGCAGAATTGTCGGACATCACGCCACTGCTGGCGCGAGTCTATCCGAACGGCTTGGCAGACGTGAACCACTTCCACGCCGCCGGAGGCCTTGGATATATGATTGGCGAGCTTCTGTCGGCAGATCTTCTACACCCGGACACCAAAACTGTGGCTGGAGAAGGACTGGACAACTACACACACGAACCCAAGCTTATCGACGGCGCCTTGTCTTGGCAGCCAGGTACCAAAACCTCGCTCAACGACAAGATTGTACGCCCGGCAACAGACCCGTTCCAACCAACCGGTGGTCTCGCGCGCCTGTCTGGTAACCTGGGCATGTCGGTCATGAAAATTTCAGCCGTGGCTCCGGAACATCGCTTTGTCGAAGCCCCAGCTCGTGTGTTCCATGACCAAGACGAGGTCAAAGCGGCCTTCCAAGCCGGTGAGCTTACCACAGACACTGTCATTGTGGTGCGGTTCCAAGGCCCCAAAGCCAACGGCATGCCGGAGCTTCATAGCCTGACCCCATTGATGTCGATCATGCAGGGCAAAGGGCTCAAGGTTGCCTTTGTCACCGACGGTCGTATGTCGGGCGCATCCGGCAAAATTCCTTCGGCAATTCATGTCTCTCCTGAGGCGCTGGACGGCGGCCCAATTGCCAAACTCCAAGATGGCGATCTGGTCCGCGTGGATGCCGAGGCTGGAACTCTGGAAGTCTTGGCCGACGACTTTGATAGCCGCCCGCTGGCCACTGCAGACCTATCATCTTATCAACATGGCACCGGCCGCGAACTCTTTGCCGCCTTCCGCAATGCCGTGGGGCCAGCCGCCACCGGCGCATCCATTTTTGAAGGATAAATTTCGATGTCTATCACTCCCCAAGAAGCCAGCGCGCAGGCGCGGAAGATCTGTAACGCCGCTCCCATTGTTCCGGTATTGGTGGTCGAAGATGTCGCCCATGCAAAGCCACTCGCAGAAGCATTGGTTGCAGGTGGCCTTCCCGCGCTGGAAGTCACACTACGCACTCCGGCAGCGTTGGATGTTGTCCGCGCTATGGCAGATGTTACTGGCGGCATGGTTGGTGCTGGCACATTGCTGACACCTGATGACGTCAAAGCCGCAAAAGATGCAGGAGCCACCTTCGGCGTGTCTCCGGGCGCAACGGACGCATTGTTGGCTGCTTGCGAGGTTGAAGAGCTGCCTCTCCTACCAGGAGCCGCCTCCGCTTCTGAGGCGATGGCACTGCTAGAGCGTGGTTACAACATGCTGAAGTTCTTCCCTGCGGAAGCTGCTGGTGGCGCCAAGTTCCTCAGCTCTCTCGCAAGCCCGCTACCACAAATCAGCTTTTGCCCAACCGGAGGCGTGAACCCGCAAAACGCCACTGACTACCTGTCACTGGCCAATGTGGTCTGCGCTGGCGGCAGTTGGGTCGCCCCGTCCAAATTGGTCAAAGAAGGCGCATGGGACCAAATCGAGGTGTTGGCCCGCGAAGCATCGCAACTGCCGCGCTAACTCACCAATTGCGGCGTCCGCTGATGTGATGCAGCGTGCTTTCCTCTGCAAAAGGATCAACCGGTTCAGGACGACTGAGCCGGTTGATAGTTTTTGTTGCCATGGCTAATCCAACGGCCGCAAACAATGCCCCGCCGATGGCTTGCCCCATCAAGACTCCCGACGCCCCCCAATAGAGACCACCAACAATCACAAACGGATAGGTGCCAAACGTATGCCGCCCCCAATTCACATAAGTGGAATAAATCGGGTGGCCGAGGTTGTTGAAGCAGGCGTTGCACACAAAAATGACCCCATTGAAGAATTGCAGCAACGCTAGCGGGCCGCAAAACAGGTAGATCAAAGAACGCATTTCACCCTCGGCCTCAAACAGATCGGCAATCAAGCCCCGCGCAACAAACAAGATCAGGGCCGCCAACAAAGTGTAGGCCAACAGAAACTGCAACCCAGCTTTAAGCGTTCCGCGCACGCGATCAAAAAGCGCTGCTCCAAAGTTCTGCCCCACGATTGGGCCAATCGCACCAGAAAGCGCAAACACAACGGCAAAAGCCACCGGCATCAATCGCCCAATCACTGCCATGGCTGCCACGGCATCCGTGCCGTAACGCGCCATTTCGCGGGTCACAATTGCCGTCCCAACTGGGGAGGCAACATTAGTCAAAATCGCTGGACCGGCAATGGCGCTGATCGCTTTGGCATCTCTCTTCAAAATGCCTACCGACGGAGCTGCAAAACCCTGATGGATCCGGACGACACTGAGCAGGGCATAAGCACACATAACCGCGCGCGCGATGACCGATGCATAAGCGGCGCCATCCAAGCCCAGCCCAAAACCAAATATCAACAATGGATCCAACGCTGCATTCACGGCCCCGCCAAACACGGTCCCCATCATCGAGCGACGGGCGTCACCATGCGCCCGCAGCACTGCCATGCTCACCATGGCAAGGGACATCACCGGCATGGTGGGCATCACGATTGCGACGTAACGCTTGGCCAGTGTCAACGTGTCTACTTCAGCCCCCAACCACATCAGGATCGGATCAAGATACACAAAAACCACCGCCGGGATTATTAGGCCGATCAAGATCCCCAAAAGCGCCACCGACGTCGCATACTCCCTCGCACGGGCCACCTGGTCCGCACCTATGGCGCGCGCCACCAACGACCCTGCCGAAATCGACAAGCCAATGTTGATCGCGTTGGTGAAGAACAGCAGCGTACCAGCGTAGCCCACAGCCGCAGCCAAGGCTTTATTGCCCAGCATCGAGATGAAGATCATGTCGACAAAATCGACAGCAAAAATTGCCATCAAACCCACCGACGAGGTTAACGACATCACGGCAACATGGCGCATCAACGCGCCTTGCAAGAACACTGCTTTGGCCATCAGGTTACCTGTTCGCTTTTTGGTTTTCAGAGGCGGGCACCCTGCCATTGCGTCACAGTAAGGCCAACCTGATTTTGCGTTTCCCCAAAAGAAAACGCCGCTCGTAAGAGCGGCGTTTTGTGGTTTTGTCGCTGCGGTTAACCGCCAAAGTCATCAAGCATGATATCTTCGCGGTCTACGCCCAGATCAAGCAACATGTTGATCACTGACTGGTTCATGATGGGCGGACCACACATGTAGTACTCACAGTCTTCAGGTGCCGGGTGGTTCTTGAGATATTCCTCAAACAGAACGTTGTGGATAAAGCCGGTGTAGCCTCCCCAATCATCCTCTGGGAGGGCATCTGACAGAGCCACGTGCCAGTCGAAGTTGTCAAACTCCGCCGCCAAGCCATCAAAGTCCTCAACAAAGAACATCTCACGTTTGGAGCGCGCACCGTACCAGAAAGAGATCTTGCGATCGCGGTTCTGCAGACGCTTGAGCTGGTCAAAGATATGGGAGCGCATCGGCGCCATACCGGCACCACCACCAATGAAGACCATCTCTTTGTTGGTGTCGCGCGCAAAGAACTCACCAAACGGACCGGAGATCGTCACCTTGTCACCTGGTTTCAGGTTAAAGATGTAAGACGACATTTGACCTGGTGGAATCCCCTGGCTGCCCGGAGGTGGCGAGGCCACACGCACGTTCAGCATGATCAGGCCTTTTTCATCCGGGTAGTTCGCCATGGAGTAAGCGCGTTCTACAGGTTCGGAGACCGTTGACTCAAACTGCCACAGGTTAAACTTGTCCCAGTCCTCTTTGTACTCTTCTTCAATCGCGAAGTCCTTGTAACTCAACTTGTGCGCAGGCGCTTCGATCTGAATGTAACCACCAGCGCGGAAGTTCACATCCTCGCCCTCAGGCAGTTCCAGAACCAAGTTTTTGATGAAGGTTGCGACGTTTTCGTTGGAGCGCACTGTGCACTCCCATTTTTTCACGCCGAACACCTCTTCAGGCACTTCAATATTCATGTCCTGCTTCACAGCCACCTGACAAGACAGCCGATCGCCGCAAGCCGCTTCACGTTTGGTGATGTGGCTTTCTTCGGTAGGCAGGATCGAGCCGCCACCGGCGTGCACACGCACCTTACACTGCGCGCAGGTACCACCACCGCCACAGGCAGATGGCACAAACAGTTTTTGTTCTGCCAAGGTCTGCAAAAGCTTGCCACCAGCCGGTACCGAAATGGTTTTTTCGCCATTGATGGTGATTTCAACGTTTCCGGTGCTCACCAGCTTGGAACGCGCAGCCAAAATGATGGTTACCAGCGCCAGAACGATCAGGGTGAAGAGAACAACACCTAGTGTAAATGTTTCCATGTCGCCTGCCCCCTTACAGTTTCACGCCAGAGAAGGACATGAAGGCCAAAGCCATCAGACCTGCGGTGATAAAGGTGATGCCTAGGCCCTGCAGACCATCGGGAATGTCGGAATACTTCAGCTTCTCGCGCACACCCGCCATCGCAGTGATGGCCAGCGCCCACCCAAAGCCGGAGCTCAGACCATAAGTCACGCTTTCGGCGATGTTGTAGTCGCGCTCCACCATAAATAGCGAGCCACCAAGGATGGCGCAGTTGACAGTGATCAGCGGCAAGAACACACCCAGTGCATTGTAAAGCGGCGGGAAGAACTTATCGAGCACCATCTCGAGGATTTGTACCATCGCCGCGATCACGCCGATGTAGCAGATCAGACCAAGAAAGGTCAGGTCCACATTCGGGAAGCCTGCCCATGCCAGCGCACCAGGCGCCAACAGATAGGTAAGAAGCAGATTGTTGGTTGGAACCGTAATGGCCTGTACCAGCATCACGGAGATGCCCAGACCAAGTGCGGTCGAAATCTTCTTGGACACGGCGATAAAGGTACACATGCCGAGGAAGAAGGAGAGCGCAAGGTTCTCAACAAAGACGGCCTTTACGGCCAGAGAGAGAAGCCCTTCCATTAGTGGCCCTCCACAACTTGAATTTTATATTCACGCTCTTCGACCTGCTCCGGTTTCCAGGCACGTACCGCCCAGATCAGCAAACCGATGATGAAGAACGCCGAAGGTGGCAGCAGCAGCATACCATTTGGCACATACCAGCCACCGTTGTTCACGGTTGGCAGGATGGTTACACCAAATAGGCTACCAGCACCAAACAGCTCACGAATGAAGCCAACAACCAGCAGCAGGGCACCGTAGCCAAGGCCGTTGCCCACACCGTCGATGAAACTGTCGATTGGCGGATTTTTCATTGCAAACGCTTCCGCGCGGCCCATCACGATACAGTTGGTGATGATCAGGCCCACAAACACCGACAGCGTTTTGGACACGTCATAGGCATAGGCTTTTAGCACCTGATCCACGATGATCACCAGCGAGGCGATGATCACCATCTGCACGATAATCCGGATCGACCCCGGGATCTGGTTGCGTAGCACCGAGATGAACATCGAGCTGAAGCCGGTCACTGCTGTCACGGCCAAAGCCATAACAAACGCCACCTGCAGCGAAGATGTCACCGCAAGGGCGGAACAAATGCCCAGCACCTGAAGGGTGATCGGGTTGTTGTCGACCAACGGGTCGATCAGAAGGTCTCTCTTGGTCTGGGCCATCAGATCTCTCCTGCTTTGAGGTTTTCAAGGAACGGTGCAAAGCCGGCTTCGCCCATCCAGAAACGAACGAGGTTGTCGACACCAACCGAGGTCAAAGTGGCTCCGGCAAGCGCATCAACGTGGTGCTCAGCACCGGCTGGTGGCACGGACTTGGCCACTGTGATTTGCAGGGTGCCGTCGCCGTCAGACAGTTTTTTGCCACCCCACAATGCTTTCCACCGCGGGTTGTCGATTTCGGCGCCCAAACCAGGGGTTTCGCCGTGATCGTAGAACTGCAGACCAAAGATATCGTTGCCGTTTTCTTCCAGCGCGATGAAGCCGTAAAGCGTCGACCAGAGACCATAGCCGTGGATTGGCAGGATCACTTTGTCCAACGAGCCATCGTCGTTGCGCAGCAGATAGACAGTCACGAACTTTGCCTGACGACCAATGCCTGCAGGGTCTTCGGTTAGACGTGCAGACAACTCCGGGTCAGCCGCTGCCGCGCGATCATCAAAGGTTGCCGCATCAAACTGATCGGTGAATGTTCCAGTTGCCAGTTCAAGCACCTGCGGTTCAAACTCCGAGAAGCCCTCGATCACATCCATGCCATCTTCATACAGGCCAGCGACCTGTAAAACGTTGGCCTGCTTGTCTTTGAGTTTGTTCTGCTCCTGTAGCGGGCGCAGAGCAACAGACACAGCCGACACAATCATAGACGCCACGAGGCACAGTGTTACAGCGATGAAAACCGTCTTACCCACACTGTCCGGCGGCGCCGCCAGAAAGCGGGCAATGGCCCCTTTGTTTTGATTGGAAGCGTCAGACATTGCGACGGGCCCTCCGTTTAATATTTGCTTGCACAACAAAATAGTCGATCAGCGGTGCAAAGACGTTACCAAAGAGGATCGCAAGCATCATGCCTTCAGGGAAGGCCGGGTTGATGACGCGGATCATGACAACCATGAACCCAATCAGCGCCCCGTAGATGTAGCGCCCCATATTGGTATGGGAGGCAGACACGGGCTCGGTGACCATAAACACCATGCCAAACGCAAAGCCGCCGACAACAAAGTGCCAGTACCAAGGCATCGCAAACATTGGGTTGGTGTCGGAGCCAATCAGGTTGAGCAGAAGCGAGAAGCCAATCATGCCAGCCATACAGCCGACCACAAGGCGCCAGTTGGCAATTTTTGTGATCAGAAGGAACGCGAGACCGATCAGACAGGCCAATGCGGACACTTCGCCGATCGAGCCTTGGACAGTCCCCACGAAGGAGTTCATCCAATTCATGCCGTTTGCGGCCAGTTCCTGGTACCCCTGGGATGCACCAACCGACAACGCTGTCGCGCCCGAGAAGCCATCCACTGGGGTCCAAATTGTGTCACCAGACATGTTTGCAGGATAGGCGAAGTACAGGAATGCACGACCAGTCAACGCTGGGTTGAGGAAGTTTTTACCAGTGCCGCCAAAGACTTCTTTGCCAATGACAACGCCAAAGCTGATGCCCAGTGCCACCTGCCACAATGGGGCCGCTGGCGGCATGATCAGCGCAAAAAGCATCGAGGTTACAAGGAAACCTTCGTTGACTTCGTGGCCACGCACCGTTGCAAACAGCACTTCCCAAATACCGCCCACAACAAGTGTGGTGATGTAAATCGGTAAGAAATACAGCAATCCGTGCGCAAAATTCGCCAGCGGGTTTGAGGCGTCAAAACCGATGCCCAGCAGGGAGATAATCCACGCACGCCAACCTGACGGGTCAATGGTCTCGTACGCAGAGTTGACCTGCAGACCGACATTATACAGCCCCATGATGATACAGGGGATAGTCGCGATCACGACGTAAGTCATGATGCGTTTCATGTCGACGTAAGATCGCGCGTGCGGCGCAGCCTTGGTCACGGTCTTTGGCGTATAGATGAAGCTCTCGACCATTTCGTAGATCGGGAACAGTTTTTCGTATTTGCCGCCTTTGACAAAGTGCGGCTCAATACGATCAAAGAAGTTGCGCAACCCCATGGTTAGCCCTCCCTCTCAATCTTGGTCAGGCTATCGCGGAGTGCTTCGCCATATTCATATTTTGCTGGGCAAGAGAAACCAACGAGACCGAGGTCTTCTTCGTCCAATTCCAAAGCACCAAGTTTCTGCGCTTCGTCGGTGTCCATCACCAACAGGGCCCGCAGCAGTTGAGTCGGCAGGAAGTCCTGCGGCATCAGCTCTTCGAAAGTACCCAGAGGAACCATCGCGCGACGGCCACCGTTCACATTAGAACTAAGCGGGTAAAGCTTCTTGGAGAAGGCCGAGCCAAGCACTGGCAGGAAGCTGTATTTCGACGGCATCGGACGAATCCAACCCATCGGGATCTGCTTGTGATCCTCTTCCATGACCGTTACCTGACGCGCATAACGCCCCAGGAATGTCACAACCTCTTCGCCTGCTTGGCCACTCAAAACCGATCCGGACACCAAGCGCGTTGGAAGGTCTGAGGAGATCTCGCCTTTGGTCAACTCAAGAAGCGATGCGCCCTGAACTGTTCGCACCAAACGCGGTTTGTCACAAAGCGGACCGCTCAGCGCGATGACGCGGCTGGCGTCAACTTTTCCGGTTTCGAGCAAACGCCCAATTGCGATCACGTCGTGATAGCCGATGGTCCAAACGGTTTTGGACGCCGAGGGCGGCTCCAGGAAGTGCATGTGCGTACCCGCCAAGCCAGCGGGATGCGGACCGGAGAAGGTCGCCACTGTGACACCATCAGCGCTTGGTACATTGGCACCCCGTGCATGGCACAGATACGTGGCGCCGTCGGTCAGCTTCGCAACGGCAGCCAGGCCTTTGGCAAAGGCTTCACCAGCGTCCCCAATCACAACTGCAGGATCGCCGGCCAAAGGCTCGGTATCCATCGCGTTCACATAGATCGCTGCCGCAGTTTCATCCGGCGCTGGCACCTTCGAATAGGGCCGCGTACGAAACGAAGTCCACAGGCCTGCGGCACAAAGCCGCTCCACCAAACCCGCACGTGTGGACACATCGCCCACATCCGCAAAGTCTTTTGGTTCAGCCGCCGAAGAATCAACTTCGATTTCCACACTGAGCAAAACCCGCCGTGCGCCGCGGTTGATCGCCTTCACGCGCCCAGACACAGGAGAAACAACTTTCACCTCCATCGTGTCTTTATGCGCAAGAAGTGGATCCCCTGCGGCCACCACATCTCCTTCTGATACGGAAATACGCGGCTTCAGTCCTATATAGTCGCCTCCCAACACAGCCACGGTTTTCACCGGGGCAGCGTCGTGTATCTCTCCCGAAGCCGGCGCACCGGTGATCGGAAGATTCAGGCCTTTTTTGAGCGCAAAATGCTGCACGTCAATCACATCCCGTCGTTTCTGGTTCGTCTTCGATTTTCTGATCTGTCGCGCATGCCTATACGCGTTACACGCGTGCGCAACCAGCCCTTAAACTGCCACTTTTCTATTGTTTCTCCCCTTTGAGAGCAATAAAGATCGTCAGCAACAGCGCGGATGCTCCGCAGCCCTGGTGATCTGGGCCGCGGCCCAAGTTGGTTGCCGCAACTCACTGAGAATTTCTTAAAATGACCCGGCTCTCTCGACGCAGCTTTATCTTCATGACGTTGGCGCTTGCGGCTTGCAAACGCGGCGCGGCGGACTTGCTGTTGAGCGGTCACACTATGGGCACGACGTACACCATTGTAGCGGTCGAGCCACGCACGGGCCTCAACAAGCAGACTCTGGAGGCTGAAATCGGCGCCGTTTTGGCAGACGTTGATCAAAAGATGTCCAATTGGAACACCGCTTCCGAGATTTCACAGATCAACGCGCTCCCAGCCAACACTCCCCACCCCCTGAGCGAGGACATGCTGACGCTTATGCAAGCCGCCAATGACGTGCACAAAGCCAGCGATGGTCAATTCGACCTGACTTTAGGGCCGCTGATAGACCTCTGGGGGTTTGGCGCACAAAAACCAACGGGCCGCATTCCCAGTGACAATGACGTGACCGCCGCCATGCAATCCGTGGGGCAGACAGACACCGTCTTGCTGGACGGCAGTACGCTGACAAAATCGCATGACGGCACACAAATGTATTTGTCCGCCATTGGAAAAGGCTTTGGTGTGGATCGCCTCGGGGACACGCTCCGTGCGCTGGGTGTCACTGACTTCATGGTGGAAATTGGTGGCGACATCATCACCTCAGGCCAGAATGCCGAAGGGAACCCTTGGCAGATCGCCATTGAAACCCCCGATGCCCTTCAGCGCAGCTTCCTAAAAGTACTTGGTGTTTCCGACCTTGGCATGGCTACTTCCGGTGATTACCGAAACTACTTTGAGCACGATGGCACCCGCTACAGCCACATCATTGATGCCCAAACAGGCCGCCCAGTGACACACCCAACAGCCTCGGTGACCGTTTTGACGCAGAACGCAATGCTGGCAGACGCCTGGGCAACAGCCCTGCTGGTGCTTGGCAAAGACCGCGGCATGGAAATTGCAGAGCGTCAAAATCTCGCGGCCTTGTTTATCGACCGTGAGGTCACATCTGGTAAGATGCACTTCAAAACCTACGCCACCGATCAATTCGCCAGCATTCAACACAGCTAACCTCTTCAAAGGACACCAAGCGATGGAAACCTTTATGCTCACTTTCGTACTGTTGCTTCTGGTGACGCTTGGAATGGCCGTTGGCGTGATGTTTCGCGGACGCACCATCAAGGGGTCCTGTGGAGGCTTGAACGCCATTAGTGGTTCAGACAAATGTGTGGTGTGCAGCAAAGACATTGATCCGGACAGCCCGCTGCGCGAACGCCTGCAATGCCCGCGCGCCAAGAAAATGCTGGAGCAAATGCAGGATGACGACCGCACTTAACCCGTGAACTACGTCTCAATGACATGAAAAAGGCGCCCCGATGGGCGCCTTCTTAATTTGTGGTGAGCGGTACCAAGCCAACAATCAACAGGCAAAGCGCCGCTGTCAGCCCAAACACCCAAAGCTGCCAGCGTGGCCCCTCTTCTTTCCAAACACGACGATAGCGATGGCCTGCAAGACAAGCCAAAACAAACAGCACAGTGGCAAGCCACGGCGAAAGCACAACGTCAGGCAAAAGAAAATTCCCCAAAAGCAGATTCAGCAGTTAGGCTGGACACATAAAGACAGAGAATTTTCTACGCAAGGAGCCCTCAATGCCCAGTTCCTACCAAGCCCCAAACCGTAAGGCTGAGGAAAAAAGCAAAACCATGAGCCAATCCACGGACACAAATACGTCCTCTGATGTGGCAACCGTGCAAAAGGTTCTGGATCAAAAAGGCGGAAGTGTTTTTTCGATTCGACCGCAAGACACGCTGGGAGACGCGGTCAAAGTCCTGAAAGAGCGTGGCATTGGTGCCCTCCTGGTCACAGACGCAAATGGCGAATTGAAGGGGATTTTGTCAGAACGCGATATCGTGCGAAAGCTTGCTGACACACCCGGCCAAACCCTGCCGCAACAAGTGTCGGACGTCATGACCACTGCCGTTCAAACCTGCACGCCCAACGAACCCATGGTGTCCGTCCTGCGACGTATGAATGAAGGCCGGTTCCGCCACATGCCGATTGCTGACGGCTCTGGCCTCATTGGCATGGTGACAATTGGCGATTTGGTGAACTACCGCCTTACAGAGCTTGAGCATGAAGCGTTGCAGCTCAAACAGCTCATTGTAGGCTAAAGAAAAATCCGCCTTCAAACAGAAAAGGGCCGAGTGATCGGCCCTTGAAAATCAAATCTTTTGAGAGATTTGGTGCGGTCGAGAAGACTCGAACTTCCACGGGAGTTACCCCACAGCGACCTCAACGCTGCGCGTCTACCAATTCCGCCACGACCGCACTTGCCCTGGTGGGTGTGGGGCTAATACCGCCGCTGATTGGGGATGTGAAGCGAAAAATGACGATGATCCAGAATTTTTCGGGATCCCGCCTACTTCCCCCAAACTTGCCCTGGAATCAGACCTAAAACCTGGAGAGAGATTGCACCTGCGGCAAGAGGCGCTTAGGTCAAAAGGAAACCGACAGCGGGACGAGGCTCACAAATGGTGGAATGGATTCAATCCGACACTCTGGTCGACTATGACGAGGCGCTCACGTTTATGGAAACGCGCGCGGAGGCCATCGCAAAAGGCGAGGCTGAGGAGTGCATTTGGTTTCTCGAGCACCCTCCTCTCTACACAGCTGGCACTTCCGCCAAGCGCGAGGATTTGACCGACCCGGACCGGTTTCCTGTGTTTGAGGCCAAGCGCGGCGGTCAATATACCTACCACGGACCAGGGCAACGGGTTGCCTATGTGATGCTTGACCTGAACAAGCGTGGCAAAGACATTCGCGCCTTTGTGAAACAGCTTGAAACCTGGGTCATTGCCACACTGGCGGAGTTTAACCTGACCGGCGAAATTCGCGACGGGCGAGTGGGTGTGTGGGTTTCACGTGATGACAAGCCTCTTCAAGTGAACGGTGAAAAAGCAGAAGATAAGATCGCTGCCATTGGCATTCGTCTCAAAAAGTGGGTGAGCTTTCACGGCATTTCAGTCAACGTGGAGCCAGACCTCAGCCACTTTGACGGCATTGTGCCTTGCGGGATTACGGAGCACGGGGTGACATCTTTGGTCGACTTGGGACTCCCGGTCACAATGGACGACGTAGACGTGGCGCTAAGGCGGCAGTTTGAACAGGTTTTTGGCGGCTGACCTACCTTTTATCAAGGGCGCCATCCTCCGCTCAGATGCCAACATGCAAACGAATTGTTAACCACCTCAACGATAGTGTGAAGCTAAGGAACCTCGCCTGTGAAGCTGCCAACTTTGCGTGATCCTCACGCGACACAGCGAGCCCTTGGGGAACATGTTTTATGCTGCTGAGAACTGCATTCACCTGCGCTTTCATTGCCTCTACTCCACTGTCGGGCGCTGTATTGGCAGAAGAGTCTGTTGCCAAAATGGATACGTCTCTTCTGCAAGGGCTGGGGAACTTCGGCAACGGTCTCGCTGGCACTTTGACATTGCCCAACACAGACGAGGCATCCATTGAAGGCGCCCCACGCCGTCTCGGCCTCTCTCGGTTTGCCAACACAGGCAACAATTCGGAACGCGCTGCCAAGCGCTCCGTCAAAGACCGCATCCGTATTCAGTTGGAAGACACCGCCATCTACGGCGTTTTCTCCGGCAGCAACCGGCCAGGTGCGACGGATGGTGTTGTTGGCCTGGGCTTGGAGCGCCCGCTGGACCGCGGCCTTGCGTTGAATCTGGAGCTGTTTCAACCAACCAATCGCGCGAAACGCTCCGGCTCTGACAGGGACAACACCAAAGCAGCGCTGAAACTTCTTTTTCGCTTCTGAGCATACCCCACCTCAGCCGCGCCCGATCGTCGCGGATGCCGTCCAATGGTCCTATTTCCACGTAATTTGATTTGCACATCGCAATCCTTTGTCTGAAACTCCGGGCGAGGAAATACGCGTCAATTTTTTGAACATCTAACGAGGAATCTCTCATGAAGTTTGTTGTTGCAGCAGCCACGGCGGCCCTACTCGTCGCTTCGCCCGCCACTGCAGAAGGCGACGTTGAGGCCGGTGAAAAAGGCTTCAAAAAGTGCAAGGCTTGTCACTCTGTTGTGAACCCAGATGGCGACGTCCTGTACAAAGGTGGTAAAACTGGCCCGAACCTCTACGGCATCGTGGGTCGCGGTGTGGCCGCAGAAGATTTTAAATACGGCGCAGGCCTGCTGGAAGCCAAAGAGGCTGGCGCGGTTTGGACCGAAGAAATGTTGGTGGCCTACGTAGTGGATCCCAAGGCCTGGCTGAAAGACAACGGTTACGCCACCAAATCCAAAATGTCCTTCAAGCTGAAAAAGGGCGGCGAAGACGTTTTCGCGTATCTCGCGTCTCTATCTCCAGCGATGGAAGCGGAAGAGAAGTCCGAGTAAGGCTCTCCCCGCGCACAAAAAAGAGCCCCATGCAGCCAACACTGCATGGGGCTTTTCTTTTTGGCATTTGGTGCGCCCTTGGTAGGGCGCGACCAGATTATTCCAGTTCGATCAACAAATCCTTCGCGTCGATCTGGCCGCCCGGCGTTGTGTGAACGGCCTTCACAACCGCATCACGCTCGGCATGGATACCGGTTTCCATTTTCATGGCTTCGATGGTCAGCAGAAGATCGCCTTCTTTGACCTCGGCACCCGCAGCAACCGCCACAGAGGCAACCACGCCAGGCATCGGCGCACCAATGTGGTTTGGATTGCCAACCTCGGCCTTTGGACGGGCTGCCGTTGCGGACTTCACCAAACGATTTGGGACACGGATCACACGCGGCTGACCGTTCAGTTCGAAGAAGACTTTGACTTCGCCGTTTTCGTCGGTTTCACCAATCGCCTGGAGGCGAATTTCCAGTGTTTTGCCCGGATCGATCTCTGCAGTGATCTCTTCCCCCGGCTCCATGCCATAGAAGAACGTCCTTGTCGGCAGAGCACGTACCGGACCGTATTGACGGTGACGTCCCATGTAGTCGAGGAAGACTTTTGGATACATCAGGTAGCCGTTCAAGTCCTCGTCATCGACCTCAAAGCCCTCGAGCTGAGCAGAGACTTCGGCACGGGTTTCTTCCAGATCGATGGGCTTGAGGTGTTTGCCCGGACGCTCCAAATTTGGCTTTTCACCTTTGAGCACCTTGTCGATAATTGCGGACGGGAAACCACCATGTGGCTGACCCAGATTGCCGCGCATCATGTCCACAACTGAGTCTGGGAAGGCCAGATCAGTCTTTGGATCTTCGACTTCTTCGCGGCTCAACCCTTGAGACACCATCATCAGCGCCATATCGCCCACCACTTTGGACGAAGGAGTCACTTTCACAATGTCACCAAACATCTGGTTCACGTCAGCATAAGTCTGCGCCACCTCGTGCCAGCGCTCTTCTAGACCAAGGCTGCGGGCTTGCGCCTTAAGGTTGGTGAACTGGCCACCGGGCATTTCGTGCAGGTAAACTTCGGACGCAGGCGCCGCCAGGCCGCTTTCGAACGCCGTGTATTGCGCCCGCACACTTTCCCAGTAATCGCTCACTTCACGCACGGACTTGATGTCCAAGCCAGTGTCGCGATCGGTGTTGCGTGTGGCCTCAACAATGGAGCCGAGGCACGGCTGCGATGTGCCACCAGAGAAGGCGTCCATGGCTGCATCCACAGCATCCACGCCAGCATCCGCTGCTGCCAAAATGGTCGCCCCTGCAATTCCAGAGGTGTCATGTGTGTGGAAGTGGATTGGCAGACCAACCTCTTCTTTCAGCGCCTTAACCAAGACACGTGCGGACGCTGGCTTCAGCAGGCCCGCCATATCTTTCAGGCCCAGTACATGTGCGCCAGCAGCCTCAAGCTCCTTGGCCATAGAGACATAGTAGTTCACATCATATTTGGCACGGTTTGGATCAAGAATATCGCCAGTGTAGCAGATGGTGCCTTCGCAGACCTTGCCGCTCTCAACAACCGCATCCATCGCGACGCGCATGTTCTCAACCCAGTTCAGGCTGTCGAACACGCGGAACACATCCACACCGGTTTCGGCAGCCTGTTTTACAAATGCTTGAACCACGTTGTCCGGATAGTTGGTGTAGCCCACACCATTGGACGCGCGCAGAAGCATCTGTGTCATAACGTTTGGCATCGCGGCGCGCAGATCGCGCAAGCGCTGCCAAGGGCATTCCTGCAGGAAGCGGTACGCCACATCAAAGGTCGCGCCGCCCCAGCATTCCACGGAGAACAGATCCGACAGGTTGGCAGCGTACGACGGAGCCACTTTGATCATGTCGACGGACCGCATACGGGTCGCCAATAGGGATTGGTGACCGTCGCGCATCGTGGTGTCGGTCAGAAGCAACTTCTTCTGAGCCTTCATCCAGTCGGCCACAGCCTGCGCGCCCTGCTCTTCGAGCAAGTTGCGGGTGCCAGACTTGATCGCACCATGTTTGGCAGGTGGTACTGGGGTTTTCAGATCGGCGGCGGGTGCCGGACGATCAGTGGTTTCCGGGTGACCGTTCACGGAGATGTCTGCGATGTAGGTCAATACTTTGGTGCCCCGGTCGCGACGCTTCTCGAAGTTAAATAGCTCTTCAGTCTCATCAATAAACTTGGTGGTATATTGATTATTGAGGAAGGTCGGATGCTTGAGCAGATTTTCCACAAACGCAATGTTGGTGGACACACCGCGCACACGGAATTCACGCAGAGCGCGGTCCATGCGGGCAATCGCCTTTTCCGGGGTCGGCGCCCATGCTGTCACTTTGGTCAGCAGCGAGTCGTAGTAGCGAGTAATCACGCCGCCAGCGTAAGCCGTCCCGCCATCCAGACGAATGCCCATGCCTGTCGCCGAACGATAGGCTGTGATGCGGCCATAGTCCGGAATAAAGTTGTTTTGCGGGTCTTCGGTGGTCACACGAGTTTGCAGAGCATGACCATTTAGGCGGATGTCGTACTGGCTAGATTTGCCAGTGGCCTCTGCCAGCGACTTGCCTTCGGCAATCAGGATCTGCGCTTGTACAATGTCGATGCCGGTGACCTCTTCGGTCACAGTGTGCTCCACCTGCACACGCGGATTCACCTCAATGAAGTAAAATTTGCCGCTCTCCATATCCATCAGGAATTCAACGGTGCCGGCACATTCGTAGTCCACATGGGCACAGATTTTCCGGCCCAGCTCACAAATTTCTTCGCGCTGCGCTTCAGACAGGTACGGCGCTGGTGCGCGTTCCACCACTTTCTGGTTACGGCGCTGAACAGAACAGTCGCGCTCATAGAGGTGATAGATGTTGCCCTTGGTATCCCCGAGAATCTGCACCTCTACGTGGCGCGCGCGGGTGATCATCTTCTCGAGATAGCCTTCCCCGTTGCCAAAAGCAGCTTCTGCCTCACGACGGCCTTCCAGCACTTTCTCTTCGAGCTCATCTTCTCCAAAGATCGGCCGCATGCCACGACCGCCGCCACCCCAGGAGGCTTTAAGCATGAGCGGATAGCCAACTTCGGCAGCCTCTTTTTTGATGGCGTCCATGTCGTCGCCGAGCACCTCGGTGGCAGGAATAACCGGCACACCCGCGTCAATGGCGACGTTTCGCGCCGAAGCTTTATCACCCAAGGCGCGCATGGTGGCGGCTTTTGGACCAATGAAGGTAATGCCGTTCGCCGCACAGGCATCCACAAAGTCCGGGTTCTCGGACAGCAAGCCGTAGCCTGGGTGGATCGCATCAGCACCACACTCTTTGGCCACGCGGATGATCTCATCAATGCTCAAATAGGCAGCAACCGGGCCCATTCCTTCGCCAATGCGATAGGCTTCGTCCGCTTTAAAGCGGTGAAGACCCAATTTGTCTTCCTCCGCAAAGACCGCCACGGTCTTCTTTCCCATCTCGTTTGCTGCCCGCATCACACGGATCGCAATTTCGCCACGGTTGGCTATCAGGATTTTGGAAAATTCAGGCATCGGCAGGTGTCCCCTCTTTGGCACTGTCGGTGTTTGGACGAATTGCTACAAGCATGCCGCGTCGCAGCGCAATACCCACAGACCCTGATTCTGAAATATTTCCGTTACATTTTGTACTCGAGTTGTTTCCGAACGGAATAAAACTACCGTGAACTGCGGTTTTGCGCAGTTGAATTGCGCAAACTCTCACGCCATGTGGTTAACAATCAAAACATGGAATATAAAAATGTTAACCCGTCGTCACTTTATTCTGGCCCTTAGCGCCCTCACTTTGATCCCTGCTGCGGCTGTTGCAGATACAAAAACACTCACCGCTGAGGACGCTTATGACCGCTTACAATCGGGCGAATTGATCCTGATTGACGTGCGCACCCCGCAAGAATGGCTGGACAGCGGTGTGGCCGAAGGGGCTTGGCCGCTCGACATGCGCGAGCCCGACTTTGGACGCTGGATCATGGCGACACTGGAGCGCAACCCACACCGCGATGTGGCGGTCATCTGCCGGTCCGGCAACCGGAGTGGCCGCTTGATGGACCTGTTTGCACAAAACGGCATCGACACCGTGCTGGACGTCAGCGAAGGCATGCTTGGCGGTCCGCGTGGCACAGGTTGGATTCCCACCGGATTGCCGACGGTCAGCGTCAAAGAAGCTTATGAGGCCCTGCCCAAAGACCTGACCGCCGACTGATACGCTAGAATGGGTGCAGTTGGCTTGGGACATCTGAGAGATGCTCCAGGCCAAGTTGCCCCATATTGGCACGTAAGTCCTGTTTGAGAATATCTACGAGATGCGCTGGACCTTGGGCACCCAACGCCGCCAACGCGTAGTGGAACGGGCGGCCCATCATCACAAAATTTGCCCCCAAGGCCAAAGCCCGCAGGATATCCAGTCCGGTTTCAAACCCGCTGTCGATGATCAACGGTAGGTTTGTCTCGGCGCGGATTTTGGGCAAAACTTCAATGGGAGCCGGCGCCGCATCAAACTGACGGCCTGCGTGGTTGGACAACCACAGCGCATCGACGCCCATGGCCTCAAGCCTCGCACAGTCCTCGCTGCGCAGAACGCCTTTGACAACCAAAGCGCCCTCCCAATTGTCTCGCAGCCATTGCACATAGCCCCAATCTGGGGAAGTGCGCAGCAAGTAGCCCGCGTGGGCAGTCGAGCTTAACCCGGACACCTGCCCTGCATAATCATCGATCAGCTTCATGCGCGGCATACCCGACCGCGCCGTCGCCAAGGCCCAGGCTGGCCGCATGGCCACCTGCGCCAGAAGGCGTGGCGTGAGCTTCGGCGGCGTTGTCAGACCGGATCGCACTTGCCGCTCTCGGCGACTGGCAGTGGGCACGTCTACCGTCAGAACCAATGTGGTGAACCCAGCCGCTTTCACGCGTTTCAAAAGGTCCTTGCGGACACCTTCATCGCTTGGCGGATAGAGCTGAAACCACCCGTTTTGCCCAATATGAGGCGCAAGGTCTTCCGGTGTTTGCGTTGCAACCGTGCTGAGGGTGTAAGGCAAATTGGCGAACACCGCCGCCCGCGCCAGCGTTTGTTCCGCTCCCGGCCAGATCAGCCCAGACATGCCTACCGGCGCAATTCCGACTGGAACATCATAGGCTTGCCCCAAGAAAGATGTCGTGACATCTGGTGACAGTTCACCATGCAAAATGGACGGTTCAAACAGGATCTCATCCAGTTTCTGCCTGTTGCGGGCTTTGGTTCGTTCCTCGCCAGTCGCACTGTCAAAATACTCCCAAACAAATTTGGGAATGCGCTTTTGAGCGCGGGCGCGCATGTCACTTAAGGCGGGGTATTGGGCATGCAAATCCATTTGCCGACCGTCATATGCCGAACAAAAAATGTCCAGAGCGACTTGCTTTTGGGACGTTCAACCCTCAATGGAACATAAGAAGAACAGGCTTTTGCCTGTCTGAGGTTTGAGATAGAGTGACGTCCATGAGCAGTTTTGACGAATTTGACGCCTTCGAAGGCGCGTCCTTGTCGGCGCGGGCCATGGCCCCACGCCCGATGCCTTACCTTGACCAGCTCAACCCGGCACAGCGCGAAGCGGTTGAGAAACTGGACGGACCAGTTTTGATGCTGGCTGGCGCTGGCACTGGCAAAACCAAGGCCTTGACAGCCCGGATTGTGCACCTGCTCAACACCAACCGTGCACGGCCAAACGAGATTTTGGCGGTGACCTTTACCAACAAAGCTGCCCGCGAGATGAAAAACCGCGTCGGCACTATGTTGGGGCATCAGATTGAGGGCGTGCCTTGGCTCGGCACCTTTCATGCGATCTGTGTGAAACTGCTGCGCCGCCATGCGGAGCTGGTGGGGTTAAAAAGCAACTTCACGATTCTGGACACCGATGACCAACTGCGCCTGCTCAAGCAGTTGGTGGCCGCAGCCAATATAGACGACAAGCGCTGGCCTGCACGGCAACTAGCCTCTCTGATTGATGGCTGGAAGAACCGCGCACTGACACCTGAAAAACTGCCTGCCGCCGACGCCGGGGCTTATAACCACATGGGTGGGCAGCTCTACGCGCAGTATCAAACCCGCCTGAAAGAGCTAAATGCGGTGGATTTTGGCGACCTGCTTTTGCATATGGTCACAATTTTCCAGGATCACCCGGATATTCTATCCAACTATCAACGTTGGTTCCGCTACATCCTTGTGGACGAATATCAGGATACCAACGTCGCGCAGTATCTGTGGCTGCGACTGCTGGCCTCTGCACATAAAAACATTTGCTGTGTGGGCGATGACGACCAATCGATCTACGGCTGGCGCGGCGCGGAAGTGGGCAACATCCTACGGTTTGAAAAGGATTTTCCCGGTGCGCATGTGGTGCGACTGGAGCAAAACTATCGCTCCACCGGTAACATTTTGGCCGCTGCCTCCAGCGTCATTCGTGGCAACGAAAACCGGCTTGGCAAAGAGCTGTGGACCGAGGCTGATATGGGCGAGAGGGTGCGCCTGATTGGTCATTGGGACGGCGACGAAGAAGCCCGCTGGGTGGGCGAAGAAGTTGAGGCCTTGCAGCGCGGCACGCGTGGCAGTGATCCCAAATCGCTGGAAGACATGGCAATTCTGGTGCGCGCCTCCCACCAGATGCGCGCGTTTGAGGATCGTTTCCTGACCATCGGCCTGCCCTATCGCGTGATTGGTGGGCCGCGATTCTATGAGCGTTTGGAAATCCGCGACGCTATGGCCTACTTCCGCGTGGTGGTCAGCCCGGACGATGACTTGGCCTTTGAGCGCATAGTGAACACGCCCAAACGTGGCCTCGGCAATGTGGCCCAGCAGAAAATCCAGACCTGTGCGCGCGCCAATGGGGTGAGCCTCGTCGAGGGCGCGCGTATCCTGCTGGAAGAAAAGGGCATTGGCGGCAAAGGCGCCAAGGAGCTTGGCATCTTGATTGACGGAATAGACCGTTGGCGCAAACAAGGCACCGCGCCTGTTGTCGAGGTGCCGCTGGATGACGACGACGTCATTGATGATGGCACCACGCAGACCGCTATGCGGCTTCAGGAAGGCCATGCTGAGTTGAACCACGTGGAACTGGCACAGGTGGTTCTCGATGAAGCTGGCTACACGGCCATGTGGCAGAACGACAAAACCCCGGAAGCCCCGGGGCGGCTGGAAAACCTCAAAGAGCTGGTCAAAGCCTTGGAAGGGTTCGACAATCTGCAAGGGTTCCTTGAGCACGTCAGCCTGATCATGGACAATGAAAGCGAAGATGCAGAGCAGAAGATTTCGATCATGACGCTGCACGCCGCCAAAGGCTTGGAGTTCCCAGCGGTGTTTCTGCCGGGGTGGGAAGACGGGTTGTTTCCCTCCCAACGCAGCATGGACGAAAGTGGCCTTAAAGGACTCGAGGAAGAACGGCGTTTGGCTTATGTGGGCATCACACGGGCGGAAGAAATCTGCACCATTTCATTTGCTGGCAACAGGCGTGTGTTTGGCCAATGGCAAAATCAACTGCCAAGCCGGTTTATTGACGAACTGTCAGCGGAAAACGTCGAAGTCCTCACCCCACCGGGCCTTTATGGTCATGGGGGAGGATCACGTGATTTTGGCGGAGGCTTTGGCAAATCCGGTTTGGAGAAATCTGCCACACAGGCAGATGGCTACAACTCTCCAGGTTGGAAACGCCTGCAATCGCGCGCTGGGCAATATGGCACCAGCCAGCCCAAAGAGAGCAAAGCTGCCGCGATTGATCTGGCCGCAGTGAGCAGCTTCACCGTTGGGGATCGCGTGTTCCATCAAAAGTTTGGCTATGGCGCGGTGACTGGCATTGAGGGTGACAAGCTGACCATCAACTTTGAAAAAGCTGGGGAAAAGAAGGTGGTGGCTCGCTTTGTCAGTGCATCAGATGACATTCCGTTTTAACCCAACGTCGATGATCTTCGGAGATGTTGACAGCACACGCGCCCCTGCGTTGAGGTGACCTCCAGACAGGAGGACCTCATGATTTTCTACGATTGCGCGACAGCACCCAGTCCGCGGCGAGCACGGATGTTCATTGCCGAAAAAGGGCTGGAGATTGAAACACGGCAAGTGGATCTACGTAACGACGGCCACCGCTCTCCGGAATTTCTGGCGCTGAATCAACACGGTACGGTGCCTGTGCTGACGACGGACGAAGGGCTGTACCTGACCGAGAACATCGCAATAGCAGGCTACCTCGAAGCGATGCATCTCGAACCGCCATTGATGGGCACAACGCCGGAAGAAAAAGGCGCGGTGCTGATGTGGAACGCGATTTGCGAATTCCATGGCGGCATGTCCATAGCAGAAGCCCTGCGCAATGCCTCCCCTGCCCTCAAAGGACGCGCGCTGCCTGGGGCTGTCAACTATGACCAAATTCCTGAGCTGGCGGAACGAGGGGCCAAGCGCCTGCAATTGTTCTACGCCACATTGGAAAAACACCTACAAGAAAGCCCTTGGCTCGCAGGCGACAGTTTCACTATGGCAGACATCACTGGCTACGTGTTTTGCGACTTTGCGCGAATCGTGAAGTTGACACCACCAAAGGAAAACACGGCGACGCAGACTTGGCTCTCCAAGATAGCCGCCCGCCCCAGCGCGCAGGCGTAAGACAAATCATTCCAAGAAAAGGCGCTCTTCGGAGCGTCTTTTTTGTTGTGCAGCAATGCTTTGGAGAGAGAAGGCAGCGGCGACATCAGGGAGGAGGAGAGATGTCGCCGCGCTTCACACAAAACGCTCAGGGAGGAGCGAGCGCCTTGATACCGGTGACCCCGCGACGGGATCGAATTTCAAGTGCGACGGTGCCAGGGAGGAGGAGAGGCACCGTCGCTCTAGTTTCAAGCGCCCTCAGGGAGGAGGAGAGAAGGCTCTTGATACCGTTGGGCCTTTAGGCCCGAATTTCGATGCGGCGACACCAGGGAGGAGGAGAGGTGTCGCCGCTTAGATCAAGTCACTCCAGGGAGGAGGAGAGGAGCAACTTGAGCTCGTTGGACCGTTCTGGTCCTGTGTTCGCTACGACGACACCAGGGAGGAGGAGAGGTATCGTCGCAGTAGTGGAAGGCCTGAGGGAGGAGCGGCCTTCCGAATTCTTATGCCTCGCGGCTTGCTTCGATCGCCAAGCGGCGGATCATGGAGCGGCTCAGACCCAGGTCGGCCAGTTCGCGGTCAGAAAGCTGGTTCAGCTCATTATATGTCGCGCGATAAACGCGGTACTGACGGAAGCGTTCTGCTGCGTTTGCGAAAAGGACCGAAAGGCCAGAGGCTTTAGGTGCGGTCACAGAAGATGTGCTTGCTACATATGCCATTGTCATTTCTCTCAGTCTGCTAGAGTGTCTGTTCGCTGTTGTGTTAGTGATATAGCTGGATGCTGCACCTGCACAATAGCCGCCTTGGCAAAGCAGCCATGCGCTCAGCGAATAGCAGACGTTACGTCAAGGTAAACTGTAGAAAAATTAACCAAGGTGCGGAATTGGTTGAAGAAATGTAAACCCATTCCTAAATCTACATTCCAAAAGTGCCTTTATTGTGCACGTGCAGCATAGGAGTCACGCATGTCCGTCAGCAAAGAAGAAGTGCAAGCGGTTTTGCAAAAAATTTCCCTCCCGGACGGGGGCGATTTGATCTCCCGCGATTTTGTGCGCGCTTTAAGCATTCGCGAGAAAAATGTGCAGTTTGTGATCGAGGCGCCCAATCCGGATATAGCACGACTCATGGAGCCGTTGCGCAAAATGGCTGAAGCGGCCGTTGCACAGATGGATGGTGTCGACTCAGTCCAAGTTGCACTGACGGCCCATGACAGCGCCCCTGCCCCCAAATCCGCACCACCCAGCCTGAAAATTGGCGGGCACCCCAAGCCACAGGCTGGGCCTATGAAAGTGGCGGGCGTGGACCGAATTCTGGCTGTAGGGTCCGGCAAAGGTGGGGTTGGTAAATCCACCGTATCCTCCAACCTGGCTGTGGCGCTGGCCAAGCAAGGCCGCAAGGTGGGCTTGCTGGATGCCGACATCTACGGCCCAAGCCAACCGCGCATGATGGGCGTCAACAAGCGCCCGGCAAGTCCTGACGGCAAAACCATTATTCCGCTTGAGGCCCATGGTGTGACCATCATGTCGCTGGGCTTCATGCTGGAGGAAGACAAACCGGTTGTCTGGCGCGGGCCGATGCTGATGGGCGCGTTGCAGCAGATGTTGACGCAGGTGCAATGGGGCGATTTGGACGTGCTGATTGTAGACCTGCCGCCCGGTACCGGCGACGTGCAGCTGACCCTGTGCCAGAAAACCGAACTGACCGGTGCGATTGTGGTGAGCACGCCGCAGGATGTGGCCTTGTTGGACGCGCGCAAAGCCCTAGGCATGTTTGATCAATTGAAGACGCCGGTGCTGGGACTCATTGAAAACATGAGCCTTTTCCACTGTCCGAAGTGTGGACACGAGGCCCATATCTTTGGGCATGGCGGCGTGGCGACGGAGGCTGAGAAGCTGGGGATTCCCTTGATGGGCGCGCTACCGATCGATCTGGACACGCGTCTTGCCGGAGATGGCGGCACGCCAATTGCCGCCGGAGACAGCGATATGGCGCAGGCCTATGCGCAGATTGCCAGCGGGTTGGTACGGGGCGGGATGGCGTAAGCCTCCCCTGCCCTCGCTTTTAGCCGTAGACCGATCCAATCAAGATTTGCGGTTGAATGTTTGTGAAGTTCGAGATGTCTGCCATGACCGGCCCCGCGGCCTTCATGGCGGCATCCATAGCGCCTTGATCTGCAAAAGTAATTGTCGCAATCGCGTGGAACGGCGCGGGCACGTCTGGACCACCAGCCAGTCCTTTTGAAGCCTGTGCCGAGGCGATATGTGCGCCCATATGCTGCCCCACCAGGTCCATATGGGTGGTGGCATAATAGTCGTGGTCAAAGGTGGTGCCGTCGCCCACTGGATAGAGCACTTGTAACGTTACAGCCATGGAATCCTCCCCGATACTGGCAATGATGAAACAGCCTAGCAGGGAAAAAGACTGGCGCAAAATCGGTGGCTATTAACCAATTGGGACACCGCAAAAATGGCCAAGAGTCACGTCGGTTTAACGTCTGTATTGCGGCTGTTTTGCGGAGGTGCGTATTTTGCTCGCTGGATTCGAAGAGAATCTCGTGAATCGTTACGATTGCGCACGGCCATCTGCACGCGCCCGCAACACGGTCAGGGTTGCGGTGTGGCCTGTGTCCTCAGAAAATCATCCAGCTCGACAAAGAGGTTCTTGCGCTCGTCTTCGCTCAGAAAACTGCCGATCTCCACGGTGCGCCCATTGCCGGTGAGGGTCACATAGTTGGGCACTGGGCCCCCGTGAGCATGCAGCTCGGCGCGGGTCCAATAGATGTTGCACGCCCACTCTTTGGCAACACCGCGCGCGGGGGAGTGGCGCAGATGCAGGATGTCGTCTTGCAGTGAGAGTTCTTCGAGAATCTCGCCATCTTTGTAAGAGCGCTCCAGCCCCCACCAGAGGCCACCCACCATCACAAGGACAAACGGCAGGATGCCCCAGAGCGCCACCGAGCCCAACAAGCCGTAGAGCGGAATGGTGCCCATGGTGAAGGCAAAGAGAACCATTGCCGCAAACCCTCGGCGCGGCAGGGAGCGGTGCGGCCAGAGGGTTTGGACGGGGTGGCCCGGGGTGGCTTGGGTTGTCCAGCGGTGGGGCATTAGGCGCGCTTTGCGTCAGGCAGGGGCCAGCCTCTCTTGCGCGCCGGCGCGCAATTCACCCCGGGATATTTACGGACTGTGAATGAGGTGTGTTGGCTTGTGTGGGTCATGTCGCCCCCTTGCCGCGAGCAAGAAGCACATAGCGGCCCAAAACTGAGGGGTCGTTGGGGGTGTAGGTGACTTCGGCAAAGCCTGCGGCTTGAAGGGTGTCGCGGTATTCGGCCGGGGACAAGCTGCCGTGATACACGGGTTCGCCCGCCACTGTGCCCCCAACCTCACCTTCGTCATCACCCACGGTCAGCAAAAGGTGTCCGCCGGGTTTGAGGTGGTTCAGAATCAGAGGCAAAGCTGCGCGTTGTTCCTCTGGGCTGAGGTGAAAAAAAGCGTCCCAGCTGAGGATGGCGTCAAAGAGCTGGCCCAGATCAAGGGCGCGCATATCTGCGATTTGGAAAGTGGCGCCAGGGACATTGGCTTGTGCTCGGGCAATCATGGCGGCACTGGCGTCTACACCACAAACGTGATGGCCAAGGCCCGCCAGATAGCCGCTCAGCGGACGACCGGAACCGCAGCCAAGGTCCAATATCTTGGCAGGCACAGGCAGGCCCTCAAGCCAGCGGGTCAGCCAGTTTTTTTCACGCAGGGATGTATCGCGGCCTTCATCCCAAGCAGCGGCGTTGCGCTCATAGACAGCAGCCATTCCTGCTTTGATCTCTGCAAAGTCTTTCGGTGATGACATCCAAAGTGGTCCTGCGTGCAAAAGAAAAGGCCCCGGAGCAGTGCTGCGCCGGGGCCTCTTTGATCTGTTACCTGAGAGGCCTCACCTTAGTGAGAGTGGCCTTTGTCCCAGTCTTCCTGCTTGGGCAGGATTTCAAAGGTGTGCTCTGGCGGTGGGCATGGAAGGGTCCATTCCAGAGTGTCGGCATACTCGTTCCAGTAGTTATTCTCGGTCACTTTCGCGCCACGGAACAGCGAGTAGATCACCACACCGAAGAAGAACAGGAAGGAGGCAAAGGACAGGAACGCGCCGTAAGAGCTGATCTTGTTCCAATATGCAAAGGCTTCCGGATAGTCGATGTAACGACGTGGCATGCCTTGACGACCCAAGAAGTGCTGTGGGAAGAAGGTCAGGTTTGCGCCGATGAAGAACATCCAGAAGTGCAGCTTGCCCGCCCACTCAGGATAGTGACGGCCGGACATCTTGCCGAAGTAGAAGTAGATACCGGCAAAGATCGCAAACACCGCACCCAACGACATCACGTAGTGGAAGTGTGCAACCACGTAGTAGGTGTCGTGGTAGTAGCGGTCCACGGAGGCTTGCGACAGAACGATCCCGGTCACACCACCTGCGGTGAAGAGGAACAGGAAGCCGAAGGCCCAGAGCATTGGAGTTTTAAACTCGATGGAGCCGCCCCACATAGTGGCGATCCAGCTAAAGATCTTAACGCCTGTTGGCACCGCGATGACCATGGTGGCCAGCATGAAGTAGGACTGCTGTGTCAGCGACATGCCCACGGTGTACATGTGGTGCGCCCAAACAACAAAGCCCAGAGCACCAATCGCGATGATCGCCCAAACCATTGGCAGGTAGCCGAAGACCGGCTTACGCGCGAAGGTCGCAATCACGTGGGAGATGATGCCGAAGCCTGGCAGGATCACGATGTACACTTCCGGGTGACCGAAGAACCACAGGATGTGCTGATACAGGATCGGGTCGCCGCCGCCAGCTGGATCAAAGAAGGTGGTGCCGAAGTTACGGTCGGTCAGCAACATGGTGATCGCGCCGGCCAGAACTGGCAGGGCCAGAAGGATCAGCCACGCGGTCACAAAGATGGACCAGGCAAACAAAGGCACTTTGAACAGGGTCATGCCAGGGGCACGCATGTTCAGGAAGGTGGTGATAATGTTGATCGCACCCAAGATCGAAGAGGCACCGGAGACGTGCACCGCAAAGATCGCAAGGTCCATCGACATGCCGCCTTCGTTGGTGGAGAGCGGCGGATACAAGACCCAACCCACACCAGAGCCAAGCTGGTCATTGCCACCTGGCGACAACATGGAGGCGACACCCAGCAGGGTACCAGCCACATAGAGCCAGAAAGACAGGTTGTTCATCCGAGGGAACGCCATATCCGGCGCGCCGATCTGCAGTGGCATGAAGTAGTTGCCAAAGCCGCCAAACAGCGCTGGGATAACCACGAAGAACATCATCAGAACACCGTGGTAAGTGATCAGAACGTTCCACAGGTGGCCGTTTGGTGTACAGGGACCGTCACCGCCGCCAAAGAAGCGCGCGCCTTCCAGACACATGTATTGAACACCCGGATCCATCAGCTCCATGCGCATCAGCACAGTGAAGAAGACGGAGATCAAACCAGCCAGGGCTGAGATGATCAGATAAAGGATGCCAATGTCCTTATGGTTTGTGGACATAAACCAGCGGGTGAAAAAACCGCGCTCGTCGTGATGGTCCTGGCCTTGAATGGCTGCGTCTGCCATGCGTTGCCTCCTGTTGATTTCTATCTGGGCGCGCGGATTCCCGCTTACGCCTGGTTCCCGGTCGTTTTAGGGTGCTGCGCGCGTGGTCGCAATCTCCGTAATTGACCTAGATCAAAAAAAATTGTCGCAGGGGCACGGGTCTTGGCCGGCATTTGCAGGGATTTGTTCCAACTTTGTTCTGAATTCGCGCTACGGTGGTGTCAGCCACATAGGAATCAGACCATGCGTAGAGATCAGAAATACACCGCTTTTTTGGACCTGCATCACGGTAAGACGGCGTTTGTGATGCCCAACCCGTGGGATGCGGGCAGTGCGCGGGTGTTGGCTGCCGAAGGATTCGCGGCGCTTGCCACCACAAGCGCCGGGGCCGCTGTGACTCAAGGTTTACGGGACGGGGCAGCCAGCATGACGCGGTCGGCGATTCTCTCCAATGCTGCGGATATTGTGGCAGCGACAGATCTGCCTGTGTCTGCCGATTTAGAAGATGGCTTTGGCCTGGCGCCGGAGACCTGCGCCAAGACTATTGTTATGGCGGCAGAGGTTGGGCTGGTGGGCGGCTCGATTGAAGATGCGACCGGTGGCGAAGATGGCGGCATCATGGACATGGGGCTAGCGGTGGAGCGGATTGCAGCGGCGGCGGAGGCCGCGAAAGCGCACAAAGTGGTGCTCACCGCGCGATCAGAGAATTATCTACATGGGCGGCTGGACCTAAAGGATACCATTGCGCGCCTTCAGGCGTTTGAGGCAGCGGGGGCAGATGTGCTTTATGCGCCGGGGCTGCCAGATCTTGATGCAATTCGGGCTGTGTGCTCCGAGGTGAGCAAACCGGTGAATGTGGTGATGGGGCTACGGCCGCCGTTCTTCACTGTTCAGGAGTTGTCGGAGGTTGGCGTAAAGCGGGTGAGTGTTGGTGGCTCACTGGCGCGGCTGGCTTATGGCGCGGTGCAACAAGCTATGCGGGCGGTATTGCAAGACGGCGAGTTTGCCTACGCAGACAAAGCCATGCCGGGTGCGGAGCTCATGGGGCTGATGCGCGCGGCGCCCACCTCTCGGGTGTAACAAAGAAACGCCCGCATTGGGGCGCGGGCGTTTCAGGGTCCGTGATGTGCAGCGCAGGGACATTTGCGCCGGGGTGTCACCTCACGGAGAACCGTTTGGTGCGTGACCTAACGTGGGCGGCGTTTCTGAAAGCTGTTGTCAGCTGTGCCTTTGTGGCAGCGCGGGATCACTGGGAAGCCGTCGGTGAGAAAATAAGCGTACGTGCCTTGGGGATAGTCGGCTGTTTTCACAAATGCGCCGTTGCATTCATCCAACGTCCCTGCCCCGGCGACATATCTATAGTCCTGCACAAAGGTGCCATCGTGGCGGCCAGTCGGGCCGTTGCCGGTGCGGCTGCCTGATTTGAGACGATACGAGCTGGTCATTTGCGTAACGCGGCCATCTACTGTGGCGGTGATGGCGTAGATCGGGAAACCGTCCGCCGCGTAACCGATCAGCGGCGATTCCTCCTGGCGGGACCAACCGACTTGCTGCATCAGCCCAACCGGCAAACCGTGATAGTGATACGCTCCGGTGGGTTGCACATGGGCGTAGTTGGCATCCAAGCCGAGCGGCACCGCGCCACCGAGCGCTTCATACTGCCAGCCGGAGCGCGGGTTGCCGCGCCAAAACTCCGCTGCGCCCGGGTCAAAAGGCACACCGTTGACCGCCACGCCAAAGATCCCCATGCGGCTTTGCGTGCTGCGTGCGGTCTTCTGCGGGGTGAGCGGCATCATAAAGGTATAGGACTGTGCCTTGATGCGGTTGGGATTGTCGCTGTTAGGAAACCGACCAACTTTATGGGCGGGGATACCATTGGCGGTTATCACCCGCTTAGTGCCCTTCATGGAGATACTCACCTTGTTGCGCCCTGCGGTCTTGATGGCCTTAATCAGGCGCAGCGGTTCGGATTCAGTGGCCGTGTGTTGCCGCATTGGCGGACGACCCTGCGCATCACTGCTTGCGGTGGCGCCCACAACAATGGCCACGGCCAAGACGCCGAGCTTCACATTTTCCAACAAAGTCATGTGGTTCCCTCCAGAAAACCCCTACGGCATGACGGTCACGGGCCCCTGCCCGTCCGCGCCAAAATCCAACAGCATGGTGAAAATGCCGGGCACCGTATCGTCAAAGCGCAGGCGCAGCTTTTGCTCCTCCAACCCACCAGCGGGCACGGTGAAGGGCAGCTTTTGTCCTGAGAGTTTGGCGACATCGGCCGAGATGCTCTCCAGCGTCATGGGCTCTGTACCGGCGTTGTAGAATGTCAGCACCAGATCGATACGGCGTTTGCGGCGGCGGGTCACAGTGGAAGTGACCGTCAGGTGGCTCATGCCGTGACCGGCGTGTGCCAAAACCCCGGCCGGAGCCAGCAAAAGCGCGACCAGAAAGCTGCGGCGGGTGAATGTCAGTTTGGTGTCTGTCATGGGAGGTTGTACGCACCTTGTTATGGGTTCCGTCGGTGAAAAATCAAAAAACACATTTTTTTCGGCAAGGCGACATTTTCCACTTGCAGCCCGCCGAGACTCTTTATATTTCACGCCTCACCCAAGGAAGCGGGCGTAGCTCAGGGGTAGAGCATAACCTTGCCAAGGTTAGGGTCGGGCGTTCGAATCGCCTCGCCCGCTCCAATATCTCCCTCGCGGAGAGAGTGATGAAGGCGCGGATTTATCCGCGCCTTTTCGCGTTTCTGGACCTCTTTTCAGTGACTTACAAACTTTCTTCGGATTGGATGAATTTCTTTCGAATTGGGGGTTGCGGTCCCCCGTGGGGAGCGCTAAATCACGGCCATCCAAACGGTGCGGGCGTAGCTCAGGGGTAGAGCATAACCTTGCCAAGGTTAGGGTCGGGCGTTCGAATCGCCTCGCCCGCTCCATTTGGATCAAACGTAAAAAGGCGCCAGGGTTTCCCGGCGCCTTTTGCTTTTTCTGCATGATCTGAACGGCTTGAGATGACGGGCGCGATGGCGCGCCCGCCAGTGTATTTGCTCAGAGGTTTTCCGCGAGTCGCGTTGCCAAGGCATTCTGCCGTTGAATCACCGCAGACAGGTTGATGCTGGTTATATGGCCGTCGCGCACGATCTGACGTCCTTCGACAAAAAGATCGCGCACGGTGGTTGGACCAGCCAGAAGAATCGCTGCCTGATCCCAGCTGCCTGCGCTGTGCACGCCGGTGACGTCCCAAATCGCGATGTCGGCGCGCTTGCCCACAGCGATCTGGCCACAATCATGGCGCCCCAGCACCTCGGCCCCGCCCCGCGTGGCAATTTCCAATGCTTCGCGCGGGGACATGGCGTCCGCGCCCAGGGCGACTCGCTGCAACAACATCGCCTGACGGGCTTCAGCCACCAAATTGCCCGCGTCGTTGGAGGCAGAGCCGTCCACGCCGAGACCCACCGGCACTTTGGCGTCACGCATGGCGCGCACCGGGGCAATGCCACTGCCGAGGCGGCAGTTGGAACAGGGGCAATGGGCGACGCCGGTTTTGGTGCGGGCAAAGAGGTCAATTTCGCTTTGATCCAGCTTCACGCAGTGGGCGTGCCAGACGTCTTCGCCCACCCAACCAAGCTCTTCGGCGTATTGGCCGGGACGGCAGCCGAAGTTTTCCAGTGAATACGCAATGTCTTCGTCGTTTTCCGCCAGATGGGTGTGCAGCATCACGCCTTTGTCGCGCGCCAAGATGGCTGCGTCGCGCATCAACTCACGAGACACAGAGAATGGCGAACAAGGGGCCACACCGACGCGCACCATGCTGCCGTCGCTGGCGTCGTGGTGCGTGTCGATTAATCGGATGGCGTCTTTGAGGATGGCGTCTTCTTTTTCGACCAGCGAATCCGGTGGCAGACCGCCGTCGCTTTCGCCGATGCTCATGGCGCCTCGGGTGGGATGGAAGCGCATCCCCACTTCTTTGGCGGCCTCGATGGTGTCATCCAAACGCGACCCGTTTGGATAGAGATAGAGGTGATCCGAGGTCAGGGTGCAGCCAGAGAGCGCCAATTCGGCAAGGCCTATTTGGGCGGAGATGTTCATCTCTTCCGGCCCAAAACGTGACCAGATCGGATAAAGCCGTTGCAGCCAGCCAAACAGCAACGCGTCCTGCCCGCCCGGCACAGCCCGGGTCAGGGTTTGGTAGAGGTGGTGATGGGTGTTCACCAAGCCGGGCGTGACCACGCAGCCATCAGCAAAGACGGTTTCACCATCGGTTGTGAGATTCTCGCCAATCTCGGCAATCACGCCATCCTTGATGCGGATGTCATGAATCGCCAGTTCGCGGCGGTCATCATCCATTGTCAGAATGGTCTGAGCGGATTTGATCAGGGTTTCAGAGGCTTGTGCCATATGCGCATTCCTTGGGCCAAAAGTCAGGCCCGATTCGGTAGCGATATGAGGCGCAGCGACAGAATGCGGGCAAAGGACTCGCTGTGCCCGCCCATCATAACGAAGCGGCGGGGCCGCAATCAAGGGTGGTGCATCTTAAGCCTGTTGCAGGAGCGCCAAAGCCTGTGCGTGCAGCTCTTTGTTGGCGGCAGCTACAACCTGCCCACCGTTATGCGCGGGGCCGCCCTGCCAATTGGTGACAATGCCACCAGCCGCTTCGATCACCGCGATGGGCGCCTGGATGTCATAAGCGTTGAGGCCCGCCTCGATCACCAGATCGATTTGTCCTGCGGCCAAAAGCGCATAGGCGTAGCAATCCATGCCGTATCGGGTGAGCTTGGTTTGGGATGCAACACGTTCAAAACCTGCGCGCTCCGCCCCGGTGCCGACTTCTGGGAAAGTGGTGAAGATCACCGCCTCCGCCAGAGTGGCCGTGTCGCGGGTCTTGAGCGGCATGGTGCCTTGTGGTCCTTGGGCCTCAGCCACGCCAAAGCCGCCTTTAAAACGCTCGCCAATGTAGGGCTGATCCACCACGCCGTAGATCGGGCCAGTTTCATCAGACAGCGCGATCAACACCCCCCAAGTTGGCGTGCCGGAGATAAACGCGCGCGTGCCATCGATGGGGTCCAACACCCAGGTCAGGCCACTGCGGCCCTCAGATTTGCCAAATTCTTCGCCAAAGATGCCGTCCTGTGGGCGGCGTTCTGCCAGAACCGCGCGCATCGCCTCCTCGGCCGCGCGATCTGCCACGGTCACAGGGTCAAACCCCTCAGACAGTTTGTTGTCTGCGGTCAGAGAGGAGCTGCGAAAATGAGGAAGTATGGCCGCACGGGCCGCGTCTGCCATGGCATCCGCCACAGCGATCAGGTCAGTCTGTTCTGGTGTCATCGGTCACAGTCTCCGCTCTGGCGTTCACGCCATGGCTAGACCAGAGCGGGAGTGGACTCAAGCGACGTCGGACAACACGCGGGCGAGCTCAAACAGCCGCCGACGTTGGTTTTCTGGAATGGCGTAGTAGCTGCGGATCAGATCCAGCGCTTCTTTGTCTGCCATGATGTCAGCCGGCACGCTACCGGAGCTTGCGCCGTCACTGTCGGTTTCCAGGCCTTCAAAAAAGAAGCTGACCGGGACGTCCAGCGCGTCAGAAATATCCCAGAGCCTGGAGGCACTGACCCGGTTGGCACCGGTCTCATACTTTTGAATCTGTTGGAACTTGATCCCGACTTGCTCGGCCAGTTGTTGCTGCGTCATCCCCGTCAGCCACCGGCGTTGGCGGATTTTTTTGCCAACATGCACGTCCACTGGATGTGTCATCACACGTCTCCTTCCGAATTAAATATCAGGTCACAGCCAAGAACCAAGCAGCCCGTCAGCAGCGTCACCAATTCGTTTAGTGAAGTTATCGCGCATCCCTTTCGCGATAATTCACCTTAGCAGTTTTCGCCTTATAATCAAGGCAAAGAATGTGTTCTACCCCTTCTGGATAGTGTCATTGATACAATCGGGGATTGTCAGATTTACCTTTTCGGGCCCCTATCAAAAGCTCTGCCGCAGGGTGACGTCGTGTCGCAATCCTCTGTTTTCAAGGGATCAGCTTTGACTTGAACGCAAGCGCTTGTGTATTCGATCCAGAGATCAGGAGAAAAAGATGCGCGCCTTTCAAGTTACGTCCCATGACACTGCCCCTGCGATTGAAGACATTGCCACGCCGGAACCTGGCCCCGGAGAGATTCGGGTCAAGATCAAAGCCTGCGCGCTGAATTTTGGTGATCTGCTGATGATCAAGGGCACCTATCAGGCCACGCCGCCGGTCCCGTTTACGCTGGGTATGGAAGTGTCCGGCGTGGTTGATGCTATCGGGCCAGATACCAAGGGGCCTGCGGTTGGGGCTGATGTTTTGGTATTTGGCGGCAGTGGCGGCTTGGCGGAGTTTGGCGTGTACCCCGCCGAAAGCGCTGTGCCGATGCCCAAAGGCATGAGTTATGAAGATGCGGCGGCCTTCCCTGTAGCCTACGGTACAAGCCACGTCGCGCTGGACCATCGCGCCAAGTTGCAACCGGGAGAGAACCTGCTGGTGTTGGGTGCTGCCGGAGGTGTGGGCCTGACTGCGGTTGAATTGGGCAAACTGATGGGCGCCAATGTGATTGCCTGCGCCCGGGGTGCCGACAGGCTTGCGGTGGCGAAAGCGGCTGGTGCGGATCACCTGATCGACGCCAAAACCGCGGACATCCGTGCAGAAGTGAAAGCTCTGGGTGGGGCGGATGTGGTCTATGACCCCGTGGGCGGGGACCAGTTCAAAGCCGCCTTCCGCGCGTGCAACCCCGAGGCGCGGATATTGCCTTTGGGCTTTGCCAGCGGAGAGGTGCCGCAAATACCGGCCAACCACCTGCTGGTGAAAAACCTGACGGTGATTGGACTCTATTGGGGCGGGTATCTGTCGTTCAAGCCGGAGGTGTTGACCGGCAGCATGAACACTCTGTTTGACTGGTACGGCGCAGGCAAACTGAAACCACATGTCAGCCATGTTTTGCCGCTGGAGCAGGCTGCGGACGCTTACGAGCTTCTCCGCAGCCGCGCCTCCACCGGCAAAGTGGTTGTTACGGTAGACTAGAAGTTAGCCCACCACACCAAGCCGCGGCGGGATTTCGGCCGGTGCGTGCATGGACAAAAAGCTCTTGCGGATCAACTCGGCCAAATGGGCGATCACATCGCCCTTGGCCTGCTCCGCACCATACATATTGATGTGCTGTTCGCCCAAGTCGGGCAGCGCGCCACCGTGATCGATGACCTCCAGATGGCGGGGCTCAGTGCCAAGCAACATCTCCCCCACCCCAAGGTCTGCGGCAATGGTTGCCTCCACCGTGCGATCCGATTCTGTTTCCAGCGCAGAATCCCATTCGATGCCCACCCGGTCCAGCGCCGCAATCGCCCGCTGCCGGAACAGACACTGACGCGCGGAGGCAAAGGGGAACGGTCGGCGACGCCAGCTGGCCCCGCCCGGTGCGCCTATCCAGACCAGAGGCAAGGTACACAAGCCCTCGGCCCCATCCGGTGTGTTGGTTTCCGTGGTCAGGATCAGGTCAATCTCGCCCTTGTCAAACAGCTGCTTCAGCTCAAGCGTATAGGATGAACATAGGTTGACCTTCACGCGCGGAAAGGCCGCTGCGAACTGCTGCATGACGCGCGGGATGGTTGGGTAGACAATGTCATGAGGCACCCCTAGCGTGACCGCGCCTTCAAACTCATCGTGGCTCAATCGGCGCATGATTTCATCGTTGAGCGTAACCATGCGACGGGCATAACCCAACATTTGCTCCCCCGCCGGAGTGAGGGCAATGCCGCGGCCAGAACGGTCCAAAAGCGCTACACCAATCAGCTCTTCCAGACGTTTGAGCTGCATGGAGACCGCCGATTGGGTGAGATGCAAGAACCCCGCTGCCTTGGTCACGCCGCCCATATCGGCAACGGCAACAAAACTGCGGAGCGTGGTTACATCAAGATTGCGCATGGCTGTCTCCCTATAGATCACTGTTTTTGAACATACATCATGAAACGTGATGAAGTCCGTCACAAACATTCGCTTTCTAAATACACGTATCCGCCGATATACATCAAGTAATTTGATGTACAGACCAAAACCAATCGAAAATCAGGAAAGGAACGACCCATGGCCTTCATCACCACTTCATCCGCGAGCTCCCGTGGTTCCAAGTTTTCCCTGTCCCGCCTGACGCAAGCCTTTGCCGTCCTGCGCCAGCGCCGCCAGTTGGCCCGGCTGGACGCCGCCGCCCTGCACGACATGGGCCTGACCCAAGCCGATGTGGACTGCGAATTGAGCCGCTCCGCCTGGGATGTGCCTGCCCATTGGCGCGGCTGAGACAAACATTAACAATGATGCGGATTTTCGCCGGCTTTACCGGCGGAAATCCTTGAATTCACGTCTCCCGTCACCGATATTCTCTGATGAAACCCTCTGAACGTCAGGTTCTGGGGGCAATAAAGTTAACTCGGAGGCTTTGATGGCTGAATTTGACACGATCCGCGGCACGGCGACGGCGAGCGCGGCTCATATTGACGCGGGTCTGCGCGCCCACATGAACAAAGTGTATGGCAACATGTCCGTCGGCATGTTGATCACCTTTGCCGCTGCATGGGCGCTGTCCGGACTGGCCGTTGCGACCGATCCTGCGACCGGTGCCAAAATGCTGACGTCTTTGGGCAATGCGCTTTATGCCTCCCCGCTGAAGTGGGTCGTCATGTTTGCCCCTCTGGCGATGGTGTTTGGCTTTGGCATGGCGATCAACCGCCTGTCCGCCGCTGGCGCGCAGCTGTTCTTCTACACGTTTGCAGCTCTGATGGGCGCATCGATCAGCTCGATCTTCCTGGTGTTCACCGGTGAGTCGATCATCCAGACCTTCCTGATCACATCGATCGCCTTCGCGGGTCTGTCGCTCTACGGCTACACCACCAAGAAGAACCTTTCCGGTCTGGGCACCTTCCTGATGATGGGTCTGATTGGCCTGATCGTGGCGTCGATTGTGAACATCTTCCTGCAGTCTTCTGCGATGGCGTTTGCAATCTCTGCCATTGGTGTTCTGATCTTTGCTGCGCTGACCGCGTATGACACGCAGAAAATCAAAAACGACTACATCCAGCACGCCCATATGGGTGACAGCGAATGGCTGGCGAAATCCGCGATCATGGGCGCGCTGACCCTGTATCTGGACTTCATCAACCTGTTCATGTTCCTGCTGCAGTTCCTCGGCAACCGCGAGTGATCCGCACAGCATAGCAATAGAAAAGGCCGGTCATTGTGACCGGCCTTTTTTTCAAGCAAATTCAGGGGCGCAAAGACTGCGCCGCATTTGGATCGCTGGAAAGTGCACGCCAGGGGCCAACGTAAGCTCCACCTCGGTGGTTTCTTCGAAGCCCATAGCTTCATAGAACCGCCGTGCGGTGTATGTGCTCAAACAGCTCATCTGGCGCATCCCATGTGCCTCGGCAGAGGCCAGCGAGACGTCAATCAACGACCGTGCTACGCCACGACGCAGCCAGTCTGGGCGTGTCGCCACATGACGTACATGCCCCAAGTCTGTGCCACTTACTCCGCGCGACGGGCTGAGATCGGTCCACCCCCCCGCCCCGACAATGGCGTCGGTCTCCGCACACTCGGCCACAAAATAGGTGCCACAGGCCAAAAGCGAGCTCCGTGCTTTGGTAATCAGCGGCAGCGCATCCGTTAGTACGGCTTCCTCGTAGTCCTGAGGCAGCAAGTCCGGATAGGATTGGGCAAACAACTCAGAAACGGCCTGGCGGTCGTCAAGGCTGGCGGGGCGGATAAAGAATGGGTGGGGCATTGGGGAAACCCTCCTGAAGAAACGTTTTTTGTTTTTCAGGCGCGGGTTTCTTTAAAGGCAAAAAGCCGCGCCTTGGTGTGGCGCGGCTTTTGCATGTGTCTCAGAAAGCGATCTTACTTGATCTTGCCTTCTTTGTACTCGACATGCTTGCGCACCACCGGGTCGTATTTACGGACGACCATTTTTTCGGTCATCGTGCGTGCGTTTTTCTTGGTCACGTAGAAATGGCCCGTGCCCGCGGTCGAGTTCAGACGGATCTTGATGGTCGTCGGCTTCGCCATTGTACTTCTCCTGCGTCGGGGCACAGATACCCCGTGTAAATCTCTTGAAGCCCGCCTTTTAATGATGGTTGGGGCCGAGTCAATGGGGTTGGCACGGGTTTCCTCAAGAAAAGTACAAACCTGTCAAAATAACTCCACGTCGTGGCTTTGCAGGCTAGAAAGGAAGGAGTAATTTTACCCAACTACAAGGAGCAGAGGCTCTTTGAAAGGGAAATCACATGGTTTGGTTCTGGATCGCAACAACGATTCCCGTGGTGCTTTTGGCGCTTGGCGGGCTGTTGGGTGGTCTTTGGGCGGTGGCGGCGTTGATCTACATGGGCGGCCTTATTCATGTGATGGACCGGCTGGTACAGGGCGCAGCGGCCAAAACCGGTCAGGATGGCGAGTTTCCCAGCGGAATGCGGCTGTCGCTGGTGCTTGGCGTGGTGCACTTTCCGCTGATTATACTTGCCGTGCTGGCGTTGGCTGGCACCACGGGGATCAGCCTTGGTGCCAAAATCTGCTGTTTTATGGCGTTTGGACTGTTCTTTGGGCAAGTGAGCAATGCCAATGCGCATGAGCTGATCCACAAGGCAGCACGGTTTCCGCGCAGGCTGGGCAAGTGGGTCTATATCTCCCTGCTGTTTGGACATCACAGCTCGGCGCATCCCAAGGTGCATCATATTTGGGTGGCCACGGACAAAGATCCAAACAGCCCGAGAGACGGGGAGAATTTCTATCAATTCTGGCCGCGGGCCTGGATCGGGTCGTTTAAAGCTGGATGGCAGGCGGAAAATGCGATGCGCCAGCGCGCTGGTGCCCGCAAGTCGCTGCTGCATCCCTATGTGCTCTATGTGGGCGGCGCAGCGTTATGCATCGCGTTGGCCGCCCGTCTTGCCGGGGTGAATGGTGTGCTGGCTTACGTAGCGCTGGCGAGTTACGGCAGTATGCAGCTTTTGCTTTCGGACTATGTTCAGCACTACGGGCTGCACCGGCGGATGCGCGAAAACGGCAAGCCGGAGCCGGTGGGACCGGAGCACAGCTGGAATGCGCCGCAGCTCTATACCTCCGCGCTGATGCTCAATGCGCCGCGTCATTCGGACCACCATATGGTGCCCACGCGGGACTACCCCTCCTTGCAACTGAACAAGGCGACCATGCCCACCCTGCCGCAGTCTTTGCCACTGATGGCGATCCTCGCGCTCTGGCCACGGCAATGGCGGCGGGTGATGGACCCGCGCGTTGAAAAGCTGAAGGTGGCAAAACTGCGCGCATCACAGCAATGAGACTGGATTGACGCCCGCGCCTCAGGCAGCATGGCGCCATGAAGTATATGAGCATTGTTTTGGCGCTGTTAAGCAGCGCAGCGGCGGCAGAAGACGCCATGTCGGCAGCCGAGTTTGAAGCCTATGTATCTGGCAAGACGTTGTTTTACGAGGCGGATGGGCGGCGCTACGGCGTGGAAGAGTACCTGTCGGACCGGCGGGTGCGGTGGGCGTTTCTGGATGGCAGCGGCCAGTGCAAAGATGGCCACTGGTACGAGGAGGCCGGGCAGATCTGTTTTGTCTATGAGGACAACCCCGGGCCTCAGTGCTGGAGTTTCTATGCGGACTCCCGCGGCCTACGCGCCAAGTTTGAGAACGAGCCGGACGGGCGACTGCTCTACGAAGTTGAGGACACCAGCGAGGAAATGCTGTGCCTTGGGCCCGACGTTGGGGTGTAGCCTTTTACGTTAGACCGCGCTCACAACATGCTCAGAAAAGGTTGCCCTGTTCAGGCGGCGGAGCCTTCTTGGATTTCGGCTTTGTGGCAGGTTTCGGTTTGGCTGGGGCGGGTGAGGCCGCAGCGGTGCTTTCCCCCTGCCCCACGGTTAGACGGCCATCGGCAAATTGAATTTCTATCGCATGTGCCTGCGCCGCTGCCTCCACGGTTTTCACAACAGCCCCATCGCCGCGCACAACCGCATAGCCTCGTTCTAACGTGGCCTCATAGCCCAGCGAGCCGCGCATGCGCTCCAACGAGGCAATCTGATTGCGCAGCGTTTGGTTGCGATGCTCCCCCAGGGACTTTAGGCGCTGAACCACATTTTCCAACCGCTCGCGCCGGCGGGTGATGTCTCGCTTCAAACCCTCAGCGGACAAGCGATCCGCATGACGGCCCAGCTTTTGCCGACGAATCTCGATCATACGCTTGAGAGTTTCACCACTCAGTCCGCCACTGGACTTGGCCAAGGCCACACGGCGGGTTTGCACTCCAGATTGCAACGCCCGAGGCAAGGCATCGCCTGCGGCATCCAAGCGCTGACGCGGGGTTTGCAGCAACGTGTCGGCGCGCGGCAAGGCGCGGGCCAGATCGCGCAGGCGTTGGTCGCGTTGACGCAAGCCTTGCTCCAGCCCACGTGTGAGGCGGGCGCCCTGTTCTTCGACCCAAGCCAGCATATCGAGCCGTACGGGTACCGCCAGTTCTGCCGCTGCTGTGGGGGTTGGCGCGCGTTTGTCGGAAACAAAGTCGATCAGCGTGGTGTCGGTTTCGTGGCCGACGGCTGAAATCAACGGAATGTCAGAGGCCGCAGCGGCACGGGCCACCACTTCCTCGTTGAAACCCCAGAGGTCTTCGATGCTGCCGCCGCCACGGGCCACAATGATCAGATCCGGGCGGGGCATGGCGCCGCCAGGGGTCATTTTGTTGAAACCGTCAATGGCGTTGGCCACCTGCTTGGCACATTGCTCGCCTTGCACAGCAACTGGCCACAGCAGGACTTTGCGTGGGAAACGATCTCGCAGGCGGTGCAGGATGTCGCGAATGACCGCCCCACTGGGCGAGGTCACCACACCGATGATTTCCGGCAGATAGGGTAAGGGACGCTTGCGTTCCTGCGCAAAAAGACCTTCAGCCTGCAACATGGCTTTGCGCTTTTCCAGCATCGCCATCAACGCGCCGACACCTGCCGGTTTCAGATCCTCGATCACCAACTGATATTTGGATTGGCCTGGGAAGGTGGTAAGCCGCCCGGTGGCGACCACTTCCATGCCCTCTTCGGGACGGGTGGAGACACGTGCGGCCACGCCTTTCCACATCACCCCGGCAATGACAGAGCGGTCGTCTTTCAGGTCCAGATACACGTGGCCGGAGCGCGGGAATGACACGCGGCCAATCTCGCCTTTGATGCGCACATGGGAAAACTCGCCCTCGATCATGCGTTTGATCGCACCGGAGAGTTCGGTGACGCTGAATTCCGGGGCGTTTTCGCCCTCTCTTGGGTCGTCGATCAGATCAGACATGGGTGCGCTGCTCAGTTCCCTTGTTTCCTGTGCCAAGCCACCTTAGAACGCCGCTAAGCGGAGGCCAAGCGGAAGGCGGCAACATGAACATTCTTATTCTCGGTAGCGGTGGACGTGAGCACGCACTGGCTTGGGCGGTGATGCAGAACCCGAAATGCGACAAGCTGATTGTGGCACCGGGCAACGCAGGCATCGCGCAAATCGCGGAATGCGCCAGCTTTGACATTGAAGATGGCGGCGAGGTTGTGACCTTTGTGGCGGCCAACGCAATTGATTTTGTGATTGTTGGCCCGGAAGCGCCGCTGGCCAATGGCGTGGCGGATCGTCTGCGCGAAGCAGGCGTGCTGGTGTTTGGACCGTCCAAGGCGGCGGCACGGTTGGAGGCCTCCAAGAGCTTCACCAAAGAGATTTGTGACGCGGCCAACGCGCCCACCGCAGGCTATGGCCACTTCACCGATGCGGAAGCGGCCAAGGCCTACATCCGCGAGCAAGGCGCGCCGATTGTGGTGAAAGCCGATGGGCTCGCGGCTGGCAAAGGCGTGATTGTGGCGATGGACCTGCAAACCGCGCTGGATGCGGTGGACGACATGTTTGGCGGCGCATTTGGTGGCGCAGGCGCTGAAGTGGTTGTCGAAGAGTTCATGGAGGGCGAAGAAGCCTCTTTCTTCATTCTCTGCGACGGCAAGACCGCTTTGCCAGTCGGCACCGCCCAAGACCACAAGCGCGTGGGTGAAGGCGACACTGGGTTGAACACCGGCGGTATGGGGGCTTACTCGCCTGCGCCAGTGCTATCCGATGAGATCGCGCAAAAAGCGCTGGATGAGATTGTCCAGCCGACCATTGACGAGATGGCCAAGCGCGGCACGCCATATCAGGGTGTGCTCTACGTCGGTCTGATGATCAAGGACGGGCAGCCGCGTCTGGTAGAATACAACGTGCGTTTTGGCGATCCGGAATGTCAGGTGCTGATGATGCGTCTGGGTGCGCAGGCGATGGACCTGATGCACGCAGCTGCCGAGGAACGTCTACATGAGGCGCAGGTGAACTGGGCGGATGATCATGCGATCACCGTGGTGATGGCGGCCAATGGCTATCCGGGGTCTTATGAGAAAGGCTCTGTGATTGGCGGATTGGATGCCATTGCAGCCGACAGCAAGAACATGGTGTTCCACGCAGGCACCACCGAAAAAGACGGGCAGATCACCGCGTCCGGTGGCCGTGTACTAAACGTAACCGCACGCGGCGCAAGCCTGCAGGAAGCGCGCGATCGGGCTTATGCCATGGTCGACGCCATTGACTGGCCCGGTGGATTCTTCCGCCGCGACATCGGCTGGCGCGCACTTTAAGCCCGCGCTGACACGTAGTTTTGCGGGCGTTGCGCCATCCGGTGCAGCGCCCTATTCTCCGCCTGAATTGGGGGAGATGACATGACCATTTCGGTGGAAGAGGCCTACGCCACGGGCGATTTTGTAGAACTGGCCTTCAGCTTTGCGCCGGTGGGCATTGTGGTCACCGAGAACCGGGTGATCCGCGATTGCAACGACACCTTTGCCGAGATGTTCCGCTATGAGCGCGCGGCGCTCAAAGACAGCACCTTTGCAATCCTCTACCCGACGCAGGAAGAGTTCACCAACATCCGCAATCGCGGGGTTCAGGAGCTGCGCGAGGGCAATTTCTATTGGGATGAGCGCGTGATGATGCGGCGCGGCGGCGAGATGTTCTGGTGCCGCGTGCGCGGGCATACGTTTACGCCGGAAGACCCGCTCCAACGCGCGGTATGGAGCTTTGCCGACATTTCCGACACGCGGCCCTACCATCCGCTGACGCGCCGCGAACGCGAGGTGTTTTCATTGCTCGCCGAAGGGCTGACCAGCAAGGAAATTGCCATCAAACTGGAGATGAGCAACCGCACGGTGGAGGTGCATCGCGGCAAGCTCTTGAAGAAGTTTGGCGTGTCCAACACCGCAAGCCTGTTTCAATCCCTTGGCGCGATTGGCACGCGGCATATTTATTCGGCCAGTGACGGCACGGTGCGCTAAGGCTTAGGGGGCCAGCCCCTCTTGGCCTGCGGCCAATTCACCCCGGGATATTTGGGGACAATGAATGTTAAAGCGGTTTGCAGTCCAGCGCGCGTTTAAGGGAAGTCTGGCCTTCGAAAGGGCCAAGGGCGCGGGGCGATAACGTTTTGCCGTCAAAGCGCGTGGCCATGACCTCAGACCAGTTGGCGTTGACCGTGATCATTTCGGGGCCGTCCCCGCAATCGCGGATGCCGCCGGAGATGAAGTCCTCGCCGATACGGTGGTTGGTCAGGCCAGCCTGTGACGCCATCTGGGTCAGTTGATTGTCCTGAAACCGCCAGACACGCAGGGTTTTGGCCAGATGGGGCCGGTCAATATAAGCCACTTCTATGTGGCCGTCGCCATCCAGATCGGCAGCCCCAATGGGCGCGAGCCAGCGGTTGCGCTGGCCGATGTGGGGCGTCGCGGCGCGCAGGCCGGTTTCGTCGTAGATGGCCAGGCGAGCACCGCCGGTTTGGCTGCTTTCGACCACAATCACTTCGGGCGCACCACCCCCATCCATATCCACCAGACGCGGTGCAATGTCTTCAAAGACGCGATCTTGGGGGAGTGTGAGCGCGAGACGTTTGCCATCTTTCAAGGTCAGTTCAAGCGTGCCGTACTCAATGGCATCGCCAAGCACCCCATGGGCATAGCGGGAGGTTTCGTCAGTGTAGCGGGCGGACGTGATCTCCGCCGTCACAGGGGCCGCCATCAGCCCCAAACACGCCGCCAGAGTGGCGCGGCGGGCGGACCGGCGCAGCGTTTGCATCAGTAGACGCCGCGCCATCGCCATCAGATTTGCTTTTCTGGCAGTTTGACAACCAGACCGTCCAGCGCGTCGGTGACCTTGATCTGGCAGGTCAGGCGCGAGGTGGCGGGGTCAGGCTCATAGGCAAAGTCGAGCATGTCTTCTTCCATGTCGTCTTTGGCCGGGATCTTCTCGACCCAGGACGTATCCACATAAACGTGGCAGGTTGAGCAGGCACAGGCGCCACCGCAATCGGCTTCGATGCCCGGGACATTGTTGTCGCGTGCGCCTTCCATAACGGTCAAGCCGTTGGCTACCTCAACAACATGCTCGGTACCGTTGTGCTCGACATAGGTGATTTTGGCCATGTCTGGCTCCTTTGAGAAACTGTTCGCATCCCTAGTTAGGTCAGGGTCTGCTCCTCTTCCACCCCCATTTACGACCTGCGGCCCTTCCCCTTGCGACAAATCACAAATGTTCTATATTTGTTCCCATGCAGATTGTCACATCCACCGCAGCATCACCGCAGCGTGCCTCCCCCCGGCCTGCGGACTGGCCGCGCCCACCGGCGGCCTTGACCGCCAACCGCCTGACCGAGCCCCCCAATGGCGCACGGATCACCGTGGCGGGGTTGGTGATTCTCCGGCAGCGGCCCGGCACCGCCAAAGGGGTGATCTTTGTCACGCTGGAGGATGAGACCGGCGTGATAAACATCATTGTCTGGCGCAGCCTCTATGAACATTTCCGCCGCGCGGTGATTGCCGGGCGGCTGCTCAGGGTCACGGGGCGCATTCAGCGGGAGAACAATGTCACCCATGTGATTGCCGAGCGGATCGAGGATCTCTCCCCCCTGCTGGACAGTTTGGTCACACCACCAGAGCCGTCAAACAAATGACGCGTTTCTCTGCGGCGCAAAACGCGGTATGACAGGGCAAAACACATGAGGCGCGAGCATGCCCGCAGATTTTGCCGCACGATCGGTTTTGGCCGCCACGGCGCTTTTGGCGCTGGGGAGCCTGACGGCATGTGAAGAGCAAATTACCTCCGCGCCCTATATCGCTGCTTTTAACGAGCCCGAGATTGTACGCGCCGAAGATGCCGGCGCGCCGCCCAACGCCCGACCTGGCAGCTGTTGGGGACGCCATGTGACGCCAGCGGTGGTGGAAACGGTCAGCGAGCAGGTCATGGTGCAACCGCCGGAAGTTTTAGCAGACGGCACCGTGATTGCGCCGGGCATATTCCGCACCGAAACACAGCAACGCATTGTGCAGGAACGCCGTGAACTGTGGTTTGAAACGCCCTGTGTGGAGGTCTGGACCGAAGAGTTCACCGCCTCTTTACAGCGCGCCCTCAAGGTACGCGGGTTGTTTTATGGCAGCATCACTGCCGAGCGGGATGCGCGCACACGGGCTGCCATTCGCCGTTACCAAAGCGCAGAAGGCCTCGACAGCGCCATCTTGTCGCTGGAAAGCGCGCGGCGGCTGGGATTGGTGGCGGTGCCACGGGAAGAATAAACAAAACGCACATTGAGTGTAGAGGACATATCCATGTGGCACAGGCTCACCCCGCTGATGTTCTCGGTGTTGAGTACGGTAGGCGCAACCTCCACGCAGGCGGACATTGCCTGCACCTTGGTCCACAAAATCGGAGACCCAGAACCGGTTTTCCAACAGGGAGAGCTCTGCGACACGGCCTTTTCGCCAGCCTCCACATTTAAACTGCCGCTGGCATTGTTCGGCTTTGAACAGGACCTCTTGCAGTCCTCCGACACGCCCGCAGTCGCTTACACGCCCGAGCAAAACGCGCCGTTCAAAAGTTGGCAGCAAACAACCACACCGCGCGCTTGGCTCAAGTTCTCCGTTGTGTGGTACTCCCAGTGGCTGACCCGTCAAATGGGATACGAGGCGTTTAAGCACAATGTGGACAGGTTGGACTACGGCAACAGAGATCTGACGGGCACACCCGGACGTGACGATGGGCTTACACATGCCTGGCTCAGCACCTCACTCAAAATCACGCCAACACAGCAGGCTGATTTCCTACTGAGCCTGGTGTCACACGATCTGCCTTACACCTCACATGCCATCGATTGGACAATCGCCACCACGCAAACGTTTGCAACACCTGCCGGGCACGGCTTGAAAGGCAAAACCGGAAATGCATGGGCCACAGATGCACATGCAAATCGCTTGAAAGGCCAACATGGCTGGTTTGTTGGCTGGCTGACACATCGGGAGGCGCAATATGTGTTTGTGCATCTGATCGCCGAAGACAGGGACACATCCGGCTTTGCCAGCAGCCGCGCTCGAAAGCATGTCTTGTCCCACCTTCAGGAGTGGCTGGAGGGCCACTAAGACGCTCTGAAGATCCTCATATCAGCAAAAAGGGCGCCACATAGGGCGCCCTTCTCCATTTCAATTGTGACGCCTTTTACTCGTCGTCAATGTTGAGCGCCACAAAACGCGGCTCACCGGCGCGGCGCACCAGGAGCAGCAGGGATTTGCGGCCTGCCTCTTTGGCTTCTTCGATGCGATCTTCCAGATCAGCAATCGAGGTCAGTTTCTGTTGACCCGCTTCGGTCAGCACATCACCTGCCCGCAGGCCTTTTTCATACGCTTTGGACATTTCATCCACGTTGCTCACCACAAGACCATCAGTGCCTTCGGACACGCTAAGCTCTTCGCGCATCTCGTCGGTGAGCTCGGTGACTGTCAGCCCAAGGATCTCTTTTTCCACTGGGTCACCAGAGGGCGCAGGCTGACTGGCAGGCACGGCGCCTTCTGCCTCTTCTCGGCGGCCAAGAGTGATCGCAAGCGTCATCTCTTTGCCATCCCGCAGCACCACCATATCGACGGTTTTGCCCACATTGGTGTTGCCCACGGTGCGCACCAGGCCGCGCACATCTTTCACGCTCTGACCATCAAAGCTCAGAATGACATCGCCAGACAGAACGCCACCTTCCATGGCCGGACCTTCCGGAACATCGGTGACCATGGCACCTGCGGCGGTTTTCAAGCCGTCAACCGCATCCACCATGTCTTCGGTCACGTCCTGAATGCGCACACCGAGCCAGCCACGACGGGTTTCGCCAAACTCTTTCAGTTGGTCGACCACTTTAGTGACCACATTGGAGGCCATCGAGAAACCGATGCCAATCGAGCCGCCATTGGGCGACAAAATCGCGGTGTTCACGCCAATAACGTCGCCATCCATGTTGAACAGCGGGCCACCGGAGTTGCCGCGGTTGATGGCGGCGTCGGTTTGGATGTAGTCATCGTAAGCCCCGGACAAGGAGCGGCCACGCTGAGACACGATGCCGGCAGAGACCGAAAAGCCCTGGCCCAGCGGGTTGCCCATCGCCATGACCCAATCGCCAACCCGCGCGGTGTCGCTGTTGCCAAACACCACAAAATCGAGCGGTTCATCCGACTCAACTTTCAACAGCGCGATGTCGGTGTTTTTGTCCGTGCCGATCACCTTTGCAGGCAACTCACCACCTTCAAAGAACTCGACCAGAATTTCGTCAGCACCTTCAATCACGTGATTGTTGGTGACCACAAATCCATCGGCGGAAATCACAAAGCCAGACCCCAATGCGGAGGTCCGGCGCGGTTGGTCACCATTGCCCTGACGGTCCTGAAATTCACGGAAAAAATCCTCAAACGGGGAACCTTCGGGCACAATGCCCTGCGGACCACCGGTGCGACCGGCCACAACGGTGGATGTGGTGATGTTCACCACGGACGGGCTGATTTTATCCGCCAGATCGGCAAAACTGTCAGGGCGTGCCTGGGCAATCAGCGTCTGAGCCACGACAAACAGCATGGACAGAAACGCGAGCCCGGCAAGGCGCAAATTGCGCTGTTGGGGGGCGGGGTACGTAAGGGTGTCAGAAAACACTTTGGGTTCTCCTTTGGTGTACTTGAAACCGGCCGAGTTGCTCCCGGCGTATGAGGAGAAGTGTGGGCATTTCGCACAGAGATAGCAACCACATGCGCGTCGCGCCGCCTAACATGCTTGTGAGCACTCTGTGAAATAAGTGAATGGACAGCCACGGTCTGGCCACAGTGATTAATGCACTGTGGCCGAAACCGGTGTCGAGATCTGCGGTCGTGCAGGTGCCGCACGGGCCACTTTATGCAGGGCCATGCCGAACTCCGCCGCCAAGCCAGCAAAGCACATCGCCTTGTCCGGACGCACAACAAGGGAAGCAAGAAGCGCCGCATCTTCTTGGTCCCCGCTTGCCCCGGCTTCGATCAAATGAGCAAACACAGCTTCATCTGCGCCAAGACAGCGGCAGTGACAGCCGTGGCGACACAGCGCGCGGCGGCCATATTGGCGGCCAACTTCCATCAAGTCTTCAAATACACCTTTGATGTTGCGCGCTTGATCCGGCCCCAGCCCCACGGTGAGCGTGGTTTCCAAATGGGCAATCCCCACCGGATCGCGGCCCCAGGAGCGCAGCCAACGCACCGCCAGCCGCTCCACGTCACCCAGATCTTCGAGCAGACCGACGCGTTGCCCACCTCTGTGAGGAGCGCCGCTCATTTTGTCAGGATCAGCTTGCCCGCGCGGGTGATGCGCAGCGTGTAAAGCTGGTCATTCAGTCGAATATGGGCCAGGCCATTGTCGCCAGTCAGTTGGTTGGCGTCATGGACGGGCAGCGCGTTTGCCATTTCGGGAGCTTGCATTTGCAGGGTCATGGGACTCTCCGTTGGTCCGTATCAATGTGTTGGCTTCCCTGCTGGGTGGCTGCTGGAGTTATTTCTGATTATTTTAGTCGGAATTGTCAAGCGGTGAATTTTGGCTCCTCCCAAACAGGCAAATTGCCACACCCCGATGTGCTGGCGACTTGGACTGACTACATAAGGCGGGAGCTTTGAAACGCAGGAGTTTTTGATGACCCACCCACTCAACCCGGCAATTGAAATGGCCCTGCAACAGGCTGATCGCAATGACGAATTTAAAGATTTGCCCGGCGCTGGCAAACCTCTGAAACATCTGCATCAGCCCAAGGATGCCGTGTTGTCCCATTTGATGAAAGAGCATCAGGCCAAGCCTCAAGCCGTGGTGTTGAAACAACAGATTTCCGAGGAAATGGCAAAGCTCAAGACGCTGACAGATACGGCTGAGCGCAAAGCACAGATGAAGGTATTGAGCGAACTACAGCTCAAACTGGCCCTTGAAGTGGAAGCTTTGACCAAATACGGCTGACAGAAAAGACGCCCCCACCGGGAGCGCCTCACAATCCATTCACAGCGTGGTGAGCTTTTTAGCGCAAACGTGAGCAGCTTTTGAGTTGTGATTGATATGTCGCGGCACGACTCGCCACATCATCTGCGACTTTCACCAGCCAGGCTTTGTTGCGATAGTTGCCGCGCGCATAGCCGGTGTGGCCCTCGTGATAGTTGAGGTACTGCGCCCGCGCGTCGCTCAAAGAGACACCATTCCGGTCGCGGGATTCGTTGAAGTACCAGCCCATGAAATCAGTCGCGTCTTTGATGTTGTCGCGCTTGGCGCTGCGGTTGCGGGTCTCGCGGCGGTACTGATCCCAGGTGCCATCCAGCGCCTGCGCGTAGCCATAGGCGCTACTCTGACGGCCCATTGGCAGGATGCCCAAGGCATATTTATGCGGGGTGCGCGCATCGCCGATGAATTTGCTTTCCTGATAGAGTACAGCCATCTGCACCGACACCGGCACCCCCCACTTGCGTTTGGTCGAAACAAACGCCCGGCGGAAATGCGGTTTTTCTTTCAGGATCGCACAGGCGTTATCCAGGTTACGGGGCGCACTGGTGTCCTTCTTGCCGCAGGACGCAACAACAAGCACAACCATCAGCGCGAAGAGAACTCTGCTCATTTGCCTCTCGCTCGTTCTTTGTTTTTTGTTACTTTAGCGGATTTTTCCACAGAGGGTAAATCACAAAGCCGGAATTAAAGCAGCAATGCCAGTAGAATCGGCAAGCCGATCACAGAAACCAGCGTGGACACCACCACATAACCGGCGACCGCGTTGCTGTCCGCCTCGTACTTCTCCGCCAACAGATAGGCGGTCACGGCCACAGGCATCGCCATTTGCAACACCAACACGCCAAAGAGAGTACCCGTGAGGCCAAAAGCCAGCCCAATGCCCCAGCTGATAGCGGCACAGATCAGCAGTTTCACCACCGAGAGCCAAATCGCGGTCACAACCCGCCCCGGCGTGAGCCGCGCCACGGCAACGCCAAGGGTGAGCAACATCATCGGGATCGCCATCTGACCAATCAAATCCAGCGTGTTGGTGAGAAACCCCGGCGTTTGCCAATCCATCATCAAGAACAGCGCGCCCAACAGAGTGGCCCAGATCATTGGCTCTTTGACCATTTTGCCAAAGGCACCCTCCCCCGCGACAATCCAGATGCCCCAGGTGAAGGACAAGATCGCAGAAACAGCCAACATAACCACGGCGGCCTCCAGCCCAGGTTGGCCAAAGGCAAACAGCGCCAACGGGATGCCAAGGTTGCCAGTATTGCCAAAGATGATCGGCGCCAAATAGGTGCGCAGGTTCAGGCCGGTAGCCTTAAGAAGTGCCCAGCCAACAGCGCCAACCACAACATAGGCGGTGGTCCCAGCCAGGGTCAGCTTGGCCAAGTCCGCAAGATCAGCTTCGGTTTTCATCAACGCGGTGAATATCAGACAGGGCACTGCAAGCGTCATTGCAAGGCGTGTGACAAACTGAATACGATACTCAAATCCCGCCTTCACCCAGGCAAATCCGACACCGGCCACCAGGAAGACCGGCGCGACAATTTCGAGAACTGTTAAGATTAAGTTCACAGACTGTTTCCCGCTAAAATTCGGCTAAAGTTGGACAAAGCCCCCTTGCAGCGTCTATCTTTGGGATGTAGGGGCTGCAATACATGCTTAGAACACGCGCAAAATATTATCTCGGTCAAGTTGTCCGTCATCGCAAACATCCGTTTCGGGGTGTGGTTTTTGACGTGGACCCCGAGTTTTCCAATACCGAAGAATGGTATGAGGCAATTCCAGAGGACAGCCGTCCTTTAAAGGATCAGCCATTCTACCATCTGTTGGCGGAAAATGATCAGAGCTACTATGTGGCCTATGTGTCTGAGCAAAACTTGATCGCCGATTACTCCGGCGAACCGGTGAGCCACCCTGATTTGGACGATATGTTTGGGCCTTTTGAAGATGGGGCCTATCCACTGCATTACGCGCTGAACTAAGCGCACATCCAGAAGGGATGGGAAACGCCGGGCGGCAAGGGTCCGGCGTTTTTTGATGTTTACTCTGTCACAATCGGCGCGCCACGCTTTTTCCAAGCCGAAAAGCCGCCCTCCATCTCTGCGATGTTTTCAACGCCCATATCCTGTAGCGCTTTAACTGACAGCGCAGAGCGCCATGCGCTTGCGCAGAACAGGACCAGGGTCTTGTCCGTGGACAGAGCCTCTTTGTGATAGGGGCTGTCTGGCGCAATCCAGAACTCCAACATCCCGCGTGGCGCATGGAACGCGCCGGCGATTCGACCCTCGCGCTCCAATTCACGCGGATCGCGGAGGTCAACAAACAACGCGTTACCAGCTGCAACCTTCGCTTCGGCCTCTTCTTGGCTCAGGCTGGTGATTTCTGCCTTCGCCGCATCTACCAGCTCTTTGATTGGTGTGATGGTCATCACTTAATATCCTATGGCTGCGCCGTCTTTGCGTGGATCAGAGGCGCCCTCAAGCACGCCACTTTTGTGAATGCGGATCGCCTGAGCCCCACCGATGGGCATGTCCGGCACCACAATCTTATGGCCCATGTCCGCCAACTCTTGTTTGACAGTATCACTGTAACCGCGCTCCAGCTTCAATTCACCATCCTCGACAAAGGAGCGCGGTGAATCCAACGCAGTTTGCGGGTCCATGCCAAAGTCTTCCATGTTGGACAGCACCCGCGCGTGGCCGTTGGGTTGATAATGCCCGCCCATCACGCCAAAGGGCATTTCTACACGGCCGTCGCGCCGGATCATGCCAGGGATAATGGTGTGCATCGGGCGCTTGCCACCTTTCAATTCATTGGGATGCCCCTCTTGTAGTGTGAAGCCGCCGCCACGATTCTGCATCAGGATGCCAAATTTATCCGACGCGATGCCGGAGCCAAAGGCGTGGAAGATCGAATAGATCATCGACACCGCCATGCCGTCTTTGTCGACCACCGACAGATACACAGTATCCTTGTGCACCGCCTCGGTCAGCGGTGCGGGCGCGGCCATGGCGCGTTTGGGATCGATCAGGGCGGCCAGTTTGTCCGCGGTAGCCTGAGACAACATATGAGCTGTGCGGGTGGTGTGGTCTGGATCGGCAATCAAACGATCGCGCGCGTCATACGCCAGTTTAGCGGCCTCAGCCTCGATATGCGTGCGCTCAACACCAAAGGGATCCATCGAGGCGACGTCGAAGTGCTTGAGGATATTGAGCAGCAAAATGGCCGTTGCGCCCTGCCCGTTTGGCGGATGCTCCAACAGCTCGGCACCTTTATACATCCCACCAATCGGCGTGGCATCATTGCCCGCCGTGGTGGCGAAGTCTTCCATCGTATGCGCGCCGCCCATAGCGCGCAGGGTGTTGACCATGTCTTCGGCGATTTCGCCGGTGTAAAACGCATCGCGGCCTTGCGCCGCCACACGGCGCAGCACTTCGGCTTGGCCCGGCGCGCGGAAGATGTCGCCTTTGTTCAGCGGCTTGCCATCACGCAAATAGTGCCGCCGCCCGTGGCTTTGCAGGTTGCTTTGGGTCTGATGCCAATCAAAGGCAGAGCGCGGGCCCACAGGGATTCCGTTTTCGGCATAGTGGATAACGGGCGCAAGACTGTCCGCGATGCCCAGTTTGCCGTACTGCTCTGACAGGGCGCAGAAGCCGTCGATCGCGCCGGGGACGGTCACGGCCTCGACACCAAAAAGCGGCACAGCATCCAGGCCACGTGCGCGCAACTCAGCAGCATCCGCCTCTGCAGGCGCACGGCCGGAGCCGTTGAAGGCAAAAACCTCGTCGCTGCCCGCAGGAGACACCAGCGTAAAACAATCGCCGCCAATGCCGGTGGACGCAGGTTCACAAATGCCTAGCAGGACTGAGCCGGCGATCGCCGCATCCATCGCGTTGCCGCCTTGGCGTAGAATGTCCACGGCCACCTGCGCCGCCAAAGGCGTGGAGGTGGCGCACATGCCATTGGTCGCCATCACTGGTGACCGGCCCGGAAAATGAAAATCTCTCATGACGTCTCCCTAATTCACTTGTGAAGTTTATCGGGAGTTACGTGTGATGCAACCGTTGGAGCACGTCAGGCTCAGGTTTGCAGTTTAATCGGGGACGCGAAAGCTGAGTGCGTTGTGCCCGGAAGAGTGCCGCTGATAGCCAATATCCTGCGCCAGAGAGCGCACCAGCCCCCAGCCAAAGCCGCCTTCGGGCATGTCCAATAGGTCGCGATCCAGATCAGGCATCACACCGTCAGGCAATTGGTTGCCTGGCATTTCCGCACCATTGTCATGCACTTCGACAAACCAGCATCGATCAACATAGTTGCAGGCGATCACAATCTGGCCGTCAATTCGCCCGGCCAGCGCATGTTCCACCACATTATTGAGCACCTCAGCCAACACAATTTCAAGCACACCTGCGTTGCAGGCAGCAAACTCTTGTGCGGTCAGCTTATGACGCAGAGTCTCAAGCGCATTGCGCACCTCAGTTGGTGTGCCCTTGAGCTCAATGTGGATATCAGCCTTTGGTTTAATCAATCTGGGGTTTGTCCCTAACATCAGATCAAAAGGTCAGACGACAAATGCGTCATCTAGAGAATTATGAATACGGAACACAGTGTCCATACGCGTCAATCGGAAAACTTTATCGACATTTTCGTTAAGCCCGGCCAACTCCAATGGGTTTTTGCCGCCCAGTTGCTTCATGGCGGCCACAATGGCCCCCAAGCCACTGGAATCGATAAAATCCACCTCGGTCAGGTTTAGGACAACGCGACCGTCTGCCGTGTCGGTTTCTTCGCGCATGCGATCTTTAAACTGAATGGCCACGGATGCATCAATCCGTGTTTCGTGTACAGATACCACCAGGGCATCACCCTCTGCCTTACTCGACAGATTCATATGACGTCTCCTTCACCTTTCGTCCTTGGCACAGTCTAGGCCGCAATGGTTACCAATGTATGAGCGCGCCCCGTGGATCTACGGAATTGCACGCCTGCCTCAATTGGCGCAAAGAACTCTGTAACATCCTTGCAAAGATTTTCAGGCAAGGCCAAGGGCAATTGATTGTGACGGGACTGCGGAGGAGCAAAAACCATGAAAAAAGTAGTGATTGCAGGGGCGTCCAGAACGCCGATGGGCGGTTTCCAGGGCGCGTTTGACGGTGTTGAAGCTGCCGAGCTTGGCGGCACGGCGATTCGCGCAGCCCTTGCGGACGCGGGCGCTACCACCGCCGATGAGGTGCTGATGGGCTGCGTCCTGCCGGCCGGTCAGGGCCAAGCACCAGCGCGGCAAGCCGGCTTCAAAGGTGGTCTGGGTGAAGACGTGCCGGCCACAACTCTTAACAAGATGTGCGGCTCGGGCATGAAAGCGGCGATGATGGCGTTTGACAGCGTCGCGCTTGGCGATCGGGACGTGATGATTGCGGGTGGTATGGAGAGCATGACCAACGCGCCCTACGTTTTGCCAAAGATGCGCGGCGGGGCGCGGATTGGACATCAGCAGGTGGTGGATCACATGTTCCTGGATGGTCTGGAAGATGCCTATGACAAAGGCCGCCTGATGGGCACCTTTGCGGAAGACTGTGCTGAGAGTTTCCAATTCACCCGTGAAGCCCAAGACGAATATGCGCTGAAATCTCTGGCAAATGCACTGGAAGCGCAAAAATCCGGTGCATTTGAGGGCGAGATCGCAACTGTGACGTTGAAGACTCGCAAGGGTGAGCTGGAGATTGCCGCAGATGAGCAACCCGGCAATGCCCGTCCGGAGAAGATCCCGCAGCTGAAACCGGCCTTCCGCAAAGACGGAACCGTCACAGCAGCCAACAGTTCTTCGATTTCAGACGGCGCAGCCGCGCTTGTTGTGGCTTCGGCCGAAGCCGCCGAAGCGCAGGGGCTGAAAGTGCGCGCAGAGATTGTGGGCCATGCCAGCCATGCGCAGGCGCCCGGTTTGTTCACCACAGCACCGGTCCCCGCAGCGCAGAAGCTGCTCGCAAAAATCGGCTGGAAAAAAGAAGACGTGGACCTCTGGGAGGTCAACGAAGCCTTTGCCGTGGTGCCGATGGCCTTCATGCATGAAATGGGCCTGAGCCGTGACATAGTAAATGTGAACGGCGGCGCCTGCGCATTGGGTCACCCAATTGGTGCCTCTGGTGCCCGCATCATGGTGACGTTGCTAAATGCGCTGGAAAAACGGGGTTTGAAGCGCGGTGTGGCTGCGATTTGTATTGGCGGCGGCGAAGGCACAGCCATTGCGATTGAGCGGACTTAACTGACGCAGCACTCAAAAAATACAAAACGCCGCGAGATCCTCTCGCGGCGTTTTTGTTTGCCAGCCTTAAGCGCCCAGCGCTTTGGCGATCCAGACCACCAACACGCCCAGCGCCACGGCCATCAGCCCCATAGTACGTCGCTGACCTTCGCTGAAGCTGCGCAGCATTTCCAGCAGCTCCTCAACGATAGAAGGGGCCAGTGCGTACACCAGCCCCTCCAAAACCAAGACCAGCCCAAGGGCCAGAAGTGCGGTTTCAACCATCAGCGCCCCTGCGAGTCGCCGAAGTAGTTGAAGAACTCGCTGTTCGGGGACAGCACCATCGAAGAGGTGCCACCGGTCAACGACGCACGGTACGCATTGAGCGAACGGTAGAATTCAAAGAACTCCGGGTCTGCACCAAAAGCATCCGCAAAGATCGCGTTGCGTTCGGCGTCCGCTTCACCGCGTGAGATCTCAGACTGACGTTTGGCGTCAGACACAAGTTCCACCACGGTACGATCGGCTTGCGCACGTTTACGCTGCGCGGCTTCCTCACCGCGGGCAATCTCGTCCGCCGCTTCCCGTTCACGTTCAGCACGCATACGGGAGAAGGTCGCTTCCAGGTTGGCTTGTGGCAGGTCGGTGCGCTTCAAACGCACGTCGATCACCTCAAGACCCAGCGCACGCGCTTCCGTGATGGCGTTGTCGCGGATACGGTTCATCAGGCTTTCACGCTCTGTGGAGAGCACCTGATCAGATCGAACCGAACCCAGAACTTCACGGGTTTGCGCCCGCAAGATGTTGTCCAACCGGCGTTCCGCCAATTCAACACCACCAGCACCAACCGCCTGACGGAACTGATTCACGTCGGAGATCCGGTAGCGGGCAAAGGCGTCCACAACCAAACGACGGTCGTCCAACGGGGTGACCTCAAGCGGGCCCACTTCGCGGCTCAGAATACGGTCATCATATGTGACCACTTCTTGAATAAGCGGGATCTTAAACGCCAGACCAGGGTCTTCCTTCACCGACACAACCCGGCCAAACTGAAGCACCAAAGCCTTCTCACGTTCGTCCACGATAAAGATCGAAGACAGAAGACCCGCAATCGCGATCACCAAGATCGGCAAAAGATACGTTGTCTTTTTCATATCAGTTGCTCCCCTTACGCAGCTCGTTCAGTGGCAGATACGGCACCACACCAGAGCCCCCGGATTGTTCGTCAATGATCACCTTGTCGATGTCACCAAGAACCTCTTCCATGGTCTCAAGATACAGACGCTTGCGTGTCACTTCCGGAGCCTTTTGATACTCGGTCAAAACCGCCGAGAAACGACTGGCTTCACCTTCAGCTTCGTTCACAACCTGCGCGCGGTAGGCTTCTGCCTCTTCGAGGATCTGCGCCGCTTCACCACGGGCTCCCGCGGTCACACGGTTGGAATAGGCATCCGCTTGTTTCTCCAAACGGTCGCGTTCTTGCGAGGCCGATTGAACTTCGCGGAACGCATCTTTCACTTCCTCGGGGGGATCGGCACCGTCAAAGTTCACCCGGACGATGTTCACACCAGAGTTATAGGTGTCCAGCGTTATCTGGATAGATTCTTGCAGACGGTCGGTGATCACACCACGGTCCCGGTTGAGGATCGGTGCAAGCTCGGACTGCGCAATGATTTCACGCATCGCAGATTCAGACACCGCACGAATGGTCTCGCGCGGGTCGCGCAGGTTGAACAAGAACTGCGCCGGATCGGAAATGTTCCACACCACCTGATAATCGATGTCGACGATGTTCTCATCACCGGTCAGCATCAAACCATCGGTGCCACGACCGGGAATTTCCTCGGTCTGTTCGTTGGTTACCGGCAGAACCTCTGCGGTGACAAATGGCCAAGGGGCAAAGTTCAGACCAGGTTCACCGGTGGCGTAATATTCGCCCAGGAACAGTTCAACGGATTTCTCTTCCGGTTTGACGGAATAGAAGCTTGAGAAAGCCCATAGACCAGCCGCAACCAATGCGCCAATCGCCACGGTTCCTTTGTTCAGACCCGGACCACCTGCGCCGCCTTGGCCGCTGCCGTTTTGACCGCCACCGCCTTGACCACCGCGACCGCCCATCAGGACCTTCAACTGGTCCTGACCTTTTTTCATCAGGTCATCAATGTCGGGAATCTGCGGGCCGTCGCCCTCAGGGGGACGTCGGCCGCCACCGTTGTTGTTACCGCGGTTGCCACCACCTTGGTTGCCTCCGCCTTGGTTGTTGCCGCCCCCTCCCCAGGGGCCGCCGCTGTTTCCTGCCATTCGGGATCTTCCCTTTCTAAATCGTATTTGGCGCTCCCCTAAACCTGAGGGTTGCGCCAAAAAAATCAACCCATGGACAGCCTATAGGCTGCGCACGGGAGCTTTCATAGTGACCAGTTCTTCGGACATGGTCGGGTGCACCGCCACTGTTCGGTCGAAGTCTTCTTTGGTGGCGCCCATTTTTACGGCAATACCCGCCAGCTGGATCATCTCGCCCGCGCCCGGTGCCACGATGTGACAGCCAAGCACCTTGCGAGTGGCCTTGCTGACAATCAGCTTCATCAGAACACGTTCCGCCCGACCTGCAAAAGATTGCTGCATGGGTTTGAAGCTGGTGGAATAGATCTCAACCGGCTCCTGCTCTGCAGCTTCTTCTTCGGACAGCCCCACGGTGCCCATTTCCGGCTGTGTGAAGATCGCGGTAGGGATCAGCTCGTGATCCACCGGCGTTGGGTTGCCTTTGAACACGGTTTCTACAAAAGCCATGCCTTCGCGGATCGCCACAGGGGTGAGGTTCACACGGTCCGTGACATCCCCCACGGCATACACGGACGGCACGCCAGTCTGGCTGTAGTCATCGACAACCACTTCACCTTTACTGCCGCGCTTCACGCCGATCTCTTCGAGACCCATGTCATCCGTGTTGGGCGCACGGCCCGTAGCGAACATCACCTGATCAAACAGGCTTTCCTTGCCGTTTGAATCGGTCACACGAATTTTGTCACCGTCTTTGGCAAGGGCAACCGCATTGGTGTTGAGTTGCACATCTACGCCACGCGTGATCATTTCTTCGCTGATCAATGTGCGGGCTTCATTGTCAAAGCCGCGCAGGATCTGCTCTCCGCGATAGAACTGTGTGGTTTTCACACCAAGGCCGTTCATGATGCCGGCAAATTCAGACGCGATATAGCCACCACCGACGATCAACATGCTCTCTGGCAGTTTCTCAAGGTGGAAGATTTCGTTGGAGCTGATGCCCAGTTCTGCACCGGGCAGATCCGGCCAGACCGGACGGCCGCCCATCGCCAAAAGAATGTGCTTGGCGGTCTTCTGCGTGCCATCGGCCAGCTCAACCGTATGCGCATCCACCATCTTGGCGCGCAGATCAAAGCTCTCCACACCGCTGTTCTTCAGCAAGTTGCGATAGATGCCTTCGAGCCGGTCCAGCTCAGCATGTAGCTTACCTTTGAACGCATCCCAGTCAAATGCCCCCGGTTTGATGTCCCAGCCATACGCCTGTGCATCATCGACCATGCCCGCATACTCAGAGGCAAAGACCATCAACTTCTTGGGCACACAGCCCCGGATCACACAGGTGCCGCCATAGCGGTCTTCTTCGGCCAGTGCGACTTTTACACCTTCGGCTGCCGCAACGCGCGCAGCCCGTACACCACCGGAGCCACCGCCGATGACAAAGAGATCATAATCAAAGGACATGATGTGCCTTCTTGTTAGTCCACCAGATCGGTGAACAGATTGTCTGTTTCTGCGAAGTCGAGCATCGCCTCTTCGATTGTGCCAGCGTTGATGTCGCGCACTTCCACACGGCCATCGCCATAGCCCACAACCACCGCATCACAAATATCGATGAACAGCCCGTTTTCAACCACACCCGGCATCTGGTTGATCACAAGTGCGAGTTGACGCGCGTCGCCAATGCGGTTGAGGTGAAGATCAAGGATATGGTTGCCTTCATCGGTGATAAAGGGCGCGTCTCCGTTCATGCGCAACGTGCTGTTGCGGCCCAGAACATCCATGCTCACAAGGGTTTCTTCAATCAACGCCTGTGTGGTCTGCCAGCCAAAGGGCACCACCTCAACCGGCAGCGGGAAAGCACCCAAGGTTTCAACTTCTTTGCCCACATCGGCAATCACAACCATTTGATCCGATGCGGTCGCCACGATCTTCTCTTGCAAGAGAGCGCCGCCGCCGCCTTTGATCAGGTTCAGGTCGGCGTCGAATTCGTCCGCGCCGTCAATTGTCACGTCGAGCCACTTGGCTTCATCAAGGCTGATGACTTCTATACCCACTTCACGGGCCAGTTCGGCGGTGCGAGTAGACGTCGGCACACCTTTGATCCGCAGACCTTGGTCGCGCACCATTTCGCCCAGGCAGCGCACCAGCCACGCGGCGGTCGAGCCGGTGCCCAACCCCACACGCATGCCATCTTCGACATAGTCGGTGGCGCGTTTGGCGGCGACAAATTTGGCCTTGTCGATCGGCGACAACTCTCCGGTCATTGCGGCAACTCCCTGCATGCTTTGAGACTTTATAAGAAAGAAGCCCGTCATGCGCGAGAGGGGAATATCGGAAAATGTGCTGTGTTGGCGGGGTTTGTGCGCAAAATCCCGCGAGAAAACTACTTACGCTGTGGTTGACCCTCCCGCCCGCGCGTGTTTCCTATCGGAAACGTCGCTTTTGCGCCTTCCCGTCCGTCGCTCACTCGCTACTTAATCCCTATGACTGAAACCCTGCGCCTTCACCATGCTCCAGACAATGCGTCGCTGATAATTCGGCTGGCGTTGGAAGAACTTGGGCTGCCCTATGAGACGGTGCTGGTCGACAGACGCAACAGGGCACAAATGTCCGATGATTATTTGGTATTGAACCCAAACGGAACCATTCCGGTGCTGGAAACCCCTGACGGAACGCTCTTTGAAACTGCAGCCATATTGATGTGGCTGTCGGAAAAAACCGGCAAGTTGGCACCGAAACCGGGAACGACTCTCAGGGGCGCGTTTCTGAAGTGGATGTTCTGGTGCTCCAACACCTTTCAGATAGACCTGCGCCACTTCTTCTATCCGGAGAAGTTCATCGGGGAGAATGCGGATCATCAAGCCCAGCTGCGCAAAGTGTTTCGCCAGCGCATTGAGGCCGATCTCGGCATACTGGAAGACGGGCTAAACCAATTGCCCGAACTGGCAGGTTCGGACACGCTCACGCTGCTGGACTTCTATGTTCCCTGCCTGATGCGATGGACAAAGCTCTACGCGGAATTGCCGGACCATCCTTGGTTTGAGATCCGCCGTTACCCGGCCTTGCTGCACATCTGTGAAAGTGCCGAAAGCCGCGCCAGCACACATGCCGCGCAACAGGCCGAAGGCCTTGGCCCCACGCCTTTCACCGCCCCAACCCTCGCCACGCCGCCAGAAGGATCTGCGACCTAATGTTTCTCTCTGTCTTTGATATGTTCAAAGTGGGCGTTGGCCCGTCGTCGTCCCACACCATGGGACCAATGGTGGCCGCGGCACGGTTCCTCGACACAATGCGCGCCTCGCCGTTTGAGTTCCACGGGGTGCGTGGCTCGCTACATGGCTCCTTGGCCTTCACCGGAGTTGGCCACGCCACAGATCGCGCCGCCATTCTGGGCCTCGCTGGGTTCCTGCCGGACACCTATGACCACGCCAAAGCCGAAGCCGCGCTGGAGCATATCCGAGAAACCGAGACGGTTCAGCCAGATGGGTTGCCGGTTCTGAAGTTCAATCCACGTGAAGACCTAAAGTTTGACTTTGGGCCCAACCTACCCGGACACGCAAACGGTATGGTTCTCATGGCCACCGACGCGCAAGGCGACGTGATCTTACAAGAGACATACTTTTCCATTGGCGGTGGCTTTATTCTGACCGAAGCCGAGCTCGCGGACGGCAAAGCCACAGATGAAGGCGCACCGGTGCCTTACCCGTTTAAGTCTGCGGTCGAGATGCTGGAGATGGCGGAGCATTCTGGCAAAACTATTGCCGAGATGAAGAAGTCCAACGAAGTGGCGCGTGGATGCCACGACAGCCTGTCCAAAGGCTGTGCTCGTATTTGGCAGGTGATGAATGACTGTATTGATCGCGGGTTGACCACGGATGGCACTTTACCGGGAGGGTTGAATGTGCGTCGTCGGGCCAAGGCGATCCATGACGCGTTGCAAGCCGAACGGGGCATGAACCTCAACGCGCCGCACACCATCAATGACTGGATGAGCGCCTACGCCATGGCGGTGAACGAAGAAAACGCCGCCGGTGGTCAAGTCGTGACAGCGCCGACAAATGGCGCAGCAGGTGTGATGCCTGCTGTGATCCGCTATTGGCTCGACCATGTGCCCGGCGCGACTGCTTCACGGATTGACGAATTTCTACTCACCGCCGCTGCCATTGGCGGGCTCGTCAAGTTCAACGCATCGATCTCTGGCGCCGAAGCTGGTTGTCAGGCCGAAGTCGGCTCCGCCGCCGCCATGGCTGCCGCTGGTCTCTGTGCCGTGATGGGCGGCACCCCGCAACAGGTGGAGAATGCGGCGGAGATCGCGCTGGAACATCACCTCGGCATGACCTGTGATCCGGTCAAAGGCCTGGTTCAGGTGCCGTGCATTGAGCGCAACGGGCTGGGCGCGATCAAAGCCGTGTCTGCCGCCTCTCTGGCCCTGCGCGGTGACGGGCAGCATTTTGTGCCGCTGGATTCAGTGATCGAAACCATGCGTCAGACCGGCGCCGACATGCATGAGAAGTACAAAGAGACCTCGCTGGGCGGTCTTGCGGTGAATGTGCCAAACTGCTGAGGGTCAGCGCTGCGCAAACACGCAGCCGTCGGAAATCAGTTCCGGCGGGGTCATACACAGCGCCCGTGCCACCTGAAAGGCGGCCAGAACTTTGGGCACATAGGCACGGGTTTCGGCATATGGCGGCACGCCCGCGTGTTCGGTGATGCTGTTTTCACCGGCATTGTATCCGGCCAGCACAAGGATCGGGTCGCCCTCAAACTTGTTCATAAGGAAGTCGAGGAACTTTGCCCCACCGGCAATGTTGTCTGCACCGGCAAAACTGTCTTCCACACCAAAACGCGCAGCGGTGTCCGGCATCAACTGCATCAACCCTTCTGCCCCAGCGCCGCTGACCGCATCCGCCTTGCCTCCAGATTCCACCGCAATCACCGCAAGCACCAAAGCGGGCGACACCTGCGTGCCAATGGTGCTGCGCAGGATATCGATGCCGTGGCCTTGGACAATGGTTTGCAACGTGGTCAGGCGCGGCGTTGGCACGGTTTTGCCTTCTGGCGGTTTGGACACTTTATTAAGAGCACCCTCTAAGCGGCCCGGACTGGTGTCATCCAGCTTTGGTGACACCTCTTCCCAAAACCACGCCATGGCGCCAACGCCTGAGCCCGGCGCAACCACCTCTGTGTCTTCAGAGGCCTGCGCCTCCGGCACCACTGCGGGGGCAATCTGCACAGTAATGCGTTTACCCTGTCCGGCCTGAGGCGGCTTCACACGTTTTGCGGAGAAGTCCGGAAACGGCTTGGGCCCCTCGGCAAAAGCCGACTCGGGTGCCCAGAATCCTACAAAGGCGGCCAGTGCCACCGCCAACAAACACTTTTGTACCAACATGATGATCGCCTGCTCGGGTCATTTTGCGCCAGTTTCGCAGATTTTGGACCCTCAGGCCAGTTTTGCTGCCTCATTGCTGCCCAAGTCTCTCGATTCGGCCCCATTCCCCTCACAATGACGGAGGCGGTTAACGAATTATGAAGAAATTTAAAATTCAAAATCAATGACTTGCATCGCAACAAACAACATTCCGCATTTGATCCAAAATCGAACCACTTGCGCCCAATTCCCGCCCCATTCGAAGGGGATATTGCTGTCATACCAAGTCGGGCAGGCAAGAGAGAGACACGCCAACAACGCACGACACGGTGGTTACGTAAATATGATCCTTTGGAGGGACACATCATGATCAAGTTTTTCAAAAACTTCCGCAAAGACGAAGCTGGCGCCGTAACCGTAGACTGGGTTGTTCTGACCGCAGCCGTAGTTGGCCTGGCCGTTGCAGCTTTCACCGCCATCGAAACCACAACTGGCAACCTGACAACCGAAGCTGCTCAGGCTCTGAACGCTGCTGACGCAACTTCCGGCGCCATCGCAACCGAATAAGTTCGGCTGACACAACTGGTTGAGCGCGGGGTGTTCCATCCCGCCTCCCATGTCTGACACATATTTTCTGGAGACTTCCAATGATCAAGTTCATCAAAAACTTCCGCAAAGACGAAGCTGGCGCAGTCACTGTTGACTGGGTGGTTCTGACCGCAGGCATCGTTGGTCTGGCCGTTGTTGTTTTCGCAGCCATTGAGTCCGCAACAGCAACCCCCGTGACCGCCGCAGCGATCACAATCAACGCTGCTGACGCGACAAGCGGCGCAATTGCGACCGAATAATCCGTTTCCAAGCTTTGAACTTTGTGCAGGCGCCCAGAACGGGTCGCCTGTTCGCGCTTGTAACGACAGCAATTTCTAAAATTGCCCTCAAACCAGCCCTGTGGCTCCCAGAATTCGCCACATTTGCCGGACAGACTGTCCTGGAACCATTCCCGTTGCGCGTTTTGTGCCGGGATCAAAATACGAGGTGGAACCCATGCGTGCTATTTTTGCAGCCGTTTTGCTTTTTGGATTGGGGATCGCGGGATTCGCAGTCTACATGGCGCAGAACTACATCAAGGGCTATGAAAACGCTCTGGCCCAACAGAAGACCGAGAACCCAACCGTCGAACTGATCGATGGCTTTGTGGTCGCGCGGCCCATGAAATTTGGCGAAAAACTTGAGCTGAAAGACGTGCGCCGGGTGGCATGGCCCAAGAAGGCCGCGCCAGAAGGCATGTTCACGGATGCGGAGGTCCTGTTCCCTGACGGCAACAACCGCCAGCGCGTGATCCTGCGCTCCATGGAAAAGGGCGAGATCCTGTTGGCTGCCAAGGTGACCGAACCCGACGAAGAAGCCGGCATCACCTCGCGCCTGAAAAATGGTGAGCGTGCCTTTACAATCAAAGTGGACGTGACCAGCGGTGTGTCCGGTCACATTCGCCCTGGAGACCGTGTGGACATCTATTGGACCGGTCGCATCGAACGGGACGAAACCAACCGCGGTGAATTCACCAAGCTGATCCAAGCCAACGTAACATTGGTCGCCGTGGATCAGTCCGTGAACGAAGAGCAGGCTGAGGCCAAGGTGGCCCGGACCGTCACTGTTGCTGCCACAACCGAGCAGGTGCCAGCCCTGACCCAGGCGCAAAGCTCCGGCCGACTGTCGCTGTCTTTGGTGGGTGCAAATGATGACACCATCGCGGAAGTGTTTGAAGTAGACCAACGTATTTTGCTTGGCATCGAAGAGGCCGAAGAAGCGCCAGAGGTGCAGAAAATCGTTCAGGTTCAGCAACCAAAAGTCTGCACAATCAAAAACCGCAAAGGGGCGCAGGTTGTCGAAATTCCGATCCCCTGCACCAACTGACGCACATTTTAACAATCTGACCAATCACAGGTCATCAAAGGCGCCCGCCACCTCGGGCGCCTTTGTTTGTTTGCGAAACGGGTTCTCCTCCCCTATCCCTCTGTGACACTTGTCCCACAGCGCCGCACCTCAACAATCCGCGCGAAACCATTGATTCTTGCAATATTTCGTCACTTGGCGCAGAGTGGCGGAAAATGTGGGCAAAAGACCCGCGAACCGAGGCGTGATCGAGAGGCAGGTCACAATGACACTGAAAAGATTATTTGGGGCGGCCCTATTGGGAGTCGCCGTTGGGGTTTTGCCGCTTGTGGCACCCCCGTCCTTCGCAGACTCTCTGCGTGTGGTGCGAAGCGGGACATCCTCTTCGCTCAGCGTGCCAATGAACCGCGCTGTTGTGGTTGAAAGCGACGTTCCCTTTGCGGAACTGTCGATCGCCAACCCGGCGATTGCGGATATTTCATCGCTGTCAGACCGCACTATCTATGTTCTGGGCAAATCGCCAGGGCTGACCACGCTGACGCTGCTGGATGCAACCGGCAAGCTGATCACCAACGTGGATGTGCGCGTGGCGCCGGATCTGTCGGAATTCAAAGAACGCCTGAAACAGATTCTGCCAAACGAAAAAATCGAAATACGTTCGGCCAATGACGGGATTGTCATGTCCGGCACAGTGTCCTCGACACAGCGTTTGCAGCGCGCACTGGATTTGGCGGAACGCTACGCACCAGAGCGGGTATCCAACCTGATGGTTGTGGGCGGCGTGCAGCAAGTAATGCTGAAAGTGCGCTTTGCCGAGATGCAGCGCTCGGTTGCCAAAGCCCTCTCCACCGATTTTCAGATCACCGGCAACGGGAACATTCTGCAAACCGGTTTCTTTAACCAGACGCCAGATGCGGAAACAGGCACACGCCCTCTCAACGAAGGGACCCGCGGCGCAGGTTTCTTTAACCTGAATGCCGGTGCATTCGAGATCAACCTGATGCTTCAGGCGTTGGAAAGCAAAAACATGGTGCGCACACTGGCGGAACCAAACCTTTCAGCGCTCTCCGGGCAAGAGGCGAAATTCCTGGCCGGTGGCGAATATCCAATCCCGGTCGCTCAAGACGGCGGCGAGCTGTCGGTTGAATTCAAGCCCTTTGGTGTGGAACTCAACTTTGTTCCACGCGTGGTAGACGGCGATCTGATCAACCTGGAATTGGCGACTGCCGTTTCCGCCCTGGATACGGCCAACGGCTATTCTGACGGCAGCGTGACCATCGCCGCCTTCAGCCGCCGTGAAGCCTCCACCACTGTGGAAATGCGCGACGGTGAGAGCTTTGCCATTGCCGGCTTGCTGCAGGACAACTTCCTAGACAATAACTCTCAGCTCCCGTGGCTTGGGGACGTGCCTGTTCTGGGCACCCTGTTCCGCAGCGCAGATTACTCCCGCTCCCAATCAGAACTGGTTATTATCGTGACAGCGCATTTGGTGACGCCAACCCGTGGCGAAGCGCTTGCGTTGCCCACCGACCGGATCAAGCCCCCCACCGAACAAGAGCTATTCCTGTTTGGTCACACAGCCGGCGGCCCCAAAAAGCAACGCGGCGCGGCAGGTGAAGTGGCCAAGCAAGATTTCACCGGCTCCTACGGCTATGTGATGGACTAAGGAAAGGCTGAGAGATGTATAAGAAACTCGCCGCACTTGCGCTCCTGCTGATCTCCGCCTGTTCGGATGGCGACAACAGCGCCCTGCCCTCCTGGGTCCGCGAAGCTGGCTCCGTCGTGGACAGCGGCACCTTTGGTGAGGCCACAGCCAACAACATTGGCATTCACAACGGGGACAAGTCTTACGTATTGAGCCTGGCCACCCGATTTGCCGAAGAAGTACCCACTATGGTGAACTTCGACTTCGACAGCGCGGTTTTGGATGAGAACGCTCGCACCATTCTGCGCCAGCAGGCCGTGTGGATCCGTCAATTCCCGGAGGTGCGCTTTAAGGTTTATGGCCACACTGACGCCGTCGGCAGCAATGCCTACAACAAATCGCTTGGCCTGCGTCGCGCCAAAGCGGTGGTGTCTTATCTTTCGAGCCAGGGCATCGGCCGTGAGCGTCTGGAAGCGGTTGTTTCTCTGGGTAAAACCCAACCCTTGGTCGTGACGCAAAACCGCGAACGCCGGAACCGTCGCACGGTCACTGAAGTGACCGGATTTGTGTCAAATCATCCAAACATTCTGGATGGCCGCTACGGTTCGGTGATTTACCGCGAATATCAGAGCAGCGCGATCCCGCCCAGCAAGATCACCGGATTAGCACTGGGCGGCGGAGCCGCAGAATAGAAACAAGATCAACACGTTAGAGAAAGCCGGCCCTTGGGTCGGCTTTTTTGTGTTTCGGAAACGATCCGCCGCATATGTGGTGATCGTCGCATAATACCGCACAATTTCGGCTTTTTGGCCCCAATGTTGCCCAAGTTGAGGGTGATCTTCAGTCCCGAGGCAAGCTGTGTCTGGCGCGAGTCGGACCGCCATCAATCGGGGTGATTGGCTGGCAACTGCCAAAAGAGAGGTGGGCACCTCTGCACAACAACAGGCGCTCCATGCGCCAGAGGACTTGAGGCTGAAGATGAGTAGCGAAGCGCTGCAAACCGATCAAAATCCAATCCTGGCATGTACAATCTGCCGGGACGTGCAGAATTTTGAACTTCTGATCGTGGATATGGAAGAGGCCCTTGGGGAACAATGGGGCGACCTCGGCTTTGAGGACGCCGTGCCATTCATGGCGCAACCCGAGGCCGAACAGCTTGAATTCATTGCCATCGCCATGGATGACATGGACGAGGATTCGCTGGACGAGCTGACCGCGATCATCACGGAAGCGCGCAACCGCAACATTCGCACCCTCTTGATTGCCGAAGATGTGACCCCAGCGTCGCTGCACACATTGTTGCGCCACGGCGCCGACGAATTTATCCCCTACCCGCTCCCACCCGGCGAGCTGCAGGCCGCGATTGACAAGATCCGCGCCGCAGCCAAGGCCGCAGAAATTCCAGCCGCGTCCCAAGTGAAGCTCGCCGCCTCTGATGACTCCCACGAAGGTGTCTTGATTGCGGTGCACGGCCTTGCCGGCGGCACCGGCGCAACCACTTTGGCCACCAACCTGGGATGGGAATTGGCCACAACCGGATCAGAGCCCCCAAGCGTGTGCCTGGTGGATCTGGATCTGCAATTTGGCACCATGTCCACCTATCTGGATCTGCCCCGCCCGGACGCGGTTTTCGAGTTGCTGACCGATACGGAAAGCATGGACAGCGAAAGCTTTGGCCTGGCGCTGCAAACCTACGAAGAAAAATTACATGTGCTGACCGCGCCAGCAGAGATCATTCCTTTGGACCTTGTTGCGCCGGAAGACATCGAGCGCATGCTGGAAATGGCGCGCAAACACTATGACTATGTGATTGTCGACATGCCATCGACCCTGGTGCAGTGGTCCGAGGTCGTGTTGCAGGCCGCACATGTGTACTTCGCCACCATGGAAATTGACATGCGCTCGGCCCAAAACGCGATGCGTCTGAAGCGGGCTTTGCAAGCCGAAGATCTGCCGTTTGAGAAGTTGCGCTACGTGATGAACCGGGCGCCAAAATTCACCGATTTGGCGGGTAAAAGCCGCGTGAAACGCTTGGCGGAAAGCCTGGGCATCTCGATCGACCTGAACATGCCGGATGGTGGCAAGCAGGTTTCGCAGTCCTCAGACCACGGTCAGCCTCTGGCCATCAGCGCGGCCAAAAATCCGCTGCGTAAAGAAATTGCAAAACTCGCCGCCAGCCTGCACGCGCTGGATCAATCCAGCGACAAAGCTGCGTAACAAAGGACACAGGTAATGTTTTCCCGCTACAAAAAGTCCGATGCAAAACCAGACGCGGCGGTGGCCCGGAAGGTTGCCAAAACCGAACAAAAGAAGGCAGCCCCTGCGCCAAAACCGTCGGCACCCGCCGCCGCGCCTGATGCGGTGGCCGCTGACAAGAAAGTCATGCGCCGGCCCATCGTTGAAAAAGCCGCAGGCGTGGTGGCTCCGGGGGACAAAGAACGCCGCCGCAAAGAACGGTTGGGTGAGATCAAACTGGAGCTGCACCGGGAACTGCTGGACAACTTGAACCTAGCCGCGTTGGACAAGGCGTCCGAGCGAGAGTTGCGGGCAGAAATCACCGCCATTGCTACCGAAGTGTTGCAGGAAAAAGCGATTGTTCTCAATCGTGAAGAGCGCACCACGGTGTTTCAGGAGCTCTATGACGAGGTCACCGGCCTTGGTCCGTTGGAAACGCTTCTGCAAGACGAGACCGTCAACGATATTCTGGTCAACGGCCCGAAGCAGATCTTTGTCGAACGTGCCGGTAAGCTGGAACTCACTGACATCGTCTTCAAAGACGAGCGTCACCTGCTGCGCATCATCGACAAAATTGTGTCCGCTGTGGGCCGTCGCGTGGATGAATCCAACCCCTATGTGGATGCCCGTTTGGCAGATGGCTCCCGCTTCAATGCGATGGTGTCACCCATCGCGGTGGACGGGTCGCTGGTCTCCATTCGTAAGTTTAAGAAAGACAAGCTGGGCATTGATGACCTGGTGAAGTTTGGCGCGTTTTCCGAAGAAATGGCCGCCTACCTTCAGGCCGCAGTGTCCACCCGCTTGAATGTGATTGTGTCCGGTGGTACCGGCTCCGGTAAAACCACAACATTGAACGCGTTGAGTTCATTCATCGACAACGCCGAACGCATCCTGACCATCGAGGATACGGCGGAACTTCAACTGCAACAGACCCACGTAGGCCGGATGGAAAGCCGCCCGCCAAACGTCGAAGGCAAAGGCGAAGTATCCCCGCGCGACTGTTTGAAAAACGCGCTGCGGATGCGTCCCGACCGCATCATTGTGGGTGAGACGCGTGGCGAAGAAGTGATCGACATGCTGCAGGCGATGAACACCGGCCACGATGGATCGATGACCACCATTCACGCCAACAACGCCCGCGACGGTATTTCCCGATTGGAAAACATGATCGCCATGGCCGGTATTGAAATGCCTTTGAAAGCGGTGCGCTCACAGATTTCTTCGGCTGTGAACCTGATTGTGCAGGCCTCGCGCTTGCAGGACGGGTCACGCCGTATGACATCGATCACCGAGATCACTGGCATGGAAGGCGACGTGATTTCCATGCAGGAAATCTTCCGCTTTCAACGCACCGGCCTGACACCGGAAAACAAAATTATCGGCCATTTCACCGCCACCGGCGTGCGCTCACACTACTCCGAACGCTTCCGCCTCTGGGGCTACGACTTGCCGCCTGAAATTTATGAACCGTCTGCGGGGTAATCAGACATGCCATTTTCACCCGAACTCATTGTCTATGCCCTAATTTTTGTCGGCGTCTTTATATTGGTCGAAGGTGTCTACCTGACCGTGTTTGGCAAATCCATCAGCCTCAACAGCCGCGTGAACCGACGTCTGGAGATGCTGGACAAGGGCACCAAACGCGAAGAGGTGCTGGAGCAACTCCGCAAGGAGATGAAACAACACAGCGAGAACAAAGGCATCCCGCTGTACTCCATGCTCGCCGAGAAGGCGCAGAAAGCGGCCATTGCGTTTACGCCAATCCAACTCATCATGATGATGGGCGCGGTGACCGTGTTTGCCTTTATGGGCCTCACCGTTGGCACCCAAACCGGTGTGATCACGCGCGCCGCCATCTCCGTGATGATGGGAGTGGGTGGCGTCTACACCTGGGTCTCGATGAAGGCTGGCAAACGCATTTCGATGATAGAAGAGCAGCTGCCGGACGCCATCGAATTGATGGTGCGGTCGCTGCGGGTTGGGCACCCTTTCTCTGCCGCGCTTCAGATTGTGTCCAAAGAAATCGAAGATCCGCTGGCCACTGAGTTTGGGGTGATCTCTGATGAGGCAGCTTACGGCCGCGACCTTGGCGAAGCTCTGAAAGATATGGCCGAGCGCCTGGACATGCAGGATATGCGTTTCTTGTCGGTGGCGGTGACCATTCAGCAGCAATCCGGTGGTAACCTGGCCGAAATTCTCGCCGGCCTGTCCAAAGTGATCCGCGCCCGGTTCCGCCTGTTTCGCCGTGTGAAAGCCATTACGGCAGAAGCCAAGTGGTCCGGCAAGTTCCTGTCCGCCTTCCCGCTGCTTGCGCTGATCGCAATCAACGTCATGGATCCCAATTACTATGACGAAGTGAAGGACCACTGGCTCTACATCCCGGGCTGTATCGCCGTTGGCGTGTTCTTGGGCATGAACCTCATCGTCATGAAAATTCTGACCAACATCAAAGTTTAAGGAGATCCCGCTATGACCATTTTGGAAGCCCTGAACATGATGTTGACCGACATGCTTGGACCCCGTGGTCCGATGATCGCAGTCTTGGTCCTGGCCTTGTTCTTTGGCCTTCTCGTGGCCGCCGGCGTCATGGCGCGCCAAGACGATCCCATTGCCAAACTGAACAAGGCCAAGAGCGCAAAAACATCTGCGCGGACCACAAAAGAAGAGCGCCTGCGCCGCAAGGCCTCAAACGCCAAGCTGGATAAATACAAAGCCTTTCTGGAGCCGCAAAGCGAAGAAGAGCTGAGCTCGGTGCGCCTGAAACTGATGCAGGCTGGATACCCTTCTCGTGACGCGGTTCGGGCCTTCCACTTGGCACAGATGGTGTTGGGCATTGGCGGATTGGCTCTTGGCGTAGCCTATTTTATCCTCGTGAAGCAGACCGATCAGTCCACCCCCACGGACATTTTGTTCTGGACCCTGGGCCCTGGTGGCGCTGGATATTTCCTGCCCAAATACTGGGTCACCCGCCGCGTCGCAGAACGCAAAGAAGAGATCACAGCCGGTTTCCCCGACAGCCTAGACATGATGCTGGTCTGCGTCGAAGCGGGTCAGTCGTTGGATCAATCCATTGTGCGTGTGGCCGGTGAACTGCGCGCCTCCTACCCAGCGCTGGCGCAAGAGTTCGAAATTGTGGCCCACGAAATGAAGGCCGGTAAGGAAAAATCTCAGGTTTTGGCAGATATGGGCGAGCGCTGCGGTGTGCAGGACGTGTCCTCCTTTGTGACGGTGCTGATCCAATCGGCCACCTTTGGTACCTCGATTGCCGAAGCGTTGCGGGTCTATGCCGGAGAGATGCGTGACAAACGGGTGATGCGCGCCGAGGAAGCGGCAAACAAGTTGCCAACAAAGATGACATTGGCCACTATGGGGCTCACTGTGCCGCCGCTGTTGATCATCCTGGTCAGCCCGTCTGTGATTGGGATCACGCAGCTCGGCCAGTGAGGCAAAACGAGCAAAAAAGCGTCCCAAATGAAACACTTCCGGGCCATCGCCCTGATGACACTGACTCTTGCTGTAGCCGCCTGTAACACGGGCGGCTTTGGCGCATCCAGTGACAGCCCCTATGCGCCCACGGTCGATCCCAAGGGCGAAGCCGTGGACGGGCTGGTCGTGGGCTGGCGCTTGATGGATGCGGGCGAATACGATCTGGCGATGGACTCTTTTGTGCGCGCAGGTTTGGAACAGGGTCTGACACCGGATGTTCTGGCCGCTGTCGGTACGGCCAATTTGGTCATGGGCCGTTTGGGCCAAGCCGAAGACCTCTTGCGGCAGGCCCTGGAGGCAGACGACACCCATCCGGAAACCTGGAACAACCTGGGCATTACGCTCATGGAACGGGGCAAATATGCCGAGGCGGAACAGATCCTGCGCCGGGCTTATGCGCTGGACAATGGCGAAAGTGACGCAATCCGGGATAATTTGCGCATAGCACTCGCAAATTCGAATCAACCGGTCTATGGTGACGAAAAAGAACAAGAATATAAATTGGTGCGGCGGGGTAGCAGCGACTACGTGATCCGTCAGACGCCATAAATTGAGAGCAAGAGCAGCAAAGGACGCAAACATGCGCCATCCTGTTTTGGGGACAATTTGTGTGGCCGGGCTTGTCGCGTTGACAGCCTGCGCTGAAAAAGACGGTGAAAACGTCGAGCGCGCCATTCAGGACGTGAATGCCGTGGATGAAGCCAACCTGTCTGACGTGATGTTGACAGTGGCCGATCCCAATGAAGGCATCGCCTATTTCAAACGCACGCTGAAGGACAACCCGGATCGCATTGATATCCAACGTGGTCTTGCGGTGTCTTATGTGCGTGCCAAACGCTTCACCGAAGCCGTCCCAGCCTGGAAACAAGTGACCAAAAACAAAGCCAGCACCGCAAACGACCGTGTTGATCTGGCAGATGCACAAATCCGCGCCGGTCTTTGGGACGACGCCGAAAAGACGCTGGACAGCATCCCTCCCACCCATGAGACCTTTAAGCGCTACCGCCTTGAGGCCATGATAGCGGACAGCAACAAAGAGTGGAACCGGGCAGACAGCTTCTATGAGATTGCGGTTGGCCTGACAACGCGTCCTGCTGGAGTGATGAACAACTGGGGCTATTCCAAGCTGACCCGTGGTGACTACACCGAAGCCGAGCGTTTGTTTGGCGAGGCTGTGCGTCAGGACAACACCTTGTTCACTGCCAAGAACAACATGGTTCTGGCCCGTGGCGCCCAGCGTCAGTACACGCTGCCTGTAATCCCGATGGTACAAACCGAGCGCGCGCAGCTGCTGCACACGCTGGCGCTGTCTGCCATCAAACAGGGTGACACCGAAACTGGCAAAGTGCTGCTACGGGAAGCGGTGGAAACCCATCCACAACACTTTGAGGCTGCCGTGCGCGCCCTGGATGCGCTTGAAAACGGCTAAGATTTCGTGATGCAGGTCTCCAGCACTTTTGCGCTTTGGGCTTTGGTCCCGGCGCTGCCACTTTGCGTGTTCATCTTCTGGGTGGACATGAAACACAAACGCATCAGCAACCTGACCGTCTGGGCCTTGTTTGCGATCTTTGTGGTGGTGGGGCTTGCCACATTGCCAATCATGGAATTTGCCTGGCGTTTTGCCAACTACGGCGTGGTCTTTGTCGTGCTTCTCGTGATGTGGATGGCCCGTCAAGTCGGCGCCGGAGACGTAAAAATGGCCGCTGTGGCAGCCCTTTACGTCGACAAAGGCGATGCCAGCTACATGCTGATGATTACTTTTGTCGCGATCATTGTTGCCACTTTGGCCACACTGATTGTACGCCTCACCCCGTTGCGCAAATTGGCGCCGGACTGGGCCGCCTGGAAGCTCAAGGCCTCTGAGAGCGGAGTGAATGTTGGAAAGGGCGACCAGATGACCTTGCCCATGGGCACCGGCATTGGTGTGGCGCTTTGCACCTACCTGATCTTGGGCGTGCTGCACGGCCAATAAAAACACATCCTCCACGATGCCGGCCTACTGCGGCCCAAAAAACGCCACCTTTTGATTGTTTATGGGATGGAAACAGACCGAGGGCCCTGCGGCCCTCAATCAGGAGTGTTGCGTCGATGAACATGCAGACCACCAACGTGATGGCCCCGCCGCCCCCCAAGCGGATGGAGGATATGAAACTTCCCTTGGTGATGATGCGGGACATCCTCCTAAAAACCATGTTCCGCAAAAACGTGGACATGGTGGGCGATATTTCCAAGGCCATCTGTCTGCCCCGCGCTGTGACACAAGGGCTTGTCGACATGGCCCGCGAACAGCGCCTGCTGGAGGCGACCGGCACGCTCAACGCCAACTCCGGCGACGAGATGGGCTATCAACTGACCGATGCCGGCAAGAACCGCGCGTTGGATGCCTTGGCGCAGTCTGAATACTTTGGTGCCATGCCTGTGCCTCTGGATGTGTACCGCGAGCAGGTCAAACGTCAGTCGATCCGCAACATTCAAATCTCGCGTGATCAACTGACTGGGGCGATGGGCCATCTGATCCTTCCACCGGATCTGTTGGATCAACTTGGCCCCGCCGTGGGTGCAGGCCGTTCAATCCTGATGTACGGACCACCCGGCAATGGTAAATCCTCGATTTCTAACGGCATCCGCGACGCGATGGGCGACAAGGTCTATGTGCCCCACGCCATCGAATACGCCGGTCAAGTGATCACTGTTTATGACCCGATTGTGCACTCCGCCGCCGAAGGCGACACCCAAGATGAAAACAGCCTGCGCCGCACGGCTCGGTTTGACAGCCGCTATGTGAAATGTGACCGCCCCACAGTGATCACCGGGGGTGAACTGTCACTCAACATGCTCGATCTGGTCTATAACCCCACTGCACGCACCTACCAAGCCCCGCTGCAACTCAAATCCACTGGCGGCATCTTTATCGTGGACGACTTGGGTCGTCAGGAAGAACCGCCACAGGCACTCGTCAACCGTTGGATTGTTCCCTTGGAAGAGAGCAAGGATATTCTCGCCCTGCAATCCGGTGAGAAATTCGAAGTGCCATTTGACACGCTGGTGATTTTCTCGACCAACTTCCACCCAAATGAGATCTTTGACCAAGCGGCGCTGCGCCGGATCTTCTACAAGATCAAAATTGATGGCCCAAGCCAGGAGAATTTCCTGAAGATCTTTGCCCTTGTCGCGAAGAAAAAAGGCCTGCCGCTGGACGAGACATCGCTCATTCACCTGCTGAAAACCAAATACCCAACCATCGACAACACCTACGCCAACTATCAGCCAGTGTTCCTGATCGATCAGATCATCTCGATCTGCGAATTTGAAGGCATCCCCTATCAAATGCGGCCTGATCTGATCGATCGTGCCTGGGCCAACATGTTTGTGAAAGACGAGCACATCGTGAAGTGATCCAAAAGGCCGCATAACGCGGCCTTTTTTATGCACACTGTTTCACCTACATAGTCCCCATGTCACCACTTGCCCATATCGCCGCCCTGCCCGTCCGGTTTTACCGTTTGGTGTTCAGCCCGTGGGTTGGGTTCAACTGTCGCTATCAGCCCACGTGTTCCGCCTATGCGCTGGAAGCGCTGGAAAAACATGGCGCCATCAAAGGCAGCTGGCTGACCCTGCGCCGTCTTGGCCGGTGCCACCCGTTTGGCAGCAGTGGCTATGATCCTGTGCCGCCTTGCTGTGGCGACAAGAATGACGCATCTGGTCCGACGCCAAATCGCGAAAGCTGACTGGACACCACCCATGAGAGTGTTAGCCTGCGCGCATTCAATTGTCTTTTCAGGAGATTTTCCATGCGCCTTTCTCACATCCTGGCCACAACGGCTGCATTGACCCTTGGCAGCACCGCAGCGATGGCTGATAAATTTGTCGGCTACGGCGCGGTAGACGGCTGGAACGTTCATATCGACACCGAAAAGGGCACGTGTTTGGTGGAGACCAAAGATGGCTTGGACAACGTGATCCAAATGGGCCTGACCAAAGACCGCGCCATTGGCTACATTGGCATCTTCACCAAGGCAGACACCAACATACGCACTGATGTGAAACAGGATGTGGCGCTGCTGATTGGCGAAAACCTCTATGTCGGTGAAGCCACCGGTATGCGCGGCAACATCACCAAAGGCTACAGCGGTGGTTACGTGCTGACCGATGATCCAGAGGTGTATGACGCCATCCGCCGCGCCCCCACCATGACCGTATTCCCTGAAAAGGAATACTCCTTCATCGTTGATCTGGCTGGCACCGCCAAGGCGCTCGACCTGGCCAAAAAATGCAACGAAGAGCAACTTCAGTAAGACCTTGCTTAACCCGGTCCGGGCGCCCTCATCATGCGCCCGGATGCGCACTGTGAACGCCGGGAAACACAGTGTTTCTAAACCCACCACAGCGCTTAACGTTCACAGTTCCGTGATCCACGCGCAGCCGGTGACCTCCCAACCGTCCGACACATGCCGCAAACCCTCATAAAACTTAGGGTTTGACGCATGTTCCTCCCCACACAGATCGATCCACTACCTATGCAACCGCCCTGTGCCCGAAATCACACGGGGTCTGGTTTTCCTTAGGGGCGCTTGTGGTTCGCGCCCAACCTGTGGATATCCTTGGGGATAGATTGACCCCGACTGGGCACCTCGCATAAGGCACGGCATGTTAGACGACCTCAATGATATCCACCCGCTGTTCCACGACGCTCCTTCTTCGGCCAATTTCAAGAAGTTGCGCAAACGAATCGTACGCCAAACCCGCGAGGCGATCGAACAATACGGCATGATCGAGCGCGGCGCGAAGTGGCTGGTGTGCCTCTCCGGTGGTAAGGATTCCTATACCCTGCTTGCGGTGCTGCATGAGTTAAAATGGCGCGGCCTGCTGCCGGTTGAGCTATTGGCCTGCAACTTGGATCAGGGGCAACCCAACTTTCCGGCCACCGTCCTGCCGGCGTTTCTGGAGAAGATGCAGGTAGAACACCGCATCGAATATCAGGACACCTATTCGATTGTGAAAGACAAGGTTCCGGAAGGACGGACCTTCTGTGCCCTTTGTTCCCGTCTGCGCCGTGGCAACCTGTATCGCATCGCCCGCGAAGAAGGATGTAGCGCCGTTGTGCTTGGTCACCACCGCGATGACATCCTCGAAACTTTCTTTATGAACCTGTTTCATGGCGGCCGCCTGGCAACCATGCCGCCCAAACTTGTTAACGAAGAAGGCGATCTTTTTGTCTACCGCCCGTTAGCGCATGTGGCCGAGGAAGATTGTGAGAAATTCTCCAAGGCGATGAACTACCCGATCATCCCGTGTGACCTCTGCGGTTCGCAAGATGGCCTGCAACGTCAACAGGTTAAGCAGATTTTGGATCAATGGGAAGCCAACAGCCCAGGGCGCCGTCAGGTGATGTTTAAGGCCCTGACCAACATCCGTCCAAGCCACATGATGGATCCAAAATTGTTCGATTTTGCCGGATTAATTCGAGAATCAGTAAAATTTGAACAAAATTCGGATACGATCCCTAAGCTACGTTAACTGAACACTTAAGAGAATCGCTGACACTACTCTGAGATTTATGCGTCATAGGACACCTCATATGCAGTCGCGACTGGACACATTCCTGACTTCATTTCGGGCTTTTTGGACCCGGGAATCCTCTGTGCGTCGGGTTGTGCCTCTGTTGTTTCCGCTGGTGACCTTGGCCGCATGGTTGGGATTTGGTGAGGTGGGCCTTTTGGTCTGCGCCTTCTTGCTTCCACTGCCCCTGTTGATGTTCTCTCCAATGGCCGCCGCCAAACGCCGTAAGAAAAGCGAAGTGGACGGGCTGACGGGTCTTTTGACCCCCGCCGGGTTTGAGCGGCAGATGCAGGAAAAGATGGAAACCCTTGAGGAAGATGGCCGCACCACCGCCTGTTTCTCGATCAAAATCGACAACTTTGCCCGCCTGCGCGAAAACCACGGCGATCAAGCCGCCGAAGAGGTGCTGCGCTATGTGGCTGAGCGCCTGAAAAACGCATTGCGCTCTGGTGACCTGGTGTCACGCTCCGGCGACGCATCGTTCACGGTCGCGCTTGAACCCATTGCCTATTTTGACGTCGAGAGCGGCATTCAAATGGCAACCCGCTTCCAAACCGCCATCGAAGAGCCTGTGCCCCTGCAAATGGCGTCGATTTACGTTAGCTGCTCGATTGGTTTCTGCCTGTCGTCTCGTCTGAACCGCCCGTCTGCGACCGCCATGATCCAGGCGGCTGATATGGCGATGTGCGAAGCACAGCTGACGGGTGACAGTAACATCCGCGCCTATTCGACTGACATGGGCCGCAAAGTGATTTCGCGCCGCAAAACCCAAAGCGAAGCCGCCCGCACCTTGCAGCGCGATCAAATTCGCGCTTGGTTCCAACCCCAAGTCTCCACGGACACCGGCCTTGTCACGGGTTTCGAGGCCTTGGCCCGCTGGGAACATCCGGAACGCGGCATTCTCGCGCCGATTCAGTTCCTTGATGTGCTGCACCAAACCGGACAAATGGGCCAATTGGCCGACCTGATGCTGCGCCAATCGCTTGATGCGGTGCGCGCTTGGGACGATGCTGGCTTCACGGTGCCCATGGTTGGTGTGAACTTTGCCGGTGAGGAGCTGCGCAGCCCCACCTTGGTGGAACGCATTCAATGGGAATTGGACCGCACCGAGCTGGACGCCAAACGCCTCGGCATCGAGGTGCTGGAAAGTGTTGTCGCCGGGACACCGGATGACATGGTTGTGCGCAACGTGGAAGCGATCAGCGCCTTGGGCTGTACCGTCGATCTCGACGATTTTGGCACCGGTCACGCCTCGATTTCCTCGATCCGCCGCCTTCCCGTGAAACGCATCAAGATTGACCGCTCTTTTGTGACCAACATCGACAAAGACCCAGATCAGCAGCGCATGATTGCCGCCATCGTCACCATGGCAGAGCGGCTTGGGCTGGAGACATTGGCTGAAGGTGTTGAAAATCCAGCAGAACACGCAATGCTGGCACAGCTTGGCTGCTCTCATGTGCAAGGTTATGGCATTGCCCGCCCGATGCCATTTTACGAGACCATCAAATGGATGACCGAGCATCAGGAAAAAATCGGCCCGGCGCTTCAGATAGGCAACAAGCCACATTAAGCACGGCATTGCCATTGCCTCCTTGTTCCCCCCCACACGCAATGAACCGCCGCGTTTCGTGCCAATTGGGCCGAATCCCCTTGACCTTTGGTCGCCACCTCTGTTGAACCTCCCCAACCTTTCAACGACAGATGGCTTGTGGCAATGGACGATCAGAACAAGAACCTCATCCTCGCGACGGCGCTCAGCTTTGGCGTCATCCTGATTTGGTTCGTATTGTTTCCCCCTCCTGAGGCCACTCAGGATCCCAACGCACTGACAGCTGTCGAAAGCACCGACGCGGTCACGCCGTCCACTGCACCGGTCACGGCGACCACAGATTCCGCAAATTCCGGCGCAGCAACCTCGGTGGAAGCGACCGAAGTGGCCAACGCCCCCCGTGTGGAGATCGACACGGCACGCCTGTCCGGCTCTGTTTCTCTGTTGGGCGGCCGTCTGGACGATCTGAAGCTCAACGACTACCGCGAAACACAGGACGAAGATTCTCCGATCGTGACTTTCCTGTCCCCCAATGGGGAGCCAAATGCCTATTACGCACTCTATGGCTGGGCGCCGGGCGCAGGTCTGTCGTTGGATCAAGTGCCAGGTTCCAACACGCTTTGGAGTGTAGAGACCGGCGAAACCCTCACCGTTGAGGCTCCGATCACCCTGAAATGGGACAATGGCGCAGGTCTCATCTTCCGCCGTACCATTTCGGTAGACAAAGATTACATGTTCTCGGTTGAGCAAACCGTGGAAAACACCGGCGCGGGCACCGTGTCGCTGGCGCCCTACGGTATTCTCGCGCGCTATGGTGAACCCGAGGATCTGAAAAACTTCTTCATCCTGCACGAAGGTCTGATCTCCATGGCCGACGGCGAGCTGACCGAAACCGACTATGACGGCATGACCGACTACACATTCGATCAGCGCGAAGGTGCACCTGCCGAGGTAACACAGGTCGAAGCCAACGGTTGGATCGGGTTCACCGATCACTACTGGATGGCGACCCTGATCCCTGAGCAAGGCAAGCCTTTCAAATCCGTTGCGAAATACGACGCCTCGCGTGACATCTACCAAACCGAAGCTGTGATGCAGACCATGCAGGTGGCCGAAGGGGAATCCGCAACCGCCAATTCGCGTCTGTTTGCGGGCTCCAAAGACTGGGGCAAAATCCGCAACTACCAGAACGAAGAAGGTGTTGAAGGCCTGCTGGAGTCCATCGACTGGGGCTGGTTCTCCTTCCTCACGAAGCCAATCATGTGGCTCCTGATGTGGCTCTATGGCTTTATTGGCAACATGGGCTGGGCAATCATCGCGCTGACCGTTGTTCTGAAGATCATCGTCTTCCCGCTGGCCTATAAATCTTATGCCTCCATGGCGAAGATGAAAGAGCTTCAGCCGCAGATGGAGAAGCTCAAAGAGCAAGCGGGCGATGACCGTCAGAAGATGCAGCAGGCGATGATGGAGCTGTACAAGAAGGAAAAGGTCAATCCGGCAGCGGGTTGTTTGCCGATCCTGATCCAGATCCCGATCTTCTTCTCGCTCTACAAAGTGATCTTTGTAACCAAAGAACTGCGTCACGCGCCATGGTTTGGCTGGATCACCGACCTCTCCGCACCGGATCCGAGCTCGATCTTCAACCTGTTTGGCATCCTGCCTTACGGCGTGCCGGAGCTGGGCTTCTTTGAGATCTTCTCCTTGGGCATCCTGCCAATCCTGCTGGGTATCTCCATGTGGATGCAGCAGAAGCTGAACCCGGCCCCAACCGATCCAACGCAAAAGATGATCTTTGCCTGGATGCCATGGGTCTTCATGTTCATGCTTGGAAGCTTTGCCTCCGGCCTGGTGATCTACTGGATCACCAACAACGTGATCACTTTCATCCAGCAGTACGGCATCATGCGGCAGCACGGATATAAACCGGATGTGTTTGGCAACATCAAATCAAGCTTCAAGAAGTCGAAGCCTGAGGAGGACGCCAAATAATGGGAACCGTCTCCGCACTCTGGCGACACCCGATCAAGGCCCACGGACGCGAGTCCGTGGGTCATGTCTCTTTAGTGGAGGGGCAAACCTTCCCATGGGATCGTCGCTACGCCGTGGCGCATGAGCGCGCCAAAACCGAAGGTGGCGAATGGGCGCGTTGCGTGAATTTCTCCCGCGCGGCTGGGGCGCCGTCGTTGCAGGCGATCACCGCCAAAGTCGACGAGGCCACAGGTAAGATTACCTTGCAGCACCCGGATCTCTGGGAGCTGACCTTTGATCCGGAAACCCAAGGCGATAAGCTGATTGATTGGGTGCGTCCAATCATGCCCAAAGACCGCGCGGCCAGTGCCAAACTGGTACCCGCTGGTGAATTTGGCATGACCGACAGCCCCTTCCCATCGATCGCCATCCACACCACCGCCAGCCACCGTGCGATCGAAGGCCGCCTAGGGCGTAAACTCGCCACCGAGCGCTGGCGCGGTAACATCTGGCTTGATGGCTTTGCGCCCTGGGAAGAGTTTGACTGGATTGGCAAAACGCTGCGCATTGGTGATGCAGAAATCGAAGTGCGTGAGCGCATCACGCGCTGTAAGGCGACCACCGCCAACACCGACACGGGCGTACGGGACGCGGACACGTTGGGCGTTTTGAACGAAGCCTTTGGCCATCAGGACTTTGGCGTCTACGGTGTGGTGACCAAATCCGGCGACATTGCCGTCGGCAACACAGCAGAGGTGCTCTGATGCAGCTTCCCTTCCCCTTTGTCGAAGATCCAGAACCCATCGCGTATGAGCGTGGCCGCAAGCTGTTTGACGGCTCCAACTCCGACTTCCTCAAAGGTGTGGTCGCCATGGATGGCCTGCCTGCAGGGGACCGAATTGAGGTCTGTTTTGCGGGGCGGTCCAATGTGGGCAAATCCACGTTGATCAACGCGCTGACCAACCGCAGCCGTCTGGCGCGCGCGTCCAACACGCCGGGCCGTACTCAGGAAATCAACTTCTTCACTCTGACTGAGAGCCACTATCTCGTCGACTTGCCCGGCTATGGCTACGCCAATGCACCGCTGGCGGTGGTGGAGAAATGGCAGCGCCTGCTGAAGCAATATCTCTCCGGCCGCGCCAACCTACGCCGCGCCTTTGTTCTGATTGATACCCGCCACGGCATCAAAGATGTCGACGAAGAGATTATGTCCCTGATGGACAGCTCCGCGCTCACGTTTCAGGTCGTGATGACCAAAGCTGATAAGGTCAAAGAGAAAGACCGCGCGAAAGTGTTCAAACAGGTGCGTGAAAAACTCTCCAAGCATCCGGCGGCCTTCCCGGAGATTGTGCTGACCAGCTCTGAAAAGGGCGACGGCATTGCCACGCTGCGCTCCATCATTGCAGGTCTCGAATAATCCATGCGTTTTGTGACGTCTTTGGTTTTGTTGGTGGCCGTGCTGCTATCAGCATCCATTCCCATGGGGTGGATGCCAAAGACCTTGTCTGATGGTCATATGGTGCTTGTCATCTGTACCGGGGACGAATTTGTCGAAATGCTTGTGGACGACACCGGGGCGCCGGTGCCGTATCACCAACAGACCGGAGACGAGCGCAGCCCCTGTGCTTTCTCCGTCATTGCAGAAGCCGTTCAGGTTCTGAACGGACCTTTCCCGATGGTGCTTCCTGCGTCCCTAACAGCGCGTTGGCAGCATCAGGACTTCACCCACAACAGTGCCGGTTTCCACCGTCGCTATGATGCCCGTGGTCCCCCGACTCTCTCCTGAGTTTTCCAACACAATTAAACAAACATAAGCCGCCTTGGGGATCCAAGCGCGGCCCTTCAGGAGATGTTCCCTCATGGCCAAGGACAGCCAATTTGCCGACGTGCGCGCAGAGCAATCCAGCGCAACGTCTCTTTCTCAAAAACTCTACTTCGCCGCCTGGCGCTGGCATTTCTACGCCGCGCTTTATGTGGTGCCTTTCATGATCATGCTCGCTGTGACCGGTATGATGATGATGTTCATCACCCAGTTTGACGGCCGCGATGGTGAAAAGATCGCAGTCACTCCGCAGGGCACCGCCCTGCCTGTCACCGATCAAGCCGCCGCCGCCACGTCCGCGGTGCCCGGCAGCGTGGTCGAGTACATCGGTCCCAAATCCGATGCGCTTGCCACCGTGTTCCGCATCAACACCGGCGACACCCACCAAATGGTCGCCGTCGATCCCTACACCGGCGCTGTGCTGGGCAATTGGGATCGTCGCACCGGCTGGTATGATCTGGCTGACAACATCCACGGCTCTCTGTTACTTGGCGACACCGGCGACCGGCTGATTGAAATCGCTGCAGGTCTTGGCCTCGTACTGGTTCTGACCGGCCTCTACCTGTGGTGGCCGCGTGGCGGCGACACCTCAGTGTTCATTCCCAACCTCCAAGCGCGGGGTCGCGCCTTGTGGAAAAGCCTGCACGCTGTCACCAGTTTCTGGATCTCTGCCCTATTGGTGGTGTTCCTGATCTCCGGCCTGGCCTGGGCGGGCATCTGGGGTGGCAAATATGTGCAGGCCTGGTCCACCTTCCCTGCAGAAAAGTGGAGCGACGTGCCCCTGTCGGATAGCACCCACGCCAGCATGAACCATGGCAACCAAAACGATGTGCCGTGGGCCCTAGAACAGACCCCAATGCCAGCTTCTGGCTCTGATGTAGGCGTTACTGGCACAGCCGATGGCGCACCGGTCGACATCAACAGTCTTGTGGCCTTGGGCCGGGACTTGGGCCTCGACGGCCGCTTCCGCGTGGCTTATCCGCGTGACGAAACCGGCGTCTGGACCATCAACCAAGACAGCATGAGCGGCGACAGCGCCACCCCAACCGTTGATGCCACTATTCACGTCGACCAATACACCGGCAAGATCCTCGCTGAAGTGCGCTTTGCCGACTACTCGGTTGCCGGCAAATCCATGGCGGTGGGCATCCCGCTGCACATGGGCCTTATGGGATTGTGGAACCTGCTCCTGAACACCGCGTTCTGCCTGATGGTGATCTTTGTCTGTGTCTCCGGTGTGGTCATGTGGCTCAAACGTCGTCCGTCCAAGACCCTGCGTCTGGCAGCGCCACCCGCGCCGAAGGAAATGCCGCTTTTCAAAGGGGCTCTGCTTATTGCGGCACTGGTCTCTGTGGCCTTCCCCTTGGTTGGTGTGACCCTGCTGGCCGTGCTGGCCTTTGACGTGCTAATCGTGAGCAACATTCCCGCGCTGAAACGCGCCTTGTCATAACCTACCTGCCCTGCCCGCACCGGTGGGCGGGGCATTTTGAGGACTTTGCATGCCGCTCACAGGAATAGGCGTCGCAGGATGTGGCCGCATGGGAGGCCCCATGCTGGCGGCACTTCGCAAATCAGAGTTTGACGCCTTTGGCTACGATGTCCGACCAGCCTCAGACTTCGGCGCCTTCGCGCCGTTCATGCGCTCTCTGGATGACTTCCGAAAGGACCTCAAAGTCTTGATCACCGTTGTGCGTGACATTGCCCAAACCGATGACGTGCTGTTTGGGGCACAAAACCTGATCAACACCGCCCCCAATCTGCAATCCGTGATCATCTCCTCCACGCTGTCACCAAAATACGTCCGTGCTCTGCGTAATCGCGTGCCAAGCCACATCACCCTGATCGACGCGCCCATGTCCGGTGCCGCGATTGCGGCGAAAGAAACCCGCCTGTCCTTCATGCTGGGCGGCGACACTGAGGCTTTGCGCCAACATCAGCCGCTGTTTGACGCCATGGGCGCGCATTTCCACCCCATGGGCGCCTTTGGCGCGGGTATGCAGGCCAAGGTTCTCAACAACCTGCTCGCCGCCTCCAACACAGCAATGACCCGCCTTGTGCTCGACTGGGCGGACCAAGCGGGCATCGACGAAACCGCACTGCTGAACCTGATCCACACCTCGTCAGGCCAAAACTGGCTTGCCTCCGGCTTCAACACCATTGAGTTTTCCCGCGACGGTTGGAAAGAGGACAACACCATTGGTATTCTGACCAAAGACGTGGCCTCCGCGCTCGACGCTGCGCCAGAAAGCGCGGACACCTCTCTGCCAGAAACCGTGCGACAAGCAATTTTTGCGCTCAAACCGCGGCCCTGACACCCATCGCTTCATTTGACCGCCAATATCCCCGCCGGAGGCTCCCGTCCCTGCGAGGTTCCTTTCGCCGCAAAGGCGCACACCCGTTGCACTCACGCGTCAATTCCGGCAAGACACCCCTATGAGTATTCGAGCCCGCGCCCTCGCCGTCCATCTCCTCACCGCCACCGGTGCTGTCTTTGCCATGCTGGCCATGCTGGCCGCTGTGGAGGGCAAGTGGAGCCTGATGTTCCTATGGCTGGTTGTCGCTTTCTTTGTGGATGGCATCGACGGGCCTCTGGCGCGTCACTACCACGTGAAGAAAAACGCGCCGGAGTTTGACGGTGTGTTGCTTGATCTGATCATCGACTACCTAACCTACGTCTTCATCCCGGCTTATGCGCTGTTCAAATCCGGGCTGATGGATGGCTGGACCGGCTGGTTTGCGATCATCATCATCACCTTTGCCTCCGCGCTCTACTTCGCGGATACGCGCATGAAAACCAAAGACAATTCCTTCTCCGGCTTCCCCGGATGCTGGAACATGCTGGTGATTGTGATCTTTGCGGTGGAGCCAAATTTCTGGGTCAGCCTGGCCCTTGTGACAGTGCTGGCGGTGGCGATGTTCCTGCCAATCAAGTTTGTGCACCCCACCCGCACCGAACGCTGGCGTTTGGTGACCTTCCCATTGGCGCTGGCATGGACCTTTTTTGCCGGCTGGGCTGCCTGGGTCGATTTCCATCCGGAAAGCTGGGCCCATTGGGGTTTGGTTGCAACCTCGATCTACCTGACCGTTGCCGGGGCCGCGCAACAGCTCATCTACCGCGAGACACTCTGATTAGATCAGCAAGCCCCCGGCCCGCTCATGTTTGAGCAGCCACACCTTGGTTTCCACACCGCCTAATCCGGAAAATCCACCCAGCCCATTTGCGCCAAGCACTCGGTGGCAAGGAATGATCACCGGGATCGGATTACCGCCGCAGCCTTGGCCAATCGCCTGCGCTGGCACACCGAGGTCTTTGGACAGTTCGCCATAGGTACGTGTCTCACCTAATGGGATCGCCAACATAGCCTCACACACCCGCTGCTGAAATTCTGACGCCTCCACCTTCAGTGGCAGATCAAATCCCTGCGCGGGATCCTCAAAATACGCAACCAATTGCGCCGCCGCCGCGCGCAACAACGGCGTGTCATCCGCCCCGCCACTCTCCCATTCAGCGCGCACAATCGCGCCGTTTTTCTCGGTAAGGGTCATCGGGCCGGTCGGCGTGTCTACGGTCAGCTGTAACATGACGCCACACTGCCCAAGCAAAAGGCGCCCCGCAAGCGGGACGCCTCAAAATGCGCATCATTTGGAGCGCAATTTAGCTCAATGCGTCGTCACAACGGCCACACACACCGGCGTGGCTGTGCTGGCCAACATCTGGCAGGATTTTCCAGCAGCGCTGGCATTTCTCACCGTCCGCCATTTCAAACACCACACCCACGCCTTCGATTTCCGGCAAGCGGAAGGCTTCGGCGGGCATCGGGTCGTTGCTCACTTCGATTGTAGAGGTGATGCAGATATCGGCAAAGTTCACCGATTTCAGCGCCGCAACCACATCCGCATCGCGCACATGCACCACAGGTGCCGCTTCCAGCGACGCGCCAATCACCTTGTCGGTCCGCTGGATTTCCAACGCGGCGGTCACCACGCGGCGCACGTCGCGCACACCGGCCCATTTTGCCGCCAATGGCTCGTTGAGCCAATCCGCAGGCGTCTCTGGGAAATCAATCAGGTGCACAGAGCTGTCATCCCCCGGGAAGCGCTCCAGCCAGACCTCTTCCATTGTGAACACCATCACCGGTGCCAGCCAAGTGGTCAGGCGGTGGAACAGGATGTCGAGAACGGTGCGCGTGGCACGACGGTTCAGCGTGTCACCATCACAATAAAGCGCGTCTTTGCGCACATCGAAGTAGAACGCAGACAGCTCCACAGTGGCAAAGTTGAACACCGCGGAGACAACGCCCTGGAAGTTGAACTCCGCATAGCCTTTGCGCACCTGGTGATCGAGCTCCGCCAAACGGTGCAGCACCCAACGCTCCAGCTCCGGCATGTCCGCCACATCTACACGATCCGCCTCGGTGAACTCAGACAAGGAGCCCAGCATAAAGCGCATGGTATTACGCAGACGGCGATAGCTGTCCGCCACACCTTTCAGGATCTCCGGACCAATGCGCTGATCCGCGGTGTAGTCGGTTTGAGCCACCCACAGGCGCAGGATATCCGCACCGTACTGCTGCACAACTTTCTCAGGCACAATGGTGTTGCCCAAAGACTTGGACATCTTGTTGCCTTTGGCATCCAGTGTGAAACCATGGGTCACCACATTTCGGTATGGCGCGCGGCCCTTAGTGCCACAGGCCTGCAGCAGCGAGCTGTGGAACCAGCCACGGTGCTGGTCGGTGCCTTCCATGTAGACGTCGGCAATGCCGTCGGCCACGCCATCCTCACGGTCGCGCAGCACAAAGGCGTGGGTCGAGCCGGAGTCAAACCACACGTCGAGCACGTCAAACACCTGCTCCCACTCATCCGCGTTGTACTTGTCACCAAGGAAGCGCTCTTTTGCGCCGTCCAAGTACCAGCAATCCGCGCCTTCTTCCTCAAACGCCGCCTTCACCCGCGCGTTCACCTCTGGATCCCGCAGCAGGAAGCCTTCGTCGGTTGGCAGCAGGCCCTTTTTGACAAAACACGTCAGCGGCACGCCCCAGGCGCGCTGGCGAGACAGCACCCAATCCGGGCGGTCCTCGATCATCGAGAACAGACGGTTGCGGCCCTTTTGCGGGGTCCATTTCACCAGCTCATCGATGGAGCGCAGCGCACGTTCGCGAATGCTTTCACCCATCTCGCCCATACCGTCATCCAGCTTGCGATCCACGGAGGCAAACCACTGCGGTGTGTTGCGATAGATGATTGGCGCTTTGGAGCGCCAGCTGTGCGGATAGCTGTGCTTGATCTTGCCACGCGCCAGCAGACCACCAACCTCAACCAGTTTTTCGATGATCTTCTTGTTGGCGTCGCCTTCCTTGCCCTTGCGGTTCAGGATGTAGGTGCCACCAAAGAACGGCAGGTCGGCACGGAAGCCACCATCGTCCATGACGTTGTAGGTGATCATCTGCTCCAGCATGCCGAGGTCACGGTACAGCTCAAATTCCTCCATACCGTGGGACGGCGCACAGTGCACAAAGCCGGTGCCTTCGGTGTCGGTCACAAACGGCGCCGCGCGGAAGTCGCGAGGCTGATCCCATTCACCGTTGGAACCTTCTGCGCCATGCAGCGGGTGTTGCAGGCTCAAACCAGACAGTTCATCCGCAGGCACGTCGCGCACGCGGGTCCACATGCCATCATCCAGACGGGCGCGGGTCATCACGTCACCGGCCAAGTTGTCAGCCAGCAAGAAGCGATCGCCAACATTGGCCCAGCTTTCTTCCGGCGTGTCGGTCACTTCATACAGGCCATAGGCAATGTCTTGACCAAACACGACCGCCTTGTTGGATGGGATCGTCCAAGGCGTGGTGGTCCAGATGACAACTTGCGCATTTTTCAGGTCACTGTCTTCGTTGGCGACCTTGAACTTCACCCAGATCGTGAAGCTCTCTTTGTCGTGGTATTCGACCTCAGCCTCAGCCAGCGCGGTTTTCTCAACCGGCGACCACATCACAGGCTTGGAGCCCTGATACAGCGTGCCGTTCATCAGGAACTTCATGAACTCATCGGCAATCACAGCCTCGGCGTGATAGTCCATAGTGATGTAGGGATCCGGCCAGTTACCGGTGATGCCCAGACGTTTAAATTCCTCACGCTGGATATCGATCCAGCCCTCGGCAAACTTGCGGCATTCCTGACGGAACTCGACAACATCGACTGCGTCTTTGTCTTTGCCTTTTTTGCGGTACTGCTCTTCAATCTTCCACTCGATCGGAAGCCCGTGGCAATCCCAGCCCGGCACATAACGTGCATCGCGGCCCATCATCTGATGGGAGCGCACGATCATGTCTTTGATGGTTTTGTTCAGCGCGTGGCCGATGTGCAGGTGGCCGTTGGCATAGGGCGGGCCGTCATGCAGGATAAACGGCTCGCGGCCCTCTTTCTCGCGCAGACGGTCATAGACGCCCATCTTCTCCCAACGCTCCAGCCACGCAGGCTCACGCTTGGGCAGCCCCGCGCGCATCGGGAAATCGGTTTTCGGAAGGTTCAGCGTATCTTTGTATTCGGGTGTATCGGCACACATGTGTCCGGTCCTTTTCAGGCGTCGTATCTGGAATGGTCAAGGGGCGGCGCGGTCTTCCATACGCCTTGTCCCGGCGGCTCGATCACTTAGAGCGCCGGGCTGATAATTCGAATAATAATTGCGAATATCTGCGTCATGGCCGCCTTATAGGCCGCTGGACCTGTGGGGTAAAGCCATAGTCGCCTCAGCCGGCAACGCAAAGGAGGGCACGCACCGCGCACCCTCTTGATGTCTTAACATGGCTGGCTGGACCTGGCGACGGTGCTGGCAATTCTGCTGGCTGCGTGGCTGGACCTGGCGCGCTCAAACCAATTACGCGGCTTGACCTTCAAAGCTGCCGCACCAGTCTGTGGTTTTCACAAGTGGCCAATGGGCCGCGCCTGCCTTTTCCTCTTCGGTGAGGAAGGTTGGCGCATTGAAACGGCACAGTCCGCCGGTTTCATTTGCAGCGGTTTCTTTCACAGCTTCATTGTCAAAAAACGCGCATACGTTGCAAGCTTTGTCAGTCATGGCTCTCTCCATTTTGGATAAAGGATCTGGCTGCGTGGCTGGCGTCTGGCTGGCTGCGTCGCTGATCTTGCGGCTTCCGGAAACCTTGTGTCCCGGTATCTTGTTGATGCCTAATACTTAAGAATCTCCACTTCACTTTTCAAGTATTTTTTTGTTTAATTTCAGCTACTTGACTGAATTACTCAGCCTTCAAATCCGAGCATTTTACTTCTGCAAAAACTGACAGAAACACTCACCTGCGACCGCGTGGCAGTTGCAACTCCGCTGACCGAATTTTACCTAAGAAAAAAAGGAGCTTTGCCCATGGCCACCTTGCCTCCCAAATTTGATGTGACCCGCGACGACATCACTCGCGTTGTGGCTGCATTCTACGCCCTTGTGCGTCAACACCCTGGATTGGGGCCCGTTTTTGCGGTGCATGTCGACGACTGGCCAAAACATGAAGCGAAAATTGTCGACTTCTGGGCCAATGCGATTCTGCATGAGCGCTCCTATGATGCGAATCCCCTCAAGGTGCATCGCGACGCGGGCAATGTGCGCCCTGGCATGTTTGAGAGCTGGCTGGCGCTGTTTGACCTCACCCTACGCGAAGAGCTGCGTGAGGATCAGGCCGCGGCCTGGTCCGCGCTGGCCCATCGCATTGGCCGCAGCCTGCGCGCCGGTGTGGTTGAAAAGATGAAAGGCCCCGGCGGCGTGCCGATCCTGCGCTAATCGCGCTTAGCTCTCTTTGGAAAACAACCCAGTCAACGCACGCTTCACCAGCCCGGCAACGCTTGGGCGTCGCCCCGCGCCAAACGGCAGGGGCCGGCAGACTTCCATCGCAGCCACGCCCACCCGCGCCGTCAAGGCGCCATTGACCAGCCCCTCCCCAAACCGACGGCTCAGCTTTGCCAAAGCCCCGCCACCCGCGATGGTCCCAATCAGATCATCCCCCGCCGCCACCGCTCCGGTGGCCACCAGATGGGTCATCACCGCCCGGAACAAGCGCCAGCTGCCCAATGTGCCTGAGCGCCCACCATAAATCTCCGCAATCCGTCGGATCATGCGAATGTTGGATGTGAGCGCCGCCACAACATCCGCCAATGCCAATGGCACCAACGCCGTCACTGCTGCCACCTGTCGCGCCGCCGCCTCGACCTCGCGCTGCGCCGCCTGATCCAAAGGCAACATCAGCTCGCTCTCCGCAAGCGTCATCAGGGCATCTGCATCCAACACGTCATTGCGTTGCTTGGCCAGGCTGTCCCGCCCCCAGGCGAGATCTTCGCGACCCCGATAGAACCGCAACAGCTCGTCAACAATGTCCCGCGCCTGCCCCATCTCGTGGCTCTGCGCCGCCGTATCCGCGCGGGCTTTTAAGCCGTCCACGCGCTTTAGCCGCGCCAGACCAGCCAATTCCTTTAGAATGATCAGCAACGCGAGCAAAAGCGCCATCCCGCCAATCGCGGTCACGGCCCAACCAAGGTACTGATTGCGCGCCACCATACCTGTGGCGAAGTCCCAGGCCGCCATGGACACTGCCGCGCTCAAGAACATGCCCACCAGCGCCCAGAACCACCGCGTCAACCGGCTTGGCTTGCGTGCTGCCAACTGTGCCGCCACCTGCATTGCCTGCCCACTGGGCGCTGGCGCATGCAGGTCCGGCACAGGTGTGGCCTCCGCCACCTCTGGTGTCGCCTGGTCCTCAAGCTCAATTAAAACCGGCCCGTTGGTCATTGGCTCATCTCCTGCGCTCTGCGCCACACAAGCCGGACATCCGGCAGCTTCTCATCGTTGCCCGCACCATCAGTAAATTCTTCAGCCACAAAGCCATGACGCTCATAAAACCGGCGCGCGCGCTCGTTACTTTGAAAACACCAAAGCTGAAGCGCATCACATCCCGCCTTGGCCTGCGCCAACAATGTCGCGCCCATTCCACGACCCCGCGCCTCGGGCGCCAAATACAAGGCTGTGACCCAATCCTTGTCACGCACCAGAAAACCGGACACGCGCCCCGCCTTCTCAGCCACCCAACACTCCGCTGCCTTGGTGAGGTGGCCACAGAACGCCTCAGTGTCAGCCAATGTATGCAGCACAGGCATCCAGGGCGTGTCTACGATCCAGCCATGCAGGATTGCCGCCATGGCTTTGGCATCCCCCTGTTCAGCTTTGCGCGCCACACCGCTCACAAAATATCCCCAATCAAAAACTGCGCCGCGCGATCCATGCGGATATGCGGCGGGCCGTCGCCGGGCCGCAACGTGTTGGCGGCGGGCGCAAACTTCATCACCTGATAATCCTGCTCAAGCCAACGTTCAGCGCCGTCTTTGGCCGGGTTGAGCAACGCGCTGGCATCCTGCGGCAAGGCGCCGGGATAAAACGCCGCCTGCCGGCCATCTTCCAACAAGCGCCCACGCACACAGTCGAGCTTGCGCCCTTCATGTGTCACCGCTTCTTCCACCGTTGCCCGCAACGACGCCAAGGACAGCGCCTCCGTGCTGGCTCCAGCAAACTGCGCCCGATCCGCCGCCTCGCGGGTCAGCGCCTGCATGATGTTGGTCAGCTGCGGGTGTTGGCTGTGATGCAAGTGATCCGCCTTGGTCGCAGCAAACAGGATTTTCTCCACCCGTTTGCCCATCAACAACCGTTTCAGAAACGCGTTCCGTCCAGGTCGGAACGCCGCCAGCGTATCCGCCAGACCGCCGCGCATATCCTCAACTGCGCGTGGTCCTGCATGGATCGCGCCCAAGACATCGACCAACACAACTTGCCGGTCGATCCGCGCAAAATGATCTCGAAAAAACGGTTTTACAACCTGCGCCTTATAAGCCTCAAACCGCTTCTCGAACGTGCGCCACATCGAGCGCCGCGCTGCCTTTTCAATCTTTGACAGCGGCGCAAAGGTCAGGACCGGCGAGCCCGCCAAATCTCCGGGCAGCAAAAACCGCCCTGGTGTGCAATCCGAAAACCCAGCGCCGCGCGCCGCGTGCAGATACTCGGTAAACGCCGCCGCCAAGGCCTGCGCCTTCGGCTCATCCAAATCAGCGCCGCCGTCCATCGCCGACACCAGGCCAAGATACTCCGCCGCCTCGTCGCGCCCTGCGATGCGCTCCAAGACCTCAGCACTCCACTGTGCAAAGCTCTTGTCCATCAGGCCAAGGTCCAGCAGCCACTCGCCCGGATAATCGACAATATCCAGATGCACCGTCCGCGCGCCCTGAAAACCCGACAACAGCCCGTTTGGCCGCACCCGCAACGACACCCGCAACTCGCTTATCGCCCGCGTGCTCTCTGGCCAACGCGGCACAGACCCCGTCATCGCCGCCAAATGGGTCTCAAAATCAAAGCGCGGCACAAGATCATCCGGCTGCGGCTGCAAAAACGCCGCCTCAATGCGCCCTTCGGCATTGGCCACCAGCTGCGGCATACGCCCGCGGTCGAGCAAATTCGCCACCAGCGAGGTGATAAACACCGTCTTGCCCGACCGCGCCAATCCGGTGACGCCCAACCGGACAACCGGCTCAAACACGCCCGTAACAGCATCAGAGGCTGCTTCAATCTGACGGGCGACGCCGTCCGCAAGTGAGGAAATGACCAAGCTTTTGGACCCTTTACATGGTTCGCACCCAACCTAAGCGCGGCCTAAGGTCATTTCCAGTGGGCAGAAAGGCTTCAATTTCCCCGCCCAATGGGCTATCGCACGCGCCATGCCCAGATACGCCTTGCAAGTTGAATACCACGGAGCCCCTTTTGCCGGTTGGCAAAGGCAGACAGACCAGCCTTCTGTGCAAGGCGCCATAGAGGCTGCCTTGGCCAAGCTGGAGCCGCGCGAACACACCATCGCCGCCGCTGGCCGCACCGATGCGGGCGTACATGGGCTCGCCCAAGTGGCCCATTGCGACATGGAAAAAGACTGGAATCCCTTCCGCCTATCCGAGGCGCTGAACTTCCAGCTCAAACCGGCCCCGGTGGCAATCACCAACTGCGCCAAAGTGGCAGATGACTGGCACGCGCGGTTTTCTGCAACCGAACGCCGCTACCTGTTCCGTATCCTAATGCGCCGCGCCCCAGCGACCCACCAAGCGGGGTTGGTCTGGCAGGTCAAACATGATCTGGACCCCGAGGCCATGCAGGCCGGGGCGGCTCGTCTGATTGGCAACCACGACTTCACCACCTTCCGCAGCTCGATCTGTCAGGCCGCCAGCCCGCAGAAAACACTCGACGCGTTACGCATCGAACAGGTCGACACCATAGGTGGGCCGGAAATCCACTTCCACGTCCGCGCCCGCTCATTTCTGCACAACCAAGTGCGCAGCTTTGTAGGCACCTTGGAACGGGTGGGCGCCGGGGCCTGGACACCCGACGACGTCACCGCTGCGCTGGAAGCCAAAGACCGCGCTGCCTGCGGCCCGGTCTGCCCACCGCAAGGGCTGTATCTGGCGGGCGTCACCTACCCGGACGCGCCGTTTTAAGCGGTTGCCGGGCTGGCCTCTTGTAGACGCAATCCCATCAAAAGCGCAGCACCAAACACCACGTCGATACCGGCAAACACCAACAACAGCGGCTGTCCGGTTTGGGCAAACGCCCACAGCAGCGTGGCCGCCACCAAAAGGCGCAAGCCGCCTTCGAACACCCCAATCTCACGTGAGACATTGCGCCAGCGCCACACCGTCCACCCGGTGCCAATCACGCCCAACAGCTGCACCATCATCAACTGGATCGGGTCAAACACCGGCCAGACATCCCCGCCCAGCAGCGCATTGACCTGCCCCATGGTCGCCAAATGCTGCACATTCACAAACGGCAGCGCAAACGGCAACAGCGCCAGAATATCATAGCCGCACACGGCTTTTTGCAGGGTCACATATCGGCTGGGTGTCATGTCTCTTTATCCTGTCATTCGCCTGCCTAGGCATCACCTTCCGGTGGCCAGCATCCGCAGGCTTCTGTATTGAACTCACACCCGCCACTAGCCCGCAGCTAAACTCAAAAGAACGACACGCCCCCGACGCGTTGACCGTTATCCAACACCAAGAGCCAACCGTGTCCGAAAAATCGCCAGATCGCCGCATCGCCCGCACCCAGACCGCCCTGTGGACCGCGCTGCAAGGCCTGCTGCAAACACACAGCTGGGATGACATCACCATCAAGATGATCTGCGCGCGCGGCGACGTGGCCCGTTCATCGTTTTACGCGCATTTTGACACCAAGCTCGACCTGCTCGACCTTGGTTTCTCGACGGTGCTCGCTGACCTGCTTCCACTGGCAGAGACCAACACCACCGCGTCGGGCACATTTGTCACCACAAACTGGATGGTGGACCACATCCTGGAAAACCCCGGATTTTTTATGCGTGTGTCGCGCTGCCAGTCTGACGTCGTGCTGTTTTCCCGCTTCACCAAAGCCCTCGAAGGCCTGTTGGCCCACGAACTCAGTGCCATCGGCAAGGCTGCCCCGGCCACAACCGTGACCTTCTGCATCGGCGGTGCCTTCGCGGTTATCCGAGACCATATCGAAACCCGTGCAGCCACAGCACCTGCCACCCTCAAAGCCCGTCTCGCGGATCAGGTCAGCAAGGCGTTGCCTTAACCCGCTTTCTCATTCCCCAAATATCCCGGGGGAGCGCTTGCCATCGCAAGCGCGGGGGCTGACCCCCTCTTCCTTCCGCCGATCAGCAAAACAAGGCCGACGCCCAACCTGCCCCAGGGGAAACTCTTGACCTTTTGGCGCAAATAACGCCTAGCTGCGCCCCACCAGAACTTAGTGAGGCCCAGTATGTTTCAGCCTGCCATCACCGGCACCGGTGTTTTCACCCCAGAGCAGATCATCACCAATGACGAGCTTGTGGAGGCCTTCAACGCCTACGCCGACAAGATGAACGCCCAGAACGCCAAGGCGATTGCCGCGGGCGAGATGGAGCCGCTGCAACATTCCTCCAGCGAGTTCATTTTCAAAGCCTCCGGCATCGAGCAACGCCATGTGCTGGACAAGGAAGGCGTGCTGAACCCCGACGTAATGCACCCGCTGCTGCGCCAACGCAGCGACGATGAACCGGGCGTGATGACCGAAATGGCGCTGGATGCCTGCACCAAGGCTTTGGCGCAGGCCGGTGCGGACGCATCCGAGATCGATCTGGTGATCTGTGCCGCCTCCAATATGGAACGCGCCTACCCAGCTGTGGCGATTGAAATTCAAAAAGAACTGGGCGCCGGAGGCTTCGCTTTTGACATGAACGTCGCCTGTTCCTCTGCCACCTTTGGCCTGCAAGCTGCGGCCGACATGATCCGCTCCGGCTCTGTGCGCAAAGCCATCGTGGTGAACCCGGAAATTTGCTCTGGCCACCTGGAATGGCGCGACCGTGACTGCCACTTCATCTTTGGCGACGTCTGCACCGCTACGGTGATCGAACGCGACGAAGACGCCACAGGTGCCTATTTCGAAATCATCTCAACCCGCTGCGCCACGCAATTCTCCAACAACATCCGCAACAACAATGGCTTCCTGCGCCGCTCCCGTCCGGACGGTGTCGAGGATCGTCGCGACATGCAGTTTATGCAAAACGGCCGCAAGGTTTTCAAAGAGGTGGTGCCGATGGTCGCCGCCCATATGCTGGCGCATATCGAGGCCGAGGGCATGGCACCAGACGCCCTGCGCCGCCTCTGGCTGCATCAGGCCAACAAATCGATGAACGACTTCATCGGCAAAAAGGTTTTGGGTCGCACGCCGGAGACAGACGAACAGCCCAATATCCTGCAAGACTACGCCAACACCTCCTCCGCAGGCTCGATCATCGCTTTCTCGAAATATTCAGATGACTTACAGCCCGGAGACCACGGCGTGATCTGCTCTTTTGGCGCCGGATACTCGGTGGGATCAGTGCTTGTGAAGCGTCATTAACATACCAACGATTCGCAAGCCTTGGTATACCACGGTATTCAGCCTGTTGTTTTTGACAGGGAAAAACGCAAAACCTATCACAATTGGCAGGTGTGGTAACAATGGTTGCTCAATCGTGAACAAGAGACAGTAAGACCAATTTGCGCTAGCATAGACCTTGGAGGGAGCCGTTGTCTCGTCGTGATGCTTCCCCAGGCATTCTGAGACAATGGGTTCGTGAGGTGATTGTCTGCTGATCCCCTTCCACTCTGCGCTGTCCCGTGCGGAGGTTTACATGCACACCCGTGCACATTTTTCCTATAGGTCTTTTTATGACGAAGGGTGGTCCGAGGATTTGGGCCACCCTATTTCGTTGACGGACGCGGCCTAACGGTGCCAATACCGCGCCTTTGTGGTCGTCGGCACCCCCATCTCCACAAGAATGCTGCCATCGTCATCACTCATCCGGTGCAGCGGGTCTTCCACCAGTCCCGCGCTCATCGCCAGCGCTGCAAGATCCGCCCGATTGGACAGGCCGGTCTTGCTCAGGATGTTGTTCATACGTTGACGCACCGCAGACACAGACACCCCTAAACGCTCGGCAATCACCTTGTCTTGCAAGCCCCCTCCAATCATCTCCAACAGCTCGCGCTGTTTGTCGGAAATCTTGTTCCGCTCGGTAAATTCCGCCGCAAAATGCCCCAGATAGGTCTGATGCCCCATCATCGCCACCGCCTGCAAAACCCAGCCATGTGTCTGAATGATATGCTTCATCTCGCGCTTGCTGTGATCGCCGCAAAAGGTGATCAGCGCCGCCTGGGGCGGCGCGTGTGAGCGCAACGGAATGGAAAACCCCGCCCGCATCCCGCGCTGCGCCGCCTCTTCCAGCACCTCATGGCGGGCTTGGGGCATGTGGTGGTATTCATCCAGAAACTCCACCCCCACCGCAATTGGTGTCAGGTGATGCAACGCGTGCATTCGGAAGTAGCTCCACTTGGCCACATCCGGATCTTTGTTGAAGGTGTTAAGCCAGGTGCTGTCATACGACGTGCGAATAAAAAGCGTCTTCTTCCAGTCCTCGAAATTGCTCGCGCTGATAAAGTCGATGAAGGGCAGATTCAACGTCCGCCCGACCTCGACAATCAGCGCCCAAACCTCCGCCGAGCTTTGCGTGGTTTCCAGATCCACCAGAAACCCTTGCAATAAATCCGGAATGTGGCGCTCCGCCTGCAACAGCGGACGACGCCCGGCGGGGTCGCGCATGGCTTAGACGGATTCCTCTTCCAAATGCAGCTTCATATCCACCAACACCTGCTGCAAAGCCACGGTCTCCCGCAGAAGCCGTTTGGCTTCGGTCATGGTGATGATCCCGTCTTCGATGGATTGGTTGTATTCTGCCATCAACATGGCAAACCGCTGGCTCAGCGCGATCACATCAGAGTTGACTCCACCTTTGTCGTCGGAATTACGCCGCCCTTGTTCATGGTTCAGCGAATTGCCCTTCAACTCAGCCAATGCTGACGTGACATGCGGATATGACGCGGCCTCTTCCAACGCCGCCACGGCATCAATGGGCATAAACCGATCCGCGTGCTCGTCGTGCGAAGAATAATACCGCCCCAATGTGGCTTTTGATTTCCCGGTCAACTCACAGGCGGCTTCGATTCCAACGTCCTTTACCAAAGCCTCGGAGTGTTTCTTTAGATAGCTGTGCACCACGCTCATGTGCTTTATTCCCAAACCGTACATTCAGTGACCTCCCCCTCAAAATGCGCGGTCTGACGCCCGAGGGGGAAAGCAGTCTTTCTTTTCCCATATATCGCTTAACCTGAATTTGGCATTTGAGAAAGACCGGATGCATTACATCCGACTGTGAGTGAATCGGGTACTTATCCGAACGTATTAGTTTCCGGCTGTTGAGCCGGACCCTGGAAAGCGGTCTGTGGTCTGTCACCCACGTACCGTTGGCCCCTCGGCCACGCGACCCGGCCTCATCATCCCCATGGCAATGCCACGATGCGACGGGTCGCGTTTCACATCTAAGCGCCCCGCGCCGCGGCACCAATACGACGTTTCAAATTTTCCGCATCAATCCGCGCAACGCGTTCTTGATCCCCGCGCCCTTTGCGGCCTATCACGCCGCCATGGCCAAGCTCTACTTCAACTACTCCACCATGAACGCCGGCAAATCCACCGTGCTTTTGCAGGCATCCCACAACTATCGCGAACGCGGCATGCAAACCTACCTGCTCACCGCACAGCTCGATCACCGCGCCGGAGAAGGCCGCATTGCCTCCCGCATCGGCATTTCTGACAAAGCAGATACCTTTGACAAAGTCACAGATCTGTTCGCGACCATTCAAACGCGCCTGAACGCAGGGCCGCTTGCCTGTATCTTTATCGATGAGGCACAGTTCCTAAGCGAGGATCAAGTCTGGCAATTGGCGCGCGCCGTTGACGATCTAAACGTTCCAGTGATGTGTTACGGGCTGCGAGTCGATTTCCAAGGCAAACTCTTCCCTGGATCCGCTGCGCTTCTGGCCCTGGCCGATGAAATGCGCGAAGTGCGCACCATATGCCATTGCGGCAAAAAGGCCACCATGGTGGTGCGCCAAGATGAGCACGGCAATGTGCTCCACGACGGCGCGCAGGTGCAGATTGGCGGCAACGAAAGCTATGTCTCGCTCTGCCGTCGCCATTGGCGCAAAGCCATGGGCGGCAGCGCCGAAGACTAAGGGTGTATGGGGGCGCTGCCCCCGTCCCGCCGGGACTCCCCCGAGATATTTCTGGTCAAATGAAGGGGGGGTTAGACCAGATTGGGCGGGGTTTCACCCTGCTCATAGGCCAAGAGATTGTCCACCGCCATCAGGCCCATATCTGTGCGCACTTCCAACGCCGCCGTGCCGAGGTGCGGCAGCAACGTGGCGTTGTCGAGTTTGCGCAGGGCATCCGGCACCCGCGGCTCAAATTCGTACACATCCAGCCCAGCGCCACCAATTTCATTGTTTTGCAGCGCTGTGATGAGGGCGCTTTCTTTCACCACTTCGCCGCGCGAAATATTGACGAAATGCGCGTGGCTTTGCATCACGCCAAAGATCTCCCCATCAAACAAATGCTGGGTCTCCGCACCGCCCGGCACCGCCGCAACCAGCACATCCACCTGCGCCGCCAGCGCCATCAGATCCTCAACCCGCTCCGCCGCGAAGGGCAGCGCCTTTTCTGAGCGGTTCCAATATTTCACGGCCATGCCAAAACCATAGTGACAGCGTTGCGCAATGGCCTGACCAATGCGGCCCATGCCGGCGATGCCAACGGTCTTGCCGCTAACATGCATGCCCAACATCTGCGTCGGGTGCCAGCCTTTCCACTGCCCCGCGCGCACCAGCCGCTCGCCTTCGCCAGCCCGCCGTGCGCTCATCAGGATCAAGGTCATGGCCACATCCGCCGTGGCCTCGGTCACGGCCCCGGGTGTGTTGCTCACCAGCACATTGGCTTTGGCGGCGGCCTCCACATCAATGTGATTGTAGCCCACCCCAAAGTTGGCCAGCAGTTTGCAGCGCGGCGCGGATACATCGGCAAACACCTGCGCATCAAACGCATCGCCCAGGGACGGCAACACCAAATCAAAATTGCGCAAAGCATCGCGCAACTCATCACTTTGCATCGGCATGTTGTTGAGCCGCACCGTGGTCTGGAACGACGCACGAGCTTTTTCCAAAACCGCATCTGGCAACGGGCGCGTGATCAAAAGGCTTTTCAATGTAGACGTCCTCCATTTGGGACCGACCCATCCGGGCCTATCAATGTGATCTCGCCGGTCTCATCCGGCAGGCCAAGGACCAGCACCTCGGACATGAACTTTCCGATTTGACGGGGCGGGAAATTCACAACCGCTAGCACTTGTTTGCCCACCAAACTGGCCGGATCGTAGTGCGCGGTGATCTGGGCAGAGGTTTTGCGTGTGCCAAGCTCTTCGCCAAAATCCACCCAAAGCTTGATCGCCGGCTTGCGGGCCTCCGGATAAGGCTCCGCCTGCACAACCGTGCCAACACGCACGTCGACTTTCAGAAAGTCATCAAAATCAATGGTGTCAGCCATTGCCCAACTCCCGGCTGCGCTCCGCTGCGGCCCCCACAGTTTTGATCATCAGCGGCGGCAGGCCATCGGAGGTGTCCATCAACACCTCAAGCCCGGCCTGCGTGGTGCCATTTGGGCTGGTCACATTCACCCGCAATTGCTCCGGTGTGTCCTCAGCAGTCTCTGCCAGCGCCCCTGCCCCCGCCACGGTGGCTTTGGCCAAGGCCATCGACAACTCCGGCGACAGGCCTTGTGCTTCTCCAGCCGCCGCCATGCATTCAATCATGTGGAAGACATAGGCCGGTCCCGAACCGCTCAGCCCAGTGACCGCATCCATCTGGCCTTCGTTTTCCAAACGCACCACTTGCCCCACCGCTTTTAACAAGCCTTCAGAGGCGTCCAATCCAGCCTGACCGGCAGGTCCGTTGCCAACAATCGCGGTGATGCCTTTGCCCACCGCCGCAGGCGTGTTCGGCATGGCGCGCACAATTGGTGTCTGCGCGCCCAGCATGTCTTCATAGGTCGCGATCGAAACACCTGCCGCGACCGACACAAATAAGGTCTCACCATTGCCCATGGCCGCCAGAACCGGCAATGCCTCCGCCATCATCTGAGGTTTCACGGCAATCAACACCACCGCTGGCGCCGCTGGCAAATCCGCGTTCACATGCACGCCGCTGCCTTGCACCCAGTCGCTCGGAAACGGGTCTTGCACCCACACGCTGCTGGCGGGCAATCCATCCGCCAACCAGCCTTGCAGCATGGCGGACCCCATCTTGCCACAGCCCAAGAGTACCAAGCCACGTTTGGCCACATCTTTAATGGTCATGAATGCCCCCTCCGATCCTTTTGGGGGCAAGTGTTACGCCCGCCCGTAGGCCTCTGCAATGGCAACTTGCATCGCATCTTTCACAGTTCGTTCGCCCCAGACCACAAGCTGGAACGCTGGGTAAAACCGTTCAGAATTTTGAATGGCCTCTCGGATCAATGTGTCGATCTGATCCGGGCTGGCAACTTGACCACCGGTCAACACCAAACCATAGCGATAAATCATCAACTGCTGTTTTTCCCAAAAGGTAAACGCCCCCGCCCAGCACTCATCGTTGACCGCATTCAGCGTCTCGTATAGCGCGGGCAGACGCTCTTTTGGCGGCTCTGCCTCGTGAGAGCACACAAGCTTCAAGGTCTCATCATATGCCGACCAGGCCAAAGTGATGGAGTAGGTTTTCCACTGACCTTCCACTTCCATCGCGATCTGATCGTCCGCAATGCGCTCAAAGGTCCAATCCCGCACGCCCGCAATATGCTCAACAATGTCGATTGGATGCAGATCTTCCTCGAGAAACTGCTCTGATAATGCCATGGCGCCACCTCATTTGTTATCGCGTTTAGGGAGTGGCAGCTCCCTAACGCTTGGTGTCTGCTCTAAGACCTGTGGATAACTCCACGTTCATTACAACATATGGTGGTGGGCAAGGAGTCGCCTGTAAAGCAAAATATCTGTGGATAACGCAATAAGTTGTGGATTAAACTGTGTTAAGCACAAGTCTTCGTCCTTTGGTCGCAGGCCCAAGGAGAGACTTGCCCTCCCCTCCCCTTTTCCTATGATTTTTCCATGACCAACGTTTTCCCTTTTGCCCAGGTTGATGTGTTTTCCGAGCAGGCCAGTTACGGCAACCCGCTCGCTGTAGTGGCCGATGCCGAGCGGCTCAATCAAACGCAGATGGCGCAGTTGAGCCATTGGACCAATCTCAGCGAGACCTGCTTTCTGTTGCATCCCACCGAAGAACAGGCCGACTACCGCGTGCGGATCTTCACCCCGCTGCAAGAATTGCCTTTTGCGGGGCATCCAACGCTGGGCGCCTGCCACGTCTGGCTGGCCCAAGGCGGGCAGCCACAAGGCGACGACGTGATGCAACAATGTGGCGCCGGCTTGATCCACATCCGCCGCGACAAGGGACGCCTGTTTTTCTGCGCCCCGCCTTTGCGGCGCAGTGGGCCGCTTGAGAACGACCTAAGCGAACGCGTCGCAGCTGCGCTTGATTTATCACCTTCGGACGTTGAAGCCGCCGCTTGGGTCGACAACGGCCCCGGCTGGGCCGCGTTGTTGCTCAAGGATCGTCAAACACTGCTTCAGGCCAAACCAGACTACGTCGCCCTCAAAGGTATGCGCGTCGGCTTGGTCGCCCCGGTGGGAGAAGACGGCCATGGATTTGACTTCGAAGTCCGTGCCTTCTCGGCAGGCGGCTTTGAAGATCCCGTCACAGGTAGCCTCAATGCTGGCATCGCCCAGTGGCTGCTGGGGGACGGCATTGCAACAGGTGATTATATCACCGCGCAAGGCACGCTCTTGGGCCGCAAAGGTCGGGTGCATGTGCAGCAAGACAGCGGTGAGATTTGGGTTGGTGGCGCGGTTCAGGACGGCATCACCGGTGCCCTAAAACTATAAGCCCCATAACAACAAAAAAGGCCAACCCCAGGGTCAGCCTTTCCTCACATCATCCTGTCAGCGTGCCTCAGCCCGCTTTGCCTTCCAGCGCCTCAATCCGCGCTTTCAGGGCTTCGTTTTCCTCGCGGGCTTTCTGTGCCATGCCACGCACCGCATCAAATTCTTCGCGGGTGACAAAGTCACGATCCGCCAACCAACGATCCATCAACGACTTCATCGCGTTGTCGGCCTCGTCTTTGGCGCCCTGAGCCACACCCATGGCGTTGGTCATCAACTGAGACATGTCGTCCATGAATTTGTTCCGGGTTTGCATCGCTCTCTCCGCTTTGTGATCCTGACTGCCTATATGGGCACCATCCCGCCCAGACACAAGGTTGACTTTGTCGCAAGGGAAAGGCCACTTGTGGCGCAAACACTCGCGCAATGGAGCAGTCCCATTCAGTTCCCAAACATCTCGCCGGAAATCTTCACCATCTCCGCCTTTGGCATGGAATTTGCCCTGCGCTGGTACGCCTTGGCTTATATCGTCGGCATCCTGATCGGCTGGCGCATTGTGGTTGCCACCGTGAACCGTCCCGCGCTTTGGCCCAAGGACACCGCCCCCATCACCGTGCGCCAGATCGAAGACCTGCTCACTTGGGTCATTCTTGGCGTGATCGCCGGCGGCCGCCTTGGCTACGTGCTGTTTTACAAACCCGCCTTCTACCTCGCCAATCCTGGCGACATCATCCGCATTTGGGACGGCGGCATGTCGTTCCACGGCGGCATGTTGGGTGTCATCGTGGCGGGCTGGCTCTATTGCCGGAAACATGACCTGATCAAATTACAAGTTGGCGACGCCATGGCGCTTGGCGTGCCGATCGGCCTCTTCCTCGGTCGCATTGCAAACTTCATCAACGCTGAGCTTTGGGGCCGCCCAACTGACTTGCCGTGGGGCGTGGTCTTCCCTGGCCATGCCGCACAAGACTGCGGCCAGCTGCTCGCCCTCTGTGCCCGTCATCCCTCGCAACTTTATGAAGCCCTGATGGAAGGCCTGATCCTCGGCGTGGTGATGCTCTACCTCGCCTACCGTCGTGGCACCTTGAAAGCCCCCGGCACCATCACCGGCACCTTCTTTGTCGGCTATGGCTTGGCCCGCTTCATCGTCGAGTTCTTCCGCCAGCCGGACGCGCAGTTCATCTCTGAGGGCAATCCGCTCGGCCTCGCTCTGCAATTTGGCGGCTACGGCTTCACCATGGGTCAACTGCTATCCCTGCCGATGATCGCCCTTGGCGCCTATCTGATCCTGCGCGCCAAACGCCACCCATGAGTGACCTGACCCAACATCTATTGGCGCGCATCGAAGCCCACGGCCCCATGACCGTTGCTGATTTCATGAGTGACGCCCTGCTGCACCCCACGTTGGGCTACTACACCACACGTGATCCGCTGGGCACCGAGGGCGACTTCACCACTGCGCCGGAGATCAGCCAGATGTTTGGCGAACTTGTCGGCCTCGCGCTGGCGCAAAGCTGGCTCGACCAAGGCGCCCCCGCGCCTTTCACACTGGCCGAACTTGGCCCCGGTCGCGGCACACTTATGGCCGACATCCTACGCGCCACCCGTGCCGTGCCTGGCTTCCATGCCGCCGCTCAGATCCACCTTGTGGAAGCCTCCCCAACCCTACGCGCCAAACAATGCGAGACCATCGCGGTTGACCTAACGCACCACGATACAGTGGATACCTTGCCACTGCAGCCGCTCTTTCTAGTGGCCAACGAATTCTTCGACGCACTGCCCATCCGTCAATTCCAACGCGGCCCGAACGGCTGGCACGAACGCCTGATTGCCATGCGCGACGGCGCCCTGACTTTTGCATTTGGTCCCGAACTGCCGCAGCCACAGCTCGAGCATCGTCTTGCCGACACAACGCAGGACATGATTGTCGAAACTTGCGCGCCTGCTTTCTCAGTGGCGTCAGAGATCGGCACCCGCATCCGCGATCATGGCGGCACGGCGCTCCTGATCGACTACGGCGACTGGCGCTCAAAGGGCGACACCCTGCAGGCCCTGCAAAACCACGAATACTCAAACCCGCTCGCCGCCCCCGGCGACGCCGACATCACCGCCCATGTGGACTTTGAAGCGCTCGCCGAAGCCGCTCCCTGCGCCCACAGTCAACTCACTCCCCAAGGCGTATTTCTCGAAACCCTCGGCATCACCCCCCGCGCCCAGGCCCTGGCCTCCCGCCTCACGGGCGACGCCTTACAATCTCACATTGCCGCCCATCGCCGCTTGACGCACCCCGAGGAAATGGGAAACCTGTTCAAAGTGCTCGCGCTCTATCCGGAAAGCGGCACCCCTCCACCAGGATGCACCCTATGACGCTTGAGATTTTGACCTCAGACCTGCTTGCCCCCGTGCGCCACGGTTTCTTCACCCGTCGCGGCGGCGCTTCATCTGGCGTCTTTGCCGGGCTGAATTGCGGCATCGGCAGCTCCGATCAGTCCGAGATTGTCACCATCAACCGCCAGCGTGTCGCCAGCGCCATGGATGTGGAGCTGTCCCATCTCGCTGGCGTGCATCAAATTCACTCCGCCGACGTGGCCACAATCTCCGCCCCGATCGAAGGCGAGCGCCCCCGCGCCGACGCCATCGTCACCGCGACACCTGGCCTGGCCCTGTCGATTCTCACCGCAGATTGCCAACCCGTGCTATTTTCCGACGCCAACGCAGGTGTGATTGGCGCCGCCCACGCCGGATGGCGCGGCGCATTGGATGGCGTGCTCGACGCCACACTAGACGCCATGGAAGCCCTCGGCGCCTCTCGTGCCAACACCCACGCCGTCATTGGCCCCTGCATCAGCCAAGAGGCCTACCAAGTTGGCCCGGAGTTTCTGGATGCGTTCCTCAGCAAAGACGCCAGCAACAGCCGATTCTTCCAAGATGGCGAAGGGGACCGTAAACTCTTCGACCTGCCCGCTTACGGCCTGCATCGTTTACACGCCGCAAACATTGGCAAAGCCGAGTGGACGCGGCATTGCACCTATTCTGACCCGCACAAATTCTACTCTTACCGGCGCACAACCCACAACAAAGAGGCCGACTACGGCCGCCTGATCGCTTCTATCTGCCTGTAAATAAGAGGTTTTCGGAAATACCGCAGATTTGTCTCTCTATTTTCCTCAAATCTGACCAATCCTGCCGCATCTCTGCCCCATTTCGACACGAGACTGATCTCAAGTTGGAAACAATGGTCCCCAAGAGACCAAGACATGCCAAGGAGAGCAGACATGAAATCCCAGAGCCGCTTCGTTAAATCCGTAGTTGCAGCATCCCAAAAAAACGCGCCACAAATGCCATGGGCCCGTGGCACACGCCGCGCCGCTTTCATCGCAAAGCGCAAAGGCGTAACGCTGAAGCAGGCGGCCTAAAAGCCCCCCAAAGCACCCGCCACACCTCGTATTTCCGCAAAGCATCTTACAATTTGGCAGGGTGCTTTTGCGTTTTTTAAGCAGCTAGCACTTGCACCGATGCCGCAACCTGAAGCACTTCGGGCAGGTCGTTTGGCAATTTTGCGGATCCAACCCGCCGCATTGCTTAAATCCATGAACCGTCTATAACGCGATCCAAATTCTCATCTCAGAGGCGCATATGACGGACACACCTCAAGTTGGAATCATTATGGGCAGCCAGTCTGACTGGCCCACGATGAAAGAAGCAGCCACCATCCTTGAAGAGCTGGGCATTTCTTACGAGAAAAAGATTGTCTCCGCCCACCGCACCCCAGACCGCCTCTGGACATATGGCAAAGAGGCCGCCGGTCGGGGCCTTCAGGTGATCATCGCAGGCGCGGGCGGCGCAGCCCATCTGCCCGGCATGATGGCCTCCAAAACCCGTGTGCCGGTGGTGGGCGTGCCGGTGCAAACCCGCGCACTTTCCGGTGTCGACAGCCTCTATTCCATTGTGCAGATGCCCAAAGGCTTCCCGGTTGCCACCATGGCTATCGGCGCCGCTGGAGCCGCCAACGCGGGCCTGATGGCCGCTGGCATTCTGGCGCTGCAAGACGCCGATCTGGCCGAACGTCTGGACGCCTGGCGCGACGCCCTCTCCGCCTCCATTCCGGATGAACCGCAAGATGACTGACGCGCTTAAACCCGGTTCCACCATCGGCATCCTTGGCGGTGGCCAACTTGGCCGCATGCTGTCCGTCGCCGCCTCCCGTCTCGGCTACAAAACCCACATCTTTGAGCCCGGCGCCAACCCACCTGCAGGTGAGGTGGCCAATGCCGTCACCACAGCCTCTTATGAGGACACCGACGCCCTGCGCGCGTTTGCGGCCTCTGTGGATGTCATCACCTACGAGTTTGAAAACATCCCCACCGCCGCGCTGGACATTCTGGAAAGCCAGAAGCCGATCCGTCCCAACCGCGAAGCACTGCGGGTGTCCCAAGACCGTCTGACGGAAAAGACCTTCCTGCAAGAGCTTGGCCTGAAAACTGCGCCATTCGCAGACGTGAGTGACGCCGACAGCATGGCCCAGGCCGTGGCTGAAATCGGCGCACCAGCCATCCTAAAAACCCGTCGCTTCGGCTATGACGGCAAGGGCCAAGCCCGCCTGAAAACCGCTGCAGATGCCGACGCGGCTCTGGCCGATATGGCAGGCTCTCCTGCCCTGCTGGAGGGCTTCGTCGAGTTCTCCCACGAAGTCAGCGTGATTGCCGCCCGCGGTCTGGACGGTCAGGTAGCCTGCTTTGATCCAGGCGAAAACGTGCACAAAGACGGCATCTTGGCCACCACCACTGTGCCCGCCCGCCTCTCCGCAGGCCAGCGCATGGACGCAGTTCTGCTCGCCGCCAACATCCTGAACAAACTGGATTATGTTGGTGTGATGGGCGTGGAGCTCTTTGTCACCAAAGACGGCCTGATTGTGAACGAAGTCGCCCCGCGGGTGCACAACTCCGGCCACTGGACGCAAAACGGCTGCGCTGTCGATCAGTTTGAACAACACATCCGCGCCGTCACTGGCCTGCCGCTGGGCGATGGTCAGCGGCACAGCGATGTGGTCATGGAAAACCTGATTGGTGACGACATGGATCAACTGCCCGCGCTGCTGCAAGAGCGCGACACCGCGGTGCATCTCTATGGCAAAGCGGACACCAAAGCGGGCCGTAAAATGGGCCACGTCAACCGCATCAAACGCGATTAATCCCGCATATCCAGCAAAAACCGGCGGAAGGTCTGCCCACCATAGTGGACCTCCCCCACCTCCTTTGCGCCCATCCGCGTCAAAGCCTTCACCGACCGCCGGGTTGGGGCCAGCAGAAACTGCACCGTTTCAATCCGCGCATCCTCCCGCGCAAAGGCCAGCGCCTGCCGCGTGATCGCCAGCCCTTGCCCAAAGGCCGCAGGCACAAGCACCAGCCCAAAATCCCAAACATCCTCTTCTTTCTCAAAGCCACCCCAGCCGAGAAAAGTGTCACCTTGCCAAATCGCCCAATGGCCCAGCCTGTCCTGCGCCCAGCGCTGCGCCTTGACGTTTAAAAACGCCTCCACGTCAAACGCGCCATCCAACAGCGGCAAATGCTCCGCCACCCGCGCATCCGCCATTTGCGCCGCTAAAACCTCCCGCGGCACCGTTTGCAAATCCCCGAACTCAAAATCTCGCATGGCATACCACCTTCACAGTCACCAAATATCCTGGGGAGTCACCGCGCCGCGGTGACGGGGCAAAGCCCCTACCCCATAAACCGTGCAGCCGCATCGCCCGCCATAAAGCTTACGTGACCGCCAACCAAAGTGGCCCCGATACGACCACTCTCCGCATCCAAAATCACCAGGTCCGCGCGTTTGCCGGGGTCCAATGTGCCGCGATCCGACAATCCCAACACCTCAGCAGGCTTGGCCGACACCAAGGCCCAGGCCTCTGCAAACTCACAGACACCATCCTCCACCAGTCGCAGCACCGCCTGCCGTGGCGCGGGATAGTGGTAATCAGACGCCAAGCCATCCACCAATCCCGCCGCAACCATCTCCGCTGCCGAAACCTTGCCGGAATGGCTGCCGCCGCGCACCACATTGGGCGCGCCCATCACCACCGGATCACCCGCCGCCTTGGCCGCCTCAGCTGCCTCTAAAGTCTCGGGGAACTCACTGATCGACAAACCACAGCCCCGCCAGGTCTCCCGCGTCGCTGCGCTGTCATCATCATGGCTGCCCAGCTTCACGCCTTTCTCCGTCAACCGCGCCGCCAGCCGCGCCACCGCTTCCGGCACAGACTCCGTGACCGCATGCAACGCCTGTAGCAACGCCAGATGCGCCTCCGGACTGCGCCCGCTTTTGAGCGCCTGACCGGTCAAACGTGGCGGCTTCTTTCCCTTGGCCAAAGCCCCATGTGGCAAATGATCGTTGAACACCACATAGGGCACGTCAAACGCGGCCACCGCCGCCTCAAACGCGGTGTAATCCTCCAGCAAATGGCTCTCAAACCGCAGCTGCACCAACATCTCCGTGCGCAGCCCTTCTGTTGCCGACAAAGCCTCTAAAAACCGGCGTGCAAAATCTGGCGAGCGCATCCCGCCTTCCCAGCTCCAGAACTGCGCCAGCACCGCTGTGGTGATCCCATTGGCCGCCAGTTCCGCATCCACAGACACCAGCCCGTCACCAAGGTTTTTCATCGCCCCACGCCGTGGCGCCAGATGCCGCTCAAACCCGTCGCCATGCAGATCAACGATACCCGGTAGAATGTGATACCCGCGCAGGTCCACCGCCCGCGCGCCGCTTGCCTCCCCAATCTTGCCAGCAACAATTCCCAGCGGTCCTTGTGCAAACCCATCGGGGCGCAGCACCTCTGCGCCTTGCAAAACCAAATCCGTCATTTGTCGCTCACACCATGCTGTGCTGCACTGCCTGGCCCCAGGATCTCGCTCCAAATCCGGTCCCACAAGTCATCTTCTTTTTCCGCCTCCGGATCCCCATCCACGTCGATGATCCGCTGCAATTCCCGCAGCGTGGCATCCGCGTCCCCCCACTCCAGATCATGGTCAAAGGCACCGTTTTCCAAAAACTCACGCACCTGCACAATCACCATCGGATTGTTCATCATAAACGTATGAGTCACTGGCAGCACAATGTGGTCCGCCATGCCCTCCACCTTGGTGCTTTCCACCGAGACCTTGCCGTCATCCGGCCCGGCAATCAGGCTGCTGTAATAGGGGTTGAGCGACTTGTCTCCGGCAATCACCCCCAGCTCAAAATCCACCGGCGGCAGGTTCGCAGGCAGCCCATCGGTGCCAAGCTGCATCCCCGCCGGGCCGTTGAGCCAGACAAACGGCTCCAGATAGCTAAATTCATCCACCAATTCCGAGCCTTTGTTGGGTGGCCCCAACATCACCACACGGCCAAGCTCTGGCGGGCGGTGGTTCTCAAACCATACGCGGGTCAGAATACCGCCCATCGAGTGGGTGACAAAATGCACTTTGGTCCAGCCACATTGCGCCACCGCCTTGGGCAGCGTCATATCGGCAAGGCTTTCTATCTCTTTCTTTGTCGAAGGATATCCCAGCCGCACCACTTTGTAGCCATAGCGCTCCAGCGCCAGTTCCATCAAAACAAAGGAACTCTCAGAACGCGCCAACCCGTGCAGCAGGATCACACAGTCCTGCGGCGCGGCCTCTGCCTCCGCCGTCTGTTGCTCTGCCAAACTCTGCGTGCCTAGCCCCAAAGCCAGCACCGCTGCTATTTTCAAAAATCGAACCATAGACTTGAGATAGGGCCTAAGGGGGGCCTACAAAAGCAAAAACGTTTCAGAAAGCGGCCCAATGGCAACCCCTCGCCCACCAAAGTCGCGCCCCTTGCGTCTCGCCGCCCGCGCCGTGATCCTGCATGAGGACCGCCTCTTGCTGGTCAACGCTTACCCCGATCACAAAGGCGCGCTCTGGTGTGCGCCCGGTGGTGGCGTCGAAAAACACAGCAGCCTGGCCGACAACCTGATCCGCGAAGTGCACGAGGAATGTGGTCTCACTGTCTCGGTTGGCGCTCCCTGCCTGATCAACGAGTTCCACGATGAGGAGAGCGATTTTCATCAGGTCGATCTGTTCTTCCGCTGCACCATCACAGATGGAGCGCTGGACGAAAGCTGGCAGGACCCGGAAAAAATCGTCTCCAAACGCCGTTTCTTTAGCCGCGCGGACATGGACCAGATTTCCTATCGCCCGCTCAGCCTGCCGGACGCGGCCTGGGGTGACGGCGTGCACTACGACTCGTTAGAACCGTTGTTGAAGTTCTAAACAACGGGCCTGCGCGCCCCGGCAAAATGCCTCACACCTTGCGCATCGACACCATCACGCCGCCAATCACCAGCACCGCCGCGCCCATAAAGCGCAGTGTCAGCGGCTCACTCAAAAACGCCATGCCGCCGGCCATCGCGATCACCGGCACAGACAATTGCGCCACCGCTGCCCGACTCGCGCCCAATCGTGGCAGAATCGCATACCACAACGCATAGCCCAGCCCCGAGGTCACCACGCCAGACACTACCGCCAACGCTACGCCCTCCGCTGGCATCTTCATGTCCACGCCTAGCGCTGCGCCCAGCACCAAAGCCACCGGTGCCGCCAAAATGAAATTCATCGCCGTGGCTTGCGTCGCGTCCACCTCTTTGCGCCCTTGCAATGAATAGATGCCCCAGCCAAGCCCCGCGCCCGCCATCATCGCCACATGCGCACCCGAAATCGCGGGGCCACCGGTCGGCGCCAACAGCCAGACCAATCCGCCCAGCGCCAAGGCAGCGCCCAACCATCGCGACATCGGCACCTCTTCGCGCGCCACCACTGCGCCGCCAAACATGGTGATCTGCACCACGCCAAACAGCACCAAAGCGCCCAAGCCCGCGTCCAAGCCCCGATACGCCAGAGAAAAGCCGAATATATAAGCCAGCAACCCCGCCACAGCGACACCGCGGCCCACACCGCCCAGCGCAAAGCCACGCTTCTGCCAGGCCACAAGAACTGTCAGGGCCAACGCCCCGCTGACCAGCCGCACCACGCCAAAGTCCACCGCCTCCATACCCGCGCCACTTACGGCAGCGCGATTGAGGACAGAGTTCGCGGCAAAGGCCGTCATCGTCACAGCGGTCAATAAGAACAATTTCATGAAGTCTTACGTGACACGTGTGACCCGGCGGAGCAAGCAAGCCGGGTCACACGCTTGCCTCCGCCTGAGAAGGACCAAACTCTAAGGCGGAGACGGTTGGCCGGTCAGATAATTCACGCTCTACTCCGTGCACTGCGAAAAGCGAACCACAGTGCTGGGGATAAGGGTAGATCCGGAAAAAGCGTTACTTCTGACTGGCCAAAACCTGTTGCGCAAAGCCGCGATCCCGCGCCTTGTCGCTCAACCAGATCGCCATATAGCGATCCCGAATGCCCTTGTGCTGTAGCGTGCAGGTGCTCTTTCCATTCACCCAAAACTTCAGGGCATTTCCCCCTTTGGGCGAGGCTACGATCCGGTCGCCTGACTGAATATCGCGATAGCAAGCGTTCAACTTTTGTTGAATTTGCCCGTGGTCGGATCTCTTTCCTTCAATCCGAGCCATCTCGTCCATGCTGGCCTTGAGCAGGATTTTGCGTTTGATCTTTCGGGCGTATTCGATCTCCAGCGCGTAAGACCCGTTGCGGTCAAACCCCTGCCCCTGTGGTGCAAACATTTGCGCATCATAAACCTTGAAACCCAGCCATCGGAATTGACCCGCACCCAATTCTTGTGGCTGACCCAGCAAGCTGCGTACTTCCGGGGCCGGAGTTGCAGGATTGGCCGACGCACTTGCCGCCCAGCCCAACATCACGGCGCCACTCAGCAACGCCATCAGAACCCGTTCGCGTATTGGCAATCTCATATGCATCCGGCCCGCGCCTCCCGTCGCATTTCAGGATGAATTGCATAAGATACGCAGCAAAACGGCGCGCGGATCACTCCGCACGCCGCAATCGCTTGATCTCATCAGTGTAGTCGGCGCCTAGCGCCGTCCTTTGCGGCCTTTGTGCGCCTTGGTCACGGTCTTGATCATCTTGCCGAAGTTTTTGTCGTAAGCCCGCTTTTCCGCCAGCGAGGCGGTGTTGTGCCGTTCTTCCGCTTCCAGCTTACGCCAGCGTTCCAACCGCGCGGCATCCAACGTGCCTGCTTCGATGGCCCCCCGTATCGCACATCCCGGCTCACTCTCATGTGCACAGTCACGAAACTTGCACTGTGTGGCCAATTCGACAACGTCAGAAAACAGATCCGCCAGACCATCACCCGCATCCGCCAACTGCAATTCGCGCATGCCCGGCGTGTCCAGAATGGCCAAACCAGCGTCGGTGAAATGCAGCTGTCGGCTGGTGGTGGTGTGCCGTCCCCGACTGTCATCTTCGCGGATGCCACCAGTTTCGGTCTGCTCAGAGCCAAACAGAGCGTTCACCAAGGTGGATTTGCCAACACCGGACGTGCCCAGAAATGCAATGGTTTGTCCCGGTGCGCACCAATCGGCCAATTTCTCTGCCGGTTCCTCGCTTTTGGCATTCAAAAGCACCACCGGCACCCGATCCGAAATGGATTGCGCTTCCGCCACATAGGTCGCTGTGTCGTCACACAAATCCGCCTTGGTCAGCAGGATCACCGGCGTCACATCTGCCTCAAAGGCCAACGCCAGATAGCGTTCAAGCCGCGCCACGTTAAAATCATTGTTGCAGCTGGTGACCACAAAAGCCGTGTCCACATTGGCGGCAATCATTTGAATACTGCGATCATGCCCGGCGGCCCGTCGCTTGAACAGGCTCTTGCGTTCCAGCACGTCGCTGCGCATCGGCAACTCGGCGTCATACAGCAGCCAGTCACCCACAGTGGCGTCGGGCCCGGGCGGCACCAAAGCGTCGATGCCGTCGCCCCGCACGCGCAGGCCATTGCGGTGTACTTCCACCACCCGCACCGGCGGCGTGGCGTTCAAGATATCCAGATCGGTTTGCTGGGCAAAAAACGATTGCCAGCCAAGGATGTCCAACGGTGCGCGCTTAGGTGCTTTGGTTTCAGACGCGCCAGGTGTTGGCAAAAATTGGGAATAGTCCCGTGTCATTGTTGAGGTACTCTCATGGATTGGCCGCGCCTATCTTGGCTTGGCCATAACGTATCAGAAAAAAGAAGAGGCACAAACGAACAGCCCTGCGCAAATGCGCCGGTTTTGCTGTTTTGAATGTGCACCGGGTGGGCGCTCTGCCACCCGCCAAAATCAGGCATCCAGTTTCTGGGCCATAAAACCTCCATCAAAGATGCTCTAAACATAGGCCCGCGCCCGCGACACAACAACCTGCCGGGTTACCGGCCGCGACGGGTGATGAAATCCTGCATCATCTCAATCAACATCGGCGCTTGCTTGGGCGTGATCACATGCCCCATGCCATCAATCTGATGGTGGTCGCAATTTGGGATCAACCCGGCAATCTCCGCCCCGGCCTCCGGCGGGATCAGCGTGTCCTCAGTGCCATGGATCACCTGACACGGCAGGGTCACTTTAGTGAGATCCTGACGCCGATCGGTGGAGGCAATCACCGCCAGCACCTGCCGGTTGATGCCCTCCGGATCAAACGCGCGATCATAGGCCTGCGCCGCCTGATCAGCGACCTCCTCCTCGGTCATTGGATACGCCGGGCTGCCCCAATTATCATATTCGGCAATGCAATTTGCGATGTGGGTCTCGCGGTCCACATCCCGCGCCAACAAGGTTGCCAGCCATTCCGCATTGCCACCCCGCTCTGAAAACGTCCGCGCGGTGGCCATCACAATCGTGGCACTCAACAGGCGCTCCGCATGGTCCAAACACAACAGCTGCGTGATCGCGCCGCCCATGGACATGCCAAACACATGGGCCTTCTCAATGCGCAGTGCATCCATCACCCCAACCACGTCTTTCGCCATGTCGTTTATCCGGTAAGCCGCAGGCACGGGCTCCCCCGCCAAAGCCGCGGCCATGATCTCATCGGCCCCGCTGACCACCCCGTCTTTGGGACAACGTTGCGACAGGCCCACATCGCGGTTGTCAAACAGCACCACGCGATAGCCGGCGGCCGCAAGCCCTTCGTAGAACGCGACCGGCCAATGGATCAGCTGCGACCCCAGCCCGCGAATGAGCACCAATGGCACGCCGTCTTCAGGCCCATAGGCCTCCACTTCAATCTGAATACCATTTGCGGTGATCTGCATGCAGGAGTTCCTTGCCTCGCCATCTGTCTCCGGAACCTTAGAGCGCAAAAGCGGTTTGTAAATCCATGAAGATACAAGCCGGCCACATCGTGTTAAGCTGGCCCTAACTGCACTTCACCAAGGCCCCGCATGCCACGCCCCCTTCCCCATCAAGGCACTCAGGCTTATCTGACCTACACTGGTATGGAAACCGACCTGATTTTCACCCAAGGTGTCGACCTGCCCGGCTTCGCCAGTTTCCCTTTGCTTGAGACGCCAAAGGGTCGCGCCCATCTCACGCGCTACGCCACTGACCTCGCGGCCATTGCCTCTCGCGCCAACCTCGGCGTGATCCTGGAAAGCGCCACCTGGGTGGCCAGCGCTGACCGTGCCGCACCCCTGGGGTATGATGCCCGCACCATCGCAACAGCCAACCTCGCCGCCATCGCCCTTCTGTCAGACCTCCGCAGCACGCTTGGCAGCGCCCCAACCCTCATCAGCGCCAACATCGGCCCGCGCTTTGACGCCTATGCGCCAGCAAGCCAAATGACCGTTGACGAGTCGGCGGCCTATCATATCCGCCAAATCGCCACGCTTGCCGCAACCGACACCGATCTAATCACCGCCTACACAATGGCGGACCCAATCGAGGCGATTGGCATCTTGCAGGCGTGCCGTGACTATTACATGCCCTGCGTGATTGCCTTCACAGTGGAAACCAATGGCCACCTGCCAACCGGCGGCACTTTGGAAGCCGCCATCAGACAGGTTGATGCCGCCACGGACTGCTATGCCGCTTACTTTATGATCAATTGCGCCCACCCGGATCATTTTGCGGATGTCCTGACCGACGCGCCATGGTCCCGTCGCATTGGCGGTATTGTCGCAAACGCCTCGCGGTGCAGCCATGCGGAACTGGACCACGCCACAGAGCTCGACGCGGGGGATCCAGCCGAATTTGGTCAAAATTTGGCAGATCTGCAGCACAACCATCCCTACCTCCGTGTGCTTGGCGGCTGTTGCGGCACCGATATGCGCCACATGGAAAGTCTGGCAAAACACCTGTCAGGCTAAGGCCTTGCAGGCCTCCAAGCCGCCTCCTTTGTCCCTTCCGGCTAAACGCTACGCCCACTCCGCACAAAAAACTTCACGCAACGCCGTTGACTCCCCCCCAAACGCCCCCTACCTCTTTCGCCGTTAGCACTCGCCTACGGGGAGTGATAACGACTCCGCTGAGGAGTCAGGGAGATACTCTAGATAGGGAAACCTAGTCATGGCTTTTACACCTCTGCATGACCGCGTGCTTGTACGCCGCGTTGAAAGCGACGAAAAAACCGCCGGCGGTCTGATCATTCCAGAAAGCGCCAAAGAAAAACCAGCCGAAGGCGAAGTAGTCTCCGTAGGCGCAGGCCTGCGTGACGACGCTGGCAAGCGCGTTGAGCTCGACGTCAAAGCAGGCGACACAGTCCTGTTCGGCAAATGGTCCGGCACCGAAGTCACCGTTGACGGTGAAGAGCTGCTGATCATGAAAGAATCCGACATCATGGGCATCATTGCCTGATCGTCTGACCGACATTTACGAATTTAGGAGCCAATATCATGGCAAAAGACGTCAAATTTGACACCGATGCGCGCAACGCAATGCTGCGCGGCGTGAACGTACTGGCAGACGCCGTTAAAGTGACCCTCGGCCCAAAAGGCCGTAACGTTGTTCTGGAGAAATCCTTCGGCGCACCACGCATCACCAAAGATGGTGTTTCTGTCGCCAAAGAGATCGAACTGGAAGACAAGTTCGAGAACATGGGCGCACAGATGGTGAAGGAAGTTGCTTCCCGCACCAACGACGAAGCAGGCGACGGCACAACCACCGCGACTGTACTGGCACAAGCCATCGTCAAAGAAGGCCTGAAGCAGGTTGCAGCTGGCCTGAACCCAATGGATCTGAAGCGCGGCATCGACCTCGCGACGTCCAAAGTTGTTGAAGGCATCGTGTCTTCCGCACGCGAAGTTAAAGACTCCGACGAAGTTGCGCAGGTTGGCACCATCTCCGCCAACGGCGAAGCAGAAATCGGCCAGCAGATCGCAGACGCGATGCAGAAAGTTGGCAACGAAGGTGTGATCACCGTTGAGGAAAACAAAGGTCTGGAAACAGAAACCGATGTTGTCGAGGGCATGCAGTTCGACCGCGGCTACCTCTCCCCTTACTTCGTGACCAACGCAGACAAAATGATCGCTGATCTGGACGACTGCATGGTGCTGCTGCACGAGAAGAAACTGTCTTCCCTGCAGTCCATGGTGCCACTGCTCGAGCAGGTGATCCAGTCCCAGAAGCCTCTGCTGATCATCGCGGAAGATGTTGAAGGCGAAGCGCTGGCGACACTGGTTGTGAACAAACTGCGCGGCGGCCTGAAAATTGCTGCTGTGAAAGCACCTGGCTTCGGCGACCGTCGCAAAGCCATGCTGCAGGACATCGCCATTCTGACCGGTGGTCAGGTGATCTCCGAAGATCTGGGCATGAAGCTTGAGTCCGTGACCATGGACATGCTGGGCACTGCCAAGAAAATCGAAATCACCAAAGACGAAACAACCATCGTTGACGGTGCCGGTTCGAAAGCTGAGATCGAAGCACGTGTTGGCCAGATCCGCACTCAGATCGAAGAAACCTCTTCCGACTACGACCGTGAGAAGCTGCAAGAGCGCGTTGCCAAACTGGCAGGCGGTGTTGCTGTGATCCGCGTTGGCGGCATGACCGAAGTGGAAGTGAAAGAGCGCAAAGACCGCGTTGATGACGCCCTGAACGCGACCCGCGCAGCCGTACAGGAAGGCGTGATCGTTGGTGGTGGTGTTGCTCTGGTTCAGGCCGGTAAAGCGCTCGAAGGTCTGGAAGGCGCAAACGCTGACCAGAACGCTGGTATCGTGATCGTGCGCAAAGCCATCGAAGCGCCTCTGCGTCAGATCGCTGAGAACGCCGGTGTTGACGGTGCGGTAGTTGCGGGCAAGATCCGTGAATCCGCAGACGTGACCTTTGGCTTCAACGCACAGACCGAAGAATATGGCGACATGTTCTCCTTTGGTGTGATTGACCCAGCCAAAGTGACCCGTACAGCTCTGGAAGACGCAGCCTCCATCGCGGGCCTGCTGATCACCACTGAAGCCATGGTCGCTGATAAGCCAGCCAAAGACGGCGGCGCAGCCGGCGGCGGCATGCCAGACATGGGCGGCATGGGCGGCATGGGCGGCATGATGTAATCATACTTCGCTTCGCGAAGTGTGATGCGACAGTGCCTTGGCCTACGGGCCAAGGTCACGAAAGCCTCCGCCAGACAAGTATTAAAGGGTCGCCTCCGGGCGGCCTTTTTCTTTTGTCAAACGTCCGTCCGGCCACGCCAGGCAGCTTCCGACCGCCCCCATGGGCGGGGGCTTTACCCCCCACCCGCGGTCAAGAGCTGCCCTACTGTCACTCCCCAAAATTTCCACGCTGAATGTCTGGCACCTAAAACTATCTTGAGTCTCAACTAATGGTTGCGGAGTGAGATCGATGCAGCGCTTTCTAATACTGATCGCTTTGATTTGGGGCGTGAGTTCCTGCAAGGGGGATGACCCGCTTTTCCTGGGAGGCTCCATTGGGAAGCCTGTGCCAAGTCCCGGAACCGAGCAAGTTATCGCGGACCTATTGCCAATCACCGTCGACGTGGTTTGCAACTTTGGGCCTTACACTTATGAAATGCAGGTCTCTATCCCCGAACAATACAGAACCACGATTGCAAACCTCGGCATTGTCCCGGTGAGTGAAGTTGAGGGTTATTTCGTTTACTTGACCGAACGCGGATCACTCATTGGTTTTGACCTCATCACCTATAGAGGTATTGGGTACAATTGGTCATCGGGCGGTCAGAATGGCCGTTTTCGATGTCGGGACGTAGAAAACGTCAAAGTTGGCGTCCGAATACTCAATGACAGAAGTTACATTTACCTCACCGCTCGCTAAGAGTCCGTTTCTAGTCTGCCTGGCCACGCCCGACAAAAGAGCCTGCATTTCCCACAAAACCGCCCAATGCGCTACATCCCACTCTAAGCTCTCCCAATCTACAACCATCCACAGGACCACTCATGCTCAAACACCTCACCCTCGCCGCCACCACTGCCGCCGCACTTTTCACCACCGCACCCGCTCAGGCAGGCGATGGCGACTTCATCGGAGAAATTCTGATGTTTGGTGGCACGTTCTGTCCCCGCGGCTACATCAAGGCAGATGGTCAAATACTTCCCATCGCAACGAACCAAGCCCTGTTTAGTCTGTATGGCACGAACTATGGCGGCGATGGCCGCACCACCTTTGGTGTCCCTGATCTGACGAGGTTTGCACCGGAGGGCATACTCTATTGCGTGGCCGATCAGGGCATCTATCCATCGCGCAGCTAAATTTGCCCGGAGTGTCCAGATCGGGCACTCCGACGCGCTACCTGATAAACGCCGAAAAACTCTCCGCCCCGGCCTTCAAACGGCCACTCTCATCAAAATCGGCATCTGCATTAAACCGCATCAACGGGCGCTCATCTAAGCCATCCACTAGCCCCACCTGCCCCTCAAGCACGCCCAGCAAGCGCACCTGCAACTCCGCTTCTTCGGCGCCCTCGAAATACCCGTGCACCCCATGCACGACCTCCGGCTGATACACGTCAAACCCAAGATACCGCAGCGTATAGGCCGACGGCCACAGCAGCAGGGTCACATCCCCCTCTTTGCCACCCGGCCCGCGCTCAGCAGCCCCTGCCCCGGTGGTCACACAAAACAGCGCTCGCTTGCCGCGACAGCGGCCTGTGTCAAACCGCTCCTCCACTGTGTGCAAATCGCCATGCACCAGCGCGCGGTCAAACCAGCCTTTAAGCACGGCGGGCGGCGCAAACCACCACAGTGGGAAATGAAAGATGATCTGATCCGCCCGTCGGATCTTTTCGGCCTCTGCCGCCATATCTACCGGAACATTGCCCGCAGCCACCGCAGCCTCATGCGCTTTGAGCGGATCAAACGGCCCGGCCTCATTCTGCCCAAAATTGCGCGCGCCTTCGACGGCCTCAAACTGATGCGCCGACAGGTCACTCCACAGCACCTCATGCCCCACCGCTTCACAAGCAGCTGCCGACGCCTCCGCCCAGGCACCGTTAAAAGACTGTCGGCTGGGGTGGGCCAAAACGATGAGCGTGGTGGTCATGGGCTGTCTTTCAGAATGGTCCCAAACCGCCTACACCCGTTGCGCCAACCCGCGCAACACCGCGCGGTGCATGAACACTCAAAGCCGCTTCACTGCGTCCAAAAACGCACCTCCGCAAAACAGTCGCGATACCGACAAAATACCGACGTGCTTTTTGCCCCAAAACGACTCGGTTAATCCCCACCCTGCGCCAATGCAGACGCACCGGCCTCACTCAGCATATAGACGCCCTTATCAACCTTCTCAAACCAGCCATAATGATTGTCCCGCATCATCGTGGTGGCCTTCTCCACCCCCGTGCCTTTGACAACATCCCGACCGCGTGACGCCCCGTTTTCATTGAGAAACACCGCACATTTTTCGGCATCCTGACGATACACGGTGACCTTCTCGCCCCGCATACCGCCCGTATTTGGATCGCCTTCAAGACGGGAAAAAGCCTTCAAAAGCCGCGCCTTACGCACCTTCGACTTGCGCGGCTGAAACGGCACAGGATCACAATGCACCTCCACCGCGCCATCCTTGAGCCGCACCGACAGCACCCCCAGCCCCAGCCGTTTACACAGACCAATGTTGCCAGAAAACGCCTTCCAACCCGCGCGCCCTTTCCAGCGCGGCACCGCCACATAAACCGCATCCGTCACCGCCTGACGCGCGACCGCCTGTTGCAGCAACACGAGGGAGAAAGAGGTCTTTAACTCAATGATGACAGGCTCTTCACCATCTTTCATCGCCACTACATCTGCCGCGCCCACTTCGGCTTTCACCTCAAAGCCCCGCGCCTCCAGCCACGCCTTCACCGGCGCATAAAGATCGGTTTCTGCCATCTTGCCCATGCCCTTTGGTAACGCCAAACCGTCACCTTGCCCACATCATTTGCCACGCCTTCGGCATTCGCCCTTGAGCCTCCCAATTGCCCTGCTACCTTGGCGCAAATGTCACCCAAGAGGTTCCGATGCGTTTTTTGACCACCCTTTTGTTTTTATTGTCAATTTGCAGCATCGCCTCGGCCAATTGCGCAGGACCAAACGTCTATCCGTCCTTGCCCGAAAGCGAACGCCAAACGCTGAAAGCCAAAGCCGCGGACGTCCCCTTTTCCGAAGGCCTGCTCTGGCGCGCAGAGAAAGACGGTGTGGTCAGCCATCTGATCGGCACCTTCCATGTGCACTTGCCGGAACACGCCGCCATGGTCGCCCGCCTGGAGGAGCTAACCCCCAAGCCTGAAATGGTTTTTCTCGAACTCACTGACGAGGACCAACTCGGTTTTCAGCGTCACCTGACAGAAAATCCCGACAGCTACCTGATCCAATCCGGCCCGTCCCTGATTGACCGCCTCGGCCCTGATCTCTGGGACCGCGTGGCGGTACAGCTGCAAGAACGCGGCATGCCCGCCTTCCTTGCGGCCCGCTACCAACCTTGGTTCCTTGGCATGACCCTTATGCTGCCGCCCTGCGCCTTTGACGTTGTAAAGTCAGGCAAAAAAGGCCTCGACCAGCAGATCGCAGCCATGGCGAAAACCGACAACCTGCCCACCGCGTCGCTCGACAGTATCGACGGTCTACTCGCCATGCTGGCCTCCGATCCGCTCGAGGAACAGATGGACGACCTGCGCTGGAGCCTGTCACTCGACACCGATCTCGCCGCGCCTGATCTGATTGGCTCGGTGATCGCCATGTATCTGGATGAAACCATTCAGCTTATCTGGGAATTCAACACCGCAGAAACCTTCAAGAACGCCGGTGAGAATGAAGACAAAGCCCGCCTCGCCGCCCTGCTAAAACAGGCCGAGGATGACTTGATCATCGCCCGCAATAGGGCTTGGGCCGAGGTGCTGACCAAAGACCTCTCCGCAACGCCCTCTTTGGTGGCCGTTGGCGCCATGCACCTGCCGGGGGACCAGGGTGTGCTCAACTTGCTGCAAACCGCCGGATTCACCGTCACCCGATTGCCTCTGAAATCGCCCTAATGCAACAGCCCACCGCGCCGCGAGGTCGCAGGGCCAAAGCCGCAGGTGACAAACGCAACGCGCCCTTCTATAAGGCGCGCAACTTCTCCGTTTTCTTTGTTTTTAAGGACGTCGCGACATGACAATTCAGGTTTTTGGCCACAAATCCCCCGACACCGATTCCACCGGCTCCCCAATCATCTGGGCGTGGTATCTGTCTGAAATCAAAGGCACTCCAGCCGAAGCAAAGCTGCTGGGCGAGCCCAACACCGAAGCCGCATGGCTGCTGAACCGCTGGGACCTGCCAAAGCCGGCGATCATCGAAGACGTGGCAGACGACGCCGCTGTTGTGATCGTGGACACCAACAACCCGGCCGAGCTACCTGCCAACATCAACGGCGCAGATGTTCAGGCGATCATCGACCACCACAAGCTGGTTGGCGGTCTGGAAACCAAAGGCCCAATCGACATCACCATCCGTCCCGTGGCCTGCACCGCGACCATCATGTTTGACCTGATGGGCGACATCGACATGCCAGACTGGGTCAAAGGCACAATGCTGACCTGCATTCTGTCTGACACGCTGGAATTCCGCTCCCCAACCACCACCGACCACGACAAGGCAGTTTGTGAGAAACTGGCCGCGGATCTGGGCATCGACATCCCGTCTTATGCCGCTGAAATGTTTGCTGCAAAATCCGACGTGTCTTCTTTCTCCGACGCAGAGCTGCTGCGCATGGACTCCAAAGAATACGCTGTGGACGGCACCAAGTTCCGCGTGTCGGTTCTGGAAACCACCAGCCCCGCCACCGTGCTGGACCGCAAGGCATCCCTGATGGAGACCATGACCACCGTGGCATCTGAGGACGGTGTCGAGCAGGTGCTTCTGTTTGTGGTCGATATCCTGAACGAACAGTCCACCTTGCTGGTGCCAAACGATCTGGTGAAAACCGTGGCCGCCAAGTCTTTTGACGTGGAAGTTTCCGGCGACACCGTTGTGCTGCCAGGTGTTGTGAGCCGCAAAAAGCAGATCATTCCAAATCTCAAGGTCTGATCCTGATCTCATGCAAATTCAAAGGTCGGTTCCTTCAGGAGCCGGCCTTTTTTGTTGCAAATCAACGGTGTTGGTTGGGTTGTGCCGCCCAAAAGGGCGACAGTTTCCTTGCGCTACAGTCCGGTCCGCATCCGTCCCAGCTCGATTTTCACCAAGTAGTGGTCTTGGTTGGCTTCCATCCACGCCACCAGCTCCTCATTGGTGATTTGACCACGTATTTGCTGTTCCATTTTCGCGTATAATTTTTGGCTGGTCATCATCCCGCCCATAGACCCTGCGCTTTTGAGGATGTTCTTTTGCTCATCCGTCATCATTTCAAGATGTTCTTGAGGGATTCCTGACATCAACACGGCATCGAGCGGGCTCTCTCCCCCGTCCGGCAAATGGTTCGCGAGAAAGTTGGCTCCGATCTCGCTCTTGGCTAAAAAGATATAGCTTCCACCGGCGATAGCTAGGCTGATCACCAATGCGATCGGACCAAACATCGGAGTGCGTCGCTGTCGCATTGGCCGAGGCTGTTTCTCCCATTGTTCCCAAGGTGCCGACCCATCTTCGCGACGTTGCATGCCACCTTCGTCGATGCGCTTTTTTTCTAAGCGCTCAAGCCGTTTCTGAAAGTCGTCCTGCATGGGCTCAATCCTTACGTTACCAATTACTAAAAACAGGATGGAACACAGGCTCACACGAGTTCGTGGTGAAAATTTGTTCAACTCAGGGTAATTTTCGATTGCCACAAAACCCTCGAATTTACCCACTTTAAAAGCATCACATCGAATTGGCCCCGTCCGGCAATTGCCCCTCCGCCAGCCACTCCCAAAGCTCCTCCCAAAGCGTTTCCCGCCCTTTGCGAAACGCCCCGTCATGACCCACCTTCCTGGTGCCAAGCTGCTTCGGTGTTCGTACCACCAAGTTCTTCTCAGCCTTGCTATAGTGGCTCAGCGTATCCCCGCAGGCAGTCTCCGTTGCAATCGGGTCATCGCTCATCACCCATGCACGGATGGGGCTGCACGGATCGTCAAAGTGATGCGGATACCGCCCCTCAGCCAGTTCCGGCAAAAGATAGCTGCGCCGCGCACTCCACCGCCGCCAGGTGCGGAATACATCCGGTGGCAAGGCCTCGCCGCCCCACAAGCCACCCGCCGGAATATAGCCATGCCGCGCCAGGCAATAGCTGCCAAAGCCCCACCAGAAAAACAGCTCCAGCGGCATATTGCGTAGCTTGTGAACACCCCAATGCCCATTGCCCACAGCCACAAAGGCGTGCCGCGTTGCCTTGTGATGGTTCTGCATAAACCCGACAAATTGACCGCCAATGCTATGACCCAAAGTTGTGAGGGGAAGGCGCGGCGCAATGTGCTCCAGATGCGCGAGCGCTGCCGTCATATCCAACCGTCCCCAGTCTGGATAATCGATCCCACTGACCGCGAGGTTGTCTGCCCCGGACTCGCCGATACCTCTAAAATCATAGGTCAGGACCACCGCGCCGCGTTCCGCCAAATAGGCGGCTACGTGGCGATAGAACCGCCTCGGAAAGCCGGTGCCGGCGGAGATCAGAATGGCCACCTGCGGCGCGGCTCCACGATAGACCGTGCCAGCCAGCTCCCAGCCGTCCCCTGCACGAAATTTGATCTCTTCAACAGTCACATCACCTTGATCCAACATCACTCTTGCCCCTCGCGCCATTCCGCTTGATCAATCACATCCTCGGCGTTCTCCGCCAAATGGGTCAGAAACCGGCCAATGACCTCCTGCTCCGCCGCATCAAATGGCGCCAACAGAAGCCCATTTACGTGCTGCACAAAGGGCACCGTACGTTGCACTAAGCTTTCCGCAGCTGGTTCCAGATAAATTCTCACAACGCGGCCATCTGAGTCTTCCCGCACGCGCCGCACAAAGCCGCGCTCCACCATGCGATCAATCAAGCCACTCAAGCTGGATTTGCGCATCGAGAGCGCTTTAGCGAGCTGCGTGACTGTTTGGCCATCCTGCTTGGCCAGGAGCACCAAAACGCCGTGTTGCGGCATCGACAGATCAGCCAGCGCTTGCGTCTTTCGTTCAGACGCGCGGGTGATTGCCGCATGGGCCCGGTTCATCAGCAGGAATATCTTGGGTGGTTTGACCATGTTGGTTCGCATCCGAACTGCTTTACCTAATTCGTATACGAACTTTCCATGCAATCAATCCCCGCGCAGCATGACGTCACGGGAGGCTGAAAAGCAAAACGGGCGCTGCCCTCGCACCGCCCGCTTCAATTCATTTGTGCCGACTTCCCGTTAGCCGGAACTCAGATCACAGGCCACAATCGGCGTATTGCCTTCAAACACCAGCACGCCACAGGCTGGCACGCGATGGCCAGAAACACTGGCGGAGAAGCTGTTGTAGTTGACCACAAACTCATAAGAGCCAAACCGACGCCGACGCACCCCGTCCTGCATTGGCGACATGGCGACGCCAGCCTGCTCACAAGCCATGGACACAACACGATCCCACAGCGCCTCATCCGGGAAGCTGCCCAGGTACCAACGATGGTCCTGCCCCATCATCACGGCCGCCCCGTCTTGGGTTTTTAACAGAACCTCAGCTGCGCCGGACAAGCGCTCATGCCAATGCTCCACCTTGCCGCCCCCGGACACATCCATACCGGCTTGTGGTGGCAGGCTCTCAATCAGATCGACCCGAACGTCTAGGTTAGGCATCCCCGGACGGCCTTTGGCCGGGATCATGAACTCTTCGGTGATGGCTCCGGTCCGCGGCCCCATCACGGCCAGCGCATCTGCCTCCGAAATCGCCAAAACCAAAGCGGGGTCCAGCGTGGCGAGGCCCGGCGCAAAAACTGCTTTGTAACCAGCGAAGTCCCGATGCGCGGCGCTCACGATATCGACGGACAGCCCCGCCCGGCGCAACCCGCGATAGGCGGAGAACACCAGTCGAAAGTAGTCAAACCCAGCGCCCTGCGGCTGCGTTTTCCATGCCCAATCAGAGGCATAGTCAAACACAAGCGCCACATCGGCCTGTTGCGTGTCCTGCTCCTTCAACATGTCGAGCACACCGGCCACGGCCCGTGCCTCATCCATGCCCGGCGCGTCGACGCCGTCCGGCGCTTGAAGGCCCGCGTGCATCTGCTCCTGCGCAAACGGCGCCTGCCGCCAACGGAAGTAGCTAACCACCTCCGCGCCATGGGCAAAGGCTTCCAGCGCCCACAAAGCAACCATGCCTGGCAGTGGCGCCGGGTTGTAGGGCGCCCAGTTTACCGGACCGGGCTGCTGTTCCATGACCCACCAACGGCCTTTGCCAACCGCACGGTAAAGGTCATGATGAAACGCCTGAAAATCGGGATCGCCTTGCCGCAGGAACCGCGCCTTGTGTTCTTCGGAGGCTTCCAGGCGATCTGACAGGAACCCAATTGGGTAGCTATCCCAACTTGCAATATCGAGGTCTTCACCCACGTCAAAGTGGTCAAATTCCAAAATACGCCCCATGTAATTGTGGATCAGCGGCGCATCCGTGTACGCCTTCAAAATATCCGCCTGCACCTTATTAAACGCCACCACTTGATCACTGGTGAACCGGCGAAACGCCAACACATGCGCAGGGTTTGGATCAGTCACGGTCAGGTTCGGCAAATCGATCTGATCGACAGAAGCATACTCCATGGACCAAAACACATTGCCCCAGGCATCATTGAGTGCCTCGACCGTGCCATAGCGGTCCTGACACCAGTTTTGAAACGCCGCTTTGGCCGGTTCAGAATAGCTGATTGTGGTGTCGTGACAGCCGTATTCATTGTCAGTCTGCCAAGCGGCCACATGCGGGTTTTTGCCATAGCGTTCGGCTACAATCTGGGTGATGCGCGCACATTCATCGCGATAGCCTTGGTGGCTGAAGCAATAGTGCCGACGTGAGCCAAATTTGCGCGGCGCGCCATTCTCATCCACCGCCAGCATGTCGGGATGCTTGTCGACCATCCAGCGTGGTGGCGTTGCGGTTGGCGTGCCCAGAACCACTTTAAGGCCAGCCGCACCCAGAACCTCTATCGCACGATCCAGCCACTCCAGAGTCACCTGTCCCGGCACGGCCTCCATGCGGCTCCAGGCAAACTCGCCAATCCGCACCCAGCGGATGCCGGCCGCAACCATATCCGCCGCGTCTTTGACCCACATGTCTTCCGGCCAGTGCTCCGGATAATAACAAACGCCCAGTTCTTGCTTCATAAAATCACCCGTGGTTCCGCCACCCCTTGGGCAACGTTGTCTATGGCAAAGACCATGCCGTTCTCCGGCGCCTCTGCCAATGTCTTTTCGTCAATGCCCTCGCGGGCTGAGGTCACCAAAAGCGTGGTAAGATCATCACCGCCAAAGGCCGGACAGCTGCTGTGTTGCCCACCAACCGGGACCGCCTTCAGGAAGTTACCGTCTGGATCATAAGCCGCCACACGCGCCGCGCCCCATTGCGCAATCCAGATATTGCCTTCCGCATCCACAACCGCGCCGTCGGGGTTCAATCCATCCTCATTGAGGTCGAGGTAAATCTCTGCTTTTCCAACCGGCCAGCCTGTTTCCGCATCCAAAGTTTGACACATCACCAATTTGGTGACCGTGTCGGTGTAGTAGGCAAAGCCACGCGACTTATCGAAACAAATTGCATTGGAAATTGTCACATCCCGCATCAGCTTGTGCAGTTCGCCATCGAAGTAGCGATAGATCGCACCGGCTTTGGGTTCCGCATTTTTGCCCATGGTCCCAATCCAGAAACCACCCCAGGGGTCTGCCCGCCCATCATTGGAACGCGTCACCGGATTGTCCGCCTCTAAGGAACACAGATACTCCTGCTCTTCGCTATCGAGGTAGAACTTCCACAGCCCCGTTTCCGAAGCCAGGATCAGCGTGTCGGCATCAACCCAACCGGCCGCCGACACGTGCTCGTCAAACCGCCACTCAAGCGCCACACCATCCTTCTGACTCAGCATCCGTTGGCCCACAATATCAAACCAGAACAGCTGCTTGCGTTCTGGGTGCCACAGCGGCCCTTCCCCCAACGCGCACGGTCGATCATCAAAAATAGTGCTCATGCAAATGCCTCGTCATAGGCGGCCACAATGGCCTCTGCCCGTTGACGTACATCCTCCACGCTCATGCCGGCTTTGTAAATCGCCGAGCCAATACCAAAGCCGTCCGCTCCGGCGGCAATCCACTCGCCAAAGTTCTCGGGTCCTGCGCCACCCACAGCATACACCTTGCTCTCTTTTGGCAGCACCGCCCGCACGGCATTCAACCCGCCCGGGCCCGCCATGTTGCCAGGGAACAGCTTCAACCCAGTTGCACCGGCCTTCAATGCCGCAAAAGCTTCCGTTGGCGTAAATACCCCCGGCCAGCTTTCCAAGCCAAGCTTGGCACTGTGCGCAATCACCCCGGTGTCGCAATTGGGCGAAACGATCAGCTTCCCCCCGACCCCCGCAACCGCATCCACTTGAGCAAGTTCGAGCACCGTGCCTGCCCCTACAAGCGCGCGATCCCCAAACCCTTTCGCCAAAAGTTCTATGCTCTGCAATGGATCAGGCGAGTTCAACGGCACCTCGATCTTATCGATACCCGCTGCAATGATGGCATCCGCCATGGCTTCGATCTCGCCCGGGGTCACCCCGCGCAAGATGGCAATAATCGACCGGTTCATATTGTTATCCCAAAAGGTTGCGCGCGGCAGACAGCCCCGCAAGTGTCATGTCCTGACAGTCCACAACGGTCACCCAACCGCCCTGGGCCTTCAAGGCCTCTGCATAAACGTCGGACAGCTGCTGCTCTCCGATCACCGCAATCTGCTGACCCAGCCAGTATGGCCGCGACGCCGCCAGTTCAGCTCCCAACAGTAGTCCCGACAAGCGCGACCGCGACGCCGCAGAGGGCGTTGCATTCAACAAATCACTGGCGCGAATGCCAAACAGTTCCGAAGCCAGATTTTCTGGACGCGACAGGGTCACATCCATCCCCGCCCCAAAGGCCTCCGCGTCCCAGCCCTCACCAACCGAGTGCTGCAGCACAGACTGCTTGCTCAGGAGCGAAAACAGTTCGCCCGTCATAAAGGTTCGGAAACTCACCACCTCATCCGCGCTGACATGCGCCCATTTGGTGTGGGTGCCTGGCAGGCACAAGACGCCATCCCAGTTCGCGTTGTGCGACAAGAACCCCGCAATTTGTGTCTCTTCTCCCCGCATCACATCCGCGGGCTTTGGCTGCTTCAATCCGGGTACCACATGCACCCGCAAACGCGCATCCGTATCGGGCACCAGCACCGGCTGCGGCGCCAGCGCGGGCGCAGGAACCGCCGTGTAAGGTGCCTCAACCCAGCCTTGGCGCGCCCCCACCATACCGCAAGCAATCACATCTGTCGGCCCGTCACCAAGCCAGCCTTCAACCAGTTCCAACAAAGCCGCTTCGAACCCGCCGGCGTCCAGTTTCGCCATGCCTTTGTCCGACTGCGCCGTTGCCAGAAGCCTGTCGCCCTCCATGGCATAGGCACGCAGCTTTGACGTGCCCCAATCCACTCCAATCCATTGTGCTTGCACAGACATATCTTACCCCGAAACCACAACGCCGCCATCAACGGCCATGCATTGCCCAGTCATCATTCGGCTGGCGTTTGACGCCAAATAAAGCGTGGGGTCAATCATATCTTCCGGCGTCAAATGCTCTTTCAAACACTGCCGCTCCATATGCGCCGCCAACGCCTCCGGATCGGCCCACATATCCAGCTGCTTTTGCGTCAGCACCCAGCCGGGGGCCAGTGCATTCACGCAAATACCCTTTGGCCCCAACTCCCGAGCAAGCGACCGTGTCATGCCGGTGATCGCCGCATTGGCGCTCGTGTAAATCGGGTATCCCGCGTTGCCCATGATGTAGCTGATCGAACTGAAGTTGATGATCGAGCCACTGCCGTCCATGTGCCGAGCCGCTTCCTGACAAGCAAAGAAATAGGCCTTTTGATTCACCGCCTGCATCCAGTCGTAGAACTCTTCATCCACCTCATCCAGTGAATGGCGTTGGTCGTTGGCGGCGTTGTTCACGAGCACATCCAAGCCGCCATGCTCCCCCACCGCTTGCTGGATGGTTTCCCGCAGGCGCGGAATGTCGGAGATGTCTCCCTGCATAAAAAGAGGCGTCGCACCATGTTTAGTTTCCATCTCCGCGATAAAGTCCTCCGCCGCAGAGCGTCCGATGATCGCCACCTTCGCCCCCTGCGCCATGAACCCATCGGTCAGGGCTGCACCAATGCCGCTGGCCCCGCCGGTGATGTAAACGGATTTGCCTTTCAGATCAGGAAAAATCGTGCCGGTCATTAGTGGCTCTCCCGTGTAACAAGTCGCGTGTCTTTGCCCACAAGGAAGTCCAAATCGGCCCCCTGATCGGCCTGCAACACATGGTCGTAATAGAGTTTCGCGTATCCGCGGGTGTAGTGCTCTGGATCAGGTTCCCAAGCCGTGCGACGCGCCTCAAGCTCCGCCTCATCCACCAGTAACTCCAGCACGCCGCCCGAGGCAGACACCTTGATCCGGTCCCCGGTTTTCACCAGCGCCAGAGTGCCTCCGGCCTGTGCCTCCGGGCTCACGTGCAAGATCACCGTGCCATAAGCCGTGCCTGACATCCGCGCGTCCGACACGCGGATCATGTCTCGCACACCTTCTTTCACCAACTTGCCCGGGATCGGCATGTTGCCCACCTCTGGCATGCCCGGATAGCCCTTAGGGCCACAACCTTTGAGCACCAGAATGGTATCGGCGGTTACCGGCAAATCAGGCTTATCGATGTTGGCTTTCAGGTCCTCGATGTTCTCAAAGACATAAGCCTCGCCTTCATGCTCCAGCAGGTGATCAGTAGCCGCAGACGGCTTCACAATCGCCCCATTGGGGGCAAGGTTGCCGCGCAACACACGCAGGCCTGCCGCCGGTTTCACAGGGTTGTCCAGCGGGCGAATGACGTCGTCGTTGTAAATTTCCGCGCCATCGTGATAGGCCGCAATGTCCTTGCCCAATACGGTGTTCGCTGGGCGCACATGCTCTTTCAACTGGCTCAGCACAGCAGGCACGCCACCAGCATAGCAGAAATCTTCCATCAGGTATTTGCCTGACGGCATGCAGTTCACCAAAAGCGGGATCTCTGAGCCGATCTCAAAATCTTTTAGTGTCAAATCGACGCCAACGCGCCCAGCCAGCGCCAGCAAATGCACAACGGCATTGGTGGACCCGCCCACGGCAGCATTGGCTAGAATTGCGTTTTCAAACGCCTCTTTGGTCAAGATGTCAGACGGTTTCAGATCCTCATCTACCATCTCCACAATCCGTTTGCCGGTCAGATGCGCCAAAGCCATCCGACGTGCATCTACAGCAGGCAACGCCGCATTGGTTGGCAGCGCCATGCCCATCGCCTCCACCAACGAGGCCATAGTGGAGGCCGTACCCATGGTCATACACACACCCGCGCTGCGACTCATGCCGCTTTCCGCGTTCATGAAGTCCTGCAGCGTCATCTCCCCCGCGCGCACCTCTTCCGAGAACTTCCAAACGTCGGTGCCAGAGCCAATGTCCTTGCCCTTGAACTTGCCGTTCAACATCGGACCGGAGCTCACAACAATCGTTGGCAGATCCACCGAAGCGGCACCCATCAACTGACCAGGCGTAGTTTTGTCACAGCCGCCCAGCAGCACAACACCATCGATCCCATAAGCGCGGATGCTCTCTTCGACATCCATCGCAAGCAAGTTGCGGAACAGCATCGCAGTCGGCTTCATCTGGGTCTCACCCAGAGACATCACCGGGAATTCCACGGGGAAACCACCAGCCTCCCAAACACCGCGCTTCACACCTTCCGCCAGGGTCCGCAAACCGGAGTTGCACGGCGTCAGCTCAGACCAGGTGTTACAGATGCCAATGATTGGGCGCCCATCAAACGCGTGATCGGGAAACCCCTGGTTCTTCATCCAACTGCGGTGGATGAACCCGTCCTTGTCTAGCTTGCCATACCAATGCTGGGAACGACGCTTCTTGCTCATTTTTTCTTTCCTTCGATCACCCACATCCAGTCCGGGAAGGACCACGGCAATATGAGACCGTGTTGCATCAATAGCTGACCACTCAGGTTCACAGGACCGTCTTTCAACGGCATCTCGCGACGCGACAAAGGATGCGCCTCATCCCGGTTGATCAGTTCAATTTCATAAGTGGCATCCGGCTCCAAACCGGTCAGCCGCAAAGGGCGCGGCATGATTTGTGTGCCGGTCGATGCCTTGCCTGTAAATACCACAAACCGCTGTTTGTCTTGGGATAGCTGTTGCTCGGCAATAACGCTTGGATCCGCAACGTCCAGCCGCAAGATATCCGCTGTCCGCCGCCAATCCCGGTTGCTTTTCCACCAAGCCGTGACCTGAGACAGCACCGCTGCCTCGTCTTCAGTCAATTCACGCGGGTCCATTTCAAATCCCATGTGCCGCTGCGCCGCGACCCAGGCGCGGAAACGGATGTCATGCACCCGCCCCGACGTGTGGCAATGGCGTGGTCCAACGTGACTACCGGTGATCGCCATCGGCAACATCAACGCCGCATCATGCTGTATTCGCAACCGCTCAAGCGCGTCATTGCTGTCACTCAACCAGACCCGCTGCGTGTGCTCCAGAATACCGGCGTCAATACGTCCACCACCCGAGGCACAGCTCTCAATTTCCACCCCTGGAAAATCGGCCCGCAATCGCCCCATAAGTGCGTAGACCCCTTCCGCCTGCGCTGCATCCGCGACGGGCAGCAGCCGGTTGTGATCCCATTTGATGTAGTCAATGTCATGCGCTGACAACACGGCCGCGATCTTGTCATAGAGATAGTCACGCACCTCTGAATTGCTGACATCCAGCACCCGCTGTTGCCGCCCTTCGACCTGATCCACCGGCCCCAAAATCCAGTCCGGATGCGCGCGCGCCAGATCGCTGTTCCTATTGACCATCTCGGGCTCAAACCAGAGTCCAAACACCATGCCCAGCGTTTTCACGTGCTCAATGATCGGTGTCAGACCTGCGGGCCATTTGCGCGGATCAATATTCCAATCGCCCAGCGAGCTGGTGTCGTCATCGCGCTTGCCAAACCAGCCGTCATCCAGAACAAACCGCTCCGCGCCCAGCTTTGCGGCCCGCTCTGCAATGTCCTTCAGAACTTCGACATCATGATCAAAATACACCGCTTCCCAGCAATTGTAGTGCACCGGCCGCGGCCGCTCCGGATGCGGCCAGGTCACAACCTGATCCCGCAAATGCCGCTGGAACGCGGTGGCGCAGCCATTTAAGCCACTCTCCGAGAACGAAAAATACAGCTTTGCCGTTTCAAAGACTTGCCCGCTGGCGCGGGTGCCGGTCGCGTGACCAAACTGAATCTGTCGCCGCCCATCCGGCAGTTCCTCGACATACATCACATGTCCACCAGACCAGCCGTAATGCATGGCATACACAATGCCAGCGGTGTTTTGCGCGCCACGTGCCGGGAAATAGGCAATCGGCGGATGCTCATGCCCGGAACGTCCACCGCGCGCCTCCCGCATATGAATGCCAGCGCGCCACGGGGCACGCTCCATTTGGAACTCGCCGATCCATCGTCCAGAGAAATCCAAAATCTCTTCGCCATATTGCGGCCCCGGCATCACCGGCGCGGCCAGATGGTGCACAGAGATCTCCGCCTCAGACTCCAGCGTTGTCCGCGCCGCAACCACGTCGCCTTCAATGGAAAACTCAAAAGAGATCGTCAGCCCAAGCACCTCGTCACGACACGCAAACCGCATGCCATCCGCCTCAATCAGCTTAAAACGCGGATACAGCGGCTGACCGTCACGATAGGCCACCAACCCCGCCTGTCCCTGAAAGCCCTGTCCCACCTCCGGACACAGCGACACATCCGGCAAACGGTCTATCATCCCGCCGGTCACATCCCGCGCGGCGATCAGGCCAATTTGCGAAAGGTCTTGCTCCGCTGGCAAAGCCGCCCCCCAGTAGAGCGCGCTGGGCACGCCCCCGTCCGAGGCCAGAACCAAGGTCTGACCCGGCGCATCAACGCGCCAGGTTTGCATCTCTTGCGTCACTTCACGGCTCCAAGCGTCAGGCCAGCAATAAAGTGCCGCTGCATCAGAAAGAACATCGCCACCGGCGGTAGGGCTGCCACAATCGAGCCTGCGCTCATCAGGTGATAGGCCGCGCGGAACTGCGCGTTAAATGAGGTGATGCCAGCGGTCACTGGCTGGCTTTCGATGCCTTGGGTCAGCACCACCGCCCAGAAGTAGTCATTCCAGATGAAGGTGAAGATCAGCACAGACAGTGCGGCCAAAGCTGGCTTCATCAACGGCAGCACCACATACCAGAAGATACGCCATTCGCTCACACCTTCCACCCGCGCCGCCTCAATCAATTCAAACGGCAACGCCCGGATGAAGTTACGCATAAACAAGGTACAGAATCCGGTCTGGAACGCCACATGGAACAGTACTAGGCCGGTCTTAGTATTGTAGAGCCCCAACTCCAAAGTTAGGTCGCGCACCGGCACCATCAGGATCTGGAACGGCACAAAGTTGCCCGCCACAAACATGAAGAAAATCCAGAGATTGGCACGGAATTTGTAGATGCCGAGCGCAAAGCCCGTCATTGCGCTGAGCGCCACTGCTCCAATCACCGTGGGCACCGTGATCATGAACGAGTTGAGCAAATAGCGCGGCATGTCAGAGTTGAAGAACACCTGGCCATAGTTGGCCGCGCCTTCAAAGCTCGACGGCAGCCCCCAATAGTTGCCCGAGGTGAAATCCGCACCGGGCTTCACCGAGAACAGAGCCACCGCCAGCAAAGGTGCCAACCAGAAGGCCAAGGCTACCGGCAGCAAAGACTTGTAAGCAACTTGCGCGGCTTGAGACTGTTTTTCTATCGGTTTCGGAAACATCTCAGTGCCCCTTCTCTTCGCGATACATCGACCACAGGAAATAGGTGATGAAGCACAGCATAATCAGGAACAGCACCACCGCGATGGCCGCGCCATAGCCCATGCGGAAGCCATATTCCGACAGAGCCACTTCGAACATGTAGTAGGCCAACACGCGCGAGCTGCCAAACGGGCCGCCCTGCGTCATGATGGAAATCAAATCAAAGGAGCGCAACGCGCCGATGATCGTCACCACGAAAGCAATAAACGTTGCCGGACGCAGCTGTGGCAGGATGATGTTCCACAACATCGACCAGCCTTTGGCCCCATCCAAACGCCCGGCCTCAATCTGCTCTGGGTCGACTGCGTTTAAACCGGTGAGATAGAGGATCATGCAATAGGCGGTCTGCGGCCAAAGCCCAGCCGCCACGATGCCATAGGTGACCAGATGTTCATTGCCCAAGACATTGATCGGCCCCATGCCAACCCACCCAAGCATCGTGTTCAGCAACCCAAAGTTTGGATCGTAGAACCACGTAAACACCAGGCCAACGACCACTTGAGAGATCACAAACGGAAAGAAAAACAGCGACTTGTAAAGGCGAATGCCACGCACGGTCTGGTTCAAAAACAGCGCGATGAACAATCCGGCGGGAATGGCAAGCAAGTAGAGAAACAGCCACATCACGTTGTTTTTCAACGAGGTGAAAAAGGCGTCTCGATCCACGTACTCCCAATAGAGATCTTCGTAGTTCCGCATCCCCACATAGGTTTTTTCTCCCAACCCATCCCATTCATAAAGCGAGAGATTGAAAGACTGAAACACTGGCGCGATCACGTAGACCGCAAAAAACAGGATGCCAGGCGCCAGAAACAACCACGGCGCAATACGCTGTTGGTTGCGATGGAACCAGCTTTCAGTTTCAGGGATGTCAGAGGAAACGGTCATAAGAAAACCCGATAATTGAGACTGACAAGGCGGAAGTCTTCCCCCGCCTTGTCGATTGAATGAAGCTCAGGACAGCTTGCGGTCCTGACGGCTCATCACTTGTAGATACGGCCGCGTGCGCGTTCCAGCTTGGCAAGAATCTTGTCCAGCTCGTCTGGCTTGACCATGAATTCCTGGAAGCCTTCCATGGACACTTTCGCCATCTCTGCCGGTGCATCGCGGTCCCAGAACTGGGCCACACCGCCGGTAGAGTTGGTGGACAGCATCTCAAAGCCCTGCTGCAGGAACTTGTCATCATCCACGGAGGAACCCGCGTTCACAGGCAGCTGACCGAGGTTTTTGCCGTTGTTGATGATGGTCTGCTCCTCTGCGGAAGTTGCGAAGCGCAGGAATTCACGAGCCGCTTCTTTGTTCTTCGCGTTTGCAGGGATGTGGAACGTGTCGGTAGGTGCGTCTTCAGACAGCGCAACATCCGGGTTGATCTTCGGGAACTGGTAGAAGTCCAGCTGATCATCGGTCAGACCGGCTTCCCGCAGCGGTGCCACGGCAAAGTTACCCATCAGATAGGAGGCCGCTTCGCCATTTACCATGAACGGCAGCGCTTCCTGCCAGCTGTAGGTCTGGTGGTCAGCAATAAAGCCGCCCATGTCGACCAGCTCTTTCCAGTTCATGAACGTCTGCTTCACGCGGTCGTCTTCCCAGGACACGTTGCCAGCGGCCAGATCCATGTGGAAATCAAAGCCATTGGTACGCATGTTCAGGTAGTCAAACCAGCCGCCAGCGGTCCACAGGTACTTGGTACCGATGGTGTAGCAGGCGCGACCGGATGCAACGATCTTGCCACAGTTTGCTTTTTCTTCTTCCCAAGTGGTTGGCTCAGACAGACCCAGCTCAGCAAAGATGTCTTTGCGGTAGTACACGCCCCACTGGTAGTACGTGTAGGCAACGCCCCACTGTTTGTCGTCGATGGTCAGCGCGCCTTTGGTAGAGGCCAGGCCTTCAGCAATCTCTGGCTCTGCATAGAGATCGGAAACATCCTCAAACAGACCGGCTTCCACATAAGGGCGCATGCGGTTTGCGGCATACCAGGTCGCCACGTCCGGCGCGTTGGCGGTCAGGAAGTTGCGGATTTGGGTTTTGTAGGCTTCGCGGTCGATCACCGTGGTTTCAACGTTCAGCCCTGGGTGCTCCGCTTTAAAGCGGTCAATCATCGCTTCCATAGTCGCGCGTGGCGCCGGGTTCGATGTGTCTAGAAAAATACTCAGGTCGCCAGTCAGCTCCGCAGAAGCCGGTACAGCAAACGCAGAGGCAACCGCAGCGGCGGCGGCGGTGGTTTTCATTTTGGAAAGCATTTGTTCCTCCCTGTCTCCAAAATTATGCAATTTTCGGTTCCATTATTTGAAACCATGTTTTACATATTGAAATCTACACACAGAGTCGATTAGGTTGTCAACAGATTCCTAACGGCTGACGGACTCTATGGAGGAGAAGAAATCCACATGTCTGGAGACGGAACAGTTGGCAAAGCCCTTGATGTGCTTGAACAAGTTGCTGCATTTGAGCGGCCGGTGCGCTTTGGCGAACTGCAGGAAAAAAGTCCTTACCCCAAGGCAACGCTGTACCGATTCCTACAAACACTGACCAATCAGGGCATGCTGTCTTATGAACCTGAGCGCCAAACCTACGCCATGGGCATGCGCTTAGTTCGACTGGCACACGCGGCTTGGACAACAAGTTCTTTGGCCCCGATTGCACGCCCCTTTTTGGATCAGCTGTCTGCCGAAACCGGTGAAACCGTGCACCTGGCTCAACTGGATGCATCGCAGGTTCTTTATGTGGACAAGCGCAACGCCAAAAAGCCCGTCGAGATGTACTCTCAAGCCGGCAAAGTTGGCCCCGCCTATTGTACCGGCGTTGGCAAAGCTATGCTGGCCTTTGTCGATGGCGACGTTTTAGACCGCGCCATCGCGCAGCAAAGCTTTCACCGCTTTACGCCCGGCACGCTGGATTCGCCGGAAAGCCTACGGAAAGAACTGACCAACATTCGTGCGCGCGGATACGCTTTTGACCGCGAAGAACATGAACCCGGGATCGTTTGCATTGCGGTGCCGATCCTGACCAACGGCGGCCGAATGCTCGGTGCGCTCTCTGTGACCGGCCCAACCAGCCGCACATCCTTGGACCAACTTGAACACCTCGCCCCCCGCGTTTTGGAAACTTCAAAACGCATCGGCGAAGAGGCGGAAGCCTGGCGCTTCCCGGAAACGCGACAACAAAAGGTAGAGACAACATGACGGGTGTAACCCTTCAAGGCGCCATCAAGAAATACGGCGAAACGCAGGTCATTCATGGCATTGACCTGGAGATCGAAGACGGCGAATTTTGCGTGTTTGTCGGCCCCTCGGGCTGCGGCAAATCCACACTGTTGCGCATGATTGCAGGCCTTGAAGAAACCACCGACGGGCAAATCAACATCGGCCAACGCGATGTGACCCATATGGACCCCGCCAAACGTGGCGTGGCGATGGTGTTTCAGACCTATGCGCTTTACCCGCACATGACTGTGGCGGAGAACATGGGTTTTGGCCTGCGAATGAACGGACACCCCAAAGCGGAGATCGAAGAGAAAGTACAAAAAGCTTCTTCGATTCTGAAGCTCGACCAATATCTCAAGCGCAAACCAAAAGCGCTCTCCGGTGGCCAGCGTCAGCGTGTCGCCATCGGCCGCGCCATTGTCCGTGGCCCAGAAGTTTTCTTGTTTGACGAACCACTTTCCAACCTCGATGCCGAACTGCGCGTTGACATGCGGGTCGAAATCGCCCGCCTGCATCAGGAAATTGGCGCGACCATGATCTATGTGACCCACGATCAGGTTGAAGCGATGACCATGGCGGACAAGATTGTGGTGCTGCGAGATGGGCGCGTCGAGCAAGTTGGCGCCCCGCTGGAGCTCTACCGCAACCCGGACAACCGCTTTGTTGCAGGATTCATCGGCTCCCCTGCCATGAACTTCCTGGAATGTGACATCGTCGATGGGAAGTTGGCGCACCCCGCGTTTTCCGCACCTCAAGACTGTCCAATTGCACTGCCATCCGACCTAACAAAGGTCACCGTAGGTGCCCGACCAGAACACATCGAGCTCGATCCCTCACAAGATCAGCTCACAATTGATCTCACTGAAGCACTGGGCGGCGTGTCCTACTGTTATCTCGCAGGGCCAGACGGAAGTCGCCTTATCGTCGAAGAGCGTGGGGACTCCCGAAGCGCTGAAGGCACCAGCGCTGGCCTCTCCATCCCCACCGAACGCCTTTATTTGTTTGATCCTGAAACCGGATTGCGTTTGCGCTGATCCAATCACCACTCACGCCAGATCAAACACATAACGCCCTGCGGTCTTCCCGCAGGGCGTTCTTTTTCTTACGACTGACCCAAGGCCGCCTTGCGTTCTTTGAGAGCCACCACAATCAGGTCGTGCACATGTGGGTTGTGACAGTCCGCTAGGACCCGCATTTTGATATGCCGCATTTTTGCGCCGGTCCCTTGCAATAAGCCTGTGGGATCCGGGAGTTCAGCCCCCTTGTAGAACCCCAGATTAACCCAGTCCGAATGGAGTAAGATATAACAATAGCCTTCGCTCATTTTCTTAGGACCAACACCATAAGTCTCCGCGCGATCCCCCAACCGCACCACGAAGCAAGCATTTTCATCCACTGACAACAGCAGCTCATTTAACCGATTTGTGATGGGACGCGTTGACTTTGGCGTCAACTCAACGAGATCTTCAAACGTGCCAACCTTCGGATCAGACATAAGCCCCTCCATGTGAGAAACCGTTAACCGAAAGACTAACTGCCGCAATCTGTGCCGCAAAGGGATACTGGTAAAACGCCTTAGTCCTCGATCACCCAGTCATCGGCAAAGGCCAGCTCGCCAATCGCAAGCCAGGACATACGCACCCGCGCGACGCGGCTGTCACCCCAGGTGCGGAACACCAGATGAAAGCCAAGATTGGTCACCTCTTCGGCAACCACTTCAGCCCGAATATTGGCCTGCGGATCCATATCCCACAGCGACAGGCTCACCTGAACGGTGGGGGGGACGCGGTATTTGGAAGAGAATTTGACCAGCTTACGGCGCTCCCGGGTACCGCTGCCGGTCCACATGTCGCCGTCTGTTTCAAAGTCCGAAAACAGCGCTTCGTCGCCCTGATCCACACCAACAAAGTTATTTCGTATCCGTTTCATCGCTGGCCAATCTGTAATTCAAATACGCCGCTTTCAAGGCCTTTTCTTCGCCTCAAACGCAAAAGGCCCCGCCTGTGTCGGCGGGGCCTCTTTATCCTTGCGATCCGTGTCGGGATCAGACCATGTCGTGCATCAGCTGCTCAAGGTCTGCGACAAATTTCTCTGCCCCGTCCTTGTGCTCTTCAGGCGCTTCCGCAGCGGCTTTGCGAGCGTCAGCAATGACGTCCTCCAAATCTGCCTTGGTCACATCTTCGCCTTTGTGCGCATGTTCCGCGATCACCGAGATCGACTCTGCGGAGATTTCCGCGAACCCGCGGGTCACCACAAAATCCTTTTCACCTTCTGCGGTCTGAACACGCACAACGCCAGGGCGAAGCGAGGTCAGCAGCGGAGAGTGACCTGGCATGGCGGTCAAGTCACCTTCCGCGCCAGGGATCTTCACAGCGGTTGCCTCAAGCGAAGCAAGGCTCCGCTCAGGGCTAACCAGATCAAATTGCATCACGTTTGCCATTTCGGGCCTCCTAATAGCGTTTCGATTGCTTGAAAGTGACTGTCTCGTCTGGCGCGTTGAAATCTGCGATTTCAGGCAGCGCCAGGCGAGTCATTTCAAATCGACAACGCTTAAGCCGCTTCAGCAGCCATCTTTTCGGCTTTTGCGATCACTTCCTCGATGCCGCCAACCATGTAGAAGGCTGCCTCTGGCAGGTGGTCGTATTCGCCAGCCACAACGGCTTTGAACGACGAGATGGTGTCTTCCAGCGGAACCTGAACACCGTCAGAGCCGGTGAACACTTTCGCAACGTCAAACGGCTGGGAGAGGAAACGCTGGATCTTACGCGCACGCGCAACGGTCAGTTTATCTTCTTCAGACAGTTCGTCCATGCCGAGGATGGCGATGATGTCCTGCAGCGACTTGTAGCGCTGGAGAATACCCTGAACTTCGAACGCCACGTTGTAGTGCTCTTCGCCCACAACCGATGGATCCATCAGACGGGAGGAGGAGTCCAGTGGGTCAACCGCTGGGTAGATGCCCAACTCGGAGATAGCACGGTTCAGAACCGTGGTCGCATCCAAGTGCGCAAAGGTGGTTGCTGGTGCAGGGTCAGTCAAGTCATCCGCAGGTACATACACAGCCTGGATCGAGGTAATCGAACCAGATTTTGTGGATGTAATGCGTTCCTGCATCGCGCCCATGTCGGTTGCCAGTGTTGGCTGGTAGCCCACAGCAGACGGGATACGACCCAGAAGCGCAGACACCTCGGAACCAGCCTGAGTAAAGCGGAAGATGTTGTCCACGAAGAACAGAACGTCGGTACCGGACTGGTCACGGAACTGTTCCGCCAGGGTCAAACCTGTCAGAGCAACACGGGCACGCGCACCGGGAGGCTCGTTCATCTGGCCGTAAACCAGAGCCACTTGGGACTCTTCGAGGTTGTCTGGCTTAATCACGTTGGATTCGATCATTTCCCAGTAAAGGTCGTTACCTTCACGAGTACGTTCACCAACACCCGCGAACACCGAGTAACCGGAGTGCACTTTTGCGATGTTGTTGATCAGTTCCATGATCAAAACGGTTTTACCAACACCGGCACCACCGAACAGACCAATCTTACCACCTTTGGAGTAAGGAGCGAGAAGGTCGATAACCTTAATGCCGGTAACCAGCACTTCGGATTCAGTCGACTGCTCGGAGAATTCCGGCGCCGGCTGGTGGATGGAGCGGGTTTCGGTTGCGTTAACCGGACCACCTTCGTCAACCGGCTCGCCGATGACGTTCAGGATACGACCCAGTGTCGCGTTGCCAACCGGGATCGAGATCGGAGCGCCAGTGTCTTCTACTGGGGCGCCACGAACCAGACCTTCGGTCGCGTCCATTGCGATACAGCGAACAGTGTTTTCGCCGAGGTGCTGGGAAACTTCCAGAACCAGTTTCTTGTCGTTGTTTACGGTGTTCAGTGCGTTCAGGATCTCTGGCAGAGAGTCGTCGAACTGCACGTCGACAACAGCGCCGATGACCTGTGTCACCTTGCCTTTTGCGTTGGCCATGTTTCGTCTCCGGTTCTTAGAGCGCTTCCGCGCCCGAGATGATTTCAATAAGCTCGTTGGTGATCACAGCCTGACGCGAGCGGTTAAACTCGATGGTCAGCTTGTCGATCATGTCGCCTGCGTTGCGTGTGGCGTTGTCCATTGCGGACATCCGCGCACCCTGCTCCGAGGCACCGTTTTCTAGCAGAGCGGCAAAGATCTGTGTTGCGACACCACGCGGCAGCAGGTCAGCCAGAATGGCCTCTTCGCTGGGCTCGTAGTCATACAGAGTGCTTGCACCATCTTCTTCCGCTTCAAACGCGGCTGGGATGATCTGCTGTGCGGTTGGGATCTGGCTCACAACGTTCACGAACTTCGCGTAGAAGATCGTTGCAACATCAAACTCGCCCGCATCAAAGCGCACAAGAATGTCACGGGCAATGCCCTGAGCGTCGTCGTAACCCACGCGCTTAACCTCAGTCAGGTCAACGTGGCCTACAAAGTCATCACCCAATTCACGTTTGATTGCGTCGCGGCCCTTTTTGCCAACGGTCAGAACCTTAACGGTTTTGCCTTCGGCTTTCAGTTCCGCAGCTTTCGCACGCGCCAACTTAGCAATGTTTGAGTTGAAGCCGCCGCACAGGCCACGTTCCGCGGTCATCACCACCAACAGGTGGGTCTGATCGCTTCCGGTGCCCGCAAGCAACTTCGGAGCAGTGTCGGAGCCGCCAACCGAGGCCGCGAGCCCACCCAGAACGGCGTTAAACCGTTCTGTGTAAGGCCGTGACTGCTCAGCAGCTTCCTGCGCGCGGCGAAGTTTCGCCGCGGCAACCATCTGCATGGCTTTGGTGATCTTCCGAGTGTTTTTCACACTCTCGATCCGATTTTTTAGGTCCTTCAGACTAGGCATGGTCCGAACCCCTTATGCGAAGTCAGCGGCGAATGCGTCCAGCGCGGCTTTCACTTTGTCTGCGGCGTCGCCCTTGATTTTCGGATCTTCGTTGGTGATCCACTCAAGCAGGTCAGCGTTTTTGGTGCGCAGGTGTGTCAGCATTGCTTCTTCGTAGCGGCCAACTTCGGACACGTCGATCTTGTCGAGGTATCCGTTCACACCGGCGAAGATCACGCAGACGATTTCGGCGTTGGTCAGCGGCGAGTACTGAGGCTGTTTCATCAGCTCGGTCAGACGCGCACCACGGTTCAGCAGCTGCTGGGTTGCGGCATCAAGGTCGGAACCAAACTGCGCAAACGCAGCCATTTCGCGGTACTGAGCCAGAGACAGCTTAACCGGACCGGCAACCGAAGACATCGCTTTGGTTTGCGCCGAGGAACCCACACGGGAAACCGACAGACCGGTGTTCACCGCTGGACGGATACCTTGGTAGAACAGTTCGGTTTCCAGGAAGATCTGACCGTCGGTGATCGAAATCACGTTGGTTGGAATAAACGCGGAAACGTCGCCACCTTGGGTTTCAATGATCGGCAGCGCGGTCAGCGAGCCGGAACCGTTGTCTTCGTTCAGCTTCGCGGAACGCTCGAGCAGACGGGAGTGAAGGTAGAAAACGTCACCTGGGTACGCTTCACGTCCGGGTGGACGACGCAGCAGCAGGGACATCTGACGGTAAGCCACAGCTTGCTTGGAGAGATCATCATAGATGATCAGCGCGTGACGGCCGTTGTCGCGGAAGTGCTCTGCCATCGCGGTCGCGGCGTATGGCGCCAGGAACTGCATTGGAGCCGGGTCGGACGCGGTTGCGGCCACAACGATCGAGTATTCAATCGCACCGGTTTCTTCCAGCTTTTTCACCAGCTGAGCAACAGTGGAGCGCTTCTGGCCAACCGCAACGTATACGCAGTACAGCTTCTTGCTCTCATCGTCGCCGGCGGCGTCGTTGTAGGATTTCTGGTTCAGGATCGCATCCAGAGCAACGGCAGTTTTACCGGTCTGACGGTCACCAATGATCAGCTCACGCTGGCCACGACCAATTGGGATCATCGCGTCAACGGACTTCAGGCCGGTGGCCATTGGCTCGTGAACGGATTTACGTGGGATAATGCCCGGCGCTTTTACGTCCGCAACGCCACGGGTGTCCGATTTGATCGGGCCCTTGCCGTCCAGCGGGTTGCCCAGACCGTCAACAACGCGGCCCAGCAGGCCGTCACCGGTTGGCACGTCCACGATGGAGTTGGTGCGCTTAACTGTGTCACCTTCTTTGATGTCACGGTCAGAACCAAAGATAACAACACCAACGTTGTCATTCTCAAGGTTCAGCGCCATGCCTTGAATACCACCAGGGAATTCAACCATCTCACCGGCTTGAACATTGTCCAGACCGTAGACGCGCGCAATACCGTCACCGACGGAAAGCACACGGCCGACTTCGGCCACTTCGGCCTCCTGGCCAAAGTTTTTAATCTGCTCCTTAAGGATCGCAGAGATTTCGGCTGCTTGGATACCCATTATCCGACCTCTTTCATTGCATTCTGGAGGGAAGCAAGCTTGGAGCGGATCGACGTGTCGATCATCTTCGAGCCCACTTTAACTACAAGACCACCGACGAGGCTCTCGTCGACGGTCGCGTTGATTTTGACGTCTTTGCCCACACGAGCTGCCAGCGTTTTGGCCAGCTTGTCGCTTTGGGTTTTGGTCAAAGCTTTGGCGGTGGTGACATCTGCGGTCACTTCGCCTTTGTTCTCGGCAATCATTGCCTGCAGGTGCTCAATCAGCTGCGGCAGCACAAACAGACGGCGCTTCTGCGCCATCAGTGCCAACGACTTGCTCAGCACTGGCTGCAAATCAAGCTTGGTGGCGACTGCACTGATTGCAGCTTCCTGCTCATCGCGGCTGATCAGCGGCGAATGAATCAGATCACGCAGCTCGGCGCTTTCGCCCAAAGCTGCGTTGAGGTCTACAAGACCGCTTTCCAATTTGGTCAGCGCCTTGTTCTCTTGTGCGATCTCAAAGACCGCAGTGGCATAGCGTTCCGCAATGCCGGAGGAGATCGAAGCTGGTTCGGACACGTCCACCCTTCCGCTTGCTTGCCTCACACTCTGCATACAATTGTATGCATCGCGTAAGGACGTTTCATTACCTCGGGACTAACGAGGCGTTAAAATCCGTCGCGGGTGTAGCAGAGGCTTGCGCAGCTAGCAACATTGTTTGGTGTAATCGCCCATGGCGGGAAAGGCCTATTTTATAAGGCTTTGGTCTAAGTGCGACCCTTTGCCTGTTAACTCTAGGGCAAAAAGTGTTTCCCAAACATCCGTTTTTGTCGAATCCCGCCTGCCAAACGAACCTGACAAAAACCTGACGTAGAGACAATTTTTTCTACTTCAAGGGCTGAAAACACGCCCACTCAGCACCGTGAACCGACTTCGTCAACACAATCTCAATGCAAATCGGCCCTTATGACATGTGGGGGTTTAGTACCTGATTCTAAGTGTGGGGACATTATGGGACCATTAATTCTACTGTCATTGCTGGGCCTCGGCGCAGCCACTGCCTTTGTCGACGTAGGTGAAGAAGAGACCGCCGAGGATCCGGTGCGCGACAACACCGATTCCGAAACAGATGAAACGCAATCCGAGGCGCAACAAGCCGCCAACCTGGTTGAGATGCTTGGCACACCGGAGACCGGCGACACAGAGACGCTGGAAGACCCGGACGTGACCAGTGAGAATGTCGCGCTAGACGGGCCCACTCTCCATGGTACCGAGGAGGCCGACACGCTTTATGCACGCGGCGCAGAAAACATCGACGCCGGCGCTGGCAACGACAGCCTGAAATCCTTTGGCGACGGCATGATCCTTGGCGGCGAAGGCAACGATGTCTTTACCCTGGGCGGCACGGCCGAAGGCCAAGGCGGCGCAGGCGAAGACTACATGTACATCTCCGACGCGGCCGCCGGTTTTGGCGGGGAGGGTGATGACACCTTCTTCCTGAAGCACAACAACTCAAGTGACGATGGCGCGGCAACCGCAGACGGCGGCGACGGCGATGACACCTTCATTATGAAAGCTCTCTCCGGCCTACCGGAAGAAACCGTGTCTCACGTCTTAACCGGTGGCGAAGGCGCAGACGTCTACGCCTTTGACATCGACGGTGCCACCGCGATCCGCGACGGGGACGAAGAAGACAATCAGATCATCGCCACCATCACGGACTTTGATCCCGACGAAGACATGCTGCTGCTCGACATTGGTGCAAAACCCAGCTTTGACGACGTTGACGAGTTACCCCTGCCTGAGGTTTCCACCACCGAAGATCCCGATGGCGGCTACGTGGATGTCCACTTCAGCTGGACCAACCCGCTAAACGAAGACAATGTGGAAACCCGGACAGTACGCCTTGAAGGCTTGACGGAGTTCGACACCGATGACGTGCAACTGACCAGCATATTTGATCCGGACAGCCATCTCAACGAAGAGGACACCGCAGAGGCATCGGCACATCGCCCAATGGCATTTACACCAACGGAAGGCACGGCTAACGCCGACAACCTGACCCTCAGCGAAAACTCCGCGACGGTTTTGAAAGACGGCGATGACGGCGTTGAGATCACCGGTGGATCCCATCTTGTCTACGGCGGAGAAGGCAACGACAGTATCGAAGTCACCGAAGCCAGTGACGGCGTAACGCAGCTGTTTGGTGGCGAAGGCGAAGATGTACTGACCGCCGATCTGGTACAAAACACTGACACCGCACTAATAGGCGGCGATGGCGACGACACTATCACCTTTGGCATGGGCCATTATGTCGAAGGTGGCGAAGGCAACGACACACTGGTGCTGAACCTGCATGAAGACGCAATGGAGCAAGGCCCTGCGGTTCTGAAACAGCTCTCCGGCAACCACCTGACCATCAACATCCCTGCGGATTTGGAAGGCGAAGTGGACGTGGTGAACCACACCTACAGCAACGGCTTTGAAGTGGCCTACTCCGAGATCTTTGTTGGTGATGTCTCGATCCTGAAAATCATGGAAGAAGACTTTGCCACTGGCGTTGGTATTGCCGAAGAAGATCCCCGCTTGGAGATCCTCCGAGCAGCCTAAGGCGTTCCCCCTTAAGCCGGAGCCACCTCCGGCTTGGGGTTTAACACACTTAATGGTTTCCTAACACGCGCCGAAACCCCTGGTCCGGTTGGCGCGTGCACCCGCTTACTGGCTTCGACAATCAGCACCCCGCCTGCCATGACAGGCGAGACGGTTTTGCCAATGCTTTCCCAAAGCGCGCCAGTCTTGCGCCAAAACCGCTTGTGGCTCGGCGGTTGATACAGCGTTGCGCGATGACGCTCTGGCATAAACCCATGCTCCCGCAGCTGTGTCTCCAACTGCCCTGCTGAATACGGCCGGCCGAACCCAAACGGGGTTTTGTCACTGCTTGACCACATGCCGGTGCGGTGCGGCACCACAAACAACGCCCGACCACCCGGCCCCAACACGCGATGCGCTTCCGCCAACACGTCACTGGGCCGCTCACTGGTTTCCAACCCATGCATCAGCACCAGCCGGTCCACACGCCCCGTATCTAACGGCCAAAGCGTTTCCTCACAAAGCACCGACACATTGGCCATCCCCGCCGGCCAGGGCATCACTCCCTGTGGCCCCGGCATCAGGCCAATCACCCGTCGCGCCTCCGACAAATAGGGCCGCAGCAAAGGCACGGCAAAGCCAAACCCCGCCACGGTCTGGCCCTTGACTTCGGCTTCAGGCCAAAGCTCCAACACCTCATCCCGCACTGCCTTTTGGGCCGCTCGCCCCAAGGTGCTGCGATAATAAAAATTTCGAAGATCCTGTACGTCAAGATGCATTGCGCCCGGCTCCCCGATCGGCAAATCTAGATCTAACATAACAATGCAGAGGCGGATTTCCATGCCCCATCAGATTGTCACCATTCCCTGCCTGTCCGACAACTACGCGTTTCTGATCCACGACGACGCCTCGGGCGCCACCGCGCTGGTGGATGCACCGGAGCCTGCCCCGATTTTGGCGGAACTCCAACGCCGAAATTGGACGCTCACCCACGTGTTGCTCACGCACCATCACTGGGACCACATTGATGGCCTGCCCGACATCCTCGCCGCCCACCCAGCCAAAGTCATCGGCGCTAAGGCGGACGCCCATCGCCTGCCGACTCTCGATCAGGCCGTAACCGAAGGCGAGACCTTCGAGTTTGCTGGCGAGTCCGTCTCGGTCCTAGACGTGTCCGGTCACACGGTTGGGCACATCGCCTTCCACTTCCCTGACACCGCCGCCGTGTTCACCGGTGACAGCCTGATGGCTATGGGCTGTGGCCGCCTGTTCGAAGGCACCCCAGCGCAGATGTTTGATAGCCTCGCAAAACTTGCCGACTTGCCAAACGCCACCACCGTGTGTTCCGGTCACGAATACACCGCCGCCAACTGCGCCTTTGCCACGTCCCTTGGCGAAGACAACGCCTCCGTGGCCCAACGCATTGCCGACATAACCGATATGCGCGCCAAAGGCATCGCAACCGTGCCGTCCCATCTGGGTTTGGAAAAACAAACCAACCCTTTCCTGCGCAGCGCTGATCCCGCCCTGCAAAAGGCCCTCGGCATGGAGGGGGCCGCGCCCGTGGACGTCTTCACCGAAGTCCGCAAAAGAAAAGACACCTTTTGATCCGCTGTCAGAAAACTGGCGTAAACCCTTAACACACGTGCCCAACGGGACGGCGGCTCACGAGAGAGTGACCCAACCAGAGGCTGAATAGAGAGAAATCTGTATCAAATTTTGCAGAAAGTCCTTGAAGACCGCCGTCAATCGACCAAACTTTAACCATAAGACCCTAATGTGAAGGCAGGGCCACCCGCCTTCATCGAAACCCGGAGGGAGCAGTCACACCGTGCCGTCATTTTCGAACTCACTAGAACAAGCTATCCACGCCGCGCTCGCGCAGGCCAACCAGCGCAAACATGAATTTGCCACGCTGGAGCATTTGCTCCTGTCGCTGCTGGATGAGCCCGATGCCCTGCGCGTGTTGCAGGCTTGTGGCGTGAACATCGACGAATTGCGCAAGGATCTTGAAGACTTCATTGACGATGACCTGTCCAATCTGGTCACCGACATCGAAGGCTCCGAGGCCGTGCCAACGGCCGCGTTCCAACGCGTGATCCAGCGCGCGGCGATCCATGTTCAAAGCTCAGGCCGAACAGAAGTAACTGGCGCCAACGTGCTGGTTGCGATTTTTGCCGAACGCGAGTCCAACGCCGCTTACTTCCTGCAAGAACAGGACATGACCCGCTATGATGCGGTGAATTTCATTGCCCATGGCGTGGCCAAAGACCCCGCCTTCGGCGAAGCCCGCCCCGTAAGCGGCGCGGACGATGAACAAGACCAGCGCATCGAAGGCACCGCGGACGGCGGCGAAGCCAAGGAAAGTGCGCTGGCAAAATACTGCGTTGATCTGAACGTGAAAGCCAACAAAGGCGACGTCGACCCACTGATTGGCCGCGATCACGAGGTCGAGCGCTGTATTCAGGTTCTGTGCCGCCGCCGCAAAAACAACCCGCTTTTGGTGGGGGACCCCGGTGTGGGTAAAACAGCCATTGCCGAAGGTCTCGCGCGCAAAATTGTGCAGGGTGACATTCCCGAGGTTCTGTCTGAAACCACAATCTACTCGCTCGACATGGGCGCACTGCTGGCAGGCACCCGCTATCGCGGTGATTTTGAGGAACGCCTGAAAGCTGTCGTGACTGAACTCGAAGACCACCCGGACGCGGTGCTGTTTATCGACGAAATCCACACCGTGATTGGCGCTGGTGCCACATCCGGCGGCGCGATGGATGCCTCCAACCTGCTCAAACCTGCACTACAGGGTGGCAAGCTGCGCACCATGGGCTCCACCACCTACAAAGAGTTCCGTCAGCACTTTGAGAAAGACCGCGCATTGGCCCGTCGCTTCCAAAAGATCGACGTGAACGAACCCAATGTGCCGGACAGCATCAAAATTCTCCGCGGTCTCAAAGAGTACTTTGAAGAGCATCACAGCGTGAAATACACCGCTGATGCAATCAAAACCGCCGTCGAACTCTCCGCGCGCTACATCAATGACCGCAAGCTGCCAGACAAAGCCATCGACGTGATCGACGAGGCTGGCGCCGCGCAGCATCTGGTGGCCGCCTCCAAGCGCCGCAAAACCATTGGCGTGAAAGAAATCGAGGCCGTCGTGGCCAAGATCGCGCGCATCCCACCCAAAAGTGTCTCTAAAGACGACGCCGAAGTGCTCAAGGATCTGGAAAAGTCCCTCAAGCGCGTGGTGTTTGGTCAGGACAACGCCATCGAGTCGCTCAGCTCTGCCATCAAACTGGCCCGCGCCGGTCTGCGTGAGCCTGAAAAACCCATCGGCAACTACCTTTTCGCCGGTCCAACCGGTGTAGGCAAAACCGAAGTGGCCAAACAGCTGGCTGACACGCTGGGTGTGGAACTGCTGCGCTTTGACATGTCCGAGTACATGGAGAAACACGCGGTCTCCCGTTTGATCGGCGCGCCTCCCGGCTATGTTGGCTTTGATCAAGGCGGTCTGCTCACAGATGGCGTGGATCAACACCCACACTGCGTGCTGTTGCTCGACGAGATGGAGAAGGCCCATCCCGACGTCTACAACATCCTCTTGCAGGTGATGGACAACGGCGAGTTGACCGATCACAACGGCCGCACCGTCAGCTTCCGCAACGTGGTTGTGATCATGACCTCCAACGCGGGCGCATCGGAGCAGGCAAAAGCCGCCATTGGCTTTGGCCGTGACCGCCGCGAAGGCGAAGACACCGCCGCGATTGAGCGCACCTTCACACCGGAATTCCGCAACCGTTTGGACGCTGTGATCTCCTTTGCTCCACTGCCCAAAGAGGTCATCTTGCAGGTGGTCGAGAAGTTTGTGTTGCAGCTTGAAGCACAGCTTATGGACCGCAACGTGACCATTGAGCTGACCCCCAAAGCCGCACAATGGCTTGCAGACAAAGGCTATGATGATCGCATGGGGGCACGTCCACTTGGCCGTGTCATCCAGGAGCACATCAAAAAGCCACTGGCCGAAGAGCTGCTGTTTGGCAAACTGTCCAAAGGCGGCGTGGTCAAAGTGAAGGTCAAGAACGGCGAGTTGCTGCTCGATCTGGCCGGACCTGACAGCCCGCGCATCACCGGTGACAAGCCGCCGCTGCTGACGGCGGAGTGATGCGGACACACAGCTTGGCACTGATTGGCGCGCTCGCAGCTTTCCCGGCTGCGGGCGCGCCGACGTTTTCGCTTCCCGTCGACTGCGAGTTGGGTGAGACCTGTTTCATTCAAAACTACGTCGACCACGACGAAACGGTTGGTCACCGCGACCACACATGCGGTCCGCTCTCGTATGACGGTCACAAAGGCACCGATTTTGCCCTGCCCACCACCGATGCCATGGACGCCGGTGTTAACGTGCTGGCGTCGGCAGATGGCGTGGTGCTTGGCACGCGGGACGGCATGATCGACAAGGTGATCGCCACCAAAGACATTCCAAAACTCAACGGCAAAGACTGCGGTAATGGCGTGTCTATCGACCACGGCGACGGTTGGGTCAGTCAATATTGCCACATGAAACAAGGCTCCGTGTCGGTGTCTCAAGGGGATAAAATCGCCCGCGGTCAGGTGCTGGGGCAAATCGGCCTCTCGGGACGCACGCAGTTTCCGCATCTTCACATTTCCATCCGCGAAGGCAATCGCGTCGTGGATCCCTTTGCTCCCGACCAATTCGGGATCTGCGGTGGAGCCCAAGACACGCTCTGGGACGATGGCATAGACTACATTGGCGGCGGACTGATCCGAGTTGGTTTTGACGTCGGTGTGCCCAAATTTGCTTCGGTAAAATCCGGCATGGCCGGGCGCGTCCGCGTGCCGTCCCAAGCCAAAGCCTTGGTCCTGTTTGGCTACGCCTTTGGCAGCCGGCCTGACGACCAAATGACACTCACCATCACTGGACCGCAAGGATCAGTGTTTGACCACACGGTCACCCTGGAGAAGACCCAGGCGCAGTATTTCCGCGCCGGTGGCAAGCGCACTCCGATGGGCGGGTGGCCCAAGGGCACTTATCGTGGCGAGGTCACCATCACCCGCGATGGCGCTCGACTCGACCAAGAGGTCATCACCCTGAAGGTCGAATAGAGCGCTTATTTTTCGGTAAACTTCAGCTCAATCCGGCGGTTGCGCGCCCGCGCCTCGGCCGTATCGGCCGGATCAACCGGCTGAAACTGCCCAAACCCATTGGCCGACAACCGCTGCGGCGGCAAGCCCAGCACGTCAATCATGTACCGCACAACAGACAGTGCCCGCGCCTGGCTCAGTTCCCAGTTATCCGCAAATGCGCCGCCGTAAATCGGCACGTCATCGGTGTGGCCATCGACGCGCAAAATCCAATTAATGTTGCTCGGGATGTCATCAATCACGCTCTGAAGGATACCGGCCACCTTGGCGACCTCGGCCTGCCCTTCAAAGGACAGGTCCGCGCCACCGGGCGGGAACAATACCTCTGAGGAGAACACAAAGCGGTCGCCCACAATGCGCACACCTTCCTGCGCCCCAAGCAGGCTCCGCAACTGTCCAAAGAACTCAGAGCGATACTGTTCCAAATCCTTGGTTTGATTTTGCAGCGCAATCTTTTCCTGCTCCAACCGGATGCGTTCGGCCTCTTCAAGCAAACGGCGTTTGCGCTCTTCCGCTGCGGCGCGTGCCAACGCAGCGTTGAGGTCTGACCCCAGCGCCTCCAGCTGCACATTTGCCGCCGCATCCCGCTCCGCATATTCATCCAAAATGGTCTGCAATTGCCCCAACTGTGTGCGCAACGCGCCAATCTGTTGGTTAAGCGCCGCAATCTGGCGCAGGCTCTCTGCCGATTTCGCCTCTTCTTCCGACAACGCTTTGTTGGCCTCTGCCAACAAGGCATCCCGCCGCTCCGCTTCGGTCAACGCGTCGGCCTGCGCATTCTCCGCCGCCTTCTGCGCCGCCAAAGCCTTGGCAAGCTCTTCTTCCACGTTCAACGTATCACGCAGCTTCTGCTCCGCCGCCAGCTTAGCCGCCAGCGCGGTTGCCAAACGCTCGCGCAACGAAGACCCGCCTTCCGCGGCTTCAACCTGCGCCGCAACCGCCGCAGCCAGTTGTTCTTCCAGGTCCGCCACCTGCAAAGCAAGGCCATCTACCTTCGCCGCCGCTTCCGCACCCTCTGTTTCCGCCGCAAGTTTCGCCGCCAAAGCCTCTGCCAACTGCGCCTCAAGCTCTTGCAAATCGGACCGCCGCTCGCCCACCTGCGCTTCTGCTGTTGCGCGCGCGGCCACCTCAGCGACCAATTGGCTCTGCAACTCACTCACCGTGCGCCGGTTTTCTTCCAATCCCAACAGTGCCGCCGCCAGTTCCGCTTTCACAGAGGCAAGTTCACCTTCACGGGCATCGCGCTCTGCTTCTACGGTGGCCAGCAAAAGCACGGTTTCTTCCAAATTGGCATCCACGCTTTGCCCCGCCACCAACGCCGCCGCCAGCTTCAGGTCCAGATCATCCCGCGCTGCCTCGGCAGCCGCCAACAAGGTCAGCGTGTCCTCGGCCTCTTTGCGCTGCGCCTCAAGCGCCAGCGTCATCGCCGTCAGTTCCGCATCAGCGTTCTCAAGCCGCTTGCGCAGTTCTTCTGCCGCCGCCGCTTCCAACACACGCCGCTGTTCCTCAGCGGTCAATGCTTTGTCCAACTGATCCGCTTCTGCTGCCAACGCATCAATCTGCTGTTTGTTGGCCGCCGCTTCCGTGCGCAAACTGTCAATCAAAGCCTGCATGGCATCTGCTTCTGCCGCCGCCAATCGGGCGGCTTCAGCTCCGGCATCAATTTCACTGCGCGCCTGCGCAAGTGCCAAATTCAACGCTTCGCGCTCATCAATCAACGTCTCACGCTCGCCCTCCAACGTGGCAATGTCAGCCCGCGCTTCATCCCGTTGGGCCAGCAAGGTGGCCACTTGCGCTTCAAAGCTGGTGATCTGCGTCCGGGCCGCATCCAGCGCCGCGGCTTGCGCATCACGTGTGGCTGTCAGCGCAGAAATCAACGCATCCTGTTCCCGCAACTGCGTTTCGCGATCTCCCAAGGTGGCCGCCAATCCGCCAAGCTCTGTTTCAAGCTCCCGCGTGCGCGTCCTCTCCAGCCCCAAGGCATCCGCCAAAGCCGCCACCTCAGATTGCAGCGTGTTCAGCTCCGAGTCTTTTTCTGTGATGGTCTCTGAAAGCACGAACTGCACAATCATAAAGATCGTCAGTACAAACATCAAAACCAGCAAAAGACCGGTCATTGCGTCTACAAAACCAGGCCAGATACTGGCTTGAAAGCGTTGTCCGGTGCGTCGGGACAGGGCCATGGTTTAGCCCTCCTTGCCGCCCTTGGGCGCCGGTGGACGTTTCAATTGCACCTTGGTCACAGGCCCCTTGGTTTCGCCGTCCATCGCGCTACCAACCCGGCGCAACACCCGGGCAATCCCATTCAGCTCGGTGCGCAACTCGGTCATGCTTTCCTGACGGCCGGCCGAAATCTCTTCCAGAATGCGCAACATTTGAACATCAATCGAGCGTAGACGCATCCGGCTTTCCGCATCCATGCCGCCATCCAGGCCACCGCCATCAGACAGTTGGGCAACCAGTTTTTCCTGCCCTTCCGCAATCCGCAGCAAGGCCTGCGTCGCCGCATCCTGTGTTTCAAGACGGTCGGTCATGCGGTGCATCGCCTCCAGCAACGCGGCCATGTCACCACCGCTTTCGCCGCGCACTTGCGCCGTTTGTACCATGGTTTCGCGCAGCTGATCCAACTGGCCAGACATATGTTCAAACGCAGCCCCCAGCACCGAGATGTCACCGCCATCTCCGTCTCCGCTGGAAAAGCCAACACGTGTGAACGAGCTCAACCACTCTTCCAATTCACGGTAAAACCGGTTCTGTCCGTGGCTCGCAAACAGCTCTAAGAGCCCCACAACAAGCGAGCCTGCCAGCCCCAGAAGCGACGATGCAAACGCCACCCCCATGCCGCCCAATTGGCTTTCCAAACCGTCCATCAGCCGGCTCACCACGTCGATACTGGATTCACCGCCGCCCAAATCGAGGCTTTTGATGGTGTCCACCACCGCCGGAACCGTGGTCGCTAGACCATAAAAAGTACCCAAAAGTCCGAGGAAAATCAACAGGTTGACGATATATCGCGTGATCTCACGCCCTTCATCAATCCGTGTCGCAACCGACTCCAAAATGGAACTCGTCGAGGTCGAGGAAATTTGCCCATGCATCCCGCGCTCACGCAAAAGGCTGGCAAGAGGGGCCAACAAGGTCGGCGGATTGGCGGCGTCATGGCCTTCCACCCTTCCGGCAAAACCTTCGATCCAGCGCACCGAGCGGAACAGCGACAGCACCTGAGCAAAGGTCGCAGCCACACCAACCAAAAACACCAAAAAGATAAAGCCGTTGAGCTCAGGGTTGGCGGTGAACACCGGCAACACCTGCGGCAAGGCCACATAGCCCACGGCGGCCACAAGCCCAAGGACAACCAGCATCTGAAGAATCTGGAAGGTCGGTTTAGAGAAATGCGGCTCGACTGTACGGTCCGGCTGATCCATTCAGATGGGTCCTGACGCTTTGTTTTTCTGCGCTCACCCTACTGCCATGTCCCTGCTCTGCCAAGGAATTTCACCGCCTTTGACACCACCACTTTCAGGCAGTGGTCAATCTGCGCACTTCTTGAGACAGCCACTTCAGATCCGCATCCTCAATGCCCAGTTCAAAAAGATGGCTGGCGGTGTTGTGCAAGTACTCTGTGTTAGGCCCGCGCCCTCCAACAGCCGTTGAAATGATCCTTGCCTGCTCGTCCAGCGACAGATGACAATACTGCACGTGATCCGGGTCAATCACATAGGTCACCGCCTCCACTTCGCGCCCATCGCGCAGGGTCAACGGCAATGTCTCTTCCAGGTAGGCCGAGCTCACCAGCTCCCGCTCCCGCAGGTAGTCCAAGGTCCGCGCCTCATGCCCGTCAGCCACCTTCAACGCCAGCCCCTGACAATGGGCGCCAACCTCTGCATCCAGTGCCAAAACAAGCCCCGGATCCTCCACCGTGCCCCGGTGGTGAATCGAGCGCATACAAAAGCTGCGATGCCACCCATCCAGACGTGCAACCGCCTGTTCCGAGACCTCAAATCCCGGATTCCACAATAGCGATCCGTATCCAAATACCCACATAGTCTGCCTCTGGTCCTGCTGGCTTTGCGCCGTTAAACACCAAACTGACTCTGTGAGAAAGGCTCCACCATGATGAGATTGCTAACCCTGCTTGTGCTTTTGGCCGCTTTGGCGTGGTCCGGCTTCTGGCTTCTCGGTTACGGGGCGCTCACAACGGCCGTACCTCAATGGTTCGAAGACCGTCGCGCAGAGGGCTGGGTTGCCGAGTATGACGATCTCTCTGTTTCCGGCTTCCCCTCACGTCTGGACAGCACCTTTGAGAACCTCACGCTGGCCGATCCACAAACCGGAGTCGCCTGGGACGCACCGTTTTTCAACCTGCACGCGCTGACCTACCGCCCAAACCACGTGATTTCCGTGTGGCCGAACAGCCAATCCATTGCCATTCCAGGCGAAAAACTCTCTGTCACCACCGGCGACATGCGCGCCTCCCTGGTGCTTGACCCAGGCACGGACCTCACACTTAATCGCGCAAATGTCGCCATTGAGAGCCTTGGTGTGACGTCCACCGCCAATTGGCAATTGGCCGCCAGCGCGGTGAACCTCGCCATGCATCGCGATGCCGCTGACACCAGCACTTACCGCCTTGCCTTCAAAGCGGACGACCTCACGCCGCCTGCCGGATATGCCTTGCCCGATGGCATCGACCTGCCGCGCAGCTTTTCCAGTTTCCGGGCCGATCTAACTGCCAGCTTTGACCGCCCCTGGGACCGCTCAGCCATCGAACAGTCACGCCCTCAACCAACGGCACTTGATCTCACATTGGCGGAAGTCATCTGGGGCGATTTGCAATTACACGCCGCTGGCAAAGTCTCCATTGACACTTCCGGCTATCCAACTGGCGAGGTCACCATACGCGCCGTCAACTGGCGTGACATCCTGAACGTCGCCCGTCAATCAGGTCACCTGCCAGCCAACGTGCTCGACACAGTGGAACAGGCCCTTGGTTTCATTGCCCAACTGTCCGGAAACGCCAACGAACTCGACATTCCGCTCACATTTTCAAACGGCGCAACAAAATTGGGGCCGCTGCCCATCGGCCCGGCCCCTCGCATTTTTCTTCGCTGAACTTAGCTCTCAGCGGCAGTACGGCCCGCCGCGATGTTTCGCAGTGTCAAAGTGGAAGTGATCTTTGTGATAGCGATCCGCATTGGGGCCCAAAACCGTGCCAAACGGCCCACAAGCCTGTTTGTGCATCTTCTTCAGAATGCGGCCTTTCTTGCCGTTGTTCCAGTCTTTCAGAACCGAAATGCTCTCACCGTTCTTCAGTGTAATCGCAGAGATATCAATTGCTTTGCCTTTGCCGTGCTCACTGATCTTCGCACCGGGCCGGTTGTTGCGTGTGCGGCAGGAATAACCTGCTGCCACCTTGATTTCTTTAGCACCACCACCAAAGCTGCGCACGGATTTCTTCAGGCCTTTGCCAACCCATTTTTCCAGCGCCTTGGCTGTGTCACAGGTCATCACCGCAGGTGTCGACAGCTTCACGCCGTCCACTTCATAAAGCTTGATCGCGCCCTTCTTAATGCCACAGCCGCGCAGTTTGGCGGGCACCGGCGGCACCTCTTTGCCAATCAGGCGTTTATTGCGACACACTTTGCCAATGCCCGCTGCCTTACGTGCCTTTCGCTCAGCCCGTGTCACGCGCACAGGCTCCGGCTCGGCCATCTCAATCGCGTCTGCAGCTGTGGCAGGTGCCACGGCGGCCACACGGGTGACCGTTGCGTCATTTCTGCCAGGGCGCAACACTGGCCGCAATGAGTGGTCCGGCGCAAAGCTTGGCAACGCCACCGGATAGACCACGCGCAAAACCGGCCGCAGACTGCGCTCCGGTGCATTGGCCAGTGCAGTGCTCAACGCACCCGCCCCGACCGTCACCGCAATCGCCAAATATGCCGCCGACCGTTTCATGCCTTAGGCGCCTCTCGACCAAAGTTTGGCGCGGCCGTATCTTGTCCCGCCTCAATAATCCCGCGGCGAATTTCCCGCGTGCGGGTGAAATACTGATGCAGATGCTCCCCATCTCCAGTGCGGATCGCCCGTTGAAGCGCAAACAGCTCTTCGGTGAACCGCCCCAAAATCTCCAGCGTCGCGTCTTTGTTGGTCAAAAACACATCGCGCCACATAGTTGGGTCAGACGCCGCAATCCGGGTGAAATCCCGAAAACCCGCCGCCGAATATTTGATCACTTCGCTGTCTGTCACACGACGCAGGTCATCCGCCACGCCCACCATAGTATAGGCAATCAAGTGGGGTGTGTGGCTGGTCACGGCCAGCACCAAATCATGGTGGTCCGCATCCATCTCATCGACATTGGCGCCCATGCCTTCCCACAGGGCTCGCAGCTGTGCCACCGCCGTTGGGTCACTGCCTTCCACCGGCACCAACAGACACCAGCGGTTGTCAAACAGCTCCGCAAACCCACTTTCCGGTCCGGAATGCTCGGTGCCCGCCAAAGGGTGCGCGGGGACAAAATGCACGCCATCCGGCAGATGCGGCCCAACGGTATCAATAACATCACGCTTCACGGAGCCCACATCGGTCACCGTCGCGCCCGCTTTCAGATGTGGCGCGATCTCTTTGGCCACTGCTCCCATTGCGCCCACCGGCACACAGAGCACCACCAAATCGGCATCCGCCACAGCTTCAGCTGCACTGTCACACACCCGATCACACAATCCGATCCGGCGCGCAGTTTCCCGCGACGCGTCAGACTTGGCATATCCAGTCACTTCGCCCGCAAGCCCACCGCGTTTCATTGCCCAAAACATCGAGGAGGCAATCAACCCGAGGCCAATCAAAGCCACACGGTTGTAGACCGGTGCACTCATCGCGCGCCGCCTTTGAACTGACCAATCGCATGTGCCACCCGACGACAGCTTGGCTCATCGCCAACGGTGATCCGCAGACAATTTGGCAGGCCGTAGCCCGCCACACGCCGCACAATCAGCCCTTGGGACTTCAGGTAATCGTCGCAGGCTTCTGCTTCCGCCTGATCGGCAAACCGCGCCAGAATGAAATTGGTGCAAGAGGTGTCAGACGGCACGCCATGTTCCATCAGCGCTTCCGCCAGCCAGGCCCGCAAACGTGTGTTATCGGCACGGCACTTGGCGACCCATTCCTGATCACGCACAGCAGCCATGGCCAACTTCATCTGGATGTCATTTAGATTAAACGGCTGGCGCACGCGGTTCAGCACATCAATGATCGCCTGAGGCGCATAGCCCCAGCCCACACGCAATCCGCCAAGACCGTAGATCTTGGAGAAGGTCCGCGTCATCACCACGTTCTCACGCGCTTCCACCAGGCTCGCGCCCCCATCAAACCCCTGCACATATTCTGTGTAGGCACCATCATGCACGAGAATACAGCCGTCAGGCAAACCATCCGCCAAACGCGCAAGATCATTGCCGCCAATCATCGTGCCGGTCGGGTTCGCTGGGTTGGCCAAAAATACAATCTTGGTTTTCTCGGTACAGGCCGCCAAGATGGCATCCACATCCACAACCCGCTCGCGCTCTTTGGCAACAACCGGCGTTGCGCCCACCATCTTGGCCAGGATCGGGTACATCGAGAAGCCGTGTTCGGGATAGACAATCTCGTCGCCCACACCGGCATAGGCCTGGGTAATAAACTGCAAGACCTCGTCGCTGCCCACACCACAAATGATGCGATTGGCGTCGAGCCCGTGCACCTCGGCAATCGCCGCGCGCAGGTCTGCATGGTCGGTGTTGGGATAGCGATGCAGGTTCAACCCGGTCTTGGCATGCATGTCGGTGACCACGTCACTGCATCCCATCGGGTTTTCGTTTGACGACAGTTTCACAACGTCTTTGACGCCGTCCACTGTCGCACTGCCGCCCACATACAACTCAATATCCATGACACCGGGCTGCGGCTCTATTCGTGACATCACGTTACTCCCTCGTTGCCTGCTGTTTAGCGAGGCACCGGGGTCTTGGAAAGGTAGGAAGCCTGTGACGTGGGGAATTGCCTCAACAAAACCCCTCAGGCTGTTGCAAACGGGCGTCACGTAGACAAAATGTCCACCCTCCACTCACGCGTACCGTCGGCGGCATGCCCGGCACGCCCCGTTTCTTCCGACTTCAAATACTCCGGAGCGCGAGGCAGCGCCTCGCACCACGCAGCCCTTTTGGCTGCATGTCAACAGCACGCCGCAGGCGCCCTGCTCACTTGCCTTCAGGCGAGCCTTTTACCCCAGGCCCGCAAGGCATCCGACTTATGCGTAATAATCCACCACGGATTTGGAGCTATCAATGCCCGCCGCATCCAACTTACTGCGCAGCACCTGCGCAAAGTCATCCCCGCCAGACGCCCTATGGCTGGCCACCGCCGACCGGATCGCGCTCATCACTGCGCCATCCATCGCATTCTGCCGCTGCGGCTCATGGCCGTGCAACTGACTGCGCGAGGCTTCCTGCACAGGTTCGATTTTTTCTGTTTTTGGAGCCGCTTTTGGCTCCGGCACGGCCTGCCCGGCGTATTTCGCCAGCGCTGCGTGCAACATCGCGTTCTGCGTTGCGCTCAATCCAGACCACCCGGTGGTCTCTCCCAATATGCCTACCGCTTCTACCATAACGATGTCTCCTTCTTGCACTTACCCGCATAAACGGTGCCGCCCCCAATTGCAGCCGTGCGCAAGGTTCAAAAAGCTTGCCATGTTTTTAACATTAAAGCAACCAAACCTCTAAAATTGCTCATAAAATTCTGACTTTCTTAACCCAATAGTGCTGGACATTTGCCGCCAACTCCCCTTGCCCACAACGCAGCCCGTAGCAGCGTTTTTTCGCCACCGCTCGCAACATCCGTATTGCTTTTGTTTGATCAAATATGCTCAAACCGAGTCACGAACCCCGGCAATAAAGGCATTGCGCGCTGCTGTCTGGGAGAGCGGAGCCACTTCGCTCATCAGAGACCTAAGCCGGTCTCGCGCGTGCATTTGGCTCCCTTCATGTCACTTTTTAGGCGGCGCGCCGCCACAAGCACGAGGGTTTTGCCATGCTGCATAACGACAAACTTGAACAATGGGATCGTGAAAACTTCTTCCACCCATCCACCCACCTCGCGGAATTTGCGCGGGGCAATGTGCCCCATCGCGTGATTACCGGCGGCACCGGCTGTCACATCGAAGACCGCGATGGCAACCGCCTGCTGGACGCCTTTGCTGGACTTTATTGCGTCAACGTCGGGTACGGCCGCAACGACATTGCGGATGCAATTGCTGACCAAGCCAAAGAGTTGGCCTACTACCACTCCTACGTGGGGCACGGCACCGAAGCCTCCATCACGTTGGCCAAAATGGTGCTCGACCGCGCACCCAACCACATGTCCAAGGTCTATTTCGGACTCTCCGGCTCAGACGCCAATGAAACCAACATCAAGCTGATCTGGTACTACAACAACATCCTGGGTCGTCCTGAGAAGAAGAAAATCATCTCGCGCTGGCGCGGCTACCACGGCTCCGGCCTGATGACCGGCTCCCTCACCGGCCTGGAGCTGTTCCACAACAAGTTTGACTTGCCGCTGGCCCAAGTTGTGCACACAGAGGCGCCTTACTACTTCGGCCGCGAAGATCAGAGCCAGTCTGAGGAGCAGTTTGTCGCCCATTGCGTAGCTGCACTGGAAGAAACCATTGCCCGCGAAGGCGCTGACACCATTGCCGCCTTCATTGGCGAACCGGTTCTGGGCACCGGTGGCATTGTGCCGCCCCCTGCTGGCTACTGGCCTGCCATTCAAGCAGTTCTGGACAAACACGACATCCTGCTGGTTGCGGATGAAGTTGTCACCGGCTTTGGCCGCCTTGGCTCGATGTTTGGCTCCGACCACTACGGCCTGAAGCCGGACCTGATCACCATCGCCAAAGGCCTGACCTCCGCCTACGCGCCACTTTCGGGCTCCATTGTGTCTGACAAAATGTGGTCCGTGCTGGAAAAAGGCACCGATGACAACGGCCCCATCGGCCACGGCTGGACCTACTCCGCCCACCCAATTGGTGCCGCCGCAGGTGTGGCCAACCTCAAGCTGATCGACGAGCTCAACCTCGTGGAAAACGCAGGCACCGTAGGCGCTTACTTCAACAAAACCATGTCTGAGGCGCTCGGCGCACACGCCAATGTGGGGGACATCCGGGGCGAAGGCATGATGTGTGCCGTGGAATTTGTCGCCGACAAAGACAGCCGCACCTTCTTTGACGCTGCGGACAAGATTGGCCCACAGATTGCCGCCAAACTGCTGGAGCAGGACAATGTGATTGCCCGCGCCATGCCACAAGGCGACATTCTGGGCTTTGCCCCACCGTTCTGCCTGACCCGCAAAGAAGCCGATTTGGTGGTCGCCGCCACCGTGCGCGCCGTCGCAACCGTTCTGCCGTAAGCCCAAGGAGCATGAGATGACCCTGTCCAAAGCCCCGTTCAGCAGTGCTGAATATCAACGCCGTCTCTCCAAAACCCGTGCCGCTATGGCAGAGGCGGGTCTGGCGGTTCTCTTTGTCACCGACCCCTCTAACCAGGCCTGGTTGACCGGATATGACGGCTGGTCATTTTACGTCCACCAAGGTGTGATTGTGACCATGGAAGGCGAGCCCATTTGGTGGGGTCGCTACATGGACATGATGGGCGGTCGCCGTACCTGCTGGATGGATCACGCCAATATCCTCGGCTACGCAGATCATTTCGTGCAATCCACGGTCGTGCACCCCATGCAGGACCTGGCAGAACAACTCAAAGCGCGCGGCTTCACGGCCGCGCGTATCGGCGTGGAAATGGAGAACTATTACTACTCCGCCAAAGCCCATGCTGTCCTCACCGACGAGCTGCCTGAGGCCACGCTGGTGGACGCCACCGCACTGGTGAACTGGCAGCGTCTGGTGAAATCCGATGTCGAGGTGGAGTTCATCCGCAAGGCCGCCCGCATCACCGAAAAGGTCATGTTGACCGCCATCGACCGCGCCGCCCCCGGCGTGCGCAAAAACGATGTGGTGGCCGACATCATGAAGGCCGGCATCGAAGGCATCGGCGACGATTGGGGCGACTACCCCGCCATCGTGCCTCTCACGCCGTCTGGTCTGGACGCCACCGCCGCCCACCTCACTTGGGACGGCACGCCAATGCGCGAAGGCGAAGCGACGTTTTTTGAGCTCTCGGGCTGCTATCGCCGCTACCATGCTCCGATCAGCCGCACCGTTTTCCTCGGCACACCCTCCGATGACATGCTGCACGCCGAAGAGGCCCAGCTCGAGGGCATCTCCGCCGGTCTGGAAGCCGCACGCGCTGGCAACCGCACCTGCGACATTGCCGATGCCTTTATGGATGTGCTCGCCAAACACGGCATCGAACGCTCCGGCCGCATGGGCTACCCCATCGGCCTCAGCTACCCGCCAGACTGGGGCGAACGCTCCGCCTCGATCCGCTCTGAAGATGAAACCGTGCTGCAACCCGGCATGGTCTTCCACTTCATGCCCGCCCTCTGGATGGACAGCTGGGGGCTGGAGACCACCGAAACCATCCTGATCCGCGCAGATGGGGCCGCTGAGCCGCTTTGTGACCTGGAACGCAAGCTCATTGTCAAAGGCTGACCCATGCTGGAGACCACCAAACAGATCCTGTCCGACCTAATCGCCTTCCCGACCGTTTCAGTCGACAGCAACCTCGACATGATCTCCTACCTTGCCGCACGTCTAAAAGACTGCGGCGCCAAGGTGGAGATCTTCCACGACGAGACTGGCAAAAAGGCCAACCTCTTTGCCACCCTTGGCCCTGCGGTCGACGGCGGCATTGTGCTCTCAGGTCACAGCGATGTGGTGCCGGTCACCGATCAGGACTGGACCTCCGACCCCTTTGTCATGGAGCAGCGCGACGGCCGTCTTTACGGGCGCGGCACCTGCGACATGAAAGGCTTCATCGCCGCCACCGTCGCTATGGCGCCCCACTTTGCCCAGCGAGTCACCGACACGCCGGTGCATTTTGCCTTCACCTATGACGAGGAGACCGGCTGCATTGGCGCAGGCCATCTGGTTGAGGCCCTGAAAGAGCGCAACATTAATCCCCGGCTGGCCATCATTGGCGAGCCGACCTCCATGCGCATCATCGAAGGCCACAAAGGCTGCCACGAGTACAGCACCCGTTTTCAGGGGTTGGAAGGCCACGGCTCCGCACCCGATCTGGGTGTCAACGCCGTCGAATACGCCGCCCGCTATGTCTCCCGCCTGCTGGAACTGAAAGCCAAGCTCACCACCATGGCGCCAGATACCAGCCGCTTTGAGCCCCCCTGGACCACCGTGAACGTCGGCGCGCTGCACGGCGGCAGCGTGCACAACGTCATTGCCCCCAAGGCGCAGGTGGATTGGGAAATGCGCCCGGTACAGGCCAGCGACGCCAGCTTTGTAAAAGAGGCCCTGAAAGCCTACTGCGAAGACGAGCTGCTGCCCGCCATGCGCAAGGTCTTCCCCGACGCGCAGATCGACACCGAAGTTGTGGGGGAGGTCGCAGGCCTTGTGCCCGTGGACGACAACGCCGCGCGCAAACTGCTGATGGAGCTCACCGGCGCCAACGGCGCAGACCTTGTGCCCTTTGGCACCGAGGCAGGCCTGTTTCAGTCGATGGGTATGGACGTGGTGGTCTGCGGCCCCGGTTCAATCGAGCAGGCCCACAAGGCCGACGAATTCATCGCGCTGGATCAACTGTCCGATTGCCTGAAGCTGCTGGAAAAACTCGGCGACACGCTGGCCAAAGGCTAAGCCCACCCAGCGCCGCAGCAACTTCCAAAACCCGCGCAAATAAAAAGGGCCGCGATACACTCGCGGCCCTCTTCGTATTCTGTAACCTAGGTCGGCGAAGATTAGTTCTTCGCGTAGAATTCCACGACCAGGTTTGGTTCCATCACAACTGGGTATGGCACGTCGGACAGGCCAGGTGCGCGTACAAAAGTTGCGGTCATTTTGTTGTGGTCGGCGTCGATGTAGTCAGGCACGTCGCGCTCGTTCAGCTGAGTGGCTTCCAGCAGAACTGCGAGCTGCTTGGACTTCTCACGAACTTCGATCACGTCGCCTTCTTTAACGCGGTAAGACGCGATGTTCACGCGCTTGCCGTTCACCAGAACGTGGCCGTGGTTCACAAACTGACGGGCAGCAAACACGGTGGCCACAAACTTGGCGCGGTACACAACCGCATCCAGGCGGCGCTCCAGCAGGCCGATCAGGTTTTCACCGGTGTCGCCTTTAACACGCTCCGCTTCCGCATAGATGCGGCGGAACATTTTCTCGGTCATGTCGCCGTAGTAGCCTTTCAGCTTCTGCTTGGCGCGAAGCTGCGTACCGAAGTCGGACAGCTTGCCCTTGCGGCGCTGACCATGCTGGCCTGGGCCATAGTCACGACGGTTGACTGGGGATTTTGGACGACCCCAGATGTTTTCGCCCATCCGGCGGTCAATTTTGTACTTGGCAGCAGTTCTTTTTGTCATCTGCTGATCTCCTTCGTTTAGGTTTCGAAGGGCGTTGTCCTCTTGCCGGATTTTGCCGACATGACAGGCATCCTCTTGCGAGGGCCACCAACACCAATGAAGCCGCGCTTATACGGGGGATTCTGGGGGAGTCAAGCGAGGAGTGGGCTATGTCTACATTGAGCCCATAGTGACTTATGCCGCTGCAAGCACAATTCGTTTTTTTGGGGCGGTTAGCCGACCTTCGGGTCATTCTTGAGTACTCGTAACGTTACATTCATCCAGCGCCGTGCTAAAAAAATCGCTAGGTCATAGGAATTTTGGAGATCGGTCATGCAACTTTTTACGTCATCATGCCTCGCCATTGTACTTGCGGGTACTGCAGCATTCTCTCAGGATGCCGATGCCGTCTATTTGAATGGTAAGGTTTACACAGTTGACGGCGCCAACCCTTGGGCCGAAGCAGTCGCCATAAACAATGGCAGCTTTGAAATAGTCGGCTCCAACGAAGATGCTATGGCCGCCGCCGGAGAGACCACAAAAATAATTGATCTGGAAGGCGCATTTGTCATGCCGGGCCTGATAGATGTCCACGCACACCCGCTTTCAGTCGGTGTTGACCGCGCAGGCGTGATTTTTTCAAACCCCACTGATGCCAACCAAATGTTGGCTGACATCAAGGCCTATGCAGAGGCCAATCCGGATGTCGAGCTGATCCGGGGTGGTCAATGGAATCTGGGGGTTTTTGAAAACGACAGCCCAAACAAAGAGCTTTTGGATGCCATCGTATCCGACAGGCCTGTATATCTGATCAGCCAAACCGGACATTCTGCCTGGGTCAATTCAAAGGCATTAGAGCTTGCGGGGGTCACGGCAGACTACGAAAACACAAAAAAAGTTCTTTTTGATAGAGACCCGATCACCAACGAACCCAGTGGAACAGCTAGAGAATATGCAATGGGCGTGATTGCCCAAGCCTTGCCCGAAGTACCTGTTGATGCCGTGGCCACTGCGCAAGCCAAGATATTTGCCGAGTGGAATTCCTTTGGGTTCACCGCGATCAAAGCTGCGGAAGGGCACGCAGTTCCTGTTGAGGCCGCAAACATTCTTGACCGACGAGGTGACCTCACAATGCGCCTGTTTCCATCCTGGGATTGGCGCAGTCATTATATGGAAAAGGTCGCTGAAGAGCAGGCGGTCACAATTGCTGACTGGGCGTCTTATGAAACACGCCTAGTAAAGCCAAACACTGTGAAAATGTTCTTTGACGGCGGACCCGACAGCTTTACCGCGTATTTGCTAGACGATTACGAAGATCTCCCCGGTCAGCGAGGCCAAACCACAATGCCGGTTGAACAGTTCGAAGCTGAGGTTTTAGACTTTAATCAAAAAGGCCTTGGGGTTATCGTTCACGTGATAGGGGACGCAGGCGGTAAGGAACTTGCGCAACTGTTCAAAAGGGTGCGCAATGAAATCGGCCCCGATGGCCCGTTATTGCATTTCTCTCACGCATGGATGACACGAAAGGAAGACTTTGAGGTCCTGGCAGAGATCGACGGTTTGTGCATGGATTTCTCGCCTGCACTATCATATCCAGCACCGGAAATCGAAGGCAGCATGGCGCCGCCTGTTGGTGATCGATATCAGTCCTTCTTTAATGTCAGCGATTCAATCAAGGCGTTTCAAACCGCCCGCGCCCTCGACATGGGAATTCCTGTGGGCTTCGGCAGTGACTGGGCCTCTGCCCTGATTCCAGAGCCCAACGGCTTTCATCAAATGCAATCCTGGATCATGCGCACAGACCCGGAAAACCCAACTGGTCCATCTTTGAACCCTAATCAATCGATAAATCTGGAAGAGGCGATTTACGGCTTTACGCAAGGTGGAGCGCATTGCCTTGGAAGTGGTTGGGAAGATCGTCTTGGATCGATAGAGGCAGGCAAGCTCGCTGACTTCATTGTTCTTGATCGCAATCCCTTCGAAGCTCCAATTGAGCAATTGTGGACTACTAATGTAGCCAGAACAGTTATCGGTGGAGATGTTGTATACGATAACACTTTTGATGTGGTCGAAGAGGTGTTTGAAGCCGACACATTCAATCCTGGAACGCGCTATTCTACTGAGCCCTAGACGACCAATCTCTGGATTGAGTCGTTGCCGAACAATCCTTCCAATCAGGATGTCCGGTTTGGGCCCAATGCGCCAGTTGAATCGATCAGAGTGAAGGGCCGTTCTGTCCCGCACTGCTGCCATAGGCGACGACACCGCCACCATGTCGGCAAATAACATTTTCTTCCGGGAACCGCACCTACCGGGAACCTAACCCGCCAACCCAATCACCTGGCTGATCCGCGCCCCGGCGTTCACCGCCTGATAGGTCGGAAACGGCACCCGTTCGGACAGATCAATCTCCCGTGCCACCCACTCCTGGGCCTCCAATTTCTGCAACGAGGTGGAGAGCGCCCGATCCGTGATCGCGCCCAATCCCGCCTTGAAGCCAGAAAACCGCTGCGGCCGCGTCGCCAACGCCAACACTGGCACGGTCCAGCTTTTGCGCAACAGCTTGGTGTCGCTCTCTTCCGCCACCCGCAAAATCTCATCTGCCTTAGCCGCCGCCACTGCGCCCAGGTCCGTCAAAACAAATTCCGGCCGCAACGGATGCCCGTGTCCGGGATTTCGCATCACCACCCCCAGCTCCATCAGGTGCGCTAGACTGGCACCAAAGGCCGTGCGCCCCGCCCCTGTGGCTGCAATCAACGTCGCCTGCCGCCCCGGTACGCCACGATGCATCTGCGCCAGAATGTCGAGCGCCCAGGCCCGAGAGGTGATCTTGACAAGCAACTTAATGTCCATAAAGTATAGTAACTACATTTTGTGAAAACAACAACCACTAAGGACCGCATCATGGCTCTTGCCGCATTGACCAACATCATCACGCTCTCAATTTCTGTGAGTGATCGCCACGCCAGCGCCGCCTGGTTCAAAGAGAAACTGGGCTTTGAGCTGCGCTATCACATTGACGAAGCCGGCTGGAGCGAACTTGACACCAAAACCGAGGGCGTGATCCTTGGCTTGGGCGAGCAATCCGAGCCCAAACCTGGCAATTGCGTCCCGGTGTTTGGCGTCGACGACATCGACACCGCCCGCAGCGCGCTTGAGGCGGCGAACGTAAAGTTCGACGGCCCGACACAAGTCATTCCGGAGATGGTCAAACTGGCGACCTTCTATGATCCGGACGACAACGCCTTCATGTTGGCCGAAGACCTAGCCGGCTAAACTAAGAAACCCCGCCAGTCCGGCGGGGTTTCTTTTTGTCGCCGCTTTAAGCCCGCACTAGGACACTTCCCAGCTGCGCATCAGCCCTGCCGCGGCCGCCGCATAAGACCGCGCCATTGAGTCCTCGGTGCGCGCCTTTATGACGGAATGTAGCCCCAACAAAAGCCCCACCAGAACCTGCGCCGCTGCTTCCGGGGATTGCGGCAGTTGCACTGTTCCAGCCTGCGCCGCCCGTGTCAGAATCGCTGCGAATCTGCCCTCCAAGGTTTCGAGGTAACGGGAAATCCGGGCATTCACCTCCGGGTCAGAGCGGTCAAACTGACTAATCGAGTTAAACGCCAAACACCCCGCGTCCTCGACCCGTGGGATTTTCTGCTCCGAGGCAATGCTCTCAAACCACTCCGCCAAATCCGACAACGTAAACGTCTCCGCATCCGGGAAATGCTGTGCTTCGGCGTTGTTGAGGTAACTGTCTAACGTTGCGAGGAAAAACGCCTCCTTGCCACCATAGGCCGTCTGCAACGTAAACCGCGTCAGCCCGGTTTTCTCTTCAATCTCCCGCGTGCTCGCGCCGGTGTATCCCTTCTCCCAGAAGAGCGCCAACGCACCCGCAATCGCGGTCTCGTGATCGGCCTTTCGTTTGCGCGCCACAGAATTCTCCATGCCTTTTCTATCCGTGTGGATAGTTTTGTTTCTATCCACACGACTAGCATATTCCGCGACGTCCCTCAATGCGCCGCACCAAACGCCCAAAGGAGATCACCATGACCACACTCGACCCACAGCTCGGCGCCACAAAACCCATCCTGCTTCGGGTGATCTTCATCCTGAACGCTTTGAAAATTCTGCTGACCGTCGGTTTCTTCGTAGCCTTCAAATTCTACGGCCTGTCCGTGCATGGCCTTGAAAGCAACAGCGCCGCCACCCTGATGCTGCTCGCGCTTGGTGGCTACGTGCTGGCCTTTGCAGGCCTCGTCCGTTCAATCCTGAAACGCCACATGCTTGGCCTGTGCGTCGCCCTTCTGGCCGACCTCGGCATCTCGCTTTACGTCGGCGCCCCCATTGGCTTCCTGACCTTTGCGATCAGCATGGCACTATCCTTCTCCGCCCCAGTGCGCGCCTTTTTCGCCTACCGCGCCTAAGTCCTTCTGAGAGGCCCCAAATGACAAACTCCCAACCGATCTCCGCCGATTTCCCCTTTCAATCCCGCTTTGTTGAGGTGAACGGCCACAAAATCCACTACGTCGATGAAGGCGAAGGTCAGCCCGTCCTCTTCATCCACGGCAACCCCACCAGCTCTTATCTCTGGCGCAACATCATCCCGCACGTCACGCCGCACGGCCGCGCCACGCGCTTGATCTGATCGGCATGGGCAAATCCGACAAACCGGACCTGGCCTACCGCTTTGAGGATCACGTTCCGTATCTTGACGGCTTCATCGAGGCGCTTAGGCTTAAGGATGTGGTGCTGGTGATCCACGATTGGGGCTCCGCTCTCGGGTTTCATTACGCCCGCCGCCATCCAGAAAACGTGCGCGGCATCGCCTTCATGGAAGCCGTCATCCGCCCGATGACCTGGGACAGCTTCTCCCGCGACTTCCGCATCGGCTTCAAGATGATGCGCACGCCGGTCCTCGGCTGGTTGATGGTTTCCGCCGCCAATATGTTTGTGAACAAGATCCTGCCCAGCGCCATGATCCGCAAACTGACAGAAGCAGAAATGGCCGCCTACCGCGCGCCCTACCCCACTGCCCGCAGCCGAAAACCATTGCGCATGTGGCCCACAGAAATCCCCATCGACGGCAGCCCCAAGGATGTCTTTGACGTCGTGCAAAGCTACAGCCAATGGCTCGGGCAAACCGATCTGCCCATGCTGCTGTTCTATGCGACGCCGGGCGGTACTATCCAAGCCGACGAGTTAACTTGGTGCCGCAACACCATCAAGAACTTGACCACTGTCGATATTGGCGCAGGCATCCACTACCTGCAGGAGGACAACCCGCATCTGATTGGCGCTGAGCTGGCCAACTGGCTACCCCACGTCCTAACCACCAACGCCGCTGCCGAGTAGCCCACAAAGCAAAAGCCCCGGAGATCATCCGGGGCTTTTTCATTTCGTTCCGACTAGGCCGCGTCGTGCATCAAAATCGCCGCCTCGCTGGCAGTCAGATTGCGCCGCGCGTGCGGCCCGTAGCTGTGCGGGTTCTGCGCCAACTCTGGCTGGCGCTCAAACAAACGCACCCGATCTTCTTCTTTTAACGCATCCAGCGCCGCATTGGCCGGATGGAAACTCTCGGTCTCCACACCATTGGCCCAGATCACCTCATGGCACGGCAACAGCAGATGCACATAGGTCACCTCCTTAAGCGCCGTATCCACACTGATGCTATTGCCGTTCACCAGATCCCGCGCCGCCACCAGAACTTCGCCTTCGTTAAACAGCGCCCGCGCCGTGGCACCGCGCACCAGCATCCGATGCTCCGGGCTGACCAACAGTTCCTGATCCGGCCGCTCAATGCCCAGCGCCCCGGGACGAATACGGATTGGCCGCAACTTTGGCATCGCAAACAATCGCGCCCCGGTCATACGCCGCGCCCCGATCCACTGGACCTCCTGCGCACCATTGTCCCGCGTCTGCACCTGATCGCCTTCGCGCAGCTCTTCAATCAAACGTGGCCCCTGCGGCGTTGCAATCCGCGTGCCTGGTGTAAAACAAATCACCCCGTTACCCTCTTGTACTGATTTGGGCCGCTGCAACGTGCTCATGGCACAATGCACCACCCATAAGTCCTTATTCTTTGGCGGAAGTTCGTCCAGAAACATCAGCAATGGCGCACTGCCATCCACCTCAATCACGGTTGCAGTGTAGCTTTCCGCCCCATCGGTCACCACAAAACCGCCCTCCATCAAGGGCAGTTCAATATCGACAGCATCCAAGTTCTGAATGCCCGTTTGATGATTCACTGCCGCCCCAACCAGCTTGCGCACCATATGCGCCGCACGCTTGCGGATGTTTGCCCCTTCTTCCCCACGGTCCAGACGCAATAACCCATTGGGGCCGTCCACACGGACGGCGTCCCTCGACCAGGACCACACCACGCCTGTTTCCAGCGCCTGCAACGGTGCGGCCTTCTGACCATCTATTTCTGTCTGTGACCAGGAGATGACAAACGTGCCACGAAAGCCCGTTTTCATTGCCTGATTACCTGCCTAGTAGTTTTTTTATTACGGACAGGTTAACAAAGCGAAGTTCAGCTGCCTAGCCGGAAGTTTCAAAAATACTGTGGCAGCTCAGTGTGTTGCAAAAAACACCTCACCTCACCTTAAAAGCGAATATCCAATCGTACCGCGCCAACTAGTTGTCCCTGGTACTGCATATCGAACTCTTCACCCAAATAGGTGAGACCATAAAACAGGTGATGGTTCTTGCCTTGCCAGTGCAAACCTGCGCGCACACGACGGCGCGTATCGGTCAGCCGATAACCGCGATCTTCGGGCAAATAGATACTGCTGAACACTTTGGCGATGTCTGCACCCACAACAAAACTCAAGCCCTTTTCCTGCCGCGCACCGGAGCGATAGCGGTGGCCAGTGACCCAATCACGCGACACCAACTCGCCGCGACCAAACCGGCCAAAGGTGAAATCCACACCGGCGCGCACCAGATTTTCATCGCCCGCGCGGGCTTCCACAAAGGGACGCATGCTGGCCTGGCCACCCAGGTCAAAATTACGCCCGGTTTCGCCCACAAAGCGCAGGCGCCACTGATTTGGGATCTGATGCGCCAGAACCTCATCTGAAGGCCCTTCAATGCCTATCACATCATGGATCGCCTTTTGCAGGCTGTTCAGCCCAGTCTGCGGACCAATCATCAACACATCGCCACCAAAGGCAAACTCGGTGCCATGCCGCTGAAACTGCGTGTGCAGGCCAGCGGTCAACATGCCAGCCCAGGGGCGGTCCAACGGGATATGTGAACTCAGGCACGCCGGGGCCATGATCTCGCCGCCGACACGCAACTCCAGAAGGTCACCTGCCGACTGCGGCAACGCGCCATTCCAGCCGTAACCCCAGAAACGGCTGGTGCCATAAGAGCCAGACCGCCAGCGGTCATAACCATCCCCAAGGAAGTCATTCACAAACAGACTGCCAAACCCGAGGTACTCCCGCTCGCCAAATGGCGAGAAAGACGCGTCACTGTCTTCCGCTGCCACAGCATGAACGGAAAGCACCCAAACAAAAAACAAAGCAGCAATACGACGCAGCATAGTCAGTCCCCAATAACGCCCCCCGGCTAGGTTCTGATAGCGCGCACAGGATACCCGCGTCAGCGAAAGACTGACATAATGGTAAATGCCGTAAAAATTGTCCTTAATTCATTAAGGGACGGGAAAGCTCGACGCCGCGCAGCTGGCCTGCAGCCGCAAGCCCCTCGCACGCCAGACATATTATACGGTCAGAACAGGCCGGCTTCTTTGGCAATCAGCGCCGCTTGGGTGCGATTGCCGGCGTCAATTTTCCGGTAGAGGTTTTTCACGTGCAACTTGATCGTCGGCTCTGACAGATCAAGGTCCCGGGCAATTTCCTTATTGGACTTGCCCACTGACAGCCCTTCCAAAACCTGCATTTCACGGCGAGTCAGCTTTTGTGCAATTGGATGTGGCTCCACCGCCTCTGCGGCCTGCATCAACTCCGCTGGAATAAACTGCTCACCGGCCGCCATAAATTTTATGGCATTGACCAACGATGACGCAGGCAATGTTTTGGGCACAAACCCTGAGGCCCCAACCGCCATCGCCTTTTGCACAATCTCACGGCTGGCTTCCCCGGAGATCAACGCAACACGCGGTGACGATGTATGCGCCAACACGCGCTTGACGCCTTCGACGCCTTGCATCCCCGGCATATTGTAATCCAGCAAAACAAGATCAAACGGCCCTTTGCTGTCCAGCGCCTGCATCGCTTGATCCAAATTAGACACTCCCACGGACCCCATTGTCCCAGTGGCATCTACAAACGCAGTCACCGTGTCCAACAGCAAATCATGGTCGTCAGCGATCAAAATTTTCAAAGCGGTCCTCCAAGGGGCCGGAAATCAGCGCGTAAATCGCACCCTACTAAGGCCACATATTACCATACCAATGGCGACTTATACCCAACACTGCGGCCCAAGTGTCTCCTGTTGTCCCGCCTCCCCTAAGGAAGATACGGAAAATTTTAAACAAATTCCAAGCTTTACCTAACGGCAAACCTACCCTTTTGTATAGGGTGTTTATCCCCTTGACCAGATGCGCGTCAAACGTGTTCGGTCTTATAAAGAAGTTAAGCATAACGAGGCGGCAGAACATGCGAAAAACCACCAAATCAGTTTTCGCGTTTGCTGCTTGGCTTTTGCTACCACTCACAGGCCCAGTTTGGGCATCTGACGCAATGGACACACCGTCCGGCGATGTCATCCTGACCGTGTCGGGCACGATCGACGCCACAAACGTCGACGACACGGCTCAGTACGATTTGGAGATGCTGCGCACATTACCCGCAGTCTCCATTTCAACCACGACCATATGGACCGATGGGGTTCTTATGTTCACGGGTGTACCGCTAGCGTCGCTGCTGGATTCTCTGGGGAGTTCCGGCAGCACGCTGCGGGCTTCCGCCATCAACGACTACACCATTGAAATTCCGGTCGACTCACTGGAAGGCGAGGCACCGATCTTGGCCTACGAAATGAACGGCGTGCCCATGCACCGCCGTGACAAAGGCCCTCTGTGGGTGATCTACCCCTTTGATTCCGATCCTAAATACCGCACGTCGCAGGTGCACTCCCGTGCTGTCTGGCAACTCGACAGGATCGAAGTCGTCGACTAAAGTTTGCGCATGACACTCATGCGCGTACCTTCTTACAATTCGCTCTTCGCCGTTCCGGCTCGACTGTCGACGCCATGTCGTGCCACCGGCCCGCTGCTGTGAACCGCCTGCCCACATCCGCCTTTGCAGTGGGCCTGCCAAGCTCCCAGCGCAAAAGCCGACCGTTGCGCATTCTCGGCCTCGTCCTCACAGCCCTCATCGCGATCTTGCTGGTGTTCGCTTTTGTCACCGCGTCACAAGTCTTCACCAACCTGCGCAACATCAAGCTATTGGCTTCCAATGACATGGAATGGTCGCTGGCGCAGATCGAATTGGAAACGCGAGACTTTGCAGGCGCGCTAGAAGCCGCAAGGCTCACACCGGATCCGGATCTTGACCGCCTCCGCCTGCGGTTTGACATCCTCTACAGCCGCGTCGGCTCCATGGCCACGGCACCGGCGTACCTACGCCTGGCTGTGGTGCCCGACTTTGACGCCGCTCTAAAACGCATGAACACGTTTATGGACGAAGCCATCCCACTCATCGACAGCTCCGATGAGGATTTGACGGACGCTCTCTCGTTGCTCTCTGTGCGATCCGCCCACTTGCGCTCAGATGCCCGTGCCATGTCGCTCTCCGGCATCGCGCTTTATGCCGCCGAAAACGACGCCGCCCGTCAGCGCATCACCAACACACTGTATCGACTGGCCACCATCGCGCTCTTGCTGATCGTCGCCGTGATCGGCCTGCTAATCAACTTGCTTTACGCCAACCGCGCCGCCCGCCAGAAAGGGCACGCCTTGTCCCAAGCGAACCGCCGTATGAGTACCATCCTCTCCACCTCGATGGACGGGGTACTGGTGGTCGATGGCACAGGCGCGGTGCTCGAATTCAACAAGGCGTCCGAGGCCATCTTTGGCTACCGCTACGAAGACATCCGCGGCAAGAACATTCAAGATCTGATTGCCCCCCCTGACCTGCGCGATTCCCACTACCGCGCCATGGAACGCATCCTCACCGGTCAGGACCGTCACGCCGCAGGCAAAGGCCGCGTGCGCATGGACGCCAAGCGCTCTGATGGCACCATCTTTCCCATTGAGATCGCCATCGAAATGGCCGAGGACAACGACGAACAAATCCTCATCGGCTTTTTACATGACATCTCAGACCGTGTCGCCGCGGAAAAGGAGCTGCTCGAAACCCGTGACCGCGCCTTGGCAGGCGAGCGTGCCAAGGCCGAGTTCCTCGCCGTGATGAGCCACGAAATCCGCACCCCGCTCAACGGCATCCTTGGCAATCTCAGCCTGTTGAATGACACAGCCCTCGGCCCGATCCAGACCCGCTATGTGCGCAATATGGAAATCTCCGGCCGCGTGCTGATGCGCCATGTCGACACGGTGCTCGACATCACCCGCTTTGAGGCCGGCAAGCTCGATATCAACATCGCCTGCACCGACCTCTCCAAACTCCTGCAGGAGTTGGTCGACAGTCAACTTTCCGCCGCCAACCGCCACGGCACCACGCTCAGTTGGCGTTGGGAAGGCCGCGCCCGCGCCTGGGTCCGCACAGACCGCGCCGCACTTGAGCAAATACTGCTCAACCTCCTGGGCAATGCCATCAAATTCACCGACAACGGCACCATCACCATCGAGGCTGAGGCCCTGCCCGAAACCATCAACGGCCATCCCGCGGTAGAACTGCGGGTCAGCGACACTGGCATCGGCATCTCCGAAGACCGCCTGCCCAAAGTATTTGACGATTTTGTCACCAATGCCCCCACGTTGGGCCGCGTCCCCGGTGGCACCGGGCTCGGCCTCGGTATCGCGCGCCGCATCGTCACTGCTCTGGGCGGCGAAATTGGTGTGGAAAGCACAGCGGACGTCGGCAGCACCTTCTGGGTGCGCCTGCCCATGGAGGAAGGCCGCCAACCTCCCGCATCCCAAATCACTGAGCCTACACCGGATGTCACCCACCTGCACATGCTGGTGGTCGAAGACAACGAGATCAACCGCGAGCTGGCCCAAGAACTGCTGCAACGCGAAGGCCACTGGGTCACCCTGGCGTCCAATGGCGCCGAAGGCGTGCAATTGGCGGAGGTCAAAGCCTTCGACATGATCCTGATGGACATTGCCATGCCTGTCATGGACGGCCTTGCCGCCACCAAACAAATTCGCGCAGGCTCAGGCCCCAACAAGGACACACCGATCGTGGCTGTCTCCGCCAACATCCTGCCCGAAGACCGCGACCGCTTCCTCTCCGCCGGCATGAGCGCCTTCCTGGCCAAACCAATCAGCCGCCCCTCATTGCAACAGATGCTGCACGAAAGCTTCGGCACGACGGAGATGTCCACGCCCGAACCAACCACCCGCGCCGGTCTACCACAAGACACCTACAACCGCCTGCAAGCCCGGTTTCTTAACGAAGGCGACGCTCTTTTAGCCGCGGTCACTGCGCCATACCGCGATGTTCAGGATGTGGCCAAACGCTGCCATGACCTCTCCGGCGCCGCCGCAATCTTTGGCGCCCACGCGCTGCACGACATTCTGGCGCAGGCCGACACCGCCGCCAAACAGGGCAACAAACGCCTGTTTGAAGAGCTGATTACCCAAATTCCCGCCCTGTGGCGCGCCACACGCATTGACCTGAACGCGCCGGACGCCGCCGAATAACCGCTAGGGCATCTCCGCCCCCAGCGTAGGTGGGAACTCCTGCACCGCTTTCAAAAACCAGCCCAGCGCCCGCCCTCGTTGCCCGCCACTGCGATAGGCCACCGCCATTGGCAAAGAGGTCTGCTGCGGGAAGTCCAGAATTTCAAACCGACTGCGGAAATGGCGACTCTGAGCATAGCTGTCCACAACAACCCCCACCGCCTCACTGCGCTCAATCACTCCGGCGGCCATGGTGAAACTTGGCATGATGTGCAGCCGTCGCATCGGATCCACCTCCCCCGCTTGCACCAAATGCTGGATCGGCTCCGCATAAGGTCCGCTGGGTTCCGGTACAATCAACGGCAACCCAGCCAAATCCTCACTGCTCACTGGACGCCCCACCAACGGATGCCCCCGCCGGACAAAAAACAGTGCATTGAGCGGTGGCAACGGATCACAGCGCACCCCAGCCTCGGCCAGCAAAGGCCGCGACGGGCCAATGACCGCATCCAAATCGCCTTGTCGGAATAGCTGCACCGCCGTCTCAAACGGGGCGCCACGCAAATGAATACGGACCTCCGGATGCGCCCCCACCAAAGCCCAGATCGCCCGGCTCATCAGCCCTTCCATCGAACTGGGTGACACACCAATCCGCAACACCTGCTCCCGCGTTTGTCGCCCCTGATCCACATCCGAAACCAGTTGATCCACATCCGCCAGTATCCGCGCCGCGCGATCAATAAACGCCCGCCCCTCTGCCGTGGCTGTCACCCCCCGTGCGTGCCGCTCAAACAACGCCGCCCCCACATCCTGTTCCACATCGGCGACCGCCTTGGTCACCGCCGATTGCGTGACATTGAGTGCCCGCGCTGCCGCAGAGATCGCCCCTTGCCGGTCCACCGCCACCACATAGCGCAGCTTGGTCAGGTTCATCCATTCCTCCAAAGAATAGCTTGAGAGAATATTGAATTTGCCAGATACCTCCGTCAATCCGATACTTCGCGCAAGCGAGGAGATTTTCACATGAGCACAGAGACCATTGTTGCCGGCGTCGGCATGATCAAATTTGCCAAACCGGGGGCATCCGACAGCTATGATCAAATGGGCGCCGCCGCCGTGCAGGCCGCGTTGAAAGATGCGGGCCTCAGCTACAAAGACGTGCAACAGGCCTACGCAGGTTATGTCTATGGTGACAGCACCTGTGGTCAGAAGGCTCTCTATCATGTGGGCATGTCTGGCATTCCCATCATCAATGTGAACAACAACTGCTCTACCGGCTCAACCGCGCTCTACATGGCGCGCCAGGCCATCGAAAGCGGCATGGTCGACTGTGTGCTGGCGGTTGGCTTTGAACAAATGCAACGCGGCGCGCTGACCAGCCATTGGACCGACCGCCCCACTCCGTTTGATGACTTCGACACTGCCTGCGACACGCTTGTGGGCCATGCAGAAGTGCCTCTGGCGCTGCGGTATTTTGGCGGCGCTGGCAAATCGCACATGGAGAAATATGGCACCGAGCTAGCCGACTTTGCCAAAATCCGCGCCAAAGCCTCCCGCCATGCCACCAAGAATCCTCTTGCCCTGTTTGCAACAGAGGTCACCACCGAAGAAGTCATGGCCGCGCCGGTCATGTGGGACGGCGTGATGACCCGCCTGATGGCCTGCCCACCCACCTGCGGCGGTGCCGCCGCCATTCTCTGCTCTGAAGCTTTTGCCGCCAAACACGGCATCGACACCACTGTGAAAATCAAAGCCCAATCCATGACCACCGACTACGCCTCCACTTTTGACGCCCAAGACATGATGCAAGTGGTTGGCTACGACATGACCGCCGCCGCCGCAAAACAGGTGCAGGAAGCCTCCGGCATCGCCATCGACGATGTCGACGTGGTCGAATTACACGACTGCTTCGCCCACAATGAACTCATCACCTACGAAGGTCTCGGCCTCACCCCCGAAGGCACCGCCCAAAAATTCATTGCCGACGGCGACAACACCTACGGCGGCAAGTTTGTCACCAACCCCTCCGGCGGCCTGCTCTCCAAAGGCCACCCCCTTGGGGCCACTGGTCTTGCCCAGTGCTACGAACTGACCCACCAATTGCGCGGCACGGCAGACGCTCGCCAGGTAGAAGGTGCGAAGACAGCACTCCAGCATAACCTCGGCCTCGGCGGCGCGTGTGTCGTGACCCTCTATCAGGCGGCATAACTCCATGGGCATCTTCAACCGATCCACCAAAGGCCACATAACCCCGCCTGTCGAGGTCACCATCGAGCGCGGCCCGTTGGCGTTTTTCTCCGAAACCATCGGCGAGACCGACCCCGCCTACCTCGATCCCGACGCCGCCCAAGATGCAGGCCACCCCGACATAATGGCGCCCGCCACCTTTGCCGTGGTTGTCGGCACCTTCGCAGGCCATCAGGCCAAACGTCAGGGTCAGCCCGACATTTTGGAACTGATCAACGGCGACCTGCGTGTGCTGCTGCATGGCACCGAGGCCTACACCTACCACGGCCCGATGTTTGCCGGTGATGTGGTCACGGTCGAAAACGAGGTGACAGATTTCACCGACGCCAAAGGCGGAAAACTGGAAATCGCTCACATCACCACCCGCATCACCCACCCCACGCGCGGCCTCTTGGTTGAGGCCACCCGCGGCATCATCCACCGTCTGGGCTGAGGGAGAGAGATCATGACTGTCACACCTACCAATGCCCAAGTCGGCGACACACTCCCAGAGCTGACCTTCGGCCCAATTTCCCGCACCACATTGGCGCTCTACTCTGGCGCCTCCGGGGATCACAACCCGATCCACATCGACCTCGACTTTGCCAAAAACGCCGGCATGGACGACGTCTTTGCCCACGGCATGTTGTCCATGGCGCAGCTGGGCCGCCTCGCCACCGACTGGGCCGGCCAAGACCGCATGCGCGCGCTCTCCACCCGTTTCACCGCGATCACCCCCGTTGGGGCCACCATCACCTGCACCGGCACGGTTGTGGACCGCCACGAAGAACACGGCCGTGTCCTGCTCACCATCAAACTGGCCGCTCACATAGACGACGGCACCCAAACCCTGCGCGGCGAAGCCAAAATCTGCGGCACGCCCTAACCTCACAATAGGATACCCCATGCCCAATCACATGTGGATGAGCGAAGACCACACCGCCTTCGCTGACACCGTCAAACGCTTCTTTGACGAAGAGGTCACCCCCAACAAAGACGCCTGGACTGAAGCGGGCGTCATCCCCAAATCCCTTTGGAAAAAGGCGGGAAATCTCGGACTCCTCGGCGCCACCTTCCCCGAGGAACACGGCGGGCTTGGCCTCTCGCGCCACTTCGACGCCGTGACCTTCCTGGAGCAAGGCAAAGCCGGTGACAGCGGCTGGGGCGTCTCGGTGCACAACATCGCCGCGCATTACATCACCGCCTTTGGCACCGACGAACAGAAAGCCCGCTGGCTGCCTGATCTGGCCACCGGCGAGAAAGTCGCCGCCATCGCCATGACCGAACCCGGCACTGGTTCCGACTTGCAAGCGGTCAAAACCACCGCCATCCGCGACGGCAACGAATATCTGATCAACGGCTCCAAAACCTTCATCACCAACGGCGGCTCCGCCGACCTGATTGTATTGGTCGCCAAAACCGACCCGACTGCCAAAGGCCGGGGTGTGTCGCTGATTGTGGTGGAAACCGAAGACCTCGAAGGCTTTGCCGTGGGCCGCTGCCTCAAGAAAATGGGCATGAAGCGCAACGACACGGCAGAACTCAGCTTCACCGATGTGCGCGTGCCCCTCACAAATCTCATCGGCACCGAGGAAGGCCAAGGTTTTATCCAACTGATGAAACAGCTCCCTTGGGAACGCTTGATCCTCGGCTACATGGCCCTTGGCGCCTCCCAATGCGCACTCGAACACACGCTCGCCTACGTGAAAGAGCGCAAAGCTTTCGGCAAACGGGTGATGGATTTCCAGAACACCCGATTCAAACTCGCCGAATGCGCCACCAAAATCGAACTGCTAGCGTCCTTCTGTGACACCTGCCTGACCGAACTCGAAGCGGGGCAACTCACTGCAGAAAAGGCCGCCATGGTGAAATGGTGGGGCACGCAAACCCAGTGTGAGATTGTCGACGAATGCCTGCAATTGCACGGCGGCTACGGCTACATGTCCGAATATCCAATTTCGGAACTCTACACCGACGCCCGCGTGCAAAAGATCTACGGCGGCACCAACGAGATCATGAAAGAAGTGATCGCCCGCTCGCTGGACATCGACTGAGGACCGTACAATGAAACTCACTGGAAAAACCGCCTACATCACCGGCGCAGGCAACGGCATCGGCCGTGCCGTCGCGCTGAAACTCGCTTCCGAGGGCGCCAACATCGTGCTCAACGACCTCGAGGACGCCCCCGCCCAAACTGTAGTCGACGAAATCACCGCCGCTGGAGGCAACGCCATCGCGGTTGTCGGCTCTGTCACGGAAAACGGCTTTGCCGAGCGCTTCATCGGCGCGGGCGTTGAAAAATGGAACGCCATCGACATCATCGTCAACAACGCCGGCTACACATGGGACAGCCTGATTGGCCATATGACCGACGATCAGTTTGACGCCATGATGGACGTGCACGTCAAAGCGCCCTTCCAAATCCTGCGCGCCGCCTCGGGCTTCATCAAAGGCCATGCCAAGCATGAAGCTGAAGAGGGCCGCGAAGTCTTCCGCAAGGTGGTCAACATCTCGTCCATCGCGGGCACGGGCGGCAACGTGGGCCAAGCCAACTACTCCTCCGCAAAATCCGCCGTGCTGGGCCTGACCAAATCCCTGGCCAAAGAATGGGGCCGCTACAAGGTCAACGTGAACTGCGTCGCCTTTGGCTATATCGAAACCCGTCTGACCCAGGCCACAGACGACAAGAAATCCATCACCGTGGACGGCAACACCGTGGGCATCGGCATCCCAACCAAAGTGGCTGGCGGCTTTGCCGCCATGGTGCCCCTTGGTCGCCCCGGAACACCCGAAGAAGCGGCCGACGGCGTTTATCTGATGTGCTGCCCCGAAAGCAATTACGTCTCCGCTCAAGTACTCACGGTCGGCGGCGGGTTGAACGGGCTGTAACCAATGCAAAGCCAAAACGCCAAACTGCGCACCCGCGCCTTGTTAATTCTGACACAAAACTCTGGCTGTATGGGCTTGCAGATTCGTAGCTTCCCTAGCGCGATGGAGCATCTGCGATGACCCAGAGGACCAAGCCCATGCTGCAAGGCATCCGTATCGTAGAAATCGAAGGCCTCGGCCCCGGCCCGTTTGCCGCCATGCATCTGGCAGACCTTGGCGCGGATGTGATCACCATCCATCGCAAAGGTGGCGGGTCCATCACCGCCGATCAATCCGTGCTCGACCGCGGCAAACGCTCCATTGCTCTGGATCTCAAAGACCCGGACGACCTCGTCGTAGCCAAAAAGCTCATCGACTCCGCAGATGCGCTGATCGAAGGCTTCCGACCCGGCGTCATGGAGCGGCTCGGCCTTGGTCCGGCCGACTGCCATGCCACCAACCCAAGGCTTGTCTATGGCCGCATGACCGGTTGGGGCCAAAGCGGGCCTCGCGCAGAAACAGCCGGTCACGACCTCAACTACATCGCCCAATCCGGCGCGCTCTGGTACGCTTCTGAGCCCGGCTCCCCTCCGATCACCCCGGCGACCCTCGTGGGCGACATCGGCGGCGGCGCGCTCTATCTGGTGATCGGCATCCTGACCGGCATCCTCAACGCGCAAGAAATTGGTCAAGGCACGGTGGTTGACGCTGCCATTGTCGATGGCTCCGCTCACATGATGACGCTCTTGATGGCCCTACGCCAAGCCGGTGGACTGGCTATGGAGCGCGGTCACAGCCTGCTCGACGGTCCGCATTGGTCTCGCAGCTATGTCTGCTCCGATGGTGGCTACGTCTCCGTGCAAGCGCTGGAGCCACAATTCTACGCCGCCTTCCTCGATAAACTTGGACTGGCCGACGACCCCGAATTTGCCAAGCAGCATGACCGCGCCCTCTGGCCCAAACTCACCGCCCGCCTAACCGACATCTTTGTGCGCGAACCACGCCTGCATTGGGATGATCTGTTTACAGGCTCTGACGCCTGCGTCGCGGTTGTGCTCTCCCCGGAAGAAAGCGCCCGATCGGCGCACATGACCGCCCGTGACGTCTGGCACCACACCCACGGCAATCTTCAGGCCAGCCCGGCACCGCGCTTTGATGGGTTTGTCGAAGACATTCAGCCCGCGCCGCGACGCGGGGAACACACGGAAGAAATCTTGTCTGAACTCAACCTTCCCGCAACGCCCGATCCGTTAACGCAACAGAGGCGCGCCTAAGGCGCACCTCCGTGAAACAGTCGCAATACCGACAGAATACCGACGTCAAAATCGGTGGTTAACTGCCGCGCACCGTGTCGATCATCAGCTGCACATTTTCCGGATCGGCGTCCGGGGTGATTCCATGACCCAGGTTGAAGATATGCGGCCCTTTGCCGAAGGCTGCGACAATCTTGCGGGTCTCATCCACCAGATCCTGCCCGCCGGTCACCATATGGCTGGACTTCAAGTTGCCCTGAACACAGCAAGATGTCTGCACGTTGGCGGCAGCCCACTCCGGCGTCACACCATCATCCAACGCGACGCAATCCGCACCGGTGGCTTCCGCGAACCCAACATAGCGCTCACCTGCACCACGCGGGAAGGCGATGATCGGCGTATCCGGGTGACGCTCTTTCAAAGCGGCAATAATTTTCTTTGCAGGTTCAACAGCATAACGATCAAAATCATCGCCTTTAAGCGAACCTGCCCAGCTGTCAAACAACTTCACAACCTCGGCCCCAGCTTCGATCTGTTTGGACAGATATTCCACGGTACCTTCGGTCAGAATATCAATGATCTGATCGAATACTTCCGGATTTTCATCCTTCAGTTTGTGTGCTGGCCCCTGATCAGGTGTCCCACGCCCAGCCACCATATAGGTCGCCACGGTCCACGGCATGCCGGCAAAACCAATCAATGTGGTCTCGCTCGGCAATTCCCGGCTCAAAATCCGAACGGTTTCATACACCGGATTGAGCGTTTCATGGATCTCGCTGACCGGCTTCAGCTTGTCAAAATCCGCTTGATTTTCAATGGTCGACAGCCGTGGCCCTTCACCTGTGACAAACCACAAATCCGCGCCAAGCGCTTGTGGCAAAAGCAAAATATCCGCAAATAAGATGGCCGCATCAAAGCCATAACGCCGGATCGGTTGCAGGGTCACCTCAGCCGCCAGCTCACTGTTGTAGCACAAGGATAGGAAGTCACCCGCTTCGCCACGTGTCGCGCGGTATTCCGGCAGATAGCGGCCAGCCTGGCGCATCATCCAGATGGGGGGAGTGTCGAGTGTCTCGCCGGCCAAAGCCCGCAGAATTTTCTTGGTCTGTGTCATGCGTTCCTCTTAGTCCTGCCCAATTCGCCGCTCGTTGATTTGTGTCAAGGAAGCCAACCGGCTTTCCGTGCCTTTTCAACCCAACTCACCCGCCCTGCCAATTTGGCGAGGCTTCTCTACGCTAGGTCTCGCGCGCACCTCCTGTTGTCAACCCTTAGGACGCTTGCCAGACCCGCCACTCAGGATTAGACCGTCGCCATGACAGTGACTTTGCCAACCCCCGCTTCTCCGCTGAAAATCGGCACCCGTGGCTCTCCGCTCGCACTTGCGCAGGCCTATGAAACCCGCCGTCGTCTGATGGAAGCGTTTGATCTGCCAGAAGAAGCCTTCGAGATCGTGGTGATCACCACGTCGGGTGACAATGCGCAGTTGATTGCCAAGGACAAGCCTCTCAAGGAAGTTGGCGGCAAAGGCCTGTTCACAAAGGAAATTGAAGAGGCCATGCTGGTTGGCGGCATTGACATTGCCGTGCACTCGATGAAAGACATGCCGGTCCTTCAACCTGACGGCCTATTGCTCGATACTTACTTGCCGCGCGAAGACACCCGTGACGCTTTTGTCTCGCCAAGTCACGCGTCTTTAGCAGACCTACCGGAAGGCGCCACCGTAGGCACCTCCAGCCTGCGCCGTCGTGCGCAACTTCTGAATTACCGCAGTGATCTCAAAGTGGTAGAATTCCGCGGCAACGTGCAAACCCGCTTGAAAAAGCTGGAAGACAAGGTGGCAGATTGCACCTTCCTTGCTATGGCTGGCCTAAACCGCCTGGAAATGTCTCATGTGGCCTCTTCCGCCATCGCGCCAGAGGAAATGCTGCCGGCAGTCGCGCAAGGTGCCATCGGCATCGAGCGTCGCGCGGACGACATGAGCACTGCTGCCCTATTGGAGGCTATTCACGACGGCCCCACCGGCCAACGCCTCAATGCCGAGCGCGCTTTTCTTGCAGCTCTGGACGGCTCTTGTGAAACCCCCATTGCGGGCCTCGCGGAACTTGTCGGCAACACCATTCGCCTACGCGGTGAAGTGCTGCGTCCGGATGGCTCTGAAAGCCTGCGTGACGATCAAACCGCACCGATTGAAGACGGCGCGGCGCTTGGCGAAGGCATGGCCAAATACTTGCTGGAACGCGGCGGCGCGGGCTTCTTTGACTGGCGCAGCTAGCAGCGATTTACGGTTAATTTCCCCTTAACCGTGCCATTCCCGGCATGTTTCGGCCATGTTTTTAAGACACTCTGATCCCATCAACAGGGATCAGAGGACCAAGCCATGCACGCGTTGGGACAACTGGGCACTATCGACGATTATCACTGGGATACTTTACAGCCTCGGCCATCAAAGGCCGGCTACTGCGTCCGGGAAACCGTGGGCGACTTCCGTCACTCTTCTTTGAAAGAGACGCTACTGCGCTTCATCGGCGTGGTGTTTGTGCTCAGCTCATTGGTGCAATGGAGCTTCCCGGACGCCAATTTTGTTGGCAACCCGATGATATCCAAATCGCTGCTCTCCATCGCTTGTGCGCTGATCGGGATGGCCGCGTATCGCTTTGCCATGAAAGGCCATCGCGCCGAAATCCGGTTTGAGGCCAAATCACGCACCCTAATGCTCTGCGCCCTGAACCGCCGGGATCAACAAAAGGGCGCCCGCAAACTGCCGCTCCGTGACATCACCAGCATCTACGTGCGGCGCACCGACATGGCGACGGGCAAAGCCGCCCTGCGCATCCGCCTGAAGTCCGGCGATGCAGAGCTCACCGCCCTACGCGGCGATCTCGCCGAAGTTGAAGCTGTCCACGCCTTACTTTGCAGCAAAATCCGCAAAGCGCAGCAGGGCTAACCTGCTGCCGTTACACCCATTTTGCCATGGGTGGCAGGCTCATCAGCACGGCGTTGGCATCATGGCCGGTTTCCAGCCCAAATTTGGTGCCGCGATCATAAACAAGGTTGTATTCCGCATAGAGCCCACGATGCACCAGTTGCGCATCTTTCTCCGCCGCGCCAAAATCATCCACCCGACGTTTCTCAACCAACGGCACAAAGGCTGGCAGGAAGGCTTTGCCAATGTCCTGAATAAAGCCAAAATCCACCGCCCAATCCCCGGTGTTGTGGTCATCCAGGAAAATACCTCCAACCCCACGTGCCCGGTTGCGGTGCGGAATATAAAAATACTCGTCCGCCCAGGCCTTTAGACGTGGGTAGTGGTCTTCCCCATGGCTGTCACAATGCGCTTTTTGCACACCGTGGAAGTGCGCTGTGTCTTCGTCATATTCGAGACACGGGTTCAAATCAGACCCGCCGCCAAACCACCAACCATGTGGGGTCCAGAACATCCGTGTGTTCATATGCACGGCCGGGCAATGCGGATTCTGCATATGCGCCACAAGACTGATGCCACAGGCCCAAAATCGCGGATCTTCTTTCATGCCTGGCAGACCTTTGCGCGCCGCCATGGCGTTCTGCGCACGCTCTCCCAGCTCGCCGTAGACGGTGGACACATTCACGCCGACTTTCTCGAAAACACGCCCGCCGCGCATCACCGACATCAACCCACCGCCAGCATCCGATCCATCGGCACTGCTGCGCTTGGTCTCTGTCACCTCAAATCGGCCAGCGTCCTGATCTGCAAACGGACCCTCGGAATGGCTGTCCTCCAACCCTTCAAAAGCGGCCACAATCTGATCCCGCAATTCACGAAACCATGCGCTGGCGCGTTGCTTTTCGGTGTCCATCTGATCAGACATGCCTGCCCCTCCGTTGTGTTCCGCATTGCCTATCATCGGCACAGAACAGACGCCAGCGGCAGAACAGCGCGGCTTAGTGCGCCGGCGTGCTCACCGTATCCAGAAGCGAGCGGCCACCATCCACAGTCACAATTTGACCGGTCATGAATCCCGACGCTTCGGAAGCCAAAAACTGAACCGCATCCGCCAATTCACCTGGCGCCGCAATCCGGCCCAAAGGCGTATGCTGCTCAATCTCGTTGCGGCAATCCCGGTTGTCTTTTAACGCGGTCTGCAGACTTGCCGACATCACTGAGCCAATCGCCACCGCGTTCACCCGGATACGCTCCGGCGCCAAAGCCACCGCCATCGCACGGGTCATCTGATCCAAGGCTGCCGTTGCAATCGAGTAACCCAGCAAATCTGGCTGCGAGCGCTGCGCCGCAATTGAGCTGAGGTTCACAATCGCTCCAGCAGAGCCCTCCTCACGCCCCTCCGCCTGCTTAATCATACGCTTGGCCACAATTTGGCTCAACCGCAGCGAGGTCATCAGGTTCTGCTGGATCATCAGATCCACCGAGGTGTCATCCGGATTGAGCGGATCACTGGTGGTCACTTGCCGGCAGCCGTTGATCAAAATATCGACCTGATCAAAGGCATCAATCGTGGCGGAGATCAGATTGTTGATCGTGAGCTTTTCGCGCAGGTCGCCGGCAAAATACCGCACATTGCCCTCTTCCGGGCGCTCTCCAAATTCGGCGCACAGGCTCTTTTCATCCACGTCGGCAAACATGACATTTGCGCCATGATCCGCAAAGTGCCGCCCAACAGCCAGGCCGATGCCGTTGGCAGAGCCGGTGATTATGGCGGTCTTACCCGCAATATTAAAAGACATCTACGATCCCCATCACACTGTCCGTGAGCCTACACCAGCTCTGTGTCACCCTCTTGCCCGCGTCGGGCGCTGTGCATGCAATACCTTGAAACGGGTGTCCCCGGCAACGGCCTCGACAGACTGGAACGCATCCTGAAGCGTGGCCTCATAAGGCAGGTGCCGGTTCGCGACCAACCAAAGATGCCCGGACGGCGCCAGCATCTTGGCCGCAGCCCGAATGAAACTCTCCCCCAAAGCGGGCTCCGCTTTGCGTCCGGTGTGAAACGGCGGGTTCATCACAACCGTGTCCACACGGTGGCCCGGCTTGAAATTGGTGGCGTCCGCCCAATGAAACTGCGCCCGAGGGTCTGTCAGGTTTTCCTTGGCACACTCAAGCGCCACATGATCCGCCTCAACCAGGTGCAACACATCAAACGCCTGACGCGCCGCCATCTGACAGGAGAGGTAGCCCCAACCAGCCCCAAGGTCCGCCACAACCCGACCAAGTTTTGGCGGCAATGCTTCCGCCAACATCTTGGATGCAGGGTCCACACCATCCGCGCTGAACACTCCCGGACGGGTGACAAAGCGATCTTCTACTCTTGCGGGAGCGCCGGCCAACCAGTCGTCAAACGCACCACCTTCAAACCAAAACAAGCGCCCATGAGATTTGGCAAAACTGCCCAAAACATCGGCCCGCTTGCGGCATTCCTTATAAAGTCCATCAATGCCATCGGTTTTTTGCCCATCAACGATGACCAGATCTGCACATTTGGAAGCCCGAGCAATCAAGTCCCGTGCAAGAGCTTTGGCGCGTGGCAACACAACGACAGCCGCCGCGTAGCGGCCACTTTCGACAACATCAGCGTCAAAGCCTGCGTCGGAGAAGGCATCAAAATCTGGCTTCAGGTGCTGAACCACGTGCACTTGGGCACGCGGTAAAGCGCTCAGGTCAAAGCCAACACGCGGCGCAAATACAGCAATCCGCCCGTCAGACGGCAACGACAGGCCGTAGTCTTCTACAGCCAGTGACAATCGGGAATGGGACATTTTATGCGGTGAACCGGGCAGCCCGGTCACTCCTTCTCCATCGTACACTGCAGGGGATGCTGATGGCGCTGCGCCAAATCCATCACCTGTGTGACCTTGGTTTCTGCAATTTCGTGGCTGAACACACCCACTACCGCCACACCTTTTTTGTGCACGGTGAGCATGATCTCAAACGCTTGCGCATGGGTCATCGAGAAGAACCGCTCGAGCACAAGCACCACAAACTCCATTGGTGTGTAATCGTCATTGAGCAACATCACCTTGTAAAGGGGCGGCTTTTTGGTGCGGGTACGTGTTTCCAGCGCGACACCCAGGTCGCCGCCATCATCGTCACCCATGCTCATGTTCATCGTCTGCAATGGCATATTCACAAGAATCCGGTTTGTGGTTTGCTGTTTATATAGCCTGAAGTTGGCCATAGAAAAGAGGTCAGGAACAATCGGATCTTTTTCATGCCCAAGACCCTCACAACGGTTGCCTTTGATGCAGATGACACACTTTGGCACACAGACCGGTTTTTCCGCCTGACCCAAGCCAAGTTTGCCGAACTTCTCGCGGACTTTACGGAGCCAGACCACCTCGAGGACCGCCTTTTGGCCGCAGAGCGGCGCAATGTGGGTCACTACGGGTTTGGCACCAAGGGATTTGTCCTCTCAATGATCGAAACCGCCATTGAGGTCACCGAAGAACGTGTCCCGGCATCGGTGATTGCCGAGCTGATGGCCTGTGGTCGAGACATGCTGCAGCATCCCATTGAGTTGCTTCCGCACGCCAGAGAAGTAATTGAAACTCTGTCAAAAACCCATCGATTGCTGCTCATCACAAAGGGCGACCTGCTCGACCAGGAACGCAAGGTTGCCCAATCCGGTTTGGGCGACCTGTTTGACTGGGTCGAGATCGTCAGTCACAAAAACTCCGACACCTATACCAAGGCGTTTCACTCCTACGCCGACGGTCCGGACCGCGCCCTGATGGTTGGCGACTCAATGAAATCCGATATTGTACCTTCCCTGTCTGTTGGCAGCTGGGCCGCACACGTTCCCAATGGCCCTGCTTGGGTATTGGAGCAGGCGGAAACACCAACAGACAACCCGCGATTTGTGGCGCTTTCGTCACTTTCAGAAATTTTGCCACTGGTTGAAGAGATTGGCTGAGCCCCTCACAAAGCAGGTGTAGCGGCCAGGCCCACTTTAGCCACAACATCTACGCCCCGACCTGAACAAACCTTTCCAAATCGCCAGAAACACACGCTTTATTCGTTTCCAACCCTGTGTTACGCTCACTGTAATAATAATTGGTCAGACCGGAAAACCGGCGGCCTGAGGCAGAAAAAAGAGCAGTTCATATGAAGGCGCGGCGCATTCAGCCGGCCCGTTTCGGGCTATTTTTGGCGACACTGGCATTCTGTTCGGTGTTGACCCCCATGGTGTCTTTGGCGGCACCTTACGCAGCTATGGTGATTGACGCGCGGGACGGCAAAGTCCTGCACAGTCGTAATGCCGACACCCGATTGCATCCCGCCTCGCTGACCAAGATGATGACGCTATACATTGCCATGGAAGCGGTGGAAAACGGTGAGATCAGCTTGGACACCAAGGTCAAAATCTCCAAGAATGCCGCCGCCGAGCCACCTTCCAAACTGGGCTTGCAGGCTGGTCAACGCATCGCACTGCGCTATCTCATCCGTGCGGCTGCAGTAAAATCCGCAAACGATGCTGCCACGGCCATTGGCGAGGCCATCGAAGGCTCCGAAGCGGCTTTTGCCCGTCGCATGAACCGCACCGCCAAGGCGCTTGGCATGTCCAACACCACGTTCAAAAACATGCATGGCTTGACCCAAAGCGGGCACATGTCAACTGCTCGTGACATGACCACTCTGGGACGCCACGTGCTTTATGACTACCCGGACTATTACAACCTCTTCTCCCGCCGTTCGACCAGTGCTGGCATCAAGACCGTCAACAACACCAATCGCCGTCTTCTGGCCGCCTACAAGGGCGCTGATGGTATTAAGACCGGCTACACCCGTGCCGCAGGTTTCAACCTAGTGGCCTCCGCGGAACGCGGCAACAAGCGCGTGATTGCCACTGTGTTTGGCGGCCGCTCGACCGCCACCCGCAATGCCAAAGTGGCCGAATTACTGGATCTAGGATTTAACCGCTCCGCCAACCGTGTCGCTTTGCGCAAGCCAGGCTTGCCTGCCTACCAAGGCAAAACAGCACCTGTCGGAAAAACAATCCGCGTGGCAACCGCCGTGAAGAAATCGTTGCGCCCCGTGCTGCGCCCAACCGCCGCCACAGCGGACCAACCCTCCACAGTTGTGGCTGCGGCCATGTCAGAGGCCACGGTCTCCACAGAAACCTCGGTTGTGGCCGAAGCCACAATCATCGAGCACGACATTCAATCCGCACTGTTGCAAGCGCAGGACAACACCGGTGTGACTCTGGTCAGCCTGAAGGAAGAGCCGACCCCACCGCCGCAGCCCAAGGTCGTGACCCGTATCTCCACCGCGGGAGGACGCCACTGGGGCATCAACGTCGGGCGTTACAACAGCCGCTTTGCCGCTGAAAAGATGTTGCTCAAAACTGCTCTTGCAGAAATGGCGACGTTGGATGGCAGCTTGCGCAAGGTTGTTAAAAATTCTCGCGGTTTTGAGGCCAACTTCCTCGGCATGTCCAAAGAAACCGCAGATTTGGCCTGCCGTCGCCTGCAAGCGCGGCAAGTCACATGTTACACGCTTGGCCCTAGCTAAGCCTCGCAACACACTCCAATAAAAAAACCGTCGCAGTCTCCTGCGACGGGCTTTTATTTTGAGCACGGAGTAAGCTGAGCTCACATCTTCGGTTTGTCATCATACTGCCCGGACAAGATGCGCTGCGCGTCTCCTTCCGGATCATCATATTGGTCAGACCGCACCGTATAGACAAACGCGACCAAACCAATGCCCCCTAGGAATAAAGAGATGGGAATCAGATAAGACAGAACTTGCATGTCATCCTCTCAGGCGCAGGGCGTTTAGGGATACTGTAATGGAAGACGTGGACATCGCCAACGCGGCAATCAACGGCGTTGCCAGACCAGCCACGGCCAAAGGCACCGCAACGATGTTGTAGACCGTCGCAATCTGGAAGTTTTCACGGATACGTTTGGTCGCGCTCTTGGCAACATCCACCGCATCCGGGATCGGCGAGAGGTCGCCCCCCAATAGCACAATGTCAGATGCCACACGTGCCGCATCCAGCGCTGAGGCTGGCGAAATCGACACATGCGCCGAGGCCAGAGCTGCGGTGTCATTGAGACCATCGCCCACCATCAACACGTGACAGCCGTCGGTGGTCAGAGCTTGCACCCGCTTGGCTTTGTCTTCTGGCAGCGCTTCCGCCACCCATTTGGCAATACCCAAACGGTTGGCAAGGCTTTCCACCGCGCCGGTGGTGTCCCCTGACATCAGGATCACCTCTTTGCCCGCTGCCTTCAGCGCATCAACACAGGCCTCTGCACCCTCGCGCAACGTGTCGGCAAAAATGAACTCAACCGGTGTTTCTTCCCCAACGCTCAAAAACGCAGCTGTCTGCGCACCAGCCTCTGCGCCAACCCAAGCCGGGCGTCCCAGCCGCACCAATACACCATCCAGATTTCCTTGTGTGCCATAGCCCGGCACCTCTTCAATCTCGCTCACCCGCGCAGGGCGCACACCGGCCGCCTGCGCGGCTTTGGTAATCGCCGTGCTCAGCGGATGGGCCGAGGCCATGGACAGAGCGAGTGCTACGGAGAGGTCTTTTTCTTCAAGTGTCTCAAGATTGATCAGCTCCGGCGCGCCCGCTGTTAGAGTCCCGGTTTTGTCAAACACAACTGTGTCGACCTCCGCCAAACGCTCCAGCGCAGTGCTGTGTTTGATCAACATGCCTTTGCGAAACAGACGTCCTGAGGCGGCGGTTGTCACCGCAGGTACGGCCAAACCAAGCGCACAGGGACAGGTGATGATCAGCACAGCCGCCGCAATGTTCAGCGCCGTGCGCATGTCGAATGTAAAGAGATACCAACCAAGAAAGCTCAGCGCAGACAAGATATGCACACCCGGTGCATAGAGCTTTGCCGCTTTGTCTGCCAGGGATGTGTAATTTGACCGGCCGGACTCCGCGACGGCCACCAAATCCGCCATGCGATGTAGACTTGTCTGCTCGCCCACAGCAGTGGCTCGGATCATCAAGGGCCCTGTCAGGTTCACTTCCCCCGCACTCACATCTTGACCTGGCTCCGCAAACACCGGCAGGGTCTCCCCTGTTAGCAAAGACCGGTCCAGTTCCGAGCGTCCCTCAACAATCTCACCATCCACCGGCATACGCCCACCCGGCTTCACTCGGATCAGATCGCCTACAGCCAGCTCTTTCACCGCAACTGTCTGGTCTTGTCCATCTATAACCCGAACAGCACGCGGCACTTCCAACGCTGCCAGCTCCTCTGCCGCCGATCGCGCCACCGCGCGTGTGCGGTGGTCCAAATAGCGACCCGCAAGCAAGAAAAACACCAATGTCAGAGCCGCATCAAAATAGGCGTGTTCGCCTGACAGCGTTGTCTCCCAAAGCGACGTGGCCACCGCCAGCACAATTGCCAGCACAATTGGCACATCCATATTCAGACGCTTGTGCTTCAACGCGCTCCAGGCGTGTACAAAAAACGGCTTGCCGGAAAAGGCAATTGTCGGCAGCGCAATGGCCGCAGAGATCCAGTGGAACATATCTCGCGTGGCCGCCTCGGCACCGGACCAAACCGACACGGACAGCAGCATCACGTTCATCGACGCAAAACCAGCCACCGCCAGCCGCATCAACAGATCACGTCCCGCCTTGTCGTTTTGCGTCGCACTCAACGTGCCTGCATCTAACTCGTGCGCCTCATAGCCCACTTTTTCCAGAACCGTTGCGAGCTCTTCTGCAGTCACGTCAGGCGCCGCTTCCACCGACGCACGTTTCAGCGTCAAGTTCACCCGCGCCGAATGCACCCCAGGGTGATCAGCCAGCGCAGTTTCCACGGTGGAAATACACGCCGCGCAGTGCACGCTGGGCACCGACAAAGCAATGCGCGCATCTTCCTGCAACGCCTGTTCCGCCAGCGCTTCCGCTGCCGGAGCGGCATCACAGGCTGGACAAGCCGAGATATTTGGGCGCATCGCCGCAGTCATGGCTTAGCTCTTCTCCACACGCAGGATCACTCGCTGCTCAAACGGCGTGCCGTCCAGCGCAGTGGCATTCATACGAATGTTCCAATTGCCCGGCGCCAGTTCTTCCCGCGCGACATAAGCTTTGCCATCAAACTGAAAGTCCGGAGTGCGGTCATCCTGAACATGGGTCGCCCGCCCCAGAACCGCATCCAGATTGGTGACCTGCACCGGCGCACCATCTTCATCGGTGATCGACAGGATCAACAAGCCGCCTTTGGCCCGGGCACTGACGTCCCAGCCCAGAGCCTCTTGCGCGTCGCGACGCGCATCAAAACTCTGGCTGGCGACGTAAGAATTTTTGACTTCCAACCCCGGGAAGGTTGCCACCGCATTCCATGCCAAAAACAGGTTCACGGAGATGATGATGCCGAACGCTCCTACAAACACCATCAAGAAGTGTTTGCCGGTGAATTTTTTCTCAGCCATCAGTGGCCCTTTCCATTAAATACAGTGTCTTTGTGCACGCGGTCACCGTTGCCTGTGTCCTCAAACCAGAAGCGGAAGTTGGTCAAACTGCCATTGGCCGGCGCCGACCCTGGAGGGGCAATGACGTAAACACGCTGGTTTTTCATTTGGTCAGCAGGGACATTTACCGCTTCATATGGCGTGCCTTCAAGCTGCACCCGCAGATCAGGTTCACCTTTCAACGATATCCGGAACATGCGGTCTTCGCCATGTTTGTTGCGCAGACGCACCTCATAGGTGTTGCGGATAGAGCCATCTGACAGCGTCACAAAGGTTGGGTTGCGCACCGGCGCAACCGTCGCCTCGATATCAGACCGCATAAACAGCGCGACAACCAAACCAATGCCAACCAGCGACCATAGAGAGGTGTACATGATCGTGCGCGGACGGAAGATGTGGGTCCAGACGCTTTTTGGCGGCTTGCCACCACGTTCGTTGTCTTCATCCGACAGTGCAAGATAATCGATCAGGCCACGTGGCTTGCCGATCTTGTCCATGATGTCATCACAGGCATCAATACACAGACCACAAGTGATACACTCCATTTGCTGCCCATCACGGATGTCGATCCCCATCGGGCAAACGTTCACGCATGCCATGCAATCGATGCAGTCGCCCAGATCGGAATCTTCGGTGCGTTTGCCTTTTCCGCGGTTTTCTCCCCGCCAATCGCGGTAGCCAATGGTCAGCGTGTCCTCGTCCATCATCGCGGCTTGGATACGCGGCCATGGGCAGGCATAGATACAAATCTGCTCCCGCGCGAAGCCACCAAAAAGAAAGGTGGTACCAGTCAAAACCGCAATAGTGGTGTACGCAATTGGATGCGCGTTTCCGGTGACGAGATCCACAGCTAGGGTCGGTGCATCGGCGAAGTAGAAAACCCACGCTCCGCCGGTTGCCATCGCAATCAGAAGCCAGGTCACCCATTTGGTGATCCGCAGGCGGATTTTGCGGAAATCCAACTTCTTCTGCCGATGCAAACGCAGACGCGCGTTGCGGTCCCCTTCGATCCAGCGCTCCACCAGAATGAACAAATCTGTCCAAACGGTTTGCGGACAGGCGTAGCCACACCACACCCTCCCCAAGGCAGAGGTGAACAGAAACAACCCAAGACCAGCCATGATCAGAAGGCCAGCCACAAAGTAGAACTCATGTGGCCAGATTTCGATCATGAAAAAGAAGAACCGGCGGTTGGCGATGTCAATCAGCACGGCCTGATCTGGCAAGCTGGGTCCTCGGTCCCAACGCAGCAACGGCGTCAGGTAATAAATACCCAACGTGATCGCCATAATGATCCATTTTAGATTGCGAAACGGCCCGTAAACACGTTTCGGAAAGATTGGCTCGCGTGCCTCGTACAGCGACGGTGCAGGACTTTTGCTCACGGAATCACTCACATGTTTGGAGAGGAGATTTTTTCGATCTTGTCCCAACGATTGGACGCCAGAACATTGACCTGTGTCAAATCTCACATTTGTGACTCACCTTTTACACCCTCGCGATTGGAACCTCCCTGCGTCAGAGTAGCTCTGCGCGCATTTGCGCAGGGGTGCGGCCGGTCCAATTTTGGAAAGCACGATAGAAGGAATTTGGGTCACGATAAGCCAGCAAATAAGAGATTTCCTCAACGCTCATGTCCGCTTGGCGCAGGTAATGTAAGGATAAATCGGACCGCGTGTCATCCAGCACCGATTGGAAGGTCTGCCCTTCTTTGCTCAGATGTCGTTGCAGGCTGCGGCGGCTTGTCACAAGCCGATCACTCACCGCATCCACCGAAGCCTGACCAGCAGGCAAGAGTTCCAAAAGCGCATTGCGCACCCGCACCGCCATCGTCAAGTTCCGGCGATGCTCGGCCAGCTGTCGCGTCAATTCCCGCTCGAATCCGGCCCACAACTGTGGGTTTTCCGAGATCAGCGGTCGGTACGCGTCCTCTCGTGTAATCGTCAGTCTGGGCCGCGGGGTGATCACCGCTTTGCGCCCGTAATGGCGATCAAAGACCGCCTGGTCTTCCATAAACTCGGGCACCCCTACCTCTACCGGTAAAAAATCCACACCGGTAAACGTGCGGCACATCTCGAGGAAATACACCATCTCAAACGCCGCCATACATTTCGGCACATCCAGATTTGGTTCAGCCACATCGATATCCAAAACAAGATGCGACTCGGTTTCGGACACCAACAGTTTGATCGGCGCGACCAAGGGCTTAAAAACCGCTTTGCGTCGCAAGCCGGTGGCAATGTTGGGGCTGCACGAAAAGGCAAAGGCGGCGGGAATAAACGGTCCACGCGCCATCGCTTTGGCCATTTCCACCACCACTTTGGGATTGTCGATTTCCTCAGAAATCGCTTCCCATAGCGTGAAGAACTGCTGCGCGGTGACACCACGGTTCTCCGTATCGAAGAGATCAACCGGCATTTGGGCGCGCCGCAGCACCCGTTCCGGAGAAATCCCGGAAGACCGCAACAGACCACCTGTCGATTTGTGGACCGGATACCGAACCTGCTTGTGCATTTGCGCCTCCCTTTACGTGAACTCAACATATGTGAGATGGCGCAATTCGCCAACCAGATGGCGCAAAATGCAAGAGATTTTGAGGTGGGATAATTGTGGGTGCCAATCTTTCCAGGAAACGCGCGAACAGGACGGAAAGATCGACACCCAACGAGCAGCTCCGGTTGCGGCGTGCTGCCCTTAAAACAGTTTTACCAGGGCGGCGCGGTCTAAAACTTGATCTTTGTCAAATTGGCAAAATTTTCCGGAACAAAAGCACAAAAAACCGCCCCGGTTTCCCGGAGCGGTCTGTGTTTCCAAAGTGGGCGAAGTTATTCGCCGCCACCCAGCTGGTGCACATAGGCCGACACAGCACGCACTTGTGCTTCGGTCAGACGGTTACCCCAAGACGGCATCACCCCAAAGCGGCTGTAGGTGACAGTCTCTTTGATGGAGTCGTAGTCCCCACCAAACAGCCAGATCGCATCCGCAAGGTTTGGCGCCCCCTGAGCGCGGTCACCGGTGCCATCTTCCATGTGACAAGAGGAGCATTCATCCGCAAAGACTTCTGCACCTGCCGCCACAACGGAGGCATCTTTTGCCTCACCGGACAGCGACATCACATAGTTCACAACCGCATCGATCTGATCGTCTTCGAGGTAGTCATCTCCAAAGGCAGGCATCTCGGAATACCGCGCATCGTCGTCTTCCGTGTTACGGATACCATGGTTGACCGTCAGGTAGATGTTCTCGATGTCACCGCCCCAGAGCCAGTCGTTGTCCAGCAGGTTGGGATAGCCAACCGCGCCAGCAGCACCAGAGCCGTGACACTGCGCACACCAAGTCTTGAACACCGCGCCGCCCGCAGACACTGCATAAGAACCCAACTCAGGATCAGTGGTGATCTGGGTCAGCTCAGCAGCTTCCAATTTGGCGTTGATTGGCGCCAGCTTGTCTTCAGCCGCCTGAATGTCCGCTGCAACATTGGCACGTGTCGACCATCCCAAAACGCCTTTGGTGGCGCCAGTGATGCCCGGCCATGCTGGATACGCAATGACATAGCCAATGCCCCAGATGATGGTGACGTAGAACACCCACAACCACCAACGCGGCATCGGATTGTCAAATTCCTCAATCCCATCCCAAACGTGGCCGGTGGTGTTTGGATCGCTGTCAAACTTTTTTGATGGCTTGCTCATGTCCGTGCCTCCTCAGTCGTGGCCGGTTTATCTTCATGACGGAACGGAATGCTGGCCGTGTCTTTGTACTCTGTGCTGGCGCCAGGGCGGAACACCCACAGCACGATCGCAAGGAAAAACAAGAACAGGAACAGAAGCATCCAGCTGTCCGCGAACTCTCGCAGGAAGGAATAGGTTTCCATTAGATCCCCTCCTTACCGCGACGCCGCCGGCGTGAAGGTCGAGAAATCAACCAACGTGCCCAACATCTGAAGATACGCAATCATCGCGTCCATTTCGGACACACCAGGCTGACCGTCAAAGTTGCGCACGTTCACGCTCACTTCGCCGTAGCGCTCCAGAAGACCGTCATAATCGCTGTCCGGATCGGCCTGCGCCATGAAGTCAGACTGGGCATTTTCCAGCATGTCTTCGGTGTAAGGCACACCCACAATCGCGTTCGCTTTCATCACGTCACCGATGTACTTGCCATCGATCATCTTCTTCTCGAGGAAGCCATACTTCGGCATGATCGATTCAGGTACCACGGACTGCGGGTTGCGCATGTGGTCCAGATGCCAATCATCGGAGTAACGGCCACCCACACGGGCAAGGTCAGGACCTGTCCGCTTGGAGCCCCACTGGAACGGGTGATCGTATTTGGATTCCGCTGCCAGCGAGTAGTGACCGTAGCGCTCCACCTCGTCACGCATTGGGCGGATCATCTGGCTGTGGCAGACATAGCAGCCTTCACGCAGATAAATGTCGCGTCCCGCGAGTTCGAGAGGGGTGTAGGGGCGCATGCCCTCTACATCCTCAATGGTGTTTTCGAGCCAGAACAAAGGCGCGATTTGTACGATGCCACCGATGGTTACGACCAGGAAGCTGCAAACAAGCAGGAGGGTCGCGTTGGTCTCGAGGATCTTATGTTTGTCGAGAATAGCCATAGCTGCCGGCCCTCCTTATTCAGCCGGGACTGCGACGGACAGGCTGGCTTCTTTGGCCGGTGCCTTACGTACAGTCATCCACAGGTTGTAGCACATGATGATGGAACCGGTGAGGAACATGACCCCGCCCAGACCACGCACGATGTTCATCGGTTTCTTCGCAGCCACAGTGTCGGCAAAGGAGTTCACCAGGAAGCCATTGGCATCCACTTCACGCCACATCAGGCCTTCCATGATACCGGTCACCCACATGGACGCCGCGTAAAGCACGATGCCGATGGTGGCGAGCCAGAAGTGCCAGCTCACGAGCTGCAACGAGTACAGACGCTCACGTTTCCACAGCACAGGCACCAAGAAGTAGAGACAGCCGAATGTGATCATGCCGTTCCAACCCAGTGCACCGGAATGCACGTGACCGATGGTCCAGTCGGTGTAGTGAGACAGCGAGTTCACAGCGCGGATCGACATCATAGGACCTTCGAAAGTCGACATGCCGTAGAAACCCACCGAGATCACCATCATGCGGATCACGGGGTCGGTACGCAGCTTGTCCCAGGCACCAGACAGGGTCATCAGACCGTTGATCATGCCACCCCAGGACGGCATCCACAGCACCACGGAGAACACCATGCCGAGGGTCGAAGCCCAGTCAGGCAACGCGGTGTAGTGCAGGTGGTGCGGACCAGCCCAGATATACAGGAAGATCAGTGCCCAGAAGTGGATGATCGACAATTTGTAGGAGAACACCGGACGTTCGGCCTGCTTCGGGATGAAGTAGTACATCATGCCCAGGAAGCCCGCGGTCAGGAAGAAGCCAACAGCGTTGTGGCCGTACCACCACTGCACCATCGCGTCTTGCACACCGGCCCAGACGATTACCGACTTGGAGCCGAAGATGGACACAGGAATGGTCAGGTTGTTGACCACGTGCAACATCGCAACGGTGACGATAAACGCGAGGAAAAACCAGTTGGCCACATAGATGTGCGGCTCTTTACGCTTGATCACTGTGCCGAGGAACACCGCCAGATAGGCCACCCAAACAACGGTCAGCCACAGGTCGACATACCACTCAGGTTCCGCGTATTCTTTGGACTGTGTACCGCCCAGAAGGTAGCCTGTCGCTGCCAGAACGATAAAAAGCTGGTAGCCCCAAAAGACAAACCAACCAAGGTTGCCACCCCACAGTCGCGCCGCGCTGGTGCGCTGCACAACATAGAAGGATGTCGCGATCAGCGCGTTACCGCCAAACGCAAAAATCACCGCCGAGGTGTGCAGCGGGCGCAAACGACCAAAGTTCGCGTAGCCCTGTGCCCACTCGAAGTTGAGCGCTGGAAAGGCCAGCTGGAACGCGATAAACACGCCTGCCAGAAACCCAACAACCCCCCAAAAAGCGGTTGCGATCACGCCGTAGCGGATCACGTCATCCATGTATTCATCCTGCGCATGCACCGTCACGGTGCCCATGCCGCGCAGGACCCAAATAAACAGCCCAAAGGACACGCCCGAAATAATCAGGGCGTGTACCATATAAGCTAAATCACGCGCATAGTTGGCCGCTATCAACGCAAAAAACGTGATGAGGCCTAGCGCGATCAGCTTGAAGTAATTTACCATTTCGCGTCCCTTCGTCTTGCCCTGCCCGATTCTTCTTCGGGCTTGGGGCGGATTTGACCAATCGTCTTTTGCAGGTGCAGCGAAAATTTCGCTTTGATCTGGGTCAAGGAAACTGACTGGGATCTCTGTCTGTATCTACTTCAAGAGAAACGGCTTTATCTGCACCTACAAAGAAAAGTCGTATGTAATTTACACCTTTCCATAACACGGGTGAGTGACAATGAACTACAAATCTTTGCTGTGCGTTCTGACAGACTCCGACTTCACAGCCGCCCCTTTGGCGCAGGCAATTGCCCTCGCAGAAGCCCAAGATGCCCACCTTGACGTGTTGGCACTTGGGGTTGATCGTTCGCAAACAGGCTACTTCTACGCGGGTGCAGATGCCCTTTTGATGCAGGAAATGCTCAAACGCGCCCATGAAGAGGCTGACGCCATCAAGGCTGCGGCAGAGGCTGCGCTGTCCAACACCGAGGTCCGTTGGGCCTGCGATACTGGCGTGACACAGATTGCCGACCTAGGGCGACATGTGGCCGCACGCTCGCGATTCGCCGACCTTGTGGTCCTGCCAAAGCCCTACGGCAAGAATCAAGGCACCGAACTGGAGCCCACTTTGGAAGCAGCTCTGTTTGAAGGTCAGGCTCCGGTCTTGATGGTGCCTGAAAGCGCAGCCCCCATCGCGGCGCCAAAAAACATTTCCATTGGTTGGAACGAAAGTGCCGAAGCACTGGTTGCCACCCGCGCCGCCCTGCCTTTCCTGAAAGCTGCAGATCTGGTGCATGTGGTGGTGATAGATCCGCCAACTCACGGCCCAAACCGCTCCGATCCCGGCGGCCTGCTGTCGCAATTCCTGTCGCGCCATGGCGTGCGTGTCGAAGTTGACGTGCTGTCAAAAACACAACCGCGCGTTTCCGACGTGCTGCTGCGCCACGCCACCGACACCAAGACCGATATGATCGTGATGGGCGCCTACGGCCATTCGCGGTTCCGCGAAGCCATTCTGGGCGGCGCTACCCGCAACATGTTGGAACAGGCCAATATTCCGGTGTTCCTGTCGCACTAATCACACTTATTTGCCAGTCGATGCGTCGTGGGACACGCATCGGTTTGGCAAAACAAAAGGCGGGGACTACCCCGCCTTTTTCTATGTCTGTCGGTGCACTGGCTTTAGGCCATCATCCCACCGTCGGCATCATCACCCGCTTCGTCCATCAGGCGCTCAAAACTTGGGACGGTGACATGACGCTTGCCTTCAAGCTCGATCACCCCGTCCCGCTTCAAAGCAGACATCTGGCGGCTCACGGTTTCCAGCGTCAACCCAAGGTAGTCCGCCATCGCCTCACGGGTCAGCGGCAGATCAAACACAATCCTGCCAATGGTGCCTTCCAACTTCAGTGAGGCATCCCGACGCCCAATGATCGACAACAGGCTGGCAATCTTCTCTCGTGCTGTCTTGCGGCCCAGCACCAACATCCATTCGCGCGCCGCGTCCAGCTCATCCAAGGTCATTTCAAGCAAACGCTGCGCCACATGTGGGGTTTCCACCATCATGCTTTCAAACGGCTTACGTCGGAAGCAGCACATCACAAGATCTGTGGTTGCGACAACATCGTAACTCGCAAACTCACGCCCCGGACGGCCAACAAAGTCACTTGGAAGTAGCAGGCCAACCATCTGTGTCCGGCCGTCTTCCATGGTCTGTGTCAGCGACGCGATCCCAGACACGACAGAGCCGACAAACTCCATGCGGTCGCCGGACCAAATAACCGTCTGACCGGCTTCAAAGCTGCGGTAATACTTGATGCCATCCAACGTCTCGAGTTCGTCAGCGTCACAGCGCGCACATACGGCCCGATGTTTGATCGGGCAGCTTTCACAACCAACCGTAAGGTCCAATGTCTCGTTCATACCTGTTCATACCTAGACTTGATCTGGGTCAAGGGTTCGCATTTCCCATTTCTTTATGAGTACGCTTATGGAACAGGAAAAACAATTGGCCAAACTCGGACTGTTTGACGCGAAAGTTCCGCGTTACACAAGCTATCCGACAGCCCCGCACTTTAACAACGACGTGACGCCAGACACTTACAAGGCGTGGATTGAAGCGATTCCAACCGGATCGCAAGTCTCACTTTACGTGCATGTGCCGTTTTGTCGCCGCCTTTGCTGGTTCTGCGCCTGCCGCACCCAAGGCACTTCCACGCTCTCCCCGGTTGCCACGTATGTTGAAACGTTAAAAGGCGAACTCAAAATCCTAAAGGCTTCGCTGCCTGAAGACGTCACGCTCTCCCGCCTTCATTGGGGCGGCGGCACGCCAACCCTTCTTGATCCCGGCATGATGGAAGACCTGGCTGGCGCTATCTTCGACGTCGCGCCCATGGCGGCGGACGGCGAGTTTTCGGTTGAGATCGACCCAAATGAGATCGACAATGCGCGTTTGGCAGTCCTGGCCAAAGCTGGCATGAACCGCGCCTCCATTGGCGTGCAGGATTTTGACGACGAGATCCAAAAAACCATTGGTCGTATTCAAGGCTACGACATCACCCGCGATGCGGTTGATATGATCCGCGCGCATGGCGTCAAAAGCGTGAATGCAGATATTCTGTTTGGCTTGCCACATCAGACCCAGGCCCGCATCACCGAAAGCGTCCAGAAGCTTCTGTCGCTCTCCCCGGATCGCGTGGCGCTCTATGGGTATGCACACGTGCCGTGGATGGCCAAGCGTCAACAGATGATCCCCTCGGACGCTTTGCCAACGCCCCAAGAGCGCCTCGCGCTCTATGAAACGGCGCGCAAACTCTTCCTGTGGGACGACTACGACGAAATTGGCATCGACCACTTCGCCACCAAAACCGACGGCCTGTCCGTGGCCCAACGCAACGGCACTCTGCGCCGCAACTTCCAAGGCTACACCGACGACACCGCTGATGTGTTGCTGGCCGTGGGCGCGTCTTCCATTGCGCGTTTCCCACAAGGCTTCGCGCAGAACGCCCCGGCCACCTCGGCCCACACCGGTGCGATCCGAGACGGTCGATTCTCCACCTCTCGTGGCCACACCTTCACCGACGATGACCGTCTGCGCGGCCGCCTGATCGAGGCGCTGATGTGTGACTTCCGTATTGATGCGGATGAGATTGTTGACCGTTTTGACATCTCCCGCGCCGAGCTCAACGAGATGTTCTCCAAAGTCATGGCAGAATTTCCGGACGTGCTGGCACTGGAAAGCGGGGCCTTAGTCATCCCTGAGGCAACACGCCCGCTGACCCGCATCATTGCGCGCGCGTTTGACGCCTATGACATGAGCAAGGCTCAGCACAGCGCGGCGATCTGATCTCCCCGATGTGTGAAGACAAATAGGCCGGCCCTCTGGGCTGGCCTATTCTGGTTCTGGCACCCACTGATAACGCGTGTCGAACTCTTCTTGACCCGTCACCTCAAAGCCATGCAGGCGGTAGAACTTGTTGGCGGCGCTGCCTTTGAGCGCCATCAACCGCACTGGCAGGTCTCGCTCGGCCGCATCACGCAAAATCCATTGCAGGATCATACTCCCAATCCCACGCCCTTGCTCCTCAGGCGCGATATAGAAATGATCGAGGTAAAGGTGATCCTCGCGGTCACGCAGCTCAAAAAAGCCCAACAATTGTTTGCCCGAAAACACCATCGTGGTGTCTTCGGGTACAAACGTGTCCAAAAACCGCCGCCGCGCCCGCTCCTGATTGAACCGGCCCACAGCTTCAAGACTTGGCTGCATCGCCTTCACACGTAGGTTGGCCAAACGCTTTGCATCGGTTGGCTTCGCAGCATCAAAACGCAGACTGGTCACCCTGGAGCCGCCGCCAGCAATTCACGGGTGTAATTGGTCTGTGGATTGTCAAACAACGCTTCTGAGTCGCCATGCTCCACCACATCCCCTGCTTTCATCACCATGATCTTATGGCTCATCGCCCGCACCACATGCAGATCGTGGCTGATGAACAGGTAGGCCAACCCATATTTCTTCTGCAAATTGCGCAGCAACTCCACGATTTGTACTTGCACAGTCATGTCGAGCGCCGAGGTCGGCTCATCCAGTACCACCAGCTTGGGCCGCAAGATCATCGCTCGCGCAATCGCAATCCTCTGCCGTTGACCGCCAGAAAACTCATGGGGATAGCGATCCATCGCCGCCGGATCGAGACCAACCTCAACCATGACCTCGCCAACCAGGGTGCGCGTATCGCGCCCATCTGGATTGCCGTGTACACCAAGCCCTTCAGAGATAATCTGCTCGCAGGTCATGCGCGGGCTCAGGCTGCCAAACGGGTCTTGAAACACAATTTGCATATCTTTGCGCAGCGCTCGCAGCTCTTTGGTGCTCCACTTGCGCACATCATGGCCGTCAAAGGTGATTTTGCCCTCACTGCCAATCAACCGCATGATCGCCAAGGCCAGCGTGGTCTTGCCGGAGCCACTTTCCCCCACAATGCCAAGTGTTTCTCCGGCACGCACGGACAGGCTGGAATCATTAACCGCTTTCACATGCCCAACTGTACGCTTGAGCAATCCCTGCTGGATCGGGAACCACACCCGCAAGTTCTCAGTCGACACCATTTCTTCGGCGTTGCTTTCCACCGGTTCAGGAATGCCGCTTGCCTGCGCACTCAACAGAAGCTGCGTGTAAGGATGCTGCGGATTGTCGAAAATCTCGGACACCGGTCCGGCCTCGACAATCTCGCCATCCTTCATGACGCAGACTTTGTCAGCAATCCGCCGCACCACGCCAAGATCATGGGTGATGAACAACAGCCCCATGCCTTCGCTGGCCTTCAACTCCGCCAACAACTCCAAAATCTGCGCCTGAATGGTCACGTCCAGTGCTGTGGTCGGCTCATCCGCAATCAGGATGTCGGGCTTATTGGCCAACGCCATGGCAATCATCACCCGCTGCCGCTGCCCACCGGACAGCTGATGGGGATAAGAGCTCAACCGTTGCTCCGCATCTCGCAGCCCAACTTTCTCCAGCAACTCCAACACCCGCGCCCGCGCTTTGTCGCCGGTCACCCCTTGGTGCAGCGCCAGACTTTCGGCCAGTTGCTTATCGATGGTGTGCAACGGGTTTAACGAGGTCATCGGCTCCTGAAAGATAAAACTGATGTCATTGCCGCGCACCTTGCGCAGCAGCTTTCCCGAGGCGCCAACCATCTGCTGACCCTCATAGGTCACCGAACCCGCAACCTCTGCGCTCTCCGGCAACAAAGACACGGTAGACAAAGCCGTGACCGACTTTCCGGACCCGGACTCGCCTACCAGCGCCACGGTCTCGCCGCGATCCACGGTGAAGGACACGCCTTTCACGGCTTCCACCCGCTCTCCGTCCTGCCGGAATGCCACGCGTAGGCCTTTGACCTCCAAAACGCTCATGAAAAAGTCTTCCTTGGGTCAAACGCATCGCGCACGCCTTCAAAGATGAAGACCAGAAGCGACAGCATGATGGCAAAGGTGAAAAACGCGGTGAATGCCAACCACGGCGCCTGTAGGTTTTGCTTCGCCTGAAGTGTCAGTTCGCCAAGGCTTGGCGCCGAAGACGGCAAACCAAAACCCAGGAAATCCAATCCGGCCAGTGTGCTGATTGTGCCCGTCACGATAAACGGCAACATGGTCACGGTCGCCACCATCGCGTTTGGCAACATATGGCGGAACATAATCACCCGATTGCTCACGCCCAACGCCTTGGCCGCGCGCACATACTCGAGGTTGCGCGCCCGCAGGAACTCTGCCCGCACTACACCCACCAGAGCCGTCCAACTGAACAACACCGTCAGCAGGACCAAAAGCCAGAAGCTGCGCCCCAGAATCGCGAACATAATGATGATGATATACAGGCTTGGAGTCGCCCCCCAAATCTCGATCACCCGCTGAAAGATCAGATCCACCCAACCGCCAAAGTAGCCTTGAACCGCGCCCGCAACGATACCGATGATGCTCGCCGCTGTGGTCACCACAAGGGTAAATATAATCGAAAGGCGGAAGCCATAAATCACCCGCGCCAATACATCACGCTTGCGGTCATCGGTGCCCAGCCAATTCTGGCTGTCAGGCGGCAATGGCGCCGCACCTGCGCGATCCACGGGAGTGTCATAGCTGTAGGGGATCGGAGGCCAGAGCGTCCAACCTTTTTTGAAAACTGCATGGTCAAATGTGCCAGCCGCAACCTGTTCCAACATGTCCTCAGGCACATCAAAACAATCTTCCACACCACCGGTTGTGATCAAACACTCCACCACCGGATCATTGTAAACCGCCTCAGTTTTGAAATCCCCACCAAAGGTGGTTTCGGGATAGAAGTTGAAGATCGGCGTGTAGAATTCGCCACGGTAGTTGATCAGGATAGGCCGATCATTTGCAAGAAATTCGGCAAACAGCGACAGCACAAACACCACCGAGAAAATGATCAAAGACCAAAGTGCGCGCCGGTTGCGCTTGAAGTTGCTCAAGCGCCGTTGGTTCAGAGGAGACAATGCCATCAGCCTTCCCTCTTCTCAAAATCGATGCGTGGATCCACAAACACGTACATCATGTCAGAAAGGATCCCGACCACGAGCCCAATGAGGCCAAAGACAAACAGAGTGCCAAAGATCACTGGATAGTCCCGCGCCACCGCAGCTTCAAAGCCCAGCCTGCCCAGTCCATCGAGCGAGAATATGGTCTCAATCAACACCGAACCGCCAAAGAACACGCTGATAAACACCGCCGGAAAGCCCGCGATCACAATCAGCATCGCGTTGCGGAACACATGGCCATAGAGCACCCGTTTTTCCGTCAGCCCTTTGGCCCGCGCCGTCATCACATAGTGTTTCTTGATCTCATCCAGAAAGCTATTCTTCGTCAGCAATGTCAGCGTGGCAAAAGCCGCAATGGTGGACGCAAGAACCGGCAAGGCAATATGCCAGACATAGTCGAGCATTTTGCCAATCATCGTCAGGTCTTCAAAGTTGTCCGAAGTCAGTCCGCGCAAAGGGAAGATCTTCCAATAGGAGCCCCCGGCAAACAAAACCAATAACATGATCGCAAACAGGAACCCCGGGATGGCATAACCCACAATAATGGCACCTGACGTCCAGGTATCAAATGGCGTGCCATCTTTCACAGCCTTGCGAATGCCCAGCGGTATAGACACAATGTAGGCAATGAGCGTTGACCAAAGCCCCAGCGTGATCGACACAGGCATTTTCTCCAGCACCAGATCCGTCACACTGATTTTGCGGAAATAGCTCTCGCCGAAATCCAGACGCAGGTAGTTGCCCATCATCGTCAGGAACCGCTCCAGCGGCGGTTTGTCAAAGCCAAACTCTTTCTCCAGCTCCTCAATGAACTCTTTGGGCAATCCCCTTGCCCCCAAGTATTCACTGTCTGAGCCAAAAGTCTCCTCCGTGGCGATGTCTTCGCCACCACCGGCAAAGCCCGCGAACACATCGCCCTCGCCCTGCATCTTGGCAAGGACCTGCTCCACAGGCCCGCCCGGCACAAATTGCACCAGTGTAAAGTTGATGATCATGACCCCAAGCAGGGTTGGGATCACAAGCAACAGTCGTCGGAGGATATAAGCGCCCACCGGATTACTTCCGCAACGCGCCAGAGGCGATCAACGCCTCATGCTTGTCTTTGTTGTACCACCAGAAATCCAACACACCGACCGCATAGGGCGGCAGCTCTTCCGGGCGCTCATACATATCAAAATACGACACCCAGCTTTCGCCGACATATCCTGAATGTGCCATGATGCGCTCATAGCGCAAAGCCCGGTCCAAAGCTGTCAACGCGACCACTTCGTCTTCGCGTGTTGTGGTTGCTAGCGCGGCATCAATGATCGCATCCACGGCGGAACTGCGCAGTGCAGATGGATTATAGGTAGACACCTCGGCTGTTTTGGAGCCAAACATCTGGTGCAACCCCGTGCCAGCGGCCGCAAAGGACCGATAGCGGTTGTAGATCATATCGTAGTCTTTATCGATCCACCGCTGCTGCGCCTGCGCGCTGTCAACCTTATCGGCTTTGACTTTGATGCCCCAGTTGGCCAGCGTTTTCACGTAGGTTTCAATCAGCGCGAGACGGGTTTCATCCCAAGTCGCAATCACAAGACAATCCAGCGACATCTGTTTGCCGTCGCCATCCACCATTTCACCGGCGTCATTTACGGTCCAACCGGCTTTCTCAAACAACTTCAGCGCCGCACGCTTGTTGCGACGGTCAATTGGATTGGACGGGTTAGACGTGTGCGGCACAACCGCTGGTTCGGTCAGCATTTCTGCTGGAACCGCATCGCCCAGTGATTGCAGAAGCTCAAGTTCTGCGCCTTCCGGCACACCTTTGGCTTCCCACTCCTGGCCTTCAGCAAACGAACTTCGTTGCGTGGTCAGCTCATACTGAAGCGACTCGCGCACCCATTCGAAGTTAAACGCCAAAGAGAGCGCATGACGGACATCGCGGTTATCAAGCGGCGCGCGCAGCGTGTTATACAACATGCCAAAATTTGTCGGCGCAGACCCGCTGGGCAGCGCCTCTTTCTTCACGGTGCCGTTCTGGATGCCAGGGAAGTCATAGCCTGTCGCCCACCGCTTGGTAGAGCCTTCTGAGCGGTAGGTGAACTCGCCAGCCTTGAAGGCTTCAAATTCTGCGGTAGCGTCGGTGAAATACTCAATCCGGACTTTGTCAAAGTTGAACCGCCCTACATTGGCCGGGTGATCCCAACCCCAGTAGTTTGGATTGCGGACATATTCGACGTAGCGATTAAACTCGTAGTCGCCAACTTGATAGGGCCCGGAGGCCATTGGCGCCAAGATAGACGGTTCATCCAACCGCTCGCCGGTTTCTTTGTACCAGGCTTCTGAGAAAATGGGCGTGCCGCCCACTTGGCTGATCAACGATCGGCGTGAAATGCCCTCGGCGAAAGTGTATTTGATTGTGTGATCGTCAATCACTTCAACGCCGGTGATCCGTTCTTTCACAGACCGTGCATAAGACCGGATGGCCTGCTCCAAAAACAGGTTGTGGGTAAACGCCGCGTCCTGCGCCCGAAGCGGGGAGCCGTCGCTAAAAACCACATCATCGCGCATGTGGAACACACACCATTCCTGGCTTTTAGGATACTCCACCTCTTTCGCAATCAAACAATAGCTGTCGGTGATGGAATCCGCTGGTGCGCCGCCACCCCAAGGCATTTCGGCAAACATGCTTTCTGCCACAACGCCTGCGCTGGTTTCCGGGTTGCCGCCTTTCCAGGAATACCGGTTGAACCCATCAAAGGTGCCGCGTGTGCTCATCGTGATGGTGCCGCCTTTTGGCGCATTGGGGTTCACATAGGCAAAATGCGGATAGTCCGCCGGGTACTGCAGATCGCCAAAAAACGAATAGCCATGGGATCGGATGAGTTCATCCTCATTGGCCCATGCCATGCCACTCCCAAGCCCGGCGCCAATTGACAATGCACTCCCGCCCATCAATCGCAGCGCCCCGCGGCGATCAAACATTGGCCCGGCAATTTTGAATGTCTTTTCTTTCATTTGGCCCCTCCTGCGCCCGCGCGCTTGTCAGCGGAATTCTTACCTTTCAAGCTAAAGGGGGTGGGCAACAACATTCAAGTTCGGAATGTATCAACAGGCCGTGATTCCGCCCAGAGGCGGCAAAATCTTGCTTTTCTTAACACTTTCAACGCTCTGAGCATCTGGGACCCTGTGGTGGGCCAACACCAAACCCACCGTAAAAACGGCGATCCATCGCGTTCTGAAATGCAGGGAGATTGGGTGAGAGGCTGGACAACGACCCAAGCGGGGCTCGTTACGGCTGCTTCCTTCCGGATCTGACCGGGTTGGCGAGGCGCTCGCCCGCGCCAACCTCTCAAGAGGCGATATAGGCGGAACGGATCGAAGTTGCAAGCCAACCCACTCAAATGCTGCCTAACTTTTCAAAGACGCGCCATATCCAGCTCAAAGCGGGCAAATCCACCCTCAACCGCGCCCAGCCGGCGCATTGGCAACCCGGCCAGCTCTAGATACGCCGCCGCGCCAGGTCCCGTATCAAACACGGCTTTCACGCCCTGCATCCGGTGCAACTGCCAGGTCTCCAACGTCTCGTCGCGCCGCCCCGATGTCTCGGCGATGTGCTGCGCCAAAACATCCCGCACCCGTGCAGGCGCAATCTCAACCACCTGCCCTTGCCCCATGGCAGGGAAATTCCCGCCGCCGCCGCCGCGATAATCGTTGGTCACAAGCAAGAAGTCCTGTGAAGGCGCAATTTGCACGCCCCGCCAGCAGATATTTCCAACCCGCCTGGCCTGCGGGTTGATCAGGCTGCCATCCATCGCATAACGCGCCGGTTGCGACAGATCGACCGTGTAAGACAGCCCGTATATCGCCTCGCGATTATAGGTTGGCGTGTCCCGATCATAAAGGAACTGATCCTCTTCGCCGGCAAACAACTGGTTGTAAACGGCACAGCCCTTCTCCAGCCACTCTACAATATCCCGCCCACACGTCTGAACCACGCTGACATGATTAGAATAAGGCTGCATATCCGCAATGACCCGCGCCGACACCGCACCTGGCGCCACATCCACATAGTGAAACGGCCCCGCGCGCCCGCCACATTTCAACGGCGCCACTGACGCAATCAACGGCAGGGTCTCAAGCCCGCTGCCAGACAATTCGCGCCGCACAAACGCCAGCTTTGCCTCCGCCACCAACCGCGACGCGCAATCGTCCTTCACCATCGAAAAGTAGCTTGTCACCGGCCCGGTCACGGTACCAATGGTGCGGCGCATATTGGACAGCGTTAGGCTATGCGCCCCCTGTACCGCTGAAACGATGCGAGGCGATTCCACTGGCGCGGCGCCGCTTTCAGAGCGCAAGTCATGCACCTGGACCTCTTGTGTCTCAACGCGCCACCCTTCAACCCCGCGCACCAAAGACAGATCAATCTGCCCCACGTGGGTCGCATAGACGCCCGGCATCACGGCAGGCGTGCCATGCAACGTCCCGGCCACCGGATCGATTGCCTCAGTCAGCCCAAAACTGGGCGAGGGAAACACCCGGTGCACATGTCCAGCGACAACCGCATCCACACCGTCCAATCCGGCCAACGGCACAGAGACATTTTCCGTCTCCTCAGCATGGTGGTTATCCCTGATACCACTATGCGCCAAGGCCACAATCACATCCGCCCCCATCCGGCGCAGCTCGGTCACCTGCCGCCGCGCCGCCGCCATCATGTCCTCCGCAACCAGACGACCGGCAATGCGCAACGCGTCCCAAGCCACCACTTGTGGCGGCAAGACCGAAAACACCCCCACCCGCAGATCATGCACTTGCCCGCGCTGATCTGTCACCGGGCGGGTCAACAGCGCATGAGATTGCCACAAATCCGCGTAAACCGACGCATCCCGGTCTCGGCTCAAGTGCAGGTTTGCGCAGAGCACAGTGGGCAAAAGCGCCTGAAGCGCCGCCCGCACATCCTCGGCAGGCATGTTGAACTCGTGATTGCCCAACCCGATGGCATCATACCGCAAGGCATTCATGGCCTTCACAACCGGATTGTCCGCCCCAACACCCGCACCGCCTTCATATGGGTCTGCAATCGCAGCACCTTCCAAAAAGTCGCCATTGTCAAACACCAGTGTCGCCGGAACCTCATCCCGCGCAACCTCAATCACCGTTGCAGCTCGCGCCAAAGACCCCAGCTCTGTCGCACAGTCCTTACTGTAATCGTAATCAAGCAGCGTCGCATGCACATCACTGGTCGCCATGATGCGCAGAGCAACACGCGCTCCTTCAGACCCTTTCAGGCGTGTGTGTGACACAACAGTTCCTTAGATTCGTTCCGGCGCCTAGGGGGGACTAAATTCAAGTCTCACAGCCAGCAGGCCGCCCTAGTCGTGCCCAGTGTGCGCAACTCTAGAATGATTGTAAATCACAAACTACCACAGCTTTGAGTACAAACCGTTCTGTTCAAACAGATGTGATTGCAGCCCACCGCGCAACGTGCCACCTCTGTGCCAACAGGAGAGCATAATGCGACACGCCGAAACCGTTACCTTCGGGGGTTCCGCCCTCAACCGCGCCGCCGAAATCCGCGGTGAAGACGCCAACGCCCGCGTCACACAACCCGACAGCCGCAGCATCGTCCTTTGGCGTGGCAAGCCTCTGTTTAGCGGCGAACACTGCGATCAATTGGTCTACCTCCCCACCAACCATCCGCTGCTTCAAGAAGCCAAGGAGCCACCGGTCCCGCCAGTTTTTCTGGGCCTCTCAGAGGACGGCAGCGCGCTCTACGCCCACGACATTTCCGCTTGGACGCCACCAGAACTGGACGAAACCCAACTCCAGCAGTTCTTTGACCCAACGCAACAGCACCATCCATCGCTGCCCGCTGACCATCTGTTTGTTGAGTTACGCGGTGTCATGGCTCATCTCGCGCCACGCGACGCCGAACTGGCGGCCACTGCACGTTCCATTTTTGCTTGGCACCGCTCCCACCGCTTCTGCTCGAACTGCGGCGAGGAAAGCCGCATGGCGCAATCCGGCTGGCAACGGGATTGCCCCGCCTGCAACACCTCCCACTTCCCCCGCACCGACCCGGTGGTGATTATGCTCATCACCAAAGGCAACAAGGTGCTGATGGGCCGCTCTCCGGGGTGGCCAGAGGGCATGTACTCCCTGCTCGCAGGGTTTGTGGAACCAGGCGAAACACTCGAAGCCGCCGTCCGACGCGAGGTTTTTGAAGAGGCAGGCGTGCGCGTCGGCGCCGTGTCCTACCTCGCCAGCCAGCCCTGGCCGTTTCCCTCGTCTCTGATGTTTGGCTGTGCAGGCGAAGCGCTGAACGATGACATCACGCTGGACCCAAATGAAATCGAAGATGCGCTTTGGGTCAGCCGCGAAGACATGCTCACCGTGTTCTCTGGCCAACACCCCACGTTGAAACCCGCGCGCAAAGGCGCCATCGCACACTTCCTTCTGCGGAACTGGCTTGCGGACAGGCTCGAATAACGCGACTATAGCCGCAAAACAGCAGCAGACGCAGAGGCACCATGGAACTCACCGGCAGAGAAGACGTCGACATCCCAATTGCACAGGCATTTGACATGCTGACGGATGTCGAAGTGTACGAACGCTCCGCCCTGCGCCGCGGCGCAGAGGTCACCCGCGTCGACTCTCTCGCCCGTCCTGGTGTGGGCGCCAAATGGGAAGTCGGCTTCCAGTTCCGCGGCAAGGCCCGTGAGTTAAACCTGGAAATGACCGGATTTGACGCGCCCAATGAGATCGAGATGAAAGCCATCCTGCAAGGCTTGGAAACCGACATCAAAATCGAACTTGTCGCCCTCTCGCGCACCCGCACCCGCATTCAATTCTGGTCCGGTATGCGCGCCAACAGCCTGTCTGCCCGCCTTCTGCTGCAATCGCTGAAACTGGCCCGCAGCTCTCTGAACAAACGCATGGTCAAACGTATGGCCACCATGCGCGACGATTTGGAAGACCGCTACTCGCGCATGGCGTAGGGCCAGCCCAATGTAATCCGGAAACGAAAAAGGCGCCCATCGGGCGCCTTTTGTTTGTTACTTGGCTGGCAGCCTACCGAACCGCGTCCCGCTCCGCTGGGTACACACCCAGAACAGTCACGTTATTGGTGAAATACCGCAACTCATCCATTGCCAGCTGCACAGAGCGATCCTCTGGATGGCCTTCAATATCGGAGTAAAACTGTGTCGCGGTGAAGCTGCCATTGACCATATAGCTTTCCAGCTTGGTCATGTTGATGCCGTTGGTGGCAAAGCCGCCCATCGCTTTATAGAGCGCAGCAGGGATGTTGCGCACTTCAAACACAAAAGTGGTCATCATCTTATGATCTGTCCGGCGAGCATAGTCCGGCTCACGCGACATAATCAAGAATCGCGTGGTGTTGTGACCGTGGTCTTCCACATCTCGCGCCAGCACATCCAGCCCATAGATTTCAGCCGCCAGCTCTGACGCCAACACACCTTCGTTGCGCGTCTTATGCTCGGCCAGCTCCCGCGCTGCCCCTGCACTGTCCGCTGCGGAATATCCCTTCATGCCATGCGACTTCAGGAAATTGGCTGACTGCGGCAACAGCACCAGATGCGCGCGCACCGTGTCGATCTCCTCCATCGGCACGCCCGGCAATCCCATCAGACTAATCCGCACCCGCACAAAGGCCTCATCAATGATGTGCAGCCCGCTTTCCGGCAACAGACGGTGAATGTCCGCAACACGCCCATAGGTCGAGTTCTCAATTGGCAACATGGCCAGATCCGCCTGACCACTCTTCACCGCGTCAATCACCTCCTCAAAGGTGCGGCACGGCATCGCCTCCATCTCCGGCCGCGCTTTGCGGCAGGCTTCGTGGGAGTAAGCGCCCGCTTCCCCCTGAAAGGCGATCCGATTGGTCAATTGGTCCATTTTGTCCCTCTTCTCCCCGGTTTCTGCGCAATTTTTGTACCGAGGGCGTTTCGTCGCGGTAACTATACCTTGCGTTCGCTTAGGGGAAGCGGATAGATAGCCGACAAACGCCACGAGACGGAAACGTAGCATGTTCGACACGATGACAATGACCAAGGTAGTAGGCGCCCTCTGTGGGGCTCTGCTGGTATTCCTGCTGGGCGGCTGGGCCGCTGAAATCCTGTACCACACCGGCCCCAAAGGCCACGGTGACGATCACGCCCAACAGGCCTATGTGATCGAAGTGGAGGGCGGCGATGATGCCGGTGCCGCAGTCGAAGAAGGTCCTTCTCTGGAAGAACTGCTGGCCGCTGCGGACGTCGACAAAGGCGCCAAGGTCTTCAGCAAGTGTAAAGCCTGCCACAAGCTGGACGATGGTGCGAACGGCACCGGCCCTCATCTCTACGGTGTGGTTGACCGCGCGGTGGATTCGGTTCCCGGCTTCGCCTACTCTGGTGCCCTGGAAGCGGTTGCCGACACGTGGTCCAACGAAAACCTGGATCACTTCCTGGCCAACCCAAAAGGCTTTGCTCCGGGCACCAAGATGTCTTTCTCTGGTCTGAAGAAGGCCACCGACCGCGCCAACCTGATTGCCTATCTGGCAACCATCGGCGGCTAAGTTTTACCGACATTGGAAATTGTTTAGGACCGCAGCTTAGGCTGCGGTCCTTTTCTTTTGATCGACGGACATTGCCCATTGCTCACAGCCCGGCAAACACCGCCATGTCGTTTTTGGCCACCCGATCCAGAATATCCTTATACGGCTTGTGCTCAGGGCTGTCGTAATAGGACAGAGCCGCCTCCTTGGTGGGAAACTCCACCAAAATCACTTTGCCCTCAGGCAATGCGCCCTCTTTCACAGTGATGTCTTCGGTCACGGCAAGGGGACGCCCGCCAAAATCCAACAACACTTGATGTGCACCGGGTAAGTAGTCCTTTGCGTGGGCCTCGGCGTCTTCCACTCGCAAAAATGTAAGCAGGTAAGCTGGCATGATCTGTTCCTTTTCTGGTGTTTGTCAGTCTCACAACCAATGTGTTATCTAGGAACCAGATGGCAATTAGGCACCTTGAGGTAACCATGGAAAAAACTTCGTCTTTCACCATCAGCCGAGATGAATATGACCTGAAGTGCGCCACCCGTCAGACCTTCGAAATCCTATCTGACAAATGGGTTCCAGGCCTGATCTACCTGCTGTCGCGCGGCTCGCACCGTCCCGGCGAGTTGCTGCGTAGGCTGGATGGACTTTCCAAAAAAATGCTGACCCAAACGCTACGCAATCTGGAACAATGGGGCGTCGTGCACAGGCAAGTCTTCGACGTGATCCCGCCACATGTGGAGTATTCTTTGACGCCGCTGGGCCAGACCTTCGTGGAGCCAATTGCGCTCCTACACGGATGGGCGCAAAGCCACAAAACCGAGGTTGGAGAGGTGTTCGCCCTGCAACAAGCGGCTCGCCGCGCCAAAGCCGCAGAAACCACCAAAGGCTAAAAGTCTTTGGTCGCCCAGGCCAATTGTGCATCCGTCTCGACGGCGCAGGGCCGCACGGCACGTAGCTGTGCCAGTGCCTCGTCAGCCGCACCTCCCGCCTCCAGCATCAAGCGCAACACCAGCATCCCAGATCGCCCACAGCCGCCACGACAATGCACCAACACACGTCCTCCAGCTTGCAACGTCTGATGAGCAACCTGTGACAGCACGGCCCACTGTGGCGCGACGGCACTGTCGGGCACCCCAAAATCCTGGATCGGGAAATGCTCCCACGCGATACCTGCTTGTTTGAGAAGGTCTGGTAGCTCTCCAGCCCCCAAATTCTGCATTTCCGCGCCCTCTGTGGCGCTGATCACCAACGACGCGCCCCACTGGGCAATCGCATCCACATCGGCCTGCAAATCGCCCGCGGCACCCGGCACCGGCGCCAACGCCAACGCCAACTTACCGCCACCGACATCCACCGCGAAAACCTCAAACCCCATGTCTTCCCCCCATTTTCAAGCGCCAGAGCGCTGTTTGCGGCCCGCAACCCAGCCTGTCCACCCGCATATCCGGTGGACGCGCCGCCTTCGCCCGCATAACCTGCGCCAGACCACGCACAGGGGCCAGTCGAATCTGCGACCCCGCAACTTTCAGGACGGCCATGACTGACACTCCCGACACCGCCTATCAGGTTCTCGCGCGCAAATATCGCCCCGAAACCTTTGCGGATCTCGTGGGACAGGACGCCATGGTTCGCACCCTGAAAAACGCCTTTGAGGCCGATCGAATTGCGCAGGCCTTTGTCATGACCGGCATCCGCGGCACCGGCAAAACCACCACAGCACGGATCATCGCCAAAGGCATGAACTGCATTGGCCCCGATGGCGGCTCCGGCCCCACCACCGAGCCTTGCGGCGTCTGTGAGCACTGCACCGCCATTATGGAAGGCCGCCACGTTGACGTGATGGAGATGGACGCCGCCTCCCGCACCGGCGTGAACGACATCCGCGAAATCATCGATTCTGTGCACTACCGGGCGGCTTCTGCGCGCTACAAAATCTACATCATCGATGAGGTGCACATGTTGTCCACCAGCGCGTTCAACGCGCTGCTGAAAACGCTGGAAGAACCGCCAGCCCATGTGAAGTTCATCTTCGCCACCACCGAGATCCGCAAGGTTCCGGTGACCGTGCTCTCACGCTGCCAACGCTTTGATCTGCGCCGGATTGAACCGGAAGACATGATTGGTCTGCTCAACCGCATTGCCAGCTCCGAAGGTGCTGAAATTGCAGATGATGCGCTGGCGTTGATCACCCGTGCTGCCGAAGGCTCCGCTCGAGACGCAACCTCTCTACTGGACCAGGCCATCTCTCACGGTGCTGGGGAAACCACCGCCGATCAGGTCCGCGCCATGCTGGGGCTGGCGGACCGGGGCCGCGTGCTTGATCTGTTTGACATGATCTTGCGCGGCGATGCCGGTGGGGCACTCAACGAACTCTCCGCTCAATACGCCGCCGGGGCCGATCCCATGGCCATCCTGCGCGACTTGGCGGAGATCACCCATTGGGTCTCTGTTGTGAAGATCACACCGGAAGCCGCGGAAGACCCCACCGTCAGCCCGGATGAACGCGCCCGCGGTCAGTCCATGGCCACTGACCTGCCGATGCGTGTGCTCACCCGCATGTGGCAGATGCTGCTGAAAGCACTGGAAGAAGTGGCCGCAGCCCCGAACGCCATGATGGCCGCAGAAATGGCCATCATCCGCCTGACCCATGTCGCCGACCTGCCCAGCCCCGAAGAACTGGTGCGCAAACTGCAAGACACGCCCCCTCCCCCCGCACCACCCAACGGTGGTGGCGGCGGCTACGGTGGTGGACCAGGCGCGGTCAGCACCAATGCACAGGGTGGACCAATGGGCGGTGGCAATGGCCCCATGCATGGTGCGCCAACAGCTCGCGCCGGCGGCGGTACCGTCACAGCCCTGGCCGTGCAGAACGATGCCGCTCTGGCCAAATATCCAACTTTCGAACACGTGGTAGAACTGATCCGTCAGCGCCGAGACGGCGTGCTGCGCGTGCATGTCGAAGAATACGTGCGCCTCGCCAACTACCAACCTGGCCGTATCGAGTTTCAGCCCGCGCCCGGTGCCCCCAACGATCTGGCGCAAAAACTCGGCAGCCAGCTGCAACGCTGGACCGGCACCCGCTGGGCGGTGATTTTGGTGAACGAAGGCGGTGCGCCTTCGATTGCCGAAATCCGCGACGCCGCGAAAAACGAAATGCGCGAACAGGCTCTGGCTCATCCGTTGGTACAGGCCGTGATGGAAGCTTTTCCCAAATCCAAGATCAAAGAGATCAAATCCCGGCGCGAGTTGGCCAACGAAGCCCTCGCAGAAGCGCTGCCCGAGGTCGAAGACGAATGGGATCCGTTTGAGGAGTGAGCCACTCTGGCGCTTAACGCTATTTGCCATCAAACCCTTGTTTATAAGCCACCTGATCCGTATCTAGGCGGCAAGCAATCACACTCAGGAGAGACCCAATGCTCAAAGGACTCGGCAACCTCGGCGACATGGCCGGCATGATGAAAAAAGCCCAGGAAATGCAATCCAAGATGACCGAGATGCAGGACGAGCTGCACAACATCATGGTTGTCGGCGAAAGTGGCGCAGGCCTCGTGAAGGCCACCGCCTCTGCCAAAGGTGAGCTGAAAGCATTGGACATCGATCCGTCGATCTTCAATGGCGACGACAAAGAAGTGGTCGAAGACCTGATCCTCGCAGCCATCAAAGACGCCCAGACCAAAGCCAGCGACCGCGCACAGGAAGAGCTGGGCAAAATCACTTCCGAGCTTGGCCTGCCAGCGGACATGAAACTGCCGTTTTAAGAAACGTGTGTTCCGGGTTGGTTCTTGCTATAACCAGTCTAAATGGTTGCCAGAAAAGGCCCGGACATGAGCAGTTCCGAAATTGATACCTTAATTGACATGATGGCCAAGCTCCCCGGGCTTGGCCCGCGCTCTGCGCGGCGCGCGGTGTTGCACCTGATCCGCAAACGCGCGCTGCTGCTCACGCCGCTGTCAGACGCCATGCTACAAGTCGCTGCCACCGCACGTGAGTGCCTGAACTGCGGCAACGTGGGCACCTCGGATATCTGTGACATCTGCGCGTCTGAGAAACGCGCCACCGGTGTGCTCTGCGTGGTCGAAGACGTCGCTGACCTCTGGGCCATGGAACGCGCGCAAGTGTTTGACGGCCGCTACCACGTGCTGGGCGGCACCCTCTCCGCTCTGGAGGGCGTCGGCCCAGAAGAGCTCTCTATCCCCCGCTTGATGGACCGTGTCGTCAGCGAAGGCATCTCTGAGGTTATTCTCGCACTCAATGCCACCGTGGATGGTCAGACCACCGCACACTACATTGCCGACCAATTGGAGGAGCAGGTGCGCCTGACATCGCTGGCGCAGGGCGTCCCGGTAGGGGGCGAGCTGGACTACCTCGACGAAGGCACCATCAGCGCAGCTCTGATGGCCCGCAAAACTCTCTGACCACCACCAAAATGCAAAAGGCCGCGCTGGGTAAGCACGGCCTTCCAATCTTGAATTGTGTTGCAGCGCTTACCGCGGCTGTTCTTCCTCATCACCACCCGGCAGGTTGAAGAAGCTGTCCGCGTCCGCGAAGTCATCGTCCGAACGCTTGTCGCTGTCGTCTTCGTCGTCATCCGCCAGGGAGAAAGTCTCCAGACCTTCAATCGAGGTTGGCATCTTCGGCTCCGCGTCCATCTCCAGCGATTGCTCGGTGGACACCAGCTTGCGACGCTCGTCATCCGACATCACAACGCCTTCGGCAGCGCGCTTCGCTGCGGCTTTCTGAACCGCGGCATCAAGCTCAGACTGTTTACACAGGCCCAGAGCCACCGGGTCAATCGGCTGGATGTTGGCAATGTTCCAGTGAGTACGCTCCCGAATCGCCTGGATGGTTGGCTTGGTGGTGCCCACCAGCTTGCTCACCTGACCGTCAGACAGTTCCGGGTGGAACTTCACCAGCCACAAGATAGACGCTGGGCGATCCTGACGCTTGGACAGCGGGGTGTAACGTGGGCCACGGCGCTTCTCTTCACCAGACGCCGCAGCGTTGAACTTGAGCTTCAGCTTTGCCAGCGGGTTTTTCTCCGCCGCATCGATGTCCGCCTGAACCAGCTGGTTGTTGGTGATCGGGTCAAAGCCCTTCACGCCTGCAGCCACATCGCCATCTGCGATGCCCTGAATTTCCAGCTCGTGCATGCCAACAAAATCCGCGATCTGTTTGAAGCTGATCGTGGTGTTGTCCACCAGCCAGACGGCAGTGGCTTTGGGGTGCAGCAGCTTGGCCATATCTCTACTCCTTACGACGTTTTTCCCCTGAAAAAAGATACAGATTTCCCGTCGTCTGACTTTTGTCAGACGGCACCGATGGTCTGGCGCGGGTTTCCGTTGTAGGGGAACTTGAGCCCGATATAGTGCGGCTGAACAAAAAAGGAAAGAGTGAATGCGTTCATTGCTGGGTATGGCCCTTGCCCTGTTGGTTTCTGGGCAGGCAATTGCCGACGGCGACAAAGCCAGAGAGTTTGACTATTACGTGCTGGCGTTGAGCTGGTCCCCGAACTGGTGCGCCATCGAAGGTGACGCCAAAGGCAGCCCGCAATGTGACGACAGCGAAGACTTCGGCTGGGTCATGCACGGCCTCTGGCCGCAATATCACCGCGGCTGGCCGTCTCACTGCGTCACATCAGAACGCAATCCACCCCGCCATGTGACCAACGCTATGGCCGATATTATGGGCACCTCCGGTCTGGCTTGGTACCAGTGGAAGAAACACGGCAAATGTTCCGGCCTGTCCGGCGAAGACTATTTCGCCACCGCCCGCAAAGCTTATGAAAGCGTCACACGTCCGGCCGTTTTCCGTAAACTCGACAAAACCGTGAAACTGCCTGCCTCCGTGGTGGAGGACGCCTTCTTGAAAGCGAACCCACAGCTTGAGCCGGACATGCTGACCATCACCTGCCGCGACAGCTTCATTCAGGAAGCCCGCGTGTGCCTGTCCAAAGACCTGGAACCAGTGCCCTGCGGCCGCGACGTGATCAAAGACTGCACGCTTCCTAACGCGCGCTTTGATCCCGTCCGCTAAGCCTTAGACCTTATTGATGCGCAGGGCGCCATTGCGGGCCTCTGCGCATTTTTGTGCGGAGAACTCCGCGCTGTCTGCGCCAGTGTTCACAGCTTTCACCGTCCCCGCGCTGCGGCGCATGTAAAACGGCACAAAGCCCTCTGAGATGCCGGAGCGCGCCATGGCATTCATCTCGCCACAATAGACCCGATCGCCATTGCTCAGCGCCATGATCTCAAAATTCTGAAACCGTGCCTCACCAGGGAGGTCCGTCTGGACCGCCAGCTGGTTTTTGGCCCAATACACCTCGCCCGGCTCCAACGGCGCGGATTTGGTGGACACTTTGGTGGTGCCGCCGGAACAGCCCGTCGCCGCTGCGATCACCAGAAAAATTGCCACTTTATGCATACCTAAACTCCCAGGACGTGCCTCTGTTGACCTGAGAAACACCACGAGAATGCGGCTGAAAGGCGGCAAAAATGCAGAAAACCCGGCCCATTCAGGACCGGGTTTTCTTAAACTTGTTCAGACAGTCAGCAGGCTTAGTGCAGCTTGGCGTCTACTTCAGAGATACCAGCGTCGATCAGCTTGTTGGCTTGCGCCGCTGTCATCTGCTGGGAAATCACGTCGCGGGCTGCGCTGATAGCGACAACAACCGCTTGGTCCCGCACTTCTTTGACAGCCGCAGCTTCTGCCGAAGCAATCTGGTCTTCCGCCGCAGCCAGACGGCGCGCGATGGAGGCTTCCAGATCAACTTTTGCCTGATCTGCTGCCGCCTGAGCTTCGCTCTTGGCGTGCTCTACGATGCGTGCAGCTTGCTCCTGAACTTCTTTCTGTTTGCGCTCATAAGACGCCAGAACCGTCTGGGCTTCCTCACGCAGGGCGCGGGCTTCGTCCAGCTCGGATTTGATGTCATCTGCACGTTTGTCCAGAAGGCCGCCCAGAATGGATGGCACTTTGAAGTACATCAGGATTGCGACAAACAGGATGAAACCCAGTGTCACAATAAAGTCTGTGTTGCGCAGCGAGAAGAATGGACCGCTTGCGGCCAGCGCCGGGGTGGCGCTCAGCGCCATGACAGCTGCAACTGTGGTCAGTTTACGCATGTGTCTTAGCCCTTCATCTGCGCATCAACGGCTTTTGCCACATCCGCATCTTCAGCTTTGCCGCCAAGAGCGGAAACCAATTCAACAGTGGTGGTGTTGGCCACGTCTTTGATGCTTTCCAGCGCACCGGCACGGATATCGGCAATGGCCTTCTCCGACTCGGCAGCCTTCGCTGCAATATCTGCGTCCGCCTTTTCGGTGGCCGCGTTCAGGTCAGCCTGGATCTCCGCTTTGGCTTCGGCAACGATACGTGCTGCTTCGGCTTTGGCGTCGGCGAGAGCTTTGTTGTAAGCCTCTTCCGCTTCCACGGCTTTCGCCTTCAGCTCTTCAGCTGCGGCGATGTCATTTGTAATGGTCCCCTGACGCTCTGCCAGAACCGCAGCGATGCGCGGCAGCGCAATGCGCGACAGGACGAGGTAGATCACAACAAGTGTGATCAGGAGCCAGACCACCTGGTTGCCCCAAAACGAGGGTTCCAGCTGCGGCATTGGATGTACCGCTTCAGCGGCGTTGGTATTGGTCGCCATAGCGTCCTCCTTGGGAACTTCCTGGTTACACTGGGTGAGCGCGTGGCGCCCACCCAGCCGTAAGGATGTATTCCGCTAGGCTTAGACGGCGAACATCAGCAGCAGAGCGATCAGGAACGAGAAGATGCCCAGTGCTTCTGCAAACGCGATGCCGATGAAGAGAGTTGCAGTCTGGGAAGCAGCTGCGGATGGGTTGCGCAGAGCGCCGGCCAGGAAGTTGGCAGCAACGTTACCAACACCAAGTGCTGCGATGCCTGTACCCATGCCTGCGAGACCTGCGCCGATGTGTGCGAGTTGACCTTCCATGAGTGTATCTCCTTACGATTGGAAGTTAATAGATAGAGTTCGAGTTCTGGGACCGTTAGTGCGAAGGATGCAGCGCATCTTTCAGATACACACAGGTCAGAATGGTAAAGACGTAGGCCTGGATGAAGGCAACAAGCACCTCAAGGCCATACATTGCGGTGATCGCGACAACGGACACCGGGCTGATCACAGCCACAGCGGCAAAGCCTGCGAACACTTTGATCACGGCGTGACCGGCCATCACGTTGCCTGCCAGACGAACGCTGTGGCTCACCGGACGAACAAAGTAGGAAATCACTTCGATCACGGCCAGCACCGGACGCAGCGCCAGCGGCGCGCTGGACACCCAGAACAGGCCAAGGAAGCTAGCGCCGTTTTTCACAAAGCCAACAACAGTCACGGTCACAAACACCAGCAGCGCCAGTACGATGGTCACGGCAAAGTGGGATGTGGTTGTGAAGGAGCCAGGGATCAGACCCAGGAAGTTGGACATCACGATGAACATGAACAGGGTCATGATATATGGGAAGAACTTGACGGCGTCTTTGCCGGCCACATCTTCGACCATTTTGTAGATGAAGCCATACGCCAGCTCACCGATGGACTGTCCGCGGCTTGGGATAATCGCGCGACGACGGGTGCCCACAACCATCATGGCAACAACCGCCACAACAGCCAGCGCCATCCACAGGGTGACGTTGGTGATGGTGAACAGACCAACCTCAGTGCCGCCAAACAAAGGCTTCACCAGAAACTGATCCATTGGGTGGAATTCTAGGCCGCCTTGTTCTGCGCCGTGTGCTTCGCTTGCCACGTTCAGTCCCTCTCGTCTCTCTCAGTGGCCTCAGCCACTTGTTTCTTTTCGATCTCTTTGGCGCTGTTCAGCATCGTTTTGACGCCAGCGGCCAGACCAAGCATTGTAAACAGCACCAGAAAGATCGGGATTGTCCCGAACAGGCTGTCCAGCCCGTATCCGATGCCAAATCCGATCCCAAGACCGGAAACCATTTCGATGACCATGCGCCAGGCCAAATTGGCCGCCGAATAGTGCTCATCAGCACGGGGTTTTGGGTCCAGAGCTTTTTTAGCTCCTGCGATCCGTTCCTCCAGACGCTTCATTTGGTCTTTGTGGTCGGCCTCGCTCACGCGCAATTTACCCCTCGCTAACGTTGGCGCATTGCTACGGTGCAGCACGACTTGAGTCAACAGCCGAAAGCGTCATGCCAAAAACACCATAAGCCGTTGAAAATAAAAATAAGTGTTTGGTTTCAGAATTTTCGGCGGACACCCAAAATACCGAAAGACCGGTGTGAGATCGGCAAACAACATATTCAACCAATTGGTTGATGTTTCGCTTTCTCGACCGGCACCCGCAGGTTTTCCGTTGCCTCCAACAACCAGCTCCGGAACAAGCGTGCCGCCTTCTTTCGCTCCGCCTGTGACCCCATGATCAGGCATATCGCACCATCATAAAGCGCATGATCAAAGCACCGGATCAGACGCCCCGCCGCGACATCCCGCTGCGCACAGTCAGAGCCGCCAAGGTACACACCCTGCCCGCACAGGCATGCCTCATACGCCAGCTCCGCCTGCAAGCGCCAGCCGGTCAGGCTCCAAAGCTCGCCGTCCAGCCCCTGTGTTTCCGCCCATAGACGCCAAACATCCGCATTGCGATCGCGAAAGCGACGATACTCCATCAATTGAGAGACCTCTGTCCAACCTTCTGGCCGCAAGGACGGCGCGGCATAGACATACATCGGCAAGTTGCTCACCAAATCAGACGGCACGTCCAACTGACCCTGCTTGGCAAACCGCAAAGCAATGTCCGCCTCATAGTGCTCCACATCCACAAGTGTGCGCGAAGACTCCAACCGCACATCCACCTCTGGATGGCGGGCGTAAAACTCTGACAGCAGTGGCACCAGCACGGATCTGGCAAACCGAGGCTCACAGCTCACCACAATGCGCCCACGCACCGGCCCTGCCAGTTCCTCCGTTGCTTGCGCAATCAACTCCAACCCTGCGCTTGCCTTATCCAGATACGCCCGCCCGGCCGCGGTCAATTCCACCCCCCTCGGCAGATCGCGAAACAGCGCCACCCCCAATTGGTGCTCCAACCCCCGCACATGCCGACTGATCGCGGAATGGCTGACACCAAGCTCTTTGGCCGCCTGACTGAAATTTTCGTGCCGCCCCGCAACTTCAAACGCTTTTAGTGCATTTAATGGTGGCAAACGCGCTGACATCTTAAACTCCCCCAACTCCAAACTCGCAGCGCTTCAGCGCGACCAAACCACCCTACAGGGTTCTCGCAGGAAAACCTGTGCCTTTTTGGCACACATCTGGTGCGCTCTTGGCAATTTTTTCGGGTCAATGTCCCAGATAATTTGAAGAAGTTGTCATTCTGGGAGCTGCATTCATGACTATATCGAACACATCCCCAACTCCCGCCCCTCGATTTTGGGAGCGCGTTAGGGCCGTCTTGATGCAAAAGCTGGTGGTCGCGCAGACGCCCCAAGGGACTATCCCCAATGCCCGCCTTGCACGCGACGCAGGGATAGACCAATGGCCAGCAGATCTTACTGCGCCTGATGTCCAACGCCAAAGACACCCCTATCTGTGATCTCTTCCCCCTGCGCCCCCAAACCGCTAGGAGAGTACACATGTCAAACACGCTAGACACCGTCTTCTCTGCCCTCGCCGACCCGACACGGCGCGAGATTCTCAACATGTTGCTTGAGGATGATATGGCTGTGACCGATGTGGCGGAGCCGTTTGACATATCCCTTGCCGCGATTTCCAAACACCTGATGATCCTGACCAAGGCAGGCTTGATCTCTCAGGAAAAGCGCGGTCGGGTAAAATGGTGCAAGCTGGAGCCGGACGCCTTGCGCGCTGCCTCTGTCTGGATGCAGGGATTTGGCCAATTCGAGCCCGTCAATCTGGACGCCTTTGAACGGTTCCTGGAAACCGAGCTTACGACGCCACCTGGCGCAGACACGCCCGAATAAACTTCGCCGCAGAGCGGTAGTGCGACGAGGCCGCCGCCTCGGCCCAGCGCCCGGTGGTCCAGTTGTTGTTGCCACCCTTCATCGGCTTGCCATAAAGCGCCTCTTGGTCCAGCCCCTCGATCAAGTGATGCCACCGCAAATGCGCAGCCTCAAATTCTGTCTTAGCGCTGTCCCAATCCACATCCTTATGCTTGGCCAACACGTCCGCGTTATACGCTTTAAGCTGGTTCCACTTATAGCCCGGCGCCGGAAAGGCCACGGCTTTGCCCGCTTGCCCGTCGGCATACCAGCCCAAAAACAAATCAATCCAATGCGCTCGATGCACCAGAACATCGCGCATACTCCAATTGTCTTCGTGCTGACACAGCGCCAAGTCCGGCGGCACAGTCGCAATCACATTCTGAAGTTTCTTAAATTCCAAGTCGGCAACGGCCAACAATTCCGCTTTGGTCGTAGCTGCAGGCATAATGCACCTCCCGCTCAAAGATACTTGCCAGCCACACCTTCATCTTTGACGTGAGTCAAGGCAGCTCTCAGGCAAATCTGCCAAGCAGATCGTGTTAGCGCCCTAAAAATCGCTCTAAAAACAGCGCGCTACCCTTCATTTTCAAGCAACATCCAAAGCGCAACACAGGTCAGGCCAATCCCGACCAGCACAAAGCCACTGGGCGCGCCGTGGCTCAGGCCAATCTCCCACAAGATCACCCAGCTGGGCACCAAATAAGTGTAGGCCATGACCTTGGCACTGGGCAGATGCAACGTCGCAAACTGCAACAACACAAAGGTTGCGGCGGAGGCAAACACCGCCAAATAGACAATGGTCCCCCACACAAGTGGTTCCAGCGCCAGCCACTCTGTTGTCCAAAGATCTCGCCAGCCAAAACCGGTCAGGATCACCAACCCGGCAATCAAGGTACCAAATGTGAACACCACCGGCGCCTCACCACGGTTCAGCTTACGCACCATCGGCGTATAGAGCGCGTGCAACATGCAGCCCCAGAAATAGTAGATTTCCCCCTGGCCCACTTCAAACCGCAGAAACGCGTGCCAGTCGGCCCGAAAAATCACCCACAACGCACCAATGCCGCCAATGCCCAGCGCGACAAACATACGTTGGGTGGTGATCTGACGCAGCAGCACCCAGCCAAAGCCAGCCGACATCAAAGGTGTCAAAGTGAACACCGCCGCTGTGCTCACCGGATGCGCGGTCTTCAACCCCTCAAACATCAGCACAAAATACCCCGCAAACAGCCCGCCCAAAATCAGGTAGCGCCAGGGCGCCTGCCACGCGGATTTAGGCAGCCCTTTGGTCACCAGAGCCGCCACCCCTATCACCCCCGCTGCAATCAGAAACCGCACCGCATTGAGCGCCGCAGGCTCCACTGCATTGGCGCTCATTGATCCTAGCGAAAACGAGCCGGCCACCAATGCGGAGAACAGCAACATGGCCAAATGGCCCCGCAGGTGCAGCGTCATCGTGCGCTGACCCAATCCTGCGACCGCTCTTTCAGGAACGTCAAAAACGTCTGCACTTTGATGGTTCGGTGCAAATCCACATGGGTGATAAGGCGCACATTGATGTCCCATTCCGGCTTGGGCGCCAACACCTGCTTTATCGGCTCAGCCGCATCCACATCCCACACCGGCAGGAACCCCAATCCGGCGCCAGAGCGGATGGCCGCTGCAATCGCCCGATCCGACGTTGAGCGGAACACCACGTTTTCCCGCGGCACCTGCGTCTTCAGCCAGCGATAAAATGGCGCACGGCTGTCTGGATTATCATGCCCAACGAAGCGATGGTTCACAAGATCCGCTTCATCTTTGGGCGCTCCATGCTGCGCGATGTAACGATCTGCGGCATAAAGCGCGGCAGGCAATTGCGCCAGTTTCTGTACCACATTGTCCGGCTGCACCTCGCCATCTCCAGCCCGGATCGCCACATGCGCTTCACCATATTCCAGCCGGAACACACGATCGCCAGTCAAAAACCGAACCATCAGATCTGGATGTGCAGCCTGAAACTCTGCCAGAATCGGTGCCACCAGAGGCGCAAACCCGCCCAAGGCTGTGACCACCAATTCACCGGACACATCCGCGCCCCGACCTTTGATACGGCCTTCCAATTGTCCCAGCTGATCGTCCGTGGTTTGCGCCACACGCATCAGGTCTTCGCCCGCTTCCGTTGGCGTATAGCCCCGCGCATGGCGCTGAAACAACTTCACCCCCAGCTGCGTCTCCAGCGCATCAATGTGGCGGATCACCGTGGCATGGTGCACGCCCAAAACCTCCGCTGCGCCGCTCACCGTGCCCAGCCGTGCCACCTGAAACGCCGTGCGCACCTCATCCCAATTCTTCATGTTCTGACCTCACTGCGCTTTGTGCAAATTCAAACACCTCATGCGCATTTGCTGCGATTGCGTGTGAAATTGCAATACCCCATCTTCTCCTCAATCACAGACACGCACCCATGGAGAACCACAATGACCCACACCGTTCTGCACATCGACAGCTCCGCACGCTTCACCGATTCCGCCTCCCGCACCGCCTCTGCGGCGCTGGTCGCTGAGCAAGACGCCAGCCACGTCATCCGCCGCGATCTGGCGGAAACCACGCTGCCATTTTTGGACGAGGCCTTCACCCAGGCCACCTTCACCCCGCCAGAAGCCCGCACCGACGCCCAAAAAGCCGCGCTGGAAATCTCCGACACATTGGTTGCGGAGCTTCAAGCGGCCGACACCATCATCATCGGCGCCGCCATCTACAACTTTTCCATCCCGGCATCGCTGAAGGCCTGGATCGACCAGGTGGCCCGCGCAGGTGTGACTTTTGCCTATTCCGACACCGGCCCCAAAGGTCTGCTCGAAGGCAAAAAAGTCATCGTCACCTTTGCCTCCGGCGGAACGGAAATTGGCTCCGACATCGACTTCGCCTCCAACTACCTGCGCTTTGTGCTGGGTTTCCTGGGCATCACAGATGTGACCGTCCTGAACAAAGACGGTGCAGAAGTGGCTACCAAAGCCGCCTAAACTTCTTCTTGCCAAAAATATCCTTGGGGGAGTTACATCTTGGATGTGACGGGGGCAAAAGCCCCCTACCCCAGCTCCACCATCTCTGGCGCCACATCCAGTTTCACAAAAAACACCCATAGATCGCTGACATCCATCGCCACCGTGCGGTCATTCACCAGCGGATGCATGTAGATCTTCTCGGCATCTTTCACAGCAGCATCAATAAAGAACCGCACGCCGTTTTCGGCCCCATTGACCATCGCCAAAGGCGTCACCGCGCCGGGCCGCACCCCCAGATTCTGCATCAACCGGTCTGCTGATCCAAACGACAAACCGCCGACATCCAGCTGCTTACCAAGCGCCTTCAGATCAATCTCTCGGTCCTGCTCCAGCGTCACCAGATAACTACGCTTCTTCTTGTCGCGCAGATACAGGTTTTTGACCCGAAACGCCGCCTCGCCAGGCACCTCCATCGCATCCTCGACAGACTTAGCGTCCTCCACAGTGCGCAATGGCACATGCTCGTGCAGCACATAGCCCAGCCCCCAGTCCTGAAGCTGCGCCAAAAGCGCATCCGAACTCACCGGCAAGCTGTCCTGAAACTGTGATGATGCATCCATTGTTTTGAAGCCCTTGCTGTATTTGCTTCTCTCGTCCGAACACGCATTCCATTTCTTTGCAACCCAGTGCGCACTAAACCCTTGAATTTTCCGCAACCTCAATGCGAACACTACACCTATGAGAGTGACCCGTAATTCCTCTGAAGGTTTGAGCTTTGAAGCTGGCCCTTCCTGGAGCGCCCTTCCAATTTGCGGGTTTTGGTTCGCGATGGTCTGGCTTTTGACAAAAGCCTCTTCGAAGAACGGACTCTTACCTTCTATTGGTTTGCTTTCACTTTTTCAGCGATGGGTGTGCACAGTGCCTATAGTGCTCTGCAACACAAGACGCTGTCTCTGGTCCCGAATGCCGGCAAAATTGCTCTACGAAGGAAAACGCTGCTTGGCGAACGAAAGGAAGAATACCCTTTACCGGACCTTAAAGTCGCGAAGTTTTCAAGAAAGGAAACTGAGGACGGTAGCCGCTATCTTCTTCATCTGTATTTTCACAACCACGCACCAGCCTACCTTCGCCTGGCGCTCAGTGGCGCAGAAGAAAAGCTGCACGAAGAGATCACCGCGACCATCAACACCTGGCTCGCAAACCACGCCCCTGTTGACTCTGCCCCCCCACAGGCGTAAACGCGCAGCACTTCCGGGAGTCCGTCAAACTTCCGGTCCCAGGCATCATGCCGGGATCGCCCCCCATCAGCGCGTCGCGCCCATGGGGGACATTGGCGTATGGGCGGTTCGCACCTATGTTCGGGCCATGTTTGAAACGGTGAAAGGAACCGGCAGCGATGTTTGAAAATCTAAGCGAACGCCTCTCTGGAGTCTTTGATCGTCTCACCAAGCAAGGTGCCCTGTCTGAGGACGACGTCAAAACCGCCCTGCGCGAGGTGCGCGTTGCCCTTCTGGAAGCTGACGTTTCGCTGCCCGTCGCCCGTGACTTTGTCAAAGCGGTACAGGAAAAAGCCACCGGCCAGGCCGTCACAAAATCCGTGACCCCAGGCCAGCAGGTTGTGAAAATTGTCCACGACGCGTTGAAAGACGTGTTGGCAGGGGATGAAAACGCCGAAACTGGCGCGCTCAAAATTGACAGCCCGCCCGCGCCCATCCTGATGGTCGGTCTGCAGGGTTCTGGTAAAACCACCACCACCGGTAAGCTCGCCAAACGCCTGACCGAAAAAGACGGCAAACGCGTGCTGATGGCCTCTTTGGACATCTATCGCCCGGCCGCGATGCAACAGCTGCAAGTACTCGGCACCCAAATCGGCGTCGACACGCTCCCGATTGTGGCGGGTGAGTCCGCCGTACAGATTGCCAAACGTGCCAAACAGCAGGCCACCTTGGGTGGCTACGACGTATACATGCTCGACACCGCCGGTCGTTTGCAGATCGACGAAGTCTTGATGAAAGAGGTCGAGGACGTGCGCGACGTGGTCAACCCACGCGAAACGCTCCTCGTGGTCGATGGCCTCACCGGTCAAGTCGCTGTGGAAGTGGCCGAAGAGTTTGACGGCAAAATCGGCATCTCCGGCGTCGTCCTGACCCGTATGGACGGTGACGGCCGTGGCGGTGCGGCGCTGTCTATGCGCGCGGTAACCGGCAAACCGATCAAATTTGTCGGCTTGGGCGAAAAGATGGATGCGCTCGAAACCTTCGAGGCGGACCGGATCGCAGGCCGTATTCTGGGTATGGGCGACATCGTTGCGCTGGTAGAAAAAGCTCAGGAAACCATCGAGGCTGAGCAAGCCGAAAAAATGATGAAGCGCTTCCAAAAAGGCCGCTTCAACATGAACGACATGAAAATGCAGCTCGAGCAGATGCAGAAAATGGGCGGCATGGAAGGCATGATGGGCATGCTTCCCGGCATGGCCAAAATGGCCAAAGGCGTTCAGGACGCCGGTTTTGACGACAAAATGATCCTGCGCCAGATCGCCATGATCCAATCCATGACCAAGCTGGAACGCGCCAACCCGCAGCTGCTGCAAGCCTCGCGCAAAAAGCGGATCGCCAAAGGCTCCGGCATGGAGGTCTCCGATCTCAACAAACTTCTGAAGATGCAGCGCCAGATGGGCGACATGATGAAGAAGATGGGCAAAATGGGCAAAGGCGGCATGCTGAAGCAAGCCATGAAAGGCATGGTTGGCAAAGGCGGCGCGGACATGGCCAACATGGACCCGTCCCAGATGGACCCGAAACAGCTTGAAGCCGCCGCCAAAGCGCTTGGTGGCAAAGGCGGCCTGCCGGGCGGTCTTGGTGGTTTGGGTGGCGGCATGGGCCTGCCCCCTGGCCTGTCGGGCTTTGGGAAGAAAAAGTAATGATCACCTGCACCCTCACATATGAGATCGACCCAAATCAGGTCGCGGCCTTTGAGGCCTACGCCAAGGTTTGGATTGGTCTGGTCAACCGGATGGGCGGCACCCATCACGGCTATTGGCTGCCATCTGAGGGGGCCAATGACGTGGCCTATGCGATGTTCTCTTATCCGTCTCTGGCGGCTTACGAAGCCTATCGCACCGCGTCGATGGAAGACCCGGAGTGCCAGAAAGCCTTTGCTTTCGCACAGAAAACCGGCTGCATCCGCCGCTATGACCGCACCTTCACCCGCCCGGTGCTGGACGCCGCGCCGATTGAGGCTCTGGACGCGTTCTGATGACCTTGCACACCACATATCCCTGGGAGGCGCCAGCCACCGGACCTGCCGCCGCACTGGCGACGCAGGTGGAAATGTGTGTGCCCACTCTTGAGACCCCACGTCTGACTCTGCGCCCGATGCGCCTGACGGATTTCTCCACCTTCCACGCCATTCTCTCAAGCGACCGAGCCCTCTTTATGGACGGCCCGTTTGACCGTGACGCAGCCTGGGCCGAGTTCACCCAATGTGTAAGCGGCTGGATGCTGCGCGGCGTCGGCTACTTCGCCATCGTGAAAGGCGACACCGGTGCGATCCTTGGTTTCGTTGGCCTCGGCATGGAATTTGGCGACCGGGAGCATGAGCTGGGCTATTTCCTCACCAAGGACGCCGAGGGTTTTGGCTATGCCACCGAAGCCGCCGAAGCCGTGCGCGACTTTGGTCTGGGCCAGTTGGAACTGCCTTCCTTGGTCAGTTACGTCGATCTGCCCAACACGCAGTCTGCCGCCGTCGCCAAACGCCTCGGTGCCAAACGCGATGCGCAGGCCGAAGCGATATTCCCGGAGCCGGTCCAAGTCTGGCGCCATCAGCTGGAGGCCTACGCATGATGCGCATTGAGATCCCCCAGCTTGAAACCGACCGTCTGATCCTGCGCGGCCCGCAGTTGTCTGACTTTGACGCCATTGCGGCTTTCTTTGCCTCTGACCGCTCCAAATTTGTCGGCGGCCCTATGTCGGCGGAACAAGCCTGGCGCACCTTGGCTTTGGAAGCTGGCCATTGGGCTCTTCGCGGCTATGGCCGCTGGATTGTGGCGGAGCGCGACACAAACGCGCCGGTTGGCAATATCGGCCTGTGGTTCCCGCACGGCTGGCCTGAGCCGGAAATCGGCTGGGACCTGTTTGAAGGTTTTGAAGGCAAAGGCTACGCTACCGAGGCTGCCGCCGCTGCCCGCAGCTACGCCTATGACGTGCTCGGGTGGAACACAGCCATCAGCTTGGTAGACCCAGAGAACACCGCCTCACGTAAGCTGGCGCAACGCATGGGCGCACGTCATGACGGCAACTTCACGCATGAGCGTTTTGGCACCGTGCAAATCTGGCGTCACCTTTCTCCAGACGAACTCGTCAACGGCGGCATGGAGGCCTACGCATGAGTCTTTCCGTGAACATCCCTGTGATCGAAACCGAACGCCTGCGCCTACGTGCGCCACAGCTTTCTGATCTAGACGCCATGACCAAATTCTTCGCGTCTGACCGCAGCCAATATGTTGGCGGCCCACGCGACGAAGCCACAACCTTCATGAGCCTGACCAGCCGGATCGGCCACTGGGTTGTGCGCGAGTACGGCCTTTGGCACTTCGAAGACAAAGCCACCGGCACCTTCATGGGCTGGACCGGCGTCATCAACGCCCCCGGCTGGCATGAGCCAGAACTCGGCTGGAGCGTGATGGAAGCGGGCGAAGGCAAGGGTTACGCCTCTGAGGCCGCAATTGCCGCGCGCGCATACGCAACCGCACACTTCGGCATGCCCCAGTTGATGAGCTACCTGGCCCCGGCCAACGCCCGGTCCATCGCCATGGCCAAACGCCTTGGCGCAACATATGAGCGCGAACATCAGCTGCATGGCAAATCCTGCCATGTCTACCGCCATCCAAAAGTGGAGGCCGCCTGATGCCCACCAAAACCATTCCAATCCTTGAAACCAAACGCCTGATCTTGCGCGGCCCGGAGCCCGAAGATTACCCGAACTTCAAGGCCACCTTCGCCTCCTACCGCTCCCGGTTTATGGGCGGTCCGCTGAATGCTTACGAGACTTGGATGCTCTATGCGGCTGAAATCGGCCACTGGAACATCCGCGGCTACGGCATGTGGATGATCCACGACAAAGAGACCGACGAAACCCTGGGCATGGCGGGCGGCTGGTTCCCTGCCAAATGGCCAGAACGCGAAATCGCCTGGATCATCTGGCCTGAGAAAGCCGGTCACGGCTACGCGCTGGAATCCACCCACGCCGTGCGCCGGTATTTCTACAACGAGCTCGGCTGGGACGGGGCTGTGTCCTACATCGACCCGAAAAACCTCGACTCGATCCGCCTGGCCGAGCGCCTCGGCGCCGTGAAAGACAAATCCGCTCCGTCGGTGGACGGGCATGATGTGGTCTACCGCCACCCCTCGCCCGAAACCCTGGCCTCCTCTCAGATTGGCGACGCCATCGAGATGGAAATAAGCCACTACGCCGACCCGATGTTCAAACCGAAAGGCTACGCACTTGACTGACGACACCCAACGCGCCGCCGACCTGCTGAAAGGCTACCGCGACAGCATCGACCGCCTCGACGCGATCCTCGTCTACACGTTGGGCGAGCGGTTTAAACACACCCAGGCTGTTGGCAAATTAAAAGCCACCCACGACCTTCCCCCGTCTGATCCGGATCGCGAAGCGAACCAGATCGCACGTCTTGAAGATCTTGCGAAGAAGGCCGATCTGGACCCTGAATTCGCCAAGAATTTCCTGAATTTCATCATCGCTGAGGTCATTCAGCACCACAAGAAACATCAGGAATAACAAACCGTTGAGCAGAGCTGCCTCTGTTCTTCGACACCAACCCGCACCGCACTGGTGCAACACTCATGCACCCCGGTGCACACGCCATTATAGGAGATACACCCATGGCTATGAAAATTCGTCTCGCCCGCGGCGGTTCCAAAAAACGCCCTTTCTACCGTGTTGTAGCAGCGGACTCCCGCATGCCACGTGACGGCCGCTTCATCGAGAAGCTCGGCACCTACAACCCACTGCTGCCAAAAGACAGCGAAGACCGCGTTAAGCTGGACATGGAGCGTGTTCAGTACTGGCTGAACGAAGGCGCACAGCCAACTGACCGTGTTTCCCGCTTCCTGGAAGCTGCCGGTGTTGTTGCCAAGAAAGAGCGCTCCAACCCTAAGAAAGCTGAGCCTGGCCAGAAAGCCAAGGACCGCGCGGAAGAGAAAGCTGCAAAAGCAGCTGATGCTTCTGAAGAGTAAGACGGACTGTCCCGGGATGACCGAATTCACTTCTGCCTTCCGGGACGATCTGCAACGGCTCATGCGGTGGCGCCGCGACGTGCGCCGCTTCCGCACCGATCCGGTGGACGAGGCACTTCTTCGGGAGTGCCTCGACACGTTTCTGCTGGCCCCGTCCGTAGGCCTGTCAGAACCCTGGCGCGTGATCCGCGTGGAAAGCGACCAAGCCCGCGCCGCCGCCCTTCAAAATTTCCAAGCCGCCAACACTGAAGCCCTCAAAGGCTACGATGGTGACCGCGCAGCCATGTATGCCAATCTCAAACTCTCCGGCATGCAGGAATCGCCTGTGCAACTGGCAATCTACTGCGACGATGCCACCGCCAAAGGCCAAGGCCTGGGCGCCGCCACCATGCCCGAAATGCGCCGCTATTCCGTTGTTGGCGCCATCACCCAATTCTGGCTCACCGCCCGCAGCTTTGGCCTGGGGGTTGGCTGGGTGTCAATCTTGGATCCCGACCAACTGAACCGCGATTTAGATGTACCCGCCGAGTGGTCGCTTGTCGCCTACCTTTGTGTCGGTTGGCCCGAAGAGCTGTCTGACACACCCGAGCTCTCCAAGGTTGGCTGGGAAGAGCGTGACAGCACGTTGCCCATCCAGTCTCGCTGATTTTGGACCGGCCCACGCCCGACCCTCCTCACGAGAGGGCGCTTTCAACCCCCAACCAGGGTCAATCACGGCCCTCGACAAGTGCCACTCCCTTGCACCTCAGCCCGCAATCGGAGAAAACAGGCGCAAGCAAAGCAAAGGCCGTCCCATGAGCGACACCCCATCTGATCTCATCTGCGTTGGTGCCATTGGCGGCGCTTACGGCGTCCACGGCGACGTTCGCCTCAAAAGCTTTACCGCCGAAGCGGACGCGTTGGAGGATTACGCCCCCCTGCTCACCGAAGACGGCGCATTTGAATTTGACATCGCCATCACGCGGTCCATCAAAAACGGCCTCGCCGCGCGACTGTCCGGTATCGAGACCAAAGAACAGGCTGACGCGCTGAAAGGCGTGAAGCTCTTTGTGCCCCGTGACCGCCTGCCAGAAACTGAGGACGATGAATACTACTACACCGATCTGGTCGGCCTTGAGGTGCGCGACACCGGCGGCAACCTGCTTGGCAAAGTGAAAAACGTGCTCAACCACGGCGCCGCGGACCTATTGGAGGTTCTGCCGCCAAATTCTTCAGAAACCGTGTTTTTGCCTTTCACCATGGCCAATGTCCCCACCGTGGACATTGCTGCAGGCCGCATCATCGCCGATCCCCCCGAAGGCTTGTTTGACTGATGACCGATGCCTCCAAACCCAAATCTCATGGCCGCCTGTCCATCTCTGCCTCGCTCAAACCGCGCGAGCTGGTCACCCACAATCCCCGCCTGTCCAAAGTCTGGTCCGCTCGGATCATCACTCTTTTTCCCGACGCCTTTCCCGGTGTCTTAGGCGAAAGCCTCACCGGCAAGGCGCTCAAAGACGGAAAGTGGCAAATCGAAACCACCAACCTGCGCGACTTCGGCCTGACCAAACACCGAAATGTGGACGACACCCCCGCAGGTGGCGGCGCAGGCATGGTGCTGCGTCCCGACGTTCTTGGCCCCGCGATTGAACACACCATGCGCGGCGCACGTGGCAACTGGCCGCTGGTCTACCTCTCTCCGCGTGGGCGTCGGTTTGACCAAAAAATGGCCCGCGACTGGTCCGAAGCGGACGGCATCACCATGCTTTGCGGCCGCTTTGAAGGCGTCGATCAGCGCGTGCTGGACCATTACAATATTCAAGAAGTCAGTCTTGGCGACTTTGTCCTCACCGGCGGGGAAATTGCCGCGCAAGCCATGATCGACGCCACCGTGCGGCTGCTACCATCCGTACTTGGTAACGCCGTCAGCATCGAGGACGAAAGCCACTCCAACGGCCTGCTGGAACATCCGCAATACACCAAGCCTGCGGAGTGGAACGGCCTCAAAATTCCCGACACGCTGATGTCCGGCCACCACGCCAACATCGAAAAATGGCGCCATCAGATGGCCGAAGACATCACCAAGACCCGCCGCCCGGACATGTGGGCCGCTTATGAGGCCGACAAGGACAATTAACCAAGTCCTTGCGCCCCGGCCCCAACCCATGTTTTTGTTCCCGCATCACAATTCTGAACAGGGACCACAGACATGGCCGCCAAATTCGAGCTCTACACCGACAAAGCTGGTGAATTCCGTTTCCGCCTGAAAGCAGGCAACGGCGAGAACATCCTCGCTTCCGAAGGCTATAAACAGAAAGCCAGCTGTGAAAACGGCATTGCATCGGTGCAGAAAAACGCCGCTGACGACGCGCGCTACGAGCGCAAAGAAACCGCCTCCGGCAAGTTCATGTTCAACCTGAAAGCCACCAACGGTCAGGTCATCGGCACCTCACAAAGCTACACCAGCGCATCCGGCCGCGACAACGGCATCGAAAGCGTCATGCGCAACGCACCAGAAGCCTCTGTGGTCGAACTCGACGACTAAGGCACAGAGACGGCGAGCGGGTCACCGGCCCTCTCGCCACCGCACCCAGGCTTCCGGACTGCCACGAAATACGTTGATGTCCACCTTGCCTGCAATCCCGGGCACCAGCCCCGTCCCCGTATATTGCCAGAACGTCCAGCGCGCGCCGGGATAGACCTTTTGCGGGTGCCCTGCGACCGAACGCAGCCAGAACTCCGTGCCGCCCAAGGAGCCAATACCGGTGTCCTGGAAAAAATCCACGGTGGTGTAGACAATCGGCCGCCGCCCGTAGTGCGCTTCCAAAATCGACAGAAACTTCCGTGCCTCGCTGCGCACCTTGCTGCCACTTGGCCGCAACCGGCATGTGCGCGACTGCGGCGTCCACTCCATGTCCAACACATGTGGCAACGGCGCGCCACGCGGCACGTTTTTGATGAACCACGCCGCCTGCTCCTCCGCCGGACGGCAGAAATAATAATAGTGGTACCCACCCCAAGGAATACCCGCGCTCGCCGCCCCGGCGCGATGTGTGTCAAACAGCGGGTCCGCGAGATCGCCGCCCTCGGTGGCTTTCAAAAACGCAAAACTGACGCCAGACCGCCGCGCTTCCTGCCAATTGATGCTGGTCTGCCAACGCGACACGTCAATGCCATGCACCGGATAACTTTCCGGAGGTCGCCGGTCCCACTCATGTGGATCGGCATCGCCATACTTGGGATAGGTCACAACTTGTGATGCCAAGCTCTGCACCCGCGCCGCCTCAACCGCTGCGGCTTGAGCCGCCGCCGGATCCTCCGGCACCGACCGGCCACAACCCGCCACCAGCAGTAGAGCCAACAGACCTGTCTTAAAAACTCGCATATCACACCCGAACCAAACTGTTGCGCTCCCTCAGTAAACCGAGAGAGCGCATCTCATTGCAAGCAAAGCTTTTTTGAAAGGCAAAGCCCCGCCTATGCTGCTTTCTTTGCCGCCAAAAACGCTTCCTTCGCTTGATGGCCTTTCAGCGCGGGCAATCCAATCGCGTGCACTGTCAAGACGCCCAGTTTGTTCAATGCCGCAAACACCAGTGCATCCATGAACCAAGCCAACGGCGTGCCCAAACTGCCCCAGAACGCCGGCAACTCGGCAAAGCCTGCAAACAGATAATTGCCCGTGGTTCCATGCACGGCCAGCCCAATCCAGAACCCAGCGCAATAGGGGCAGCGCCACTGCTCATAAAGCGTCTGGAAGGGTTGCGGCAGCAACTTGAGCGCGCGCATAAACCACGTGCCCCAATGCGGCAGGTGCTCCCAGAACAATTGGTGGATCGCGATCCCCAACAAAAGATTTTCTATCGCCATATCAGTTTCCTTTCTTCATTTATTTAGTTAGGCTAACTTACCTAAAAGGCTAAAATGTCCAACCAGCCAACACTCCGCCCTACTACAGGCTTGGCACGTCCCCGAGATCCTTTTCCAAGCGGGTCGCAATCTGCTCATAGACCCGCGCGCCCCGGGCCAGCTTCACCTGCCCCTCCGGCGAGAGCACAATGTGCTGTGCCCGCGCGTCCATCATGCATTGAAACCGCGTCACCCAGCCCCGCGCTTCCAGCTTGGAGACCATTGTGCTGGCACTGGCTTTGGTCACGCCCAAAGCCTCCACAATATCCTGCAGGTGTTGACCGTGCTTGTCCTCGTACCGCTGCAAATCCGCCTGTTCTTGCACCGCGCTCAAATACTCAAACTCGCTGAAACTGAGATCGAGATCGCGCCCCGCCTTGGCCCAGGCCCGATGGCAAGATTGATGCACTTTCTGCAGTTTTTTGGCGAGATCAGACATGTGAGACCTTATAGTTCGCTAAGCTAACTACTTGAGTCGCATCACACTGTCAAACCCCTTGCACGCATGGACCATCTGCCCTACACACCGCTTGTCCGCGTCTCTGATGAGTCGTTCGGGCCTGCTGTGCATTGCAATGATCTCCGGTTTCTTCGTTGGAGTTGGCAAAGAAGCAGCAGACTACGACAAGAAAAGACGACCTGACCCTCTGGCGGGCGCTGCGGCGGACCCGGAAGAAGACCAAGAGCTCTGAGGTGCATCAAACCTTTGTGGATATAACCACAAGCAACATTTAGGAGATGATCCAATGGATCTGATCGCACAGCTCGAAGCGGAGCAGATTGCTGCGCTGGGGAAAGACATCCCCGATTTCAAAGCCGGTGACACCATCCGTGTTGGCTTTAAAGTGACCGAAGGTTCGCGCACCCGTGTGCAGAACTACGAAGGTGTTTGCATCAGCCGTAAAAACGGCCACGGCATCGCTGGCTCGTTCACTGTTCGCAAGATTTCCTTTGGCGAAGGTGTGGAGCGTGTGTTCCCACTGTTCTCGACCAACATCGACAGCATCACTGTAGTGCGTCGCGGTCGTGTACGTCGCGCCAAACTGTACTATCTGCGCACCCGTCGTGGTAAATCCGCGCGTATCGCAGAAGACACCACCTACAAAGCCAAAAAAGCGTAAGGAGCGGTATCATGAAAAAAGACACTCATCCCGACTACCACTTCATCGACGTGAAAATGACCGACGGCACCATCGTCAAGATGCGTTCCACCTACGGCAACGAAGGCGACACACTGGCGCTCGACGTGGACCCATCTGTGCACCCAGCATGGAACGGCGGCTCCACCCGCCTGATGGATGCCGGTGGCCGCGTGTCCAAGTTCAAAAAGAAATACGAAGGCCTGGGCTTCTAAGAACCCTCTCCTTTGTTACAGAAACGCCGCCTCCCTCGGGGCGGCGTTTTTTGTTGGGTGAACCTCAGAGGTTAGGCCCCTACCGTCTCCGGCGCCGTGCGCCCCGCCCGATACCGTGCATAAAGGAACATGCCAAACCCCGCGCTTGTCTCGAGGATTTCCTCCATCTCCACCGCCAAGTGCTTGAACCCCAAGACATGCGCGTCAATCATCATCGCCACGGCCACCGCCAGACAGGCGACAACCCCAAGGCTGTCCTCCGCGTCCCAGCGCCAGGAGAACCTGCGCGCCATGTGGTAAATGCCCCAGAGCGCCAGTCCGACAAACACCAACAACAGCGCCAAATGCGCGACCTTGCCGAGGCCAAGCACCTCTTTGGGCACAATCCGTAAGAACTCGATCAGGTCATGCGCCCCGTCGATTTTCACCCCGCCCACACTTGGCGCAACAAAGCCAAAAATCCGTTCGCCAAAACTGATCTCATCCAACGCCGCCAACAGACACAGCGCGCCGACAGAAATGTCCTTGGTGGTGCGCGGACTGACGCGCAGCAACAGCCCAAAGGCGGCAGCGGCAAAGAACAGGAACGAGGCCCACTCAATCCACTGGTCTTCGTTCATCCAAAACCCGCGCCACACAGGAAACGCCGCCCAGGCGACCACCAAGCTCAAAAAGAAAACCGCCAGCGCGATGTGATGCCTGATCAGCCTTGTCATTTGTCTTCAATATCCTGCTCTGTAGGTGCCCCCACGGCGTCTTTACAGGCTTACTGCTCCTGCGCGACAGTCTGCAGGGCGAAGCGGAGTCCTGTCAACGCCCTCTAGGCCGCCGCCACCCGCGCGCCTCGTGTGCGCAGCAAAATCACGCCCATGATGGCAATGTTCAACGCATTCCAGGCAATGCCGTTCACAAAGGCCAGTTCATAACTGCCGCTCACGTCGTAGATCCAACCCGACATCCAGCCGCCCAATGCCATGCCCAAAATGGTGGCCATCATCACAAAGCCCACCCGGCTTCCTGCCTCTTTGGAAGGCATGTATTCCCGCACGACCAGCGCATAAGCTGGCACAATGCCGCCTTGGGCCAACCCAAATGCCAGGCTGACCAGATACAATGGCACCAACCCGTCAAACGGCAGAAATAAAAACAGCGCGCCCATCTGCAGCACCGACCCAATCAAAAGCGTCAGCACGCCGCCAAGCTTGTCCGCCACCAATCCGCTGATCAGCCGGCTCACCACGCCGCCCATCAACATCAGCGCCAACATCTCCGCGCCCACAGCAGCACCATAGCCAAGATCGACACAGAAACTCACGATGTGGACCTGCGGCATGCTCATCGCCACACAACAGCCAATCCCTGCCAGTCCCAAAATCCACATCAACGGTGCGGGCTTGAACGGCGCCCCGGCCTGCCGCGCCCGCGCCGCGCTGTCCTGTGCCGCCAAAGCCTCCGCTGGCACCTTGTGGCGCAACAGGAACGCCAAAGGCACCACCGCCGCGACTGTCATCACGGCCAGCACCACAAACACCGCCCGCCACCCATGGGTACTCAACACGCCACTCAGCAAGACCGGCCAGATCGCACCGGACAGGTAATTGCCGCTCGCCGCAACCGCCACCGCAATCCCGCGCCGCTTCTGAAACCACAGCGACACATCCGCAATCAGCGGCCCAAAGCCCACCGCCGTACCAAAGCCCAAAAACAGGTGCACGAACGACAGCATCAGCACCGAGCCGCTCAGTGCCGCCGCGCCATAGCTCACCGCGCTCAGCACCGCCGCGCCAATCAACGCTTTGGTCACTCCCCAACGGTCCACGGCCTGCCCAATGACAAAGTTGCCCAGCGCAAAGCCAACCATGGTGAGCACATAGGGCAATGAGGCATCGGCCCGATCGATGCCAAACTCCTCCTGCACTGCCGGCATCACCACAATCACCGCCCACATGCCGACATTGGCAAACACGCCAATCAAAAGTGTGATGGCGAGGCGGATCCAACTGTAGCGGCTATCAAGAATGGGATGTGTCATGGCGCCACGCTAGGGGTGACGCGCACAAGTGTATAGGGCCAGAGTGCCACGTCACCTCGGCCAGGTCCCACCGTCATTTTGCGAAACCACGCTTCCGTGCCACACTCAGGCTTTTGAGTGAAAGGATTAACGATGGCTCTGTTTTTCTCGCGCCGCACATATAACGCGCAAAAGAAGAAATTTACCGACAACCCCGCCGCCCTCACCCGCTATGTTTCAATCACCGAAGAAAGCAACGATGGCGCGGTGCGCAAAGGCGGCATAATCCCCAAAGCGGACTGGCTCAAGCTGGTGCAACAGGCGGGCGGGACCAAAGAGATCCTAGTTTACGTGCACGGTTTCAACACTTCACAAAAGGACATGCTCGACCGTCTGGGAAAAATTGAAACCGGCGTGAAAGCCCACGGTTTTCAGGGCGCGGTGATTGCCTTTGACTGGCCAAGTGACGGCACGGTGTTGGCCTACAATTCAGACCGCAGCGACGCCAAAAAGACCGCCCCGCATCTTGTGGATGACGGCATCTTACCGCTACTGGCCCTCACGCCGCGCCCCAAAATCCACCTCATCGCCCACTCCATGGGCGGGCTGGTTGCGTTGCGCGGCTTCTCCGACTTTGGCGACTCCGTCGGCCATTGGGGCATAGATCAGGTCATGTTCTGCTCTGCCGACATCGACGCCACCTGGCTCGAAAGAGGCGCCTGGGGCGGGCTGGTGCTGGATGAACGCAGCAAACGCTTCACCAACTACTACAGCGGACGAGACCGCGTCCTCGCCTTGGCCGGAGGTCTGATCAACGGCGGCCGCGAGCGCGCGGGCCACGTTGGCATGCCGTCCCCCGTCACCAAAGGACACTGGGACATCTACTGCAACGAACAATACAAAAAGCACGTCCCCGACGCACAGCAAACCATGGTCTATTCCCACCGCTGGTGGTTTGACAACGACGGCTTCTACAAAGACCTCGCCCTCACCATGGCTGGCAAGGACGCCAAAACCATGCCCACGCGTCGCCCCACCAATCAAGCGGACTTGGCGTTGCTGACCTGAGCCAACCGGGCGGTGCTTTTTACGCGCCGCCCACCTGCTGATGCACCTCGATCACATTGCCTTCAGGGTCCTGAAAAAACACCTGATGCCACTCTTTGGCAAAGGCTGTGCCGTAATCCGAATACGGCACGCCGTTCTCCTCAAGCACCTTCAGAAACGCCGGCAGATCATCGGTGCGAAAGGCAATATGCCCACGGTCCACCGGATTGATCACCTGCCCGTTGACAAAGGCCACATCCAGCCGCCGCTCCGCCAGATGCATCTGCATATCCCCATCGGTGGCAAAACGGATCTGCCCGTCATAGCCACTCTCGTTGTCCGCCTCCGTGCGCGGAAACTCTTCTTGCGGAATGTCATCCAGCCCCAACACTTGGGTGTAGAAGTCGTGCAGCCGGCCCACATCTTTGGAGACAAAATTGATGTGGTGAAATTCGAGTTTCATGGGTGGCTCCTGCACAAAATGTCTTTGCGCTCATAAAGACCAGAACTCGGCCCAGCTTCAAGCGATCAACGCGCCACTAAGCTAACCGCCCCGCCAAACCAAACAGCAACACCCGCGTATTTGCCGCCAACCACTCTTCCGCATAAGCCGCATCATTGAGCACGGTCTTGCCGTCCCCCTTCAACGTCGCCGCATACATAATCTGGTTGCCCAGCCGGTCCAACACCATGCCGGTGATCAACTCAACTTCCAGCTCCGCATCCACAAAGCCCGCCTCCTGCGCCGCGCGCAAATAGCCTGCGAAGCCTTCATGATAGCGCGCGCCGCCGACAAACCCGCGGCTCTCCCGCACAAGAATGCGAAACACCGGCGCTTGTGCGATCAACGCCCGGAAGGTCTCGGAAATAAACATCTCGAGACGCAGCCGCATTTCCTCCGCCGTCTTGGGTGGTTTGGAAATCAAGCGCAGCGGTACGTCAAACGTGGCGGCGGTGAATTCATCGATGATGGCGTTGAACAAGCCTTCTTTGTTGCCAAAGTAGTGGTGGATCATTGTCGAGCTGGCGTCCGCCGCCTTGCAAATTTCACGCACCGAGGCCCCGGCATAGCCCCGGTCCGCAAACAGCGTTTTGCCAGCGTCAATCAAGCGCGCCTTGATGGATGTGTCCTGCATCTGACCTCCCACTCCTGCGCGCCTGGTGCGCGTCTCAGGCCGCCAATGCCGCCTCGGATCTGATTTTTTCTACCTTCCTCGGATGCGGTTGACCAGTCTCCACAATGTGCTGGATTTCCTCAAGGCTGCGAATGAACCCGGCGTCCATGCTGTTCGTCAACATCCGGCGCATCGGTTTGGCAAACCACTTCGGCGTCGCCTCCCCAATCCAGGTCACCTCACAGGTCGCGTCATTGATCGCCCGCACAATCACAGTCGACGTATAGCCTTTCATCGGCATCGCCTTGGGACCGTGATGCAGGGTCACATCCACGCAGATGGTCATCGCCTCCGGATCAAACTTGGTCAGCACCTCTTCTTGATACATCGGCGCAAACTTCTGCACCAAATAGGAGTTACGCCCTTTGGCAGGCGCGCCCGGCAGCGCGGGACCTGCAATGGCTTCTGCGCGAGGAATGGCCGCCATCCAGAGATCCACGGCGACAAATTCGTCGCCAATCAGCTTCCACGCAGCGGCGGCAGGGGCTTTCACAGTGATAGAATTTTTCGAGGGCATGGCGTTCATCTTTCAAGTGGGAGATTTCATCTAACAATCGTTAGATACGGTACCGAACTCGATACGTCAAGCGAGTCGCCAAACCGCAAAATGCAGGGTCACGTCTTAAGACGCCGCTGCATGACACAAATATTTGAAGGAAAGGGCGCGGCGCAGACACCCGCCAGCAGGCTTAGCCGTTGGTGTCACCAACGGCTTGATTCACCTGTTGCTGAAACGGCGGCTCGCCAAAGCTGCGAAACTCGCCATTGTCAGCGTTAAACGCCCATCGCGCGACCAAAAGTTGATACTCCTTGGTGTAGAGATCCTGCTCATGCTCATCTTCGGCCACACGCATGCGCCAAGAGCCCTGCACCCGCGTTGGCAACCGCACATCTTTGCGCTTTGGCGCTTTGGTCACGCGGTAATTGGCATTCTCCCACTTCCGCTTAAGCAGCGCCACCAACTCCGCCGCCTCCCGCTTGCGACGACCAGCAAAGATCACATCAATCTCCACGTCGTTCTGAACCAAACCTTTGATGATCACATCATCCCGAGAGTTTTTGGAAAACTTCGGAATCAAATTCACCACCAGCTCGGTTGGCGGCTTCTTGAACAGACCACTGTCCTCATAAGCAGGAGTGATCAGAGAGGGGCTTTCGATGCGTTTCTTCAAGGTCTTGGTCCGCTGCTGCGTGGGGCCTGTGCCCGTTCGTGCTGCGCCAATAATCTTCCAAACGCCTTAACAATTTGTTGGCGACCGAGGCAGATCGACGCAGTTTTTGGTGCGTCGATGCACAGCTTTGGGCGCCAGCCTCTCCAAATCGCCACAGTCGCAATACAGCCGCGATACAGACGTAATACCGACGTGCAAATCGGGGCCTTTACTGCCCCAACGCCTGCCCCAGATCCGCGATCAGATCATCCGCATTTTCCGTCCCAACCGAGATCCGCAACAACGTTTCCGGAATACCGGTGTGCGGTTCAATGGTGTGGCGGTGCTCTACAAGGCTCTCGACCCCGCCAAGCGACGTGGCGCGATGAAAAAGCTTCATCTTTCCAGCCACTTGTAGCGCCACATCCTTATCCCCTTTGACTAGAAACGACATCAGGAACCCCGCCCCACCGGGCATCTGCGCCTTGGCCAGATCATGCTGCGGATGGCTTTCCAATCCGGGAAACAGCACGCTATCCACCTTCGGGTGATCCTCTAAAAACCGCGCTATTTTCATAGCGTTATCCACCATGCGATCCACCCGCAACGCCATCGTGCGCATGCCACGCAACAGCAGCCAGGCCTCAAACGGACCCATCACTGCCCCGGCACTGGCCCGGTCCACTTCGATCTCTTCCCAGACCGATGTGACCTCTTTTGTGACCAGCACGCCACCCAACACATCGGAATGCCCGTTGATCACTTTGGTGGTCGAGTGCATCACAATATCTGCGCCCAATTTCAAAGGGTTGGTCAGAATCGGCGATGCCGCCGTGCTGTCCACCGCCAACAGCGCACCACAGCTTTCCGCCGCCTGTTTGGCTGCTGCCACATCGGTGACTTTAAGCCACGGGTTGGAAGGCGTCTCCACCCAAACCACATTGGCCGGTCCCTTGGCACATACCGCCACCAATGCGTCGTTGTCGCTTGCATCCACTTCGTCGATAACGATCTGACGACGCTCGCAAAATTCGCGAATCCACTTGGTGGTGTTCCAGTAAATACCACCCTGCACAATCACCCGCCCGCCACTCGGCACGGTGCGAAACAGCGCCGCAATCGCCGCCATCCCGGAAGGGAACAACAACGCCGCCACGCCTCCTTCCAACTGCGCCAAAACCGCCTCGGCCTGCCGCGCCACATCATTGTGCGGGCGCGCATAAATGTTGTTCTCATTCAAAGGGTTGTAATTTTCATCCCGCGCAAAGGTGGTGGCAGGCTGGATTGGCGGCACCACGCCTCCGCTTTGCTGATCTATCGCCCCACCAGCCTGCGCCAACAGTGTTTCCGGCAACATATCTTTGAAATCCATTGATCTTCCCTCGCGTCTTTGCGCGCACAAAATCGCAGCGACGGTAAACTTGCAACCCCTGCGCACGCCCGTGTAGGAGGTCATCATGACCCGCGTGATACTCTTCAACAAACCCTTCGATGTGCTGTCGCAATTCACCGACAAAGGCCTTGAGGGCAGCAAACGCCGCACCCTGTCGGATTTCATTGACGTGCCCAAAGTCTATCCGGCCGGCCGTTTAGACCGCGACAGCGAAGGCTTGATGGTGCTTACCGACGACGGGAAATTACAGGCCCGTATCGCGGATCCACGCCACAAAATGGCAAAGACTTACTGGGTTCAGGTTGAAGGCACGCCAGACGATGCCGCACTGGAGGCATTGCGTAAAGGGGTGAAACTCAAAGACGGGCTGACCAAGCCCGCCAAGGCGCAAGCCATTGACGAACCATACGATCTCTGGCCGCGCACCCCGCCAATCCGCGTACGAAAATCGATCCCGGACACCTGGATTTCTCTCACGATCCGTGAAGGCCGCAACCGACAGGTGCGCCGCATGACCGCCGCCGTTGGCCACCCCACCTTGCGACTTATTCGGGCGCAGATTGGTGACTGGCGCTTGGACGGATTGGAAAGTGGCACTTGGCGGGACGCCTAGCGCATCAATCACTTTTCCTGTGGATAATCACAACATATAGTAGACAGCAACAAACCCGCGCCGTAAGTGCCGCGGGACTGAAACACGAGCAGGGACAACGGGCATGGCACATATCATTGTGGTCGGAAACGAGAAGGGCGGCGCAGGCAAATCCACCCTGTCGATGCACATCGCAACAGCGCTTGCGCGCATGGGCCACAAAGTGGGCGGCATTGACCTCGACCTGCGGCAGAAAAGCTTCGGCAGCTATGTCGCCAACCGTCGGAAATTCCTACAAAAAGCCGGCCTCGACCTACCCAGCCCGGACTATCACGACTTGCCAGAAGTCGACCAAGCCGCGCTGCAACCCGGCGAAAATGTCTACGACCATCGCCTGTCCGCTGCAGTCTCGATGCTGGAGCCAAACAACGACTTTATCCTGATCGACTGCCCCGGCTCCCACACCCGTTTGAGCCAGGTGGCGCACTCCTTGGCGGACACGCTGGTCACGCCGCTCAACGACAGTTTTGTCGATTTCGACCTGCTCGCAAAAATCGATGCAGACGGCGAAAAGATCATTGGCCCGTCGGTCTATTCCGAAATGGTATGGAACGCCCGCCAACTGCGGGCGCAGGCTGGCCTCAAACCGATTGACTGGATTGTCATGCGCAACCGGATGGGCGCGCAACAGATGGTCAACAAAGAGAAAATGGGCAAAGCGCTCGACCGATTGGCCAAACGCATCGGCTTCCGCGTCGCCCCCGGTTTCAACGAGCGGGTTGTGTTCCGTGAGCTGTTTCCACGCGGCCTCACGCTGCTGGACCTGCGCGACACCGGCGTCAAACAACTCAACATCTCCAACGTGGCCGCCCGTCAGGAATTGCGTGAGCTGATTAAAGCGCTGAACCTGCCCGGGGTGTCGGCCGACTTCTAAGATCATGCGCGCGCCCGGCCAATCAGCCCACCCTCCCGCGCGCCCGACGCGTCTGATGACCATGGCCGCCCTGGTGGTGGCAGAACTGCTCTTGGTGATCCTCACCTATCAGGTCATGGCCTCCATCGAGTGCCGCCAAACCGAAATCGAAGCCGCCTGTCGCGCCTTGCGGTCGATGACCGCACGGGGGTTGGCTGTCATCACTGTGATGGCGCTGTATTTCTGGCTGCGATCTGCGGCTTACCGCGCCTTGGCGGACCGCACCACTGCACAACCAGGCCATCGTTCGTGGATGTTTGCGCATTTGATTGGCCTAACGTTCATCTTCCTGCCGCTGCCGCTTTTTGGCGCTGCAGAGATCTCTCGCGCCTTCGCACCGACCCTTATTTTGCTATCATTGGGCGGGCTTCTCACTGCTTTCGGCGCCGTCTTCTGGGTCACTCCCCTGTCGGCCTGGCGCGACTGGATGCGCAATGACAGCTACTTGCTGCCTCTTGCCTTGCTGATCGGATTCCTTGTTCCCGACCTCGCCGACCTCATGCGCCCCTTGTGGGAATGGAGCACGCTCAGCAGCCTGACCTTCTTTCTGGTGTTTGTGGTCTTGTCGCTCTCCGGCTTTGACGTGGGCGTGCACCCGCCCACTTATGAGATCGGCGTCGAAGGGTTTTGGGTGCAAATCGCCAGCCAATGTTCCGGTGTCGAGGGCATTGCGCTCATCACAATCTTCATGGGGTTCTACGCCGCCCTGATGCGCCCGGACCTGCGCCAGAAACGCTTCTGGCTGATCCTGTTCCCACTGGCGGTCCTGGCCAGTTGGCTTTTCAACATCCTGCGTATTGCCATTCTGATTGTGATTGGCGCGCGGGTCTCACCAGAACACGCGCTCAACGGCTTTCATTCCTACGCAGGGTGGCTGATGTTCACAGCCTTGGCCTTGTTGATTGTGCTGGTCGCACATCGCGCCCAATGGTTGCACCGCACTCCGCTGCCCAAACACCCAACCGCTGCCATCCGTCACGACGCGCTCGCGGCCAAGATTGTCCCCTTCATCGTGATGATGCTGTCTGGTGTGTTTGTGTCTGCCTTCTGGCCAGATCCGGAAATGGGCTATCCGGTGCGTGCTGCCTTAATGGCACTTCCATTGCTGTTCTTCTTGCCGGCGCTGCACGCCCTCTGGCGCACACCATCGCTGGAGGCCGTTGCCGTGGGCCTCATCATTGGTGGGCTCTGGATTGTCACCGCCCCATCTCAGGATCTGCCAGCAACAAACACCCCCAGCCTGTTTTGGATCGCCACCCGTTTGGTCGGCACCATCCTCCTGGTGCCCGTCATCGAAGAGCTGTTTTTCCGAGGCTACCTTTTACGCCGCCTGCACCAGAACACGCTGCTCTGGAGCCTTGTCGCCGTGGCTGTGTCCAGCCTGCTCTTTGGACTGATGCACGATCGCGTACTGGCAGGCACGCTCGCAGGTGTGGCCTTTGGCCTGCTTTATCTGCGCCGGTCGGAGACATCGGACGCCATTGTTGCGCACATCGTGGCCAACGCCAGTATCGCGCTTGCCGCCCTGCTGACAGCAAAATGGGCGCTCATCTGAGCGCCCATTTGCTTCTTCTCAGCCTGTTGAGACTGGCTTAGCTTTGTTTTTGACGACGGCGACGCAGTTCCCAGACCAGCGCCAATGTAGCAAGCACGGCTGCCATGGCCAAAAGGCCCGCACCCGCATCAATTTCCGGAACCGCATTGGATCCGCCACCGGTGTTGCCACCGCCCGTGTTTCCGCCACCCCAGCGACGCCACCACCAGCCGCGCCAGCCGCCGGCATCCTGTGCAAACGCCGCGGGCGCGCTCAGGGATAGTGTGGTCGCCGCGAGAATTGCGGCATTCATTTTGTTCTTAAGACCCATAAGAATACTCCCGGACCTATCCATAGGTGTTGGGTCAAGGTGCCACAGCCGCAGGATCCAACTCAAGCAATTTGCTGCAATTGCACGGTATTTCGTCAAATCATAGCGCCATTGTTCACAGCCTCAAAACAATGACGCGCAAGCTCAAAAACTGTCGCCGCACTTGCCAAACATACGAATCATCAGAGCGCGATTCGCAGCTTCACCGGCGCCCCGCCAGTTTGGACAGCATGGCCTTTAGAGCCCGCACCTCATCCGCACTCAACCGCGCCTGCAAGCTGCCTTCGTACTGCTGCGCCACGTCGCGTAGGTCGCGGTACACTTTCTCCCCTGCAGGCGTGAGCTCCAACCACTCCACCCGCCGGTCTTTCTCGCTGCGGGCGCGCTTGACCAACCGTCGATCTGCCAACCGCTGCACCGCACGGCTGACCTTGGTCTTATGCACCTTGCCTTTGGCCCCAATTTCCGTTGCTGTCAGCCGTCCAAATATCCCCAGATGGAACAGCACCCGCCACTCGCTGCGCAGCAGCCCATAGCGGTCCTTATAAACCTTCTGAAACCCCAAACTGGCTTCCTCAGCGGCTTGGTTCAGCAAGTAAGGCAAAAACGCCTGTAAATCGAAGTCATCAGGTTTTGTCATAGTCTGCGCGTCCTCCCGCTTGTTAGTTACAAAAACAACTATTACCACCGCAACCAAATTCGAACTCAGGAGCGACCCGATGACCAAGCACACTGTTCCGACACGCATGCAGAAGGCCCCTTCGATGGCGGGCCCGCATGAGGGCTACATGCCCGGTTTTGGCAACGACTATGAAACCGAGGCCCTGCCAGATGCTCTGCCGCAAGGCATGAACAGCCCGCAAAAGTGCAACTACGGGCTCTATGGCGAGCAACTTTCGGGCACCGCCTTCACCGCCGAAAATGTCGAACGCACATGGTGTTACCGCATCCGCCCCTCGGTGAAACACAATAACCGCTATGAAAAAATCGACGTGCCCTATTGGCAATCCGCCCCCAATGTCGATCCCGATCTGGGCAGCTTGGGCCAGTACCGCTGGAACCCCGTGCCCCACACCGAAGAGGCACTGACCTGGATCACCGGCATGCGCACCATGACATCCGCCGGAGACGTGAACACACAGGTTGGCATGGCCACACACATCTACCTGGTCAACACCTCGATGGAAGATGACTATTTCTTCTCTGCAGATTCCGAACTGCTGGTGGTGCCACAAGAAGGTGTGCTGCGCTTTTCCACCGAGCTCGGCATCATCGACGTGGAACCCAAAGAGATAGCCATTCTGCCCCGCGGGCTAGTGTATCGTGTGGAAGTGCTCGAAGGCCCGGCGCGCGGTTTTGTTTGTGAAAACTATGGCCAAAAGTTTGAACTGCCCGGTCGCGGCCCGATTGGCGCCAACTGCATGGCCAATCCACGTGACTTCAAAGCGCCCGTGGCGGCCTATGAAGAACGCGAAGTGCCCTCCACTGTAACCGTAAAGTGGTGTGGCCAATTCCACCGTGCCAACATCGATCAATCGCCACTCGATGTGGTGGCATGGCACGGCAACTACGCGCCGGTGAAATACGACCTGCGCACCTATTGCCCGGTTGGCGCGATCCTGTTTGATCACCCGGACCCCTCAATCTTCACCGTGCTGACCGCGCCGTCTGGCGTGCCGGGCACGGCCAACATCGACTTTGTCCTGTTCCGCGAGCGCTGGATGGTGGCCGAGAACACCTTCCGCCCGCCGTGGTACCACAAGAACATCATGTCCGAGCTGATGGGCAACATCTACGGCCAGTATGACGCCAAACCGGAGGGTTTTGTCCCCGGCGGCATGAGCCTGCACAATATGATGATGCCCCACGGCCCAGACAAAAACGCCTTTGAGGGCGCCTCCAACGCCAATCTCGGCCCGGACAAGCTCGACAACACGATGTCTTTTATGTTTGAGACCCGTTTCCCGCAGCACATCACCAAATTTGCAGCCAACGAAGCACCGGTGCAGGACGATTACATCGATTGTTGGACCGACATCGAAAAGAAATTCGACGGCACCCCGGGCAAGAAGTAAGCTTACGTGAATGGGGGCTTTGCCCCCGTCACAGCACACTGTGACTCCCCCAGGATATTTTGAGACTGTGAAAAGCTTAGGGGCGTCACACGAAAATCAGGAAGACCAATGCGCGCGAACAAAGTCACTCTTCTGGGCACCAAAGGCGGCCCGGCCATCCGGCCCGGCACCCGCATGCCCACCTCAATTCTGGTGGAAATGGATGGGCTGACCATCCTTGTGGACGCGGGCCTTGGCGTCAGTCGCGGGCTTTGTGATGCTGGGGTCGCCCTGACCGATCTGGACGCGATCCTGATCACTCATCTGCACTCCGACCACTATCTAGAGCTTGGCCCCTTGCTGCACACCGCCTGGACCGCAGGCTTGAACAAACCCATCCCGATCTACGGTCCCGAAGGGCTGGATCACTACTGGGCGGGGTTCCTCAACGCCATGTCTTTTGACGTGGAACTGCGCCTGCGCGACGAAGGCCGTCCTGCGCTGGAACCACTGGCGCAGATCCACGTATTGGAACCCGGCCAAATGGACCTCGGCCCCCTGAACGTCACCTCCATCCGCAACGCACACCCGCCCATCACCGACAGCTATGCCCTGCGCTTTGATGGCGCAAAACACAGCGTCGTGCTCTCCGGCGACACCGCACCAATTGCCGAAATGGTCGAGCTTACCAAAGGGGCTGACCTTTTGGTGCATGAGGCGATGTTGTCGGCCGGCATCGACGCGCTCTGCGCCCGTGTGGGCAACGGCGACGACCGTCTGCGCATCCATCTGGAGCGCAGCCACACCCCCGCCGCTGAAGCAGGCCGCATCGCCACCGAAGCCGGTGTCAAACAGCTTGCCCTCAACCACCTCGTCCCCTGTGACGATCCAAACTTCACCGAGACCCATTGGCAGGAAGAAACCTCCCGCACCTGGTCCGGCCCTCTCTTCATCGGTACCGACGGGATGTCCCTCCCGCTCGATTGACCGCATTCAAAAAGGAAACGCGCATGTCTTTGTTAAAATCCTGGGTCACAAGCTCTAATAACGCAGCTTGCCCCTTCCCGCTCAACAACCTGCCTTACGGCGTCTTTTCTGTGGGCGATGGCGAGATGCGCTGTGGCACCGCCATTGGCGACCGCATCATCGACCTTACGGGCCTGGAAGAGATCAGCACACTGCGCGCGGACCCGGATGCGGATGTTCTGGACGCACCTTATTGGAACGACTTCATGGAGTTGGGTCCAGAAGCTTGGTCCGCTTACCGTGCCAAGCTTCAGAAGATGCTCTCCGCGGACGCCCCTGAAGATGTCCAAGAAGCCCTGACTTATTTCTCACTCCCCTTGGCCGACGCCACACTGCACATGCCGATGGCTGTCAGCGAATACACCGATTTTTACGCCGGTCGCCACCACGCCACCAATGTGGGCACCATGTTCCGCGGCGCAGAAAACGCGCTGCCACCCAACTGGCTGCACATCCCCATTGGCTACAACGGCCGCGCGTCTTCTGTGGTGGTGTCTGGCACCGATGTCCGCCGCCCTTGGGGACAGCTGAAATCCCCAGATCACGACACACCAGCCTTCCTGCCCTGCCGCCGATTTGACATCGAGCTGGAGATGGGCGCGATTGTGGGCCAGTTCTCCGACCACCCTGTGACCGTGCAAGAAGCGGACGACATGATCTTTGGCTACGTGTTGCTCAATGACTGGTCTGCGCGTGACATTCAGGCTTGGGAATACCAACCGCTTGGCCCGTTCCAGGCCAAAGCCACCGCCACCTCGATTTCCCCGTGGATCGTGACCAAACCAGCGCTGGAACCGTTCCGCACCAATACACCCACGCGTGAATTTGAGCTGCTCGATCACCTCAAAGACGTCGGCCCGATGCTTTATGACATCGACCTGTCGGTGACTCTGGCGCCTGAAGGCAAAGACGCCACCGAGATCGCCCGCACCAACTACAATCAGATGTACTATTCGGCCGCGCAGCAACTGGCCCATCACAGCACCTCTGGCTGCCCAATGAACGCAGGTGACCTGCTGGGCTCTGGCACCATCTCAGGCCCGACAAAACCGGAACGTGGCAGTCTTTTGGAGCTCAGCTGGGGCGGAAAAGAGCCACTGACCCTTGATAGTGGTGAGACCCGTACCTTCATTGAAGATGGAGACACGCTCACCCTCCATGGCGCCGCCAAAGGAGACGGGTACACAATCGGATTTGGTGACTGTACCGGCACACTTTTGCCTGCGCTTTCGGACCCTTTCGAAAGGTAACCCCAATGCCCGCTCACCCTCGTTATGTCGGATATATCGCACAAAGTCTGGACGGCTATATCGCCACGCCGGATGGCGGGGTGGGTTGGCTCGATCCCTTCAATGCGGCGCTCGCGGAATGCAGCTGCGAAGACACAGGCGGCTACAATGCCTTTATCGAAGAAGTGGACGCGGTTCTGATGGGCCGTGCCACCTATCGGCAGGTGATGGGCTGGGGCTGGCCCTATGGCGACCGTGCCGGCTATGTGCTGACCCACCGCCACGACTACAAAGGCGATCACATCACCGCCGCTGGCCCCATCGACGGCCTACGCGCGGCAATTGAGGCCAATGGCCACCAAAAGGTCTGGATTATGGGCGGCGGTGAAACCCAACGCGCCGCGCTGGATGTGGGCATGTTTGACGAGATTTCGATCTTTGTCATGCCCACGATCCTAGGCGACGGCCTGCCCTGTTTTGCCAAAGGCGCGCAGCAAAACCTGACCCTCAAAAAGTCGAGCCAAAAACCCGGCGGCATCCTGCAACTGGACTACGACATCGCAGGCTCACCAGCTGAGGCCACTTAAACCCCACTTGGCACAAGGGCGGCTGCCGCCTAAGCAGGTCTTATTCAATTAAACCAACAGGACAGACCCTTTTGAAACGCATCGCCCATGCCGCTCTGATCTCTCTCAGCCTATCCTCTGCGCAGGCCCAAACCGCCGCGGAACTGGCCAAGACCTACGTCAATATGTCCGAAGTGCAGCAGATGATGACGGATATGTTCTCTCCTCAAAGCATGGCGGCACAGGTTGTGGCCTCCATGCCCCCGGGCGTTACCCTGTCAGAGGCACAACAGGCCGCCATTGGCGAATTGATGTCCGGTGAAATGGCAACCCTGCGGCCAAAACTCGAAGAGTTGATGGAAGCCACCACCGCCGAGATCTTCACCATCGAAGAAATCGACGCGCTGATAACCTTCTACAGCTCCGAACACGGCGCCGCCATTATGGGCAAAATGGGTCCGATGATGCAGCAAGTCATGGGCGCGCTCGCGCCGGATATGCAAGAGATGCAGGGCCGCATCACGCCGCAACTGCTTGAAATTATGAGCTCCGAGTATTGATCCATGGCGGAATTCCTCACCGGCTGCACCCATTTCGGACATGGGCAAATCCTGAAGAAAGCCAACCGGCCGTTTGCCTCCGTCGAAGAGATGGACGCAACGCTGATCGCCAACTGGAACGCTGTGGTTGGCAAAGACGACACCGTCTATCACCTGGGAGACTTCGCCTGGCCAAGAGACCGCCCCCGGGAACCGTATCTCGCGCAGCTCAATGGCAAAATCATCTGCCTCAATGGCAACCGCGACGAAGCCGATTGGGGCCGTGACCTGATCACGCTCAAACGCAACGACCGCGAAATTGTGCTGTTTCACTACCCGATTGAGGAATGGAACGGCTGGTGGCGCGGCACTCTGCACTTCCATTGCCACACCCACAACGCCGCATTCCACAGCGCCCCGCGCCGCGGCAATGTCGGCGTAGAAGCCCACAATTACACGCCCATCCGTCTTGACTGGGCGGTTGACCAACTTCTGAAAAAGGACCGCTGACCATGGCCAAAGCCTTCGCTTCCCAAGGGGATATGACCGAGAAAAACATCTCTTTCACTGAAGTTGGGGAGGGCCTTTATGCCTTCACCGCCGAAGGCGACCCGAACTCCGGCGTGATCATCGGCGATGACAGCGTGATGATTGTCGAAGCCCAAGCCACGCCCCGTTTGGCCAACAAGGTCATCGAATGCGTGCGCTCGGTGACTGACAAGCCGATCTCCCACGTGGTACTGACCCACTACCACGCCGTGCGCGTGCTGGGCGCGTCTGCCTATGGCGCGGATCAGATCATCATGGGCGACGCCGCCCGCGCAATGGTTGTGGAACGCGGACAAGAAGACTGGGACAGCGAATTCCAACGCTTCCCCCGCTTGTTTGAGGGCCACGAAAGCATTCCCGGCCTGACCTACCCCACCACTACATTCAGTGACGACATGACCGTCTACCTCGGCAACCGCCGCATTGACCTCATGCACCTCGGCCGCGCCCACACCGCCGGCGACATCGTCATCCATGTGCCCGACCAGAACGTCATGTTCACCGGCGACATCGTCGAATACCACTCCGCCTGCTACTGCGGCGACGGACATTTCTCCGACTGGGGCGACACGCTCGACAACATCGCGTCCTTCGACGTGGACGCCATTGCCCCGGGCCGCGGCGACGCGCTGGTGGGCAAAGATATGGTCCACGCTGCCATCGAAAACACCCGCGACTTTGTCGAAAGCACCTACCGTCCTGCCGCCAAGGTTGCGGCCCGCGGCGGCACCCTGAAAGAGGCCTGGGACGCGGTGCGCGCAGAATGTGATCCGAAGTTCGCCGATTACGCGATTTACGAGCACTGCCTGCCCTTCAACGTCGCCCGCGCCTACGACGAAGCCCGCGGCATCGACACACCCCGCATCTGGACCGCCCAGCGCGATCTGGAAATGTGGGAGGCATTGCAGGGGTAATGCAGATCTTGGAGTTGCTCTTTGTTGTCTTCTTCACGGGCATGTTTTGCAGCGGGGTTTTGATGTTCTTCGGCATCGCCCTGCTGATGCTCAATGCGTCGGACAAAACGGAAAGCTTCACCCCCTTCGTCAAACCCTACAGTGCTGAGAGCCTCAAGCAGTCCAACGATTTGCTGGCCAATATGACGGAACTGGAAAACAATTCCCGAACAGGTCGGTGGACCAACCGGTTCACCGCAACGTTTACCATTTGCTTGATCTGCATCGCAGTCACAGTGGGTGTTGATTTCGCAATCGCGAAATCAACGGACCGGCCCTCTCAGATTTTCGGCCCATCGTCCGAACACAACGGTCCTGAGAAGCCATCGAGATGAACAAACCCGACAGTCCCCTCATAACACAAAACCCCACGTCCTTGATCTATGTCGTGGCGCGCTGCCCCTTGGCGCGCCACGCTGCCCCCAACAAACGCGCCTGTCTTTGGGAGGAGGAGCCCTATGAGCAAGATTTTTGACGTCCCGCTCTACGCCTACACGCGCAGTCCGGATCAGGACGAAGGCATGCCTGTCCGCCATCCGGTGGTGATCATCGGCGCCGGCCCTGTTGGCCTCGCCACCGCGATTGATCTGGCACAGCAAGGCATCAAAACCGTCATTCTGGATGACAATGACCGCGTGTCCTTTGGCTCCCGCGCCATCTGTTTTGCCAAACGTCCGCTGGAGATCATGGATCGTCTTGGCTGTGGTGAACGCTTGGTCGAACGCGGTGTGCAATGGGACACCGGCAAGGTCTTCTTTGACACCCGCCAGGTCTATGAGTTCAGCCTGACCGAAGAAGAAGGCCACAAAAATCCCGCCTTCATCAACCTACAGCAATACACCTTTGAGCAAGTCTTGGTGGAACGTATCCGCGAAATGCAGGCCGAGGGTGCCCCCATCGAAATTCGTGGCCGCAACAAAGTCGAGGCCATTGGTCAACACGACGATCACGTCAAACTCGAAGTGGAGACCCCCGAAGGCAGCTACACAATTGAGGCAGACTGGCTGGTGGCCTGTGACGGCGCCAACTCTCCCACCCGCCGTATGCTGGGGTTGGATTTTGACGGGCAGGTGTTTGAGGACAACTTCCTGATCGCCGACGTGGTGATGAAAGCCGATTTCCCGTCAGAGCGCTGGTTCTGGTTTGATCCACCGTTCAACCGTGGCCAATCCGCTTTGCTGCACAAACAACCGGACAACGTGTGGCGCATCGACCTGCAGCTGGGCCGCGACATCGACAAAGAGCGTGAAAAGCGCCCGGAAAACGTGGTGCCACGCCTCAAAGCCATGCTGGGCGACGACGCAGAATTCGACCTCGAATGGGTCTCCATCTACACGTTCCAATGCTGCCGCATGGAGCGTTTCCGCCACGGTCGCACCCTGTTTGCTGGCGATTCCGCGCATCAGGTCTCCCCGTTTGGTGCCCGCGGTGCCAACTCCGGCCTGCAAGACGCCGACAACATCGCTTGGAAGCTCAAACTGGTGCTTGATGGCAAAGCCCCCGAAACCCTGATGGACAGCTACAACACTGAGCGGGCCTATGGTGCGGACGAAAACATCCTCAACTCCACCCGCTCCACCGAGTTTATCACGCCAAAATCCGAGATGAGCCGCATCCTGCGCGACGCGGTGCTAGACCTCTCCGCCCATCACGCATTTGCGCAACCATTGGTGAACTCGGGCCGTTTATCGGTGCCCTGCACTTATGATGGCAGCATGCTAAATTCAGCTGATGCATTGGCTGCGCCGGATTTCACCCGCCCCGGCAGCCCCTGCCCCGATGCGCCCCTAGGCGACGACCATCTGTTGGGCAAACTGGGCAACAAGTTCATCCTGCTGACCATCGACGCCGATGCGCCTGACAGCTTTGAGGAAGACGGGGTCACCGTCACCCGGCTTGCGCTCTCCGTCCGGGATGACCCCACGCTCACGCTTAAGCGGCAATACCTCGGCGATGCCCCCTCTGGTGTCTACCTGATCCGCCCGGACCAACATGTCGCCGCCCGCCGTGAAGCCTTTGATGAGCCGCATTTCCGCGCCGCCCTACGCCGCGCCACTGGCAAGGAGTGATCTGATGTCTGACAAATTGATCCTGAGCCCCAATCTGGACACCGCTGATGGTTTCTTTGACGCCCTCGCCCGCGCCCACGACGGCCTTGAGAAATCCAGTAGCGACGCGCTCAACGCCCGTCTTATCTTCCTGCTGGCCAACCACATTGGCGACAACGAAGTGTTGGACCAAGCCTTGAAAGCGGCGCAAAACAGCGGCCACCAGAGGTGAGAACCCCCTCATGAACACTGTGCTTTACGACTACTGGCGCTCCTCTGCCAGCTACCGCGTCCGGATTGCCCTGCACCTCGCAGGTGAACCATTTGACAGTGTTCCTGTGGATCTGCTTGCAGGCACACACCGCGCGCCGGAACATCTGGCGCGCAACCCGCAGGGGCTGGTGCCCGTCTTAGTCATTGACGGTACGCAGCTCACTCAATCACTGGCCATTCTGGAATACCTCAACGACACCCGCGCGCTTGACCTTTTGCCGGAAGATCCGATTCAACGCGCAAAAATCCGCGCCTTGGCGCAGAGTATTGCTGTGGACGTACATCCTGTGTGCAACCTCTCCGTCGTGCGCCACGTCACCGCTGATGCCGAGGACAAACCCATTGCCACCCGCGCCTGGATGCAGCATTTCATCCGCCCCGGACTGATGGCCTTTGACACGCTTCTGGAAGGGTTCGAACAGGCCCCTTATTGCTGCGGAGACAGGCCGTCGATCGCCGATCTTTGCCTGATGCCGCAGCTCTACAATGCGCACCGGTGGGAGGTCGACCTCTCCGACTTGCCCCGCCTTCAAGCGATCGAAACAGCCTGTGCCACACACCCAGCCTTTGCTGCTGCGCATCCGGATCAGGTCCGTCCAGGTTAGGTTTTAGAGATCAATCTCGTTCAAATCGTTGAGCAGTTCCAAAAGCTGCTCATAGCGGTCCGTGCCAAGGTGATCGCGCAGCTTTTCAGCATAGCTTTTGGCGGCAGGGATATTGTCCGCAATCAACCGACAGCCCTCAGAGGTGGCTTTGATCACTTGCCGACGCCCGTCCTGCTCATCCCGCGCCCGCGTGATGTAGCCTTTTTCCTCAAGCTTCTGCAAAATCCGCGTCAAACTGGGCAGCAGCAACACCGCACGATCCGCAATGGTGGTTGGATCCATCGGGCCTTCTTCGACCAACACACGCACCACGCGCCACTGCTGTTCGGTCACCCCCGCATTGGCAAGCAATAATCGCGCCGGTTTCATTACCTTCTCTCTGGCGCGCAGCAGCGCGATGGGAAGCGATTGAGATGTATCGGGAATATTGGTCTTGCCTGTCATGATACATACATGCACCGGAATGTTTCAAAAGGCAATTTGTTTGCCGCACCAAACCCTACGTTACAGTGCAAAGCGGCGGTCCTCCGCCTCTGACATGAACCGCCGGATTGGTCTGACTTTTCCCCACCGGCTCACCTACGTAATTTCCCCGAATTGACCCTTTTTGCCCCCGCCACCTACCATGACCACAATCGCCGCAATCCCATTTGCGGTTGAGTTCAGGGAGGACAACTCATGAAGAAATGGCTCATCTCGAGCGCGATTTCTGCTTTGGCACTGACCAGCGCCGCATCCGCAGACATCAAGATCGCCCACGTTTACGGCAAAACCGGCCCTTTTGAGGCCTACGCCAAGCAATCCCACGACGGCCTGATGCTCGGTCTGGAGTATGCCACCGGCGGCACCATGGAGATCAACGGCGAGAAAATCGTTGTGATCGAAAAAGACACCCAGCTGAAGCCAGACAACGGCAAAGCCCTGCTGGAAGAAGCCTATGGCGATGACGAAGTCGACCTCGCCGTTGGCCCCGTTAGCTCCGGCGTCGCACTTGCCATGCTGCCAGTGGCCGAAGAATACGAAAAGCTGCTGATCGTTGAACCCGCGGTAGCCGACAGCATCACCGGCGCCAACTACAACCGCTACATCTTCCGCACCGGCCGCAACAGCTCGCAAGACGCCGTGGCCAACGCCATCGCGCTGGCCGGCGAAGACGTGCACATTGCCACGCTGGCACAAGACTACGCCTTTGGCCGTGACGGCATCGCCGCTTTCCGCGAAGCACTCGAAGGCCAGGGCCAAGGCATCGCGCATGAGGAATACGTGCCAACCGACACCACCGATTTCACCGCAGCGGCAGAGCGCATCTTCACCGCGATGAAAGACCTCGAAGGTGACAAAAAGCTCTTCATCATCTGGGCCGGTGGCGGCAACCCAATGGGCAAAATTCAGGCCATGGACCCCTCCCGCTTTGGCGTTGAAATTGCCACAGGCGGCAACATCCTGGCGGCGATGAAAGCCTATAAGGATTTCCCGGGCCTCGAAGGCGCCACCTACTACTACTACGAAATCCCGAAGAACGACGTGAACGACTGGCTGGTGAAAACCCACCAGGACCGTTTTGGCACCCCACCTGATTTCTTCACCGCAGGCGGCATGTCCGCAGGCATCGCCGTGGTGGAAGCCATCAAAAAGGCCGGCAGCACCGACACCGAAGAGCTGATCACCGCGATGGAAGGCATGGAGTGGGAGACCCCCAAAGGCACCATGAAATTCCGCGCAGACGATCACCAGGCGATGCAGACCATGTACCACTTCAAGATCAAAGTGGATGACAACGTCGAATGGGCCATTCCTGAACTGGTGCGTGAGCTGAAGCTCGAAGACCTGCCCATCCCGGTCCGCAACTAAGACCGCCCCTTTACCTCCATGGCTGGTTCCGGATCTTGTGCCGGGGCCAACCTCCTTTCCCTCTCAGGGACCGCAAAAAATGCCCCACCCCATTCTGGAAACCACCGACCTGACCGTGCGCTTTGGCGGTCACGTGGCGGTCGACCACATCACCTGCAATTTCAATCCCGGCGAACTGACCGCCATTGTTGGCCCTAACGGCGCAGGAAAAACCACGTATTTCAATCTGATCTCCGGTCAGATTCCCGTCTCCGAAGGCCGCGTGAAACTCAATGGCACGGACATCACCCGCATGTCCGTTGCCCAGCGCACCCATCGCGGCATCGGCCGCGCCTTTCAGCTCACCAACCTGTTCCCGAACCTCTCGGTGCTGGAAAACGTGCGTCTTGTGGTGCAGTCCAAGGCTGGCCGCGGCTTCAACATCCTGTCGATGGCGGACAGCCACGCGGAACTCACCGGTCCAGCTTACGAAATTCTCGAGCGCATCCGCATGACCGATCAAGCGGATCAGGTTGTGTCTGAACTCTCTCATGGCGACCAACGCAAACTCGAGGTCGCGCTACTGATCGCGCTCGACCCGCTGGTCTATATGTTTGACGAACCCACCGCCGGCATGAGCGTCGACGAAGCGCCTGTGGTGCTGGATCTGATTGCCGAACTCAAAACCCGCAAAGACCGCGCCATTCTGCTGGTGGAGCACAAGATGGACGTGATTCGAACATTGGCGGACCGCATCATCGTGCTGCACAATGGTGCGCTGGCTGCAGACGGCGACCCTGGCGAGGTCATGGCGTCCGACGTGGTGCAAGAAGCCTACATGGGCCGCGATCTAGAGGAGGCGCTCGCCAATGTCTGATCCCATCCTGAAACTTGAGGGCGTGTTCACCAACATCGCGCAGTATCACATTCTGCAAGGTGTAGAGCTGACCGTACCTCGCGGCGAAGTCACCATGCTATTGGGCCGCAACGGCGTGGGCAAAACCACCACGCTGCGCACCATCATCGGCCATTGGCGCGCCCATCAGGGCAGCGTAACCTTTGACGGTCAGGACATCACCAAGCTGCCCACACCAGCCATTGCCCGTGCGGGCATCGGCTTTGTGCCCGAAGACATGGGCATCTTTGCCGACCTGACGGTGGAGGAAAACATGATCCTCGCCGCTGTCTCCGGCGCAATTGATGAGGCCCGCCTGCAATGGCTCTTCACCGTGTTTCCCGCACTGGAGACCTTCTGGAAAAAAGACGCAGGCACATTGTCCGGCGGACAAAAACAAATGCTGTCAATCGCCCGCGCCATGATCGAGGAGCGCGCGCTGTATCTCATCGACGAGCCGACCAAAGGCCTTGCGCCCGCCATCATCACCACCATGGCCCGCGCCATCAAGGAACTGAAAGACCAAGGCGCATCCATCCTCTTGGTAGAGCAAAACTTCGCCGTAGCCAAAGCCCTGGGGGACAGCGCCAATGTGATGGACGACGGCCGCATGGCCTGGTCCGGCCAGATGTCTGAGTTGACCCAAGATGCCGAGCTGCAAGAGCGGCTGATGGGCCTCAGCATGGAGGCTCACTGATGCTAATGAACACACTTAAACTGGAGGTTCGCCCATGAGCGCCGCCCCCAAACATGCCCCGACCATGGCGCAAATGTCGCTGGCCGAGCGGCTTGCGCCTTATGCGCCAGTCCTTTTGGTCATTGGCCTTGTGATTGCTGGTTTTGTCGCCATCCCAGCCACCTCAAGTTGGCTCACCTTGACCGTGTCCGGCCTCGCTATGGGCATGATGATCTTCATCATGGCCTCAGGCCTGACACTGGTCTTTGGCCTCATGGATGTGATCAACTTTGGCCACGGCGCCTTTGTTTCAGTCGGGGCCTTTGTTGGCGTCTCTTTCCTGCTCCTGCTGGAACACATGACCGGCGCACCGAACCTGCTGTGGAACCTCACCGCGCTCATGGTGGCGATTGTCGGCGCCATGGCCGCCACCGGCCTCATGGGCTACGCCTTTGAGCGGGTCATCGTGAAGCCGGTCTACGGCCACCACCTCAAACAAATCCTGGTCACCATGGGCGGCCTGATTGTGGTCGAGCAGTTGATCATCGTGCTTTGGGGGCCGGAAGAGATTTACATCACCCGCCCCGAAGCCCTGAAAGGCGCGATCACCTTCGCCGGTGCCGCGCTTGAAAAATATCGCCTCGTCGCAGTGGGCATTGGCCTCGTAGTCTTCCTCGCCATGCGTTACACTTTGCGCCGCACCAAAATTGGCTTAATCGTGCGCGCGGGTGTCGAAAACGGCGAGATGGTGCAGGCTTTGGGCTACAACCTCCGCATGGTCTTCATTGGCGTCTTTGTCGCAGGCTCCGCCCTCGCGGGTCTCGGCGGCGTGCTCTGGGGGCTCTATCAGGAAGTCATCACCGCTCACATGGGCAACCAAACCATGATCCTTGTGTTTATCGTGGTGATCATCGGCGGCCTTGGCTCTGTCGAAGGCTGCTTCATCGGCGCGCTTATGGTGGGCCTGTTGCAAAACTACGTAGCTTTCCTGGAACCAAAAGCGGCCCTGATTTCCAACATCGCCCTGATGGTGGCGATCCTGATGTGGCGCCCGATGGGCATGATCCCTGTGGTAAAGGCGAAATAGACATGCTGAAAACCCTTGTTTCCGGCGACACCCCACGCTCGCCCATCCTTCTCGCGATCCTGATTGTGATCCTGATCTGCCTCGCCTTTGCGCCCTTCCTGTTCCCCGGTGTGCGCTCGGTCGACACAGCTGCCCGCATCTGCATCTTCATTGTGCTGGTGGCATCCTATGACCTGCTGCTGGGCTACGGCGGCATCGTCAGCTTCGCCCACACCATGTTTTTTGGCCTCGGCGCTTACGGCGTCGCACTTGCCTCCACCCACATGGGTCGCGGTTTTGACGCGCTGCTGGTTGGCTCTGTCGCAGGCGCCGGATTGGCTGCGCTCCTTGCGCTGGTGATCGGGCTGTTTTCCCTACGTGTCCGCGCCATCTTCTTTGCGATGATCACGCTTGCTGTGGCCTCTGCCGTGGCCGTATTGGTCAGCCAACTCTCCACTCTAACCGGCGGAGAAGACGGCTTGTCCTTCAAAATCCCCCGCGCGCTTGGACCTGCGTTCAAGTTCATGGACGGCGAACTCTTCGGCGTGAAGGCCAACGGTAAACTGCTGAAATACTACCTCGTCTTCATCTCCTGCTTCGTGCTCTTCCTGCTGATGCTGCGTGTGGTGAACTCTCCCTTTGGCCGTGTCCTGCAAGCCATCCGCGAAAACGACTTCCGCGCTGAGGCTATTGGCTACCGCGTCGTGCACTACCGCGTGGCGGCCACCTGCCTCTCCGCTGCCATTGCCGCCCTCGCAGGCGCACTCTATGCGGTCTGGCTGCGCTACGTCGGCCCGGACACCACGCTCTCTATGGAGATCATGATCGACATTCTCTTGATGGTGGTGATCGGCGGCATGGGCACCATGTACGGGGCCGTCATAGGCGCAACCCTGTTTGTTCTGGCGCAAAACTACCTGCAAAACGTGCTCAGCCTCGCCGGAGAACGCGTCTCCAGCCTACCGCTCCTGCCGGACCTGCTAAACGCAGACCGCTGGCTGCTTTGGCTCGGTGTGCTCTTCATCCTGTCGGTCTACTTCTTCCCAACTGGCATCGTCGGCCGCCTGCGCGGGAAGTAACCCATCAGGCGGCCTGTGCGCGTAAGTTGCGGGCCGCCAACGCATACCCACCAGACGCCCCATCGACAAAATGCATATGTGACCGCTCTACGGGCGAGGGCACGATGCAAGTCATCATCGCGGCATCCTGCACATGCACCCCATAACGGATCACACCGCGCGCATGGGCTTTCTGCAAGATCGCCTCGATCTGCACCTGCGTATCCGCCCCACAATCCAGCGTCATTTTTAAGCCGTCATCGAATTTCTGGTAGTCCGTGTTGCGCGCCACATCAACCTTGTAGTCCACCGGATCAAACCGCCCCAGCCGGATTTCTGAGCGCAACAACAACCAGGCAAATGCACTGCCCAAAAGCAGCTTGGCTTTGCGCCACCACATGGCTCCTTTGGGCTCAATCCGCGCCTCCAAATCCAGGCCTGGCGGTGGAAACAGCGCCGTGGGTCCCAAAGGCGGCACCGGATGCCCTTGGCGTTTGGCTTGGTCCACCACGACAATCACGTCCCGCGCCACCTCTGCAAACGCTGCGTCACTCGTGTCCGCGTTTGGCACCATCACCAATGACAAGATCGCCCCTTGTGCAGCCTCAATATTGGCCCAGCGGCAGCTTAACCCAGTCAAATCCGGCGCCTCAGCCTCTGTGCTGACAGGCAAGGACGCCTCACCCGCCTTCATACGCGCCTCAAGCCAAGCCATCCCACCACCGGAGAAACTGGCGTAATCGACGCCATCTGAAGGCGCATACCGGGCCACGCGCACATCGTGCCCCGCCGCACGCACTTCGGCCACCGTTGCTGTCGCCACGCGCAGCTGCAAACCATACTCCGCCTGCGCCCAGCGCCGCACTGCATCCAGCGCGGGCTCAGCAGCTGCGCGCTGTTCTGGCCAAACGGCAAACTGCGCCCCGTCTCCGCCAAACACATAAGGCAACGCCTGCATCTGCGCCGCATTAAGCTGCGCCGAGATCACCGCTGCCCCCACCAAGTTTACGGCCTTGTAGCGCCCCCTTGCGATCTGCTCAGTGGAACCAACGATATCGGCCACCCCAACAATCCACTCATCCGGCAAACGCACATAGCGCATAGGTTCCGCCAAGCGATCAAACTCGGTGATGCGCGCTATGTTCTCGTAGAACGCGGGACCAGACATCAGGTCTGTGTGGGAAGGAATGACATTGGGCAAATAATGAAGGCTCATGGCTAAACGGTCCAAAACCGGTGGCGGAATAACTGATATACGTGCGCCAATCCCAAAAGATCAGGATGTTTCATGCACCTCACAGAGTTGTGGGGAACGGTGTTCAATTGCCCGCAAAAATCACCTCTTGCCTTCGCTGATGACATACTGTCCTGTCACGTTTGGAAATGGGAAGATAGTTAACATGCGCATTGATTTGATTCTGTTGTGCCTGGCCTATGTGCTGAGCCAGTTCTTCCGTGCCTTCCTTGCTGTTCTCACACAGGTGCTGGAAACCGACATCGGCGCCTCACCCGCAGATCTCGCCTTTGCCTCCGGCCTCTGGTTCATTGTGTTTGCCGCGATGCAAATCCCGGTTGGGGCCGCCTTGGACAGCATTGGCCCACGCCGCACAGCAGCAACCCTGCTTTTGATAGGTGGCGGAGGCGGCGCAGCGCTCTTTGCCATGGCCACCACACCGCTGCATGTCGCCATTGCCATGGGGATGATTGGCGTCGGCTGTGCGCCTGTGCTGATGGCGAGCTACTTCATCTTTGCCCGTATGTACCCACCGGCCCGCTTTGCCACACTAGCCGCGCTCATGCTGGGTGTCGGATCGGTCGGCAACCTGATCGCCGCCTACCCCACGGCTTGGGCCGCCGAGACCATCGGCTGGCGCGCCACGCTGTGGGTACTCGCCGCAATAAGCTCCAGCATCGCGATTGGCCTCTGGGCTTTGGTACAAGACCCACCCAAAGCCAACGGCACCGAAAAAGGCTCGGTGCTGGACCTGCTCAAAATCCCAGCACTTTGGCTGCTCTTCCCACTGATGTTTGTGAACTACATGCCCGCCGCAGGCATTCGCGGTCTCTGGATTGGCCCCTATTTATCCGATGTCTTCACGCTGACAACCAGCGAGATTGGCCAAGCCACCCTTGTCATGGGCCTTGCCATGATCTGTGGCACCTTTTGTTATGGCCCTGCCGATCGCATCTTTGGCACCCGCAAATGGGTCATCATCGCGGGCAGCGTCACTGGCGCCACAGCCCTCACCGCCCTTGCGATTTTCACCGACGTGAGCGCCATCCGCTCGGTCCTCTTTATGTCGGTGGTTGGCTTCTGCGGCGCCGCTTTCCCGGTGCTCATCGCCCACGCCCGCAGCTTCTTTCCGGAACATCTGACGGGGCGTGGCGTGACGCTGATGAACTTGTTTGGCATTGGCGGTGTCGGTGTCATGCAGTTTAGTTCCGGCAAATTGCACAACGCCATTGCCCCAACCAGCCCGCTGTTGGCGTACCAAACATTGTTTGGCGTGATGGCGGCCTGTGTGTTCCTCGGAGCGTTGATCTACTGCTTCTCCCAAGACCGCATGGATTGATCAAAATCCGTGCACACCGCGCATTCATCGCAAACCGGAATGACCCACTTAAGCAATTTCCGGCCAGCCACCCCTTTTTTCTTGAAGGAAACAAGGCTAAGAGAGCGCGTCGTTAGAAATGGAGACCTCAGATGGGTTATCGCATCGTCGTCGCTGGCGCCACGGGCAACGTGGGCCGCGAAATGCTGAACATTCTGGAGGAACGTCAGTTCCCAGTGGATGAGATTGCTGTATTGGCAAGCCGCCGCAGCCAGGGCACCGAGGTCACCTTCGCCGACAAAACCCTGAAGATTCAGGACATTGATCAGTTTGACTTTGCAGGCTGGGACATGGCGCTGTTTGCCATCGGCTCTGACGCGACAAAGAAATATGCCCCTATCGCAGCAGCAGCCAACTGTGTCGTAATCGACAACAGCTCGCTCTACCGCTACGATCCGGATGTGCCGCTGATCGTGCCAGAGTGCAACGCCGACGCGATCCATGGCTATTCCAAGAAAAACATCATCGCCAACCCAAACTGCTCTACGGCGCAGATGGTTGTGGCGCTGAAGCCGCTGCATGACCGCGCCACAATCAAGCGCGTTGTTGTGTCGACCTACCAGTCCGTGTCCGGTTCCGGCAAAGACGCCATGGATGAGCTCTGGGATCAGACCAAAGCGGTCTACAACCCAACCTCTGATGTGCCACCAAAAGTCTACACCAAAGAGATCGCCTTCAACGTGATCCCGCACATCGACGTGTTCATGGAAGACGGCTCCACCAAAGAAGAGTGGAAGATGGTCGCGGAAACCAAAAAGATCATCGACGCCAAAATCAAAGTCACCGCCACCTGCGTGCGCGTGCCTGTGTTTGTGGGCCACTCCGAGTCGATCAACATCGAATTCGAAGAGTTCCTCGACGAAGACGAAGCCCGTGACATCCTGCGCGAAAGCCCTGGCATCATGGTGATCGACAAGCGCGAAGACGGCGGCTACGTGACACCAAAAGAATGCGTGGGCGACTTCGCCACCTTTATCTCGCGCATCCGTCAAGACAGCACATTGGACAACGGTCTGAACCTCTGGTGCGTGTCTGACAACCTGCGCAAAGGCGCGGCGCTGAACGCAGTACAGATTGCCGAGACCCTGGGCCGCGAAGTGCTCAAGAAGGGCTAAGCCCTCCCGAGATTGAAATACTCAAAGCGCTCCGAATTTTTCGGAGCGCTTTTCTTTTGTGCGGTCGAACAATGACAGCTCAACACAACCTATGCGGACTAGACGCCAATACGCACAACCGTTACCCTTTCCCCACTATTTTCTATTAATTGTATTGGGATGTATCGATGTTGGCTTTGCTTTTGTTGGGCGCTTTGGGAGGCGCCGCCGTAATGTCAGTTGTGGATGGCGATGACACAGCTGACACCACACCGACCCCGGAGGCGGATCTGCCCCCGGAAGCGGACCAAACCCTTGGCGCCGATCTCGCTTCTGATCCCGACACCACCACGGACACCGCGCCAGCCCCCCCTGCTCCCACCGAAGAAGACACATCCGCGCCTGAAGTGGACCCGACTGCGGACACCGTTTCCACGCCTGAAACGAATCCGACGTCGGGGACCGAACCCACGTCCGTTGCAGACCCTGCGCCCGCCCCTGCACCAGCGGGTGATCCGCTACCCGATGCCGAGCCTGAAACCGCCACCGTGACGGAGCCCTCTGCGCGCTGTGCCCCCGGCGCAGAGCTGCTCTTTAACGGAACCGGCACTCTGCTCGGCACCGAGGGCGACGACACCCTGCCCGCAGGTCAACCCGCCGAAGAAAGCCCCATGTTGATCGATTTGCGCGGTGGCGACGACATCGCCTATGCGGACTGGGACGGGTTCACAACGGTTCTGGGCGGCGAAGGCAACGACACGCTTTATGGCGACGATTCTTTCTACCTCTACGGCGAAGTAGGCGACGACCACATCACAGCTGACTATGTCTCCGATCGTTCTGCCTATTGGGGCAGTGACACGGCGGTCTATGACGGCGGCGAAGGCAACGACACCATCGTAGCGAACGCCGTGATTGGCCATAGCTATCCCGCGTTTGGCAGTGCCTCGCTTTTTGGCGGCGAAGGGGCAGACTGCTTCCACATCACGCTGCATGCGGAGGGCACCCCCGGCTCCGCTTTCGGAGCCGATGTCCTGGAAACGGGTCTCTTGACGGTGCGGGACTTTGACCCAGCGGAAGACACTCTGGCCATCGAACTGGACAGATCCGCAGCGCCGGAGGGTCAATCCATCGATATGTCCTTTGAGCAGGAAGAGATTGACGGCACCTTTGTCACCACTCTGACTTTCCAGCTTTCGGAAACGGACACATCGTTGCCAGCCTCCGCCACCATGACCATTCGAAGCGATGTCGCATTCACAGCTGATGACCTGGTGCTAATTGATCCCCTGGCTTAAACCCGTCCCATAGGTGCGCTCCCGCCGATCAGACCGGCAAACGCAAAGCTGACTTGCCACCTTCGCCCGTCCGTGATCGTCTCGCCACAAACAACACACAGGTGATTGATGAAACACGCGATTTTTGCCACAGCTCTTTTTCCATTGGCCACACCGCTTTGGGCCGATGACATCCGCCTCAACGCCCCGGTCACCGCGGCCACGCTCTATTCCGAAGGCGCCACCCTCACCCGCGCCGTGCCATTTTCCGCCTCGGCAGGCCGCCACGATCTGCTGATCACCAACCTGCCGGAAAGCCTCGACCCGATGTCGGTCCGCGTGGCTTTGGACGGCGCCAAACTTGGCGCCGTGACTGTGCGCCACGAGCGGGTGTACCCGCATCAACAGGACGACAGCCCCGAACTTGCCGCGGCAAAATCCGAACTCGAACTCGTCGAAAACGACTGGCAAGCGGCCAGCGACAGCCACGCCGACGTGATGATGACCGCAGAGGTCGCCCGCGCCCGCCTCGCCTATCTGTCCACCTTGCAAGGTCCCACAGAAACCGCTGCCCCTCCTGATGTGCTCAAAGAAACCATGGCTCTGGTTGGGCGCGAGACCCTCGCTGCGCATCGCGACATTGCCACGGCGGAGCGTGACGCGCGCCAGTATGAAAAGCAACTCGAAGAGCTTCGCCAACCGCTGGAGGACGCCCGCCAATTGGTCGAGGCGCTGACCCCGACAGAAAGCGACAACGCCATGCTGGCGATCTCAATTTCCGCAGACGCCGCCACCGAAGGCACCCTCACGCTCACCCATCTCACACAGTTCGCCCGCTGGGTTCCGGCCTATGATGTGCACCTCAACACCAGCGACACGCCGCAACTGAGCATTGAACGTGGGGCGTTTGTGAGCCAGTTCACTGATGAGGATTGGACCGATGTTGCCCTCACACTGTCCACCAGCCGCCCTGATGCGCAATCTGATCCAAGCGGACTGTACCCGTGGCGCCGCCACATCGAGGAAAAACAACAGCTGATGCAAAAGCCCGCGTCCGGGCGTTTTGCCGAATTGGACATGAGCGCGGCAGCCCCGCAAATGGAGCTCGCCGTTGTCGAAGATGCAGCGGCCTACAGCTTTGGCGACGGCATCAACGCCACCTATGTCTATCCAACACCGGTTTCGGTTTCCTCCGCGTCTGACGCTCTGCACCTCGCGCTGGGCACACTCGACTTGTCACCGGACACTTACGCCTTTGCCAACCCCATGCGCGATGAAACCGCCTTCCTGATGGCCAAGGCCACCAACGATGCTGGCGAGTTGATCTTGCCCAGCCCGCAGGCCAACTTCTACCTCAACGGCACCTACATTGGCCAACAGGAGATGCCCTTGATTGCCGAAGGCGACGACATCGACTTCTCCTTTGGTCCGATCAACGGTCTGCGTCTCACCGACACAATCACCAACAAAATCACCGGTGACAAAGGTGTGCTCACCAGCCGCAACGAGCAAAGCGAAACCCGCGTCTTGACCGCCGAGAACCTGACCAACAAAGCTTGGGACCTGCGCCTGCTGGGCCGCGTGCCATATAGCGAACAGGAAGACTTGGTGATCTCCCACCAGGCTTCTCCATCGCCCACAGAAACCAACTTTGAGGACCAGCGTGGCATTCTGATGTGGGAACACACCCTGCCAGCAGGTAAGCGCTTTGAGGTTGAGTTGTCGCACAAAATCCAATGGCCTTCAGAAATGATCCTGCGCTAACAAATTAAGAAACCACCGGAATTTCTTAAACTGCAAACCAATGCGTCGCAGCGTTCTCACCGCTGCGGCGTTTTTGCTTTCAAGGCACGCGCGCTCGGGCGCGACTTCCGACAAAACCCCTTCAAAACAACGCCTGCTTGGCACAACCGTCACTTGGAACACTTTGGACCTCGCGTGCCCCGGACCACTTTAACCATCCGCAATTGAACGCTATTTAGCTGTAATTCTAAGGATTTTGGGCCGCCCCGGAAACCATTTGAGAAGGTTTGCCCGCCAATGATGTGAACAACCGTTTGGGTGAAACGGACAAAACTTAGGGTGAGACATGTCACAAGTGGCAAAGCTAATAATGAGCGAACAGGCCGTCGTCGATCAGGACGAATTGGCCCGCGTCTTTATACGAATGAATCCGGATGAGGCCGAAGAGACCTTTCTGGGATTGGTCAAATCTCTGACCGATCATCTGGCGATGGGTGAGCATCATCTGAACGCTGACAATCTGGCGGAACTGGCGGACACCATGTCTCTGGTTGAGCTGATCGCAGGTCGCCTCTGCATGACTGCGCTGTCGCAGGTTGCCGGCGATGTGGTGTCCTGCTGCGATCGCGGGGATCGCGTGGCCCTGTCGGCCACCCATGCCCGCCTGATCCGCGTTGGCGAGGGCGCACTACGTGAAATCTGGGATCTAAAGCGCACCTACATCTGATCGGTGCGCCAATCCGCTTGCAGGGGGCGCACCAACCGTTAGGCTGGAGGTCAAACAGCTTATGACCGGTCAGAAAGGTGCGCCATGTCCCTCACATTTGCTTCCGCCGAAGGCGACCCGTCCATCCCTCTACATGTGGTGGACAGCGACAGCTATGAGGCCTGGCGCGACGCGCAAAACCAATCCGCCCGCACCTTCCTGACCGCCACTGGGTTCAAGCCCGCAATTGGCAAATCCATCCTGATCCCGGATGCCTCCGGCACGCCCGTTATGGCTGTCGCAGGCTTTGGCACGCCGCAAACCCGCGCCCGTGGCCGCTTTGCTCTGGCCGCCGCCGCCGCGACGCTCCCCGCAGGCACCTACGCGCTGGTTGGCACCCTGCCCGCGGGTGATCTGGAAACCGAGGCCCTCGGCTGGCTGCTCGCGCAATATACCTTTGACCGCTATGCCAAATCCTCTGGTGCCACCGCGCAACTGATCTGCCCACTCGGCGTGGATGCCACCAAAGTCGAGGCCATTGCCGCAGGTGAGGCGCTCACCCGCGATCTGATCAACACGCCAGCTTCGGACATGGGCCCGCAAGAGCTCGAAGACGCCACCCGTGCCTTGGCCTTGAACTACGGCGCGATCTGCACCGTGACCAAAGGCGCCGCGCTGTTGGAACAAAACTTCCCGATGATCCACGCGGTGGGCCGTGCCGCAGCAGAGCACCGCGCGCCGCGCCTGATCGACATGCGTTGGGGCAGCGAAGGCCCCTCGCTGACACTGGTTGGCAAAGGCGTCTGCTTTGACACCGGCGGGTTGAACCTCAAACCCGGCGGCTCCATGGCGCTGATGAAGAAAGACATGGGCGGCTCCGCCACTGTGCTGGGCCTCGCCCAAATGATCATGGCGCTCAATCTGCCCCTGCAACTGCGTGTCCTGATCCCGGCTGTCGAAAACGCCGTGTCTGGTGACAGTTTCCGCCCCGGCGACATCCTCACCGCCCGCAATGGCCTCACCGTGGAAATCAACAACACCGACGCCGAGGGCCGCCTGGTTCTCGCCGACGCATTGGCCCTGGGCTCAGAAGACAACCCCGACATGATCCTCTCCATGGCGACCCTCACCGGCGCCGCCCGTGTCGCCGTCGGCCCCGACCTGTCGCCCTACTACACCGATGATGCAGGCTTTGTCTCCGCCCTCGAATCTGCCGCTACTTCCGTCGCTGACCCGGTCTGGCGCATGCCGTTCTGGGAACCCTATGAGAAGATGATCGAACCCGGCATTGCCGATCTGGACAACGCCCCATCCGGCGGCTTTGCAGGCTCCATCACCGCCGCGCTTTTCCTGCGCCGCTTTGCCAAAGACCAACGCTACGCCCATTTTGACATCTACGGCTGGAACCCAACCCCCTCGCCCGCCCGCCCTAAAGGCGGCGTTGGCATGGGCGCCCGCGCCATCCTCGCCGCCCTGCCGGAGGTGCTTTCACTCTGATGGATAAGCGCCTGACCCCCAGCACCGGCAAAGTCGCCGCCGCCTTCCTACGCGGCCAGGTCACCGCTGATCGTTTTGTTGAGCCCACACCCTACCGCGTTGCCATGGTGGTCACTGACCTGCTGTCCGGCCCGCAAGGCAGTCGCGAACGGCAGCTCCTGCGCGGCGAAGTTGTGAACGTGGTGCACACAGAAAACGGCATGGCCTTTGGATATACAGAGAAAGACGGCTACGTCGGCTGGGTCGACATTGGCGACCTGCTCAGCCACCCGAAACAGACGCCCACCCACAGCATTGCCGCCGCCCGCAGCTACGCCAAAACCACACCGGGCCTGAAAACCATAGGCCATGTGACCCCGCTCTCCTTTGGCACCCGCCTTGTGGTGCTCTCGGAAGAGGACAACTGGGCCCGCATCGCCTGGGACGGCGGCCAGATCACCCGCGATCTCTATGTGCCCAGCCAGCATCTCGCGCCCATCGATCACACAGAAAGCGACGCCGCCACAGTGGCCGAACGCCTGATCGGATCGCCTTACCTCTGGGGCGGCAACTCCTCCTTTGGCATCGACTGCTCCGGCCTTGTGCAAGCGGCCCTCCTCGCCTGTAACACCCCCTGCCCCGGCGACAGCGACCTGCAGGAGGCCGCCTTTCCCGAGGCAACCGGCCCTTATCAACGCGGCGACCTGCTGTTTTGGAAAGGCCATGTCGCCATGGTCACCGATGCCAATACGATGATCCACGCCAATGCCCACCACATGGCCGTGGCGTATGAGCCTATTGATGCAGCCATCGCCCGCATTCAGGCCCAAGGCGACGGGTCGGTCACCTCACACAAACGCCCCATCTTAGGAGCCTCCACATGAGCAGCGGTTTCTTCCAACCTGTTTCTGGCATGGACTTGCCCCGCTTTGCCGGCGTGCCCTCTTTCATGCGCCTGCCTGTTATGGATCTGGACCATGACCGCATCGCCGATGTGGATGTCGGCCTGATCGGCGTGCCTTGGGACAGCGGCACCACCAACCGCCCCGGCCCGCGCCACGGCCCGCGACAGCTGCGCGACGCCTCCACCATGATCCGCGCCCAAAACGGCGCCACCGGCGTGCGCCCCTTTGATCTGATCAACTGCGCCGACCTTGGCGACGTCGGCCCCAACCCCGCTGACATCCACGACAGCATGGAACGCATCACCGCCTTCTATGACGACGTATGCGCCCAAGGCATCACGCCCCTCACTGCAGGCGGCGACCATCTCACATCTTTGCCGATCCTGCGCTCCCTCGCGAAAGACAGCCCAGTGGGCATGGTTCATTTTGACAGCCACACAGACCTCTACCACAGCTATTTTGGTGGCACGATGTACACCCACGGCACCCCCTTTCGCCGCGCGGTCGAAGAAAGCCTGCTTGACCCCAAACGTGTCGTTCAAATTGGCATCCGCGGCAGCACCTACGATGACGAGGACACGGATTTTGCCAAATCCGTCGGCATCCGCGTGATCCGCATCGAAGAGTTTTTCGCGAGAGGACTTGAAGACGTCATGGCCGAGGCCCGTGAAATCGTCGGCACTGCGCCAACCTATGTCAGCTATGACATCGACTTTGTGGACCCCACCTTTGCGCCGGGCACCGGCACGCCCGAAGTGGGCGGCCCCAACAGCTTCCAAGCCCTGGAAGTGGTGCGCCACCTGGACGGACTCAACATCATCGGCGCCGACGTGGTCGAGGTCTCCCCGCCGTTTGACAGCTCCGGCGGCACCGCCTTTCTTGGCGTCTCGGTGATGTTTGAATTGCTCTGCGTGATGGCCAACCACATCTCGGCTACCTAAAACCGCATTCTCAGTCCCCAAATATCCCGGGGATGAATTGGCAATGCCAAGAAGGGGCTGGCCCCTTCCTAAGCGCGGCGTCAGCCCAGCTCCAATGTGCTAACAGCAAAATACCCGCCTGACGCGTCGCCAACCGGCACCGGCGTGCCGCGATACATCCGCGCTGTGGCAAACCCGGGCGTCAGGTCCAACGCCTGACACAGCGCCTTCAACGGCGCTGATGTGTCCGGTACATCCAATGTCACCGGACCACCCACCTGCGCCGCCACATGCGCCATCAACGCCTGTGCGTCCTCTTCCCTCTGCGCCCAAAGCGGGCCAATCTTGACACCCTCACGACAGCGCCGCGCCGTGCAAAACCCTGCAATTCCATCCGTGCGCTGCATGACCCAAGACTGACGGCTCTCCACTGGTGCAAACCACTCAGCAAGATACGCTGGCTTGCGCACACCCGACGCCGCCGCTTCTAGGTCAATCAATGCGGCGACATCTTCCGGCGCCGCCTTTCGGACGCGGTCACTCTTCCGCGCGGCCACCTCGCCCGTAAACCGGGTTGTGGCGCTGAATAGCTCAAACCCTGAAGTCGCATAATTGTCCTGCTGATCCGGCACACCGTCCAAACCGACCACCCGCGCACCAGCATGTCTAAGCGCATGGTGCCACAGCCCAAAGCCAATGCCCTGCCCGCGAAACGCAGGACGCGCGATATACAACCCAAGAAAGGCAAAATTCGCGGTGTGGTTTACAACTGAAATCGCCGCCGCCAGTTCCCCATCCACAGCGGCCACAAAGAACCCCTCTGGGTCCGCCTGCCAAAACGCTGCCGCATCTTCTAGCCCAGGGTTCCAGCCTTCCTCGGCAGCCCACTTCAGAATGATGGACATCTCCTCCAACGTCGCCGTGCGAAATTCTGTATTCTGGCACATGCCTGCCCGCTCACTCCACCGCGCGGATCAACTTACGCTCCAGCACCCGCAACACGGTTTTTAAATCATGCCCGCGCTTAAGCACCTGCCCGTCCATGCCAATCACCGCATAAAGCCCCTGCTTGTTGCGCAGCTTGGGGCGCTTCTCGATCCGGTACAGCGGGTTTTCCGCTGCCCGCCGGAACACCGAAAACACCGCCACTTCGCGCAAAGCTGAAATCCCGTAGTCGCGCCACTCTCCAGCCGCCACCATGCGCCCATAAAGCCCCAAAATGACCGACAGTTCGGTGCGATGGAACGCCACCTGCTCAGGCGGCTTCTGGGGCGGGTGCAATCTGCTGGGAGGTTGGGCATTCATAGCCTCAGCCTCGCGCCAATTGACGTCAAAATCAAGCCCCACACATCCCGCCTTGCCGTTAACCATGCCCCTTTTTGGTCACAGAATTTTCTGCAAAAGGTCGCGGTGCCTTCCTTTTGTCGCCGCATCTGGCCTGCATCTTACCCTCATAGCGAAAACGAAACGCTACCTTCGGCGGCGCGGCACTATTGCCCCCACCCAGTCTGCGCCGCCGAGGGGCACTTTTCAAAATACCCGCTAGAGCCGCCCCTTCTGGGGCGGTTTTCTTTTGTGGGATACATAGAACTCACGCAAAGCTGCCCTGACAGAACCAGCCCGCTGACATCTGCCCGCCATGCGCAAAATACAGCCACAGCCGCTCGCCATTCTTGCAGGTCACCCGCCAGTAATCGCGCACCCCGCTGCGCCACTCCGGCTCATCCAGCCACCACTCCGGCGCAATCCGCTCCGGCCCGCGCGCATCCGCCACCGCCATATCCCGCCCGCGCCAGCGAAACACCTCAGGCAAGCGCGGCACCTCCGGCGCATGCACCGGCTCTGGCCGCCACAACAACAAGGGCCGCTTCAACACGCTCTCCGGCCAGGCCTGCTCCCAGGGATCTGACCAGGCGGCGTGCAACACCTGCGCGGTTTTCTCCGGAATATGGCTCGACGCCGGATGCCGCCGGGTGATCTGTTCCAGCCCCACCCGCGCGCCAATCCGGCCAATCAGATCCTCCAGCGCCTGGCCCTGATTGAGCCGCCTGTCCGCCGCCTGCCGCGCCTCTAGGTGTCCCGCCGTGTGGCGCATATGCAGCGTCTCCACCCGCACCGCCTCCAGCCGCAGCATATCAATGCCAAACCCCGCATCGATGTCGGTCAGCTTCATACGCAACAAGGGCCGCACCCGCTCCGGATCATTGGTGGCCCGCGCCAGCCCCACCTCCACGCTTTGCATGGTCTGATCGGTGCGAAACACCTGCAAGCGCACCACGCGGAGGCCTTTAGACTTTTTCTTCAGCCGTTCACACAGCGGCCCCAGCACCTTGTCCACCGCCGCCGCCACATCCTCTTCCAGCCCAATCGGGTCCGGCAGGCTCATGCGCACCGCATAAAACGTCTCCGGCGGCGCCGGGTTTACCGGCTCCGGCACCGCGCCCAGCGCCTGATCCAGACGCAGCACCAGCCCTTTGCCAAACCGCCGCGCCAGCCCCGCCCGCGGCTGTCCCGTCAAATCGCCAATCCGCCGCAATCCCAACCGCGCCAGCTCCGCCTGCGTGCTCCCATCCAGTCGCAACGCCGCCACCGGCAGCGCCGCCAGCGCCCCGCGCGTCTGTCCCGGTGGCGCAATCCGCCCCACGTCCACCTTACCGCCTGCCGCTGGCGGGGCCGCCCCGCCCCGGGTCCAATGCCGCCGTTTCACCGCCCGCGATCGCGTCGCCGGGGCCTCCTGATCAATGTCATCGCCGCTGCGATGCGCCACAGTGTCAAACTGCGGCCCCGGCTGCGTCCCAAACCGCGCCAAAGCCCAGGCCGCACCCAGCGTATCCGCCAGCCCGGCCCGCACCGTCAGCTGCAAATCGACACAGTCCTCCGCCACCCGGTCCAGCACGCCCTCTTCGCCGCCAAACAAATGTGTACTGCCGGTCACATCCAGCACCAGCGCATCCTCTTCTGTCGCCGCCACCCAGGGTGAATACTTCCCCGCCCAGCGCGTCAGCACCTTCATAAAGCCCTGTTCTGCATGCACATTCCGCAGCCGGGTGATCAGATGTGGACACATCGCCTGCGCATCTCTGAGCGGTTGCCCCAACGCCAGCCCTTCCCGCTCCGCCTGCTCGGACAGCGAGCAAATCACCTGCATCTGCCCCGTGTCCCGCAGCACCGCCAAAGGCGCATCAAAGGTGCCCCGCTCCATACGGATCAGGCGCTCGGCCCCCAAACGCGGGAACCACAGGGAAAGAATGCGACGGTTTGGCATAAGCAGCACACGGAACAGAATCGTGATGTTTGTTCCCTTTATGTTCTCACATTTTTCACTTGATTCCCAGCCACGCCATGGGCTGCATAGGGGCAGCCAACCAAAGGAGCCAAAATGCGCCGTCCCATCCTGATCGCCGCCGCTTTGTTGATCACCACTTCAGCCCACGCCCACAACGGTGTGAAAGACCCCGAGGTCATGGCCCGCATGATGGCGATGGAGAAAATTGGCGCCGCCTTCAAAACCCTGGTCAGCATGGCAAAGCAGGACATCCCCCTGCATCAAGCCAAAGCCCGCATGGCCCGAGACACCATTGTGATGCAATCCGGTAAAATCAACGCGCTGTTTGAGAATCCGGCCACCGATCCAAAATCAGAGGCCCTGCCTGCCATTTGGGAGAACTGGGCAGACTTCTCCGCAAAATCCGACAAACTCACCGCCGCTGCAAAAGCGCTGGATTTCAAAGACCGCGCAGCATTGGCCAGCACACTGGGCGGGGTTGGTGGCGCTTGCAAAGCCTGCCACAAAAACTACCGCCTGAAAAAAGACTAAGGCGCATGACGGCCCTCCTCATCGGAGGGCCATCAGTTCGCAGTATCAGCCGCAGGTCACCTGCAAAATCTTGCCGTCCGCATCATGCACCACGTTCAGACGGTTCTCGTGGAAATCCATGGTCGCTGGCGAATTTTCCGCCATCACGCGCACCATCTCCGGCACAGTCACGCCCTCAAGCGCGCTTTTGTCCTGCCCCACGAGGAACTCAAACGTCGCCGGATCACAGGTGGTGCTGCCTTTTGCTTCCGCCACATCTTCCCCTTTACACGCTGTCAAAGCCGCCAGCCCTACAAAGCCCGCCGCTGCCAAAACCACAAACCGCATAATCTTACTCCTTGTCGCAAATATACAAATTTGCTTCGTCCCCGCCGTGCCAACCACGAGGGGCTTTCGCTATGTTCCCAATAAGGTTGCAATGATAGAGCGTTTCAACCACGCTCCAAAACAAACTGGGAGGATAGGCAAAATGATGCGCACGAAAGCCGCCGTCGCTTTGGAAGCCGGCAAGCCACTGGAAATCATGGATGTGAACCTCGAAGGCCCCAAGGCAGGCGAAGTTCTCATTGAAATCAAGGCCACCGGCCTATGTCACACCGATGAATTCACCCGCTCCGGCGCCGACCCGGAGGGTCTGTTCCCGTCCATTTTGGGCCATGAAGGCGCCGGTGTGGTGGTGGAATGCGGCGAAGGCGTCACCACGCTGAAGCCCGGCGATCACGTGATCCCGCTCTACACCCCGGAATGCCGCGAATGTCATTCCTGCCTGTCGGGCAAAACCAACCTCTGCACCGCCATCCGTGGCACCCAAGGTCAGGGTCTGCTGCCAGACGGCACCACGCGCTTCTCCATGCTCGATGGCACGCCCATCTACCACTACATGGGCTGCTCCACCTTCGCCAACCACACCGTGATGCCGGAAATTGCGCTGGCGAAGGTGCGCGAAGACGCCCCCTTTGACAAAATCTGCTACATCGGCTGCGGCGTCACCACCGGCATTGGCGCGGTGATCAACACCGCTGGCGTGGAGATCGGTTCGTCTGCCGCTGTCTTTGGCCTCGGCGGCATTGGCCTCAACGTGATCCAAGGACTGCGCATGGCCGGTGCCGACACCATCATCGGTGTGGATCTCAATGACGACAAAGCTGAGATGGCCAAGAAATTTGGCATGACCCACTTTGTGAACCCCTCAAAACTGGGCGACCAATCCGTTGTGGATGCGATTGTCGAGATCACCAAAACCGAGAAAGACCAGTTTGGCGGCGTGGATTACTCCTTTGACGCCACCGGCAACGTCAACGTCATGCGCGACGCGCTGGAATGCTCCCACCGCGGTTGGGGCGTGTCTGTGATCATCGGCGTGGCGCCTGCCGGTGCCGAAATCTCCACCCGCCCGTTCCAGCTTGTGACCGGCCGCGTCTGGAAAGGCACAGCCTTCGGCGGCGCCAAAGGCCGCACCGACGTGCCCAAATTTGTCGATTGGTACATGGACGGCAAAATCGAGATCGATTCCATGATCACCCACAAGCTCAGCCTTGATGAGATCAACCACGGCTTTGATCTGATGCACGAAGGCAAGTCCATTCGCGCAGTGGTTGAATTTTGATCGACCACAGTGTTTAAATCAGAAAAGGCGCGCCTCCGTGGCGCGCCTTTTTTCTAACTCTTGGCCAAAAGTTACTTTCGTTGCCTTATGTTTTCAAAGCTTACAAAACGCCTGTTCCGTTCCGGGGACCAGACGGCAAAACGTACACCAACAGCCAAAGATTTCCAGGTCGCAAGAGAACAACTCGACAAAGCAATCAGACCTGCCGTTTTTGGCCAACTCGGTGGCCAGCGTCCGCCACCAAATAACGCTCCCGACAACTGGTGGGGCGGAAATCTCTGGTCCTTGCCCGACGAAACCCTGCCGGTATGCGCCGAGAGCGGCACCCAAATGGTGCCCTTTCTGCAAATCAGGACGAACAGCTTACCCCACGTGCCAACGGCGCTAAAGGACACCGCGTTGGTCACACTTTGGATCGATCCTAACGCGGACGGCCTGTTCGACGCTAAAAACGGAACAGGCTTTTGTCTGCGAACCTACAATTCGCTGGAAGGTCTGTGCCCAATTTCCGCCGCTTCGGGTTCAGCTTCACCCTTTCCAACCTTTCCAGTTTTCTGGCAATCACCCTTGGCAGAGCAGCCAACATGGGAGGACATGGTAGACCACGTATCTTATGACATTGCCTGCGCGAAGGACGACGACTGGTTCTGCAAAAGTCCGCACCTGTCGCCTGCCTATGAACACGCACGCACAACCCTTCCGATCAAGATCGGAGGGTGGCCAGATTGGATACAAAGCCCCGATTGGCCGGACGAAGCCACGTTCGCTTTTCAAATCTACTCTTCTGACAAAGGAAAATTTAACTACTTAGATTCCGGATCACTCTATCTTTTTCAAACGCCCAAGGGGTGGGTTATGCGCGGCGATTTTTTCTGACTTAGCCCAACACGGACTTTTGATGGCCTGAATGAGTAACCCCAATCTCCGGCCCCCTAGCGTACGCTGCAACGCAACCAAACTCTATTCCCTCTAGCGCGGTCACATTTCCGTCATTGACACCCTCAACACAAAGGGTATTCCAAAGTACTCCACATCAGATTACCCTACCGCCAAGTCAATTACCGCAGGACACCCATGACCACCGACCACCACATCCCGCGCCCGTTTGAGGCGGAGCAAGTCGCCAGCCTGCTAAACCCCGATCCTTTGGTGGGCGAAAGCGCTGGGCTGTTCCTTGCCGCCCCACGGCGCACCGGCAAAAGCACCTTCTTGCGCCGCGACCTCGCCCCGCTTCTGGAGCAGCAAGGCAAATGCGTGCTCTACGTGGACCTCTGGGCCGACCGCAGCTCTGATCCGGCCAAACTGATCACCGCCTGCCTCGCCAATGCGCTCAAGGACAACGACAGCCTGATCGCCAAATTACACCGCAACGTGCCCTTCACCTCCGTCGGCGCGCTGGGCTTTAGCGTGAACCTAAAATCCGCTGGCCAGTGGGAAGGCACCATTCCCGATGCTCTGCTCTTGCTGTGTGAGGCCACGCAAAAAGACGTGGTCCTGATCATCGACGAAGCCCAGCAAAGCCTCGCCGCCGAGGCGGGCAAAAACGCCATGTTTGCCCTCAAAGCCGCCCGCGACGCGGTGAACCAATCCGGCCTGCCCAACCGGCTCTATCTGGTGATGACCGGCTCCCACCGTGACAAGCTCGCCGCGCTGATCCACGACCAGCAAGCTCCGTTCTTTGGCGCCCGCGTGCGCGACTTCCCAACATTGGGCAGCAGCTACAGCACCGCGCTCACGCATCGCATCAACACTCGCCTCGCACCAGACGCGCAACTCACCGCCGCCACCGTGGACGCGGTGTTTGACGACCTCGGCCGCCGTCCGGAAATCCTCACCGATTGCCTGCGCGACTTGATCCTGGAGCCCACCGCTGGCGACGAGGCCTTGCGCACCATCGCATTGCGCAAGAAACACCAGATGCGCGAGGCCCTGCTGGCAGAAATCAGCACGCTCACCAAGCTGCAACAAGCATTGCTGCGCAAAATGGCCACCGAAGGCATCCAGTTTTCGCCTTATACTGACGCCACCCGGCAAGCCCTCGCCGGTCCGGACCGAAAAGCCTACTCCAAGGGCGGCGTGCAAAAGGCACTGGACGTGCTGCGCGATCGCGGCCTTGTCTGGCGGCCGAGCTTTGGCAACTACGTGCTGGAAAACGCCGATCTCGCCCAAGCGCTACGAGGAGAGTAGCCTACCTACCGTTTTCCTGCCGCCCAAGCTGCCTAAGCAAATCGCGCAACACCGCTGTGTTTTCCACCCCGATGGCCTCTACGCTTTGTGCCTCGATGTCCCGGATTTGCCGCGCCGCCAAGCTGCGCAGTTCCTGACCGGTTTCGGTCACAGACACAACCTTGTCCCGCTTGCTGTCCTTGGCAAGCGTCACCTGCAACACGCCGTGTTCCACCAACCGCGCCACCGCCTGCTGCGCCGCCTGTCGAGACATGCCCAACTCGCGATGCAGCGCTGACAGTTTCAACGTCCGCCCCCGCAACTGCCCGAACACCCGCATGTCGGACTCGCGAATGGCGGCAAACTCCGTCGTTTCACGCGCCTGATCCATCTGCGCATTCCACCGCCCCAGCACGGTCATCATCAGCCCCTTGATATTGTCGGCAAGGAAGCGGTCATCTTTTTTATCAATCATGATTGACAAACGATCTTTCCATTTTCATTTATCAACCATAGTTGATGATTGATGGAGAGTTCAATGAACCGCCGCGACTTTCTCAAAACCTCTGGAGCAACCGCCTTGCTTGCCGGGGCTGGAACAAGCTTCGCGCAATCCTCGCTGCGTCAGCTGCCATTGATCCCCATGACCGACCTCACCGCAGGCATAGAAGGCCGCCTGCCGCTGACACTGGCCGCGGCCACCCACGATTTTGGCAACGCGGCGGCAAGCCCAACCTACGGTATCAACAACAGCTACCTCGGCCCTGTCCTGCGCGTGAAACAGGGCCAAACCCTACCGTTTGACGTGCAAAACAGACTGCACGATGTCACCACGTTGCACTGGCACGGCCTGCATATTCCCGGCGACGTAGATGGCGGCCCGCATCAAGAAATCGCGCCGGGCGACACTTGGGCTCCGGATGTGCCCATTGTCCAACACGCCTCGATGAACTGGTTTCATTCCCACACCCACGGTAAGACCGCGCAACAGACTTACAAGGGCCTCGCAGGTGTGATGCTGGTCGAAGATGACGCCAGCCTCTCCGCGGACCTGCCGAAAACCTATGGCGTGGATGACTTCACATTGGTGCTACAGGACAAGATGTTCGCCGCCGATGGCACGCTCACCTATGACGTTAGCGGCGCGGTCTTTGAGGACGGTTTTATCGGCGACACGCTGGTGGTCAACGGCTCCATCGCACCGGTTGCACAAACCGTGCCCACTGGCCTCGTGCGCCTGCGCATTCTCAATGCCTGCAACGCCCAATTCCTCACACTCTCCATGCAAACCGGCCCCATGCGCGTCATCGCCTCGGACGGCGGATTTCTGGCGCGGACTATTGAGACCGACAGCATCCTCATGTCCCCCGGGGAACGCTATGAGATGCTCGTTGACCTACGCACAGCGGAGAGCAACAGCCTTTTGGTTGGCATGGAGCCAGAAGAAGGCCTGTTCAATTTCCTCGGCGGGTTGTTTGGTGGCGGTAACTCAACTGCAACCGCCCTCACCCTGACACGCACAGCCGACAAGGGGTTTGACGGCGCCTTGCCCAGCCAGCTCGCCAATCTGTCGCCACCTGATCGCAACCAGGCCACTGTCACTCGTGATTTTTCCTTGGAAATGGACACCGGCGCCGACCTCGCCGCACTGGCCGCCAACTGGGGCAATGTCTGTGGCGGCGGCGCGATGGCGATCAACGGCCAGCCCATGAACATGGACCGCATCGACGAAACCGTGCGCAAGGGCGACACAGAAATCTGGCGCATCACGGTGGACGACCAACTGCACCCCTTCCACATCCACGGCTGCTCGTTCCGCATCCTAACGCAAAACGACGCCCCGCCCCCTGCGTATGCCGCGGGATGGAAAGACATGGTGCATGTTGAAAACGGCGCGTCCGAAGTGCTTGTCAAATTTGACTATGAGGCGCCGGAAGACACGCCATACATGTACCACTGCCACATCCTCGAACATGAGGATTGCGGCATGATGGGACAGTTCGCTGTGACCTGACTTAGTGGCGCACCCCGTACCGCGCCATGAACGTCGTCACCGCGCCATCCACCACATAGTCAATCTCGCCCTGCGCAAACTCGGTCTGCACGCCGGTCACTTGCCGCAAGAACAGCCCCGCCTTGCACAGCTCGGCAAATTGATCCGCCGCCAGGGCAAAATCGTCCACCTCCAGCTCGCCGCGTTCTTCGGCCATGACAAAAAACTCAATCAGGCGGGTTTTCAAAATCCCCGGCCCGGTCTCATAAAACTGCCGCCCAATGTCGGGAAATCGCTCACCTTCGGACACACAGACCCGAAACATATTGCGCCCAAATTCCGACAGGATGATGTCCATCAACCCCCGCCCTACAATGCCCAAAACCTCAGGCACCGGCCGCTCCAGATCCACTTGCGCCTCAAGCCCCTCAGCCTGCAACGTACACTCCCGCCGCGCCACTTCTGCAAACAGCATCCGTTTGTCTGGAAAGTAATTGTACAATGTCGCCTTGGAGACCCCGGCCTTCTGTGCAATCACATCCATGCTCACGCTTTCAAAGCCATGCGACATGAACAATGCCCGCGCACTGTCCACCACCTGTGCAAACTTGCGCCCCTTTTTCAGGATCGCCACAGTGTCCGTCATAGATCTCTCATAGGCTTGTCCGGCCTCCCGGTGAGTGTGATGGGTACAATACACTGCCCACTTCCGTTGCGGCAAGCGCTTGCGCCTCACAAAACAGTATGCATATTTAGAATTATTCTAAACTGGAGTTGATCATGCGCTTTCTGCCTTCTCGCAAACGCCTCAAAGATCTCAGCGAACAGGACATTCTAGCGCTGGCCATCGCGTCTGAAGAAGATGACGCCCGCATCTACCGCAGCTTTGCCCAACACCTGCGCGCTGATTACCCGGCCTCCGCTGCCGTGTTTGACGATATGGCTGCAGAGGAAGACACACACCGCCAAGCCTTGATCAGCCAACACCGTACCCGCTTTGGTGACACCATCCCCTTGATCCGCCGCGAACACGTCGCCGGATTTCACACCCGCGCGCCTCTTTGGCTGACCGCCAACCTGTCGCTTGAGGCCATCCGCGCTCAGGCTGCCGGCATGGAGCAGGACGCGGAACGCTTTTACCTCAACGCCATGAAGCAGGTCAGCAACGCCGACACCCGCAAGCTGTTGGGAGATCTGGCCGCTGCCGAGGCTGGCCATCAGAACACCGCTGTTGAGATGGCGGAAAAGCACCTCGACCCCGCCGCACGGGATGAGGAAAACGACAAAGCCAACCGCCAGTTCATCCTGACCTGGGTGCAGCCCGGCCTCGCTGGCCTCATGGACGGTTCTGTCTCCACCCTCGCGCCAATCTTTGCCACAGCCTTTGCCACCCAAGACACGCACACAACCTTCCTCGTGGGTCTCGCCGCTTCAGTGGGCGCAGGAATCTCCATGGGCTTTACCGAGGCCGCCAGCGACGACGGTGAGCTTTCTGGACGCGGCTCCCCCGTAAAACGCGGCTTTGCCTCCGGCATCATGACCACGCTGGGTGGCTTGGGCCACGCGCTGCCCTATCTGATCACCGATTTCTGGACCGCCACGATCATTGCGATCATTGTGGTGTTTGTTGAGCTCTGGGCGATCGTCTGGATTCAGAACCGCTTTATGAAAACCCCCTTTGGCCGCGCCACCTTCCAGGTTGTTCTCGGCGGCGCGTTGGTCTTTGCCGCAGGCGCTTTGATTGGCGGTGGTTAACCTGTTCACAAGGAGGATTTGCCAAGCCCCACAAACCTGCTAAGGCTGGCGCATGTTGGCAATCTTTCTGAAAACACTGCCGTTTTTCGCAATCATCGGCCTGGGCTACTGGGCCGGACGCACCCGCTTCTTTTCTGCGGAAGCCACAGCTTATCTCACTAAGTTTGTCTTCTACTTTGCCCTCTCAGCCATGCTGTTTCGTTTTTCCGCCAATCTCAGCCTCGCCGAAGTGCTCAACTGGCGTCTGATTGGCGGCTACCTCATGGGCTGCCTCGCCGTTTACGGCCTCGCAACGCTTGTCGCCATGTTGCGCAAACAGGACATCGCCACTGCTGCCGTCGAAGCCCAATGCGCCACCATCGGCAACGTCGGCTTCCTTGGCGTGCCCATGCTGACGCTCTTGATGGGCGCTGAGGCCATTGGCCCCGTCATGATGGTGCTGGCAGTGGACCTGATTGTCTTCTCCAGCCTGATCGTGATTCTGATCACCGGAAGCCGCGACGGGCGCATGCACCTCGGCGTGCTCAAAACCGTGTCGCTTGGCCTGCTGCGCAACCCGATGATTGTCGCCATCTCGCTCGGCTTTGTCTGGTCCGCGTTGGAAATCCCAATCCCCGACCCATTAAACGAATTCCTCGCCATCCTGGGCGGCGCAGCCACCCCCGGCGCGCTCTTCGCCATCGGAGCCTCACTGGCAGGAAAATCTGCCGAACGGGTCGAAGTCGCACTCTGGCTCACCTTTGCCAAGCTGATCCTGCACCCGCTGTGTGTCGCTATCGCCGTGTTGTGGCTCCTGCCCATCGACACGTATTCGGCCTCCGTGGTGATCGCCGCCGCCGCCCTCCCAGTGGCCGGAAACGTCTACATGCTGGCGCAACATTACGGTGTCGCGCCCCACCGCGCCTCCGCCGCCATCCTCTTCTCCACCGTGATCTCCATCGCCACGGTCAGTGTTGTGATTGCATGGGTCTCCCAACTCTGACATCGTGGACGCCGACCCTTTTGGCAGGAGGCCTTCCCATGGAAATCATCTCAGAAAATCGCGCCTTTGGCGGCACCCAAGGCGTGTACAGCCACAATTCGCACAGCACCCGTTGTGAGATGACCTTTGGCCTGTTCCTGCCAGAAGAAGCCCAAATGGGCCCCGTGCCCGTGATCTGGTATCTCTCCGGCCTGACCTGCACCCATGAAAACGCCATGGTCAAAGCCGGGGCCCAACAATGGGCGGCGGAGCAAGGCATCGCCCTCGTCTTCCCCGACACCTCGCCCCGTGGCGACAATATCGCTGACGACCCGTCGTATGACCTTGGCAAAGGCGCAGGCTTCTACGTGAACGCCACCCAAGCGCCGTGGACGCCACATTACAACATGTGGGACTACATCACCGAAGACCTGCCCTCGCTACTGCAGGAAAAGTTCCCGCTCGATCTGTCGCGTCAATCCATCATGGGCCATTCCATGGGCGGCCACGGCGCGCTGACCATGGCCATGTCCTTACCCGGCCGCTTCCGCTCTGTGTCAGCCTTTGCCCCCATCACCAACCCAACCGCGTCGGAGTGGGGCCGCAAACAGCTCACCGCTTATTTGGGCACCGACGAATCCACCTGGGCCGCACATGACGCCACCCTGCTGATGAAAGAAAACGGCTTTGATGGCCCCGTGCTGGTCGACACCGGTACCAACGATCAATTCATTGACCTGCTCCAGCCCGAAGCCCTGGCTCAAGCGGCCAGTGCCCGCCGCCAAGAAGCCACCCTGCGGCTGCAAAAAGGCTATGATCACAGCTACTTCTTTGTCTCCACCTTCATGGAAGAGCACATCGCCTTCCACGCTGAAGCGCTTTATGCGGATTAAGAAAGACCAATACCTATGACTGCCATCTACGTGGATGCCGACGCCTGCCCGGTGAAAGCCGAGGTCGAACGCGTTGGCACCCGGCACAAAGTGAAAATCTACGTCGTCTCCAACGGCGGATTGCGCCCGTCGCAAAACCCGCTGGTGGAAAACGTGATTGTGCCCGAAGGCCCCGATGTGGCCGACATGTGGATTGCCGATCGCGCCAAAACAGGCGACGTGGTGATCACCGGTGACATCCCTCTGGCCGCCAAATGTGTGGAAAGCGGCGCCCGTGTGCTCAAACACAACGGCGAGGCCCTCACGGCGGCCAACATCGGCAACGTGCTGGCGACCCGCGACCTCATGGCCGACCTGCGCGCCGCCGATCCGTTCCGCCAAGGCGGCGGCAAAGGCTTCACCAAAGCCGACCGCTCCCGGTTTCTGGATGCGCTCGAACGCGAGCTGCGGGCGGCCAAACGCTAGGTTTTGCGCTGGCGGCACCGTCGGAAGCCTCCGGCGGGGATATTTGAAGACTGTGAAACCGAAAAGGGGCGCGCTAGTTTCGCCCTTTCAGCTGCAACTGGCTCCACTTCAGTTCTTTTGGCGCCACATCGCCTTCTGCCCATTCCCGTAAGGATCCGTAATATTGCATGGGCTTACGCTCAGGCCGCTCGTCACTCCAACGCTCACATTTGAAGACAATGGAACAACTGCGCCAACTGGCATTTTCTCCATCCCGAAAGCCAAAGGAAGTGTTCGACGCCAATGTGCCGCCGGTGCATTCGTAGTGGTCATGGCCTGACTGCCAGTAGCTCCACTTTGACTTCAACCGCAGCACCACACCCCGTGCTGGATCGCGCTGCCAACTGCCAGAAAGCACCTCATAGACGTCAAAGACGCCATCCCGTGCGGTGTGTTGCAGCTCTTTCACCGCGCCGTTTTTGTAGAACACCAGATTCCCCGAACTGCTGGAATGCAGCCCCCCATGCCACAGTGTCGTTGCGGTATTGAGATAGTCCAGATTGGCAGGTTTCAGCAGGCCAGTTGGCTCCTCAACCCAGCCTTTGATCTGCAACTCGTTCAGCTCGGAGAAGAAATGCGCGGGAAACTCCGCTTGATCCTCGGCTTGGCAAAACCTGTCGCCGTTTTTGGTGTCTTCATAATAGTAAGTTGTGCCAGCGGTGTATTGCGGGTCCGCTTGCGCAGCAGCGCTATCAGATTGCGGCGCTCTAACAACAGAGGTGGCCACCGGCGGGGCCTCGGGCGCAGGCGCATACCTCTGCACCGCCTCAATCGCCTTGCGGGACCCTTTGAGGCCCAGCGTCATGTTCTTAAACTTGTTCTGCGCATAGCTGGCTTCGGTCTGATAACGGAATTTCACCGTATCACCGGACTTAAACGCCTCCAGCATCGCCGCCTGATTGCGCGTAGAAATTGGAATGCGCACCTGTGCGCTGTCCCCGTAATCGATCAAACAATTGCGCCCACCGCAGCCATTCATATCTAACTCGGTGTCACGTCCATTGGCATGTTTCACCGACACCCCCATGAAATGGATCATCGGATCCTCAGACACGCGGTACATGCCATAGTAATAGCCCCCGGTCTCCTGATCCCGCCCCAGAAACACCCGTGACAACAATTCGCCATCTTGCACCAAATCATAGCCCGCTTCGCCGTCGGTATACTCCCATCGATCCGAGGAGACATATTTGGGCGTTGGCGCAGCGGACTCCAACGCCGCCGCAAGCCGATCAATCATGTCCTGATCCGCGCCCAGTGCATATGCGTCTTCCAGCAACAGATCCGCCCGCGCGATGTTTTGCGTAACAAACTCACCTTCAGCGAAATAAATACCCAGCATGGCCGCCGCCTCGCCGTACCCGGCCCGCATCGCCGCCTCAAAATAGTCGATGGCAAGATCAGCGTTCCGATCCACCCCATCACCTTCCATGAACTTCACGCCAATATTGCTCTGCGCCACCGGATAGCCCGCATCTGCGGACCCTTTTTGCAGATCAGCCACCGCCTCAATATCGTCAGCGTAGTACTGGCACCGCTCCGTACCAAACACCCAGGCCAGATCATTCTGCGCCACCGGATGCTCGTCCATAATCGCGGCCTGCATCAACTCGCGAAACGCGCTGCTATCCCCGTCGCAAGCATCGTCGGACATCTTGTTGAACGTCTCGCGCGCAGGCTGCCAAAACGCCCCGGCATCTTCGGCAAACGCGCCACCAACACCCCCAACCACACCCGCAACGCAGGCCGCTAAAACCGTGTGTCTCATGTCATCCCCTTTGCGCAAGTCAGCTTCAAAACACCGCAACGCCTGCCCCAGCGTAAGCTGAGGCAGGCGTTTTTGGCAAAGAAAATAGCATTTTGGCGCGTTACAGAAGCGTTTGCAGGATATCGAAGCCTTTGCCCCAGCCGCTGTCCATATTGCCCATCATCTGCGCAAAACAGGCGATCTCTTTGTCACTGGCATCCACCGGCACCTGTTCCAATTTCACCTGCCCTCGCCCATTTTCCTCGGTGAAACTCACCGTGGTCAAAAGCTTCTGGGGCCAGTCCGGCATCATTGGGTTTGGCGCCTGCTGCCAGTTTTCATCGGTGCTGTGATGCAGCCAGACAATCTTGTCGCCCTCAGCCACCTCCTGAAATTCCATGCGGCTGTAATCCGACTTCTCGCCCCATTTCATCTCGTTGAGCCATCGCCCGCCGGGACGCAGGTCAAACTCGTGGATCACCGTCTCCACCCCCGGCCCATACCAGACCGACAGCAGCTTTGGATCGCTAAACGCCTGCCAGATCTGGTCCAAAGTGCCTTCAAACGTGCGCTTGTACATATAGGTCGGCAAATCACTCATCTTTCAAATCGTCCTTTTCACTGGAGTTCATGGTTTCAAGAAGTGCGTCCAACTGATCAAAACTACCGGACCAGAAGCGGCTAAACTGCTCCATCCAATCCACCGCCTCTTTCATTGGCGCGGCCTTCAAATAGGCCGGTCGGCTTTGTCCCACCTGCCCGCGTTCAATCAGCCCCGAGGCCTCCAACACCTTCAGATGTTTGGACACCGCCGGTTGGCTCATCTCAAACGGTTCTGCCAAGTCGCGTACATTGGCTTCGCCCTCGCACAACCGCGCCAAAATCGCGCGGCGAGTTGGGTCAGCCAAAGCCGCAAAGACAGCGTTCAACTCAGGATTTTCATAACCAATTCGTTTCATAACTCAATGGTTATATATTAAAGCCGCTCCGTCAACATCTTTAAACGCAATCAAATCAACAGCTTTTCCCGCGAGGGTCGTTTTTGACCTAGACCTCGCCAGCGAATCCCGCCCTTCTGCGCCCATGTCTCAACCCCGCACTTCCCTGCCTGTTGGCCCGCTCTCCGCCCTGATCGCGACCTTCTTTTTCTCGATCAACGACGCGGCAATCAAATTCCTCTCCGGCGACTACGCGCTGCACCAGATTGTGCTGACCCGCTCGCTGATTGGATTGGCAATTTTGCTGGTTGTAATTGTGCCATTTCAGGGCGGGATCTCAGCCCTACGCACCAAACGCCTCGGGATGCACGGGCTGCGCGGCCTCTGTGTGGTCTTTGCCAACACCACTTTCTTCCTTGGTCTCGCTGTGCTCCCATTGGCGGACGCCATGGCAGTGTTCTTTATCTCGCCCCTGCTGATCACGCTCTTTGGCGCCGTCTTGTTGGGAGAGATCATCGGCCCGCGCCGTAAGGCCGCCGTCGCCGCCGGCATGATTGGCGTGCTGATCATGATCCGCCCCGGCGCCGCGGACTTCAACATCGCGCTGTTGCTGCCCTTGGTCTCCGCCGTAGCCTATGCGCTTCTGCACGTGCTGACCCGCAAGATCGGCACCACCGACAGCGCCGCCACCATGGCCGTGTTCATCCAAATCGTCTTCATTGTGGTCTCCGCCTGTGTCGGCCTGCTGCTGGGCCATGGAGCCTATGAAAACGCGGGCGGCGAAATGATCAGCTTCCTTTTGCGCGCCTGGCATTGGCCCGCCACCTCCGACTGGCCCATCCTGTTTCTGCTCGGCTGCTCCATCGCCTTTGGCGGCTTCTTCATCTCCCAAGCCTACCGCGTGTCAGAGGCCAGCCTGATTGCCCCACTGGAGTACGCCGCCCTGCCGGTCGGGGTGATCTTTGGTATCGTGATCTTTGGCGAATGGCCGGCACCTACGACCTGGATCGGCATGACCCTCATCATCGGCGCAGGCCTGTTTGTGTTCTGGCGCGAAGCCAAAGTGAGCGACGCACCGGTGCCGGACCGCCCCCGCGTGCGCCGCTAAGCCCGTCCCAACGCATTCCCCACTTGCGCCCCACACTGCGCCCACTAAGGTCAGCGCAAACCATTCTTTCAGGGGCAAATTATGTCGCAAATTGACGCCGTGATTTTTGACATTGGCAACGTGCTGATCCAGTGGCAGCCGGAAAACTTCTACGACCGCACCGTCGGCGAAGCCCGCCGCAAAGCCTTCTTTGACGACACCAACATCCACCACCACCATGAACAGATCGACGCCGGGGCCTCTCTGCCCGGCATGATCAACAGCCTTATACCGCAGTATCCCGAATATGAGGCCGAGCTGCGCATGTGGAACGACAACTGGAACGACCTCGCCGCCCCGGCCATTCCCCATTCCGTGCGCCTGCTCGATGCGCTGGTCGACAAAGGTGTGACCGTCTTCACCCTGACCAACTTTGGCCACGACAACTTCCCACTGTCACAAGCGGTCTACCCTTTCCTCAACCGCTTTGACCGCGAATATGTCTCCGGCCGCCTGAAGCTCATCAAACCCGATCCGGCAATCTACGCCCATGTCGAGGAAGACTGCGGCATTGCACCGGACCGCCTGCTGTTCACCGACGACCGCGCCGAAAACATCGCAGCGGCCAAGGCGCGCGGCTGGCAAACCCATCTGTTTGAACACCCACAAGGCTGGGTCGACCGTCTGGTATCCGAAGGCCTGCTCACCGAGGAGGAAGCCAAATGACCACAATCATCTCCTTTGACGAGGGCGAAAAAAACATCAACTGGCTCGGCCTGACGGACGCGCTCGCCGCAGGCCACAGTCTGCCCAAAGCAGAAATCTCCGACAGCTTCCTCTACCGCGGCAAAGACACCCTGCTGCAACGTCAGGCCTGGATCGACGGGCTTGGCATCGCGGTGAAATCTGCAACCGTCTTCCCGGACAACCCGTCCCAGAACGTGCCGATGATCCACGGCGCGGTGACGCTATTTGACGACGCCCACGGCATCCTCTCTGCGCTGATCGACTTCCACCTTGTCACCAAATGGAAAACAGCTGGCGACAGCCTCTTGGCCGCCCGCCGCCTCGCCCGTCCAGACAGCTCCAAAATCTTGATCGTCGGTGCTGGCACCGTGGGCCGCAACCTGCACGCCGCCTACTCCGCCGTCTTCCCCGACGCCGAGTTCACTGTTTGGAACCGCACCCAGGCAAACGCCGAAAAAATGGCCTCCGAAATTGACGGCCTCAAAGTCGCCACTAATCTCGAACAGGCCGTTGGCGAGGCTGACATCGTGACCTCCGCCACCATGTCCACCGAGCCAACCCTGCGCGGCGATTGGCTGCGACCGGGCCAGCACATCGACCTGATCGGTGCCTACCGCCACGACATGCGCGAAATCGACAACACCGCCCTCACCCGCGCCAGCCTGTTTGTCGACAGCTACGACACCACGCTGGACCACATTGGCGAGTTGAAAATCCCGCTGGCCGAAGGCGTGATCACCCGCGAGGACGTGCTGGCGGACTACTACAGCCTCGACAGGTTCACCCGCACCTCAGACGATCAAATCACCCTGTTCAAAAACGGCGGCGGCGCGCATCTCGACCTGATGACCAGCCGTTACATTCTGGATCAGTGGCAGGCGGCCCAGTCCTAAGCCGATCCTAAAGCAAAGGCCGCTGCGCTAACCCGCAACGGCCTCAAAATGTCCCCACCTCCGCAAAACAGCCGCGATACCGACGTAAAACCGACGTGGGTTTGGGGGGGGTTAACGCCCCCGCTTCTTCTGACCACAAATACTCCGGGGGTGTGGGGGCTGACCCCCACTCAAGCCCCACGGCTTCTTACGCCGCCAAAGCCTCCGGCGTCCGGTTCTCCCGGATCAGCAGATGCACAATTGCACTGAACGCGCCCACTCCAACACCGATCCACCAGACCATCGTATAATCGCCATAAAGGTCATACATCCGACCACCCAGCCACACGCCAAGGAAACTGCCAAGCTGGTGGGAGAAGAACACAATCCCATAAAGCGTACCCATATAGCGCAGCCCATAGAGATGCGCGACCAGACCGGAGGTCAGCGGCACGGTCGCAAGCCACAGCGAGCCCATCACGATCGAGAACACAACCACGCTCATTGGTGTGATTGGCATCAGTATAAAAATCGCCGCCGCCAATGTGCGCCCCGTGTAAATCCCTGCCAGCAGGTACTTTTTCGGGAAGTGCTTGCCTGCCCAACCAGCCAGCAAGGTGCCGCCAATATTGGCCAGACCAATCAAAGAAATCGCCACCGCACCCAGCGTGGAAGTCGATGTGATCCCCATATTTGCCAGAGTGGAGCCCGCCGCAATTGGCCCACACATCTCGGTGATCATCGCCGGGAAGTGCGCCGTGACAAAGGCGAGCTGATAACCACAGCTGAAGAACCCAAGGAAGATCAACGTGTAAGACGGATCTTTAAAGGCCCGCGTCAGGATCTCCCCCATGCTCTCCTGCAGCTCTTCTTTGCTCGCCGCTGCCGGTGCCCGCATCGCTGGCAAAAGCAGCAAAACCGCCAATATCGCGACTGCAAACACCACAAAGGTCTGCTGCCAAGACATAAACGACAGCATCCATTCCGCCATCGGCGCCCCAAACACCTGACCGGCCGAACCAGCCGCTGTGGCAATCGCCAGCGACATGGAGCGGTTCTCATCCGAACTCGCTCGGCCAACCACGGCCAAGATTACGCCAAAGCCGGTGCCCGCGACACCGAATCCCACAAGGATTTCAAGCATCTGATGTGCTTCGGGTGTCACTGCGAAGGACGACAAGACCAGCCCCGCCGCATAGGTCAACGCCCCCATAATGATGGCTTTCCGGTCGCCAACCTTCTCAGCAATGGCGCCAAAAATCGGCTGCCCAATACCCCACGCCAAGTTCTGTATCGCAATCGCCAGCGAAAACTCACTGCGCAACCAGCCAAACTCTTCGGCAATTGGGATCTGAAACACACCAAAGCTGGCCCGAATGGCAAAACTCACAAGGATGATGATACAACCCACCATCAAAACCGGGGTCATCAAAGGGGTCTTGGCACTCATCATCTTGCTCCTGTTTGCGCAGGGCAGACTCTGAACAAATGAACGACCGCGGGTCAATTCAGCATTTGTTCACCCGCTCATAACAGTCTGTCATAGGGTCCGGCGCGGCCCTTTTCCTCACGCTCTCAATTGGCTAAGGGACATGTATGGATAGCTTGCCCGAGATTTACGCCGCCCGCGTGGCTGACGGAACCCTGCACGCCGATGACGCTCAAGTCGCGGTGCTGCCGGAACTGGAACGTATTCGCGCTGAGGTGTCCAAACCCGTCCCCAAAAAATGGTTCCGCAAAGCCACGCCAGAACCAGTGCGTGGCCTCTACCTTTGGGGCGGTGTTGGTCGCGGCAAATCCATGTTGATGGACCTGTTTGTCGACAGCCTCTCCGTGCCCGTGCGTCGCGTCCACTTCCACGCTTTCATGCAGGAAATCCATGAGGCCATGCACAAGGCCCGTGCGGAAGGCATTGAAGACACCGTGCAACCCGTCGCCAAGGCTGTAGCCGACAGCGTGCGCGTGCTGGCCTTTGACGAGATGCAGATCACCGACATCACCGATGCGATGATTGTCGGGCGCCTGTTTGAGCAACTGTTTGACGCCGGTGTGGTGATTGTCACCACCTCCAACCGCGTGCCGGATGATCTTTACAAAAACGGCCTCAACCGCCAGCTTTTTCTGCCTTTTATTGCCCTGATCAAAGAAAAGATGCGCAGTTGGGAGCTGGTCAGCCCAACGGATTACCGCCAAAATCGCCTCGCCGGAAATCAGGTCTATTTTGTGCAAGCCGGCTCCGAAGCACGCGCGCAAATCCGCGCCATCTGGGATGACCTAACCGGCGGCGCAGCCGAGCCCCTCGTGCTCACCGTGAAGGGCCGCGAAGTCACCCTGCCCGCCTACCGCAATGGCATTGGCCGCGCGAGCTTCTTTGACCTCTGCGGGAAAATGCTTGGCCCCGGCGACTACCTCGCCATCGCCAATGCAGTGAAGGTGCTGATCCTTGAAGACATCCCCACCCTCAGCCGCAGCAACTTCAACGAAGCCAAACGCTTTGTGACCCTGATCGACGCGCTTTATGAAGCCAAGGTCCGCCTGATCTGCTCCGCCGCCGCCGAGCCGGAAATGCTTTACCTTGAGGGCGAAGGCATCTTTGAGTTTGAACGCACCGCCTCCCGCCTGCGTGAAATGCAGGACGTCGATTGGGGCAAAGACGCCTAATATGCCACCGCGCTGACCCACAACACACAAAGCCCCCGAGGGGGCTTTGAGACGTGTCCAAATCTTGTGTGAAATGGCAGGGGCACCAGGGCTCGAACCCGGGACCTACGGTTTTGGAGACCGTCGCTCTACCAACTGAGCTATACCCCTAACGTGGGGTGTTTCGTAAGGCACCGCCGCGCCGGTGGCAAGAGGTAAAACGCGCAAAAATCGCCAGACTGGTCAGCTTTGAATTGCCCCTGTATGAGAGGTGCGCACTCAAGAGGTTTTGACCCCATGTCGCTGAAGCAATCGCTCAACCGTTTGCGCAAGAAAATCGCCGATAGCCCACGTGTGAACAGCGCGGTGGAGGGCATGTTTGCGGCCTATGTGCGATTCGCCTTCAAGACCTCCCGGTTTGAGCGCACCGGCTGTGAAGAACTCGACGCCTGCTTGGCACGCGGCGAAGCCGTGATCACCACCGTGTGGCACCAACGGCTGATTCTCGGCCCCTATATGGTCAACGCGCCAAAAGGCACCCGCGTGGTCTCACTCACGTCCGCCGCCCGTGCTGGAAGGCTGGCGGGCCAAATCCTTGTGCGTCTTGGCTGGGAAACCATTCCGATGTCGAGCCATCAACGCCATGTGACTCTCTCACGCGAGGTGCTGAAACGTTATCGCGAAGGCTGCTCGCTGGGCGTCGTGCCTGACGGCCCTCGCGGCCCTGCCCGCGTGGCCTCCACCGTGCCGCTGGTTTGGGCGCGCTCGACTGGCGCCCGCGTGTTCACCTTGGCCTTTGCCCAAAAACGCGTGCTGCGCCTGCCAACCTGGGACAAGCAAATGCTGCCCCTGCCGTTCTCACGCGGGATCATCACCTGTCAGGAGTGGACCGCCGAGGTCCCACGCAAACCCACCGACGAGGAAACCGAAGCCCTACGTCTCAGCTTGCAACGGTCGCTCGACGAGATCACCGACGTCGCCGACGCCGCCCTAGGGAAGCCTTCCGAGAACCCCAACCTGGCTGGATAATCGGCTTACGACGCCGGTACCACACGGCGTTCAAACCGCTGCATCACCGGCAATATCCATGCACGGAAGGTCTTCACTGGCCGCTCGAAATAGCGTGCAAACAGCAACCCCACCGCAATGGATCCGCTCAACAACAGCGCATCCCGGCCCACCATCTCCGGCAGCAGCGCATCCAACAAATGCAGCGCTGGATAATGCGTCACGTAGATCGAGAATGTCGCCCCCGCCATCCACCGGATGGCCCGCGTGCCCCATAGCTTTTGCGGGTTCAGGATCGCCACGCCAACCACGTGCATCACCGTGCAAAGACCAATCACAAAGTTCCAGATAAACTCGTCAGAAAACGCCAGCACCATACGCGCATCCGCCACGCCAAGCTGCGCTGCGGTTAGGCTTGCAAAGACCTCCGGCATGCCAGCCAATTGCCCAGCCAAATAGAGTGCCGGCCCGCCAAGCGCCAAGGCCCAGCCCATGGCCCAAGTATACCCGCCGGCCCGCTCCGCCTTAAGCCACTGCCACAAAGCCACGCCCAGCAACCAGGCCGGCATCAGCAAAAGCACACTCAGCCCCGCCAGCCACGCCAGTGCCACAAGGCCCAGCACCCGCGCCACACCTTTCGCAAACAGTGCCACACCAAACAGCGCGTAGTAGGCCGCCTCATAACTCAGCGACCACAACGGCCCATTGGTGCCCAAACGCACGCGCTCGAACGCCGCCCATTCACTGGTAAAGGTCACGCCACGCAGCAGGAACTCTCCCACTGGCAACGCCTGATAAAACCCGTTGGGATAGGCGCTTGCGTCAATCCGTGTGCCAAGTGCATCAAACACCAGCGTCAGGATCAGCGCAGGCACCATCACGGTTAACAACCGTGTCACCCGGTTAAAGGCAAACCGCCCGGCAGAGCCATCCCGATCAGCCGCGAAAGCAATTACACAGCCGGACATGACAAAAAACACAATCACCGCATCGCTGCCCACGTTCCAATCACGCAGGAATGCGTACTCTGTGCCGGTGAACCGCGGGTAGGCTAAATGGGAAAGGACCACGACAATCGTGGCCACCACCCGCAAGACATCCAGCCAAATAGAGACGCCTTTGGTCATCTTAGTGTCCCTCAGCCGGCGCAACGCCATCCTTGGTCTTGCGCTTGACCATCTCGATGCCGGTGGCTTCTTCCAGGCTTTCCACAAAAGGCTTGATCAGCGCGTCTTTCAAAGTGGCATGCGGCTGTTCAATCAACTCACCTTTGCCATCGGCCACGCCAAACTGCAGCTTTTCGTAGCCTTTGGGCACATAGAGCGTGCCAAACATCCAATCCCAGATCGCAAACACTTCGCCGTAGTTCTTGTTGAAGTGTTTCTTGGCGCTGGAGTGGTGCACATGGTGCTGCGCAGGGGAGATGAAGATATGCTCCAGAACCGGCCCGTAGCTCAGCCACACATGGCTGTGGCGCAAGTTGGCGCCCAGCAGGTTGAAGAGGAAGTAGCCCGCATTTGCACCGCCAATGGTGACCAGATCAATCTGACCAATCAACAGGAACAGCACCAGCGCCTGCACCGTGCCCAGCACCACACTGTAGATCAGGTTGCGAATGAGGAGGAACACAGGGTGGTTGCGGTTGGCGGTCAGTGGCGTCATCACCTCGGCGGAATGATGCAGCGCGTGGAACGGCCACAGAATCTTGCTTTCGTGATGGATGTAATGCGCCCAGTATTTGCAGAAATCCATCGCCAGGATCATGATCAACGTCGCCAGCGCGCTGCGGCCCCAGGTCACGTCCAATGGCTGGAACGGCGTGCCTTGCCATCCAATGAAGTTGGACAACATCACTTTTGCCACAATGGGTGTGAACAGCACCGCGCCAAAGATACCGGCCACGCCAAGCAGCAGGTTGATGGCAAAAATCTGGATGTCGATGATGTTGGATTTGTGGGTGTACACCTCACGCGGAAACAAAAACGTCGCAAAACTGGTAGGGCGTCCACGATAAAGCCAAATACCAAACACCATCACAATTGTGGTGCAGAGAAAAAACACCGCCAAACGCGATTCCCAGCCCCAAAACATAAACTTAAGTGCGGCCCAAACCTCGTAAACCCAACCCATTTCCATGCTTCCTTTCGCAGTCTGCGCATGATTGCCCCCCGGCATGGCGCCAATCTGACGGGCAAATGCGGGCAAAACATGGCGGAAAAAGGGAATGTGGCGGATTTCGGAACAATCGTTTCCAAATCACAAGCAAAAAGGCCGCCCATAGGGCGGCCTTTCCGTAGTCTGT
>NZ_JAGDZB010000005.1:0-353676 GCF_049116215.1 Shimia sp. | reverse complement strand
TTCGATGAAGTTGGCTGGGGTGATAGGAAGCCTTGCGTCTCGATGAAACGCATCGGCTTTCCCGAACCAACTCAAAAACTGGGGCACTTATTGGGGCACTTTTGCCTGTCCGCGTCCCGATCTCTTGGCCCGTCCTGAAACCACGGGGGCGGCAAGCATTCAGCGACGGACATCGCCAATAACTCCATCTCGTGAAGCTGACCATCCGCCTCAGCAATCTCTCTCAGCAGCGCCACGACCCGCTCACGAACCTTCTTATGGTTGCAGTCCTTGCTCTGTCTGAACCGTCTGAGGCCCTCGGTAAGCTCCTGGAGGGTCAGTTGGTCGAGGCGGCTTTGTGTGTCTTTCTATTTTCTTGAGTTCGCCCCCAAAACCCATGCAAGTAGCCTGATCGTAAGTACGAACAACATAAGCGCAACCAAAGTCACAACGGCTAGCAATTCGCTGCCTGTCAGAAGCCAAAGCAACGCTGCAATCAAAAATGCCCAAATCATTCTGTTAGCTTCCTCAACAAATGACGGTGTGACGGAAGGAATGGCAAGTGGTTCCGTCTGACCCCAATGTCGTGTTCCCGACGCGTCGATAACTGACGCCATCAGATCGAATTGTCGTATTTCCTGCTCTCGAATATGTCGTCCCGTCCGAGCCTATCATGGTTCGATCCGAGAGACGGTAGATACTCTCTCCATTGGATCCCAACATGAAACTCCCGGCCCGTGTATAGCTTATTCCGTCTGTCCCAAAGGCAACGTCATCGTGTTCACTACCGGCAGAACCTGAAGAGTTAAATCGCGGAGCAGCCGTCTTCTGAAAATTCCCAGTTCCGACGATGGCGGCTTCATTGGCGCACGCGCCCAAAGCCGTCATTGTAGCTAAAGCCAAGGAAAGCCTTCGCATACTAGCAATACCTCGCGCGTCTTATCCGAGACTTGGCAGCGGGAGTTTCAAGATGACCATACCGGCCATTGGAGTAACGCGGGCAATCCAACCCTTGCCCTGCTGCGATTACAGAGGCCCCGATATCCTTGCCATCGGCGTAGCAAATGCCGACCCAGCGATCATACGTCCGCTCACCGGTCAAATCACAGGAGATAGCTTTGCCGCGAAGATAATTGGTTAGCCACCGTTTGGCGTCCTGACCTGCTCTTGTTTTTAGTTCAGGAGCGTCCACACCGTTCAGGCGGACAGGCGTGCCATCCACTACGATCGTATCAGCGTCGCGGATATGAAGTGAACCGGCGTAGGCAGGAAACGCTATCATGAGAGCTGCTACGGAGCTGACGGTAAATCGAAACATCTTTTTCCCTCAAAAAAGTGGTTTCCTTCGATCTATGTGTAATACACTGGCTTCATTTATGAATTGGTGCCGAATGCATGTGATGTTGGGCCATAATCGCAACCGCTGAGCCCAGAATTCATGTCTTCCTTCAGCACGGAAACCAAATCCGGCTGGAGGAAACCCGCCAGTTTTCCACCCAACCTCAAATACTCTGACATTCGCTAGCGTTTCTCCTGATGATCGCCCATGTTCATCAACGGGAGGATCATTCATGAACTTGCTCAACACTACCGCACTGAACCTTTGCTCTTACGGCGATACCCACTGCCATAACTGCGGGAGAGCCGTTTCGAAGTGGATAGAGAAGTGCCCTAAGTGCGGCTACGAGTTGTAAAAAAAAAGAAAAGTGGACCCCGGCCAGCACGTAGCCAGCCGGGGTTAAGTTTAGGGCATCCTGTAACCCTCTCAATGTCGGGAATGGTCATGTCGGCAGGCGGATCTGATCCACGATACCCCGCTTCTGCTCATCCGAGATTCCAGCGCTGTAGATGCCGTAGGTGATCCCGTTCTCCGAGCGGGCAGACTTATGGCCAACGATGCTAGCGGTGAAGTGTTCCGGCACACCGGTGCGTTCGCATTGGGTGATGAACCACTTGCGCGTCGAGTGAAACACCAGACGAGGACGATCCAATTTCTTAGCCTGTCGCAACCGGGCGAACCGTTTGGTCACCTGCTCGACATTGGTCTCAGGAAACAGGGGGCCTTCGCTCGGAAGTGAACGAAACATCTCATCCAGCACCGGATGCATCGGGACCTGCCGTTCAGCCGCATCGGTTTTAAGCAAGCGCAGTTCATTTGGTCGCACATGGATGAAGCCGCCAAGATTTCCCTTCGAGATAAGATCCTCTCTGAGCAAACCAATCGCTTCTCCAGCCCGCATCCCCGTCAGCAGACAGGTCAGCATCACGGGACGTAGCACCGGATCCTTCGTCGTCAGAAGTTGGACCACCTCCCCATCCGTTGGAACGGCATAAGGCTGCGGCTTTATCTTCTGATCGAACAAGACCGTCTTGAACGGATTCTGCTCAAGATGCCCCTCATAAACCGTCCAATCTATGAAGGCGTTGACCTGAGCCCAGATCCGCTTCTGAGTGCGCGTGGTGATCCGAGCCGTTCCTTGAGCGGAGAAAGCTACCAACTGATCCAGCGAGAGCCCTCTGGTTCTCTCCGACTTACCAATGACCGGGGAGAGTTGTGCCACCAAACCAAGGAACTCGCGCCCCTCAGCTCTGGTCAAACTGCACAGGGACCGATCACCATACTTTGAGAGAAACAGCCCAACAGAATAGCGAACCGATTTAAACCCACCGGGCCGTAGTTCATTGGACCTCCTAGATAAATAGACGGCGCCCTTATCCTGAATCGAGATCTTCTCCCGTGGTATCAGGTGCTCGAACCGCGACCGTTCATCCAGCTGCCCAGACAGCTCCAGGGTGGCCCGTAGGTAGTCGAGAGCAGTTCCCGATGCAGCTTCCCACTCGAGAGAGCCAGCGCTGTTCTCTGGCACAGACAGAGCCTCCTCGGAGCGATCCCGCACCTCCGAGACTGTCTTCTCGTAACGAAGATTGACCTCGGCGGCCCTTGTGCGAGCGGTGTTAGTTGAGTTGGTCTTCAGCGATTGCTTTAGGGCTTGCTGACCAAGGACCATCGCCACGTCCTTGGGCCAGTTGCGTCGGTAGAGCCATGTGTGACCCTTCAAGTACGCATACTTGATATGAGCAGACATGTGTCTCCTCCTTTTCTGTTTTGGGAAAGAGCGGTCAGGTGCCGCGTTGGTGGACCCTGAGAATGAGGTCGAAGTCCGGCTCGCCGTACTCCCCCGCCAGTGGTCCAGTGATCGAGTAGCCGCCCACGCAGTCGTCAAAAACGAAATCGACCCGAAACAGATGTTCGGGCCAATCTTCGCTTGCGCGGATTACTACGATGTCATCGGGATGGAGCGTCAGCTCAGCCATCGCTAGCGCCCTTTATCCAGGCGGCTAGGAAGACCAAGATCAGCATCATCGACACGGCAGGATGCGTGCGAGCCCCAAGCCAGAGGATCGCGGTCAACACGGAACGTGGCGGTGCGCTCATAAGAAAACCCCCGGCGGCATCGCCGAGGGTGCGAAACGATTTCATGATGAATCTCCTTACGTTGCTTCTATTTTAGATACGCAAGGAGGCTCGGTTTCATCGCTACCGCAGGTAGGCTTCTTGATGAATGACGGCTCTCAGCCCGAAGCAGACATGTCGGATCTACACTTCGGGCGGATAACAGTCATTCGCTTCGGTTCAGTCCAATGTCAGCTATGCGGACAAAGCGGACATTGGACCGTTGATGTTTTGCTGTCTCTTTGGGCTTTGAGAGAAATTACAAAGCTCCGAAGCGAAGTTCCCACCAATCGCCAATCGTTTCTATTTGAACAGTGTTTCAGTGGGGGATTCACCGAACATATTTCGGTAGGCGACCGAGGTCCTTCCCAGATGAGAAAACCCGGCCTGCCCCATTAGTCTCGTAACAACCCCGCGTTCTGAATCCGCATTTAAGAGAAGCTTTCTCAGGTGCAACAGGCGCATTCGTCGATGCAATTCCAGAGGGCCAATCCCTAACTGGCCCTGGAATGCGTCGTAAAGCGTCCTTTTGGGTACGTCCAAAGCCCGGCAAAGGTCTTTGCTAGTCCAATTGATCCCGTCCAAATCTACGTGGAAAAGGCAATCGACTTCGGTCACAATCCTTCGGTGAAGAGAGCTGGTTCGTTTTCCATAGTTTGGTCGCGATACCTGAAAGACGCCGTCACCGCACAACAATTCAACGAGCTCCATTGCCAAGTTTTCAAACGCCGGAACGTGTTTGACACGCCTTTGTTTTGCCTGATCCAGGAAGTGCTGAACCCTCGAAACAAACAAATCGACCATTCCAAGCTCAAAGCTCATAAACGGCTGCAGTGGGAGTTGCCAGTCTCGGGCATTAACCAAACTTCGCGGAACTTCAACAATGAATTGTCTGGTGCCTTTTTCGACTACGTACTCGTATTCCCTGCGCGGATTGCCCTGCCAGCAAACGACAAAGGGTTTAACATGATAGAAGCTTTCAAAGCGGACCCTTGCTCTACCTGGCAGGAATAATCCGAAGTAGATGGCGTCGCCGGTCTGAGCTTCTTGATATCGCAACCGGCTCGAAAATGACTCTTGAAATAAACCAATCCCACCGCTGGTAACACACTGAAAGCTCGAAATAGGGCCACTTTTCCCAAGCGGCGTAACGTAATCCTCAACGCCGTTGTAACAAGGCAAGTTTTCCAAAGAATTTACTGTGCCTGCAGAGTAGTGCAAGTTCTGTTCTCCCGTTGTGCCCCGATGCACATTCCTGAATGTTAGCTCGCACTATTCGGATAGCAAAGCCAGCAGTCAGAATGTACGATTCTTACCAAGCAAAATAGGAGAGAACCTTGTTTAAAGTAATTCGACCTCTTTCGGTTCTGATGGTTTGTGCATCGGGCCTTACTGCGCAAACGGCAGACATGGTGTTCACGAACGCCAGCGTTCTTACAATGAACGATGATGCACCAACCGCCGAGGCCGTTGCGGTGACCGGTAACGAGATCACCTATGTAGGGGACGCAGCAGGCGCCGCTGCTCTGGTTGGCGACAATACCGAGGTTTTTGATCTGGGTGGCGACACCCTTTTGCCGGGCTTTGTATCCGGGCATGACCATATTGTTGCATCTGGCTGGACAACACGCGGGGTGAGCCTGTTCGGTATTGAAACACTTGAAGAAGCGTTGGCAGCAATCAAGAAGTATGCAGACGAAAACCCGGATGAGGAACTGATCCTTGGTTACGGCTTCAATCAGGTCTCATATGGCGGCTGGCCGACCAAGGAAGATTTGGACTCCGTCGTTTCTGACCGCCCAGCGTTTATCTTGGATTTCACAATCCACGATGTCTGGATGAACTCCAAAGCCTTTGAAGCTGGCAAGGTCGACCCTGATGAACCCGATCAGGTGCCTGGGGTCATGTTCTGGCAACGCGATGCAGAAGGCAAACAAACAGGAATCGGTATTGAGTTCCAGTGGGCGACAGCATTTAGAAATGCCGGCGCATGGGATGCTGCCGCTTCTATCCCAGATATTCAGAAACGGCTTTATGATCAGGCGGTCAAGACCGGATTGACAGCTGTTCACGTGCCTTTGATTGCGATGCCAACTGTGACGGACCTGTCGCTGAGCACTGAGGATGAAAAACTCGCTCTGGCGCATCTTCACGAGTTGGAAAAGGCAGGCGAACTCACTCTGAGAACTTTTGTGGCGACCGGCTTCAAGGATCCCACAGCCAAGGCAGATGACATTGTCGCGCATACCGTAGAACTGCGTGAGAAGTATGACAGCGACATGCTGCGAATCTGGGGCATTAAAATCCACCCCGAAGGCAACTGGAGTTCCCAGACCGCCTGGATGATGGACCCTTACACTGATGGAACCCGTGGCGCTGCAGCAATTGAAGGCCCGATGATCACATCGGTTTACCTTCAGGCCAATCGGGCGGGTTTGCCAGTTGGGACCCATGTTGACGGGTCTCAAACCGTGCGTAACACCGTAAATGCGATCATGACCGCTCGGGGCGCTGGGTATGACGTGCCCAACAACCTTCTGCACCACTACTTCTGGGTTTCAGACAAAGACCACGAAACGGTGATCGAGAATGAGATCATGGTCAACACGACGCCAATTTTCCATGTCGATTGGGAAGCGCAGGATGTGAACGCCCTTGACCTGCTGGGGCGCGCCCGCGTTGAAGCGACCTTTGCGCGCTACTCGTCGCTTATGGCTTTGGGGCACAACGTGTCTATTTCCTCGGATGTGCCCTCCGCGCCCATCGATCTTATTGGCCCTCTGCTCAATGTTGAAATCGCGATGACGCTGCGAGATCCTTTTAACGATGAATCCAAGCCATTCCCGCTTTCGCGTAAGCCCGCATCGCTGCACGAAGCGCTCAAGGCGATCACGATTTACCCTGCACAGCAGCAGGCAATGGAGGACAAGATCGGAACAATTGAAGTCGGGAAGTACGCCGATCTTGTTGTTCTGGATCAGGATATCGAGGGTGTCGAGCCGCGCAACATTTCAGGTATCAAAGTCTTGGGCACCGTGATGAATGGGCAGTTCACGCATCGCGAGGGACTTTGAGCGAGGGTATCATGATGAGGTCCCATCTTAAGAAAGTGATCGCTGCAGCCTTTGCTGTGGCGATCCCGTCAATCGCATTAGCAGATGTCGCATTCATCGCAATCCTGACCGTTCAGCAAAACAATCAGGAAGCGTTTGACGCACTGGCAAAGCGAATGGTGTCAGCCGCGTCCGAAAACGATGGGGTGCTGATTTACGAATTCGCCCGTGCGGGGGATCGAGTTTATGGCTATGAACGGTATGTCGATACCGCCGCCCACGGGCGACACGAAGCGATTATTGCACCGTTTCTCGAAGAACTGACTTCGCTGGCATCGTTTGAGACAATCGTTACTTTGTCCGAGCTAACAGCGGATCACCAAGCGGCGTTTGAAGCCATTGGTAGTGAAATTGGTCAACCCATTGCAAGTTTCGCTCGGGGGCAGTGAGGGCTATTAAGTAACCAAGTGCGGTAGATGCCCCTACGCATGGCAGCTTTGTCCGAGTTGTGACTGTTCGGACTATTTCAGATTATGCTGCCGCAGCGAAAGTCCGGTCTGGTGAAGTTGCAATGCAGCATTTAACTATGTCGTCAATGACCGGTATGAGTCGATAGCGAGACTTTGCAAAGTCTGCTTCCTGCGCAATGCCGCCCTGTCTCTCTTCCTAGACCGCCTCGACCAACTGACCCTCCAGGAGCTTACCGAGGGCCTCAGACGCTTCAGACAGAGCAAGGACTGCAACCATAAGAAGGTTCGTGAGCGGGTCGTGGCGCTGCTGAGAGAGATTGCTGAGGCGGATGGTCAGCTTCACGAGATGGAGTTATTGGCGATGTCCGTCGCTGAATGCTTGCCGCCCCCGTGGTTTCAGGACGGGCCAAGAGATCGGGACGCGGACAGGCAAAAGTGCCCCAATAAGTGCCCCAGTTTTTGAGTTGGTTCGGGAAAGCCGATGCGTTTCATCGAGACGCAAGGCTTCCTACCACCCCAGCCACTAATCCGAACATCGTCGAACAGAGATTCCTTGCAAACCGCGGCACCGAACATACACGGCGACGCTGCATCCATTGTGTTTCCGCTTGGGAAACTTACTGTCTCATCAACAAAATGTGGCAAACTTTAGGCGACTTCTGATCAAAACTTTGCTACCGGTTTTAGATACACAACCAAATCTCATTGCTCTTTAAGCTTTTTCGCATTTGAGGAGATCCCAAAATGCCAACATTGATCATTGATGGAACCCATTTGGCTGACACCCTTTTGGTCAACGAATTCACCTACCCTGGCGCCTATACAGGCTTTCAAATCTCTGGCGGCGATGGCGACGATGTCATCACAGTGACAGGGTTCACGCCCGCGGAGATCTCCGGTGATGCGGGCAACGACACACTCAGTGGCGATCGTGGCAATGATACAATCAATGGCGGCAGTGGAAACGACGTCATCTTTGGCGGCCGCGGTGAAGACCACATTCTAGGGGGCTCCGGCAACGACATCGTCAATGCTGGCAATGGCAACGACGATGTTTTTGGCGGAGCAGGCAACGATCTCCTGAATGGCGCCGGGGGCAATGACTACCTCGCAGGCGATCACGGCAACGACACAATTAATGGCGGATCCGGCGACGACTTCATTTTTGGAACAAAGGGCTTCAATACACTGTCCGGTGGCACCGGCAATGATACGGTCAACACCGGTGATCACACGTCAACTGCCGATGGCGGCATTGGCGACGACCTCATTGTGGCGCGCCTCAAAAAAGGCGGGGACCATATTCTGACCGGCGGGCACGGTGCAGATACCTTTGAATTTGTCTATCAGACCCACAAGAAAAGTTCCGACGTCGTCATCACCGACTTCGAGCTTGGTATTGATGACTTGATCATTGGCGGTCAGGACTCGCAAACCTGGCTGGAGAACAATCTGGCTTTTGCGGCGTCATTTGGCTTGGACCTGGTGACCGAAGTTAACGGCAACGCGGTTCTTAACATTGGCTCAAATGACACGATCACCTTTGAGGGTGTCAGCCTCGCTGATGTTCAGGACCATTTTGAGGACCTTGGCATCGCCCTTGGCTAATAGCCCTTGGCTAATAGCCCTTATGGAGCTGACCGCGGGTATCATATCCGCTCTGGAACAGGATATTGAAGTGGCCCTGAAGTGTTGGGGGCCACTTTTTTGCACGCGGCCATGCGGCCCCACCTGAACAAACATTGGCCCCACCTGATCAGTTGCCCGTCATCGCACCCGCTCAGCCAAAACGTCTCTCGGCCGATCTATACTCACGGGTTTTAGCAAAAACACAGGTTGGACATATGGGGAACGTCCCGCTCGCCCCCGCATGTCACGCTCGACATCAGCCGCAATGTACACGCCGGAAACCGCTGTGGGCCAAAGTGCAATATGTCCCATCCGGATCGCCCGCTGTCCAAACTCAGATCACTCATCACAAGGGCCAGGTTCGATTGCGTCTCGAGACTCTCAAGACCCGCAGAATAACAATCAGCGGTCAAGACATCAGATCCCAAGCCCGCCAAATCTCTGACGATCGCACTTAGGTGTTTAGGTGTTTGGGTGTTTGGGATTGTCATCGACCACCAACGCCCGCCCAAGCGGTGGCCCTTTTATTCCCGCAGCATTGTCCTCCCCAAGTGGCGGGAACCACATGGCGACTTTCGTACCTCTGGCAGTTCCAATTGTTTGGCTGGAAATTTCCAGCGCCCCTTCGGACTGGTGCACAAACCCGTCCACCATGGACAAGCCTCCCCCGGTACTGCCATTGCCGGAGCGCCGAGAGTAAAAAGGCTCGGTAGCGCGTTGAAGCAGAGATCCAGCGCAGCACTTTGCAACAGCCCAGGGCCCAAAAGCGCATAAATTGGGGCTTTGGGCATCTCAAGGGATAAAGCGACTGTTTCCGGCATCCCGACCCGGCAATCAAATCCGCCACCTTGGCCTACGCAGTCTTCCCGCAAATCATGCTCCGCCCTGTGGGCCTTGGTATCTGCCAACTCGACAGCAACCTGCGCGCCTCTGCCGTTGTAGGCATTGTCGGCGCAGGCGGCCTAGGTATGATCCTGCAAGGCGCAATTGACACCTTCAACTGGCCAGAGGTCTCCATGGTGTTGCTCACCATCCTCGCGCTGGTGGTGTTTGGCGAAGGGGTCTCTTCTTACTTGCGCAAGAAAATCCTCTGAGCTTACAACGGCGGCCGACACCCTCGGCCGCCTTTTCTTTCCGGACCCAACTTATGATCGACACGCAAACGGCGTTTGCCCGCTACGAAAGCCTGCGCGACGCGCTGCCTTCCGCAACCTTTCCCGCCGCCTCGCTAAACTGCCGCGACCTCAGCGACACAGCCGCGAATTATGACGCCTATATCCTCGATGCCTTTGGCGTCCTAAACCGTGGCGAAACCGCCATCGGAGGTGCCGTTGAGCGCATGGCGGACCTGCGCGCCGCAGGCAAACGGCTGATCGTACTGACCAACGCCGCCAGCTACACCCGCGTGGAAATCCTCGCCAAATACCACCGTCTAGGATTTGACTTCACCGCTGACGAAGTCGTCTCCAGCCGTGATGTGGCTTTCGCCAATTTACCCAAACTGTCAGACGATAAAGTCTGGGCAGCTATCTCCGCGGAGGGCGATGACTTCAGCGACGCCCCAAACCAAGCCACCGTCGAAGACCTCATCGCCGCCCCCGATCTCATTGACACCGCCGGCGGCTTCCTGTTCCTCTCCACAGCACGCTGGAGGGACACGGACACAGCGGCCTTGCGCCAAGCCCTCAAAGCCAATCCACGCCCGCTGGTGATTGCCAATCCTGACCTTGTCGCCCCGCGTGAAGACGGTCTGAGCATAGAGCCCGGCATGATCGCCCACGACATCCTCGCGCAGACCGGCACAGATGCTGCGTTTTATGGAAAACCTTACGGCAACGCCTTTGACACCGCTCTGGCACGTCTGGACGGCATCCCTCGCCACCGCATCGCCATGGTCGGCGACACGCTACACACCGACGTGCTTGGTGGTGCCGCAGCGGGCATCGGCACCATCCTGATCACCGATCACGGCCTGTTCAAAGGCTTCGACGTTATGCCCTACATCCAAAAGTCCGGCATTCAACCGGATTGGATTGTCGCGACCACCTAAAGCGATACAGTATTGGGGCGCATCTCAGCGCCCCACAATCAACAACTCCTTGGGAAACGACGTCAACGCCCGCACACCATCGGCCGTGACCAGCATATCGTCCTCAATCCGCACGCCAAAGTTGCCAAGATCATACAGCCCCGGCTCATTCGTCCATACCATGCCTTCGCACATCACCTCGTGGTTGCCGCGCATGATGTAAGGCGCCTCGTGCACCTCGCGCCCCAATCCGTGGCCAGTTTTGGTGCGAATGCGATCCGCAAAGGGCGAGGCCTCCAACACACCTGTAACAGCATCATCAATCTCGTGTGCCGTGACACCCGGCTTGGTCACCTCAAAACCCCGCAAGTTGGCAGCCAGGACGGTCTCGTAAACCGCCCGTCCCTCTTCGCTCACGTCGCCAACAAACACGGTGCGCGTGATATCCGCCGCAAAGCCATCTTTGCGCGCGCCAAAGTCAAACAACAGCGCGTCGCCTTCCTGCACCGCGTAGTCGGCCCGCGCCTTACCATGTGGCCGCGCGGTGTTGTCGCCCGCCACAACAATCGGCGAAAACGCCAGATCATCTGCCCCTTCAGCAAACAGAGCTTGGATCAGGGCGCTCTCGATCTGCTTCTCGGTCTGCCCAATCCGGACACCGTCCAGCACCCGGCTTAATGCCCGCTCAGACACATCTATTGCGGATTGCAGCGCCGCCACATCTGCTGCGGTTTTGATCACCCGCAGCCAAGAAATCTCTTTCTCGCCGTCCACAACGCGCAAATCCGGCTGTGCCTTGGTCAATGCCACCTGCACAAACACCCGCATCACCTGGCCTTCCACGGCCAGAGAGCCAATCTTGAGGTGCTCGGCCAACGCGGCAAAGGCTGCATCATACCCATCCTGATCGCGCCAATCAAACACTGCGCCATCAAAATCCACCAACGCCCAGCTGCCCAATTCCAAGTTCGGGACAATCGCCGCTGGCAAACCCTCCGCAGGGATCACCGCCAGAAACGGGCGTTCATGGCTCATGAAGGGCTTGCCAAAGGCACGGGTGAAATTGGGCCCCGGCACCAGCGCCACAGCATCCACATTCAGATTCCGCGCCACTTGGCGGTATTCGGACAGGTTCGACATTTTGATCTCCTGAAAACTCTCGTTTCAACGCCATGCGTGAATTTTTTGGATACAATATCCCCATATCGTCACCAGGCACAATCACCATAAGCAAGCCGACGCGACGGTCCAAGGAATCGCTCAGCACGCAGCTTCTAACTGCGGGTTTGGTCCACTTCTCCCCCTCTTCACGGACGTCCATGGTTCCCCAAGACGTGAAAACTTCAGCCCACACCACCAATAAAATATTTATCCTTTTCAAAAGCTTAAACCCAACCTCTTTCCAATCTATCGCGCTTCATTCGCTCTCTTGTAAATTTTATATTGGATTTTGTATCCAATTTGCCCTAGCACTCGGTCCACCAACTTTTGGGAGGACCCTATGCTTAAAAAACTCGCTGCCATCGCGGCACTCACCACCTTCGCCGCCATCCCGGCCAAAGCGGATACTCTTGATGACGTCGTTGATCGCGGCACTCTGAGCTGTGGCGTGGTGCTCGATTTCCCGCCAATCGGCTACCGTGATGCCAACAATGAACCTGCCGGCTTTGACGTCGACTACTGCAACGACCTCGCCGCAGCGTTGGAAGTGGAAGCCGAAGTGCTGCCGGTCACCTGGGCAGAGCGTCTGCCAGTGATCGTCACCGGCCGCGCCGACGTTGTTTTTGGCGCAACCTCTGACAGCCTCGCCCGCGCCCGCACCGTCGGCTTCACCATCCCTTACGCAATCTACTACGCCCAAGGCGTGGTGAACGCGGACAGCGGTATCGAAAGCTTTGACGACATCCGTGGCAAACGCGTCGCCGCTGCCATCGGCACCGTGCCGGAGCAAGAATGGCTGAAAATCGCTGCGGAATGGGGCGAAGAAGGCAACTATCAAGGCTATCAGTCCGAAAACGAAGTCTTCCTGGCTGTGGCACAAGGCAAAGCCGACATCGGCATCACCACCAACACCGCTGTTCTGCCAATCACACAACAGTACGACACCATTGTTGCTGGCCCACGCATGCCTTGGACCACCGACTACACGTCCGTTGTGGGCAAACGCGAAGACGTAACCTGGCTGAACTACCTCAACCTCTTTGTGACGCACCAAGTGCGCTCGGGTCGCTACAGCGAACTGTGGGGCAAATATGTCGGCGGCGAAGCTCCTGAGCTGCGTATCCCCGGCGTGATGTACTGATCCACCACTCCCTAAAACCCGCCCCTGTCCTGCCAAATCTGGACAGGGGCCACGGGAACACTCCTCATGTTTGATTACAACTTCCATTGGCGACCGGTGATGAAAAGCCTGCCTGACCTGCTCGAGGCGGCGTTGCTGACGTTGCAGGTGGCAGTGCTGGCCATGATCCTTGGCATCGTCATCGGCCTCTGCCTCGCTTTGATCCGCCTGCACATGCGAGGTCCACTCTTGTGGCTGGCCTCCACCTGGGTCGAACTGGCCCGCAACACCCCCGCCCTGTTTCAACTCTTCTTCTTTGGCTTTGGTCTTGGCTCCTTTGGCCTGCACCTGTCGCCTTACATGATTGTGTTGATGGGCCTGACTTTCAACTGCGCGGGCTATCTTGCGGAAAACTTCCGTGGCGGATTTCAAGCTATTCCAGACACCCAAATCCGCGCCTCGCGCAGCCTCGGCATGAACGCATGGCAGGCCTACACCCGCATCGTAATCCCCCAGGTGTTTCGCATTGTCTATCACCCGATCACCAATCAGATGGTCTGGGCCGTGCTCATGTCCTCACTCGGCATGTTGGTAGGCTTTCGCGAACTCTCCGGTGAGACACAGTTCTTTGCCTCCCGCACCTTCCGGATCTTCGAATACTTCGCCGTCACCGCGGTCATCTACTACGTGATCGTGAAACTCATCCTCGGAGCCTCCCGCCTCTTGGCGACCCGGCTCTTCCGGTATTGAGGAGCGCCCAATGGAACCGACTATTAGCTTTTTCAGCGGCTTTGCTCCCAAAGACCTCCTGTTTCTCGGTGAAGCCGCCCTGCGCACCATGTGGATTTCGATCCTGTCGATCTCCATCGGCACCGTGCTGGGCGTGATCTTTGGCTGGATCTTGTACGAAGGCAAATGGGCCGCCGCCCTGACTGTTGCCCCGATTTTGGACGTCTTCCGCTCCGTGCCTCTGATCATCCAACTGGTGCTGTTTTATAACTTCGCACCGATCGTTGGCCTCAACCTCGATCCCTTCGCCTCCGGCGTGGTAATCCTCACGATCTACACCGCCTCCCTTGTGGCCAATGTCGCCCGTGGCGGGATTGAAGCGGTGGAACCGCCCATGCGCCGCGCAGCGCGCAGCCTGGGCATGAGTTACTGGCAAGACTTGCGCTACGTGGTGCTGCCCATCGGTGGCCGCGCCGTATTCCCGGCTTGGGTTGGTGTCGCGCTTGGCGTGATGAAAGACAGCGCGCTGGTCTCGGTGCTTGGATACGTCGAGCTGCTCAAAGCCAGCCAGATCCTGATCACCCGGACACAGGAACCCTTCCTCATCCTCACAATTGCTGGCGCCTTTTACTTCGCGCTCAGCTACCCAATTTCGCGCTACGCCGCGTCGCTTGAAAGAAAGTGGGCCCAATGATCGAAATTCATGACCTGCACAAATACTTTGGCTCTCTGCACGTGCTCAAAGGCATCAACCTGAACGTCGAGAAAGGCGAAGTACTCTCCGTCATCGGCGCATCGGGTTCGGGCAAATCCACCCTGCTCTACTGCATCAACGGTTTGGAACCGGTGCAGCAGGGCAAAGTGGTGGTCGACGGCACCGATGTGCACGCCAAGGGCACCGACATCAACAAACTGCGCCAGCAGTTGGGCATGGTGTTTCAACAATGGAACAGCTTCCCACACCTGACCGCGTTGGAAAACGTCGCCCTCGCGCCCAAGATTGTGAAAGGCAAATCCAAGGCCGACGCCCGCGAGATTGCCGCGCAACAGCTCAAGCACGTGGGCCTGGGCGAAAAGCTCGACGTCTATCCGTCAGCGCTCTCCGGCGGGCAACAGCAACGTCTGGCCATCGCCCGCGCCCTCGCGATGGAGCCCGAATACATGCTCTTTGATGAGGCCACCTCCGCGCTTGACCCGGAGCTGGTGGGCGAGGTGCTCGAAACCATGCGCATGCTGGCCGAAGAAGGCATGACCATGATCTGCGTCACCCACGAAATGGGTTTTGCCCGCGACGTGAGCGACCGCGTCGCCTTCTTCCATCAGGGCGTCATGGAAGAGATCGGCCCACCGGAGCAGATCTTCGGCACCCCGCAATCAGAACACACCCAAAAATTCCTCGCCAACGTGCGCTAACCCTGCACGCAAGACCAAAAAGGCTCAAGCTATGACCAAAAACATCTTCTCCGGCACCATGCCCGCCCTCATGACCCCGTGCAAAGCTGACCGCACGCCGGACTACGACGCGCTTGTCAAAAAAGGCCACGACATGATCGCAGCAGGCATGTCCGCTGTTGTCTATTGTGGCTCCATGGGCGACTGGCCCCTGCTGACTGACGCAGAGCGTATGACCGGCGTGGAACGTCTGGTTGAAGCTGGAATCCCGGTGGTTGTTGGAACCGGCGCCATCAACTCAAAATCCGCTGTTGCCCATGCCGCCCACGCGCAAAAAGTTGGCGCCGTTGGCCTGATGGTCATCCCGCGCGTGTTGTCCCGTGGCTCCTCCATGGCGGCACAGAAGAACCACTTCAAAGCCATCCTTGAGGCCGCGCCAGACGTACCTGCCATCATCTACAACAGCCCAGTTTACGGTTTCGCCACCAAGGCCGACCTGTTCTTTGCTCTGCGCGCAGAGCACAAAAACTTGATTGGCTTCAAAGAGTTCGGCGGAAAAGATGATCTGCGTTACGCCGCAGAGCACATCACTTCGCAAGACGATCAGGTCACCCTGATGGTGGGCGTGGACACCGAAGTGTACCATGGCTTTGTCAACTGCGGTGCCACCGGCTCGATCACCGGCATCGGCACCGCCCTGCCCAAAGAAGCGCTGTTGCTGGCTGCTCTGTCTCAAAAAGCTGCCGCCGGTCACGCCGAAGCCCGCAAACGCGCGCAAGAACTCGAAGAAGCCTTCGGCGTTCTGGCGAGCTTTGATGAAGGCACCGATTTGGTTCTCTACTACAAATACCTGCTGGTCCTGAACGGCGAGGAAGAATACCGCCTTCACTTCAACGAAACTGACGTTCTGAGCGATGCCCAGCGCAACTACTGTGAGCAGCAATACAGCCTGTTCCAAACGTGGTTTGCCGATTGGTCCAAGCAAGGCGGAGTCATCGCTGAATGCATGTGATCGACAGCCATACAGGGGGAGAGCCCACACGGGTGATCCTAGACGGGGGGCCGGATCTGGGGACCGGCTCCCTTGCGGAGCGCGCCCAGCGCCTCGCCACCGAGCATGAGGAATTCTATCTCTCTGTCATGCGCGAGCCGCGCGGCCAACCCGCCATGGTCGGTGCGCTTCTGGTGGAACCGATGGACCCCACCTGTGTGGCCGGTGTGATCTATTTTGACATGGGCGCCGTGCTTGGCATGTGTGGCCATGGCACAATTGGCCTCACCGTGACTCTGGCCCATCTGGGCCGCATCACCCCCGGTGTGCATCGCATCGAAACCCCGGCAGGTGTAGTGGAGGTGGAGCTGAGTGACGCCAACACAGTGACCGTGCGTAACGTCGAAAGCCGTCGCGTACAAAAACGGGTGCAATTGGATGTGCCCGGTTATGGCGCTGTCACCGGAGACGTGGCCTATGGCGGCAACTGGTTCTTCATTCTCGATCCCAGCCCGCTGCCTGTGAACATCGGCAACATTCGCGCCCTAACCGACATGGGCATCGCCATTCGGGAAGCTGCCATCGCAGCCGGTGCAGGCGGGGAGAACGGAGAGCCAATCGACCACGTGATCTTTCAAGGCGAAGCGCCGGAGAAAGGCGTGCACAGCCGCAACTTCGTGCTCTGCCCGGACGACACCTATGACCGCTCGCCGTGTGGCACGGGCAGCTCCGCTCGTCTGGCCTGTTTGGCTGCGGACAACCGCTTGGTACCGGGGGAAAAGATCGTGCAGCACAGCGTGATTGGCAGCCCCTACACCTTGTCTTACCAAACCGGAGCCAACGGCGGCGTGATCCCCTCCATCACAGGACAGGCCTTTGTCACCGCGCAAAGCACCATCCTGTTTGAAACCGAAGACCCGTTCAAACACGGCATCGCGCATTAGCGCCTTCCGGACAGACATCCCTCCCCATGCCTGTCCGGTTCCTCCCTCTCACGACAGGTCACAGGCATGACAAACGACATCATCGTCATTGGCGCCGGCATCATCGGCATCTCCACCGCACTGGAATTGCAACGCCGCGGCCATCAGGTCCGCGTGTTGGATCGCGCAGGCATCGCAACCGAAGCCTCCAGCGGCAATGCTGGCGCCTTTGCCTTCACCGACATCGAGCCTTTGGCGACCCCCGGCATCATGCGCAAAGCCCCCAAATGGCTACTTGATCCACTTGGCCCCCTGTCGATCCCGCCGGCCTACGCCCTGAAAATCGCCCCTTGGATGCTCCGCTTTTGGCGTGCCAGCTGGCAAGACCGCTACACCGCCGCGGTGGATGCCCAAACCCGGTTGATGACCCATTCCCGCGCTGCTCTGGAGCGTCAAATCACTGCCACAAACGGCGAAGACATGATGCAACGCGAAGGCCAGTTGCAACTCTATGAGGGCGACAGAGAATTTCGCGCCAGCCTGCCCGGCTGGGAGCTGCGCCGCGCGCACGGCATCGACTTTCAAATGCTCGAAAGCCCGGACGCCATCGCAGAGATCCAACCCGGCCTCGATCCTAGGTTCACCCATGCGGTGTTCACCCCCGGCTGGATGAACACAGTCGATCCTCAAGCCTGGACACAGCACCTCGCTGACACGTTTCTCAGCCTCGGCGGACGCATTGACCCCGCAAACATTCACGCGCTGAAATGCCATGAAAGCACCGCCGTTGTGCATACTGAAAACGGCCCCATCACCGCATCCAAAGTGGTTGTCGCTGCTGGAGCATGGTCACACCACCTCGCCCAAACCGTGGGCGACAAGATCCCGCTGGAAACCGAGCGCGGCTACAACACCACGCTCCCTGCTGGTGCTTTCACCCTGCGCACCCACCTGACCTTTGGTGGCCACGGGTTTGTAGTGACCAAGATCAACGGCGGTGTGCGCGTCGGCGGTGCTGTGGAACTGGGCGGCCTAAAACGCAAACCCAACTACAAACGCGCCGACACGCTGTTGCACAAAGCGGCCAAGTTTATGCCTAGTCTGAACACATCTGATGGCAAACAATGGATGGGTTTCCGCCCGTCCATGCCGGACAGCCTGCCCGTCATTGGCCCCTCTGCCCGCAGCAGCAACATCCTCTACGCCTTTGGCCACGGCCACCTCGGCCTAACCCAATCCGCTGGCACCGCCGAACTCATCGCGGACCTCGTAGACAACGCCACACCCTCCATTCCTCTCACCGCCTATGCGGCCACCCGTTTCTGAAAGGAACGCGCTCATGAAAATCACCGGATTCAACGTCTACCAAGTGGACCTGCCTCTGAAAGAAGGCCGCTATAACTGGTCTAATGGCAACTTCATCGAAGTGTTTGACAGCACCGTGCTGGAAATCCTCACGGACGAAGGCCTCAAAGGCTACGCCGAATGCTGCCCCCTTGGCTCTGCCTATCTGCCGTCTTTTGCCAAGGGCGTGCGTGCCGGCCTTGCTGAGCTGGCCCCGCACCTGATTGGTCAGGACCCGCTCAACATCGGCGCGATCAACCGCACCATGGACGCCGCCCTGCGCGGACACCCCTACGCCAAGGCCCCTGTCGACATCGCCTGCTGGGACTTGCTGGGCAAAGCCACCCTGCTGCCGGTCTACACCCTGCTGGGCGGCGCCGCACAAGACGACGTGGTGCTCTACCGCGCCATCAGTCAGGAAGACCCGGACATCATGGCCAAGAAAATCGAAGGCTACGCCGCCGAGGGCTATACCAAATTCCAACTCAAAGTGGGCGGCGACGCCAATGACGACATCGACCGCATCCATGCCACCCGCGCCGTGCTGAAGAAATCCGATCAGTTGGTGGCCGACGCCAACACCGGCTGGACCCGCCACGAAGCTGCCCGGGTTGTGAACGCCGTGTCCGATCTCGACGTTTACATTGAACAGCCCTGCCTGACCTATGAGGAAAGCGTCTCAATCCGCCGCCGCACCTCTCTGCCCTTTGTGATGGACGAGGTCATAGACACGCCCAACACCCTTGTGAAAGGCATCGCGGAGGACGCTATGGACGCCATCAACCTCAAAATCTCCAAGGTTGGCGGTCTGACTAAAGCCCGGCAGATGCGGGACCTCTGCGTCGCGCATGGCATCCCTATGACGATTGAGGACACCTGGGGCGGCGACATCACCACCGCAGCCATTGCTCATTTGGCCCGATCGACGCCTGCAGAATTCACTTTCTCCGCGACAGACTTCAACTCTTACGGCACAGTCACCATCGCCGAGGGCGCACCGAAGCGCAAAAATGGCCGCATGACCGCACCGGACACGCGCGGCCTTGGCATCACACCTGTGTTTGACGCTCTCGGCGAGCCCGTCGCCACATATCGCTGAAGGACCAGATAATGCGCAGCAGCAAAACCATACACGTGATCTCCGCCCATGCCGAAGGCGAAGTGGGTGACGTGATTGTCGGTGGTGTGACCCCGCCACCGGGCGACACCATTTGGGAGCAACGCAGCTTCATAGCCAAAGACCAAACCCTGCGGAATTTTGTATTGAACGAACCTCGTGGCGGTGTCTTCCGCCACGTGAACCTACTGGTGCCGCCCAAACATCCGGAGGCCGACGCCGCCTGGATCATTATGGAGCCCGAAGACACGCCCCCGATGTCCGGTTCCAACTCGATTTGCGTGTCCACCGTGCTTCTGGACGGCGGCATCATCCCGATGCAGGAACCAGAAACCCATATGACACTGGAGGCCCCCGGCGGTTTGGTAAAAGTCCGCGCCGAATGCAAAGACGGCAAGGCACAGCGCATCTTTGTGCAAAACCTGCCCAGCTTTGCTGACAAAATTGGCGTGCAGCTTGAGGTGCCGGGACACGGCACGATCACGGTGGACACGGCCTACGGCGGCGACAGTTTTGTGGTTGTCGACGCGGCGGCGCTCGGCTTTGACATTGTGGAACATGAAGCCAAAGACATCGCACGCCTGGGCGTCGCCATCACCAATGCCGCCAATGACCAGCTTGGTTTCACTCATCCGGAAAATCCGGATTGGGACCACATCTCTTTCTGCGCGTTCTGCGGTCCCCTCTCTCGCACAGAGACCAGCCTCACGGGCAAATCCGCCGTCGCGATCCAACCGGGCAAAGTGGATCGCTCCCCCACGGGTACGGCCGTGTCAGCCCGCATGGCGCTCATGGCTGCCAAAGGACAGATGAAACCCAATGAAACCTTCGAAGCGGTGTCCATCATTGGTTCCCGCTTCTCTGGTCGCATCGTAGAAAGCACAACCGTGGGCGACCGCCCCGCAATCGTGCCGGAAATCTCCGGCCGTGGCTGGGTGACCGGCATCCATCAACACATGTTGGACCCGGACGATCCCTGGCCCACAGGCTACCGTCTCAGCGACACCTGGGGCGCTTGAAACAGGCTGGGCGGGCCTTAGCCGCCCAGTTTCTTCAAATCCTCCAGAAGCGCCTTTGGCACCTCAACATATCCGCGCGCGGTATTACGCGCCCGCGCTTCAAACCGCCGTTGTGACGGCAAACGCGCGCCCTGATCCAGAATATCCGCAAACAACCGCTCCGCCCGCGCATCATTTTCCGCCACACGCCTACCGCTCAGGCGATACGGGTCAAACGCAAGAATAATCTGCCCATGATACGGCGCGCCGCCCTGCCCTTCGGCAAACGCCATGCTTTCCGCACTGGTCAGATCATCAATCAACGGCCCTGCCATCAGCTCAATCATGATTGACAGTGCAGAGCCTTTATAGCCACCAAATGTCAACATCGCGCCATCCAACGCCGCTTGCGGGTCGGTTGTCGGTTTGCCGTCCGCATCCACCGCCACACCTTCTGGCAACGGCTTGCCAGCCCGCAGGTACAGCTCAATCTCCCCCCGCGCAAACCCGCTGGTGGCAAAATCGAACGTAAATGGGTTGCCCATACGCGGCCAGGAAAACGCCAGTGGATTGGTCCCCAATGTCCCACGTTTGCCACCCGCAGGCGCGACCCAGGAGTGGCTCGGCACCATCGACAGCCCAGCCAGCCCTTCTTCGGACAAAAGTTCGACCTCTGGCCAAAGGGCGGAAAAGTGAAAACAGTTGTTCACCGCCATGGCCGCCATGCCAAACTTGCGGGCCTTCTCGATCAACAAGGGCATTGCCTCGTTCACGGCCAGAATGGACATCGCATCCCGCGCATCCACCCGCACAATGGCGCCATCCGACGGATCAATATGTGGCAAGGCATGCCCGTCGATCTTCCCTGCCTTCATCGTCTGATGACACATGAACAGGCGAAACAACCCGTGAGACTGACAATCGTCACGCTGGCACTGATAAAGCATCTCGGAAATCGCCGCGGCATGGCGCGGGCCATAGCCCACGTCTGACAGTGTCTGTGCCGAAAGCGCACGCACCTCGTCCAGCGGCAACTGAACCAATTCCGTCATACCAATGTCTCCAAATTTGACTGCGTGGATATTGGATACAATAGACTGACCTCCATTCTCAAGTCGCAAATCCACAATCCGCCTGCAAATCTTGTTGGAAAATCAGCATCCAGCCGGTAGTTGTATCCAAAACACACCTTAGAACGAGGGATACGGCATGGCTGGAAAGCGCGCGGTTACCAAACAGAGTCTGCCTGAGATGATCGCCAACGATCTGCGCGAGCGTATCCTCAGCGGCGACATGTCTGAAGGCGAGCCGATCCGTCAGGAAGCCTTGGCTGAAGAATACGACGTCTCCCGCATGCCGATCCGTGAGGCGCTCAAGCGCCTTAATGCCGAAGGTCTGATCCAATGGGCCAACAACCGGGGCGGCACGGTCACCAAGCACTCAATTGCTGAGATCGGTGAAATTTTTGACCTGCGCATTCTGATCGAAACCGACCTCTTCCGCCGCGCTATTCCACAGATGTCGCTTGCCGACTTTGACAAGTGTGAGAACATCTTACAGCAAATGGAAACTTCGTATGACGAGGACGATGTGGCGCGATGGGGCACGTTGAACCACGAGTACCACAGCGCACTTTATGCATCCGCTGGACGTAGCCTGACCAAAGATATTCTCGACCGTATCAACATCCAATCTGACCGCTATGTGCGCCTGCATCTGAGTGTGATGGAACAGCGCGAGCCGGCCAAGGAAGAGCACCGCAATCTGCTCAAACTGGCGCGTGAGCGTAACACTGACGCCGCCTGCGAGCTCCTGGCAGCACACATCGAACGCACAAAAACCGAGCTGCTCGAGCTGATCGAAGCCAAACGCGCCATCGAAACCTGAGACGAAGCCGTTTTTTGTCGGAACGGACTTGCACGCTCAATCAAATTGGATACAATATCCACAACTGAATTTTTCAAACAGCGAGTCCCACATGACTTTTGTCCCTCACGGCAACCACCTCATTGCTGGCACCTGGGTGTCTGGCGATACCAAATTCCCCTCCGAGCCTGCGCATGGCCCAGCGCATGATTTCTCCGTCGGCACCGTCGACAACGTCGACGCCGCTGTGCAAGCGGCAGAAGACGCGTTCTGGAGCTTTGGCTACTCCTCCCGCGCCGATCGCGCCGCTTTCCTGAACGCCATCGCGGATGAAATCGAAGCCCGTGCCGAAGCGATCACGCAAATTGGCACGCAGGAAACCGGCCTGCCCGAAGCCCGCCTGCAAGGTGAGCGTGGCCGCACCACCGGTCAATTGCGCCTGTTTGCCGAGCACATCCTCAAAGACGACTACCTCGACCTGCGCCACGATCCCGCCCTGCCGGACCGCGCCCCCATGCCACGCCCTGAGCTCAAAATGATGCAGCGTCCGATCGGCCCCGTGGCAGTGTTCGGCGCTTCCAACTTCCCGCTGGCCTTCTCCACTGCAGGTGGCGACACCGCCGCCGCATTGGCCGCAGGCTGCCCCGTTGTAGTCAAAGGACACTCCGCCCACCCCGGCACCGGCGAAATCATCGCCGAAGCTATCCACGCGGCAATCAAATCTTGCGGCATTCATCCCGGCGTCTTCAGCCTGATCCAGGGTGGCAACCGCGCTGTTGGCTCAGCTTTGGTGCAACACCCGCTGATCAAAGCGGTGGGCTTCACCGGCTCCCTCGCCGGTGGCCGTGCCCTGTTTGACCAATGCGCCGCCCGCCCGGAACCAATCCCCTTCTTTGGCGAGTTGGGCTCCGTGAACCCGATGTTCATCTTTGAGACCGCGCTGGCCAATCGCCATGCGGATCTGGCAACTGGCTGGGCAGGCTCCCTGACCATGGGTGCGGGCCAATTCTGCACCAACCCCGGCATCGCCGTCGTTCTGGCTGGCAAAGATGCTGAAACCTTCGCACAAGAAGCCACCGCCGCACTCACTGATCAGCCAGAGCAAACCATGCTCACCGACGGCATCGCCGCTGCCTACCGCAAAGGTCAAACGCTTGTGGCCGAGACCACCGGTGTGCAGGAACTTCTGAAAACCAGCTGCGACCTTCGCGGTGCCACGCCTTATCTCTACCAAACCACCGCACAGAACTGGCTCGCCAATGAGGTCCTTGGCGAGGAAGTCTTTGGTCCGCTTGGCGTGATACTGGTTGCGGAAAACCTCGAAGAGATGCGTGCCGTCGCCAAACAGCTTCAGGGACAGCTCACCTGCACCCTGCACATGGACGACGCAGACACCGAAGCCGCGCAAAGCCTGCTGCCCATTCTGGAACGTAAGGCTGGCCGTATTCTGGCCAACGGTTTCCCAACCGGCGTTGAAGTCAGCGACACCATGGTACACGGCGGCCCATACCCGGCTTCCACCAACTTCGGTGCCACCTCTGTAGGTACTCTATCCATCCGCCGCTTCCTGCGTCCGGTGTGCTACCAAAACCTGCCCGCAGCGCTGGATCCAACCACACAAACCTAAGGCCCGGCCAACCGGGCCTATCCCAAAGACACCTCCCCATCGGCGGCATCTCACCAGGATGTCGCCGTTTTCTTATAGAGGCCCGCGTCTTTGGTCGCAGTTGCCTTTTGCCCGCTTTCTAGTAGCTTCCCGTCAAGACCCGCAGCCAATTAAAGCCAACCCTCAGTTTAGTACCTATTCGGAGCGACGCTCATGCGCCCCATTTCCCATGTTGACCGCGTTCTGGACGCTGCTTTTTCTCCCTCTGCTGCCGCACATTCCCGCCTCGCCGCAAGCTGGCACCGCTCTGCCCATAAACACGGGTTGGACCCTGCCTCAAAACGCGACGTCGCCCGCGTCACCCAAGACTGCCTCAAACACCGCCGCACATCTCTCGACACATTTATGACCGTCGCCGCGCCACGTCTGGACGCGCTTTATGCCCTTGTTGGCCAATCCGGCTGCGGTGTGTTTCTGTCAGACGCCAAAGGTGTGATCCTGGATCAACGGCTCAGCGACGCGGACGCCCCTACTTTTGATCACTGGGGCCTGTGCAATGGTGCCGACTGGAGCGAAGCACAGGAAGGCACCAATGGCATTGGCACCTGCCTCACCGAAGGCCGCCGCTTGATCATCCACCGCGACGAACACTTCTTTGCCTGCAACACCGGCATGAGCTGCATCGACGCGCCTATCTACGGCAGCGATGGTTCCATTGTCGCAGCGCTTGACGTTTCTTCCGCCCGCGCCGACCAAACAGAAGCCTTCAACCGTTTGATCGCTGCACAGGTCGCCCAAACCGCCCGTGCCATCGAGGAAGCCCACTTCCGCGCCACTTACCCTACCGCCCGCATTGTGGTCGCTGAAAGTGAAGACGCCGAGGCAGCCACCCTGCTTGCCATCGACAGCGATGATCTGGTGGTGGGCGCCACCCGCGAGGCCCGCCGCGTCTTTGGCATGGAAAGCAGCGCCGCGCTGACGCCGCGCCCAGCCGCAGACATCTTGGGGCGAGAAGACGGCCCCACCGGATTTGAAAAAGCCGAGCGCGCCGCCGTAGTTCGCGCCATCGCCCGCGCAGACGGCAACATCAGCCAGGCCGCGCGCCAACTCGGCATTGGCCGCGCCACGCTCTATCGCCGCATGAAACGCCTCGGCCTTAACGAAACGTGACCCCATGTGTCTCACCCCTGAGACACCTCGTTTGCACAACCGTTTGCCCCCTCCCTGACGCGCGCCTCCGCACACGCCATCCTCCCTGCAATCCGATCGGAGGAGATCGGACCTAGAGGAGGACCACTATGAACGACATGACCCACACCGAGACTGGCACCTACGTCTCGCCTTTTGCAGATCGCTACGACAATTTCATCGGCGGCGAATTTGTTGCACCGGTCAACGGCCGCTACTTTGACAACGTCACCCCGATCACCGGCGAGAAAGTCTGCGAAGTTGCCCGTTCCGACGCCGCCGACATCGAAAAAGCGCTGGACGCCGCGCACGCCGCCAAAGACGCTTGGGGAAAAACCTCCGCGGCTGAGCGCTCCAACCTGCTGTTGAAAGTGGCTGACGCCATTGACGCAAACCTTGAGCGCCTCGCGCAAGCAGAGACCTGGGACAACGGTAAGCCAATCCGCGAAACCATGGCGGCTGACATTCCGCTTTCCGCTGACCACTTCCGCTACTTCGCAGGCGTGCTGCGTGGTCAGGAAGGCAACATGTCCGAGATTGACGCGGACACCGTGGCGTATCACTTCCACGAGCCTCTGGGCGTTGTTGGTCAGATCATCCCATGGAACTTCTCCATCCTGATGGCCGCTTGGAAACTGGCCCCTGCTCTGGCCGCAGGTAACTGCATCGTGCTGAAACCAGCTGAGCAAACCCCAGCCGCAATCATGATCCTTGCGGAAATCATGTCCGAGTTCCTGCCAGCTGGTGTTCTGAACATCGTAAACGGCTACGGTGCCGAAGTGGGTGCCCCACTGGCAAGCTCCAAGCGTATCGCAAAGATCGCCTTCACCGGCTCCACCGCCACCGGCAAAAAGATCATGGAAGCGGCCACCGACAACCTGATCCCGGTCACGCTGGAACTGGGCGGCAAATCGCCAAACATCTTCTTCTCTGATGTCATGGCCAAAGATGACGCCTTCCTAGACAAAGCGGTCGAAGGCTTTGTGCTATTTGCCTTCAACCAAGGCGAAGTCTGCACCTGCCCGTCCCGTGCCCTGATCCAGGAAGACATCTACGAAGAGTTCATCAAACGTGCCATCGCCCGCGTTCAGGCCATCAAACAGGGTGACCCACGTAACCCTGAAACCATGGTTGGCGCACAGGCCTCTGTGGAACAGCAAGAGAAAATCCTCTCTTACCTGACCATCGGTGTGGAAGAAGGTGCCGAAGTTCTGACCGGTGGCGCAGCGGCCAAATTCAACGGTGAACTGGCGGGTGGCAACTACATTCAGCCAACCATCCTGAAGGGCCACAACAAGATGCGCGTCTTCCAGGAAGAAATCTTTGGCCCGGTTGTCTCCGTGACCACCTTCAAAACCGAAGAAGAAGCGCTCGAGATTGCCAATGACACCATGTACGGCCTCGGCGCAGGTGTCTGGTCGCGTGACGCCAACACCTGCTACCGCTTTGGCCGCGCGATTGAGGCTGGCCGTGTTTGGGTGAACAATTACCACGCCTACCCAGCCCACGCTGCATTTGGCGGGTACAAGCAGTCCGGTATTGGCCGCGAAAACCACAAGATGATGCTGGACCACTACCAGCAGACCAAGAACATCCTGATGAGCTACAACCCAAACAAGTTGGGTTTCTTCTAGGATTATCCTACCCCGTGAGGAAACTTCCCCCGCCGCAGCTGTGGCGGGGGCTTTTTTATGCCCGGGCTGCGCTGGAACTTGCGCCAATCATCACATCGGCAAGCGTGCCGTAAACTGCCGCCCAAGCCATGGCCACCTCGTCTGTGAACGCCTCACCGAGCCCTTGACCCAGCGCCCAAATCAAGGCTTCGCCAACAGAAGCGTAATGTTCGGGAGAAACGTCGTACTCTCTGTGTCGCTCCCCCAAGCCAACCACCGCTGGAAGCAACGTCTCCGGACTATTGAGCCCCGTGACAGCCAGCCCCAGCATCTGCATCAGCTTTTTCTTCTGCTCTGCTAAATCGTCAGAAAACAGGGGCCGCACCTCCGGCGCCAGCTCAAACAACCGCCCATAAAACAGATCTGCAATGCGGGCCGCCATGGGCGTCACCTGCCGAAAACTGCCTTGCACCAAAGCGATCTGTTCCGGGGTCATACGGCGCATCCTTCACAAGTGTAATAGGCCCAGCCTACACCAGATGCTTGATTACACGATGGGAAATTTGAATTGCGGTTCCAATTTTGGCGGAGGCGGCTTCACGATCCACAAATCACAAAGCCCCTCACTCAAATCCAAAATGGCCATGTCCGCGCCGCTTACGCCCCCAAAATACCCGGCAACCGCAATCCATGCGCACGGGCACAATCTGCGGCACTCTCATAGCCCGCATCCGCATGCCGCCAAACGCCTGACGCCGGATCATTCCACAAAACCCGCTCTAGTCTTTTCTCGGCTTCAGGCGTGCCATCCGCGCAAATCACCACACCGGAGTGCTGGCTAAATCCCATACCAACCCCACCGCCATGATGCAGGCTCACCCAGGTGGCGCCAGAGGCCGTGTTAATCAGCGCATTGAGCAACGGCCAATCCGACACCGCATCGGAGCCGTCTTTCATCGCCTCAGTTTCGCGATTTGGCGAGGCCACCGAGCCGCTGTCCAGATGATCGCGCCCAATCACCACCGGCGCCTTCAACTCACCAGACGCCACCATCTCGTTGAACATCAGCCCAGCGCGATGGCGATCCCCCAAACCAATCCAGCAAATCCGCGCTGGCAGGCCCTGAAACGCGATCCGATCCCGCGCCATGTCGAGCCAGTTGTGCAGATGCGTGTTCTCCGGGAACAGCTTCTTCATGGCCTCATCAGTCTTGTAGATATCTTCCGGATCCCCGGACAACGCTGCCCAACGGAACGGGCCGACACCCTTGCAGAACAGCGGACGAATATAAGCAGGCACAAAGCCCGGGAAGGCAAAGGCGTTTTCCAATCCTTCTTCCAACGCCATCTGGCGGATGTTGTTGCCGTAGTCGACCGTCGGCACGCCATCCTCGTGGAAGGCCACCATGGCTTCAACCTGCACCGTCATGCTTGCGCGTGCGGCCTTTTCCACCTCTTTTGGCGCCGTTTCCGCTTTTGCTCGCCACTCCGCCACGGTCCACCCCTGTGGCAGATAGCCGTTAACCGGATCATGCGCCGAGGTTTGGTCAGTCACGATATCCGGCCGAATGCCCCGCTTGTGGATTTCCGGGAAAATGTCAGCCGCGTTGGCAATCAGCGCCACAGATTTGGCCTCGCCCGCCTTGGTCCAACGGTCGATCATTTCGAGCGCCTCATCAAGGCTGTCTGTCTTCTCATCGACATAGCGCGTACGCAGACGGAAGTCGGCGCGGGTCTCGTCACATTCCACCGCCAAACAACAGGCCCCGGCCATCACCGCCGCCAAAGGCTGCGCTCCGCCCATGCCGCCAAGACCACCTGTCAGCACCCATTTGCCGGTCAAGTCACCACCGTAATGCTGACGTCCCGCCTCAGCAAAGGTCTCGTAGGTGCCCTGCACAATGCCTTGCGTGCCAATGTAAATCCACGACCCGGCGGTCATCTGACCATACATCATCAGGCCTTTTTTATCGAGCTCGTTGAAGTGATCCCAGTTGGCCCAATGCGGTACCAGATTGGAGTTGGCAATCAACACACGCGGTGCATCCGCGTGGGTTCTGACAACCGCCACAGGCTTGCCGGATTGCACAATGAGGGTCTCGTCGCCCTCTAGATCCTTCAACGTGTCGACGATCAGGTCAAAGTCTTTCCAGGTGCGCGCCGCACGGCCAATACCGCCATACACCACCAGTTCATGCGGGTTCTCGGCCACATCTGGATGCAGGTTGTTCATCATCATCCGCAACGGTGCCTCGGTCATCCAGCTTTTGGCATTCAGCTCAGTGCCGGTAGGCGGAAAAACATCACGGGTGTTCTTGCGTGGATCGGTCATGGCAAATCTCCTTATCGGGTCAGCACGCCAGACAAGGCGAGTTCATTGAGGGTCTGAAGAATGATTTTTAGATGGGGCCGTAGTGCCGAGGCACGCTCAGGCAAGTAGGTCCAGGGCGCCGCTTCGCGCATGTAGGTGCGTTGTGCTAGCTCCATCTGGATGGCATGTTCGTTGCGGTCCGGCTGGCCATAGTGACGCGTGGTCCAACCGCCTTTGAACCGACCGTTGGTGACGGCATCAAAACCATCGGCAACAGAGGCAATTTTGCGCACCACGGTCTCAATCCTGTCGTCACAGGTTGCGCCAGAATTGGTGCCCACAGAAAACGCGGGCAGTTCTCCCTCAAAAAGGAAGGGAATGGTGGAGCGGATCGAGTGGCAATCATACAAGATCGCCACGCCATGGCGGGCTTTCACACGGGCAATCTCTTCTGCCAGTGCAGCATGATAAGGCGCGTGAAACGCATCACAACGGCTTGCGATCTCATCCTCGGATGGCGCTTGCCCGTCACGCCAAATCGCTTGCCCGTCAAAGTCAGTGACCGGCACCAGCGTTGTGGTGTTCTGCCCTGGATAAAGGGACACGCCGGCAGGATCGCGGTTGGCGTCGATCACATAGCGGTGCACGTTCGATGTCACCACCGTCGCACCATCCAGCAATCCGTCGTGGAGCTGTGTGATATGCCAGTCCGTGTCCGCCAACGCCTGCCCATTGGCATTAAGCCGCGCAAATATGTCGTCGGGCACAAAGGTGCCGCCATGGGGTTGTCCGAGCACTATCGGGCTGTCGCCTTGGATCACATCAACGATGTTCATGCGTTCAGCTCTGGCAGACATGTGCCGCAAGCCTTGGTCAGCGCACCTGCCGAAACCAACTTCGCCGCTGCCTCCAAATCTGGTGCCATATACCGGTCCGCACCAAGCGTGGCCACGTCCTGCCGCAAGCGTGCCAACACGGCTTGCAATGGATCGGACGTCACCAAAGGCGCGCGGAATTCAATGCCCTGCGCAGCACAAAGCAGTTCCACTCCCAAGATACGGTTCAAGTTGGTGACCATCTGGATCAACCGCCGTGCACCATGGGCCGCCATCGACACATGATCCTCCTGATTGGCAGAGGTCGGCGTTGAATCCGTCACACACGGATTGGCCAAGTGCTTGTTTTCACTCATCAACGCTGCTGTTGTGACTTCCGCAATCATTAGGCCAGAATTCAACCCCGGCTCCGGTGTCAAAAACGGCGGCAGGTCATGGCTCAGGGTTGGGTCCACCATCAAGGCGATGCGCCGCTGGGCAATGGCGCCAACCTCGGACACCGCCAAGGCAATCATATCCGCAGCGAACCCAACTGGCTCCGCATGGAAATTGCCGCCAGAGACAATCAATCCCGCCTCTGTCAGCACCAGTGGGTTGTCGGTCGCCGCGTTGGCCTCGATCTCCAGCGTCGCGGCTGCCTGTCGGATCACATCCATCGCGGCGCCTGTCACCTGCGGCTGACACCGAATACAATACGGGTCCTGCACACGGCTGTCGTCATCCCGGTGGCTTTCGCGGATTTCGCTGCCAGCCAAGATTGCCCGCATGGCCGCCGCCGTTTCGATCTGCCCCCGCTGACCGCGCAGCTGATGGATTTCTGGCTGCAGCGGCGCAGTTGACCCCATGATCGCGTCGGTCGACATGGCGGAAATCACCAGCGCATTTTGTGCCGACTGCCAAGCCTCAAACAGCCCGGCCAACGCAAACGCCGTGGAAAACTGCGTGCCGTTGATAAAGGCCAAGCCTTCTTTGGGGCCAAGCTGAATGGGCGTGAGCCCGGCTTTCGCCAGCGCCTCCGCTCCGGGCAAGACTTCCCCCGCGTATTCCGCTTCGCCTTCGCCAATCACCACTGCAGTCATATGCGAGAGTGGCGCCAGATCCCCTGACGCACCCACGGAACCCTGCGCCGGGATCACCGGCGTCACACCTTTGGCCAGCATGTCCTGTAGCAGCGTGACATAGTCCCAACGCACCCCGCTGGCCCCACGCCCAAAACTCAGCAGCTTGAGGGTCATCATCAACCGCGCCATCCGACGCGGCACCGCTTCTCCAACCCCACAGCAATGGCTCAAGATCAGATTGCGCTGCAACGTGGCCGTGTCTTCCGGTGCGATCTTCAGGCTGGCCAGTTTGCCAAACCCGGTGTTCACACCGTAAACCGCCTCATCTCCAGCCGCTGCCGCATCAATCCGCTTTGCCGCATCCTCCACAGCCGGCTTACACACCGGATCAAGCGCCACGGCACGCTCATTCCAATAGACATCCGCCAGCTGTTCCAGCGTCACAACGCCAGGGGTGAGTTCCAACACACTCATGCGCGACCTCCAAAGATACGTTGATGCAACGGGTTGAACCCGATGCGATAAGCAAGTTCAGCCGGGTGGCTGACATCCCACACGGCCAAATCGGCCAGTTTGTTCTCTTCAATTGTGCCGCAATCCGTAGCGCCAAGCGCCAGCGCTGCATTGCGAGTGACCCCGGCCAAAGCCTCCTCGGGCGTCATGCGAAACAGCGTACAGCCCATGTTCATCGTCAACAGAAGCGAGGTCAGCGGCGAGGAGCCGGGATTGGCATCCGTCGCCAGCGCCATTGGCACGCCATGTTTGCGCAACGCCTCAATTGGCGGCATTTGCGTCTCCCGCAACGTATAAAACGCCCCGGGCAGGATCACCGCGGCGGTGCCCGCCGCAGCCATGGCCGCCACTCCATCCTCATCAAGATACTCAATGTGGTCCGCGCTCAGCGCGCCATAACTGGCGGCCAATTTGGCCCCACCAAGATTGGACAGCTGCTCCGCGTGTAACTTGACCGGCAGCCCCAATTTACGCGCCACATCAAACACGCGTGCGATCTGTGCTGGTTGAAACGCGATCCCCTCGCAAAATCCATCCACCGCATCCACCAGCCCCTCCTCACGCGCGGCCTGCAGCGCCGGAAGGCACACTGTGTCAATGTAGGCGTCGTCTTGTCCGGCAAACTCCGGCGGCACCGCATGGGCCCCAAGGAAGGTTGTCATGACCCGGATCGGGCGCACAGCTTCGATCCGACGCGCCACACGCAACATCTTCAGTTCCGTGTCCAAGTCCAAGCCGTAGCCCGATTTGACCTCAATGAGCGTAGTGCCTTCAGCAATCAACGCGTCGACCTTCGGCAGTGCACCCGCCAGCAACGCGTCTTCAGACGCCGCCCGCGTGGCTTTCACTGTCGAGACAATCCCGCCCCCTGCCCGCGCGATCTCTTCATAGCTTGCGCCATGCAACCGCATCTCAAACTCACGTGCCCGATTGCCGCCCGCCACAATATGTGTGTGACAATCAATCAGCGCCGGCGTCACCAGCCGCCCACCCAAATCCTGCGTCGAAGCACCCGCATAGGTCTCAGGCAGATCAACCTGCGGACCAGCCCAGGCAATCTTGTCACCCTCAAGTGCAATCGCCCCGTTTTCAATCATCCCATAAGGCGCACCCTCAACCATGGTGGCCAGCGTGGCATTTGTCAGCAGCATGTCGACGAATCCCTTGTCGAAGTCAGATTAATTTGCATTATGTCTGCACATATTAATCCGTCAAGCGGGGATCCGTCATGAGCATCATTTGGGCAGAACAAGCACTGACCGCAGAGGGCTGGGCAAAAGATGTCCGGCTGGAAATCGGCGCGGACGGACGGATTGCGGATGTGCAGGCCAATCAGAATCCTGACGGCCACAAGGTCGGCGCCCTATTTCCTGCCCCCGCCAACAGCCACAGCCACGCCTTTCAACGGGCCATGGCGGGCCTCACCGAACGGCGCGGCAAACATGCCACGGACAGCTTCTGGACCTGGCGACAGCTCATGTTCCGCTTTCTGGACGCCCTCACCCCGGACCAAGTGCAGGCCATCGCTGCGCTGGTTCAGATGGAAATGCTGGAAGCGGGTTTTGCCACCAACGTGGAGTTCCATTACCTGCATCATCAGCCCGGCGGCGTGCCGTATGCCCATTTGGGTGAAATGGCTGAACGTATTGCCGCCGCCGCAGAGATCAGCGGCATTGGCCTGACACTTTTGCCGGTGCACTACCAGTTTGGCGGTTGCGACCAACGCCCCCTCGGCCCCGGACAAATTCGCTTTGGCAATGATGCACAGCAGTTTGCCCGCCTTGTAGAAGACGCCCGCGCAGCCCTCAAAGCCTTGCCAAACGATGCCAAACTTGGTGTTGCACCGCACTCCCTGCGGGCCGTGTCGCAAGAAGATCTGCAAAACGCCGCCGCACTGGTGCCTGATGGCCCGGTGCACCTGCACCTCGCTGAGCAAATCCCTGAAGTCGAGGAAGTGCAAGCCAACTGGCACGCCCGCCCGGTGGAATGGGCGCTGGACAACCTGCCGATTGACGGCCGTTGGTGCCTGATCCACCTAACGCAAATGCTGCCGCACGAAACCGAAGCTCTGGCCAAAACCGGCGCTGTCGCAGGGCTCTGCCCGCTCACAGAGGCGTCTCTCGGGGATGGTATTTTTGATGCGGTACGCTGGATGAACAACGGCGGTCGCATCTCGATAGGGTCTGACAGCAACATCCGTATTTCAATGGCCGAAGAGCTGCGCCAACTCGACACCAGCCAGCGCCTGCGTGATCATACCCGCGCCGCCCTTGCCACAGCAGACCTGTCAACCGGCCACCGCCTGTTTGACGCGATCTGCACAGGTGGTGCCCAAGCCGCCGGACGCGGTTCCGGCAAGCTGGAAGTTGGCGCCTGGGCAGACTTATTGGCACTCGACACAGGCCATCTCGACCTCACTGGTGTTCAAGGCGACACCCTGCTGGACAGCTTTGTGTTCACCGGCGACAACCGCATGATTACGGACGTCTGGTCTGCCGGTCGTCATATGGTACAGCACGGCCGCCACATCCACGGCGAAAAGATCACAGCCGACTACCGCAAAGCCGTCAAACCGCTGCGCGACGGGCTATGAGTTTAATACCGCGTGGTCATCCGATACCCGCGCTGAAACACCAAACGCACATAGGTGATCGCGCGGGTTTCAAACCAGGTCGACCGCTCCGCCAGAAACAGCGGATCGCCTTCGGCACAGCCGAGATGTTTGGCGATCTCCGCTTCCGCAGTCAGCGCTGAAAAACTGATCTCCGCATCGGAATACGGCACCTCGGCAATCAGCCACTCATTTGGCCCAACCGTGCCAAAATCCGCCTCTGCCGCCTGTGGCAAGGCTGTCAGGTTGATCCACCGGTCTTCAAACTGATACGGGCTGCTATCGCCGTAGTGCATGCAGGTCAGATGTAACACCTTCCCGCCTGCCTCCAACCCCAACCGCGCCCGCAACCAATCTGGCGTGTCGATGATTTCGCGGTTCACCAGCGCATAGCGATACTGGGCGCCTCGCCCCTCGATCTCTTTGCGTACAATTGGAATGTGAAACCGCGCCTGACGCACCGGCGACGGCAAAACCCGTGTGCCCGCTTTGCGTTTGCGCTCCACCAACCCCTCGTCTGCCAGCTCGCGCATCGCCCGGTTGACCGTGGCACGGGCGCAACCAAATTCAGCAGCCAAATCCACTTCATTGGGCAACAGATCATCCGGCCCCCAAACGCCTTGCACAATCCGGCGCCGGATTTCTTCCTTCACATCGCGAAAGGCGGTTTTCATGCAGGCACATCCTCATCGTGTGGGATGTCCACTTTAGTCTGTACTTAAAAAGAATAAACCCGATTTATTCCTTACTGAAGCGACCACCTGACATCTTCATGGCCAACATGCCCCTACGATCGCCACCCCAACATGCGCCGTTCAATGAAGCTGATGATGGCGTTCACGATCACCCCCATCAGCGACAGGATCACCACGCCCGCAAACAACCGTTCAAGATCGTACAGCGAACCGGCCTCCAGGATATAGGCACCAATCCCGTATTGCGCGCCCAACATCTCTGCTGCGACCAGCAGGATAATCGCAATCGACAAGCTGATGCGCAGGCCCGACAGGATACCAGGCAAGGCTCCGGGCAATATGATCTTACGCACAATGGACCACCAGGACAGGCCAAAGCTCTGGCCCATTCGGATCAGGGTCCGGTCCACATTGTCGACGGCCCCGTAGGTGGCGACCACTGTTGGGGTAAATGTGCCAAAGGCGATGAGCGCATATTTTGACCCTTCACCAATCCCAAACCAGATCACAAACAACGGCAAGAGTGCTATTTTGGGAATTGGGAAGATCGCGGCAATCAGCGGGACAAGTCCCGAGCGCACATAGGAAAACAGTCCAATCAACACCCCAACTGAGATGCCGATACTGACACCAAGGGTGGCCCCAACAACAAGACGGGCCAACGAAGGGCCGAGGTGCTGGAACAAAAGTCCGCTGGCATAGAGTTGCCGGAAGGTCTCCAAAACATCAGAGGGCTTGGGCAGCGTGAGCGCCGAAATCCAGCCCGATCGTGTGCCCCATTCCGCCACCAGGATCAGCACCACAAACACCATCACGCCAATCCAGGCCTGGGGTTTGGGGGCAAATCCTCCGCCGCGGAAGGCAACCGTGCGTTTGGAAGTCTCAGACATGGATCAGTTCCTCATCTGCGGCGCGGGCTTCATCGCGCATCAGGTTCCACAAGCGTTTCTGATAGGCGTCCAAATCAGCATCACCAAAGGCGCGCTCTGCCAAAGGTTTGTCGATCTCGACAATCTCACGGATTTGGCCAGGACGGCGCGACAACACAACAACTTTATGCCCAAGGCGCACGGCTTCAGCCAAATTATGCGTGACATAGACGGCGGTGAACGGTTGTCGAGACCAGAGATTCACCAGATCATCCATCAATAGCTCGCGGGTTTGGCTGTCCAGCGCTGACAAAGGCTCGTCCATCAACATCACCGCAGGCTTCACCGCCAGAGCGCGCGCAATGGCCACCCGTTGCTTCATACCGCCAGACAACTGTTTGGGAAGCGCCTTGGCAAAATCGGTGAGTTTGGTGCGCGCAAGCACGTCCTCGATGATCTCGCGGGCAGCAGCCCCACGAATACCGTGATCTTCCAACACAAGCGAGATGTTACCTTTGACCGTGCGCCATGGCAGCAGCGCAAAGTCCTGAAAAATATAGGTCAGTGGATTGAGACAGTCTTTGGGCGCGTCCCCAACTTGCAGCACCTGGCCGCATTGCGGGCGCTCCAGTCCACCAATGAACCGCAACAACGTAGATTTCCCGCAGCCCGAAGGGCCAACGATACAGATGATTTGTTGGTTGGGGATGTCGAGGGTGATGTCACGCATCACCTCAAAATCATCGTAAGAATGGCCAATGCCCTCAAGCCTGATGTCCATTGTCTGCCTCAAATAGTCTGCAGTGGGGCAGCCTGTGCTGCCCCACCAGAGAGCGGTTTTAGCCGCCGATTGTTTTCACGTAAGAGCTGTCCACAAGCGTGTCGAGCGTGATGTCCTTGCCCACCAGACTCTCAGATTGGAACCAGCTCAGCTGATCCTGAACAGAGGCCAGGTTCAATGCGGCACCGGAGCTGATGCGCATCGTGCCATTGATGATAGAGCCTGCGGCCTTGGCCCGCTCGCGATCCGTGTAGACATATTTGTGGATCAGATCGACCATTTCGTCCTGATCGGCGGTGCCATCGATCATCGCCGCAGAGTAGTCATTCACACCTTTGGAGAAGCCCGCCAGGAAGCTCTCGGTCTGGCCACGCTCATTGGCGGCGTTGTTGGCGGAGGTGAACACAGTGGTGACCTGATAATCCGGGATGTAATCCGCCACGTTACCAGCAATGTGCCACGCGCCCGCCTTGGCCAGCGGTTTGGCAATATGGGGCACAATCGACCAGCCATCCACCTGACCGGACTTCATCGCACCAATGATGGCGCCCACTTTTTGCAGCGGCGTAAAGTTCAAATCGATGCCTTCGGCAGCTGCCATCTTGGCGCCCATATAGTGGAAAGACGATCCGGCCTGCGTGATGGCGTATTTCTTACCATTGAGGTCTTTCAAGCTCTGAACACCTGCCTGGTAAGACGCATCCGAAATCAGATATTTCTGACCATCGATGCCCGCCTCTTCTTGCAACGCGCCGCCAATCACCTTGATGGCGCCCTTGTCAGCCAGGCTGATCAAACCACCGGAAATCGCGGTCACGGCGTAATCAATGTCCCCGCTGGCAATTGCCACGGCCATGGGCTGAGCCGCCTGGAAAAATTCGAACTCCACGTCCAGACCTGCCTCGGTAAAGTAGCCGCGTTCAAAGGCCACAAAGTTGCCGGAGTGGGATGTGAAGCGCAGCGCACCCACTTTGATTTTCTTGTTCATGGCCAGTGCCGGCGCGGCCAGGCCACTTGCTGCAACAGTGCCGCCCATCAGGGCCAGGGCCTTACGGCGAGTAAATTTGATCACATTATCCTCCCAATGATCTTTTTTCAGATGTCCGGTTGTAATTCCGATTTGATATCTTCAGCCAAAGCCGCCTGTGCGGCGGCGCTGTCTCTGGCCAAAACCGCATCGACAAGCGCCTTCTGACGCGTGCAACGGCGGTCAAAGTCCAGTTGGTTTTCTCTTAGCAACGCCAAGAGAAAGCGTCGGCTTTGGTTGTATAATTTGCGTTGCAGATCAATCAGCCGCGGGCTACCGCACGCGTCAATCAAGGCGTAAGAAAAAGCACGGCAAGCCTCGTCCCATTCAAGCGCGGCCAAATCATCTGAAACCTCGATCACACGTGTTTCTGCTTTTCGCAGGGCATGATGTGCAGCAATGACGCGCCCTTCCCAAGCCACATCCCCAAGGTCGATGGCCAGCCCAATGGCCAGCTTCTCAATTTCCGTGCGCACCATCAGAATGTCGCGCACATCGTCCTCGGTGGCAGAGGCTACTCGAAACCCACGCTGCGACGTCGCCTCCACCAATCCTTCCGCGGTGAGAACACGCAGGGTTTCACGCATGGAGTGGTTTGATCCGCCGTACCGCGCACGCAAACTTTGCAGCTTGAGCTTTTGATCCGGCAGCAACGTCCCAAAAGAGATGTCACGCCGCAATGCTGCCGCGAGCATCGCGATGACTGTGTCATCTTCCTGTGTGTCACGCCGGAGGATCATTTTGTCGCCCAAAACTAAAAATGTTGGACATTTTTGAGATCAATGGGAGCTTTGTGTCAAGGAGATTGTTGCGAAGTACTGACGCATGCCCGCTTGGATTTTGAACCGTGACCGGAGCCCAAATCCGGGCAGTTTGGACAAACACTTTGCTGGAGCGGGCCCAATCGGGCAGCACCGATCAGCAACGTCGCATCGCCAATACAGCTCTGCCTCTTGCGCTTCGCGCCAGCACCACCTCATAGCGTTGCCACACAAAAAATTGACTTCTGAGGCAGTATATTACCCACTAGACTGCGACTCTGAATTCTTCTTAGGGACATTTGACATGCTGACCCGCCGACACTTCCTGATCACCTCTGCCGCCTTGTTCTCAGCACCATTGGCCCCTGCTGCTATGGCCGCCCCGGTGTCCGATCGCTCGAAATGGGCCAGCTGGGACCGTCACGTGACCCCCGCAAACTATGATCCAGCGACCACCAACCCGTGGGGTCTACACAGCAGATTTCTGCCCCAAATAGTTCAAGCCAACGATGGCCTCACCCCTGGCGACATCCACGTCGACGCCGTTGCCCGTTATCTATATCACATTCAAAATGACGGGACCGCGATGCGATACGGCGTCGCCATTGCCAAAGGCAATCTTTATGAGCCAGGCACCTATACAATCCGCCGCAAAACCAAATGGCCGACCTGGACTCCAACCGCGCAGATGATCAAACGCGAACCAAATGTCTACAAACAACACGAAAACGGTATGAATGGCGGCCCCTCCAACCCATTGGGATCCCGTGCGTTTTACCTATACGTCGGCAATCGCGATACCTATCTGAGAATTCACGGATCGCCTTCCCCTCGGTCGATTGGCGGACGGGCAAGCTCAGGCTGTGTTCGGATGGTCATGCCCCACATCAACGACCTATACGAGCATGTTGCCACCGGATCGACGGCCCACCTGCACCCGCCGGAGACTGCGGTCACGTCCAGCGCATAGGTGCTTTCGGCTGCCGTCGCTATTCCGGAGGACGCGAGCACAGCGGGTTCCCGGCATGTGCCCGCAGAGGCAGGTAGGTTGTTTCAACCGGCCCCACGTGCCGATACTCATAACACCCATCAACAGGATTGATCCGAACTGTGCTGAGATCTTGGTTTGGCGCAGCCAGTGCAACCAAATTGTCGGAAAGATTGGTGAGATGACCGTCCGAGTTTGTACCGCCAACACCTGTGCATCCCGCAAGAAATAAGACACCGCAAATGGCTCCGCAGACACTCTTCGACATGGTTTTCTCCCAAACTACTTTTTCATTATGTGCACGTAGGCATCAATCCGTACCAACGACAATGCCTTAACAGCGCCGGCAGGTCTTTATCGATACAACTCTGGCACAGCCCATGAAGCTGGTGCCACTTATTTTCGAAAACTCCGGTCACATACCCGTTGGTCTGCCCCCAAACCGAAGCCCACAACACGTTAAGGCCCAGATGTCGCAAGCAGATGAAACATCTGCCGGCGCTTCAGAAGCCCGACCGGCAAACTGATCCGCCCCACCTGAGTGGTCCAATTTGTCTATTAGTGTATGATTGGCCTGGGTTGCATAGGCACGATGACCTCCGCGGCTGGCGAGCGATTGCCCAATGCACCGTGGGGTCGTTTGGCGATGCAGTGCGTCCCAGTGACCAGCAAGGCAATGGTCCGCCGTTCACATTGGCAGTTGACCAGTCGTGTCTTGCGGCGAAAACCTGAGGCTTTGGAAGGCGGAGCTCTTTTTTCACTGCTAAAACATTATCTGCGGTCTTTGAAGTAGAGCGACGTGATAACAAGCTAGTCGAGATGATGGAGTTCTTTTCTCATTGTCGCCTGGCGTATGAAAAGAGCCGTCAATTGGGAACTTGTCTAGAAGACTTGCTAGATCTTCGCCCCGAACTCTGGCCAAGGCTTGAAAAAGCAAGCGCACTGCCAAAAGCGCAGCAAGTATAGTCGCAGGAAACGCTTCATTTGATCAGTTTCTGAATGTCGATTTCTCTGCGCAGGTTAGTAGCTTCGGACGCCCACAGCGAACTACCGCTTTGTTACCACCTATCGAACCCGTGGCACCTTGGGTCCAGCACCATCTAAGTTAGCCACCCCCAGCCTGAAATCAAACGGCCTTGGATTGGATCCGAGGCCGTTTTCTTTATTTGAAGGACAAAATGACCTATTGAGACGTTTAGATCATGTCGTGTGACACGCCACGCAAACGCTTCTCAGCTCACATCAGCCACACTTGCTATGACCACAGCTGTTGCAGGTCATGCAGCCTTCCACCATCTGCAAACCAAACTCGCCACAGCTTGGGCACGGCTTGCCACGTGGCGCGCCGCCCACAGCCATCACCTCAGCTTGTGGATCAGATTTCAGGCCCATGCCCTCACCTTCGATGAAGCCAATCGCAATCATGTGACGCTCCAAAACACCGCCAATCGCCGCCAGAATGGATGGGATGTATTTGCCTTCCATCCAGGCGCCACCACGCGGATCAAACACCGCTTTGAGCTCTTCAACCACAAAGGACACATCACCGCCGCGACGGAACACCGCGGAAATCATCCGGGTCAGCGCCAATGTCCAGGCGTAATGCTCCATGTTCTTGGAGTTGATAAACACTTCAAACGGACGACGATGACCGTTGATGATCACATCATTCACGGTCAGGTAAATCGCGTGCTCGCTGTCTGGCCACTTCAGTTTGTAGGTCGCGCCTTCAAGGCTCTGCGGACGCTCCAGCGGCTCGGACATGTAGATCACTTCACCAGAGTCAGCCACGTGATCGGCTGGCTGTTCACCCGGCGCCTGTTCGCTGCTCTCGGACACGGTCAGAACCGAGCCGGTCACATCGTTTGGACGGTAGGTGGTGCAGCCCTTACAGCCGGTGTCCCAAGCCTGCATGTACACATCTTTGAAGCTTTCAAAGTCGATGTCTTCCGGGCAGTTGATGGTTTTGGAGATCGAGCTGTCGATCCATTTCTGTGCCGCTGCCTGCATGCGCACGTGGGCCGCGGGAGCCAAGGTCTGCGCATTTACAAAATAGCTCGGCAGCTCTTTGTCGCCAAACTTGTCACGCCACATTTGCACAGCGTAATCAACAACTTCCTCTTCGGTACGGGAGCCGTCTTTCTGCAGAACCTTCCGGGTGTAGGCATAAGCAAACACCGGCTCGATGCCCGAGCTCACGTTGCCCGCATAGAGGCTGATGGTGCCGGTTGGCGCAATGGAGGTCAAAAGCGCGTTGCGAATGCCGTGTTTGGCAATCGCGTCTTTCACGTCCTGATCCATGTCCTGAACCAGACCACCGTTGATGTATTTCTCTTTGTCAAAGAGCGGGAAGGCCCCCTTCTCTTTTGCCAGATCAACAGACGCCAGGTAAGACGCGCGCGCGATGGCCTTCATCCAGGCTTCTGTCTGCAAGGCCGCTTCTTCGGTGCCATATTGCAGGCCCAACATCAGCAGAGCATCCGCAAGACCGGTCACGCCAAGGCCAATCCGACGTTTGGCTTGCGCTTCCTGCGCCTGTGCCTCAAGCGGGAACTTGGACGCGTCGACAACGTTGTCCATCATCCGCACGGCGGTTGCCACCAGATCGGTCAGAGCCTCTTCATTAAGCTCCGCCGCTTTTTCAAACGGGTCGGTCACCAAACGGGCCAAGTTGATCGAGCCAAGCAAGCATGCGCCATATGGCGGCAATGGCTGCTCCCCACATGGGTTGGTTGCGGCAATCTGCTCAACATAGCTCAAGTTATTGCGCTGGTTGATGCGGTCGATGAAAATCACGCCCGGCTCAGCATAATCATAGGTGCCCTGCATGATCTTATTCCACAGATCGCGCGCATCCACAGTGTGATAAACTCGGTCGCCAAACTTCAGCTCCCACGGACCATCCGCTTTCACCGCTTCCATAAAGTCATCGGTCACCAGCACGGACATGTTGAACATGCGCAGGCGGGCTGGATCTGATTTTGCGGTGATGAAGTCTTCCACATCCGGGTGGTCACAGCGCATTGTCGCCATCATCGCGCCTCGGCGCGAACCGGCGGACATGATGGTGCGGCACATCGCATCCCACACATCCATAAAGCTCAACGGGCCAGAGGCATCCGCCGCCACACCCATAACATCCGCGCCGCGCGGACGAATGGTGGAGAAGTCATAACCAATGCCGCCACCCTGCTGCATGGTCAGCGCCGCTTCTTTTAACATGTCAAAAATGCCAGACATGCTGTCCGGCACTGTGCCCATCACAAAGCAGTTGAACAATGTCACGTTGCGCGCGGTGCCCGCCCCGGCGGTGATCCGACCGGCTGGCAGGTATTTAAAGTCCTCCAGCGCGCCGTAGAATTTCTCTTCCCACTTGGCCGGGTCTTTTTCCACTTTGGCCAGATCGCGCGCAATGCGGCGCCAACTGTCTTCCACCGACTGATCAATCGGCGTACCGTCCGCCTCTTTGAAACGGTATTTCATGTCCCAGATTTGCTCTGCGATGGGGGCGGCGAAACGGCTCATCGATGGATTCCTTGGTTGTGCTGCGCGTGAGTTTAGGGTTTTTTAATCTATATCAAATCTGCGTCATCTGACAACGGCCTAATATGGAAATTTCCGCGAAGGAACCACATTATTTTGCGGTTGAAGGTTAATGACTCCACTATATAATGTGACTTCCGTGCATAATCCTGTGGAAAAATTGTGGGTAAAACCATGCATCTTGTGAAATTGTCAGTTGGTTCAGAGAGCCCGGAATCCCTTGCCGCCTGGCAAGCCGCTCATAAAGCACGATTTCCCGATGGGCTACCCCGTCACGTCACACGCATGTGGCCAAAACGTGAGGCTGAAATCCTCAACGGCGGCTCAATCTATTGGGTCATCAAGGGCAGCATCCAGTGCCGTCAACGCATTCTGCGACTCGACGAGGTTATCGGCGAAGACGGCATCCGCCGCTGTGCCATCGTTTTGGAACCAGAGGTGCATCTGACACAAGCCGCGCTCAAACGTCCCTTTCAAGGCTGGCGTTACCTGAAGCCCGAAGACGCGCCTGCTGATCTGCCAGCCAACCGCGCCAATGATGATGTCTTGCCGGACGAGTTGAACCGCGCGCTGGCCGAGATTGGCGTGCTCTGACGCGATGCAACAGGCGGTGCGTTAACTGTTGCGCACACCCTGCCCTTTGCAAAACGCACCTCCGCGAAACAGCCGTGATACAGACAAAATACCGACGTGACTTTCGCCACCTTTTGACCGGTTAACGCGTCGACAAACCGCCTCTTACCGCGTGCCAATATCTTGCGGCGCCACGGACACGGATTTCATCACCGCATAACATGTCACGCCTTCTGACAACTCCAGCGCTGCAGCCGAGCGCCGCGTGATCCGCGCCAAAATGCGCCCCGCTTTTGTGTCCACCGACACAATCGCCCCTGGTCCGCCTCCAGACCGCACAGAGTGCACTCGACCTTCCACAATATTGAGCGCGGACAACCCCTTAGGCGCCTCTCTTGACAGGATCACATCATGTGCCGCCACACGCACACGCACCTGATCCCCCACAGAATGTGACAGCTGCGGCAACATCAACGCCACGCCATTGGCGGCCAATTCGGTCAATCCATCCTCATGGTGCGTGACCACCTTGGCCTCCAAAACCGCGCCCACTGCGCGCGGCCCCATCGGCGTAAAGCTCGGATCCGACAACACCTCTGCTGCCGGCCCCACCCGATCCACTTTGCCATCCTTGAGCGCAACAACAGTTGTCGCCAACCGCGCCACCTCGGCAATCGAATGGGTAACATACAGAATTGGCAGAGAAAATTCGTCCCGGAGCCGCTCAAAATACGGCAGGATTTCCGCCTTTCTCGGCTCATCCAGCGCCGCCAACGGCTCGTCCGCCAGGATCACTTTGGGCCGCGCCAACAACGCCCGCCCAATCGCCACCCGCTGCTTTTCCCCACCTGACAACTCCGACGACCGCCGGACCAACAGATCTCCGATCCCAAGAATGTCCACCACCTGCTCAAAGCTGGCGACCTCTCTCCGCCCGTTGGCCAACCCATTGCCATACAACAGGTTTTTGCGCACGTTCATATGCGGGAACAGCCGCCCTTCCTGAAACACATAGCCAAGGGCACGTTGATGTGTGGGCACCCAAACACCAGCCGCGCTGTCACTCAACACCACACCATTCACAACAATCCGGCTCTGCGCCGGTTTACTCAACCCCGCCACCGCGTTGATCACACTGGTTTTTCCAGACCCAGAACTGCCAAACAAGACGGTGAGTCCCGCTGGCACCTCAAAGCCCACATCAAGGTCAAAGCCTTGAAACTCTTGGCGGATCTGCACTTCCACGCTCATACCTGCCCCACCTTTGCCGCGATCCGCCGTGCGAGCACTTCAGACAGAATTAACGCCCCTGCCGCCACAATGATGCTTACAACCACCAATCTCATCGCAGCCGTCTCTCCACCAGGGACTTGCAAAAACGCATAAATCGCACTTGGCAACGTGCGGGTTTGGCCGGGAATATTGCTGACAAACGTGATGGTCGCGCCAAACTCGCCCATCGCCTTGGCAAAGGCCAGAACCATTCCAGCCAACAATCCGGGCAACATCAAGGGCAACGTAATTGTAAAAAACACGCGCATGCGCGAAGCCCCTAGCGTTGCCGCCGCCTGCTCAAGCTTGGGATCAATCGCTTCGATCGACAATCGAATGGACCGCACCAAAAGTGGAAAGGCCATCACCCCCGCGGCCAGCGCCGCCCCGGTCCAACGAAAGGCAAAAACCACGCCAATCTCCTTAAGCGCACCACCAACCAAACCTTGCGTGCCAAACGCCACCAGCAACAAATACCCGGTGGCCACTGGTGGAAGAACAAGCGGCAAATGCACCAAAACATTAACAAATTGCTTACCTACAAACTCCCAACGTGCGAGAGCGTAAGCCACCAGAATGCCCGGTCCAACCGCCCCCATCATCGCCCAGAAAGCCACTTTTAGAGACAGGCCAACCGCGGCCCATTCCTGCGGTCCCAGCCAATCGCTCATCGCGCGCCCTCCACAACAAGGAACCCACGATCGACAAAAGCCGCCCGCGCCACTTCACTGTCAAGATAGGTCATAAATTCAACCACTTCCGGACGATCTTGCCCTGCGACGATGGCCGCCGGATAGGTGATGTCGCTATGGCTGCTCGGCGGAAACTGCGCCACGATCCGAACCCGATCGTCGACCATTGCGTCGGTTGCGTAAACAATTCCGGCCGCGACCTCCCCCAACGCCACCAGCGCCAGTGCCGCGCGCACGTTATCGGTTTCCACAACATTGGGTCGGACAGCATCCCATAAACCAAGAGATTGCAGTGCCTCTTTGCCGTACATCCCAGCGGGAACCGCTTCAACAAGTGCCATCGCAACACGGCCGGCCTTTAAAATTTGAGACAATTCCGCGCGGTCACCTGTGGCATATTCAGTCACGTCACGTGCGGGAACAATAACAGATAGACTATTGCCCAAAAATATTTTTTTGCGCTCCGGCTCAAGCAGACCCTTGGCGTCAAGGTGCGCCACCCATTTGACATTTGCCAACATTATCACATCGGCTGGCGCGCCGAACTCAATTTGCCGCGCCAGCGCGGATGATCCGGCAAAGGACGCGGTCACCTCATGACCACTTTCGGCTTCATAGCCTGCAATCACATCTGACAAAGCCTCCTGCAGGCTGGCTGCGGCAAAGACAGTGACCTGCTCCGCTGTCACGGAGGGTGCGGTGGCCAGAAAAACTCCAGCAGCAAGACAAAGCGCAGAAAAGGAAGACTTCAGCATGGAACCCGATTGGCAGTGACCATTTTGGACATCTGCATAGGCCTAGCGAATGAAGCGCAACCTGCGCAAGGGGCTTTGGGCCTGCAACCACCAGCAACTGAGACCCAGCATCCTGTTTGGATTGAGAAACAGCCCTATATACGGGCCAGGTCCTCGCCCAAATCGCCAAACTCCCCGCCCAAACAGATCACGGCTGCTGCGCCTGTCGAGACTGTGACTCCGGCAGCAGTGCGGGCACCCCAACCGACGCAAAATACCGCGACAACAGCTGGTACTCCTCACGCGGCACTTCCTGAATTGGGGCTTGCGCTTCGGCGCCTGCCATCTCAGCCTCCAGTACCGCTAGGATTTGGTCCACCATCGCATTTTCATAAAGAACACCCGGCTGTTGCAAAGCAATTTCGCTCACCAGAGCCCCACCGGGCACCATGCCCGAATGTTGCACGCCAGGCGCCGCGTCGGGGGAGGCCTGCAAGATCGCAACAGCGGTTTGCGCGTCAAATCCCAGATGCTTGACCAAATAGGCCAACCGTTCGCCAGTTTGGTCCTGCGCCGACAAGCTGGAACCATTCGCGCTCTTGCTCGTCACATAGCCTTGCCCGCCTTGTGGCAGCACTGCCATTCCGATTGATGGCCTAGGTGCCACAGACTCTTCGGATTGCAAGCCAGCTACCTGTGTCTGCAGCCGTTCCAACGTCTCAAGAAGCAACGCAAGGTCCATCGAAGAAGGAGGCCCGGAAAATACGTCCGCAGCACCCCGCCACTCGATAGGAGACGTTGACGCCCCAGTTCCATTGTCCTGTGCCTCCACAATCAGATCTTTCAGCCCGGACAGCTCTCTGCGCAATGTCTCTGCATCCAACACATCCGTTGGCGCAGCTCCGTAGGCCGACAGCACCGGCGGGATTGCCAGCGGTTGCGCCTGAACAGAAGGCATGGCACCCCCGGCCACCATCCCCGACTGAGGCGCTTGCCCCGGATAGGTCAATGGCGCGGCGGATGTCGGCGGGGCAATGCCAGGTGCCATCGATGTGCCATAGCCCGGCGCAACAACCTGAGGCTGCGGCATCGGGGAATTCCAGGCCGCAGGCTTGGTCATCCCGCCGGCGGTCTCTGCATTTGGCACCGGCCAGCCGCGCGGCAAAACCGCGTAGTCCTGTCTGGCCGCGATCCACCGCAAATAGGCGGTTACCGCAGAAAACCCTTTGAGCGAAACACGAGATACTTCCGTGCCCCCGCGACGCGTGCTCAACTCGCCACCTGCGCCCAATAGGAGCTCCAGCTGCACATCAAGCGGTTGTAGAATACGCTCTGGCACCTGAATTTCCGACACCCCCTCGGATACGAAAAACATGTCGCCAGCCAGCGCGTTTTCCAGCCGCATTTGCAACTGGCCGCGATCTGTCAGAAACACCTCCAACCCGTCTTTACGGGCGGCACAGGCATAGGTGCGCGGACGGCAAATGACCTCAAACACATCGACGTCCAGCCGCGGCGTTGGGGCAAAGCGGGCATAGCCGTCCGGGTCAAAGCGGAAATACATCCCTTCCACCAGGCCTTCTTGAAAACTCGGCCAACCAAACGCCCCGCGCAGCGCCTGACGCGCCTCCCGCGCACCTATGGCAAAGGGAATGGCCGTGTCTAAAATCGCATTCTCGGAGGCAAAAGCTTCGGCACTCCGGTCCTGCGCGATTGCAGGTTGCCCGATTGCCGGCGCCCACCCACCAGTCAGGACGGCCATGGAGAGAAACAGGGTTTGCATGGAGTGTCGCATTAGAAATCAGCCTTCTCTTGTACCGAATGACGCAAAGCGGGAAGCCAATCGTCTTTCTGGGGAGGGTCCGGGTATTTGCGCAGCAGTCGGATGTCCTGATCGCGAAACGCGGTGTACCAGACTTCGGTGTCGCCGGTGTACGGCGTCAGAATTGTGCCTTGCACCTTGTGCAATAAGGCGGTGAGAATGATGCCATTGTTGTTGGCGGTAAAAATGCTGACCCGGCCTTGCCCACGCTCATAGAGCCCCTCATACATGCCGTTTTCTGGGTCATAGAGCTCAATCATCGCCTCATAAAGCACATCGGTGTAATCAGTCTCCCACAAGGCCCAGAGGCCCAGCGCCGCCTTTCCGGCCACCGCCGCGTGATCCGGCACATAGTCCCCGCGTGGCGTCACCGTGTTCCACGGATAGCCGTCTGAGAAAATCGTGTCATAGGTGAAATACGGCGGACCTTTTACGTTGTGCTCTGAGCGCGCCGTCATAAAACCGGTCTGACGCCAGCGGTTTTCCTGCACCTGATAAATCCGGTCGGCAAACTCGGCGCGCCAGCCATCGGTGTGCACCCACTCTGGGCTGCTGTCGTCATGTGGCATGTCAAACCCAAGCTCCAACCCGTCTTGTAGGTAGCTTTCGGTCACCACGTAGTTCTGGGAATGAAAAATCCGCGGGTCGCGCCCGTCATAAGGCACCTGAATGCCAAATATCGACGCTGTCAAAAACGGCTCTGCGCGATGCGCCAGGCGGGGTCTGAATCCCCAAAGCGCAAAGCCTTTCGCGGCATATTCCTCATAGCCCAACCGGCCTTCCTGTGCATAAACAGTCTCGTCGGTTTCCTTGTCGACATAAGCGCCAAACATCAGCCCCTCATCATCAATCACGTTGCGGAAATCCCATTTCAGCAGCACGGAATCGATGGTGTTGGCCAAATAGGGATACCGGTTCTTGTAAATCCGCATCCACACCAGAAAGCGCCCAATATCCAATGCTGAAAACCCGATCTCCCCGGGCTTGTTGGTATAGTCCACCTTGGCACCGGTCTGGGTGTGATACACTTTGTTGGGCAATTCTTTGCGGAACAGATCGAGCCCTTTGATCGTGGTCAATAACTGCGTGATCCGCCGGTCAAATTCCGGTTTTTCGATAAGGCACAATTCATAAGCGCTGACCAACCCTGCCATATAAGACGCCGTATCCCACAACGTGGTCGATGGATAATTACCCACCGAATTGGCAAGCCCGGTGCTTTCCTGGGTAAATTGCTCAAAGTAGTGCCACGCCACCTGGGCCGCGCGCAACTCGCGCTCGTTTAAAAAACCACGACGGCTCCGGTATTTGCGCACGTAGGCGTTATGCTTGTCATATCCATGGGGCACGTTTGCCCCGCGCGGCAGATCGTCAAAGAAATCCGCGGCCATCTCACACATGCGCGGCGGCTTCTCCCGAGGCCGCTCCTCCAACACCATACTGCTGGTCACACTGGGCAGATTGCCCCGCATCAACGCTGGAATTTCATCCAATGCCCCACCGGCAATGATCGGGATGATCTCTTCTTCCTGCGCCAGAAATACCCGCCGCGCCGTGATGCCCACGGCGTAGCTCGCCCCGGAGATACCGAGAACAACACCACAGAACATCAGGACGCCCAACAGCGGCGCTCGCTTACCGGAACCAACAGCACTCTTCATCAAACACACTCCAGACGGAACGCTACTATGAAACGGCAAAATGGTTAAAAATTGGCAACCAGAGGAATTAGAATTCCGATAACCAAAAATTGGACAAAATAAGAACAAATAATAAATTCAAAAACACAATCTTAACCGAGTGACGATACCATTCCCTTGTTCTTTGTGTAACGGGAATTGTTTTATGTCTCATGATCGCGTGCTGCCTGATCTCTCTATAGACGCCACCGGTGCGCCGCCTTGCGGACCTTTGCCGTTTCGCGACCGTACCATTCCGATGTGGACCCATGGGGTCTCTTTCCTGTTTTCCCTGGGTGGCGGGATTTGCCTGCTTGCGGTGGCCGTGTTTGTGGTATTTTTCTACGAACTGGTGGTCCAGGACAGGCAGCTGATCCTTGCACCGTTGCTGGCGTTTGGCGCCGTCGTACCGATCTTAGGCATTCTGATTTTTGAAGTTGGCCATGCCCGCGCTTTGTCCGGGTACCGTCAAATCCGTCGGCGCAACTCGGTGACCGGCCAAGCGCTTGTGGCTGTCCTGGCTGGTGGGGTGTTTGGCTTTCTACATCCGCTCATTGTCGCGCCATTTGTGGCGGGCGGCATGCTGTCGTGGCTGCTCTGTGGTCTGGTCGCGCGCTGGACCCGTCGCGAGCCGATGTGGGACTTTCTACCACAAGAGGCCACAAGTTTTCTCAGCGGCCGCGATCAACGCGCGATCGATCTCGCCAATGCCGCGCGAGGCGACAGCGCCCTATTGGAAGCCTTGCAAAAATCTTTGGCTTTTGGCGGGTTGATCGCCGGATTTGCGGTGGCCAGCTGGCTTACCGCCCTAGAGATTATAAATGCAGCGGCCATCGCCACCATTGCACTGGTCACCTATTGGTCGGTGGATGCGTTCTTTGCCTATTTTCGGCAACGCTCCGTGGCCGACCCGGAGCGTTTGGGGCGCGCAAATGAGGTTGTCTGCTTGCCGCCGCCGTATTCCGCTGATCCCGAAGGCGACGAAACTGCGCTGGTGGTGCATCATCTCTCGGTACGCACGGACACAGGCACGCCCTTGCTGTCGGACGTGTCCTTTCGAGTGGAGCCCGGCGAGGTGATCGGCCTGTCCGGTGACAGTTTCTCGGGAAAATCGTTGTTGTTGGGGGCCTTAAACGCCCCACACGATCTCACCGCACTTCAGGTGGAAGGCTACGTGGCCATGCAAGGCACCCCACTTTGGGGCCGGAGCGGCGAAGAACGTCCAATCCAAAGCGTTCTGGTCCCGCCAGAAACTCTGGCGGTCCCCGGCGGCGGCGCGGCCAACCTGTCCTGTTTCAGCGGTGAGGCCCAATTGGATCGCGCCCGCAAAGCCTTACAATCTCTGGTCTTTACCGCCGACACAGTGGATCGCATCCTATCTGCCTCGGACGTGCGACATCTGTCCCGCACCGAGCAAAAGGCGCTCTCGTTGGCCCGAGCGCTGGCTTTGCGTCCCGGATTGTTTCTGATTGACCGGCCTGAGGACGGCGCCAGCGAAAGCCTTCTGGCGGCGCTAGGGGATCGCCTGCGCGCCGAAGCTCGACTGGGGCACACCACGCTTTTGGCCACCGAAAACCGCCAGCTTTTGGAACGCTGTGACCGCCTGTTGATGATGCAAAACGGCCGTGTGATTGAATTTGCCTCCACCGCCGAAATCCGGGCGCGCCTTTCTTCTGGCTGGAGCCGCTTTGTCACCACCCGCGAGCTTGACAACGAGGAGGCGTTGGACGCCTGGCTCTGCAGCCAGTTCCGGCGCGACGGCGACGAAGGCAACCGCCGCGCGGTCTGTATGGTTGCCAATGAAATGCTTGCGGTGGCCTGCCAGTCGCCCCCCGACAGCGATGCACCTTCAGATGACATCTCCTTTGAGTTCAAGCATTTTGTGGGTCAATGCCAATTGCGCATGATCGATCAGCGACTGGCCTTGTCCTCAGGCGCAATGCAAAAGGCCCGTGTGGCGGCGGACACCTCGGTGGAGGGGGAGCGCCTGTCCCCGCTGGCCAAAATCATGCGTGACAGTCTGGATGTGCAAACCGGCGGCGATGATGGCCAAAGCCACCTTGAAGTGACAATAAAAACCTACGATCCACGGCTGCTGGAGAAACGCAAAGGGCCTGCTGATGTTTCGCCCCAAACTTGACCTGCGCCCGCCCCGCAGCCTCAACCCACTCCAGGTAATGTGGGTGTTGTGGGCTGTGCTTGCGACCGCCCTTCTGACAATCAGTGCGTGGGCCTTTGCCACGCGGTTTCCGGTGAACGCCGCCCGCGTTGCATCCGGCGCTTTTGAAAGCCAAACGCCGACAGTGGATGTGGTTTTACCTGCCGATGTCACTCTGGCCGAGGTGCTGATCACCAACGGCGATCAGGTGACTTCTGGGCAGAAAGTCGCACGCTTGGATCAAACCGCCCTCCATCGGCTTCTACATAATCTGCGCCGCGACATCGCCAACACTTCGGCTGCGGTTGCCTGCTGGCGGGCCGCCGGCCAGCCCTCTCCGCCTGGCAGTCCAGAAGCCAACACAGCCCTGCAAGCCTGCCAAAACACCAAACGCCAAGAGCTTTTGGCACGCGAACAGCTTCTGCATCGCCGCGAAAGCCTGCAACGCGAAACCGCGCTGGCGGTGCGTGAATTGGTTTTGCGGGCGGAGAACACGCCGCCGGCGATACGTAATATTTTGATGTTGCGCGCGGCTCTGGAGCGCGAAACCCTGCAAAGCCTGGTGCGCGACGTTGAATTTGAGTTGGCCCAGCTTGTCCAAACTCAGGAAGCTGGCCGGCTGGCGCAGGTTGTCGCCCTGGAGGCACAGACTGCCGCGCTACAAACCCGTGTGATCGAACTGGAAGAAATTGCCGCCGCCCCTTGGCTTTACGCGCCGCAAGATGGGCGCATCGAACGGCTGCGCCGCATGCCGGACACGGCGGCACGCGCATGGGATGTGACTTTGGCCCAGATTCACAACGCATCCCCCGCAGCTTACCAAGCCCGTTTTGTGCTCTCGATGTCCGAAGCAGATGCCCTGCGATCAGGAGACCCGCTTCATATCTCCCTGGCTGGCATCCCCCACCCGCACAACCGCTTCCCGGCGCACGTGCAATCGATCTCATCGATCAATGTCGGGGACGTCGCAGCACGCGAGGTGCTTGTGCGTCTGTCCAATCCAGGACCGCAAGCCCAAGCCGCGCTGCGCACATTGCCGGCCGGCACGCGCTCCACCATGCAGGTTGAGCTGCCAATGCAACGGCTCGGCCATATTCTGGGAAGCGCAACGGAGCGATTATTGCAATCTTTCTAAGTGTAAAATGTGAGAGGGCACCTGGACCGCTCAAGCAAAAGGCTCCGGAGGTCACCGGAGCCTTTTGCTTGAACCATTTGGCGGAAACCGCGCCTAAGCGAGGTCAGTTCACCCGCAAGAGCGGTCCCTTTAACTTGTAATGCAACGCTTCAAGCACCACCGCGTTGGTGTTGAGGGTCAATGCCAGATTTATCCGACCATCTTCCTCGTAGCGCCCCGCATACCACCCCTGCTCTCCCGCCAGTGGCGCCATCTCCGCCAAAACCGTTTGCGTGTAGTCGGTTCCATAAAGCGCATCCCAGCCAAAGGCCGCCTTCAGGCTGACCGTGCGCAACTCCGGATGAGCACTGCCATCTTCGGCCACCACTGCCCAATCCACACCGTTGCCAAACACGCTGCCGTATAAAAAATGTGGCGCCTGGTCGATGTGATCTTCACTGACCATTGTGGCTTGGCCCGTGTGGCGCGCCCGCGCCTCTTGTGCCTGATAAACGCGGCTTGCAAGCAGACGTCCCTCCGCATTCAACCCGGTTTCAAAGGCTTGCAACAGATAAGGTTCACTCACCACTGGTGTGATTGCACCAAAGTCTTTGGCCCGGCGCCGATCTGCGGCGACCTGTACGCCGGACACCTCCTGCCAGGCCAAAATTGGCCGCGCGGTGCTGGCATCCAGGACGTCCAACCCCCAAAGCGCCGCCGCCCGCGCCCCGTATTGCTCATATCCAATGCGCCCTTCTTGATGATATTGGGTCTGCCCCTGATGCCGGCTGCTGCCCCACAACCGGCCCTCCGCCGTCATCGCCGCCAAGTCCCAGCCTCCCAGAAGCGTCCTGATCTGCGGGCCATAAGACGGCGCGCGCATTTCCAGCGCCCGCAGTGCCATCAGCAATCGCGCAATGTCCAGCGCAGACCAGCCAATGCCCTCAGGCACCGGCGTGTTTGCGTAATCCACCATTGCCAGACTGCGCGTGTCATACGCCTTGTTGGGCAATTGCCCATCAAACAAAGGCAACCGCTCAAGCCCCCCTAAAAAGGCGGTGCTGCGTTGGTCAAAGGCTTCGGCATCTATCAGGCCAAGCCCCTGCGCCGCGATCAGCGCAAGCAAGTAACTGCCTTGATCCCAAAGTGTTGCACTGGGATGATCATGGATGGCGTCCACAAAGCCGGTTTCAGCGCGAAAATGGCTCTCAAAATAGCTCCATGCGGTTGCCGCCGACTGCCAATCCTGCGCGGTCATACCCCGTGCCGCTTGCGGCACAAGCCCTTGCGTTTGAGGCAGCTGCGCAAGGCTGCTGTCGCGCATCACCTGCCCCCAAGTGTCCTGATTGACCGCGATGCCGGCAGTCAACAGCAAGCCTGCCAGAAACGCCACACTGCCGCGATTGGAGCGACTGATACCCTCTACCTGTGGGGACTTAAACACCATGAGACACCTCCAGTTGTTTGGACTTAAACAAGACCGGGCGCTGCCCTTCCGGTTGGGAAGGCGGGCGCCAGCGCGCCATGTGCAACGCCCGCGCCACAAGACGCAAATTGACCACAAGCCAGAACATATTCACCCACAACAACGCGTTGCTGTAACCGGGGCTTTGCAACAACGTATGCCAAATTCCCCAACTTGCTGCGGCTATCATAATCGCCAGCAACACCAAATGCGGCCACACCAGCCACAGGCTCGAGGTTTCATTGACACCGGGCAATTTGGGCGTCGGGGCAAACTGCGGTTTCTGGCGCCGCATCACGCAATAAAGCGCTCGCCATTGCAAAGGCAGCGCCACCACCGATAACACCCGCCCAGCGCCAATTGAATGCCCTTTGCAGGCAGCCACCATGGCCAACTCGCCCAAGACAACGACAGGCAAAAACCGTTGGAAAAACTCCATCGAATAAGCTGTCACCGGGGCCAATCCGGTGAACAGAGACACCACCGGCGCCAAGAGCAAAACCGGCGCCCAAAGCGCGCTGAAATACGACCACAACGTCGCGCCATAGTGCAGTTTTTGCCGCCAACTCAACCCACGCCGAAACACCGGATTGTCCCACACCGCGATGTCAAACGTGCCGCCGGCGTATTTGAGCCGCTGCGCCGCCCAAGCTGCCATTGACCAGGGCGACAACATGCGGGCCTCAACCTGGGGATGGTACACAGACCTCCAACCTGTCTCTTGATCTGCGTGTAGCAAAATCGAGGTGTATAGGTCCTCAGACACGTGAAACCGGTAAGGCTGTAATGGCGGCGCGGCCAAACAGTCTGTCCAGCTTAGGCGGGACTGGGCAGCTTGCGCCCGCACCATTTGGGCCTTGTCGCGCAAAGCCGCATCAAACACCGCTTCGCGCCGGTGAATGGAGGCTGCGCCGCAACAAAACGAGGCCCCATTCCGATTTCGCCGGCGTTGAATCACATCAAAAAACACGCTGGGATCCGACAGAAAAGGGTCAGCCCCAACCGTTGTGCGCCCGGTGATCCATGTGGCCAGCCACGCGATCTGGCGGCCAAAATAGGCCGTCATCCCGGCAGGTGCCCATGCCCAGCGTGGCGCATTGTCAGCCATCCAAGATTGCCAGGTTTTTCCGGGCGGCAGGTCATAAAACCAATGAGGTGTCTGCACCCATGCAACTTTGGGATCAGCAAAATAACCCAATGTGTTTTGCAAAAAGGTCGGTAGCAGTCGGGTGTCAGCGTCGCAAATCACCACAAAATCCCCAGAGGTTCGTAACAAGGCATGGCGCAGATTGCCCGCCTTGAACCCGGTGTTGGTTTGCCGCGCAAAATAGCTGATCCCACGCCCCTCTGCTTCAAGCGCCATTTCACTCCGGTCGCCATCATCCAGCAGACACACCCGGACCCGCACACCGTCGGGCACTTTCACCTCCGCAGCGGCCAGCAAAGTCGGCCGCACAACCTTGATAGGCTCATCATATGTGGTCACAAAAACATCCACGGTTGTGACAGACGCAGGTGAGCCCAGGGCCACTTTCGCATTTGTTGGGGGGGGAGAGACCGTATCGCTCTCGTCCCAAATGTCAAAATAAAACAACAATGTACCGACAAAAAATAAAGTTTCCGCCAACGCCACACACACAGAAAACACCAAAGCGTCAGGATTCAACGACACCGTCCAGCGCCACTGCAAATAGGCCGCTCCGGCCGCAACCGTGGCCCCGGCCAAAAAATGCCAAACCCACCGCCGCGGCGCACTCATCGGCGCAAAATGTGGCGGCTGGCGATGGGAAAACGCCTCAAAATAGGGCTTGCTCATTGCGGTTCACTCTCCAGCTGCCTCTCCATTTCAGCGCGCATTTGCTTGCCGATGATCGCGTATAAATGCCTCCAGCACGCGCAGTATGGCGTCCGCTTCGCTCCCCTGATGACCCTTGGCTGTGGACCCGGTGGAATGAGACCAAACGCCGGCCGCCACTTTGATCCGCAGATCTCGCGTCAACAGCACCTCCTGGGTCAGGCTTGCAAAAACCGAATACTCGTATCTGCACAGGTCATCCGGATCGGAGAACGAGAAATACAGGTTGAGCGTTGGTTGCCCTGGCACCAGATGCAGCTGATCTTTGGGAACCACCTGAAGGCCCGCCTCGGTTAACCGCGCCACAAAAGCCTTATGCAAGCGCGCTCCAAACCTGGCATCAAATCCCGGCGGCGGTTTTAGCGTCGTCAGATCTAGATGCAGCTGGCTGATGCCGCGCAAAACCTCACCTTTCTCCGATCGCGGCAGAGCACGCGGGTCAAATTTAAGCGCAAGGACCGGCTGATTTTTCTGGCATATCACTGGCGCATCGGGGTGATCACGCGGCAGAGAGCCTGTCCGGCCGGCACCATCACGCAGGCCAAAGAGCCGATAAATAAAACCGGTGTTGCTGGTGTCCAACGGGCGGCTGGAGAAGCTGCGCCGTGTCTCACATTGCGCTCCTCCTGGGCAATGGTGCCCAACAAAATCGACACGTTCCCACAAGATCCAGAACCGGTCCCGCACAGACACCGCCGCCCCCGACATGTCAGCCTGCAGTGCGGTCCCAAGCATGAGAAAACTCCCGCCCAGCAGAGAACACCACAGGCGGCGCCACCAAACGGTCATCCTGTGCCTCCCCGGCGCTTTGGCATGTCCATCAACGGCGATGCCAGTATCTCCTCGGGGAGAACAGCCTCTGCCGCCACCCCTTCCAGCGGGGTCAGCGATTGCAAATGGCTCTGCGCAAACCGATGATCCAGCGCCCACTCCGGGGCGACAATCATGTCGTCAACCCATGTACCCGCGCCTATCCTTGTGTGGTTGCCGATCACAGAGCGGCGGACCAAGCTGCGGCCACACACCCGCGCACCAGCACCAACCACCACTGGCCCCTCCAATTTTGCACCCGCTTCGACTACCGCATCCGCCCCAATGAAGGCAGGCCCGACAATCACTGCGCGCGGTGAGACATCTGCGCCATCCGCCGCCCACACATGGCGGCGCACCAAGTGCCCAAGAGGCATTACACCAGGGATCAAGCCGCGCAGCCCCCGTGACAGACCTGCAAAGTAATCCTGTGGGCATCCCATATCGACCCAATTGAAGGCCGCGTCATACACCTGCATATGCCGCCCCGCCGCGAGCAGCGCTGGCAAAAGATGCTGGGCGATGTCTTGCGCCGGGCGCGATGCAACATGAGACAGCGCGCGCGGCGACACTACATAGATCCCGCAGCTTGCCAGCCGCGACGGGGCATGCGGTAAGCTGGGCTTTTCGACAAAACGGCGGATACGTCCGGCGCGATCTGCGTCAATGATCCCGTATTTATGCACTTGATCCGGTGGTACGTTTTGCGCGGCAATGGTCACATCCGCACCGCTGGCCCGGTGCTGCTCCATCAGGGCCGCCACATCTATATCTGTGACCGCGTCGCCGCAAAAAACCAAAAAGTCCTGATCAAAAGCGTTATGATTATGGTGCAACTGGCGCAAGGTGCTGGCCGACCCAAGCGGGGCCGCTTGCCACAGATCGCCTTGCCATTGCCCTTCATTGAGAAACTGCACGCTGCGCAAAGGGGAGCTGCGCACAAGCGCGTGAATCTGCGGCGCAAGATGACCGGGGTTCAGGATAAAATCGCGGATGCCAAAGCCGGACAAATGCCGCATCACATGGTCCAGCACCGGCCGCCCGAGAAAATCCAAAAGCGGCTTGGGCGTGCGCGCGCTCAGCGGGGCCATCCGGCTGCCGCTGCCCGCCACAAGGAGCACCGCTTTCACCCCGGCCAATTGCCGAGCGCGAAAGCGCGGGGCCACAAGCGCATCTTTGCGCGATTTGAACAGCGTCAACAGTGAGGACAGCGCGCAGCGGGCAATGTCATTTTCTACCCGCTCGCGGGCGCCATAAAACCCCACGGCCATGCCTGGCGGGGCCTCACTTTGAAACTCCACCAAGGCGGCCAATCCGGAACGGGCCACGCGGCGCACCGCGCTCAAATCCACCAACATCGCAGAGCGCCCGCGGGCCAAACAACGGGCTTCAGCCGATTTGAGCGTGACATAATCCGCCGACGTCAGCCGCGTGGTTGCGATCTTCAGGATTGAAATCATGCCGACATCTTCTGAATTGGTAAGCATATGGGTCTCCTTGATCAAAAGGCGGGCTCAGGCTTTTTGCCCGTTCCACAGCAGAGGCAAATACGGCAACGGGCCAAGCCCCACCGTCCAGGCGGTCATCCGATGGCGGCTCAGCGCCACCACAAAAAGCCCAGTCATCGGCAGGGTCCACAGAAATTCAAGCGCAATGGATTGGCTGGGGGAAACTGTACGTCCCGCCAGGGCCATCTCTGCAAGGTCGAGAAAAATCGGGTGGCACAGGTAAAGCCCAAAGGCATACTTGGACGCACGCGATATCCACGCTGGCCAGGCCTTATGCGCCAGACTTAAACACAGCAGCAGCAGTGCCACCGGCATCAAGTAGTCCGCCCAATACGAAAACGGGTTGTCAAACACCCAGCGTCCTGTTGCCACCACTTCTGCCGTTGCCATGAACTTGAGTGTGAACAGCGCCAGCGCAACCACCACGATGGGTCCAAGCCAGGTCTCTCGCTGCACCACCGTGGTGCGCCGCCACAACCCAAGCACCGCGCCCGTCGCCATGCCATACCCAAGGTAACTCACCACCTTAAGGCCCCGCACCACGTAGCCAAGTGCCTCCGTGCCCCAAAACATCTTGTACATCACCGGATCCAAGACCTGTTTCAGCACCAAGCCAAGCACCACTGTCAGCCCCAGAAGTGGCCAGTGCTCGGCCAGCCGGAACAGCGGAAAAAACACCAGCAAAGCAAACAGCGTCGGGATAAAATGCATGTGATATTTCACATCCCCCAACAGCAGATACCCGCCCCAGGTCACCGGTGAGCTTAGCGCGGCCAAAACCTGCGTTTCATAGCCAAAAGCAAGGGCTTTCAAGAGATTGTAAACCGCATAGACCGCAGTCCAAAAAACAAACGGAATCAGCAGCCTGCGGGCCTGTTCGCGCAAAACCGAACCGTAGCTGCGCGGGCGCCGAGCCAGCGCCATCAACAACAGCAGGATCGAAATCATCAAGAAAAGTTCTGTCCGCGCCGTGTACAACAGCGCGCGTAGCACCATAGGCGCCAAGCGCGCCGCCGGGTCCGCATCCGGGAACGGTTGCCCGTGAGCATCCGCCGTCACATGCAGCCCCACCATGGACACGCCTGCAAACAATCGCAAAGCGTCAATCCAGATCTGCCGCCCCGTCTCAGGACCGTCTGCAACCATGCAGTTCACCATTTACCAAACAAACAACGTCAAACAGTGTCGCTGGCAAATATGAACAAAAAGTGAACAACGCCGCATTTGTTTTTATTTTGTTCTACTCTCATTTACCACTTCGCAAGAGTTTGTTCTTACCCTGAAGCGGTTAGGAGTGTTGTTATGTTTATGTGTCGCCTGCCCGGTTTGGGGATCTTGATTCTGGCTCTTTTTGGACCAGCCACCACAAGCCTCGCCTTGGACGATGCGGCCCTTTGTGCCCAGGCGATGCGACAATATGGGGTCACACCTGCACGCTGTAAAGCGTCCCTGACACCCGCATCAGACAGCGCACCCAACGCGCTATCCGGCGAAATCCAGGAAAGCCACATCTTCTTTACACAAGGCGGCGCCAGCCTCAGTGCGGACGCGCAAGTGCAGCTCGCGGTCCTGGTCTCGGTGTTGGACACCTCCGTGCTGCAACCGGCTTGCCTGCGCTTGATAGGGCATTCTGACAGCAGTGGCGGCGACGCCGCCAACAAGGCTCTGGCGCTCAAACGGGCGCAAGCTGTGGCCGCGGCCCTGCGCGAAGGCCTCAAGGACCCGTCCCGCATTCGCGAGGTGGACTCTGAGGGGGAGGCGCGCCCTCTTGCCGGGTTGGAAAGCACCTCGGTGCACAACCGTCGCGTAGAAATTCAGGCCAAGACCTGCCCCTGAGCCGGCCACCTCGCCTTTTTTGACCACCCTGCCATAGGTATTAACCAAAGCGCGCGTTAACCATCACATGCGTTTTGCCTTGCGCCCCTGCCCTCCCTGATGCCCTCAAAGTTAAGGACATGATCCATTAACCTTAATCGGGTGGGGGCCTGATGCGTGGGATACTCGAGGGCAGACACCGTCTGCGTCTTGGCTTGGCCATGGCTCTGACCATGGGCAGCGTTGGTGCCGCAGATCCAATCAACGGATTTTCAGAGCGGTTTGATCAGCCGCCTGCCCGTGGCTGGCAGGTGGCGCACTACACCTTCAGCCATCCCGCGTTTGACACGGACTGGAGCCGGGACAATCTGCGCTTTGATCACGGGCTGCATCTTTCCCTGACCCCGCAAACCGCCGCCGAAAACCGCTTCCTGGGCGCCTCCATTCGCCGAGAAACCCGCACGCACTATGGTCGCTATGAAGCAATCTTGCACCCGGCCAAAGGCCCCGGTCTCGTAACAGGTTTCTTTACCTACACCGGCCCGCATTATGGCACCCGGCATGACGAGATCGACATCGAGTTTTTGGGAAAAGACACCACAAAAATGCAAGTTGCGTGGTTTGTCGATGGCCAGCTTACCGCCCATAAAGTTGCTCTTGGATTTGACGCCGCTGACAAACCGCGCCGCTACGCGTTTGAATGGCATCCGGACCGGTTGCGCTGGTTTGTCGAAGATCGCATGATTTTTGAGGTGACCAAGGACGCCGCCGCCTTGCCCAAAGAACCTGGGTTTCTCTTTGCCAACCTTTGGGCCGTTGACAAAACCGTGCAGTCTTGGGCCGGCCTAACACCGGACAACACAACCGCTCAGGCCTATGTCGGCGACATGCGGTTTTCCCCCCTGGAGTCTCTCACCGCAGGGCTGTCACAGACCGAAACACCGCCCCGTCAGAGGCCCTGACTAGGGCTCCTTTTGTTAACGGCTGCTCAGAAAACCAAGGCTGCCTGAAACCGCAAAACCTTTCTCGGCTGATCCGGTTGCCGCCATCGCAGAGACCGCCAAAACGGTCAGCGTCACAAACATCATCGCGCGTTTTTGCATCGCAAGTCCTTTCTCTGACACCACCCCCCGGTAGAGTCATCCTGATGGGATTCGGTAAAGCCCTCGTGAAGGACGTTCGATTTCACAGTGTCAAAACGACAAAGGCCGGCGCGCCTTTTTTGCGCACCGGCCCCTCTCAATCTTTGCCACCGTTTTGTCAGGCTGACTGACGGTATTCCGCTTCAGAATGCTCGCTGGACGTGTCGCCGACCGAAGATGGACGGAAGTTGCCAACCAGTTCCGCCAATTCGCGGGCCGCTTCCTGCAAGGCGCGCCCCTGCGCGCTGGAGCGGTCCACCAGGCTGGCGTTTTGTTGCGTCACCCGGTCCAGATCCATCACACCGGAGTTGATCTCGGTGATCGCGGTGGCCTGATCACGGGAGCTGTCTGCAATCTGCACCGCCAACCGGCTCACGTCCTGGATTTTGGTGATGATGCCTTCGATCGCCTTGCCGGCCTGATCAACCAGGTCCACGCCCACCTCGACCTGATCAGAGGAGGTATCAATCAACTCTTTGATTTCATGTGCACTTGTCGCGGATCTCAGCGCCAATGAGCGCACTTCAGAGGCCACAACCGCAAAGCCGCGTCCGCTGTCGCCAGCCCGCGCCGCCTCAACCCCGGCATTCAACGCCAGCAGATTGGTCTGGAAGGAAATATCCTCAATCACGCGGTTGATCTCGCTGATCTTGCCAGCGCTGTCTTTGATGTCCTGCATCGCTTCCACAGCAGATTTCACAATCTCGCCACCGCGCAACGCTTCCGACTTGGTTGCATCCACGGTGTTCTCAACCGACTTGGTTTGATCAGACGCCGTTTGCACCCCATCGGTGATCGAGCCAATCGCGGCGGCAGTCTCTTCAAGCGTAGCGGCCTGTGCTTCGGTGCGCTTCGCCAGGTTTTGTGTGCCCTCCGCCATCTCGCCGGTCTCACCTTCGATCTGCGAAATTGTGCCCAGCACACGGCCAATTACATCATCCAGCGCCTCAGCGGTCTTGTTAAAGTCCGCCCGCAGCATTTCATAATCGCTGCTGAATTCGGCGGTGATGCGGTGGCTCAACTGCCCCTGCGCAAGATGGTTCAACCCGTCCGCCAGCTCATTCACAACTTCAGACTGCTCACGCGCGGCCGCCTTGGCCTGGTCTTCCATCGATTTGTTGGCTTTGATGGTCTCCACAAACTCCCGAACGGCCCGCGCCAGGCGGCCCAACTCGTCCTTGCGCTCGGTGGACGGCACCCCACTGGCTGTGTCACCCTCCCGCAAAGCCGTAATGCGCGCTACAATCCGCGCCAGCGGCCGGGTCACACCGGCGGCGGAGAAATACACAATTGCCGACATCACCAGGCAAATGACAGCCACAGCAATCAACGACTGCATATAAAGCTGATTGACCACCGCAGCGATCACACCGTCATAAAACCCCATGACCATTTCCGCGACCACCGTGCCATCGGTGTGATGGATCGGGAATTTCACGTAAGCCACATGGTTGGCCTCAAACCGCGCCTCAGCAGCGTCCATCGCCAGGATCTCGGCAACGCCGTCTTCCCAGCCGGTCTCATCCGCGCCTTCTACCGCCACTTTGGCAAACAGCTCACCGTCCACGAACACTTTGGCAAACAAAGCGTTTTCCATTTGGGTCACGCCAGCGATTGCGCCCGCAGCGCCATCGGTGTTGAAATCCCACACGGCGGCGGCCACCGGTGGCGCCACAAAGGTCTGTGACAGCGCCAATTCGCTCTCAAACGCCTTGATCAGCGTATTGCTCTGCTTGGTCACCCAAAACACCGTGGTGGCAATGAAGGCCACCAAAATACAGGCCACGATAGGCAACAACAGCCGCCCCATGATCGACAGCCCCAAAGACCGCTTCTTTTCACCAGTCATTATTCGCTCCGGCCAGACCGTCGCCACATCCTGTGGTGGGGCCTGATTAGGCGCCAGCTTTTTGGCGCAGTTTCAATCTGTTACGCGCTCCCGCTCTGCCAATTGCGCAGACCGGAAGCCTTATCCCCCCAGCCGACGCTGCGCCGGATGAGAAACCGTTACCTCTGTGTGTGTCTCTGTGCTTTGACGTGGAAACCGCAAATTCGGCTACCCAAAAGACGCAGAGACGCCTTTAGTTCTTCGGTCAAACTAGACCTGTGGAGTTAATAGAGACTTACGGGGTGCGACAGAAATTCACAGGTGAAGCACTTGGGATTTAACCCTTTGGCCAAGCGCCGTTTTTTCGCAACTGCGTGGAGCTAATATCTTGCATTGGCACGTTCACAAAGGCCCAGACCGGGGCATCCTTACGACTCAGCGCGCGACTGTTGCGCGGATGTAATTGCGCCCGCCGAAACACCTGCGCCGCCTTGGCAGTGCGCGCCTCGATCCGGTCCCCCGGCCGCGCCAGTACCCCCACGGGCACCCGTGCCATAATATCCTGCCAGTCTTTCCAGCGATGAAACTGCGCCAGATTGTCCGCGCCCATCAGCCAAACAAACCGCGCCTGCGGGCACGTGTCCTGCAACACCGCAATGGTCTCTGCGGTGAAGCGCGTACCCACATGGCTCTCAAAATCACTGATATGCACGCGCGGATGGTCCATGATCTCCCGCGCCGCCGCCATGCGCCGCGCCAACTTGGTCGGCCCGCGATCCTTCAGCGGATTGCCCGGGCTGACCAGCCACCAGACCTGATCCAGAGCAAAGCGTTTGAACGCCTCTTTGGTGATATGCACATGCCCTACGTGTGGCGGATCAAACGATCCCCCAAGCAGCCCAATCCGCTGGCCGCGCGCAACATATGGCAATCCGTAAGGCACGGGGTTTAGTGGGCTTTTGTGAGGGCAAGGTCAAGATCAGCCCGATTACGACGTCACCGCACTCCCAAACTTTGCAATCAAAACTTGCACGCATAGCGATAAAGGAAATACACGAATTCTCGGAAACTCACGAAAGTCAAATCATGAAGAAACTTTTTTTGACAGTAACGGCACTGTGCCTATGTGGCGCGATCCCAGCTGCGGCGGCCGACAAATATGTCAGTTACCGCATCAAGAAAAAGACTCCTACAGTGGAAGGCACTTTGTTGGTCGACGGTTTTTCACTTCGTGAAATTCAAACGTTTGTCCGAAAGAACTGTGCTGGAAATGTCGGAAACATCGCTCTGATCGGCAAACCACGCAATAAACGCGGAAATCTGCTCCAGAAATTCAAAACAACGTGCAGTGGTGGACCTGCACAGCGATATGCTGGCGCCAAAAGTGTCACTTTGGAACACGAGTTGATGCCGGATGGTCGCGTACTGACAGAAATGCTCTATGGCCTAAATGGCAACATTCAGTTTGTTCAAGAGTACAACTAACCCCAAGCTGACAGGAAGCAGGCCATTGGCGACCAGCTGCCTGTCAGTGCCCGCCATTACCCAAATTGAAGATACTCTTCCAAAAGCACCTCCCAGCTTTCCACTAGGTCAAAGTCATCCAACACTCCGTCGCCCTCGCGTCCGGTAAACGCCGTCATCCCATGCTGCACCATGTAGCGCGGCGAATGCGTCGGCGGTCCAAAGTCTGCCATCTGCGTACATAAGGGGGAGTGTTTGGCGCTGCCGCTGTCGCCAAACCGAGCTACCGCCTCCTGCATGCGCGGACCAAACGCGTCACCAATGGCATACTGAATTTCCAACATCATCACCTGCCCAGCCTGATGTACGGTGGTGTCCTCACCCGCAACGTATCGAACGCCGCGCGCAGTTGCATCACCACCACCAACTCAAAGGCGCGATCGTCCCGACCGGCTTCAAAACAGCGGATCACACCTCCCGCCAAATCGGCGGGCGAGTAATTGTTGGACAACGCACTGATCGCAATACAGCCCACATCATCGCCAAAACCGCCATCCAACGCATCGCAAGTTCCTTCCCCGTGATCGCGCGGTTCATTGCCTTTTTGCCCGCGCGTGGCTAGTCTTTACAAGTATTGAAAAGCATAGCCCAACGTCCCAACACTTCAGGCAAACAGACTTGAAACCATCAAAAACATTCTGGAGAAATTTCTTTCTTGTAGCAGCCGTTGTCGCGCAGGCCTCCAACTTCGTATTATTGAAGTTCGGCATTAATACAGGCATGACATGGGAACCCATCGCATTGGGTGCGTCTCTGCTGTTTGTGGTAGTTGTTTTGGATCACGTCAAAAGCAAGTGACACACACGCCCTCAAGGCGTGCGAGTGGTTTGGAGCAAGCTGACATCCGAAACACCAACCTCCATTGCCCCCGCCCCCGCCCTCCGCTATCACACCTCCCAACGTGAATTCTGGCGAACGGAGTCGTCCAAATGGCCTCATATCAGTACGTCTACCACATGCAGGGTGTCTCCAAGACCTACCCCGGCGGCAAAAAGTGCTTTGAAAACATCCACCTGTCCTTCCTTCCGGGCGTGAAAATCGGCGTTGTCGGCGTCAACGGCGCCGGTAAATCCACCCTGATGAAAATCATGGCCGGTCTGGACAAAGATTTCACCGGCGAGGCCTGGGCGGCTGAAGGCGCGCGCGTTGGCTACCTGCCACAGGAACCAAAGCTCGACGAAAGCCTCTCCGTGCGCGAAAACGTCATGCTTGGTGTAGCCGCAAAAAAGGCCATTCTGGACCGCTACAACGAACTGGCGATGAACTACAGCGATGAAACCGCTGAGGAAATGGCCAAGCTGCAGGATGACATCGACGCCCAGAACCTCTGGGATCTGGACAGCCAGGTCGACATCTCCATGGAAGCCTTGCGCTGCCCGCCCGATGACGCCCGCATCGAAGACCTCTCCGGCGGTGAGGCCCGCCGTGTCGCGCTCTGCAAACTGCTGCTCGAAGCGCCCGACATGCTGCTGCTCGACGAACCAACCAACCACCTTGACGCGGAAACCATCGCCTGGCTGCAACAGCACCTGATCGACTACAAAGGCACCATCCTCTGCGTCACCCACGACCGCTACTTCCTCGACGACATCACCAGCTGGATCCTCGAGCTCGACCGCGGCAAGGGCATCCCATACGAGGGCAACTACTCCGCATGGCTGGAGCAGAAAGCCAAACGTCTGGAGCAGGAAGCCCGCGAGGACAAATCCAAGCAGAAAACGCTGGAGCGCGAACTCGAATGGATGCGTCAGGGTCAAAAAGCCCGTCAGGCCAAATCCAAAGCGCGTATCTCCGCCTATAACGAGATGGCGAACCAGTCGGAGCGTGAAAAAGTTGGCCGCGCACAGATCGTCATTCCAAACGGCCCGCGCCTGGGTTCCAAAGTCATCGAGGTCAACGGCCTGTCCAAGCACTATGGCGACAAGCAGCTGATCGAAAACCTCGAGTTCTCCCTGCCTCCGGGTGGCATTGTCGGCGTGATCGGCCCCAACGGCGCCGGTAAATCCACGCTCTTCAAAATGCTCACCGGTCAGGAACAGCCCGACGAAGGCACCGTGGAATACGGCGACACCGTGAAGCTCTCCTACGTTGACCAGTCTCGCGACGACCTGAACGACAAAGACACCGTCTGGGAGGCCATCTCCGGCGGCTCCGAAATCATCGAGCTGGGCGACGCCCAGGTGAACTCCCGCGCCTACTGCTCGTCGTTTAACTTCAAAGGTGGCGATCAACAGAAACCGCTGAACCTGCTGTCGGGCGGTGAACGCAACCGCGTGCACATGGCGCGCCTGTTGAAAGAAGGCGGCAACGTCTTGCTGCTCGATGAGCCGACCAACGACTTGGACGTGGAAACCCTCCGCGCGCTGGAAGACGCCCTGGTGGATTTTGCAGGCTGCGCCGTGGTCATCTCCCACGACCGCTTCTTCCTCGACCGCATCTGTACCCACATGCTCGCCTTTGAAGGCGACGCCCATGTGGAATGGTTCGAAGGCAACTTTGAGGACTACGAAGAAGACAAAAAACGCCGTTTGGGGGCTGATGCATTGGAGCCTAAGCGGCTCAAGCATAAGAAGTTTACGCGCTGAATGCATTGGGGCCGCCGCTGGCGGCCCTTACCTTTTTTGAAACCCATACAACACGACGCGCCCAATGCTGTCGCTCCAGCGATCTTCCCAAGCAAAATTGTCCATTTGGTGACCTCGCGCCTGAGACAGTTTACAAGCGCCACGCGCCGCACTGAGGTGGCCTCAATTGCGCTCATGCAAACTGCCTGATTGCCGATGAGCCCCGACTGATTAAAACCGGCCCGTTTCTCAGGTTAGCGGCGTTTTTTCCTGCGATCTAAAGCCACCTTCACCCGCAAACCGAGACGCAGAAACACTCCAGGCGTGCGCGCAATAATTGCATCACTCCGGTCCACATTGTTTGATTTCAGCGCTTGCCTCACTGCGCGAGTCGACAAATAGGTTGCGGCAAAAGGCAGGTCTTTGCATGCATCGATATTGTCGTGAAATGTCGCCTCATAGCAGCGAAACACCCCATCTTTTTCAACAGAATTTGTAAGGCGTTCAACGTTGTCTTCACGGCTCAGCAAAACCGCCGGCTGATCTAAAAAATAGGGTCTCTTTCGTGCCGCAAGCAAGCGGCAACACAAGTCCGTATCTTCGTCAACGTGACGCCCAATCGCAAACCCATTCAATGATTGAAAAAGATCGCGCCGAACAAACAAACCCGCACTTGCCGCACACAAGCGCTGCCGAAACCCTACCCGAGGCTCCAAGAAACCATGTTTTAATGAACGCCCCAAAACATCACGCCGCGCGACGATCTCATTTCCGACCACCTGCAGCCCAAAGCCCCATTCCACATCCTCTGCCTGCCACAGAGTGATCAGCTGCGCCAAATATCCAGGAGCGATCAAGTCGTCATCGTCTAAGAACAACACAAATTTGCCTACGGCAGCCTGGACACCCATGTTTCTAGCCGCTGCAGCCCCACAAACGTCATGTGTATTGCGCAGATAACGGACAAGGCCTTTATCTATGTCCGCACCTAGACTGTTTCGTGCGCCATCGCCACGGTCCTCCACAACGATCACTTCACCGGTCTCGCCGACGTCCGGCAAGACAGCAGACACCGCTTTTTTCACCGCCTGCGCCCGTTGATATGTCGGAATAACAATCGAGAATAACACCGGACTATGTTTCGCTCGCTTGGGAAAAGTCGAAGGCCCCCACGGCAACCGAAGCCGCCTCTTCGCGTGTCATATCCGGCTTTGTTGGGCCGTGTTGCAAGTGAAAAAACTGGCTGCGCTCGTCGCGCTCGTCAATAAGACAAGGAGTTCCGTCCGATGTTTGCACCATCGTGATTTGCGCATTCCAGCGTCCATCAAGCGTCCTGAAGTCCACACCTTTTTTACCGATGAACGTGTTTAGATAGTTTTGATCCAAACGATAGAACCGCGGCAATCCAGCCAAGCGCATGGAGACTTGGTAGGCCAAAACCGGAGGCAAAACGCGCTTCAGCACACGCAGTCCCTCCTGGGAATAAAGGACCACACCGGAATTAAAGACCTTGGGTCGGTTCACGTCATCCCGCGCCACTTTGGTCCGCCACAGCTCTTCACTTATGCGCGCCCAGCGTTGATCGTTTCGACCATTGATGTTGCCTTTCATGTCCTCGCGCAGCACGGGCTGCTTGGGTTCCTCAGTCAACATGATATCCCCTGACAGTTCGTCAAAAATGTTCGCTACTGGCGCGGCTTTGGGAATGACGTCCATATCTACAAATAGAACCGCGTCGTATTCATGAAAACTAGGGTCCAGGATGGGTCGCAGCGCCCCAAAATAGCGCTTATGCATCGCCCTTAAGGGATAAACGTCATCGGCAAAAAAATAGTCTGCACCAACTGCCTTGGCATAATCTCTAAACAGCACCTCACTGGCATAGGAGTACTCTGGGCGCACACCTGACCAATACTGATAAATCATTGTCTTCATAAATGTTTCTTTCAAATCAGAAACTCTTGGGAAAGACATAGCTGAAGTCACTTAGTGCTCCAAACCCTTTCTCCAGAAGATCCAAGCAAGGGTCAACCTCCCACTTTTGAGCGAAAATCACAAAATAGTCCAAAGGGTTTTAGCCACCACCCACAGCAAAGCCCTTTCCGTGCCACATTTGCGCCCCATTTCACCCTAGTAATGGTTAACGACATCAACCGGAGACGCAGACATGGCCCTCATCCTCATCTTTGCTGGCAGCATCGCAGGCATCCTGCTTGGTGGCATTCAGATGATGTTTCAGGACGCCTCGGTCTGGACCGCCCTCACCACCTACCTGAGCTTCTCCCTTGGCTTCCCGCTCAGCGCGGGCCTCATTGGCCTCACGCTCACCGCCCTGCGAGGCCGTTTTGCCGAGCAAGACGAGTTTGACCTCTACAAAGCCTAACGCTTTCACAGTCTGGAAATATCCTGGGGGAGGCCCTGCCCTGCAGGGACGGGGGCAAGGCCCCCTAATCGCGCAACCGCGCCGCCAAATGCGCATCCAGTTGCACCTCTTCCGCAATCTTCATCTGCGCCCAGGTCGCCAGCAAACGATTGATGCGGGCCTGATAGCCCTGCCCCATTGCGCGATAAAACTTCGCCACCGAGCGATCCAGATACAGCGTCACCTTCTCCTTCGGCTCCGCCACATCCAGATCCTGCTCCAGCGTGTGCCACGCCTCCGGCACCGCCTCCCGCAACGCCTCGGTAACCCAGGTCTCTGACGTCAACACCAACAGGTTGCGCCCCAACGCCTCCCGCGCCATGCGCTGCGCTTTCGTGCCTTTGCTAGCCCGCTGAAACAGCGGCACGCTCTCGCTCTGATCCTCAGACATCCTGCGCCTCCTCAGAGCACACCATGCCCATCAGAGGTTAACCCCACAAAACCCCGCCGCCCGCCGCCGTTGCGCAGGCCAAAATAGGCGCCTCCGCAAAACAGCCGCGATACAGACGAAATACCGACGTGCTAATCCGCCTCAATTAGCGCGGTGGCCAGGCCGCGTCTTCTTCCGGTACTGCCCGCGGTTTGCCATCCTCATCAATCGCCACATAGGTGAACACCGCCTCGGTCACCTTCTCCGAAACACCCCGCCGGTGCCGCACCGCCCAGGCCTCGATTTTCACGCCCATAGAGCTGCGCCCCACGCGCTCCACCCAGGCCCAGACACAGAGCACATCGCCCACCTGCACAGGCCTGATAAACTGCATCGCGTCCACCGCCACCGTGGTCACCCGCCCCTTGGCGCGTTGAGCGGCAATGATGCCGCTGGCAATATCCATCTGGCTCAACACCCAGCCACCAAAGATGTCGCCATTGATGTTCACATCTGACGGCATCGCCAGCACCCGCAGGGTTGCTTCTCCGTCTGGTTGTTTCTCGTCACTCATGGCGCTTCCTTTCTTGGCTTTCCCCACCCTAACCCTCTGGCGCCGCCGCGAAAAGCTGGTAGAAACCCGCCCCAGAAGGACACGCGCATGACCCAGTTTGACATCATTGTAATTGGCGCAGGCCCCGCAGGCAGCGCTGCGGCCACTTGGGCCGCCAAACAGGGCCGTTCCGTGGCGCTGATCGACAAGGCAAGTTTTCCGCGCAACAAACTCTGCGGCGGGCTGTTTACCGAGCGCAGCCGGACCTACTACCACGAGATTTTTGGTCAGGACGTCGACCTCGCCCATGCCGTCACGCGCGAGGAAATTGCGTTCTGGCATGAAGGGCGCGAACTGGCTGTGCTCTCTGACATCCCGCCTCTGCATCTGACCATGCGGCTGGATCTCGATGCCGCGATGTTTGCCCATGCGCTTGACGCAGGCGTCGAAGACTTCACCGGACAGGCCATCGCAGAACTCACTGAAACCGCAGTAAAATTGCGCAACGGCTCCAGCTTGACCGCAGCTGTGATCATCGGCGCGGACGGGGTGAATTCAATTGTCGCCAAGCAGCTTTTTGGCAAACCCTTTGACACCAAAACCATTGGCTTTGGTCTGGAAGTCGAGGTACCTCTGTCGGCACAGGACCCGGCGGAGCAGCTCCTGCGCATCGACTTTGCTGCCGCAACCTGGGGCTATGGCTGGTCCTTCCCAAAGCAAGGTTCCACCACGGTTGGCGTCGGCGGTCTGCGGGCGCCAAACCCGGATATGAAGGACCACATGCAGCGCTACATGCACACGTTGGGCCTGCCCTCTGAAGCGGTGAAAATCAAAGGCCACCACCTGCCGTTTGGCGACTTCCGCCCCACCCCGGGCCGCGCCCATATCCTGCTTGCGGGCGACGCTGCTGGGCTGGTGGACCCGATCACGGGCGAAGGCATTGCCTTTGCGATGAAAAGCGGGCAGCTCGCCGCGCAGGCCGCCTGTGACGCACTCAATGCCTACGCGCCCCACGCCGCCATAGAACTCTACAAATCCGGCCTCAAAGACATGCACCGCAACCTGCGCATCGCCCGCAACCTGCGCCGCATCATCTTTGCGCCCCGTTGGCAAAAAGCCTTTATCGGCACCTTCCGCCGCTCCGGCACCGTGCGCATGATGTACATGCGGCTTCTGGCCGGCGAAGTGGAATATCCCGAACTGGCCCGTCGCGTGCTGGCCCGCCTGCCCCGCTACCTGCTCAACGCAATCAGACGGACGCCTTAACCCATTTCACAATCGCCGCCTTGGGCATCGCACCGGACTGCCGTGCGCGCTCTTTGCCATTAGCAAAGGCCGCCATCGTGGGAATGCCACGAATGCGATACTTTGCGCCTGCGTTTTTATGCGCCTCGGTGTTGAGCTTCACCAAACGCACCGCGCCTTTGACCTCTTGTGCCGCTGCCTGATATTGCGGCGCCATCTGGCGACACGGCCCACACCACGGCGCCCAGAAATCCACCACCAGCGGCACATCATCCGTGCGCAACGCCTTTTCAAAGGTGGCGAGATCAACCTCTGCCACCTTGCCACTCATCAAGCCTTTGCCGCAGGTGCCACACTTCGGCCCCGCGCCCAGCTTATCAAAAGGCACACGGTTCACCTGGCCACAGTCAAAACAGGTCAGCTTCTTGCCGCTCATGAGAAATCTCCGCCGTCACATTCCGCAATCGATATATGTGACACGCACCGGAATTAGAACCCTGCCCCAAAAGAAAAAGGCCGGGCGAAACCCGGCCTTTCCCAATATTTGAAACGTCTCTTAGTTCAGCGCTTTATCGGTGATCGCGTGGGTCCACGCACCCTCTGGCTTCTTGGTGATCACAGGATCAGACCCACCAGACATCAGGCTGTCCACAGTGCGGTCAAAGTCCGCCACATCCAGCGCGCCATTGCTGCCTGCGGTCAGCTTGGCAATCTCGCTCATCATGCGCACCTGGTGCTCTTCGGTCTGCGCACCGGAGGCATCGTTGTCCAGCACGATCAGCGCCGCTTCTTCCGGGTTCTCTTCAGCCCATTTCCAGCCTTTCATGGACGCGCGCACGAAGCGCACCATTTTGTCTTCAAACGCTGGATCGGCCAGCTTCTCTTCCATGACGTACATACCGTCTTCCAGCGTCGCCACACCCTGGTCTTCATATTTGAACACCACCAGATCATCCGGGCTCAGACCCGCGTCAATAATCTGCCAGTATTCGTTGTAAGTCATGGTCGACACACAGGCGGCCTGCCCCTGCAGGATTGGGTCCACGTTGAAACCCTGCTTCAGCACGGTCACACCACCGTCAGAGCCGTCTGTTGCCAGACCCAGCTTGTTCATCCAGCTCAGGAACGGGTACTCGTTGCCAAAGAACCAAACGCCCAGTGTTTTGCCTGCAAAGTCTTCTGGCGAGGACACACCTGCGTCTTTGCGGCAGGTCAGCATCATTCCAGAGGCTTTAAATGGCTGCGCAATGTTCACCAGCGCTAGGCCTTTTTCACGGGACGCCAAAGCAGACGGCATCCAGTCCAGCACCACATCGGCTCCACCACCGGCAATCACCTGCGCGGGCGCAATATCCGGACCACCCGGCTTGATGGTCACGTTCAGGTCTTCTTCAGCGTAAAAGCCTTTGTCCTGTGCTACATAGTAACCCGCAAACTGTGCCTGCGTGACCCACTTGAGCTGCAAGGTCACATCATCCGCAGCTTGTGCCACGCTGGCGGCAACGCCCAGCGCCGCTGCGGTCAGAGCTTTAATCATCGTTTTCATTTTGGCTTATCTCCTTGTTGGTTTTAGCTATTTATAGTTGTCACACCGTCTCTGCGGTGTTTGTTACAAAGCTGAACCCCTTGGGGTAGCTATGAAAACCGTCAAAATCACCTTTGCCAATGGCCACACCCTGCGCCCGCAGGATCGCGTATCCCATATTCAGATGAAAAAAGAAATTTGGCATCCCGTAAAGGGTGAAGAAGTCGCAAGCCGGCTGGGTAAGCGTGGCTTCGCCGGCCACATGGGTCACTGCGCGGGTCTCCGCCCCCGCAAAATCCGCTGGCGTCAGTGCCGCAATCTGCGTCTGCACAAACGTCCCGCGCGCGCTTACATCGGCCACCGAACTGGCCTCTGCCAACTCCGGCACCTCCCGCCCAATAAGCGGGAACAAACTGCGCAACACATAGCCCTGCGCAATCGCAAAATTTTCCAGCGCCGTGAAACTCTCCGGCGTCAACCGCCCTTCCAACGCTTCCGGCTTGGCCTGTGCAATCAGGTGCGCGATGCGCTCCAGATAGTGCTCAAACACACGCACGTAAGAGTGGAAAGACGTGTCGCTCATCGCGATTTCCTCTGTGAGGGATGCCAGAAGGTCACAGACTTCTCAAGCAAGGCCACACCGCCGTAAAACAGCGAGCCTGCCAAGGCTGCGACCACAATCTCCGCCCAAACCATATCCAGCGCAAGCCGCCCGACCTCTGTCGAGATCCGGAAGCCCATGCCTTTGATCGGACTGCCAAAAAATTCAGCAACGATCGCGCCAATCAAGGCCAGTGTGGTGGAAATCTTCAACCCGTTGAAGATAAACGGCATCGCCGCAGGCAATCGCAGTTTCATCAGCGTCTGTCCATAGCTGGACGCATATGTCCGCATCAGATCACGCTGCATATGATCCGTCGCTTGCAGGCCTTCCACAGTGTTCACCAACATCGGGAAGAACACCATGACAACAACCACAGCCGCTTTGGATTGCCAGTCAAAGCCAAACCACATCACCATGATCGGTGCCATGCCAATAATCGGCAGCGCGGCGACAAAGTTGCCCACCGGCAGCAGGCCCCGCTGCAAGAACGGAAAGCGGTCAATCACCAGCGCGGTCAGGAAGGCCGCACCACAGCCCAGAATGTACCCCGACATCGCGCCTTTGATCACCGTCTGCACAAAGTCTTCCCACAGCGTCGGGATCGACGTGGCAAACTTCAGCGCAATCGCCGTGGGCGCAGGCAGAAGCACTGGGTTGATCTCAAACCCACGAACCACACATTCCCAAAGAACCACAATGGTCAGACCAAAGATCACCGGCACCGCCAGCGCGCTAAACTGCGTCCGCGGACGATGGGACAGGTAAGAGTTCACCCGCCAGCCAACCAGCCACGCAACAAGTCCAAAAACAATCCAACCCATCACGCCATCCCCATCCGCTTGAGAACCACTTTCTGGATCACACCAATGATCGCCACCAATGCCGCCGCAAGGGCCGCCGCGGTGATCAACGCGCTCCAGATCTGGATCGTCTGCCCATAGTAACTCCCGGCCAGCAACCGTGCGCCCAATCCGGCCACAGCCCCTGTCGGCAATTCACCGACAATGGCCCCCACCAGCGAGGCCGCCATGGCCACCTTCAACGAGGGAAACAGGAACGGCATCGAGCTTGGCAAGCGCAGTTTCCAGAACTCCTGCCCTTTGCTGGCGCTCCAAGTTTTCATCTGATCGACCATCATATGGTCTGGGCTGCGCAGGCCTTTCACCATGCCGACAACCACCGGAAAGAAGCTGAGGTACATGGAAATCACCGCTTTGGGCAGTAGGCCGGAAATGCCAATGGCGTTCAGAACCACAATGATCATCGGCGCAATCGCCAGGATCGGAATGGTCTGGCTGGCAATCACCCAGGGCATGACGCTCATGTCCATGGTGCGGTTGTACACAATCCCCACCGACAGCGAGACGCCCAGCGCCGTGCCCATAGCAAAGCCCAGAAGCGTTGCTGAGAGCGTGATCCAGCTGTGATAAATCAGACTGCGCTTGGAAAACGCACGGCCTTTGGCGACCATTTCGCCGGTGGTCTTCCAAATTTCCGTGCCCACCTGATGCGGGGCTGGAAGCTTGGGTTTTTTCTGGCTCATCGTGTCCGCCACCATCTCGGAGAAAGTGATCTCCACATTGGCGCGTTTGGCTTTGTCGTAAGCCCAGGATGCATTGAGCGCGACAGCCCCTGCATACCACAAAATGAAAATTGCAGTGACAACGGTTAGAATTGGTCCGAGGTTCTTCATACCCGCCACTCCATCCGCACTTCGCGCAACGTGTTAGGCGGCTCGGCCTCATGACGGCTAACCTCTTCAAACCCTTCACGTTTGTAGAACTTTTGCGCCCGCTCATTTCGCTCATGCGTGGTCAGCCAGACAAAGTCCCGCCCCGCCTTGGCGCGATCCATCAAAGTCTTGCCCACACCAGCTCCTGTGGTCTTGCAGTACAAGCCACCAACACGCGACAAGCTTGGGTCAAACGACAGGTAGCCCTCAATCGGCTCCCCCGCGACCCAGATCTCGCGCTCCGGCATCGCCTCGCGAATAAACCCGACAATCTCATCCGGCCCATAAAGTGACGGCATCCATTCCGTGGCCGCCTCCCAGTCACAAACGAACTGCGCCATCGCTGGCACATCCGCCGCCTCTGCCCGTCTCACGGTCGCCTCAATCATCGCCATGCCCCGCACGCAGGCCATCGCGCACCCGATGCGCTATTTCGATGAACTCAGGGCTGTCGCGAATGTCCAGCGGCCGCTCCTTGGGCAAGGTGCTTTCAATCACATCGTGAATCCGCCCCGGACGCGGGCTCATCACCACAATCTTCGTGCTCAGATACACCGCTTCCGGGATCGAGTGCGTCACAAAGCCAATGGTCTTGTTGGTCCGCGCCCATAGCTCCAAAAGCTGCTCATTCAGGTGGTCCCGCACAATCTCATCAAGCGCGCCAAACGGCTCATCCATCAACAGAATATCGGCCTGAAACGCCAACGCCCGTGCAATCGACGCACGCTGCTGCATCCCGCCGGACAGCTGCCAAGGAAATTTGTTCTCAAACCCTTCCAGATGCACCAGCTCCAGCACCTCTTGCACGGATTTGTCCTGCGCCGCCTTATCAACGCCCATGATCTCTAACGGCAGGCGAATGTTGCCGCCAATGGTGCGCCAAGGATAGAGCCCCGCGTGCTGGAACACATAACCATAAGCACGGGACTTGCGCGCTTCTGTTGGGCTCACCCCATTGACGGTGATCTCCCCCGCCGTGGGCTGCTCCAGATCGGCCATACAGCGCAGGAATGTGGTCTTGCCACAGCCTGACGGCCCGATGAAGGAGACAAAATCTCCTTTGTTGATATCAAGGTTGATGTCCTTGAGCGCATGAACCGGCCCGTCGTTTGTTTCAAACGTCAGGCTCAGGTTCTTGGCTGAAATGACTGTGTCGTTCATCTTGGCTCTCGTTTCACCGCCCTGCGCGGAGTTTGTTTTTGGGTGGCCCCAAGTTGATCCCGGGTGCCACCATTCTGTCCGTCTTAAACGCCGGTTGCCGGAATACCGGAACGCTTCACCGGCTGTGGCGAGGTCAGCTCTTTCCAGGTGCTGAGCGCTTTGTTCACTGTGGTATTGGCTTCGCGCTCAACAAACTTGCCGTGGCCTTCCTGCGTGCGGATCTCACCGTCATGCACCGCCACTTGTCCACGGGTCAAAGTGAAGCGTGGCAGGCCTTTGACCTCATGGCCTTCAAACACGTTGTAGTCGATGGATGACTGCTGGCTGCTTGCGGAAATGGTCTTGGACTTCTCCGGATCCCACACCACAAGGTCTGCATCCGCGCCCACCAGAACCGCGCCCTTTTTGGGGTAGCAGTTCAGGATCTTGGCAATGTTGGTCGAGGTCACAGCGACAAATTCATTTGGCGTCAAACGTCCTGTCGCCACGCCTTGAGTCCACAACATCGGCATCCGATCCTCAAGCCCGCCAGTCCCATTAGGAATTTGACTGAAATCTTTGAGACCAAAGCGTTTTTGCTCCGTGGTAAAGGCACAGTGATCCGTTGCCACCACGCTCAAAGAGCCAGATTGCAGACCGGCCCATAGGCTGTCCTGATGCTTCTGATTACGGAACGGAGGCGACATCACACGCCGCGCGGCGTGGTCCCAATCCGGGTTGAAATACTCGCTCTCATCCAGCGTCAGGTGCTGGATCAACGGTTCCCCCCACACGCGCTTGCCCTGCATACGTGCCCGGCGAATGGCCTCATGCGCCTCTTCACAGGAGGTGTGCACCACATAAAGCGGCACGCCCGCCATGTCGGCAATCATGATCGCCCGGTTGGTAGCTTCCCCTTCAACCTGCGACGGCCGCGAGTACGCATGCGCCTCCGGCCCGGTGTTGCCCTCGGTCAGCAGCTTTGCGGTCATCTCCGCAACCACATCGCCGTTCTCGGCATGTACCATGGCAATCCCGCCCAGTTCGCTGAGACGGTTGAACGAGGCAAACAGCTCGTCGTCATTCACCATCAACGCGCCTTTATAGGCGAGGAAGTGCTTAAACGTGTTGATCCCGCGCTGCTCGATCACGGTTTTCATATCGTTGAAAACCTGCTCGCCCCACCAGGTCACTGCCATGTGGAAGGAGTAGTCACAGTTCGCACGGGTCGATTTATTGTCCCACCGCTTGATCGCATCCAGCAGGCTCTCGCCTTGGTTCGGCAGACAGAAATCCACCACCATCGTGGTGCCGCCCGCAAGCCCTGCGCGCGTGCCGCTCTCAAAATCATCGCTGGAATAGGTGCCCATAAACGGCATTTCCAAGTGCACATGCGGGTCAATCCCGCCCGGCATCACGTAACAGCCGGTTGCGTCCAGTGTCTCGTCGCCCTTGAGGCCTTTGCCAATCTCAATGATCTGACCGTTCTCAATCAGCACATCCGCCTCGTAAGACAAATCTGCGGTCACAACGGTGCCGTTCTTAATGACTTTTGTCGCCATATCTTCGCTCCCTGATGTCTCTGCACTTATGCGCAGGTTGCCCCGACTTCGGCTTCATTTGGTCCAAAATTTCACGGGGTGTGGGGGCTGGCCCCCACCTATGTCTGTGTCCGGGGGCAGTGCCCCCGGTACAATTTTTTATTCCACAACTTCCGCTGTCTCGAGCACCGCGTGCAGCATCACATCCGTGCCCGCACTGGCCCACTCTTTGCTGATATCTTCCGCCTCATTGTGCGACAACCCGTCCACACAGGGGCACATGATCATCGCGGTCGGCGCCACATCATTGATCCAGCAAGCGTCATGCCCCGCGCCGGAGACAATATCCATGTGGCTATAGCCCAGACGTTCCGCCGCTTCGCGCACAGCGCCGACACAGGCCTCGTCAAAGGCGGGCGGATCAAACTGACCCACAATCTCCCAGTCCAAACCGACCTCAATCTCTTCGCACAGCTGTGGGGCCTTCTCGGCAAACTTCGCCAGCATTGCGTCAATCACGTCTTGCAGGTGGCTGCGGAAATCGATGGTGAACACCACCTTGCCCGGAATGATGTTGCGCGAGTTTGGATAGACGTCCACATGGCCAATCGCGCCCACCGCGTTGGGCTGATGCTTCATGGCAATCTCATGCACCAACTCGGTGATCCGCGCCAAGCCCCGCCCAGCGTTCTTGCGCATTGGCATCGGCGTAGAGCCGGTGTGGCTCTCTTTGCCGGTCACCGTACATTCTATCCAGCGCAGGCCCTGACCATGGGTCACAACCCCGATGTCCTTGCCTTCCGCTTCCAGAATAGGCCCCTGCTCGATGTGCAACTCAAACATCGCATGCATCTTGCGGGCGCCAACCTCTTCGTCGCCAACCCAGCCAATCCGCTTCAGCTCATCGCCAAACGTCTTGCCTTCCGCATCGACGCGATCATAGGCCCAATCCTGCGTGTGTCGCCCGGTGAACACACCGGATGCCAACATCGCCGGCGCATAACGTGTGCCCTCTTCGTTGGTCCAGTTAGTGACCACGATTGGGTGCTTGGTCTTAATGCCCAGATCATTCATCGAGCGCACAACTTCCAGACCGCCAAGCACGCCCAAAACACCGTCGTACTTGCCGCCGGTTGGCTGCGTATCCAGGTGGCTGCCCATATAGACCGGCAGCGCCTCTGGGTCTTCGCCGGGACGGGTCGCAAACATATTGCCCATCGTGTCCACGCCCATGGTCATGCCCGCGGCCTCACACCACGATTGGAACAGCGCGCGGCCTTCCGCATCTTCATCCGTCAAAGTCTGGCGATTGTTGCCACCGGCGATACCGGGGCCAATCTTGGCCATCTCCATCAGGCTGTCCCACAGCCGATCCGCGTTCACCTTAAGGTTCTCACCCGGTGCACCCATAGCATCTACTCCCTAATGTCTGGCCCGGGCTTGCGCCCAATTGGGCTGCCCTTGCTGGTGGGGCTCTTGATCTCACGGCCTTCCTGACCGTATGGTCAAAATCAGACGACCACACCCTGACCAACCGGTCAAGATTTTTTATCAGGGCATTTTTGATGGCAGAGACCACAGCGGCATCCCCCAAAGCGACCAGCAAAAAAATGCGCCGTCAGGAAGCTGAGGCGCTTATTTTGTCAGCAGCAGAAAAAGTCTTTGCCGAGGCTGGCTTTGGCGGCGCCACTATGCAGCTCATCGCCGACGTCGCAGGCCTGCCCAAAGCCAACCTGCATTATTACTTTCCTACCAAGGAGTTGCTTTATCGGCAGGTGGTGCAAAAAATCTTCCAAATCTGGCTTCAGGCGGCGGATATCTTTGATCAGGCGGATGGCCCGGAAGAAGGCATTGGCGCCTATATCGACGCCAAAATGGAGATCTCCCGCCGCCATGCGGACGGCTCCAAAGTCTGGGCCAGCGAGGTTATGCACGGCGCGCCGGTGATTCAGGATTATCTGGAGACCACGCTCACCGATTGGACCAACGGGCGAATCGAGGTGATCGAACGCTGGATCGCCGAGGGCCGCATGGCACCGATTGATCCGCGCCATCTCCTATACATGCTTTGGGCCACCACCCAGCATTACGCTGACTTTGGCCACCAGATCGACACGCTCAACGGCGGCAGCCCCCTCAACGACAAACAGTGGGAAACGGCCAAATCCAATATCAAAACCATCATCCTGCGCGGGATTGGCGCCATCGGGTAAGGCTTTCCTATCCTAAATCCCTGTAGACCCACGCCTTTGGCTGCATTAGCCTAAAAGGCAAAGAAATACGGAACGTTACCTATGGCCGAGGCATCGACGCGCAAACCCAGTCGCATTCAGCAACGCAACCGCAAGCGCATTCTGGACGCCGCTCTAGAGGTGTTTTCCCGCCACGGCTACCGCGGTGCCACGCTGGATCTGATCGCCGAAGAGGCTGGTCTCTCCAAGCCCAACATCCTTTACTATTTTGGCGGCAAGGAAGACATCCATGTCACTCTGCTGAACCAGCTGATGGAAACCTGGCTCGACCCGCTGGACCATATGGACCCGGACGGCGAACCACTTGAAGAAATCCTCGGCTACGTGCACCGCAAACTGGAAATGAGCCGCGAATTCCCGCGCGAAAGCCGGCTCTTTGCCAATGAAATCTTGCAAGGCGCGCCGCGTATGGAGCCGCATCTGGTCAGCGATCTAAAGCCGTTGGTCGACAAAAAAACCGCGCTCATTCGCACATGGATCGCCCAAGGCAAATTGGCCAACGTAGACCCACGCCATTTGATGTTTTCGATCTGGTCAACCACGCAGCACTATGCCGACTTTGACGCACAGGTACAGGTGCTCAGCGACAACGAAACCGACGCGCTTGACGGCGCCGACACCTTCCTCGATCAGATGTTCCGCAAACTTCTGACGCCTTAATCCGCGCCCTGAAGAACCCCCATCACAGCCCCCATCATCTGGGCAAACGCGCCGTCGGCTCCAGGCGTGAGAACCTGCATCTCCGCCCGCGCACCAATGAAGGTCTCCATTGGCAGCTCACCTTCAGACACAGCCAACAAATCTTCATATCCGGTGGTCAACACTACATCTGGCGTCTCATGGGCACCATAGCTGGCGCTGACCTGCCCAACCGCCACATCCAGCTGCATCATCTCACCGTCCACAACCAGCCCAACGCGCAGCGTCATATCGCCAAGCGCCGCCTGCCGCGCTGCCGCCAACAACGTGGTCACAACCGTGCGCAAATTGCCCGGCTTGACCACCTCGCCCTCAGGTTCAAACGCCGCACCAAACACCGCCAGGTTAAACAAAACATCCAGCGTCCGCCCCCCCAAAGGCGTCAGCGCATAGCTCTCCTCTTTTGACACCAGACCATCCGCCACCAACTTATTGAGCCGGTCGGTCAACAGGTTTGCCGCAATCCCCGGCAAGCCTTTCTGCAGCTCGCCAAACCGCATCGGCCCCGCGTGCAAATCCCGCAAGATCAACAACGTCCAGCGATCCCCAATCCGGTCCAACGCCCGCGCTATGGGACAGAGCAATTTATACGACCGCGCCTTTGCCATTCCTCACCTCACGAAAGCGTTACTTTATTTTTTAAAGTGACAACTTTAAATTTTAAAGCACACTACCACATTCCCCCCATCGGACCAAGACCATCCGATGACCTATTGAAACCAAGGAGCAATTATGTCCAACACCGTGACCCTTCTCGACCGCAACGCTAATTTTGCGGCCCGCTTTTCCGACGGCGACATGCCGGTTTTTCCAAAACTCAACACCATGATCATCGCCTGTATCGACGCCCGCGTAGACCCGGCGCATGTGTTGGGGTTGGATCTTGGCGATGCGGTTGTGATCCGCAACACCGGCGGTCGCGTCACGCCTGCAGTGATTGAGGAAATCAGTGCCCTGTCGGTGCTGATCAACCAGATCAATGGCGGAAAAGACACGCCGTTTGAGGTGGTTTTGCTGCAGCACACCCAATGCGGCGCCGAACGCTACGCCGATCCCAACTTGCGGGCTGCGATCCAATCTCAGGCCGGTATCGACGTGACCCCACTGGCCATTCACGACCATGATCAAAGCCTGAAAGACGACCTTGAAACCCTGCGCGAAGCCAAAGCTGTGCCCAACTATCTGGTGGTTTCGGCCATGCTCTATGATGTGAAAACCGGCGGCGTTTCCGAAATCGTTGCGCCAGCCCCCTTGGGCTAAGCCACTCAAACAAAAAAACCGTCGCGGGGGATACCGCGACGGTCAGTTTCAGGAAGGGAAGATTTCCTGTTATGTGGGCCAAACGCCCCTTGGGAAAATTACTCCGCCGCCGTGGACATCGGGTTGTTTGGATGCGCGGTCCAGTTGCCGTAATCGGCCTCCACTGGCGTGTTGGTGCGCTCATCCATTTCACCCGGCTCCAGCGTGCGCATGGTGATACAATTCTCCACCGGACACACGTTGACGCAAAGATTACAGGCCACGCATTCATCGTCTTTCACGGTGAACACACGGTCCTCAGACATCTCAATCGCCTGGTGAGAGGTATCCTCACAAGCCGCGTAACAGCGGCCACAGCTGATACAATCATCCTGATTGATCACCGCTTTGGTGACGTGGTTCAGGTTCAGATACTGCCAGTCGGTGACATTTGGCGTCGCCATGCCGACAAAATCGGCGGTGGAGGTGTAGCCCTTCTCATCCATCCACTGGGACAGACCAGAGATCATCTCCTGCACAATCTTAAAGCCATAGGTCATCGCCGCCGTACAAACCTGTACGTTGCCCGCGCCCAGCGCCATGAACTCCGCCGCATCCCGCCATGTGGTCACACCACCGATGCCGGAAATCGGCAGTTTCGCCGTCTCAGGGTTACGCGCAATTTCCGCCACCATGTTCAGCGCAATTGGCTTCACCGCTGGACCGCAATAGCCGCCGTGGGTGCCTTTGCCATCAATCATTGGCTCCGGGCTCATCGCATCGAGGTTCACATTGGTGATCGAGTTGATGGTGTTGATCAAGCTCACCGCATCCGCCCCACCGCGCAACGCCGCTTCCGCAGGATGCAGGATGTTGGTGATGTTTGGCGTCAGCTTCACAATCACCGGCAGGTCCGTGGCTTCTTTACACCAGCGCGCGACCATTTCGATGTAGTCTGGAACCTGCCCCACAGCAGAGCCCATACCGCGCTCGGCCATGCCATGTGGGCAGCCAAAGTTCAGCTCAAACCCATCACAGCCGGTTTCCGCGATCATGGGAAGAATGCGTTTCCACTCGTCTTCCTCACACGGCACCATCACCGAGGCGATCAGCGCGTGATCCGGATAATCCCGCTTCACCCGCGTCATTTCTTCAAGGTTCACTTCCAGCGGACGGTCGGTGATCAGCTCGATGTTGTTCAAACCCAGCAACCGGCGGTCTGCACCATGGATCGCCCCGTAACGCGGGCCGTTCACATTGACGACAGGAGGACCTTCCGCACCTAGAGTTTTCCACACAACGCCGCCCCAGCCCGCTTCAAAGGCGCGGCGCACGTTGTATTCCTTGTCCGTTGGCGGCGCCGAGGCGAGCCAGAACGGGTTGGGGGATTTGATCCCTACAAAGTCACTTTCGAGATTGGCCATATGCTTATCTCCCCTTACGCCGACAGTTTGGCGTGAATGTCTTCGGCCGCGTCACGACCCTCAGCCACCGCAGTCACGGTCAGATCATCGCCGCCCGTGGCACAGTCGCCACCAGCCCAGATGCCATCCACGGACGTGCGCCCGTTGTCATCCACTTTGATCTTGCCCCACTCCAGCTCTGGCAGGCCCTCGCCTTCCAGTGTCTGACCAATGGCTTTGAACACCTGATCCGCTTGTAAACGCACGGTTTGACCGGTCGAATTCAGATCATTGTCGGTGTACTCAAACTCGATCTCGCGCACCGCGCCGTTGCCAATCACCGCTTTGGGCGAGGCATTGGTGATGATCCGCACGCCTTTGGACGCCGCAAGATCCTGTTCAAACTCGGACGCGTTCATCCGGTCTTTGCCACGGCGATACACAAGGCTCACGTTCAGCGCACCCAACAGCTTCGCTTGAACAGCCGCATCCACAGCGGTCATCCCGCCACCGATCACCACGACATCGCGGCCAATCGCCATTTTGCCAAGGTCATCTGCCTGACGCAGCTCCGCAATGAAATCCACCGCGTCATCGACACCGTCTCTGTCTTCGCCATCCACGCCCAGCGCATTCACGCCGCCCAGACCAATGCCAAGGAACACCGCGTCAAAGTCAGCCTTCAGACCGTCCAGAGACAGCCCGTCACCCAGCTTCTTGCCGGTCTCAACGGTGATGCCGCCAATCTTCAGCAGCCAATCCACCTCGCGCTCCGCAAAGCTCTCAACCGATTTATAGGCCGCAATGCCGAACTCGTTCAGACCACCCGCTTTTGCGCGCGCATCATAAACCGTGACATCATGCCCATGCATGGCCAAACGGTGTGCCGCGGACAGACCCGCTGGCCCCGCGCCCACCACAGCGACTTTCTTGCCGGTGCTGTCGGCTCGGCCAAAAGGGTGAAGGCCCGCATCCACCAGCTTGTCGGTGGCATAGCGCTGCAACCGGCCAATCTCGACCGGATTGCCTTCTGCCGTTTCGCGCACACAGACCTGCTCACACAGCGTCTCGGTTGGGCACACACGGGCGCACATGCCGCCCAGAATGTTCTGATCAAAAATCGTCTTGGCCGCCGCTTCCGGCGTGCCGGTGGCAATCTGACGAATGAACAGTGGAATATCAATGTCTGTCGGACAGGCCGTCATGCAGGGCGCATCGTGACAGAAGTAACAACGATCCGACGCCACCAAGGCCTCATGATCATCAAAACGAGGATGCAAATCCCCAAAGTTTTCGGACAGTTCCGCAGCGTCTAAACGCGCTGCTTGGATGCCGTCGCTAAACGGTGTGTTGGACATAAGACCTCCCCATACACCTTGTTGGCTACCCCCGTAGGCTTACACAGGTTTTTTGACCAATCAATAAAAAAATTTACCACATGGTCAAAAGATGAGATGCAAACAGCCTCTGCCCAACAAAACGACAGCTGCACAAATCTTCACCACATCAAAGACTTTGGCGCAATTTTGCGCAGGCAAACCCGAGAAGACGCAGCATTCCGCCCGAGACGCTTTACGGCATGACGTTTTTGCGAAATCCGCCACATTGAAACACTTATTGCGCAAAAAACTCTTGTTTTCTGCCTGAGTTTTTATCAGATGGTAGACGCGCAGTTTCTATTTTCGACCCCCTGCTCCTAACCGGCTCAGCTTTCGATCAAGATACCCGCCGGGTTGCCGCATGTTGCGGGCGACACAAAACATGGAGAACAACGATGGCTACGGGCACCGTTAAATGGTTCAACACCACCAAAGGCTTCGGCTTCATTGCACCTGACGAAGGCGGCAACGACGTATTTGTACACATTTCTGCAGTTGAGCGCTCCGGTCTGACCGGTCTGGCCGACAACCAGAAAGTCAGCTACGAGCTGCAGGCTGGCCGTGACGGCCGCGAAAGCGCCGTAGATCTGGCCCTGCTTTAAACGAGCGACAGTTCCGAGATGAGAAAGGCGCCCAATGGGCGCCTTTTTTTGTCCAACATATCCGCGCAACTACGGAGCCAGGTGGGTCATTCCAATAGCCTGCAGGCGCCCATCTGGTCCGAAAGTCATACCCAAAAACCACTTCCGGTTCTCTATGGTATCACGATCGCAGCCCAACACACCAAAGCGAGCAGCAGAAGCCACCTCGCCACCGGGAACAGCGCCAAATATCTTGATTACGTCGGCTCGCGCGACCCCAACCGCGAACCCGGAAGGCGTTTCCCAACTGGGCGACAAGCCCACTAGACCAATGACCTTGTTCTGAAACAGGTCAATCTGAAGCCCTCTCGCAAAAATGCGATCAATCGCCTGTCCAGCCTCTGCCCCCATTTCCACAGGCTCCGGCGATCCAAGCTTACCCAGCTTGGTGAGCGGGTCTCCCATTGCAACCCCTCCAAGCACAAACTCCGATTGTGGGAGGCACTCCTCCACCAAACCGTTTTGAACTTCCTCTTGTAGAAGCTTTTGCCTAGAGGCAGAACGATCTGCATCCCCCCATGAGCGCGATACCTCATCCCACCGCTGCCCAGCGGTTGTTTTGGCATCGTAAATTCCGCCTCCAAACCCATAGCTGACGCTCTTCGGCACACATTCAAGTTCGGCCAGCAGCTCGTCATCCCGTGTCACCTCAAGCCCGCCAAAATGACGTTCCTCGCGTTGCATTTCCCCTTCGGAGAACGGACGATCGAACCCCGCATAAACCGCATAGCTATGCCCTAGATTGTAGAAGACAATGCTTTCCACAATGGACTTTCCGACGCCAGACCAAGGCCCAAAATCAACCTTCCGAATGGGAACAGAAAGCTCCAAATCCGGCGATTGCCCCACCGCGCCATAGCGATAGGTCGCCTGGTTTTCATCAAAACACACAAACACTTCGGTGTTTCGTCCGGCAATCTCACACGACGCAAAAGCCTCCTGCCCCTGTGGGCAACCAGCGACACCAGCTGACCCTAACAAACAGAGGACCAAAGCCCCCCAAACGACTCTTACCCGCATCTCGGAAAACACTCCCATTAATGCTCCAAAAAACGCAAACCAACACAACTTTTTAGTGGTGCTCGGCCCGCCCCCCCCTACCGCAGCTTAAGACGCCGCGCCGCCTCATGTCCGGCATCCCAAGCTAGTATCTCTGGATACAACGCACACACACGCGACACCTCCGCATCAAACTGCGCGTGAAGCGGCGACGCCGTTGGACGGAAAGGCTGGGACACATCAAATCCCTGCAACGCCTCATCCTGCACATAACGCTGCAATAAGAGGGCAAACGGCAGGTGCTCCTCTGGAGGCAAACCAAGTCCCAACGGAAATTCGCCTTTGCGATGGAAATAGTCCAAAGCCGCATCATGATGTGAGGTGATCACCTCCTCATGCCGCTGACTGAGCGTCGCGCAGGTCACCCCAACTAGATCCTCGTAGCTGTAAAGAACCACAGATGGCGGCCGCAACCACAGATACACCACGAGACACACAAGCGCGCCAAACACCCCAACAACAAACTTCACAATTTTCATGGGCCCACCTAGGGGCAGCTTATGAGACCTGTCAAGGAACCGCCGAATTGGTCGTCCATCTCAACAACAGGCTGGAAAAGCGCAAGGAGCATTGGTCGAAAATTCGATGCAGCGCACTGTTGCCAAAAGAAAAAGACGCAGCCCGAAGGCTACGTCTTTTTTCTTTTCCTCTGGGAGGAAAATGGTCGGGACGGCAAGATTCGAACTTGCGACCCCCTGTACCCAAAACAGGTGCGCTACCAGGCTGCGCTACGCCCCGACTTGTGAGGCAGGGTTTACCCCCACTGTTCGGGAATGAAAACCCCCTAACAACGCCAGTTTGCAATTTCTTGCAAAAAACTTTGGTGACGCATTTCACTGCCCACAGAGATGCCCATCGCCTCGGACAATCCACCATTAATTTCAAGAACATAGCGGACATCATCCCCGCCAAAAATCGGTGTTTCGTCCAGTGGAATGGCGTTGCTGTGGATGTGTTGGATCACCCCGTGCTCGTCCGCAAACAGCATATCGAGGGGAATCAACGTGTTGCGCATCCAAAAAGATGCAGACCGCGTGGTTTCATAGACAAACAGCATGCCCGCACTGCTCGGCATATGGGACCGATTCATCAATCCCTGCGCCCGCTCGGCCTCTGTGTCTGCCACTTCTACGGAGAATCGCGCCTGACCAAAGTCGCCTCGTATCAGCAAGCTGTCTGCGCGGCAGGCGTCATTTGCTTGGGCGGGCAAGGAGATCATGAACCCTGCCACCAGCCCAAAAAATCCGGCGCCGATCCTGCGACCCGCGCCAGAGAGTGTTAGTCGTTTTCCAAAACTGCGTTTTCCCACGCCAATACCTCGGTTGCCATGCGACCACGTTTACCGTCGATCACACGCAGCGCCAAGGCTTCACCGGGCTGCAGGTCCGACAGACCTGAGCGGCGCAGAACTTCGATGTGCAGGAAAATATCTTCCGGGCGGCCAAACACATTGGCAAAGCCAAAGCCCTTGCCTTTGTCGAACCACTTCACCCGCGCTGGCTCCAGCGGCGTGGCGCGAATGTCATCCAGGTCCATGCCTTCAAAATCAGACAGCGCCACAGGCACTTCTGTTTCCGGTGCTTCGATTTTGAACACTTCGACGGCCTGTGCACCCCGCTGTGTCACTTGCACGGACACGTCAATTACGGACCCGTCCGCAACCGAGCTTTGACCGAAGTTGCGCAACACATTTGCGTGCAACAAAATATCCGGCCCACCGTCGTCTGAAACAATAAATCCGAATCCCTTGACCGGATCGAACCATTTCACCACGCCCATCACCTGCGTGACGTCATTTTCTAGAGTACTCAATGCCTCAACCTTAGTTTGTATCATCCCCATGATCTGCGTGACTGTGCTGCATCAAGACGACTTCGGCAAGCGCAAAATTTCCATGCATTTCATGCGCTTGCCACGATAATTTTTAACTAATTAAGGGTTAAGACGCTGAATTTCCCACGGTTTTTCAGGGGTTTCGCGGGTCCAGCGGAAGCGGTCGTGTAGCCGAAACGCCCCATCCGCCCAAAATTCAATTTCGGCAGGAATAAGCCGGTATCCACCCCAGAACGGCGGGCGCTTGGGATGGGTTCCGTGCGCGGCTGTTATTTTTGCCACTTTTGCCATTAATTCTGTGCGCGAACTTAGGGGTTGAGACTGTTCCGACGCCCAGGCACCCAGCTTGCTCTTCAAACTGCGCGACTCAAAATATGCATCCGCCTGCGGACCGTCCTCCCGCATAACGTGTCCTCTGACCCGAATTTGGCGGCGCAAAGATTTCCAGTGCAGCACAAAAGACGCCTTGCCTGCGCCATCCAGTTCCTGCGCTTTGGCACTGCCGTAATTTGTATAGAACACAAACGCCGCATCCTCGATGTCCTTCAAGAGCACCATGCGGGAATTTGGCATGCCCTCTGCGTCCACCGTCGACAGGGCGATGGCATTGGCATCATTTGGCTCGCTCTTCTCGGCCTCTGCCAACCACGCCCGTGTAATTTCAAACGGGTTCTCGCCCGCAAAAATCCCTGATCTCTCGCTCATCACTGCCTCCAAATGTACCATCCAGCCTCTCAGGCTAGGCATATTGCGCGCTGGCGAAGACCTTGATGCGACAGGGTCAATCGCCTAAACGTCACGCATAACCAAGTGGGACGGAGTTCACCGGATGTCAAATCAACTCATGGCAGGCAAACGCGGCCTAATTATGGGGCTTGCCAACGACAAGTCTATTGCCTGGGGCATCGCCAAAGCCTGCGCCGACGCCGGCGCCGAGCTGGCCTTCTCTTATATGGGCGACGCTTTTAAGAAACGCGTGGTCCCGCTGGCGGAACAGCTAAACGTCGACACGCTGATCGACTGTGATGTCTCTGACGCAGCCTCCATTGATGCCGCCTTTGCCGAGATCGAAGCCAAATGGGGCAAAATCGACTTCATCGTGCACGCCATTGGCTTCTCGGACAAAAACGAGCTGCGCGGGCGCTATGTCGACACTTCAAAAGACAACTTCCTGATGACCATGGATGTCTCGGTCTACTCTTTCACCGCTGTGATGCAGCGCGCGGAGAAGCTGATGACAGATGGCGGCTCCGCCCTGACGCTCACCTACTACGGTGCCGAGCAGGTGATGCCACATTATAACGTCATGGGCGTGGCCAAAGCCGCGCTGGAAGCCTCGGTGAAATACCTGGCCGAAGACCTTGGAAAAGACGGCATTCGTGTCAACGCAATTTCCGCAGGTCCAATCAAGACCCTCGCAGCCTCGGGCATTGGTGACTTCCGCTACATTATGAAATGGAACGAGCTGAACTCCCCTCTGCGCCGCAATGTCAGCCTCGAGGACGTGGGCAACTCCGCGCTCTACCTGCTGTCTGATCTCAGCAGCGGCGTCACAGGCGAAAACCTGCACGTTGACGCAGGCTATCACATCGTCGGCATGAAAGCCGTCGACGCGCCGGACATTGACGCCGTGGTGGGCCGCAAATGAGCCTCGCCGCCTTTATCGCTGCCGTCTCTCTCTGCCTGATGGCAGCCGTCAGCCCCGGCCCTGCCGTGCTCATGGCTGCGCGCGTAGGCCTTCAACAAGGCCTGAAAACCGGCGCAGCCCTGTCTGTGGGCATCGGCCTTGGTGCGGTCTTCTGGGCTGCTTCCGCCCTCTTTGGCCTTGCCCTGCTGTTTGAATACGCGCCTTTCCTGCTGACTGTTCTGAAAATCGGCGGCGCGGCCTTCCTGATCTGGACGGCCGTCAAAATGTGGCGCTCCGCCGATGAGCCATTGGAAGACAACGCAGCCGAAGTGGCCGCGATGACACCTTTGTCCGCCCTGCGCCTCGGCATCTGGACCCAGCTGGCCAACCCAAAGCCCGCCGTGTTCTTTGGCGCGGTTTTTGTCGGCACCGTGCCAACCGACGCAACGCCATTGGCGCTGGCCCTGCTGTTGGCCTGCATCTTCCTTGGCGAGTTCCTCTGGAACACCTCCGTGGCGCGGCTGTTCTCGCTGGACCGCACCCGCAAAATCTACATCGGCCTGAAGCACCTGATTGACCGCGTCCTTGGCGGCCTTCTGGCGGCTCTGGGTGTCAAGATCGCGGCCACCTAGGCCGCGCTCAGGTCATGCGCACACTCCTCAAGGCTCTCTTCTTTTTGCTCTGCATCGCGAGCGCCTTGGGGATATTCGCACTCTACCGCCCTCATTACATACCGCCGCCAATCAAAGAGGCCATCTGGCCGCGCGATGACATCGCCGTGGTGCGCGCCCGTCAAACACCTATGCTGAGCACAGGCTTTGCCATCCACAACGCCGCCCTAGGCGCCCCTATCTACATCCGCATATTCAAGGAAGAACGCGAGCTAGAGCTCTGGGTGCAAACCCCAAGTGACACCTACGCCCTGTTCAAAACCTACCCGATCTGCAACCATTCTGGCGGCCTTGGTCCCAAACTCAAGGAAGGCGACCGCCAATCGCCTGAGGGGTTCTACACGGTCACCAAATCCGCCTTAAACCCAAACAGCAGCTACCACATGTCCTTCAATCTCGGCTTTCCCAATCGCTTTGACCGCAGCCACAACCGCACCGGCAGCTTCCTGATGGTGCATGGCGACTGCGTCTCCGTTGGGTGTTACGCGATGACCGATCCCGCGATCGAGGAAATCTACGTCGCCGTCGAGGCCGCCCTGAACAACGGTTTGGCTGCCGTGCCCGTGCACGCCTTCCCCTTCCGCCCCACCCCTCAACGTATGGCGGCGGCCTCCGGCCACCGTTGGGAAGACTTCTGGCAGCAACTTGCCCCCGCCTACCACGCTTTTGACAAAACCGGCCGCCCGCCATTGATCTCAGTGGATGACAACAAATACCAAGTCACCGCTTGGTAGGCACGCAAACAGTTTGCGCCGCCTTTGCGTTCTGCTAGAACGGCTGAAATCTGCGACAAAGGGGTGAGTCCACATGAGCGAGCGTCTGCCACACGAAAAAGGCTTCCACATCAGCTGGGATCAAATCCACCGCGACAGCCGCGCGCTGGCTTGGCGTCTGGACGGCAAAGGCCCTGATGACGGCGCATGGAAAGCTGTTGTGGCCATCACCCGTGGCGGCATGGCGCCGGCGATGATCGTCAGCCGTGAACTCGACATCCGCACCGTCGACACAATTTCCGTGAAATCTTACTACTCCGGTGGCGGCGCGCAGGACAAACAGCGTGAGGCGCAGGTTCTCAAAAGCCCTGATGCCGAGCTGATGGGCGACGGCGAAGGCATCCTGATCGTGGACGATCTGGTGGATTCCGGTAAAACTCTCGAATTGGTGCGTCAGCTCTACCCCAAAGCGCATTTCGCCACCGTCTACGCCAAACCTGCCGGCGAGCCGATGGTCGACACCTTCATCACCGGCGTGAGCCAGGACACCTGGATCTTCTTCCCGTGGGACATGGCGTTGCAATACGTCGAGCCTTATCGCGGCACCGATTGATCGCACCGGTTGGTGGGCTTGCCCCACATCACAAACCGCATTCTTCGGACCGCAGCGAGGCCCCTCGCTGCGGTTTTCTTTTGCCCGCTTTTGCCTGAGAGACTGACCAATGACCCTCACCCGCACCGCCGCCACCTTTGCCCCACCCGTGATGGAAGCCCGCCGTTGGCTTGAAGGCGTGACCTTTCCGCCGGAGCGCCCGCTGATCAACGTCAGTCAAGCCGCCCCGGTCGCCGCCCCACCGGAGCCATTGCTGCAACACATCGCAGACACAGCACTCAACAAGCCCGAAGCCCACCTCTACGGCCCTGTGCTGGGGTTACCTGAGTTGCGCGCCGAAGTCGCCGCGCAATGGTCCGCCGCCTACGCGGGCGAGATCGCTCCCACCCAAGTCGCCATCACCTCTGGCTGCAACCAGGCCTTCTGCGCCACTCTTACCGCCATCGCCGGAGAAGGCGACGAAGTCATTCTGCCAACCCCTTGGTACTTCAATCACAAAATGTGGCTCGACATGCAGGGCGTCACCGCCGTGCCCTTGCCCACCGACGCCCACCTCCTGCCAGACCCGGAACACGCCGCCGCCCTGATCACAGAGCGCACCCGCGCCATTGTCCTGGTCACGCCTAACAACCCCGGCGGCGTCGAATACCCGGCAGAGCTTGTGCGCGCCATGTACGCGCTTGCCAAGTCTCGCGGCATACGCCTGATCGTGGATGAAACCTACCGCGACTTTGACAGCCGCACCGGCGCGCCGCACGACCTCTTTGGCGACCCGGACTGGCAGGACACGCTGGTGCAGCTCTATTCCTTCTCCAAAGCCTACCGCCTCACCGGCCATCGCGTGGGCGCCATGGTGGGCAGCGTGGAGCTATTGGCTGAAGCCGAGAAATTCCTCGACACGGTCACCATTTGCCCCAACCAGCTCGGACAGCACGCCGCGCTCTGGGGCATGCAAAACCTCAGCCAATGGCTCGCTGGCGAACGCGCCGAAATCCTCGACCGCCGCGCCGCGATCACCGACAACCTGCGACAGCTCACCGACCAAGGCTGGGAGCTACAGGGCGCAGGCGCTTACTTCGCTTACATGAAGCATCCGTTTGACCTGCCGTCGGACCAACTGGCGCAGCAACTGGTGCAAAGCCACGGCATCCTGACCCTGCCCGGCACCATGTTCACGCCGGAGGGCGATCAGGCGGGCAAAGACACCCTGCGCATCGCCTTTGCCAACGTCGACCGCGCCGGAATCGGTGACCTTTTTGCCCGTCTCGCCACAGTCAAAGCCTGACGCACACACAACACAGGCGGGACAGGCCAATCATGCTTGCCCCCCCTGCCCCAACCGCGTAGACCTTCGCAGAAGAAACTTGAACGATTACAGGGCGGACATCGGACATGGCGCAGAGCAAAACCTCCAAAACAGCGGTCTGGATTCTCATGGGCCTGCTCATTCTGGGCTTAGGCGGTTTTGGCGCAACCAGCCTCACCGGCACCGTGCGCTCCGTTGGGACCGTCGGTGACGAAGACATTTCGGTCGACGATTACGCCCGCGCCCTGCAAGAAGAGCTGCGCGCGCTTGAGGCCCAGACCGGTCAGTCCCTGCCCTTTGCCCAGGCCCAAGCCTTTGGCATTGACCGCATGGTGCTCTCCCGCCTCTCCACCACCCGCTCTTTGGACGCAGAAAACAAACGCCTCGGCATCTCGATTGGCGACGAAAACCTGCGTCAGGAATTGATGAATATTCCATCCTTCCAAGGTCTCGACGGCTCCTTTGACCGCGACGCTTACGCTTTCGCCATCGATCAGGCCGGTATGAACGAATCCGAATTTGAGGACAGCGTGCGCGAAGACACCGTGCGCTCCTTGTTGCAAGGCGCCGTGGTGTCCGGCCTGGTGATGCCCGACGTCTACGCCGACACCGTGATCAAATTTGTTGCCGAAGAGCGTGACTTCACCTGGTCCCAACTGACCGCGGACAACCTGACCACCGCTGTTGCCGCCCCAACCGAAGCGGAAATCGAAACCTTCTACAACGACAACCAAGACCGCTTCATGCTGCCCGCCACCCGCCAGATCACCTACGCGTGGCTGTCGCCTGAAATGATCATCGATCAGGTCGAAGTGGACGAAGCCGCCCTGCAGAAACTCTATGATGAGCGTGACAGCGAGTTTAACCGTCCTGAGCGCCGTCTGGTCGAACGTCTGGCCTTTGCTGATGACGCTGCCGCGCAAGCCGCGATGGAGCAGATCTCCGCCGGCACCGCCACCTTCACCAGCCTGGTCGAAGGCCGCGGCCTGACCCTCTCCGATGTGGATCTGGGCGACGTGACCAAAGCGGATCTTGGCGCAGCGGGCGAAGCTGTCTTCCTGGCACCTGCCAACGGTATCGCGGGTCCAGCCCCATCCAACCTCGGCCCAGCCCTGTTCCGCGTGAACGGCATCCTGGGCGCACAGACCACCACCTTTGACGAAGCCAAAGACCTGCTGCGTGAAGAACTTGCCGCAGAGCGCTCCCGCCGTCTGATCGACACCCAAATCGGCAACATCGACGACCTGCTTGCCGGTGGCGCCACGCTAGAAGAGCTGGTTGAAGAAACCGATATGGAATTGGGCATTCTCAATTGGCACCCTGCATCTGAGGATGATCTCGCCGGCTATGAGGGCTTCCGCGCCGTCGCTTCCGCTGTGACCATAGACGACTTCCCGCAGATCGAAGTGCTAGAGGACGGCGGCATCTTTGCCCTGCGTCTGGAAGGCGAAACCCCAAGCCAGCCAGCACCTTTGGAAGATGTGGCTGAGGACGCCGCTGCCGCCATCACCGCCGAACGCAACACTGAATCCCTCAAAGGTCTGATCGAAACCCTGAAGCCCCGCCTGAACGACGGCACCAGCTTCACCTCCTTTGGATTCACCGCCAACGAAGAGGTCGAGATGGACCGCGCCGCATTTGTGCCCGGCACCCCTGCCGAATTCCTCTCCGAAATCTTTGAGATGGAAGTGGGCGAACTGCGCACTCTGGACAGCCCGGAAGGCCTGATTGTGGTGCGCCTGAATGCCATCACCGAGCCCGCGACCGATGACCCGGAGATCACATCTCTGAAGGCCGCAATCACTGCACAGCTTTCCAGTGGCATCTCTCAGGACGTCTTTGCCGCCTACGCGCAGGCGCTGCAAGGCATGTATCCGACACAGATCAATCAACAGGCACTGAACGCGGTGCACGTGAACTTCCAGTAAAGAAAGGCCGCCAAGGTGGACCTGACTCCCTCGTTTGAAGATTTTGCCAAAGCCTATGAGGCCGGTGAAAATCAGGTAGTGTACACGCGGCTCGCCGCCGACCTCGACACCCCGGTGTCGCTCATGCTCAAGCTCACCGGCGCCCACAAAGACGCCTTTATGCTGGAGTCTGTGACCGGTGGCGAAGTGCGTGGACGGTATTCCATCATTGGCATGAAGCCCGATCTGATCTGGCAAACCCACGGCACAGAAAGCCGCATCAACCGCACCGCGCGGTTTGATCCCGATGGCTTCACCGCGCAAGATGGCGACCCGCTCGCCAACCTGCGCGCCCTGATTGCCGAAAGCAAAATTGACTTGCCCGAAGACCTGCCACAGGCCTCCGCCGGTCTGTTTGGCTACCTCGGCTATGACATGATCCGGCTGGTAGAGCATCTGCCCAACATCAACCCGGACCCGCTTGGCCTGCCCGACGCCTGCATGTTGCGCCCTTCTGTGGTGGCCGTGCTGGATGGTGTGAAAGGCGAAGTCACCGTGGTCTCCCCCGCGTGGTTCAGCGACGGCCAATCCGCCCGCGCCGCCTATGCGCAGGCAGCCGAACGGGTGATGGACGCTGTGCGCGATCTCGAACGCGCCATGCCACAGGCCGCGCGTGATCTGGGTGAGGCGCACGAAGTGTCTGCACCGGTCTCCAACTTCACCAAAGAGGGCTACCTGGCCGCAGTGGAGAAGGCCAAGGAATACATCAAGGCCGGCGACATCTTCCAAGTGGTGCCTGCCCAACGCTGGACGCAGGACTTCCCGCAGCCACCCTTTGCGCTCTACCGCTCCCTGCGCCGCACCAACCCATCACCGTTCATGTTCTACTTCAACTTCGGTGGGTTTCAGGTTGTTGGTGCAAGTCCGGAAATCCTCGTGCGGGTCTTTGGCAACGAAGTCACCATCCGTCCCATCGCAGGCACCCGCCCCCGTGGCGCCACGCCTGAAGAGGACAAGGCGCTCGAAGAGGATCTCTTGGCGGATAAGAAAGAGCTCGCCGAGCACCTCATGCTTTTGGATCTGGGCCGCAATGATACTGGCCGTGTCTCCAGGATCGGCACCGTGCGCCCCACCGAGAAATTCATCATCGAGCGCTACAGCCACGTGATGCACATCGTCTCCAACGTGGTCGGCGAATTGGCGGAAGACAAAGACGCGCTGGATGCCTTCTTTGCGGGTATGCCTGCGGGCACCGTTTCAGGTGCGCCGAAAGTGCGCGCGATGGAAATCATCGACGAGCTAGAGCCAGAGAAACGCGGCATCTACGGCGGTGGCGTGGGCTACTTCAGCTCCGGTGGCGACATGGACATCTGTATCGCGCTCCGCACAGCGATTGTGAAAGACCAAAAACTCTACATTCAGGCCGGTGGCGGCGTTGTCTATGACAGCGACCCGGAAGCGGAATACATGGAGACCGTGCACAAATCCAACGCCATCCGCCGCGCCGCTGCCGACGCCGCGCGGTTCACCGGCAGCGGGAACTCGTGAGCGACACCTCCGACACAACAGCTCTTGGCACCGTGACGCCCTATTTCACGGTGCCGGACGCCGAAGTGTTTATCCATTTCGCGCAAGCCGTCTTTGACGCTGAGACTATCAAAGAAGACCGCTACGACAGCGGCGTGATCCAACACGCCCGCCTGCGTATTGGCACCTCCGTCCTGATGCTCAATCAGGCCACAGAGACTTACCCCGCCAACGCCTCCCAAATGCACATCCAGGTCGCCGATGCCGCGAAGACCTATGCCCTTGCATTGGAGCTTGGCGCCACCGCGATTATGCAGCCCAACCTGCGCCCCCATGGTGAGCACATGGCGGGGATCATCGATCCCAGCGGCAACACCTGGTGGATCGCCAGCCCGGCGCCCTAACCGCGCAAGCCCCCAACAAAAAAGCCGCCTCTCAGGCGGCCTATTTTATCTTCTTCGCGATCTTTTCTTCTTTGGACAATTTGTTGCCCCAGGTGTTCTTGCTGATCCCCATGTCATAGGCCATCGGCTTGGTTTTGCCTTTGCTGACCTTACCGCCCTTGTCCAAGTATTGCTGAATCAGATCTTCATCGGTGGTCTCTTTGGGCACATGTTTCATCGCCATCTTCCCCCAATTGCAAGGCACGGAATCACGCCTTGCTTTACACTTTCAGCCTAGCAACGCGCCGGCAAATGACCAGCCCAAACAGCGCATTCCCAAACCGTTCTTTCTGAAGGCAGCCGCCGCCGGCTCTGTTTACGTGACAATCGCGTCTCCTCCCTCCCCCGTCCTGGGCATTCAAGTGCAAGACGCAAAAGTTTGTCCAAACGGTAAAACCAGCGTTACACTGTGCAATCACATAGCAAGAAAGATCGTCAGTTCGATTCGTTTGGGTCGCACGAGGCGGCGTATTTTATAAAACTTAGGGAGCCCAATATGTCTCAATTCACCTTATCACGTCGCCACTTCTTGGCCTCCACCGCAGGCTTCATCGCCCTACACCCGTTCTCGGCAAATGCCGCGACAAATCAAGCACATCTGCGGATCATGGAAACCACAGACCTGCACGTGCACGTCTTCCCATATGACTATTACGCCGACAAACCACGCGACACCGTTGGCCTCGCCCGCACCGCCTCTCTGATCAAAAACATCCGTGATGAGGCCACCAACTCGATGCTGATCGACAACGGGGATTTCCTGCAGGGCAACCCAATGGGCGACTACATCGCCTACGAGCGCGGCATGAAAGAAGGCGACATGCACCCGATCATCACCGCTATGAACGCCGTGGGTTATGATGCTGCTACTATTGGCAACCACGAATTCAACTACGGCATTGATTTCTTGATGAAATCCATGGCTGGCGCAGACTTTGAAACCGTGCTCTCCAACATCTCTCTGGAGCAAGGTGCGACGGCGCGCGAAGACAAAACCCTGTTCAAACCCTATTCCATTCTGGAACGTGAACTCACCGATGGTTCGGGTGAGAAACACATGATTAAGGTTGGTGTGATTGGCTTTACCCCTCCACAAGTCATGAACTGGGATCGCCGCCACCTCGAAGGCAACGTACAGGCGCGTGATATCGTCGAAACCGCCAAAGCTTTTGTTCCGCAGATGAAAGAAGAAGGCGCCGACATCATCATCGCGCTCAGCCACTCGGGCATCGGCGCGGCAGATCATTCTGACGGCATGGAAAACGCCTCCGTGCCGCTCGCAGCCGTTGAGGGCATCGATGCCGTCCTCACCGGACACCACCACCGCGTGTTCCCCTCCTCGGCCTATGACGGCATGGCTGGCGTGGACGTGGCAAACGGCACCATCATGGGCAAGCCAGCCGCCATGGGCGGCTTCTGGGGCTCGCACATGGGTCTCATCGACCTGATGCTGGAACGCTCTGGAAACGAATGGAAAATTGTCTCTCACAGCACCGAAGCGCGCCCAATCTCCAAGCGCAACGAGGACCGCTCGATCACCGCCTTGGTCGGAGACCAGCCAGACGTTCTGGCCAGCGTTCAGAAAGAGCATGACGAGACCCTCGCCTACGTCCGCCGCGCTGTGGGCAAAACCGACGCGCCCCTGCACAGCTACTTCGCGCTGGTGGCCGATGACCCATCTGTTCAGATCGTCTCCATCGCGCAGCTTTGGTACATTGAGCAGATGATGAAAGGCACCGAACACGAAGGCCTGCCCATCCTCTCCGCAGCCGCCCCTTTCAAAGCCGGTGGCCGTGGTGGTCCGGAGTATTACACCGACGTGGCCAAAGGCGACGTGGCGATCAAAAACGTCTCCGACCTCTACCTCTACCCCAACACCGTCCGCGCCGTGCGCGTGAGTGGTCAGGAGGTCAAAGACTGGCTGGAACGCTCCGCAGGCATCTTCAACCAAGTTGAAGCAGGTAAGGCTGATCAAGTGCTGCTGAACCCAGACTTCCCATCGTACAACTTTGATGTGATGGACGGTGTTACCTATGAAATCGATCTATCCCAACCGTCAAAATACGATCCCAAAGGCAATCTGATCAACCCAGACGCCAATCGGATTGTGAACCTGACATACATGGGTTTGCCAATTGATCCTTTGCGCTATTTCATCATCGCCACCAACAACTACCGCGCAGGTGGCGGCGGCAAGTTCCCCGGCGCCATGGGGGAAACCATCGTGTTTGAAGGTCCGGACACCAACCGTGACGTGATTGTGCGCTATATCGTGGAAAAAGGCACCATCAGCCCTCGCGCTGACGCCAACTGGACCTTCGCACCGCTGCCAGGCACCTCGGTGCTGTTTGACACCGGCCCCAAGGCGGCGGACTACAGCGACAGCGTGGAAGGTGTGTCCATCGAGGCCGCAGGCGAAGGCCCAGACGGTTTCGCCCGCTTCCGTATCCAGCTGTAAAGACACATAAAACCACAAAAGGCCGGAGCTTGCCCCGGCCTTTTTCATGCGCTCAGAGACACGTCCACGTCTCCACATCGTAACGCGGCGCGGGCATCTTTGGCCATGCCTCAGGTGCCAAGCTTGGATCGCGCAGCAATGGGTCAAACTGCCCTTTTCGGTTGCGCAAACTCTCTGGATCCAGCGCCAATCTCTGACACTTTGCCAGATCGCTGATGGTTGTGCCGCTGGCCTTGGTCAGGTCAATTAAGTGCCCCTTCCGCTGGCTCATCGTCGCGCGAAACTGCAACGGCTTATTCAGTTTGAACACATGTGTGTTCACCCCAAACAGCCTCGTCTCGCCCTGCCACTCTTCGCCAGAGGCAAACACCAGCTCATACCGTCCAGGTGGCACCAAAACCTGAAAGAACTCCCCACCCCGCACGTACGCGGCCAGCACCACCTTGTCGCGCTCAACATCCCGTAAATTCAGGAAATAGTCCGCACCAGCGTTGGTCTTGATCAGCAACGGCAGGGTCGCGGGCAAGCCCGAGCGGTTCCACATAAGTCCCTGCGGTCGCTCCTCTGCCAATGCAGTCAAAGCGGACACCGTGAGCACAAAAAACAAAAGCAACCGTATCATTGCTGAAGGCTACTGAGCTTTGAACCAAACAAAAAGGGCCGGAGTTGCCTCCAGCCCTTCTCTTTCCTTCTCAGCACCTTACGCCGCTTCGGACGGCTCTGCCTTCTTGTTGGCGCCCTTGACCCATTCCCGCATGCCCTGCAGCAGCACATAGAGGATCGGCACAATGATCACACCAATAACGGTCGCCGCCAACATACCGCCAAACACGGCCACGCCGATAGCTTTCTGGCTCGCCGCACCAGCGCCATTGGCCACCAACAGCGGCACCACGCCCAGCAGGAAGGACAGCGCTGTCATCATCACCGCGCGGAAACGCTGGCTGGCAGCCTCAACAGCTGCCTCTTTGATGCTCAGCCCCGCGGCCCGTCGCTCCATCGCAAATTCCACGATGAGAATGGCGTTTTTGGAAGCCAGACCAATCAGCATGATCATCCCGATCTGGGTGTAGAGGTTCACGTCCCCCCCAGACACAGCCACCGCGGCCAATGCGCCAAACAGCGCCACCGACACCGAGAGCAGAATGCCAACTGGCATGGTCCAACTTTCATACTGCGCCACAAGGAACAGATAGGCGAAGACCACCGCCATAATCAGAATAATCACCACCAACCCGCTTCCGGACTGCTGTTGCTGCGCTGTCCCAGTCCATTCAAAGCTGTAACCCGGCGGCAGCGCATTCGCCGCCTCTTCTTCCAGAACGCGGATCGCATCCCCGGTCGACAAGCCCTCTTTTGGCACACCTGTCACCGTGGCGGCGCGGAACATGTTGTAGCGGTTCAAAGCCACCGGCCCCAACTCATTACGTACAGTTACCAATGTGCCCATGGGCACCATTTCACCGGTTTGAGAACGCACATACAGCGCGTTGATGTCCTCAACTTGGGAACGGAACTCGCCATCCGCCTGGATCATCACGCGATAGACCCGCCCAAACAGGTTGAAATCGTTCACATAGATCGAGCCCATGTAGCCTTGTAACGTGGTGAACACATCCGAGATCGACACGTTCAGCGACTTGGCCTTCTCGCGATCCAGATCCACATAGACTTTTGGCACGTTGGCGCGGAAGGTCGAGTAGCTCTGCGCCATCTCCGGACGTTGGTTGGCGGCATAGACCAACGAGCCAATCGCGGCCGAGAGGTCTTGCGCCGTGCCACCACCGGTCTGCTGTACCTTCATTTCCACACCGGCACTCATGCCAAGACCGGAAATTGGCGGCGGGTTAAAGGCAATCACGCTGGCAGAGATTTCCTGATTGGCGACACCGTAAACCTTCGCCAAAATCCCATCCGCGCTCAACTCATCCGTCTGCCGATCGTCCCAGGGTTCAAGGTTCAGAATGATCATTGCCCCGTTTGATCCCGACCCATTGAGCAAACTAAAGCCGTTCACCAGCACAGAGCCGGCCACACCGGGCAGTTCCATCAACTGCTCATTCAAGCGCGCTGTGACAGCCTCAGTCCGTTCCAACGACGCCGCATCCGGCAGCTGTACATCCACAAACAACGTGCCGTTGTCTTCCAAAGGAATAAAGCCAGCGGGAATGGTCTTCATCAACGTGCCAGAACCAGCAAACATCGCCACCAGCACTACAATCGCCATGATAGGGATACGCACAAACCGACGCACCACGCCCACATAGGCACCCCTTGCCCCGTCGACACCTTTCTCAAACACCGCCATCAGCCCTTTAGGACCACCAGGATCACGCGCTTTCAGGATCAGCGAGCACAGAGCCGGAGACAACGTCAACGCGTTGATCGACGAAATCACCACAGCGGTGGAAATGGTCACGGCAAACTGCGTGTAGAGACGCCCGGTGATACCCGGCATAAAGGTCACCGGCACAAACACCGCCAACAAAACCAAGGTGGTGGCAATCACCGGACCGGTGATCTGCCCCATCGCCTTGCGGGTTGCGTCAGCAGCAGACAGCCCCTCTTCCGCAATGATACGCTCGACGTTCTCCACCACCACGATAGCGTCATCCACAACAATCCCGATGGCCAACACCAAGGCAAACAGCGAGATGGTGTTCAGCGACATGCCAAACAACAGCAAGAACGCAAATGTCCCGATCAAGGAGACCGGGATGGCGACCGCAGGAATGGCGGTTGCCCGCACATTGCCAAGGAAAATAAACACCACCGAGATCACAAGAATGAAGGTCAGGATCAGGGTGGACACCACGTCGCTCAATGACTGCTCCACAAACAGTGTACTGTCATAGGGAACGGCGTATTCGACATCGTCCGGGAAGGCGGCGGAGAGACGTTCCACTTCGGCTTTTACAGCCTCCGCAACCGCCAAGGCGTTTTCGCCCGGCGCCTGATAGATGGCCAGAACCGTCGCCGGACTGCCGTCTGCCCGACCAGAGGCGTTGTAGTAGTTCGCGCCTAACTCGACCCGCGCCACATCTTTCATACGCACAATGCTGCCCGCCTCGCCGGTACGCAGTACAATCTCTTCAAACTCCTTCACCGTGGTCAGGCGGCCTTTGGATTTAATGGTGTATTGAAACTGTTGCCCAGTGGGGATCGGCGGCGTACCGATCTGACCGGCGGAGACCTCAAGGTTCTGCTCTCGAATGGCCGCCACCAGATCGCCTGGTGTGAGCCCCAGCCCTGCCATACGGTCCGGATCCATCCACATCCGCATGGAGTATTCAAAGTTGGTCATTACGTCCGCTTTACCCACGCCCTTCACACGCGCCAGTGCGTCGCGCAGGTTGATCGAGGCGTAGTTGGACAGAAACACCTCGTCATAGGTGCTGTTGGGCGACACCAACGTCACGATCATCAGCATGTTGGTGGAGGATTTCTGCGTCACCACCCCGCTGTTGGTCACCTCGGTTGGCAGCGACGACGTCGCCTGCGCAACGCGGTTCTGCACGTTCACCGAGGCAATATCCGGGTCTGTGCCCACTTCAAAGGTTACAGACAGGTTGTAGGAGCCAGTGTCAGTGCTGTCAGATGACATATAGATCATGTCATCCACACCGTTCACCTGCGCCTCAATGGGCGCGGCCACAGTGTTTTCCACCGTTTCAGAGTTGGCACCGGTATAGTTGGTGGACACCGTCACCACAGGCGGTGTGATGTCCGGAAACTGCTCCACAGGGAGTGCGTTATACCCGATGAACCCCATGATGGAGAGCACCAGGGAAATCACAAACGCCGTCTTCGGGCGCCGGATGAAGATCGCTGAAAACACGGGTTACTGCTCCTCTGTCGGCTGGCCGGCCAGCACCGCATCCACGGTCACACCGGGACGCACGCGTTGCAGGCCTTCGACAATCACGGATTCGCCTTCGCGCATCCCGTCTTCAACAACCACAGCGGCCTCAACCTGACGGCCCAGCGTCACATAGCGCTGCTCAACCGTTTGCTGCTGACCAACCACAAGCACAAAGTCGCCGCGCTGATCGCGCTGCACCGCCGCCTGCGGGATCATCAGCACCTGGCTTGGGGCTGCGCTGGCAATGCGGATGTTCAGGAAGGCGCCGTCCAGCAGCAACCGACGTGCATTTTCAAACTCAGCCCGCAAGGTGATCGTGCCTGTGGACGGGTTGATCCGGTTGTCGACAAAGACCACCTGCCCGACCTCTTCCAACTCGTCCCCGTTGGGCAAAATCGCAAAGACCTTTGGTGCTTTCTCTTTGTCTGAAAGCTCCTGAAGCTCTGCTTCATGGTGCTCCATCACTTCGACCAACTGCTTCTCAGTCAGCGAAAACTCCACAAAGATCGGCGCAGTGCGCACAATGTTGATCAGATATGTCGTGGTTGGCCCAACCAATTCGCCAACGCTCACGTTGGACCGACCAATACGTCCATCAAACGGCGCGTGAATTTTGGTGTAGTCCAGGTCCAACTGCGCCTGCGCAATGGCCGCTTTGGCAATTTCCACCTGCGCTTTGGCCACTTCGTTGTTGGCCACGGCCACATCACGATCCGCCTCGGTGCCCACGTCCCGCTCAAACAGCTCCGACTTCCGCACCAACTCCACTTCGGTCAGTCGCAGGTTGGCTTCCGCTTGCGCAAGATCCGCTTTGCGCGCATCCACTGCCGCCTGATACACCTCAGGCTCGATCTCAAACAACAAGTCACCGGCGGTAACCTCATCGCCATCCAGACCGTGGATTTTTTCAACAAAGCCACTCACGCGCGCCACGAGATCCACCTTATCGACGGCCTCACCTTTACCGATGAAAATCACCTCATCCACCAGCTCATCAGTGTAGGCTGCGGCTATCGCGACTTTGGGAGCGGGGGCATCCTGCGACACTGCGCTGGTCGCCAATAAACTGACCGAGAGCATGGCGGCTGAGAGAGGGGTGAAAATCGGAAACTTCATGGTGTCTTATCCCAATGGCTTGGAGATCAGGGCCAAATGTAACGGCGGTGATCACATGACAATTCACGCCATAGAAACATGGCCCGCCCCAAGCAGCAAGCATGCGTTAACCACAAATGCCAAGCATCTGGTAGAAAAAGCAAAAACGCGCCGACGAAGGGCGCGCTTTCCAAGTTCTTCAAAGGATCGAAACGATCAGTCGTTGTCGTAATAGGCTGGCGGATCATCATAGATCGCCCAGCCAAACTCCCCATCGGAGCCTGGCAGTTCTTCCGGCTTCATCTTGGCCTGAATGTAAGTCTTGGCGACAAAATGCGCACTCACCGGTGCGGTCAGGAACAGGAAGATGGTGATCAACAGCTCATGAAATGACAGGGTCCCCTTCACCAACAGGAAGTACAGCATCGACGCGATCAACACACCGCCAACCCCAAGCGTGGTCGCCTTGGTCGGGGCATGAAGGCGCTGCATGGTGTCGTTTAATTTGAGCATGCCGAAGCTGCCAACCAACCCAAAGACGCCAGCCAAAACGATGAAGAAGGACACGAGGATTTCTGCAAACATTTGTCTCTCCCTTACTCGATGATATCGCCGCGCAGCACAAAGCGGCAGTAGGCGACAGTTGACACAAATCCCACCATCGCCACCAGCATGGAGGCTTCGTAGTAGATCGCAGTGCCCTTGTGCACGCCGTATAAGATCAACAACGCAATGACATTGATCACAAGCGTGTCGAGCGCCAAAATCCGGTCCGCCGCAGTCGGGCCTCTGGCAATGCGCCAGACACACATCAACATGCCAAGCCCAAAGCAGGCAAAGCCAAAATAGAGAGCCATCGTGATCATGAGAAAATCTCCTTCAACCGGCGCTCGTAGCGGATTTTGATCTCATCGCGCACAGCCTCAGGATCATCACAATCCAAACAATGCACAAGCACGCTGCTGCCGTCTGCCGACAACATCGCAGACACCGTGCCCGGCGTCATGGTGATGGTCCCTGCGAGGATAGTGATCGCCTCTGGCGAGGTCACATCCAGCGGAACAGTCACCCATTTGGAGTGAATGTCCTTACTGCGTTTGAACAGGATAATCGCAGCGACGTGGAAGTTCGCGACGACAATATCCCATAACACCACCAGCACGTATTCCACCACTTTGAAGTAGTTCTGGATGCGCGGACGTCCAGGCCAATAGGGGGCCGTCAGAATGGGCACAACCACGCCAAAAATCGCACCTAACAACACGTTGCCAACCGTGACCTTGTTGACCAGCATCAGCCAGATAACCAACAATGTCAGGCTCAAAATCGGGTGCGGTAGAAGTTTCCGTCTCATTTCAGATCCTCCCCATTCTGCCCAAGCACCGCGTCGACATAGGCCGACACGTCAAACAACTGGGCTGAGGTTTGCTCCAGATAGCCCATGACCGGCCCAGCAAACACCGCCAACAGCACCAAGGCTGCCAGAGACAAGCTCACGCCGGCCAGTGCATTCACACCAATGGGCGTCGCGTCTTCCGGCTCTTCCGCCTCAGGATCGGCCAAGGCTGTGGCTTTCCAGAACACCACGCTGCCGGCCCGTGCAAAGCCCACGATGGTCACCAACGAACCAATCAGGATCGCTGCCCAGGCGGTGGCCATCCACGGCATGTCGCGCACCCCGTCCAGCACCAACAGCTTGCCCAAGAAGCCGCTGAGCGGCGGCATCCCCGTCACGCCAATGGCCCCGACAAAGAAGAACGCCGCAAACAAGCCATTCTGATAGATTGGTGGTTGCGCAGACAAAGCATCGCTGCCGCGTCGCGTGACCACCAGATCCGCCAGCAGGAACAGCGCCGCCGCCGCAAAGGTGGAGTGCAGAAGGTAATAGAGCCCAGCGCCAATCGCTTCAGGCGTAAACGCCGCCACGGCCAGCAGCAACGTGCCCATAGAGCCAACCACCGCAAAGGACAGCATCGGCATCAACCGCCGCGCGCCCAACACGCCAATGGCGCCGACCGCCAAGGTGATCACCGCAGCGGGCATCACCCAGCTGCCAATCAGCCCGTCCACTGCGGCCACATCCGGCCCAAACACCAGCGTGTAAAAGCGGATGATCGCGTAGGCGCCCACTTTGGTCATGATCGCAAACAAGGCCGCCACAGGTGCGGGCGCATTGGCATAGGTCGCGGGCAGCCAGAACTGCACCGGAAACAACGCCGCCTTGATGGCAAACACCATCAACAACAACACTGCAGACACCCGCAGAATGGCCGCTTCTTCCACCGGAAGCTCACGCACTTTCACGGCCAGGTCCGCAAGGTTGAGCGTGCCGGTCGACGCATAAAGCGCGCCCAGCGCAAACAGGAACAGCGTGGAGCCTGCGAGGTTCATCACCACGTACTGCAAACCGGCCTTCAACCGCACCTTGCCGCCGCCGTGGATCATAAGGCCATAAGACGCGATCAGCAGAACTTCGAAGAACACAAACAAGTTGAACGCGTCACCGGTCAGAAAGGCACCACAGACGCCCATCAGCTGGAACTGGAACAGTGCATGGAAATGCCGCCCACGATTGTCCCACTCAGTGGCAATCGCATGCCACAGCACAATCAGCGCCAGGATCGACGTCAACAGCACCATCATCGCCGACAAGCGGTCCAGCACCAACACAATGCCAAACGGCGCAGGCCAGTCGCCAAGGTAGTAAACGTGTGTTTCGCCATCCGCGACAATCGCCAGAAGACCAAGCGAAATAGCCGCGAGCATCACCGTGCCCGCCACCGACGCATAGCGCGCCAACTTGATGTCGTGCCGCATCACATAGGCAATGACCGGCGCCAGCAGCGCTGGCAGCACAACAGGAGCAATTATCCAGTGGTTCATACGCCCTGCCCCTCTGTGTCTTGCGCATCATCTTCGTCAGTCATGTTGATCTCATCACTGTCCGCCTCAAGATAGGCGCCCAGCGCGATCATCACCAAGACCGCGGTCATGCCAAAGCTGATCACAATCGCGGTCAGCACCAGTGCTTGCGGCAGCGGGTCAGAATAGCTGACATCGGCATATTTGTTCAGGATCGGTGGCGCGTTCACCGCCAGACGTCCGGTGGCAAACAGGAACACGTTCACCGCATAAGACAGCAACGCCATCCCGAGGATCACAGGAAAGGCCCGCAGGCGCAGGATCAGGTAAATCCCCCCCGCCGTCAGCACGCCAATGGCACTGGCAACAATCATCTCCATGTCATTGGCCCTCCTTCTGTTCTTGCTCGTCCGCGCCATCCTCTGGCGCCTCGGACGGGTCGTGATCCATAGGGGTCACGTTGATGGTTTCCCCGGCAAACCGTGCAATCCGCGACAGGCTGTAAAGCATCAGCATCACCGCGCCCAACACCGCCAGGAACACGCCCAAGTCAAACGCCATCGCCGTGGCCCACTCAAACTCTTCGATGGGTGGGAAATGCAGATAGCCGTAGGCGCTGGTCAGGAACGGTTTGCCCGCCAACCACGCACCCACACCGGTCAACCCGGCGATGATGACGCCCCAGCCAATCATCGAGTGGTACTCGATCCGCTGCCGCAACTGCGCCCAGGCAAAGCCCGAGGCCATGTACTGCATCAGCAAGGCAATGGAGATCACCAGCCCAGCGACAAAACCGCCGCCCGGTTGGTTGTGACCGCGCAGGAAGATGTAGAGGCCGACCATCACCGCCATTGGCAGCATGGCCCGGGTCGCCACTACCATCATCAGCGGGTGACGGTCGCGTGAGCGATCCGGCGAAAACGCCCGATCCCGCAAACGTTTCGCCGCGGGCCCCCGCAACAGCGCGTCCATCAGCGCAAAGATCGTCAGACCTGCAATGCCAAGCACGATGATCTCGCCATAGGTATCATAGCCCCGGAAATCCACGAGGATCACGTTCACCACATTGGTGCCGCCGCCGCCTTTGTAGGAATTGGCGAGGTGATAGGCCGAAATGCTGTCCACATCACGCGTCAGGAAGGCCATCGCCAAAGCCGCCACAGCGCCACCGCCCGCAATCGCCACCACCGCATCGCGCAGTCGCTTGCCGTTGCTGCTTTCCGCTGGCGTGTCCTTTGGCAGGAAGTAGAGCGCCAAAAGCAACAGCATGATGGTCACAGTCTCAACCGAAATCTGCGTCAGCGCGAGGTCCGGCGCGGAGAGATAGACGAACCCACCCGAAATCACGAGTCCGATGATCGAGATAAATACCAAGGAACGGAAGCGATTGCGGTGCTGGCTCACCACCAGCCATGTGGCCACCAGCAACGACAACCAGCCTACCCAGACCAATGGCGGCACCGGCAAGATCTCCCGCGTTGGTGCGCTGATACCACCGGTGAAATAGGCATGCGCGCCCACCCCAACAGCGGCGACAACCAAAAGCGCCAGATAGCGGCTCATCACGCCATTATGGGTGCCACGGGCAAAGGCTTTGGCCAAGGCCACGCAGCTGTCCATGATCGCATCAAAGATCGCTTTCGCTTCAGGCCGACGTGCCCGCAGCCAAATCGCGTCCAGCTTGCCGTGCACAGCCAAGAGAACGCCACCCACCACAAAGGCAATCACAGACATCCACAGCGCCGGTGTCACCCCGTGCCACAGCTTCAAATGCGGATGTGTGTCCAAGCCGGTCACCGCGTTCGCAGCAACTGTCACCAGCGGTTCCGCCAAAAACGGCATAGCGCCAATGACCACCACCAGAACAGTCAACAACGCAGGCGCGGCATAGAGCCCAAACGGCGGATCATGTGGCGTGGACGGATAATCGTCGCGCACCGGTCCACCAAACACGTGGAAGATAAACCGGAAGGAATAGGCCACGGAGAAACAGGCGCCCAAAGTTGCTAGAACCGGCACAATCCATGGGTTGTTGTACCAAACCGTATGGGCCGCTTCTTCAAGCATCATCTCTTTGGAGATAAAGCCATTCAGCGGAATGGTGCCCGCCATCGACAGCGCTGTGATCGTCCCGATGATCGCCGTGATCGGCATCAGTTTCGCCAAGCCACCCAGCCGTTTGACGTCGCGCGTGTGCGCCTCGTGGTCTACAATCCCGGCGGTCATAAACAACGCCGCTTTAAAGGTCAGGTGGTTGATGATGTGGAACACCGCCGCAATCGCCGCCGCTTTGGTGCCAAAGCCCAACAACATGGTCAGCAGGCCCAAATGGCTCACGGTCGAAAACGCCAACAAGCCTTTGAGATCATCTTTGAACAGCGCAATCACCGCGCCGAGCACCATCGTGATCAAGCCGGTGGTCGCCACGATATAAAACCAAGGGTCGGTGCCAGCCAGAACAGGCCACATCCGCGCCATCAGGAACACGCCCGCTTTCACCATGGTGGCGGAGTGCAGATAGGCAGAAACAGGGGTCGGCGCGGCCATCGCATGTGGCAGCCAGAAGTGGAACGGGAACTGCGCCGATTTCGTGAATGCGCCAACCAGGATCAGGATCAGAGCGGGCATATACCACTCGCTGGCCTTGATCAGTTCACCTTGCGCCAGAATGTCGGTCAGGTTGTAGCTGCCGACGATGTTGCCAAGGATCAGCATCCCGCCAATCATCGCCAATCCACCCGCGCCGGTCACGGTCAGCGCCATCCGCGCGCCTTGACGACCTTCCGGCAGATGCTTCCAATAGCCAATCAACAGGAAAGACGACAGGCTGGTCAGCTCCCAGAAAATCAGCAAAAGCAGGATGTTGTCGGACAAAACAATGCCCAGCATCGCGCCCTGAAACAGCAGCAGGTAGGTGTAGAACTGCCCCATCGGGTCATCGCCAGAAAGGTAAAACCGTGCGTACAGGATGATCAGCAGACCAACCCCAAGGATCATGCCTGCAAACAAGAGCCCCAATCCGTCCAGAAAAAAGCTCGCCGATAGTCCCAGCTGCGGCAGCCAATCAATTGTGGTGCTGACAACTTCGCCGCGCATCACCGCTGGCACCTGCGTGCCCAGCAACACCAACGCCAAGAGTGTTGGGACGGCGGTGAAGGATGCGCAGGCGTTGCGCCCGGCACGGATCATAATCCCCGGCACCAAAGCGCCAAGAAATGGTAAAATGGCGATAAAAGCCAGAATACTGCCGTCGTTCATCGGCGCCCTCCTGTTCGTTGCCCCAGACTGATAAGCATCCGCCTATCCTAAAACAACCGGCGTCTACCCAAAATACCTTAGAAAAACTCCGTGTTTTTCGCGGTTTGTGCGCAGATGCCGCAGACGGGCTCAGAATTGCTCCGCCAACTGCCGCAAATCCGGATCATCCGGATTGTAGGCCAGCGCCTGCCGCATGCGCTTTTGCGCAGCCCGCCGCCCTTCGACCTGCGCCGTCATGCGGATCAGACTGCTCCACGCTTGCGGGTTCTGCGGGTTGAGCCGCACCGCCTCAGACAAAGCTGCAATGGCCGACGGTAGATTGCCCGACACCATCGAGTAGCCCGCAACTTGCAGATGCGCCTCGGCAAAATCCATCTGGTTCTGCATCACGTTGCCAAACTCGCGGTAAGCTTGCCCCAACGCCGCCCGCAGGCTGTCCGGCAAGCGATCTGGCCGCTGGCTCATGATCGCGCGCGCCGCCGCCAGACGCACTGCCCGCACGTCGTCGTTCAGCCCTTTCAGCAAATACGGCGCCGTGGCCACCACCGCCCGCGCGCGCAAGGCATTCAAAGCGCCAACACGAATTTGCGGGTCCTCATTTTGCAAAAACGCGGCCAGCTCTTCCAAATTCAAAGACGTCGCCCCCGGCCCCAACAGCCACAACGCCGTCGCCCGCACTAAGTTTGGCTGCGCCTCATCCTGCGCCAGCCCAATCAACTCCCCCGCGGCACCGCGGGGATTGGCGCGCCCCTTCGCCAGGACCTCGCCGTAATGCGGTTCCTGCCATCGCCCATCAGGGAACCACGCGCGCACTTTGTCTGCGGCCCACTCATTGCTTTGGTCGTCATGACAGGTGGTACAGGCATTGGGACTGTCCAGCGCGTCGCTCAAATCGGGACGCGGCACGCGAAAGCTGTGATCGCGGCGCGGATCAGTGCCCATGTAGACTTTGTCCACCATATGGCAGCTCACACATTGCGCCGCCTCGGTGCCGTCAGGGTGGTTGGTATGCGCCACATCCTCGTAGTCCGCTTGCCGCAAGCTCTCAAACTCAGGATTGCCTGCTGGCGAGTGGCATTGCGTGCACACCGCGTTGCCTTCCGCCACGACCTCCGCCGAATGCGGCTCATGGCAATTGGCGCAGGTCACCCCTTTCTGGGACATCTTGGACTGCAGGAACGACCCGTAAACATAAACCTCATCCAAGATCTGCCCATCCGCGTGATACAAACCGGGCCGCAGCATCGCGAGGTTGTAGTTGTCGGCAAAGGCCTCTCCGGGCAGCGGATTGCCGTTTCCAAAGCCCTCGCGTCTGGCGTGACAGCCCGCGCATTGTTCCATCGCCGTCGCAGGCTCTGACATCGTCGACGTAAAGCCCCAATCGTCCAGCGCCACAGAAAAGCTCTCCGGCTTTGCCCCCTCGACAATGGTCAAATGCGCCGCCCCCGGCCCATGGCAGGCCTCACAGCCAACGCCGATCTCAACCTGCTGGCTGGCGTAACGTTTGGTCTGAAAATCGTAATTCTTCTCAAACCCGGTCGCATGACACTCGGCACAGCGACTGTTCCAGTTCTTGTAAACACCGGTCCAGTGAAACGCATCTTCAGGCGGCAAATCCTGATCTGGATAAAGGTGGTACCACCGCTGCTGCTCCACATCCCAGACAACGTCGAAACTCTGCAGCCGCCCCTTGCCAGTCGACAGGATCGGATGTTCAAGCGGATGCACCCCACCCACAGAATGCATCTCATAAGTCGCTGCCACGCCATCCTTTTCGCGCACTGTCACCACATAGGCATCGCCATCTCTGTCAAACGTCGCGCGCATGCCGTCATGCTCAAAGCTTTCCCCCTCAAAAGCCCCGACAAAACTGTCTTCCCCCGGCATCCGCCAAGCTTCGCCATGGTGCGAGGTTTTCCACGCGTCATAGGCCTCTGTATGACAGTCCCGACAGGCATCTGACCCCACATAATCCGGCACACCTGCACCATGCGGCGTCTGCGCATCTCCGGCGGAACCCAGCATCAAGCACGCTAGGGCCATGCCGAAAAAAATCTTGAATGTCATACAGCTGTCTTTCAGTTCTGATGCGTGGAGACCGGATTAAGCGGTGGCAAATCCGGAGTCTTCGTGTCGCGACGATAGCGGGTTTCGCGGTGTTTTCTATGGCAGAGTGTTTTGAGATGCCTCCAAGCCTGCGCTTCCTCGGTTGCACTGCCGTTGCCAAACCGCGCCGCGCCAATCTGCAAAAACGCGTCTTCAATATCTATCTCGGTCTCGTGTCGGGCAAGCGGCACCTTCTGCGACCAGCGTAAATAGGCCGGTTTGGCCGCACTCAAATCCCGTTTCTGCGTCGCCTGTTTCAGCAGGCTGTAGGCATATTCTGCACTCTGCAGCCGCCGCGCCTGCGCTCCGTCCCAAGACTGGTGCAGAAGCGGCAAGCCCCAGCGCACAAAAGCCCATACAACCAGTAATAAAGCCACCAAAGCCGCGCCCCACCGCACGATCTTGTCAACATTCAGCGGCTGAGCATTGGGCGCCAAAACCGGTGCATCCGCCTGCACGTCAATCGCCGCCGCCGTGGCCTCTTCCACTTTGCCAGTCTTCAGATTGAACCACTGCAAACGCACCTCAGGCAGCGCGCCTTCCACGCCGCCTTCCACAACATAAACCGTCTTCTCCACACGCGAGCCACTCACCACACCACGGTTTTCGGTCTCTTCGGCCACCGGACTTTCTGGATACGCGCGCAGCCCCGCAAATCCCTCCTCCGGCATCACTGGCGACAAGAACATCGGCGACACACCTTCGATCTTCACCTCAAGCACGCGCGTAAAGCTCGCACCGGCGCCCAGCCCCGTAGTGTCTCCCTCAACGGTCTGTGTCAGGGTCAGCGTCTCCGCCGCAATAAACGGGTCCATCCCTTCCGCGCCCTCCGGCACAACTCCTGTTACCGTCTGCGCAGGCACCGGCAATGTTGCTTCCAGCACATCACTGCCCTCAAGCGCGCGATACCGCACTTTCACATCCCCTGCCGGTATCTCAAACGTGCCCGGCACCACCGGAGTGATTTGATAGCGTCGCGAAATCCCGGACCATGTCTCCCCGCCAATGCTCTTGCTGGTCGGCGAGCTCGCCTTGGACGGCAGCCGCACCATCAGGTTCGGCGTCTCAAAATCCGGCCACACCGGCGGATCCGGCATGAAAGTTGGCACCAACACCGTCAGCCGCAGCGTCAGCGGCTGCCCGGGCACGGTCTCGCTTTCCTCAAACGTCACCTCAAGCTTGGGCTCCACATCCTGCGCCCACACCGCCGTAACACTCGCCAGCCACAGGAAAAAGACAACACACCACCTCATGGCTGCTCCCCCCGTGCCGCTTCCAGCCTGAACCGCTGTTTCAGAAAATCCTCCGTGCGTGTGTCCACCGTGCGCATCCACTGCTCGGTAGACAAATGCGCCGGTGCATCGTCCTGCGGCACCTCGATTTGCGTGTCTTCCCCGCGCCCGCTTTCATTGTCAAACACCACATCATCGGCGCCAATACCGGTGTCCTCACCTGTGTCCGATTGCTCCCGCGTGGTCTCGACATACGCCACAATGGCTTTGGAAATCGGCAGGTTCTGCTGCGCAGCCTTGTGTTCGGGATCAATCTCCAAAGCCCGCTCAAACGCCCGGACACCATCGCGATAGCCGCGCGACTTCAGATGTGCCATGGCCTGCAAAAACGCCGCCTCCGCCGTGTCCAGCCGCGCCATCTCCTGCGCTGCCGTCTCATACTGACCACTGCGATAGAGCGCCACGCCGCGCAAATGCGGGTCTTCAAACGCCTCCGCAGCCTCCGCGTAGTCCTTTTGTTCAAAGGCCCGCCATCCCTGCTGATCCGGCGTCAAAAACCAATCGCGCCACCCCTCTGCTTGCGCCTGCCCCGGCTGCAAAAGCAAAAACACCAAAGCTGCCTGCCCCGCCCAACGCACCGCCATCCCACGGCGAAACCACAGCAGCAACAGCACCAACGCCGGCCAGGCCAACCACGCGCCGCGATCCTCCCACGGCTGCGCCTCATCTTCCAACTGCGCCCGCCGATAGGCCGAGGCCAGCGTGCGCTCGACCTCCGCCACATCCCCATTGTCCGGAGTCACCCGCGTTGCCGACGCGCCGTCCGGCACCTGTGGCAGGTCCGTGCCCTCTGGCAGCATGAACAAAAAACTCATCGAGGCAACGGTGGTAGAAGCCGCAGTCCCCTCCTCATCAGCCCCAGCCTTACCCCAAGCCTCCTTCAATTCCGCCGCTGCACTGGTGGATAGCTCATCAACCACAAAAACAACACCGCCCGGCGCGCCTTCCCGCGCCAACAACGCCTGCGCCTTGGTAAATCCAGCCTGAATGTCCTGTCCTTCAATCGGCATCACCGCCGTTGTCAGCCCTTCCAGATAAGGCTGCATCACCCCGGGGTCCTCGCTCATCGGCACCACAACATGTGCGGTCCCCGCGAAGGCCACCAACGCCGTGCGCGCGCCGCTGCGCAAGGCAAGCAAATCCATAGTCTTCTGCCGCGCCCGCGCCAGCCGTTCCGGCGCCACGTCGGTTTGTTCCATCGATGACGTGACCTGCATCACCACCACCAGCGGTGCGGTCTGGGCCGCAAAGGGCGTCGGTGCACGGGTCCAGCTTGGACCAGCCACAGCCGCCACCAACATTAAAAGCACCAATGAGATTACATCAATCGGCTGAACCCGCCCTGCAGGACTCCCAGAAACGGTCAACGCCTCTGCCAGATGCGGTGCAAGCCAGCCATCGTTGCCACCCGTTGCGCCCCGCCGCTGGCGCAACCGCCACCAGGTCACCGCCACCGGCAAGGCCAACAAAAGTAACCAAGGCCGCAAAAAATGAAACGCCTCAAGGAACAGCGACAGGTCCACTGTCATGCCCGCGCCCTCCCGTGATCCCGCAACCAAAGCGACATCAACAAGATCAACCCAATCGCCAGCGCTGCCATCAACGGCCAATGCGCCAAGTCCTGTTGCGGTCGCCAAATCAATGTGTCGACCTCCTGCGGGTTCAGCGCATCAATCTCATCGTAGATGCTGTCCAACGCTGCTTCATCGGCGGCAAAAAACGCATCCCCCCCAGTGCGTTGCGCCAAGTTGCTCAGCAAGTCCATGTCCAGCCGGTCCTCACCGCTGGCCTCCGGGTCCCCGACGCCGATCGCAAACATGCGCACGCCTTTGTCCCGCGCAATCTCGGCGGCATTCACCGGGCTCATCCGGCTCGCCGTGTCATTGCCATCAGACAGCAAGATCAACAGCCGTTCCTCAATCTCGCTGGCCTCAAACGTGTTGATCGCCAAGCCAATCGAGTCACCCAGCGCCGTGTGTGGCCCCGCCATGCCCACCTCGGTTTGCGCCAACAACGCCCGCACCGTATCCAGATCTTCGGTCAACGGCGCTTGCACATAGGCCCGTGTGCCAAACACAATCAGCGCCACACGGTCGCCAGACCGATCCGCCAGAAAAGCCTCAACCACCTCTTGCACCGCCGCCAGACGCTGCACCGGCTTGCCGTCCTCACCAGGAAAATCGCGCGTATCCATGCTGCCGGAAATATCAATTGCCAGGATCACATCCCGTGTCGCCTTGGTGATCTCCTGCGGTGGTCCCAGCCGCACAGGTCCTGCCAAGGCCAACACCAGCAGCACCCACATGATCCCGCCGCCAATCAGCGCCCGCAGCTTGTGCGCAACAATCGCCGCGCCGTCCTGCACGGTCAGCCCAGCGGCCTCAGCGATCTGGTCAAAAAACGGCACCCGCAGCGCATCTTGGCGTTGGCGAAACGGTGGCACCACCCGCCGCCAAATCAGCGGCAAAGGCAGCAGCAACAGCAGCCAAGGATGGCTCAGCTCAAACATCCGCGACCTCCGGTGGCTTATGCGATGTAACCCACGCGCGTGCCGCCGCCAGCAACTGCGGATCAGCCTCTGCCGGACCGCTCTGATAGGCGGCACTCACCAAGGCCGTATCCTGAAACTGCCCCTCGCCAGTCTCTGCCAAAAACGCCACCCAGGCCTGACCGCTCAACCCAGCCACACGCCGCCGCCCGTAGGCCACCATTGCCGCGCGCTTCAAAATGCCCGAAACAGCCGCCGGATCGTCTGCGGCCCGCTCCAAAGCCTTCGACGCAGCGCGCCGATAGGCATTGGCTCGATAGCGCTGCCACATCCGCCAGCCGCGCCACGCAGCAACAGCCACGACAATCCCTGCCACCACCAACCAACCGGCCGTTTGCGGCACCATCGACACCGGTGCCGGGTCCGGCACTTCGGCAAGCTGATTGATCAGCCCGACAAGGCTGTCGTTGTCCACGGCTGCGGTGGCTTCTTCGCTCATCGCACCCGCCCCCCCAACAACCGCACCACCTGCGTGAGCGTATCCTCAGCCGTGGTCAACGGAAGCACCGACAAGCGCATCCGCTTTTGCCACTCGGCCACCTGATCCCGCCGTGATCCGGTCACTCGCGCCAAGCCCGCACGGACTTCTTCCGCCCTAAAATCCAAAAGGGTCTGTTTCTGCCCATCCGAGGCCGTCACCTCGCCAGTTTCTGGCACCACGTCTGCGCTGGGGTCACCCACCAATCCAAGCACCACATCGTTGTGCAGCGCAATTGCGCCAAGCCGTCGCTCGGTCTCGTCGTCACAGGCATCAAAATCACTGATCAGGTTCACCAGATGATCCCGCGTCGCGAGCCGTGCCACCGCTGCCAGCACATCGTTAAACGGCATCGGGGTCACTTTCGGCGCATCCGCTGTGAGCCGATGATTGGCCGCCTCCAAAGAGGTCAAAAACCGCGTCACCGCCGCCCGTCCTCGTCCCGGACGCAGCTCGTCTATGTCACTATCCCCAAACACCACACCGCCCACGCGGTCACCCTGTTTGGCCACCCGATGCGCCACAATCGCCGCGCATTCCGCCGCCGTCACCGCTTTGGTATTGTGCACCGTGCCGTAAAACATTGACATGCGCTGATCGACCACAATCAATGTCGGACGATCCCGCTCCTCGGTGTAAACCCGCACATAGGGTGATCCCGCCCGCGCCGTGACCTTCCAGTCAATCGCGCGCACATCATCCCCCGGCAAGTAATCCCGCAACTCTTCAAAATCCAGACCGCGCCCGCGAATGCGCGACCGATGCCGCCCCTGCAACGCCGACCGCGCAGGCTGTTTTGGCAAAAAGGAAATTGCCAGCGCCGCCGCCTCCAAAGACCGCAGCCCTTGCAAGCTCACGCGAATGCGCGGGTCATCAACGACCTCAGACGGAGACCGATCCGGGGCCACCCCGGCACGAGACAAAGCTGCACGGTTTCGCATGGCGTCCTCCGCTTACGGCACCGCCACTAAGGTCAGCAGCTCGGCCACAACGTCATCCGCAGACACGCCGCTGCCCTGCGCCTCATAGCTCAGCGCCAACCGATGGCGCAGCACATCCGGCGCAATCGCCTGAATGTCCTCCGGATCGACATAGTCGCGCCCCTTCATCCAGGCATGCGCCCGCGCGCACCGATCCAGCGCCAATGACGCCCGCGGGCTGCCCCCCAGTTCAATCCACTTGGCCAGGTTCTCGCCAAAATCCTCAGGCGTGCGCGTGGCTTGCACAATCGTGGCCATATAGACCTCCATCGCTTCGGCACAATGCAGACCGGCGATCTCGCGCCGCGCTTGGAACACCACGTCTTGCGAAATCGGCTCACGCGGCGCTTTTGCCGCCTTCTCCGCTGCCTGCTCCTGCAATTGCGCCTGTTCTTCGCCGCGCACCAACCGGATCACTTCGATCTCGTCCTCAAGCGGCGGATAAAGGATGTTCACATGCATCAGAAACCGGTCCATCTGCGCCTCTGGCAGCGGATAAGTCCCCTCCTGCTCCACCGGGTTCTGTGTCGCCAGCACCATGAACAGCGGCTCCATCTGGTGCGTGGTCCCGGCCACCGTCACCTGCCGCTCTTCCATCGCCTCCAACAAGGCCGCCTGCACTTTGGCTGGGGCCCGGTTGATCTCATCCGCCAGCACGACGTTGGCAAAAATCGGCCCCGGCTGGAACCGGAATTGTTCCCCATCCGCCGCGCCTTGCACATACATCTCTGTGCCAGTCACATCCGCAGGCAATAAGTCTGGCGTGAACTGAATACGTGAATAGTCACACTCAAGGTTCTTCGCCAAAGCCTTAACTGCACGTGTTTTCGCCAAGCCCGGCAGCCCTTCAAGCAGCAGGTTGCCATTGGCCAAAAGCCCAATCAGCAAGCGGTCAATCACATCGCGTTGGCCAATGATGCTCTCGCCCATACGGTCGCGCAGCGCATTGATCTCGTCCAGTGCCGCCATCACTCCGCCTCGCCAGTGAAAATCCGCGTCCACTCGTTCTTCATGTCCACCAGAACCCAGCCGCGATCCTCGGCCTCATCCAATCCACGATTGAGCACCCCAATGTGCCCTTCCCGATCATAAGCCCATTCTCGCTCGCCATCGGTGTGATGGATATACACCCCCAAACGCGCGCCCTCGCCCGCCGTAGTGTATTCCAGCATCTCAAAGTCGCCGTCCGAGTTGCCCACAGCCATAATCGGCCGTTTGCCGATGTGGTGATTGATGGCCACAGGCTTTCCCGCCTTGTCATCATTGAAGAATAACGTGTCATTCTTGATGATCGTCGGCACATCGTCGACCACCTCATAGGTAGACGTCAGTGACGATCCAATAGTCTGCTCCGGCGGGATGCCATAAACATCCTCCGCAAACACCCGCATGAAATCGATCCCCCCACCGGACACGATATAGGTTTTAAACTCTTCATCCCGCAGATAGCGCAACAGCTCGACCATCGGCTGGTAGGTCATCTCATCATAGCCCAGCCCCGTGGTCGGATGCTTTGCCTCCGACACCCACGCCGCCACATCTGCAGAAAAATCATCTAGGCTCTGGTTGGCATGGGACAGCGCCAAAATCTCGATCAGCCCCTCTTTGCCACCAGCCAAAACACCATCCATGTCGCCCGCAGCCGCCGCTTTCAATACATCGCTGGTCAGCTTCGATGGGTCATCCGCGCCAATCTTAGCCACGCGATCAAGCGCAAAAAACAGTTGGAAGTACATCGGCTGCTCGGCCCAAAGCGTGCCATCGTTGTCAAACACCGCAATCCGGTCTGCAGGCGTCACATAGTCCGCCCCACCAACCTCAGATACCGCCTCAACAAACGCAATGATCCGGTCTTTGGATGCCCCCTGCCAAGACGGCAACGGATCGGCCAAACCAACCCCGGCAACGCCTACCAGAGCCAAAGACAAACAAGTTGTTTTAAACGAAGTCAACAAAGTCATAGGACCATCCAAAATGCATCGGGGAACACCCCAGATCAAATATATCCCTCCCGACCACTGTAGGCCGGAAGGGGTTTTCTCTGACAGGATCTTACTTGGAGCCGATCTGGCTGAAGATCTTGTCCTTGGCATCGCCAATGGTGAAGCTGCCCGGCTTCTGACGTGGCGGGAATTCCTCAAATGTTGCAAGGAACTCACCCACATAGCCAGCCGCTGGCAACAGCAGGTAGACGCGGTCCAGATACCAATCCCAATAGGTGTTGGAGGTGATGTTGGAGCGCTCATAAGGGTCACGACGCAGGTTGAACAACAGCGGGATACGCAGTTCTGTCCAAGGCTCCGCCCAGGCCCGCAGGGTCTGCGGATAGCGGTGCTCCAGGAAGATCACCTTCCAGTCGTTGTAACGCAACGCGGTCAGATCACCGTCATCGGAGAAGTAGAAAATCTCCCGACGCGGCGCCTCTTCAGACTCACCCTTCAAGTAAGGCAGGAAGTTGTAGCCATCCAGATGCACTTTGTATTCACGACCAATCGCCTGGACACCACCGGCTTTCAGATTTTCCTTGATGTCCGCATTCCCGGCAACCGCCAGATAGGTTGGCAGCCAATCCATGTGGTGCATGATCTCATTGGAGATCGACCCGGCTTCAATGTTGCCCGGCCAACGCACCATGGACGGCACACGCCAGCCGCCTTCCCAGTTGGTGTTTTTCTCACCGCGGAAGGGTGTCATCGCCGCATCCGGCCAGCTGTTCATATGCGGGCCGTTGTCGGTGGAGTAGTGCACGATGGTGTTGTCTGAGATACCTAGCTCGTCCAGAACATCCAGAAGCTGCCCAACATGCATGTCATGCTCGATCATGCCTGCCTGGTACTCATCCATATGTTTGCCAGCGATCTCATCCGCTTTCAGGCGCATCTCGTCTTTGACGTGGGTGCGGAAGTGCATCCGCGTGCCGCTCCACCAAACAAAGAACGGCTGACCCTGCTCGTTGGAGCGCTTGATGAAGTCAATTGCCGCCGCAACGGTTTCCTCATCCACGGTCTCCATGCGCTTTTTGGTCAGTGGGCCGGTATCTTCGATTGTGCCATCTGCCGACGACTTGATCACACCACGTGGACCAAACCGCTCGCGGAATTCCGGATCCTGAGGATAGTCCTCGTTCTCTGGCTCTTCTTCCGCGTTCAAGTGGTAGAGGTTGCCAAAGAACTCATCAAAACCATGGTTGGTTGGCAGCATCTCATCGCGGTCACCCAGGTGGTTTTTCCCGAACTGGCCGGTGACATAGCCTTCCGCTTTCAAAAGACCTGCAATGGTTGGATCTTCCACCTGCATGCCCTCAGGCGCGCCCGGCATGCCCACTTTGGACAGACCTGTGCGGAACACCGATTGGCCGGTGATGAATGACGAGCGGCCCGCGGTACAGGATTGCTCACCGTAATAGTCGGTGAAAATCATGCCCTCTTCGGCCACACGGTCGATGTTTGGCGTTTGATAACCCATCATTCCCATGGTGTAGGCTGAGATATTGGATTGCCCGATATCATCGCCCCAGATCACAAGAATGTTGGGTTTTTCCTGCGCCGTCAGTGCGGTCGCAACTGTCGTCATTACAGCGGCCACCGCTGAAAGGCGCACGACAGCCTTCTTTGGGTTCAGACCCATAACAAAACTCCCTTAAATAAGCACACCTGAAAGAAATCTTGGCTAATAATCTTGGCAAACAAAAACCGTCAGGTGCCACGCCAAAAATGTGCGCAACCTTCACTCTACTGTCAATTGAAATCACTCCACAATTTGTGGATTTCACAATGTGAAACACAACCCTAGAGAATGCGAAATTTGGCCGTGGGACACAGGGTCAACGGAGGTCAGAGGCTGGCAAACCTCGTCGTCAGGTCCTGCGCCTCCGCTTGCAGTCCATAAGGCGCGTTTATGATGAACATGCCGGACCCTATCATACGATGGCCTTCTTTTGCAGGGGGGAATTCCACCTCATGCCGCAGGACCTTGGGGAAACCTTTTGCCTCCAAGGCTTGCACCATTGTTTTATGCGTGCCGTCGCGCAGGATCGGATACCAAAGCGCAATCACACCGACATTCCATTTGCGGTGCACATTGGCGATCCACCCCGGCAAAGTGCTGTAGTCGCTCTTGATCTCATAACTTGGATCAATCAACAGCACGCCCCGCCGTGGTGTGGGGGGACAAATCCCCATAACGGTCTCAAACCCGTCTTTTTGATGCACCTTGGCGCCGCTGCCCCGCATGGCTTGCCGCAGCGCGGTTGCTTCTTGCGGATGCAACTCACAAAGCTGCATGCTGTCTTCGGTTCGCAACAACGCCTGCGCAATGGCGGGCGAGCCCGGATACGCAACCTCACCATGCCGCGCCTGCACAGCAGTTAGCGCGCGTTTGTAGGGGTGATCTGACGCGAACCACTGCGCCACCTTGGCGATACCAGCTTCCGCCTCACCGGTTTTCACCGCCGCGGCATCATCCAGCTGATAGACGCCACGCGCCGCATGGGTCTCCAAATAGCTCATTGGTTTGGACTTCTGTCCCATGTATTCCAGCATCACCGCCAAAAGCGCGTGTTTCTGAACATCGGCCAGATTGCCGGCGTGGTAGATGTGTTGGTAACTCAGCATGCGCTTTCAATAGCCTGCCTGCGCGCCAAAGCCCAGACGGCAGATTTCGGCGCATCACAACCACAAGATTTTGCGACTTCCTGCCCAAGTCTGAGCGGCTTTTTGCGCCCCTCTTCAAACCCCTGTGAGCCGCTGCCACATGCGTCCCGAGACAGACAAGTCTCGCAAAAATAAAAACACCACTCACGCATGAGAGGAAAGACCCATGAACTATCGCACACCTATTTGCGCCGCAGCGCTTTGTGCTCCTTTTGCCTTTGCCAGTGGCGCCGCCGCCCAGGGCTGGAGCTGGTCATATGGTGCGGACATGACCTCAGACTACATCGACTCCGGTGTCTCCAAATCAGACGGCTTTGCGATCCAGCCTTGGGTCGAAGTAGAAAACAATGGGTTCTACTTTGGGGCATGGGGCTCCAACGTCGACCTCGGCACCGCCGACAAATGGCAATACGATCTCTACACAGGGTACCGCTCCAATGTCGGCACCAACTTTGCCTATGACCTTGGTCTGGTACGCAAATCTTATGACGACTCCGGCTATGACAGCAGCGAAGCCGCCGTGGGTCTGACCTATACCTTTGACAATGCCATGTATGTCAAAGGCTACGCTGCCTACGATTGGTCCAACAAAAACTACAATCGCTACGCGCAGGTTGGCTATGACATCGGCGACCGCTGGAAAACATCTGCACGCTACGGTGCCGATGATGGTGCAACCAGCGAATATTACTGGGACGTTGGTGCAGAATACGCCTTCAACGACACCATCTCTTTTGACATGCGTTACCATGGGCGTGATGGCAACGACGAAGGGGTTGTCGGTATGTTAAAATTTGCCTTCTAAAAGTGCACATTTTTGCGGGTGGCCAAGCTTTGGCCACCCCACGCGGCGGAATGTCGCCTTTGTTTTATTGCGGGTCTTTCACAACAGCCTTCGAGTTCCTATAAGAAGGCCGCTTGGACTCGAGAGAGTCGCGGACTTTGAGAATTTTTGGGGGAACGAAATCTTATGCTGGGAAATTTGGGCAGCCTGTTTACATCCGACATGGCTATCGACCTAGGGACCGCGAACACGCTGGTCTACGTAAAAGGTAAAGGTGTTATTCTCAGCGAACCTTCTGTGGTGGCCTATCACGTCAAAGACGGCGTGAAAAAAGTGCTCGCCGTGGGCGAAGACGCCAAGCTGATGCTGGGCCGTACCCCTGGCAGCATCGAGGCCATCCGCCCCATGCGCGACGGTGTGATTGCCGATTTTGACACCGCCGAAGAGATGATCAAACACTTCATCCGCAAGGTGCACAAACGCTCCACCTTTTCCAAGCCCAAGATCATTGTCTGCGTGCCTCATGGCGCCACCCCGGTTGAAAAACGCGCGATTCGCCAATCTGTGCTTTCTGCTGGCGCCCGTCGCGCTGGCCTCGTGGCCGAGCCGATTGCGGCCGCCATTGGCGCAGGCATGCCAATCACCGACCCAACCGGCAACATGGTTGTCGACATTGGCGGCGGCACCACTGAGGTGGCCGTTCTGTCGCTGGGCGACATCGTTTATGCACGGTCCGTGCGTGTCGGCGGTGACCGCATGGACGAAGCGGTCATCAACTACCTGCGCCGCCAGCAAAACCTGCTGGTTGGGGAAGCGACCGCAGAACGCATCAAAACCTCCATCGGCACCGCCCGTATGCCGGATGACGGCCGAGGTACATCCATGATGATCCGTGGCCGTGACCTTCTCAACGGCGTGCCAAAAGAAACCGAAATCTCCCAGGCGCAAGTTGCCGAAGCTCTGGCGGAACCGGTGCAGCAAATCTGCGAGGCAGTAATGACTGCACTTGAAGCCACTCCACCGGATCTGGCGGCAGATATTGTGGATCGCGGCGTCATGCTCACCGGCGGCGGCGCGCTGCTGGGTGAACTGGATTTGGCCCTGCGCGAGCAAACCGGCCTCGCCGTCTCGATTGCTGACGAAAGCTTGAACTGTGTGGCCATGGGAACCGGCAAAGCGCTGGAGTATGAAAAGCAACTGCGCCACGCGATTGACTACGACAGCTAACCCGGCCTCTCAGCGCCGGTTTGGCGTCAGCCTTTCGGCGGTGTAGCATAACGCCCACCATCTCTGATCCGGAGGCACCTTGGCCAAAGATCGCACCCAGAGCGAAGATTTCTCGGCACCGCTGCGGCGGCTGCTTCTGGGTGTGCTGATCCTGCTGCTTCTGGGCGTCTTTCTGATCTGGCGTATCGACAGCCCGCGCGTCGAACGCTTCCGCGCTCAAATCACTGATACTGTGGTGCCAAACTTCGACTGGGCGATGGCGCCCGTCACCGGCGCGGTCAATATGCTGCGCAACTTCCAAAGCTACACCCGCATTGTGGAACAGAACCGCGACCTACGTCGTGAATTGCAGGACATGAAAGCCTGGAAAGAAGCTGCGCTGCAGCTGGAACAGGAAAACGCCCGCCTGCTGGACCTCAACAATGTGCGCCTGGACCCACGCCTGACCTATGTCACCGGCGTTGTTTTGGCCGACAGCGGCTCGCCTTTCCGTCAATCCGTGCTGCTCAACATCGGTGCGCGCGATGGCATCATTGACGGCTGGGCTGCGATGGACGGCATCGGGCTAGTGGGCCGTATTTCCGGTGTTGGCCAATCCAGCGCACGTGTGATGCTGCTCACCGACAGCTCCAGTCGCATTCCCGCCCGCATCCAGCCGTCGGGCCAATCCGCTCTGATCGTCGGCGACAACTCTGTAGCGCCCCACGTGGACTTCCTTGAGACGCCAGACCTCGTGCGCCCCGGCGACCGGGTTGTAACCTCCGGTGATGGCGGCGTCTTTCCCGGTGGTCTGCTGATAGGCCAAGTCGCCGTGGACCCCTCAGGCCGCCTGCGTGTCCGTTTGGCTGCAGATTATGAGCGCCTCGAATTCCTGCGCGTGTTGCGCCATCATGGCCAAGAACGCCTCGACAGCCCAGGCACTGTGATCGCTCCGGACAGCCCCGAAGCCTTCTCGGAGACCACCGATGGCTGACGCAGCACTATCCAACAAGTGGTTGATGCGGTTTGTCTTTGCACTTTTGTGCCTGCTCTTGATCTTTGCACAGCTTCTGCCTTTGGAAACCACACCACGCCGTTGGGCTGGACCGGAGTTCATGGTGGTTCTGGCACTGGCATGGGCTGTGCGCCAACCGGACTACACCCCGCCGCTTCTGGTTGCTGGCGTCTTTCTGCTGGCCGACTTCCTGCTGTTGCGTCCCCCGGGACTAGCCGCCGCGATCATGGTGTTTGCCTGCGAAATCCAACGCGGCCGCGCGACCCGCCTGCGCGACGCAACGTTTGCCACCGAATGGCTCACCGCCGCCGTAATCATGCTGGCCATCACCGTGGGATACCGTCTGATTGGCACCATTTTCCTGCTTCCCTTGCCGTCGCTAGGTTTGATGCTCATGCAAACCATCATGAATATCGCCATCTACCCCGGCGTGGTCTTTCTGTCTCACCTGCTGTTTGGCGTGCGTCGCGCCACGGCCCACGACGCCTTGGGGGCCAACTGATGCGCGCCAAAACCCCCACCGAAGTCACCGAGGTCCACGGTCGCCTCTCCCGCCGTGCGCTCTTGCTCGGCGGCACCATGCTGACCTTTATGACCGGCCTTGGCTTCCGCATGCGCCATCTGCAATTGGACCAAGCGGACCAATATCGCCTGCTGGCCGAAGAAAACCGCATCAACATCCGGCTGATCCCCCCTGCACGTGGCGAAATCTTTGACCGCAACGGCATTGTGCTGGCCCGCAACGAACCGTCTTACCGTGTCACTTTGGTGCCCGAAGACGCAGGTGACGTCGACGCCGTGATCGACAAACTGGCAACCTTGGTGGAACTGGACCCCAACGAGCTCGACCGCGCCGTCACCGAGATGCGCCGCTCCCCCCCCTTCCTGCCCGTCACCATCGCCGACCGTGTCAGCTGGGACGAGCTTTCGCGCGTGGCGGTGAACACCCCCGCCCTGCCCGGCATCACACCTGAGGTGGGCCTGTCGCGCTATTATCCTCTGCGTGGCGACATGGCGCATGTGCTGGGTTATGTCGGTCCCGTCTCCGACTACGACCTCTCGAAAATCGACAACCCCGACCAACTGCTGCGCATTCCCCGCTTCCAGATTGGCAAAGTGGGCCTTGAAGGCCGCATGGAAGATGACCTGCGCGGCGTGGCCGGCACCAAACGTGTCGAGGTCAACGCCGTGGGCCGCATCATGCGCGAGTTGGACCGCCGCGAAGGTGAACAGGGCGACGACATTCAGCTGACCATCGACCAAGGGCTGCAATCTTATGCTCAAGCCCGTTTGGGCGAAGAAAGCGCCGCCGCCGTCGTAATGGATTGCGAAACCGGCGACCTACTGGCGGTCGCCTCCGCCCCAACGTTCGACCCCAACCTTTTTGTCGAAGGCATCTCGGTTGCGGACTATGGCGATTTGACCAGCAACGACCACCGCCCCCTCGCGGCCAAATCGGTGCAGGGCACCTACCCCCCGGGGTCCACCTTCAAAATGATCACCGCATTGGCGGCGCTCGAAGAGGGCATCGTCGGCTACGACGACACGGTCTATTGCCCCGGCCACATGGAAATCTCCAATCGCCGCTTCCACTGCTGGAAACGCGGCGGCCACGGCCAAATGAACCTGGCACAAGCCATCCGCGAAAGCTGTGACGTCTATTTCTACGACATCGCGCTGCGGGTTGGCATCGACAAAATGTCCGAAGTCGCGGCCAAATTTGGCATTGGCGAGAAGTTCAACCTGCCACTCTCCGGCGTGGCGCGCGGCTTAAATCCATCACGCGACTGGAAGTCTTCGGTGCGCGGCGAAGACTGGGTGGTCGGCGACACCGCCAACGCTTCCATTGGCCAAGGCTTTGTGCTCGCCTCGCCTCTGCAATTGGCGGTTATGACCGCGCGGCTGGCCACTGGCAAAGCCGTGCCGCCTCGCTTGGTGAAATCCATCAACGGCGTGGAACAGCCGATCGCTGAAGCCCCCCGCCTGGACATCAGCCCTACCCATCTCGCGGAGGTGCAACGCGGCATGTATGCGGTCTCCAACCACCGTCGAGGCACCGCCTACAGCAAACGCATCATCGAAGATGAGTACCGCATGGCGGGCAAAACCGGCACCTCTCAGGTCCGCAACATCACTGCCGCCGAGCGCGCCCGCGGCGTGACCCGCAACGAAGACCTACCGTGGAACCGCCGCGACCACGGCCTATTTGTGAACTACGCGCCCTTTGAAAATCCAAAGATCGCTGTGGCGGTTGTGGTGGAACACGGCAGCGGCTCCAAGGCCGCCACCCCCATTGGCCGTGACATCACGCTTCAGGCGCTCTACGGCGGCACCCCGCCGCTGTCGGCCTACCCCACCAAAGACCGCAACAGCATCGAAAAACAGCAGGAAGAGCTGGAAAAACTGGTGCCAGGCCGCGAAATCACGCGCCGCAACCGGGCATGAGGCGCAGATGAGTTATCTCGAGTACAACGTCAAACATGTGCCGTCAGGGCTGCGCAAAGTGCTGCACCTCAACTGGGCGCTGCTGCTATTGATCACCGCCGTGGCCGGCGTGGGCTTCTTGATGCTCTATTCTGTGGCTGGTGGATCCTTCTCACCCTGGGCGGAACCGCAAATGAAACGCTACGCCCTTGGGGTGTTTGTCATGTTCTTTGTCGCCATGGTCCCGATCTGGTTCTGGCGGTCGATCTCGGGCTTTGCCTATCTTGTCACGCTGGTTCTGCTGGTGCTGGTAGAGGTCATGGGCAGCGTCGGCATGGGCGCCCAACGCTGGATCGACCTTGGATTTATGCGCCTGCAACCTTCTGAGCTGATGAAAATCACCCTGGTGATGTGCTTGGCGGCCTATTACGACTGGCTGCCGACAGAAAAAACCAGCAAGCCGCTCTGGGTGCTTATCCCTGTCTTTCTGATCATCATCCCCACCATGCTGGTCTTGCGCCAGCCAGACCTCGGCACCTCAATTTTGCTGCTCACCGGCGGTGCCATCGTGATGTTCCTTGCAGGTGTGCATTGGGGCTACTTCGCCGCTGTGGGCAGCATGTTTGTGGGTCTGGTCGTGGCCGTCTTCCAATCGCGCGGCACCGACTGGCAGCTCTTAAAAAACTACCAATATCGCCGCATCGACACCTTTCTCGACCCATCGTCCGACCCACTCGGCGCAGGCTACCACATCACCCAGTCCAAAATTGCCCTTGGCTCCGGTGGCTGGACCGGGCGCGGCTTTATGCAAGGCACCCAGAGTCGCCTGAACTTCCTGCCGGAAAAACACACCGACTTCATCTTCACCACCTTGGCCGAAGAGTTTGGCTATGTTGGCGCGGTCTCCCTACTGTCGCTCTATGCACTCGTCGTGGTGTTCTGCATCGCCTCCGCCATCTCCAACAAAGACCGCTACTCCTCTCTGGTCATCCTCGGCATCTCAGGCGCATTCTTCCTGTTCTTCGCCGTGAACATGTCGATGGTCATGGGCCTCGCGCCCGTTGTTGGCGTGCCGCTTCCACTGGTCAGCTACGGCGGCTCTGCCATGTTGGTTTTGATGGCCGGTTTTGGGCTTGTGCAATCCGCCCATGTGCATCGCCCCCGGCAGGTCTAAAACGTGGTCTAGGAGTTCTCCACACCCACAGTCTTACGCAACAGCCGCACCAATGGCCGCCGCGCATCCCGACGCCAGGTGAGCAGTCCAACCTCTCGGAAGGCACCTGTGATTTCCACAAACTGCATGTCCCGATGGTGCTTCACCAGACCTTGCCACCGCGGCAGGACCGCCTGCCCCAGACCGTCCTCAACCATCTGCGCAATGATCTCCACCGCATCCATCTCACACCGCACTTGAGGCGCTGAAACCTGTGACGTCAACGCCCGCCAACAAGCCGCGCCGCCCCAAGACATCCGACTATACACCAAAAACGGCACGTCATTGCCTTGCCCGTCTCCCACGGACCGAACAAAGCCAATCGGCTGCTTGGCCAAGACGTCAAACTGCATTGTCTTGGGCAACGCAAACGGCGGCGCTACAATCAGCGCCGCATCCAATCCGCCCGCTTCAAACTGACGAAACACCGCTTCACTGGCCCCTGGGATCAAAGCCAGCTCCACCGCAGGCGCCTCTGCCTCCAGCTGTTGCACAACTGTCGGGCCATAATCACTCAACGCCGTGGACACTGCACCAAGCCGCAAACGCCCTCCCAGCTGCTCCTGCGCCAACCGTCCAGCCAGCCCTGCCTTCAAAGCCACCATCTGCCGCAAATCCGGCAGCAACGCCTCACAATCCGGCGTCGCCGCCATATGCCGCCCATCGCGCACCAGAAGCGGCACCTTCAAGCCCGCCTCCAACGCCGCAATCCGCTGTGCCGCCGCCGCAGCCGTAATACCCTGACGCCGCGCAGCCGCCGCCAAAGTACCCTCGTCCACCGCCGCCAGCAGAGTTTCCACAAATCTCACATCCATAGCTTTTCTTATGTCTGAAGATGAAAAAACAAGCTACCCTTCTTCACTTTGCGCTTCTACCTATGCACACAGACCCTATTCTGCCCCGCAAAGGAGCCGCGCATGACCATCTTTCACCTCGCCTACAACGTCCGCGATCTCGACCAGGCCCGCGCCTTTTACGGCGATCTTCTGGGCTGCACCGAAGGCCGCAGCACCGACACCTGGGTGGACTACAATTTCTTTGGTCACCAGCTCTCGCTGCACATCGGCGAGCCCTTCGCCACCGCTGCCACCGGCAAGGTCGGCGAGCATATGGTGCCGATGCCGCACCTTGGTGTGATCCTGCCCAAAGCAGACTGGGACGCGCTTGCACAACGCCTCACCGAAGCGGGTCTGGAATTTGTGCTCAAACCTTTCACCCGTTTTTCCGGTGAACCGGGAGAGCAAAGCACCATGTTCTTCAACGACCCCTTTGGGAACCCCATCGAAATCAAAGGCTTTGCCGACATGTCCGGAGTGTTTGCCACATGATCAACGTCCTCTTTGCCGCCAAGCCAGAGCGCTGGGTGGAATATGAAACCCCGCTGAAAGATGCACTCAAAAACGCCGGTCTGAACGCCAACCTGCAGACAGACTTCGTCCCCGAAGACGTCGACTACATCGTCTACGCCCCCAACAGTACAGTGCAGGATTTCACGCCATACACCCGCTGCAAAGCGGTGCTAAACCTCTGGGCCGGCGTGGAAAGCATTGTAGGCAACAAAACCCTGAAAATGCCACTCTGCCGGATGGTCGATCCCGGCATGACCCAGGGCATGAAAGAATGGGTTGTGGGCCATGTGATGCGCTACCACCTTGGCATGGACCGCAATATTCTTGGTCAAAACGGAGACTGGACTCCCCATGTTCCACCGCTGGCGCAGGACCGCCGCGTGACCATCATGGGCCTTGGCGAATTGGGCAGCGCCTGCGCCGAAGCCCTGAGCGACCTTGGCTTTGACGTCGCAGGCTGGAGCCGCCGCGCCAAAGACATTTCCGGCGTCACCTGCCATCATGGCGATGACGGTCTCAAAACCGCCTTGTCCCGCGCCGATATCCTTGTGCTGCTCCTGCCCAAAACCACCGCCACGGAAAACCTGCTCAACGCGGAGCGGCTGTCCTGGATGCCCAATGGCGCGATGATCGTGAACCCGGGCCGCGGCCCACTGATTGATGACGACGCCCTGCTGGCAGCCCTCAACTCGGGCCACATCGCCCACGCCACCTTGGATGTTTTCCGCGTGGAACCGCTGCCAAAAGACCACCCCTATTGGGCGCATCCCAATGTCACGGTCACGCCACACATCGCCTCGGAAACCCGCGTGAAAACCTCAAGCGAAGTTGTGGTTGAAAACGTGCGCCGGGGAGAAACAGGCGAACCCTTTGTGCATGTCGTCGACCGCAGCGCCGGATATTAGGGGCCAGCCCCTCTGGCGCAGCACGCTGCGCCATTCACCCCGGGATATTTGGCGACTGTGAAAGCGCCAGTTTAGCGCAGAATTGGCGGCTTGTCGGGATCACTGCCGGGCGTGACGGGCACGTGGTCTTCCGCCTTTGGCGGCTCCGGCAGATCAAACCGCAAACCAATCCGCGCCAGCTGGGCCGCCACCGGGTCGTTAATGGCAAAGAACCCCACATCCAGCGCGCCCGCTTCGATGCCAGAGAAGGTCAGCGCTTCGTTCACGGCTTTCGCCAGCGCGCCCTCTGCGCCAGGCACCACGTCAACAAAGCCCAGCATGTGTGAGCGGCTGCCGCTCTCATAAGTCGTGCCCACAAGGTACGCCATTTTGGCAAGACCTGCCGCCGTGCTCAGCTTCGCATCCAGTGCGGTGATCAACACTTCCGGCAGGCCCGCAGGTGGCGCAAAGCTCTCAACTTTGGCCTCAACCTCATCCGGCGCATGCTCCAGCGTGTCTGCCAACCAGCCCAACGCCTCGTTTGGGATTAGGATCGAGGACGGCGCCACTTCCGGATTGACCGCAAGCCCAATGCCCTGCCCTGCCAACATATTGGCAATCACCCGCCCGGACAGACCAGCATAAGGTGCCACCCGCCCGACAAACTGCGCCAGCCGGTCTTCGGTATCAAACACCAGCACAAAACTCGCATCTGAGGTTTCAAAAATTTCCGGCGCGATGCGATCATCTTCTGGCTCTTTTTCCAGCAGCAAGAACAGCTCCGCATCCGCCAGCCGTTCATAAAACCGCAGACGCGCGGCGTCATCTTCCGGCGCCGCTTCCATCGCCGCATGGGCCTTGTCCAATGGGGTCAAATCGCTCATGTCAGCACCTCCTTGATACGGGTTTGCAGCGCGGGCAACAGCTCAGCCTCAAACCAGGGATTCTTCTTGAGCCATGCCGTATTGCGCCAGGACGGATGTGGCAAGGGGAAGACCTTGGGCGCATGGTCGCGCCAAGCACGCACTGTGTCCGTCACCCCTGCCTTGGTAGCCAGATGCCACTTTTGGGCATAACCGCCCACCACAAGGGTCAGCGGCACATCCCCCAAAGCGTCCATCACCTGTGTCCGCCAAGTTTTGGCGCAGATCGGCGGCGGTGGCAGGTCGCTCCCCGCCGCGTTGTAGCCGGGAAAACAGAACGCCATCGGCACAATCGCCACGCGGGATGTGTCATAGAAAACAGTCTCGTCCACGCCCATCCAATCCCGCAGCCGATCGCCACTGGGATCTGTAAAGGGCCGCCCGCTCTCATGCACCCGCGCCCCTGGTGCCTGTCCGACAATCAGCAGCTGAGACTTTCCCTCAAACCACACCACAGGCCGTGGGGAGTGGCCCGTCGCGGTGGCTGCAAACCGGTCTGCGCAAATCTGGCAGCCCTGTATTTCCTGGCATAGTGACATGCCCCCTGATAGCCGCACAAAATTATTTCGACAATATTCGAAATATGACTTGCGCGACTCATTCATTTCGATATTTTTAGAAATATGGAACACAATGACCCAACAGACATCTCCCTTGAAGTGGCCGCCTCCACCTTCGCGGCGCTTGGATCGGAACAACGGCTTTCGGTTTTGCGCTGCCTCGTGCGCGCTGGCCATGAGGGCCTCTCCATTGGTGAACTCGGCAAACGCACAGGCGTGACCGGCTCCACCTTGACCCATCATATGAAGATCCTCGCCCAGGCCGGGCTGGTGACTCAGGAAAAACAAGGGCGGTCCATCATCTGCGCCGCCATCGCTTATGACGCTGTGCGTGATCTCTCCACCTTCCTGTTGCGAGAGTGCTGCGCCGACGTTGCCAAAAAGTGCAAGGAGCACGACCATGGCTGACACAACCCAAACCGCCCCCACCACTTGGCGATCTCGATGGCAAAAACTCGACAAAGCCTGGCTGGCGGTGGGGATCATCCCGCTGATCCTGCTGCTGGTCGCGCCAGAAAAATTCCTGCCCGCGTCGGAGATTGTTTTTGACGCGATGAGCCACACCGGCATTTTCATCATCATCGCCATCACGCTGGTGGCCTTTGTGAAAGCCACCGGCGCGGACAACTTGATTGCCAAGGCGTTCCAAGGCAATCAGGTGCGCATGATTATCCTCGCAGCCTTTATGGGCGGCATGTCGCCGTTCTGTTCCTGTGAAGTCATCCCCTTCATCGCGGCCCTGCTGGCAGTTGGTGCGCCATTGGGGGCAGTGATGGCCTTCTGGTTGGCGTCGCCTCTGATGGATCCCGCCATGTTTACAATCACTTGGGGCGAACTTGGGCTGGACTTTGCGCTTGCCAAAACCGTTGCCGCCGTGAGCATCGGCATGATGGGTGGCTTCCTGACCATGACCTTCTCCAACACCGCAGTCTTTGCCGAACCTTTGCGTGAAAAACCTCAGGTCGGCAGCTGCTGCGGCACAAAAGCGCCCTTCTCCGAAAAACCTGTCTGGCAGTTCTGGGGCGAAGCCGACCGTCGCTCAGTTTTCCGCGAAACTTGGATGGAAAACGCCCTGTTCCTGGTGAAGTGGCTGCTGATCGCCTACATGTTCGAAGCCCTGATGATTGTCTACGACACCACAGCTTGGGTTGGTCAATTCCTTGGCGGCGAAGGCTTCGGTACCATTCTGATCGCAGCCTTGATCGGCATGCCCGCCTACCTCAACGGCTTTGCCGCCGTGGGCTTTATCAGCGGCCTGATGGAGCAAGGCATGTCCCAGGGTGCTGCCATGTCCTTTGTGATCGCCGGTGGCGTCAGCTGCATCCCCGCCGCCATCGCGGTCTGGGCCTTGGTGAAACCGCGCATCTTTGCCGCCTACCTCGGCTTTGCCCTGACCGGCGCGCTGATCGCCGGCACCGTCTGGCAGGCCATTGCCTAAGACTAAGACCTTAACCAAAACCCATGCAAACCACCGGTGCCCCAACGCATCGGTGGTTTTTTGCGGCGGTGCTTAACAAAGCAACTGGAAACACTGAATTTCCTCAAATTTCCCCGAGACTTCCGCATTCCGTTTCAATTTTTTGCATTTCTTGCCCCATTCCCGCCTCAGACAGTTGCTATCTGCCTGACAAATCCGACATATTGGGCAAAACGCCGTCAGAGCGTTAACCACTATGGTGTATAGTTTTGTGCTATAACGGCACGTGAGAGCAGTTTCAGGAGCAGGTAATGCTCGAGTTCGACAATGTGAGTAAGTCCTTCTGGACCGGCACGCAGCGCAAGGTCATCCTTGAGCGCGTCTCTTTCCGTGTCGAATTGGGCAACTCTCTGGGCATCCTTGCCCCCAACGGCACCGGCAAGACCACGCTGATCAATATGATGGCGGGGTTGGAAAAACCTGACGAAGGGGTGATCCGCCGCGACTGCCGCATTTCCTTCCCGCTTGGGTTTATGGGCGGCGTGGTGAACAAACACACCGCCGTAGAAAACAGCCGCTATATCGCCAGGCTGTACGGGCTGGACCCGGATTATGTCGAGGCCTTCTGCCGCTGGCTCTGCAACCTCGGCGAATATTTTGATCAGCCGCTGGGCACCTATTCGTCCGGTATGCGCTCGCGCTTTACCTTTGCGCTGATGCTGGCGCTGGACTTCGACATCTACCTGATTGACGAGGGCATGCCTTCTTCTACCGATGTGGATTTTAACAAAAAAGCCGGTGAAGTGCTCCGCGAACGCCTGCGCACCACCACAATTGTGATTGTGTCACACCAGCCGCAAGTGCTGGAAAAATTTGCCCGTTCCGCCGCTGTGCTGCTGAACGGCAAACTCTATATGTTCGACACCTTGGAAGAGGCCAAGCAGCTCTATGACTACCAAACCCAAGGCTAAAAAATTCCGCGTCCGCCGCAGCGAGACCCCATCTGCGCAACCAACGCCAGAGGGTGCCCCGCCCGCCCCCCAGGGCGAGCCGCAACCACGCCCCCGCGCCGTGAATCTGCCCAATCCGGGCGCCCAGCCACAAGGCCAAGCCGCACCGCAACCAACACCGCAGCCGCAGCCCGCTGCCGCCAACAAGGCGCGGCCCACGCCACAGGGCGCAGAGGCCGCCATTGACGCGATCAAACGCGAAGGCCTCACCGGTCGCCAGTTGCGTATGGCCCGCCGCATGGCGCAGAAAAACAATCTGGCCCCAACCTCCGACTACGACGCCGTGCGCCTTTTGCGCGAGGCGGGCATCGATCCGTTCCAGCGCACCAACATGCTGGACCTCATGCCATCCGACAAAGGGGCCAAGCCCCCGGCCAAAGCGGGCAAGGTGCAGCTGCCGCAGACCATGCCTTTGGGCAAATCCAACCTGCCGTCGACTGAGACCATGTCCCCGGCGGAGATGCGCGCGCTCGAGATTGGCGAAATCCAGAAAGACATCGCCCGCCGTCGCCGTCGCCGCCTGCTTCTGCTGCTGGCGCGCCTTTCGGCCTTTGTCTTCCTGCCGACCCTCTTTGCTGGCTGGTACTTCTATTCAGTTGCCACCCCAATGTACTCCACCAAATCCGCCTTCCTGGTGCAGCAAGCCGACAGCACCGGCGGCGGCGGTCTTGGCGGCCTGCTTCCGGCTCAGCTCAACTCCAACCAGGACGCCATCGCGGTGCAGGACTACCTGACCAGTAAGGACGCGATGATCCGATTGGACAACGATGTGGGCTTCAAAGACCACTTCTCCAATCCGGAAATCGACCCAATCCAGCGGCTGGACGAAAACCCGTCCAACGAAAAGGCCTATAAGGTCTACAAAAAGTTTGTGAAAATCGGCTACGATCCGACCGAAGGCTCCATCCGCATGGAGGTCAGCGCCGCTGATCCTGAAATTGCGACACAGTTTTCGAAAGCGCTCATTTCCTATGCGGAACAACGGGTTGATGACCTGTCTCAACGCAAGAGGAAAGACCAGTTGCGCGACGCACAGAACAGCTTGGACACCGCCAAACAAGAACGCCGCAATGCGCAAATTGAGCTGGTGCGCCTGCAAGAAAGCACCGTTCTGGACCCCGAAGGTGTGATTGCCTCATTGCGTCAACAGATCACCAATCTTGAAATCCAACTGCAAGAAAAGCAGCTGCAATTGGCCGCGCTGCAAGACAACGCGCGCCCGAACAAAGCCCGCGTCGAAGGTGTTCAAGGCGACGTGCGCCGCTTGCAGGCCGCGTTGGCCACCCAGCGAGCGCGCATGACTGAGGCCACCGCCGGTGAAGAATCCCTCGCCTCCAAAACCTCGCAAATTCAGATCGCTCAAGCTGACTTGGCCGCAGCCGACCTGCAAATGCAAACCGCGCTGCAGACCCTGAAACAGACCGAATTGGAAGCCAACCGCCAGGTGCGCTACCTGACCACCTCGGTGGACCCGGTTTCGGCGCAGGATCCGTCTTACCCACGCAGCTTTGAAAACACGATCTTGGCCTTCCTGATCTTTTCGGGCATTTATCTGATGATCTCGCTGACCGCGTCCATCCTCAGAGAACAGGTGTCTTCGTAATGAAACATGTAAATGTTGGTGCTCTCACCATCGGCAATGACCTTCCTTTGACGGTCATTGCCGGCCCGTGCCAATTGGAGAGCAAAGACCACGCCGAAATGATCGCAGGCGCCATGAAAGAGGCCTGCGCCAAAGCCGGCGCGCAATATGTCTTTAAGGCAAGCTACGACAAAGCCAACCGCACCTCCCTCACGGGCATTCGCGGCCTGGGCCTGGACGCGGGTCTCTCGGTTCTGGATGGCATCCGCAAAGACTTTGACGTGCCTGTGCTGACCGATGTGCACACCGAAGAGCAATGCGCGGTGGCCGCTGAAGCCGTCGACATCCTGCAAATTCCGGCCTTCCTGTGCCGCCAAACCGACATGCTGGTGGCTGCTGGCAAAACCGGCGCCGCGGTGAACGTGAAGAAAGGCCAATTCCTAGCTCCTTGGGAGATGGGCAACATCGTCACCAAGATCGAAAGCACCGGCAACACCAACATCTTGCTGACCGAGCGCGGCACCTCTTTTGGCTACAACACCCTGGTGGCCGACATGCGCTCGCTGCCGCAGATGGCCCAAACCGGATACCCGGTGGTGATGGACGCCACCCACTCTGTGCAGCAACCCGGCGGCCAAGGCGGCAGCTCCGGCGGCCAGCGCGAATTTGCGCCCGTTATGGCCCGCGCTGCGGTCTCAATTGGCACCGCTGCCGTGTTTATCGAAACGCACCAAGATCCGGACAACGCCCCCTCCGATGGGCCAAACATGATCCATCTTGACCAAATGCCGCAACTGATTGACACATTAATGCAGTTTGATGTGTTGGCCAAAGCCAACCCAATGGCCATTTGACCAACTGATTTTTGACGAAGAAAGACATTGTTATGAAAAAACCATTGCCCGAAGTGCGCCCAAACACCTGGGAATTTCTGCGCGACCCGATGATCGCCCCCACAGGTTTCCGCGAATATGACGCCCGCTGGCAGTTCCCGGAGGCGATCAACCTCCCAGGCATGACCGCCCTTGGTTTTGGCCTTGGCACCCAGATGCGCCGCCGCGGCATCGCGCCGGTGATTGCGGTGGGCAATGACTACCGCGACTATTCCGTCTCGATCAAAATGGCGCTGATCGTCGGCCTGATGAAGGCTGGCATCCACGTAAAAGACATCGGCCCTGCCCTGTCCCCCATGGCATATTTCTCCCAATTCCACCTCGATGCGCCTGCCGTGGCCATGGTGACCGCGTCCCACAACCCCAACGGCTGGACCGGCGTGAAAATGGGCTTTGAAAAGCCGCTGACTCACGGCCCCGATGAAATGGCCGAACTGCGCGACATCGTGCTCAATGGCGACTTTGACGCCCATGACGGTGGCAAACACGAGTTTATCGACGGCGTGCGCGAAGCCTATCTTGATGACCTGGTGGGAGACTTCAAAATGTCCCGCCCGCTGAAAGTTGTCTGCGCCACCGGCAACGGCACCGCCGCCGCTTTTGCACCAGAACTCTTCAAACGCATGGGTGTGGAAGTCGTCGATAGCCACAACCGGCTCGACTACACTTTCCCCAACTACAACCCCAACCCCGAAGCCATGGAAATGCTGCACGACATGTCTGACAGCGTGAAAGCCTCCGGCGCGGACCTCGCGCTTGGCTTTGACGGCGACGGCGACCGCTGCGGCGTAGTGGATGACGAGGGCGAAGAGATCTTTGCCGATAAGGTCGGTGTGATCATGGCCAAAGACCTTGGCAAACTCTACCCCAACGCGACCTTTGTGGCCGACGTGAAATCCACCGGCCTCTATGCCGCCGACCCAGATCTTTTGGCCACCGGCGCCAAAACCGACTACTGGAAAACCGGCCACAGCCACATGAAACGCCGCGTGCACGAATTGGGCGCACTGGCAGGCTTTGAAAAATCCGGCCACTACTTCCTCGCGGGAGACGTGGGCCGTGGCTATGACTGTGGCATGCGCGTCGCCGTGGAAATCTGCAAAATGCTGGACCGCAACCCGGACATGAAAATGTCGGACATGCGTAAGGCCCTGCCCAAAACCTGGTCGACCCCAACCATGTCGCCCTATGCAGCGGACACAGAGAAGTACGACATCCTCGAGCGCATCGTGGGCAAGCTCACCGCCATGCACGACGCAGGTGAAAAAATCGCCGGTCGCGCGATCAACGAAATGGTGACCGTCAACGGCGCCCGTGTGATCCTGGACAACGGTAGCTGGGGCCTCGTGCGCGCCAGTTCAAACACACCCAACTTGGTGGTGGTGATCGAAAGCAACGAAAGCGACGCCGAAATGCGCCAGATATTTGCCGAGATCGACGCCGTGATCCGCACCGAGCCAGGTGTCGGCGACTACGATCAGACCATCTGATCAGACATCAAAAACACAACATTGAAAGGGCGCCCGCAAAACTGCGGCGCCCTTTTTTGAGGTTCTCACTCTTCCTCCGGCATATACTCCAGAATATCCCCCGGCTGACATCCCAGGTGGGCACAAATCGCCTCCAACGTATTGAAACGAATGCCTTTCACTTTGCCGGACTTCAGCAGGCTGAGGTTGGTCTCGGTCAATCCAATGGCCTGCGCCAACTCGCGCGAGGTCATCTTGCGTTTCACCAGTTCCAGATCGAGGTTGATGCGTATGGGCATAGGGCCTCCTACAGGAACTGGCTGTTCTCGTCAGCAATTTCTTGCGCCTGAGTGAGCGACCGGCTGATCGCAAAAAACACCACCCCAAGCACCAGGAAAACCACATCAATATCGATGTCGATCAGCACAAACTCCGGGCGCAGATCTGGTGCCAAATGGGCACTCAACACCACCGGTTGCATCGACACATTCAAGGCATTGAGCAGCCAAAACGCCAGAAACGCGTAGGCGCACAGCCGCAGGTGTTTCCCCATCTGCGCAAAGTCCTGCGGATTTTTCAAAAGTAGGATTCGGTCCAACGCCCAGAACCCGACGCCCAAACTGATCAACGCGGGCCACATCATGCCCATGCCAACCAGAATCGCCCAGAGAGGCGGCACAGGCATATCCAGTGGCAAATCAAAGGCATCAGCCAGCATTTCGCCTGTTCCAAGGAAGGCGGATATCCACAACACCGCCCAGCCAAAGGTGAAATAGACCAGCGTAATCAACATCGCGAGACGGGCCACAAGCTTCATTTACTCACTCCTAAAGTTATTGCCTTTCATTAATCTAATTACGTTTTGCGCGCAAGTTTTTATGTAAAACGAAAAACTTTTCTCTTGAAATGAAAATCTCACCCTCCTAGATGTCGCTCATCCCAAGACAGACTCATTTTGAAAGGACCACCCCAAATGACCCACAACACATTGATGCTAAGCCTGATTGCCGCCCTGTCTCTGGCCGCTTGCACCGCACCCGTGGATCGTCCTCTGACAGTGGACGGCACCCGCAACGCCAATTTTGACAACGATTACAACGCCTGCCACGTACAGGCGGCCTCCTTCACCAACGGCGCAGGGGCCGAAAGCGCCGCCGTCGGTGCCGTGGTTGGCGCCGGTGTTGGGGCCATTGAAGCCGACGATGAATGGGAAGGTGCCGTGGTTGGCGCAATCACCGGCGGCGCCATTGGCGCGGCCGAAAACGCCTCCAAAGTGAATGACGAACGCCGCAACGTTCTGATCCGCTGCATGCAAAACCGCGGCCATGACGTGATCGGCTAAACACACAAAAACACCCGCAGGTTTCCTCCGCCTGCGGGTGTTTTTATATCTCATTGAAAGGTGGCTTTAAGCCGCCAAGCCGCGCCCTTTCAAAAGGGCCTCAACGCCCGGCAAACGGCCCCGGAACCGTTTATATAGCTCTTCGGCCTCCACCGATCCGCCGGTCGACAGGATATGCTGCTCCAGCGCCTTGGCCGTCTCCGGATCAAACGCGTCCCCCGCCTCCTCAAAGGCCTCGAAGGCATCTGCATCCATCACCTCAGACCACATATAGCTGTAATAGCCGGAGCTATAGCCGTCCCCGGCAAACACATGCGCAAAATGCGGCGTGGCGTGGCGCATGGTGATCGCGGCAGGCATGCCCAGTTCCGCCAGAACCTCCGCCTGCTTCGCCATCGGATCGCTTGGCGCTGCACCCTCATGGAACGCCAGATCCACCAGTGCGGAGGCGACATATTCCACCGTGGCAAAGCCCTGATCAAAATTCGCCGCGCCCAGCACCTTCACCAACATCGCCTGCGGCATTGCCTCACCGGTCTCCGCATGGGTGGCATACTCCGCCAGCACCTCCGGCACTTCAAGCCAGTGCTCATACAGCTGGCTCGGCAGCTCGACAAAGTCCCGCGCCACAGAGGTGCCGGAAATGCTCTCATAGGTCACATTGGACAGCATCTGATGCAGCGCATGACCAAATTCGTGGAACAGCGTGCGAGCATCATCGTAAGACAACAGCGCCGGATCACCCTTTGCAAAGTTGCAGACATTAATGACAACTGGCCCCTGCACCTCTGGGAATTTTGCCTGCCCCCGCATCGCCGAACACCAGGCGCCAGAGCGTTTCCCGCCCCGCGCAAAATAGTCCCCGATAAACACCGCCACATGTGCCCCGTCCCGCGTGACTTCCCAGGCACGACAGTCCTCATGATAAAGCGGCACGTCCAACTCTTTGAACTGCAACCCAAAGAGCTTGGTCGCACAGGCAAAGCTTGCCTCAATCATGCGATCAAGCTGCAGGTATGGTTTTAGCGCCGCCTCATCCAGATCATGCTCCGCTTTGCGCCGCTTCTCTGCGTAGTACCGCCAATCCCACGGCGCCAGATCGCCGTTGATCCCATCCGCATGCATCATCTCGGTCAGCACAGCGGCATCCGCTTCTGCACGCGCTTTGGCGGGTGCCCAGACATCCATCAACAACCCGCGCACCGCGCCCGGCGTCTTGGCCATCTCGGTTTCCAGTTTGTAGTCCGCAAAGCTGGCATAGCCCAAAAGCTTCGCCCGTTCCTCACGCAGCGCCAGGATTTCCCCCGCAATGGCGCGGTTGTCGGTCTCGCCCCCATTGGCCCCACGCGCGACCCAGGCCTCAAACGCCTTCTCCCGCAGGTCGCGGCGCGGCGAGAACTGCAAAAACGGCACAATGATAGAGCGCGACAGCGTCACAACCGGCCCATCTGCGCCTTTCTCTTCGCCAGCTGCCCGCGCGGCATCCACGGCAAAGGCGGGCAGCCCTTCCAGGTCTTCCTCCGCCAGCGGCATGAACCATGCGCGCTCATCCGCCAAAAGGTTCTGCGTGAACTCTGTGCCCAACACAGCCAAGCGACCTTTGATCTCTTTCATGCGCGCATCCGCATCGCCTTCCAGCGCCGCCCCGCCACGCACAAAGCCGCGATGGGTCAGCATCAACACGCGCTGTTGCTCCTCTGTGAGCTCCAGCGTGTCGCGCGCATCCCAAATCGCTTTGATCCGGCCAAACAACGCTTTGTTCGCCGAAATCTCCGCCGAGTGCGCCGCCAGCTTTGGCGAGAACGCGCGCTGCAGCTCTTCCCGCGCCGGATTGCTGTCCGCCCCGGCCACCGAGAAGAACACGGACAGCACTTTGTCGAGCCCCTCTCCGGCCACTTCCATGGCTTCAATGGTGTTGGCAAAGCTCGGAGCCTCAGCACTCTCGGCAATCGCGTCAATCTCGGCCTTATGCGCGGCCAAAGCCTCCTCAAAGGCAGGCGCAAAATCGTCGTCAGAAATCTTATCAAACGGGGCAAGCTTAAACGGGGTGTCCCACGCGGACAGCAGCGGATTTGTCATCAGATGAATCTCCTTTGCCCCACCCTAGGCAGCGCTCAAAGGAGGTGCAATCAACCTCACCATTCCGTGCGCAACCGCACAGTCTCGACGTTCATGTGTACTAATCGCCACAGTCGCAAAACAGTCGTGATACCGACGCAATACCGATGTGAAAATCAGCCGTTTTTGCCACCACACGCCGGACAATCCGCGCGCGGTTTTAACCCAATCTTGCGGGTCTCTCCCCACAGCGCGTCATAGATCATCATCTCGCCGCGCAACGCCGCCCCGGCGCCAGTAATCACCTTCACTGCCTCCGCCGCCATCATCGTGCCGACAACGCCCGGGAGCGGGCCAACCACCCCAGCTTCAGAACAGCTCGGCGCCATACCCGGCGCAGGCGCCTCGGGGAAAATGCACTGATAACAGGGGGTTCCGCTGGCCGTGTCAAATACACTCAGCTGCCCTTCCCATTGCGACAGCGCCCCTGAAATCAACGGTTTGCCCTGCGCCACGCAGACTTCATTCACCAGATACCGCGTGTCAAAATTATCTGTCCCATCCAGCACCAGATCATATTCGCCAATGATCTCCGCCGCATCCTCTTCGGTCAATCGACGCGGATACGGCACAACCGTCACAAACGGGTTCTGCGCCGTCATCGCCTCAGCCGCCGACAACACCTTCGGCGTGCCAATCGCCTCATCTTTGTGGATCACCTGACGCTGCAAATTGGAGTTGTCGACAACATCGTCATCCACCACCCCAATACGCCCCACACCAGCCGCAGCAAGATAAAGCAGAACAGGAGACCCAAGCCCGCCAGCACCCACTACCAACACTTTGGCATCTTTGAGTTTTTTCTGCCCCAACCCGCCCAACTCGCGCAGCACAATATGGCGCGCATAGCGGTTCAATTCGGTCTCGGAAAACAGTTCCTGCGCGGCACTTTCCTGCGCCTCACCCCCGGCCTTGGCATCCGCCTTCTGGCGCAGTTTTTGCAGCATGCTGGAATAGACCAGAACCACTGCTACCGCACCGCCAATCATCAACCACATCGCCAGACTACTACCGGTCGCGATCACGAATTGATGCTCCGGCGGGAACACCGCCTGCACACCCACAACAGCCAGATACAACAGCCCGATCATGGTCCACCGCGCCGATTTTGGCGCGCCCATGACCATACCAATACCCCACAGCCCCGCGGCCATCACCAACACCAGAAGCATTAGCCAACTCCCGTCGAACCAAACCCGCCTGCCCCGCGACTGGTTTCGTTAAGCTCTTGATCCAATTGAAACTCTGCTTGCACAACTGGGGCCACCACCATCTGCGCGATGCGCATTCCGTGGCTGATCTCGAAAGGCTCCTGCCCGGCATTCAGAACAATCACCCCAAGCGGCCCCCGGTAATCGCTGTCAATTGTACCGGGGCTATTGGGCAAAGTGATCCCATGCTTCAGCGCCAGTCCAGACCGTGGCCGCATCTGCACCTCATAGCCTTGCGGAATTTCCAGCGCCAGCCCAGTTGGCACCAACACCCGTCCGCCTGGTGCCAATGTCACGCCATCTCTTTGATCCGGCGGGAAATTTGCCCGCACATCCGCCCCGGCAGCGCCCGCCGTTTCATAAGACGGCAGCGCAATCTCGCTATCCGCCTCCTCCAGCCATCTCAGCTTAATAGGCACCACCGTCATGTCTTCACTGTCCCCAAATATCCCCGCCGGAGGCCGCGCGTCACTTTACCAGCGTCTCCGCCACACGCGCCGCCAGTTTCTCGGCCACCTCTCCCTTGCCCATGCGCGGCCAAGCCTCTGATCCTGCGTCCGAAATCAAGGTCACAGCATTTTCACTGCCGCCCATAATCCCCGTCGCCGGGCTCACGTCGTTGGCCACAATCCAGTCGCATCCCTTCCGGATACGTTTTGCAGTGGCATTGTCGATCACATCATCGGTTTCGGCAGCAAAGCCTACCACCAGCCCAGGACGCCCCGCGTCCATCTGGCTCACCGTGGCCAGAATGTCTGGGTTTTCAGCAAACTCCAGAGTGGGCAATCCACCTTTGGTCTTTTTTATTTTTCTGTCAGAGGCGCTTGCCACCCGCCAGTCCGCCACCGCCGCACAGAAAATCGCCGCGTCTACAGGCAGGCATCCCCGTACCGCCTCCATCATTTCCGCCGCCGTCTGTACCTCGACCAAATGCACACCATCCGGGCGAGCCGCATCCGCCGGTCCAGTGACAAACACCACCTTCGCGCCGAGTTTCACCAGAGCATTGGCAATTGCAGTTCCCTGCGCCCCCGACGAGCGGTTTGCGATATACCGCACCGGATCAATTGGCTCATGTGTAGGCCCAGAGGTCACCAATACCCGCTTCCCCTGCAACGGCCCTTCTGACAGAGCGCCTTGAATCGCCTGAACAATTTCCATCGGCTCAGACATCCGCCCCGGCCCAAATTCACCACAGGCCATGTCACCTTCATTGGGGCCAACAAACTCGATGCCATCCGTCTTCAACTGCGCCAGATTGCGCTGCGTTGCCGGATGATCCCACATCCGAACATTCATCGCAGGTGCCACCAAAACCGGCGTGTCCGTCGCCAACAACAGCGTTGACGCCATATCATTTGCCATGCCGTTGGCCATCTTCGCCATCAAATCAGCGGTGCCCGGTGCGACCACGATCAAATCCGCAGAGCGTGACAATTGGATATGCCCCATCTCTGCCTCATCAGTCAGGTCAAACAGATCGCGGTAGACCTTCTCGCCCGCCAATGACGATACCGACAAAGGTGTCACAAACTCTTCCGCCGCGCGCGTCAGCACTGGCGTCACCCAGGCGCCACGCTCGCGCAACCGCCGGATCAACTCCAAGGATTTATAGGCCGCGATTCCACCGGCAATGATCAGGAGAATTCGTTTGTCTGTCAGCATTTAGCAGAGCTCTTTCGCGCTTGGGTGCCCAAATCTAGGCCGCATGGACCAAAGGAGCAAGCATGCTTATTTGAAGGCGTCACACGGATCTTCCCGCTCTGCCGCCTCGGTCACGACCCAGAGATCATAGGGCTGCTCCCCATCGGGCTTATTCTCGAACTGCCCCAAAGACATCGAAGACACCTCTTTGGGCAAAAGCACCGGTGCGCCCCAGTCTGTCCGGGCATGTCCATTGCCGGTGATCACGGCCACCGGTCCACCGGTTTCCGCCAGCGCCTCGGTCACTGCTTGTGCCAGCCGCGCATCACGCAATCGCTGCGCCATGACCATGCCGGGCAACATTTCCTCTGGTAGCGCATCGCAATGTGCCGCCAGTTGCAGCGCCTCGCGTTCTTCCTGTTGGTCTTTCGGCAGAGGCAACGTCAGGCCAAAATCCGCGCCTGCCCCTTCAAGAACAGCACTCATATCGCCCCCCTTGAACGCTATCCCTGCGGCCTCTCGCGGCACCTGCGCCCCGAATACTCTGGCGTCTCCAAGCACAGCAAATATGGGATAGTACATCGAAAAATCCGGCCAGCCACTCTCCGCCCAGCCCAGCGCCGCTTCCAGTGCATGTTGATCATCCAACAACTCAGGGGTCACCTGCGCAGCCTGTTCCGGCACCAACATCTCAAACACAACCGCCTTTGGTCCGATCGCCAGCAAAGCCTGGGTTTGATTGTCATGATGGACTGGATTGTCGTGGATTTCTCCAAGGAAAACCACATCCGCGTCGCGGAACACATCATAGGGCACCGATTGTGCGGCAACAGAACCGGCAAAAAGGGCGGCGGCCAGAGGGGCAAAAATCATTTTCATGGCGCCACAAAACCGCGCACCGCATCCAGATGCAAGCCCACCTCATGTCGCATGCCGCTTTCCAGCTTGCCCAGCAAAAGCGAATGACGCAGGGTGCCGGTCAATAAGCGAAGGATGAACCCATGCTCCCAAAACTGAGCCTGATTTTAGGTGGTGCCAGTTCTGGCAAGTCAGCATTTGCTGAGTCTTTGGTTATGGCGGCGCCACAGCCACGCATTTACATCGCTACCGCACAGACCTTTGACGACGAAATGCGCCAAAAGGTGCAGAAACATCTCGTACAGCGTGGCCCGGACTGGCGCACGATTGAGGCGCCACTCAACACAGCCGACACCCTGCGCGACCTGCCTGCAGACGCAATTGTCCTTTTGGACTGCGCCACAATGTGGCTGTCCAATCATATGCTTGCGGAGACTAACCTTGCAGCCGAGCAAGCCAAACTGCGTGACGCATTAAACGCCTGCCCCGCCCATGTAGTGGTTGTTTCCAACGAGGTTGGCCTCGACGTTGTGCCGGAAAACGCCCTCGCCCGCCGGTTCCGCGATGCCCAAGGCGCTCTGAACCAAGCCATTGCCAAACAAGCGGAATTGGCGGTGCTTGTCGTGGCCGGATTGCCGATGGTGTTAAAAGGAGATCTGCCATGACCGAATTGCATCTGGTCCGCCACGGCCCAACCCATGCCAAAACCATGGTGGGCTGGTCAGATCTACCCGCCGATCTCTCCGACACTGCACAAATCGCCCGCCTTGCGGACCACCTGCCCTCTGACGGCATCGTGATCAGCTCGGACCTGCAACGCTGCGTTACCACCGCCGACGCCATCCAACGCGACCGGCATCGGTTGCCGCATGATCCGACCTTGCGCGAAATCCACTTTGGCGACTGGGAACTCAAGACTTTTGCAGAAATCGAAGCCAACGATCCAGATCGCATCCGCGCCTACTGGGAAACCCCCGGCGATGTCCGCCCGCCCAATGGCGAAAGCTGGAACGAGGTCACCACCCGTGTCGACGGAGCGATTGATCGCTTGATTACCGCACACCAAGGTGCCAAACTGATTGTGGTTGTGCACTTTGGCGTGATCCTGACGCAAATCCAACGCGCCGAGCGTCTCACTGCGGACGAGGCCTTTGCCCATCGCATCGACAACCTCTCGGTCACCTCGATCAAAATCACCAAAGACGGCTGGATCACCGACCCAATCAATCACATTCCGTGATGGATTTCGTCAAAATGTTTTAATTTTGTGATGCATGTTTCCATGCTACCTTGTGGCATGACCTATGATTTATATCTTGGCGATTACGCCTATTCCTCCTGGTCGCTGCGCGGCTGGCTTCTGTTTGAAAAATTCGGCATCGGCCGCAATCTTACACTGGTCGACTTCTCCGACCAATCAGTGGCCGAACAACTCTCAAAGATCGCCCCGGCGCGGACCGTGCCCGCATTGGTGACCCCAGAAGGCGCAATCCTTTCTGACAGCCTCGCCATAGCTGAGGAACTCGCCACCCGCCATCCAGACGCGGGTCTGTGGCCAACCGATCCCGGCGCGCGCGCCACCGCACGCAATCTGGCTGCCGAAATGCACTCCGGCTTCTTCACCCTGCGCAACGATTGCCCAATGAACCTGCGCCAGTCTTATGCGGACAGCAGCCCGTCAGAGGACCTCCTAAAAGACATTCAACGCCTTGAAACCATTTGGGAACACGCCCGCTCCACCTACGGCGCGGATGGCCCCTGGCTGTGTGGATCCTACAGCATCGCAGATGCTTTCTACGCGCCCGTTGTTGCCCGCATTGCGGGCTACAACCTGCCCGTTGGCGACGTGGCCAAGGCCTATGTGGACGCCCACCTCACTGACCCAGCCTTCCGTCGCTGGCGCGCCATGGGGCTTGTGCGGGGCGAAACCTTGCCGTGGTACGCCAAAGACTACCCAACCCGCCCTTGGCCAGGCCCAAAACCACTGAACGCAAAAGCTGTGGAAACAGGGAAACCCGAGAACGCCGCCTGCCCTTACTCCAAGAAACCCGTGACCCATCTGATGGAACTCAACGGGCGCACCTTTGGCATGTGCAACGCTTTCTGCCGCGATAAAACCGTGGCGGATCCTGAGGCCTGGCCCGCCTTTATGGCCCTGCAATAGGCGCATTAACTATTCGCTAACCATCCTTCGCTACCAATAATTAACGATTGTTAAGTATTTGGTGGCGGGGGTTTTGTCATGGTCGCACGGGCCTACACCGTGGCGTTTGAAGGCGTTGAAGCACATCAGGTTGAGGTGCAATGCGCCCTTGCGCCGGGTCTGCCCGCCTTTGCCATTGTTGGGCTGCCCGACAAGGCTGTTTCTGAGGCACGCGACCGGATCCGCGCCGCGCTGGCCTCCATGGCCATTGCCTTGCCGTCCAAGCGTATCACCATCAATCTGTCACCTGCCGACCTGCCCAAAGAAGGCAGTCACTTCGACTTGCCAATTGCCGTAGCCTTGCTCGCCGCGCTTGGCATCATCCCCGAAGACGCGTCCGAAAGCACGGTTAGCCTGGGCGAGCTGTCACTCGACGGCTCGCTTGTCGGCGTCACTGGCGCTCTGCCCGCGGCCATGAGTGCCGCCGAAGAAGACCGCATGTTGCTCTGCCCCGCAGTCAGCAGCCCCGAGGCCGCCTGGGTCGCCGCCACGCAAGTGATAGGCGCCGCCACTTTGGCCGACGTTGTACGCCACTACACCGGCCAATCCCCCCTCGCGCCCTCGCAACCCGGCGAAGTGCAAGGTGCGACAAGTTCCCTCGACTTGCGTGACGTGAAAGGCCAGGAACGCGCCAAACGGGCGTTGGAGATCGCCGCCGCCGGCAGGCACCATTTGTTTATGGTCGGCTCCCCCGGCTCCGGCAAATCCATGCTGGCCGCACGTTTACCCACGATCCTGCCCCAAATGAGCCCTGCCGAAGCGCTGGAAACTTCGATGATCCATTCGGTGGCGGGCATTCTGGAGCAAGGTGGCATCTCCCGCGCGCGCCCGTTTCGGGAACCGCATCACTCTGCCTCCATGGCGGCTATCGTGGGCGGCGGCCGCCGCGCCCAGCCCGGCGAAATCTCACTCGCCCACAACGGCGTGTTGTTTATGGATGAAATGCCAGAGTTCTCCCGTCCTGTTCTGGAAACCCTGCGCCAACCCATTGAAACCGGTCAGGTCATGATCGCCCGCGCCAACGCCCACGTGACCTACCCCTGCAAGTTCATGCTGATCGCCGCCGCCAATCCCTGCCGGTGCGGCCACATGTATGACCCTGCCCAAGCCTGCGCCCGCGTACCCGATTGTGGCCAAGACTACCTTGGTCGCCTGTCTGGGCCGCTTATGGATCGTCTGGATTTGCGCATCGAAGTGCCGCCGGTGGCTTTCCGAGACCTCGACCTGCCCAACGATGGCGACCCCTCGGAAAAAGTTGCCCTGCGCGTCGATGACGCCCGCGCCATACAAACGGAAAGGTTCAAAGGCCGCGAGGGTATCCGCGTGAACGCCGATGCCCACGGCCAAGCTTTGGAAGAAATCGCCACACCAGACACCGAAGGCCGCGCCTTGCTCTCACAGGTGGCCGAACGCTTTGGCCTCACCGCGCGCGGCTATCACCGGGTTTTGCGCGTGGCCCGCACCATCGCGGATCTGGAGGGCGCGGACCAAATCCGCCGCCCCCATCTGGCAGAAGCCATCAGCTTCCGCCTCACCACAACGCAAGAGATTTAGGCCAGTTTGCCTTCAATCGCTTCCCAGATTTTTTCGGCGATGTTCACCCCGTCAAACCGCTCCAGCTCCTGAATTCCGGTCGGCGAGGTCACGTTGATCTCCGTCAGGTAGTCACCAATCACGTCGATCCCGACAAAAATCTGCCCCTTCTCCCTCAACAGCGGTCCGATCGCTGCACAGATTTCTAGGTCTCGCTCGGTCAGCCCAATCTTCTCAGGACGCCCACCCACATGCATGTTCGACCGCGTCTCCCCTGCCGCCGGCACACGGTTGATTGCGCCCACAGGCTCGCCGTTCACAAGGATCACGCGCTTGTCGCCGTTACTCACATCCGGCAGGAATTTCTGCACAATCAATGGCTCGCGGCTGAAGCCCGTAAACAGCTCATGCAACGAGGTCAGGTTGCGGTCATTGACATCCAGACGGAACACACCGGCCCCGCCGTTTCCATACAAGGGCTTTAAGATCACATCGCCATGCTTGGCTTTGAATTCTTTGATGGTTTCCAGATCACGCGCGATCGTAGTTGGCGGTGTCAGATCCGGGAAATCCAGCACCAGCAGCTTCTCCGGATAGTTCCGCACCCAAAACGGATCATTCACCACCAGCGTGTCCGGCGCCAAACGGTCCAGCAAATGCGTGCTAGTGATGTAGTGCATGTCAAACGGCGGATCCTGGCGCAGCCAGACCACATCAAAATCCTTCAGGTTCACCCGCTCAAACGGCCCCAAGTCCACATGGTTGCCCTGCTCGCGCCGCACCACCATGGAATGACCCCGCGCGGTGATCTCACCTTCTTCATAGGCCAAATGATCGGGCGAGTAAAAAAACAGCTCATGCCCCCGCGCCTGCGCCTCTTCGGCGATGCGGAAAGAACTGTCAGCATTGATGTCGACCGAGGTGATCGGATCCATTTGAAAGGCGATTTTCATGTGCGCACCCTGATAATAAGTCCACACTTACATGGCCCATGCCACCCCCGCTTGCAATGGGGCGCATGATCTTACCAAAGCGCATTCTCAAGGATGTGAACTTCGCCCTGCCCATTCACCAGGGCCACATCAAACCGCATCTCGGTCAACAGGCCTTTGGGCTCGCCACCAGCAAATTCCTCAGCAGCCTTCATCAACCGCTGCACCTGCTGCGGCAACAACCGCGCAGCAGCACTTTCAAAGCTGCGGCTATGTTTGACTTCGACAAACACCAGATCATCGCCGTCCCGCAGGATCAGGTCCACCTCGCCAGCCTTGCCACGCCACCGAGCTTTCGCCAAAACCAACCCTCGCGCCACATAGTGGCGCAAGACCACGTCCTCGGCCGCCTGCCCCGCCAAATAGTTGCTGCGCCCGATGTCTTCCTTGCGCCTGTCACTCATACCAAACCTTTGCTCAATCTCCGGCGTTACCCTGCCTTCTGCAGCTTCAGGGCCAATTGGTACACTTTGCGCCGGTTGATGCCATAGGCTTTGGCAATCGCATCTGACGCATCGCGCACCGACAACGTCTCCAGCGCCTCTTTGAGCGCGCTCTCAATATCATCCTCACTAGCCGCTTCGCCACGCTGCCGGTCGATCAACACAACAATCTCGCCTTTGATTGTGCGCTCCGGCAATTCCGTCGCCAATTCGTCCAGAGACCCACGCAGAACCTCCTCAAATTTCTTGGTCAGCTCCCGCGCCACAGCCGCCTTACGCTCACCGCCCAGCACCTCCGCCGCATCCGCGACCATGGCCGCCACCCGCTTAGGCGATTCGTAAAACACCAGCGTGCCCGGCACCTCCCGCACCGCCTCTAGGGCCGTCTGCCGCGCCTTTTTGGCATTGGGCAGGAAACCAGCAAAGAAAAACGAATCCGTCGGCAGGCCAGCGAGCGACAATGCGGTGATAATAGCGCTTGGCCCCGGCGCACTGGTCACCAGATGGCCAGCTTCCGCAGCGGCAACGGACAGGTGATAGCCCGGATCGGCAATCAATGGCGTGCCCGCTTCAGAGGCATAAGCCACCGATTTTCCAGCCTCCAGATAGCCCAGAAGCTTGCCCCGCGCCCCTTCTCCAGAGTGGTCATGATACGACAAAACATGTCGCCCATTTAGCGGCACACCGTGTATTTCAAGGAGTTTCTTCATCGACCGCGTGTCTTCTGCGGCAATCACGTCAGCACTGGCCAGCACATCGAGCGCCCGCAAGGTGATGTCACGCGCACTGCCAATTGGTGTGGCGACAAAGTACAAACCGGGCTGCAATTTCACGGTCTGGTGATTCATAGCTGGACCCGCCTTTTCACTCGTTTATTATTCGGCAGCAACGCGGCCGGACCTCAATCACGGGCGTGACCCCAACGGGAGTGGAGCTTACCTATGTTGTCTTTTCTTAAACCCGCCCACCGCTTTGTGAAAGGGGCGGTCGCAGGACTGTCCACGCTGGCGCTGGTCTCATGTGTGGAAACCACCGGAAGCTCCGGTCCGAAAATTGACGCCTCCGCCCCGGTGCCTGTGGCACTTTTGGTGCCCAAAGGCTCCAGCAACTCCGGTGATGCCCTGCTGGCGCAAAGCCTTGAGAACGCAGCCAAACTGGCCATTGCTGATCTTGACGGCGTGAAAATTGATCTGCGCGTCTATCCAACGGCTGGCAACCCGAACACGGCACAGGCCGCCGCGGTGCAAGCTGTGAACGAAGGTGCAAAAATCATTCTTGGTCCGGTGTTTGGCGAAGCCGCCAACGCCGCCGCCACAGCCGTGGCAGCCCGCAACGTGAACGTGCTGTCCTTCTCCAACAACACCACCATCGCCGGCGGCAACTTGTTTGTGCTTGGGCCAACATTTGACAACACCGCCGATCGACTGGTCGCCTTTGCCAAAGGTCAGGGCAAAAACAACATCATGACGGTGCACGCCAACAATTCGGCTGGCCTTCTGGGCAACACCGCCATCGCCAACGCCATCACCCGCAAAGGCGCAAACAACGCCGGTGCGGTGGGCTATGAGTTTTCACAGGAAGGCGTGATTGCCGCTGTCAGCCAAATCAAGCTGAACGCGGACCAAAACAGCGCTGACACCCTGTTTCTCACCGCCAACACCTCCGGTGCACTGCCGCTGCTGACCCAGCTTCTGCCAGAAGCGGGCCTGAGCCCGGCCACCATCCAATACATGGGCCTGACGCGTTGGGACATTCCGGCTCAAACGCTGGAACTGCCGGGTGTGCAAGGCGGCTGGTACACCATGCCGGACCCAACCCTCACCAACCAATTCCAAACCCGTTATGCGCAAGCTTACGGTGGCCTGCCCCACTCTATCGGCGGTCTGGCATATGACGGCATTGCGGCAATCGGCGCGCTGGTCAAACAAGGCAAATCTGATGCACTGACAACAGGCGCATTGACACAAGGCGCGGGCTTCCAGGGTGTGAACGGCATCTTCCGCCTGCGCACAGACGGCACAAACGAACGCGGGCTGGCCGTAGCCACAATCCGCGACAAAAAGGTGGTAATCATTGACCCTGCCCCAACCCGATTTGGAGGCGCTGGCAGCTAAGGCTGGCGCAATCTTTCCAGCCCCGCCCAGCGCGGGGCTGATCTGCTCTGCTGACGAAATTTTCAATTGCGCCGAAGTGACGGCTGAACTTGCCGAAATCCTCAAAAAGGACGGCAAGGAAAGCGATCTGCGCAAGGAAATTGTGCCTCTTCTTATGGCCCGGCGCAAAGCCGCCATGGCCCAGATTGCGGCGTCTTTCCGGGAACAGCCGCGTGCGGCCCGCGCGATGACGCGCTCTTACACCTGGCTGACCGATTGCCTGGTCAGCTGCGCATTTCATGTCGCCACTGTCAGGTTCTATCCTCTGGCCACGCCCACCGAAGCCGAACGCATCGCTCTCTTTGCCGTAGGCGGCTATGGCCGTGGCGAAATGGCCCCGCAATCCGACGTCGACCTGCTGTTTTTGACGCCTTACAAAATCACCCCATGGGCGGAGAGCGTGATTGAATCCATGCTCTATCTCCTCTGGGACCTGCGCCTGAAAGTTGGCCACAGCTCGCGCACCGTTAAAGACTGCCTGCGTTTGGGGCGTGAAGACTTCACCATCCGCACCGCCCTTCTGGAAAACCGTTTCCTGCGCGGTCACGAGCCCTTGGATGAGGAGCTCAATACCCGCCTCGAAGAGGAACTCTTCAAAGGCACCGAGCAAGAATTCATCGAAGCCAAGCTCAACGAACGGGATGAACGCCACAACAAGCAAGGCCAACGCTACGTTGTGGAGCCCAATGTCAAAGAAGGCAAAGGGGGCCTACGTGACCTGCAATCCCTCTTTTGGATTGCGAAATACGTGTACCATGTCTCCGAAGTCTCTGAACTTGTTGAGAAAGAGGTCTTGGCGCAAGACGAACTGGAACGCTTCATAGAAGCAGAAAACTTCCTCTGGGCGGTGCGTGGTCACCTGCATCTGACCGCCGGTCGCCCTATGGAACAGCTCACATTTGACGTGCAGGTCGAGATCGCCGATCAGATGGGCTACTCCGACAAAGGTGGCCGCCGCGGGGTTGAGCACTTCATGCAGGAGTTCTTCCGTCAGGCCACGGCCGTGGGGGATCTGACCCGCATTCTATTGACCAAGCTCGAAGCCAACCACGCCAAAGCGGAACCGCTTCTGGAGCGCATTTTCCGCCGCCGCCCGCGCATGAAACCGGGCTACAAAATGGTGCACAACCGGCTCGACGTGGCGGATGAAAAAGTCTTTCTCGAAGACCCGCTTAACCTGTTGCGCCTGTTCGAAGAAGGCCTGCGCACCGGCATGTTGATCCACCCGGACGCAATGCGTCTGGTCACCGCTAACCTGGATTTGATTGACGACGATTTCCGTGCCAACAAAGAAGCCCGTCGCCTGTTCCTCGATCTGCTGCTCAAGCACGGAAACCCCGAACGTGCGTTGCGCCGGATGAATGAGCTGGGCGTGCTCTCAGCTTTCATTCCGGAGTTTGAACCCATCGTCGCGATGATGCAGTTCAACATGTACCACTCCTACACGGTGGATGAGCACACCATCCAGGTGATCTCCAATTTCATGGACATCGAGCGCAAGGACCTTGAGGAGGAGCTGCCTCTTAGCTCCGAAATCCTTGCCTCCAGCGGTATCAACCGGAAGGCCCTCATGGTTGCCATGTTGCTGCACGACATCGGCAAGGGGCGCGACATCGACCACTCGGTGCTTGGCGCCCAAATCGCCCGTAAGGTCGCGCCCAACCTCGGCCTCAACAAAGCCGACAGCGAAACCGTAGAATGGCTGGTGCGTTATCACCTGCTGATGTCAGACACCGCGCAGAAACGCGACATCGCTGACCCGCGCACCGTGCGCGACTTTGCCAAAGCCGTGAAAACCGTGGACCGCCTCAACCTGCTGACCATCCTGACCGTCTGCGACATTCGCGGCGTGGGGCCGGACACCTGGAACAACTGGAAAGCCGTGCTGCTGCGCGCGCTTTACGGACAGACCAAGCTTGTGCTCGAAGACGGCATGGAAGCCATCACCCGCGAAAACCGCGGCACCAAGGCCAAAAAACTTCTGCGTGAAGAGCTGTGCGACTGGCCCAGCAAGGACCTCAAAAAAGAGACCGCCCGCCATTATGAGCCGTATTGGCAAGGTCTGCACATCACCGCACACAAAGTCTTCGCCGATCTGTTGCGCGACATTCCGGACGACGAAATCCGTATCGACCTGCACCCGGACGAAGACCGCGACGCTACGCGCGTGTGTTTTGCCATGGCCGATCACCCCGGCATCTTCTCCCGTATGTGTGGCGCGCTGGCTCTCGTGGGGGCCAACATCGTTGATGCCCGTACCTTCACGTCCAAAGACGGCTACGCCACCGCTGCCTTCTGGATACAAGATTCAGATGACGCGCCTTATGAGGCCGCCCGCCTGCCCCGCCTGCGTAAAATGATCGAACGTACCTTGGCCGGTGAGGTGGTCACCACCGAGGCCATCAGATCCCGCGATGTGATCAAGAAACGTGAACGCGCCTTCAAAGTGCCCACCACCATCCTGTTTGATAACGAAGGCTCCGAAATCTACACAATTATTGAGGTCGACACCCGCGACCGTCCGGGCCTTTTGTTTGACCTCACCCGCACGCTTGCCAACAGCAACGTCTATATCGCCTCCGCCGTGATCGCGACCTTTGGCGAACAGGTGGTGGATACCTTCTACGTCAAAGACATGTTTGGCCTGAAGTTCCATGCCGACAGCAAACAGAAGACTCTCGAAAAGAAATTGCGCGAAGCCATCGAAAAAGGCGCCGAAAGGGCCAACGCATGAAACCTATCCGCCTGATGCGCGGCTTTCTAACTGTTGGCTTCTGGACCCTGCTCAGCCGTGTGCTTGGCTTTGTCCGCGAAATCCTGTTGCTGAGCTTCATTGGCCCTGGCCCTTTGCTGGACGCCTTTGTCGCTGCTTTCCGCTTACCCAATATGTTCCGCCGTTTCTTTGCCGAAGGCGCGTTTAACGCCGCTTTTGTGCCGATGTTCTCCAAGAAACTAGAGGGCGAGGAAGACGCGGAACATTTTGCCAGCGAAGCCCTCAGCCTGTTATTTGTCGCTGTAATGACACTCACCGCACTGGGTATGATCTTCATGCCTGCGCTTGTCTGGCTCACAGCGGAAGGCTTTGCCGGGGACGCGCGCTTTGACCTGACAGTCGGCTATGGCCGCATTGTGTTTCCCTACATCTTTTTCATGTCGTTGGCCGCCCTGTTCTCCGGCGTGCTCAACGCCACGGGCCGCTTTGCTGCCGCAGCTGCCGCCCCGGTGCTGCTCAACATCCTGATTATTCCAGCGCTGATATTTGGCCACCTCTCCGGTGGCCCTGTCATCACCTGGCTGATCTGGACCATTCCTGTCGCCGGGGTTGCACAGTTGGGCCTGGTTTGGATTGCCACCCGTCGCGCCGGTTTGCGTATCTCCCTGCGCCTGCCCAAATGGACGCTGGACATGGCCCGCATGGTCCGCGTCGCCGTCCCAGCTGCTCTGGCTTCCGGCGTCATGCAGATCAACCTTGTGGTTGGACAAATCGTGGCCTCCAACACCGAAGGCGCCGTGAGCTGGCTGTACGCCGCCGACCGCCTCTACCAACTGCCCCTTGGTGTGATTGGCATCGCCATCGGTATTGTCCTCCTACCGGACCTCTCGCGCCGTCTAAAAGCAGATGACCAATCCGGGGCTCAAAACGCCTTCTCGCGCGCCAGCGAGTTCGCCATGTTCTTGACCATCCCCTGCGCCGTGGCGTTTTTAGTAATCCCCCTGCCGATTGTCTCCGTTCTTTACGAACGCGGCGCCACCGGCTCGGATGACGTTGCCGCCATTTCTGTCGCCCTGGCAATCTACGCGCTTGGTCTGCCAGCTTTCGTGCTGCAAAAACTTCTGCAACCACTCTACTTTGCCCGCGAAGACACCAAACGCCCGTTCCACTACGCCGTTTGGGCCATGGTGGTGAACGCCGCGCTGGCCTTTGGTTTGGCGCCCTACATCCAATGGATGGCCCCCGCCATTGCCGCCACCGTCTCCGCTTGGATCATGGTTGCCCAACTGGGCTTTGGCGCGCGCGGCTACGGCCAAGTGGCCAAATTTGACACCCGTCTGCGCAAACGCCTCTGGCGCATCAGTCTGGCGTCTGCCGCCATGGGGGGGGCGCTCTGGGTAACCTGGGTCATTCTGGTGCCGTGGTTCGGCTTGCCCGGCTGGCGCTACGTGGCTTTGCTGATCCTGCTCACGCTCGGCGCGGTTGTGTATTTTGCCGTTGGCCGCCTCATCGGCGCCTATGTTCCCAGCGAACTAAAAGCCGCTGCCCGCCGTGGTTGAGCGGGCACAGGCCGACAAATAGACTCAGAAACCGGTTGCTCCTGCACCCTAATGTGCCGTTAACCTTGGGCATTCTTTAATCTCGGGAGTGAGACATGAATAATTGGATCGTAATGTTGATCGTCGGCATCCTTGCCGTGGTCTTGGGTGTTCTGGCGCTGGCCAACCCGTTCGCCGCCTCAATGACCGCCACAGTCTTTGCTGGCTGGAGCTTTCTTTTCCTAGGCGCATTTCAAACCTTTGCCGCCTTTAGCGCGCCGTCCACAGGCGCAAAAATCGCAGGCGTGATACTGGGCCTATTGGCTCTGGTCATTGGTGTGCACATCATCGCACAACCGCTTCAGGGCCTGCTGTCCTTGACCTTCGCCGCCGGTATTCTCTTCCTTGTGTCCGGCGTGTTCAAAGGCGTGTTTGGCTTTTCCAACTTCGAAGGCAGCGCCCGTTGGGCCTTGCTTCTGTCCGGTCTGGTCTCGGTTATCTTGGGCCTGATGGTGCTGAACAACTTCCCGCAATCCGCAGCCGTGCTGCTGGGTGTGTTGCTCGCCATCGAGCTTCTGTCCAACGGCATCAGCGCCATCGCGCTGGCCTTTGCCGTGCGCAGCGCCAACAACGCGGACGCCCCACAAGAAGACGCCGCCTAAGCGTCTCAATCACTGGCGGCGGATCTTTTCGCGGATCCGCTGCCACCCTCCGGGGATCAGCGCAAAGGACATCAAAAACCCTGCGCCAAAGCCGATCACATCGGCCACCCAATCCGGACCACCACCAAAAACCAAGCTAAAACCCAACTGAATGGCGACCAGCATGCCAATCAGTGAAAACGCGCGGACTTGTGGTTCACCCACCGCCCCTAGGCTGGTCCACAGCAAAAACGTAAACGCCCCGATCAGGCCGTATACGCCAGGATAGTTGCCCAGCAACGGTGTGGAGGCATCCAAAATCACCGCATAGCCCAGTGCACCCACAGCGCCGGACACCACAAAAATCGCCAGTGTGGCCCAGCCAGAGAACACCTCTCCCACCATCTTGCCCATCGCCAACAGCAACACACCGCCAAACAGCGCATGGGTAAAGCTGTAATGCACAAACAGATAGCTCACAAAACGGATCATATGCTCCGCCGGAAACTGCCCATTGCTCACCATCCAATCAAAGATATCAGGTGAAAACGCGTAGCGTTGGATAGCGTCAAGCCGCCACCCCACCGCCGTAGGACCACCCACAATCCCTTTGGAGCCGAGCCAAAGTGCCGCCTCAACCCCGACCAATAGCAAAAACAACGCCGTCACCACCGGCGGCAACGGGTTCACGGGGCTTTGATCATCTGGGTGCGACATGCCTGTACTCCTTACCCGTCCTGCTTGACGGTGTTTGGCCTCGGAGATAAGCCAAGCAGGCTAACAAATCCAGATGGAGTATTTCCAATGAACGAGGCGGTCCAAACGTCCTCCACCTTTACCCCACGCGTCTTTTCCGGGATTCAACCCTCGGGCGGTCTGACGCTGGGCAATTACCTCGGCGCGATGAAGCGCTTTGTCGACATGCAAGAGGCCGGTACCCATGAAACCGTGTTCTGTATGGTTGACCTGCACGCCATCACAGTCTGGCAAGACCCTGCCAAGCTGCAACGCGCCACCCGCGAACTCTGCGCCGGTTTTATTGCTGCAGGCATCGATCCAAAGAAATCAATCTTGTTCAACCAATCAGCAGTGGCCGAACACACTCAACTCGCCTGGATTTTTAACTGCGTCGCCCGCATGGGCTGGATGCAGCGCATGACCCAATGGAAAGACAAAGCTGGCAAAAATCAGCAGAATGCCTCACTTGGCCTTTTGGCGTATCCTGCTCTCATGGCTGCAGATATCTTGATCTATCACGCCACGCACGTGCCTGTTGGTGAAGACCAGAAGCAACACCTCGAGCTGACCCGTGACGTGGCGACCAAGTTCAACCACGACTTCGGCGTCGACTTCTTCCCCATCACTGAACCGGTGATCGAAGGCGCTGCCACCCGTGTGATGTCCTTCCGCGATGGCACCAAAAAGATGTCCAAGTCCGACCCGTCTGATGCGTCGCGCATCAACATGACCGACGACGCGGACACCATCGCCAAGAAGATCCGCAAGGCCAAAACCGATCCGGAGGCGCTTCCGTCCGAGGCCAAAGGTCTGGAAGAGCGTCCAGAAGCCCGCAATCTGGTCAACATCTATGCAGGTCTTTCCGGTCTGACTGTGGATCAGGTTCTGGCGGACGTCGGCGGCAAGCAGTTCTCCGAGTTCAAGCCGATGCTCTCTGACCTCGCGGTGTCCAAACTGTCCCCGATCAGCACGGAAATGGCCCGCCTGATGGAGCATCAGGACGAGATCGACAAGATCCTCGCCCACGGCGCAGCACAGGCCCGCGAAATCGCCGCGCCGATTCTGAAAAAGACCTACGAAATTGTCGGCATGGTCGGCGCTTAAGCCTCTCACACCGCAAAAATCAATCAGCCCCGCCTCTGGCGGGGCTTTTTTTGTTGAGCCCCCGTCACGTCCCCAACGCACGCTCCAAAAACAACGCCTCGTGACCTTTAAACAAACCCATCACCGGATTGCCAAACCCAACCTTCTCGGCAACCCGAACAGAGCCCGCATGCCCCGGATCAAAGATCGCGCAGGACATAGGAAACTCCTTGGCGAGCACATCATCCGCCCAGGCCATCACCGCCGTCACGGCCTCCGTTGCCAGCCCCTGCCCCTGAGCCGAGGTCTTCAACGCCCAACCAGCTTCAGGCTTGCCATGCACACTCGGCTGGGAATCTCGATGATAGTCCGCCAACCCGGCCTCGCCCACAAAAGTGCCGTCCACTTTGCTTTCCAGCACCCAGTAGCCATAGCCCAGCGCCTGCCAATGCCCGATGTAGCGCAACAGTCGTGACCACGACTCTGACGCTGTCGACGGCACGCCCGAAATCCGCGCCACAACCTCCGGATCAGCCCACATTGCAGCGCTGTCCTCAAAATCCGCCAGCGCGTGCCCGCGCAATATCAACCGATCTGTTTCAAGCCTTGGAACTTCTATCGCCACTACAATTATCCTACTTATCTGGATGATCCGCCACATCCGGCTCCCATCTTGACAGACCCTACCATCTGCTCAACCATAAGCCATGGTTTGGTTTGTCTCATTGAAGAGAGTATGTACGGCCGCGGTTCTGGGAGCCGCGCTTATCTCCAGCCCCCCAATTGCAGCCCAAGAGACCGCTCTGGTGTCCCCCAACGGCAAACCCGTTGTGTTTGGCGTGGCACGTGGCTTCAAACGCAAAGCTGGCCTCTGTCTCGACTACGGCAAATCGCGCCTCCGCAATGGGGCACCGTATCACGTGGTCGAACCCGCCCGCACCATCACCAGCCACGAAGGCATGGACTTCTGCAGGCGCGCGGGGACACCCGTCATTGCACCATTGGACGGCAAAATTCGCTTCATTGAACAAGACAACGCCTCCTGGGGCGGTGTGGTCGGCATCACATCCAACTTCTCCTTGCGCCCGTCGCCCGGCAAAAGCAAACAACGTATCTTCGTGGAAATGGTGCACATTGTGCCCATTCAAGGACTGCGCAAAGGGCAAAAAGTCTCCGCCGGGCAACTTGTCGGGCACGTGCAAAAAGCCAACCGCCCCAGCATCGGTGACACTCCCCACGTGCACTTTGCCGTGCGACGCTGCAACGATTGGCCCACGTGCCATATCGACCCAAACTACTTTTGGCGCGACGGCGTCGGCCGCATCTCCTGCCACACCCCGTCAAAACCTCTACCCAATGGACGGATGGTGGCTCCGCTGCCCTGCAAGTAGCAGGCTTACATCTGCTCGCCCTCCGCATTTTCGCACACTGTCCGCGCCAAATCGCAAGTTTTCAGCACTTAGCCCCGCGCCTACCTTTGTTCTCAGCAAAGGAGACCTCTCATGACCGCGCCCTACGCCCCTTCCGCCCGCATCGGCCATGTGCATCTGAAAGTCGCAGACCTTGACCGCGCAATAGCGTTTTATGCAGATGTCCTGGGCTTTGAGGTACAAAGCCGCCTCGGCAATGACGCCGCCTTCCTCGGATCGGACGGCTATCACCACCATATCGGCCTCAATACCTGGCGCAGCAAAGGCAGCGGCCCCGCGCCGGAACACCACACCGGCCTGTTTCATACCGCCATCCTCTACCCGTCCCGCGCGGATCTCGCGACCGCTGTGCAACGGGTCATTGACGCTGGCTATCCCGTACTGGGCGCATCAGATCACGGCGTATCCGAAGCCATCTACTTCAACGATCCCGACGGCAACGGCGTCGAACTCTACCGCGACCGGCACGCCGCTGAATGGCCCCGTCACTGTGACGGCAGCCTGCAAATGTACAGCCGCCCCTTGCAACTCGAAGCACTACTCGCAGAGGCGGCCTAACCGCCGCCCAAGCGCCCGCGGTAACATCTTGTTAACCACGTTTATCTTACGATCCCCCGGTTCAGTAGGAGGTAACTGGTGAAGTTTATGATCTATAACAGTCGTTCCCTGTCAAAGCCCTTCGAGGATATCGACATGGAGATTCTGCGTACGGCAGTTGCCTTCAACGCAGCCCATGACGTCACCGGTTTCCTGCATCGCAGCGCACAGCATTATTACCAGTACCTGGAGGGTCCCAGTCATCACATTGATGCCTTGCTGGATCGTATCGCCAAAGACACGCGCCACACCGAATTTCACCTCCTGCAATCTGGCAACACTGATCAGCGCCGCTTTGGCAGTTGGTCAATGGGGTATTCGCGGATCGCGCGAGCGGCGCAAACGGCACTACTCACCCCGGACAGCAGCGGCCATGAGGTCTCTCAAGTCCTGCATCAGGAAGCCCTGCGTCAACAGGCGGACGCCCCGTCCGAGGACCCCGCTTAGGCCGCCTCTGTTCCGGCATCCCTTCGCCAAGCCACGTCACAATACTGCAAACAACTTGTCACGAATCTGAATCAGCGGCCTCCTAGTCTTGGCATCATCCAACGATCCAAGCCTACGGAGCCAGGAATGCCCTCTGACCACCAAACCGACGACCTGTCATTTGACGAAATCGACGAGCTGATCTCGCCCCGCGCGGAAGAAACCGACTTTGACCAAGTGGTGGAAACCGCCCTGTCCCGCCGTGGTTTCCTGGGCGGTGTGATGACCTTTGGCCTCGGCTCCTTCCTGGTTGGCACCACCGCCCTCACCCGCGACGCTGTGGCCGAAGGGGACCGTTTTGGCTTCACCCAGGTTGCGGCCAACACGGAGGACACCATCACCGTGCCAGACGGCTTTGAGTGGGACCAAGTTGTGACCTGGGGCGATCCGCTCTTCTCCGACGCCCCGGCTTTTGACGAAGCCACCCGCGGCACCGCCGCCTCTCAGGCGCGCGCCTTTGGCGACAACAACGACGGCATGTCGATCTTCACCAAAGATGGCCGCACCGTCATGGCCATCAACAACGAATACACCAACCGCAAGATCCTCTGGGGCAACAACCCCGATGGCAAATGGGTCTCTGACGACGACGTGCAAAAGGGCATGAACGCCCACGGCGTGTCCGTCTTCGAAGTGGCCCGCGACGAGAGTGGCAACTGGCAGGTGGTGGTCGACAGCGACCTGAACCGCCGCATCACGCCACAAACCGATATGGACCTAACCGGCCCGGCCGCTGGCCACGCCCTGCTGAAAACCGACGCAGACCCAACTGGCACCACCACCAAAGGCACCTGGAACAACTGCGGCAACGGCGAAACCCCGTGGGGCACTTACCTGACCTGCGAAGAAAACTTTAACGGTTATTTCTCTGCTGAAGATGAAGCCCATGAGGTCTCCGCAGAACTCAAGCGCTACGGTGTATCCTCCAAAGATTGGGGCTACGGCTGGGCCAAAGTGGAAGCGCGCTTTGACGTCTCCAAAAACCCAAATGAGCCAAACCGCGCAGGCTATGTGGTCGAGATCGACCCGTTTGACCCAACCTCAACGCCCAAGAAACGCACCGCCCTGGGCCGTTTCAAACACGAAAACGCCGCGGTGGTTCTGGCGCCCAACGGCAAAGCGGTTGTTTACCTCGGCGACGATGAGCGCGGCGAGTTCCTTTACAAGTTTGTGTCACACGGCACCTACTCCGCCACCGGCGACAACAGCGATCTATTGGAAAGTGGCGACCTGTTTGTGGCCAAATTCTTTGATGACATGCGCGGCGAGTGGCTGGCCCTGACGCCCGACACCACCGGGATGAGCGACGCAGAGATCCGCATCCATACCCGTCTGGCCGCGTCCAAAGTTGGCGCGACCACGATGGACCGCCCAGAATGGGTGGCGGTGAACCCAACCAAGGCCGAAGCCTATGTTGCGCTCACCAACAACAAGAACCGCGGCAAAAAGCCAAACGCTGGCGGCGATGACACATCAGCCAACGGTCCAAACCCACGTGTCGAAAATCACTACGGCCAGATCGCCCGCTGGATGCCGGACAACGAAGACCACAGCGCAAACGGGTTTAGCTGGAACCTCTTCGCACTGGCCGGGAACCCGGATGTACATGATGATGCATATGCAGGCAGCGAGAACATCAATGCCGGAAATATGTTCAATTCCCCGGACGGCATGGCCTTTGACAGCACCGGCCTGTTGTGGATCCAGACCGACGGCAAATATTCTAACGAAGGCGACTTTGCGGGCATGGGCAACAACCAGATGCTTGCGGGCGACACCGTCACCGGTGAAATCCGCCGCTTCCTGGTTGGCCCCAAAGAATGTGAAGTCACCGGAGTTTGCTGGTCCCCGGATCGCCGCACCATGTTTGTCGGCATTCAGCACCCGGGCGAAAAAGGCAACTCCCACTTCCCGGATGGCGGCACCTCCGTGCCACGGTCTGGTGTTTTCGCGGTACGTCGCACAGACGGCGGCCTCATTGGATAACAACTACACAAATTCTGACTACCTAAAGACCTTTTTATAGATCTCTTTTATAGAACCAAAACTTTGGCCCTCGACCGCCCCCTGGTCGAGGGTTTTCTCTTTTCCGAAAGGTGCTTAGCCGCGCCCGATGTAAGGCATTTTGGTTGCCATCACTGTCATGAACTGCACATTAGCATTGAGCGGCATCTCCGCCATATGCAGCACCGACCGCGCCGCGTCCTGCACATCCATCGTGGCATTGGGGGCTTTGCCATCAGCCACCAGAGCTGCATTCAACCCGGCCACCATGTCAGTTTCCGCGTTGCCAATGTCGATCTGACCGCAGGCGATGTCATACGGCCGCCCGTCCAGCGACAACGTCCGCGTCAGCCCCGTCACTGCATGCTTTGTGAGCGTGTAGCACACCGAGCCTTCGCGCGGCACATGCGCGCTCAGCGATCCGTTGTTGATGATCCGCCCACCCTGCGGCACCTGACGCCGCATCTGCGCGTAGGCCAGCTTGGCCGCGATAAACATGCCGCGCACGTTCACATCGAGCACCTGATCAAAGCCACCCAGATCAATCTCATCAATTGACCCCGCAGGCCCAAACATACCGGCATTGTTGAACAATGCATCCAGCCGCTCTGCCCGCGCCACAAACCGTGCAAAGGCGCTCTCCATCGCCGCCGCATCGGTCACATCCGCCACCAAGGGAACCGCGTTCACATAGTCATCGGCAATCGCCTGCAGCTTTTCCTCGCTGCGCGCCAACACACCAACACGCCAACCGGCTTCCAAAAACGCCACCGCTGTGGCTTTGCCAATCCCCTGGCTCGCGCCGGTCACAATGATGCTTTTCACGCGTTTTCCTCCTGCGCCATCAACTCCAGCGGCGCAGGCGCCACCGTCAAATCACTCACGTCCAGCGGCCCCGATGGCTTTGCTAGTCGATTGCGCACCACCCAATGTAGTCGCTCGCTGGCCCGCGTGATCGCCACATAAGCCAGCCGCTTCCACAACGGCTGCCCCGCCTCCTGCCGGTTCATCCGCGCCGCAACAAACAGGTCCGGCGCAAACACCTGCACGTTTTCCCACTGGGACCCCTGCGCCTTGTGAATGGTCACCGCCGCGCCGTGCAAGAATGTCGCCCCCATACGCGCGGCATAGGGAATAAACGGCTCTTCCTCATCCGGCATCTCAATCTTCACAATCGAGGCCGCCGACACGCGCGGGTCTTCCGCGCCCATCACATGCAACCTCGAGAACCCCGGCTTGCGCCCCGGCCCAAGGTAAATCACCTGCGCACCCTTAATGAGCCCCCGCGCCTCCAGATCCAGCCGCTTCTTGCGATGCTTCATCGGCAGCTCAATCCCGTCACAGATCAGCGGCTCACCTTCCAGCAGCTCATCCTCAGGCGCGCCATGCACCCTGCGAAATGCGTTAATCAGCCGGATTCGGGTGGCGTTGCGCCACACCAACACCGGCGAGCGCGCCATCAGATCGACCTCAACCCGCTGCGCCAAAACCACACGATCATCTTTGCGCGCAGACTCTTCCACCATGCGCTCAAAATCCTGAAACCCCAGCTGCGGATCGGCCAAAGCATGGGCCAAATCCAAAATTGGGTTGTCCGCATCCTGGCGGTGAATTCGCTCCAGATTATAGACTGCAGGAGCAGGCAGCTTATCAAACACCATTGCGCCTGACTGGTTCACCGGTGCCAACTGCGCAGGATCGCCAAACAGCACCAGAGTGCTGAAAATCTCTTTCAAATCCTCAAACTGCTTGTCATCCAGCATCGAGCTTTCGTCGATAAACCCGATGTCCAGAGGATCATCCCGCCGCTTCCAGCCGGTGATAAAATCACTACCCCGCAGCCCAGCCGCCGCCAAAGCGCCCGGAATGGATTTGTGCAGTTTGTAAAACTCCAACGCCCGATCCAGCGCCTCATCCGTGAGCCCCTCAATTTCGGGACGCTCGCCTTTGTCGGCCAGCCACTCCGCAATTTTCTCGTATTCCGGATCATACACCGGCGTATAAATGATCCGGTGAATGGTCGTCGCGGGCACACCGCGCATCCGCAACACGCTGGCCGCCTTGTTGGTTGGTGCCAAAATCGCCAGCGTGCGGTGATCCTTCTTGCGCTTGCCTTCATAGTCGCCGGAGACAATATCCACCCCGGCCCCCTCCAAGGCCTTCACCATCTCCGAAAGCAACAACGTCTTGCCCGAACCAGCCTTTCCGGTCACCGCAGCAATCGCCTGCTTGCCTTCGACAGCAGGGGTCAACAGCCCCTCGTCCAAATCCACCCCCAGCCCTTTGAGCAAAGAGGAGATATTGTCAAAGGCCTCGGCCTGATCGTGGCTGAATGTGATGGAGGTACTGCTCATGGCGCGACCCTATAGCGGGCGACGATTGGGGGCCAGCGGGTTTGTTTCGCGGCACGACTATTGCGAATACCCCACAGGTCGCGATTGCACACGAATTCTCCTTAAAATTGCTATCCCTGAGGAAGGTTCGCGCTTAAACAAAGCTCAAGGAGCTATTTCATGTCTCACACCGATTTTTCATCGCGCATTGAACGTATCAAAGCAAATGCCCCAGAGACGCCGCAAGCTGATACCGCGTTCAAATATAAGCCGCGCAGGACCGACATCGTTGGCTTAGGTCTATACGTGAATTGCCTGGCGCCATTGTTGTTCGCCATTGCCAACAAACTAGACACCATCTTCGCACTGGAAAACGCCCTTCCCAAGAACATCGCAGAGGCCACGTTCTCTAGCTTTTCTACCGCCATTTTGATTTGTCTCCCCATCATATCCATTTTCACGGTCATCGAAGCCTACGCAATTTATCGGATATCCAAGAAGAAACTCAATCCAAGCGAGATGTCTCCAGAAAGTATCGCGCGCCGCATTGAACGCAGAAAATACTCCGATAGCGCCGTTGGCTTGCTCTTAGGCATCGCAACGGTCTCTTACTTCGGGCTGTCCGTGAGGGCCGCCGAGTTTAACTCGCAAGTTCTACAGCTCTTCGCGAAGTACTGTCTCCTGTTGGTTTTTCTCCAACTGTTCGCGGCGATACAAAGGCCCGTCGCCATTCTGCTTCAACAAAGACGAGTCGCCTGGCGCACCCCATTGTTCTTTATGATGGGCGCAACGTTAACGTTTGCCGCCTACCACTTTTCTATTCTGAGCTTTTCGGACATGGACAACATGGCTCTGAGAATACAAAATGCTTTCTAGTCTGGCAGTGCCACAGACGGCTGTAGAAAGACCAAACAAGGTCAATCTAGCAATGCTGAACTAAAGTTTGGCCCCCAACAAAAAAAGACCCCCGAAACCATACGGTTCCGAGGGCTGGAGGAAAACGGGGGGAAACCGTTTTTCGATCCGTGAGTGTCATTTGCCCGCGTCGAGCACATCTTCCAGCGTGCGCAGGCCGGTCTTTGGCGCCTGCACCAGCACCGACATGTTGCCCGGCTTGTGCTCGTTCCGCAGCATCTTCATGTGCGCGTCGGGCAGCTCAGCCCATGGGAACACCTCAGACATGCAAGGGTCCAGACGACGTTCCACCATCAGCTGGTTGGCGGCCGCGGCCTGCTTCAGGTGGGCAAAGTGAGAGCCCTGCAAACGCTTCTGGTGCATCCACATATAGCGCACGTCGAAGGTACAGTTGAAACCGGAGGTACCGGCGCAAATCACAACCATACCGCCTTTTTTTACCACCAAGGTGGACACCGGGAATGTCGCCTGACCTGGGTGCTCAAACACCATGTCCACGTTCACGCCTTTGCCGGTGATCTCCCAGATCGCCTTGCCAAATTTGCGTGCCTCTTTCAGCCAGTCATTGTACTCCGGCGTGTTCACTGTGGGCAGTTGGCCCCAACAGTTGAAGTCGTTGCGGTTGATCACGCCTTTCGCGCCAAGCCCCATGACAAAGTCACGCTTGCTCTCGTCCGAAATCACGCCAATCGCATTGGCACCGGCGGTGTTGATCAGCTGGATCGCATAAGAGCCCAGACCACCGGACGCACCCCATACCAGTACGTTCTGGCCCGGCTTCAGATCATGTGGCTCGTGGCCAAACAACATCCGGTAGGCGGTTGCCAGCGTCAGCGTGTAACACGCGCTCTCTTCCCAGCTCAGGTGCTTGGGACGTGGCATCAGCTGCTGCGCCTGCACACGGGTGAACTGAGAGAAGGATCCGTCAGGGGTTTCATAACCCCAGATGCGCTGGCTGTCGGAGAACATCGGATCGCCGCCGTTGCAGTGCTCGTCGTCGCCGTCATCCTGGTTGCAGTGGATCACAACTTCATCGCCCACTTTCCAGCGCTTCACCTTGTCACCCACGGCCCAAACGATGCCCGAAGCATCGGAACCGGCAATGTGATACGGTTGTTTGTGCACGTCAAACATGGACACCGGCACGCCGAGGCCCGCCCAAACGCCGTTGTAGTTCACGCCTGCGGCCATCACCAGAACCAGCACTTCATGGCTGTCGAGCGTTGGCACATCCACAACTTCCTGCAGCATCGCCTTGTTTGGCTCACCCTGGCGCTCGCGGCGGATCGCCCACGCGTACATCTGTTTTGGGACATAGCCCATCGGAGGCATTTCGCCCACTTCGTACAGGTCTTTCTGTGGTGCGTCGTAGGTCGCAATGCCGTTTTCAGTATCCAGAGCCATTTTCGCCTCCTGAGTGGTCGTTTCGCCGCGATGCAGAATCGCGTTCCTGCCACCGTGATATTGGCGGCGAGGTAACATTGCAACCTTCAAGCTGCAATTTTTGTAATTTTATGACCCAGCAGCCGCAGCATGAATTGCTGCACGTGCACATTTACTCAAGCAAATGCCTTATTGAATTGGCATAATACCGCAAAATCACTGTTTGCGCACGGTTCACGGAAAACGCGCCGTCACTTTCGACCAACACCCGACGCCCCACCAAAGTCTTAAGCGCACTTTCAATCGCCTCTTCTGGTGCATCACGCATAAACTGAGCGCGGCCTTCGGGTAAGGCTGCCAAACGCGCCGCAAAAGCCGCACGGACATCTTCCCGGGACTGCGGCCCTTGAGCTGCCTCAAAAATCGCAGACATCAACGGCACAGGCAGGATCGGCACAACCCCATTGATCTGCTTCATAAGCTGAACACCCAGAGGTTTGGCCAAGTCCCCCTGTCTCCCGCGTGCAAACTCCGTGAGCGAGACGGGCCGTCCAAAACGCACGGTGGCATTGCCAAAGCGATGCACCTTGCCGCGCAGCCGAAACAACAACTGTTTGAAGAAAAACCCCACAATCACCGAAATCCGCGCCCGGAACCCTTTGCCGCCACTTGCCGCTGCTTCCAACAAGATGCGGTCTTCCAGCACCCGGTCATAATTGATCGCCACCGGCACAAACACCACGTCCCGCCCATCCGGTTGATACGCATCGGTGATATATTTGATCAGCCCCAGCTTCGGGTCCTGCGGCGCCCCATCCAGGGACAAGCGCCCCTCCGGAAACATCGCCTGCGCCACCCCTGCTTCGGTGGCCAAGCGCACATACCCCGCCAGCACCTTACGGTAGAGATCATTGCGCGATTTGCGCCGAATAAAGTAGGCCCCCATCGCCCTGATCAACCGGCTCAACGGCCAAACCCGCGCCCATTCGCCCACCGCATAAGACAGCGCCCCACGTCGCGCGGCCAAATAAGTCACCAGCACGTAGTCCATGTTGCTCTTGTGATTGATCACATAAACAACCGTGCTCTCCTGCGGGATCGCATCGAGTGCCGCCTCATCCACATGTGTCAAGCGCACACGATAAAAAGCGCGACTTAAGAACCGCGCAATCTTGATCGCCACGCCAAAATACATGGTGGCCGAAAACGAAGGCACAATTTCCCCCGCGTAGCGTTTCGCGGTCTCAAAGGCCACCGCCTCCGGAATGCCTTCCTCTGCTGCATGTTCCGCCACAGCGCGCGTCACATCGGGCTGGTAAATCAACCGCTCGATCATATCGTGGCGCTGCGCCAGCTTGAACGGCTCAATGGGCCGCTCCAGCCGCTCATTTAACCGCGCCACCACGCGCTCCATCCGCCGCCGGAAGAACCAGCGTACAGAGGGGAACAGCAAGTGACTGGCCGCTGTGACCACCGCAAACAGCAGGATCAGTACAAAAAGCCAAAGGGGGAGCTCAATCGTCGATGTCATGAAATGACTCTGACTACACCGCGCGCGCGGGCGCAATAGACTTCGCGCACGGCCCTCCTTGTGGTCCCCGCCCAACAGAACGTTTTTGCCGCAACGCAGCGAATTGACTTGCAAAGGATGTTTCGCGTACATACGCTCAAACGAAAGATTGTTGCTAGGTCGGTTCTCGACCCCCAGCAGAGGAATGAAACATGTCGCAGACGCAGAAAAACCAGCCCGCCGATAAACCTGCCAAGGATCGTCCGTGGTTGATTCGCACCTACGCTGGTCACTCCACCGCCAAGGCGTCTAACGCGCTCTACCGCTCCAACCTGGAAAAAGGTCAAACCGGCCTCTCGGTGGCTTTCGATCTGCCGACACAGACAGGATACGACAGCGACCACATCCTGGCGCGCGGCGAAGTGGGCAAAGTCGGCGTGCCGGTCTGCCACTTGGGCGACATGCGCACCCTGTTTGACCAGATCCCGCTGGAGCAGATGAACACCTCTATGACGATCAACGCCACCGCCCCTTGGTTGCTGGCGCTCTACATCGCCACCGCCGAGGAGCAAGGCGCCGATGTCACCAAACTGCAAGGCACGGTGCAAAACGATTTGATCAAAGAGTATCTGAGTCGCGGCACCTATATCTGCCCGCCGGAGCCCAGCTTGAAGATGATCGCGGATGTGGCCGAATACTGCTACACCAACGTGCCCAAATGGAACCCGATGAACGTGTGTTCCTACCACCTGCAAGAGGCGGGCGCGACACCAGAGCAGGAACTGGCCTTTGCCTTGGCCACCGCAATTGCCGTGCTCGACGCGCTGAAGCCCCGCGTGGCCGAAGAAGACTTCCCGCGCCTTTGTGGCCGTATTTCTTTCTTTGTGAACGCGGGCATCCGCTTTGTCACCGAGATGTGCAAAATGCGCGCTTTTGTCGACCTCTGGGATGAAATTCTGGTAGAGCGCTACGGCGTCACCGATGCCAAATCGCGCCGCTTCCGCTATGGCGTGCAAGTTAACTCGCTGGGCCTGACCGAACAACAACCGGAGAATAACGTCTACCGTATTCTGATTGAAATGCTGGCCGTGACCCTGTCCAAAAAGGCCCGCGCCCGCGCCGTGCAATTGCCAGCCTGGAACGAAGCACTGGGCTTGCCACGCCCTTGGGATCAGCAATGGTCCATGCGGATGCAGCAAATCATGGCCTTTGAAACCGATCTTCTGGAATACGACGACCTGTTTGACGGAAACCCGGCAGTGGATTCCAAAGTTGAAGAGCTAAAAGACGGCGCGCGTAGCGAATTGGCCAATTTGGATAGCATGGGCGGCGCGATTGGCGCGATTGATTATATGAAATCCCGCCTGGTGGACAGCAACGCCGAACGTCTCAACCGCATCGAAGCCGGTGAGACCGTGGTGGTGGGCGTGAACAAATTCCAGAAAGGCGAGGCCTCTCCGCTGATGACCGGCGACGGGGGCATCATGGTGGTGGACCCGGCGGTTGAGCAAGAACAGAACTCCCGCCTCGCTGAATGGCGCAACCAGCGCGACAACGCCGCTGTTGAAAAAGCCCTTGCCGTCCTGCGTGCCGCTGCGGCCAATGGCAAAAACGTCATGCCCGCTTCCATCGCCGCTGCCAAGGCTGGCGTGACCACCGGCGAATGGGCCGCACAAATGCGTGTTGTGCATGGCGAGTACCGTGGGCCCACCGGTGTCTCCGGTGCCCCGTCCAACAAAACCGAAGGGCTGGACGACCTGCGCGCTGCCGTGGACGCCGTGTCCGACAAACTGGGCCGCCGCCTGAAATTTGTCATTGGCAAACCGGGACTTGACGGCCACTCCAACGGTGCCGAGCAAATCGCTTTCCGCGCCCGCGACTGCGGCATGGACATCACCTACGACGGTATCCGCCTGACACCCGAGGAGATCGTGACCAAAGCGCTGGAAGACGACGCCCATGTCGTGGGTCTGTCGATCCTGTCCGGCTCACACATCCCGCTGGTTGAAGACCTCATGTACCGGATGCGCGACGCAGGATTGGGGGACACGCCAGTGATTGTTGGCGGCATCATTCCAGACGAAGATGCGGACCGCTTGCGTGCCATGGGTGTAGCAAGGGTCTACACACCGAAAGACTTCGAGCTCAACACCATTATGGGCGACATCGTCACACTGGCGAATCCCAGTTCAGTGGCCGCAGAGTAACCGCATTTTTAACGAGAACGTGGTCTCAAAAAATGGGACCGGCGCAGATTGCGCGAGTAAGGAAAACCCTACCCGCACTTCTAAGTTGTATAATTTGCAGAACAACCCTCAAAAATAGTGTTCCGCCTTGCATATCCTGGTTAATCGCTGTGAAAATCGTCGCCGACCCCAATAGACGAGTGGATCTCCGGAATGAATTTGGAAGACATGAGCCGCGAAGCCCTAATTGACCTGCGCGCGCAGATCGATATCCAACTGGAAAAGCGCGAGGCCCAACGCAAAACCGATGCCTTAAAAGCCATCGAAGAAGCGGCCGAAAAATACGGCTTCTCTCTGGAAGAACTGGCCAGCGTGACAGGAAAGAAACGCGGTGGCCTGATGAAAGGCGTGCCAAAATACGCACACCCTGAAGACAAAACCAAAACCTGGACCGGCAAAGGCCGCAAACCCAAATGGTTTGACGAGGCTCTGGCCGCAGGCATTGCGCCTGACGCGATGGAAATCTAAGCGCTTAAAGAGAGCGCCACGTATTGAAGCCGGAGCGCGGTTTATGCCGCTGCTTCGGCTTTTGCTTTTCCCAGCAGATGTTTCTCGGATTTCCGACTTGTTTCGCGATACCATTCTGAGCAAGTGATTCACTCTTAAGCATTTGCGCGGGCCGCAAGCGCCGCTGCCATAACATAGACAAAAAAAGGAATTGCCATGACAGTTCACATCGGAGCCCAACCCGGAGACATCGCAGAAACCGTTCTTCTACCGGGCGACCCATACCGCGCCAAATGGGCAGCGGATACCTTCCTTACCGACGTGAAACTGGTGAACGAAGTGCGCGGTATGCTTGGCTTCACCGGTATGTGGAAAGGCAACCGTGTCACCATCCACGGTTCCGGCATGGGCATGCCTTCGCTGTCAATCTACGTGAACGAGCTGATCAAAGACTACGGCGCCAAAACCCTGATCCGCATCGGCTCCTGCGGCGGCATGCAAGACAGCGTCAAAGTGCGCGACGTGATTGTTGCTATGACCGCCACCACGCTTTCGACCCCTTCTCGCGGCATCTTCAAAGAAATGAACTTCGCGCCATGTGCCAACTACGGCCTGCTGCGCGCCGCGGCCGACGCAGCCGAAGCCAAAGGCACCGCCACCCATGTGGGCGGCATCTACAGCTCCGATGTGTTCTATGACGAACGCCCTGATCTGACTGAACAGATGACCCGCCACGGCATTCTTGGCGTCGAAATGGAAGCGGCCGAGCTCTACAACCTCGCCGCCCGCCACGGACGCCGCGCTCTGGCGGTTCTGACCGTGTCCGACCACCTGCTGACCGGCGAGGCCTTGCCGTCCGAGGACCGCGAAAAGACCTTTGGCGACATGGTCGAAATTGCGCTCGAAGCCGCCTTCGCCTGATCGGCAACACATCCCGTCAGGCGGCCGCGCACATCTTGCGACAGACCGCCTGACATGCCACACACGCCCCTGACTGCTGCACCCGCAGCTTAAGGATACAAGGGGCCCTCCATGACACGTGTATTGCAAGCTCAACGCAAGGAACCCGCTTCCGGCGAAACCCGCTCTGCGGTGATTTTCCTGCACGGCTACGGCGCTAATGGCGCGGATCTGATGGGCCTTGCCGATCCGTTGGCCGAACACCTGCCAGATACGCTTTTCCTCGCGCCTGATGCGCCCGAAGAAATCCCCGGCATGCCCATGGGCCGCCAGTGGTTCCCGATCCCATGGATCGATGGCTCCTCGGAAGAAGAAAGCGAACGCGGCATGATGGCCGCCGTCGAAGACCTCAACGCCTTCCTCGATGCGGTGATGGTTGATGAAGATCTGCTGCCGGAACAGGTGGTGCTGTTTGGCTTCTCCCAAGGTACCATGATGAGCCTGCATGTCGCCCCGCGCCGCGAAGACGCTTTGGCCGGCATCGTCGCCTTCTCCGGACGCTTGCTACAGCCAGATCTGCTCAAAGACGAAGCCATCAGCAAACCAGCCATTCTGCTGATCCATGGCGACCAAGACGATGTGGTGCCGCCACAGTCCCTGCCCGAAGCGGCAGAAGCCCTACAAGAGGCGGGTTTCAGCGACGTCTACGCCCACATTATGAAAGGCACAGCGCATGGCATTGCGCCGGATGGTCTTGGCGTGGCGCTGGCGTTTATGCGCGACAAACTGGGCCTTTAAGGCCACGTCTCCCCGCAATTTTGCGGCAAACACAAGCCCGTGGCGCAAAAGTGTTTTGCGCCACCCACCCGCTGCGGTAAAAAAATTTAAGATTTGATGTATTGGATTTCACCGTGTTGCACCCTGCCAGCCCCAAACCGTCTATGCCCCGCCCGTCTTCCAGACGCGCAAAACTTGCTGCGGCCCTCTGCGCAACTGCGCTGGCGCCCGTGCACACCGCCCTCGCCCAAAGCGTAAACCCGCTGGACAACGGCCCCACCCGCATTGTCTCGCTTGAAACCGGCAACCTCTATCCAAAAGGCACGCTGGAGCTGACCGTTGGCGCGCGTCAAACCAGCCCAAGCGACCGCGCTGGCACCGGCAACCAGAACTACCACGGCGGCGGTGTTTATGCGTTCTCCGATCGCTTCAATCTCGGCCTGGAGATTCAAAACTACATCGATCCGGTGGGCGGGCCCATCAACGGCTTCCCAGGCGTTGGCCCAGAGCGCATCCCACAATTGGAAACCAACCAAATTGCCCTCTGGGGCAAATACCAGCTCTACAAGGATGACCGTTGGGCCATCGCGGCTCTTGGATCTGCTGAGGTTTTTACCAAAATGCAGACCGACCTCTGGGGCAGCTGGTTCCGCCCGCAATCCAACGTCGCCATCGGCGCGTTGAAGATGCCCATCTCCTACACAGTCAATCCAAAGCTGCAGGTGCATTTCACCCCCGGCATCACACTTGGGCCGGATGAAATCGACGGCGGTCAGTTCTACGGCAATATGGTCACCATGGGCGCCGGTGTGTCTTACAAGGCCCACCCCCGCCTGTCCCTGTTTGGCACCGTCGAATCCTCCGTGGGCAGCCCCAACACCATCGCCAGCACTGGCCAATGGGTCACCGAACCTGTGTGGTCCGCTGGGGGCCGGTACAACGTGACACCCCGCATTGCCTTTGAAGGCTATGTGACCAACGGCTTTGGCATCTCCCCAGCCACCAGCGCTTGGACGTTCTGGCCGGATGGGGATCACGTGATGGTTGGCGGGCGCCTGATCTACACGCCTGGCGTCACGCGAGACGAAAGCTACCGCACTTTGTCCCTGCCCACGACGCGGCCGCAGTTGAACGCCCAACAGGACGGCTTTACCCTTGGCTCCGCCGCCACGCTGGATCCGGGCCTGATGCGCACCGACCTGTGGTACGGCAGCGACAACAACGCCGGTGTCTCAATCAACTTCAGCCCCGACCGAGACGCCGAAATTCAGTTCATTTTTGAGCAGTTCTCTGACAACCCAACCGCAGACGCCAGCTTGGTACCCACCACCCATGTGCGCTACATGGTTGGGCCAAAACTGCGCCTGATGGATCAAAACAACGGCAACCCGTTCTCGCTGGCAGGGCGGATGCTCTACGGGCGCCAGATCAGTTCTTCCTCTCAGAAAATTGGCGTATTTTTTACCGATTTGACCGCCAACTACAAAACCCGCAGTGGCTTCTCTTTCACCGCAAGCCCCAAAATTGCGGCCTGGGGCAACAAGGAGCTTGTCGGCTTGGGCATGGGCATCGGCTACACGTTCGCCAATGGCCTTGAACTGATGGCAGAGGCCACGCCCATCGGCCGAGACGGCAGCAAAACAACCTGGGCCGCTGGCGCCCGGTACCACTTTGGCCAATCCGGCTTTTCTGTGGATGCTCAGGCCACAAATGCCATTGGCCGCCACGGTATTGGAAGCATGATTGCCCAAGACGACCCCCGGTTTGCCCTGACCTTGTCAAAGACCTTTGACCTTTCCGGTGCGAAATTCTGGTAAAACCGCCTGAGTGTCACAACCCGCTTTAACACCCCGCCCCTTTGTGAGGCGGGGTGATTGCGTTTCGCCACCCGCGTCACAAATCCGTCACCCAGCCGTGCCATGCTGCACTTGCACATCACAAATGCCGCTAACGCATATTGTGAGGCTTGTCAGAACGAGACCACGAGATATAGTGGATGTAGGCCTCGTGCCACTGCGGCACGAACGCAGCGAGGGAGCACCCTTATGGACGGCGACTTTAGGACCGAATTCACGCGACATCCCGGCGGATTGAAGCATCATCCGGCTTTGGTGCTCAATGCTGATTACCGCCCACTCTCCTACTACCCGCTTTCGTTATGGCCGTGGCAGGACGCCATCAAAGCCGCCTACATGGATCGGGTCGATATTGTGGCCGAATACGACCATGTGGTGCGCAGCCCCTCTACCGAGATACGGATCCCTTCCGTCGTGGTGCTCAAAGACTATGTAAAATTGCAAAAGCGCGTGGCCTTCACGCGCTTTAATCTTTTTCTGAGGGACGGGTTTAGCTGCCAGTACTGCGGCGCACGTGGCGACCTGACTTTTGACCACGTCATTCCACGCGCCGCAGGCGGAATCACCAGCTGGGAAAACGTGGTCGCGGCCTGTTCGCCCTGCAACCTGAAAAAAGGCTCCAAAAGCCTGCGCCAGATCGGCATGAGCCTGCGCAAACCACCGCGCCAACCCGGCTCCGAGGAGCTGCGAAACATCGGCCGCAAATTCCCGCCCAACTTCCTGCACGACAGCTGGATGGACTACCTCTATTGGGATGCGGAACTCGACGCCTGACACTTCCCGTGAGAAGCGTTAACAGGCCTCTGCGCTGAAAACCTCGCACCACCGTGAAACAGTCGCGATACCGACAGAATACCGACGTGGTTTTTTGATGGTTAACGCGCCATTCCATGGCTCCTGTCGTAGCCGTTGGCCGCAGGCGGCTTCCAGTCTCCCAAGGCGCCCGCTTCCGGAGCAAACACCTCCACCAACATCGGATAACACGCCGCCGTGTCAGAGCTATGCTCACTCGAACAATCGCCCCCTGGACAGGCGCTCAACGCCCCCAGAAGGTCAATCTCGGCAAAGAACTCCAGATAGTCTCCCGGCCGCACCGGGCTGGCTTTCATGAAGTATTGCCCCGTGTCGCGCGTGAAGCCTGTGCACATAAAAACATTAAGCACATCATGCACATAAGGCTCTGCTTCTTGCAGTGACATACCCGTGTGCGCCGCTAAAGCCCGTGTCAGATTGGAATGACAGCAATAGTGGTAATGATCCCCCGCCAACAGGTTGCCGGTGTAAGGATCACAGCGCGTGCCAATCACGTCATGCACAGAGCCGCCATAAGTGTCGATCCCGTACCAGCCTAACGTGTCCTCCACGATGGTCGCCATTGGTCTAAGGCTCGGCAGGCTGGTCCACATCCGCTCACCGGTTGTGATGTGCGTGCCGTGCAAAGCTCTTGTTTTTCCAGAGAAAAACCGCTCACTTAGATCCTTGGAGTGCCACAGATTCAGGTCCCCAACCTGTGGACCTTCGACGGAAGAAATCCGAAAAAACTGCCCTGCAGGCACCTCAAAACACCGCGCATCCCGCGCCGGTATCAGCACCTCATCAACCTTGGTGGCAGTCGCACGCGCCGCCTTATAGAGCGCCATCGGCGCCTCCGGCAGCGTCTCATTTGGGTAGCAGATCACCGGCTTGATGGCGCGGCGCTCGTCTGCATCGGCGGGGGGCAAAGGCATGTCTGTCATACCCCGATCCTGCCCCCGACCAGACAGTCTTGCAATGCAAAAAACCGTGTTATTTCACAGTGATGGTAATCACTTCAGACACCACAGGCGGGTTGTGTGGCACATGAAATTCGTCCCCCAAAACCAGCTGTAGCGTGTGCGTGCCAGCCGGCAGATCCAGCGTCACTTCGGTCTGACCACCGCCAAAATGTTTGTGGTTGTCGTCCGTCGGCACACCGTTCTCCATCAACTCTGCATCTTCAGCCCCTTCGCCCAAAGGCGGCCGGTTGATGAAAATATGATGGTGACCTGTGTTTTCCTTCTCTGTGCCAGCAGGCGCAACCCCCATGCCAGACAAGCCAAAGTTCACCACAAACGGCGCCTCAACAGAATCGCCATCACTCAGGTTGATAAAGTAGACCATCGCCCCATCAGGCGACGGAGTGTCCCCTGCAAAAGCCTGAGAACTCAGCATAATTGCCAATGCGGCCACTAGTTTCTTCATAACGTTTCCTCCCAACTTTTTAACAATACTGGGAGGATAACACAGATCCGAAAGTGGTCTAGACGCTCCGCCCAGCCGCCCTTCCAGAGAAGATACAGCCGCCCAGAAACGTCCCTTCCAACGCGTTGTAGCCGTGGTAGCCACCACCGCCAAAACCTGCAACTTCTCCGGCGGCAAACAGCCCCTCAAAGACGCTCCCATCCGGTCGCAACACCTGCCCCGTGACATCGGTATGCAACCCACCAAGGGACTTCCGCGTCAGGATATTCAAACGCACCGCAATCAACGGACCATTCTTCGGGTCCAAAATCCGATGAGGCTTGGCTGTACGTATCAACCGATCCCCGCGATAATTGCGCGCCCCACGAATGGCGGTCACCTGCGCGTCTTTGCAGTAGGCATTGTCAATCTGCGCATCCCGCGCATCAATCTGATATCGGATTTTCTCAAGGGTGACAGGCACATCCGGCGTGATCCTGTTCATTCCGGCGACCAGTTCCTCCAGTGAATCAGCCACCACAAAATCCTCGCCGTGCTCCTTAAACGCCTCCACCGGTCCCGGTGCACCTTTGTTCATCACCCGCCGTTTGAGCACCTCAGACCACTTGCCAGAGGTCAGGTCCGGGTTCTGCTCAGAGCCAGACAATGCAAACTCTTTTTCGATGATCTTCTGGGTCAGAATAAACCAGCTGTGCTCGTGCCCCGTCGCCAAAATCCGCTTCAGCGTTCCAAGACTATCAAACCCCGGCAGATACGGCGCTTCCATGCGCTCCCCTAGGGCGTCAAACCACATCGAGCTTGGCCCTGGCAAAGTGCGAATGCCGTGGTTGGGCCAGATCGGATCCCAATTCGCCAAGCCTTCGGTGTAATGCCACATACGATCGCCGTTGATGATCCCCGCACCAGCGCCTTCGGCCACCTGCTGCATCTGTCCATCCACATAATCCGGCACACCGGCCACCATGCGTTTTGGCGCCTTGCCCAGCCGGTCTTCGGGCCAATAGCGCCGCACCATGTCGTGGTCGCCACCTATCCCGCCAGAGGTGATCACAACCGCCTCCGCGCGATGCTCAAACTCGCCGACCACTAAGCGGGACGTCGACTTCCCGCGCTCTGCACCATCCTCGGAAAGCACATGCCCGCGCACGCCTTTCGCAACACCATTTTCCACAATCAGATCAGTGACTTTACGCCGGAACGCCAGTTCGACACGCCCACCGGACACATGCTCCCTGACCAGCCGCTCAAACGGTGCAACCACGCCCGGCCCAGTGCCCCAGGTGACGTGAAACCGGGGCACCGAATTGCCATGCCCATGCGCCATCTCACCGCCACGCTCAGCCCAGCCCACAATCGGGAACCATCGCATGCCAATGCTTTGCAGCCAGCTACGCATCTCACCGGACGCAAACTCCAAATAGGCCTCCGCCACCTTGCGAGGATTGGCATCCTCTGGGCGATCAAATTGTGCCGACCCCATCCAGTCGGTAAGCGCCAATTCTGGACTGTCTTTGATACCCATACGACGTTGTTCAGGCGTATCGACCATAAACAATCCGCCTAGGGACCAAAATGCCTGCCCTCCTAGGCTTTGCGGACCTTCCTGATCCAGCATCAGCACCTTACGCCCCCGGCTTGCCGCCTCATTGGCCGCCACAAGCCCCGCCAAGCCGCCCCCAACGATAATCACATCGGTCATGGCACATCCTCCCCTGTTCCCAAAAGGGTAGCCCCAGCGCCGCACACCGCCAAGCCAGACCTAACGTCAGCGCTTTGCGGCAAACAAAAAGCGCCCCGAAACCTCGGAGCGCTAATCGGCATTTGTATGTTTGGCTTACGCGGCTTTCACATACTCATAGTAGGTTTCGCTAGACGGTTTTACCTCTGCGATGCGCGGTAGCTGGGTGTAGTAGCCATAGGCTTGTTCCAGTGCTTCCTGCGCGCGGACGGCAAAATCTTCAGGGCTCTCGTTTTTAGACGCGGACATTGAGGCTCTCCATGTAAATCCGGTGTCCTCCCTCGCCGCCAACTTAAGTCAGATTACGCACCCGTAAACCGCTGATCCTGCAATCACGCTATGCAAAAATTGCAAATGTATGCGGTGGGATACATCTTTGCCTAAAGCAAAAGCCCGCCTGAAACAGACGGGCTTTCGAAATCTTCTTCACTTCAATTTAGACGTGACGCTCGATAAGCATCTTCTTGATCTCGCCAATCGCTTTCGCCGGGTTCAAACCCTTTGGGCAGGTTTTGGCACAGTTCATGATGGTGTGACAGCGATACAGCTTGAAAGAATCTTCCAGCTCATCCAAGCGTTCGCCTGTCGCTTCATCGCGGCTGTCAATGATCCAGCGGTAGGCGTGCAGCAACGCGGCTGGGCCGAGGTATTTGTCGCCGTTCCACCAGTAGCTTGGGCAAGATGTCGAGCAGGACGCGCACATCACACACTCATAGAGACCATCCAGCTTCTTGCGGTCTTCAATCGACTGGCGCCATTCTTTGGCCGGACGGTTGGTCTTGGTTTCCAACCACGGCATGATCGACGCGTGCTGCGCGTAGAAGTGGGTCAGATCCGGGATCAGGTCTTTAACCACCGACATGTGCGGCAGCGGGTAGATTTTCACGTCGCCTTTGACCTCATCGAGGCCGTAAATACAGGCCAATGTGTTGATCCCGTCAACGTTCATCGCGCAGGAGCCACAGATACCTTCGCGGCAAGAACGGCGGAAAGTCAGCGTTGGATCAATCTCGTTTTTGATCTTGATCAGCGCGTCCAAGATCATCGGGCCACATTTGTCCATGTCGAGGAAATATGTGTCGATCTGCGGATTCTTACCGTCGTCCGGGTTCCAGCGGTAAATCTGGAACTTGCGCACGTTGGTCGCACCTTCTGGCTTGGGCCAGGTCTTGCCGGTCACAATCCGGCTGTTCTTGGGGAGGGCAAATTCGACCATGGTCTTTCCTTCCTATACGTGGGCGCGCGCGATGCGCATACCTTCGTTCCTGTTCAGGCTTTCTGTGATGGCATCGGACCATCGGCAAAAAGCGTTTGATTGTTCTTAATCAGCTCGGCCACCTGCTTGCGGGCGGGCTGTGCGAGCGCCAACTCATTGAGTTGACGCATAAACTCTAGAGCCCCAGGGGTGAGGCTTTGGTTGGACCGCCCGGCCAGCGGCTCCAGCGTGTCAATCTCGGCATCGGTCAAACCGGCAAAGCGCAAAAGCTGCCGTCCCGGGCGCTCCGGCGTGGTTTCGTCTTCCAGCGCACACACGCGCACGCGATCCGCACCAACCAGACCTTCCATTTCGGCCTGCACCGCATTCCAATCACGGCTGTCCACTGTTTCAGCCAGAAAATCTTCCAGCGTGCCAGCATAGCCATCCGACTTCACAGCCTGATTGTGCACGCTGCGTTTCCAGCTCTGCATGTCACGGGTGTAGAGCACGTAGTCTAGCTGAAACGGTGCCAGGTGTTGCTCGAACAAACGCAGGATGTTTGACAGGCGCGGGAACAGCTCCCGCACATCGGACCGCCCCATCATCGCGCCACAGATATTCTCGTGGCTGATGACACAAACCCGGTCGTCCCCTTCCAGCGCTTCGCGCACCTGCGCGATCAACGCCACAAGATCCGCCTCATGTTTGGCGGGCCGCATGCTGTAAAGCGTGCACGTCCGACCCAACTCTCGCGTCAACGAGCCTTTGCTCGGCACACGAATATCCAGCCGCTCCGCCAAAGCGTCCCGGTTGCGCGCCAAAAAACGGTGCAGCGACGTGGAGCCCGTTTTCTGCGCACCAATATGCACAATCACACGACGCGAGGACATCACAGGCCCTCCCGCAGCACAGCGTGCAAATCATATGCCATCCAGCTTACCGGCAATAGCGGCTCCCGCCATACATCACGTCCGCATGTTTGGGACAGCCGGTCGCGACATCAATCTGCTTGCCGCTCTGGTAATTTGGGTCTGCCAGTTGGTTACAGGACATCTTATATTTGATCCCCCGGCCAATAGAGGCGCCCCCAACACCAGCCCCAAACAGCAACCAGAATTCGTTGGCAGTGCCCACGGCCGCAAATGTCGCGGCGGTGACAATTGTACCCACAATCAAATGCGCGTTGCCTTTGCGATGGCACTGCGCCACCAGCTCTTTGCGCGCTTCGTTGCTCGTGGACAGCGCCGCGCTGAACTGCACGTCATAGGTATCCGCCAGACAGTCGTTGATTTTCACAACGCCGGTCTCCGTGCCACCTGTGGCCGCCATGACAGTCGGCACCTCTTTGTGCACCGCAACCAGATAGCTGCCAGGCGCACGGGTTTTGGACATGCAGGATTGAACCTGATCAACAACAACCGAGGTCTCAGCCGAAACCTGCGTCGCCAAACCGGCAACAACCATACAAAATCCAAAACCCAGCGCTTTCATCAGAACGTCCGCGCTTTTGGAGCGATCTTCTTCAGGCTGATGCCGCCCTCATCTTCGGTGGTCAGAGGATCTTTGATCACCGGACGATACGTCAGGTCCACCTTGTTGCCATCAACACGGCTCACAGTGTGCACACGCCAGTTCTCATCATCACGCTCGGAATAGTCCTCATGTGCGTGCGCACCACGGCTTTCCTTACGGGCTTCCGCACCGTGGATTGTCGCCAATGCGTTTGGCATCAGGTTGGTCAGTTCAAGCGTTTCCATCAGGTCGCTGTTCCAAACCAGAGAGGTGTCGGTCACGTGCAGATCGTCGATCTTCGCCGCAATGTCCGTCATCTTCTCAACGCCTTCTTTAAGCGTTTTGTCGGTCCGGAACACGGCCGCATCTGCCTGCATGGTGCGCTGCATCTCAAGACGCAGCTCCGCCGTTGGCGCGCCACCCTTAGCGTTGCGTACGGTGTCGAGGCGGTCAAACGCCTTATCCACAGACGCTTGGTTCAGCACAGGGTTGGGCGCGTCCGCGTCCACAACTTTACCGGCGCGAATGGCTGACGCACGGCCAAACACCACAAGGTCGATCAGCGAGTTGGAACCCAGACGGTTTGCGCCGTGCACAGAGGCACAGCCCGCTTCACCGACAGCCATCAGACCCGGCACAACGGCAGTTGGATCTTCGGCAGTCGGGTTCAGAACCTCACCCCAATAGTTGGTTGGAATGCCGCCCATGTTGTAGTGCACAGTAGGCAGAACCGGGATTGGCTCTTTGTTCACATCCACACCCGCAAAGACTTTTGCAGACTCAGAGATACCCGGCAGACGCTCCGCCAGCGCTTCAGCTGGCAAGTGGCTAAGGTTCAGGTGAATGTGATCGCCATTCTCACCCACACCACGACCTTCGCGGATTTCCATGGTCATAGAACGGGACACGTAGTCCCGTGGTGCGAGGTCTTTATACTGTGGCGCATAACGCTCCATAAAGCGCTCGCCTTCAGAGTTGGTCAGATATCCACCTTCCCCACGCGCACCTTCCGTGATCAGACAGCCAGAGCCGTAGATGCCGGTTGGGTGGAACTGTACAAATTCCATATCCTGCAGGGGCAGACCCGCACGGGCAACCATACCTCCGCCATCACCGGTACAGGTGTGCGCAGAGGTTGCGGAGAAATAAGCACGGCCATAGCCACCAGTCGCCAAAACAACCATCTTCGCATTGAAGACATGCATCGTGCCATCGTCCAGCTTCCAGCACACCACGCCCTGACACTGACCGTCCTCGGACATGATCAGATCAAGCGCAAAATACTCGATGTAGAACTCGGCGTTGTTCTTGACCGATTGACCGTAGAGCGTGTGCAGGATCGCGTGACCGGTCCGGTCCGCAGCCGCACAGGTCCGCTGTACCGCAGGGCCTTCGCCAAACTCGGTGGTGTGACCACCAAACGGACGCTGGTAAATCTTACCTTCTTCGGTCCGGGAGAACGGCACACCGTAGTGCTCCAGCTCATAGACCGCTTTGGGCGCTTCGCGTGCGAGGTATTCCATCGCGTCGGTGTCACCCAGCCAGTCAGAGCCTTTCACAGTGTCATACATGTGCCACTGCCAGTTGTCCGGCCCCATGTTGGACAGGGACGCCGCGATACCGCCCTGCGCCGCAACAGTGTGCGAGCGGGTAGGGAAAACTTTGGTCACACAGGCGGTGCGCAGGCCTTGCTCAGCCATGCCCAGCGTCGCACGCAGACCCGCGCCGCCGGCGCCAATAACCACGACATCATATTCGTGGGTTTCATATTCGTATGCTGCAGTCATCTTCTTAGATCCTCACGCGGGGGTCACAGGGCGAGCTTCACAAGCGCAAACAGGCTTGCCGCGATCAACGCAAAGCAAAACGCCTTATTTGCCACCAGCAGCAGTTTGCCTGCTGTGCCATGCACATAGTCTTCAATCGCTTCCTGCGCTTCGTTCATCAGGTGGATCAGCCCCACAACCAGGCCAAGGCCGGTCACAATCGCTGGGAACGGACGGCTGAAGTAGGCAATCACCTCCTCATAAGAGCCGCCAATGCCGCACCCTACGGTGAAGATGAACAAAGGTGCCAGAACACCCATAATCACGGAACGCACCATCATCTGCCAATGGGCGGCTGTGCCGTTGCGGCCAGAGCCAAGGCCCACGGCGCGTTTGCGGTCAGTAAGATATCGCATCTTGTCTCTCCTTACACCGCAATCACAGTGATGACGGTCAGCACGGTTGCACCAACAAACATGCCCAAGCCCATGCGTTCAGACGTTTTCACGTTCCAGCAATAGCCCAGATCCCAGATCACGTGACGCAGACGGCCAAGCGTGTGGTACCACAGGCCCCAGGCCCCGGCAGTAAGCAGAAGTCCGCCAAACCAGCTGCGCATGAAACCATCGATGCCGGCGAAAGCACTCTCAGAGGTTGCTGCGGCCAGAAGCCACCACACAACAAAGAGGGCCACACCCAGCACGCCGATACCACTGATGCGAACCATGATTGACGACGCGGAGGTCATCTGCGGACGGTAAATACTCAAATGAGGCGAAAGCGGGCGGTTGCCCCGATTGACATCGGCCATATTGGCTCCTTTCAGGTTAGCTGAAATCGTTTTACCTCTTTTTTGCACCTTGTCACGGTTTCAATACCCAAAATGTCATGGTTTTTTGGTGCAATGCCACGGATTTTTCCGCATTTGTGATCACGCTTTTTTAATTGTGATCACACATGCACCAAAGAGTCTTTTTGTCGGAAAAATTTCCCGCAATCACAGTGAATCCTCTGTCGGCATGCCCCCTAAGTATGTTTGCGCTCACAAACTGGGATACATGTACGGGTCTCAGCGAAGCTGCGAAAGCTGTTGGGCGACCTCCCGCATCAGCTTTTGCCGAATCCTTTTGGGATATTCCTCAAACCCATTTGCGGTCACAACAAACGCCCCGGGTCCTGTGATCACATTTTCCCAATAGTATCCGGTGAGATCATCATCTTCGGTTTCGATGACCAGGCCATTCACCGTCACGCCCATCTGGCCAAGACGTTTTCTGCCAGTTTCAGGGGTGCTTCCCTCATTTGAAGGCCCGTCGCCTGACACGTCCAACACCATCCTGTGACACTTGGGACCGGCCTCAAATTCCACGGCCGCCCGGGTCAATGCATCGCCAATCGCTGTGGAATATCTGCGCCAGCCGCGCTGCGCTGTGTCCACCGCGGCCGCCAAGGCCTCAGCCTCCGCACCATTGCGCACGCGCATCCACGGCACTGACATCACCTGCCGATCCGCCCCGGTCCACTGCATCACTGCCACCGCCGCCTCAGCTTTGATCAACGCCTCAACAACCACGCCATCGCGCAGACCAGCGGAAAGCCCCTGCATTTGAATGTTGTACTCTGTGGCATCCACACTGCCGGACACATCCACCGCCAACAGAAGCGCCAGATCACAGGCGCGCGCCATAGGCACCTGACCACAAAGGAAAACAAAGAGACAAAGACGCACAATCATACAGCCACCTTACCGCAGGTCGCGGAAAAATCCTGTCACGTCCTTGTGTGGCTCACATCTGTGGCGCCATTTCCACCAACGCGTCGGCAAACTCGGTGCACATCACAATCTCAACACGTTGCGGATCATAATAAGCGTTGGCCTCCCCACAGGGGATCACCGAAATCAACAAATCTTCTGGCAGACGGAACTCTTGATTCAGCGCCTCGATCTCGGCCCGCACAACCTCCGCCGTCAGAGAGCCACCATCGCTGTCTAACTCGAAATCGCCCAGCGCAAGCGTCTTCCCGCCTTCGTCATGCACAATCTCATCGAGCACGCCACCCCAACTTTGCGCCGCTTGATCATACTCCTCTGGACAATATTCAGCCCGTTCTTCTGGTAATCCCAAGTCTTGCGCAACATCGTCACGCTCCTCCGGATTGGCCCCATAAAACAAACACACGGTATTGTAGTAGCGCTGCAAATCCGGACCATGCACATCCCAGAAGGCGATCTCAGAATTGGCCTCAGCTTCCCCGAGGAAGCCAAAGGCCGCATCGTAAGCCAACTGCACTGCGCTCTCTTCTTCATAGAAAGCATCGATCAAAAAGATCGACAGCACATCCGCGGCATCCTCTTCTTGCCCAAAAATTGGCAATCCAAGAATGTCGATCAGCGCGTGCCCCAGCTCATGATAAAAAATCCCAAGCAAGTTGCTTTCGACATACGCAATGGTGTCATCGCTGGTGGTGTCAAAGGAGAGCTCGGCCTGTGCGGGACAGGCCAAAGCAAGCGCGGCGGCGGTGCAAAGTGGTCTCAACATGAAACCGATCACATCGGCATCAGCGCCCAGTAGTCAAGATCAAGCAGCACATCCGGCTGGTATTTTCCATCTTCGCCTTTCAGCGCAAACGGCTCCCCACCTTTGGTTGCCACCAAACGCAGACGGATTGCGCCCACACCGGGTGCCGAAGTCTCAGCCTTGTCCAGCACTTCTGACCACGCTTTCACAGTCAGGCCAGAGAACGCCGGGTTGGCATGCGCTCCGCCATTCAGGCCAACAATCATTTGCGCATTGGCCAACCCGTTGAAGCTTAGCGCCCGCGCCAGCGAAATGATGTGCCCGCCATAGATCAAGCGCTGCCCGTCCGGACGGAAGGTGGCGTCAAAGTGTACTTTGGCGGTGTTCTGCCACAAACGTGTCGCCATCATGTGTTCCGCTTCTTCCAGCGTCACACCGTCAACGTGATCAATGGTCTCCCCAACCTCATAATCCCCCCAGCGATGGGCTTCGCCCGCCTGTGCAAAATCATAGCCGGTGAAATTCAGCCCGTCCGGGATCACCAAATCAGCTGGATCAATCACTTTGGACAGCTCCGGTACCACAGTCTCAGGTGCCGGCGCGTCCACGTCACGTTTGCGCACCATGACCCAGCGCACATATTCCATGACAACTTCGTCCCGCTGGTTCATGCCACGTGTGCGCACATAAACCACACCGGTTTTGCCATTGGAGTTCTGTTTCAGACCAATCACTTCGGACGCGCTGCGCAACGTGTCGCCAGCATACACAGGCTTCAGCCAGCGCCCCTCGGCATAGCCGAGGTTTGCAACCGCATTGAGCGACACATCCGGAACCGTTTTGCCAAACACCACATGGAATGCCGCCAGATCATCCAGCGGCGATTGTGGCAGACCAGAGGTGCGCGCAAACTCGTCACTCGAATACAAAGCGTGACGCGCGGGGTAAAGCGCATGATACAACGCCCGCTCCCCTGCCCCCACGGTGCGTGGCACCGCGTGTTCGATCACTTGACCGAGTGTGTAGTCTTCAAAAAACCGGCCCGGATTGGTCTTGGCCATTAGTGTTCTCCCAGTTTGGTCTCCGGGGTGTAAGTGCCCTCCACTTCTTTCACCACAGATTGACCGCAGCGCATCACGCCGGTCTTGTGACAAAAGGTCTGTGTCGGGGAGCCATACAGCTCCCACCCCTTGTTAAGCGCGTCCGTCACCTTGTGACAAAACGCCGATGTGTCTTCTTCAGATAGAAAACGGTAAAGTTTCATGTCTTTAGCCTCCAAAAGGGTTAGGACCGACCAGCCCGTGAATGTACCCGATCACCCCCATAAGGATGATGGAGGCAACAAAAAACATGCCATCTTTGGCAATGCTGCCGCTCTCTGTTGGCGTCCAAGGCCCTTCGGCTTTGTTGATCACCACAATCTCGGCAAGCGCCCAAACCAACAGGCCGCCAAACAGGATCAGCGACGGCATATCTCCGTTGACCCACAGGTGGGCCCCTGCCCATAAAGCAAACCCGATCAACATCGGGTGTCGCATCCCGTTAAACAGTTTGCCTTTGCGCGGAGCCGGGCTCATCAGGAAGATCGCCACCAACACCGCCAGATTGTTGATGTGTTTGGCAAAACTTGGCGCCACCCACAAAACGTCTTCCACTGGCGCGGCCTTATAGCCGATCACCATGAGCACAATCGACGCAACGAGCAAAACGGCCATGAGCCCTCTGCCTTTGTCGCCCATCGACTCGCGCACATCCGGCATGGCCCGCTTAAAAAAATGGGCCCCGGCCCAAAGTAGAACCCCAAGAACCAATAATGTCATCTCGCTCCCTCGCTGGATTATTTGGTTGTGGGGTAAGAGTTAACCTTCCAGCGCGGCGATTGCATCTGCCTTCGCCAAAATTTCACGCGCAGTGACAACATGCAGGTTTTCGACAATCTTCCCGTCCACCACGGCCACGCCCTGCCCGCTGGCTTCACATTCCTCAAACGCGACAATCTGGCGTTTCGCGAGATCAATCTCACCTTCGCTTGGCGCAAAGGCCGCATTGGCCACATCCACCTGCGCCGGATGGATCAGCGTTTTGCCATCAAACCCCATGTCGCGGCCCTGATCACATTCCACCTTTAGCCCATCCGCATCTTTGAAGGCATTATAAACGCCATCAACAACCACAATGCCCTCCGCCTTTGCAGCCAACAGGCAGAGGCCCAGCCCCGCCATCATCGGCAATCGGTCCGGACGGAAACGGGTTTGTAGCTCTTTGGCAAGGTCATTGGTGCCCATGACAAAGCCAGTCAGTTGCGGATGTGCCGCAATCTCTGCTGCATTTAGCATGCCGCGTGGTGTTTCCATCATCGCCCAAACCGGCTTGTCGCCTATCAAGGCGGCCAGCGCGTCAACCTGGGCCGCGCTTTCCACCTTCGGCAGAAGCACCGCATCACAATCCATCACGGCCGCAGCTTTGGCGTCAGCTTCGCCCCACTGGGTGTCGAGCCCGTTGATGCGCACAATGCGCATCCGATTGCCGTACCCTCCTTGGGTCAACGCATCCGTCAGAGTTGTGCGAGCGTTAACCTTCTCATCCGGCGCGACAGCGTCCTCCAGATCAAAAATGATCGCGTCCACCGGCAATCCGCGTGCCTTTTCCAAAGCACGGTCTTTGGAACCGGGGATGTACAAAACCGACCGAAATGGGCGTGCGCGCTGATCCATGACACTCTCTCCGCAATTATGTTGCGCAGAGAGGGGCATTTTTCTCAGAAAACTTCAAGCGCAATTTTGCCGCATCGCAGAAAAAAGAACCCAATCTTTTCAAGGCCTATGAGGCTCTGTTGCTCAAGCCGAAACAATTAGATCGTTACGTTAACCTTTTTTTGGCGAAAACCTGTGCACATTAACCCTATCGCTTCCTGTGGGAGGAACGCAAAGACGGTTCAAAAGGACCGCGATCATAAGAAGAGGCGAGAGCTTTAACATCCATGGCGTGCGAAAGGCGCGCACATGCCTTCTTAATGAGAGGATACCACATGAAACGCACTTTTTTGACCCTGACGGCCGGTCTTGGCCTTTCGATCTGCGCCACCTCAATCGCCCAGGCACAGAACATGCAACATTGCGCCACCCGCGACCTGGTTGTGGAACGTCTGGCGCAGAAGTACGGGGAATCCCGTCAGGCGCTTGGTCTTGGCACACAGGGCTCCATGGTGGAGATTTTTGCTTCCGAAGATTCCGGCAGCTGGACCATCACCGTCACCATGCCAAATGGCTCTACATGTCTGATGGCGACCGGCCAATCGTATGAAAAGCTTGCCGAAGCTCTGCCGGCCAAAGGTGACGACGCCTGATGTCACACGCCCTTAGAAAAGCGCGTTGCAAATCAGCGTCACGCCGGTGATCGACAGGAGCGTATAGGTCAACGCAAAAAAGACCCGCTCCGAAACGGCGTGATGCAACTTCACACCCACCCAGGCCCCTAGCAGAGCGAATGGTGCCAATAGAGCACCCGCGCGCAGGGTCTCGGCGGTAAACACCCCGAGAAACGCATAGGGTACAAATTTTGCGATATTGATCGCCCAGAACACCAAAACCGTGGTGGCCTGAAACGCGGTTTTGTTCATTCCCCGCGACAACAAATACACGGCCGCTGGTGGACCGCCTGCGTGGCTGACAAAGCTGGTAAACCCGGCCACGGCCCCCGCGAGCAATCCGGCCCGTACAGGCATCTTTTTCCGTGCTTGCGCCCGCGGCCACAGTTGCCAAATCACAAAGCCAAGAGACACAGCGCCAATCAACAGTCGAAGCACGTCATCATTGGCCACGCGAAACAGTGCAACACCGCCCGCAACACCTGGCAATCCGCCCAGAATCAGCACCCGCGCCTCGGGCCAGTACCACTTTCCCCAAAACGGCCGCAACGTCGCCAAATCAACCAACATCAACAAGGGTAACATCAGCCCCAACGCCTGCGTCGGCGGCAGGATGAGCGCCAGCACCGCCGCGCTGGCAAAAGCCGCACCAGAGCCAAAACCCGCTTTGGACACACCAGCAAACAACACCGCAATCGGCGCCAGCATCCAGAATGTGAGAGAATCAGTCATCGAAAAACAGGCGCAGCCGTTGCTGCGCCTGCTGAAATTTCCAGCCACTCATGCTGCGAAGCAGCGTAAGTGCGATCACTTCCCGTCAAGAATCTTCTTGCGCTGATCTTTGTATTCTTTGTCTGTCACCAGCCCTTCTGCATAGGCCTTCTCCAAAGAAGCAAGTTGGTCGCCAACGCTCACGGCTTGTACGTTTGTTGTCGCATTGCCACCGCCGCACGCGGACACTGTCATGGCCACCAACGTCAGTGCCATCAGGGTTTTCATGGTTGTTTTCATTTTTTGGTCCTCAAAGAAGCCTGTGATTTATGCCCGCCATCTACTCACAGGATTTGCCGCAAATCAAGCGCACCAAACCCTACAAATTGCGCAAGAAATTTCACACCTTATCCATGTTCACTTCTCCGCCGACTGACGGGGCTCCGGCTTCAAACACTTGCGTCAACGCCAAATACGACTTAAGCCACCCCCCGATAATCAACCGGACCGGAGACTGATCCCATGGCACGACCAAAGATCGCCCTCATCGGCGCAGGTAACATCGGCGGCACGCTCGCCCACCTCGCTGCAATCAAAGAACTTGGTGACGTTGTACTGTTTGACATCGCTGACGGCCTGCCTCAGGGCAAGGCGCTCGATATCGCAGAATCTGGCCCCGTTGAGAAAATCGACGCCGCCATGTCCGGCACCTCCGACTACTCCGCGATTGCCGGCGCAGACGTCTGCATCGTGACCGCAGGTGTGGCGCGTAAGCCAGGTATGAGCCGCGATGACCTGCTGGGCATCAACCTGAAAGTGATGAAATCCGTTGGCGAAGGCATCCGCGACAACGCGCCAGACGCCTTTGTTATTTGCATCACCAACCCGCTGGACGCGATGGTTTGGGCACTGCAGCAATTCTCCGGCCTGCCAACTCACAAAGTGTGCGGCATGGCAGGCGTTCTGGACAGCGCGCGTTTCCGTCACTTCCTCGCCGAAGAATTCAACGTCTCCATGCGTGACGTAACCGCCTTTGTTCTGGGCGGCCACGGCGACACCATGGTGCCTTCCGTGCGTTACTCCACCGTTGCCGGTATTCCTCTGCCAGACCTGATCGACATGGGCTGGACCACGCAGGAAAAACTGGACGCAATGGTTCAGCGTACCCGTGATGGTGGCGCAGAGATTGTGGGCCTGCTGAAAACCGGCTCCGCCTTCTACGCTCCAGCGGCCTCCGCCATCGAAATGGCCGAAGCTTACCTGAAAGACCAGAAGCGCGTTCTGCCTTGTGCCGCTTACTGTGACGGCGATCTGGGCGTGAAAGACATGTATGTTGGCGTGCCAACCGTGATCGGTGCCGGCGGTGTTGAGAAGATTGTGAACATCAAGCTCAACAAAGATGAGCAGGAAATGTTCGACACCTCCGTGAACGCCGTCAAAGGCCTCGTGGACGCCTGCAAAGGCATCGACAGCTCTCTGGCCTAAGCCACGCTTGCAGTGAATTGAAAAAGGCGCCCACTGCGGCGCCTTTTTTGTGTTTAGAACGCGGTGGGCACCCGCCCATCCTGAATGTCTTTGAGCGCTGCATCCACGGCCGTAGGTGACAAGTCCACATATGCATCTGGGAAGATCTTTTTGATTTTTGCAGGCACATCCACCTCAGAGACTATCAACCGCCCCAGCAAGCGCAACGCCAGCGCCTGAAATCCGCTGATCTCTTTTACGTGCCGATAGAGATCATCCAGAAACGGGCCGTTCTGCCGGTTATCCCAAACGTCCTGCGCTTGTCGTATACGCGCGGGATTGTGCGGTTTCAAAACTTTACCGTCCGGCGCCTTTTTGCGCATTTTATCCAGCCAATGCGCCTTGGTCAGCCCATCGAAATGCAAGATCACTTGCTCTGAAAACTCGCGTTGCCCTTTATGAACAGATATGCCCGCTGGCAATTTGGCGCGATGTAATCCAAGAGGCAAACCCGAGGAAACGCGGGTGATTGCTTTCCCGTGCCAATACCCCGCAAGCCCTTTTTGCAAATAACACGCATGTTTGCCGTAGAGCACCGGCAAGGCCCGATGAATACGAGGCGGGAACGGCACACGGAACAGCCCAGCAAAGATATGAGGCTGTACCTGCCCATGCTGATGCACCCTTTCGCTGTTACGCACCACAACCGACAAAATGTCCTCAGGCTGCTCGTGCAGGAAGGCAAACAGGGCATCGGTGTTGGTGACATATTCGTCAGCATCGATATGGGCGATCCACTCTGCATCACTCTGCGCCATTGCCGCATCCGCATTGATGGTTTGGCGGACCCGGAAATCCCACGGCCGCTTGCCTTTGGAACTCGCAGCCCAATAAGCGGCATCACAATTAATGATCTGAATTTTTGGATGATCCCCAGCAATATCTTCCAGCTCCGGGTTCGGCGCATCCAGATGCAACCAAATCTTGTTTACCCCTAAATCGACGTGGTGCGCCAGAAACCCTAAAGTCACCGCAGTCGGCTCAAAGGCCGTCGTCACAATATCCCAACGCAAACAACTACTCCAAATCAAGGCCAATTGGCCGGTTTGCCGCCTCCAAAATGGTTAAGACAGCCTGGCCTGTAAAACAACAATGGGCGCCTGACTGTCAATTGCTTCGTTTCTGTTGCGTTGGCCCGCAAACTGCCTACACTTTCTGCATGTACGCGCATTGCCGCCGCCAATTCTTTTTAACAATCTGATTGAGGCCCCCATGTTCCATCGCCTAATTCTGCCAGTCGTCCTGATATCTTTCGCAACCCTCACGGCCTGCGGAAATCACCAAACAACGTCAGACCGAAGTGTGCGCGCCGGTCCTCAAAGTGAGCCGCCAGTTTCCCCGGGCCCCAACAGCCAGGTCTCGACGCAGGGGTATCCAGCAACCGCAGGATCCTACCCCGTCGCAGCGTGCCCGCAAGGGACAACCCTGATGAGTACACCGAGTGGCGTCACATCGTGCACGCCAACGTAACCCGAGCAGTGCGCCGGTTTGGACTGCACCACCATCAACGCGGCCTGTTTGAACCACATCCGCCCATTTTGAGACAGCTCCACCCCGCACTGTTTGGGGGAGGGGCTGTCTCACCATTGCCGCGCGGGTGAATTGGCCTCATTTGACGCCCAACCCACCACGACAAAGCCAGCGCATCAAAATTGTGCGGGCGCCGAACCGTTGGCGGTAACGCTGCGCCACAGTTCGAGTCGCCCGCCCATCGCCTTATTTCACAGACATTTTAATTAACTTGTGCGACTTTCCGCCGAGTACACTGGATTTGTGATCACACGATTTCAGACTGTGATCACAAATAAGAAAAAATCCACCATTCCTGTCGAATTTGCTTATCGGCTCGACAGGACTGTGCCAGAACTGCTCCAATCGCAGCAAGATGGGACAGTTCCATGAACATCCACGAATATCAGGCGAAAGCCCTGCTTCGCTCCTACGGCGCCCCGGTGTCCGAAGGCCGCGCCGTTCTCAAAGCAGAAGACGCAAAATCCGCCGCTGGCGAACTTGACGGCCCGCTTTGGGTTGTGAAGGCGCAGATCCACGCAGGTGGGCGCGGCAAAGGTTCTTTCAAAGAAGCTGATGCCGGCGAAAAAGGCGGTGTCCGCCTCGCCAAATCGGTCGAAGAAGCCGCCGAAGAAGCCAAAAAGATGCTGGGTCGCACCCTTGTGACCCACCAGACCGGCCCAGCGGGCAAACAGGTCAACCGCATCTACATCGAAGACGGCTCCGACATCGAGCGTGAGCTGTATCTGGCTCTGCTGGTGGATCGTCAGACCTCCCGCGTGTCCTTCGTGTGCTCGACCGAAGGCGGCATGGACATCGAAGAAGTGGCCGAAGCCACCCCTGAGAAAATCCTGTCCTTCTCCGTCGATCCGGCCACCGGCTACCAAGCCTACCACGGCCGTCGCGTTGCTTTCTCCTTGGGCCTGAAAGGCGCACAGGTGAAAGAATGCGTGAAGCTGATGGGCATTCTCTACAAAGCCTTCATGGAAAAAGACATGGAGCAGCTGGAGATCAACCCGCTGATCGTCATGCCAGGCGGTTCCCTGAAAGTGCTGGACGCCAAAGTTGGCTTTGACGGCAACGCCCTCTATCGCCACGCGGACATCGTTGAACTGCGCGATGACACCGAAGAAGACCCAAAAGAGCTTGAGGCGTCCAAATACGACCTCAACTACATCGCTCTGGACGGTGAAATCGGCTGCATGGTGAACGGCGCTGGCCTCGCGATGGCCACCATGGACATCATCAAACTCTACGGTGCAGAACCTGCCAACTTCCTCGACGTAGGCGGCGGCGCAACCAAAGAGAAAGTGACCGAAGCGTTCAAAATCATCACCTCTGATCCTAACGTCAAAGGCATCCTCGTGAACATCTTCGGCGGCATCATGCGCTGTGACGTGATCGCAGAGGGTGTTGTGGCCGCGGTGAAAGAAGTTGGCCTGCAGGTGCCACTGGTTGTGCGCCTTGAGGGCACCAACGTGGAAGCCGGCAAAGAGATCATCAACACCTCCGGTCTTGATGTGATCGCGGCGGACAACCTGTCTGACGGCGCTGAAAAAATCGTCAAAGCGGTGAAAGGATAACACCCATGGCAATTCTCGTAGACGAAAACACAAAGGTAATCTGTCAGGGCTTCACCGGCTCTCAGGGCACCTTCCACTCTGAACAAGCCATCGCATATGGCACCAAAATGGTCGGCGGCGTGACCCCGGGCAAAGGTGGCATGGACCACCTCGGCCTGCCGGTCTTTGACTCTGTGCATGACGCCAAAGCCAAGACCGAAGCCAACGCTTCTGTGATCTATGTGCCTCCTCCCTTCGCAGCGGACTCAATCCTCGAGGCCATCGATGCGGAAATGGAACTGATCATCTGTATCACCGAAGGCATTCCTGTGCTGGACATGATGAAGGTACAGCGCGCGCTGGAAGGCTCTGCCTCCCGCCTGATCGGTCCTAACTGCCCAGGTGTGATCACGCCTGACGCCTGCAAAATCGGCATCATGCCAGGTCACATCCACAAGCGTGGCTCCGTGGGCGTTGTGTCCCGCTCCGGCACCCTGACTTATGAAGCGGTGAAACAGACCGCCGACATCGGTCTGGGCCAGTCCACCGCTGTGGGCATCGGCGGCGACCCGATCAAAGGCACAGAGCACATCGACGTGCTGGACATGTTCCTGTCGGATGATGAGACCCAGTCCATCATCATGATCGGTGAAATCGGTGGTTCCGCGGAAGAAGAAGCCGCAGAGTTCCTCGCCAACGAGCGCAAAAAAGGCCGCTGGAAGCCAACCGCTGGCTTCATCGCTGGCCGCACAGCGCCTCCCGGCCGCCGCATGGGCCACGCCGGTGCGATTGTTGCCGGTGGCAAAGGTGGTGCCGAAGACAAGATCGCCGCGATGCAGGAAGCTGGCATCGTCGTCGCTGACAGCCCAGCCGGCCTCGGCGAAGCTGTGCTCAAAGCGATCGGCTAAATGACTGCCGCCCGGCATATCAATTTTAGGCAGCGCCTGACCCAGGGAGAACGTTTCGCGTACTCCCACGGGGAGGGAACGGTGCTGCCGGTAAATTTTCCGGGCTCATAACTCAAAGGTGAACGCGAAAAATTATGTTTCTGCGCAACCTGCGCTAAGTCTTTTGAAACACTCCCGCGTTCATCTACCCCAAGCCAGCCCTATGTGGGGCCAACATAAATCCGGTCCCATCCTTCACGAGGTGCCATCATGACCGAACAGTCGCCAAACGACATCTTCCACGCCTCCTCCTTTATGCAGGGGCACAATGCGGAATACCTCGAGCAGATGTATGCCCGCTACGCCGCCGACCCCGCTGCGGTTGACGAAGTCTGGCAGGAGTTCTTCCGCCAACTTGGTGACGCGGAATTGGACGTAAAGGCAGAGGCCTCCGGCCCATCTTGGGCGCGTAACGACTGGCCCCCACAGCCAAATGATGACCTGACGTCTTCCCTGACCGGCGAATGGCCCGAGCAGGTTGAAGCTAAGGCCGCTGGCAAAAAGATCAAAGAGAAAGCCGCCGAGAAAGGCGTTGAGGTCTCTGACGAAGCCATCAAACGCGCGGTTCTGGACAGCATCCGCGCCCTGATGATCATCCGCGCCTACCGTATTCGCGGCCACCTGATTGCCGACATCGACCCACTGGGTATGCGCGATCAAACCCCACATCCGGAGCTTGATCCAAAATCTTACGGCTTCTCTGACGCCGATATGGATCGCCCGATTTTCATCGACAAAGTGCTGGGCCTCGACATCGCCACGATGCGCCAGATCATGGACATCGTGAAGCGCACCTACTGCGGCACTTTTGCGCTGCAATACATGCACATCTCCAACCCCGAAGAAGCGAGCTGGCTGAAGGAGCGCATCGAAGGGTACGACAAAGAAATCACCTTCACCCGTGAGGGCCGCAAAGCGATCCTGAACAAGTTGGTCGAAGCTGAAGGCTTTGAGAAGTTCCTGCACGTGAAATACATGGGCACCAAGCGCTTTGGTCTGGATGGCGGTGAAAGCCTGATCCCGGCCATGGAGCAGGTGATCAAACGCGGCGGCAGCTTGGGTGTCGAGGAGATTGTCATCGGCATGCCACACCGTGGCCGCCTGTCCGTATTGGCCAATGTGATGGCCAAGCCCTACCGCGCGATCTTCAACGAATTCCAGGGCGGCAGCTTTAAGCCCGAAGACGTCGACGGCTCTGGTGATGTGAAATACCACCTCGGCGCCAGCTCGGATCGTGAGTTCAACGGCAACGCTGTGCACCTCTCCCTGACCGCCAACCCCTCCCACCTTGAGGCGGTGAACCCGGTAGTCTTGGGTAAAGTGCGCGCCAAGCAAGACCAACGCAACGACGATGCACGCACCTCCGTGATGCCGATCCTGCTGCACGGCGACGCAGCTTTTGCCGGCCAAGGTGTTGTGGCTGAGTGCTTTGCCCTGTCCGGCCTGAAAGGCCACAAAACAGGCGGCACAATGCACATCGTGGTGAACAACCAGATTGGTTTCACCACCGCACCGCACTTCTCCCGCTCCTCTCCATACCCAACCGACAACGCGTTGGTTGTGGAAGCCCCAATCTTCCACGTGAACGGCGACGACCCAGAGGCGGTTGTGCACGCGGCGAAAGTGGCGACAGAGTTCCGTCAGAAGTTCCAAAAAGATGTCGTCATCGACATGTTCTGCTACCGCCGGTTTGGTCACAACGAGGGCGACGAGCCCATGTTCACCAACCCAATGATGTACAAGCGCATCAAAAAGCACAAAACCACACTGACACTCTACACCGAGCGTTTGGTGAAAGACGGCCTTATTCCTGAGGGTGAGATTGAGGACATGAAAGCCTCGTTCCAGGCCCATCTGAACGAAGAGTTTGAGACCGGCAAAGAGTACAAACCCAACAAGGCGGATTGGCTCGACGGCCGTTGGTCCCACCTGGACAAACGCGGCGAAGACTATGAACGCGGCCAAACTTCGATCAAACCAGAAACCATGGCGGAAATCGGCAAGTCTCTGTCCGCCGTGCCAGAAGGCTTCCCGGTTCACAAAACCGTGGGGCGCCTGCTAGACACCCGTGGCAAGATGTTCTCCTCCGGCAAAGGCTTCGACTGGGCCACAGCCGAAGCCATGGCCTTTGGCTCCCTAATGACCGAGGGCTACCCAGTACGCCTGTCTGGTCAGGATGCCACCCGTGGCACCTTCTCCCAGCGTCACTCCGGCATCATCAACCAGGACACCGAAGAGCGTTATTACCCGCTCAACAACATCCGCGCCGGTCAAAGCCAGTACGAAGTCATCGACTCCGCTCTGTCCGAATACGCGGTGCTGGGTTTTGAATACGGCTACTCGCTGGCAGAACCAAACGCGCTGACCCTCTGGGAAGCCCAATTTGGCGACTTCGCCAATGGCGCGCAGATCATGTTTGACCAGTTCATCAGCTCCGGCGAAAGCAAATGGTTGCGAATGTCCGGTCTGACCGTTCTGCTGCCGCACGGCTTTGAAGGCCAGGGTCCAGAGCACTCCTCTGCCCGCCTGGAACGCTTCCTGCAGATGTGTGGGGGCGACAACTGGATTGTGGCCAACTGTACCACCCCGGCCAACTACTTCCACATCCTGCGCCGTCAGCTGCACCGCACCTTCCGCAAGCCGCTGATCCTGATGACGCCAAAGTCCCTGCTGCGCCACAAGCTGGCCATTTCTGAAGCAGAAGACTTCACCGATGGCTCTTCGTTCCACCGCGTGCTGTGGGATGACGCCCAAAAAGGCAACTCCGACACCACGCTGGCCAAAGACAAAGACGTCAAACGCGTCGTCATGTGCTCGGGCAAGGTCTACTACGACCTGCTCGAAGAACGCGACGCCCGTGGCATCGACGATGTCTACCTGATGCGGATCGAACAGTATTATCCGTTCCCGGCCCACTCGCTGATCAAGGAGCTTGAGCGCTTCAAAGATGCGGAAATGGTCTGGTGTCAGGAAGAGCCTAAAAACCAAGGTGCCTGGTCGTTCATCGAGCCCAACATCGAATGGGCGCTCACACGCATCAAAGCAAAACACTCCCGTCCGGTATACGCAGGCCGCCCGGCCTCCGCCTCCCCTGCCACCGGACTGGCAAGCCAACACAAAGCCCAACAAGCAGCGCTGGTGGATGCCGCGCTCTCCATGGAAGGAAATTGATCCATGACCGAAGTTCGAGTCCCTACCCTTGGCGAATCCGTCACCGAAGCCACCGTTGCCACCTGGTTCAAAAAGCCGGGTGATGCGGTTGCCGTGGACGAAATGCTCTGCGAGCTGGAAACCGACAAAGTGACCGTTGAAGTGCCAGCCCCGGCTGCCGGTGTTCTGGGGGAGATCGTGGCCGCCGAAGGCGACACCGTGGGTGTTGACGCCCTGCTGGCCATGATCACCGCTGGCGAAGGTGCCGCACCGGCTCCAGTCGCTGCCGCAGCGCCTGCCGCCGCAGCCCCTGCATCCGGTGGTGGCGACGCGGTTGACGTGATGGTCCCAACCCTGGGTGAATCCGTAACCGAAGCCACCGTCTCCACATGGTTCAAAGCTGTGGGTGACACCGTTGCGCAGGACGAAATGCTCTGTGAGCTGGAAACAGATAAAGTTTCCGTCGAAGTGCCTGCCCCAGCCGCTGGTGTTCTGACTGAGATCATCGCAGCCGAAGGCGCAACCGTAGACGCGTCCGCAAAGCTGGCCGTGATTGGTGGCGCTTCTGCCTCCGCAGCCGCCGCGCCTGCTGCTGCCCCGACTGCCGCTGCCGCACCCGCCGGTTCCGCTGATGTGGAAAACGCCCCCTCCGCCAACAAACTGATGGCGGAAAAAGGCATCGACGCAGCCTCTGTCACCGGCACAGGCCGCGATGGCCGCATCATGAAAGAAGACGTGATGAAAGCCGCCCTGGCCCCCGCAGCCGCACCGGCACCAGCCCCGGCCGCAGCCCCACGCGCACCGGTATCCGCTGACGATGCCTCTCGCGAAGAGCGCGTGAAAATGACCCGTCTGCGTCAGACCATCGCCAAGCGTCTGAAAGAAAGCCAGAACACCGCCGCCATGCTGACCACCTACAACGAGGTCGACATGGGCGCGGTGATGGATCTGCGCAAAGAGTACAAAGATGCCTTTGAGAAAAAGCACGGCGTGCGTCTGGGCTTCATGTCTTTCTTCACCAAAGCTTGCTGCCACGCGTTGAAAGAAGTGCCAGAGGTGAACGCAGAGATCGACGGCACCGACATCGTGTACAAAAACTTCGTGCACATGGGTGTGGCCGCTGGCACGCCAACCGGTCTGGTTGTGCCTGTGATCCGCGACGCTGACAGCATGTCCTTTGCCGAGATCGAAAAAGCCATCTCCGAAAAAGGCAAACGTGCCCGTGACGGCAAGCTTTCCATGGCGGAAATGCAGGGCGGCACCTTCACGCTGTCCAACGGCGGTGTCTACGGCTCCCTGATGTCCTCGCCGATCCTGAACCCACCGCAGTCCGGTATCCTCGGCATGCACAAAATTCAGGACCGCCCAATGGCGATCAACGGTCAGGTTGTGATCCGTCCGATGATGTATCTGGCCCTGTCCTACGATCACCGCATCGTGGACGGCAAAGGCGCTGTGACCTTCCTCGTGCGCGTGAAAGAAGCGCTGGAAGACCCACGCCGCCTGCTGATGGATCTGTAACTAGGACACTAGAATAAAAGCTATGACCGGCGATCCAGCAACCAATCCACCTGCCCCGACCACAAGTGTCGGCTGGATTGTTGTCGGATTGTCGGTTTTGCCACTTTTGATCGCGACAACCGCTCACCAGACTGAAATTCAAGGCAGCTTTGTGCAGTTTTTTGCGTTGTTTTTTTGGCTTACGCCACTGGTGGCGGGGTTCGTTTTGGTGGAAAAGCAATCCAAGGATCCACTTCATCAACCCGGTGTATTTGGCTTCGCCGCCTTGGCTTTGATTTTGTTCAACGTGTCAGGACCAGTAGCCGCATGGGGTTTTGGTGTGCCAGATGGCAAGAAATTCCTATTCGATACCATTGTGGCTAGGGCTTCGGAACTGAAAACAATTATTTCGTTTGCCCTCCCATTTTTTTTGTTCGTCCTTGGAGTCCGTCTCGTCGGTCCCAAAAGCGACCGATGAAAAAAAATGTCAAAGTGTTTGCCTCACCGACATTGAGGCTTGGAGAGGACATGCCCCAGTGTCACGTCGTCATAACAGGATCTCTGATCTAATGGCCGGTCTTCCTCACAGAGGGCAGCGCCTGACCCAGGGTGGGCGAGAAGCGCCCTCCCGTGGGGAGGGTCGGGCGCTGCCCGTGCCACATGTGGCACAGGCGAAGGGCGCTTCCCCAACTCCGCAAATCCCCACCTCCGCGATACAGACGCAATACCGACGCTATGCAGACGTGCAAAAATCGCCCAAACTGCCCCTATTGGAGAGACGCGCATTTCCCCTGCCCGCCGCTGGCCCCGCGCCGCCCGAGATGCAGGACATAGGAGGATAGACCATGCCCACCCATGTGCTCTGGCAAGCTGATGTTGCCGATTTCGACGCCTGGCTCACCGTCTTCCGACAGGACGCCGCCAACCGCAAAGCCGCCGGGATTGTCGACCTCAACGTCTGGTCCGATCCCGACCGCAAAAACCACGCTATTGCCCTCTTTGCCATCATTGACAAAGACCAGGCCCGCGCCTTTTTTGAGAGCGAGGAACTGGCCATGCATATGGAGCGCGACGGCATCACCAACGTCACCGTTAAACTGTTGAAACCCGAATAAAGACCAACCATATCAATCTCTTGTAGTGAGATTTTTCTACAACACGGGGCACAACGCCCCTGCAATAGACCAAGGAAACACACCTATGGCTCAATATGACGTCATCATCATCGGCGCAGGCCCTGGCGGCTACGTCTCTGCAATCCGCTGCGCACAGCTCGGCCTGAAAACCGCCATCGTGGAAGGCCGCGAAACGCTGGGCGGCACCTGCCTGAACGTGGGCTGTATCCCGTCCAAGGCGCTGCTGCACGCGACCCACATGCTGCATGAGGCAGAGCACAACTTTGCCGACATGGGCCTGAAGGGCAAAAGCCCGTCTGTTGATTGGACGCAGATGAAGGCGTACAAGACTGATGTTGTTGGACAAAACACCGGCGGCATCGAGTTCCTGATGAAGAAGAACAAGATCGACTGGCTCAAAGGTTGGGCCTCAATTCCAGCTGCCGGTCAGGTCAAAGTGGGCGACGATGTGCACGAAGCCAAGAACATCGTGATCGCGTCGGGCTCCGTGCCGTCCTCCCTGCCAGGTGTTGAAGTCGACAACGACAAAGGCATCGTGGTCGACAGCACCGGCGCGCTTGACCTGCCAAAAGTTCCTAAGAAAATGACTGTGATCGGCGCGGGCGTGATTGGTCTGGAACTCGGGTCTGTCTATGCCCGTCTCGGCGCTGAGGTGACCGTGGTAGAATACATGGACGCCGTCTGCCCTGGCATGGACGCGGATGTGCAACGTACTTTCAAGCGTATCCTTGAAAAACAAGGCCTTAAGTTCATCATGGGCGCGGCTGTGCAGGGCGTGGACGCCACCAAAACCAAAGCCAAAGTGCGCTATCAGCCTAAGAAAGGCGGCGACGAAGAGGTTGTGGACGCGGATGTGGTGCTGGTTGCCACCGGCCGTAAGCCCTTCGCCGAAGGCCTGGGTCTGGATGCTCTTGGCGTAAAAATGACCGAACGCGGCCAGATCGCCGTGGACGGCAAATGGGCCACCAACGTGCCGGGCATCTATGCCATCGGCGACGTGATCGAAGGCCCAATGCTGGCCCACAAAGCCGAAGACGAAGGCATGGCCGTTGCCGAGGTTCTGGCTGGCAAGCACGGCCACGTGAACTACGGCGTAATCCCGGGTGTGGTCTACACCACCCCAGAGGTTGCCACCGTCGGCGCCACTGAGGCTGCGCTGAAAGCAGAAGGCCGCAAGATCAAGGTTGGTAAGTTCATGTTCATGGGCAACGCCCGCGCCAAAGCGGTGCATCAGGGCGAAGGCTTTGTGAAAATCATCGTCGACAAGGAAACTGACCGCGTCCTCGGCGCCGCCATCATCGGCCCGGCAGCGGGCGACATGATCCATGAGCTCTGCGTGGCCATGGAGTTTGGCGCCTCAGCTCAGGACATCGCCCTGACCTGCCACGCGCACCCAACCTACTCCGAAGCGGTTCGCGAAGCCGCACTGGCCTGCGGCGACGGCGCAATCCACAGCTAAGCTGTTTACAAAGAACAAAAAAGGGCGCCTCTTGGGGCGCCCTTAAGTTATGGAGGGCGCCACATTGGTGGATCGTGAGAAGCTTTTGGGCATCGTCTTGGGCGGGTTCGTGGCTGGACTCTTAACTTCGGCAGTAGCGCTGACACCCAATTCGAGGGCTGTGCAGATTGCCGAGTTCTTTGAAGACATCTGCATTCCAAATCACTACGGGCAACTAAACGAGTCGCCAGCAGCTTGGGGTTTTGAAACAGTAAAAGACACGGATGGCTCCCCCCTGTGGGTGCATCCCAAAACAGCCACTTTTCTCAAATTCGAACCGCGTAAATGTGGGCAAGAAACCCTCGCCCCTTACGCGCTCAGCGAAATCCAGGCACGCGAGTTACTGCGCCTATTAGAAGCGATCGTAAAACGACGGTTCCCGGAACTTTCGCACGATCCAAATGCTCAGATGGGATCTGTGCACAAGGGGTGGGCGAAGGGTCCTCCTGCGCATCCAAGCCGCTGGGGAGTCTTCTTTTTCGCCTATCCAGATTGGCTAGAAAGCGCCGGTAGCACTTTGTTTATCGTCGCACCAAAAGGTGAAGCTCTGTGATTCACCACATCGTCCTCGCCGCCCGCGCCGCCCAGCCGTCATCGTATGGCACGCCACCTTCAGCGCCATCGGTCTGCTCCGCCAAAATCTGCCCAACAGTGGGCAAGCCATCACACTGATCCTCTCCGGACCACAGCCCGGCCCGCATAACCGCCCGCGCGCATTGCGTGTAGATCTCGCCGATCTTGATCACAATCACCGCGCGCGGATGTTTGCCTTGGACCTCAAAACTCTCGCACAGCGCGGCGTCTGTGGTCACTTTGGCAAGCCCATTCACCCGCACCACATTGTTGGAGCCCGGTACCATGAACATCAGCGATATGCGCCCATCCGCTACGATGTTGCGCAGCGTATCAATCCGGTTGTTGCCGCGCCAGTCCGGCATTGCCAGCGTGTGGTCATCCAACTCACGCACAACGGGACCATCGTCCCCGCGTGGGCTACCATCAGTGCCTTCAGGCCCCACTGTCGACACGACACAGAACCGCGACGCCATGATCCACTTGCGATAGAGCGGCGTCATCTTCTGCGCTACTTTGTTGACCGACGCAGAGGCCGGTTTGCCGTAAAGTGCCTCTAACTCTGCAAGATCACTGACGTACTGCATCGGGATCAAACCCTGCTTCCACCATCAACGCGTTGGACTTGGTCTCAATCACCTCTTCCAACCGCGCCATAAACTCTTTCTGATCCGCGCCCTGCTCAATTGGCTCCAGAAACTCAACCACAGCCAAACCCGGCGTGCGCAGCATGGTGCCCTTGGGCCAGAACATCCCGGCATTGGTCGCCACCGGCACCGCCGTTTGACCAGTCTCTTTATAGAGCACGTAAGGGCCAACCTTATACGGGACGTGCTCACCCACTGGCACCCGTGTTCCCTGCGGATAGATCACCAACTGCCCTGGAGGCACCCGACCGCTTTCCACATCCGCCAGCATCGCCTTGATCGCCGCACCACGCTTGCCACGGCGCACCGGTACACAGCCCAAGCGCCATGCGTACACACCGATAATGGGCGTGAACAGCAACTCATACTTCATGATGAATCGCGGCTGCGGCACCGCTTTGAAGATCATCATAATGTCGAGGAAAGACTGATGCTTCGCTGGCACCAACACCGCGCCACTCGGCACCTCGCCACGCACCTCAGAGCGAATGCCCACCAGCCAGCGCGCCGACCAGATCGCCCAACTGGCATAGGTGTTACACGCCGCCATGGCCCCTTTGGAGGACAGCAGCGCCCAAGGGAAAAACACAATCCCCATCGCCAGCATCACAACCGCATTCTGAACCACATAGATGATCGACATCACCCATTGAAACGCCAAGCGCATCAGGTCAACTCCCCTAGTGTACGTCGTGCTGCCGCGCCGGTCGCCACATAAGCCACCACGGCGGCAAGGACTGGGATCAACCCCAGCAATGCCCAGCCAAGCCCTTGAAAACCCAGACCAGTCAAAAACCCACCGCTTTCTTGTGTTGCTGGCAATAGGAACACAGAAATCGCTCCAAGTGCTGTCCCCACCGCCGCGCCCAACAAGGCCCGCAAAGTGAAGCGCCGCACAAAGGCCCGCGCTATGTAGCTGTCCCGTGCGCCAATCAAACGCAGTACCGAGATCACCTGCGCATTGGCCGCCAGCGCTGCATTGGCCGCCAAGGTAATCATTGCCGCCGTTGCCGCGCCAATCAGACCAATCGACACCCACCCAAGCAGACGCAGCCTCCCAGCCGCGCGTTCAAGTGGTCTGCGCCAGCGTGTGTGGTCATCCAGCACGGCGCCCGGCACTTCAGCTTGCAACCGCAGACGCAGCCCTGCACCGTCATAGCCCTCGGCGCTCTCAACAATCTCAATGAGTTGCGGCACCGGCAGGCTGTCCAGTGGCAGGTCCGGCCCAAACCACGGCGCCAACAGGCTGCGCTGTTCCTCAACGCTCAAAGCCCGCGCCGAAGCAATGCCCGGAGTGCTCTCCAGCACGGTCAAGGCCGCAGCGGTCTGCGCCGCCATCTGCTCTTCCGGCGCGGATATCCGCAACGTTGAACTCTGCGCCAACTCATCGCCCCAGCGTGTCGCCAATCGGCCCGAGGCCAGGGACAAGGCCAAGGCAAACACCGTCAAAAATGCCATCGCACCTGACGCGAACAGCGTCAGCCGCGCGGTAAATCCCGTTGGCGGCACCACACGGTCCGCCTGCGCGTCCCCCACAATCAACTTAGACAACTGCAGACCTTTGCTCATAGATCCGCCCCTGCCAGTTGCAACTTACGTCCGGAAATCCGCAGCACCCGCGCCTGCACATGATGTTTGGCAGAGCGGATCAGGTTCAAATCATGGGTCGCAATCAGGATGGTTTTGCCCATCTTGTTGAGCTCCACCAGAAGCTGCAGCAACCGCTGAGACATTTCCCAATCCACGTTGCCGGTAGGCTCATCTGCCAAAACCACATCCGGCGACATGATCACCGCCCGTGCCAGCGCGGCGCGCTGGCGCTCCCCGCCTGACAGCTCCGGCGGCAAAGCGCTGGCCCGGTGCCCAAGGCCCACCCAAGTCAGCAGCTCTTTCAGGTTGGAGTGCTGCTCAAGCGAGTCACGATCAGACACCGTGAGCGGCAACGCCACATTCTCGCGTACTGAGAGATGGTCCAGAAACTGGCAATCCTGATGCACCACGCCGATCTGACGGCGGGTCATCGCGTGATCTTCCCGATCCATGTCCCGCACATCTTTGCCAAACAATTGCACCTGCCCAGCTGTGGGGCTCAACGCGCCATAACACAGTTTCAAAAACGTGGTCTTTCCAGAGCCCGATGGACCGGTCAAAAAATGGAAAGACCCGGGTGCCAACTTCAAAGACACCTCGCTCAGCAGCTCACCGCCGCCATAGCTATACGCAATATTGTCTAGTTCGATCACCTGAGACCTCATTTGTCTCGATTGTTGTGCACGAGCATCGCCTTGGTTGCAATCTGTTCCACGCAGCCTTTGCACTTTCGCCAAGCGATGTTTCAGAATATGGTTCCGTAACAAAAGCAAGAACTTCGACAGCAGGGGACGAGTATGCGGCTAACTTGCCCAAATTGCGGCGCCCAATATGAGGTGCCGGACGATATCATCCCAACAGGCGGACGGGATGTGCAGTGTTCCAACTGTGGCAACACGTGGTTTCAGGTCCATGCTGACATGCAGGCGGAAGTCCCTGTAGAAGAGGCCGTCGCTGATGTCGTTGCTGAGACACCAGAAGAGACCGAACAAACGCCCCCCGCACCTGACGAAACAGATTTTGAAGAGGTCGAGCCTCCTGAACTCTCCATTGAGGCGGCTCCTGATGAAGATCAGGATTTCTTCGCGCCCCCGGAAGAAGAGGAAAACGCCGACGATCTGGATCTGGGCGGTGACGACTGGGATTTAGAAACAGACGAAAACTGGACGGGGTCCGACGCCGACGAAGCTGCAGAAACACCTGAGCCCGTAGATGACGCGGGCGAGGTCGCAGACGATACATCCGAGCCAGCCCCTGAGGCTGACACTGCCGAAGAGAACGCGGACTCCGACATCAAACCGGAGCCTGATGCGGCGTCTGAACCTGAGTTTGAACCGGAGCAGGAACCAGAAACCGCCACGGAAACGTTGGACGAAGCGCCCGCTCCGGCCCCCAAGCCCCGTGGTCTGGACGACTCGGTCAAAGACATCCTGCGCGAAGAGGTCGAGTACGAAACCCAAGCGCGCGCTGCTGAGCAACCGCAAAGCTTAGAAACTCAAGGCGATCTTGGCTTGGATCAAGGCGATGACCGCCCTGTCGAAACAGAACGCCGAAGCGATGAAGCGGCCTCACGTCTGCGCCGATTGCGTGGTGAAGACGACGCCACTGCTGCGGCCGTGGCCTCAACCGTGCGCAGCAGCAAAGACACCCGACGCGACTTGCTGCCCGACATTGAGGAAATCAACTCCACTCTGCGCACCACCGGTGACTCGCCGCGCAATCCGGATTTGGGTCAGAAGTCGACAAACAAGGCCAGCCGAGCCCGCGGTTTTCGGTTGGGTTTTGCCCTGGTACTCGTGGTTGCTGGAGCGGCGGTGTTTGTATACAGCTCCCACGCCAGTCTCAGTGAGAGCTACCCACAGGCCGCGCCTTACATCGAAAGCTTTATGAGCTCCGCAAACGGCGCACGTATTTGGTTGGACGATCAAGTCACCGGTTTGTTCTTAAAACTCAACGCGCTGACGGGACAGTCTTAATCGACGGCCCTTCGCAGCGCTTAGAACCGCTCCAGCAAGCGTTCCAAATAGTTGCGCTCTGACTCGGAGCGATCCGCATCCCCTGCCCGACGGCGGATTTCGTCCAACAAGCGCCGCGCCTGCCGGTACACGTCTTCCCCCTGCAACAGCCCCTCATCGGTGCCCGCCGCCCCGCGATTACCTTGGCTGCGGCCAAGTGGGTCTTGGGCTTGGCCTTGTGCTTCTGCGGTGCCCTGCTGCCCCTGCTGTTGTTGCTGCGCCATGGCTTCGCCAAGGTTGCGCAACCCTTCGCGCAGCGCATCCATGGCTTCTGCCTGCCGATCAATCGCTGTGGCCAGGTCATCTTCGCGCAAGGCTTCCTCTGCGCCTTCCATAGCGCCTTCGGCATTGCCCAAAGCTTCCCGGGCCGCATCACCTTCTGGGGTGCCCTGCCCGGGCAAGTTCTGCATCTGACGGTTCAATTCCTGACGCAAAGCCTGCTGGCGATCTTCGAGTGACCCTTGCGGGCTCTGCTGATCCCCACTGGATTGACCGGTCTCCCCGCCACCCTCGCCGTCACCGTCGCCTTGCCCACCGGTGCCGTCATGCGCCTGCCCGCGCCCTTCGCCACCGCTATAGCCTTGGTTTTCTTGTGACTGACCACTTTGTGCATCGGGGTTGAACTGTTCTTGCAACTCACGGAAAGCTTCGTCCGACAGCCCTTGCTGGTTCCGCAGCGTATCCGCCAGACCTTCCATGGCCTGCTCACCTTGGTTTTGCTGCCCCTGCCCTTGGGTGACGCGCATGTTCTCCATCAGCCGTTGCAACTCTTCCAGCGCTTGCTGCGCTTCCGCCATACGGCCTTCTTCCATCAACTCCTGGATGCGGTCCATCATGCGCTGGAGATCATCCTGCGACATCTGCATGGAGTTCTCAGCATTTTGCTGATCTTCACCCGGCTCTCCGTCTTGCTGCTGGCGGCGCGCGAGCTCTCTCATGTAATCCTCGGTGGCTTCACGCAACTCCTGCATCAACCGCGCAATCTCGGCATCGCTCGCGCCGTTTTTCATCGCTTCGGACAACCGCTCCTGCGCTTGCCGCAACCGCTCCGCCGCGCTGCCCAGATCGCCGTCTTCCAAATTCAGCGCCAATTGCCACAGCGCCTCAGCCAGCTCGTCACGCTTCTCTTCGGACAACCCGTGCGTCACGTTCACTTCCAACCGCCGCAGAATGGTCCGAAAACGCAGGTAATCCGTCTCCCGCCGGAACACACCATCTTCTGGCCGGTGCGACACCGCCCGCATCAACTGCGCCACGCGTTTGCCATTCTCCCGCGACCACAACAGGTCCCGCCGCATCTCGATCACCGCTGCCGCCAGCGGGTCAAAAAACCGCCGCGCAGGCAGATCAAACTGCAGCGCACCAGTTTGACCTTCCAGCCCTGCGTCATCCTCCACGGTCAGGGTGACCTTGACCGGCAAATGCGCCCAAGGATGCTCGGAAAAGTCCTCAATCAAGGTCTCCTCAAAAGACGCCCGATCGCCAGAGATTGGCAAGGGCAGCTCTACCACCACCACCTCGCGCGGTTCAGGATCGACCCGCAAGCCGTACTGCCGGGACACACCGTCCAGATCCAGCTCCACAACCGCCGTGCCGCCGACAACGCCATAATCATCTGACGCATGAAACGGCAAGGTCATCTCACCGCGCCCAGAGGCCTCCACCTGCCCGCTCAAAATCACTTTCGGCGCGCGGTCGTCTTGCATCACAATGTTCCACGCAGCCCCGCCAGGTCCTGCGATCTCCAGATCACCGGTCTGGCGCACATCAAAGCTCTGCTCCGGCTCCGCCGCGCTCTCAATGGCACCAACCCGACCAGACACGGTCTCCGCCACGGTCAGCGCACCAACCTCGCCATAAAGACGCAGCAAAACCCGGCTGCCTTCCGGCAACACAAGTTTGCCCGCAGGCTGATCGTTCAAATAAAGCGCAGGTTTGCCGGTGTAACTTGGCGGCTCAATCCAACCTTCCCAAGTTGGCCCGCTCGCCAAAGCAGCCCCGCCACCAGGTCCCAGCTCTCGCACCGACGACAGATTGGAAAACGATCCGCCCACAAAGGCAATCATCAACAACAGGATCGCCGTGTAACGTAACCCAAAGGGATCTAGCCGCGAAATCCGCAAATCCGGCTGCACCGCCTTTGCGCCTTGGGTGCGCGCTGCCATGCGTTTCTGATGTGCCGCCCAAAGCGCCTGAGACGCCGCATCATCTTTGCCCACCGCTGGCACATCCTGAAGCGCTGCAATCGGTCGTCCGGGCAAAGTCGCATCCAACCGCGCAATCGCCATGTCTCGGGACGGCAGCACCAACTGCCGCGCCCCGCGCACCAGAAACACGAGCATCCCGGCCGCAGCCAAAAAGCCGCAAATCCAGATCATTTCCAGCGGCAGATGATCCTGCACGCCCACCATCAGCGCAGCCAACACCACAAAGGCAATGGTCCACACCGGCCAAAATGCACGTGTGAATGATTCTGCAAACAGACCCAACCGGGTCAGGCCAATGACCCACCGAAGGTGCAACAGGGCTGCATCTGAAGGGGTTTGACGGGTCACGGCGCTCCTATCGGTTGGCTCTTAGTCGCTGGTCTGATCCAGCCACTCTGGGATGCTATCGCGGTTTATCATCTCTTCATAGGTTGGACGTCGGCGGATAACCGCAAATTGATCGTCCTTCACCAGAACCTCGGGGATCAGCGGCCGCGTGTTGTACTCGCTGGCCATCACTGCGCCATAAGCCCCCGCACTGCGAAACGCGATCAAATCTCCATCGGCAAGCTGCGCCATGTTGCGCCCCTTGGCAAAGGTGTCGCCAGATTCACAAACCGGCCCCACGATGTCATATTGCGCAGGCTCTTGCCCCGGTTCGGCCTCAACGACCGGCACAATATCATGGTGCGCTTCATACATCGCCGGGCGGATCAGGTCGTTCATCGCCCCGTCCACAATCAGGAACTCGCGGTCCTCACCGGATTTCACGTAGATCACCTTGCACACCATGATGCCCGCGTTGCCCGCAATCAAACGGCCCGGCTCAATTTCGATCTCACAGTTTAGATGACCCAGTACTCGCTTCACCATCGCACCATATTCTACCGGCAGTGGCGGTGCAGAGTTGGAGCGCTCATACGGAATGCCCAGGCCACCGCCCAGATCCAACCGCTTGATGTCATGCCCTTCGGCCCGCAACTGCTCGGTCAGCTCGGCCACCTTTTTGTAAGCGGCCTCAAACGGCTCCAACTGGGTCAACTGGCTGCCGATGTGCACATCAATGCCAATCACCTTCAGGCCCGGCAAAGACGCTGCCAGCGCGTACACCTCTTTGGCGCGGCTAATCGGGATGCCAAATTTGTTCTCAGACTTCCCCGTCGCAATTTTGGCGTGGGTTTTGGCATCCACATCCGGGTTCACCCGAATGGTGATTGGCGCCTCAACACCCAATCGACTGGCCACGGCGCTGATGGCCGCCATCTCCGGCTCGCTCTCCACGTTGAACTGACGGATGCCGCCGGTCAGCGCGAGTTCGATCTCGTCTTCGGTTTTGCCCACGCCGGAGAACACAATCTTGTCACCCGGCACGCCAGCGGCCTTGGCGCGCGCATACTCGCCGCCCGACACCACATCCATGCCCGCGCCCAACGCCGCAAGGGTTTTCAGGATCGCCTGATTGGAGGCCGCCTTCATGGCGTAACACACCAGATGATCCGTGCCTTCCAGCGCCTCATCAAACAGACGGAAGTGACGTTCAAAGGTCGCGGTGGAGTAGCAGTAGAACGGCGTGCCAACCTGCGCGGCGATTTCCTTCACCGGCACATCTTCGGCAAACAACTCCCCGTCGCGATAAAGAAAATGATCCATAGTGCCGTCTCCTGCGTGCCGCTAGCGTCGTTCGGTCTCCCTCATACGCCGCGGCGCAGCGCCGATCAATGCTCCTAAGCCGACTTACTTCACCGGTTTGGCCCGCAGGAACAGATAAAGCGGCAAGCCACAGCTCACACCAATCATCCAGGTCGCCGGAATCGCCAAAAGCGCAATCCAATTGCGCCGCACCCACACCTCTACCAAAATCCAAACGTTTAGCGTGATGGCAGAGATCACCAGGTCCCAGTACAGTCCAGTCACCGCATTGTTCGCTTTCCACAGCGCCACCATCGCCTGAAGGTCCAAGCCGTTTTCAGCGATCCACGGACCAAAATACATCATCGGATGAATCGCGCCCCAAATGACCAATCCCAGAAATACCCAGCGCAAAGGTGACATGTGTTCCCCAATCCCAAAAAAGTAAGCGGCACCTCAGATACGGCGCCGCCTTTGCTCCGGATCAGAATGTCCTGATTAGGGATGTGCTTTCAAGGGGCTAAGCGCTTAGCAGCCGTACCAACGGCATCCACCACCAACAGAAATGCTCACCGTGCCATTGGTCACACCCACGCTGCCGGATGTGTGCACCCCGTCTGAGCCGATTCCGATATTGGCGTTAGCTCGCGGCGTCCAGGGCTCTCCGTCCACACCACAGGCGGACACAACAGCCAAACTCAAACAGGCAAAAACAACGCGAAACATGTGGGGTCTCCCATGGCAGCAGCGCCAACAGGACCTGTTGCACCCCCAGTGCAACCGCCGTCGACGCCCCTACCATACGGAAAAACCGCACGGATTGAAAAGGGGAAACACCGCCTTTTGGCGTCATCTCCCCGAGGGCTTAGCCATCCAGCTTGGTTTTCCAAGCGGCAATCTGCTCACGCACGCGGGTTGGCGCGGTGCCACCGTAGGACATGCGCGAGGACACCGAGTTGTGCACGCCCAACACGCCAAACACATCTTCGGTAATCGCAGCATGCACGGACTGCATGTCTTCCAACGTCAGACCCGGCAGGTCACAATCTTTGCTTTCCGCCATCGCCACCAGCGAACCGGTCACGTGGTGCGCATCGCGGAACGGCATGTTCAGCGCCCGTACCAGCCAGTCGGCCAGATCCGTTGCGGTGGAGAAGCCGCTGCCCGCCGCCGCTTCCAGGCTGTCCTGGTTGGCATTCATGTCTTTGACCATGCCTTCCATCGCTGCCAGCGCCAGCATCAAGTTGTCCGCCGCATCAAAGACCTGCTCTTTGTCTTCCTGCATGTCTTTGGAATACGTCAGCGGCAGGCCTTTCATCACCATCAAAAGCGCGGTGTTCGCACCAAAAATCCGGCCGATCTTCGCTCGGATTAGTTCTGCCGCATCCGGGTTCTTCTTCTGCGGCATGATTGAGCTGCCGGTGGAGAAGCGGTCAGACAATGTGACAAAGCGGAACTGCGCGGAGGACCAGATCACCAGCTCTTCGGCAAAGCGGCTCAAGTGCATGGCGCAGATGCTGGAGGCCGACAGGAATTCCAGCGCAAAGTCACGGTCCGCCACCGCGTCCAGAGAGTTTGCCGCCGGACGGTCAAATCCCAGCGCCTTGGCGGTCATCTCACGGTCAATCGGGAAAGACGTGCCTGCCAATGCCGCCGCGCCCAATGGCGACTCATTCATCCGCTCCCGCGCGTCTTTGAAACGGCTCAGGTCGCGGCCAAACATCTCAACATAGGCCATCATATGGTGGCCCCAGGTCACTGGCTGCGCGGTCTGCAAATGCGTAAAGCCCGGCATCACCCAATCCGCACCCGCTTCCGCCTGCGACACAAAGGCACGGATCAACGCTTCGATCCCGGCAATTGCCGCATCAATCTGGTCCCGTACCCACAATTTAAAGTCCGTCGCCACCTGATCATTCCGGCTCCGCCCCGTGTGCAAACGGCCCGCAGGCTCGCCAATGATCTCTTTCAGTCGCGCTTCCACATTCATGTGAATGTCTTCCAACGCGGTGGAAAATTCAAAATTGCCGCTTTCAATCTCTGACAAGACTGTGAGAAGCCCTTCCCGAATGGCTTCGGCATCGCTATCTGTCAGGATGCCTGTCTTGGCGAGCATCGCCGCATGGGCCCGAGAGCCAGCAATGTCCTGCGCCGCCATACGTTGATCGTAGCCAATAGACGCGTTGATCGCTTCCATAATGGCATCCGGTCCGGCGGCAAAACGGCCACCCCACATCTGGTTTGAGGTATCTTTGGTCATGAGAAGCCCTTTTGGAGGGAAGATGAAAGTAAATGGGTCCGCGCTGGTGTATACAGGCTTGGCAGCAATCGCAATTGCCGCCCTGTCCTTTGTTGCCCTGAAACCCTCAGCTGAGGCTGAAACCCGCGACTTTTCCGCCGTGGTCGATATGCGCGACGGCGACATGCGCAAATTGAACTTCCACTCCGCCCCCAAAGAGGTCTCGCAAAACAGCTTCATCACGGAAGACGGCGGCGAAGCCACCCTGGGCGACTACAAAGGTAAAGTGGTGCTCCTCAACTTCTGGGCCACCTGGTGTGCGCCTTGCCGCCACGAAATGCCGATGCTGTCGGAATTGCAATCCGAGCTGAGTGGCGCAGACTTTGAGGTGGTGACCCTGGCCACCGGCCGCAACATGGTCCCGGCGATGCAGAAGTTCTTTGACGAAATTGGCGTCGACAACCTCCCCTTGCACCGCGACCCCAAGCAATTCGTAGCACGGGAAATGGCCGTCTTTGGTCTGCCCGCCACCATCATTATGGACCGCGACGGCAAGGAAATTGCACGTTTACAAGGGGATGCGGACTGGTCTAGCGAAAACGCCCGTGCTATCCTCACCGCCGTAATCGCCATGGGGGACTCCTGATCCACCCAAAGCCCTGACGACTGGCACATAAGAAGAGACGCACATGATCCGCCACGCCTTGGCTTTCTTTCTCCTGTTGGGCGCCCCCGCCCACCTTGCCGCGCAAGACATCCAGCAGCACGGCAGGCACACCAAGATCGAGATGGTAAAACGGTTTGAGCTGCGCGGCGACGCTCGCGCCGCCTTCCGCCAGTTCAAGCGCAAATCCGACTACTTCGGCGCGATCTACATCAACCGCCCGGAACGCCACGCTGGCGTGCACGCCAACGCCAACTCTCTCTGGCTCGCCGAAGCCTACGCGCAAACCCTGTGCCACCAGCAGTCACGCAATCCTGACTACTGTGTCCTATACGCGCGCAGCGTGCCCAAGGACTTTGATCGCACCGCCTTTGGCGTGACCCTGTCCCACGCGGCCAACAAAGAGTTTCGCGAATACAAAAAGCTGCAAAACAAGAAACGCTCCGGTGCCTTTGCCGTCGCGGACAACGGGGCGATTGGCTATTCTTGGGCCGAAGCGTCGCCAGTTGTGGCCCGTGAACAAGCGCTCCATCGTTGCGCCAAAGCCTCGGTGAAACTGCTGCGAGACGCCCCACAGGACCTCCTGCCACTGTTGTCGAGTCCGGCACGTCAAACCTGTCACATTGTGCACATCTCCCACTGACTTTGCCGTGGAAACCGCTTCTTAAGCCCTATGGCGCAGTGTTGGTTCACCACCCTCTATTCGCCTTAAGTTAGTTAAAAACAGGGCTAAAACACCCCTGTTCAGCGCCCCGTCAAACCGCCATTTTAAGACATGGTTCATGTCTGTGTTCTTAAATGGGCACGCTGCTAAATGGGATGATGGGAAGCTTGCTATGGATCGCCCAAAGAAAAAGAAACGCAAGGCTGGCGCGAAGCAAGAGCATCGCAGCCCGCTGGCTTACGCCCTGGACACACGGGATTCCTCCACGCTGGACATGGTCCGCGAGGCAATTGCGCACAAACAGGTGATGCTCGCCTACCAACCGGTTGTTCAGGCCTCCAACACCAAACGCCCCGCCTTCTACGAAGGTCTGGTGCGGGTTCTGGACGAAACCGGCCGCATTATTCCAGCCAAGGATTTTATGGGGGCCGTCGAAGACACCGAACTGGGCCGCCAACTTGACGTGCTGGCGCTCGAACTTGGCTTACAAGCCCTGGCCGAACAGCCAGGTCTGCGCCTGTCGATCAACATGTCAGCCCGCTCAATTGGCTATGCGCCGTGGATGGACTGCCTGCAGCGGGGCCTGACCCGTGCCGCCACCGTTCCTGAACGGTTGATCTTTGAAATTTCCGAAAAATCCGTCGTGCAAGTGCCTGAAATTGTCCAAGGTTTCATGGAAGAATTGCAGGTCAAAGGCATGTCTTTTGCGCTGGATGACTACGGTGCCGGCCTGACCACGCTGACCGTGTTCCGTGATTTTGATTTTGACATTATCAAACTGCACGGCAGCTTCAGCCGCAATATTTCCCAAGATGGCAGCAATCAGGTGATTGCCTCCGCGGTCGCGGCAATCTGTGAACGGTTTGACATGCACTCTGTCGCCAGCCGCATTGAAAGCCCGGCCGATGCGCAGATGATGGCGGATCTTGGGTTTGACTGCCTGCAAGGCTTCGCCTTTGGCGCGCCGACGATCTCGCCGCCCTGGAAACAGCGCAAAAGCGACGCGGCCTAAATCCAGTTTCAGATCCAATCTACAAAGAAGCGCCGGCCTACCATGGGCGCTTTCTTGCGTGCGACTTTAGACCTGTGACAGCCTGACCGTTGCCGCAGTGCGGCAAATACGCTATTGACGCTACGGAAACGGAGTTCTGCGGGTTGCCTGAGGGGGGCGGTCCCGCACATGCTTTGTTCAGCATTTTGTAGAGGATTTGCATATGACCAACGTAGTGATTGCTTCCGCGGCACGGACCGCCGTGGGTAGCTTCAGCGGCTCGTTCGCCAACACCCCCGCACATGATCTCGGCGCCACTGTGCTGCAAGCACTGGTAGAGCGTGCCGGCATCGACAAGGCGGACGTCTCTGAAACCATTCTCGGTCAGGTTCTGACCGGTGGCCAAGGTCAAAACCCGGCCCGCCAGGCACACGTCAACGCTGGCCTGCCAATCGAAAGCGCCGCTTGGGGCATCAATCAGGTGTGTGGCTCCGGTCTACGCGCCGTGGCTCTGGCCGCGCAACACATTCAACTGGGTGACGCCTCCATTGTGGCCGCCGGTGGTCAGGAAAACATGTCCCTGTCCCCACACGTGGCACACCTGCGTGCGGGCACCAAAATGGGCGACGTGAAATACATCGATTCGATGATCCGTGACGGTCTTTGGGATGCGTTTAACGGCTACCACATGGGCCAGACCGCCGAAAACGTCGCAGAGAAATGGCAGATCAGCCGCGAAGACCAGGACACCTTTGCCGTGGCCTCGCAAAACAAAGCTGAAGCCGCTCAAAAAGCTGGCAAATTCGCTGATGAAATTGTGCCGTTCACCGTGAAGACCCGCAAAGGCGACATCGTTGTGGATGCCGACGAGTACATCCGCCACGGCGCCACCATGGAAGCCATGCAGAAACTGCGTCCGGCCTTTGTTCGCGACGGCGGCACCGTAACCGCAGCCAACGCATCCGGCCTCAATGATGGCGCCGCAGGTGCTCTGCTGATGACCGCAGAGGAAGCTGAAAAGCGTGGCATCGAGCCTCTGGCCCGCATCGCATCATATGCCACCGCTGGTCTGGACCCATCCATCATGGGTGTTGGCCCGATCTACGCCTCCCGCAAGGCGCTGGACAAGGCTGGCTGGTCCGCAGAGGAACTGGATCTGGTTGAAGCCAACGAAGCCTTTGCCGCACAGGCCTGTGCCGTGAACAAAGACATGGGCTGGAACCCTGAGATTGTGAACGTAAACGGCGGCGCCATCGCCATTGGTCACCCAATTGGCGCATCTGGTGCACGTATCCTGAACACGCTGCTGTTTGAAATGAAGCGTCGCGACGCCAAAAAAGGTCTCGCAACCCTCTGCATCGGCGGCGGCATGGGTGTGGCCATGTGCCTTGAGCGTCCATAAGCCTGCGCCCCTTTGCATTTGAAAAGAAAAGGGGCGTCCATCGGGCGCCCTTTTTTTGGTACCGGGAGGTCATTTTTCGCACAAGCAGCAAAAAATATCTGCAGTGCGGCAATTCATCACGTAATTATGTTGCGTATCATGATTTAAAAACGTAACAGAGTTACCAACGCATTTACTCACTTGGAGGAATATCATGGCAAGAGTAGCACTCGTCACCGGCGGCAGCCGCGGTATCGGTGAAGCCATCTCAAAAGCACTGAAGGCCGAAGGCTACGACGTTGCGGCCACATATGCTGGCAACGACGAGAAGGCCGCCGCCTTTACCGAGGCCACCGGCATCAAGACCTACAAATGGAATGTGGCCGACTATGAGGCGTCCAAAGCAGGTCTGGCACAGGTCGAAGCTGATCTCGGCCCGATCGACGTGATTGTCGCCAACGCAGGCATCACCCGCGACGCGCCATTCCACAAAATGACCCCGGAGCAATGGCACGAAGTGGTCGACACCAACCTGACCGGCGTGTTCAACACCGTGCACCCTGTCTGGACCGGTATGCGCGAGCGCAAATTCGGCCGTATCATCGTGATCTCTTCGATCAACGGTCAAAAAGGTCAGTTTGCGCAGGTCAACTACGCCGCGACCAAAGCCGGCGACCTTGGCATCGTGAAATCCCTGGCCCAGGAAGGCGCCCGTGCCGGTATCACCGCCAACGCCATCTGCCCCGGCTACATCGCCACTGAGATGGTCATGGCTGTGCCGGAGAAAGTTCGCGACTCGATCATTGGCCAGATCCCAACCGGCCGTCTGGGTGAGCCAGAAGAGATCGCGCGCTGTGTGACCTTCCTTGCTTCTGACGACGCAGGCTTCATCAACGGCTCCACCATCTCCGCCAATGGTGGCCAGTTCTTCGTGTGATCCACACACGCCTTACAAACCAAAAGGGCCGGCCATCTGACCGGCCCTTCTCTTTTGCCCCGTAAGTGCCTGCCTCAGGCGCAGCGGGACGGTTCCGTAAGAACCCCATGGTTCAGCGGAACGGATTTGCCACCAAACAGAGCTTTGAAAAACCCAACAAAGGCAGCGCTGCGGGCGGCATGCGCGTCCTGGTAGGCTTGCTGAGTGCGGGCGTTGGGTGCAGTCTCGATCATGATAGCCTCTCTTCTGTTTGACGATGGAAAACTTAACTGAGACCAATATGACGCCAACACGGCTTCTCAACAAACGAGACTTTCCCTCACCTCACTTAAGCTGTATTTAACTGAAATGTCTGATCGCCTCCCGCCTCTCACCGCCTTGCGCGCCTTTGATGCCGCGCAACGCCATATGTCCTTCGCCAAAGCGGCAGACGAGCTGCACGTCACACCTGCCGCGCTCAGTTATCAGATCAAATCGCTTGAAGAGCACCTCGGCGCGCAACTGTTCCACCGCCTCAACCGCGCCGTGGCGCTGACCGAGATCGGCGAGACCCTTGCCCCCGGCATACAGGAAGGCTTCCAAACCCTGTCCGCGTCTTGGCGCGCCGCCCAGCGGCAGTTGGATGACGCCACACTGATGGTCACCGCAGGCCCAGCCTTCACCGCCAAATGGTTTGCCCCCCGGTTTTACGAATTTGCCCGCGCACACCCGGAGATCGACCTACGGTTCTCCGCCACCCTGCGCAACCTTGACTTCAATCGCGACGAGGTCGACGTCGCCATCCGCTTTGGCATCGACAAGGAATCTCCAGGTCTCTGGAGTTCCCCAATGGCCCGGGAATGGGTTAGCCCTGTGATGACACCGGAAATGGCGGAGCGTTTCCCCACCCCGGAAAGCCTAAAAGGCGCCACGCTGATCCACGACGAATCCATCGACTTCCTGCGCCCACGGGCTGACTGGGCCGCCTGGTGCCGCTTGAAGAACCTCGACATCGACACCAGCCACGGCCCCCGCTTCACCGGCGCGGACCACAGCATCGACGCCGCTTTGGCTGGCGCGGGCATCGCTCTTGGCCGCCGCGCTTTGGTGGTGAAAGACATCCACGAAGGCCGCCTTGTAGCACCTTACAAACACGCCATCTGGCTACAGGCCCGCTTTCGCTTCCTCTGTCGCGAGGGCACCCAGGACCGTCCGCACATCGCGGCCCTGCGCGACTGGATGATGGCAGAGATAGACAAAACCGCTGAAGTGACCGAGAACTTGATCATCACGCCGATCGAGGAGATTCCCCCCGCATGACCCGCACCAAAGCGACCGCAGTTGGCTTCATCGCTGTGCTGCTCTGGGCTCTACTCGCCCTCTTCACGGTTGGCAGCGCCCCAACACCACCGCTGCTGCTCAATGCGCTGTGTTTCACCATCGGCGGCACGCTGGGAGTCATTTGGGCGCTTGTCACCGGCGAATGGCGCGCCCTGCGCAGCATCCCCTTCAAGGTCTACCTCTTTGGCAGCCTCAGCCTGTTTGGCTATCACGCGCTCTATTTCTCCGCCCTGCGCCTCGCGCCCGCAGCCGAAGCCGGGCTGATCGCATACCTTTGGCCCCTTTTGATTGTATTGATGTCCGGCCTCCTGCCTGGTGAAAACCTGCGCGCCGGCCACCTGTTTGGCGCCTGTCTCGGGTTCTTGGGGGCGGCCCTGATCATTGGTGGCGGCGGCCTTGGCTTCAATCCGGCCCATCTGCCCGGTTATGGCCTTGCCCTCGCCTGCGCCTTCACTTGGTCCAGCTACTCGCTGCTCTCCCGCCGCCTCGGCGACATCCCCACAGTCTCCGTGGTGGTCTTCTGCCTGGCCACAGCCGTGCTCTCCACGCTGTTGCACCTCGCACTTGAGGACACCATCTGGCCCGCCGACACTCTCACTTGGTTGTCCGTCTTCGCCCTCGGCCTCGGCCCGGTTGGCCTGGCATTCTATGTCTGGGATGTGGGGGTCAAGCGTGGCGACATCCAACTCTTGGGCACTGCCTCATATGCGGCACCACTGTTATCGACCTTGGCTCTGGTGGGGGTTGGGTTTGCCGAGCCCACGATACATCTGGGCGCGGCGGCTTTGCTGATCACTGGCGGCGCGGTTCTTGCCGCACGCGCCAGCTTGAAATCTGGCTAGCGCTTACGCGGATAATCGCGTGATTTCTTCCTTGAGGCGGAGTTTCTGCTTCTTGAGTTCTGCGACATCAAGATCACTGCTGCCAGGGGCGCGTTGTTCTTGTTCGACTTGGTCAGAGAGGGCTTCGTGTTTGCGTTTCAGCTCTTCGAGGTGTGCGCTTACGCTCATCATGTTCTCCTATGCAAACAATATGTAGTCCCAACAGTGCAGCACAGTTTTTGCCCCCTGTCACGTGCGACTTGTGACATATTCTTAACACTGGAAAATTTCCGCCGACGCTGTCGTAAAACAGTCGTAATACCGACGCGATACCGACGTGGTTTTTAGTCGAATCGGTCAGCTTTAATGACCCGAGCGTTGCGGTAACACTTTAAGGAAAAGGCAGCGCCGCACCATCGCGCAAAACCCCGCGAATTTGATCCGTATAACTGTCGCCATCATGCGTATGGCTGTCCCCTTCGTGCATGCGCACCGGCGCATGAAGACGAAACGCAGCCCGCCCGTTTTTCACACCGTGAACAAGCACCAAATTGGCGTCCCGCCCTACTCGCGCTTGCAAGGGCATCACTTGTATGGAGCCCAATACGCCGTGCATTGCACTCAACAAGTCCGGCAAACGCTCCGCACGATGCACAAAGGTTGCAGTGCCTTTAGGGGCAAGGCGCTTGGCGGCCACTTCAACCCATGTGCCAAGTGGCGTGTCTTCCCCCATCGCGACATCTCGGCCCGCATCATGCGCTGCTGTGCTCGCAGTCCGATCAAAATAAGGTGGGTTGGCAAACACATGCTCAAACTGCATCTGGCGCAACTCCATGGGTAACATGGCCAAATCGGCCTCCCAGATCGTTGCCTCTGCCCCGTTCTCCTTTGCATTGCGATGCGCCAGCGCAGCATAGTCCGGCTGCAGTTCGACGGCATGAACAGATAGGTTTGACACACGTGCAGTCAGGCAAAGGAATGCGGCACCAACGCCGCTGCCAAGCTCCAAAACCCGATCCCCCGGCTTTGCAGGAATCGTCGCGGCCAGCAAAACCGGATCAACCCCGGCGCGATAGCCGTCCTTGGGTTGCCATAAGGTCACGCGACCGTTCAAAAAATCGTTTTGGGTTAGCTCAGCACTCACAGTGCCCGTCCCAAAGCGATCTCATTGTCGAGCATAACCCGTTCAGCTTGCTGCAAATCTTGTGTCCGCACCATCAACCGGCGCGGCAATATGCCAATGCTGCCCTCGAGGACGCTCATGTTTACGTCCATTTCAAAGCAGTCTATACCCTCCCCCTGAAGCAGGGCTGTGGCAAAGGCGATGGTGGTCGGATCTGTGCTACGCAAAAGCTCTTTCATAATAACGATTTAAGGTTAGGGAGCGGCCAATGTCGACCCCTCACGACAGGAAGTCCAAAATGAGTCTCGATCACGCCGCAAGCAAGCCGCACGAAGCCCTCGCAGTCCTGCTGCGCGACGACATGGATGCGGTCAACACCCTGATCGAAGAGCGCATGGCCTCCAAACATGCCCCACGCATTCCCGAAGTGACCGCGCATCTGGTTGGCGCCGGTGGCAAACGCCTGCGCCCGATGTTGACTTTGGCAGCCGCCAAATTGTGTGGCTATGACGGCCCCTACCACGTGCACCTCGCGGCAACCGTTGAATTTATTCACACGGCCACTCTGCTGCATGATGACGTGGTGGACGAAAGTGAACAACGCCGTGGCCGCCCCACCGCCAACCTGCTGTGGGACAACAAAAGCTCAGTGCTGGTGGGGGATTACCTGTTTTCGCGTAGCTTCCAGCTGATGACCGAAACCAACAACATCGACGTGTTGCGCATCCTGTCCAACGCCTCCGCGACCATCGCAGAGGGCGAAGTGTTGCAACTCACCGCTGCCACAGACCTCTCCACCAATGAGGATATTTACCTGCAGGTGGTACGAGGAAAGACCGCCGCTCTGTTTTCTGCGGCCACCGAAGTCGGCGGTGTGATCGCTGGCGCGTCTGCGGAGGATGTGCAGGCCCTGTTTGACTACGGTGACGCCCTTGGCATCGCCTTCCAGATCGCGGACGACCTGCTGGATTATCAGGGCGACTCAGCCCAGACCGGCAAAAACGTGGGTGACGATTTCCGCGAAAGAAAGTTAACGCTGCCGGTGATTAAGGCCGTTGCACAAGCGACTGACGAAGAACGCAGCTTCTGGGAACGCACAATTGAAAAAGGCCGCCAAGAAGACGGCGACCTAGATCATGCGCTTTCTTTGATGGACAAATACAACACTTTGACTCGCACCCGCGACGACGCAATGCAGTGGGCAGAAAAAGCCAAAGGCGCTGTAAAAAAACTTCCGGACCACGAAATCCGGGGCTTGCTGTCAGACATCGCCGATTACGTTGTCGCCCGCCTAAACTAAGCGAACCGTGCCCCAACCCGCCGCGTGGGTACACACCACCAATCTGGATGTTGGCGGCGCAAAACCTCCAAAGCCGCGTCCCGCTCGGATGCGGTTTTGTAAATTGCAAAACACGTCGCCCCCGACCCGGACATCCGCGCCATTGCGCAGCCCTCGGTTTGAGTGAGCTCGGCCAACACCAGGCCAATCACCGGTTGAAGCTCAACTGCCGCTTCCTGCATGTCATTACGTTGAGCAGACAGCCACGCAACCGTGCTTTCGAAGGCAGTCCAATTCGGAAATTGCTCTGACATCAATGGGTTGCCCCTCTCACCCATCGCTGCAAACACCTGCGGCGTAGACACTGAAACCCGCGGATTCGCAAGGATCATTGACCAGTCTGGTGGTGTGTCCAGGTGGTCGATCTCGTCACCAATGCCCCGCATCCGCACCAATTCAGGCTCCATGCATACAGGCACATCTGCCCCAAGCGAAGACAGCATTTCAGCACTTGGAACTGCAAGATCATACAAAGCGCACAATGCGCGTACCGTGGCCGCCCCATCCGATGATCCGCCACCAATCCCCGCCATTGCTGGCAACGACTTGTGCAGCGTGATCTTTGCCGAAACGCCCAACATCTCCGCTGCACGGATCACCAAATTGCTGCGGTCCGTCGGAACTCCCGCCGCCATAGGACCAACGACGTTCAAGCTGGTTTTGTTAGCCTTCTCAACCGTCAACCGATCCCCAACATCCGTCAACATTACCAGCGAGTCCAAACGGTGGTAGCCGTCATCCCGCTGTCCAGTCACATGTAGCGTCAGGTTGATTTTGGCGGGCGCAAAAGCCTCAATTGCCATCCGTTGCCGTCAAAGGCGCGGCGCCTTCCTCTTCAAGCACCATGTCCAGCCCTACTTCCAGCTTGCGACGAATGCGATCTGGCTTGGCTTCCTCTGCGGTTTCTTCATCTACAAAACTCAAAGCTCGACGCCACTGAAATTGCGCCTCAAGCTCACGGCCAACCGCCCAGTACACATCGCCCAAGTGATCGGTCACCACCGGATCGACCGGCATAAGTTCACTGGCACGTTCCATGTGCCCCACCGCTTCTTCGTATCGGCCCAAGCGGAACAACACCCAGGCGAGGCTGTCCACAATGTACCCGCTATCCGGACGGGCCGCGACAGCGCGCTCAATCATTTCCAGAGCTTCGTCCAGTTTGATCTGCTTCTCGACCAAAGAATATCCGAGGTAATTTAACACCTGAGGTTGCTCTGGGTTCAACTCCAGAGCCTTACGGAAGTCTGCCTCTGCTGCCTTCCAGTTTCCGAGACGTTCATGACTAATAGCCCGTGCGTAGAATAAGAACCACTGCCGCACTTCAAGCGTGTCATATAGGCCAATCGCTGTATCGTAAGCAGCGATCGCGCCATCAAAATCCTTTTCCTGACGGCGCAAATCACCAAGTGCAGTGTGCACATACGGCAGGTCCGGCTGGCTGCGCGTCAAGGATTCAAGAACCTCCATAGCCGCCTCAATTTTACCGGCTTCACGCAATGCTTCCGCGCGACCAAGCTCCGCCGCATGAAATGACGGATCATCAGCGGGCACTTTCTGGTAGGTCTGCGATGCCAGCTCATAGCGCCCCAGTGTTTCAAGAAGCTCCGCCGTCAACAGCAGCGCCTCGGTGTGATCGGGACGCAAAAACTCCGACAAGCGTGCATAAAGCAATGTGTAGTCCGCGTTAGCCTCGTTTCTCAGCGCATTTGCAATCGAGAAATACACTTCAGCGATTCCGTCAGCCGCCGAGCCAACATGAGTAAAAGGCAGTACTTTTCCGGCAACTAGGTCATCCCGCAGCATCCGCAGTTCAGGATCAAGATCGGCGCCAAAGGCTTCATCCAACCGCTTAACCGCGTCTTCGTTCCGCTCTAGCTGTGATAGAATTTCAACTTCACTCACCACGCCGCGCCGCGTCGACTGCATCCCATTCATCGCGCCTTCCAGAAAGATCGCGTGCGCACTTTCAAAATCACCAACAGAAGCCAAGGCCAAAGCCTTATGGTACGCTGCAAAACCGCCAAGACCTTGTTCTTTGGACACCTCATCAAATGCAGCCAGAGCCTCAGACATGGCGCCCCGGCCAATATGCGCCCAGGCTTTCATGAGACCATCGACCAGCGGACCAACACCAGCCCCCTCCAGGCGCTCAACCAACTCACCGTAGTTTTTGTCTTCAACCAGCCCCGCGGTAATCGCCATTTCTGCAAGTTGGCTTTGGTGGCCATCCGCATCCATTTTGCGGGCGATTGGCATGGCGCGATCAATTTGACCAAGCGAAAGAAAGGCCAAAACTGCGTTCTCCTGAAGCACAGGGTTGCTCGGGTCCTTGGTCAGCGCGTCACTATAGTACCGGGCAGCGGCGGCATAATCAGATCCGTAGCTGGCTTGGCGCGCAGCCAGATACGCCCCTGCCCCGCCATCGGCTTGCACAGGCAATGCCATCGTCGCCAAAAGCGCGGAAATCGCCACTGATTTTAAAAACTGTCCGGCCACGTGAGACTCCCATGCTCTATTCTCGCCTTAAAGGTAGTCGGGGGGCTCCCAACACGCAATGGGGCGACCTATTGGCCGCCCCATGTTTTGGTAAAAAATCCGCGTGTTACGATCACATGTTCGGGTAGTTTGGCCCGTCACCACCTTGCGGCGTCACCCATGTGATATTTTGGCTCGGATCTTTGATGTCACAGGTTTTGCAATGCACGCAGTTCTGGAAGTTCACAACAAAGCGTGGGTCTTTGCCTTCTTCTTCAACAATTTCGTACACGCCAGCAGGACAGTAGCGCTGCGCAGGTTCAGCAAACTTTGTCAGGTTAACCGTGACCGGAATGGCTGCGTCTGCCAAACGCAAATGGCACGGCTGGCTTTCTTCGTGATTGGTCATCGAGAAGCTGACATTGGTCAAACGGTCAAACGACAACTTTCCGTCAGGCTTCGGGTAATCGATCGGCTTGTGCTTACTTGCCTCTTCGGTCGCTTCGGCATCGTTTTTGCCGTGTTTGACGGTACCAAACAGAGAGAAACCAAGGGTGTTGGTCCACATATCCAAACCACCGAGCATCAAGGACGCGGTCAGCCCCCACTTGGACCAGATGGGCTTCACATTGCGGACCTTCTTCAGGTCTTTGCCAATGGCACCGCTGCGCACTTCGGTTTCGTAAGCGCTCAGTTCGTCGCCAGAACGTTCAGCCTTGATCGCATCAAACGCCGCTTCTGCCGCCGCTTTACCCGAAAGCATGGCATTGTGGTTACCTTTGATGCGCGGCACGTTGACCATACCCACTGAGCAGCCAAGCAATGCCACACCAGGCGCGACCATCTTCGGCATGGATTGATAACCACCTTCGGAAATTGCCCGCGCGCCGTATGCAACGCGCTTGCCGCCTTCCAATAGCTCCGCAATCTTCGGGTGATGCTTGAAGCGCTGAAATTCCATGTAAGGGAAAAGGTGCGGGTTTTTATAGTTCAGGTGCACAACAAAGCCGACATACACCTGATTGTTTTCCAGGTGATAGATAAAGGAACCGCCGCCTGCGTTGCTGCCCAGCGGCCAGCCCATTGTATGGGTCACTTCGCCGAGGTTGTGTTTGACCGGGTCGATCTCCCAGATCTCTTTCATGCCAACGCCAAACTTTTGTGGTTCTTTGCCGTCCTGAAGGTTGTATTTCGCAATCACCTCTTTGGCGAGGGATCCACGTACGCCTTCAGACAGGAAAACATATTTGCCGTGCAGCTCCATGCCAGGCTCAGTGTTGGGGCCATAAGATCCGTCTTCTTCCAGGCCAAAGACGCCTGCAACAACACCTTTGACTTCGCCATTGTCGCCATAGACCAGCTCGGAACAGGCCATGCCCGGGAAGATTTCGACACCAAGCTCTTCCGCTTGCTCCGCCATCCAACGGCAGACATTGCCCATCGACACAATGTAGTTGCCGTGGTTGTTCATCAACGGTGGCATCGGGAAGTTCGGCACGCGGATTTCGCCTGCTTCGCCCAACATGTAAAAGTTGTCTTCTTTCACCGGCGTGTTCAGCGGCGCGCCTTTGGCCTTCCAGTCAGGAATCAGCGCATCCAAACCGCAAGGATCCAAAACAGCACCCGAAAGAATATGCGCGCCGACTTCGGACCCCTTTTCCAAGACCACAACATCAAGGTCCGCGTCCAATTGCTTCAGACGGATCGCTGCTGACAGGCCTGCTGGACCTGCACCAACGATGACAACGTCATACTCCATGGCTTCGCGTTCGATTTCCGACATTGGCTTCCCTTCCCGGATCGCTGGGTAATTTTCTTTCGCATCTGCTAGCCTGACTACAATCAATCCGTCAATCGGAACCCCACGACATTTCGACCCATTTGAGTAATTTTGCAGCAGTGCAGCATAATTCCTCTTGCATTGGCTTCCACTCTTGCATTTGAAAGCGGTCTCAGGGCACTCTGCCGAGCTAGTACGTAATACAGACTGCCGCCCATCTCTTTCGGCGGCCAATGACCAACGAGACCGCACCCATGGAAAAAATACCAATGACCCGCGCCGGCCACACGGCGCTTGAAGCGGAATTGAAACAGTTAAAAACGGTGGAACGCCCCGCGATCATCGAGGCGATTGCCTCTGCGCGCGAGCTTGGCGACCTGAAAGAAAACGCGGAATACCATTCCGCGCGTGAAAAGCAGGGCTTCATCGAAGGCCGCGTCAAAGAGCTTGAAGCGGTGATTGGCCTGGCAGAAGTGATTGATCCAGCAACGCTGTCTGGCGCGATCAAATTTGGCGCAACAGTGACTTTGGTGGACGAAGACACCGACGAAGAAAAAACCTGGCAGATTGTTGGCGAACACGAAGCCAACATTGAAAAAGGCCTGCTCAACATCAAGTCCCCTATCGCCCGCGCCCTGATTGGCAAAGAAGAAGGCGACAGCGTTGAAGTACGCACGCCCGGTGGCGAAAAAAGTTACGAAGTTCTAAGTATTTCTTTTCAGTGAACCAGATAGTTAAGATGCGGCCCCGCATGAAAGACGACACAGACTCTCAGTCAACCCCGCTGGGAATTTATGACAAACCAAGCGGCCCTAAAGTCACCTCAATTGAGCTCATTGCGGTGGGCCTGAGCTTTGTTTGGCTTGTCGGATCTGTCGTGTTCTTCCTTGTGCTGGAACATAACCCTGTTGACGGCGCCAGCGGGCTTCAATTCCTGATGACCCTTTTGGCGGTCTTTATGCCCGTCGCAATGATTTGGGTCGCAGCCACAGCCGCACGGTCATCTCGTGTGATGCGTGAGGAAAGTGCCCGCCTTCAAGCCGCGATAGATGCCATGCGCCGCACTTACGTCAATCAGGCGCAAGGCGTTCAGGCACAGCAAGGTGTTGAGCCGTCAGTTGCAAAAAAACTCGATGAGATCGCGGCAGCGACGCGCAAGACAGAAACCGCACTGGCTACGTTCTCTTCCAGCCGCGAGCGGGACGACAGTATCCGCAAACCCACAGAAATCGACGTTCCGGTAGATGATCTGGCGGACCAAGGCACGTTGGCTTTGGGCACGCCAGCGGAGGAGCTATCTCCTCCGCTGCCCCGAACAGACTTCATTCAAGCCCTGAACTTCCCGGAAAACGCGGACGACGCGGAAGGCTTTGCGGCTCTGCGCAAGGCATTGCGGGATCGACAATCAGCACAGCTCATTCAAGCAAGTCAGGACGTGCTAACCCTGTTGAGCCAAGACGGTATCTACATGGATGACCTACGCCCTGACTTGGCACGCCCGGAAATTTGGCGCCGGTTTGCAGCGGGTGAACGCGGCAAGCCAATTGCCGCGCTCGGGGGCGTTCGGGATCGCAGCTCTTTGGCCCTGGCCGCGGGTCGCATGAAACAAGACCCAATCTTCCGCGATGCCGCGCACCACTTCTTACGCCGCTTTGACAAGTGCTTTGTAGAGTTTGAGGAAACAGCGACCGACGCCGACATTGCGGCGCTCTCCGAAACCCGCACCGCACGCGCGTTTATGTTACTAGGGCGCGTCGCCGGGATTTTCGACTAAAACACAAAAAGGCGCTCTACGGAGCGCCTTTTCTTTACAGCCCAAAAGCAGAATACGGATAGTAGAGCACCTCCGTGCCCCCCTGTATCTGCATGGCCTCGTCCGGCAGCTCGACCAGCCCTTCCGCCCAGCTCAACCCACTGATCCGCCCAGAGCCCTCAGACGCAAAAACCTCCGCACGCCCATCCCGCAAACGGGCACGCAAATACTCTCGCCGACCCGCTTTCTTGGACTTAGCAAATGCTGCTGGCACCCTCAATCCTACGGGGTCATGCCAACCCGCGCCGCCCATCACATCCATGGCCGGCTTGGCGAAAATGAGTGTACAGACTTTGGCAGCCACAGGATTCCCAGGCAACCCAAACACCGGAGTGCCATGCCACATCCCCAAAGCCAGCGGGCGTCCCGGCTTGATAGCCAACCGCCACAGCGTCATGGACCCGGTCTCGTTAAGCAAAGCAGACATGTGGTCTTCATCACCGGCAGACGCGCCACCAGAGGTCAGGATCATATCCGAGTTGTTGGCGGCCTTGTCTAAGAAGCCTTTCAACCCCTCCCGATCGTCAGGCGCGCGCCCCATGTCGATTGGCTCAAAGCCAAACTGTGCAATCATAGCCAGCAACATCGGGCGATTGGCGTCAAAAATTTGATCCGGACGAGCTGTACTTCCCGGCTCAGCCAGCTCGTCGCCGGTCGAGACCACCGCCACGCGTAAGCGCTTGAAAACGGGGAGCTCTGACACACCTGTGGCTGCCGCCAGAGCCAAATCGGCTGGTGTGATACGTCGGCCTTGCGCAAGAATTGCCCCGCCTTTGGCGACGTCTTCGCCAGCCTTCCGTGTGTTGCTTCCCCGTTTTAGAGGGCCGTGAAAGGCAATGGCCTGCCCATCAGTCGTTACATCTTCTTGCAGGATCACCGTGTCGACACCTTCGGGCACCGTGGCACCGGTCAGGATCCGCACCGCATGCCCTTCGGGCAATGCTCCTTCAAATGGTTCGCCAGCTGCAGAGCGACCGTCCACCAAAGGCACCGTTTGTGGCCCCTCTTTGATTTCAGCATGACACAGACCGTAGCCATCTACGGCGGAATTTGGCTGTGGCGGATTGGACCGAAGCGCCAAAACATCCTCTGCCAAGACCCGCCCCAACGCCTGATAAAGCGGCACGGTTTCCGTTCCAACACAGACCTGGAGCCGCTCTTTCAAAAGCGCAAGCGCTTCGGATACCGGCGTCCAATGCGTGTCGGCAGGCAGGGAAAAGCAGTCATTTTTTAGCGGCGGTGGCACCAGCTCGTTTCGTTTCGACATGCAGGCCTCCAACGGACTGAGTTACGTAGACAAACCCAGGTCGGACAAAATAAAGTCCGCTATTTCTTTTGTGTTGTTCAGGTCAAAAATCGGCTTCTCATTGTCCAGGGGAACATCACTGGCAATTGCGCGAATGGTGGGATCCTCTGGCGAAATCAATGCATTGCCGGTCTCTTGACGATGTGCTTCCACCTTTCGGTGCGCGTCTCGCTTATACCCTTCAACCAGCACGAGGTCGACATCTGACAATTTGGTGAGCAACTCCTCCAGCGTGGGTTCGTCCTCATCACGCAACTCATGCATCAAAGCCCAGCGGCTTTTGCTTGCCAATAGAACTTCGCGTGCGCCCGCCACACGATGGCGATGGCTGTCCTTGCCGGGATGATCCACGTCGAAACTGTGGTGGGCGTGCTTAACGGTAGACACACTAAAACCGCGGTCGGTGATTTCCGTCACCAAGCGTTCCATCAGTCCTGTTTTGCCCGAGTTCTTCCACCCGACAACGCCATAGATTTGCATTGTTATTTTATCTCTCCAGCAATCCGGCGCGCCTCTTCGAGGTCTTCCGGTGTATTCACATTAAAGAAGGGGTCTATCCCGCTTTGCACAAAGGCTGCTTGACCTGCATCATGTTTGTCGGTCCAGATCACAACTTTTCGCAAGCCATTTTCCAACGCCGCCCGCAAATCATCCCGTAACGCAACTGGCCAAAGACCAAAGGTGGGTTGCCGCCATACCTTTCCTTCCGGTTCGCCGGAGGCGGCCAAGGCCAGTGGATGCAAACGCCCCTCAGAAGCCAGCAACAATTGCGGCACCAAATCACATGGAAAAAATGGCGTGTCCGCAGCTGCGGTCACAATGGCTTCCGCACCTTGCTCCGCCGCCCAGTCCAGCCCCGCCAAGACACCAGCCAACGGCCCGGGAAACTCGGCCAAGGAATCCGGAAGCACCGGCATATCGAGGTCGTCAAACCGCGTTGGATCGCCGTTAGCGTTGATTGCCATGCCCGCCACCTGCGGCTCCAGCCGATCAATGACGTGCTGCAAGATAGTCTTGCCACCAAGAGACAAGCGTCCCTTGTCACCGCCCCCCATACGGGTCGCTTGCCCGCCAGCCAGAATTAAACCAAGAGGTTGCTTCATTTGCGAAATCCCCCTTTGCGGTTATGTTTCTTGGCCTCATCCGGCACACTCGAGGGATCGACGTCGCGCAGCAGGCGCTCCTCACCACTCAGACAGACAAACCGCTGGCCACGCATGCGGCCAATCACGGTCAAACCAACCTGCCGCGCGATCTCCACCCCCCATGCAGTGAACCCCGACCGAGAGGCCAAAACCGGAATGCCCATCAACGCGCATTTGATCACCATTTCAGAGGTCAATCGCCCAGTGGTGTACATAATTTTGTCCGCTGCTGTTTCTCCATTCTGAAACATCCAGCCGGAGATTTTGTCCACCGCATTATGTCGACCAACGTCTTCCATATAGACCAAAGGGCGCGCGCCTTGGCACAGCACCGTGCCGTGGATGGCCCCGGCTTCGAGATACAACGACGGCGTCCGATTGATGGTGTTGGCAAGCGCATAGAGGTCGCTGGTTTTGACCTGCGTCTGCGGCAGCTCTACCCCCTCAAGCCCTTCCATCATATCACCAAAAACAGTGCCCACAGCGCACCCGGACGTGCGTGTCTTTTTCTTCAGTTTTTCTTCGTGATTGGTCTCGGTTTCAGTGCGCACAACAACCACTTCAAGTTCTTCGTCATAATCCACCCGCGCGACAACATCGGCGTCGCGCAACATGCCCTGATTGCGCAAGAATCCAACCGCCAGATACTCGGGATAATCGCCAATGGTCATGGCCGTTACAATTTCCTGACTGTTGAGGTAAATTGTCAGAGGCCTCTCTTCTACAACGGAAATTTCCGTTTTTTGGCCAAGGTGATCGGTGCCAGTGACGGCACGTGTCAGGCGCGGCGCCTTGGGATCAGGGGCAATCACATATTGAGCCAGGTCCGGCGTATCTGCCATGGGTGTTCTCCGTCGGTTTGCAGGCAACCTAGTGATGATTTTTTTGCATTGCCACCATCAATAACTTTGCTGCGACTTTACGTTCGCAACGCTTGCGCAGCCTGCACCAACTCGCTACCTCGACAAAGGTACATTTCAGCGAGGCTATTATGGCGTCATATTGGGATAGGTCCACCTTCTGGCGCGGCTTCCGGGATGGGTTGCCGTTTGTCCTCGTAGTGGGGCCGTTTGGCATGTTGTTTGGCGTAGTGGCCACCGAGGCGGGGCTGCCTTTGGTGCAGGTCATGAGCTTCTCGATTGTGGTCATTGCGGGGGCCGCGCAATTCACGGCTTTGCAACTGATGGCGGACAATGCGCCGACATTGGTGGTGATCGCCTCAGCCCTCGCTGTGAACCTGCGCATGGCGATGTATTCTGCCTCCATGACCCCGCACTTGGGTGCCCTGCCCGCGTGGCGGCGGGCGTTGGTGGCGTATAGTTTGGTGGACCAAAGTTACGCGCTTTCGGTCATGGAGTATGAGAAACGGCCAAAAATGACACTGGCTCAAAAAACCTCTTATTTTGCGGGGGTTATCTCTCCGGTTCTGCCAAATTGGTATCTCGCCACACTCGTCGGCGCATTGGTTGGGCAGTCCATTCCGGACAGCTTTGCGCTCGATTTTGCGGTCCCGATCACCTTCTTGGCGATGATTGGCCCGATGCTACGCACAAAGGCGCATATTGCGGCGGCGGTGGTGTCTGTGATTTGCGCACTGCTCTTTGCCTTCCTGCCATGGAACCTTGGTTTGATCGTGGCTGGCATTGCCGGAATGGTAACTGGCGCATTTGTGGAATTACGCATCGAAAACAAGGACATGCCATGAGCGAGAGCACAACCATCTGGGTGATCATTGTCGCCATGGGCCTGGGCAGCTTTGGTCTGCGCTACCTGTTTTTGGGCGTGATCGGCGACCGTGAGATGCCGGAATGGGTGCTGCGACACCTGCGCTACACCGCTGTCGCCGTACTGCCAGGATTGGTGGCACCGCTTGTGCTGTGGCCTGCGGCAACGGAAGGGCAACCTGATCCTGCACGCCTGGCAGCTGCGGCTGTGACGCTCGGGATTGGCTATGTCACCAAGAACGTTTTGGCAGCCATTTTTGGCGGCGCGGCGACGTTGTTTTTGGGGCTGTATTTCCTCTAAAATCCACGTCGGTATTGCGTCGGTATCACGACTGTTTTGCGACTGTGGCGATGCGCGCACAAAAAAGCGCCCCGTGGGGCGCTTCTGTGCATCATTTACCAAGTGCTACTGACGTTCGTATTCCGGCACAAAGGCCGCGAGTACCTTGGACTTGTCATCATCGTCATACTCAAACAGACGATCATAAGTCGCGCCTTTGTCGGCAAAGTAGTCCATCAGCTTGCGCGGATAATAAGACTGCGGTGCGTCCTCAAACCCTGGCAGTGTCTGCAGCAGTGCCGATGTTGATTTTGCACATTGGGCTTCTGTGACCGGCCCCAAAGTCTGCGCCTTGCGCAAGGCCATCTCTGCCACCTGTGGACTCACATCGATAGACTGCACCACCACATGGTAGGTCTCCCGCGCATGGAAGCGGGTGTATTGATCCACCATGTAAGGCGTCATACCGTAGACAACATCGTTTTTGGCAACGATGGCGCCTTCTTTGCGGAAGGAGCCTGCCGGATCAAAAGCGACCCGTTGGCTGCCGTTGATCATCAACGACGTATGGGCGCCAGATCCGCTCTCGTTGGAGATCATTGTGTAGAGCGTCAGCTGTCTGGGGCCGTCATGCACATAGCGCGCAGCCTCCACAGCGGCATCCGGTGAGTTGTCCGACACCGGATTGCGCACCGAACACGCGGACACAGAGGCCACCAGCACCAAAAGCGCCAAACCACGAACCAAAACATTCATAAAAGGGCCCCCCCGCCCGATGCGATCAGCTGTTGAAGATCGCCAGGAAAATCAGAACGCCGATTGCAGCAACCGACACATATGTGGAGGCCTTGATGAATCCTGCAAATGCTTTTTCTTGAGCGTCGATGTTCATCGAACCGTGCTTGTGTTCCGCCATGGGAGTAATCCTTCCTGTCTGCTTAAAGCGCTGGATAGCTGATTCATCTGATCCTGTCACCCACTCAGGTGTCGCAGGAAGTGATCTCGGCCTCAGGCGCTGTCTTTCTTGAGGCCTTCAGCCAGGCGGAAGCCAATCCGCGAAGGCGCTTCGTCGGTGTCTTTCTGTTTCGGCAAGGCCCGCAGCATCACGTTAAGCTGGCTGACGTGTTGGACCAGCTGGGTTTTGATGCCGCTGCTGTCGGTGCCGTAGAAGGTCACGATATCTGGATCAAAGAAGCCCATGCCCTCAATGCGCAGCACGCCAGCTTCGCCGCCCACGAAACCCATCGCCACTTCGTGTTCGTTATCCAGCTGCTTTTCGAAGTTCTGGATATAGAGGATCAGGCGTTCGTAGGCCCATTCCGCAGCGCTTTTCTGCTTCACCGGTTGTTTGGCAATGTCTTCGGGCACCGCCACGGTTTCAGCATCAGGGTCAGAATGCACTTCGTATAAGCGTGGCAAAGCCTCCGCTTCGATGGCCTCTGCGGTGGTTTTGATGTCGTCAGTCATAGGTGTTCGCGCCTGTTATTCGATCCGTTGCCATAGATACGCGCCGTCTTCGCGCGTGGTGCGGCTTACGTCGCCAACTTGGTAAAGATGGTTGAGATGTGCAAGGGCTTCAACAAGCGCAAGCCCGTAAGCCCCGCCATCAATTTGGCGTTTGAACAGCGGCAAGAAACATTCAGCGGCAGTTTGTGGCGTGTCGAGATGCTCGACAAGCCGCTTGAGCGCGCCATGGTGGTTGTCGATCAACTGCCGCATACGCAGGGGCGCACCGGTGAACGGCAGCTTGTGGCCACCAAGGATCAATTGGTCATCGCGGGCGTATTGCTTGAGCCTTTCGCAGGCTTCGAGCCAATCGGCCACAGGATCCGCTTCAGGTTCTGTCGCATAAACACCGATGTTGGAGCTGATTGAGGGCAGAATCTGATCGCCGGACAGCACAAGGTTGTCGTCCTGTGACCAGAAGGTGGCGTGCTCCGGCGCGTGGCCATTGCCGATATGTACGGTCCATTTGCGACCACCCATTTCGATCACGTCATCCTGCTTGATGCGTTTAAAGCCCAGGGGCATCGGAGTAACCACATCGGCAAAATTGAAAGGCCGTTCGCTGGATCGCTGATTGTAGATCTCTTCATCCATGCCGCAGGCACGGTAAAAATCCAGCGTTTCCTGGCGTGGCACGGCTTGTTCGTCCAGTTGCAACATGCGCGCAAACAACCAAGCGGTGCGCGTGGTCCAGAGGCTGGCGCCGTATTCAAATTGAAACCATCCGGCGAGACCCACGTGATCTGGATGGTGATGGGTCACCACCACGCGGGAGATCGGCTTGCCGCCCAAGGGGCCGGCCATCAGGGTCTCCCAGATGCCTCGGCCACGCTTGCTATCAAACCCAGTGTCGACAATGGTCCAGCTGTCGCCCTCGTCCAGCGCGTAGACATTGACGTGGTCGAGCTTCATCGGCAGCGGCAGACGCATCCAGAGGACACCTTTGGCCACCTCGATGGCTTCTCCCTCAGCTGGAGGGGTGTCCCAAGGATAGCGGATGCCTGCCGCGCCATCTTGCATCAGGCCGCGCCCAGATCTTCGGCAGTGATCGCGTAGAGATCCTCTGCGCCCTGCATCGCGTGGACCAGCACACCGGCGTGCTCTGGCAACAGGCGTCGGATGTAGAACTTCGCCAGCTTGCTGCGTGGACCTTCGCCCCCTTCGGCAATGGCAGCGCGCAGGTGGTAGTAGCCCCCCAGCACACGGGCAAAGCCGCGTAGGAAAGGCACGGAGCCGGCAAAGCGGTCGTTCATGTTGCCTTGGGCGACCATCCATTCGGTGGCTTCGCGCAGGGTTTCGGTGGCCTGCCACAGAGGCTCGGCCAGATCAGCCATGCTTTCGCGGACCTTCTCGGCGCAGTCTTCGATTTCATCGAGCAGCGCATAGGCGGCGTCACCACCGTCCATCAGTTTACGGGCCACAAGATCCATAGACTGAATGCCGTTGGTGCCCTCATAAATCGCGGTCACACGTACATCACGAGAGAATTGCGCGGCGCCGGTTTCCTCAATAAAGCCCATGCCGCCGTGCACTTGCACGCCGTCCTCAGAGACTTTGATGCCCACGTCGGTGCCAAAGGCTTTGGCAATGGGAGTCAGGAAGGCCGCGCGGGCTTTCCATTCTTTTTCACCTGTGGCGGTGCCCATGTCGATGGCAACTGCGCAGGCCATTTCGATGGCGCGGGCCGCAAAGATATCGGCTTTCATACCCGCCAACATGCGGCGCACGTCCGCGTGGTCAATGATGGTGCCGCCACCCTCAACCGGGGTGCGTCCTTGCTTGCGCTCGAGCGCATACTCCAGCGCCATTTGGTAGGCGCCTTCGGCCGCGCCAACGCCCTGACCACCGACGCCAAGGCGGGCGTTATTCATCATGGTGAACATACATTTCATGCCATCATGGGCGTCGCCAACAAGCCAGCCTTTGGCGTTGTCAAACTGCATCACGGCAGTTGGAGACCCGTGCAGGCCCATTTTGTGCTCGAGGCTGACCACACCCAGGGTGTTAGCCACGCCGGGATTACCTGCCTCGTCCGGGATGTATTTGGGCACGATGAAGAGGCTGATGCCTTTGGTGCCGGGCACACCGTCAGGCAGACGAGCCAGCACCAGGTGGCAGACGTTGCCGGTGAAATCGTTGTCGCCCCAGCTGATGAAGATCTTCTGACCGGAGACAGCATAAGAGCCATCATCGTTTGGCACAGCTTTGGAGCTCAACGCGCCCACGTCAGAGCCTGCGGCAGGCTCGGTCAGGTTCATGGTGCCGGCCCATTCGCCGGTGATCAGCTTTTCCAGATAGGTGGCTTTGATCTGCTCGGACGCGTGATGCTCCAGTGCTTCGATCTGGCCCTGGGTCATCAGCGGGTTGAGTTGCAACGAAAGGCAGCCCGCCGCCATCATTTCGTTCACTGCGGTGGTGATGGTGTGTGGCAGGCCCATGCCGCCGTATTCCGGCGACGCTCCGGTGGAAATCCAGCCGCCTTCGGCAATGGCCTTATAAGCGTCGGCAAACCCGGGAGAGGTGCGCACAACGCCATTTTCCAACACCGCCGGGGTGAGGTCACCATTGCGGTTGATTGGCGCCATGACCTCGTCAACCATCTTGCCTGCTTCGAGCAGGATCGCCTCAGTTGTGTCACGGTCCGCATCGGCAAAACGCTCAGTTGCGGAGACATTTGCAAAATCCACCACGTGATCAAAAAGGAACTGGAAATCGGTTACTGGGGCGCGAAAGGGCATCTGTCTCTCCGGCAGGCTTGGCAATAAGTGCTGCTGCTTGTATGCAGCTTTGGGCCTTACGGTAAGGGTCTTGTTGAGACGATCACAGAAAAACGCAGCGTCACAGGAGCGCCTCTTGGACACAGAAATCCTCTCCCCTGATGACTCAGGATATGCGCGTGCAGCATCGGTTCTGCGGGGTGGCGGATTGGTGTCGTTCCCCACGGAAACCGTATATGGGCTTGGCGCAGACGCGCGTCAGGACAAGGCCGTGGCGCGGATTTTTGAGGCCAAAAACCGCCCAACCTTCAATCCGTTGATTGTACATGTGGCGGATGTGGCTGCGACAAAACGCTACGTAAAATGGACCGATATGGCGGACCGGCTGGCCGCCGCCTTCTGGCCCGGGCCGCTCACCCTTGTGCTGCCATTGCGAGATGATTCTGGATTGTCGCCACTGGTGACAGCCAACCTGCCAACCCTAGCAATTCGCGTGCCGGAACACCCCGTGGCGCGGGCCTTGCTCAGCGAATTTGACGGGCCAGTGGCCGCGCCGTCGGCCAATCCATCAGGCAAAATCAGCCCCACCCGCGCCCAACATGTGGTCAACGGGTTGTCCGGTCGGATCGAGGCTGTGGTAGACGGTGGCGAGTGCGGCGTTGGTGTGGAAAGCACCATCCTTGGATTGTTTGACGAACCCACATTACTGCGCCCCGGCGGCTTGCCGCAGGAAGCTATAGAAGCCGCTTTGGGACGTCCGGTTCTCATCCGCTCGGAGGCAGATCCGCTGACCGCCCCCGGGCAGATGTTGTCGCACTATGCGCCGGGCGCGTCGGTGCGCTTGAATGCGGTTGAGATTGCGGAAGATGAGCGCCTCCTGGGATTTGGCAAAGTTGACGGGGCTGCTTTGAACCTCAGCGCCGCGGGCGATTTGACCGAAGCAGCGGCCAACCTTTTCCACCATCTGCATGCTTTGGATGCTGACGGGGACGCGCCAATTGCGGTTTCACCCATTCCTGACCACGGTCTTGGCCGTGCGATTAATGACCGTTTGCGCCGCGCGGCCGCGCCTCGAGACAGTTAAAGACAAAGAGGGTCTTAAGCGTGACCAGCTGCGGAGCTGAGCGTCAGGGGATCCACCCCAATGCTTTTTAAAGCTTCAGCCCATTTGTCTGAATTGCTTGTTTCAAAGACAATCTGGTCGGTGGCATCAGCGACCAACCAGCCATTGTCGCCAATCTCATTTTCCAGTTGCCCCGGCCCCCAACCGCTATAGCCCAGCAAGGTGAGCGCCTTATGCGGGCCCAAATCCTGCGCCATGTCGTCGAGGATGTCCTGAGTTGTGGTCAACGCGAAGGTTGCCCCAACCTTCAAGTTTGACAGATCAGATTTATACTCCGGCGAGTGCAACACAAAGCCACGACCGGTTTCCACAGGTCCGCCAAAATGCAGCGTGGATGTGGCGTCAGGGGACTTGGGTTCGATAGAGAGTTGATCGAACAGATCAGACAGGTTCACGCCGTCAATCGCCTTATTCACAATCAACCCCATGGCCCCGTCTGAGGAATGGGCGCAGAGGAACACAACGGAATGGGCAAAGCGCGGGTCACTCATGCCTGGCATGGCAATGAGAAGCTGTCCGGTCAAATCCATTTGCGTGTCAGTGTCTTGTGTTGTGTCCAAGGGGACCTCATACGTTGAATGTCGACGCCTGCTTTCAACATGTGTCCCGCAGAGGTTAGACGCAAGAGGTAAGCAAACTGTTTCAATCGCTCGCGGTTTTCTGATCGGATTGTGAGTTGGTTTTCGGGGCGCAATGGCGCATGTGTTGCCTATGACCAAACGTTCCCTCCTCCCCTCTCTGGCGCTTGCGGCGCTGATGGCCCCTGCCCTCGCCCCCATCGAAGCTACGGCCCAATCCTTTGACCAAGTGGTGCAGGCCGAAGTGTTGCCGGGGTGGCGGGATTCGGATGGCACCCATATGGCAGCGGTGAAAATCACCCTGAACCCGGGGTGGAAGACCTATTGGCGGGCGCCGGGAGATGCGGGTATTCCGCCACAGATCACCTGGAACGGATCGCGCAATATAGGGTCTGTCTCCTTGGCGTGGCCCACGCCGGAAGTGTTCGACCAAAATGGCATGCGCTCGATTGGTTATACCGACGCTCTGGTATTGCCGATAAAGATTTCGCCAAAAGATGCGGGCAAGCCCGTCCGTGTGAAGGCCACGCTCGACATCGGCGTCTGCCGCGAGATCTGTGTGCCGCAGCGGCTGAAGGTCAAGGCAGAGTTGCCGCCCAGTGGGGCACGCGATGCGGAGATCACCGCGGCGCTGGTGGATCAGCCTTTGACAGCGCGTGAGGCTGGCGTGGGCAAGGTGACTTGCAAGCTTACGCCGACCTCAAACGGTGTGGCGCTGAAGGCGACCATTCATATGCCCAGCGCGGGTGGTGCTGAAGTGGCCGTGGTGGAAACCGCCGATCGAAAGGTCTGGGTGGCGGAAGGCACCACCAAGCGGCAGGGTGGCGCCTTGGTGACCGAAACCGAGATGATGCATGTGGACGCCAGTTCTTTCATGGTGAACCGCGCTGATCTGCGGTTCACTGTGCTGGGTGCCAACCATGCGGTGGATATTATCGGCTGTTCAGGCTGAGGCCGCTTTACGCCAAACGCGTAAGATCATCCAAGCGACGCCAACCAAATACCCGCCAACCGAAATCAACCACGCGCCGACAAGGAACAGCAACAGCGCCGGGAATGCGCTGTTGAAGGTATCCGTGGGCAGGCCGGTTTGGGCCAGAAGCGGGTGGATTTCACCGTTCAGCAACACCCAACCAAAAGTGGCGACCAGCCACGCGGCAATGACCGTGGCGCAGAGGAAGACACCTGCGCGGATGCCTTTTGCGCGAGGGGCGCGTCGCAAAGCCTGCATTTGGCGGGTGAAGTCATACTGAATCGCCACCAATGCTGGCACCACCAGCAGCACAAGGAACATGCCAAAACCCAGCCCATAGACCAGCGTGATCACGGTGGGTTTGAGGAACTGCGCTTGGGCGCTGCGCTCAAACAGCAGAGGGGCAAGGCCTAACACGGTGGTGGCTGTGGTCAGGAACACCGGGCGCAAGCGGTCCGCCGCGCCGTCAATGATCGAGGGGATCACGCCACGGTCCTTGGCGTAGTCGTCGATGGTGGTGATCAGCACGATGCTGTCGTTGATGATGATGCCTGTCATGCCCAGCAGGCCAACTACGGTGAACATCGACAGCGGCACATCGTGCCACCAATGGCCGTATATGGTGCCGACCAAGCCAAAGGGGATGATCGCCATGACCACCATGGGACGGGTCCAGCTGGAGAATACCCAGGCGAGCACCAGATAAATGCCAGCAAGACAGAGGATCAGACCCGAGCGGGCGTCATTGAGGAATTCATCTTCCTGCTCCGCCAAACCTGCGAGCCGCCACTCGACCTGTTTTTCGCTGGCAATGGTTGGCAGAATATCGACGCGCAACTGCTCTAGGATGGCTTCGGCGCGGGCGGGATCATCCTCAGAAATATCGCCGGTCACGGAAATCAAGCGTACGCCGTTTTCGCGGCGCACCGTCGAAAACCCAGTGCGGCTTTGCACAGTCACAACATCCGCGAGCGGCACATAGGCGCCGTTGGGCGTGCGCATCAGGCTGCCTTCGAGGAAGTCCGCCGTCAGTTCGCCTTCGGGCAGTTCGATACGGATGGCGGCGCTGCGTGGACCATCGGGGTAAGTTGCGGCTTCGATGCCATTGAGACGGTGGCGCAGCACGCGGCCCAGCGCGTCGATAGAGAAGCCCAAAGCGCGGCCTTGCGGGGTTAATTCAAGGATCAACTCTTCTTTATCGTAACTGAGATTGTCCTCCACGGCGGAGACCTCGCCAAACTCTTCCAGCGCAGTCTTTAAGGCTTCGCTGGCGGATTTGAGGGTTTCGCTGTCGGCGCCATAAAACTGCACGTCCAGCGCATCACCACCGGGACCAGAACGCCAGCCGCGGAAGCTCACGGTTTCCACCAAAGGATGACGCGCGACGCGGTCTTGCAGCTCTCCGACAAAGGCAAAGCTGGAATAGGGGCGCAGGTCGGCGTCGATGAGTTCAATGGCAATGCCGCCCAAGAGGTCAGGGTCAAGGCTTTCAGACCCCGGCAGAGAACGGCCGGAATTCCCACCGATTTCGGCAATCACATAGTCCAGCGGATTGCGGCCGTGGCGCTCTTCGTATTCTTTGCCTAGTTCTTCTGTGGCGCGCTGCATCTCTTTCATCATCGCGAGGCTGTCCGCCCGGGTGGCGCTTGGCAACATGGCGAAGTTGCCGGTGACAGACCCGCGCTCAGGCGCGTTGAAGAAACGCCACTTCACGTCGCCGCCAATGAACAATGCCGCTTGCGTGGCCAATGCAACAACCGCGATCGCCAGTATGGGGTAGCGTGCCCAGATCACAAAGCGCATGAAAGGGCGGAACAGGGTTTCTCGGACCCATCGGAAGCCTCGGTTTACCACGCGGGACGGCACATCGTACCAATGCTCCTTGGCGGAGTTCTTGATCGCATGGGCCATGTGGTGCGGCAGGATCAGGAAGCATTCCACCAGCGAGGCCATGAGCACCACAATCACCGTAAAGGGGATGTCCGCAATAAGGTCGCCAAACCGCCCGCCAATGGCGGTGAGGCCAAAGAACGCGATCACGGTGGTGATGGTGGAGGAAAACACCGGCAGCGACATCCGCTTGGCAGCGTTTTCGGCGGCAACAAAAGGCGGTTCATTCAACCGTCGCGCGCGGGCGTCGGCGTGTTCGCCCACCACAATTGCGTCATCGACCACGATGCCAAGCGTGATGATTAGACCAAAGAGCGAGATCATGTTGATCGTGAGCCCGGCGGCATACATCAATGCCACGGCGGCAAACATCGCCGTTGGTATGCCTGCGGCCACCCAGAAAGCGGTGCGGGCGTTCAAGAACAGGAACAGCAGCACAATCACCAGCGCCAGCCCCATCAACCCGTTGTCGATCAGCAGGTTGAGACGGCCGGTGATGGCTTCTGCGCGGGTGCGGATCAACTCGAGTTTCACGCCCTGGGGCAAGGTCGCCTGCATCTCTGCGGCCACCTCTTCCACGGCGCGTTGCATGGCGATGGCGTCGCCTGCATCGGTACGGTCGACGCGGATCGACATGGCCGGATCGTCGCCCACAAAGTACGTGCGATTGCGATCCACGCCCTCGACCCGCACGGTGGCCACATCATCCACGGTCAGCTTGGTGCCGTCGGAATTGGAGCGCAGGGCAATGCCAGCAATCTCATCGGGCGCGCGTTTCTCAACACCGGTGCGCACACGGGCAAAGGCACCGGTCACGTCGCCTGCAGGGTCAGCGTTGACCTCCTGGGCCACAGCCTGCGCGATTTGCTCCATTGTGATGTCGTGGGTGATTAAGTCCACCGAAGAGACTTCCACAATGGTCTGGCGTTCCGCCAAACCGCGAATGGTGGTGCGGGTCACGCCTTCGGCATAAAGCCGCGTGACAAACTCATCCGCGAAACGGGCAATCTGGTTCACATCCACGGGGCCAGTAATGACCACATCGGTGACGCGATCGCGCCAAGCGCCCCGTCGTACTGTTGGGTCCTCGGCCTCTTCCGGCAAGGTATTCACGGCATCCACAGCCACCTGCACGTCATCAGTGGCCCGCGCCATGTCCCAGCCGGGTTCAAAATCAAGCGTGATGCGGGCGCTGCCTTCGGTGGAGCGCGACGCGGTGCTTTCCACACCTTCCACAGCCAACAGAGCGGGTTCCATAACCTGCACAATAGCGGCGTCGACATCTTCGGCCCCTGCCCCTTCCCATGCAATGGACACGGAGACATTGTCGATCACAACATCAGGGAAAAACTGCGCCCGCATGCGGGGCATGGCGGCGATGCCGGCAAGGATCAGCACCACCAAAAGCAGGTTTGCGGCGGTGGCGTGTCGGGTGAAGTAGCTCAGAATGCCGCTGGCGCGGTCGCCAATTTCTCGCATGGCTTAGCCTCCCATCCGGCTGCGCAGGCGTTCGACCATACGTGCGGGTACTTCCGGCTGGCTAAGCGCCTGTAACATGCGTTTTTTGGCGTCTGACGGAATGCGCCCATTGGACTCGATTGCGGCAACAAACTTGGCGCGTTCCTCATCACTCAAAGCGACCATGGCTGGGGCGTCGGGGATTTTCTCTCCGCCGGTCAATGGTTTCACGGCGATACCTTCGCCCAGAAGTGGCGTGCGACGGGTGACCACTTGCTGGCCCGCCAAACCGCGCCCCCGGACCAGAACATCGTCGCCCTGGCGGCGCACAAGGCGCACATTTTGCGTGGTCAGGCGATTACCTTCGCCCACGACCAGTACTTCGCTGACCGCGTTGATAGAGGTTGCAGGCAGGCGGATCACGTCCTCAAGTTCTGGTTCACGCACACGTACAGTGACAAAATCACCCGGCTTCAAGCCACGGGGGGCGTCCAATCGCGCGTACAAAACCCGCCCAGTTTGGCCTTCGCCAACTGCAGCGGCGTCACGGGTGATCACACCGGTGGCCGTCAGATCGGCGCCCAGCACATCCATGGCCACATTGACCTCAGCCCGATGCAGATTGTTGGCGTCATCCAGCAGCCGGGCATATTGCGTGGTCGAGACACGAAACGCCACTTCGAGCGCTTCGGCGTCAATCAGCGTGGCGAGGCGTTCGTTCATGGAAACCAACCCGCCCTGTACAATATTGACCTCAGACAGTGTGCCGGAGAAGTCAGCGGTGATGACAGTGTCGTCTAGGTCTTTCTGTGCTTCCGCCAGCTGAATTTTGGTGCGGTCCAAACGGGTTGCCGCCTGATCCACACGCGCTTCTGCTTGGGCCAGCGCACGGCGGTTAGACAGCACCGATTGACGTGCGGCCGCCTGAGCCAGTTCCGCCACTTCCACAGAGGCTGCGGTGCCCACGCCCCGATCTTGCAAGTCAATTTGACGATCAAAGGCCTTTTGACGTAGACCCAATTGCGCCTCAGCAGATTTCAATTCGTCCTGCGCCAGGATCAGGGTGCGATCAGCATCGCGCTGTTCGGCTTCGGCGTCCAGTAAGTCAGCGGCAATCCGATCCAGGGCATAGCGGGCTTTGGTGGGGTCGATTTTGGCTAGAACCTCACCCGCATTGACAGTGGCGCCGTCTTCAAAGTTCTCAGACAGGAATATCACCGTGCCCGCCGCAGCCGCGCGCACCTCCAGAGAGCGGCGGCTGTGCACCTCACCAAAAGCCACGAGTTCTGGCGTTTCGGCACCGGGTTCTGCGATTTTCACATTGACGGTGAAGACGCGCTCGCGCGCAGGTGGGCCTTTGCTCTCTTGCGCCATGCGCTCTTCCACCGCGTTCATCACAAGGCTGCCCGCATAGAGGATCAAAGCCACAGTGGCCGAGAGCAAAAACAGCCCCGTCAGACTTTGCCGCAAAAATCTCATCTGCCTCGCCTCCCAGCGTCGGTGGTACAGTCCATGATGCGCCTGCCCGGACCAAAAGCCAAGGCACGCTAAGGTGATACGGATGTCTGCGAACGTTCCGTCACATTTTTTGTCAAAAAAAATTGCGGAGGCGCAAGATTATTTGCTGCGCTTCAAATGCTCGTCCAGCCGCGGCATGATTTCCACAAAGTTGCAGGGCATGTGGCGATAGTCCAGCTGGTACTTCAAGATTTCGTCCCAGGCGTCTTTGCAGGCGCCGGGGCTGCCGGGCAGCGCAAAGAGATAGGTGCCTTTGGACACACCGCCCGTGGCGCGGGACTGCACGGCGGAGGTGCCAATTTTCTGCATCGAAACCATGGTGAAGACCGTGCCAAAGGCCTCGATCTCTTTTTCATAGACGTCGCGGTGGGCCTCCACGGTCACGTCGCGTCCTGTGAGGCCAGTGCCGCCGGTGGAGATGATCACATCAATGGCCGCATCCGCGCACCATGTCCGCAATTGGTCCGCGATCTCGGCCCGCTCATCTTTGATGATGGCGCGGTCGGCCAGAACGTGGCCCGCCTCTTCCAGCCGGGCCACCAGAGTGTCGCCGGAGCGGTCTTGGCTGAGGTCGCGGCTGTCGCTCACTGTCAGGATAGCGATCTTCACGGGGATGAAGGTTTTGCTTTCGTCGATGCGGCCCATGGCAGTCTCCTAGGCGGATGGGGCGATGTCAAACCACGTGCCGGTGGGGCCGAGGTTCACAACTTTGGACGGGCCAACCTGAGACGCCTGACCCCAACAATCGTGGATATGACCACATAGGACCAAGGGCGGCGCAATGCGCTCAATTGCCTCAAGCACCGCTGTGGAACCAAGCGACAGGCCGGTGGAGGTGACATCAACATGGCCTTTTGGCGGCGAGTGGCTGATCAGGATGTCAGCGGCGTCACAGGCAGCCAGCATTTTGGCGGCGGTGGGCTCATCAATATCACAGGACCAGTCTTTGAACGGCGTGACAGGCACAGCGTATCCGAGGCCAAAGATGTTGAGGCCTTCGAAAGTTGTCGCCTCGCCGTGCAGGACTGTGGCGTTGCTGGGCGCAGCGGCGCGCAGTTCGTCTTCGCTTTCGTTGTTGCCCGGCACCATAACGATCGGCGCGGTGATGCCTGCGAGCAGGTCTAAGGCTCCTGGCAGGTCTATGCGGTGGTTTGTAAAATCGCCAGCGGCAATGACCAAATCCGCGTCCTGGCTCATCTCAACAAGGCGACGGGCCGCAAGGGCTGCGCGGTGCAGATCGGAGAAGGCGAGGATTTTCATGGGGTCGTGTCCAGTTTGGCTTTGAGGCTCAATAGGTCGGCCCATGCTTCGCGCTTTAATGCCGGACGGCGCAGCAAGTCAGCGGGATTCGTCATCGGCAGCACAGGTTTGTCAAATTCGGTTTGCCACTGTCCACGTGCGCGGTTGATGCCGCGTTGGCCAGTGACACATTCTAAGGCGGCGTTGCCCATCACCACAATAAAGTCGGGCGCCACCAGTTGGATATGGCGCTCCAGAAATGGGCGCATCATTTTCAGCACTGGGGCCGGCACTTCCCCACCACGTTGCGCGCGCCAAGGCAATACCGGCGCAATATAGAGCGCATCCTTGCTCATTGGCACATCACGGCCCATGTCGATGGCAGCAAACATTTTGTCAAACAGCGTCCCTGCGCGGCCCACAAACGGTTTGCCCTCGCGGTCTTCGTCACGGTCCGGCGCGTCACCAATGATCATCACGCGGGCGGCTGGATTGCCATCGGCAAAGACCAGATTGCGGGCGCCGCGCTTCAAGTTGCAGTGCTCAAACTGCGCTATCGCTTGCTCCAGTGCGGCGAGATCCCCAGCGGCCTTTGCCGCCTTTTCCGCCTCGGCGACCGGATCGATCTTAGGTCTGCGTACCGGCGCGGCAGGTGTTTCCGGCAGAGCGGCGGCAGCAGCCTTTTTCTTGGGGTCTTCTTTGGGCACCTCATAGCGGTCCAGAGGCGCGTCCAGAATGGCTTCGGTGGCGCCGAGTTCCACATGCCATTCCAGCAAGGCGCGCGCCGTATGATAGTCCAATGCCGATTCCATGGCCGCAGAGTAGACCGGCAGCCGAGCAGACAAAAGAGCGCATAGCCTCCGATCCCGAAGACGGGCGCTTGCCCCGCCCCCTCACCCTTCTTATAAGCGGTCCAATCTCGGCAAAAGGAGCAGCACATGCGCTTTGATCACAAGCATCTTTTGGGGATCGAGCCGCTCAGGCCCGAAGAGATCACCACCGTGCTGGACCTCGCGGATCAATACGTTGATCAAAACCGCCGCGCACAGAAGCACTCCGATGCGCTGACCGGCCTCACGCAGATCAACATGTTCTTTGAGAACTCCACCCGCACGCAGGCGAGTTTTGAGATCGCGGGCAAACGGCTGGGTGCCGATGTGATGAACATGGCGATGCAGGCCAGTTCGATCAAAAAAGGCGAAACGCTGATTGATACAGCGATGACACTCAATGCGATGCACCCTGATTTGCTGGTCGTGCGCCACCCGCATTCCGGCGCTGTAGACCTGCTCGCGCAGAAAGTGAATTGTGCGGTTCTGAACGCCGGTGACGGACGCCACGAGCACCCGACACAGGCGCTTTTGGACGCACTGACCATTCGCCGCGCAAAAGGCCGGTTGCACCGCTTGAACATCGCGATATGCGGCGACATTGCGCACAGCCGTGTGGCCCGCTCCAACCTGATTCTGCTGGGCAAGATGGAAAATCGCGTGCGTCTGATTGGGCCGCCCACTTTGGTGCCGGGCAACTTCGCGGAGTTTGGCGCGGAGATTTATGAGGACATGGAAGAAGGCCTCAAAGATGTGGACGTGGTGATGATGCTGCGTCTTCAGAAAGAGCGCATGGACGGCGGCTTTATTCCGTCAGAGCGTGAGTATTACCACCGCTATGGTCTGGACGCCGCCAAGCTGGCCCATGCCAAAGACGATGCGATTGTGATGCACCCCGGCCCGATGAACCGCGGCGTGGAGATCGACGGCGAGATTGCCGACGACATCAACCGCTCGGTTATTCAGGAACAGGTCGAGATGGGTGTGGCCGTGCGTATGGCCGCGATGGATCTGTTGGCCCGCAACCTGCGCGAATCCCGCGCCCAACAGGTGATGGAGGCCTAAGCCATGGAAGATCCCAAAGACCCCAAAATGAGCGGCCGTGTCGCCACCGTTGCCCTGATTGTGATGTTTGCCTTTGTTGGCTTGGTTGTCTGGATCGGGGGCTGATGCACGTGCAGGTGTCCTCTTCAGAACGTGGCTTGGTGCGGCTGTTTGCCGTCGACGTGCCGTCAGAGGAGATCGAGGCCTTTCAGAGCAGAACCTTCGATGAGGACGGCTACCAACTGTTCTGGCCTTTAAAAGAGGCGTTGGGCTTCACCTATTTGGATGAAGACTTCATCGAGTTGTTCCCGGTCAGCGATCTCGAAGAGATGGGGCTCACCGGTTACATGATCGAAGGCCTTGGCATTGCGCACAACGATGTTGCCGAAGACGCAGCCCGGCTGGCGGCGCAAAAAGGCTGGGTGTTGATTGTGCTGTCCGCCGCCTTTGACGGCGTGGCGCAGACGTTGTCACCCAAAGCGCCACTGCGTTGGATTGGAACCTACAAAGAAGACGGCGCGCCAGTACATTTTGAACCGCTGCCAGATGCCAGCGCAAAGGGTCCCGCCCCCACACAAGGCACAGTGCCGCCTGCGCCCTCGTCCAACCCGCATCTGACTTTGCTGCTGGCCATTTTGGCTTTGCCCCTCGTTGCCCTGGTTCTGGGCGGCTTTCTCTTTTGGATTTTGTGATGCCCGATCTTTTGACACCCACTGCAGAGCTTCTGGACGGCGAGACCGTATTGGAGAGCTTTCAAGGCGACCGCAGCAGCTATATCCGCACCAACACATGGATCGCCGCAGGCGCCATGGCAGCCGGCATGGGCATCCTGTGGGCCGTGGGCAATCCCTATGTGTGGACCGGCGCCGTTGGCGGCTTGGCCGCCGTTGTGGTCCGCGCAGGGTATCTGATGTCCGATGAATTGGCCGTGCGTTGGGATTTGACCAACCAGCGGCTGCTTGGCCCCGGTGGCCGCGCCATTTCGCTCACCAACATTGCCGAGCTGAACAAGCTGGGCAGCTTTGTGCAGGTGGTGACCAAAAACGGCGACAAGCACCTTATCAAATATCAGGCGGACCCACAGGCAACCATGGCCGCAATTGAGCGTGTCATGAACGGGGCCAGCACTTGACTTATCAACAACGAACGACACAAAGACGCCGCGCACCGGTTCAAGGAGATCACCAATGAGCACGCTCTTCACAAACGCCCGTTTGATTGATCCGGCCAAGAACAGCGACGCCCTTGGGTGGGTGCTGGTCGCAGATGGCGTCATCGCGGAGTTGGGCTATGAGGCCGCGCCAAAGGCAGATGAGGTTGTCGATTGCGGCGGCAAATGCCTGGCACCGGGGATTGTCGATATTGGCGTGAAGGTTTGCGAACCTGGGGAACGCCACAAAGAAAGCTACAAAACCGCAGGCGCGGCGGCGGCGGCTGGTGGGGTCACCACCATGGTCACGCGCCCGGACACGCTCCCGGCGATTGATACGCCGGAAGTGCTGGAATTTGTCGAGCGCCGCGCCAATGAAGCTGCCCCTGTGAACGTGCTGCCAATGGCGGCGTTGACCAAAGGCCGCGAAGGCCGCGAGATGACCGAGATAGGTTTCCTGCTGGATGCAGGCGCGGTGGCGTTCACCGATTGTGATCACGTGGTGAGTGACCCCAAAGTGTTTTCCCGTGCGTTGAGCTATGCCCGCTCCTGCGGCGCGTTGGTGATTGCCCACCCACAAGAGCCAGGCCTGTCCAAAGGTGCGGCGGCCACGGCGGGCAAATTTGCGGCGCTGCGTGGCTTGCCTGCAGTGTCACCAATGGCAGAGCGTATGGGGTTGGACCGCGACATGGCGCTGGTGGAGATGACCGGCGCGAAATACCACGCCGATCAGATCACGGCCGCCCGCGCCCTGCCCGCGCTGGAACGCGCCAAGAAGAACGGGCTGGATGTGACGGCGGGCACCTCGATCCACCACCTGACGCTGAACGAGTTGGACGTGGCGGATTACCGGACGTTTTTCAAAATCAAGCCGCCGCTGCGGGCGGAAGAAGACCGTTTGGCGTTGATAGACGCGGTGAAATCCGGGTTGATTGACACAATTTCCTCGATGCACACGCCGCAGGACGAAGAAAGCAAGCGTTTGCCGTTTGAGGAAGCGGCCTCTGGTGCGGTCGGGCTGGAAACCCTGCTACCTGCGGCGCTGCGGCTCTATCACAACGGCGATCTGACCCTGCCGGAGCTGTTCCGCGCCATGGCGTTAAACCCGGCCAAACGGCTGGGGCTTAACAGTGGCCGTCTGGAGGCAGGTGCGCCTGCGGATCTGGTGCTGTTTGATGCGGATGCGCCGTTTGTGCTCGACCGGTTCAAGCTCAAGTCCAAATCCAAAAACACGCCGTTTGACGGCGCCCGCCTGCAAGGTAAGGTGCTGGCAACTTACGTGGCCGGTGCGGCCGTTTACCGGAGAGATTGATGCCCGTCTTGGAAACTGCGTTGCCTGCCCTGCTGCTCTGGGCGGTTGTTGGCTATGGGCTGGGGTCGATCCCCTTTGGCATGGTCTTGTCCAAGGTCATGGGGCTGGGTAATCTGCGCGAGATTGGATCGGGCAACATTGGCGCCACCAACGTGTTGCGCACCGGCAGCAAAAAGGCGGCGGCACTGACCCTGATCTTGGATGGCGGCAAAGGCGCGGTGGCCGTGCTGATCGCGCGCATCATGGCCAGCGAAGACGCAGCGCAGGTGGCGGGGCTGATGGCCTTCCTAGGACACTGCTATCCGGTGTGGCTTAAGTTCAAAGGCGGCAAAGGGGTTGCAACCTTCTTGGGCCTGATGCTGGCGCTGGCGTGGCCGGTGGGCATTGCCTGCTGTTTGACATGGTTGGCGACGGCCGCAGTGAGCCGCATTTCGTCACTGTCAGCTTTGGTCGCCGCCGCATCGAGCGCAGTCTGGATGCTGATATTGGGCTACGGCGACGCAGTTGTTCTGGCGGTTCTGTTGGCGGTGATTGTCTTTGCCCGCCACCATGAAAATATCGCCCGTCTGCGGACTGGCACCGAGCCGAAGATCGGTGCCAAGAAGAGCTAAGTCGTGTTTCCTGTTGCCTAGGCCTCGAGTTCGGCAAACACTCGCTTGGCCACACGGAAACACTCCAGAGCCTGCGGCACGCCGCAGTATATTCCAACCACGTGGATGATCGACTGCACCTCGTCTTTGCTCACGCCATTGGTTAAAGCGCCACGCAAATGGATTTCCCATTCGGTCATTTTGCCCAGCGCCGCAATCATCGACAGGTTCATCATCGAACGGGTTTTGGCATCGATGGTGTCGTCCCCCCAACCAAAGCCCCAGCACCAAGCGGTCATCGCCTCTTGAAACGGGCGGTGAAATTCATCGGCGTTATCAAGCGTGTTCTGCACATATTCAGCCCCCAGCGTGGCTTTGCGCGCCTCTAGTCCCTTCAGGAACATGTCCTCATCCATACTCATGTCGCGTCCTCCCAAAACGAATGTTGTGAGAACCTTAGGGGCAGATTGTCCTGCTCGCGAGAGTTCTTTGCGGGTCGCCACCACGTGCCGAATTACCAATCACCAAATTTCTGAATTTCGTGAGTTTTGGCTCTTGTGTCTGAGGGATGTGGCAAATATACGGGTCCGCGGAGACGTGGCCGAGTGGTCGAAGGCGCTCCCCTGCTAAGGGAGTATACCGGAAACGGTATCGAGGGTTCGAATCCCTTCGTCTCCGCCATCACCTCATTGGCGACACAAACAAATAGCCGCAGTTGCGTGCTGGTTTGCGGCGGTTTGAACGAGTTTCTCAGCTTAAATAGACACGACACGCCAATGGTTGGCGCGATTTTCCAAGTTCCGGATCAGGCCAAAATCGATCAGCAACATCAGACCAGTAAAGCTGAGCGCGTAGGCCAAAACATAGCCGGTTTCAAACAACTGAAAGTATAGGTGGATTTGAAAGCCCACCCCGTTGCTGCGCCCTAAAAACTCGACCACCAGAACAATTTTCCAAATGATCGCCAGCCCGTTGCGCATGGCCGTTGCCACAAAAGGCCAAAGTTGCGGCCAGAGCACGTGACGTAGGTAAGTGAGCCGGCGCATCTCAAACACCCGTCCCAAATCCGCCAGTGCAGCATCGCGCGCTTGCACGCCTTCGCGGATGGTCACCGCCACCATGGCGGTTTTGTTCAGGGCGACCGCAGTGATGGCCGCCACCTCGTTCAGGCCAATCCAGAGGTAGCAGAGCACAATCACCACCAGTGCCGGGATGTTGAGCAGAACCAACAGCCAAGCTGATAGCCAGCGGTTCACGGTTTCGTTGAGCCCCATGACCAGGCCCAAAGCCGTGCCAAATCCCATTGCCAGTGCAAAGGCCGCTGCCACGCGGCCGGACGTTGCCAGCATATGTGTCTGCCACTCTCCGTTGGCGATTTCTTCAAGCAGGATCTGCCACACAGTGCCGGGCGTCGGCAAAATGCTGGGATCATTGCCAAGCCTGGCGGCCAGCGCCCACAGCCCCACCAATCCCAAAAGCGAGACTATGACAGGGAGGGCTTGCACGGGAGGCTTGTTCATACACCCACTGTGCCATAGGGAAAAAGCCGCGAGCAAAGCCATTCTGCGGCTCTGCGACCTAAGTCCAATAGGGGGCGCTTTGGTTCCTGCCTAGGCTCCGGTCATGTCTGTCTGGTCAACGGCCCTCTCTGTTTTGTCTGCGGCACTGCTTTGGTGCGCCTCTGCCCTTACACTGGCGGCAGAGCCTTTGCCGCGCGAGGCTTTAGCGCCCTACATTGTGCCGCCAATGAGCCTTGGCGAGGCGGTGAACGACAAAGGTGTTTGGCAGCTTCTGAACTCCGGCGGCGCGGAAGCCGGGTATGTGTTTGAAACCGAGCCCATGGCCCCCCTGCCCGGCTTTTCCGGCGCGGCGATCAACCTGTTGGTGGTGCTCGATCTGGATGGGCGGTTTCTGGATGTGCAGCTGCTGTCCCACAACGAGCCGATTTTTGTCTCGGGCTTGCCGGAAAAGCTGTTCTACGACTTTTTTAAGCAATATCGTGGCCATTCGATTTCGGACAGTTTGGTGGTGGGCACGCCCTATGGCAGCGGCGGGGACGGCTCGGCGCTGGTGTATCTGGACGGGGTGACCAAAGGCACCGCTTCGGTGCGTATTGCGCATGAGAGCATTCTCGCGGCGGCGCTTCAGGTTGCGCGGGAGAAAATGAGCGGCATTGCCACGGGGCCACCGGCGTCGCCTGACCCAACTTACCAAGAAGACTTGACTTGGAATGACTTGGTTTCACAAGGCATAGTGACCCGGAACACGGTGTTGAATCACGAGATGGACGCCGCCTTTGCCGGGACGCTTTGGGAAGAGGACGACCTGGAAGCGCAGGAACAACCGGATGCCCCGTATTTGGACCTGTGGGTGGTCGACATTGGTGCGCCGTCGATTGCCAAGGCGGCTCTGAGTCCGGACGCTTTTGAAGAGCTTCAGGACTTTATGGCCATCGCCACGACGGACGAGCCGGTGTTGGTGATCGAAACCGCGCGTCATGGATTGGTGACCGAAGATTTTGTGCGCAACACCGCGCCGGATTTGCTGAGTGCCGAGCAAGGTGGGTTTCCCATCGCCTTCAGGGACAGCGACATTTTCATCGAGCTGAACGACGATGTGCCGGCGGCGTTGCATGACGGCGCCGCGTTGATCCTGCGCACGGATCGGCGTTTGGGATTGGATCCTGCGAGCGAGTGGACGTTGAAAGTGAAAGCGCTGCGGGCGCATGGCTCGTTTCAGCCCGAGATCGGCTCGGTGACGCTGGACGTGACCCATAGCACGCCAGAACGGTTTTATCTGCGCCCTGAGGTGATTCAGCCCACGCCGCCTTGGGTGGACGCGCTGCGCAACCGGCAGGGTGATTTGATTGTACTTGGTGTGTTTCTCACGGGGCTGCTTTTTGTCTTAGGCGGGCGGATGAATACGCTGGCTGGGCATCAGCATTTCACCGCTCTGCGGCTGGCAACGCTGGCGTTTGTCACAGGCTTCATCGGATGGTGGGGTCAGGGGCAGCTGTCCATCGCCACACCTTTGGCCGTAGCGCGCACAGTGGCGGATGGCGGATCCTTTGCCTTCCTGCTCTATGATCCGTTTTCTCTGATGATCTGGACCGCCACATTGATCGGCTTTGTCCTCTGGGGGCGCGGGTTGTTTTGCGGCTGGTTGTGTCCGTTTGGGGCTTTGCAGGAGTTTGCGCACCACCTTGGGCGAATATTGCGGGTGCCACAAATCACGCCCAACGCCAAATGGGATGTCCGCCTCAAGTACCTAAAATATGTCGTGCTCGCCGGACTGTTTGTGCTCCTGTTTATGGCCCCTGCCGCCTTGGACAAAGCCATCGAAGTTGAGCCGTTCAAAACCGCCATCACCACGTTCTTTGTGCGCGAATGGTACTACGTGGCTTACGCCGCCGGCCTGCTGGTCTTGTCTATGGTGCTTTTCAAAGGCTTTTGCCGTTACCTCTGCCCCTTGGGCGCGTTGATGGCAATTGGTGGACTGTTGCGCGGGCGGGACTGGATTGCCCGACGCGCAGAATGTGGCTCTCCTTGCCAACTCTGCCGGGTGAAATGCAGTTACGGCGCCATCAACAAATCCGGGGCAGTGGCGTATTCCGAATGTTTCCAATGTTTAGACTGCGTGACCATTCATGACGATGCGGCACAATGCGTGCCGTTGATCCTTGCCGCCAAGAAACGTCAACAACAGATGGCCGCACAATGACAATATCCCGCCGCAGATTTCTCGCCATTGCCGCCGCTTTTGTGGGCAGCCCAGCGCTCGCAAAGCGCCACAGCTGGCAAGGGTATGCTCTGGGCGCGGAGGTGAACATCTCGCTTAAAGGGCCAGCGGAATTGGCAGGGCCATCTCTGGAGCATGCCAAAACACTGATCAAAGAGGTAGAGGCTGGGTTTAGCCTTTACGATCCGACCTCCGCTCTGTCCCAGCTCAACAGAACCAAGCAGCTAATGCCGAACCAAGAGTTTTACGCGCTGACGAAGCAGGCCGATGCGGCATATCACGTCACAGAAGGATTGTTTGACCCAACGGTGCAACCGCTTTGGCAGGCGCTGGCAGATGGCGGTGCAACAGACCAAGCGCGACAGGCCATTGGTTGGGACCGCGTTCAAATCACGCACAACCGCATATCCCTGCAGCCTGATCAGGCGCTTACGTTCAATGGCATTGCACAGGGCTTTGCCACCGATCTTGTGGCTGACCTGCTGACAGCCAATGGCTTTGACGCTGCTCTGATCAACATTGGTGAGTATCGCAGCACTGGCGGGACCTGGCGGCTCGGCCTACAGGACGCAAAACACGGTTTGATGGGGCAACACACTTTGACGCGGGGCGCGATTGCTACGTCTGACACGAGTGCTTCCCCACTGGGAGAGCGGGGCCACATCCTGCATCCAAAGGCGCGGCCATTCTGGTCTTCTGTCACGGTTGAGGCGGACACCGCAGCGTGGGCAGATGCGCTTTCCACCGCGCTGACCTTGGCACCTTTGGATCAGGTGCGGGCGATAAAAGCCGCTGCCAACTTGCGCCGCGTGACGCTTGTGAGCTTTGATGGCGAGTTGATCACCCTGTGACCCGTTACCGCTCCGGCGGTAGATGTGTCAGGCCGTAGTCGGCGTAGATCTTGGCAATCCGCCCGTCCTGCAGCGCGTAGTTGATCGCGTCATCCACCGCATAAGCCAAAGGCCGATAGCGGAAATTCACCGCCACACCTAACGTCCATTTGCTCACCGCAAAACCCGCCAATGGCGGCTGGTGCACATCAGAGCTATCAGCCAATCCATGCTCCAGCGCGTTCAACGGCCCCATGACCGCCATGACCTCCCCCTGTGCCAGGCCGGCCATCGCCTCCACGGTGGTGTCAAAGCGGCGGATGTTGGATTGCAGCTGCCCACCAACAAAGCCGGAGAGGTAGAAGTCGGAGATCGAGTCGTTCTCAACGCCGACGGTGTCATAGCGGAAGTAAGCAGGGATGGGTTTGTCGTCTGCGTCTGGATATGAGGCTTTGTCATAAGCAATCGCGATGCTCTCACTCGCGTATTGCCCAGTGAAAACCACCTGCTCGACCCGACACTTGAAGGCACTGTCATAGGGCACGCGCATCATCACGTTGGACACACGCCCACCGATCAGCGGGCCTTTCCAGATGTTGTTGCGCAGGTCGCCATCGAGGTTTTCATCCGCCGCAACAAAGTTGAACTGTGCTTCCACGCCCAGATCTTCAGCGATGATGCGGGCAATTTCCACGTCCACACCCCGTGGCTTGCCTTTCTCCTCCCAACTGTAGGGCGGGTAATCCTCATAGACCGCAAACAACATGTGACCGCGATCCTGAATGACATCCAGTTCCTGCCCGACAATGTCGCGCCCAACATTCTGGGGTTTTGCCTGTGGCACGTGATCGGCGCAGGGATCAGCGGCCTGAACGCCAACCGCCCCCACCAAGGTGAGGGCGACAGCGGTAAGAAAAGTATGTGAAAACGCCATGCCTTAGTTTGCAGCAGACAGGCCAACGGTCAAGATTTCTGCGGCCGCTGCGTAGGCTTCCGCAGATCCGTCAATGGCGCGAGCCGCGCGCAAAGCCACACTGTCAGCCACCGGTGCACCTGAGCCGGTCTCGATGCCCTCAGCGATCTCTGTCAGGCGCTGTTTGATGGCATCAGCATCAGCCCCGTCGGTCGATTGGGCATAGGCGCCAAACTGATCGCGCAGGGCTTTCAATTCGTCCGAGAAGTCATCAATGGCACCGTCGTCAGGGCGCGCCTCAACATAGGTACGGATGGCCCAGGCGGCTTCTTGCCCCAGCAACTCACCAAAAGCGGGCATCTTGGTAATACCGTTTTGCGTGTATCCGGTGCGGAAACGTTCGATGAACCATTCATCGCCATATTCCTCTGCCTCCAGGTAGCGCAGGTCGGGCGCAAGCCCGCCAGACACAACCTCCAGCCCATGGCATCGGGCGCAATTTTGGGTGTAGCCCGAGGCGCCAATCTCGATTGCGCGCAGCCAGGTCTCCTCTCCCGCCGCCTCCGCACGATACGGATTTTCGGTCAGCCACTCCTCGCCAACCTCCGGCAATCCGGCTGTATCCACAGCCTGTGGGCTCACGTCACCATGGGCATTTGCCAGTGATCCAGCGGCCAGCAAAGCGCCTGTGGTCATGACGCGGGTGAAGAAATGGGGTCTGGACATCGTGTTCCTCCCTGATGTCTCGGGTCCGTTTCATCTGGTCTACGACAGCCGCCGCCGCCCCCGGTATTGGACTTTGGTTGGACTTCGCCGCATTCACGACCAAAGTCTTATTCGTGAGACCGCGGGCGCCCGATAGGGTCACCTCATGACGTTCAAGACCACAAGATCACTCGCCCTAAGCGCGACCACGGCCCTTTGTGCCGCCACTTCCGCATGGGCCGAGATGGAGCTAAAAATCGGCTACCTCACCGTTGAACAGCCTGCACCGCCCACCCTGTCCAATCTGGATCCTGAGCCTGACGACATTGGCCTAGCCGGAGCCTTGACCGGATTGCAGGACAACCTGACCACCGGCAAGTTTCTGGGTCAAAACTACGTATTGGAAAGCGCCGTGGTGCCCGAAGATGGCGACCCATTAGAGGCAGCGCGCAGCATGCTCACCTACGCGCCTTATCTGGTGATTGATGCTGCACCGGAGGTGCTGGTCCAGATCGCAGATCTGCCAGAAGCCGAGGGCGCAATCCTGTTTAATGCGGCCGCAGGGGATTTGTCCCTACGCAGCGCGGACTGCCGCGCCAACCTGCTGCACAGCCTGCCCTCCGACGCGATGCGCACCGACGCCTTGGCGCAGTTTTTTGTCAGCAAACGCTGGGACAAACTGGTCATGGTGAGTGGTCAGCATCCGGTGGATCAGGCCTACGCAGAAGCGATGCGCCACTCCCTGACCAAATTTGGCTTGGATCTGGAGGCAGAGAAAGTCTGGGGATTTGAAGCAGACATGCGGCGCAACGCGGCGCAGGAAGTGCCGCTGTTTACGCAAGAGTTTGGGGATTACGACGCTCTGGTTGTGGCCGACGAGTTGCATGATTTTGGCCGCTATGTGCAATACAACACTTGGGAAGCCCGTCCGGTGGTGGGCTCTGAAGGGTTAAGCGCCGTGACCTGGTCACCGGTGATCGAACAATGGGGCGCGGTGCAGCTGCAATCCCGGTTTGAAGCGCAAAACAGCCGCGAAATGCTGGCACAAGACTACGCTGGCTGGGCCGCGGTGCGCACTTTGGGCGAGGCTTTGACCCGCACCAACAGCACAGATCCGGCAACGCTCAAAGCCTACATCCTATCGGATCAATTTGAATTGGCCGGCTTCAAAGGCCGCCCCCTGACCTATCGCGACTGGAACGGCCAATTGCGTCAACCCATCGCCCTGGCCCACCCCCGTGCATTGGTCGCCACCGCGCCGCTGGAAGGTTTTTTGCATCATTCCAATGAATTAGACAGTCTTGGGCTCGATCGCCCCGAAAGCAAATGTGAGGCCTTCAAATGATCCGCACCGCCGTCCTTGCCACCCTTCTTGCCACACCAGCTTTTGCCGGAGAGATTTGGGTTACCAACGAGAAAGACGACACTGTTTCGGTGATCTCCACCGAAACATTGGAAGTCATCAAAACCTATGAGACCGGCGAACGTCCGCGCGGGATCACCTTCTCTAAGGACTACTCGCGGGTCTACATCTGTGCTTCTGACAGCGATGCGGTGCAGGTGATGGACCCGGCCACCGGCAAAATCCTGCATGATCTGCCCTCCGGCGAGGACCCGGAACAGTTTGTGCTGCACCCCAATGACCGCCATCTCTATATCGCCAATGAGGATGACGCGATCACCACCGTTGTGGATACGGAAACCCGCAAAGTGATTGCGCAAATTGATGTGGGCGTGGAACCGGAAGGCATGGCGGTCTCACCGGACGGCAAGATCGCGATCACCACATCCGAGACCACCAATATGGCGCATTGGATTGATACCGAAACTCAGAAACTGTTTGCCAATACATTGGTCGACAGCCGCCCGCGCCACGCCGAATTTGTGAAAGGCGGCAGCGAGATGTGGGTGAGTTCCGAAATTGGCGGCACTGTCACCGTGTTTGACCGCGAGACCCAAGCCGAAAAAGGCAAGATATCCTTTGAAGTCCAAGGCGTTCACCCTGACCGCGTGCAGCCTGTGGGTTTTGAATTCACCGCGAGCGACACCCACGCCTTTGTGGCGCTTGGGCCGTCCAACCACGTCGCCGTGGTCAATGCCGACACCTATGAGGTGGAAGACTACATTCTGGTGGGCCGCCGTGTCTGGCACATGGCGTTTAACGAAGACCGCTCGCAGCTGTTCACCACCAACGGTGTGTCTGGCGATGTGACCGTGATCGACGTGGCCTCGCGCAAGCCCCTCAAAACCATCAAAGTGGGCCGCTTCCCTTGGGGCGCCGCCTACCGCCCAGCATCCTAAGTAAAAGAATACCAACAGGAGAGTTTTATGCCCAATTCCATTCGCCGCACCCTGGCCACTTGCGCCCTCAGCGCCCTGGTTGCAGCCACACCTTTGACCGCCTTTGCGGATGATGACGCGGGCTTTGGCGCGGCGGGTCTACTGGCCGGCAAAAACAAAGAAGATCTGCCACCGATCATCCTCTCCGCAGGCGAGCCGATCTCCGCCGCACCTTGGGAGCTGACCTCCGGCACCTACTATGAATTTGAAATTCAAGGCGACGGCAGCCAGGAGCTGGCCTTGGTTGGGCCGGAGTTCTTCCGCGCGATCTGGATTGACGAGATTGTGGTCGAAGGCTTGGAAATCCGCCCGCTTGGCCTCGACAGTGTCGAGTTTGACGAAGCCGGCGAGATGGAAATTGGCTTTGTCGCCATCAAGCCAGGCCAATATTACATCAAAATCCCCGGCACCACGGGTGAGACCCAGCGGCTGGACATCACCATTAAATGAGTGGGCTGACGGTCACCGATCTGACCTATGCCTACGGTTCGAAACAGGCTTTGAGCGGCGTGAGTTTCCACGTCGCTCAAGGCCGTTTTTGCGCCCTGCTTGGCCCCAATGGCGCCGGCAAGTCGACGCTGTTCAATCTCCTGACGCGATTGTTTACCCCGCAAAGCGGAGAGATCGAGATTGCCGGGCACGATCTCTCACAGTCGCCGCGCGCCGCGCTTGGACATCTGGGCATTGTGTTTCAACAAACCACATTGGACCTTGATCTGTCGGTGCAGCAGAACCTCACTTATTTTGCAGCACTACATGGCTTGTCGGGACGCACAGCGCGGCACCGGATCGACGCAGCCCTCGACCGTCTCGACATGCGGGAACGGGCCGGTGAGAAAGCTCGCACGTTGAACGGGGGGCATCGGCGTCGGGCAGAGATTGCGCGGGCCTTGATCCATGATCCGGAGGTTTTGCTGCTCGATGAACCAACCGTGGGGCTGGATGCCGCCACGCGTCAGGCGATCACGGCCTATGCGCACCAGCTGGCCGAGGACGGCAAAACCGTGCTCTGGGCCACCCATCTAACCGATGAGGTTGCTGCAAAGGATGACCTCGTGATCCTGCACAAATCCCGCGTGCTTGCCACAGGGGACGCCGCCGCAATCGCCGGGGGCCAAACTCTGAAAGATCGATTTCTCTCGCTCACCGGAGCCGCAGCATGAGCCCCTATCTCGCATCCTTGCGCGCCATTGTGCTGCGGGAAGCCTTGCGCTTTGTACATCAACGGGAACGCTTTGTCGCCGCGCTCGTGCGCCCCTTGGTCTGGCTGCTGGTGTTTGCTGCCGGGTTTCGCGCCGCGCTCGGCCTGTCGATCATCCCGCCGTATCAAACCTACATCACCTATGAGACCTATATCGTGCCCGGCTTGTGTGGCATGATCCTTCTGTTCAACGGTATGCAATCCTCTCTGTCGCTGGTGTATGACCGCGAGATGGGCTCGATGAAACTGCTGCTCACCTCGCCATTGCCGCGCGGCTGGCTGCTGTTTTGCAAGATAGTGGGCTCCACCGGTATCTCGATTTTGCAAGTCTATGTTTTCCTTGCCATTGCCGCCGGGTTTGACATCACCATGCCACCAATGGGTTACATCGCGGTGCTCCCTGCCCTGTTGGTTGCGGGCATCATGCTGGGCGCGCTGGGGCTTCTACTGTCCAGCTTTGTCAAACAGTTGGAGAACTTCGCAGGGGTGATGAACTTTGTGATCTTTCCCATGTTCTTCCTGTCTTCTGCGCTCTATCCGCTTTGGAAAATGGCGGAGAGTTCCAAACTATTACACGACATCTGCGCCCTCAACCCGTTCACCCATGCAGTCGAATTGATCCGCTTTGCGCTATACGGGCAAGTCAACCTGGCCGCCTTGGCCTGGACCGTTGCATCAGCGGCTGTGTTCACGGCATTGGCGCTTTGGGGATACGCCCCGGCGCGCTCGGGAATAAGTCGCAAACGTTGACATGTCTTACGACCATAGCGCCCATGATCTGAGCGAAAGCCTCTGATAGAATGCAACCATGAGACACCTTGTAGCGATTATGATTGTATCCGCCGCACCGGCTTTTGCTGAGACTGCTCCAGAGCTGGGCGCGTTGAACCCTGATGAAATGAGTTTGAAATCCTTTGTCGAGCGGGCCGAGCGCGGTGAAAGCGGCATGGTGTTGTGTTCAATGGGCTACGGGCTGACCAAAGAAGGGCAACACGACGCCGCGCGCACCCTGTTTCAAACCTGTGCCGAAGACGGCTACACCGGTGCAATGACCTGGATGGGGCAACTCGACAACAATGGTCTTGGAGGAGAGTACAACCCCGATGCCGCCGCTGAATGGGACCGCCGCGCGGCCGAGCTTGGCGATACGGTAGGCAAGTTCAACTATGGCATTGCCCTGATGCGCGGTCACGGGGTGTCTCAGGATGATACCTTGGGGCGACAATTGATTGACGAAGCTGCGCAAGACGGGTTGAAGATTGCCCGCCGGTTGCAAGGTGCCGGTTATGACCTGGAAGAAATCACCCCGGATGCGGATAACTGGAAATACGCGCCGGCGTTCTGAACATCCTCGACAATACGTGCTGGGCTACCGCCCAAGGTGACAATGCGGCTGCCCAAGGCGCGGGCCTCGTCCATCGAGTGGGTCACCAATACGGTGGTGACTTCATGGGCAACGCGCAGCCGCGCAAACAGCGTCATCATGTCCTCAACCAGTGCCGGATCAAGCGACACAAACGGCTCGTCCATCAGCAACAAGTTTGGCCGCACTGCCAAAGCGCGTGCAAGCGAAAGGCGCCGCTGTTGGCCCAGTGAGAGCTGGCCCGGAAAATCGTCACCCCGCCCGCCCAGACCCACTTCCGCCAGAAGGGTCTCCACCTCCCCTGGCTCCAGATCGGCAACAATACACAAGTTGTCGCGCACGGTCCGCCAGGGCAGCAGGGTTGGCTCTTGAAACACCATGGAGACTTTGCCGTGGATGGAGCATCGACCGTGAAACCCCACCTCCAAGCCAGCAATGATCCGCAGCAATGTGCTTTTGCCCACACCGGACGGGCCAACCAAAACAAGCGTCTCCCCCTGCTTCAGTGTCAGCGACATCTCCGCAAGGATTGGAGTTTCGCCGCGACCAAACCGCTCCACGTATAGGTCCAAAACAGCTTTCCCGCCCGGTGGTGTGTCGGGCGGGCTTGTGAGATTTGCAGCGTTTTCGGTCACTTAACTGCCACTACTCAGGAAAGTGCCATCCGGCAAGGCTTCTGCTTTGCCCATCAGGTCCTCGCCGCCAAGGTCCACCATAAGCTCCAACATGCGTGAAGCTGCGGCTTCATCCACTGGCCCCGGAGCTGGAATGCCCGCGCGGAAGCCCGCTTTGAGCGCCTCAAACTGTGCATCCGTCTTGGCTTTCATCTTGTCGCGCAAACGGTCCCATTCTGCATCATCCGCTGCCAAAAGTTCCTTGGCAGAGCGGCTCGCCGCCGCCAGACCATTCACCAGATCCGGATTTTCGCGCACAAGGTCGCCTTTCACCACATAGCCAAGAAGCGGCGTGTTTGGGTCCAGCCCAAGCGCGGAGGCCGCTTGCGACACATCCACCAGTTTGCGCATCCCGGACGCTTCCATTTTGGCCAGGAAGTGCCAGAAATTGATCGCCGCGCCCACCTCGCCGGACAGAGCCGACTTGAAGATCAAAGGGGGCGCGCCAAACACCTGTTCGGTCTCAGCTTCCAGGTCCAGACCATAGGTCTTGGCTGCATAAGCCTGCAGAATCAGCCAGCTTTTGTCCAAGGGGCCACCGGCAATGCCAATCTTCTGCCCTTTGAGATCGGCCAGACTTTGTACGTTGCTGCCCTTGCCAACCATGACCCCGCCAACCGCTTTGGAATACGGAATAAACACGTAATCTTTCCCGGCAGCGCGCTGACGTGCCACCCACAGCCAGTCGGAGACAATCACATCCGCTTCGCCACCTTGAAAAGCCACTTTGGCAGCCGAACCACCAGCCACGCCCTGCACCTCCAGATCAAACCCGTTGGCCGCGTCAAATTTATGGTGCTTGATGGTGTTCAGCTCCCAGTTCACGGTACCAAATTTCAAAACCGACGCCTTCAAAACCGGTGTTTCAGCCCAGGCAGTGGTGGTGAGCACCACAGCCGCAAGCGCGCCGCCCAGCGTTTTCATAAATGTCATGGTCGCCTCCTCTTTGGGCAACAAACCTACCAGCCGGACGGATTGTCGAAATACGACCAAAGGCCAGTGCGCAGAAGATTTGCAGCTTAATTGGCGGGGGAATCACGCAATCCAAAGTTGAAAATCATCACCCGACACGAGTCGTTCTCCGACCAAAGTCGCAAGGTTTCTGTCAAGCCTGCTTGGGTCGTACGACCATTGTGCAATACCTCAGCACTCCCATTGAGCGAATACTTGCGGCGGGTGGAATGTGTCCCTGCGAAAAACGCTCCCCAATGGACCGGCGCCCAAAGGACAGTTTTGGGAGGATACTCAATGATGAACAAATTTATGTTGGCGGTGACCGCCAGTCTGGTGGCGACCACTGCTCTGGCAGACGGGCACGGCACCGGTGTGACCGAAGAGATGCTGGCAAATGACGCGGCTTCGACCGGCGACGTATTGACCAACGGCATGGGGCGGCATCTGCAACGTTACTCCCCGCTGGACACGCTCAACCGCGACAACATCAAAAACCTGGTGCCAGCCTGGGCCTTCTCCCTTGGTGGCGAGAAACAGCGCGGGCAGGAAACCCAGCCGATCGTGCATGACGGTGTGATGTACATCACCGGCTCTTACTCGCGTATGTACGCGATTGATGTGAAGACCGGCGAAGAGCTCTGGCAGTATGACGCGCGCCTACCCGAGGGCATTCTGCCGTGCTGTGACGTGGTGAACCGTGGCGCGGCGATCTATGGCGACAACATCTATTTTGGCACGCTGGACGCGCGGATTGTGGCGCTCAATGCCAAGACCGGTGACACCGTCTGGAACAAGAAAATCGCCAACTACAAAGCGGGCTACAGCTACACGGCGGCACCATTGATTGTGAATGGCCTTGTGGTGACCGGCAACTCCGGCGGTGAATTTGGCATCATCGGTGAAGTGCAGGCACGCGACGCAGAGACCGGCGAGTTGGTTTGGACCCGTCCGGTGATCGAAGGCCACATGGGCACGCTGAACGGCGAAGAAAGCACCATGACCGGCACGCTCAACGCCACCTGGCCGGGTGACATGTGGAAGACCGGCGGCGGCGCCACCTGGCTTGGCGGGTCTTATGACATCGACACCGACACGCTGGTGTTTGGTGCAGGCAACCCGGCCCCATGGAACAGCTGGCTGCGTGACGCGGGTGAGCCCAAGGACGACAACTCCGGCGACAACCTCTATGCGGCGTCCCGGATTGGCATTGATCCAGCCAATGGCGAAATCAAATGGCACTTCCAGACCACCCCGCGCGAAGGTTGGGACTATGACGGCGTCAACGAAGTGGTGGCCTATACTGACCGCGCAGGCAACAAGCGCTTTGCCACCGCCGACCGAAATGGCTTCTTCTACGTACTGGACCGCGAAGATGGCGCCTTTGTTTCCGCAACTCCTTTTGTGAAAGACATCAGCTGGGCGGACGGCATCGATGACACCGGCCGTCCGATCTTCAACGAAGCCAACCGTCCGGGCAATCCGGCGGGCGCGGCAGATGGTAAGAAGGGCGAGATTGTCTTTGCCTCACCATCTTTCTTGGGTGGCAAAAACTGGATGCCAATGGCCTACTCCCAACGCACCGGCAACTTTTATGTACCTTCCAACGAATGGGGCATGGACATCTGGAACGAGCCGATCACCTACAAGAAAGGCGCCGCCTATCTGGGTGCGGGCTTTACCATCAAGCCGAATTACGAAGACCACATCGGCAGCCTGAAAGCGATCGATCCGGACACCGGTGACATCAAGTGGGAATTCAAAAACGATGCCCCTCTATGGGGCGGCGTTATGACCACGGCAGGCGGCCTTGTGTTCACCGGCACGCCAGAAGGCAAGTTCATCGCCTTTGATGACGAGACCGGCGAGGAGCTGTGGTCCTTCCAGACGGGCTCCGGCATTGTCGGCCAGCCGATCACCTGGGAGCAGGATGGCGAGCAATATGTGACCATCATTTCCGGCTGGGGTGGCGCGGTGCCGCTCTGGGGTGGTGAAGTGGCCAAGAAGGTGAACTACCTCAACCAAGGTGGCACCCTTTGGACCTTCCGCCTGCCAGAACAGTTGGCCTCCAACAACTGATCCGGCCCCAATGACTTAAATACGCCCCTGCATTAGCGGGGGCGTTTTTCATTGCACTGCCCAGAAACGGCAACTGCGCAGGCTTGAGGTGTTTTCGAGCGGCATCTTGCGCCTCCTTGGGCTGGACAACGCGCCCCTTCCCGAGCATGTTTTGACCAAACAGTTCAAAAGGGAAGAATTCACCGTGTTTCACAAAGTTATTGCCGCCACCGCGCTCACCGCGCTGACCACCTCCGCCGCCTTTGCCGCTGGCCATTGTGCCGATGGAAAAACCCTGACCGAAGGCACGTTGACCGTCGCCACCGGCAACCCGGCCTACTACCCGTGGGTGATGGACGACGCGCCAGAAAGCGGCAAAGGTTTTGAAGCGGCGGTGGCCTACGCCGTGGCTGAGGAAATGGGCTTTGGCGCGAACAAGGTGACCTGGGTGCGCTCTTCCTTTGATCAAGCGATCCAGCCGGGCCCAAAAGACTTTGACTTCAACTTGCAGCAGTTCTCCATCACCGAAGAGCGTGAAAAGATGGTCGACTTCTCCTCCGCCTACTATGCCGCGCCAATGGCGATCCTGGCGTCTGCTGACGCCAAAGACACCGCCGCCACCGTCGACGCGCTCAAAGATCTGAAATGGGGCGCAATGGGCGGCACCACTGCTGTGCCGGTGTTGATGGACACCATTGGGCCAAACGACATGCCGCTGCTCTACGGTGACAACGCCGACGTGACCGCCGCCATGCAGGCTGGCCAGATCGACGCCGCACTGTTTGACCTGCCCACCGCGCTCTATCTGAGCGCCGTTGTGGTCGAGGGCTCTTCCGTGATTGGGCAATTCCCAGCGGATCGCACCGAAAACCCCGACCGCTTTGGCCTGTTGCTGGAAGAAGGCAACGCCTTGAAAACCTGTGTCGATGAGGCTATCGCAAGCTTGACCGAGAGCGGAAAGCTGGCAGCGATTGAAGCAGAATGGCTTCAGGAAACCACCGGTGTTCCGCTGATCAAATAAGCTGATCAAAGACCATGACAAAGACCAATGCGGCGGGCAAAACCCGCCGCCAAATTTATGAAGACCGCCTGCGCCGCCGCTCCCTGCTAATCGCGGGCGGCAGCACTTTTGCGGTATTTTTGGCCGTTGTGATCCTGGTGCCGATGGCACCGGGATGGGACCGGGTCAAAGCCAGCTTTTTCAATTGGGAGGTTTTTGCCAAAACCTTTCCCAAACTGCTTGAGGCCTTCAAGCTCGACGTGGCGATTTTCCTGTGGAGCGCACCGGCCATTGTCATCCTGGGCCTTTTGGTCGCTCTCGCGCGCGACACCCGCAACCCAGCGCTGTTTCCGCTGCGCATTTTGGGGGCGGCCTACACCGACATCTTCCGCGGCGTACCGGTGGTGTTGACCGTCTACCTGATTGGGTTTGGCATTCCCGGCCTTGGCCTGCCCCGCCCGTGGAATTCCCCTTACATCTGGGGCTCCCTGGCGCTGATCTTGACCTATTCGGCTTATGTGGCGGAAATTTTCCGCTCTGGCATTGAAAGCGTGCACAAAAGCCAGCGCGCGGCGGCGCAGTCCTTGGGCCTGTCTGACGCTGACAGCATGCGCTTTGTGATCCTGCCACAAGCCATCCGCCGCGTGATCCCGGCGCAGATGAACATGTTCATCGCCCTGCAAAAGGACGTGGCCTTGCTCAGCTTCATTGGACCGGTGGAAATCTTCCGACAGGCCGGTGTCTTCAAATCTCTGCTGGCAAACTTTACCCCTTACGTTGGCGCCGCAGTGATCTTCCTCGCGGTCACAATTCCGGCCACCCGCTATGCCGACTACCTGATAGCCAAGCAAAACCGGGAGCGCAGCTGATGCCAAAAATCACCCTGAAGGCGGTTGAAAAGCGATTTGGCGACAACACGGTCTGCGACGGCATCGACCTGGAGGTCGAAGAGGGCCAGATGGTTTGCCTGATTGGGGCTTCCGGCGCGGGCAAATCCACCTTGCTGCGCTGTATCAACCTGCTGGAAACCATCGAAGACGGAGAGATCCTGCTAGACGGCGAGGACATTTCGCTGCCCGGCCTGGACCCACAACCGGTGCGCCGCCGCATTGGCATGGTGTTTCAGAGCTACAATCTATTCCCGCATATGACAGCGGCAGAAAACGTGATGCTCGCGCCGCGGCGGGTCTATAAGAAGTCCCGCGCCGCGCTGCGCCCGGAGATCACCGAACTGTTCAAACGCTTTGGTCTCGCCGACCGCATAGATCACTATCCGGACCAACTGTCCGGTGGGCAGCAACAGCGGGTCGCCATTGTGCGCGCCTTAGCAATGAAGCCTGAAGTGATGTTGTTTGACGAGATCACTTCCGCGCTCGATCCGCAGTTGGTGGGCGAAGTGCTCGACGTACTGCGCCTGCTCAAAGACAGCGGCATGACCATGGTTCTGGCGACCCATGAAATGGGCTTTGCCCGGGAGGCGGCGGACAAGGTTTGTTTCCTGAAAGACGGCAAAGTGGTTGAGGAAGCTACGCCCAGCGCCTTGTTTGATGCGCCGCAACATCCCGACACCCAGGCGTTTCTGGCACGCGCTCTGAAATAACCCCGCATCTGCCCAAAACAAAAAGCCCGCTGTCATCGCAGCGGGCTTCTTCAATTTGAACCGATCAACACCGTTTAGGTGTTGAACAGGAAGTGCATGACGTCGCCATCTTTCACTTCATAACCTTTGCCTTCTGCGCGCATTTTGCCTGCCTCTTTGGCACCGCTTTCGCCCTCGCAAGCGATGTAATCCTCATAGGCAATGGTCTCGGCACGGATGAAGCCTTTTTCAAAGTCACCGTGTATCACCCCTGCCGCCTGAGGCGCCATGGTGCCCTGACGGATGGTCCAGGCGCGGGCTTCTTTTGGGCCAACGGTGAAGTAGGTTTCCAAATGCAAAAGCTCGTAACCTGCGCGGATCAAACGATCCAATCCAGCTTCTTCCAGCCCCATCTCTTCCAGGAACATGATGGCCTCATCATCTTCCAGCTGGCTGATCTCTTCTTCGATCTGCGCTGAGATGATCACGTGGCTGTTGCCTTGTGCCGCCGCCATCTCAGCCACTTTGGCAGAGTGTGCGTTGCCTTCAGCAGATTCAGACTCGCCCACGTTACACACATAGAGCACAGGCTTGGTGCTCAGAAGTTGCAGCATTTTCCAGGCCTTGGTGTCGTCTTCGTCAACCTCAACCAAACGCGCCGGCTTGCCATCTTCCAGCATCTCTTGCGCTGCTTTCAACAGGCGTTCCTGCTGAACCGCTTCTTTGTCGCCACCGCGCACCTTGCGAACGATGCCCTGCAGGCGCTTCTCGATGCTTTCCAGATCCGCCAGCATCAGCTCGGTTTCGATGGTTTCCGCATCCGCCACCGGATCAACCCGACCGTCCACGTGGGTCACATCACCGTCTTCAAAACAGCGCAGCACATGGGCAATCGCGTCGGTTTCACGAATATTGGCCAGGAACTGGTTGCCCAGACCTTCGCCTTTGGAAGCGCCTTTCACCAGACCGGCAATGTCCACAAAGGTCATGCGGGTTGGGATGATCTGTTTGGACTGCGCAATCGCAGCAAGCTTGTCCAACCGTGCGTCCGGCACGCCCACTTCACCCACGTTAGGCTCAATGGTGCAGAACGGGAAGTTTGCCGCCTGCGCTGCAGCGGTCTTGGTCAGCGCGTTAAAGAGCGTGGATTTGCCAACGTTTGGCAATCCGACGATGCCCATCTTGAAACCCATGTCCGGTCTCCTGTCTCTGGTTTGTGTCGCTCTTATGCAGAGTTTGGGCGCGGCGCAAGCCACGTGTTACAATCGTCCCATTATACAAGGAGATTTGGCATGACATTTATCCCCTACTTGTACTTTGACGGTACCAGCGAAGAGGCCATGGATTTCTACGCCGAGGTCTTTGGCGCTGATGACGTGGTCAAAATGCGCTTTGAGGATGCCCCGCCGGAGATCGGCATGGAGCAAAGCGACAAGATTATGTACAGCCACATCAAAAAAGACGGTTGGACACTGATGTCCAACGATATGGCTGAAGGCATGCCCTATGTGCCGCAGGCATCTGTCTCTGTGGCACACCAAGCGAAGACCCTGGATGAGGCCAGAACCCGCTTTGACACGCTGAGCGATGGTGGCGTGGTAATCATGCCTTTTGAAAAGCAGTTTTTCTCGGCTGGGTTTGGCATGTGCAAAGACAAGTTTGGCACACAATGGATGATCATGGTTGCGGATACCGAGGCCTGAGCTCTCAAGGGCGATTACCAAGGATTGATTTCCCTTCGACTTTTCGGCACATCTGCTGTGATCAAACTCTGAGGGATCTTCATGACTCGCATCGACGCCAAATTCGCCGAACTGAATGCTGCTGGAAAAAAAGCCTTCGTGTCTTATGTCATGGCCGGAGATCCCGACTACGACACCTCTCTGGAAATCATCAAAGGCCTTCCCGCAGCTGGCGTCGACATCATCGAGCTGGGCTTGCCGTTCACCGACCCAATGGCTGATGGTCCTACCATTCAGCTGGCCGGCCAGCGCGCCCTAGATGGCGGCATGACGATGGAACAGACGCTGGATCTGGCCACAGAGTTTCGACGTGTTGATGACACCACGCCAATTGTGCTGATGGGCTATTACAATCCGATCTATTCGCGCGGTGTTGACCGGTTTTTGATGGATGCAAAGCTTGCTGGCATTGACGGGTTGATCGTAGTGGACCTGCCGCCGGAAGAGGACGCCGAGCTGTGTATTCCAGCACAGGCAGCGGGCCTGAACTTCATTCGTCTGGCAACGCCGACCACAGACGACAAGCGTCTGCCGAAGGTTCTGCAAAACACATCCGGCTTTGTGTACTATGTCTCCATCACCGGCATCACAGGCTCCGCCGAAGCAGAGGCCACCAATGTGGGACCAGAAGTGGCCCGCATCAAATCCAAAACCGATCTGCCAGTGATTGTGGGCTTTGGCATCAACACCCCAGAAAAGGCAGAAAACATCGCATCTGTCGCAGATGGTGCCGTGGTTGGATCTGCCATTGTCAGCCAAATCGCGGAAGGCAAATCTGTCAACGAAGTGCTGGCCTTTGTAAAGTCCCTGGCCGACGGAGCTCACCGCGCCTGATCCAAACAAGCATTTGGCGTGGTTCGTCACGCCATGCTACACTAAAGCTGCTCAAGTCGGCAGGCAGTGAGCGTAATCGGTGTGTGCCCTTTCCCTTTAACTAGGAGCACACGCCATGCCATCCGACCAGCCCCCCTCCCCTCGCAAACGCCGCGGCCGCAAGTCCCCGCCGATCAGCCGGGCGTCCGCAGACGCGTTCTCTCTTGAGCATGTGATTGGCCCGCGCGCGCATTTTGGCTTCCTCGACAGCAACCGCATGGCAACCCTAAAAGGGCGTGTGCTGGACCTTTTGGCGGACTACGGCGTGATGATTGTGCATGCCGAAGCCAAGGCCGCGCTTTTGCGTGCAGGTGCGATCGAAGGAGCTGAATCAGGCCGCCTAAAAATGCCGCGCGATATGGTGGCGGAGGCATTGGCCGCGACGCCCAAAAGCTGTCATCTCGCAGGGCGGGACCGGAAATTTGACATGCAGGTGCCGCGTCTGGATGCAGGCTTCATCCTGCGCACTGGCACCGGCGGCCATGGCTATGTTGATCCACGCGATGCCAGTTACCGCAACATGGACCTGAAAGCCGCCCGCGAAATTGCCGCTGTGGCCAATACGCTGGATCAAGTGGGCTTCATTGCGCATCCATTTGTGCACGGCGTGCCCGAGGTCACCGCAGACATCCACAGCTTTGCGGCCATCTCTGCCAACACGGAAAAACACGTGTGGATGCAGCCGTACCAAAAAGAAAACATCGACTACCTGCTCAAAATTGCAGCCATTGCCGCCGGAGGTGAAGACGCCCTGCGCGCCAACCCGTCGACCAGCACCATCACCTGTTCCTTCTCGCCGCTGGAATTCAAATACATGGACACAGAGGTGATCATTGCCTGCGGCAAATACGGCGTGCCGGTGCACGCCTGCTCCTTGCCCAGCGCGGGTGGCACCGCGCCGCTCTCGCCCGCAGCGCTTGCAGTCATGGCCGTGGCTGAGGTGGTGGGCATGGTGACAATGGCGCATGTGCTATCCCCCGGCCTGCCCGTGATTGCCACGCCATTGATGTTTGCACTCGACATGCGCACCGGCAGCGCGCTGCAATCCTCTGTGGAGGCGATGCAGGCCGCCTCGCTGTCGATCCAATTGGTGAAACAGGGCTTTGGCCTGATGGCGCATACGTATGGGTCTGGCTCGGACACACCGGACTCTGACCATCAATCCATGGCGGAACGGGCCCTTCTGATGCAAACCGTGGCCCTGTCTGGGGCGGATATTTTGGGTGGCATTGGCCAGCTTGAATGTGCAACCGTTTTTTGTCCGGTTCAGGCGGTGTTGGACAACGAGCTTGGCGGCATGGCACGACGCTTCTTGCAGGTACCAGAGGTGAATGACGCCGCCCTAAACTTTGAGGAGATGCTCAAAGTGCCGGTTGGCGGTCATTTCCTGGACAGTGACCACACGGTGGCGGGCTGTCGCGATCAACACACGCCGGAGATTTTTCAACGCATTGGCCGGGATGACTACGAGGCCGGCGGGCGCCGTACGGCCTTTGACGTCGCGCGCGACCACGCGCTCAAGGCGATTGATGAGGCGCCTCAAACGGGCTTTCTGTCAGACACGCAAAACGCCGAGATCGCCGCCCTAGCGGCGGCGGCAGATAAACATATCGTCGAGGTTTATTCCGGCAAAGTGGACACCATCTGACACAAAGCCAACTGGCCTGCGGACATTGCATAGCCTACTCCGGCCAGCGTCCCTCTGACTGCAGGGCGTTGGCCATGGCCTGCACAAGACTGTCGCGACTGATCGGCTTGGGCACGTGGCCACTCATACCTTCCGATAGGTATCCGGCCACCTGATGCACCATTGCATTGGCACTGACAGCCAGAATCGGCGTTGGTTCCTGCATTTTTCGGCTTTCGATTTCGCGAATGCGCCGCGTCGCCTCCAGCCCATCCATGACCGGCATATTGATGTCCATGAGCACCATGTCATAGCGTGTCTTTTCCCACGCCTGCACCGCCTGCTCACCATCGTCGACAATGTCCAGCGCCAGCCCCACCTTCTTTAACATATGTTTAAGCACAATCTGATTGGTGCGGTTGTCTTCCGCTGCCAACACCCGCAGACCCGACAGGCTGCGTCCCGCATCCGCGGCCGAGCGCCGCCCGTTTTGCACCGGCGTGGCATCGGAAAATTCGACCATGACCTTGGCGTGAAACTCGGCTCCGTCGCCGGGGGGGGAGCGCAGAGAAATCTCGCCGCCCATCAGCTCGCAGATGTGGCGCGATATGGCCAGCCCGAGTCCGGTACCGCCGTGCATGCGCGTGACACTGGCGTTGGCCTGGCTAAACCGCTCAAACAGGCGCAATTGTTGCGCCCTGGGAATGCCCGGCCCCGTGTCTTTGACCTTCAGGCTCAGCACCGCTTTTCCCGATCGATGCGGAATCACATCCACATGCAACGCCACCGAACCAGTCTCAGTAAACTTGATCGCATTGGACAACAGGTTGCCCACCACCTGCTGTAGCCGCACCGGATCGGTTTTGACCGAGCAGCGGGCCGCTTGCGACATCACGGTCTTGAAGGCGAGCCCCTTTTCCTCCGCTCGAAACTGATAGTGGTGGCGCATGCCATCCACCAAATCGGTGAGCTGGTAAGGAATGATTTCAAATTCCAGCTTGCCGGCCTCAATTTTGGAGATGTCCAGAACGTCGTTGATGATTGCCAACAGCAGCCGTCCGCTGTCGCCCAGAATGGTCACCAGTTTCGCCTGTTCCTCGCTCAGCCCACTGTCGTCCAACGCCTGTGCCATGCCAAGGATACCATTGAGCGGCGTGCGAATCTCATGGCTCATGGAGGCCAGAAAAACCGATTTGGCTTCATTGGCGGACTCCGCCGCAACCCGCGCTTCTTCCAATTCACGTGTACGATCCTGCACCGCCTGCTCCATGGTGCCCAACAGCTTTTGCAACCGCTGATTGGCCTCATAGAGCTCGCGACTTTTGCCCTCCAGAAGAGACTCGGCCTCCTCCCTCGCAACACGCTCCCGCATGTATCTTCGCCGCGACACGGCGTCCGTCGGCGGCGCTATGGGCTCTCGCAAATACATCAGGCGGCCTTCTGTATCAAAAACTCAGCGCAAAACTTCTCGCCGTCCTTGCGCTCCGTCATCTGGATAGACGCCTCATGCTTGAAGTGCTGCAAACAAGCTTCAATCAGACCGTGGCAAAAGTGGTGCAAGGGCCGTTCGCTGGAATAGACCATCTTGAAACGCCCATCTTCGAGCCTCTCGGTCGCAAAAGTGGGCAATTCCACCTCGGGGTAAAGCTTGCGCACCTCCACATGCACCTCGTTCTCGATCGACTCCAACATGTCAAAGCCGTCCGTTTTGCCCTCAAAGAACACCGGATAGCCGTCAGCAAAACGGCCAAACATCCAATGGCCAAACTGCTTGTGCAAGGCTTCCACCGGCGCGCCGAGCTCCGCGCCAACCGCGTCCACAATCTGCAAAAGCTCACGACAGGGGTAATTGCCAACCGCGCTGAACGCGCCGTCGTTCTCCAATTCCACCTTGTCCAGGATGTCATCCACCGCCTCTTCGCCCATCACAGACTCGGCCATTCGGATCAACTCGACAAAAACAATGCCTTTCATGCGGACCTCCGCGCCACTCATACAATCACAACAAGAAATTATGAGAACAAAGTGTAAACATCCCGTTAACCGACAAGGGGGATTGCGCGAAATCCCTCGCATTGGTAAAGAAGCTTTACCAAAAAGCGACCTGAGAGTGAGTTTATGCCTGTCATCACCTGCATCGAGGACCTCAAGCGCCTCTACCAACGCCGCGCACCCCGGATGTTTTACGACTATGCCGAGACCGGCAGCTGGACAGAAAAGACCTTTGTAGAGAACACATCGGACTTTGCCGACCTATATCTGCGCCAGCGGGTCGCCGTCGACATGTCTGGCCGTTCCACCGCCAGCCAGATGATCGGACAGGATGTCGCCATGCCGGTGGCGCTTGCACCCGTGGGCCTTACAGGCATGCAATGTGCTGATGGTGAAATCAAAGCCGCCCGCGCAGCCGAAAAGTTCGGCGTGCCTTTCACCCTGTCCACCATGTCGATCAACTCGATTGAGGATGTGGCCGAGGCCACCACCAAACCGTTTTGGTTTCAGCTCTACACAATGACCGACGAAGACTTCGTCGACCGCCTGATCCAGCGCGCCAAAGACGCCAACTGTTCCGCACTTGTCATCACGCTGGACCTGCAAATCCTGGGCCAACGCCACAAAGACCTAAAGAATGGCTTGTCGGCTCCGCCCAAGCTGACCCCGTCCACCATTGCCAACCTGATGACCAAATGGCGCTGGGGCATTGAGATGCTTGGCGCAAAGCGGCGCAACTTTGGCAACATCGTAGGACATGTCGAGGGCATCACCGACACCGCCGATCTGGGCGCGTGGACGGCACAGAGCTTTGACCTCACCCTCGACTGGGACAAGGTGGCCAAGATCAAGGAGAAATGGGGCGGCAAGGTCATCCTGAAAGGTATTCTGGATGCCGATGACGCCAAAATGGCGCTCAAAGTGGGCGCGGACGCCATTGTCGTGTCCAACCACGGCGGCCGCCAGCTGGATGGTGCGCTCAGCGCCATTCGCGCCCTGCCTTCGATCATGGAGGCCGTGGGCGACGAGGTTGAGGTGCATCTGGACAGCGGTATCCGCTCCGGTCAGGACGTGCTCAAAGCGCTCGCATTGGGCGCCAAGGGCACATACATCGGCCGCGCCTTCATCTACGGCCTTGGTGCAATGGGCGAAGCTGGCGTGACCAAAGCGCTGGAGGTGATCCACAAGGAACTGGATGTGTCCATGGCACTCTGTGGCCGCCGCACCATTGAAGACCTGGACCGCGATATCCTGTTGGTACCGGAAAACTTCGAAGGCCGCTGGCAGGCCTAAGCAATTGCTTTGACAAGCTCTTGCTCGGCGCGCCATAAACGCACCGGGCAAGAGGGTTCGCGCGCATGTTGGTCTTTTTCAAACCAAATCTGGCATTTCTATCGGTGCCCAAAACCGGTTCGACAGCTTATGAATTGGCCTTGCGTCCCAAAGCCGACGTGATCTTCACCAAAAAGGTGAAACACATGACGATGGGCAAATATCACGCCAAACTCGCGCCTTTCCTGAAAGACACTTATGACCTCACGCCGGAACGCTTTGCCGTCATGCGAGATCCGGTCGACCACGCGCGCAGCTGGTACAAATACCGCAGCCCGGAACGCATGAGCTTGGACAATTCAACTTGTCACGGCGGAGTCAGCTTTGATGAGTATATCCTGGACGCCATCAGTGACACGCCGTCGCGCGCCGCAGGGATCGGCTCACAAGCCTCCTTTTTATCGCTGGAAGAAGGCGTCGTCCCGGTGCATCACCTGTTTGCTTATGAGCGCCAAGACCTGCTGCGCGCCTTTCTTTTTGGACGCTTTGAAGACGACATTCAGCCGCGCAAACTCAATGTCTCCCCTCAGATGGAGGCAGAAATTTCGCCATCCGTGGAGGCCAAATTCCGCGCCGCCCGCCCTGCAGATTTTGCGCTATATGACCGCATCAGGGATGCGGACGGCATCTTGCAGGATTTTCAGGACACATAACGCGCGAATCCCCTTTGCATTCTGACAAATCCGCGCTATAGGCGCGTCTTCACGCGGGGATACAGCCTTGGAGGATCCCTGCCTATGTATATGGAGAATTCAAAATGGCTGGTCAAATTCCTGATCTGAACGCCGAAGCACGCACGGGGACAGGCAAGGGCGCCGCTCGTCAAGCGCGTCGCGACGGTTTTGTTCCTGGTGTTGTTTACGGTGGCGAAGCAGACCCACAAGCAATCCAAATCCCTTTCAATGTTCTGTTGAAGAAACTGAAAGACGGCCGCTTCCTGTCGACCCTGTTCAACCTGAAAGTTGAAGGCCAGGAAGACGTGCGTGTGATCTGCCGTGGTGTCCAGCGCGATATCATCAAAGACCTGCCAACCCACATCGACCTGCTGCGTCTGCGTCGCACCTCCAAAATCAACCTGTTCATCCACGTTGATTTTGAAAACGAAGAAGAAGCACCTGGCATCAAAAAAGGCGGCGTGCTGACCATCGTACGTCCTGAAGTTGAGCTGAACGTGACCGCAGGCGACATTCCTGAGCGTCTGGTTGTGGATCTGACCGGCAAAGACATCGGCGACACCATCACCATCAGCCAGATCGACCTGCCTGAAGGTGCAAAGCCAACCATCGACCGCGACTTCGTGATCGCCAACTTGTCCGCACCGTCCGGCCTGCGTTCCGCTGGCGAAGATGAAGACGGCGAAGGTGAAGGCGAAGAGGCCGCAGCCGAAGAATAATCACATCACCGCATCTGCGGTTTGTGGAAACGCGGTGCCTCCGGGCGCCGCGTTTTTTTGCGCACGCAGGACTGCACACAATTGAAATCAAGTACTTTTCAACTTGGCGCGACAATCACCCCAAAAACACACAACCCGAAAGATACTCATTCACAGGTTGTTAGGGGTTCCCGCGCAATCGTGCCCACAAGTCGATCAGCGAACATTTGGCCGGTCGCACAAACACTGTTTTCAACAACTGGGGTGCCTAGATGAAACACGCTTTGATGGGATGTATTTTGGCGGCAAGCGCAAGCATGGCGCATGCAACCGAACAGCTCAATATTTTTACATGGGACGGCTACGTCAACGACGCCGAGGTATCGGCAGTCAATGCTCTGCTGAAAGAGCAAGGTTACGACGTTCAGGTCAACCTGCTGGAGACCGTGGCTGAGGGCCCGCAGCAGATGTTTGACATGCTGCGCTCTGGTGACGTGGATGTGTCCTTCCTGACGCTGAACTACATCAACATGGAAGGCAGCCCTTCTGCCAACATGCTGCAGCCCATCGACGTGAACTCTCCCCGTCTGGAAAACTACCAGCACCTGTCCAAGGCGCTGACCGACATCCCGATGGGCATGAAGGGCGATCAGCACCTCTATATCCCATGGGGTGGTGGCGCTTACGGCATCTGGGCCAACCTCGACAACGTGCAGGAGATGCCAGCGTCGGTCAAAGCCATGCTGGAACCGGAATGGAAAGGCCGTCTGTCGTTGACCGATGGACAGGTGCATCCAAACGTATCGCTGGCGCTGCTGGCGCTTGGCCGCTCCGCCTTTGAGGTGAACGACGTCTCCGGCGACCGTGCCGCATTGGGCGCCCTCGCTTCTGCGGACAGCGATCTGCAGCAGACCGTAAATGCGCTCTACAGCCAGGTTGGCCACTTCTGGAGCGCCTCCCCGCCTTTCACCGGCGAATATGATCTGGTGGCCTCTTATGGCGTAGGTGCCTCCGCGGCTATTGCCGAAGGTGGCAACTGGGGCCTGGTGCCGTTTGAGGAAGGCAACACCGTCTGGCTCGACACCATCAACTTTGCCAAACATCTGGAAGGTCAAAAGCTGGAAGCGGCGGAGATTTTTGCCAACTATTTCATCGGTAAAGAGGTTCAGACCCGCGTGGTTGAAGGCCTGGGTATGGTCGCATCCTCCGCATTGGTCGACGCCAACCCACTGATCGAAGCCAACCCGGACTTCTTTGAAGAGAGCATGTTCTGGCCGCCATACACCCGTGCCGCAGGCAACGCGATCGAGTTGATCTCCAAACGCGCAATGGGCATGAGCGCGACCAACCAAGAGGCGCCAGCGTCATATCCTCTGTCATTGTAGGACAGAGGGTCACAAATAGAAAACGCGGCATCTTCGGTTGCCGCGTTTTTTTACACCGCACCATGGCCATGAGTGCGGGATTCAGTCAGAAGGTCAGTCTTGCCCAAAAGGCCGACACTTCACAATCCCGCGCATATCGAAGTCGCGATTGACCGCGTGGCTCAAACCGTTTTGTCCTCCAAATGCAAAGGATACCCTCACAGCGACCAGCTCGGCGTCCAAATCAAACAGCCCTTTGGCAGCATACCGGAGTTCTTTGCTCCCCTGTAACCGAGCGTACTCACGCTGGCCATAAACATGGCACAGGGACTGCGCATCTTGTTGGGTTTGAGGTTTTCTTTTCTGGTCGAGCTTAACGGTGAGATGGAGCAAGTTTCCTTCTGTTGCCCCACCAAACGTCGCTGGCGCAGTCCAAACTGATGTCTGAAGGTCTCCCCGCGCACCTGACTTCAACACCACCCGATCTGCGAAGGTATTTCCGGAGAAGCCGACCACCGCAACCGTGAACCAGAGAAAGAAATTCATAAACCTATATCTCGAAACAAAAACACATCGAGGTTCTAGGAAAGGTCTTTGTCAACAGTATGACCAAGGCGCGCTGAAGGCGCGTTGCGAAACGATAAGACGCTTACACTTTCCGGCCACGCACGTCGGGTAACGCGATGTTCGCAACCTGCTCCGCAATTGGCGGCGACGCCAAGGGATGGTGCTCTTCAGCGAAATCCTCAGGATCCGTCATCGCCTGCCACGCCCCACCAACAAAGACCTCCAGACCGGAGAACTTGGCCTTGTACCCCATCTTCTGACTGCCTGGCACCCAATAGCCGAGATACACGTAAGGCAGCCCCGCCTCGCGCGCGATTTCAATGTGATCCAGGATCAGGAACGTGCCCAAAGACGTGCGGCTCATCTCCGGGTCATAAAACGAATAGACCATGCTGACACCGTCTTCGAGCACATCGGTCAGGCACACGCCCGCCAACATACCGCTGTCCCGATCGGTATACTCCACCACCCGGCTGCGAATGGGGGTTTCCTCGATCATTGCGGCAAATTCAAACACGTCCATGTCGGCCATACCACCGTCCGCGTGGCGACTGTCCAAATACCGGCGGAACAGGTCAAACTGCTCTTCCGTGGCCCAGGGCGATGTTGCTCTGCGCTGCAGATGTGCATTGCGGCGTGCGGCCCGGCGTTGGCTTTTGGTGGCGGTGAATTTGGAGACGTCAATCCGGGCGGACATGCAGGCATTGCAGTCTGTGCATGATGGCCGATAGAGCACATTCTGCGAACGCCGGAAGCCCTGTTGCGATAGCGAGTCATTTAAAGCAGTGGCGTTGTCGCCCTGCAGTGCGGTGAACAACTTGCGCTCCATCCGGCCTTCCAGATACGGGCACGGCTGTGGCGCGGTCACGTAAAACTGCGGGACTATCGGAAGACTATGACGCATGACACTCCATCACCTCTGAACGCTTCCGACGTTATCAACAGGTTATTAACCCGCCAAGCCCCCCGAAGGGGGTAATCGGCGGGTTTCCGGAGCCATGGTTAAAATTTGACAGGCATTAACCGTTCATTTCGACTAATTTCGTGACCCTTTGGTAAGGTCTCAGGAACAGGCTGTGATCAGCTTCTGCATAAAGCCTTTTCCGGCTTCAAACTGCGCCACCGATAGGAACTCATCTGGCTGATGGGCTTGCGCAATGTCCCCCGGACCACAGATCACTGTGGAGTATCCGGCATTTTGGAAATGACCACCCTCGGTGCCATAACTGACCACACGGGGCGCGTTGTCCCCGGTCAACTGGCGCACCAGAGCTTCCGCCTCGCCGGCCTCTTCCGGCAACAGACCCGGTACGTAAAACTTTTCTTGCAGCGCAATGTGGCTCTCCGGCACAACCGCCTGCATCTCCGCCTCAACCTCGGCCACCTTGGCTTTGAATCGGGCAATCCAGTCGTCGCGGTTTTCATCTGGCACAATGCGGAAATCGAGACCAAAGCGGCAATCCAGCGCGGTGATGTTGTGCGCCGTGCCACCTTCAATCACACCAACATGCACGGTGGTCCACGGCGGCTCAAACGTCGCCGCCACGGGCCCCGCTTCTTTGGCGCGGCTTTCCACGTTCATCTCGTTGGCCCATTCGATCAGCTTGGCACCATACATGATCGCGTTCACGCCGGTGTGCATCAGCGAACTGTGCACCTCAAAACCGCGCACATGCACGTTGAAGCCCTGCCCACCTTTGTGGCCGGTCACCGCGCCCATCATCGAAGGTTCACCAACAATAACCGCAGACCCTTTGGGGAAATGTGTGTCGATGCTCTCAATCAGCGGCGCCGCACCTGTGCAGCCAATTTCCTCATCATAAGACAATGCCAGCTGCAATGGACGCTTCAGGTCACCATAATGGCCCTCAACAATGGCCCAGACTGCCAGCGCATCAAAGCCTTTCATGTCACAGGTGCCACGGCCAAACAGCTTGCCGTCTTTCTCAACCACCTCAAACGGATCGGTTGACCAGGGCTGGCCTTCAACAGGCACCACATCCGTGTGCCCTGAGAACACCACCGCGCCCTCGACCATCGGGCCAACATGGGCAAACAGACCCGCCTTCGCCGGATCTGTCTCATGTGGATGTTGGTGGGCCTTGATACCGTGGGACGCAAGATAGTCTTGCACCCATTCGATCAGCGGCAGGTTGGTGTCGCTCGACACGGTCGGAAACGACACCAACTTGTCCAAAATGGCCCGCGGGCTCAGACGCTCCGCCATCGGCTTAGTACCCACTGTCGGTGATCAGAACCTTGTGGCCCGGTCCAACCTCTTTGTACTCAGACGGCGCGGCTTCATACCCCACAGGGTGGATTGGCGACGGGATCGGCTTGAAGTTCAGATCTTTCTCAGACTTGCGCTGACGTGGATCGGCAATTGGCACCGCCTTCATAAGCGCCTGCGTATACGGGTGCTGCGGATTCTCAAACACCGCGCGGCGTGGGCCAAGCTCCACAATCCGGCCCAGATACATCACACCGACATGGTGGCTCACCCGTTCCACAACGGCCATATCGTGGCTGATAAACACGTAGGAAATGCCCAGCTCAGCCTGCAGTTCCATCATCAAGTTCAGAACCTGCGCCTGTACCGACACGTCAAGCGCGGACACCGCTTCGTCTGCGACAATCAGCTTCGGGTTCAAAGCCAGCGCGCGGGCAATCGCGATCCGCTGACGCTGACCACCGGACATCTCGTGTGGATAGCGGCGCATGAAGCTGCGGGGCAGTTCCACACGGTCAAACAGCATCTCGACTCGTTTTTGCAGCTCTTTACCGGAGTGCGTGCCATAGTTGCGCATTGGCTCAGAGACCTGGTCCTGCAACATCATCTGCGGGTTCAGAGATGCAAATGGGTCCTGGAAGATCATCTGCATGTCTTGGCGTGTTTTGTGCAATTCCTTTGGATTGAGCGACATTACATCGCAGCAATCAAATTGAACACTACCCGATGTCGGTTCCACCAATCGCAACAAAGAGCGGCCCGCAGTGGATTTACCACAGCCGGACTCGCCCACAAGCGATAGGGTCTGGCCCTTGTTAACGGTGAACGACAAATCTTCAACCGCGTGCACGTTGGCCACGGTGCGGCGCATCAGGCCGCCCTTCACCGGGAAGCGGGTCACGAGGTTTTTCACCTCAAGAATGACCTCATCTGTGCCGGGAATTGGATCGGTGCTGTGGGAGGTGTCGCCAAACAGCTTCATTGGGCTTGGCACATCTGTGCCACGCATCTCACCCAGTTTGGGTACCGCTGCCAGCAGCGCCTTGGTGTAATCATGGGTTGGGTTTTCGAAGATCTCTTCGACGGTACCCTCTTCCACCTTATTGCCGCGGAACATCACCACAACGCGGTCCGCCATCTGTGCCACAACCGCCATGTCGTGGGTGATGAACATCACAGCCGTGCCGGTTTCACGCTTCAGCCGGTCCATCAGCGCGAGAATTTCTGCCTGAATGGTCACATCCAACGCGGTTGTTGGTTCGTCCGCAATCAGAAGACGCGGTTCACAGGCCATCGCCATGGCAATCACAACACGCTGACGCATGCCGCCGGACAGCTCATGGGGGTACTGGTTCAACCGGCGCTCAGGTTCCGGAATGCGCACCTCTCGCAACAGCTCAATTGCCCGCGATTCCGCCGCGGATTTGGACAGTTTTTTGTGCAACCGCAGCCCCTCGGTCAGCTGACGCCCGACAGTGAACACCGGGTTAAGCGCGGTCATCGGCTCCTGGAAGATCATGCCGATCTCGTTGCCGCGAATCGTCCGCATCAAATCCTGGTTGGCCTCAGACAGGTCCACATCTTCCGCATCTTTGCGGTCAAACAACAGTTTACCACCGGCAATATCGCCGCCGCCAAACTCAACAAGACGCATCAGCGACAGCGAGGACACCGATTTACCGGAGCCAGATTCTCCAACGATACAAACGGTTTCGCCTGGGTTCACCTTGAAGGACACATCCTCCACGCCCACCACGGGCCCGTCCTTGGTCTGGAACTCGACTCGCAGATTCTCGATTGACGCAATGGCGTTGTCCAACATGAAGGTGTCTCCCCTTACTCTTGTTTTTGTTGTCCCTCGCCGCGAAGCTATCGCCCATATTTGCAATGGTCAAACCATGTAGGGCCAGATTCAGGCTCTGAATGAACATTTATTCAATTTGGCCCCTTGCAATTTTACCCTCACTGGTCTGTGATGCCTGCAGTCTGAGGGGAGTACGACTTTTTCACTTTGTGAAACCGCAAATGAGCTCATTTGCGCCCTCTCCAGACAAGCAAAAACCGGATGGAACCAATCCGTCCCAAAAGCACGCATCTTGCGTGCACCAACATGGAGTGAGACATGAAAGCAAAGACTTTGATGCTTGGCGCCGCAGCAGCATTTGTGATGGCCCCAGCAGCCATGGCAGAGCGCGGTTCGGACGGCCACGTAAACATCATTTATTGGCAGGCGCCATCCATCCTGAACCCGTACCTGTCTTCCGGTACCAAGGACGTTGAATCCGCCTCCCTCACCCTGGAGCCGCTGGCACGTTACGACGAAACCGGCAAAATGGTTCCGTTCCTGGCAGCTGAGATCCCAACCGTTGCAAACGGCGGCGTATCTGAGGACCTGACCACCATCACTTGGACCATCGCTGACGGCATGGTTTGGTCCGATGGTTCCGCAGTGACCTCCGCTGACGTTGTCTTCACCGGCGAATACTGCATGCACCCAGAAGGCGGTTGCGCACAGGCAGCATTCTTTGACGGCGTTGAAAACATCGAAGCACTGGACGAGAAAACCGTCAAAGTGACCTTCAACCAGCCAAAGCCAAACCCATATGGCCCATTTGTTGGCGGTCAATCGCCAATCATCCAGAAAGCTCAGTTCGAGAACTGCACAGGCGCCAAAGCTCCTGAGTGTACAGCTGAGAACTTCGGCCCAATCGGCACTGGCCCATTTGTTGTCACTGACTTCAAAACCAACGACGTGATCCAGTACGAAGCCAACCCAAACTACCGTGACGCGTCCAAGCCTGCGTTCGCAACTGTGACCTTCAAAGGTGGCGGAGACGCAACCGGTGCTGGTCGTGCGGTTCTGGAAACCGGCGAATTTGACTACGCATGGAACCTCCAGCTGGCACCTGATGTGATTGCCAAGATGGAAGAAGGCGGCAAAGGCAAAGCGATCGCTGGCTTCGGCCCGCTGGTTGAACGTCTGGAAATGAACATGACCAACCCGTCCTCCGACCTTCCGGAAGGCGAGCGTGCGACTGTTGCTCACCCACACCCATTCCTGTCCGACATGAACGTGCGTAAAGCGCTGTCCATGGCGATCGACCGCGAGCTGCTGGTTGAAATCGGCTACGGTAAAGCGGGTAAAGTGACCTGTGATCTGGTGCCTGTGCCTGCAAACTACGCAGCTGGCAACGACTACTGTGCCACTCAGGACATCGCCGGCGCCAACGCGCTGCTGGACGAAGCTGGCTGGGTTAAAGGTGGCGACGGTATCCGCGCCAAAGACGGCGTAAAGCTGTCCATCCAGTACCAGACCTCCACAAACGCCGTTCGTCAGGACTTCCAAGCCCTGATCAAACAGTGGTGGAGCGAGATCGGTGTTGAAACCGAACTGCGCAACCTGTCCGCATCTGTCTTCTTCGGTGGTGACGCTGGGTCCCCAGACACCTTCCAGAAGTTCTACGCAGACGTGGAAATGTATGCCAACACCTTCAACGGCACCGACCCTCAGCAATACCTCGCAGCGTACCGTTGTGGCGGCGAGCCAAAGCCATCTTCCCAGTGGCAGGGTGAGAACATCAACCGCTTCTGTGATCCGGCATACGACGCTCTGATCGACGAACTGGCACGCACCGGTGACATCGAGAAGCGTGGCGAGATTGCCAAGAAGATGAACAACATGCTGACCAAAGACAGCTACACCATCGTGCCTCTCGTGCACCGTGGCCGCGTTTCGGCACACGCAAACTCTCTGGGCGGCGTCGTCCTGAACGTTTGGGACTCCGAGCTGTGGAATGTTGCAGACTGGCATCGTGTGAAGTAATTCACCGATCAGGGGCGAGCTTTCGGGCTCGCCCCAACTCTATTAAGCCCCGCACAGTAAGGTCACTGCGCGGGGCTCAACAACAAAAACGACGCACAAAGGCGCTTCCATGCTGACCTTCACCATACGCCGTCTGATCCTTGCGATCCCGACGTTGCTCTTTATCTCACTTGTCATCTTCCTCCTGCTCGAGCTCGCGCCCGGCGATCCGATGGCACAAGTTCCCTTGACCGTCCCGCCAGAGGTCAAAGAAAAAATGCGCCTGGCCCTTGGCCTTGGCGAACCTGGCTACATCAGATTCTACAAATGGCTGGTCCAGTTCTTCTGGGTGGAACCCCAGATCCTGTTTGACCACATGTTTGGCACCACCTTCGCCGAAGGTAAGCAGCGCATCATCAGCTGGCAGCACCGCGGTCCTGTGATGGACGTGGTTGTCGAGCGCCTGCCACAGACCCTGTGGGTTGTGGGCCTGTCCTACATCGTGGGCATCCTGATCGCGCTGCCGATTGGCATCTACTCCGCCTACAAACAGTATTCGCTGTTCGATCAGGCAGGTACTTTCATCACCATGATCGGCTACTCCATCCCGCCGTTCTTCACAGGCCCACTAGTGATTGTGTTGTTCTCGGTGAACTTGGGTTGGTTCCCGTTCATCTACGACACCACTCATGAGGTCGTGGATTGGGACAGCTTTGTTTATCAGCTGCGCCAGATGATCATGCCGGTTATGGTGCTTGCGCTGCAAACCACTGCACAGATCAGCCGCTACATGCGTGCGTCCATGCTGGACAACCTCAATCAGGACTATGTGCGCACCGCGCGTGCCAAAGGCCTGAGTGAGCGTGTGGTTGTGCTGGTGCACGTGCTGCGCAACTCGATGATCCCGGTTGTGACCGTGATTGCGCTGGGTCTGCCAGCCATCTTCGGCGGCGCCATCATCACCGAACAAGTGTTCTCCGTGAACGGCATCGGTGCTCAGCTGATCGGCGCCATTCAGGCCAACGATCTGCCAACCGTGCAGACGCTGACCTTTATGTTCGCTTTCCTGATCGTCTTCTTCAACCTGATCGCAGACGTGCTCTACGGCATTCTTGATCCGAGGATCCGCTATGACTGATACCACCAACACCGAGCCAACCACCCCACCGCACAGCCAGTGGTACGATGTTTGGCACCAGTTCAAAGCGCACAAAGGCGCTTTGCTGGGTGGCATCATCTTCCTGATCATCGTGTTTGGTGTGTTCATTGGCCCCCTACTCTGGCCCTATGACGCGACCTACATCGATATTCGGGCCCGGAACCAAGGTCCAAGCATGGCGCACCCCTTTGGCACCGACCAACTGGGCCGTGACTTGCTGGCACGGATGATGGCAGGTGGCCAAACCTCCATCGCAGTGGGCCTGACCGCCATGTTGCTGGCTCTGAGTTTGGGCAGTTTTGTCGGCATTGTCGCCGGTTTCTTCAAGAAACTCGACGGCCCGCTGATGCGTCTGACAGACCTGTTCCTGGCGCTGCCGATCCTGCCGCTTCTGCTGGTGATGATGATGCTCTTCCGCGAACCGCTGTCCTCAGCGGTTGGTCCGGAGCGCGGCATCTTCATCCTGATCGTGGTCGCCATCGGCGTCACCTCCTGGATGCCCACTGCGCGGATCGTGCGTGGTGATGTGCTGGCGTTGAAAGAGCGTGAGTTTGTTTTGGCAGCCCGTTCCATCGGGACGTCCAACAAGAACATGATCACCCGTCACATCCTGCCCAACGTGCTGTCGCCGATCATGGTGTCAGCCACTTTGGGGATCGCCAACGCGATCATCACGGAATCGGCGCTGTCCTTCCTGGGTCTTGGCTTCCCGCCAGACTTCCCAACCTGGGGCCGTCTGCTGAACGATGCGGTGCAGTATCTGCAAGACTACCCGGAGCGTGTGTTCTGGCCCGGATTGGGTATCTCGCTGACCGTGCTGTCGGTGAACTACCTTGGCGACGGTTTGCGCGACGCGCTCGACCCCCGCATCCGCGGTCGGTAGGGCCCCCAACTAAGACACTTAAGGCCGGGCACTTGCCCGGCCTTTTTAGTTTCGAAACTGCAGCCCCATGATGATTTCAGGGCTGCTTGTCTCGTCAAAAGCCTGCCCGTCCCAACCTCCACTCAAATGCCGCACCCCCAGCCCCGCTTGATGCGCCAATGCTTCCAGTTGCCCCTTGGTGCAAAACCGCAGACAGCTCTCGGAGCCAATCTCCAGCCCCTCGGGCTCAAACCGATACGTCTCGTCAAACTGCACCAGCTCGCCTCGCACCGATGTCACCTCATGCGCAACCTGAACTGTCCGACCTTCAGGCAAGGCCACCGGCGGCCCTGCGTTCTCCGGTTGCCACCGCTCCCAGGCCTTCACAGCCGGATTGCGGCTCTCAGCAAAAAACGCCCCGTCCGGCGCCAGCCGCGCCACGACCTCCGCATAAAGCCGCAAGATGTCCTGATCGCTCAACAGGCACTGAAACGCGTGGCCGGTCATAAAAATGAAATCAAACGGCCGCGACTTGGGCACAACACAACACCGCCCCACATACCATTCGATCAGCTCTGCACCGGGTTTCTCCCGCGCAAACGCCACCATGCCCGGCGCAGGATCAACCGCACAGACGTCATGCCCACGCGCCGCCAACTCCAGTGCAAACTGGCCGGTACCACAGCCGATGTCCAAAATTCGTTGCGACACATTGGGCAGCTGTGACAGGTAAAAGTCATAGTCCTCCCGCCCGGCATTTAAGGCGTCATAGACCGCAATCAGCGCCGGATCTGAATACAAACTGTTCACTGCCATCACTACCCTCACACATGTTGCCTGAGCTTAAGCCTGCCCTGAGGTAAACTTCCAGTCACGCATTCCTGACCAGCTTTCTGAAATACACGCCTGATTTTCGGCTGCATGGCGGATGTCGCCTGCTAGGGTGCCGTCATGATGTTTGATTTGCCCAACCATGACGCACTCTATGAAGCGCTGCTCAAGCGCGACGCAGCCTACGACGGGCGCGCCTATGTCTGTGTCTCCTCCACCGGCGTCTTCTGCCGCCTCACCTGCCCCGCCCGCAAACCCAAATCAGAAAACTGCACCTTCTTTGCCTCCATCGGTGAGTGCATCGAAGCGGGTTACCGAGCGTGCAAACGCTGCCATCCCCTGGCCCCTGCTGCCGAATCCGATCCCGCCATTGCCGCGCTTTTGGCCGCATTAGATGAACGCCCAGACATCCGCTGGTCCGAGCGCCACATCGCCCAAATGGGTTTTGATCTCTCCACCGTGCGCCGGTCGTTCAAACGCCAGTTTGGCATGACCTTTTTGGAAATGGCCCGCCAACGCCGTTTGCGGGAGGGCTTCGAAGTCCTCAGCCAAGGCGACAAGGTCATCGACGCACAGCACAGTGCCAGCTTTGACAGCGCCTCCGCCTTCCGCGCGGCGTTTGCCCGCCTACTTGGGTGCGCCCCAGCAGATCTGCGCAAAGGCGGCTTTCTCCGCGCGGATTGGATCACCTCCCCCTTGGGTGACATGATCGCCGTCTCCAGCGCGTCCCATCTGCATCTGTTGGAGTTTGTCGAACGCAAGGCCCTACCCCGCGAGCTGTCCCGCCTGCGCGCGTTTGCCAAAGGCGATCTGGGCCTCGGCCGCTACGCTCCCACCGATCAGGTCGAGGCCGAACTGACCGCCTTCTTCACGGGCAAGAACGCACAGTTTGAAACGCCCCTCGCCTTCCACGGATCAGCTTTCACCAAAGAAGTCTGGCACGCACTCTGCGACATCCCGGCTGGGAAAACCCGTACCTATTCCGAACTGGCCAAAACCATTGGCCGCCCTACAGCCACCCGCGCTGTGGCCCGCGCGAACGGCGCCAACCAGATTGCTTTGCTGGTGCCCTGTCACCGTGTGCTCGGCGCAGTTGGTGCGCTGACCGGCTATGGTGGCGGGCTATGGCGCAAACAGAAACTCATCGAAATCGAACGCCAATATCAACGAAAGACAACATCATGACCCAAGCTGATCGCGCCCGCGCCTTTGCCGCGCTGCACCAACCCGGCACGCCGCTAGTGCTCTACAATTGCTGGGACGCAGGCAGCGGCGCTGCCATTGCCAAAGGCGGTGCGCCCGCGCTGGCCACCGGCAGCTGGTCCGTGGCCGCCGCCCAAGGCTACGCGGATGGCGAAGCTCTGCCGCTGGAGACTCTCCTCCAAATCGCCACCCGCATCACCGATACCTGCGACGTGCCGGTCTCGCTCGACTTTGAGGGGGGATATGCGGTTGATACCGATGCACTACGCAAAAACACCGCGGGTGTGCTGGCTGCAGGCATCATTGGCATCAACTTTGAGGACCGTCTGGTGCAAGGCCAAGGCCTTCATGACATCGACACACAAACCGCGCGTATCGCCGCAATCCGCGCTGAGGCAGACACTCACGAAGTGCCGCTTTACATCAACGCGCGCACCGATCTGTTTTTGCAGTCTGATCCAACCGAACACGGGCAACATGTCGAGGCCGCCATCACCCGCGGCATAGCCTATGCCGAGGCTGGCGCCAGCGGGTTCTTTATCCCCGGCCTGTCTGATCCAGAGATGATCCGCACCATCTGCGCCGCGGTCTCCCTGCCAGTGAACGCCATGTGTCTCGATGTTGCCGCAGACGTGGCGCCTATGGCGGCAACGGGCGTGGCTCGGATCAGTTTTGGCCCCGCCCCTTACCGCGTCGCCATGAAGGCCCTGACGCAGCAAGCGGAACGTCTTTACGGTTAAGGCGTCGACAGGCTGCCAAACCAAGCCCAGCTGTCGGCGGCAATCTGGTCGCCGATGTCATAAAACCAATGTGTGTGTTGTGGGATGATGATCAACTCATTGGTCACACCACGTCGTGCCATCTCTTCGCCGGAGGCGCGAATGTCGTCCAGTTCAAACGCCTTTTCATGTTGCCCGACATAGGCCCGATACGGTTTGGGCTCTTGTGGGACAATCTGATGGCTGGCCGGAAGAAACCCACCGTGTAGCGCAGCCGCGCGCCACGGGCCCTTTGTTTTGTTGAGCAGGGCTTGCGCATACACCGCGCCGGCAGAATGCCCAAAAAGAAACACTCGCTTCCGATCAATCTGATGCGTCTCATGCAACTGCTCGATCATCTTCTCCAACACATACGGTGATGGCGCCTCATAAGGCCAATTCCCACTAGGCGCGGTAGGCGCCAGGATCGCAAAACCGTTGTTGCGGGCGGTTTCATACCACATTTCGATCATCGACAGGCCCGTCCGGTCGCGCCCGTGAAACAGCACCACCAAAGGCACCGGGCGCGCAACCTGCGGGCCCACATAGTGCCACTTTACCGGGGTGATCCCGTCCAATGTGCTGTCAGACGGCACAATGGTCCGGATCTTCTCCGACGGCTCGTAGTGAAAGTCTTTGAGGTGTCGCACATGAAATTGCGTCGCGCTTTCCATCGCAAAAGACGCGGCTGTTGGCGCGTGTTCTGCCACCGGCATCATTGCTGCCGCGTTACGGGATTTGGTGCTCTGCGCCGTCCAGACAAACAAGCCCGCCCCCGCACACGCCACAATCGCCAGAAAAAGAACCACCACACGTACCACGACTGACCTCACCGATCTTGTTGTTCATCCGCTACATCGCGCAGGTTTGCGGCAATCCTTTGGCGCAACACGGGCGCCCAAATGAAAACCCCCGCCATTTCTGACGGGGGTTCCCAAATTTTCAAACGAAAGATCGGTTGATCTTACTCGTCGCCAGTCTTCAGAGCTGCGCCCAGGATATCGCCCAGGGATGCGCCGGAGTCCGAAGAACCATACTGTTCAACGGCTTCTTTCTCTTCAGCAATCTCACGCGCTTTGATCGACAGACCCAGACGACGGGTCTTGCTGTCGATGTTGGTCACACGTACGTCAAGCTTGTCGCCAACGGAGAAACGCTCAGGGCGCTGCTCAGCACGGTCACGGGACAGGTCGGAGCGACGGATGAAGGACTTCATGCCTTCGTATGCCACTTCGATGCCGCCGTCTTCGATGGCAGTTACTTCACAGGTCACAATCGAGCCGCGCTTCACGCCGCCAACTGCATCCGCGAACTTGTCGCCGCCGAGGGCTTTGATCGAGAGAGAGATACGCTCTTTTTCAACGTCAACTTCGGACACAACGGCCTGAACAACGTCGTTCTTGTGGTAGCTCTGGATGGCTTCTTCGCCGCGCTCGTCCCAAGACAGGTCGGAGAGGTGAACCATGCCGTCGATCTCGCCAGGCAGGCCGATGAACAGACCAAATTCGGTGATGTTCTTGACTTCGCCTTCGACCTCGGTGCCCTCTGGGTGCGTTTCTGCAAACACTTCCCATGGGTTGCGCTGAGTCTGCTTGAGACCCAGGGAAACGCGGCGCTTGGCGCCATCGATTTCCAGCACCATGACGTCCACTTCCTGAGAGGTGGAAACGATTTTGCCAGGGTGTACGTTCTTTTTGGTCCAAGACATTTCGGACACGTGAACCAGACCTTCAACACCCGGCTCCAGCTCAACAAAGGCACCGTAATCGGTGATGTTGGTCACGCGGCCTTTGTGCACGGAAGACAGTGGGTACTTGGCAGCAACCAGATCCCATGGATCGTCCTGCAGCTGCTTCATGCCCAGGCTGATGCGGTGGGTTTCTTTGTTGATCTTGATAACCTGTACTTTGACGGTTTCGCCAATTGTCAGGATCTCAGATGGGTGGTTCACACGACGCCATGCCATGTCGGTGACGTGCAGCAGGCCGTCAACGCCGCCGAGGTCGACAAACGCACCGTATTCGGTGATGTTTTTGACCACACCGTCGACCGCTTGGCCTTCGGACAGGTTGCCGATGACTTCTGCGCGCTGTTCGGCACGGGACTCTTCGAGGATCGCACGACGGGACACAACGATGTTGCCACGACGACGGTCCATTTTCAGAACCTGGAACGGCTGCTTCAGACCCATCAGTGGGCCGGCGTCACGTACTGGACGTACGTCAACTTGGGAACCAGGCAAGAAGGCCACGGCGCCGCCGAGGTCAACTGTGAAGCCGCCTTTAACGCGACCAAAGATTGCGCCTTCAACGCGCTCTTCGTCTGCGTAGGCTTTCTCGAGGCGATCCCATGCTTCTTCACGGCGCGCCATCTCACGGGAGATAACCGCTTCGCCGCGGGCGTTTTCAGCCGAGCGCAGGAAGACTTCTACTTCGTCGCCAACAGCGATTTCAGCAGCTTCACCTGGATTTGCGAATTCTTTAAGATCAACGCGGCCTTCCATTTTGTAGCCTACGTCGATGATGGCTTGGCCCGCTTCAATTGCGATGACTTTGCCTTTGACAACCGAACCCTCGTTCGGTGTGTCCATTTCGAAGCTTTCGTTAAGGAGGGCTTCGAATTCCTCCATGGTTGTATCAGCCATGTGGCGTCATTTCCTTTTCAAACATTTTTACTGGCCGCGCGGTTGTCTCCGCCGGTCTTGGTTGGTGTCCGCCTTCTGGCAGAACAAGTTGGTCTTTGGCGCGCCAAACAACTGGAAAAACACACAAAAAACAAAGAGGGCCGGCGTTCCCGACCCTGCTCGTCCCGTTGTTTTATGGCATTTGCGCCTTATAGACAGGGGCGATATAGCCAGAATCCCCCTAAGGGGCAAGCGGATTCGCGAACCAAACAGCGCCTTTACGCGCACCACACCACCGTCCGCGCCCCTACGTTCTCGCCGCACTCTTCAGGTGACAATACTACAGGCACAAACTACCTTAAGGGTGATTTTTTAGTCAATTTTGAGGTTCCCATGATCAAAGCAAGCCTGACTCGCACACTTGGGGCGGCAGCCTTCACACTTGCTTCACAAGTAGCCCTCGCACAAACCTTCAACGACACCGGTGACATCCTCGCACGGTCGGCGATGGTCGAAGACATCGAATACCAGATCATGGTTCAGCGAGCGACGCAGACTGCAATCTGGGGTATGCCCGCTGCTGGAATGATCGACTTCCTAAAAGGTATTCGGCGCGATTTGGGTGGCGATTACAACGACGTTGCTTATCTCAATAAACCTTTCGATGCCAAGCACGGTTTTCTGACAGCAAATGACGTAACAGCCTATGCTTGGTCCTCCATGACCTCGGCCCCCGGTCCGCTGGTAATCGAGGTGCCTGCTGCCACTGACAAGGTCAGCTATTTCGGAACCATCGTAAATGCTTGGGACTCTCCCATTGTAGATGTGGGGCCAGACGGCCATGACAAAGGAGAAGGCGGCAAATACTTGATGCTGCCGCCGGATTATGACGGTGCGCAATCTTTGGAAGACCTCACCGCAGCTGGCTACATGCCATTTGAAACCGACACATACGAATACGGCTTCTCCTTCCGCCCACGGCTTTACAATGGTGCCGCGGACGCAGATGCAGCCGATTACGCCCAGACCATCAAAATCTACTACCTTTCAGAGGCAGACAACCCGCCGACCACGACCTACCACGAAGCATCAGATGTCCCCTATGACTCGCTCCCTTACTACAATCACACCTATTTTCAGGACCTGAACGACTACGTTCAAAACAACCCGATCCGCCCGCAAGACAAGGTCATGGTCAACTTTCTAAAAGACTTGGGCATCGAAAAGGGCAAGCCCTTTGAGCCCAACGACCGACAACTCAAAGCCATGAATGAAGGCCTTGTCCTGGCTTACGCCGCAATGCAGCGCTATTTTGTCGAACCGGGTCTTGCGACTGTCCCGCTGTGGACCGACGCAAATGGTGCTCTAAAATCGCAGTGGTTGGTCTGGGACTTCGCTGAAGGCCAACCCGAAGCCGGCTTTCCTTATGAAACCGACACCGAAGTGCTAGTCGATGACCGTGCCGGCGGAAGCTACTTCTGGATCACCTACCTACCCAAGTTTCTTGGCGGTGGCACTTTCTACCTGACCGGTTTGCGCGATCAAAACGGCGATATGTTTGATCCTGCAGCCACCTACAAACTCAACGTGCCTTCTGACACGCCCGCCAAAGATTTCTGGTCAGTGATTGTCTATTCCATGGAAACCAAGAGTTTCATTCGCAACGTGGACCGCGTGGGGCTGTCTTCCAGGGACGCCGACAGCATGCAGGCAAACGACGACGGGTCCTACGACATTTACTTTGGGGCAACCGCGCCGGAAGGCATGGAAAGCAACTGGATCCCTACCACCGAGGACTACTTCTTGCTATTTCGGCTTTACGGACCAGAAAAAGGCTGGCTCGAAAGCGGCTGGATGCTGGGCGATATGGAAAAAGTCGCTCCTTAAAAGGCTTTTTATCTACCGAGCAACATCCTGTGCACACCCATTCAGGCGATCCTTTTTTAGGGTCGCCGCCTCAACAGCATCCAACCGCTCAAGCGCCGCCTTGGGGTCGCGCGCCCCTCCTGCCTTGCGCCATATCCCGCGCGCGGAGGCAGGACTCCAAGGCAAGGCTGCGGTATGCAACCACTGGCGCAGCTCAGGCGGGAGCGCGTCATAAGCTTGCATGACATTGCCCTGCCTGCGCCGCCCGCGCAGATTGCTTTTGATATTCCGCCCCATGGGTTCGCTCATATCTGACAGATTTATTTAGTTATGTTATTACATTTCTACCATGACCGATTTCAACCCCAAGTAAGACGCAAAAAGGCGCCCCGTTCCGGAGCGCCTCTATATAGTGATCTTTTCCAAGTGGCTTAGTTGATCTTTTTCACGAGCGTCTCACGCGACTTGCGTACCTTTGCCATTGGCAGCAACCAATCTGCGCCTTCCTGACGGTAGCCCAGCGGCAGAAGCGTCACGGATTTCAAACCCAACTCCTTCAGCCCCAAAATTTCATCTACGGCCTCGGGATCAAACCCTTCCATCGGGCAAGTATCGACGCCCAGCTCAGCGGCGGCCAACATGGCAAATCCCAACGCGATATAGGCCTGACGCGCCGCGTGGTCGTGATTCACGGTCTCATCGCGTGGCAGATACACGTTTTTGAGGTTCTCAAAATACTGCGACAACATTTCGTTTTCGCCGCGCAGCTCTTCCATATGCGCGCGCACCGCATCAATGCGCTCCGCCGAATAGTTGTCCCAGGCCGCAAACACCAACAGATGGCTGCCTTCGGTGATCTGGCTCTGATCCCAACCTACCTTGCGGATTTTTTCCCGCATCTCGTCATTGGTGACGACCAACACCTCAAACGGCTGCGTGCCGCTGGAGGTCGGCGCCATGCGGATCGCTTCCAGAATCGCCTCCACCTTCTCTTCAGGGACCGCTTTGGTCGGGTCCATCTTCTTGGTGGCGTAGCGCCAGGTCATTAGGTCTTTCAGGCTTGTCATTCTCAAATGATCCTTCTTGCGGGCCGGTAACAATCGCCGGAACCGAGGGTGGTATACTTTCGATACCCGCGATATAAGTGGCACTGAAAATCGCCACAAGAAGGCACATATCTGAGACCCGGTTACACAAGAGGAACCGCCATGCCTGAAAAGTCTGCTCACCAAGGGTGCCCGCAATGCTCGCGCATCAACGAGGTTCTGGGCCGCGTTGGTGACCGCTGGTCGGTGCTGATCGTGCTCTCACTGGCGCAATACAAAGTGCTGCGGTTCAATGAACTCAAACACCACCTGGGCATTTCCCAGCGCATGTTGTCTTTAAAATTGCGCGAGCTGGAACGTGACGGGTTGGTCAACCGCACCTACCACCCGACGATCCCACCCAAGGTGGAATACGCCCTGACAGAGCTGGGCTATTCGTTTTATGAGCCTGTCAAAACGCTGGGTACATGGGCCTTGGACAACCTACCCAACATCGACGAAGCCCGAGCAGAATTTGACTTGCAGGCGGACGAGAAAAAGTCCGCCTGATCAAGCGTGGCTCACTCTGCTGGATGCAGCTTGTCTATCGCCGCCACGGCGGCCCCAATCGCTTCCTCAATCGCCAGAACAGAGGTGTCGATCAACACCGCGTCCTCGGCTGGCTTCAACGGCGCCTCAGCCCGTTCCATATCCCGCGCATCGCGTTCTTTCACGTCCGCCAGCACGGTTTCGCGGTCAATCTCGGTGCCTTTGCCAACAAGCTCCAAATACCGGCGCTCTGCCCGCACTTCGGCGCTCGCTGTGACAAACAGCTTGGCTTCGGCATTGGGGCAAATCACGGTGCCAATGTCGCGCCCATCCAGCACCGCCCCACCGGCGCGGCGCGCAAACGCCCGCTGAAAATCCACCAACGCAGCCCGCACCTCACCAATCACCGCGACCTTACTGGCCGCTTGCGCGACCTCCGGTGTGCGCAGGTTGTCTGCATCAAGATCTTCGGCGGTCAATGCTTTGGCCGCGACAATTGGGTCCGTACCATCCAACGTGCGCGCGCCTACTGCGCGGTACAGCAAGCCGGTGTCCAAATGGGCAAAGCCGTAATGCGCCGCCACAGCTTTGGAGATTGTACCTTTGCCCGCCGCTGCTGGCCCATCAATCGCAATGGTAAACCGCATGTTCTGCCCTGCCTTTTCTCAAATCCCAGCCGCTCTAGCGAGCCAGGGACGGCAACGCAAGGCACAGGCTCCTCTGCTTGGCCGGTTTACGCCCACCGGCGGCGCATCTGCATCACCGCGCCTGCCATAAGTCCCACAAAAGCCACCGTCGCCGCTGCTGACTTGCAGCGTGTCCAAAAGCTTGCCATGGCCACAACATTGTCCTCAACCGCCTCTGGACCAATGTGCAACATGGTCGCCACCATGTAGTTTTCCAAATAGTCCGCAGAGACCATGATCATCGCCACAAAGGAGAACACCATGCTCCAAGGCCGTTGAAATAAACTCTGAAAGCCAACAATCAGCATGATGCCAAGAAGCGCTGGATACACTAGGTCAAGCCGCTGCTGCACAGTGATGTAGAAGTTCCTTCCCTCTGCTGTCAGCGCCGATAGAAACCCGCGCGCCTCCTCCGGCGTATATCCGAAGGGCCGCATATCAAACGGCACCAAGCCCCCAGCAGCTGCACTGATGGTTGGCATGGTCCAGAACACCATCACCAGATAGATGGTGGTGGCGGCAGTAAAACTGACCCAGAAAACCCGCTGAATATAACTCATGCAAAAGGCCCACAAATGACGTAAGCCCCGATCATGACCGAGGCTTCGCCAAAATCAACAAAAACGTGTGCCTAAGTGCCGCGTCTGGCCGCTTAAGTCCGAGAGATCTTCGCGCCCAGACCATCCATGAGCGGCTCGAAAATGGGGAAAGACGTCGCGATTGGCCCACCATCATCGACACTGACAGGTTGCTGCGTCGCCATGCCCAACACCATAAAGCTCATGGCAATGCGGTGATCCAAATGGCTCTCGCAGGTCGCGCCGCCTGGCACGTTGCCGTGGCCCAGACCTTTCACGATCCACCAGTCATCCCCCTCGTCGACCTCTACACCATTGGCGCGCAGGCCTTTGGCCATGGCGTCGATCCGGTCACTTTCCTTCACGCGCAGCTCTTTTACGCCGCGCATCACGGTGTCGCCTTTGGCAAAGGAAGCCACCACCGACAGCACCGGATATTCGTCAATCATGCTGGCAGCGCGGGCTGGATCAATCTCAGCACCCGTAAGATCAGGGGAGAACCGCGCCCGCAAGTCCGCCACCGGCTCTCCACCTTCTTCACGCTCGTTCTCAAACGTCAGGTCCGCGTTCATCGCCTGCAGGGCATAGAACAGCCCGGCCCGCGTTGGGTTCAGCCCGATATTCGGCACCAACACGTCAGAACCCGGCGTGATGATCGCCGCACATACCGGGAAAGCTGCCGAGCTTGGATCGCGCGGCACCACAATGGTCTGCGGCTTCAGCTCCGGCTGACCGGTCAAAGTGATCACGCGGCCTTCATCGGTCTCTTCCACAGAAATCTCGGCTCCAAAGCCTGCCAGCATGCGCTCGGTGTGGTCACGCGTGGCTTCTTTCTCGATCACCACGGTCTGCCCCGGCGCGTTCAACCCGGCCAACAACACCGCAGACTTTACCTGCGCCGATGGCATTGGCACTTCGTAGCGCACCGGCACCGCGTCTTTGGCGCCTACGATGGTCATCGGCAACCGCCCACCGGAGCGCCCAACCGACATTGCACCAAACAGTGCAATCGGATCGGTGACCCGCGCCATTGGGCGCCCATTCAGGCTGGCGTCACCGGTGAAGGTCACGGTGATGTCACTGGTCGCCATCGCGCCCATGATCAGACGTACACCGGTGCCGGAGTTGCCGCAGTCAATCACATTATCCGGCTCGGCAAAGCCCCCCACACCAACGCCATGCACCGACCAGTTGCCTTCGCCGTGGTTGATCACCTCAGCCCCAAAAGCCGCCATGGCCTTGCCGGTGTCGAGCACGTCTTCACCTTCGAGCAAACCGGAGATTTTGGTTTCCCCAACCGCCATCGCGCCAAGGATCAAGCTGCGGTGGCTGATGGATTTGTCACCCGGTACATGCGCTTCGCCTTTCAGCGGACCGCAGGCAGAAGATGTCATCGGAATTGGGGTGCCGTGGCCGGACATAGAGCAGTATCCTTCTTGCGTTCAGACCAGCTGTTAGCGCAACAAATGGCCCGCGTCCATGCCGACCTGCGGCGACAAATTACCCAGCCGCAGAATTTGCCCCCGCGTTGCCTGTACCACGCAGCCACATTTCCGGATTGCCCTGGGCAATTTGCCGAAACACCTCTTCGCCCAGCGCATTGCGCAACCGGAAACACACCGCTTTCTCACTCAGCTTCTCCTGCCGCGTCATGTAGAAATCTGATCCAAACAACACGCGACGGCGCAGCCGGTCACCCGCCTCGGTTTCATCGAGCAAAAACAGCCGCAAAAACGGGATGTAGTCGTCAAAATGAAACAGCGTGTAGCTGATGTCGGTCCACAGCTGCGGCCAGTCTCCCGAACCGATCATATCGCGGATTTGCACCTGCCAGTTCTCATCCCCGCGCGGCGCTTCACCGTTGGCATAGGCGTGCCAGTCTTTTTGCCCGCCAAAGTGTGCCAGACAAATCCGCATATCCGGAAACGCCCGCATCACCGGCCGGTAGGCTTTGGGTTCCGTAAACCGATCCGCAATGTAGTCGGACACCTCACGCCCCTGCACACCGCCCCGCGAGCAATGGGTCATGACCGGCATTTTCCGCGCATTGATCTCCGGATACACCGTCTTCATCAACACCGGATGGTCCGGCGCAAAACCCATGCGCGGATAGATCTTCAGCCCTTTGAACTGCAAATCTTTGATGGCCCGCAGCCCCTCTTGTGCACTGCCTTCGCTCAGCGGATTGACCGTGGCAAAGGGAATGACCGAGCCTTTCGGCTCCGCCGCCTTTGCCATCTCGTGCAATTTGTCATGCTGCGTGCGCAGGCCTTCCGCAACCGGACCATAACCAATCCCCGTCATGTCCATCGGCAACACCACATAACGCGTGTTGCTTGGGTAGTGCTTTTTGACGCTCTCCAGTACAGTGGCCTGGTCGTCGTGCTGGGCTTCCTGCTGAAACCGATAAAGGCGATCAAGCTTTTCGGCGATGTCCTCTTGCCCAAGAAATCGCACGACCCAGGCAATGCCTTTGATCAGGATTGGTACCCGCTGAAACAGTCGGGTCCATTTGTAGGGAAAATCGCGGGGCACATGCGCTTGCGTAAACGTGTGCACATGACAATTGGTGATTTGGATGGGTTTCATGGGAAAATGACCTTGCTTAAAAAACAAGATCAGCCTGCGGCAATCACCCTATCAAAATCAAGGTAAGCAAATGACCCGTTTTGACGCGGGCCATCCCAAAGCGCCTTACCGATTACGTCTTCCGAAACGTCAGGTAATGCGGCGTGCGTCCTTCACGGAAGGCTTTCTGTTCATAGCGCGTGGAAATCCAATCCCCCCACGGCTCACGCCAGTCTTCCGGCTTTTCTGCTAACCACTCAAACCCCTGACGCGGCACTTCCTCCAAGGTCTGACGCACATAATCCTCAATGTCCGTCGCCACCCGGAAAATCGCGCCGGGCTTCAGCTTGCGCGACAAAGGCTCCAGATGTTCCGGTGTCACAAACCGACGGCGGTGATGCCGCTTCTTGGGCCAGGGATCAGGATAGAGCAAAAACGCCCGGCTCAGGCTTTCATCAGGCAGCACGTCAAACATGTCCCGCGCATCCCCGGGATGCACCTTGATGTTTTCCGCCCCAGCTTCACGGATTTTCCCAAGCAGCATGGCCACACCATTGATGTAGGGCTCACAGCCGATGATGCCCACATCTGGGTTCTGCACCGCCTGATGCACCATATGCTCGCCGCCGCCAAAGCCCACTTCGAGCCAAACATCCTTGCCGCCAAACAGCGCCTCAAGGTCGAGGTTCTCCCGCTCCGGGTTCTCTTCCCAGCCCACCTTGCCCGGCGACAAGGTCGCCAAGTCTTCGTCCAGATAAGCCTCTTGGCTGGGCCGCAAACCCTTGCCTTTGAAACGGCCATAGAAGTTGCGCCACGGCGCACCGCTTGCGTGTCTGCCAGAATCTTTGCCGGGGTGTTTGTCGTCGGACATGCCAAATTACCTTATGCTGCGGGCCTGCCTTTGCCCAAACCCGCAGCAAAGGTCAAGTTCAGCCAAAAATCTTGCGCAAAATGAACATGCCCGGAATGGTCACAATATACATCGTGATCCCGTAAACCGCTGCTGGCACCGCAAACTCGGGAATACCGCCGGTTTGCGCAATAATGCCTGCCACCGCGATGCCAAGGGTCGCGTTCTGCACGCCCATCTCCACAGAGATACAAAGCCCGTCCGGCCCCGACAGGCCCAGCACACGCGCCACCGCAACACCGGCAATCAGCAACACTGCGTTCAGCGCCATCAACACCGGACCCAAACCGCCAATGTTTTCCATGAACATGGTCCAGTTGGAGGACAGCGCCGCCGCAACAATCACAACAAACAACATCAGAGCCACGGCGGACACCCGCCCCTCGTTATTGTCGGCAAACGTCGGCGCCACAAATCGCAACAACACGCCAATTGCCACCGGCACGGCGGTGATGACAAACATGCTGATCCCGATCGCTGTCACATTGATCACCGGCGCATCCCCCCCCAGAAACGTGGTCGCCGCCCAGCCGGTCAGCGCAGGCACCGTCAGCACCGACAACAGGCTCACCACCGCCGTCAGAGTAATCGACAAGGCCACTGTGCCGCCTGCCAGTTTGGTCAAGATATTGGACGTCACGCCGCCTGGGCAAAACGACAATAACATCACCCCAAAGGCCATCGCAGGCGGCAAGCTTGTGAACGACACCAGCAAAAACGCCACCGCGGGCACCGCCACCACTTGCATCAACACGCCCACGATCACCGCGCGCGGCATGGTCAGCACCCTGCCAAAATCTGCAAAGGTTAGGCCAAAACCCAGTGAAAACATAATTATCGCCAACGACAGCGGCAAAGCCACATCGATCAACATCGCGCATTCCTCCCATTTCCCGGCCCAAACGTGGCACAAGTCATCAACACTTCCAAAGACTTCCGTGGGGGCAGTTTTCCCGATCTCAGCCTCCAGACATAAAAAAGCCCGCCAAAAAACTCGGCGGGCTTTTCAATCTTGCAATGTATTGCAGATCAAATCGCTTTTTTCAGATCCTCAACCAGATCCGTGCGCTCCCAGCTGAAGCCGCCGTCTGCGCTTGGCTTGCGGCCAAAGTGACCGTAGGCCGCGGTGCGTTCATAAATCGGCTTATTAAGCTGTAGCTTTTCGCGAATGCCCCGCGGAGTCAGGCACATCACCTTGCGGATCGCCTGTTCAATATCAGCAGGCGCCACATCGCCGGTGCCATGTGTGTCGGCATAGATCGACAGCGGCTCTGACACGCCAATCGCATAGGACAGCTGAATGGTGCAACGCTCGGACATGCCCGCCGCCACGACGTTTTTCGCCAGATAGCGCGCGGCGTAAGCGGCTGAACGATCCACCTTGGTTGGGTCTTTGCCGGAGAAAGCACCACCACCATGCGGGGCCGCGCCGCCATAAGTGTCCACGATGATTTTACGCCCGGTCAAACCGGCGTCGCCATCCGGGCCACCGATCACAAACTTACCGGTTGGGTTCACGTGCCAGGCGGTGGCGTCGGTGATCCAGCCCTCTGGCAGGGTTTCGCGAATGTAGGGTTCGATCACCGCGCGCACATCGGCGCTGGTCATGTTTTCATCCATGTGCTGGGTCGACAGCACGATGGAGCTCACACCCACCGGCTTGCCGCCTTCATACACCACTGACAGCTGAGATTTCGCATCCGGGCCAAGCGTCGGCTCCTGACCGGATTTGCGCACCTCTGCCAGTCGCCGCAGGATCGCATGGCTGTACTGGATTGGCGCTGGCATCAACGCCTCGGTTTCGGTGGTGGCATAGCCAAACATGATGCCCTGATCACCGGCACCTTCGTCTTTATCGCCATCCGCATCCACGCCCTGCGCGATATGCGCGGACTGCTCGTGCAGCAGGTTGGTGATCTCCACGGTCTCGTGGTGGAACTTTTCCTGCTCGTAGCCGATGTCTTTGATACAGGCGCGCGCGATCTCGTCGATGCGCTCCATGTAGTCATGCAGCTTGTCTTGATCGGACAGACCAACCTCGCCACCAATCACCACCCGGTTTGTCGTGGCAAAGGTTTCCGCCGCCACCCGGGCTTCAGGTTCCTCTGCCAAAAAGGCGTCCAAAACCGCGTCGGAAATGCGGTCACACACCTTATCAGGGTGCCCTTCCGAAACGCTTTCGGAAGTAAACGTGTAGTTCTGTCGTGTCATGAAGTGCTCCAATATAAGTCGATCGCCACGTCAGGAAGCCGTTGTGGCGATAATTTCCAGTCTGCCTTACGCCTCCGTCACCGAAGGGTCAATGTGTTTCGCGTCGACGCAGTAAAAGCGCGGTTAATACGAGCAGCATCACGACAATGGCGAGCGGCAGATCCCCCACCTTTGCATACAGCGTCTTTGGCTGCGCGTCTGGCAACGCCACGTCCAGATACCCGGCCGTGTTCAGCGGCAAAGCGTCCAGCACACGGCCTTTGGCATCAATCACCGCGCTTACCCCCGTATTGGCCGACCGCAACACCGGCAAGCCGCTTTCAATGGCCCGCATCCGCGCTTGGACCAGGTGCTGGTACGGACCAGAGAAATTGCCAAACCAAGCGTCATTGGTCAGGTGCAAAATGAAATCTGGCCGCTCCGGCGCGGCGCGTACATCCTGCGGAAACACCGCCTCGTAACAGATCAATACCAAGGCTTTGCCCAACGCGCCCAAGTCCAGTACATCTGCACCAACACCCGGCGAGAACCCATCCCCGTCGCGGCTGGCCAGACCTTGGATGCCAATCTTACTCAACAGGTTACCCAGCGGGATGTATTCCCCAAACGGCACCAGATGGTGCTTATCATAGGTCTGCGTCACGCGGCCCACTGCATCCATCAGCACCACCGCATTGAAAATCCGCGCGCCTTCCGCTCGGTTGATGCCCAACACCACCGGCACATCCCCAGCTGCGTCAGAAATGATCCCCAACGTGCGCGCCGCATTGTGCAGCCAGACCGGCACCGCAGTCTCCGGCCAGACAATCAGGTCCGGACGCTCGTCGCCCGCGCGGGTGAACTGCACCAGGCGTTCAAAAAAGACACCGGCGTATTGTGGATCCCACTTCTGATGCTGTGGCGCATTGGGCTGGATCAGGCGCACAACGGTACGCGCCCCCGGCTCCTGTTGGTTCGCCTCCCCCAAGGGCACGGCCAAAGCTACTATGCCCAGCACTGCCAGACCAATTTTGACAGCAATCCGCTTGTCATACACCAAAGCGCGCGCCAAGCCCCAGGCCACAAGGAAAAACACCAGGTTCAATCCGTGGGGACCAATGAATCCTGCGCCCTGCGCCACCAGCTTGTCGACCAGCACATAAGACGGCATTGCCCAGGGAAACCCTGTGAACACATAGGCCCGCACCAGTTCCGCCAGAGTCAGCGTCAGGATCACAGCCCACCCTGTTTTACTGACCCGCTTTGCCCCCCAGAACGCCACCGCCCAGAACAGCGCCAACCCCATGGACAGAAACAGGATCGCAAAGGGCGCCATCCAACCGTGCACTAGCGGATCCACCAGAAACGGCTCCACAATCCAGCTCAGGGACAGCGCAAAATAGCCGGCGCCAAAGCCCAGCCCAAACACCGCGTCCGAAAACCCGCTTGCGGTGATCCGCAACATCGCAAAAGCCGCCGCAAATCCAAAAAGTGAAAGCAACCAGAGGTCAAATGGCGAATGGCCCAGCGCGGCAATCAAGCCCACCGCACCGCCTGTGCAAAACGTCTTCCAGGGTACAGCCCGCAGCCGGCGGCGCAAAGCGCCGTCAGCCATCCTGAACAACCACGCTAGGGCTTGGCAGGAACACCCGCAGGCGCTTGATCCGGCGGGGATCAGCGTCCACCACCTCAAACTCCACGCCATCCGGGCTCTCAACCACCTCGCCGCGTGCGGGCACATGCCCCGCCAGCATAAAGACCAATCCACCCAAAGTGTCGATCTCCTCAGGGTCAACCTCTTCGTGGTGGCTTAACGACCGGCCAACGGCCGCTTCAAATTCATCCAATGGCGTTTTGGCCAGCGCCAGATAGCAGCCTGGCTTTTCCTCCACAAAGAGGTCGGCCTCTTCCACGTCGTGTTCGTCTTCGATCTCGCCAATGACCTGCTCAATCAGGTCTTCGATGGTGACCAAGCCGTCCACACCGCCATATTCGTCAATCACCAGCGCCATATGGCGCCGCTCGGCCTGCATCTTGGTCAGCAACACGCCAATCGACATGCTTGGCGGCACAAACAACAGCGGCCGCAACACTTTGGTGATCTCAAAATCCTTGGCGTTGTCGCCGTTAAACCCGTGCCGCAAAGCAAAGTCTTTCAGGTGCACAAACCCCACTGGCGTATCGAGCGTGTTTTCATACACCGGCACGCGGGTCAGCCCACTGTCGCGAAACAGCTGCACAAGCTCGGCTTTGGTGATGGTGGTGGGCACCGACTGAATGTCAGCTTTGGGCACGGCGACGTCTTCCACCCGCATACGGCGCAGGTTCATCATACCATGTGCTTGCGGCACCGGCGTATTGACGGGAGCCGGGCGTTCTTCCACGGCGTCTTGCGTGTCACTCATACCAAACAGGCGGCTGATCCAACCTTTTGGTTTACTATTCTGGCCTTCCGGCTGCGCGCTTGGCGCTGCGTTAGAAGATCCGTCTGCACTGTCGCCCATGGGCCCTTTCCAAGGTTTAACGCGGTCTTAAAGCCGCTGGTTGTGATCATATGGGTCCGACAGACCCAGTTTGCCAAGTATGGTGGTCTCTAAACCTTCCATCAAAGTGGCATCTTTGTCACGCACATGATCGTAACCCAGCAAATGCAAGGTGCCATGTACCATCAAATGCATCACGTGATCCGCCATGGGTTTGCCCGCCGCCTGTGCTTCCTGCGCACAGGTGTCATAAGAGATCGCAATATCTCCCAGCTCCTCAGGCATGTCCGGAAAACTCTGCTCCGGCAGCTCCGGCACATCGCCATCAACGTCCACACCGCGCTCGTCGCTGGGCCAGCTCAAAACGTTGGTGGCTTTGTCCTTGTCGCGAAAGTCCGCATTTAACACCGCAATGCGCGCATCATCGCAGGCCAGCACCGCAATCTCAAACGCCTCAGCCGCCATCCCCAGATGCGCCAAAACCGCCTGCGCCGCGGTTTCGGCCAACGGTTCAAACGCCACCTCGGTCCAGCGGCTGTCTTCTATAATGGTATCGGTCAGCATTGTCCCTGCATCGCGCGGGGGCTGACGGCCCCCACACCCCCGTGGATATTTTTAGCCAAATGAAGGGTCAGGACTTGGCGTCCTTATTTTTCAACGCCCGCATGGCGTCGGCGTCATAGGCTTTGATGATTGCGGCCACAAGCGGGTGACGCACCACGTCATCCGCTGTGAAGTAATTGAAGCTGATGTTTGGAATGTTGCTCAGCAACCGCTCCGCATCTTTCAGTCCCGAAGGCACCCCACGCGGCAAATCGATTTGGCTGCGGTCACCGGTGATCACCATACGGCTGCCTTCACCCAAACGCGTCAGAAACATCTTCATCTGCATGGTGGTCGCGTTCTGCGCCTCATCCAGCACCACAAACGCGTTGGCCAATGTGCGACCACGCATAAAGGCCAGCGGCGCGATCTCGATCTTTTTTTCTTCGATCAGCTTGCCCAACTGTTTGGCAGGCAAGAAATCATTGAGGGCGTCATACAAGGGCTGCATGTAGGGATCGACCTTGTCTTTCATGTCGCCGGGCAGATAGCCAAGTTTTTCACCCGCTTCGACTGCTGGACGCGACAGGATGATCCGATCCACCTGACCGGAGATGAACATCGACACACCTACGGCCACTGCCAAATAGGTTTTACCCGTGCCAGCCGGGCCAATGCCAAAGGCCAGTTCATTGTCAAACAGCGACAACACATAGGCTTTCTGGGCATCGGTGCGCGGCTCGACCAGCTTTTTGCGGGTCTTGATTTCAACCGCACCGCCTTTGAACATCTCAATCTGATCGCCGTCCCGCACGCCGGTGTCTTCCTCAGAACCGCCCATGCGAATCTCGCGATCAATGTCGCCACCCTCAACAGACTTGCCACTTTCCAAACGGGTATAGAGCGCGGTCAGAACCTCAGCCGCCTCGGTCTGGGCTGCCTCTTCGCCGTGGATGTCGAGCAGATTTCCCCGTCGCAGGATCTGCACCCCCAGTTTCTGCTCAATATCCGCGAGGTTGCGATCATATTCACCGCAAAGCTCGATCAACAGTCGGTTGTCCGGAAATTCCACCGAAGTGTTTTTCGGTGCATCAGATGAAGGCGGTGGGGTCATGGTGCCAGTGGGCAATCACATCTCCTGTGACGAAGGGTATAGCCCCATGGTGCCAAGTTGCGCGGGCAGGTGCAAGCGCAGGGGCGTGAATTTTCCATGACGCGCAAAATTGTGACAGACTGCGCGCCCAAAATAAAGGCCGCTGGAGCTCTCCAGCGGCCTCAGATTTTTCAAACGATGTGGATCAGATCCAGTCGCCGATGCCTGCGCCCTTTTTGAACGGGCCTGTGGCCACGCCGGGAGGGGCGGCACCGGAACACACAGGCTTGCCATACGGATCTAGGCGCTGGGACAGATAGCCTTCCACGCCGTCATCAATGATCCAGTGGTCACAGCCGTTTGGATCCACCCAGACACCCGCGATCAGGTTGCTCAGGTGGCCATCGTCGGTGAAGTTGTCCACGGTTTTGTCAACTTTGTTGTCGACACAGGCCGACACGCTTACGGCAAGGCCCAGGAGGAGAACACTTTTGGTCAGTTTCATATCTTCTCTCCCTCAGCGCAGACAGATGATTTCAACACGACGGTTTTCCGCCATGCCAGCCGACGTGCGATTGGTGGCGCGCGGCATGCGTTCGCCATATCCGCGCACATCCACAACCCGGGCGCCGGTGCTGCGAGCCACTTTGGCCACGGCATTAGCGCGGTTGTAGCTCAGGCGCATGTTGTAATCGTCGCTGGCGCGGCTGTCGGTGTGCCCAGCCACAATAAAGGCCGACGCGGATGAACTGCTAAAGAACTCAGCCAAACGCTGACGGTTGGCCGAATTGATCGCGTATTTGTCGGTGGCAAAAAACTGGTCAGAGTTCATCACACCGCAAACATTGCCGCGACGGCAAACTGGAATACCCTGGCGGTTCACGTGTGGGGTCATGTACCCCTCCACACCATCGTCCATAACCCAGTGCTCACAGCCGTCCGGATCCACCCAGACAGTTGGAACATATGGTTGGCCCAGAACAGTGCGTTGGTTTTGGGCCGCAGCGGGCTGAGCAATGGCCAGAAGTGCAACACAGGCAGCCGCCGCACCTCCAAGCGCCGCCCGCGCCGTATTTTTGATTTTAATCGCCACAGCGAGTACCTCTCCTATCCCCCGAAAGCTATTTTCTTGAAACAGTGTTCGAAATCAAAGCTTTCTCAATCCGTTCAAGATGCACCGAGTTGCCTCTCATGTGAAGAAGAAATCCTTAATTCGCGTCGCAGGAGACCTAAAATATGTCCAAAATGTGTCACGCGCGCCCTACTCCAAGCAGAACGCGCGCATCAATATTCTCAAATTAACCAAGATTGTTTCCGACGTAGCGTCAATCTCAGATCAAGACCCCCCCAAGTGAGTTGGCCGCGCTTTCCACGATTCTCACGCGTTTGATGTCGCCAATTTGCCCCTTGGGATCAGTCACATAGACCGCGTGCAGGTAATCGGACTTGCCAACCATCTGACCCTCCAAACGCCCGGCCTTCTCATAGAGTACGTTCACTTCTTTGCCGACCATGCTGTCTTGGATCTCTTTCTGCTGCTGCCCCAGCAACGCTTGCAAGCGCTGCAAACGGTCATTGGCCTCGTCCGCATCAACCAACGGTCGCTCCGCGGCTGGCGTGCCCGGACGTGTCGAATATTTGAAGCTATAGGCCTGCCCGTATTTGACCTCGCGGATCAGGTCCATGGTGTCCTGAAAATCCGCTTCGGTCTCTTCAGGGAAGCCGACGATGAAGTCACCAGACAACATCAGATCCGGCCGCGCGGCGCGGATACGGTCGATCAGCTTGATATAGCTTTCCCGATCATGGCTGCGGTTCATACGCTTCAGGATCTTGTTGGAGCCGGACTGCACCGGCAGGTGCAGATACGGCATCAGCTTCGAACAAGTGCCATGCGCCTCGATCAGATCGTCCATCATGTCGTTGGGATGTGAAGTGGTGAAGCGAATGCGCTCCAACCCGTCAATCTTGTCCAACTCCCAGATCAACCCGGCCAGGGTCATGTCACCGCCACTGTGCGCCCCGTGATAAGCATTCACGTTCTGACCCAGCAAGGTGATTTCCCGCACGCCGCGCTCGACCAAATCCCGCGCTTCCGTCAGCACACGATCCACCGGACGGCTGACCTCGGCGCCTCGAGTGTAAGGCACCACACAGAAGGCGCAGAACTTGTCGCAGCCTTCCTGAACCGTCAGAAACGCAGCAGGCTGTCGCTTTGCTTTTGAGCGGCCTTTGAGTTTCTCGAACTTGTCTTCTTCTGGGAAATCCGTATCCAGCGCTTTCACGCCTTCCTGAGTCTTGGCTTCCATCTCCGGCAACCGGTGGTACGCCTGCGGCCCCACAACAAGATCAACAATTGGCTGACGGCGCATGATCTCTTTGCCCTCGGCCTGCGCCACACAGCCTGCCACGCCAATTTTGAGGTCCGGTTTCTCGGCCTTCAGCCCTTTGAACCGGCCCAACTCAGAATAAACCTTTTCCGCCGCCTTTTCACGAATGTGGCAGGTGTTGAGCAAGATCATATCCGCATCATCAGGCGTATCGGTGGCCTCATAGCCCGCGCCGCCCATGGCCTCCGCCATGCGCTCACTGTCATAGACGTTCATCTGACACCCGTAGGTCTTGATGAAGAGCTTCTTTTTCTCAGCGGTGGTGTTGTCAGACATGAGACTTATCCTGCAGCGGTTTCAAGCCGTCTCCCTACAGAAAACGAGGGGCGCTTGCAATGCGCTCGCTTTTAGCGGATTTTGAGCGCAACAAGGACAAAAACACGAGAAATGGGCCGCGCATGACATACGACTCGGTGGAGCAGTTTCTGCGCGAAGGTCGGGCCAATCTGGTCAAAGGCCCGGTCGCACTGATCTTTGTGGAAGACGATGTAGAGATCGAAAGCACGCTCTATCACCACCTCGATCTTGGCTTCAAAAAAGTCATCGTGTTTATGCCCGCCGCCTTTTCACTGTCGGCCGAATTGGCGAAACAATGCCCGCGCATAACCATGGACGCCCCGCGCGGCCAGCCCATGACAGACGCGATCAACAAGTTCATCGAAGCAGCCCCATCGCTTTGGCTCTACTACTGCTTCAATGCCGAGTACTTGTTCTTCCCGTTTTGTGAGACCCGCGGCATTGGCGAAATGCTGGCTTTCCACACCGAAGAGCAACGCGACGCGATGCTGACTTACGTGATTGACCTCTATTCGCCGGACCTTAGCGTCACCCCCAACGCCGTGTCGCTGGAGGATGCTCAGCTAGACCGCTCTGGGTATTATGCGCTGGCTCGCCGCGACGCTGACAATCACGACCACCCTAAAGAACGACAATTGGACTTTTTTGGCGGTCTCCGATGGCGGTTTGAAGAGCATATCCCGCCCAACAAACGCAAGATCGACCGCATCTCGATTTTCCGCACCAAACCTGAACTGCAATTGCGCGACGACTTCACGTTCACTGATGAGGAATACAACACCTACGCCTGCCCCTGGCACAACAACCTGACGGCGGCGGTTTGCTCCTTCCGCACCGCCAAAGCGCTCAAGGCCAACCCCGGGTCCACTTTCGACATCAACGAATTCACGTGGCACAACTCTGTGCGCTTTGACTGGCACTCGCGTCAGCTACTGGACTTGGGCCTGATGGAACCCGGCCAGTGGTTCTGAACAGACGGACAAAACGGTTTGCAGTGCTTCTCGCGGTCTCAACCGCCCTCACCGCCTGCGCCAAAGTTCCGTTTGACGCCCCACGCACGCCCTCTTACGCCCTCAGCGCAGACGCCTCATCAGACGAGGTAAGCCGCGCCGTGTCCGCGCAAACCGGCGCCCAATCGGCCTACTTCGAGCTCACCAACGGCACGGACGCACTTGGGGCCCGCCTGCGCATGATCGAAAGCGCGCAGCACAGTATCGACATCGCCACCTTCCTGATCAAACCGGACACCGCCAGCGGCATCCTCACCCATCGCCTGTTTGACGCCGCCAACCGCGGCGTGCGGGTGCGGCTTCTAGTGGATGACGTCTTCACCACCGCCGATGACACCGACCTCGCCGTGCTCGACACGCACCCCAACATCGAAATCCGCATATTCAACCCCAGCTCGCGTAATGCACCCAAAGCCATGGGGTTTCTCTGGGATTTCAAACGCGTAAACCGGCGCATGCACATCAAGACCTTTGTGGTCGACAACGACATGGCGATTATCGGCGGGCGCAACTTTGCGGATGAGTATTATGAGTTGAAACCCACCGAAGTCTTTGCCGACTACGACCTGGCGGTCTTTGGCCCCGAGGCCGCCGAAATCAACCCAATCTTTGACACCTACTGGAACGATGACTTTGCGGTTCCCGTGGCCAACCTTCGTGCCAAATCCGCCCCCTTACCGCCGCAGATCGCCCTGTCTGACTGGGCCTATGACCCCGACAGCCCCGAAGTCGCCGCCTACACCAAAGCGATCAACGCGCCTTACTTGCAGGACATTGCCAACCGCAAGGTTGCACCTTTCCGAGGCACCTCGCGTATCATCGCCGACACCCCGCAAAAGCTGCGCAATCCTAATGGCAAAGGCCCGCACATTATGGGCGAAGCCTTTTTTGCTGCCATCGGCGATGCCAAATCACAGGTCACCCTTATCAGCCCGTATTTTGTGCCCGAAAACTACGGCGCGCGCTTCTACGCCAACCTAGCACGCTCCGGTGTCAAGTTGCGGATCGTTACCAACTCGCTCGCCTCCACCAACCACGCTTATGTGCACGGCGGCTATGCACGCCACCGCGCTGACCTTCTGGCCGCCGGTGTGGAACTCTACGAGCTGCGCCACAACGCCATCGAAGCCATCGACTTGACCGACATGGAAAACCCGCCGCACATCACGCTGCACACCAAGCTCGCCGTGATCGACGACACCTCCGTGCTGGTCGGCTCCCTCAACCTTGACCCACGCTCGATCAAAACCAATGCTGAGATTGGCCTCCTCGTCGAAAGCCCAGCTTACGCAAGAACCATTTTGAACGACTTGGATCAAAACCTCGCAGACTTCGCCTACAAGGTTACCGCCGAGGAAACGGGTTTGCAGTGGACGCACCAGCCCAAAACTGTTGCGCCCACAGTGGTCACCAAAGACCCGGACGCAGGTCTCTGGCGGCGGTTCATGTCAGTGCTGCCCCAGTGGTTTGGCCTCGAAGGGCTGACCTAAAGCGTTTTGAGAAATGATTAAGACACCAGCATCGCAAATGTCCTGAGAACGCGAAGCGTGGCAAGGTATTTGCGGTCCCACTTTTCTCGAAACGCTGCGAGTCAGCACTTCACCAACACGGCCCCTGTGCGTCCACCCGCCTCCACCATCGCGTGGGCTGCCGCCGCCTCTTCCAAGGCAAACACATTGGGCGCATCCAGCTTCAAAGCCCCATCTGCGAAAGCCCCATGCAACCGCGCAATCGCCGCCTCTCGCTCCGCCAGTGGCAGGATATAGATCAGCGAGATATCCAGCTTCAGTGCCTTAAAAAGCATCGGTCCAAACGGCATTTCAGGTGCCATATCCTTGGCCGATCCATAGGCTGCAATTGTGCCCAAAGGCTTCATCACCTCGGTCAGCAACGGCAGGTTTGGCCCAAGCTCAACCTCCACCGCGCGATCCACACCGTCGCACACGGCCAATATATCCGCCGCCAATGTCGGGCTGGCATAATCGAACACATGTGTCGCGCCCGCCGCCGTCACGCGCGCCATGTCACGCGCCCCGCAGGTCGCGATCACCGTCGCCCCGCCCCAGGCCGCCAGTTGCACCGCAAGATATCCAACCGAGCCGCCGCCGCCGGACACCAGCACCGTTTGGCCAACCACATCGCCACTGCCAAACACCGTCTGCGCCGCCGTCAGCCCCGGAATGCCCATCACTGCGCCGTCCTCAAGCGACACGCCATCCGGCAAAGCCACCGCCTGCTCTGCGGGTACGGCGATGCACTCTGCACAGGTGCCAAACGGCCGCTGCCATTGCCCGTTCCACAGCCACACCCGCTCGCCCATACGCGCTGGGTCAACACCATCGCCCACCGCCTCAATCACGCCAGCCCCATCGCTGTGCGGCACAATCACTTCAAACGGCGGCTTGGTCACGCCCGGCCGCGCCCCGCTGCGCGCCTTGCAATCAGACGGGTTCACACCCGAATAGGCCACCCGCACCAACACCTCGCCAGCGCCCGCCGTTGGCGTTGCCAAATCCTCAACTTTCAATACATCTCGCGCTGGCCCAAAGCCTCGCCACGTCACTGCTTTCATGACACATCCTCCCTGCTTGCACCCATGCTGTCACAGGCCCAAATCAAGGACAATTGCTCTCAGAAAACTTTGACCCAGCGTCGCGCTCAGGTCCGGCGCAGGCGGATCACCACGTCGATCTTGGAAATCTCCGCACCCTCAGGCGCACCGGGCAGCCGGGAAATCTCCAGCTCTTCGGCGGGCGCATCGGTCAGCACACGATCATCTTCCCAGAAGAAATGCGGATGATCGCCAGTGTTGGTGTCAAAATAGCTCTTGGAGCCATCCACCGTGATCTCCTGCATCAACCCCGCGTCACAAAACGCCCGCAGCGTGTTGTATACCGTGGCCAAAGACACGCTATCGCCATGTTCGCGCACCGAGGCAAACAGGCTTTCCGCCGTCACATGTCTGTCCTGGCCATCCCCTTTAAGCAAAGCCGCCAGCGCCACACGTTGCCGTGTTGGGCGCAATCCAGCAGATGCGAGCCATTGGGTGCCGTTGCGAAGTGCCTCAGTGGTCATAAGTCTTATCCTGTGCGTCAGCTGCATATTTAGCGCAAACCACACCCCAAATTCAAATGAAAATGAGTCGCAAACATTTACTGCGGCCCAGCGCACCACGCCGACTGTTGCCTTGCAGGACCACGCTGGCAGATGATACAGCAGGCAAAAGCAACACCAAAATGACAAGGGACCTCCCAGAATGGCCGACTATCCCACGAGCTTTGACAAAGACGACCTGCTGAAATGCGCCCGTGGCGAATTGTTTGGTCCTGGCAACGCCCAACTGCCAATGCCCCCCATGTTGATGATGGACCGCATCACCGACATCTCTGCAGACGGCGGTGAGTTTGGCAAAGGCCACGTGCTTGCAGAATTCGACATCACTCCGGACCTGTGGTTCTTTGATTGCCACTTCCCGGGCAACCCAATTATGCCCGGCTGTCTTGGCCTTGACGGCCTGTGGCAGTTGACCGGCTTCGGCCTCGGCTGGCGCGGCATGCCTGGCAAAGGCATGGCGATGGGCGTGGGCGAAGTGAAGCTCAAAGGCATGGTCAAACCGGACCGCAAGATGCTGACCTACAATGTGCAATACACCCGCATCATCGACCGCAAGCTGAAGCTCGGCGTCGCCAACGGCACCGTATTCGCAGACGGCGAAGAGATTTATGCGGTCAAAGACATGAAGGTTGGTCTGGCAGCTGAGTAAGCTTAGCAGAACAATTTCAGAATAATCTAAAAGCTCCCGAAGGTCTCTTCGGGAGCTTTTTTGTTTACAGTTCGAAATGTCAGCTATGCGCAGGAAACGGACTTTGTACAGCATCAAGATCCAACGGTTTCCAGTTTCGGCCATAGAATCCCAGGCTGATCGACAACGCCTCCAAACCTGACTCTGACGCTTGGAAACAGCGGTAAACGGGGCAGAGCTTTCGTTTTTTAATACCTTGCCACATGCCATCCAATTTTCCGATCGCCTCCGGCGGCCGCACTGTTGGCTCGCTTGATTTGCTCCTTTTGGATTTCTAATGTGGGTGGGAAATCGGATGTTTTGCAAAAGTTCTTGGTTCAACGGATGGCAAAGCTTACCCTTCGGCATTCGCATCTTTTTTAAAGGGCATAGGAATGAAATGCATAACGCTGAAATCAATTTTGTCTTCTTTAATATTACTATTCCCAACAGGAGCATTCACACAGTCGGCTGAAAATCAGGAAAATGAGCTGCTTCAGCCTGAGGAGCTTGAAACGCTTGTCGCTCCCGTTGCGCTTTATCCAGATACGTTGCTTATCCAAGTATTGGTTGCCGCGACCTATCCCCTTGAGGTTGTTAAAGCCGACGTGTTTTTGGACGACAATGCCGACGTGGCTCAAGAGGATTTGAAGCCACTCATCGAAGCCGAAGACTGGGACGAAAGTGTCGAAGTTTTGGCGACGGCATTCCCAGATGTGCTGGAAGATATGGCAGCACATATCGATTGGACCGAGACGGTCGGGAACGCGATGTTGGCCCAAAGCGACGACGTCATGGAAGCGGTCCAAGTCAAACGGCAAGCTGCAAACGACGCTGGCAATTTGGTCAGTGGTGACGAGCAAACCGTTGAAGTAGTTCAGGAAGGTGATACCGACACAATTGTTATCCAGCCGACCGATCCCGAAGTGGTCTATGTGCCTCAATATGAAACAGAGACGGTTTATGTCGAGAACTCTTCTGACGTGGGCGATGCGCTGGCAACCGGCCTGCTGGTCTTTGGCGCTGTAGCCATCATAGATGAGATCTTTGATGACGATGATCATTGGCATGATTATTGGGGGTGTCGCAATTGCGGTGGCTGGAACGGTCAACCAATCGTTCGAAATCCGGACATCGACATTGATATCGACGGGGACGTTAATATCGGGGATCGCAACAACATTGGATGGAAACCCGATGAAGGTCGCCAAAAAGAGGCCCGCGACACAATCGCTCGCAAGCGCGGCAACGACGGTGTGACCACCATGCCGGTGACCAAGCCGGACCGGGGAGACAAGATGCGCGCCGATCTCGCGAAGAAAAGCGGCGCAGCGGATATCTCCAAAAGCAAGAACCCGCGCGCAGGTGTGGAACGCCCCTCAAGCCCGTCGCCTGCCCAGCGTAAAGCGGCTGTAGAGCGGACAAAGAAAACCCAAACTCCGAGGACGAACACACGCCCCAAGGCTCCGAAGGCCAGTGTTGTGCCCAAACGTCAGGCAGCCCCGATCAACGGTGGCGCGATGCAGAAACGCGCGCCATCTCAACGAGCCAAAGCCGGCGCAACGCGTGGCCGGGCTGCCGCCGGCGCGCGCAGAGGGAGATAGTCAAATGAAGGTTACATTCGCACAAGCTCTTACTGGACTTGCAATTGGTTTAGCTGTTCCCATTGCCGCCACAGCGCAATCACCTACGTCTTTCGCCACGCCACAGGCGGCTATAGACGGCATGATGACCGCCCTCCAAGAGGGCGATCAGGATGCAACTTTGCAGGTCTTTGGGGCAGATGCAAAGGATCTCATTTCCACTGGCAACCCAAGGCGCGACGCGGCCAATCGGGCCGAAATTCTCAGCTTGTATCAAGAAGGATACCGCCTTCAGCCAGCCGAGGACGATGGTGTGGTCTTGCTGCTGGGTTCAGAGGGTTGGCCGTTTCCGATTCCGATTGGGAAAGTCGAGGCCAATTGGATGTTTGATGTCGAGGCTGGACGGGATGAGGTATTGTTCCGCCGGATCGGTTTGAACGAGTTGGACGTCATTGAGTTCATGGCAGTGTATGTGGATATCCAAGCCGAATACCGCCTCGTAGATCATGATGGGGATCAGGTTATGGAGTTTGCCCCTTCGTTCTTGTCAAGCGAAGGGACGCGGGACGGGTTGTTTTGGGCCGACGAGGACAGCCCGTTGGGCGCGCGCGTCGCACTTGCCTCTCTTGACGGCTACTCAATTGGCGACACCGATACCGGGGCTGAACCGTTTGGCGGGTACTATTATCGTATTTTGGACAAGCAAAGCGCTGCAGCTCCGGGTGGTGCGCTGAACTATGTCAGCGATGGCAATATGGTGTCTGGACATGCCTTGCTGGCGGTTCCCTCCGATTATGGGAATACGGGCATTCATTCGTTCATGGTTTCGGAAAACGGATTGGTGCTGGAGGCGGACCTCGGCGAAGATAGTTTGGAGAAGGCTTTTGCAATCACAAGCTATGATCCAACGGCAGATTGGCTCCCCGTCAACTTAAGCAATTGATCACAGTGTCAAATGAACACCAATTGCGGTGCAATTCTCCACCGCATCGTAATTGGTGAACTCTGAACGGTTTGCGCGATCATTTGGCCTGGCATGCCAACTTAGTGTGCGTCGCTGATTGCCAATCCTGCCAACATGACACACAGGTTCTTTTTGCGTACTTTGATATCCATTGAATTGAAGATCGAGCGACCCCAGTCCGCGGCGGTTTCAAATTGTGGAGTTTGACGCCTTGAGTGCCACATGCAGGCTTTCTTGAAGGGAAATGCAGAAGTGTGCTTTTGGGGGCTGTTGATTAGATGATCCAGCGGCTTCAACCTATGCATTTGTCCGCGTCGCAACAACGTCGAGGATCACCCAACTCCAAAACCATCCACTGGCAGTTTCCAATGTACTCTATCAAGCTGACATGTGCTCCTACATGTGGATCGTCCTGTCGGCTTAGGGCCGGTAGCTGACCATAGAAGCTGACGCCTGCGCGGGCTGGCTTCTCACACTCCTCCCAAAAAATCACCACACATTACTCACCTTTTCTCATTGTTTCAGCCATAAATAAACGCCCAACATATACTTGACTCTTTCACTGCATTAATGTCATTTGCGCCTAGATCGCGACTCTGATCGCGACACATCCAAGGAGAGACCCATGAAAGTCAGCACACTGACACGGGGTCTTTGCTCCGCTGCCGCAGCAGTGACGTTTTCCGTCACAACCGCCACGATTGCCCTTGCAGAGACCATCACCGTCACCGACGTCGCCGGCCGCGTTGTCGAAGTTGAGAAAAACCCATCCAAAGTTGTGATCGGCGAAGGTCGCATGATCTATTCGATTGCGCTGCTGGATCAGGACAACCCATTTGAGCGCATCGTCGGCTGGAAAGACGACATGGTCAAATATGACCCGGACGCCTACCGCAAATACCTCGCCAAATACCCTGAGATCGCCGATCTGAAGAGCTTCGGCAGCCCCTATTCCGACGAGTGGAACCTCGAAGCTGTTGTGGCGCTTGGCACAGAAGTGGTGTTCATGAACCTCGGCAACCTGCTCAAGGCGCAGGAAAGCGGCATCATTGAGAAACTGGATGAGGCGGGCGTGGCCACAGTCTTTGTCGACTTCCGCCAGAACCCAACTGAGAACACCGTGCCCAGCATTCAGCTGATGGGCCGTATCTTTGACAAACGCGACAACGCTGACGAATTTGGCGATTTCTACCAACTGCAGATGAAACAGATCTACTCTCGTGTGGCGCAGATCCCGGCTGAAGACCGCCCCATTGTCTTCATCGAAAACGCCGCTGGCTATAATCCGAACAAATGCTGCAACACCTACGGTGCTGCCAACCTCGGCCGTCTGGTTGATCTGGCCGGTGGTCGCAACTGGGGCTCCATGAAGTTCCCGGGATTCAAAACCAGCGTCAGCCTGGAGGCGATCTTTGCCGATGACCCGGAAATCATCATCGGCACAGGCGCCAACTGGTCTGAGGCCAACCCGGCCACCACTGCCGTTCTGTTTGGCTACGAAGCAGAGCCTACACAGGTGCAAGAACGCCTTGCTGGTCTCGCCTCCCGCGAAGGCTGGGGCGAACTGTCGGCGGTGAAAAATGGCCGTTTCCACTCGGTCTACCACCAGTTCTACAACAGCCCGTACCACTTCGTCGCCATGCAGGCCTTTGCCAAATGGATGCACCCGGAGCTGTTCGAAGACGTGGACCCAGAAGCATCTATGAAGGAACTGCACGATAAGTTCCTTCCGATCGACTACTCCGGCGTGTTCTGGGGTAGTCTGAAAGTTGGCGGCTAATCCCCCTCGCCAACTCCCGGTTCCGCCTTTTGCGGGGCCGGACACTCTTTTTCCCTCCTCGGAGACCTCCCCCGTGACCCTCGAAGTTGATCCCGCGGCGATCCGCCACGACTATGTCGCCCGCGTGTCCCGCCGTTATGGCGTCATCGCCGCTGTCTTTGGCCTGCTGTGCCTAAGTTTCCTTCTAGACATCACCACCGGACCGGGTGGCTATAGCCTGTCCACCATCGCCGAAGTGCTGGTGGACCCAATGTCCCACGGCGCCCGACTGAAGGTCATTATCTGGGACTACCGCCTGCCCGTCGCCGTCACCGCCGTCCTTGTTGGCGCACTTCTGGCCGTCGCAGGTGCGCAAATGCAGACCATCCTGAACAATCCGCTGGCCGAACCGTTTACATTGGGCGTCTCCGCCGCCGCCAGCTTTGGCGCCTCACTCGCCATTGTAATCGGCTTCAGCGTCATCCCCGCTGTTGGCCCGCTCCTGGTGACCGTAAACGCCTTTGTCTTTGCGCTCTGCACCTGCGGTTTCATCCTGCTCGCCACCCGCCTCAAAGGCGTGGGGTCTGAAACTATGATCCTCTTTGGCATCGCGATCTTCTTCACCTTCTCCGCCTTGCTGGCGCTGATGCAATACATGGCGTCCGAGGATCAAATCGCCCGCATTGTCTTCTGGATGATGGGCTCCCTCAGCCGCGCCAGCTGGGAAAAGATCGGCCTCGGCACAATCCTCTTGTGCTTTGCCATCCCCTTCAGCCTCTACCGCACCTGGCCCATGACCGCCCTGCGTATGGGCGAAGCCACCGCGCAAAGCATGGGCGTGGACGTTGGTCGCCTGCGCGTGGAAATGCTGATCTGCATCTCGCTGCTCGCGGCCACCGCCGTTTCTTTTGTCGGCACCGTGGGGTTTGTTGGCCTCGTTGGGCCACATATCGCGCGTATGCTGGTGGGCGAAGATCAACGCTACTTCGTCCCACTCTCAGCGATCGTCGGCGCGCTGGTGTTGTCGCTGACCTCGCTGATCTCCAAAACCATCACACCGGGCATCATCTACCCCATCGGCATCATCACTTCGCTGATCGGCGTGCCGATCTTCATCTCAATCATCCTCAGCTCACGACGGGAGCGCCTGCAATGACCCTGACCATCGCAAATCTGTCCGCAGGCTATGGCCGCACCACCGTGCTGCACGACGTGACCGTCACCGACATCCCACCCGGGGGCTTTGTGGGCCTCATTGGCCCCAACGCCGCGGGCAAATCCACCCTGTTCAAAACCATCGCCGGGCTAATCACGCCCAGCCAAGGCACGTTGACCATCGCAGGTGAAAACGTCACCCATCTGGGCCGCAAAGACCGCGCCAAACGCGTCGCCTACATGCCGCAAGCCTATGGCTGCAACGCGCTGCTCTCAGTGTTTGAAAGCGTGCTGCTTGCCCTCAAGCAGACCACCGGCTGGCGTGTAAACGACGACAACCTAGACCGCGTGTCCGACACATTGCACGCCCTCGGCCTGGCCCACCTCGCCAACCGTGGCGTGGCGGATCTCAGCGGCGGTCAGGCACAAATGGTCGCCGTGGCCCAAACCATCGTGCGTGCGCCGGATGTGATCCTGCTGGATGAACCCACCAGCGCGCTTGATTTGCACCACCAGCTTTCCATCCTGACCTCGATCCGCAACGAGATAGACCGCAAAAAGCCCGTGGTGATGGCCGCCCTGCATGACCTCAACCTCGCCGCCAAATTCTGCGACCGCCTCGTGCTCCTGCGCGACGGCGCCATTCTGGCGGACGGCAAACCCGAGCACATCCTTGCCCTGCCCCAAATTGAAGAAACCTACCGCGTCCTGACCGATCTGGAGCGCACCCAGCGCAATGTGCTTTATGTGGATGCAAGGTTGGCACACCAGGGAACACCGGGACCCACTCACCATTAAGTGACACATGGGATGAATCCTTGATGCATCGCCATATTGCCGTACTCTCGAGAGGCAATGGTGCGAACAGCGAAGGACATCCCATGACACACCTCACAGGTCACTGCCTCTGCGGCGAAATCTCATTTGAAGCGGACGGCGACGTGCCGGTCATGGCCAATTGCCACTGCACCGCTTGCCGTCACTCAACCGGCAGCGCTTATGCAACCCTGATGTTCATGAAACAGGATGATGTGAAGATCACCGGCACGCCCAAAACCTTCTCACACGGATCGGATGCGGGCACCACAATGACCAAACACTTCTGCGCCACTTGCGGTACACCCCTGTTTACCCAGAATTCTGCACGCGAAGGCATGCTGGGCATCCGCGCCGGTAACATCAAAGAACATCAAGAGTTTGCCCCGAAAGTGAACGTCTACGTGTCCAGCAAATTGGACGCCACAGTTCTAGAGGACGGTCTTCCCGCATTTGAAAAGATGCCAGGCTGAAACTGCGCCGCTACCGGCCTCCAACACCGAGGCTGGCGGCGGCATCAACAGACGGGCCACAAAATTCCCGCCCCTAGGCGACCTGTCGCAACGCCCTACCTTGCGCCGCCCCCCCTTCATCCCCTACATAGTGCTCAACAAACTAAGGGAGAGCGCACATGCGTCGCGTCGTCGTTACCGGACTGGGTATCGTATCCTCGATTGGCAACAATGCCGAAGAAGTCACCGCCTCGCTGAAAGCGGGCAAATCCGGCATTTCCGCCAATGCCGAAATGACCGAGCACGGCTTCCGCAGCCAGGTTGCCGGTCACATCGACATCGACATCAAAGAACAGGTCGACAAACGCACGCTGCGTTTCATGGGGCCCGGCGCGGCTTACGCTCATATCGCCATGCAACAGGCCATTGCCGATGCCGGTCTCTCTGACGATCAGGTTGTGAACGAGCGCACCGGACTTGTGGCGGGCTCTGGTGGTCCTTCCACTTCGGCGATGCTGGTGGCACACCAGACCGTAGCCAAAACTGGCGCAACCAAGCGTATCGGGCCTTTCGCGGTGCCTAAATGCATGAGCTCCACGATTTCCGCCAACCTGGCAACTGCCTTTAAAATCAAAGGCATCAACTACTCTATCACCTCCGCCTGCTCCACCTCCCTGCACTGCATCGGTAACGCGGCAGAGCAGATCATGATGGGCAAACAGGACGTGATGTTTGCCGGTGGCGGCGAAGAACTCGACTGGACTCTCTCTTGCCTGTTTGACGCCATGGGCGCGATGAGCAGCAAGTACAACGACACCCCGGAAAAAGCCTCCCGCGCCTTTGACGCGGACCGCGACGGCTTTGTCATCTCTGGCGGCGGCGGCATTGTGGTTCTGGAAGACCTCGAGCACGCCCTGGCCCGTGGTGCAAAAATCTACGCCGAGGTCACCGGCTTTGCCGCAACATCTGACGGTCACGACATGGTGGCCCCTTCCGGAGAAGGCGGCGAACGCGCCATGCGTCTGGCCACAGCCACACTGCCAGAAGACCGGAAAGTCAGCTACATCAACGCCCACGGCACCTCCACGCCTGTTGGCGATGTTGGCGAAGTTGAGGCCGTGCGCCGCGTCTTTGGCGAAGGCACCACACCACCAATCTCATCCACCAAATCCATGACCGGCCACGCCCAAGGCGCGGCAGGCGCATTGGAAGCGATTTTCTGTCTTCTGATGCTGGATGGGGATTTCATCACGCCGTCGATCAACGTGGAGAACATGGACCCGGCGATCAACCCGGGCGAAGTGGCCACTGATCTGGTCGAAAACGCCGGTCTGGACACGGTGATGACCAACAGCTTTGGCTTTGGCGGCACCAACGGCTCGATGCTGCTGTCCAAATACCGCGGCTAAACAAAGCCTCGACATGCAAGCTTTCTGAAATGCCCCCACCCGGGGCATTTCGCATTTCTGGGGTCAGGCCTGCGCCGCCTTGAGTTCTGCCCCAATCGCTTCCAAAATCTCTGCCGCACCACCAGACCGCACCCGCGCCACGCCGGTGCCCGCCCACTGCGCGCCAAAGCCTGTCTCACCGGCTGCCTTCGCCGCCGCATTCAGCGCCTTGCCCGCATCATAAGTCACCGGATAGTCCGGCACCTTTGCGTGCAAGCCCTGCCCCAACTTTACAAAATCATTCCGCATACAGCGCGCCGCACGCCCTGAAATACTTGTGGTCAGCACCGGCGGCCCCTGCTCTGGGTCCCGCAACGCCGCGCGGTAAGCCGTATCTGCCGCTGACTCCGTGCAATCCAGAAACGCGGTGCCCAGCTGCACCGCCGCAGCCCCACGCGCCAAAGCCCGCGCTGCATCCGCGCCATCCATCAGGCCACCTGCCGCAATCACCGGCAGCTCACAACGCGCAGCCAACCGCTCCACCAGAGCCAGCGTCGGCAGAGCCTCATCTTCAACATCCGGATCAAACGCGCCGCGGTGGCCTCCTGCCTCAATGCCCTGCGCCACAATTGCATCCACACCTGCCGCTTCACAGGCCCGCGCCTCGGCCACGTTTGTGGCACTGGCAAACACCAGATTGCCAGCCGCCTGCAATTCCGCGATCCACGCCTTCTCCGGCAGGCCAAAGTGCAGACTCACCACCCCAGGCACTTCCTCGATCAACATGTCACACATCGCCCGATCCACGACAAAGCTGCGGTAAATCTCATGCAGCGCCTCCGGCGGCTTGGTCCCAAACTGCGCAAAAGTCGGTGCCAACGCAGCCAACCAATCGGCCTCCACATCCGCATCCCGCAGCGCAGGTGCGTGGCAAAACACATTGGCATTAAACGGTCGATTGGTCTGCGCCCGCGTTGCGCGCACCATCTCCCGTGCCCCTTCCACGCCCGCGGCCCCAAGGCCCAGCGCGCCGAGACCACCGGCAGTGCTCACTGCCGCCGCCATCTGTGGCGTCGACACCCCCGCCATGGGCGCCTGAAACAGTGGCCACCTGAGTCGCAAAATTGAACAAAAATCCATGAAAACCGCCTCCCAGCACACAAGCTAGCGCAGCTTTGGCAAAAGAAAAGCGCCCAAAAACACATATACGGCACATTTTTTCTCCAGGGATCAGCGGCAGCAGCGCGAAATACGCAAACTATATCAGAATGCTAAGAGTTCCCGGCCTGCAATCGCTCAAAAAGCAGGCATATCCTGCCCAAAATTACCGCTTGGAGAAAACGCAGGCGCGCCCCTATGAAACGCAATCACGTCCCCCACCACCTCTGGACTTCGCACTATGCACTTCGTCGCTCTCTTGATCGCCGGTCTAGGCGTGTTGCTTCTTGTCTATCTCTCCAGCGTCTCAACCGCGTCCAAACCGCGCCTGAACCGCGCGGAACCCTTGCTTGTAATTTTGAGTTTGGTGGCGATTTTTTGGGCGTTGCAATCAACTGTGTCTGACGGTGCGCAATCTCCAATGCGGAACCATTCGCACTCGATGTTGCACGATCTCTTTTTTGAGAACCACTGCGCAAGCCATCTGGGTGGCACAGTGCGTCTGGCAGGCAGTATAGTCTATTGCATCCGTGATGACTTCGCTACTGATCAAACGCAACGGCCAAGCGACGTGCCGCACTGACCCCTCCAACTGTTTAGCCAAGCTCAGACCCTGCACAAACCAGTTCCAACCACCCCCGTAGGAACGCAAATCATCTCAGGCTCCAAAAATTTTACCATCAAATCAAATACCTACCGCTGGCATTCAAAAACCACATATCTGCTACGTTAAAAAATCATGAATAAAGGGCTTGGCGCAAACCCAACGCCCCTACTATACGGCGCCAAATTACTGTCTTCTGTATTCTGGATATCTGTATAAATGCAGTTTCAACCGCTCATTTTCGCCCTTGGCGGCTTAGGGGTTTTGGTCTTGCTGGCTGGCAACACTCTGAACGCTCGTCCCCGCCTTAAAAAGGCGGAACCTTTGTTTGTGGCCACAAGTCTCGTGATTGTTTTCATCGCGCTGCAAAGCACCGTTACAGGCAGCGCGGAACCGTCATTCGGAATGCGGGCGAAATCCATGTTGCATGAGTTCTATTTCGAAAAGCACTGTCATAATCGGCTTGGCGGCCAAGTGGTTTTGACCAATAGTTTGGCAACCTGTAAACGCGGCGATTTCATTGTGGATCAACAAAGCCGCACTCCTTGAACCCATAAAAAAACCCGCCGACACCGGCGGGCTTTCGACACTTCCGCAACCAATCCACAGATCAGTTGATAGACACCAACTCAATTGCGAAGGTCAGGTCTTTGCCAGCCAGCATGTGGTTGACATCCAGCTTCACCACCTCGTCCGTGATCTCGACCACGGTCACAGGCATCACCTGACCGGTAGGGGACTGCATCTGCAACTGCAGGCCAATTTCCAGCGGGATCTCTGCCGGGATCTGTTCCCGTGGCACATCCTGAATGGCTTCTTCATGGCGTGGGCCATAAGCCTGATCCGCAGGAATCTCCGCGACTTTTTTCTCTCCCACAGTCATGCCATCTACAGCGGTATCAAACCCCGGGATCACCTGACCGGACCCCAGTGTAAATTCCAGCGGATCACGCCCTTCAGAGCTGTCAAAGGTGGAGCCGTCGCTCAAGGTGCCGGTGTAGTGGATGCGGACGGTATCGCCCGATTTTGCTGCGGTCATAAAGTGTCCCATCTGTCAGCTTGCCCCGACCCTTCCAGCCGGCTTGAGCGGCGCACCCTATAGGCCTCACGTCTATTTGTAAAACAGGCCTTTTCGCCCCGCCCCAAACCTGCCACTCTGCCTCCAAATCGGGAGGAAACGATGGCCACCACAACCTTTGTCTTTGATGCCTACGGCACGCTTTTTGACGTCTCTGCGGCCGCCCGCGAACTTGCCGCAGAGCCAGGCCGCGAAGAATTTGCCAAACACTGGCCCAAGGTGGCGGAAGTCTGGCGCGCAAAACAACTGCAATACACCTGGATCCGCGCCATCACCAATGCCCACACCGATTTCTGGGAGGTCACGCAAAACGCCCTCGACAACGCGCTGGACGTGGTGAAACTCAACGCGCCGGAGCATCGGGAGTTGCGCGAACGCCTGCTGCAACTCTACTGGGAGCTCAGCGCCTATCCCGAAGTTCCCAAAGCCCTGCAAGAGCTCAAAGACGCGGGCATGAACACCGCCATCCTGTCCAATGGCTCCCCCAAGATGCTCGATGGCGCGGTGCAAAATGCCGGCATTGGCCACCTGTTGGATGATGTCCTAAGCGTCGAGGACGTGGGCATTTTCAAACCCGCGCATCAAGTCTACGAGCTGGTCACCAAACGCTTTGAGTGCCAACCACAAGAGGTGATTTTTGTCTCCTCCAACGGTTGGGACGCCGCCGGTGCTGCTGGCTTTGGCTTCCGCTCTTGCTGGGTGCATCGCAACAGCGGCGAACAGGTGGATCGCCTGCCCTGGAAGCCTGAATTTGTGTTGACCGATCTGAAATTTGTTCCTGATTTGCTGAGACTGTAAATGCCTCATTTCACCACCTCTGACGGCCTGTCGCTCTATTTTGACGACACCGGCGGACCTGGCACCATTGTGCTCTGCCTCTCCGGCCTGACCCGCAACGCCAGTGATTTTGACTACGTGCTCCCTCACCTAAAAGACACCCGCGTGATCCGTATGGACTACCGCGGCCGCGGCCAATCGGATTGGGCCGAAGACTTCACCACGTACAATCTCGCGCGCGAAGCCCAAGACGCTTTGGAACTGCTCGACCACCTTGGCATCGGCAAAACCGCGATCCTTGGCACTTCGCGCGGCGGCCTTATCGCACTCACGCTGATGGAAATGGCCCCAGACCGCCTCACTGGTGTCTGTTTCAACGACGTGGGACCGGTGATCGAAACTGACGGCCTGGAAGTCATCCTTGTCTTCATTGGCCGCAAGCCTGTCTGGACCACCCGCGCCGAGGCCGCCGAGGCCCTTGCCACCCGCCTGCCCGGTTTCCACAACGTCCCGGCCAGCCGTTGGGAAGAAGAGGCCGCGCACCACTTTGTCGAAACCAACGATGGCCTCAACATCAACTACGACCCCAAACTGCGCAACGCTGTGCTGACCGAATTTGATCCCAAAGCCCCCGCAGGTGACCTATGGCCTCAGTTTGACAAGCTGAAAGGCCGCCCTCTTGCTGTCCTACGCGGTGAGAACTCCGACATTCTCAGCAAAGAGACCCACACCGAAATGCAGACCCGCGCGCCGATATTGGCCGCCGAAGCCAAAGATCGCGCCCATGTGCCCTTCTTGGACGAACCGGAATGCCTTGACGTGCTGCACCAATGGATCGCGCAACTGCCTAACGGAGAGCCCGCATGAACATCGACATGATCCGCGCCGCCGCTTTGCGCATCCAAGGCCAGGCCCGCGTCACGCCCATGCTGACCTCGCCCTTCTTGGACGAAATCGCGGGACGTCGCGTGTTGGTCAAAGCCGAATGCCTGCAGCACACCGGCTCCTTCAAATTCCGCGGCGGCTGGTCTGCGGTCTCTGCCATGGACGAAGCCACCCGCAAACGCGGTGTGATCGCCTTCTCCTCCGGCAACCACGCCCAAGGAGTAGCTGCCGCCGCCACCGCCCACGGCGCGCCGTCGGTGATCATCATGCCGCAAAACGCCCCGAAGCTGAAAATCGACAATACCCGCGCGCTCGGCGCCGAAGTGGTGCTCTATGACCGCGCCGGTGGCGAAAGCCGCGAAGAGGTTGGCAACAAGATCGCCGAGGAGCGCGGCCTGACGCTAATCCGCCCTTATGACGAGCCGCAGGTGATCGCGGGCCAAGGCACCGTGGGTCTAGAAATCGTGGCTCAAGCCGCCGAGCGTGGCGTGACCTCCGGCGACGTGATTGCCTGTTGCGGCGGCGGTGGGCTGACCTCTGGAATTGCGCTGGCCTTGGAGGCCGAAGCCCCCAACATGCGCGCGCGACCGGCCGAGCCCGAAGGCTTTGATGACACCGCCCGCTCTCTGGAAACCGGCAGCATCCAACGCAATGCCAATGAAACCGGCTCCATTTGTGACGCCATCATCACGCCCCAGCCCGGCAACCTCACTTTCCCAATCCTGCAGCGTTTGGTTGGCCCCGGCTTTGTCGTGAGTGAAGACGAGGTGCTGCAGGCCATGTCCCTCGCCTTCAAACGTCTGAAAATCGTCGCCGAACCCGGCGGCGCCTGCGCCCTCGCAGCCGCGCTGTTTCATGGCGACAAAATCGAAGGCGACGCTGTGATCGCTGTCTGTACCGGCGGCAATGTCGACGCCGATGTCTTTGCCGATGCTCTTAAAAGGTTCCCGTAGATGACCAATTTCACCATCGCCTCTTTCAACGTGAAAAACCTGATCGGTCCAAATCAGGAATATTACACCTTCCAATCTTACACACCCGAGGAACACGCCTGGAAGGAAGACTGGACCGCCTCCCAGCTCTTCTCCATGGACGCCGACATCGTGGGCTTTCAGGAGATCTTTGACGAACCCTCCCTGAAATCTGTGATCGCAGAGGCTGACCGCATTGGCGAGGAATCCAACGCCGCGGTGATTCCCGACAAATCCAAGCGCTACCACCGCAAGGCCATCTTCCGCAAACTCGGATACACGCCCTATGGCGACGGCGGCCTGTTTGTCGCGCCCAATGCGAACGACTCTGGCGAGCCGGGCAACCGCCGCCCCGGTGTCGCCATCCTATCACGCTACGGATTTGCTGAGCCCCCCGAGATCATTCAGGACCTCGACACGCCCGTCGAAATCCCCTTCCAAGGGCTGGACGGCGACGACTCCGGTGCCTTTGTGCTACGCCGCACCTCCCGCCCAATCCTGAAGGCGCGCATCCCCGTGGGCGATCAGGTCATCACAGTCTTCAATTGCCACCTCAAATCCAAACTGGGCGAGTTCACCCGCGACGCCGAAGGTAAAGCGGCGGAAGCCGACCTTACCAACTACGACCCACTAGGCCGCGCCATGGGCGCCATGCGCGCCGCCCTGCGCCGCATGGCCGAAGCCTGGGTCCTGCGCCGCGCCATTGTCGACGAGCTCAACCGAGGCCGCCCGGTCATGGTGCTGGGCGACTTCAACGACGGCGAGCATGCGGTCAGCTCCGAAATCATCTCTGGCGAAGTGCCCTTCCGCAACTACAGCTGGATGCTGCGCCACGACGCTAAACATGCCAACGACCGCTACACCCGAAAAGAAAACGACGCCATCCAAGACGCCGTCACCTCCGTCCGCCTGACCTCTGCCGAAGCCTTGTTCACCCGCAAGTCCCTGCGCGACATGGTCTACACCACGGCGTTTGGAGGGGTTTACGAAAGCATCGATCAAATCTATCTCAGCCGGCACTTCCACCCGGACAACGCGGACCGCCTCGGCGACATGGAATACTTCAGCGTGCTCAACGACCATCTCACCGATGGCAGCCACGCCGAAGCGCCCTATAACAAACTCGCCTCTGACCACGGGCAAATCATGGCCCACATCCGCCTCAAAACTGACAACCAAGACTGACCATGCCAACCGCCACGCTCAACCAAATCAAAACCCACTACCGCGACGAAGGTGACCCCAACGGCGCGCCAGTGCTTTTCATCAACTCGCTCGGCACCACGCTGCATCTCTGGGACCCGATCCTGGAGCATCTGCCCGACGGCCTGCGCATCCTTCGCTATGACATGCGCGGCCATGGCGAAAGTGACGTGCCGCCCGCGCCTTATTCCATGGGTGCGCTGGTGAAAGACGCCGAAGCCCTTCTGGAGCACCTCAACGTCAAAGACGCACTGGTGGTCGGCCTGTCGATCGGCGGCATGGTCGCGCAGGGCCTCGCGGTGAAACGCCTCGATCTGGTGCGCGCCATGGTGCTCTCCAACACAGCTGCCAAAATCGGCTCCCCCAAGATGTGGCAGGACCGCATCGACATGGTCACTTCCAAAGGCCTGCCCGCCATGTCGGACGACATCATGCTGCGCTGGTTCTCACGGGACTTCCAAACCCAGCCAGAACTTGCCCACTGGAAAGCCATGTTGGAAAGCACCCCAACGGAGGGCTACGCGGGCTGCTGTGCCGCCATCCAAGGCACCGATTTTTACACGCCCACCTCTGGTCTGCGCCTGCCCACCTTAGGCATTGCCGGATCCGAGGACGGCGCCACGCCACCTGATCTGGTGCGCGAAACTGTGGAGCTGATCCCCGGCGCACGTCTAGAACTACTGCGCCGCACCGGCCATCTGCCTTGTGTAGAGAAACCCGCCGAATACGCCGCACTGCTCACGGATTTTATGAAAGAAACCGGCCATGTCTGACATTCTATTGGTACACGGCTCCTGCCACGGCGCATGGTGTTATCGCGACCTGATCCCGGCCCTCGAAGCGCTGGGCCACTCCGCCCGCGCCATCGACATGCCGTCGCACGGCGAAGACACCACCCCGGTGGCAGACGTCACACTGGACAGTTGCGCCCAGTCCATCATCGACGCTTTGGGAGAAGATACCGTTGTCTTGGGTCACAGCTGGGGCGGCTTCCCAATCACCCGCGCCGCTGACCTCGCCCCCGGTCGCATCGCCCGCCTGATCTACCTCTGCGCCTATACCCCGTGGGACAATCACTCCACCATCGACATGCGCATTGCCGCGCCACGCCAACCGCTGATGCAGGCCATCAAGCGCCACGAAGACGGGCAAAGTTACACCTTCGAGCCCGCCAAGGTCCGCGACGCTCTGTACCACGATTGCCCCCCGGGCACCGAAGACTATGCATTGGCCCATCTGTCACCGCAGTCCATTGCTGCACAGCAGACCAAAATCACGCTGGGCGACGGCCACCGCCAAACCCCACGCAGCTACATTCGCTGCAGGGATGACCAGGCCATCCCACCGGAGTTTCAGGTCACCATGACCAAGGACTGGCCTTCCGCAGACGTTTATGAGATTCCCACAAGCCACTCCCCCTTCTTTGCCGATCCCACCGGCCTCGCCGCCCTGATCGACCAAATCCTGAAAGACTGACGACAGAAAGACCGCGCCTATGACCGCCTCTGTTTTTGACAGCCCGATGTTCACCAAACTCTACCCGGTGGGCGAGGCTGGCCGCCTGTTTACTCACAGCGCCGAAATCCGCGCGGCTTTGCTGGTGCTGGGCACTTTGGCAAAGGTCCAGGGCACCCGGAGCGACATCCCTGAAGACAGCGCCTTCTTTATCCATCGCAGTTCGATGGAAGTGCAGATCGACCCCGCGGGACTGGCCGATGGCGTCGCCCAAGATGGCAACTACATTCCCGCTTTGGTCGCGGCTTTTGACAAAGCCATGGAAGCCCCCGAGCACAGCCAGCACCTGTTGCATAACACCGATCCGCAAGACGTGGCCGACACCGCGCTCATGCTGCGCCTGCGCCAGCTTCTGACCTTGACGGAAACCGCCCTCACCACCCTGCCAGACAGCGACCGCCGCGCGGCCTTGCTATCTGACTTGCCAGCGATCCGGGAAACCTGTCTGCGTGTTGCTTTCACCGCCGCGCCCGACATTGGCGCCGCCATCGCAGACACCCTCAAACTGGGCGCACCTCAGGATCCACGCAGTGCAATTCGCACCATTGCCAACTGGCTCACCTTGACGGCGGATTTGGCGGCAGAGGCCGCGCCCAATACCCCAACCAACGGAGCTCTACGCGCGCACCTGATTGGTCTCAACGCGCTGTTTCAAGACACCGCGGACATTGCCAGCGAACCGCTTTACCTGCCGCAAATCGCCCTCAGCAGCCAGTCGCTTTTGGTGCAAGCGACCGCCACCTGATCCACAAAATGCCGTGACGGAAGACTTGTAGTGGTGCCCACGCTGGGACAGCTTGCGGCCCGACGGCACGGCATGGATCGCGCTCTGCCATTCAGACGGAGCAATATGTGTGTGCGGCCAAGTAATCAGTTGACCGATCCGCGTTTTCCTGCCCTGATGCAACTATAGAATTAATGAAATTATGATGCGCAACCGCCTGCCAATTTTTGTCATTCTGGCCACGGTGATGATCGATGCCATGGGCATTGGCCTGATCATCCCGGTGATGCCCGACCTCATCCAAGAGGTGACCGGCGGCGACCTCGGCGCAGCCGCCATTTGGGGTGGCATTCTTTCCACCGTCTTTGCGTTCATGCAGTTCCTCTGCGGACCCCTTCTGGGCAATCTCTCAGACCGCTTTGGCCGTCGACCAGTGCTGCTGGTCTCGCTTGCTGTGATGTCGGCGGACTATGTGATTATGGCGCTTGCAGATAACATCTGGATTTTGGTGATTGGCCGCATCGTGGCCGGGATCACTGCCGCCACCTACGCCACCGCCATGGCCTATATGGCTGACATGTCGGACGCCAAAGAAAAGGCCCGCGCCTTTGGCATGATTGGCGCGGCCATGGGCGTGGGCTTTGTCTTTGGCCCGGCGATGGGCGGGTTTATGGGTCAATACGGCACCCGTGCACCGTTCTGGGCGGCCGCTGTATTGGCAGGAGGCAACGCTCTGTTGGGATGGATGGTGCTCAAAGAAACCGTGACCGACGCCAACCGCCGCGCTTTTGAATGGCGTCGCTCTAATCCGCTGGGCGCACTGCAAGCACTTGGCAAACTGCCGGCCATGACCAACCTGCTGATTGTCTTCTTCTTTTACCAAATTGCCGCTGCGGTTTATCCGGCGATTTGGCCCTACTTCATCATCGAACGATTTGGCTGGGAAGAGGCCATGATCGGCCTCAGCCTCACCGCCTATGGTCTCTGTTTTGCCATAGTGCAGGCCACCCTGATTGGCCCGTTCACCAAGTGGTTTGGCAACCGCCGCACGGTTGTGATCGGCCTTGGACTGGAAGTTGTGGCGCTGATCTATCTCGCGGTGATCTCCAACGGCATTCTCCTGTTCATCGGCATCCCCGTGGCCGCACTCTCATCCGTTGGCCTGCCCGCGCTGCAAAGCATTATGTCCCGCCGTGTCTCCGATGACGCCCAAGGCGAGCTGCAAGGCATCTCCGCCTCGCTCACCTCCCTAGCCCATATCGCCGCGCCTTTGGTGATGACGCAAACCTTTGCCTATTTTTCCGACAAACACGCCGTGCTCTATCTCCCCGGCGCCCCCTTTGTGCTCGCCGCCGCCCTTTTGATGATCGCAATCGTGGTTTTTGCAAAGTCACGTCGCGCCACTTAGGCAAAAAACGACACCTTGTGTCTGGATTGAACCATCCCCCCGCGCCTAAGCTGGCCAAAACTGGATGTGACACCAAACACAAGGGACTTGCCCATGAGCACCATCAAAGCCGCCGTCTGCCATGAATTTGGCCAGCCCCTTGTAGTTGAGGACGTCACCCTGCGCGCGCCGCTAATGGGCGAGATCGAAGTCAAGCTCTCCGCCGTCGCCATCTGCCACTCCGACATCTCCTTTGCAGACGGCGCTTGGGGCGGCAGCCTGCCCGCGGTCTACGGCCACGAAGCTGCTGGTCACATCACCTCCGTAGGTGACGGCGTGACCGGCCTCGCGGAAGGCGACTCCGTGATTGTCACCCTGATCCGCGCTTGCGGAACCTGCCCGACCTGTTCAGAAGGCAAACCCGTCATCTGCAGCACGCCTTATGACGGCGACAAAGGCCCGCTGACCACCGCCGACGGCGGCAAATTGCACCAAGCCATGGCCTGCGGCGCTTTCGCCGAGAAGGTCGTGGTCGACCAATCCCAAGTGGTGAAAATCACCAACGATATCCCCATGGAAGCCGCCAGCCTTATTGCTTGCGGTGTCATCACCGGCGTTGGTGCTGTGGTCAACGCCGCGCAAATCCGCGCCGGTCAGGACGTGGTGGTCATCGGCGCAGGCGGCGTCGGCCTCAACGCCATCCAAGGCGCGCGCATCGCCGGCGCCCGTCGGATTGTGGCCGTCGACATGAGCGAAGAGAAACTCGCAATCGCCAAGGAGTTTGGCGCCACTGACGGCGTGCTGGCCACCGACAAAAAGCCTTTCATCAAAGCCATGCGCGCCATGGGCCGCGGCGCGGACGCGGTGATCGTGACCGTGGGCGCCATCCCCGCTTATGACGACGCCCCTCGCTACCTTGCACCGGGCGGCAAGGTTATCATGGTCGGCATGCCGCACTCCGGGGCCAAATCCACCTACGAGCCCGTCATCCTCGCCGCCATCGGCCAGGGCATGCAGGGCTCCAAAATGGGCGACGTGGTGATCAAACGCGACATCCCTTGGATGGTCGACCTCTATGAGCAAGGCCGCCTGAAACTTGACGAGCTGATCTCCGGCCGCTGGACGCTGGATCAAATCAACGAGGCCATCGCGGACACAAAGACGGGTAGCGCAAAGCGCAATGTGATTGTATTTGACAGCTAACGTCACAATCCCTTCCGGAGGCCCCCGTGCTCAAGTTTGTCACCGAATTGTTCAAACCGAACGCTCCCAAGCCCCTGCCGCCAATGACATCCCAGACCTCGATGAACTTCGCGTCCGACGAGGTCGCGCCATTTTTCACCCAGCTGGCCAACAATCCGCGGCTGGATTTTCCGGCGGACCTTGCCCAAGAAGTCCGTCGCAACCTCGCTTGCATGGCGGTTGAGGACACCCGTCGGTGGCGCGTCACCGGGGCGATCGACGACCAACCGATCCAAATGGAAATCGAAGCTTTCATGGACGACGTCGACGCCCCGGACCTCTATTTCTTCAGCACCCAATCCGCGATCAGCGAAATCGAGCGCGAACTCGAAGCCTTTGCCGAGGCCATCGGGACGTAGCTACGCCACACCGTCGGCCAAACAGTCCGCCAACTGTCGCCACTGCCGCCGCGACAGCCGCTCTTTGGCGCCAAGCAGCCAATAGGTCTCGTGGTGGCGCAGCACCTCATCTGTGACCCGCACCAACCGCCCCGCGTCCAACTCCGCCTGCACCAAGGGCAAGGACGCCAACAGCACCCCCTGCCCGGCCCGCGCCGCCGCCAGCCCCGCACAAAAACTGTCAAACCGCAAATGCGCCACCGGCGTTGTCGGCGTGTCGGTCTGCGCACACCACCGCCGCCAGCTTGGCCGCGGCCCAGACACCGACAGCCGAGGCAAGGCCTGCCACACGCCTTGCGCCAACAATGCCGGCGCCACCACCGGGCTCAACCGCTCCTCATAAAGCGGCACCGCATAGGCCACCGGCCAATCACCACTGCCATAGCGGATGCGCACCGCCGCATCGTCTTTGGCGTCACCGGCGGCCACCACCATTGTGCTCAGCGTGATCTGCGCCCCGCTGACCTCCGCCAATTGCCCTATACGCGGCACCAGCCACAGCTCATTCACTGACGCGCTTGCCGAAATCGTCAACCGGTTACGCGACACGCCAAACAGCGCCTCTGTGCTGTCGCGCAATCCCACCAGCGCCGCCTGCACATGTGGCAACCACGCCTCGCCATCCACCGTTAAGGTGATCCGCCGCGCCTGCCGCACAAACAGCTGCGTCCCAAGCCGCGCTTCCAGATGCCCAATCCGCTGACTGATCGCTGATTGCGTCAACCCGGTTTCCTGCGCCGCTGCCGTAAAACTGCCCAACCGCGCCGCCGCCTCAAACGCCCGCACCCACTCCAATGGCAGATGATCAAACCCAGCCTTATCCATTAGATAAACCGTCTCTCAGGATGAAAAAGGATAATTTGAGTTTATGCCTGCGCATCCCCAGTTTGTCGACAAGACATCACAAGCCCTAAAGCCCTCGCCCAACCCAAGGACATCTTATGACCCAGGTGCAGCTCTCCCCCGACAATCAGGTCCTCACGCTCACTACGCCCTCCGGCGCTTTTCGCTTCCACGGCGTCTGGCTGCGCCATAACGCGCTAGATGCCGCCACCCGCGATCCCGGCAACGGCCAGCGACTAATCACCCTGGCGGACCTGCCCGGCAACTGCGCCCTGTCCAAATCAGAGGCCACCGACGACACCGTCACTGTCACTTTTGCTGAAGACAATAAAATCGTCACCTTCCCGGTCGCTTGGCTTCTCACCAATGCTTATGACCGCCAGCAAGACACCACGCCGGGCCACCTGCCGGAGCACGCCGAAACTTGGGGCGAAGACCTCAACGAAGACGTCCCCACCGGCCACTACCCTGACCTCGCCAACACCCCTGACGCCAAACGCGCATGGCTTGCCGCCATCCGCCGCTACGGCTTTACCAAAGTCACCGGCCTGCCCACGGAATCCGGCGCCCTGTTCAAAGTCGTCAACCTCTTCGGCTACGTGCGCGAGACCAACTACGGCCGTCACTTTGAGGTCCGCACAGAGGTCAACCCAACCAACCTCGCCTTCACCGGCCTTGGCCTGCAAGCCCACACAGACAACCCCTACCGTGATCCGGTCCCAACCCTGCAAGTCCTGTCCTGCCTTGAGAATTCCGCCGAGGGCGGCGACAACATGGTGGTCGACGGCTTTGCAGCGGCGCAAAAGCTGCGCGAGATAAACCCTGAAGGCTTTGCACTCCTACACAGCCATTCCGCGCGATTTGAATACGCAGGCGAAGCGGGCGTACGCCTCACCTCCCGCCGTCCGGTGATTGGCCTCTCTCCCGAAGGCACGATGCAAAACATCCGCTTCAACGCCCGTTCCGCCGCCGCGCCAGTCGACGTGCCCTTTGACAAAATGCCCGCCTACTACGCCGCCCTGCGCCAACTCTCCGACATCATCGACGACCCGGCGTCGGAGGTCCGCTTTAAACTGGCCCCCGGCGAGGCGTTCATCGTCGACAACACCCGCGTGCTGCACGCCCGCAAAGGCTATTCTGGTTCTGGCAAACGCTGGCTGCAAGGCTGCTACGCCGACAAAGACGGGCTGCTCTCCACCCTCGCGGCGTTGGAGGCAAACACATGAGCAAGCCGGATTTCTCCACCCTAACGCAAGACAACATCGTCGCCTTTCTTGGCGACATCTTTGACCGTCGCGGCGGCGAGGAATACCTCGGCGAGCCGGTCACAATGGCAGAACACATGTTACAAGGTGCCACCATTGCCGAACAAAACGACATGCCGGAGGATGTGATAGTCGCCGCCCTGCTGCATGACATCGGCCATTTCACGTCCGAGTTTGGCACCTACCATCCGGATGACACCGAGGACCGCCACCACGAAGACGCAGGTGCCGAAGTGCTCGCCCCCTTCTTCCCCTCGGTGGTCACCGACTGCGTGCTCTACCACGTCGCCGCCAAACGTTACCTCTGCGCCACCAAGCCGGAATACTTCAAACGGCTCTCCACCGCCTCTGTGCACACATTGGAGCTACAAGGCGGCCCGATGTCGGGCGACGAAGTCACCACTTTTGAGGCCAACCCAAATCTGGAGAAGATCATTCAGGTCCGCTACCTCGACGAGGCAGGAAAGCGCGCTGATATGGTCACGCCAGACTTCTGGCATTTCGCCCCGATGGTACAGCGCGTGGTGGATGCACATCTTAACGCGTCTTCAGGTTAACAAACGCAACGGGCAAATACGCACCACCGCAAAACAGTCGCGATACCGACAAAATACCGACGTTGATTTTGTGGTCAAAAAGGCCCCTTACTTCACCGAACGCTGTTGTAAGGACCACGCCGATGAAGCTCACCGATCTGGATATCATCGTCACCGCGCCGCCTGCCCCCGGATGGGGCGGGCGCTACTGGATTTTGGTGAAACTTCAAACGGATACCGGCATCACCGGCTGGGGCGAATGCTACGCCTCCTCAGTTGGTCCCGACGCTATGGAAGCGGTGATCCGTGATGTGTTTGAACGCTATTTTGAGGGCGAAAACCCTGAAAACATTGAACGTTTGTTCCGCCGCACCTACTCGTCGGGCTTTACGCAACGCCCTGATTTAACTGTTATGGGCGCCTTCTCTGGCCTCGAAATCGCCTGTTGGGACATCTTGGGCAAAGACCGCGACCGCCCGGTCTACGCCCTTCTGGGCGGGTTGATGAACGAACGCCTGCGCGCCTATACCTACCTCTATCCCCTTGATCATCATAATATTTCTGACTTCTGGACCTCGCCGGAAATGGCTGCCGAGAGCGCGCTCGCCATGGTTGAAAAGGGCTACACAGCGGTGAAATTTGACCCCGCGGGCCCCTACACCATGCGCGGCGGCCACATGCCCGCCATGAGCGACATCTCCATGTCCGTCGCCTTCTGCGCCGACATCCGAGAAGCCGTTGGAAACAAATCAGATTTACTCTTCGGCACCCACGGTCAATTCACCACCGCAGGCGCCATCCGACTCGGCCAAGCGCTGGAGCCGTACAGCCCGCTCTGGTTTGAAGAACCCACCCCGCCGGACAACATCGAAGACATGGCGCACGTCGCAAAAAACGTAAGGATTCCAGTGGCTACCGGGGAACGACTGACCACAAAATCCGAATTTGCCACCGTCCTGCGCACTGGCGCTGCCGAGATCCTGCAACCCGCCTTGGGACGCGCAGGTGGCATCTGGGAAATGAAAAAAGTCGCGGCAATTGCAGAGTGTTACAACGCCCAAATCGCCCCGCACCTCTATGCCGGCCCCGTCGAGTGGGCCGCCAACATCCACCTCGCCGCCTCCATTCCCAACCTCCTGATGATCGAAACCATCGAGACCGATTTCCACGACGCGCTCATCACATCCTCCATCAAGGTTGAAAACGGTTTTGTCACCCCGCCAACAGCCCCTGGACTGGGCATAGAGGTCAACGAAACCCTTGCCAGACAACACAAATTCGACGGCAACGGCCTACATCTGCAAATGCAGGATGCCTCTTGTGACTATGTAAACGGCAATGCTTTTGCCGGCGGTGCCCCACTAAAATCGTAAGACATCTCGAAAACCGCGGCGGTCGATGTTATATGAGGCGCAGTCAGGAGTAACTGGGTCCAATATCGTGAATATCCAAACCCCGCCACCGCCGCCCTCCGAAATGGAGAAAAACGCCGAAGCTGCAGCAGCTTACCTTAAAACGCTGGCGCATTCCGGCCGTTTGATGATCCTCTGCCACCTCGGGTCTGGCGAAAAATCGGTGTCGGAATTGGAAGCGCTGCTGGACCTGCGACAGGCTGCCGTCAGCCAAATGCTCGCCCGCCTGCGCGACGAGGGCCTTGTCTCCACGCGCCGCGACGGCAAGACCATCTACTACAGCCTTGCGGACGACAACACCTCTCAGGTTATCTCCTTGTTGTATAACCTTTTCTGCGACCCCAACGCGGCCTGACCCTTTGCCGGAGCGGACGGCTTTACCTGACAATATCGAAGCGTGGTTTGCCAAACGAAATTGGCAGCCGCACCCGCACCAGCGCGACATGTTGGCCCGCGCCGACGATCCCTGCACCCTGCTGATTGCCCCCACAGGCGGTGGCAAAACCCTCGCCGGCTTCCTGCCCACTTTGGCCTATCTGGCCACCACGCTGCACGACGGTTTACATACGCTTTACGTCTCCCCTCTCAAGGCACTGGCCGCCGACATCAAACGCAATTTGCGCACGCCAGTGGAGGAGATCGGCCTCGACATCCGCATTGAAGACCGCACCGGCGACACCTCACAAACCGTGAAAAAACGCCAGCGTGCCGACCCACCGCACATCTTGCTAACGACCCCAGAAAGCCTTTCGCTTTTAACCTCTTACGAAGATGCCCCCCGTGTTTTCAAAGGTCTCAAACGTGTGGTGGTGGACGAAATCCACGCCTTGGCGGAAAGCAAACGCGGGGATCAGTTGTTCCTTGCGCTCGCCCGCCTGCAATCGCTCTGCCCAGACCTCAAACGCGTCGGCCTGTCCGCCACGGTAGACCAGCCGCAAGACATCGCCAAACTGCTCGCGCGCAATCCAGACCCGTGCCAAATCCTCTTTGCCGATCCCGGTCCCGCACCCGACATCTCCATGCTGGAAACCGAAGAGGCCCCGCCCTGGCTTGGCGGCGGCGCGGCCTACGCCATCCCTGCGGTTCTGGAGCAGGTCAAGGCGCACAAGACCACGCTGATATTCCACAACACCCGCGCACAAGCGGAAATTTTCTTTCACAATCTGTGGCTTGCCAATGACGAGGGTCTCCCGATTGGCATCCACCACGGCAGCCTTGATCGCCAGCAACGGGAGAAAGTTGAAGCCGCCATGGTGCGCGGTGACTTGCGCGCCATTGTCTGTACCGGCAGCCTTGATCTCGGCATTGATTGGGGCGACGTCGATCTTGTCATTCAGGTGGGTGCCCCCAAAAACGTCAAGCGTCTGGTGCAACGTATTGGCCGCGCCAACCACCGCTACAACGCCCCTTCCAAAGCGCTGCTCGTGCCTGCCAACCGCTGGGAAGTGGTCGAATGTATCAACGCTCTGCAAGCTGTGCAGGAGGGTGATTTGGACGGCGACCCGCGCGGCCCCGGGCCGCGCGACGTACTGTGCCAGCATATCCTGCTACGCGCCGCCTCCGGCCCGTTTAACGCGGACGACCTCTATACCGAAATGACCAGCGCTGGTGCCTATGTGGACCTGTCCCGCGATGCCTTTGACACCTGCGTAGAGTTCTGCGCTACCGGCGGCTACGCCCTAAAGGCATATGACCGCTGGCAACGCCTGCAACAGCGTCCCGACGGCCAATGGCAGCTGCGCGATCCCCGCGCCGCCGCCCGCCTGCGCATGAATGCAGGCACCATTCAGGACAGCGATACCCTGAAGGTGCAATTGAAACGCAACCGCGGCGGCAAACCTCTGGGCGAAGTCGAAGAGGCCTTTGCCGCAACGCTTTCCGCAGGCGACACTTTCCTGATAGGCGGTCAAATTGTACGCTACGAAGGTCTGCGCGACATGACGGTACAGGTCTCACGCAACGCCGCCCGCAAGCCCCGCGTGGCAGTGTTTTCTGGCACAAAGTTCTCCACCTCAACGCAGCTGTCCCAGCGCACATTGCGTTACTTGCAAGCGGAGAGCTGGCCCGACCTGCCCGCCCACACGGCAGACTGGCTGCACCTCCAGCGCAGCATGTCGCGCCTGCCGGAACCCGGACGACTTTTGGTAGAAACCTTCGAACGCGACGGCCGCCAAAACATGTGTGTTTATGGCTTTGCCGGACGCAATGCGCAGCAAACCCTCGGACTGCTGCTGACCAAACGCATGGAAGATATGGATCTTGCCCCAATGGGGTTTGTGTCATCGGACTACGCCACGCTGATTTGGGGGCTGGATGAGGTGGTGGACCCGCGCCCGCTGTTTGACCTGAAGACATTGAAAGACGGCTTGGACGGCTGGCTAGCTGGCAATGCGCTGATGAAGAAAACATTCCGGGGCGCGGCCACTATTGCCGGTCTGATCGAGCGCAACACTCCAACTGCTCGCAAGTCAGGACGGCAGGCAACGTTCAGTTCAGACATTCTTTACGATACCCTGCTCAAATACGATCCTGATCACGTCTTGATGCAAATCACCCGCGAAGAGGCGTTGCGCGGTTTGGTAGATTTTTCCCGGATTGAAGCGGTGCTAAAAAATGTTGGCGACCACATTGACCACGTCGCCGCGCCGCATGTCACGCCGCTCGCCGCGCCGCTCTTGTTGGAAGTTGGCAAAGTGCCGGTGCAAAGCGGCAGCGCGGAGGAACGCCTGCTGGCGGAAGAGACCGAAGCGCTTATGAACGACAGCGGGCTCGCAGAAGTATAAATTGTGTATCCTGACACGCACAAAGCTGCGCAAGATCCGAAAAAATGTTCGAATTATGTAACTCGGAGAACTGCCCTCTTGATCCACCTTCGGACACAAGCTACGAACATACCATGAACGAACTTTCCTTTTCACTGGCTGGGACAACCCTCACAGCGCTTGGCTCTGGTGCGCTCTGGTGGGAAGAGCAGCGCATGTTGGTTGTGTCAGACCTGCACCTCGGTAAAACCGAGCGTGTCCTCCGACGCGGTGGGCCCGCAATGCCGCCATATGAGACCCGTGACACATTGATAAGATTGGAAAATGACCTCCAATCCAGTAACGCCGCAACGGTAATTTGTCTGGGCGACAGCTTTGATGATGTGGAGGCGGCCAAGACTTTGCCTGAGGCGGACCGCCTCTGGATTTCCCGCCTTCAAGCCGGACGGCGCTGGGTCTGGATCGAGGGCAACCACGACCCCGGCCCAATCGACCTTGAGGGCGCGCATCTGGCCGAGCTTCCCTTGCCGCCTCTAACATTTCGCCATATCGCGCAAAACGGGAAAAGCGGCGAAGTCTCAGGCCACTACCACCCCAAAGTTCGCGTAAAAACTCGCCTGCGCACCATCGCCCGCCCGGCTTTCCTGTTTGACAGCGATCGGGTCATTCTACCTGCCTATGGCACCTACACCGGCGGCCTGCGATCTGATGACACTGCGCTGGCATCACTGATGCGGCCCAAGGCCATGGCGATCCTCACCGGCCAAACGCCACGCCAACTGCCCATGCCACGTTAAGCCCACCGCCCAATTCTTTATGCCTCCTAAAGAAATCCGCAACGTCACTGATTGACCCGCACTCTTGGCCGGCTTCAGGATACAAGCATCCAAAGGGGAACAACGCACCATGTCACCGGAAATCGACGTCAAAATCCGCAGCAGCTTTGCCAAGCAATCCATGATGCAGACCATGGGCGCAACTGTCGCTGATGTGTCGGACGGCAGCGTGACATTGGCTGCGCCTATTCTCGACACCTGCCAGCAGCAACACGGTTTTGGCCACGCCGGGCTGACCTTTGGTCTGGGCGACAGCGCCGCAGGCTATTCCGCTTTGTCTGTCATGCCTTTAGACGCTGAAGTTCTCACCAGTGAGATGAAGATTCACTTGCTATCCCCCGCTCAAGGAGAGCACTTGGAAGCGGTTGGCAAAGTGGTCAAGCCCGGCAAGCGGTTGGTGATTGTGCAAGCTGAGGTCTTTGCCGTCGAGGGCCCCAAACGCACACAGATTGCACTGATGACCGGCACTATGGTTCCGGTCCTCCCCCGCTAAGGCTACATTCTAGTTCATGTCGTCCAGCAACCGCCCATGTTTGCGGGTCTGCTCCAACACATCTCCCAAGGTGGTATGTCCCCGCGCCGCCAGCATCGGCAACATATGGCAAAGCACTTCTGCCGTCGCCCGCGCATCGCCAAGCGCTGTGTGACGTAGGTGTTCCGGGATCACCACACCCAACCGCGCGCACAGCGCATCCAGTGTGTGTTTCTCGGTGGTGCCAAACAACACCGCAGAGAGTAAAACCGTGTCCAGGATCGGCTGCGGCCAGTCAATCTCCATCTCATTGCCATGACGATGCATAAACGCCATATCAAACGGCGCATTGTGGGCCACGATCACCGCGTCTCGCGCAAAGTGATGGAATTCCGCAACCACAGATTTGGGCGGCGGCGCAGTCGCTACCATCGCATCGGTGATGTGATGCACCTTGGTGGAGGCTGGCGGAATGGAGCGGCCCGGATGGATAAACCGATCCATCGATTCACCTTGCACAATTTCGCCGCGCAGAACCCGCACGGCGCCAAGCTGCACCAGCTCATCTTTGTGCGGCAGCAAGCCCGTTGTCTCACAATCAAACACCACAAACGGGATTTGATCGAGGCGCCGCGCCGCTAGGTCCGAAATCGGCTGGTCTCCCAACAGCTGAAAATCAAACGTCAACGGCCGCTCCGCATTCGGTGCAATCTCCGCATGGGCGTCATCAATCAAAATCATATAACTATGCGTGCCCCGCAAAGGCTTCAGGCGCGCATCAAAGGACACACGCCCGTCTGGACACAGCGCTTCAAATGCAACCTCTGTGCCCTCGCGCAGCAGCGTTTCATGGGCATCCAGCACGCGCTCTTTGGACAGGTAATCAAAGATCGACGCATTCAAACGCGGCGGAGCGATCTGCGCCAAAGTACCAGCCGCCTGCCCGTCATAAAGCACAATCCGGTGGTCTGGCCCAACCAACAGGATTGCCACAGGGATCTCTGTCAACAAAGCGGTCAGCTGCTCTCGGTCCGAACTCAGTGTTTCGGTCTCCTGCGCAACTGTTTGGGCAATATCAATGGTGGCGTTGCTCAACCGCGTACTGACAGCTTCGACCGCGGGCGCAAGATCCCCCAAATAGCGTGCCGAGTGGGTGTCTACGGTGGCGTTCACGCCGGAATGGGCACGGGCACGCAAAGTAGTCGACAACGCCTGGATTGGCTTTGCGACATTCTCATCAAACAACAACCAAATGCCGACGGCCAATGCCAAAAAGCCAAACCCACCGATAATCCCCGCCAGGATAAACCCGCTCGCCACGCCATCAGCAAGCGCACTACGATAGCCCGCCCAAAGCGCACCAAACATCACCGCTACGCCGCCAAATGCCAACAGGGCAAAAAACAGCAAGATCCGAAACCGCAGGGACAGCCCCGCCATAATTGCCCCCTTGGCCATCACCGCGCCTCACATATCGCATCCAGCAACGGATCATTGTCACGCGCACTTACCCAGTTGGCCCCTTCGATGCTGCCCGCGTCGTCAAAGCTGATGCCATCGGTCAGCGCCGCCCGCAGGCCCTTGCCACAATCCGCCGCCACGTTCAGGCGATTGAGTGGCGACCAGCGGCCGTAAAAATACACCTGCGCCAATCGCAAATCCGGGTGTGACGGATTGCTCTGTACCGAGGCTGTGTCCAAGGCCACAAACCGCTCGGTCAGAGGCACGACATGGGTCCAAGGACGGTAAATCGCACTGGTTTCCACTGTTTCTACCACCACAAACCCCTCCGGCAATGTGACTGTGGTGCGGCTGAACCAACTGTATTCCGAACTCACGGTTGCGGCGATCATCGCACCCCCAGCGGCCACAGGTGTCAGCCACTTGGGCAATCGGCTACCGGAAAACCTGATGATGATGGCCATCAAGCCACCGCCAGCCATACCCGCAAAAATCACCGCGATCAGTTCCAGAAACATCTCGCTCCCCCCTTTTTCTTTCGTTAGCTCAATGCGCTGCGCCCGTGGCCAATCGCAGATTGAAGCGATTTTACAACCACAAAGGCGTCGCGCAGGTGGCTGCGTTCAAAGTCTGACAAATCCGCCGGTGACAGATAATTATCCGGTGCCTGCCCTGCATGGATTTGACGCAGCTGATGGTCCAGCCGCGTTTCTGCAATCAGATCATAGGCATTCAGCAAGTCCGCCGCACCAGAGGCAGAAATCCCCGCCGTCCCGTCACTGGCTGCCCGTAATCGCGCCCGTGTATTCGCAGGCGTCAGCCGCCCCTGCAAGGCACACAACCGTCCCAAGTCGACGACCGGTACAACCCCATTGTGCTTCATATCAATCTGGTTCTTGTGCTCGCCCGAGCGAATGGTTGCCAACCCGCGCAACACACCGAGTGGCGGGTGGTGTTTGAGCGCGTTCCCTGCCATATGCGCGACAAAAATCGAGTTATGGGACGCGGCCGCCAAAGTCTCATTCTGCAACCGCGCGAAGCAGTTGAGCGCGCCGCCGATCGGACGCAGATCAAACATCACACTGGCCAGCATCTGCGCCTCTGGATTGGGCGTGTTGATCCAGGTGACAAAATACTCGCGCCAAACCCGCAGGGGTTGCCGCCAGCGGTCCGCCGTCGCCATCATATCGCCAGGACAATAAACGTAGCCACAGGTGTTGAGCCCATCGCAAACAAACTGCGCCAGTTGTGCAAAATAGCCCGTGCGCATTTCTTCCGTGGCCGCATCATCAAGGATCAGACAGTTGTCCTGATCGCTCACACCAGTCTGTTCCTGCCGCCCCTGAGAGCCACAGGCCAGCCAAACATAAGGCACAGGCGGTGCACCAAGCTTATCCTCAGCTAATGCCAACAACCGCCGGGTGGCTGTGTCCGCCACATCGGTGATCAAACGCGTGACAATGTCGTGGCGATGCCCGGTACCCACCAACTGCGCCAACAGCTGCGGGATACGTGCCGTGACCATGGCCATATCTTCCGCGGTCTTGGCCCGCGCAATTTCACGCACCATCTCAGCGCTGGTAACCGCTTGAAACCGGGTCAAATCGGTCTGGGTCACAATGCCCACAAGCTTGTCTTTGTCGACAATCGGAATATGGCCAATGCCATGTTCCATCATCATGTGCAGCACGTCGGAACCAATGGCTGTGGACGGCAATGTACGCGGCGCATGGGTCATGATCTCAGCCAACGCAGTCTCTGGTGCGCGGTCATCGGCCAAAACCTTCCCAACCAGATCACCGGTGGTGATGATGCCAACCAGCGCGTCCCCTTCGGTGATGCAGAGAGACGAAATCCCAGAAGTGCGCATCTTTTGCGCTGCGGACCGCACCGTATCGGATCGCCTCAAAGTGATAGGATTGCAGGCCATCATGGTGGCCACTTCTGTTGTTGCCAGGTCACTGGTCGGCGCCTTGCGCCCCACCGGCCCGGCCCGATCAAAGAAGCGTTGCACCGCACCTTCAGTGGTGCGCACCTGTTGGAAAGCCGCAACCGGTAACATCAATAGCGTGGTCTCACTTTCGCACCGGGCGCTGGTCACCGCCACGCCATCGCGCAGCAGCCCACGTTCGCCAAAGGAATTGCGCAATCCCAAATGGGACACCACAGCGCCATTTTCATCGGTCACCTCAACGGTGCCGGCATAAATCAGGTAAAGACCGTCAAGTTTCTGACCAACACGATAGATCTGCGCCGCCTCTGGCAGAACCTGAACTTCAAAAGACGCACCCAATTCTTCCAACGCAGCATCAGGTAGACTGTCGTAGGGGTGAACCGAACGCAAAAAACGGGTGATTTGATCATGAGTAAGTGACATGGGGGCACCTTGTCATGGGGGGGGCGTAAACGGCAAGCGGACGCGCTGCCGCAGCGCTCTCCTCAAGGGCAATACACTGCATTTGAAGAGAAAAGTTGCCCCCGACAAGATCGGAAGCAACAAGATTAAAATGACGGCGGATTGGGGGGCAACCCGCCGTCAGTGGACGCAAGGGCTCAGTGATCCTGAGCTACACCTGCGCCGCGGGGAACGCGCACGCTCTCAACAAGCGCCTTGATCTCTTCCGGTGTTTCTTTGGTCATGCCTGCCACAACGTAGGCCACGGCAAAGTTAACGGCTGCACCAATGGCACCGAAGCTGGTCGATTTGATCGTACCCAGAAGTGGGTCAGCATCGGTGAAGGAGTTGGTGCCCGGAATGAACAACCAGCCTTTGTGCAGGAAGATGTAGATCAGGGTCACGGTCAGACCTGCCAACATACCTGCCACTGCGCCAGTGTTGTTGATCTTGGTGGAGAAGATTCCCATCATCAACGCTGGGAAGATGGACGCCGCTGCCAGACCAAAGGCCAAGGCCACGGTTTGCGCCGCAAAGCCAGGAGGGTTGAGACCCAACCAAGTTGCCACAGCAATCGCCACGCCCATCGCAATACGCGCAGACAGGAGCTCGTTCTTCTCAGAGATGCTCGGGTTGATAGCACCTTTGATCAGGTCGTGAGACACGGCGGAGGAGATCGCCAGCAACAGACCCGCAGCTGTCGACAGCGCCGCTGCCAGACCACCAGCCGCTACAAGACCAATCACCCAAGATGGCAGGTTTGCGATTTCCGGGTTCGCCAGCACTAGGATGTCACGGTTAAACTTGGTCAGCTCGTTGCCTTCCCAGCCTTTTTCCGCGGCCATTGCCTGAAGATCTTCGTTCTTGTCGTTGTAGAACTGAATCTTGCCGTCGCCGTTTTTGTCTTCCCAATCCAGCAGACCGGTTTTCTGCCACGTGGCCATCCAGTCGTACTCAGGATCGTTAGCGATCTGCTCAGTTGTCACCGCTTCACCGGAGATACCGCCATTTGGCCACATCAGCTCGGAGATGTTCAGGCGGGCCATCGCACCAACAGCAGGCGCTGTCAGGTACAGCAGCGCAATAAACACCAGCGTCCAGCCTGCGGACCAACGGGCGTCCGAAACTTTTGGCACAGTGAAGAAGCGCATGATGACGTGTGGCAGACCTGCGGTACCGATCATCAGAGACAGGGTGAAGAGCACCATGTTCAGCGTATCAGCGTGGTGGGCGGTGTATTCCTTAAAGCCCAGCTCAGTCACAACCGCATCCAGTTTGGCCAGCAGTGGCTCACCGGAAGCAACGTGGTCGCCAAACAGACCCAGCGCCGGAATTGGTGTACCGGTCAGCTGCAGCGAGATGAAGACCGCTGGAATGGTGTAAGCGGTGATCAGAACACAGTACTGTGCCACCTGAGTGTAAGTCACACCTTTCATGCCGCCAAAAACAGCATAGGCAAACACAACACAGGCGCCGATCAGCAGACCGGCAGTGTTGGACACTTCCAGGAAGCGGCCAAAGGCCACGCCGACACCGGTCATTTGACCAATCACGTAGGTGGTGGAGGCAACGATCAAGCAGATCACAGCCACAATACGGGCGGTTGGGCTGTAGAAACGATCGCCGATGAATTCCGACACGGTGAACTTGCCAAACTTACGCAAGTAAGGCGCAAGCAGCAGCGCCAGCAGCACGTAGCCACCGGTCCAGCCCATCAGGAAGGAAGAGTTGTCATAGCCGGTGAAAGCGATGAGGCCAGCCATGGAGATAAACGAGGCTGCAGACATCCAGTCAGCCGCTGTCGCCATACCATTGGTGACCGGGTGAACGCCGCGACCCGCAGCGTAAAATTCAGACGTGGACCCAGCGCGGGCCCAGATCGCGATGCCGATGTAAAGCGCGAATGACGCGCCCACAAACAGCAGGTTGATTGCGAATTGGCTCATTGTCCCTCAGATCCTTTTTATTCTTCGTCAACGCCGTGGGCGATGTCGAGTTTGTTCATCTGCCAGGCGTAGTTGAAGATCAGCGCCAGGAAGACCAGGATCGATCCTTGCTGGGCAAACCAGAAGCCCAGATCAGACCCGCCCACGGAGATCCCCGCAAGCATTGGGCGCAGCAGAATGCCAAACCCAAAAGAGACCAGCGCCCAAATCACGAGGCTGATCAAAATGATGCGCACATTGGCTTTCCAATACGCGTCGTTGGATGAGTTGTCGGACATATATGTCTCCTCCCTCTCGGTTCTTTCCTCCACACCCACGCGCCCCTCCAGGGACGCGCGCGTGCTTTCCCTCATGCGGTCGTTTCAGAAACGATCGCGCTCAGTTCGTTGGCGATGGCGTCAATTGCCCCCATCGCATCCACTTTTTTCAGCGCGCCTTTGCCGTCGTAATAAGCAATCAAAGGCGCAGTCTGGGCGTGGTAAGCCTCTAGTCGGCTGGCAACGGTTTCCGCGTTGTCATCCGCACGGCGTTTGAAGTCAGCGCTTCCACACTGATCACACACGCCGTCTTTGGCAGGTTGTTTGAAGCTGTCGTGATAGCCTTCGCCACAGTCGGCACAGGTGTAGCGGCCGGAAATCCGGCTCACCATTGCAGCGTCTTCGACTTCCAGGCTGATCGCGGCGTTGATACGCTGACCACTGTCCGCCAACAGCGCATCCAGCGCTTCGGCTTGGGCGCCGGTGCGTGGGAACCCGTCCAGGATCACACCTTTGGCGCAATCTGCATCGGCCAAACGGTCGCGCAGAATGGCGATCACAATCTCATCAGAGACCAGACCACCAGCGTCCATCACCGCACGCGCGGCCAAACCGGCTTCGGTGCCCGCGGCCACAGCCGCCCGCAACAGATCGCCTGTCGACAGCTGAACCAAGCCAAATTTGGTTTCCAGCATGCGCGCCTGCGTGCCTTTGCCGGCCCCGGGGGGGCCAAGCAGGATCAAGACAGGCGCGTTTGTTTTCACTGTGTCCAACATGCGCTTAGCCCTTGTTCATCCGGTGTTCGATCAGATCATCCACCACCGATGGATCGGCCAGCGTGCTGGTATCCCCCAGGCTGCCATAGTCGTCCTCAGCAATCTTGCGCAGGATACGGCGCATGATTTTGCCGGAGCGGGTTTTGGGCAGGCCAGGCGCCCATTGGATCAGGTCCGGGCTGGCAATTGGGCCAATTTCCGTCCGCACCCAGGTGCGCAGCTCCTTGCGCAGCTCCTCAGAGGGTTCCTGATCGTTCATCAACGTCACGTAGCAGTAGATGCCTTGGCCCTTGATGTCATGTGGGTAGCCGACCACAGCGGCCTCGGCCACGGCAGCATGTGCCACCAATGCGCTTTCCACTTCGGCGGTGCCCATGCGGTGGCCGGAGACATTGATCACATCGTCGACACGGCCGGTGATCCAGTAGTCGCCATCCGCATCGCGGCGGCAGCCATCACCCGCAAAGTAGTAGTTTT
>NZ_JAGDZB010000004.1:0-269082 GCF_049116215.1 Shimia sp. | reverse complement strand
GGGCAGTGGCGCTGGCCTTTCTACCCCCCTACCCCAAAGCACGTAGCCGTTGCGGCTCTCGCGATTTACTGGGACCGCAGAGACAGTAACTGACGTGCCAAAGGCAGAAGAGCCGCCTGGGCATCTGCAACCAATTCGGTCGCGCGGGTGGTTGCGTCGGTGTGCTGCCCGCCACGCACCCAATCAGCCAGCTGGTTTACCGCTTGATCGCCACCAGAAATGCGATGCGCCAGGCCCTCCGCTTCTAACTGACAATAGTCCTGGGCAAAGTTGGCGGTGTTGGGACCGCACGTCACAGGGCAGCTCAACGCAATGGCTTCCCAGGGATTGTGCCCTTCTGTGTCACCAAAGCTGCCACCGATCAACGCCACCTGTGCAAGGCGATACCACAGCCCCAGCTCACCAAGCGTGTCGGCCACATAGGCCTGATGGCACTTCTCGACCATCTGCCCACAACTGCGCTGTGCAAACGACAGCCCCGCCTCCGACAGCGCCTGACAGACCTCTGCCCCCCGCTCCGGCGCGCGTGGTGCAACTATCAGCAGCGCCTCAGGGTCAGATTCCAACACCTCTTTGTGCGCGGCAATGGCCACCGCCTCATCCGGCAGATGGCTGGAGGCCGCCACCCAGCATCGTCGCTCCGCCAACGCGACCTGCATCTCATCCAAGGCTGCGGTATTTACGTTCAAGGGCGCTGCTGCCGGTTTTAGCGACGGCATGAGCTGAGGATCAGCCGCGCCAAGCCGCTTCAAGTAGCCGGCGGAGGTGGATTCCTGCGCCGCCACAAAAGAAAACATCTGCATCAGGTCTTGAAAGCCCGCCCGGACTTTGCGCCGACGCGCAAACCCGGTCGGTGTGATCCGTGCATTGATGTACGCCAAGGGAATACCCCGACGGGCGCTGTCGACAATTGCGCCGGGCCAAAGGTCTTGCTCCGACCAAATCGACAGGTCCGGCTGCCAATGATCCAGAAACCGCGCAACATAGGTGGGGCCGTCCAGCGGCAGAAACTGATGCATCACCCGTGGCGGCAGGTTTTGCCCCAGGACCTGGGCTGAACTGCGTGCGGTTGAGGTGACCAGGAAATGGGCTTCCGGCGCCATCTCCCCCATCACTTGCAACAAAGGCCGCAGCGCCAGGACTTCGCCCAACCCCACCGCATGCAGCCAGATCACTGTACCCTTAGGCCGGCCCAGCCCAGCTTGCCCAAGTTTCTCTTCTGCTCGTGTGGGATCATCTTTGCCTCGTGCCACCCGGCGGGCCACTACAGCGCGCATCACCGGTTGCAACACACCGCGCAGCGCCAGGTAACTGCGCAATTGCCATCCAAGCGACACGCCTGCGCTTTTTTGCTCATTGCCCATACTTAGGTGCCCGTTTGTTGCTGCGGTTCACCGCTTTATATACACTGGCCGAAGCCCAAGACCATGCCCAGACAAAGCGTTGCCCGCAAACAACGCTTACGCGAAAACCCACGTTAATAAGTGGTGAAGGACTTTCTGAAACAGTGCGCCTGACACCACTGTTCGTTACGTATTTGATGCCGGATCCCAAATGTCACTGACAACATCTTTATGGACCTTAAGTCGCTCGCTGGCCCGACGGACTTACCTGCCCTCCTTCATTGCGCTTGCGGTGGTGTTTTCATTGGCTATTTACGCCGAGAAAAACGAGACCGTCATTGCGCAACAAGAGCAACGGGCCCTGATCGGCAGTGAAGCCAGTCGTCTGCGCGCGCAGCTGGAAGGCCACGTCACCGCAGACATTCTGTTGGTACGCGGCATGGTGGCAGCGTTGTCCGCCAATTTGGACATGTCCCAAAAAGACTACAGTGCGCTTGCGAGCCAGGTGATGGGCAGCCATTACGAATTTCTCAATATCGCACTGGCGCCGGATTTGGTTGTCAACCGGGTCTATCCTTATGAGCCAAACAAAGCGGCGCTTGGGCTGGACTACAACAAAAATGAAGCCCAACGCGCGGCCGCCTATCGGGTGCGTGACAGCGGCGAAGTGGTTCTTGCCGGACCGTTAAATCTGGTTCAGGGCGGCACGGGCTTTGTTGGGCGGTTCCCGGTTTGGGACACACGCAACGGGCAACGGAGGTTTTGGGGGCTGGTCGCTGCAGTCATAGATGCGGATGTCCTTTACAAAGAAGCTGGCCTTTTGGATCCGTCTCTGGCCATCGACATCGCCCTCATAGGCAAAGATGGCACCGGCGCTCAGGGTGAGCTCTTTTTTGGCGACAGCACCATTCTGGACGACACGCCCATCCTGATGGACATTCAATTGCCAAGTGGGTCCTGGCAAATGGCCGTGCGCCCCAAAATAGGATGGGCCACAGCCGCTGACGACGTTTGGGGAATCCGGGTCTTCTTCCTCTTTGTGGGGTTGCTTATTTTTATACCAACCTTCGCTGCCGGACGCCTGTCCGAGACCCGTAGACACGCCATCGATGCCTTGAAGCGCCGCGAGGCCGAGCTTGAACGCCTGTCCCTGGTGGCCAAACACGCCTCCGACAGCATCATCCTGAGCACGCCAGATGGCATAATTCAGTGGGTGAATGCCGGCTTCACCCGCATGATGGGCTACAGCTCAGAAGAGGCCGTCGGCCAACACGTTGCCCAGTTGCTGAATTCAGAGAACACCAATCCCGACACAGTCCAGGCCATGATCGAGCAACGGATTCAGGGCAACCGGTTCCATTGTCAGATTGTCAACAAAACCAAAGACGGCCGGGACATTTGGGTAGGCACCAATATCTTCCCGATCAAAGACGACGACGGCAACGTCACGATGAACATCGGGATCGAGCGCGACATCACCCGCACCAAAAATTACGAGAAAGATCTGGCCGAAGCCAAACTTGTGGCGGAAAAGGCCGATCGCGCCAAATCTGAGTTCCTCGCCAATATGAGCCATGAAATCCGCACCCCGATGAATGGCATTCTGGGCATGGCGGATGTGCTTAGCGAAAGTGATCTTTCGATCGACGATCGGCAATGTGTCGAAACCCTGCGTGACAGTGGCCATGCGCTGCTTAAAATCATCAACGACATTTTGGACCTGTCACGCCTGGAAAGTGGTAAGTTGGAGGTGTCCGAGGTTGATTTCAACCTACGCCGCTGCATCAACAGCGCTGTCGAGCTGCTGCGCCACAAAGCAGAGAAAAAAGGCATTTTTCTCACCGTGGACTATGCCGAGGATCTGCCTCAAGACGTGCGATCCGACGATGGCCGGCTGCGCCAGATTGTTGTGAATCTGGTTGGCAACGCTGTGAAATTCACCTCCGAAGGCGGTGTGCGGGTTAAGGTGAGCCGGGACGATGACGCGGAGCACGGCATCAAAATTGGCGTATATGACACCGGTATTGGCATCACGTCTGAGCAGGCAAAGCACATATTTGACCGCTTCGCACAAGCGGATGCCGCAACCACACGGGCCTTTGGCGGCACCGGGCTTGGCTTGACAATCTCTGCCATGCTTGCCCGCCGTATGGGCGGCAATATTATCCTCTGTGAAGACTATTACGAAGGAGCTTGTTTTGTCGCCACCATCGACACCAAACCTGCGTCCGGAAACACGGCACCAGACGCTGCCCCCACAGTGTTTGCCTCAGAGCACCTGGATGGCGCGCGCATTCTTCTGGCCGAAGACAACAAAACAAACCGCCTACTGGTGCAAAAATACCTGTCCGCTTTTGACGTGGAACTGATTGAGGTGGAAAACGGGCTGCAGGCAGTCGAGTTCTGCAAAGCTTACAATCCAGATGTGGTTCTGATGGACATGTCGATGCCGGAACTGGACGGGGTGGAAGCCACCCGCATCATCCGGTCCTTGCCCATTCATCAGCCGCCCATTGTGGCGCTGACAGCCAATGCGTTTGACAGTGACAAAGACGCGTGTCTGGAAGCAGGCATGGACTACTTCCTGTCCAAGCCGATCAACAAGGCCCACCTTCTGCAGGCGCTGTCGACCCAGTTGGAACACCGCAAGGCCTCCTGACCCTGCTGTATTACGGGACCGGCGGCGCTGATTACCGCGCCGCCGTCCGCATCACTTAGGCAGCAGGCATCCGCTGCTCAACAATTTCTGCCCACCAGGAACAGCCCGCCGGAATGGCCTCGTCGTTGAAGTTGTATTCCGGGTGGTGCACCATCGCGCCGTCTTCGCCGTTGCCAACAAGAATATAGGCCCCTGGGCGCTCTTCCAGCATGAAAGCAAAGTCCTCGCCGCCCATCACCAGCGGCGCTTCATCACACTGGCCGGAAATCGACTTGGCCACTTCGGCGGCAAACTCGGTCTGTGTTTCAGAGTTCACCATCACCGGATAGCCGCGGTGATACTTCACCTCAACTGTGCCACCAAAGGTCGCAGCGATACCGTTGCAGATCTCGTTGATGCGCTCTTCCGCCAAGGCACGCATGTCTTTGGACATGGTGCGCACGGTGCCTTTGATGTGCACCTTCTGCGGGATCACGTTGAACGCTTTGGACGAGGTCTCAAAGCTGGTCACAGACACAACCACCTGATCCACTGGATCAGCATTGCGGCTGGCAATGGTTTGCAGTGCCAGCACCGCCTGCGCGGACATCACTGTGGTATCAACAGTGTCATGTGGCTTGGCTGCGTGACCGCCCCTGCCTTCAAAGTGGATCTCGAACTGGTCGGTTGCAGCAAAAAACGACCCCGGACGGATCGCAAAAGTGCCCAATGGCACGCCCGGCCAGTTGTGCATGCCGTAGACTTCCTGAATGCCCCAACGCTCCATAAGACCGTCTTCACACATCTCGCGACCACCGCCGCCACCTTCTTCGGCAGGCTGGAAGATCACCACAACGGTGCCGTCAAAGTTTCGGGTCTCCGCCAGATACTTCGCCGCACCAAGCAACATCGCAGTATGCCCATCATGGCCGCAAGCGTGCATCGCCCCCGGTGTCTTAGAGGCATACTCCAGACCGGTCTGCTCATGGATCGGCAGCGCATCCATGTCAGCGCGCAGACCAATCACCTTACCAGATCCGGTCTCTTTGCCTTTGATCACGCCAACAACACCAGTGCGGCCAATGCCGGTGGTCACTTCATCCAGACCAAACTCTTCCAGTTTCTCCGCCACAAGCGCGCTGGTGCGGTGGGTTTCAAACAGGATCTCTGGGTTCTCATGCAAATCACGGCGCCAGGCGGTGATTTCGTCATGCAGCTCTGCAAAACGGTTCTTGGTGGGCATAATTGTTCCTCGCTCAATAGTACGTTCTTAAACCGCAGGCATGCGGCGTTCGATCACTTCCGACAGAAAGCTGCTCCCGTGCGGGATTGCCTCGTCGTTAAAGTTATATTCTGGGTGGTGCAACGCCGCGCTGTCGCCGTTACCGACCATGATGAAGGCCCCGGGCCGCGCTTGCAACATGTAGGAGAAGTCCTCTCCCCCCATCTTCAAAGGCGCTTCATGACAGCTGCCTGACACCGCGGTCGCAACCTCTTGTGCAAACGCTGCTTGCTCATCCCAGTTGATTGTCGCAGGCGTGATCCGTTGATAGTCGACCTTGGCCGTGCCGCCAAAGGTCGCCGCAACGCCAGCCACAACCTCTTTCATGCGCGCCTCAACCATATCCTGCGTGTCCGGGTTAAACGTGCGCACGGTGCCTTTCAGCGTCGCGGTGTGCGGGATCACATTGTAGACGTCGGATCCGGTCTGAAACGAGGTCACCGACAGCACGGCACGGTCCACCGGATCAGCGTTGCGGCTGACAATGGATTGCAGGGCCAGATGGATCTGACTGCCCATCATGGTTGGGTCGATGGTCTTATTCGGCTGCGCCGCATGGCCGCCCTTGCCTTCAATCTCGATGGTGAAGAAATCCACCGCCGCCAGCAACGGTCCTTTGCGCAAGGCAAACTCTCCAACTGGCAGGCCGGGATAGTTGTGCATGCCATAGACCTCTTTGATGCCAAAGCGCTCCATCATGCCGTCTTCCACCATGGCCAAAGCGCCATTACCGCCTTCTTCGGCAGGCTGGAAAATCACCGCCACCGCGCCATCAAAGTTGCGTGTCTCACTAAGATACTTCGCGGCACCGAGCAACATCGCCGTGTGCCCATCATGGCCACAGGCATGCATCGCACCTTCATGCTTGGAGGCGTAGTCCAACCCGGTCTGCTCCGCCATTGGCAGCGCATCCATGTCCGCCCGCAGGCCAATCACGTTGCCTTTGGTGTCACTCTTGCCTTTGATCAGCCCAACCACACCAGTGCGACCTATGCCGGTGACAACTTCGTCACATCCAAACGCCTTGAGCTTTTCTGCCACCAAAGCGGATGTACGATGGGTTTCATAAAGCACCTCTGGATGGGCATGAATATCCCGCCGCCAATCAGTGATTTCGGCGTGCAACTCCGCAAAACGGTTCTTAACCGGCATGTCTCTCTCCCCTACCTCGGCTTCAGTCTGCGCTCGGCATGCGCCGCTCGATCATTTCGACAAACCAACTGCTCCCAACAGGAATCGCCTCGTCGTTGAAGTTGTAGGCTGGATGGTGGCACTGTGCGCTGTCGCCATTACCTAAGAAAATATACGCGCCGGGGCGCTCTTCCAGCATGAAGGAAAAATCCTCCGCTGGCATGATCGGCTGCACATTAGCGTCGACATTTGCCTCACCCGCCACGGCCTGAGCCGCTTCCACGGCAAACGCGGTCTCACGGTCATGGTTCACCGTGACCGGATAGCCCTCTTCCCAGATTACCTCTGCTGTTGCGCCAAACGCCAACGCAGTATGGGTGGCCACTTCGCGAATACGTTTCTCCGCCAATGCCCGATTGTTGTTGTCCAAGGTACGCACGGTGCCTTTCATGCGCACCGTATGCGCAATCACGTTAGACGCGCTGCTGTCGGTCTCCAATGTCCCCACGGTCAGCACCACGCGCTCAATTGGCTTCACATTGCGTGACACAATGCTTTGCAAGGAGACCAGGATCTGCGCCGCCACAAGGGTTGTGTCGACCGCCTCCTGAGGCTCCGCCGCGTGGCCACCTTTGCCCGTGACCACGATCTCAAACTCATCCGCCGATGCCAGAAGCGCCCCGGGACGGATGCCAAATTCACCAATCGGCGTACCCGGTCCGTTGTGCAGACCGTAGACTTCCTGAATGTTCCAACGGTCCATCATCCCGTCGCGGCACATCTCACGGCCACCGCCGCCGCCCTCTTCGGCAGGCTGGAAAATCATCACCGCCGTGCCGTCAAAATTGCGGGTTTCAGCCAGATACTTCGCCGCGCCTAACAGCATCGCGGTGTGCCCGTCATGGCCGCAGGCGTGCATTTTTCCATCCACTTTGGAGGCATAGTCCAACCCGGTGGCCTCATGAATCGGCAGCGCGTCCATATCCGCACGCAGGCCGATCACGCGACCTTTGGTGTCACTTTTGCCTTTGATCACCGCCACAACACCGGTCTGCCCAATGCCCGGCGTGATCTCATCCACGCCAAATTCCTTCAGGCGCGCCTGCACAAAGGCCGCTGTTTCATGCACATCAAACAACAGTTCAGGGTTCTCATGCAGGTGGCGCCGCCAACCGGTGATCTCTTCGTGCATCTGCGCAATACGATTGCGGATAGGCATGGGCACTTCCTCCAAAATGGCGTGAATTTCTGATCGCTTGGTGAGACTGAACGATTGTTCAATGGCTGGCAAGAGCCGCCGCAAAAATAATTCACTTATCAAGCAAACCTCCGCCTGCGCATGCGTCAACGTGAGTCAGCCCAACCCGCTTTGGAACGCTCGCGCCGCCAGGCACAACGCGCTAAGCTGAACCCATGCGAACTTGGATACGCCACCGGGCCACGATTCTCCTCCTCTTCTTCATCCTGCTCGTGGCACTCGCCAGCGGCGTCTGGCGCTACGGCTATGTGCAAGCGCTGGATCAGCTGGCGCGACGAGGCGAGGCGGATCTCGCACTGGCCGCCGACAGGCTCACGGCGCAATTGCAGCGTTATCAGGAGCTTGCTGTCCTAATGGCGGAGCATCCAACTCTGCTGGCGCTGAGCAAAGATCAGTCCAACGCCCAGCCCAGCGCCGACCTGCTTCTGGAAGTGGCCGACAAAACCGCTGCGCTCGACCTGATTTATGCCAGCGCAGACGGCACCATCCTGGCCACCGCACAGGAAGACGCCATTCCCTCCCAAAACCTGACCGGCGCCCCTTATTTCACTCGCGCTCTACACGGCGCCATTGGCACCCACCACGCCGTGGACGCGCGCTTCAACCAACGCGCCTTTTACTTCTCCGCCCCAAGTTTTGGCGCCGACGGCAAAGTCGCCGCCGTCCTGACTGTGGTGGTGGACATGGCCGATGTGGAAGGCAACTGGCGCGGCGATGGCCCTGCCGTCTACTTTGTGGATGACGCCAAAGAGGTCTTCATCACCAACCGCTCCGAACTCCTGTTTTGGCAGCGCCCTACTGGCAGCACCGGCCTCGCCCCTTCTGACGCCCCTGCCCCGGCTTTCACCAGCCACATAACGGCAGGTTACGAAATCTGGCACATGGATTGGGGGCCTTACATCCCGGAACGCGGCCTGCACATCATAAAAGACCTGCCGATCATCGACCTCGTGGCTGAGGCCATTGTCGACGTCAGTTTCGCCCGCCGCATTGCAGGCCTGCAAGCGGGCGCCATTGCTGCCGTGGTCATGGTGTTTGGCCTGATCCTACTGCAAGTATTGGAACGCCGCCGCGTGCTCGCCCAAGCCAACGCCGAATTGGAAGAACGCGTGACCATTCGCACCAAAGCCCTGTCCTCCACCAACGAGGCCCTTCGCCGCGAGATCACCGAACGCGAAGAGGCCGAAGCCGCTCTCAAGAAAGCGCAAGCCGACCTAGTGCAGGCTGGCAAACTCTCCGCCCTTGGCCAAATGAGCGCCGGCATCAGCCACGAACTCAATCAGCCGCTTCAGGCCATTCAGACCTTTGCTGACAACGGCACACGGTTCCTGGACCGCGACAACACCGAGAAAGCGGGGGAAAACCTCACCCGCATCTCGCAAATGGCTACCCGCATGGCCCGCATCATCAAAAACCTGCGTGCCTTTGCCCGCAACGAAAACGAGCCCATGGGCAAGGTCGATCTGGTCGCCACCATCAGCCAGGCCGTGGAGCTCACCGAGCTGCGGCTCAATCAGGACAACATCAACCTGAGCTGGGCGGCCCATTCCTATAACATGCCCATCTACGCTTTGGGTGGCGAAGTCCGCCTCGCGCAGGTGTTTGTGAACCTGATCAACAACGCCGCCGACGCCATGTCCGACAGCGAGGAACGTCAGATCGACATTTCAATTGTCACCGCCCCACGCCTCTGCGTGAACATCCGCGACACTGGCCCTGGCATCGACGCCCCTGATAAGATTTTTGATCCGTTTTACACCACCAAAGAGGTGGGCAGCTCAGAAGGCATGGGCCTCGGCCTCTCCATCAGCTATGGCTTGGTGCAAAGCTTTGGCGGCAACATCCGCGGCACCAACCTACCCTCTGGCGGCGCCCTGTTCACCGTCGAGCTGGACCAATGGCAAGAGGAGAGCCAATCATGACGGCTCCTGTTTTGGTGGTCGATGACGACCCCATCGTGCGCGAAGCCCTGACCCAGACGCTGGAGCTCGAAGAGTTTCCGGTGGTCTCCGCGGGCTCCTTTGTCGAAGCCAAAGACCACATCACAGCATCCTTCACCGGCGTGATCCTCTCTGACATGCGCATGCCCGGCCGCGATGGCTTTCACCTCTTGCAGTTCACCCGCGACACCGACGCGGAACTGCCCGTGATCCTGCTGACTGGCGAAGGCGACATCCCCATGGCCGTACGTGCCATGACCCAGGGCGCCTTTGGCTTCTTGGAAAAGCCCTGCGCCCCGGCGGAACTCATCGCCGTCATCGAACGCGCCCAAAAAGCCCGCGCCATGGCGCTGGAAAACCGCCATCTCAAAGCGCAGCTCGAAACTGGCGACGCCGCCGCTCGAATCATCTACGGCACTTCGCCCCAAGCCGAAACGCTGCGCCACCGCGCCCGCTCGGTCGCCCACATCAACGCCGAAGTGCTGATTTCCGGCCCGCCCGGCGCGGGCATCTCCAAAGTGGCCGAAGTCATCCACCTCTGCGGCGCGCATCCCGAAGGTCCCTTTGCCAAACACACCGCCACCGACATGGACCCGGCCACTTTTGCCACTCTGATCGAGGACACCCAAGGCGGCAGTCTCTTCTTGGACGAAGTGCAATCCATGCCGATGCAGACGCAATTTGCCCTGCTGACCCTGCTGGAAACCGGCGAACACCCGCGCCTGATCTTTGGCAGCGCCGCGCCGCTTGATGACGCCGTACAATCCGGCGCCCTGCACGCCGACTTGTTTTATCGCCTTGAAGCGTTGCAAGTCCGCATCCCGGCCCTGTCCGAGCGCCCCGAAGACATCCCCGTGCTGTTCCGCCATTACGTGGCCCAAGCCGCCGAACAGGCGGGCGTCGACGCTCCGGAGATCACCTCCGATGTGATCTCGTCGCTGATCGCACAGGACTGGCCCGGCAACGCCCGCGCCCTGATGAGTGCCGCCATGCGCTTCACTCTGGGACTGCCCGGCGAGGAAACCCAAACCGCTGGCTTGGGACTGGCCGACCAAATGGCACAAGTCGAACGATCCCTGCTTGCAGAAGCGCTGCGCAAGCACCAAGGTCGGGCGGCAGCGGCGGCCGAAGCGCTTAAGCTGCCGCGCAAAACCATGTATGACAAACTCGCCAAATACGGCCTCAAGCCCGAAAGCTTCCGATGACCGCCACCGACGCCCCATCGCACGCCCCGGCCCCCGCGCATCTCACGCACCGCGCCGGATGGCTGGCCATTGCCGCCATGTTTGCCATCAACGGCTCCATCTTTGGATTGTGGGCCAGCCGCATCCCCGCCTTCAAAGCCACCCATGATCTCAATCACGCTGAACTGGGCGGTCTACTGCTCCTGCTGGCCGGTGGCGCGATCTGTGCTTTCCCGCTGGCGGGCCGTCTCGCAGACCACTTTGGCGCGGCCCGCGTGACCAAGGCATTTGTCTTTGCCAATTTGATCCTTGTGTTAGCGCTCGCACTCACGCCCAACGTCTGGCTGTTTGGCGCGGTTCTTTTCCTGTTTGGCGCAGCGCATGGCGGCATGGACGTCACTATGAATGCCTGGGGCGCTGAGGTTGAACGCTGGGCCAAACGCCCGCAAATGTCATCTTATCACGCGATGTGGAGCCTCGGCGCAGGCATCGGCGCCGCCTCCGGTTTTGCCGCCATCAGCCTCAACGCCCCCCCCCTCACGCACTACGCCATTGTCGGCATCCCCTTGACCGCACTGCTGTTCTGGCTTGGCAACATCGAATGGACCTCGCCCGTCAACCGCGACAGTAAAGCGCCCATTTTCTCAATCCCCAAAGGCCAGCTTGTGCTGGTCGGCTTGCTCGCGCTTGGCGCCTCCATGGGCGAAGGCGCCATGGCCGATTGGAGCGCCGTCTATCTTGTGGACATCGGCGGCGCGCCAGAAAACTGGGCCGCCATGGGCTACGCGATCTTCTCCGTAACCATGGTGATTATGCGTCTCCTGGGTGACTGGATCACCCACCACACGTCACCCCATTTGGCCGCCCGCGTCAGTGGCCTTGTAGCCGCCACCGGCGCGGCTCTCACCGTGCTGTTCCCAGTGCCACAAGTGATGCTGGTGGGCTTTGTGATGATGGGCGTCGGCTACGCCCTGATCTTCCCGCTCGCCTTCAGCCGCGCCGCCAACGACCCGCATGAAAGCCCCGGCAAAGCCCTCGCGGGCACCGCCACCTTCGGCTACGGCGGCATGTTGTTAGGGCCACCAGTGATTGGCTTCATCGCCAACGCGACCTCGCTCAGAGTGTCCTTTGGCGTGCTGGCAGTACTGGCACTGATGATTGCGGTGTTGAGTGGGGCGCTAAAGCGTGAGTAGTTGTCGCCGCCACTCACCTTATTTTCGTTTTAATGGAGAGTACCAGATTGGAGACGTATAGGCCCGCTCTTGATGGCTGTCCTCTATCCAGTCCGGAACAATCGCGCCAAACACCAATCGATCGTAAGTCGTCCACCGAGGCGTTGGAATTTCAATTACCCGCGCATAATAGAATGCACTTTGATCTTGAGAGAATTCGGGATCACGCCAGAAGCCCGCAAGCACAGCCGCACCGATATCATTTCGCCATGTAGCGGTTTCCGGATCAACCGTGTTCTCCACTGGCGGTAATTTACCATCCTCACCCGGAACCCGATTGTCGGACCACGCGACGTCAAAGACGCGCTCTCGCAATGTACCGTTTGCTTCGCGCCAGCCTTTCACCACCTGTACCCGATCTAGATTAGCCCCGTCAGGATCACGCAGAGCTCGTATCATCACGGTCGGCACACCATCTCCTGAACATGCGTCCAGGTTCCCTCCCATTGGTACCCCATTATTATAACCGTAACTGTCAAAGTCGGACCTCACGAGATCACTTTCCTCAAATTCACACCCCGCAAAAACCCTTACGCGAATTCGCGTCCCAGTTGTCGCGTAAACCTCCTTGCGTTTCAGCGCATCCCAAATCGCTTCGCGCGTGTTCTCTCCGGCCCATACAGCAGCCAACCCTGCGGCAAGCCCGTCGGCGTGCAACAGATCATCCGCTGAATCGTTTGGCGTAAAACGCCCCGTGATACGCTCTTCAAGCCTAATGGGGTCCGCGGTTGGCTCGACAACAGCAACCTTTCCAAAGAAGTTATCTTCCTGCGCAGAAGACAGTGCGGTGTGCGAGTCTGTAGATCCCAGTACGCCAAACTGGAATGGGTTGACCCCAAGTGTCGCCTCATAGGCCATTCCACGCTTCCAAGCCTCCCGCGCATATTCTCGTGGCAGCATTTCGGGCGTTTTCGGTTCCGGCCCAAAGCTACCTTTGTCCCATGTGCCGTAGTCCGCAAACTCGTCGTTTGGAGACAGCATCGGATGTGTCTCGCCATCACCCTTAATCTGCGTGATCTCGTAAACCGGCTCCCATCTTGCTCGGCGCGCCGCATAATCCGCCCCGATCGGCTCCCCTTGAAGTGTCACATCGTCAAACATCAAACCATTGGACAAGTTACCATTGTGTGGGATTGCCAAAACATTGCCGCCGGTGTTTGTTTCATAGGCCTCCATCCAATCCCACAGAGCTTCCGGGTCCTCGGAATCGTAGGCACTGAAAGGCAAAACCAGGTCTGCGCGTTCCTTCCCATCTCGGAATACCACGTTACGGTGCAGGTTGTTGCCATTGGGTCCTGAGGTCCATTCGTAACCAATGAGTGCCGTGAACGCACCTGGGGCATTATGGCGCTCTGCAGCTTCAGTGACCCGTGGCCACATCACGTCCGCAAAAGCGACATCACCCAGCGGATCCGTCACGACGTTTAGCCCGTCGGTCATCCATGTGTCATACGACTTTTGCGCAGACTCCACTGTTCGCGGCGCGTAGATCTGGCTAATTTTCTGCCCCCAAGAGCTCTCTTTTAATAGGGGGCTGTCTTCTTCCAAGGCTATTGGCAACCCCAAGTTCTCGGCGTGATCGGTCACCACAAGCCAATCTAGGGGGCGCTGCAATCTCGCCGGAACGCCCATTGACGACACCACCTTTTCACCCTTAGCAAACCGATAGGCATCGTCAGGTGTTAGCGTCGCGCCAACCAACCCCGCATCCGCAGAATAAGCTGTGTGAAGGTGCGTGTCTCCAAATAGGACTAGGTTTGGATAGCTGTCAGCCAGGTATGGAGAGTATTCGGTCGATGGATCCGGCGCAGAATTTGGGGCGTCCTGCCCATAGGCGGCTGAAACCACAAATCCAAAACAAACAAAGGGAACAGTAACTCTCATAAAATGACTCCAAATGCATCAACCCAATCTCATTTGACCAAACACGAATTGGCGGGCGAAATTTCGCTTGGCTCTACAGTGCAATACCTCGCGCAACTACCCAAGCTAGAAACACCCATTAACCTCCCGCCCCCCAAAACGCACCTCTGCAAAACAGCCGCGATACCGACGTGATACCGACGTGATTTTTGCCGCAAACAGCCCGTCGACCAAAGCTTAACGCTCAGAGCGGCAGCATGCTGGTAGACTTGATTTCTTCCATAGATAACAAGGCGGTAACATTGTGCACCTTCACCTCTGAAATCAAAGCTTGATAAAACGTGTCATAGGCGCGCGCATTCTGCACCTGAACTTTCAGAATGTAGTCTATGTCCCCTGCCAGCCGATGCGCCTCCAAAACCTCAGGGCGCTCGCGCAGGGCTTTCAGGAACTTCTGCTGCCAGTCCGCCTCATGCTCGCTGGTACGGATCAGAACAAAGAAACAAGCCTCAAAACCAAGCGCTTCCGCATCGAGCAAAACCGTCTGCTGCCGGATCACCCCGGCCTCTTTGAGCTTGCGAATGCGATTCCACACCGGCGTCTTGGAAGAGCCGACACGTTTGGCAATTTCATCCAAGGATTGCGCCGCATCGCGTTGCAACTCCCCGAGAATTTTCTTATCCATATCGTCGATACGCAACGCCATCCCATTTCCCCTGCACTTTGCGGAACATCGGCGTATTTCCCCAAACACACCAGAACACATGTTTCTATTTCCGCCAGCATCTGGCGGTTAAGGGGAACAATTTCCTATATTGCTTCTGAAGTCAAACCCCGGGAGAACCTTATGCCACGCGCATTCACACCCAAAGTCATCACCGCCAACGCCCTGATCGAAGGCGACGTGATTTATTTCACCAAAGACGACACTTGGACCCGTGATCTGGCCTGCGCAGAGTATCTCACGGATGAAGCCCACGCACAGGTGCGTTTGCTGGACGCAGAACAGCAAGTTGACCAGGTTGTTGGCGCTTACCTGGCGGACACCGCAGAGGGCGAAAATGGCTTGGAGCCAACCCACTTTCGGGAAGAATTCCGCCGCACCGGGCCGTCGAACTATTTCCACGGCAAACAAGCAGACAGCAAGCAACAGGATGGTCAGGCCGCCTGATCGGCCTCTCCTGCAGCAAACAAAAGGGTCCACCCATGTATCACTACAACGACTTTGACAAAGCCTTTCTGGCCGAGCGCAATCGTCAGTTCCGTGCACAGGTAGAACGCCGCGTCGCTGGCAATCTGACCGAAGAAGAATTCCGCCCTCTCCGCCTGATGAACGGCCTGTACCTGCAATTGCACGCCTATATGCTGCGGGTTGCCATTCCTTATGGCACGCTGAGCTCGGCTCAGATGGACACGCTCGCGCTGCTGGCAGAGAAGTGGGACAAAGGCTATGGCCACTTCACCACACGCCAGAACATTCAATACAACTGGCCCAAGCTGACGGATGTGCCGGATATGCTCGACGCGTTGGGCGAAGTTGGCATGCACGCCATCCAAACTTCCGGCAACACCATTCGCAACGTGACTGCGGACCACTTTGCTGGCGCTGCCGCTGACGAGTTGGAAGACCCCCGTCCGGTGGCTGAATTGATCCGGCAGTGGTCCACCGACCACCCGGAATTCCAATTCATGGGCCGTAAATTCAAAATCGCTGTGAGCGCAGGGGCGCAGGACCGGGCTGTTCTGAAAGCCCACGACCTGGCTGTGCGCATCGTTCAAAACGACGCGGGTGAGATTGGCTACCAAATCCTTGTTGGTGGTGGCCTTGGCCGCACGCCAATGGTGGGTAAGGTGCTCAATGACTTCCTGCCGCGCGAAGACCTGCTGCCGTATATCGAGAGCACCGTTTCGGTCTGGAACCAAATTGGGCGCCGCGACAACAAATACAAAGCGCGCATCAAAATCACCGTGCATGAAACTGGTCTTGAAGAGTTCCGCGCAAAAGTGGAGGAGCGCTACGCAACCGTACGCCCAACTTTCTCTGGCGTGGATCAAGACCTGTTTGAGGACATCAAAGCCCACTTTGCACCTCCGGCATTCCGCAACGCGCCCACCGTCGAGTTTGACAGTGCCTACGATGCCAATCCCCTGTTTCGCAGCTGGGTTGATACCAACCTGACAACGCACCGCGCGCCGGGGTATTCGGTTGTTACGGTTTCGATCAAAAAGCACGGCGACACGCCGGGCGATGCCACCGCAGGCCAAATGCGCGCACTCGCAGAGATCGCGCGTCAGTATGGTCACGATGAGCTGCGCATCAGCCACGAGCAAAACGTGATCCTGCCGCATGTGCACAAGTCCGACTTGCCAGCGGTCTATGCCGCCCTGCGGGAAGCAGACTTGCACACCGCCAACATTGGCCTCGTGAGCGACATCATCGCCTGCCCGGGCATGGACTACTGCGCCTTGGCGACGGCCCGTTCCATTCCGGTGGCGCAGCAGATCGCAACCCGCTTTGACGAGCTGAAGCTCGAGCACGACATCGGTCACCTTCAGATCAAAATCTCTGGCTGCATCAACGCCTGTGGGCACCACCATGTAGGCCACATCGGCATCCTTGGTCTTGATCGCGCTGGCGTTGAGAACTACCAGATCACCCTCGGTGGCGACGCCACATGGAACGCAGAAATTGGTCAGCGCGCTGGCCCAGGCTTTGCCTATGATGAGATTGTGCCTGCCATCGAACGTCTTGTGAAAGGCTATCTGGAGCTGCGCGAGGGACCAGAAGAAACCTTCCTCGAGGCCTACCGTCGCCTTGGCCTCGCGCCATTCAAGGCACATCTCTATCCAGAGACTCAGGCCAATGCAGCATAATGGCATCACCCCTTTGACCTCCCCTCTGACGTCGGCGATTTCGCCCACGTCAGAGCGGCAGGACCCGTTGCAGGCCAAGGTGGACGTGCTCAACGCCCGCTATCGGCATCACTCTGCGACCTCGGTCATGGAGGCCGCGCTGAAAGACCCGCAGGCTGGCAAACTTGCCTTGGTGTCTTCGTTTGGTGCTGAGTCTGTTGTGCTTCTGCATATGGCCGCGGTTGTGGATCGCAACATTCCGGTGATCTTTGTCGACACCGAAATGTTGTTCACGGAGACGCTTGTGTATCAGCAAGAGGTGGCGGAACGTCTGCATCTGGACAATGTCCAGGTCATCCGTGCAAGTGACGCCACCTTGGCGGCGGAAGACCCGGACGGCACGCTGCATCAGTTTGACACCGATGCCTGCTGCTCCCTGCGCAAGACACGACCGTTGCAAAAGGCGCTGCGCGGCTATGACGGCTGGATCACCGGCCGTAAGCGGTTCCAATCCGGCACGCGCGCGGCCTTGGATTTCTTTGAAGTTGAAGACTTCACCGGCCGCATCAAAGTGAACCCGCTGGCCCATTGGGCGCCAGAAGACGTGCGGGCGTATATGGAAGAAAACCGCCTACCCCGCCACCCGCTTGTGGCACAGGGCTACCCGTCGATTGGCTGTGCCCCTTGCACATCCAAGGTTGCGGAAGGCGAAGACCCGCGCTCCGGTCGGTGGCGTGGTCAGGACAAAGACGAATGTGGCATCCATTTTGTGGACGGCAAAATGGTGCGAGCAGGAGAAAAGGTATGACTGTGATTGTGACGGACAGTGGCTTTACCGCCGACAACTGGACTTTGGGCTTTGTGCCTTTGGACGAAGCGGCCAATGACGTTGCCGCTCTTGATGTGCCTTCCTCTGCCGATCCAGCAGAAGTCATTGCACAGCTGGCAGGAGTGGAGATGGTCCGCGTTGACTTCCCCAGCTTTGCTGACGGCCGTGGCTTCACCATCGCGCGTCAACTGCGTTTGGCTGGCTTCAAAGGCCGCCTGCGCGCCAAAGGCCACGTGATTTCCGACCAATACGCCATGGCGCGCCGCTGTGGTTTTGACGAAGTGGAGATCTCCGAAGAGCTCGCCACCCGCCAACCAGAAGGGGAATGGAAATTCCGCTCCGACTGGCAAGCCAACAACTACCAAGCGCGCATGCGCGGCTAACACATAGCAAAAAAGCGATGCGAGCTTGCGTTATGTCAAAGCCGCATCGCTGCTATCCCTTCAAAACCTCACCAGAGATGTTACATGAGGAGCGGGCAGTCCCGCCCAGTATTTGATATGACCGAGCAAAAACCCGTGACCGAATCCACCGCCCAAAAAGTGCCCGCCCTTCCTGACGCCCAGACCGTCACCGAAGTGAAGCACTACACCGACCGTTTGTTTTCCTTCAAATGCACCCGTCCCGCCTCGCTGCGGTTCCGTTCCGGTGAGTTTGTGATGATTGGCCTGATGGGTGATGTGAACCCCAAGACCGGCAAGCAAAAACCACTCCTGCGCGCCTACTCCATTGCGTCGCCAAGCTGGGACGAAGAGATGGAGTTTTACTCCATCAAGGTACAAGACGGCCCACTGACGTCCAAATTGCAGCACATTCAGCCGGGGGACGAGGTGATCCTGCGTCCCAAGCCAGTAGGCACATTGGTGCATGACGCCCTGATCCCGGGCAAGCGCATCTGGTTCTTTGCCACCGGCACTGGCTTTGCCCCGTTTGCCTCCCTGCTGCGTGAACCGCAAACCTATCAGGATTATGACGAAGTCATCATCACCCACACATGCCGTGAAGCGGGTGAGCTGACCTATGGCCGCGACCTGATCGAGGCCCTCAAAGATGACGAGCTTCTCAATGAAGTGATCGGCGATGGCTTCTGGAAGAAGATCAAATACTACCCGACCACCACCCGTGAAGAGAGCGCCAAGATGGGCCGCATCACCGACCTGATCCGGTCTGGCGAAGCCTATACTGATCTGGATGTTGAGCCGCTCAACCCAGAAAGCGACCGCGCCATGATCTGTGGCAACATGGCGTTCAACCTAGAGCTCAAAGATATGCTGGAGGAAGCTGGTCTGGAAGAAGGTGCCAACTCAAAGCCTGCACAGTATGTGGTTGAGAAAGCTTTCTTGGACTAAAGCCCAAACAATCCCCCAAAAAGAAAACGCCCCAATCAAAGTTGGGGCGTTTTGCGTTTTAGCCTTAGATTCAGCTTACATACCGAGTGCTTGCTTTGCTGCGTCCAATGCCTGTGTCAGCATTTCTGGGTTGTTGGTGGCGCTTTCGATGGCAGTTTTGAGCGTGGTTTTCTCAATCACACCCAGCGACGATCCGTCGATCACCTCGGACACTTTCGCCATATCAAAACCGTCAGCCGTAAACACGCTGGCCAAGTCCGCCATACTTGTGGTCGCGGCGTCGGTCGCTTGCTCAGCGGTTTCAGTTACCGCCGCAGTCGCGTCAGCAGCGGCGTCGGTTGCCGCGTCTGTGGCCCCAGTGGCTGTGTCTGTTACAGCTGTCACGGCTTCTTCAGCAGCTTCTGTTGCTGCAGCGGCAGTATCCGCCGCCGCGTCTGTCGCAGCCTCCACAGCCTCGGTTACAGCAGCCTCAGCTTCTTCAGCGGCAGCTTCAACTTGGTCTGTTGCCGCTTCAACAGCGTCTTCCGCTGCATCCTGAACAGCTTCTGCCGCCGCTGCAGCACTATCGGTTGCCTCTTCTACAGCTTCTTCGGCGGCCTGCTTCGCCTCTTCAACAGCTTCAACTGCTGGCGAAGTCTCAACAACCGGCGCTTCAGTCACAGCATCTTTGCCGCCTTGCCCCAATACAAAATAGGCCACCACCGCAATGGCACCTGCAATCACTACAAAAATCAGATTCTTCATGGAATTCTCCACCTCAAACTCTCCCACCCGAACAGCTCGGGCCCTTCGCCTTCTCTATTTCTGCCGCTCAGCGCCCACTCTCAAGGGGGAAACCTGCCAGATTTGCATCATCGCCCTAGATTCGGCGGTTGTATCGTCGGAAAAGGACGAATAAATTAGGCGCCCAAAGGCATTCACCATTGAAGGAAGAAAACCATAGCCCGCAGACCTCATAACGCACCGCCTCAGCGTGACACCGGACCTCGCGTCAACGGACGCATCCGCGCTACCGAAATCCGCTTGATTGGCGCAGACGGCGAAAACGTCGGAGTCGTGACCCCATCGCGGGCCATGGTAATGGCTGACGAGGCAGGTTTGGATCTTGTTGAGATTTCTCCAAACGCAAACCCACCTGTGTGTAAGATCATGGATTTCGGCAAGTTCAAATATGAACAGCAGAAACGTGAATCCGAAGCGCGCAAAAAGCAAAAGACCATCGAGATCAAAGAGGTCAAGTTCCGCCCCAACACGGACACGCATGACTACGAAGTCAAAATGCGCAACGTGTACAAGTTCCTGGAGAATGGCGACAAAGTCAAAGTGACCTTGCGCTTCCGTGGACGCGAAATGGCGCACCAAAACTTGGGCCGCGAGCTTCTTGAACGTGTGGCAGCGGACACCAAAGAAATGGGCAAAGTTGAAAACATGCCCAAGATGGAAGGCCGTCAAATGATTATGCTGATCGGCCCGCTGCCTAAGTAACTCCGGCAGACCATTGAATTCTAAAAACCCCGCCATCGCGCGGGGTTTTTTATTGGTGACATACCGAAGGCAACAAAAAAGCCCCAATCTCAGGATCGGGGCTTTTCTATTTTAATATTGCCACTTAGCTGGCGGTGGTCACCGCGCGGCGGGTCAGAACCCCAACCAAGTGGGCCCGGTATGCCGCTGTGCCATGCAGATCAGAGATCATGCCATCTTCGCCTGGCGCCATATCGGCAATGGCGTCAGCGGAGAAGTTGCCCGAAAGCGCGGCCTCTGCCTCTGTCCAGCGGAACACGCCCTCTTCAGACGCGCCGGTTACCGCGACACGCACACCGTCGGCATATTTGGCCACAAACACGCCCACCAAGGCAAACCGAGAGGCTGGCTGTTCAAACTTCTGATAGTTCGACACCTCCGGCACAGGGAACCGCACCTCAGTGAGGATCTCCCCCTCATCCAAGGCCGTTGTGAACATGCCTTGGAAATAGTCGTCCGCCGCAATCTCACGCGCATTGGTGACAAAGGTCGCGCCTGATGCCAAGGCTCCGGCTGGGTAACAGGCAGATGGATCGTTGTTGGCCAAAGAGCCGCCAATCGTCCCGCGTGCCCGCACTGCCGGATCTCCAATGCCTCCAGCAAGAGCCGCAAGTCCGGGATAAGCACCTGCCCCCGCGGCCACATCCGCGTGCGTGGTTGCCCCACCGATGCACAGCGCACCATCATCACCGGTGCAAATGCCCTGCATCTCGGCAATGCCCTTGAGGCTCACCAGCTTAGACGGGCTGGCCAGACGCTGCTTCATTGTCGGGAGCAATGTCTGCCCGCCGCCCAATGCTTTCGCATCCTCGGCACCCAGCGCAGAGACAGCATCCGCGATCGTGGAGGGTTTTTCGAAGTCGAAATTATACATGATATTTCCTCCGCTTATCCGTTCATCGCCTGCCAGACGCGCGACGGCGACACAGGCATATCGATATGGTGAATGTCATGCCCACCGGAGCGCAACGCGTCAACAACTGCGTTGATCACCGCTGGAGGAGACCCAATGGCGCCGGCCTCACCACAACCCTTCACACCTAGCGGATTGTGAGTACAAGGCGTTTGGCTAGAATGGTCCACGCCGTAGAAAGGCACATCACTGGCACGTGGCATTGCGTAGTCCATATAAGACGCGCTCAGCAACTGGCCGTTCTCATCATACGCTGCGTTTTCAAGCAACGCTTGGCCAATGCCTTGCCCAATACCGCCGTGCACCTGACCGTCGACAATCATCGGGTTAACGATGTTGCCAAAGTCATCTGCTGCGTTGAACGCTTCAATGGTGACCTTGCCGGTGTCAGGATCCACCTCCACTTCACAGGCATAAGCACCGGAAGGATAGGTGAAGTTTGCAGGGTCATAAAACGCGGTCTCTTCCAAGCCCGGTTCGATGTCCTCAAGCGGGTAATTGTGCGGCACATAGGCGGCCAGCGTTACATCGCCCCAAGCCACCGATTTGTCGGTGCCAGCCACGGAAAATGCACCATCTTTGAGTTCGATGTCCGCGTCAGCCGCTTCCATCAGGTGCGCGGCAATCTTCTTGGCTTTGGCAATGATCTTCTCAGTTGCCCGAACCATAGCAGAGCCGCCAACCGCCAACGAACGCGAGCCATAGGTGCCCATGCCCATTGGGGTATTGGCCGTATCGCCGTGCACAATCTCGACCATGCTTTCGTCAATGCCAATCATCTCGGCAATCACTTGTGGGAAAGAGGTCTCGTGGCCTTGGCCATGGCTGTGTGAGCCGGTCATTACAACCAGGCCACCAGTCGCGTTTACCCGAACTGTTGCGCTTTCATACAATCCAGCGCGCGCGCCGAGCTGCCCGACGAGATTTGAGGGCGCGATACCGCAAGCCTCAATGTAGCAGTTCACACCGAAGCCACGCAGTTTACCGCGAGCTTCACTGGCCTTACGACGGGCCTCAAACCCCGACAGATCCGCCATCTTTTCAAGCGCATCCATGGTGCCGTGGTAGTCGCCGGTGTCATATTCCACCGCCACAGGGGTGGCATAGGGGAACTCGGTGATAAAGTTCTGACGACGTAGGGCAATTGGGTCCACACCCAGTTCGCGCGCCGCTTTGTCCACCACGCGCTCAAGCTGGAATGTCGCTTCCGGCCGACCAGCGCCACGGTAGGCATCCACTGGCACTGTGTTGGTGAAGACCGCTTTGACGTTCACATAGATCAATGGCGTCTTGTAGTTGCCCGCCATCAGCGTGCCATGTAGCCAGGTTGGAACCGACGGCGCAAATGTCGACAAATACGCGCCCATGTTTGCGTAAGTGTCAGTCCGCAACGCTGTAAAGTTGTTGTCCGCGTCCAGCGCCAGCTCGATTTTGGTTACGTGGTCTCGCCCATGGGCATCCGAAATGAACGCTTCAGACCGTGTTGAGGTCCACTTCACCGCACGGTTCAGGGCTTTGGCCGCAAAGGTACAGAAGGCTTCCTCGGCATAGTGGAAAATCTTTGTGCCAAAGCCACCGCCAACGTCCGGAGCAACAACCCGTAGTTTGTGTTCCGGAATGCCCAGAACAAACGCGCCCATCAAAAGGCGGATCACGTGTGGGTTTTGACTGGTTGTGTAGAGCGTGCTGTCACCGGTTGCGCGGTTAAAATCGCCAATCGCGACACGTGGTTCCATTGGGTTTGCCACCAGACGGTTGTTGCGCAACTCGAGCGTTGTGACATGTGCCGCCGACTCAAACGCGGCGTCCACCGCAGGCTTATTCTCTTCAACAAAGCCCCAGTCGTAACACAGGTTGCTGGTCAGATCGTCGTGCACCTTTGTGGCGCCGTCCTCCAAGGCGGCTTTCATATCAACCACAGCCGGCAGCTCTTCGAGATCGACCTCGATCGCCTCCGCTGCGTCGCGGGCCTGCTCTACGGTTTCGGCCACAACGGCGGCGATCTGGTCCCCCACGTAACGTACCTTGCCTTGCGCCAGAACCGGGTGCGCCGGCTCTTGCATCGGCTCGCCATGTCGGTCTGTCACTTGCCAGCCACAGGGAATGCCACCCACACCTTCAAAATCCGCACCGGTGAAAATCTTGATCACCCCCGGCATAGCCGACGCCGCGTCCAGATTGATGCCATTGATTTTGGCGTGGGCAATGTCAGAGCGCAAAAAATGTACGTAGGCCTGACCGTTGACTTGAATGTCGTCTGTATAATTGCCGGTTCCACTTAGAAACCGGACATCTTCGCGCCGCTTGGGGCTGGCGCCAATGCCATTGTCCTTAGGCATGTTTATCCTCCCTAAAATCAGAGCGGGCCAAAGCCTCTCACATCCGATTTGAAATCAAAATCACACAAATCCGCGCCTCCTCAAACGCGGGACTGTGGATCACTCGGCTGCAATGCTGCTCACATCTTGACCACTCGCCGCCAGGATCGCTTTCACGATGTTGTGGTAGCCGGTGCAGCGGCAAATATTGCCTTCAAGATGGTGACGCACTTCCGCTTCGGTAGGTTGCGGGTTGCTTTTCAAAAGATCCGCCGCAGACATGATCATACCTGGCGTGCAGAACCCACATTGAAGGCCGTGATGATCTTGGAACGCCTGTTGCAACGCATTCAGCGTACCGTCCGGCGCCGCTTGACCTTCAATTGTGTCAACCGATGCGCCTTCCGCTTCCATCGCCAACATAGTGCAGGACTTGACTGCGACACCATCAACATGCACCACGCAGGCGCCGCATTGGCTGGTATCACATCCAACGTGCGTGCCAGTCAGGCCAAGGGTTTCTCGAAGAAATTGACTGAGCAAAGTGCGTCCTTCGGCATCGCCGGACATTTCTTTGCCATTCACGGTCATGGTGACCTGTGACATTGGCTCCTCCCAATTTAGCTATTGTCATTGAGCAAGAGTAAAGCAGCCACCATGCAACTTGAGAAGCCGCTTTTTTTAACAATTTAATTAGGCGGCGTAGACATTGGTCGTAGCTGCAAGCGCAGCACAAAGCGACTTTTTTAGATGCCTTTCTCGCGAGGCATGGGACGGATTGGGATTTCCTTTAGCAATCCCCCCACCCCCAGGGCCGCAATATCATTATGTGACACCTCAATTCCGCAGATCACACGCTCCAAAACCCAATCCGCACCATTGAGAGCGGGAGACCTGGCACAGCCGGGCAAACCAATCACGGGCTTGCCGTCAATTCCCCCCAGAAACAGAAGATTTCCGGGGTCAACTGGCATGCCAAACCGCTCAACCTGACCACCTGCATCCCGCAGAGCCTGCGGTGCGACATCCAGCGGATCTGACGTTGCGGAGGCTGTTAGGACAAAGATCATGTCCCCGGGGGCTGAGCGGATCGCCTGCGCCAATGGTTCTTCCTGGTGCGGCACCAAGACCCTGTCCGACAGCATCATGCCCATCCGCTCGACACGCCCGGCCATCGCGCGACGGCCTTTGTCTGATGGAACATCTCCAATGGTGGTTTCAATCAGAGTTGCAGTTTCAAAAACAGGCGGCCGTAAAGACACCGCTCCGCGCGCAATTTTTTTCGCCTCCGCCAGTGCAGAAGATGGTACAGCATAAGCAATAATCTTGATGGTCGCGACCATGCCATCCGAATCAACCCGATGAAAATCTGGCACGGTTGCAACCGTGATCATCGGGTCAATCGAGTTAATCTGCTGCACGATCTCAGCGTTGATGCGGATCACGCCACAGCCCTCAGCGTAGAGGTTTACGCGCCCAGCGCCTGCACCTGTGGCTCGGACGCCTTCAACTCCAACAAGCATAGCCTCCGCCAATTTGGCTGCCGCCACATCCTCGGGCACATCGCCATGGTCCAATTGGGCCACGACAACAGTTTCAAACCCTGCGTTGACTAGGGCTTGCAGGTGCATTTCTTGCAGGACCGTTCCTTTGGGGATCCTTTTACCAGCAACCAAGGAGTGCGCCAACACGGCGTCCAGAGCCGCTTCAACTGGCACGGCACCAAACTTCATGTGCTTTTCCTCAACACCGTCAGCATCTCCGCCAGGATCGACACTGCGATTTCGGACGGGCTTGCCGCGCCAATGTCCAATCCAACCGGACCGTGTATGCGGACAATGGCTTGATCCGAATGCCCGGCGTCCTGAAGCCGCTCAACCCGCTTGGCATGGGTTCTCTTGCTGCCAAGGGCACCGATATAAAAAACGCCTGACTTCAAAGCGATGTGCAGCGCTGGATCATCCAGCTTGGGGTCATGGGTTAATAAAACAATCGCGGTGCGGGCATCAATGCCAACATTCTGCAAAGCCTCATCCGGCCACTCCTCCACAACAGTCTCCCCAGGAAACCGCGCCTCTGAGCCAAACGCAGCTCGTGGATCAACGATTATGGGATCAAAACCAGCAAGGCGTGCCATTGGGACCAAAGCCTGCGCGATGTGCACAGCCCCCACAACAACCAACCTCAGTGGTGGATTGTGAATCGCAACAAAGCGGCCGTCTTCTTCCACGCCAGAACGGTCCATGCGAAAGCGGTCCGCAAATCCGGTTTCCGTCAATGTGCCGCCGCCAGTGTCGACATTGGCAATATAGGCCACCGCTTTGCGCGCGGCGCGGGCCTCAACCAATTCCGACAGCACGTCTTCGGTGAGAACGGCTCCCACAGGCTCGACCAGAACCTTGATAGTGCCACCGCAGGCCAAGCCAACAGCGAAGGCATCGCCGTCGCTTACGCCAAATTCCAACAAGGTGCCTTTGCCGCTTTCAATCGCGTCCATGGCTTCGACCATCACCGCACCTTCGACACAACCGCCAGACACCGAGCCTTCAATCTGGCCATCACCGGACACAACCATTTGCGCCCCCGTTCGACGTGGTGCAGAGCCCCAGGTTTCAACCACAGTGGCCAAGGCCGCCCCACGTCCTGCGCGAAACCAATCCAGCGCCAGTTCCGGCGCACCTTCAAGTTCTTGGCGCATTCCACCCTCCCTCAGAGCAAAAAACATGGGGCTCGTTCGACCAAACAGCAAGGTCCACTTTTTCCTTATGTTTCACAGGCTCAGGACCATCAACGCAGCTCCCCTAGGAGCCGTGCCTTTTCCCCTATATCGTCGGGACGTGACAAAGCCTCCGCCAACGCTTCAATGGAAGCAATGGAATGGCCGGCGCGGAAACTGTCAACATGTGGCAACATCGCCCGAATGCCTTGTGCTTTGGCGGCAAACCCTTCCCACCGCAGGAGCGGATTCAGCCAAATCAAACGTCGCGAAGACAGGTGCAACCGCTGCATCTCTTTGGTCAGCGCTTCGGGCGCACCACGGTCCAACCCATCGGTGATCAATAAAACAACGGCGCCCTGCCCCATAACGCGACGCGACCAATCTCGGTTAAAACTGTGCAGGCACTCCCCAATCCGCGTGCCGCCTTCCCAATCCTGCGCTTCCGCCCCAGCCGCCGCCAGCGCGGCGTCTACGTCCCGGGTTACCAAATGACGGGTGATGTTGGTTAGGCGTGTGCCAAAAGTGAAGCCGTGAACCTTTGCCCATCCGGCGCCTTTTTGATTGGCAACCGCGTGTAAGAAATGCAGCACCATGCGGCTGTATTGGCTCATGGAGCCGGAGATGTCGCAAATCACCACAAGGTTGGGCCAACGGATACGCGGACTTTTATGGGCCAAGCCAGACAAGTCTCCTCCTTGGCGCATGGAGTGCCGCATAGTGGCGCGCCAATCAATTTTGCGCCCAAGCGGATCCGATTTGGTGCGCCGAGACAAAATAGGTTTGACCGGCAAGCTCAGGCGCGACAGCATGCGCTTCGCCTGCGCAATTTCCTCCGTGCTCATTTGTTCAAAATCAAGTGAGCGCAGCTTCTCCTCTGAAGACATGGTTAGAGAAGCGTCAATTTCGATTTCGGTACCAGCCTCCTCCTGATCAATATCTTCGGGAAGGTCTTGAGTGGCGCCATCAAGGAGCGCCTCAGCCGCACGTTTTTCACCAGCTTGTCCCGCGCGTTCCTCTTGCACGCCGCGCACCGCTGGCAACATCATCGCCATCATGTGCTCCAGATAGCGTGGATCACGCCAGTAGAGCCGGAAAACCTGCGAGAAAACGGTGCGATGTTCAGGTCGAGACACGAAACAAGCGTGCAAGGTCCAATAGAAATCCTGCTTGCTGGTGAACCCCGCTGCCTCGACGGCTCGAATTGCATCAATCACGCGTCCCGGACCAATGGGCAATCCAGCCTTGCGCAAAGCGCGCGCAAACCACGTGATGTTTTGCGTCAGTTTTGGATCGTCAGGGACCTCGAGTGGAAGGTATTCAGCCATCCAGCGCACCGGGGGGGCAGCCCCCAGTAACCTCCGAGATATTTTGGGTCAAATGAAGCATCACGCAGGTTCCAGAGAAGCGCGCGCCTCGTCCAAGAGACGTTTGGCTTCTGAGCCTTGCAGCTTTGCAATGTCGTCCTGGTATTTAAGCACCGCGCCCAAAGTATCGGCAATCACCTCCGGACTAAGCGTCAAAACATCCAAAGCCAACAAACACTTGGCCCAATCGATGGTCTCGGCCACACCGGGTTTTTTAAAGAGGTCCTCGGTGCGCAAACGCTGCACAAAGGCCACCACTTCCCGGCTAAGACTCTCCGCGGCTTCCGGAGCGCGGGCGCGCAAAATTGCCATTTCCCGATCAAAATCTGGATAGTCGACCCAATGATACAGGCACCGACGCTTCAGCGCGTCATGCACCTCTCGCGTCCGATTGGAGGTGACAATCACAATTGGAGGTTCAGGCGCTTTGATGGTGCCGATTTCCGGGATCGTAACCTGAAAATCGCTGAGCGCCTCCAATAGGAAGGCCTCAAACGGCTCATCCGTGCGATCAAGCTCATCTATTAGCAGTACTGGCGCACCGGCGGAGTCTGCTCGCATTGCCTTTAGCAAAGGGCGCTCGACAAGGTACTCCGGGCCAAACAGCTCTTCCTGTAATACGGAGCGATCCGCCACACCGCTGGCTTCAGCAGTGCGGATGGCCACCATCTGAGCAGCGAAATTCCATTCATACACCGCGCTGGAGGCATCAAGGCCTTCGTAACATTGCAATCGGATCAGGCTGCGCCCCAAAGCAGCGGAAAGCGCCTTGGCAATTTCAGTTTTTCCAACCCCGGCTTCGCCTTCTAGGAAAATCGGTCGCCCCAAGCGCAGTGCCAGAAAAACAACCGTCGCCAGCGGCCGACCACATACGTAGCCTTCTTCTGCCAGAAGCCGTTGAATATTGTCGATGCTCTCGATGTCCTGCATAGGGGCGCCTTTGGCTAAAAATGCTCCGGTCACGCTGCATTGGAGCTTAGCCCACGTCAAGCGTTTGCCCCCGCGACAAAAGTTGTAGAAAACGCAAAGCGCTCCCAATTTTCGCCGCAAATGGTCTATATCTTTCCCGCAAAGGCCACCAAACAGGGCCAGATCATCAGGCCATAAAGGCCAGGGGCGTAAGGAAAAACATCGAGATGCAGGACACCGCAAACGGCTTTGACACGCCGATGCTTGGATTGTCACGGGATGAATGGCTCGCGCAATTGGAGCACGTTGCAGATTCGCATGGGCACTTTCAACCGCTGGGAAAACGCCACTGGGCAACCTTAGTGGAGGACAAACCTGTCCTTCTGGTCACCTTTGAAACCATTGAGAGTATTCAAAAACGCAAGGACACGGGCCATCCGTTGGGGTGGGAACTGGTACGCGAGTTGGGGTGGTCGCACCTTTGTGTCTTGAGCGATGGCGACACCTGGTTTCGCGATCCCGAGGTGATTGCCTATTTTGATCGCCTGTCTGATGACGGCTTCTTTGACGAGTTTGATGAGGTGGTGTTTTACGGTGCCGGATCCTGTGGCTATGCCGCCGCCGCCTATTCGATTGTGGCAACCGATGCGCAGGTTGTGACGGTGCGACCACAAGCCACCCTTTCACCGCGATTGGCGGGCTGGGACAAGCGTTTTCCAAACTCTCGCAAAATTGCTTTTGACGGACAGTATGGCTTTGCACCTGATATGGCCGCCACGGCGGACCGCTGTTTTGTGATTTACGACCCAACCCAAGCCATGGACGCCGTTCATGCCGCTCTTTTTGCGCGCGAAAATACGGTTTTGCTACCAACGCCACATTTGGGCACCACTCCGGAGGAAGACCTGTTGGAGATGCAGATTTTGTATCGGGTGTTGGTGAAAGCAGGCGCGGGCACATTGAGTCGGGCGGCCTTTTACAAGCTATACCGAGCGCGGAGAGCCCATGTGCCGTATCTGGATCGTCTCTTGCAAAAGGTGTCACAAAGGAAACGTCCATTTGTCACCGCCTTGCTCTGTGCCAACGTCGCGCGGCGCCTGAAAGAACCGCGATACCTGCGCCACTTAAACGCGCTTGTACAAGATGCCGATCAAGGGCGCTTGGCGAGCTAAAACCGGCGCAAAACCGCTAAGTTTTGCGTACAAAGACTAGCCACTGGTCGCGGCTTTGTGTAAGCCGCGCCTATGACCCAAAATCTGACCATTGCCCGCCCCGATGACTGGCATCTGCATCTGCGCGATGGCGCGATGCTGGAAGCTGTCCTGCCAGAAACAGCCCGCCATTTTGCCCGTGCGATCATCATGCCCAACCTGGTGCCGCCGGTTGTGACCGGTGCGCAGGCCGCTGCCTATAAAGATCGTATTATGGCCGCTCTGCCAGATGGCATGGGCTTTGAGCCATTGATGACGCTGTATCTCACTGAAGACAGCGATCCAGAAGACATTGCGGCGGCCCATGCGACCGGACTGATCAAAGCAGTCAAACTTTACCCGGCCGGCGCGACCACCAACTCCGCCAGCGGCGTTGCAGATTTCAAAAACGTGCGCGCATCGCTGGAAAAAATGGCCGAGATCGGCCTTCCACTGTGTGTTCATGGCGAGGTCACAGACCACGACATCGATATTTTTGACCGCGAGGCGATTTTTATCGACCGCGTGTTAGATCCGATCCGCAAAGCCACGCCGGGCTTGCGCGTGATTATGGAGCATATCACAACCAAAGACGGTGTTGCCTATGTGCAGGATCATGCGACCGATCTGGGCGCAACAATCACCACGCACCACCTGATCATCAACCGCAACCACATCCTCGTGGGCGGCATCAAACCGCATTATTATTGCCTGCCTGTGGCCAAGCGCGAAGAGCACCGTTTGGCACTGCGTGCGGCGGCAACCTCTGGCGATGCGCGTTTCTTCCTCGGCACCGACAGCGCACCGCATCTGGATGGCGACAAAGAAAGCGCCTGTGGCTGCGCCGGTTGTTTCACTGCGACCAACACTATGGCGCTTTTGGCACATGTGTTTGAAGAAGACGACGCGCTGGACAAGCTGGACGGGTTTGCCAGCCGTAATGGTCCCAACTTCTATGGCCTGCCTGTGAACGACGAAACCATCACGCTTGTGAAGAACGACCAAGCCACTGTCTTCCCAGACAAAATCGAGAGCGCCAATGGGCCGGTCACCGTGTTTGATCCGGGCTATGACGTGTTCTGGACTGTTGCCGACTAAGAATTTCCGCTGCCAAAGGATACCAAAATGATCCCAACCGCCTTCCCGCCCAAAGAAGAAATTGCCCGCCTGACAGCCCGTATGCTGCTGGAAATTGGTGCGGTGAACTTCAACACCGATGAGCCGTACACGCTGGCCTCTGGCCTGCCGAGCCCAAGCTACATTGACTGTCGCAAGCTGATCTCCTTCCCGCGCATTCGTGCGACCTTGATGGATTTCATGACTGTCACCGTGATGCGTGAAGCGGGTTTTGAGGCGTTTGACAACATCGCCGGTGGTGAAACCGCAGGTATTCCGTTTGCCGCGTTGGTCGCGGAGCGCATGGCGCTGCCAATGACCTATGTGCGCAAAAAACCAAAGGGTTACGGCAAAAACGCCCGGATTGAAGGCGCGATGAGCGAAGGCGAGCGTGTGCTGCTGGTGGAAGACCTGACCACCGATGGCGGTTCCAAATTGTCCTTTGTCGATGCGATCCGCGAAACCGGCGCAACCTGTAGCAACACAGCGGTGATTTTCTACTACGACATCTTCCCGGAAACCGAGAAGACACTGGGCGATCACGGCGTTGCGCTGCACTACCTCTGCACCTGGTGGGACGTGCTGGCGGAAGCCAAAGCGCAAGGCGCATTCTCGGAAGAGACGCTGAACGAAGTGGAGTCCTTCCTCAAAGACCCGCGCGCGTGGCAAGAAGCTCGCAAGGGCTCCTGAGCCTTTCGGCGGAAAACCGACCATGTTGACGCTCTGATCAGCCTCAACAGCACAAGATGTTGACGCATCGACGCCCGCCCTGACAATATCGGGGCGGGCGAAGTTATCCACAGGCGATCCACAAAAACATACAAGTTGCTCAGTCTGGGACCGCTGTTTAGAACCGGTCGGGTGGGGCAATTGGGGGCAGAGATGAACGAAATCGCGAGCATCAACACGGGTGAAACTGAAGCTGCGGGCCTTGATGTTTTGCCGCATTCCATTGAGGCTGAGCAACAGCTTCTGGGTGCCATTCTGACCAACAATGACATTTTTGATCGCGTGGCGTCCGTGATCAACTCGACCCATTTCTATGAGCCTGTGCACTCGCGTATTTACGAGATTGCCGCCGCCCGAATTGCAAAGAACAATCTTGCCTCTCCGGTGACGCTGAAAGCCTTTCTGGAAGACGATCCCGGGTTGATTGAACTGGGTGGCCCTGCCTACCTTGTCCGCCTGGCTGGATCGGCAATTTCTTCTTTTGCTGCAGCGGATTACGCGCAGATGATCTACGACATGGCGATGCGCCGTGAGTTGATTGATCTGGGCAACAACATTGCATCCAAAGCCAAGAAAGCGGACATCAAGCTGGAGCCAAAAGAGCAGATTGTTGAGGCGGAACAGGCGCTTTATAAGCTGTCCGAACAAGGCACCTCTGAGCGTGGGTATGTCAGCTTTTTGAAAGCGGTGACCCAAGCGGTGAACACCGCCAACGCAGCCTACCAGCGAGATGGCGGTTTGGCGGGGATTTCAACCGGCCTGACGGATTTGGATAAGAAGCTTGGCGGCCTGCACCCTTCGGACCTTTTGATCCTCGCGGGACGTCCGTCGATGGGGAAAACATCGCTTGCGACCAACCTCGCGTTTAACGTGGCAAAGGCTTATAAAAAAGGCGTCAAACCGGATGGCAGCGAAGGCGCGGTTGAAGGCGGCGTGGTGGCCTTCTGTAGCCTCGAAATGTCGGCGGAACAGCTGGCGGCGCGTATTCTGTCTGAGGCGGCGGAAATCCCGTCTGAGCAGATCCGTAAAGGGGACATGACCGAAGAGGAGTTTCGGCGATTTGTTCAAGCGGCAAAGGACCTTGAGGCCTGTCCGCTGTTCATCGATGACACCCCTGCCCTGCCGATTGCGCAGCTTGCAGCCCGGGCGCGACGCCTGAAACGGACCCATGGTCTGGACCTGCTGATCATCGACTATTTGCAGCTGTGTCGCGGTACCGCCGACAACCGGGTGCAGGAGATTGGTGAGATTTCCATGGGTATGAAGGCGATTGCCAAGGAGCTCAATATTCCGGTGATTGGCCTCTCCCAGCTGTCGCGTACGGTGGAAAGCCGGGACGATAAACGCCCACAACTCAGCGACTTGCGGGAATCTGGTTCGATTGAGCAGGATGCGGACGTGGTGATGTTTGTGTTCCGCGAAGAGTACTATGTTGAACGGGAAAAGCCGTCTGATGACCGGTTGGATGAGATGGCCGCATGGCAAGAACGCATGGAGCGCTTGCACGGCAAAGCCGAGGTGATCCTTGGTAAGCAGCGCCACGGTCCAATTGGCACAGTGGAGCTGTCCTTTGAGGGACAATATACCCGTTTTGGCAATCTTGTGCAGCCTTGGCAGCAAGGCGGCGGCGACGAGTTTTAAGCCCCACCCAAGACAATTCGAATCGCCGCGTTAACCTGAGGTTTTGGCGGCAATTTGCACGTAGGTATATTGTCGGTATCGCGACTGTTTTGCGGAGGTGCGTATTTCGGATGCGCCGCAATCGTCTATTGTTAAGCCACAGTTCGCGGCAACGGGGAAAAACGCACCGCCTTTGGCCTTGACCTCGCAGGGTCAGGCGTCAACAAACACCGTCATGGCTACTGCAACTTTGACAATCGACCTCGACGCCCTGATCAACAACTGGCGGGCGTTGGATGCACAGACGGAAGTGACCACCGCAGCGGTGGTGAAAGCGGACGGATACGGGCTTGGCGCGGACCGCGTGGCGCGGGCTTTGATGCGCGCCGGTGTGACCCGCTTCTTTGTCGCCGCCGCCGAAGAAGGCGCAAGCCTGCGTCAGGCTGTCGGCCCGGACCCTGAGATCAACATCTTTGGCGGTCACATGCGCGGCGACACCGATATGATCAGCGACATGCACCTGACTCCGATGCTGAACTCGGTGGATCAGATTGTGCGCCATGTCGAGGCGCTGCCAGCGCATCCGTTTGGCGTGCAGCTGGACACTGGCATGAACCGTTTGGGTCTGGAAGCGCCGGAATGGGAAGCGGTGAAAGAGCTGGTGTTGCAGCGCGGGCCAACTTTGATCATGTCGCATCTGGCCTGTGCTGATGAACCCGAACATCCGATGAACCCGCAGCAGCTCGCCGCGTTTAAAGAGATGACCGATGGGCTGGATGTGCCACGCTCGCTTGCAGCAACCGGTGGTATCCTGCTGGGTGACGACTATCACTTTGATCTGACCCGTCCGGGAGTGGGGCTTTATGGCGGCATGCCGTTTGTGGACGCCACACCGGTGGCCAGCCTGCGCCTCCCAGTGATTCAGGTGCGCGACGTGGCCGAAGGTGAAAGCGTGGGCTATGGCAATGCCTGGATTGCAGAGCGTGACAGCAAAGTGGCCACGCTTGCGGCGGGTTATGCCGACGGCATTTTGCGGGCGATGAGCGGTAAGGTTGCCACTTTTGCTGGCGAAGATCGCTGCCCGTTGATTGGCCGGATTTCCATGGACCTGATTGGCATCGACGTGACTGACCTGTCCGACATTCCACGTGAGGTCGAGCTGCTTGGGCAACACCAAACCGTCGACACATTGGCGGATGCGGCCGGCACCATTGGCTATGAAATTCTGACCTCAATGGGCCAACGCTATCAGCGGCGGTACAAATCTTCATGAAGCTGATTGTGGCTCCTTTAAATGCCATTGGGCGCAGCATGATCGCACTGTTCACCTCTTTTGGGGAGGTGGTGCTGTTTGTCTGGGGCGCGTTGAGTCATATTTTCCGCCCGCCGTTTTATGGCCGAGAGTTTCTCAGCGCATTATTCAACATTGGCTGGCTGAGCCTGCCGGTGGTCGGCTTGACCGCGATTTTCACCGGTGGCGCGTTGGCCTTGCAGATCTATGACGGCAGTTCGCGGTTTTCCGTGGAAAGCGTTGTGCCACAGATTGTGGCGATTGGCATGGTGCGTGAGCTCGGCCCGGTTTTGGTGGGCCTGATGGTGGCCGCGCGGGTCACAAGCTCGATTGCCGCCGAGATTGCCACCATGAAGGTAACCGAGCAGATTGATGCTCTGGTGACGTTATCAACCCACCCGATGAAATACCTTGTCGCCCCGCGTGTGATGGCTGCCGTTCTGGTGGTGCCTGCGTTGGTCGGCATTGGCGACGTCATCGGCATCTACGGCGGCTTTCTGGTGTCCACCGAAACGCTGGGGTTCAATCCCGCAACCTATATTCGCAACACCGCCGACTTCCTGCAGCTCAACGATATTGTGTCGAGCCTTGTAAAAGGCTCGGTGTTTGGCGGGATTGCCGCCGTGATGGGCTGCTACGCGGGCATGCACTCTGGCCGTGGCGCGCAGGGCGTTGGTCGGGCCACCAAAAGCTCCGTGCAAGCCGCGGCGGTGATGATCCTGGCGGCCAACTTCATCCTCACCAGTCTGTTTTTTGCCTCATGATCCAGTTTGACAACGTGCATAAACGCTTTGGCCCCAAACGGGTGCTGCAAGGGGTGAACCTGAAGATTGCCAAGGGCAGTTCGATGGTGATCATTGGCGGGTCCGGCACCGGGAAATCGGTGATGTTGAAGTCGGTGCTCGGTTTGATCACGCCGGACAGCGGCACGATCACTGTGGATGGGCAGAACGCCACCCAAGGCGACCGTGATGCCTTTCTGGCGCGCTTTGGCATGTTGTTTCAGGGCGGCGCGCTGTTTGACAGTATGACGGTTTGGCAAAACGTGGCATTTCGCCTGCTGCGGGGCAGCTTGAAACGTCCCAAAGACGAGGCCCGTGAGATCGCCATTGAGAAGCTGCGGCGGGTGGGTTTGACGCCTGATGTGGCCGACCTCTACCCGTCTGAACTCTCCGGCGGGATGCAGAAACGTGTCGGCCTGGCCCGCGCCATTGCGGCGGAGCCAGAGATCATCTTTTTTGACGAGCCGACCACTGGTCTTGATCCCATTATGTCCGGTGTGATCAATGACTTGATCCGCGAGATTGTGGTGGAGATGGGCGCGACAGCGATGACCATCACCCATGACATGAGCTCGGTGCGCGCAATTGCCGACAACGTGGCGATGCTGCACGGCGGGGTGATCCAATGGACCGGCCCGGTGAGCCAGATGGACGCCAGCGGCGATCCCTATCTGACGCAGTTTATTTCCGGCTCAGCAGAGGGGCCGATTGAGGCGGTGCGCTAGCGACATCACCACAGTTTTAGCGAAATTTCGCAACTCTGTCCTAGGCTGATTTACCTTTCCCTAACCTTTTGTTCTCACAATGTTCGCTGTGTTTTGGTAAAAGGTAGTTCGGGTATGTCAGAGAACGAGCCGCAGCCGCCGGTCACTTCAGTTGTGGGCACAACCAGCGACGACAGCATCACCACGGGCGACGGCGTTGACAGTGTCAACGGCCACGCGGGCAGCGACACGCTGACCTCCGGGGATGGCAATGACCTTGTTGCAGGCGACATGGTTGGACGCGAGTGGGTCTTTGTTGACGGGCGCTGGGTGTATAACCCGGACGCCATTGTCAGCAACGGCGATGCCGAAAACCGCGCCTATGATGATGTGATCAGCACAGGCGCAGGGGATGACGTGGTGTTGGGCAACGGCGGCAATGACAGTCTGATGTCCGGGGCTGGCGTGGATACCGTGAACGCGGGCACCGGGCGCGACTCGGTGGACGGCGGCGCGGGCAATGATGTGCTCAATCTGGAATCTGGTGATGATCTGGCCCTGGGTGGTCTGGGCGCAGATACGGTGAATGCGGGAAGCGGCGATGATCTGGTCTATGGCGACCTGCAAGACGGCAATCTGCTAGCTGGTGGCGCAAAAGGCGCCGCAACATTGGGGCAACTCGCCGAGGCTGGTTGGCATGCGGGTGCCGAGGGCGCGCTGTCCCAATCCGTCGCCACGCAGGCAGGTGAGACTTACACCATCAGCTTCGAATTGGCGGCCAATTTGGCGGGGGGGGCCACCAGTGGCAGCGTCGAGGTGCTGTGGAATGGCGAGGTGATTGGCACCGTTTCCACCACCTCCGGTGTGTTTGAAACCCATACCTTTGACGTGAGTGGCAACGGCGATGCCGGAGGATTAACCCTGCGGGAGGTGCCGCCGGAAAACAGTGGACCTGACATCAATATGGACGGGCCAATCTTCAGCTATCTCAAGGACGTCAGCCTTGGCGGCGATACGGTAGAAGTGGCGGCCTTTGCGCCTGGGCAATCCAAATTGTTCCAGATGATCGACGGGCAATTGAACGTCTTTGATCCGGAATCCGAGCAATATGAACTCGCAGGAGACCCAACCGGCTTGCGCATCAATGCCATTGGCTTCAACACCGAGGACGATCTGATCTATGGTATCGCCAAGGCCAACGGAGTGGATGCACTTGGCAATCCTGTCTCGATCCGCGACCTTGTCATGGTGGATGCCGAGGATCACGCCTATCGGGTGGGGGAAACCCCGGTGGCGGACTATGTTGGCGATTTTGATGACGCAGGCAATCTCTGGACTTTCCAGAGCAGCTTGAACCGTGTCACCATGATTGATGTGAATTCTCTGGATGCCAGTGGCAATCCGGTATCGACAAGTTTTGACCTGCCCAATGGCCTGTTTGGCGGCCGCACTTATGATGTGGCCTTTAATGCCAAGGACGGTGCCTTTTACGCGGTGGAATCTCCGGGGCGCAATGGCGAGGCGGGGGCCGTGCATCGCATCGACCTGTCAGATGTGCCCAATGGCGGCGCCCCCCAAATCACCAGCATCGACATCACTGCCACGCTTTACGATGACGGGATGACAGCCGGCATGCCCAAAGGGGCCTATGGCGCAGTTTTTTTGGATGGGGACGGCAATCTCTACTTTGGCCTGAACCGCGGCGACCATGATCTGGATGGGAGCACCGGAGCCTCAGGCGCTATTTACCGTGTAGAAGTTGATTGGGCCGATGGCGCCGCCTATGCCGAGTTTATGGCGGAGGCACAAAGCACAGGCAGCAACGACGGTGCGGTGGATCCGCGCGCGCCCGATCCCTTTGCACCGGTTGATCCGGACGGCACAGTGCTCATCCGCGACCCTGCCATCACCGGCACCGAGGGTGGCAACGACAAGCTGCGCGGTGGTGACGGGGACGACACCCTTCATGGCGGCGGCGGCGACGACACTTTGCAAGGGGGCAAAGATGACGACTTGCTGTATGGCGACAGTGGCAACGACAAGGTGTTTGGCGGCTCCGGGGATGACACGGCCTCAGGCGGCAGCGGTGACGATAAGGTCATCCTTGGTGCCGGCGATGATGTGGGCCATGGCGATGCCGGGCGGGATTTTCTGCACGGGCGCCTTGGAGACGACTCGCTTGATGGCGGGTCCGGGACCGACAAGCTGGTGGGCGGCACCGGTGCCGACACGCTTCACGGAGGCAGCGGCAACGATCATCTTTGGGGCGGCAATTGGTGGAAAGACGGCAATGCCGACACTTTTGTCACCCAGGCTGGCGGCGGCCGCGACATGATCCATGACTTTGAGGTGGACCACGACGTCATCGATCTCAGTAGCTACGGCCTTCAATACAGCGATCTAGCCGCCCACATCCAGGATCAGGGATGGGCCACCGTCATCGATCTCAGCAGTCTGACCGGCGGGGATAGCGGCGACAGGCTGATCCTCAATTCCGTTGATCCCAGCGATCTGGATGAAAGCAACTTCCTGCTGTGAGGTGACCATGACCAAGTCAACACATGTCGCCCCCACCGACGGACCTGCGCCGGGACCCACGAGCGCGCCCCTGCATGAAATCACCCGGCTGATCACGCCGTTGCTTGTGCTGAGTGCAATTTCGAACCTGGCTATCTTGGTCAGCCCGATTTTTATGATGCAGGTGCTGGACCGAGTCTTGCCCACCGGAAACTTGCAAACTTTACTTTTGCTGCTGAGCATCGCCGCAACGGCACTTATGCTCCAGTCCTTCGTGGATGGGCTGCGCGACACCAGCCTGCAACGCACGGCCCGCTGGTGCGAACGGCTCTGCGCGCCGATGGTCCTCGCCCAACCGCTCAATCATCGACAGCCACTGTTGGCACAGGTCAACGACATCAACACCGCTTTAGAAGGTCCGGCGGCCCGCGCGGTACTCAGCCTGCCGTGGTTGCCGGTGTTCACCTTGGTTCTGTGGCTGATCCATCCCTGGTTTGCGGCCCTTGCTGCGGCGCTGATCGCGCTGGCCGCAGCCATTCGATTGACGTCGCACATCACGGGTGCCGGCCTGCGCTCTTCCTTGCGTGCGGCCCAAGACCACGAATCCTGCGCAATGCGCGACGCGCAGAAAGTGTCAGCCCACCCCGCCCTCTCCGGCCTGAGCCAAAACCTGTTCCAGCGCTTCTTTGCCGCCAAAAAAAACCGCAGCCACCTACAGGATCAAATGACCCCGAGGCGTGTCGCGACCACCAGTCTGGAGACTTATTTGCGTAGCTTGACACAGCTCTTGGCACTGAGCCTTGGGGCCGCATTGGTGGTGGAAGGCGCATTGAGCGCAGGGGGCATGATTGCTGCCAGTTTGATCCTCACCAAAACTGTTGGCAGTTTTGAGGCGGTTTTTGCCAGCATACATGACCTGAAACACGCCAGACAAAGCATGGCTTCTTTGCGCGAATTGCCAGTGTGCCTGCCCCCGGCCGGCACAGAAATTGACGGGTTGGGCGGTGCCTTAAAATGTGAAGGACTGATCTCGCCCAGAGGCGGCGGCGCACTGCCGCGCCTCGATCGGATCAGCTTTTCCCTCTCTCCAGGCAGCTGCCTTGCCATTGTTGGCGCCTCCGGCAGTGGCAAATCCACGCTTTTAGAGGCACTTGCCGGGGTGACGCCCTGCCCCATTGGCACCGTCTGGCTGGACGAAACAGCAGTCGATACGCTGCCGACAGACAGCCAAACCGCTCATATTGGCTATCTGCCGCAACGGGCACAGCTGTTTCACGGCACCCTCGCAGACAACATCTGTGGCTTTGCCACTGATCCAAACGACAAGCGGGTGATCGCGGCGGCACAGACAGCCGGGGTGCATGGCTTAATTTCGGCTCTGCCACAGTCTTATGACACAGATATTGGCGCCTCACCGTTTGTGTTGTCAGCGGGGCAAAAGCAACGCGTGGCACTGGCCCGGGCGATCTTTCATCAACCGCGCTACCTGTTTTTGGATGAACCCAACGCTTTGTTAGATGCGGCCGGTGAGAGGCAATTGTGCGCGGTTCTTGCCCGTCTCAAAAAGCAGCGCACCACTATTGTGATGGTCATCCACCGATCAGGGCTCATGGGCCTGGCCGATCACGTGTTGGCGCTCGACAAGGGGCGTTTGGCAGACTTTGGCCCGCGGAGCGACGTTTTGGGCCGGATGAGCAGCGGTCGCCGCCGGCTGGAAGTGCCGATTTTGAGTGCCAGTTTGCAAGACGTCACCGATTGGGTTGGGGCACAGTTTTCCCGTAGCAATGATGCCACGCTGTCACAGCGGGCAGAACTGATTGCCAGCGAACTGTTTAATCTGGCTCTGGAGGATGGCCCGCGTGACACGCAACGCACGGCGGTGTTTCTGTTTCGATTCCTCAACGACCACCGGTGTGAAATCTCATTGACGGAAAACCGAACAACACAGGCAGATAAAACTGTGCAGCGAGTCGCACACCTGATGCGGCAACCGGAGGCCAACATGTCAAACCTTCCACGTGACGAAGCCGCAATTGCCATGCTCTCCCAGTTAAGCGAGGACTTTGACGTGCAAAACCGAGACGGGCAATCGGTTTACCGCGCCGCACTTTCCACAGCCGTCAAACCGCTCAATGGGATGACGGCACATTGAGTACAGAGATGGCCCACATGTCCCCCAGGTCTGATGGAGGTCTGCCACCTCAGGTCACCCAACCGCTCCGGATCGGGCTCTACACCATTGTGTGTGTCCTGGCCATTTGGGGTCTTTGGGCCTGTCTTGTGCCGCTTGCGACGTCGGTCTCGGCAAGTGGCCACTTGCACACACGTAAGCCCAGCCTGGACATTCAGCACCGCTTTGGCGGCAAGATCGCCAAGGTTCTTGTTGCGCCTCATGACACAGTCACCAAAGGCCAAATTCTCATGCAACTGGACATATCGGACGCTGAAGCCGAGCTAGGTGAGATGCAGGCCACTTTGGCGCCGATGCAAGAAGAGCGCACCGCGCTGCGGTCGGCTTTAGACGGCGACTTGACGGCGCAACAGGCTGGTCTGTTGGCGCCTCAAACGCAGCTGGCCTTACAGCGCATGCAGGTCAGGCGGGACGTTTTGACTTTGCGCACCGATATGACACATCAATTGGAGATTTCCTTACGGCAGCGCGCAGAGCGCCATCACGCCAGCCTGCAACACCTCACAAACCGGCAGACCTCGATGCAGGCCTGTCTGGACCGCTACACAACTTTGGCAAATCGGGGCGCCCTGCGCACAGCCGAAACCGACGCCCTTAAGGAGAGCATTCTCGACATCCAAGCCAGTCTTGCCCGAGAACAGGCGGAGATAGCGTCTTTGGACAGCCAAGCCACACAGGCCAAGCTGCAGCTGGCCCGTGACAAGTTGGAGTTCCGCCAGAATATTCTGGACCGGCAGGCGCAACTGGAGGAGGCGATCCCGCGCCTACGGCTTCAGATGTTGCGGCTGTCTGCGCAGATCGATCAGGCAGATATCCGTGCACCGGATGATGGCATCGTGGCGTCTCTGCCCTATGACACAGCGGCCATGGTGATTGCGCAAGGCGACACAGTTATGACGTTGGCGCGCGCGTCGGACACATTGGATGTGGCCTTCCTTGCCCATCCGCAGACCATCGACCAACTCCGGGTTGGGATGCAGGGCTATTTGACCGTGACCGGCCTGCCGCAGCGCAACCATCCTAAGGTGCGCGTCACGCTGACATCCCTGTCACCGGAAGCCCGGCGCGATCAGAACAACGCGGTTGTGGGCTATGACGGGGTCGCGGTGATGAACGCGCAGGACCAAAATCACCTGCGTCAGGAAATGGGGGATTACCTGAACTTGACCAACGACATGCCGGTGCACCTTGTTTTTACGGGTCGAGAGATGACATTGGCGGATTATTTGATCGGACCGTTTGTGCAGTTTCTGAACTTGGCTCTGCAAGATTAGGAGCGCGCAGGTGTCGCAACCAAAGACTTTCACCGCTGTGCTGCGTTAGAAACGGAAATGGCGCAAATCGGGTTCAGGAAAGTTCGGTGCCGCACGCCTAAACGGATCGGCCATCGTGTGGTTTTGCGGCGGTGAGGCAACCTCCAAGAATAGGATGTCGGCGGGAAGCGAGGTACAAAATTCCCCGAAGGTCACAGCTTGCGTTGACCAAAGGTTGCGCATAGCTCTAACGCCATGACCCACGCTTTGCGCCTGTGCAATCTGTCTTTGCTGATCCTTTTTCCCATCGCTTGGTTTGCACCATTGATGCGGGCCGGGCTGTTGCCACTGTTTGGGTTGAGCGAGATTTCGATTGTGTCCGGCCTACAGTCGTTGTGGGACACGGACGTCGCGCTGGCGTTGCTTGTAACCTTTCTGGCCATTTTTGCGCCGTATATGAAGGTGATCGGGCTTGCGCTGATTCAATTTGGCATGATGCGGCGCAAGGTGCTGCCGGCGCTGGAATGGCTGGGCAAACTGGCCATGGCAGATGTGTTTTTGATCGCACTATATGTTGTGATTGTGAAAGGCGCCGGTCGGGTCACAGTGGAAACCGGGTGGGGATTGTACCTATTTTCCGCCTGCGTTTTGGCCTCGCTGGCGATTAGTCATTTGACCCGCAAGCGGTAGTGGTCCAAAACGAGAACATGGCAAAAAGCAAAACCCAATTCAATTGCTCCAGTTGTGGCGCACAGTTTTCCAAATGGTCCGGTCGATGCGAAGGCTGCGGCGAATGGAACACCATTGTGGAAGAGGCGCCGTTTGGCGCTGGCCCATCAGGATCATCGCTGGGCACGGGAAAAGGGCGGCGCATTGAACTGTCCGATCTGCGCACCGAGGAGGCCCCTCCCCCGCGCACCTTAAGTGGCGTGAAAGAACTTGATCGTGTTTTGGGCGGCGGGCTGGTGCCCGCAAGCGCCATTCTGGTAGGCGGTGATCCGGGGATTGGTAAATCCACGTTGCTGCTTCAAGCGGCGGCCCGATTTGCACGGCAAGGCGTAAAAACCATTTACGTAAGCGGCGAAGAAGCCAGTGCACAAGTGCGGATGCGGGCGCAGCGTTTGGGGTTGACCGAAAGTCCGGTTTTGTTGGCTGCCGACACAAACCTGCGCGATATCCTGACCACGTTGGAAGCTGAAAAGCCGCAATTGGCGATCATCGATTCCATTCAAACCATGTGGAGCGACTCTGTTGCCAGCGCGCCCGGCTCTGTCAGTCAGGTGCGCGCAGCCGCACATGAGTTGACCGCTTTTGCCAAACGCAAAGGCATGGCGATTGTTCTGGTCGGGCACGTGACCAAAGAAGGGCAGATCGCCGGTCCCCGCGTGGTGGAACACATGGTGGATACAGTGCTCTATTTTGAAGGCGAGCGCGGACATCAGTTCCGGATTCTGCGCGCTGTGAAAAACCGCTTTGGTCCGGCGGATGAAATTGGCGTGTTTGAAATGACCGGTCGTGGTCTGGCCGAAGTGGCCAACCCAAGTGCACTGTTCCTGGCAGATCGCGGTGCGCCAAGCCCCGGCAGCGTGGTGTTTGCTGGCATTGAAGGCACACGCCCCGTGTTGATCGAGTTGCAGGCTTTGGTCGCACCCTCGCCGCACAGCCAGTCCCGCCGCACGGTTGTGGGCTGGGACAGCGGACGGTTGGCGATGATTCTCGCGGTGCTAGAATCACGCTGCGGAATTCCCTTTGCCGGGTTGGATGTGTATCTGAACGTGGCTGGCGGCATGAAAATTTCCGAACCGGCAGCGGATCTCGCGGTGGCCTGTGCGCTGATCTCCGCGCGCGAGGACAGCGCCCTACCCGCCGAGACCGTGGTTTTTGGCGAAATCAGCCTCTCCGGGGCCCTCAGATCGGTCAGTCAGACGGAAAATAGGTTGAAAGAAGCCCAAAAACTTGGTTTCACGTCCGCAATCGCTCCGAAAGGTGGCAAATCCGCGAAAGTTGAAGGTATCAATCTCAACCGCATTGGGGATTTGGCAAGCTTTGTGGGAGAGGTATTCGGAGCGGGCTGACAGGCCGAGAGTTAAAAAGTGAAAATCTGGCCGGGGGCGGTCAAAGGGGACGAGAATACATGGAAGGCTTCACAATTATCGATGCCGTGGTCGCAGGTGTGATCATCGTTTCAGCGCTGCTGGCCTATAGCCGAGGTGTTGTGCGCGAAGGCATGGCCATCGCAGGGTGGATCGCCGCCGCGATTTTGGCCTTTATGTTTGCCGGCACATTACAACCGATGGTCAAAGAAATTCCGGTTTTGGGGCAATATTTGTCCGACAGCTGTGAATTGTCGATCATCGCCGCCTTTGCCGGTGTGTTTGCACTGGCGCTGATTGTGGTTTCGCTGTTCACACCGCTGTTTTCCTCCATCGTGCAGCGATCTGCGCTTGGCGGCATTGACCAGGGGCTTGGTTTTATCTTTGGTGTTTTGCGCGGCATCCTGTTGGTAGCCATTGCCTTCTTTGTGTATGAAACCGTGATCACCAGCCAATCTGTGGCGATGGTGGACGACAGCCGCTCTGCCGCTGTGTTCAGCCGCATCACGCGCCGGATTGACGACCGCGACCCACAGCAAGCGCTGGGTTGGATCACCACACAATATGAAGAACTTGTGGGCGTCTGCGAACAGTAAGCGCCACCACATCAGTAAGACATGAGCCCGCGCCACATGGTTGCGGGCTTTTTGCTGCGCGACGGTCTGGGCACTTGTTTGCCACGCGATGGGGGGATACCGTCGCAAAAATCGGAATGTTTTGGCAGCTTTACCATGCGACTTTGGATATTCATCACCACCTTGAGCCTCGCCGTTTGTGTGTCCTTGGTGCTGTTTATGTTACTCCCTCCAAACACGGTAAGACTGGCGGCAGGGACACAAGGCGGTGCCTACACGCTTATGGCGGAACGGTATCAGGAGGTGCTGGCCCGTGACGGCATTGATGTGCAGATTGTGCACACCAATGGCTCCGTGGACAACGCGGAGATGATGTCTGGCAATCTGGTTGATGCGGCGTTTTTGCAAGCTGGTGTGGGTGTGGTTGATGGCACCGCAGAATCGATTGGTGGCGTGTTTTATGAGCCGATGATTTTCCTGGCGCATAGCGGTCATGATATTCCGTCAAACCCGGCTTTGTGGCGCGATCTCACAATTGCCGCCGGCAAAACAGGCTCAGGGACAGCGGTGGCTTTTTCTGACTTCCAATCCGCTGTTGGCATGGCAAAGGGGGCAAACACTCTGGTTGATCTGGGCTTCTCGCAAGCCATATTTGCGTTGCGGGCCGGTGACATCGACATGGCGTTTTTTGTCAGCAGCATCGAAGCGCCGTACCTACGACAGGCCTTTGGGTATGACGACATCGACATTTTACACCTGTCCTACACCAATGCGATTGCCCGGCATTTGGACTATGCAGACCTGGTGGAAGTGCCCACGGGAGGGGTCTCACTGAACCCGGTACAACCCACTGAGACGCGGCAATTGCTGGCCCTTAAAGCGCAGCTGGTGATTGACCCCAATTTGCATCCGGCATTGGTCAACCGGCTGACCATGGCGGCTAAAGAACTGCATCGCGGGCATGATGTGCTGACTCCGCGTGGCACTTTCCCGGAGCCACGTGGCATTGGCATCCCGGAAAACAGCGTGGCGCGACAGTTGATCGAAGACGGGCCAAGCACCTGGCACAGCCTGTTGCCCTATTGGATGGCGGCGCAGGTCAATCGATTGTTCCTGCTAACCTTGCCCATCCTGTTCTTGCTGCTACCGCTTCTGCGGGTGTTGCCAATGATTTACGCCTATTTCCGCGGCTGGCAGGTGTGGAAGCACTACGGGCGCATCCGTGAAATTGAGGCACAGATGGGGCCGAAATGCACAGCAGAGGAATTGACGGGCATGTCCGAAGAGCTGGAAGAAGTAGATCACCGGATTTCGCAGTTAAAATTGCCTCCGGCCTATCGCCAAACGGCCTATCACGCCCGCATGCACATTGATCTGGTTCAGAAACGCATCAAACATTTGGAAACGCAGCTGAGTTGAGCTGTTCCTAAGGAGAGACACTATGGAAGGCACCACAGACGCACAGCTGTTTTCAGGCATTTTCAGTGCGGTGATCATTGGCGGCTTGGCCGGTTGGCTGGCTGGAAAACTTGTGCGGGGTGGTGGTTTCGGCTTGGTTGGCAATGTGATCCTCGGCATCGGCGGAGCGATTTTGGCCAATTTTGCCTTGCCCTTACTTGGGTTTTCCTTTGGCGGAGGCTTCATCAGTTCGGTGTTTCAATCGATGCTCGGCGCGGCGGTGGTTCTGGTGTTGATCCGCATGGCAAAACAAACCTGAGCGCAGATTGTCACAGCTTTTGTGATCCTTTCGTGACATGCCACTCATGAGCCCTTAAGAGGAGCCTAGCACGAGAACAGGATTCGGAGCTTCCCTGTGGACAGTGGTTATGACCACCCTTTCAGCTGGCGCAGACCGCGCATGGAAAAGGCTTGTCTGCCCGCGACTCTGACGGATCTGACTTGTACCATTGGTGCCTCGGTGCGCAGCCTCACTCAACCTAGCCTAACCTGACGAAGGGAGCCCTGCCTGTGTGCGGAATTTTGGGGATCGCCAACCGAAACCATGACGTCTTTGGAGAGATCTATGATGGTCTCTTGATGTTGCAGCACCGTGGGCAAGATGCCTCGGGTGTGGTGACCTACACTGGGGGCTTCTTTCGCGAGCGCAAGGCCAATGGTTTGGTCAAAGATGTGTTCCAGCCGTCTGATGCCGAGACCCTGACCGGGCGTATTGGCATGGGGCATGTGCGCTACCCGACCGCGGGCAGCCTGTCAGCTTCGGAAGCGCAGCCGTTTTTTGTGAATGCGCCTTATGGCATTTACCTTGTGCACAACGGCAATATCACCAACACCGAGGCGCAGCGCGAAAAGGTGACAGGGAAATATAGCCGCCATCTGCGCACCACCTCTGACAGTGAAATCCTGCTGAACGTGCTGGCGGACAAGGTGGCTGACGCCATCAAAGTGAACGGCAGCGCGGATGCCATCCGCAACATCTTTGCGGGTGTAAAAATGTCCATGGAACGGGTGCAAGGCGCCTATTCCGTTGTGTGCTTGATCGCTGGTGTGGGCATGTTGGCGTTCCGCGACCCGCATGGCATCCGCCCGTTGTCAGTGGCGCGACGCGATGCGGAAGGCGAAGGGGACGACTATGCGTTTGCCTCTGAAGATGTGGCGTTTGGCATCAATGGCTTTGACAAAATGCGTGACCTGAAGCCGGGCGAAGCCATGCTGGTGGACCTAGAGGGCAACCTGCACGAGTTCCAGGCGGTGGAAGGCAAGCTGACGCCTTGTATCTTTGAGTATGTCTACCTGGCGCGCCCGGACAGTGTGCTGGACGGTGTTTCCGTCTATCAGGCGCAAATCCGCATGGGCAAAACGCTGGCAAAACAGATTTCCGCAAGTGGGCTGGACATTGACGCAATCATTCCGGTGCCAGACAGTGCCCGCCCTGTGGCTTTGGAAGTGAGCAACATCACCGGCATCCGCTACCGCGAAGCGCTGGTGAAGAACCGCTATGTCGGGCGGACGTTTATTATGCCGGGTCAGGAAGAGCGGCAAAAATCCGTGCGCCGCAAACTGAACGCCATTCCGCGCGAAATGGAAGGCCGCAACATCCTGTTGATTGACGACAGCATTGTGCGTGGCAACACCATCAAGAAGATCGTGCAGATGTGTCGCGAAGCTGGGGCCAAAAAGGTTTACATCGCCTCCGCGTCACCTCCTGTGGCCAATCCAAACGTCTATGGCATTGATATGCCGACCAAACACGAGCTGATTGCAAACGGCAAAACCACGGATGAAATTCGCGAAGAGCTGGGTGCGGATGCGCTGTTTTATCAGGAGCTTGAGGACCTGATTTGGGCGGCCAAAGAAGGCAACCCGGAGATCGAGCAATTTGATTGTTCCTGCTTTGACGGCAACTACATCACCGGTGGTGTGACGCCTGAGTATCTTGCGGCGCTGGAAGGCAGCAGCCGTGTGAGCAAGAAGATCGAAGAGGCCCCTTCCCCCGGTGCAAGCTGGAACAGCGCCTCCGTGGCGCCGTCGCAGGGCTGACTTTATGAACCTGCTGGCGCTCGACAGCCGCTGGCAGCGGTTTAATGATCCAGACTACGCCTGCAAATGTTGCGGGCGTAGTTTTGGCGGGATCGTTGACGTTGGATTTGGCCAACCGGATTGCTGGCCCCATGGCGAGATGAAAGACGGCGACACGTTGACGGTGGGCGACGATGTGTTGACCGCCGACCTTTGCGTGGTGGTTGAGCTACGTTTCCTTCACTGTGTGCTGCCCTTGCCGATCCGGGGCAGTGACGAGGTGTTTTTGTTTGGTGTTTGGGCGAGTGTCACCAAAGACCAATTTAAGGCCTATGTGTTGGACGCCACCGGTGAGGCGCCTGGGTTTGACGGCTGTGACGCCTGGCTGATGAATGACCTGCCGCTGTTTGAGTGCGACGAACCAATGGCCTGCGCCTTGAAACCGGCAGAATCAGCAGCTGAAAGACCCCATCTCACGGCCAAAAATGGTCCTCTGGCACAAGCGCAAGCAGAGGGTATTTCCTTCGATCAACTGCTGGATATCTACGCAGCCAGTGGCGAAGACCTGCGCCCGCATCTGTTGGGCTGATTTCCGCCACATCTGCCTTTTTTCTTAGGCAATCGACCGCCTGTTCAGCGGTCCTTAACCATAAATGCCCTATGCCTGTCTGGCGGCACCTAACCCTCCCCTATATAGCCGCCATCACTCACAGACACAGGCAGTATCATGTCCTCCAAGACTCCTTCTCACGTGGCCGCGCAGGCCACGCAAACCGGTGTGCTGAAAAACCGGTCCCGCCTCACCTTGATTGGCGTGATGGGCAGCCCCAAAAGTCCACGCGCGCTGTTGATGACAGCCGGCGGAAAAACACTGCGCGTTGAACTGGGCGACCGCACGCCGTCCGGCAAAGTGGTTGCCATTGGCGAAGACAGCGTTGTGCTCAATGCCGGCCACGGCACCACCCGCTTGTCGATGCCAAACTAGTCCTCCCCCGGCCCAAAAGAGGTGTGCAAACACAGGCCTGGGTTTGCCTGCGACGCGCTTGCCCCTTGACCTCATGCCACTTTGGACGCATTTCATCGGCCTATGAGCGATACGTCCAACACCCCCGACGCCTCCGGCGAGAAAATCGCGCTGATCACCGGCGCATCCCGCGGCCTTGGCGCTGCTTTTGCAGAGGCCCTGGTGCCCGCATACCACGTGGTGGCGGTCGCCCGCACCACCGGTGCCCTGGAAGACCTGGACGATCGCATTCAGGCCAAAGGTGGCAAAGCCACATTGGCGCCAATGGACATCACCAATGCGGACGCGATGGCACAGCTGTGCCGGTCAATCCATGACCGCTGGGGCAAGGTGGATTTGTGGATCCATACCGCCGCCCACGGCGCGCCCTTGACCCCAACCGATCACATTGACGCCAAAGATTGGCAAAAATCCTTGTCAATCAATGTGGACGCAGTCGGTCGGTTGATCCCCTTTATGAGCCCGCTTTTGGGTGACACCGGACATGCGGTGTTCTTTGACGACAACCACGCCGGTGAGAAGTTCTTTGGCTCTTATGGCGCTACCAAAGCCGCGCAGATCGCGCTGGCCAAAAGCTGGCAAGCCGAGACCACCAACATCGGCCCTACCGTGTCAGTGGTCAGCCCACGCGGCATGCCCACCGGTACACGTGCGCGGTTCTTCCCGGGCGAAGACAAAGACAGCCTTGTGCATCCGCGCGACGAAGCCGCACGTTTGATGGCTGAAATAGGCCTTTGATCTCCAAACTTGGTGCATATCAGGCCTTCTGATAGACTCCTCTTAGTTGAGGAGTTTTTATGATGTGTGTTTTTACGCGAACTATTCAAAGCGTTCTTCGAACTTCGTTGACGCTGGCGTTGATCTCAACTCCAGTATTTGCGGGTGATAGCCCTGCAGCTGTCCAGCTCGATGTTAACAGTAATGATTTTTGCGGTTTTTGGCGACTGGCCCCTGCAGAAACACCAGACCAGACCTCATTGCCGGGCACGGTGCCAACCACCTGCAGCACTGAGGAGCATGACAATCGCCAATATTTCTTTGGAGATTGCTCAAGTTATGCTTTGCCGGCTGGAGACTATGTCTTTCAATCTAGAGGCATGCATGGGCAAGCCAGTGCAGTAACTTTGGACCCTGCTTCAGGGGGCAGCGTCACCAACATGCCACGTGGCGGGCACGAGCTATCCTTTGCACCCTATTCGGGCAATGCGATCGATATGGCGCTGACCGTGAGACAACTAACACTGGCACTCAATGGCTATACGGGCCCGGCAGGTACGGAAAAGCAGCGCGCACCGTTAAAGGGCTGCTCGCGCAACACCGTACAGGTGCTCGGCGGCAGCCAATGGTTTCTTGTGACAGGAACACATGCCGTAACTTGGCTCATCGACACGCCTTGGGGACAGGTCTGGCCACAGCAAACCAGCAGTATTATCAAAAAACAAAAGTCAGGCGATGCTGACCTGACTTATGTGACTTATGACGTGACCATCGAACCTATACCAGTCGAAGATGGCACACTGTGGCAAATCCAGGAGCAAGACGACTGGCACAAAGAGGCGGCGACGCTGAGACTGCCTTCCGTTGGAACCTTCAGTATTCGCGCTAAGAATTCGAACAGTGGCGTCAGCGGTGGCGCGTTGTTTCGATTTACCGACGGGTGCCGTCTCTCCAACGACGTCGTTGGTATTTCCGGTATTGGCGCGTTCAAAGTAAGTGTGGATTGTGCATCGCGCCTTCCAGAACTTTAAACCAGCGTAGCTTGCCCCCCTTGCACACCTCCACTAGACAGGACGTCAGAAAATATTGGGGCAGGCACATGCGTATTCTCATCACAAATGACGACGGTATCAACGCACCGGGACTGACCGTTCTGGAACAGATTGCTGCCGAGTTGGCTGGCCCAGATGGCGAAGTCTGGTGTGTGGCCCCTGCGTTTGAGCAATCTGGCGTGGGCCACTGCATCAGCTACACCCATCCAACTATGATTGCGCAGATGGGGGAGCGTCGGTTTGCGGCGGAGGGCAGCCCTGCGGATTGTGTGCTTGCTGGTGTGCACGACGTGATGAAAGATGCGCCGCCAGAGCTGATCCTGTCCGGCGTGAACCGCGGCAACAATTCGGCTGAGAACGCGCTCTATTCCGGCACTTTGGGCGCGGCAATTGAAGGCGCCTTGCAGGGCATTCCGTCGTTTGCGCTCTCTCAGTTTTTGGGTCCCAAGAACTTCCACGCAGATGATCCGTTTGAGGCGGCAGGTGCCTATGGTGCAGATATGGTGCGCAAGGTGCTCGACGCAAACCCAATCAACGATCATGCCTATGGGCTGTTTTACAACGTGAATTTCCCGCCCGTGCTGGCGGCAGAGGTGCAAGGGGTGCGGGCTGTGGCCCAAGGCCTGCGCGCCGGAACCCGGTTCTCAGTTGAGCCGCACAACGCGCCGTCCGGTCGTCGGTTCCTCTGGGCCAAGGGTGGGGACCAAACGGTGATAACCGCTGAGGGGACGGACGCGGCCGCAAATCTCGACGGCTATATCTCCGTCACCCCCATGCGCGCTGACCTCACCGCACATGATACGCTGGCCGCGTTGAAAGGCATTGAATGACCGACCCGGACGCGCTTGCACAACGCAAAATGCAGTTTCTGTTTGCCTTGCGCTCGCGTGGGGTAACCGATCCGGCTGTACTCACCGCCATGGAAGACGTGGACCGCGGGTTGTTTGTGCGTGGTCTGTTTGCCGAGCGGGCTTATGAGGATACGCCGCTCCCCATTGCCTGTGGACAGACCATTTCCCAGCCGTCCGTTGTTGGGTTGATGACCCAGGCGTTGGAAGTGACATCCCGCGACAAGGTGCTCGAAGTGGGCACAGGCTCCGGCTATCAAGCGGCCATTCTCAGCCATCTGTCACGGCGGGTGTATACGGTGGATCGTCACAAGCGGCTGGTGCAGGAAGCGCGGGGCATTTTTGACCAGTTGGGGATTGTGAACATCACCTCGCTGATTTCGGATGGCAGCTTTGGCCTGCCTGATCAGGCGCCGTTTGATAAGATCATCGTCACAGCCGCCGCAGAGGACCCGCCAGGCCCCCTCTTGGCGCAACTCAAGATCGGCGGTATCATGGTGGTGCCCGTGGGGCAGTCGGATGCGGTACAAAGCCTCATTCGGGTGCGTAAAACCGAAAACGGGTTGGACTATGACGAATTGCGCTCGGTACGGTTTGTGCCATTGCTTGAGGGCGTAGCACGCGAAAATGATTGATTGGAAAGGGCTTTCCTCTTGGCAAATGAGGAGAGTTCACCCATTTGGAAGCTTAACGTAGCGAATAACAAAGCGGCCGTGGCACCAGACCCCCAACAATAGGGCGCCGCATGTGAGGACATCGAGATGGCAGTATTCTCGTCAAAAAACACCCGATGGATTGGCGCAGGCTTTGCGCTCACCGTCATGAGTGGGTGTTTGGACACATTGGATTACGACTTACGCGGCGATATTGGCGGCGGATTGGACACCACCACTGCGGCGCAAACCGCCACCGCCACACGCCCCGAACCAGACGATCGCGGTGTGATCTCTTACCCAAGCTATCAGGTGGCTGTGGCCAAACGCGGCGACACGTTGGCCGACGTATCGGAACGTGTCGGCATTCCGGCAGAGGAGTTAAGCCGCACCAATGGTATCGCGCTGGATGCGCAGCTGCGCGAAGGCGAAGTGGTCACCCTGCCCCGTCGTGTGGCGGAGCCATCAGCAGCCACTGGCGGCACTGGCATGGTCACTGCGCCGGGTGGTGTAGACATTGCCTCGCTGGCTGGCGGCGCGATCAACAATGCCGACACCGGCGTTGAAACAGAGACATTGCAACCAGCCACGGCGTCCACCTCAAAGGTGCAGTCAGGTGTGGAACCTGTGCGCCACAAGGTGAAACGTGGCGAGACCGCCTTTACCATCGCGCGGCTTTACAACGTCTCGGTGCGTTCGCTGGCGGAATGGAACGGTTTGGGCAGCGATTTCACCATTCGTGAGAACCAGATCCTGCTGATCCCACCGGTTGACCCGCAGGCGGAAGCCCAACGCAAGGCGGCTGCAGCCGCGGCGGCCACAACCACCACAAAGCCAGGCGAAGGCTCGCCAACGCCAACACCTCCAAGCGCCTCCAAGCCGCTGCCGGAAGACAATACCGTTGCAGCAGCCACACCGGTTGCCAAACCGGAAAGCCCAAACCTGAACGAGCAGCAGAGCGCCAGCAAAGCGGCCATGAGCTATCCGGTGACCGGCAAGGTGATCCGCCCCTACTCCAAGGGGAAAAACAATGGCATTGATATTGCGGCAGCGGCTGGCACGCCCGTGACTGCTGCGGCGAACGGCACGGTGGCGGCGATCACCAAAGATGCGGATGACGTGACCATTCTTGTCGTGCGCCATCCCAACAACTTGATGACGGTCTACTACAACGTAGACGGCGTGAAGGTGAAAAAGGGCGCCAGCGTGAAGCGTGGGCAAAGCATGGCTGTGCTGCCCGCGGAAAACAGCTTTGTGCACTTTGAAGTGCGTGAAGGTTTTGACAGCGTCGATCCGGCCCCTTACCTGAAATAAGGCACAGAGGCGTCTGCGTTAGGACAACGCGACGCCTTCGCGGCCTGCCAAATCCACAAAAAACTGCCACGCCACACGGCCGGAACGCGCGCCACGTGTGGCTTGCCATTCGATGGCTTCAGCCCGCAGCCTGTCTGCGTCAACGCTCACGCCATGCGCTGCACAGTAGCCGTCGATCATGGCGAGGTATTGATCCTGGGAGCACGGGTGGAAGCCCAGCCAGAGACCAAAGCGGTCGGATAGGGAGACTTTCTCTTCCACTGCCTCAGACGGGTTGATCGCAGAGCTGCGCTCGTTTTCGATCATGTCGCGCGGCATCAGGTGGCGGCGGTTGGAAGTGGCGTAGAACACCACATTTTCGGGACGGCCTTCGATGCCGCCATCCAGCACCGCTTTGAGCGATTTGTAATGCTGGTCATCGTGGCTGAAGCTGAGGTCATCACAGAACAGCAGGAAGCGTTCCTCACTGGCGCGCAAGAGGTTCAGGAGACGTGCCACGGACGGCAGGTCTTCGCGCTGTAGCTCGACAATTTTCAGCGGCAGGCCTTCGGCAAGAATTTGAGCATGAACCGCCTTCACGATGGAGGATTTCCCCATGCCACGCGCGCCCCAAAGCAATGCGTTGTTGGCAGGCAGGCCACGGGCAAATTGTCGGGTGTTTTCCAGCAACGTGTCGCGAGAGCGGTCGATGCCTACGAGCAAATCGAGAGACACGCGGTTGATGTTGACCACCGGCTCCAGACGGTCAGGATCTACATGCCAGACAAACCCATCCGCCGCGGCAAAATCAGGGGCGGCCATGGGGGCCGGTGCCATGCGTTCAAGCGCTTCGGCGATGCGGGTCAAAGTGGTGTCATCCATGGCGGGCCTCCGGTCGTTTGAGCGATAGAAACCACGTTCCATAGCCAACAACAAGTGCCGCAAAAGAAAAGCGCGCCCCAATTGGGACGCGCTTAGATCTTAACTTCAGTTGACGACTACTTATGGCTTTCCGCGTCCGCGATATCAGCTTCGTCTTCGCCTTCTTCGTCGTCCTCAAAATAGACGCCTTCGGCTTTGAGCTTGGCCACGCGTTGACGATCGACACGGCGCACCAGGAAAATCGATACTTCGTAGAGGCCATAGACCACCACAAACAGGATCAGCTGTGTGGTGACATCTGGTGGTGTGACCAATGCGGCCAGAACCAGAATGCCCACCATGGCGTATTTGCGCACGCGGCCGAGGCCTTCGGCGTTCACCAAACCGGCTTTGCCCATCAGCGTCAGCAGAACTGGCAACTGGAAGCAGAGGCCAAAAGCCATGATGAACTTCAGCGAGATATCCAGGCTTTCGTTCACCTTGCCAAAGAAGGTGATCTTGATGCCGCTGTCAGTTTCAGGAACCACGGCTGTGCCGGTTGGCATTTCGCTCGTGGTGCTGGCCAACAGGTTGGCAAAGATCGAACTCACGTCAGTGAAGCCCAAGAAGAACGCCATCGCCAGAGGTGTCACCACAAAGTGCGCAAAGGCTGCGCCCAACAGGAACATAAACGGCGACGCGATCATAAAGGGCAGAAAAGCACCACGCTCGTTTTTGTAGAGCCCAGGAGCCACAAAGCGCCACAGCTGAAACGCAATCACAGGGAAGGCCAACACAAAGCCGCCCACCATGGAGATGCGGAACAAGGTGAACAGGTATTCCTGTGGCGAGGTATATTGCATCGTTGGGGACGGATCGCCCAGCGCCCGCAGGGTTTCCTCAATCGGCCCCAGCAAGAACTGCAAAGTTGGCTCCGCAATCACAAACGCCAAAATCATACCAACCAAGAAAGCCAGCACAGAGCGGATGAGCCGCGTGCGCAGCTCCGCCAAATGCTCGATCAGCGGCGCGGAGCTGTCTTCCATGTCGTCAGTTGAGCTCATGCCTCATCCTTCTTTGCCGCGGTCTTGGCCGGAGGTGTCGGCGCGGGATCATAGCTGCGTGCCGCTTTGCGAGCAGCCTTGGCCGCATCCTCTTCGCTGGCAGCGGCTTTTTCCGCGGCTTCTCGGTCCAGACGTTCTTGCGCCATTTCCGCAGACTTCTGGCGAATTTTCTCCGCCGCCTCGGCGCGTTCCTTGGACAACGTGGTGGTTTCCGCACCTGGCTCATAAGACATGGAGCGTTTCACTTCGTCGACGGAGTCATTCAACGCGTTTGTGGCAGATTTCAAAGGGTTGGTGACTTTGTCCAACCCATCGGTGGCCCCTTTGATGGTGTCGGTGACGTCTTTGACGCCCGCCTGATCAGCCGCCTGATTCATCGCAGAGGAAAACTCCCGTGCCATGCCTTTGGCCTTGCCCACAAAGCGGCCCACCGTGCGAAACATCACCGGCAGGTCTTTGGGGCCCACAACGATGAGCGCCACGATGCCAACAAGCAGAAGCTCGGTCCAACCCAGATCAAACATCTTGGATCAGCCCGCCTTACGCTTTGTCTTTTTCGTCTTCCGGCGTCACGTCCTTGGCCGCGTCCACCGCTTCTTCCTCAAGCTCTTTGGTGCCTTCGTTCACGCCCTTTTTGAACGAGGTGATGCCTTTGCCAACTTCGCCCATGATGCCGCTGATTTTGCCGCGTCCAAACAGGACAAGAACCACAACAGCGATCAGAAGGATGCCGGGCAGGCCGATATTGTTCAACATGACTTTGTCTCCCTTGGTCGGAGGCACAATGGCCGCCTAAGTCTCATGGCAAAGTCCTACCGCGCCGGGCGCAGGGGCAAAAGGCGGATTTGCGGAGGAGTGACAGGATATTTGGGGTTTTTCCCGTCACTTTTGCCATTATTATGTCAGTTGTCATTATTTTGGCAGGAAGTCGGAGAATCATGCGTTATGGCCAGCTCTCAAAACCGGTCGGATCGGCTCTATAGACTGATGGAGATTCTGAAGGACGGCGGCTTACATCGGGCTGAAGATTTGGCTGCTGTGATGCGAGTGTCCTTGCGCACGATCTATCGCGACATGCAAACCCTGGCGAACAGCGGCGTGGCCATCGAGGGCGAGCGCGGCACGGGCTATCGCGCAAAGGCAGTTTTGACATTGCCGCCACTGAACCTGACCGAAGAGGAGCTGGAGGCGCTCCACATTGGATTGGAAGTGGTGGGCACCGGCATGGAAGGGCCATTGCGGGCGGCCGCAGAAAGTCTGAGCGCGAAGATCGACGCGGTGTTGCCGGAGGAAATTGGCGGAGTGAGCCAAGGCTTTGGGTTTGCGGCCTATCCATTTGCCGAGACAACGCAGGCCCTGCAATACCTTGAACCGCTGCGGGAAGCCATTCGGGCACGACAAAAATTGCGGATCACGGGAGCGGATGAGGTGGCGCGGGACGTGCGGCCGCTGAAGCTCGACTATTGGGGGCGTGTGTGGACGTTGGGGGTCTGGGACGAAACCCATGGAAGCTTTACAAAAATCCGGGTGGACCAGATTGCCGAGCTTACTGTGTTGCCAGGCCTGTTTGTGGAGGAGCCGGGCAAGAGCCTGAAGGATTTTCTCGCACAGAGCTAAGACGCTTCAGGTCTCAGCAGGGAAAACAAAACAGCGGTCGCGGCGGATTGTGAGCCAGAGCGGTGTGCCTTCTTTGGGCAGGAACACATTCGGCACGGTGACCTTAAGTGCAGAGCCATCATGGTCCATTTTGAACTCCACAAGGCTCTCGTTGCCCATGAAGCGGGCGCGGGTCACGATGCCACGCGCGGCAACCCCGTCTGACGGGGTTGGCAACGGGCCCTTGCCCTGACGGTCAAAGTCGAGCTTGAGGTGCTGCGGACGAATGACAATTTCGACCGGCGCGCCGTCCGCAAGACCGGGTGTCAGGAACTGGCCAAAAGGCGTTTCGGTCAACGCACCGTTGCTGACCGATCGGATCACATTGATATCGCTGAAAAACGCCACCGCCTGTTTGTCTTTGGGGGCGTTGTAGATGTTGTACGGAGCGCCCTGTTGCACGATGACGCCATCACGCATCAGGGCAATTTCGTCAGCCATGCGCATGGCCTCTTCCGGCTCATGCGTGACCAGCAACACAGCGGTGTCTTCCTCTTTGAGCACCGCCAAGGTCTCGTCCCGGATGCCGTCACGCAGACGGTTGTCGAGGCCGGAGAATGGCTCGTCCATCAGCATGATCCGTGGGCGTGGTGCCAAGGCGCGGGCCAATGCGATGCGTTGTTGCTCACCGCCCGAAAGCAGGTGCGGGTATTTGTCGATGGCCCAGCCGAGGTTCACCTTGGCCAGAAGTTCCTCAACACGGGCGCGTTTTTCGTCTTTGCTGCCCTTGAGCCCAAAGGCCACGTTGTCGCTTACCGAGAGGTGCGGAAAAAGTGCAAAGTCTTGAAACATCAGACCAATCTGGCGACGTTCCGGCGGGATGCGGAACACGGTGTCACAGATTAGCTTGCCATCAACATAGATTTCGCCGCTATCCTGCATGTCGACACCGGCGATCATGCGCAGAGTGGTGGACTTGCCACAGCCAGACGGGCCAAGCAGGCAGGTGACCTTGCCCGATTGCAGAGTCAGAGACACATCATCCACCACCTGCCGGTTGCCAAATCGGCGGCGCAGGTTGCGGATTTCCAAACGTGGTGGCGTCGAAGTAGATGTCGGCTGCACGGGAGGCCTCTTGCAATCCCCGATGTTTTTCATCGGGTTTCGCAGTGGTGTATCAGCCCCCTACCCTTGCTTCAACCCTGCGGCTCCCGATCAGGACTGCGGCAAATCCAACCACCAAAACGATCACACAGATCTGCAGAAGTTGCTCGTATTTGTGCCCGTCATAGAGGAACTGGGACACAAAATCCGTGTCGCGGAACATGTAGGCGGCGGCGCCGTAAAGGGCAGCAAAGAAACAGGCCATGTAGGACCAGAGAGGGACATCCCGTCCGCCGATCAGGCTGGCAACCAACACGGGTGTGAGGAACATCGAGGCGGTGCCGGACACAGCGACGGCGTCAAACAAGGTTTGATTGCCCCAAAGCGTCAGCGCGGCACCTACGAGAGCAAAGACCAACATGGCAATGCGGCCTCCGGCCAACGTACGCGGGGCGAGTTTGAGTTCCTCGACCACAAGGCGGGCGGCGGAGCTCAGCGCGGAGTCCAATGTGGACAGCGCAGACACCAGTAGCGAGAGGATCAGCAAGGTGAAAACCCAGGTTGGGAACATTGTACTCCAGGTACCAATCAACTGACCTTCATAGGCTGCACCTTCAAGAGAGGCCTGAATGCCAAAGAAGCCAAAAGCGATGATGCAAAGCGTGGACAGCCAGAAAGCATGCAGGAAGCTTTTGCGGGTGGTGTTGCGGTCTGCGAGGAAGCCGCGGTCCATCATGACTGGATCATGTACCGGATAGGAAAACACCTGAAGCGCGGCCACCACCAGAAGCACCAAGCCGTTGTGCGGGCCAGAGGCACCAGGCGCTGTTAGGACAGCGCCGAAGTCAAATTCAGGGCGCAGCACCAGTGCAACAAAGGCGATACCAAACACCACAAGGAACAGCAGCATCTGCACAACGTCGGTGCGCAAGGCGGCGGATAATCCGCCCCAGGCGGAATAGGCCAGCGCAACCACGCCGACGATCAGGATAGAAATGGTGCCCGCATTGGCAACCTCCGGCAGCGCGGCGCTGAAGATCAGGCCAACCACCAGCAGGTTGGCGAAGACCTCAGACAGCAGACGCAGGGCGATCACCACGTTGTAGGCGGTGGTGCCGGGGGTGCCAAAGCGTAAGGTGAGCCAGTCTTGAACCGAGCCAGCGCCCTGCACGCGCATACGGTTCACAATGTAGCCGCCGGTCAGGAACGACGCATAGTAAGCCGCGTAGGCCAATGTGCCGGCGATGCCATAGTAGAAACCAAGGATGGCAGCGTTCATCAAGGAGCGGGCGAAGATCCAGGTGGTGACCTGCGACAGCACCAAGGTCCAAAGCGACGGCGCCTGCCCTTCTGCGGTCTGCCCGCCAAAGAAGCCCACAACTGTGGCCCGTTTCGGGGCGACAACAAGGCTGAGCAAAAGAATGGCGGCGAAGATCGTGATGAGTGTGGCGGCGTGCATGGTCATGTCCCGTTCAGAATTGGGACCGGCCTAACAGGCGGCCAGTTGTCGGGCTAGCCGCCCCACAGAAACGTGATGAAGCGTCAGAGGGTTACGTGGGTTCTGTCAAATCAAACGCCACATCTCCAAGCACACGGCCGTTGACCTGAATGGCCAGCTTGTGCGGACCAGGGTGGAGCTGAAACGTGCTGGCGTTGGCTTTGAGCGGATGCTTTTTGGCCAGTGTGAGCGGCTTTCCAGCAGGGATTTTGCCTTGCTTGAGCTTGAAGACCTTGTCACTGCCACGCCCGTTAGGGCGATGGAAACTCAACACATAGTCGACCATCACCGGCACGGGGGATGTGCCATCCGTGGTCAGCGTTGTTTCGACCTGTAGCGCGTCGCCGATCTGGATACTGTCGCCGCCAACAGACAGGCTGTCCAAAGTGATGGGGGCGCCTGGGTGGAATCCCAACATCGACAGCGCGCCGGAATGGCCTGCCTTGACGGCTGTGCGCAAAGAGTGACGCGTCATCCAGTCCAACTCTTTGGTGGCTTGCTTGCCCTGCTCTTTCCAGTCGGCCAATTGGCTGACCACCGTATCGGTGGAGAGTTTGGAAATGTCATTAAGGTGGTTGGACACCGAGCGGGTCACGTAGCGCGTTGGATCGGCGTGCAGTTTTGCCAGGAGAGGCAACGTGGACATCGGATCGATGTCGATCTTTTTCGCCCAGGGCAGCTTAGGTCGTGTGCCTTCGCTCACCAGACGGCGGACGTGGTAATTATCATCCTCGGCCCAGTCATGCAGGCGGCCAAAGGTTTCATCGGGCCAGCGATTGATGAAGGCACGGATGTAGAATTCCATGGAGAAGCGCTTGGTGGCCTCTTCCAGCAGATCAAGCGCCCGGTCCCGATGGTCTTCAACCCCATGGCGGGTGGCAAGAATGCCGGGCACCGCATGGATGAAGCGGCCGAAGTCATCGTCCTTCAGAGTTGGATCAAGCGCAGGCGGCATGGCCGCTTCAAGTTGATCCGCCATTTCGGGAAAGTCTGGCGCGAGGCGTTTTTCGATGCAGTCGGCTATCCATTCCATGCGCTCCATGAGCTCGCGCCCCTGAAGTCCTGCCACAACTTCGTGATGAAAACCCTCGCCATCAAACCCCGGCACTCCGGCGGCAAATTCTGCCGCCAGATCGCCGAGACTATCTGCGTTAAACAACTCATCTTTCAGTGAAAACCCTTGGGACACACCCACACCTCGCGCCATTTAGTTACCTACTCGCGCTTACATAGCAGATGCAAAGGCACCGCCGTCCAGCAGAACATTCTGCCCGACGATAAAGCCTGCGTGATGGGAACACAGGAAGGCACATGTGGCGCCAAACTCATCCGATGTGCCGTAGCGGCCAGCGGGAATGGTGGCGGCGCGTTGGGCCTGAGCTTCTTCCATGGAGATGCCTTGCTGCTCGGTCACGGCCTTGTCCAAGGACACGGCGCGGTCGGTGGCATGGATGCCCGGCAGGATATTGTTGATGGTCACGCCTTTGCCCGCCACCTGACGCGCAGTGCCGGCGACGTAGCCGGTGAGGCCTGCGCGGGCGGCGTTGGACAAGCCCAGTACCGGAATCGGGGATTTGACCGAGACTGAGGTGATGTTCACCACACGGCCCCATCCCCGGTCCATCATGCCGGGCACAAGCGCTTTGATCAGAGCAATTGGGGCCAGCATATTGGCGTCCAACGCAGAAATGAAATCGTCGCGGTCCCAATCGGTCCACATACCGGGAGGCGGGCCGCCAGCGTTGTTGACCAGAATATCCACGCCCTGCGCCGCTTCGATCAGCTTGGCTTGGCCCTCGGCGGTGGTCACATCACAGGCAATCGCCTGCACATGCACACCAAACTCGGACCGGATGTCGGCTGCGGCGGCCTCAAGTGCCTCAACGCCGCGCGCGTTCATGATCAGGTCCACACCTTCCGCAGCCAGAGCGCGAGCGCACCCCAAACCAAGACCTTTTGAGGACGCACAAACCAGCGCGCGTTTACCTTTAATTCCCAATTCCATGCGATTCTCCCCGTTGTTGTGGGGGTAAGAAATACCCAAATTAGGAATGATGCCAGTATAATGCCGAAGCCATGGCATTGTGCTGCCACATTTGCGTGTCACTTCACGTGTTCAAAGAAAGCGTGCAGTACACTAAAATAGGTAAGTTATGACGTCTCAAGTTCAAGACAGCTCCCAGCCCTCCCAACGTCTACCGGTGTATCCGGCGGGTGCCTTTGTGGTGACGGATGGGGCCAACCTTGGTGATTCGCTGTCTTTTGCGGAAGAACTTGTCTTTGATGATATTTACACCTTGGCTCAGGACGCAGAGGAAAAGAGCCTCGCGTTGCGTACGGATAGCGAAGGTCAGCACTTCATTGCCAGCGAATACAGCCTCGGCACCAAGGGCGCTCGTGTCTATCTCGACTGCGTTGCCACCTTCATGCCGCCAAGCGGAGACACAATTGAAGTGTTGGTATTGGTCGAAGTCGACGACGACGGCGGTGTGGTAGAGGTTTATGGGGCCCCCTTGGCGCCACTCACCCCCAAAGGCGACTATGTCTTGGTCGGTGTTGATCGCGGCGCGGCCTCGACAAAACTGGCACAACTGGCCTGCGTGAGCTTTACCGGCGGCACCCGTATCACTATGGCCACGGGCGAACAGCGCCGTGTAGAAGATTTGACTGTGGGTGATCGTGTCCTGACGCGGGACGATGGCCCGCAGGAAGTGCGCTGGATTGGCCATGCCGTGCAGCGCGCAAGCGGCGAGTTTGCCCCTATTGTGATAACAGCGGGCACGCTCAATAACACACAGGATCTGCGGGTGAGCCCGGATCACCGGCTGTTTGTCTATCAGCGCCATGACCATATTGGCGTCGGGCGCAGCGAGCTGCTGATCAAAGCGCGGCATCTGGTGAATGGAGACACGGTCTACGCCGACGAAGGTGGGTTTGTGGACTACTACCAGATCATGTTTGACACCCATCAGATCATTTTTGCGGAAGGTATATCGGCAGAAACCATGCAGATGGACACCCGCACCCGCCCTGCGGTGCCAGAAGAGGTGAAAGAGCGTCTGCGTCCGGCGTCCAACGCGACGCGCGGCATGCCGCAGGCGCATCTGGAAGTGCATGAAAGCCTGCTGGATCGTCCAGATGCGGTGGAGCTGTTGAAGCGGGCGTCCTCGAAGTAGGACCCGCCGCTTTTCCTTGCGAATTGGCACTTTGCGACCTATACGCGCGGACATGTTGGACACGCAGACAAACCGCCCCGAATTGCCGCCCGAGATTGCGCGCCGTCGCACCTTTGCGATCATCTCGCACCCGGACGCCGGTAAGACCACGCTGACCGAAAAGTTCCTCCTTTATGGTGGCGCGATTCAGATGGCGGGTCAGGTGCGGGCCAAAGGGGAGGCACGCCGCACGCGATCCGACTTCATGCAGATGGAAAAAGACCGCGGGATTTCCGTGTCGGCCTCTGCCATGTCGTTTGATTTTGGAAATTTCCGCTTCAATCTGGTGGACACGCCGGGCCACAGTGACTTCTCTGAGGACACCTATCGCACGCTGACCGCTGTGGACGCTGCGGTGATGGTGATTGACGGCGCCAAAGGTGTGGAAAGCCAGACGCAGAAACTGTTTGAAGTGTGCCGCCTGCGCGACCTGCCCATTTTGACCTTCTGTAACAAAATGGACCGCGAAAGTCGCGATACCTTCGACATTATTGACGAAATCCAAGAAAACCTCGCGATTGACGTGACCCCGGCCAGCTGGCCGATTGGTGTGGGCCGTGAGTTCATGGGCACCTATGACATGCTCAATGACCGGCTGGAGCTGATGGATCGGGCCGACCGGAATGTGGTCGCCGAAAGCGTTCAGATTGAAAGCCTGGCTGACCCCAAGCTGGCGGACCACATTCCTGAGCACCTGCTGGAACAGCTGCGAGAAGAAGTTGAGATGGCCAAAGAGCTGTTGCCAACGCTTGACCCGCAGGCGGTGCTGGAAGGGCACATGACGCCGATCTGGTTTGGCTCTGCGATCAACTCCTTTGGCGTAAAAGAACTGATGGATGGCATTGGCACCTACGGGCCAGAGCCGCAGATTCAGACCGCGGAACCGCGCAAAATTTCGCCCGAAGAGAAAAAGGTCGCTGGGTTTGTGTTTAAGGTTCAAGCCAACATGGACCCAAAACACCGTGACCGCGTGGCGTTTGTGCGGATGGCATCCGGCCACTTCAAACGTGGTATGAAGCTGACCCATGTGCGCACCAAAAAGCCGATGGCGATTTCCAACCCAGTGCTGTTCCTGGCGTCTGATCGCGAATTGGCTGAAGAGGCCTGGGCGGGCGACATCATTGGCATTCCCAACCACGGGCAGCTGCGCATTGGCGACACGCTGACCGAAGGCGAAGCACTGCGGGTGTCTGGCATTCCGAGCTTTGCGCCGGAACTGCTGCAAGGCGTGCGTGCCGGCGATCCATTGAAAGCCAAGCACCTTGAAAAGGCACTGATGCAGTTTGCAGAAGAAGGTGCAGCGAAGGTGTTCAAGCCAATGATTGGCTCAGGCTTCATTGTGGGCGTGGTTGGTCAGCTTCAGTTTGAAGTGCTCGCCAGCCGGATTGAGATGGAATACGGCTTGCCCGTGCGCTTTGACCAGAGCCAGTTCACCTCGGCACGTTGGGTGCACGGTGAACGTCAAGCTGTTGAAAAGTTTGCGGATATGAACAAACAGCACATCAGCTACGACAACGATGGCGATGTGGTATTCCTGACGCGTTTGCAATGGGACATTGACCGCGTTGCGCGCGACTATCCGGATGTCACGCTGAGCGCGACCAAGGAAATGATGGTCTGATACACTCTGCGATTGCACGGGGTTTCCCCCCGTGCAAACATCACGCCATGTCTGAAAAAAACCTCACCTATCCGGGCGGTTACGCCTATATGATGGAGCGCTATGACGGGCGGCGCGAGCCGTTTGATTTTGGCCCCGAAGACCTGCCGCCCTTGGATGTGAACCTGACGGTGCTGAGGAATGCGGTTGTGCCGGAGCGCGCAACGCAAAAAGGACCTGCCGACCCAAACACTAGTTGGGCCCGCAAACGGGGGCAGATTGCAGAAGAGTTCATTGGTGCCAGCGAACTGGCCTTTTTGAATGCCCAGTTGATTTCCAACCTGCGCAAACGAGAGCATCCCCCACAAACCCCAGCACTGTTTTGTCGGCTTTGGGGCGAAGAGGCCGAACATCTGATTTCCGAGTTGAGTCTGCGGTGGCTGGTGAGTTCGGTGCAAACTTTTGCGGACCACGGGGAAACAGCGGCGCAGCGTGAGGTTGGCCAAGGGCTGCGCATGTTGTTTGGCATGATGAAGCTTTATGAATTTGAGCGCAGCTTCAGCGGGTTGGAGCCCAGCAAGGCGTATGGGTTTGGCAAACGTGTAAAGACACGGTTGCCACTCGACATGGAGCCGTTTTCGCTGATCCACGGGGGGCTGGACATCAACGTGATCACGCCAATTTGGGAGCTGGGAAAATCTGATCCGGTGATCGCGCCCTTGGTGGACCACCTCTTGCAGGAGCTGATCGAAGAACCCGGCGGTGTATTCCGTCGGTTGGCACAGATGCGGGCCAAGAAAGAGCGCCAGCAGGGGCGCAAATGAGCACCGAGGCACCGACCTGGGGTGTGGTAGCAACCATCAAGGCGCCCGCCGCTGATATTTTGAATTTTGTCGCCCACCACCTCGATCTGGGTGCAACACATGTGTGGATCTATTTGGACGCGGCCAATCCGGAGGCCAAAGAGCATCTCAAGCCGCATCCGCAGCTGACCGTGGTGCGCACCGGCGACAACTATTGGACGAAGACGCGCGGGAAAAAGCCGCCGATGCACCAGCCCCGCCAATCCTTCAATGTGCGACACGCCTACAGTCGCGCCAAGAAAGTTGATTGGCTGCTGCATATCGATGTTGATGAGTTTTTGTGGCCGGATCGTCCCATCACAGACCAGCTGGCCGCGCTTCCGCAAGACTGCTTGGTTGCGCGGGTCCGACCCGCCGAGGCGATGGCATCCGTTGGAACAAGCGACGTTGTGCATTTCAAAAGCTTCATTTCCGACAAGTCCACGCGCGATCAGATCGTTGCGGAGGTGTATCCGAACTTTGCGCCTTACCTGAAAAACGGCTTTGTCAGCCATGTCGCTGGGAAGATGTTTCTACGTACTGGGCAGAAAGACATGGCGATCAAGATCCACAATGTGGTGCAGAACGGCCGCCATAACCCTGGTCAGATTGAACTGACGGACGTTGCCCTGCTGCATTTGCACACGACCAGCTGGGATCATTGGATGGAGAGTTTTGCCTATCGCCACAAGAAAGGCTCTTATCGCGATGAGTTGGGCTCGGCCGTGCCAGAAGACCAAGGCGGCCTAAATCTCCACAGATTGTTTGCGCATTTGGCGGAGGAACCGGACGGGTTGCGGCAGTTTTATCAGGAAGTGTGTGTGGCGACGCCGGAGCTACAAGCGAAGCTCGATGCGCGGGGCCTTCTGCGCAGCCATGACTTGGACCTGGACGCCAAAAGACAGAAACACTTCCCACGGTTTGAGGTCTAATGTTTCCGCATTGCGCCAAGTCTTTGGTACATATTCGGTTACATTGACCTGAAGCCACAGGTGCGATAGAAGGCCCCGTGGATCAAAAACGCCATAGACGCGGGGTCAGACGGACCCGATCCAAAGCGCCGCTACGGGCCAAAAAGTGTCCGTAAACCACGGATACAAATGACAAAATTTTCTGACCTGAACCTCAACCCGAAGGTACTCAAAGCGATTACCGAAGCGGGCTATGAAACCCCAACCCCAATTCAGGCAGGGGCGATTCCTTCTGCATTGGACGGTCGCGATGTGCTTGGCATTGCTCAAACCGGCACCGGTAAGACGGCCAGCTTCACGCTGCCAATGCTGTCTCTGCTTGCCCGTGGACGCGCCCGCGCACGGATGCCACGCAGCTTGGTGCTGTGCCCAACCCGCGAGTTGGCGGCTCAGGTAGCTGAGAACTTTGACACCTATTCCAAACACTTGAAGCTGACCAAAGCGCTGCTGATTGGCGGGGTGAGCTTCAAGGAGCAAGAGACCATCATCGACAAAGGCGTCGACGTTCTGATTGCCACACCTGGCCGGTTGCTGGACCATTTTGAGCGCGGAAAGCTGATCTTGTCTGACGTGAAAGTCATGGTTGTCGACGAAGCGGACCGGATGCTGGATATGGGCTTTATTCCCGATATCGAACGCATTTTTGGCCTGACGCCTTTCACACGGCAAACGCTGTTTTTCTCTGCCACCATGGCCCCGGAAATCGAGCGCATCACCAACACCTTCCTGTCCAACCCGGAGCGTGTCGAAGTGGCGCGCCAGGCAACCGCCAGCGAAACCATTGAGCAAGGCGTTGTGATGTTCAAAGCATCCCGTCGGGACCGCGAAGGCAGCGAGAAGCGGAAAGTTTTGCGGGCATTGATTGACGCGGAAGCTGACAAATGCACCAACGCGATCATCTTCTGTAACCGTAAAACCGACGTGGATATCTGTGCCAAGTCATTGAAGAAATACGGCTATGACGCTGCGCCTATTCATGGCGACCTGGATCAGTCACAACGGACACGCACGCTGGAAAGCTTCCGCAATGGCGAGTTGCGCATTCTGGTGGCGTCTGATGTGGCTGCCCGTGGTTTGGACGTGCCAAGCGTGAGCCACGTGTTCAACTTTGATGTTCCCGGTCATGCCGAAGACTATGTGCACCGCATTGGCCGCACAGGGCGCGCGGGCCGTGAAGGCAAAGCTATCACCATTTGCAGCCCACGTGATGAGAAGCAATATGACGCGGTTGAGGCGCTAATCCAGAAAGAGATCCCGCGCATTGAAAACCCAGTGAAAATTGAGCCGCGCAAACCTCGCAAAGCCAAAGAAGATGCCACGCCGAAGGTGGAAGCAAATCCAGAGGCGGTTGAAACCGTTGAGGCACCGGCAAAAGACGACAAGCGCAAGCGCGATGACAGCCGTGGACGTGACCGGGAAGACAACAATCGCAGCGGTCGGGACGACAACAACCGTCGTGGACGGAGTCGTGGTCGCAACGACCGGCGGGATGACGGCAACAAAGTTGTCGGCATGGGTGATCACATGCCCAGCTTTATCGCGATGAGTTTTGACGAGCGCCGCGAACAAGGAACCCAATGATCCCGGCGCGATTTGCCCCCATCCTTTTTGGCCTGATCCTGTCCGGGATGATGACCAATGTGGTCACCTTTATCTCAACTTGGCATGTGAGTGGGTTTGCCCAGAACTTTGTGGCCACATGGCTTGGCGCCTGGGTCACAAGCTGGATGGTGGCGTTTCCGCTTGTGCTCGTGCTCGCACCACTGACACGCAAGCTTGTACAGCTTTTGGTCCGCGCGCCTTAAACCCGCGGACCGTAGCTTTCTATCAATTCTAAGAGGCGATGCTGCCGCTTGAGCTTAACTCAAGCGGCTGACAATCACCGTGACCTCAGGCTTTTTGCCAATCTCGTCACGGGCAGAATTGCGCACGATACGGCGGATATCGCCTTCGATCTTGTCGTCATCACGCAGCGTTTTCTCTTTGGCACGTCCAAGGAACTGCGTGACGTCTTCTTCGAGAACATCCACCAGCGGCGCTTGGGACCGGCCCAGTTCTGGCAAGCCCATCAGCTCACACCAGGCATCGCCCAGTGGCTCGTCGTCTTCATCGAGCAGAACGGTGACGATCACATGGCCATTCAGCGCCATGCGGATACGGTCCCGGATGATGCCATCCATCGCCCCGATCTGGGTGTTGCCATCCAGATAGGTGCGCCCGGTTTCCACATAGCCCGCAATCGACGGCTGCTCGCCGGAGAGATCCAGCATGGTGCCGTTTACGGCCACGATGGACGCCCGACCGTTGTCATTGGCCAGCTTGGCATGTTCGCGCAGGTGACGGTGCTCGCCGTGGTTGGGGATCACCATGGTTGGGTTCACGATGTCATGCAGACGCAACAAGTCCGGACGGTTGGCGTGGCCGGAGACGTGGTATTTCCCGGAGCTGTCATCCACCACATCCACCCCCATTTCGGAGAATTGGTTGATGATGCGGAACACACCTTTTTCGTTGCCCGGAATGGTTTTTGAACTGAACAGGAAGAGGTCGCCCTCTTTCAGCGTGATGCCATTGTACTTGCCGCGTGCCAGTTGGGCACTGGCGGCACGGCGTTCCCCTTGAGAGCCGGTGACCAGTAGCATGAGGTTTTCACGCGGAATGGACGCGGCGTCTTCCGGGCTGACCACTTTGGGGAAGTCTGACAACACGCCTGTCTGCATCGCGGCTTCGATCATGCGGCGCATGGCGCGGCCCATCAAACAGATGGAGCGCCCTGCCCGTTCGCCAGCTTGGGCCAGGGTTTTTACACGGGCGACGTTAGACGCAAAGGTCGTCGCGACAACCATGTTGGATGCTTCCGAGACCAGTTTTTCAATCTCCGGACCAACAGAGGCCTCGGAGCGGCCTGCATGGGGAGAGAAGACGTTGGTGGAGTCACAGATCAGCGCTTTGACACCGTCTTTGGACACCTCGGCCCAGAGTTCCGGATCAAACGGTTCCCCCACCAGAGGGGTTTCGTCCAGCTTGAAGTCGCCGGAATGGATCACGCGACCCGCAGGTGTGTCGATCACCAAAGCAGCGCTTTCTGGAATGGAGTGGCTGATAGGCAGGAAACCCACTTTGAAGGGCCCTGCATCAGTGGTTTCCGGCCATGCGGACACAGTGCGGATCATCTCTTCCGGCTGACCGCGGTCCGCCATCTTGTGACGGGCCAAATTGGCGGTGAAGGCGCGGGCGTATACCGGAACCTCAAGACGGTCCCAATAATGGCCAATAGCGCCGATGTGGTCTTCGTGGCCGTGGGTGATAAACACCGCCTCAAGCCGGTGTTTGTTCTCTTCCAGCCATTTGATGTCGGCAAAAATCAGATCGACGCCGGGGCTGGTTTCCATGTCAGAAAACGCCACGCCAATGTCGACCAGGATAAGCCGTTCGTTGTCGGCGGGCCCGTAGCCATAAACATAGGCGTTCATGCCAATTTCGCCGGAGCCGCCAAGCGGCAAATAGATCAAGCGGTCGCTCATGCGCCCTGCTCCTTGTTGTGTGTATGGATCACGGTCAGGCCGTGCATCGTCAAATCGTCTTCGATGGTGTCAAACAGGCTGTCGCCTTGTTCAAACAGCGGCGCAAGACCGCCTGTGCCCACCACTTTCATAGGGGCGCCGTATTCCGCTTTAATGCGGGCAATGATGCCTTCAATCAGTCCGGTGTAACCCCAGAACACCCCGGACTGGATACAACCGACCGTGTTCGTTCCGATCACTTTTTCAGGTTGGCTGATGTCCACATGCGGCAAGGCAGCCGCCCCGGAGTGCAGCGCTTCCAGTGACAGGTTCACGCCAGGGGCAATCACGCCGCCTACATATGCGCCGTCCTCGGCCACCACGTCAAAGTTGGTTGCGGTGCCAAAATCGACAACCACCACATTGCCGCCGTGACGTTCATAGGCCGCCACAGCATTGGCCAAGCGGTCTGGACCGGGCTGGGTGCCTTGATCCACGCGCGGTGCTACGGGCAATTTGCAGTCCGGTTTACCCACCACCAGCGGGCGGCAATTGAAAAATCTGTCCGCAAAAACGCGCAGGTTAAAGACCACGCGCGGCACGGTGGAGGAAATGATCACGTCGGTGATATCCGCGTCGATGCCGTAGTGATTGATCAGCGTAGAGTACCACGTGAAATAGGCATCCGCCGTCCGCGCGTGGTGGGTAGATGTGCGCAGGGTGCAGAGAAACTTTTCCCCGTCCCAAATGGAGAACACGGTGTTGGTATTGCCGCAGTCAATGGCGAGAAGCATGGGTAAGATCCCCTTTCACGCGGATCAGAAAAAGATATCTGCCGCGGGAATGGCCACGCGGTCTTTTGCGGTCTTCAACACGAGATTGCCCGCGCTGTCCACCGTTTCAAAGGTTCCGGTCGTTTCGTCACGGGTGGTACGTGCGGTGATGACCTCTCCAATACGTGCCGCGCGGGCAAGCCAGGCGGTGCGGATGGGTTCGAAACCATAGGTGACAAACTGGGTTTCCCATCGGGCATAGACCGGGGCAAGCGCATCAAGGAACTCTTCCGGCGACACCGACGCACCGGTTTCACTCAACAGAGAAACCGGACGTGTGGCCTGGCTTTCTACAGCGCCCGTGTCAGGCGCATGGGCCAGATTTACGCCGATGCCGATGGCAATATGGCTTACAGCACCGCCAACCATGCCCGTGCTTTCCAAAAGGATGCCTGCGACCTTACCGCCGTTCAGAAGCACGTCATTGGGCCATTTCAGCGCCAGGCCATCAGGACGGCCAGTGACCGCGACAAAGGCGTCATAGAGCGCGAGAGAGGCCACAAAAGAACGCAGCGCCACTTGGTCTGGTGTTTCGGCGGGACGCATCACCAATGTGCCGGCGAAATTGCCAATTGGATCAACCCACGCTCTGCCGCGACGGCCACGACCTTGGGTTTGACGCAGGCCCAATATCCACTCCGGCCCAGGCAAATCTGGCGCGATGCGCGCTGCCTCGGCATTGGTGCTGTCCACTTCGGCCAGCACGCGGCGACCGTATCCTTCAGGCCAAGTGTTCATGTCCGCGGTGTCTTTCAACAGTTGTCAAAAACAGCAACGCGCCCCGGTGGGGCGCGTCACGTTCAATTGCATATTTCTGCGATCAATGTGGCATCAGAGCGGCTGCGGCAGCCTGAGCAGCTGCATCCACACCAAAGAAGTTGACGATGCCAAGCAGCATGATCGCGGCACTGGCCATCAGCAACACTTGCTGAACCATGGAGCGCGGCGCGTCCAGAGCGTCTCCCTCTTCGCCAAAGTACATGTAGAACACGATGCGCAGGTAGTAGAACGCGCCAATGACAGAAGCCACGACACCGGCAATTGCCAGCCATGCCAGCCCACCTTCATAGGCGGCGCGCAGCACGTAAAGTTTGCCAAAGAAGCCAAGGAACGGCGGCACACCTGCCAGCGAGAACAGCAGGAACAACAGCGCCAGCGCCCGACCGGATGACTGCTTGCTGTACATGTTCAGCGAGGCGATATCGGTGACCGGCTGGCCGTCTTTTTCCATCGACAGGATGAAGGCAAAGGTGCCCACGTTCATGGTCACATAGATCGTCATGTAGACCAACATTGCTTCGACACCCAGTGCCGTGCCAGCTGCAAGGCCCATCAGAGCGTAGCCCATATGGGCGATAGACGAGTACGCCATCAGCCGTTTGATGTTGGTTTGGCCAATCGCGGCCACGGCACCGAGGAACATCGACAAAACAGACAGCAGCGCAATGATCTGTTGCCAGTCACCAACCACACCACCAAAGGCGTCAAACAGCACGCGGGCAAAGAGGCCCATGGCCGCCAGTTTAGGGGCTGTAGCAAAAAACGCAGTGATCGGGGTTGGCGCTCCTTCATAGACGTCCGGTGTCCACATGTGGAATGGCACTGCGGACACTTTGAACGCGAGGCCGGAGATCACGAAGGTCAGACCAAACAGAAGACCCAACGGAGTGTGGCCGTGGCCAACCGCTTCGATGATGCCTGCAAATGTGGTGGTGCCCGCAAAGCCGTAGACCAGCGAGGAGCCGTAGAGCAGCAGACCGGAGGACAAAGCACCAAGCAGGAAGTATTTCATGCCTGCTTCTGTGGATTTCACACCATCGCGGCGCAGCGTAGCCACCACGTAGAGCGCCAAGGATTGTAGCTCGAGCCCCATGTAGAGCGTCATCAGATCGCCTGCGGATACCATGGTCATCATACCCACCATGGCCAGTGCCACGAGGATTGGATACTCAAATCGCAACATATTGCGGCGCTGCATGTAGTCCGCGCCCATCACGAGCACTGCAGCACCTGCCAGCAACATCGCCACTTTGGCAAAGCGGGAGAACGCGTCGTCATGGAACATGCCGCTAAACGCGACATTGTCGCCGGAACCGGACACGCCAATCCACACAGCCAGCAATGCAAACACACCGGCGGTGAGCCATGTCAGCATCGGCGCCATTTTGTCTTTGCCGGTGTAGACCACTGCAAGCAGCGCCAGCATGGCGTAAATCGCCAGCAGAATTTCCGGCAAGATGATATTCAGGTCAGCCTGGATCATATCTCAAGCGCTCCTTAGTGCGATGCCGTCTGGCTGGCGGAAGCGCCATTGGCCAGTGCGGTGTCATAGTTGGAAATCAGGTTCTCGACAGAGGGCCCAATGATGTCGGTGACCAGTGATGGGTAGACACCCAGAATCAGTGTCATGGCAACCAAAGGCGCAAAGATCATCTTTTCGCGGCGGGTCATGTCGTTGATGGTCTTCAGGCTTTCCTTGATCAGATCGCCCATCACAACGCGGCGGTAGAGCCACAACGCATAGGCTGCAGAAAGGATCACACCGGATGTGGCGATCAGTGCCACCCAAGTGTTGACCTGGAACACACCCATCAGGGTCAGGAATTCGCCGACAAAGCCGGAGGTGCCTGGCAGGCCGACGTTGGCCATGGTGAAGAACATGAAGATCAGCGCATAGGCTGGCATACGGTTCACAAGACCACCGTAAGCGTCGATTTCACGGGTGTGCATGCGGTCATAGATTACGCCCACACAAAGGAAGAGCGCGCCGGAGATGAAGCCGTGGCTGATCATCTGGAAGATCGCGCCATCAATGCCTTGTTGGTTGGCGGCAAAGATGCCCATGGTCACGTAGCCCATGTGAGCCACCGAAGAATAGGCAATCAGCTTCTTCATGTCTTCTTGCACAAAGGCGACCAGCGATGTGTAGACAATCGCAATTGCCGACATCCACATCACCAGAGGGGTCATGACCTCTGCGCCAATTGGGAACATCGGCAGAGAGAAACGCAGGAAGCCATAGCCACCCATCTTCAATAGGATGGCCGCAAGCACAACGGAACCAGCTGTTGGTGCCTGAACGTGGGCATCCGGCAACCAGGTGTGCACCGGCCACATTGGCATCTTCACGGCGAAGGACGCGAAGAAGGCCAGGAACAAGATGGTCTGCATGCCACCGATTATAGTGATGCCCATGACACTCATGGTTTCAGAGGCAAACTCATGTGCCATCAATGTTGGAATGTCGGTGGTGCCCGCGTTCACAAACATCGCGACCATCGCCACCAGCATCAGCACGGAACCAAGGAAGGTGTAGAGGAAGAACTTAAACGATGCGTAGATGCGGTTAGCGCCACCCCAAATCCCGATGATCAGGAACATTGGGATCAGCCCTGCTTCGAAGAACAGATAGAACAGCACCAGATCCAGCGCCATGAACACGCCAAGCATCAGCGTTTCCAGCAGCAGGAAGGCAATCATGTATTCCTTCACGCGAGATTTCACATCCCAAGAGGCCCAGATCACCAATGGCATCATGAAGGTGGTAAGCATGACAAACAGGATCGAAATGCCATCGACACCCAGTTTGTATTTCAGCCCCATCAGCCAGTCGCGTTCTTCGACAAATTGGAAGCCGGTGTCGTCGGGATCAAAGCCCGCGAGCACAAAGAGGGACATCAAGAAGGTGATGATGGTCGCAGTCAAAGCAACGCGTTTGGCGTTGCGCTGAGCCATATCATCCTCACCGCGCAGAAAGACCAGAAGGATCAGAGCTGCAAAGGTCGGGATAAACGTGACCAGGGAGAGCAAGCTGTCGTTCATTAGTGCGCTCCTCCGCTGAGCGTCATCAGGGTGATGAGGGCAACGATGCCGATCACCATGGCTAGGGCATAGGTAAAGACGTAACCGGTTTGGGCACGGCCCGCGAGACGGGTGAGCATCGGCACAAAGCCCATCGCAATCCCATTAAGAGAACCATCAATCACGTCACCGTCCCCACGTTTCCACAGGAAGCGGCCAATGGCGGCGGCAGGGCGTACAAATAGGAAGTTGTAGGCTTCGTCAAAGTACCACTTGTTCAACAGGAACAGGTAGAGTGGACGCTGCGCCTCAGCGGCACGTGCCGGCATGGATGGGTTCCAAATATAGAACCACAGGGCAAACACCAGACCAATGACCATAGCGATGAAGGGGCTCACCTTGACCCATTTTGGGGCATGGTGCGCGTCGTCCATCACATGGTTGTCTGGATGGGTGAAGATCGCGCCTTTTGGTGCTTCGCCGTGATGCGCATCTTTCGCAGCGGCGTGATCATCGCCATGCGTCTCGTCTTTGGCATGGTCATCACCATGGGCAGCCTCTTCGCCGTGACCTTCGCTGCTTTCCGCATGGTGCGATGGTACGCCGTAGAATTTGTTCACCGTTTCATGGTCGCCAAAGAAGGAGCCAAACCAAATCATCCCGGCAAAGATCGCACCCAAGGACAGAACGCCCAGAGGGATCAACATGACCATCGGGCTTTCATGCGCGTGATCATGCGTGTGTTTGTTGCCGCGCGCCTCACCAAAGAAGGTCAAAAAGATCAATCGCCAGCTGTAGAAGCTGGTGAGCATGGCTGCGATGACCAGCATCCAGAAGCCGTAGCCCCCTGCGGTGCCGGCCCAGGCGCTTTCAATTATTGCGTCTTTGGACAGGAAGCCAGCAAAACCAATGTGGGTCAGCGGGATGCCAACGCCGGTGATCGCCAGCGTACCGATCATCATCGCCCAGAAGGTATAGGGGATCTTCTTGCGCAGACCACCGTAGTTGCGCATGTCCTGCTCGTGGTGCATCGCGTGGATCACCGAGCCCGCGCCCAGGAACAACATCGCCTTGAAGAAAGCGTGCGTGAACAGGTGGAACATCGCGGCGGAGTAAACACCAACGCCGGCAGCCACAAACATGTAGCCCAGCTGAGACATGGTTGAGTAAGCAATCACGCGTTTGATGTCGTTCTGCACGAGGCCAATGGTGGCCGCCACAAAGGCAGTTGAAGCGCCGATGAAGACGATGAACGCTTTGGTGTCACCTGCGTATTCGATCAGCGGCGACATACGAGACACAAGGAAGACACCCGCGGTCACCATGGTTGCGGCGTGGATCAGCGCGGACACAGGCGTCGGACCTTCCATCGCGTCGGGCAACCAAGTGTGCAGGAACAGCTGTGCCGATTTGCCCATTGCGCCGATGAACAGCAAGAACGCAATCAGGTTGGCCGCATTCCAATCCCGCCACAGGAAGTGCAATTCCATTTCCGCCAGCGCAGGTGCCGCGGCAAAGATGTCGTCAAAATTGATGCTGTCGGTCAGCATGTAAATGGCAAAGATGCCCAGCAAGAAGCCGAAGTCACCGACACGGTTGACCACAAAGGCTTTGATCGCGGCAGCGTTGGCGGACGGTTTTTTGTAGTAGAACCCAATGAGCAAGTAAGACGCGACGCCCACACCTTCCCAGCCGAAGAACATCTGTAACAGGTTGTCGGCAGTCACCAGCATCAGCATGGTGAAGGTAAAGAAAGACAGATACGCGAAGAAACGTGCTTTGTAGTTCTCGTCTTCGGTCCAATGCTCGTCATGCGCCATGTAGCCAATGGAGTAGAGGTGCACGAGGGCAGAAACCGAAGTCACAACAATCAACATGATCGCGGTCAGGCGATCGACGCGGATGGACCAAGCGGTGTCGAGGTGGCCCGATTGGATGAAGTCCAACACATGGATTTGTTTGACCTGCGAGGCGTCAAGGCCGAGGAACACAATCCAGCTCAGCAAACAGGCCCAGAACAAGATCGCGGTTGTCAGGTATTGTGCGGCTTTTTCACCGATCAACCGCCAACCGAAGCCAGCGATCAGGGCGCCAACCAGCGGCCCAAAGAGAATAAACGTTTCCATGATCGCTTAGCCTTTCATCACGTTGACGTCTTCGACCGCGATGGTGCCACGGTTGCGGAAGAAGGAGACCAGGATCGCCAGGCCAATGGCTGCTTCTGCAGCCGCCACGGTCATCACGAAGAGCGCGAAAACCTGTCCAGTGAGGTCACCCAAGAAGGATGAGAACGCCACCAGGTTGATGTTCACAGACAGCAGGATGAGTTCAATCGACATCAACAGAATGATGATGTTCTTCCGGTTCAGGAAGAGGCCGAAAATGCCGATGACGAAGAGCGTCGCCGCCACGCCTAGGTAGTGTTCCAAACCAATCATATTTGGTCCCTCGGTTCTTTTTATCTCTTCAGGCGGGCTTAGAGCCCCTGCCCCGGTTTTACGTCTTTCAATTCCATCGAGTCGGCTGGGTCACGCCACATCTGCTCCAGCACGTTCTGGCGCTTCACGTCTTTGCGGTGGCGCAGGGTCAGCACAATTGCGCCGATCATCGCGACCAGCAGGATCAGGCCGGACAGTTGGAACAGCAGGAAGTACTGATCGTAAAGGATCAGACCCAGCGCTGCGGTGTTGTGGGTGTCAGTAGGTGTTGGGGCTGCGCGCAGGCTTTGCGCGGTGTCGGCAAACTCCCAAGGCCCAAAAACGATCCCCAGTTGCATCAAAAGGATCGCACCAATCAGGAGAGAGAGTGGCAAATATTGCGCCATGCCTGCCTTGAGTTCGGCAAAGTCGACATCCAGCATCATCACCACAAACAGGAAGAGCACGGCGACCGCCCCGACATAGACGATGATCAGCAGCATCGCGACAAACTCTGCGCCCAGCAGCACAAACAGGCCCGCGGCGCTAAGAAACGCCATGATCAACCACAGCACCGAGTGCACCGGGTTGCGGCTGATGACGGTGCAAAAGCCGCCGACGATCACACAGATCGAAAACAACCAAAATGCATAATCCGCGATGGTCATGTGTCACTTCCCTCTTTGTCCGCCAGGACCTCCTGCACCAGTTCCATGGCGCGGGTGGTGGCGGGAATACCGGCGAACATCGACATTTGGCCGATGGTCTCCACGATTTCTTGTTTTGTGGCCCCGACTTCCACCAGATGGCGGAGTGTGAGGCGGATTTGTGCGTCTGCCTGGGCACCCAACATGGTGAGCGCGCCAAGTGTCAGCAGCAGGCGGGTTTTGGCATCCAAGCCGCCTTTGTTCATCGAGTTGCCAAAGAACATCTCCATGACGTCCTTGGGCATGGTGGGCCAGAGCGCCTCAAACCCTTTGGGCGTGAAGCTTTCCAGCGCAGGATTGAAGGACTTCGCCATCTCCTGATACTGGGCGAACATCGCCTGATATGGGTTTTTGCTGTCGCTCATGGTCCTAGGTTCCTAACTCAGCGATACGGCGCGTCGATTTCGAGATTACGTGCAATCTCGGCTTCCCAACGGGCGCCGTTTTCCAGCAGCTTCTCTTTGTCGTAGAACAGCTCTTCGCGGGTTTCGGTGGCAAATTCAAAGTTTGGCCCTTCGACAATCGCGTCCACCGGGCAGGCCTCTTGGCAGAAACCACAGTAGATGCATTTGGTCATGTCGATGTCATAGCGCGTGGTGCGACGGGAGCCATCTTCGCGCGGTTCGGCGTCAATGGTAATCGCTTGTGCCGGGCAGATCGCTTCGCACAGCTTACAGGCAATGCAACGCTCTTCGCCGTTGGGATAACGGCGCAGCGCGTGCTCACCGCGGAAACGTGGCGACAGCGGACCTTTTTCGTGTGGGTAGTTCACGGTGGCCTTGGGTTTGAAGAAGTACTTCATGCCCAGTTTGAAACCGCCCAAGAAGTCCTTCAGCAGGAAGTAGCCAGCGGCGCGTTTATAGTCGATTGCCGTCATATCAGCCTCCGATGGCCCAGCGGGCGTAGGCACCGCCGAAGAGTTCAAATTTCGCAAGGAACGACACCAGCACCACCCAGATCAGGGACATGGGCAGGAAGACTTTCCAACCGATGCGCATCAGCTGGTCGTAGCGGTAGCGCGGGGAGATGGCTTTCACCATCGAGAAGATGAAGAACACAAAGCAGATCTTCAGCAGCATCCAGATAATGCCGTCTGGCAGACCCGGGATTGGGGAGAGCCAACCGCCGAGGAACAGCAGAGACACTAGCGCGCACATCAGCACGATGGCGACATATTCACCGATCATAAACAGCAGGAACGGTGTGGAGGAGTATTCCACCTGATAGCCTGCAACGAGTTCGGATTCCGCTTCGGGAAGGTCAAACGGTGGGCGGTTGGTTTCCGCCATAGCCGAGATCAGGAAGAGGAACATCATTGGGAAGTGTGGCAGCCAGTACCAGCTGAAAATGCCGTAGTTGCCGTCCTGTGCGTTCACAATGTCTCCGAAGTTCATCGAACCGGTGGTGATGATCACACCAATGATGATCAGGCCAAGAGAGACTTCGTAAGAGATCATCTGCGCGGCAGAGCGCAGCGAGCCCAAGAACGGGTATTTGGAGTTGGACGCCCAACCGCCCATGATCACGCCGTAAACTTCCAACGAGCTGACCGCCATCACGTAGAGAATGGCGACGTTGATGTCTGACACCACCCAGCCGTCGTTGAACGGGATCACAGCCCAGGCGATCAGCGCCATGACCAAGCTGACCATCGGTGCGAGCAGGAAGACCACCTTGTCCGAGCCTGCCGGATAGACGATCTCTTTCACCGCGTATTTGATGAAATCCGCAAAGCTTTGCAGCAGGCCAAAAACACCCACGACGTTTGGCCCCCGGCGCAGTTGCACAGCAGCCCAGATTTTCCGGTCGGCATACAGCAGGAATGCCAGCGCCACCAAAAGCGGCACGACAACCGCCAGCACCTGCCCCAAAGTCAGGAGCAAGATGCCGAGGTTCGTGGTGGTAAAGAATTCAGTCATGGGTCCTCACACCGTAGGTATTCCGTTGTCTTCGCAGTTCGCGACAATGACTTCAGCGTCAATTGTTTTGAGACCACGGGGCAGCGCGGCAGAGATGGTGTAAACCGCATCCCCTGACCACAGGTCGCCCTGATTATCTGTTGTTGTACGCACATGCCGCGCAAAGCCAAAGCCGCGAATGAGCGCATATTGGGCCGCTGCACATGCCGCGTAGGCATGCACGTCTTTCTCATCGCGCGCGCCGGTCATGGCGACGTGAAAGTTCACCAAATCGCCTTCCAGCAGTCGGGTGTCCACGCCTGCATACTTTGGCTCAAACGCCATATCCTCACGCATCACATCCGTCTCGGGGTGCGGCGTGCAGGCCGAAAGCCCAGCCAAAGCGGCCGAAGCAAGCAAGATATGAGGACGCGTGAAAGTCATGTGTTTGGCTTATTCCGCAGCGATTTTGGCGTTGTTGCGCGCTTTGGCAGCGGCAGAAAGCTCTGCCATCAGCGTGCTGGCGCGGGCGATGGGGTTGGTCAGGTAGAAGTCGGTTACGACCGCCGGGAAGCGGCCATTTTTCAACTCGATAGGCGCGATTGGTTGCCACTCGTTTTCGACAACTTGGTCGATCTGTTTCAGGTGCGGCACCGCGGCCACGAGCGCCTGACGCAGCTGAGCAAGGCTATCATAGGCCAATGGCGCATCCAGTTCGGCGCTCAGCGCCCGCAAGATCGCCCAGTTTTCCTTAGCTTGGCCCGGTGCAAACCCGGCGCGCATAGACAACTGAGGACGACCTTCGGTGTTCACAAACAGGCCGTTTTCTTCGGTGTAAGCCGCCGCGGGCAGGATCACGTCTGCGCGATGTGCGCCACGATCTCCATGGCTCCCCTGATAAATCACGATCGGACCGTCGGCGATTTCGACTTCGTCGGCGCCTAGATTGAAAACCACCTCAGCACCCTCTAGCGCCTTGGTCATCCCGCCTTCGGTCACCGCGCCCACATCCAGTGCACCCACGCGCGACGCGGCGGTGTGCAACACCAGCATTTTGCCACCCATCTTCTCGGTGACTGCCATACATTGGCTCAGCACGGCCACGGCATCGCCTTCTCCAAGCGCCCCTTGGCCGACGATCACCACCACACCGTCTTTTGGTTCTGCAGTGGCGACCAACTTGGCCAGCGGCGCACGGCCGGGGCCGGCAACGGCATAGTCATAGGTCAGATCCATGTCGGACTGGCCGATCACGGTAACGTTGGCACCTTTGGTCCAAGCCTTGCGAATGCGGGCATTCAGCACCGGCGCCTCGTCGCGCGGGTTGGTGCCAACCAGGTAGATTTCTTTTGCGGTCTCGATGTCTTCGATAGAGGCGTTGCCCACATAGGCCGAACGGTTGTCCGTAGGCAGTGGCGCGCCGTTGGTGCGGCATTCGATGGAGCCGTCAAGACCTTCGACCAACTGCTTGAGCGCAAAGACCGCCTCGGTTGGGGCAAGATCCCCGACCAGCGCGGCAACCTTTTTGCCTTTCATCACGTCAGCGGTGGCGGCAAGCGCCTCCCCCCACGTGGCCGGTTTCAGCTTGCCGTCCACACGCACGTAAGGCTGATCCAGACGCTGGCGGCGCAGGCCGTCCCAGACAAAGCGGGTTTTGTCCGAAATCCACTCTTCGTTCACGCCATCGTGGTTGCGCGGCAGGATCCGCATCACTTCCCGGCCTTTTGTGTCCACACGGATGTTGGAGCCAAGCGCATCCATCACGTCGATGGTTTCTGTCTTGGTCAGTTCCCAAGGACGGGCGGTGAAGCTGTACGGCTTGGAGGTCAACGCGCCTACCGGGCACAGGTCAATGATGTTGCCTTGAAGGTTGCTGTCCAAAGTCTGGTTAAGATAGCTGGTGATTTCTGCGTCTTCGCCACGGCCGGTCTGGCCCATCTGAGTGATGCCCGCAACTTCGGTGGTGAAGCGTACACAGCGGGTGCACGAAATGCACCGCGTCATAGTGGTGGACACAAGCGGACCGAGGTCCAGATCGTCCACGGCGCGCTTGCCTTCTTTGAAGCGGTTTTCGCTGATGCCATAGGCCATGGCCTGATCCTGCAGATCACACTCGCCGCCCTGATCGCAGATCGGGCAATCCAGCGGGTGGTTGATCAGCATGAATTCCATCACACCTTCGCGCGCCTTTTTCACCATTGGCGAGTTGGTTTTCACCACCGGCGGCTGGCCTTCCGGACCTGGGCGCAGATCACGCACTTGCATAGCGCAGGAGGCGGCAGGCTTGGGCGGGCCGCCCACAACCTCGACAAGACACATGCGGCAGTTGCCGGCAATCGAGAGACGTTCGTGATAGCAGAAGCGCGGGATTTCCACGCCTGCTTCTTCACAGGCCTGGATCAGGGTCATTGCGCCCTCTACCTCGACTTCGGTCTCGTCGATGATGATCTTGCGGAGGTCAGACATCGCTTATTTCGCCCTCAAATACACGCCGATCGCGCTGTTTCTTTCGATTTCCGCGCGACCAAGCGCACAGACAGATTCCGGATTCTCCAAAGAGACACCTTTGTGTTTCAAAAACGCATCACCACGCTGGCGCATGCGTTCTTTCTCTTCGTCCGACTTAATGAATGCTTTGATTTCGTCATCCGTGTAGCCAAGTTTGCGTGCTTTGCGCACCAATCCCCAGCCATCAGCCACACCCTTGAGCTTACGCGGCTCAATAGTGTCGCAGTGTTCACTGATCTCAAAAGCCACCAACGCCCAATACAACGGGTCATTGATTTCCTTCACTTCACGCAGAGGTGGCTTGGCGACGGCAGCGCCACTCAAAGCCAGAGTTGCGGCCACAAAAACAGATGTCAGTCGGATCATCTTCTCACTCCTTTAGCATCGGCAAAGATACCCTTTGCCAAGGAGGACAGAGGCAAAAGCCGCTGTGATAGGCAATAACAGCCGGGATATGACGGATAACCGATCACGGGCGGCAGTATCCTTCGAGTCTGATTTTGTCATCCACAGGGATGATTGTTTCTGTTTCCGGGCCGATCACCCAATCCATTTTGGATGTGCCGTATTCTTTGATGCAGTATTTCACCGCCTCGTAGCCACCGGCCTGCCGCGCACCGTCCAAACTTTGGTTGGCACGGGAGACAATCACCTCAAAATGATCACGTTCTTCTTTGGACACCTGATCGGCCTTCGCTTTGTACTCAAAGCCGTCAAAGGCAATGCGCTCACGCTTGCTCTTAAAGCTCGCACGCCAGTTGCCGCTACAGCCCGATAGTGCCGTGGCTGCAATAAGCATCCCGACAATGATGGCTGGCGTCTTCCGCTGGCAAGTGAACTTGGTCTTGAGCATTCTTCGTCTTTACTCCGCAGCAAAGGCGCCCATGCGCCCGGTATTGTTGGCTTTGATGCGATCTTCGATTTCCTCGCGGAAATTGCGGATCAAACCTTGGATTGGCCACGCAGCTGCGTCGCCCAAAGCACAGATTGTGTGGCCTTCGACCTGCTTGGTCACGTCCCAGAGCATGTCGATCTCGTCGATCTGCGCTTCGCCACGCACCAGGCGGTCCATCACACGCATCATCCAGCCGGTGCCTTCGCGACACGGGGTACACTGGCCACAGCTCTCGTGTTTGTAGAATTTGGACAGGCGCCAGATCGCTTTGATGATGTCGGTCTGCTTGTCCATGACGATCACTGCTGCGGTACCAAGACCGGAGCCCAAATCGTTACGCAAGTAATCAAAATCCATGATCGCATCACGCATATTCTCGCCACGCACGCAAGGCACGGAAGAGCCACCCGGAATCACAGCCAGCAGATTGTCCCAGCCGCCACGGATGCCGCCGCAGTGTTTGTCGATCAGCTCTTCAAAAGAGATCGACATCTCTTCTTCAACCACACAAGGGTTATTCACGTGACCGGAGATGCCAAACAGCTTGGTGCCCGCGTTGTTGGGGCGACCAAAACCAGCAAACCACTCGCCGCCACGGCGCAGGATGGTTGGCACAACAGCGATGGATTCCACGTTATTCACCGTGGTTGGACAGCCATACAGACCGGCCCCTGCTGGGAACGGCGGTTTCATGCGCGGCATGCCTTTTTTGCCTTCGAGGCTTTCCAGCAGCGCGGTTTCTTCGCCGCAGATATAGGCGCCGGCCCCGTGGTGCAGGAACAGGTCAAAGTCCCAACCAGAGCCCGCTGCGTTTTTGCCCAGAAGGCCCGCGTCATAAGCTTCGTCAATCGCCGCCTGCAGCGCTTCACGCTCGCGGATGTATTCGCCGCGAATATAGATGTAGCAGGTGTGCGCGTTCATGGCGAAAGAGGCGATCAACGCCCCTTCGATCAGCGTATGCGGATCATGGCGCATGATTTCGCGGTCTTTACAGGTGCCTGGCTCGGATTCATCCGCATTGATCACCAGATAGGCCGGACGACCGTCGCTTTCCTTAGGCATGAAGGACCACTTCAGACCGGTTGGGAAGCCCGCGCCGCCGCGGCCACGCAGGCCAGACGCCTTCATGGTATCGATGATCGAATCCCGCCCCTGCTGGATCAGCTTTGCGGTGCCATCCCAGTGACCACGCGCCTTGGCGCCTGCCAGTGTGCGGTCATGCATACCGTAGAGGTTGGTAAAGATACGGTCTTGATCTTTGAGCATCCCGTTACCCTTTGTCTGCCTGACGCGCGCGCCAGATCTGATAGATGTTGACCAACGCCCAGATCAGCGCAGCCATTGCAGCAAAATCAAACAGCAGCGCAAAGCGCCCTGGCAATCCCGCCATCTTTCCAATCACGTTGAGAGCCAGCCAAATCAGAATGGTTCCGGCGATCACCACCGACACCATGCGGCTTTTGCGCGCCACGTCCTGATCCGATTGTCTCTCAGTCATTTATCAATCCTCGTAGATGTCGCCTTTGGCGACTTTCTTGGAGAATTCGGTGGCTTCACCGGCGGCCAGTAGCTTGGCCTGATCGACCCAACCGTCACGCTCGATGCGGCCTTTGAACGACAGTTTGTCATCCATGTCAGCGATCTCTTCGGCACCCCACGCTGCGATCTGCGCAAAGGTGGTCACACCATTGGCATGCAGCTTCTTCTCCAGTGCCGGGCCAACGCCCTTGAGCTGTTTCAGATCGTCAGCACCGGCAGAAGCTGCGGCTTTTTTGGCAGCGGGCTTTTTCGCCTTAGGCTTCTCAGCCTTAGCTTTTGGCTTTTCTGCTTTCTCTGCCTTCGGCTTCTCGGCTTTCTTGGCCTCTTCCGCCTGCTTCGCGGCTGGCTTGGGCGTCGGCGCGGGTTTGGGAGGCTGACCTTCGGCGGCGCGACCAGCGACAACGCCATCTTTGCCAACCCAGGGCGTCAGAATTGGCGCTTCGGTGCCGTCAATGCGCTTGATGGAGTCGCCAATATCCGTCGCCAACTGCGCGGACGCGTTGTATTGCGTCTTGCCGCTGTCGTATTCTTTTAGGCTGGTTAGACCGGACAGCGGCTCCGAGGAATAGCGTCCGTTTTGTGGACCCGGTGTTGGCACTTTGCCAGCGGCCAGATCGTCCAACATCTTGGCAAAACCTTCCGCAGTCAGGTCTTCGAAATAGTCTTTGCCAATTTGCGCCATTGGCGCGTTGGTGCAGGCACCAAGGCATTCAACTTCTTCCCAAGAAAACTTGCCGTCCGCGCTCAGCTGATGCGGTTTTGCGGCGATCTTTTCTTGGCACACAGCGATCAGGTCTTCGGCGCCGCAGATCATGCAGGACGTGGTGCCGCAAATCTGGATGTGTGCGACGGAGCCAACCGGCTGCATCTGGAACATAAAATAGAAGGACGCCACTTCGAGCACACGAATGTAGGCCATGTCGAGCATGTCTGCGACGGTCTCAATCGCTGGCTTAGACAGCCAGCCTTCCTGTTCCTGCGCGCGCCACAGAAGTGGGATCACGGCAGAGGCTTGGCGGCCTTCCGGGTATTTCGTGATCTGAGCCTCGGCCCAGGTCTGGTTTGCCTCAGTGAAAGCAAAGCTTTCGGGCTGGTCATGATACAGACGACGGAGCATTAGTTGTCAAACTCCTCAAGCGGGATGCATGTCGCGGAAGCCGCGTCATCCGCGATGTCTTCGCCCTTAACCTGGGCATCAAAAGCCGCGTCGGTGATATTCAGTCGGCACACATAGCTGCCGTCATCCGTCTCTACGAGGACGACGTTGTCACGGATGTTCAGATAGCCGTTGGAGTCTGAAATCATTTCTGGGAAGGTCGGGTTAGCCAAGGCGGCCTGGCCGCTCAAAACCAAAAACGATGCGGCAATAAAGCTGCGGGTTTTCATCGGTCGATCTCCCCAAAAACGATATCCATGGTGCCGATGATGGCGGCCACGTCGGCCAGCTGGTGACCGGTTGCGATGTGATCCATCGCCTGCAAGTGCAGATATCCCGGCGCGCGCAGTTTGGCACGGTAAGGTTTGTTGGTGCCATCCGCCACCATGTAGACGCCAAACTCGCCTTTGGGCGCTTCGACCGCGGCATAGACCTCACCGGCGGGCACGTGGAAGCCTTCGGTGTAAAGCTTGAAGTGGTGGATCAGGCTTTCCATCGAGGTTTTCATGTCGCCGCGTTTGGGCGGGGTCAGCTTGCCTCGGGACAAAACGTCACCCGTGGCTTCGCGCAGTTTCACAATCGCCTGACGCATGATCGACAAAGACTGGCGCATTTCTTCCATGCGCATCAGGTAGCGGTCGTAACAGTCGCCATTTTTGCCAACTGGAATTTGGAACTCAAACTCGTCGTAGCATTCATATGGTTGCGCGCGACGCAGGTCCCAAGCAAGGCCGGCAGAGCGTGCCATGACACCGGACATGGCAAAGTCCAGCACTTCTTGCTCGTTCACCACACCGATATCAACGTTGCGCTGTTTGAAAACCCGGTTCTCGGTCAGCAATCCGTCAATGTCGGCAATCACTTCCGGAAACTCGATGGCCCATTCTTCGATATCATCCACCAGCTGGTCCGGCAGATCCTGATGCACACCGCCGGGGCGGAAGTAGTTGGCGTGCAGACGCGCGCCACAGGCACGCTCATAAAACACCATCAACTTCTCGCGCTCTTCAAAGCCCCACAGCGGTGGGGTCAGCGCGCCAACGTCCATCGCCTGTGTGGTGATGTTCATCAGGTGGTTCAGAATACGGCCAATTTCACAGAACAACACACGAATGAGCTGCGCACGACGCGGCACTTCGGTGCCGGTTAGCTTTTCAATCGCCAGACACCATGCGTGTTCCTGGTTCATCGGCGCCACGTAATCGAGGCGGTCGAGATACGGCAGGTTCTGCAGGTAGGTGCGGCTTTCCATCAGTTTTTCGGTGCCACGGTGCAGCAAACCAACGTGCGGGTCGCAGCGTTCGACAATCTCGCCGTCCAGTTCCAGCACCAGACGCAGCACGCCGTGGGCCGCAGGGTGCTGCGGGCCGAAGTTGATGTTGAAGTTCCTGATTTGCTGTTCGCCGCTCAGCGCATCTACGCTGCCGTCGTCAAATTTGGAGCCGTCCATCATTTCGCGTCCCCTTTTTCGTCACCGGGCAAGATGTATTCAGCCCCTTCCCATGGAGACATGAAATCAAACTGGCGGTAATCCTGTGTCAGCTGCACAGGCTCATATACCACGCGCTTTTGCACTTCGTCGTAACGCACTTCGGTGTAGCCGGTGGTCGGAAAGTCTTTGCGCAGCGGGTGACCACGGAAGCCATAATCCGTCAACAGGCGGCGCAAGTCCGGGTGGTCGGAGAAGATGATGCCAAACATGTCGAACACTTCACGCTCAAACCAGTTGGCCGACGGGTGCACCGGCACAATCGAGGGCACCATTTCATCTTCGCGCACCGAGACACGCAGACGCACGCGGTGGTTCTGATACATGCTCAGGAAGTGATAGACGACATCAAAGCGTTTGGCGCGCTCTGGATAGTCCACAGCAGTGATATCCACGAGAGTGGAGAAGCGACAGGTCGCATCCGCGCGCAGGAATTCTACAAAAGCTGCGATATTGGCTGGAGCCACATCGATGGTCAGCTCGTCAAACGCGACGTCCCAGCCAATCACACAATCCGGGCGTTTGAGCTCGATGTGAGCGCCAAGTTCATTCAGGGCTTCGGTCATCGTTCAATTGTCCCCGTGCGGCGGATTTTGCGTTGCAGCTGCAACAGACCATAAAGCAGCGCTTCGGCGGTTGGCGGGCAGCCTGGGACGTAGATGTCGACCGGTACAATACGGTCACAGCCACGCACCACAGAATAGCTGTAGTGGTAGTAGCCGCCACCATTGGCACAGGAGCCCATGGAGATTACGTAACGTGGCTCTGGCATCTGGTCGTAGACTTTGCGCAGAGCGGGCGCCATTTTGTTGGTCAGCGTGCCCGCCACAATCATCACGTCGGACTGACGCGGGGAGGCGCGCGGCGCAATGCCAAAACGTTCGGCATCATAGCGCGGCATGGAAGTGTGCATCATCTCAACCGCGCAACAGGCCAGACCAAAGGTCATCCAGTGCAAAGAGCCGGTGCGGCCCCAATTGATCAGATCTTCCGCGTTGGTCAGCAGGAAGCCTTTGTCCTGAAGCTCGGAATTCAGCGCCTGAGTGACAACTTCTTTGTCGACACCAGCGGTGTTTGCACCTGTCATCACTCCCATTCCAGAGCTCCTTTTTTCCACTCATAGGCAAAGCCGATGGTCAGAACCGCAAGGAATACCATCATCGACCAGAACCCCACCATCGAGACATCCTTGAAGGCGACCGCCCAAGGAAAAAGGAAGGCGATTTCCAAATCAAAGATGATGAAAAGGATTGAGACGAGGTAAAACCGAACGTCAAATTTCATACGCGCGTCATCAAAGGCGTTGAAACCACATTCATAGGCCGAAACTTTTTCCGGGTCCGGGTTGCGGACGGCCAAAACAACGGCTGCGAGAATGAAAACAAGACCGAGACCGATGGCAACGGCTGCGAAGATGAGGATGGGAAAATATTCCCGAAGCATCTCTTCCAAGGGTAGCTCCTTTCATGCACGCCAGCACGGTGCAGTCAGATGGCTGTATAGACTCTCTGCGGGGTTTACCCCTGCCCCATGGCGGGGTCAACATTTAGCGCAAGTTTTGAGGAGGACGTGACTTTACTGTTATCTGAATAAAATCAATAGCCTAACACCAATTCACAAGGACGTGCGGCATTAAGCCGGTGCCATTTTTTCCCTCCCACCTCTTGAAACGGGACAATTTGACCGTTGATTCCGAAACCCGACAAAATCACTCGGAAAGTTCAGGGGATGCGCGGCAAGGTGCTGTTTCCGCCAGCGTTCGCAAAAATCGTGATGTGTCGGTTATTTACAGGACACCGCACGCGGAGGCTTTCGCGCGCCTCCACATGTGGTGTGGGGTGTTCAGACTGCCCAACTTGGCTTTTGCTTGGCAAAAAAGGCGCCAATGCCGTCTTTGGCCTCTTCACCTTCCCAACAGGCGACCAACTCGCCAATTGTGTGATCAATCACGTCGTCGTCAATTGTTGGTCCAAGTTTGCGGGCCAATGCTTTAGCGCGGGCCACCGCCCCCGGCGCGCAGGCCAGGTAAGGCGTGACCTCCGCCTCCACCGCGACATCCAGATCATTCGCTGGCACGGCTTTGGCCAACAATCCCAGCGTGACCGCCTCTGGCGCTTTAAAAAGGCGTGCTGACATAAAGACCCTGCGTGCCATTGCTTCCCCCATGCGCGACAGCACATAGGGGCCGATGGTCGCCGGGATCAGCCCCAGCTTGGTTTCCGTCAGCCCCATGGTCAGCGTATCCACGCCAATCGCCACGTCGCACACCGATGCCATGCCGACACCGCCGCCAAAAGCATTGCCCTGAAGGCGGCCAATCAGCGGCTTGGGCATAGTGTTGAGCGCTTGCAACGCTTCGGCCAGCTTACGTGCCTCTACAAAGCGGGTGTTCGGATCAGCCGCCATTTGCGCCTGCATCCAGCCGAGGTCCCCCCCGGCACAGAAACTTTTGCCGGCACCGGTCAACACGACAACGCGCACTGCGTCGTTCGCGCCCAGCGCCTCAGCCGCCTGTTTGAGCTCGACAATCATTTGCCCGGACATCGCGTTGTGCTTTTCCGGACGGTTCAGAGTGAGTGTCGCAACACCGCGCGCGTCGGTGTCGATGGTGAGGGTTTCGTAGGTCATTTTGCGTCCTCTGCCTTTTCGTTCGCTGCACGCATGGCCCGCGCCATCTCTGCGGCTTGCGCCAAAACTTCCGCATTTAGCCCCGTCTCAAAGCCCAGCGCCAACAAGCGCGCGTTTACGGCTTCGGTGGCCACGTTGCCTTTTGCCCCCGGCGCATAAGGGCAGCCACCGAGGCCGCCAACAGCGGCATCGAACACGCGTATGCCTAGCGCCAGAGATGCTTCGATATTGGCAAGCGCCCGCCCGGCGGTGTCGTGGTAGTGCCCCGCCACCAAATCGGCGGGCACCACCTCCAAAACGGCTTCTAGCATCGCCGTGATGCTCTCAGGCGTGCCTTGACCAATGGTGTCACCCAGACTGACTTCATAACAGCCCGCGTCAAACAGGTGTTTCGCAACCTCTGCCACCTTCTCTGGCGGTGTGGCGCCATCATAAGGACAATCAGTGACGCAACTCACATAGCCACGCACCGGCAGGCCAATTTCTTTGGCTGCCGCCACCACAGGCGCGAAGCGTTCTAGACTTTCCGCGATTGTGGCGTTGATATTGGCTTTGGAAAACCCTTCTGAGGCAGAGCCAAAAATTGCAATCTCATTCGCTTTGGCCGCGACCGCGCCTTCAAAGCCGCGAATGTTTGGCGTGAGGGCCGCGTAGCTAACGCTGTCGGCACGAGTGATGCCTGCGAGCACTTCCGCCGAGTCCGCCATCTGCGGCACCCATTTGGGGCTGACAAAGCTGGCAACCTCGATGCGTTTGAACCCCGCCTTGGACAGGCAATCCACCAGCGCAATTTTTTCGGATGTCGGGATTTGGCGCTTTTCGTTTTGCAATCCGTCGCGCGGGCCCATTTCGAAAATTTCAACGGTTTTGGACATGGTTACGCCCCCTGCTTCGGCAAATCATAGAAGTCTTGCGTGTAAAACTGTTGTGGCCCTTCGGCGGCCTGCGCCGCCTTATAGGCCGGACGCGCTTCGATGCGGCGTAGGTAGGCCGTGGTCAAGGAATAGCCGTCAAATCGCACATAACGGCTGGCGCTTTCTAGCGTGAAGCCCATCATCACATCCGCAGCCGAAAACCCGCTCGCCAACAAAAAGTCCCGTCCATCAGTCAGGGCGCTCTCTACGGCTTTCAAAGCAATTGCCAGCCGTTTGGTCTCAATCCCCATTACAGTGGGCGACTTCATCCAATCTTTGGGCAAGAACAGATGCTGCATGTTGAGGTTTTGAATGCCTGCCGCGATGGTCTCTGCGTAGTGCAGCCATTGCAGCCAGTCGGCACGCTCATCGCTGGCCACCTCTGGCATCAGGATATGTCCCTCGCGGGTTTCGCAGAGGTACTGCACAATCGCACCGCTTTCATAGAGCACCCGCCCGTCGATCTCCAACGCCGGCACGCGCCGCGCCGGGGACAAGGACTTAAAGTCAGGCTGTTGCAAAGAGCCATCCATAATCTGATACGGCACAATCTGCACCGCTTCGCCCAGCTCGTGCAGCAGCCAGTTCACCCGAAAGGACCGGCTGCCCGCAATGGAGTGTAAAACCGCACTCATGAGTCTTCATCTTCTTCCAAGACAATCAGCGCGGTGCCGTCTTCAACCTGAGCGCCTGCGCTTGCCAGAACATCCGCCACCACACCATCGCGCGGCGCAAGCAGAGAGTGCTCCATTTTCATTGCTTCCAGAATGGCCAGGCGATCGCCCTCGCTTACCTCTTGTCCGGCCTCCGCAAAAATCGCTTTCACCAAGCCTGGCATCGGTGCGGCAATCACGTTACCGCCAGCCCCGCCTTCGTCTTCGCGGTCCAGCGGGTCCACGACGGTGAAGCGATAGCCGTTGCCCCAAAACACAGTCAGCTCGTCGCCGTTCTGCGCGGTGCGCGCGGGCACTTTGGTGGTGTCGACCCACCAGCTGCCACCTTTGTATGTGACGGTGTGCTCCGTCTCACCAACCAGAACGCTGTAGTTGCCGGTGTCGTTTACACGTACATCCACATCAATGCGCTCTTCATTGTGGATCAGGGACACGCTGTGCGTCAGCGGAGACCACAGAACCAGCGTTTCGGCCGGCGCAGATCCATCCAATGGCCGCAAGCCCAAAGTTGTCAGCGCCGCCACCGAGCGCGCCTTGGTGCAGGCCGACGGCTGAACGGCGAGCGCATCAATGTGGCGCTCGATCAAGCCTGTGTCCACATCACCCGCCACAAAGTTGGGTTGCGCCGCCAGCAAGGCCAGAAAGCTCACGTTGGTCACAGTGCCGCCAACGTCCGTCCAGCGCAGGGCGCGCTCCAACTGCTTTAGCGCAATCTCGCGTGTTGATCCATGCACCACCAGCTTGGCAATCATCGGATCATACCACGGGCTGATTGTGTCCCCTGCCCGCACACCGCTGTCGATACGGGTCTCATTTGGGAACGAAAGATGTGAGAGTGTGCCAGTGGCAGGCAGGAAGCCTTTGGGCACATCCTCAGCATAGATGCGTGCTTCAAATGAGTGGCCGGCGATGGTCAGTTCATCTTGCTGTTTCGGCAGCGTTTCACCGGAAGCGACCCGCAATTGCCATTCCACCAGATCAACGCCGGTAATGGCTTCGGTGACAGGATGCTCCACTTGCAGGCGGGTGTTCATTTCCATGAACCAGAAGCCGTCCGGGCGCAGACCATCAGAGCCATCCACGATAAATTCGATGGTGCCTGCGCCTTTGTAGTTGATCGCCTCTGCAGCGCGCACAGCGGCATCGCCCATTGCCGCGCGCATCTCTTCGGTCATACCCGGCGCGGGCGCTTCCTCGATAACCTTTTGGTGGCGGCGTTGCAGTGAACAGTCACGCTCAAACAGATGCACAGCCTTTTCACCGTCACCAAAGACCTGCAGCTCAATGTGGCGTGGGCTTGTGACATATTTTTCGATCAGCACATCGGGGTTGCCAAAGGCCGTAGTGGCCTCGCCCTGCGCGGATGCCAGTGCATCCGCGAAGTCTGCAGATTTCCCAACAAGGCGCATGCCCTTGCCACCGCCGCCAGCGACAGCCTTGATTAGCACCGGATAGCCAATTTCCTCAGCCTGCTGAGCCAAGAATGCCGCGTCCTGATTGTCACCATGGTAGCCTGGCACCACCGGCACATTGGCCTCTTCCATCAGCACCTTGGCGGCGTCTTTTAGGCCCATGGCGCGGATGGCTTTCGCTGATGGACCGATGAAAGTCAGGCCAGCGGCCTCGACCGCCTCAACAAACTCAGGGTTTTCCGAGAGAAAGCCATAGCCGGGGTGGATGCCCTGCGCGCCGGTGTCCAGAGCGGCCTGGATGATCACGTCGCCTTTGAGATAGCTGTCTGCTGGCGCGGCCCCACCAATGTGCACGGCTTGATCTGCCAGCGCGACGTGTTTCGCCGTCGCGTCCGCATCGGAATACACAGCAACGGTTTTCACACCCATTGAGCGAGCGCTTTCCATCACACGACAGGCGATCTCACCACGGTTGGCGATTAGAATTTTTTCAAACATCGGGTGGTCCTTTGTGTTGAGACGTCGGACCGGGGGCTGCCTGCCCCCGGACCCCCGGGGATATTTTGGGCCAAGAGAAGATTACATCCGGAACACACCGAACTTGGTCTCCTCAATTGGCGCGTTGAGAGAGGCTGTAAGGCTCAGGTGCAGCACGTCGCGGGTTTTGCGCGGGTCGACAATGCCGTCATCCCATAGGCGCGCGGAGGCGTAGAGCGGGTGGCTTTGTTCCTCAAACATGTCGAGCGTGGGCTTTTTGAAGGCGGTCTCTTCATCCGCAGACCATTCGCCTCCTTGGCGTTCGATGGCATCCCGCTTCACCGTTGCGAGAACACCTGCGGCCTGTTCGCCGCCCATCACCGAAATGCGGCTGTTGGGCCAGCTCCACAGGAACCGCGGAGAGTAAGCACGCCCAGCCATGCCATAGTTGCCTGCGCCAAATGAACCACCTACCAGCATTGTGATTTTAGGCACTTTGGTGGTGGCCACGGCGGTCACCATTTTGGCGCCATGTCGGGCGATGCCTTCGGCTTCATATTTCTGGCCAACCATGAAGCCGGTGATGTTTTGCAGGAACACCAACGGAATACCGCGTTGGGAGCACAGCTCGACAAAATGCGCCCCTTTGGCCGCGCTTTCCGAGTAGAGCACGCCATTGTTGGCGATGATGCCGACCGGGCAGCCTTTCACATGAGCAAAGCCACAGACCAAGGTTTCGCCAAAGCGTTTCTTAAATTCATCAAACCGGGAGCCGTCTACTACCCGGGCAATGACCTCGCGGATGTCATACGGGGTGCGCAAGCCGCCCGGCACCACACCGAGGATTTCCTCAGGGTCGTAAGCGGGTTCCTCAGGCGTTTGCCAATCGACGGTTTGTGGCTTGGTGCGGTTGAGGTGCTTGAGTGCGTCACGGGCTAAGGCCAGCGCGTGCGCATCATCATCCGCCAGATAGTCGGCCACGCCAGACAAGCGAGTGTGTACGTCGCCGCCGCCAAGATCTTCGGCACTCACAACTTCACCCGTTGCTGCCTTCACAAGTGGCGGACCTGCAAGGAAGATGGTGCCCTGCTCTTTCACAATGATGGTCACGTCGGACATGGCGGGCACATAGGCACCACCGGCGGTGCAAGAACCCATCACCACGGCGATCTGCGGAATGCCTTTGGCGGACATGTTCGCCTGGTTGAAGAAGATACGGCCAAAGTGGTCGCGATCCGGAAAGACCTCGTCTTGCTGCGGCAGGTTCGCACCGCCGCTGTCCACCAAGTACACACATGGCAGATTGTTCTGCTCGGCAATTTCTTGGGCACGCAGGTGTTTCTTGACGGTCATCGGGTAATAGGTGCCGCCCTTAACGGTAGCGTCGTTGCACACCACCATGACCTCTTGCCCGTGCACCCGGCCAATCCCTGCCACAACACCGGCGCAGGGCGCGGCGCCGTCATACATGTTATGTGCTGCCGTCGCGCCAACTTCAAGAAATGGCGAGCCGGGATCTAGCAGCCCAGCTACACGCCGGCGCGGCAGCATTTTGCCACGGCTTTCGTGACGTGCACGGGACTTCTCGCCACCGCCCAACCGGGCCGCTTCTGCCACCTGACGCACATCATTAATCATCTGAAGATGCGCCGCGCGATTGGCGGCAAAATCTTCAGACGAGGTGATCACTTTGGATTGCAACTTACTCATTGTCGTATCCCATTTCCTCGAACGGCCTCATGGAGTGTCTCACTCCACCTGCGCGTCCACTTCCAAATAAAGCGCCTGATTGGCGGTTTCATACATCAGGCAGCTGATCGCGGCTGGGCCACCGCCGGTGCCCCCAAACCAATGCGAGCGTTCATAGGCGCATTTGGCATCGCGGTAGGTGATCCACGCACGCTGCATCTGTTTAAGCGCCTCTACCTGAGAGGGCGCTTGGGTTTCGATGGCGTCACTGCGCTTGCGTTTTGCGCGCACGTCTTTGTAAGCCGCGTTCAGGCGAGCATCCCAGTAGTTTAACTCTTGCTCCCAGCACCGGCTCATACCGATGGTGGACCAGCCGCCTTCGGTGGTTTCCATACAGACCGTCGCCGAATGGCCGATACAGGTGTTTGGCCATTGGTTTTCCGACATGGATGCAAGGCACTGCTCGGTTGCCGCCGGGGTGAATCCTGTCAGCCCTTCCGCCAACACGGTTGTGCCAAAGGTCAGAGCTGCCGAGATCGCCAAAACAAAACGCATATCCATTGCCTTTCAAAACGCTGATTTTTGCCGAGGATAAGCAGGAACGAAGTCCCGCTCTACCCCCAGTTCAATCACGCTTTGCAGAGCTCTTACGCCTGCGCCGCCATCAATTCGCGACCAATCAGCATGCGGCGAATTTCACTGGTGCCTGCGCCAATTTCCATCAGCTTTGCGTCACGGAAAATCCGGCCCACTGGGTTGTCGGACAGGTAGCCCGCGCCACCCATGGCCTGCACCGCTTGGTGCGCTTGCGTCATCGCCACTTCAGAGGCGTAAAGACAACACGCCGCGGCGTCCTGACGGGTGATGCGGCCTTCGTCACAGGCTTTGGCACATTCATACACATAGGCGCGCGCAGAGTTCATTGCCGTGTACATATCCGCGATTTTGCCCTGCATCAGTTGGAAGTTGCCGATGGATTGACCGAACTGTTTGCGCTCCACCATGTAGGGCATGATTTCGTCCAAGCATGCTGCAATGATGCCGGTGCCGATGCCTGCCAGAACCACACGTTCATAGTCCAGTCCGGACATCAGAACAGCAACACCTTTGCCCTCTTCGCCGAGAATATTTTCAAATGGCACTTCCACGTCTTCGAAGATCAGTTCGGCGGTGTTGGAGCCGCGCATGCCAAGCTTGTCAAAATGCGGAGATGTGGTGAAACCCTTCATCTCTTTCTCGATCAGGAAGGCGGTGATGCCACGTGGACCAGCGTCGGGATCGGTTTTCGCATAAACCACCAGCGTGTCAGCGTCCGGACCGTTGGTGATCCAGTATTTGTTGCCGTTCAGAACAAAGCGATCGTTGCGCTTTTCCGCCCGCAGCTTCATCGACACAACGTCGGAGCCCGCAGAAGGTTCAGACATGGCCAATGCGCCAACATGTTCTCCGGACAACAGTCGCGGCAGATACTTGGCTTTTTGCTCGTCGGTGCCGTTGAGCTTGATCTGATTCACGCAGAGGTTGGAGTGCGCGCCGTAGGACAGCGACACAGAGGCAGAGGCACGGGCGATTTCTTCCACCACAATCACATGTGCCAGATAGGACATGCCCGCCCCGCCAAATTCTTCTGGGACTGTCACGCCCAGCAGACCCAAGTCGCCAAACTCTTTCCAAAGCTCATTGGGGAATTCGTTTTTGAGATCGATGTCCGCAGCCATCGGCTTGATGCGCTCTTGCGCAAAGCGGTGCACCATCTCGCGCAGCGCGTTGACGTCTTCACCCAGATCAAAATTCATCGTGTGCATGAACATGGGGCACCCCCTCCAGTTATTGAACAGTTGTTCAATAACTAGACCGAGTCGCACCACGGATCAAGAAAATTTCGCGCGACCTGCCCTGCGGCTACGCAAAAGGGCGACATGAAACCATGCCGCCCTGCAAAATCTAATAAATGTCTCAGAGAGTTAAATTGTCACCGCGCTGCACGTGCCTCCAAGGCAGGATAGCGTATGGCCAAAGTTGCCCCCCGAGCGACAAAGCTCACCATCAAGGCCAACCACAGCCCGTGATTGCCCCAAACCGGCACCAACAGCGCTACGGCGGCAAAATATGTGATAGTCGAAAGCACCATCATGTTGCGCATGTCTTTGGTTTGAGTGGCGCCAATGAAGACGCCGTCCAACATGAAGGGGGCGACGCCTAGCAAGGGAGACACGATCACCCAGGGCAAAAAATCACGCGCCAATGATCGCAGCGCATCGGAAGTTGTCATCGCGTCGATGATCATTCCGCCAAAAATCCAGTAGATTGCCGCTATTAACAGAGACCCAACCACAGCCCAAATCGATGCCATGTAGGTGGCACGTCGCAGGCCTGCTCGGTCCTTACCGCCAAAGGCTTGTCCCGCGAGGGTTTCCACCGCAAAGGCAAATCCGTCGAGCGCATGTGCGGTGATGTACAAAAACTGCAGCAGCACTTGGTTGGCCGCCAATGTATCATCGCCAAAGTCAGCCCCGAGAAACAGGAACGACATAAAGATGGCCTGTAACATCAACGAGCGCAGCAGAATGTCGCCATTTACGGCCGCCATTTCACGCAGGGCGGCAGGGTCCAGCACACGCGCCTTTTCTCTCCATGCAGGGTTTTGAAACACATCCCGACACAAATAAACCGCCATAGCGCAGCCCGTCACTTCGGCAAAGACCGTGGCAATGGCCACCCCCTCGACGCCCCAGCCAAGCCCCAACACAAACCACAGATCGAGTATGATGTTGACGCCGTTCATCCAAAGCTGAATGACCAAAACAGCCTTTGTGCGCTCCTGTGCAATCAACCACCCTGTAAGGCCGTAGATTGCAATCGCCGCAGGGGCCGACCAAATACGGATTTGGAGATATTGCTGGGCCAGCGTCTCCACTTCTGGGGAAGCCGGGGAAAGCCAAAACGCGGCTCGGAAGAACCACACCTGACCAAGGATCAAAAGCACACCGGCGGCAACGCCGATCATCACTGCGCGGGTGAGCATCGCGGCCACTTCACCGTGCCGCCCTTCCCCTTTCGCACGTGCGGTTAGGCCGGTTGTGCCCATCCGCAGGAAACCAAAAATCCAATAGAGGCCAGCGAGAACAACTGCGCCAATGCCTACAGCACCAATGGGCGCAGCTTCGCCCAACTGTCCAACCACACCTGTGTCCACCGCACCAAGGATAGGCACTGTGGCATTGGACAGAACAATCGGAAGGGCGGTGTGCAGAATGCGCCGGTGCGTGATATCGCCGACGCCACTTGCTTGTGGTGTTTCACTCATCTTTGGATGGCATCAAGAAGTGGCCCGTGGCCTGTGCAAACAACACGTCGCGCTGGTCTTGCCAGGCTTCGACATGCACAGAGGCATAGCGACGGCCCGAGCGGTTCACCCGCGCCCGCGCATAGGCATCGCGAGGCAAACCGGATCGCAGGTAGTCCACTGTGAAGTCGATGGTCTTGGGCAAACGGGGCAAATGGCCTTCGGTCAGGCTTTCCATGGAAATCTGACCGCTCTCGATGTCATCCCACAAGCCAGACCAAGCCAACCCAATCACCGCCGTAGTCTCAAGAAAGCCCGCCGTCACACCGCCATGAATGGCGGGCAAAAGTGGGTTGCCAATCAGCTTGTCATCAAACGGCAGGATTGCTGTGAGTTCATCGCCACGGCGCTCAAACTCGATGCCGAGGAAATTGATATATGGCACACCATGCACAAGCGCAGAGAGCGCAGCGTCACGGCGTTGCTTGACCACTTGAACGGGTTCAGGACGGGGACGCGGCATACTCAGCTCCTCTGCACGGTAAAGGCGCCGGTTGCCGTGGCAACGGGACGAGTGTCGTCATCATCAAACGCAGTAGCACGCACAAAAGCCACCGAACGGGTGATGTGATAACACTCCGCTTTGGTGCGCACATTTTGCCCCGGCGTCGCCGCGCGCATGTAGTCAATTCTCAGATCAATTGTGGCTGTGCCCGACGGAGAGGATGGGTGGCACATGGCGGCCGCTCCACAACACGTGTCCATCAAGGCCGAGACCGCGCCGCCGTGCAAAACCCCAGTTTCCGGATCGCCAACAATTTTGGCGTCATAGGGCAATTCCATCTCTGCTTTGCCGGCGCCAATGTCCGTCAGCCGCATGTTCAACGCCTTGCAATGGGGAATCGCATTGATGAAATGCTCCGCCATTTTTGCCTTATCCGGGTCCATGCCCTGCCTCCGACTGATTTTTATCCTTTATGAGCGCCATTTGTCGCTGGCTTCAAGGGGGCGGTTGCTCTTGCTGCGGATGCAAACTAAGTTTCGCCTCCAAGGAGGCCCCGCAAATGTCTGATACTCGCATGACTTTTAAGGAAATGTGCGCCCGTTTTGACGTCACGCCGAGAACGCTGCGTTACTATGAGTATATCGAGCTCTTGCAGCCGGAACGTGAAGGACGCAGCCGGTTTTTTGGCCCCCGTGAGATCGCCCGCATGACCCTTATCATGCGCGGACGCCGTTTCGGTATTAAGCTGGAAGACATCCGCCAGTGGCTCATGATTTATGAAAACGATGGCACCTCCGCACAGATGCAGGCTTTTGTAGAAATGGCTGACCGCCAGATGGCAGAGCTTGAAGAGCAGCGCCAACAATTGGATGAGGCGATGCGGGAATTAAAGGAACTGCGGGACGAAACCGCGGGTTTCCTCACCAAAGCCACCTAAGCGGTCATCTCCTCCTGAAACACATTGACCAGCCATCAGGGCGCCCATTGGGCGCCTTTTCTTTTGCCACCCCGCGCTGCTTTGATGCGCAGGATATCGCTTAAGCTGAAAAAACTGATCCTACGTCACTTCAATTTGTGACGTGACGTCTTACTTACGTTAACGTCAAGCTGTATAGTAACCCAGCTCCCGAAGCCCATTTTGTTCCCAACTTCCGTAAGAAAGGACGCAACGATGAGCGAAGAAACGATGACCATTCGCGAGATGTGTGACGTCTATGACGTGACTCCTCGCACCCTGCGTTTTTACGAGTCCAAGGAACTTTTGTTCCCCGTTCGCGAGGGCCAAAAGCGTTTGTTCACCAAACGTGACCGCGCCCGTTTGAAACTGATCCTACGTGGCAAGCGTTTTGGATTTTCTCTCGAGGAAATTCGCCAGCTGCTCGACCTCTATGACATGGGCGATCAACAGGCGACGCAGATGCAACGCACCTATGAGGTGGCCAAGCACCGCCTCAAAGACATGGAAGAACAACGCGACGAGTTGAACGAAGCGATCGACGATCTGCGCGAACAACTCAAATGGGGTGAACAGTTCCTCACCGATCTCACAACGCAAAAAGACGCCGCTCAGTAAGCGACGCACACCAAATTCCGTCTCGGATCATCCAAAGGGAAGAGCTATATGCCGATCTATACCGCGCCCGTAAAAGACCTGCAGTTTGTACTGCACGACGTACTGAACGTCTCCAACTCAGACATTCCAGGCTATAGCGACCTGGACGCTGATTTCACCAACGCCGTGCTTGAAGAAGCTGGCAAGTTGACCGGCGAAGTTTTGGCCCCTCTCAACGTCGTTGGCGATCAAGAAGGCTGTCGTTTGGAAAACGGTGTTGTCTATACACCAACAGGTTTCAAAGCGGCGTTTGAGCAAGTGAAAGAAGGCGGCTGGCCGGGTTTGGACATGCCCGAAGAATACGGCGGACAGAACATGCCGCAGGTGCTCGGCACCGCTGTTGGTGAGATGTTCTCCTCATCCAACCAGGCGTTCACCATGTATCAGGGCCTGACCCACGGTGCGGCGGCGGCGATCCTAGCCCACGGCACCGATGAGCAAAAAAACAAATGGCTGCCAAAGATGGTCTCTTGTGAGTGGACCGGCACCATGAACCTGACCGAGCCACACTGTGGTACAGATCTGGGTCTGATGCGCACCAAGGCAGAACCACAAGACAACGGCACTTACAAAATCTCCGGTCAGAAGATCTTTATCTCCGCAGGCGACCACGACATGGCCGACAACATTGTGCACCTGGTGCTGGCGAAAGTGCCCGGCGGCCCGGAAGGCATCAAAGGCGTGTCCCTCTTCATCGTGCCCAAGTTCATTGTGGATGACGAAGGCACCATTGGCGCCCGCAATGGCGTCTCCGTTGGCAGCATCGAAGAGAAGATGGGCATCCACGGCAACTCCACCTGCGTGCTGAACTATGATGAGGCCGAAGGCTACCTGCTGGGCGACTTGAACAAAGGCATGCGCGCCATGTTCACCATGATGAACGAAGCGCGTCTGGGCGTGGGGATGCAAGGCCTCTCCGCCGCTGAAGTGGCTTATCAAAACGCCGTCGACTATGCGAAAGACCGCCTACAGGGGCGCGCCGTGACCGGTGTAGAAAATCCGGATGGCCCGGCAGATCCGCTAATCGTGCACCCGGATATCCGTCGCTCCCTGATGGATCAGAAATCCTTTGTCGAAGCAGGCCGCGCGTTCATCCTGTGGGGGGCAAAACTGCTCGATGAATCCCACCGCATAGGTGACAAAGACGCGGACGGTTTGGTATCCCTGATGACACCGGTCATCAAAGGCTTCCTGACCGATGAAGGCTACGACATGACTGTCAAAGCGCAGCAAGTTTACGGCGGCCACGGTTACATCGAAGAGCACGGCATGAGCCAGTTCACTCGCGATGCGCGTATCGCGATGATCTACGAAGGTGCCAATGGCGTTCAGGCGCTGGACCTAGTGGGGCGTAAGCTGGCGGCGGATGGCGGCAAGCACGTTATGGCCTTCTTTGAACTGGTAAAAACTTTCTGCAAGGAAAACGGCGAAGACGAAGCGCTGAAAGACTTTGTTGGGCCGCTGAAGCAAGCTTCTAAGGATCTGCAGGCCGCTGGCATGTACTTCATGCAGGCTGGAATGAAGAACCCGAACGATGCGCTGTCCGGTTCCAACGACTTCATGCACCTCTTCGGTCATGTCTGCCTCGGCCTAATGTGGGCGCAGATGGCCAAAGCTGCAAACGCAGCACTGGCTTCTGGCGCTGAAGACAAGGACTTCTACGAAACCAAGCTGATCACCGGCCGCTACTACATGGCGCGCCGTCTGCCAGCGACCGGGATGCACCTTGCGCGTATCCAATCCGGTGGCGACACCGTGATGGCGCTGGCTGCAGACCAGTTCTGATCCGGTTGGGCGGGGACCTCCCCGCCCTCCCTCTCATTTGCTGGCGTCATAATGGAGGACAGATGCCCAAACGTTTTCGACTGACCCGCCGTTTCCCTGTTGCCATGACAGAGGATGGCTATCGCAAGCTCAGAAGTTTTGCGACGGAGGCAGGTCTGGACGAAGGTGAGGCGCTGTCGTTTCTATTTGAGAACTTCGACGCTGTAACAGACGACGACCAACTGGCGCATCGGTTGCGCCAGTTCAACGCGACTTTGGATGACCGCAAACGGTGATCAAGCCCGCGCAGAAATTTGCCAAGGGGAGGACGGCATGACAATCAAACTCTACTGTTTTGGAGAAAGCGGCCATTCTTACAAAGCCGCTTTGGCATTGGAACTTTCCGGCCTCGACTGGGAACCGGTGAAGGTGGACTTCTTTGCAGGCGAAACCCGCTCCGATGAATATCGCCAAAACGTCAATGAGATGGGTGAGGCGCCTGTGCTTGTGGATGGCGACTTTAGCCTGACACAGTCCTCGGTCATTCAGGATTACATTTCAGAGAAAACCGGGAAATTTTCTGGCCGTGACAACGACGAACGCCGCGAAATCCTGCGTTGGCAGTTCTGGGACAACCACAAACTGAGCTCGTTTGCGGGCATGACCCGGTTTCTGCTCAACTTCATGCCAGAAGACAAACAGCCCAAAGAGGTGATTGCCTTCAACCAAGGCCGCCTCAAAGGCGCCTATGACATACTGAACAAACATCTTGAGGGACGTGATTGGATTGTGGGCGACGGCCTGACTAACGCGGACCTGACCTGCTGTTCTTACCTCTACTATCCAGAGCCCTTTGGCTTTGACCGCGCCGAGTGGTCCAACATCGACCGCTGGCTGACCAATATTTCCGACACGCCGGGGTGGAAACACCCCTACGACCTGATGCCCGGTTCCCCTGCGGACCGCGCCTGATCTCGCCTGATAATAGGAGACCACAATGACTGAAGCCTATATCTATGACGCCGTGCGCACCCCGCGCGGCAAAGGCCGCAAAGATGGCAGCCTGCACGAGGTGACCTCTGTTGCCCTGTCCAAAACGGTTCTGAACAGCCTGAAAGAGCGCAACGGCCTGGAAGGCCACGCCGTTGAAGACGTGATTTGGGGCAATGTGACTCAGGTGAAAGAACAAGGCGGCTGCCTCGCGCGGACCGCCGTTTTGGCGTCTGACCTAGACGAAATCATTCCAGGCCTGTCGATCAACCGCTTCTGCGCTTCTGGTATGGAAGCCGTGAACCTCGCGGCCAACCAGGTCAAAGGCGGCGCAGGCGATGCCTATATCGCCGGTGGTGTGGAAATGATGGGGCGCGTACCGATGGGCTCTGACGGGGCTGCCATTGCCGTGGACCCGTCCGTCGCAATGGACATGTATTTTGTGCCGCAGGGTATTTCGGCGGACATCATCGCAACTGAGTACGGTTTCACCCGTGATCAAGCAGACCAACTGGCTGTAGAATCCCAACGCCGCGCCGCAGTGGCCTGGGACGAGGGCCGGTTTGATAAGTCCATTGTGGCTGTCAAAGACATCAACGGCCTGACCATTCTCGACAAAGACGAGTACATGCGTCCGGGCACCGACATGCAGTCGCTTGGTGGCCTGAAAGCTGCGTTTAAGGAACAAGGCGAAGTGATGCCGGGCTTTGATAAACTGGCGATCATGAAGTACCCGCATCTTGAGAAGATCAACCACATCCACCACGCCGGGAACTCCTCCGGTATCGTGGACGGCTCTGCGGGCGTGCTGATCGGCAACAAAGAGTTTGGTGAGAAATACGGCATCAAGCCACGTGCGGTGATTAAACAGACCTGCAAAATTGGTCTGGACCCAACCATCATGCTGACCGGTCCGGTGCCTGCGACACAGAAGATCCTGAAAGACGCAGGCATGGCAATCAGCGACATCGATCTGTTTGAGGTCAACGAAGCTTTCGCTTCGGTTGTGATGCGCTTCCAGCAGGCGTTTGATGTTGATCCGGCGCTGGTAAACGTGAACGGCGGCTCCATCGCCATGGGTCACCCTCTGGGCGCGACCGGCGCAATTATCATTGGTACATTGCTGGACGAGTTGGAGCGTCAGGACAAAGAAACCGGTCTGGCCACTCTTTGCATCGCGTCCGGCATGGGCGCGGCCACCATCATCGAACGCGTGTAACCGGCTGACGTTAGGATAAAAGACATGACTGATTTCACAATGAAAGTCGGCGACAATGGTGTCGCCATCATCACCTGGGACGTGAAGTCCAAATCGATGAACGTGCTAAGCCGTGAGGCCTTTGGCGACCTGGAAGCCTGCATCGACGAGGTGCTGGGCAACGACGACATCAAAGGCGCGGTGATCACCTCTGGCAAAGACACCTTTGCCGGCGGCATGGACCTGAACGTGCTTGGTTCCATTCGTGCGGACGCCGGTGATGAACCTGCGCAGGCGCTGTTTGACTTCACTATGATGGGTCACAAGTTCTTGCGCAAAATCGAGCGTGCAGGCATGGACCCAAAAACCAACAAGGGCGGCAAGCCAATTGCTTCCGCGCTGCCCGGCACCGCACTTGGCATTGGCCTGGAACTGCCTTTGGCAACCCACCGCATCTTTGCTGCGGATAACCCAAAAGCCAAAATCGGCCTGCCGGAAATCATGGTTGGCATTTTCCCTGGCATGGGCGGCACCACACGTTTCATCCGCATGATGGGTGCGATGGCGGCCTCGCCGTTCCTGCTGCAAGGCAAGATGGTTGATCCTAAGAAAGCCAAATCCGCGGGCATCATCCACGAAGTGGTCGACGATCCTGTTGCGGCCGCGACCGAGTGGGTGCTGAACGCCACGGACAAAGACATCCTGAAGCCTTGGGATGCCAAGGGCTACAAAATGCCGGGCGGCGAGCCTTATCATCCTGCCGGTTTCATGACCTACGCTGGTGCCTCGGCCATGGTGAACGGCAACACCTGGGGCGTGTACCCAGCGGCCAAGGCGCTGCTGTCTGCAGCCTACGAAGGCGCACAGGTACCGTTTGACACCGCGCTGAAGATCGAAGCGCGCTGGTTTGTAAACGTGCTGATGAACCCATCGTCTTCGGCGATGATCCAATCCCTGTTCATCAACAAAGAGGCGCTGGAAAAAGGTGCCAACCGTCCAGACGTGCCGGATCAGTCCGTCAAGAAAGTGGGCGTTCTGGGCGCAGGCATGATGGGTGCAGGCATCGCGCTGGTCTCCGCACAGGCCGGCATGGATGTTGTGTTGATCGACACCAACCAAGAAGCGGCGGATCGCGGGAAAGCCTACTCCGAAACCTATCTCGACAAAGGCATTAAGCGCGGCAAAGTCACGGCGGAGAAGAAAGAGGCCATGCTGGGCCGCATCAACGCTACCACCGATCTGGACAACCTGTCTGATGTCGACCTGATCATCGAAGCCGTCTTCGAAGATGTGGGCGTGAAAGCCGAAATGACCAAGAAGGTTGAGGCGATCATCCCTGAGGATGCGATCTTCGCCTCCAACACCTCCACCCTGCCAATCACTGGCTTGGCGGAAGCTTCTGTTCGCAAAGAGCAATTCATCGGCATCCACTTCTTCTCCCCTGTGGAGAAGATGGCGTTGGTGGAGATCATCAAAGGCAAGGAAACAGGCAACCGCGCCGTGGCCAAGGCGCTCGACTACGTGCGTCAGATCCGCAAGACGCCAATTGTTGTGAACGACGAGCGCTTCTTCTACGCCAACCGCTGCATCATTCCGTACATCAACGAAGGTGTGATGATGGCAGGTGAAGGTGTCGGCCGTCCGCTTCTGGATCACGCCGCACAGCTTCTGGGCTTCCCTGTGGGGCCAATCCAGTTGGTGGATGAGACGTCCTTGGACCTTGGTGCCAAAATCGCGAAAGCCACCAAAGCTGCGATGGGTGATGCCTATCCAGCGTCTGTTGCGGATGACGTGACTTTCTGGATGGTTGAAGAAGGTCGCTTGGGCCGCAAGGCAAAGGCTGGCTTTTTCGACTATGACGAAAAAGGCAAGCGCGGCGATTACTGGACCGGCTTCAACGAGAAGTTCCCGCTTCTGGAAGAGCAACCGGACCTGATCGAAGTGCAGCACCGCCTGATCTTTGCGCAGGTGTTGGAAGCTGTGCGCGCGCTTGAAGCTGGTGTTCTGGAAGACATCCGTGAAGGTGACGTGGGCGCAATTCTGGGCTGGGGCTTCATGCCATGGTCCGGCGGGCCATTCAGCTGGCTCGACATCGTTGGCGCGGCCTGGGCGGCGGAACGCTGTGACCAACTGGCGGAGAAGTTTGGCGACCGCTTCGCCTGCCCACCATTGCTGCGCGAAATGGCTGACAAAGGTCAGACCTTCTATGGCCGCTTTGGACCACAGGCTAAGGCCGCGGCCTAAGATGCTCTAAGAAACACGCAAAACGCCCGGGAGCTTTCGCTGCCGGGCGTTTTCTTTCGAGCATCCTCTAAGCTGCGGCGAGCATCATCTCTGGCTTCACGGATACATTCCGCACGGCGCCAGTCTCCAGCATTGTCATCGCCCTTTGCACCGGCACCATATTGTAGTTGGCCGCAGTGCCAAACCGAGGCCGCACCCCGGCGCGCACGCCCCAGATACACTGGGAAAACAACAACGCCCCGCCGTTGACAAACACCATCTGATCTTCGGAAAATACCGGGAGGATTGCGTTCAGCGGTGTAGCCGGCTCGACACGGTATGTGCCGTCAATCACATCCAATGCGGCACCTGGAATGACCGCATAGGGGTCTCCCCATTTGTCACGGACCGTTGGGCTTTCCACCAAGACACCCTCTCCCGGTTGCACCAGAAGATCACGCCGATTTTCCAGTGCCCCGGCAGGGACAAACACCGGCCAGAGATTTCGCGGCGTCACGTGATCGTGGCTAAAGATCGGATCAAACACCATGGCCATGATGCGCTGAAATCCAGCATCAAATGTGAGCACCTCGTCACCGACATGCAAGCTGTCCACGGTAGCCCACCCGCCCGGCGTGGCCACGCGGGTGCCTGCCACAAACCCACACCCCGTGGTTGTGATCACCGGCCGCAAGTTAGATTGGCGACGCCTGGCCGCCAGTGCCACCCGGGCCTTGTCGCGAAGTGTTCCCACCGTATGTTCCATCGAGTATTCGGCCCCATCCAAATAGTCATACGGCTCTTCATTGGTTTTGAGCCGCAGGTCCGATTGTTTGGTGCCAGCCTCTACAATTCGTAAACAATCTCAGAAGGCTGTCCTGCATTTAGTTCAACTGAGAGAAGGCTCAAACTAAATGAAATTTGAAACAGCGACCGCTTGCCCATACATTTGCTGCAGCGCCGCGCCCGACCTTGGAAATGGCACCCAAAACGCATGATTGTTTCAATAATACCAACTTCTGCGTGCGTATTATTACCGTCTTCCCTTTTGAAACGACATCCGCAAGATTGCATCCAGCATGAAATGGGAGGGTTCGCCGATGGGTTGGATGTCTGATGAAACTGGTTTGGAAAAATGCGCGGCAAATTATGTGCCCTTGTCCCCGCTGTCGGGGCTGAAGCGTGCGGCAAAAATCTTCCCGGACCGCCTCGCCTTGGTCGATGGCGAGATTCGCCGAACCTATCGTGACTACCATGACCGATGCAGCCGACTGGCCAGCGGCCTTGTCAGTTTGGGTGTGAAACCCGGTGATGTGGTTGCTGCGCTGCTGCCCAACACGCCTGCGGCTTGTGAGGCGCATTTTGGAGTGCCCGCCTGCGGGGCTGTGCTGAACGCGATCAACATCCGCCTGGATGTCGCCACGGTGACCTACATCTTTGAACATGGCGAAGCCAAAGTGGTGCTGGTGGACAGCGCGTTTTTGGAACTAGCAGAAGCAGCTTGCGCTGCGATGAGCACGCCCGCGCCCACATTGATTGAAGTGGCGGCACCAGAGGCTGAATTTCCGGCATCTGGGCGGCATCAGACCTATGAAGACCTCTTGGCGCAAGGCGACCCTAGTATTGACTGGTTCATGCCACAGGATGAATGGGAGAGCATCGCGCTCAACTACACCTCCGGCACCACAGGCAAGCCAAAAGGCGTGGTGTACCACCACCGAGGCGCCTATCTGAACGCCATGGGACAGGTGTTGAGCTGGCGCATGACCTTGCACCCGGTCTACCTGACAATTGTGCCGCTGTTTCACTGCAACGGCTGGTGTCATACTTGGATGATGCCGATGGTGGGTGGCACCATTGTTTGCTGTCGGGACATCACCGCGCCGGCGATTTTCAACGCGATTGCCGATGAGGGCGTGACCCACTTCGGTGGTGCCCCAATTGTGTTGAATATGTTGGTCAATGCGCCTGAAGAGCAGCGCCGGGCGTTTGACCATGTGGTGGAAGTTTTCACCGCTGGTGCTCCCCCTGCCCCAGCCACATTGGCCAAAATCGAGCCTATGGGCTTCCACATCACGCAAGTCTACGGCCTGACCGAAGTTTACGGTCCAGCCACAGAATGCCTGTGGGATGACACCCGCTGGGACACCTTGGAAGGCCATGACCGCGCCGCCATCAAAGCGCGTCAGGGTGTGGCAATGCCCTTCATGGAAGACATGACCGTGATGGATGACCAGATGGCACAAATTCCGATGGATGGCGCCGCAGATGGCGAAATCATGATCCGTGGCAACGCAGTGATGAAAGGCTATCTGAAAAATCCCGACGCCACCAAAGAAGCCTTTGCCGGTGGATACTTCCACTCCGGCGACATCGCAATTCAGCACCCCGACAGCTACGTGCAGATCACAGATCGCGCCAAGGACATCATCATTTCTGGCGGCGAGAACATCAGTTCTGTGGAAGTCGAAGGTGTGCTGATGCATCACCCTGCGGTGAACCTGGCGGCGGTTGTGGCCAAATCGGACGAGAAATGGGGAGAAATTCCCTGTGCCTTTGTCGAGCTTCTGGACGGTCAAACAGCAGAGGAGAAAGAGGTGATTTCCTTTGCGCGGGAACACCTTGCCGGGTTCAAAACTCCCAAGAAGGTGGTGTTTGGCGAGTTACCTAAAACTTCAACAGGCAAGATTCAGAAGTTTGCCCTGCGCGAAAAAGCCAAGAGCCTCTAGGGATGCTAGGCAAACGCCATCGGTGACCTCAATTACCAAGCGACCTTATCAAGGCGACAGACAGCACCTGTCGCCTTGATCACAGAAGGCTTACTAAGCCGTCCGCAAAGCCGCATCCAGATCTGCAGCCAAATCATCAAGGTCCTCACACCCCACCGACAAGCGAATGAGATCATCGCCGATACTGATTTTCTCCCGATGCTCTTCGGTCACTGCAGCATGGGTCAAAGACGCAGGGTGCTGAATCAGGCTTTCGACACTGCCCAAGCTGACCGCGAAGTGGAACAAACATGTCGACGTCAGCACCCGTTCTACGCGGTCAAGCCCGCCCTCCAATCGCAATGATATCAGCGCCCCAAAGTTTGTCATTTGCTGCGCTGCGATGGCATGGCCCGGGTGGGCTTCCAAACCAGGATACACCACCTGAGAGATGCCATACACGTTGGCGTTTTCAGAAAGCGTTTTCGCGAGAGACGCGGCTGAAGAGGTCTGTCGCTCCACCCGCAGCGCAAGCGTGCGCAGCGACCGCAGAAGCAGTGCACAATCGCTGGGGCTCATCACCGCACCAAGTGCATTTTGCAAGTAACCAACACGTCCCACCAGGCCTTCCGGCGCCCGTTCCGACACCGACAGCACACCACCGAGAAGGTCGGAATGTCCGCCAAGAAATTTGGTTGCGGAATGCATCACCACATCAATGCCGTGATCCAGCGGCAGCTGCCCGCATGGTGACGCAAAGGTGCTGTCACAAACGGTCACCGCCCCAACATCGCGCGCGATTTGCGCCACCGCCTGCAGGTCTACAATCTTTAGAAGCGGATTGGACGGGGTCTCAAACCACATAAGATCAGCACCTTGCGCCACTGCGCTCAATGCTTCGGCGTCAGAGAAATCAACCAGTTCAACGTCATAACCAGCCATTGAGGGACCAACCTGCGCCAACAGACGATAGACACCGCCGTAGAGATCTTCATGCGCAACGATTTTGGCGCCCGGTTTCAGTGTTGCCAGCATGGTTGACGCGGCAGATAGGCCAGACGGGAACACAAAAGCCGCCTCCGCGTTTTCAAGATCCGCCAGACAGCTTTCCACCCGCTGCCGCGTTGGGTTGCCAGAGCGAGAATAATCATAGCCGCGGTTTTTGCCGATGCCGTCCTGCACGTAGGTTGTGGCCGTGTAGAGAGGAGGCACCACCGCACCGGTGGCTGGGTCGGGCTCATGACCGGCGTGGATGACGCGGGTTGCCAAGGAGGTGCGGTTTTTGGTGTTCATGGTTTTCTCTCTGCGGGTAAAGGCTTAGCGGGACCGGCTCGTTATCTCAGAGGTGCCAAAAAGAGCAAGCCGTAACTGCTGCGCAAAACCATCCATCATCTTCCCCGGATAACAAACAACACTGCGCCCCCTGTGGGCAGACCTCCTCAAACCGGACACCGCAGGCAAAAGCTCGCAGGCGCAACGCTGCAGTGCAAAAAAGTTGCGGCATTTTGGGAAACGCTCTGATAAGGTTGGCGCAACGACCAAAAATGGCGACGACATGAGCAGTACTCCAAAAATTGAAGATGACATGCGCGAGAAAATCATCTCGCAACCCGATGTAATTCTGGAAGACCGGGATTTAATGCGCGCATTGATTGCGGCCAATGAAAAAACCATGGGCGGCAACATTGTGGACCTGCGCGGCATCGCCATGGAGCGACTGGAATCGCGTTTGGATCGGCTAGAAGACACACATCGCAGCGTGATTGCCGCCGCTTATGACAACCTTGCAGGCACCAATCAGGTACACCGGGCCATCCTGCGGATGCTGGACCCGGTGGAATTTGAAGGCTTTTTGCATGATTTGGGCGGCGAAGTGGCCGATATTCTGCGCGTGGATGCGGTGCGTCTGGTGCTGGAAACCGAGGCGGAAACCGAGGGGGACGCCAATATCGCGCGGCTTGGGGATGTTTTGTCGACGGCAACTCCTGGGTTTGTGGAAGACTATCTGACCGGTGGACGTAATATACCACAGCGACAGGTGACGTTGCGCCAAGTGCAGGGTGGGGGGTCGGTGGTCTACGGTGACGACGCGGATTGGATCCGCTCTGAGGCCTGCTTGAAATTGGACCTTGGCAGCGGTCGTTTGCCCGGTTTGCTGGTGATGGGCGCAGAAGATCCGCATCAGTTCACCCCGCAACAAGGCACTGATCTGTTGACGTTTTTTGCCGGTGTGTTTGAGCGTGCCATGCGCCGCTGGCTGGCGTGATCAGCGCTGCGGCCAGTGACACGGTTGCGCGATTTCTGGCCCATAAGACGGCGTTGCAAGCGATCTCCGAAAACACCGTCACAGCCTATCAGACGGACCTGATTGAGTTTCTGACCTTTATGACGCTGCACAAAGGCGAGCCGCAGGGGCTTGCACCTTTGATGGAGCTGGGTGTGCCGGACATGCGCAGCTGGATGGCAAGTGCGCGATCCAGTGGGATTTCCTCACGTTCCCTGGCGCGTAAACTCTCGTCAGTAAAGAGTTTTTACCGTTGGCTGGCAGAGAAAGAAGGTTGTGATCCGACAGCCGTTCTGGCGACACGGGCGCCAAAGTTTCAGGCCAAACTGCCGCGACCATTGAGCGAAGACGCGGCCAAGAATGTGATTGAAACGGTGGAATTTCAGTCACAAGAAGACTGGGTCGGCGCGCGCGATATTGCTGTGATTACAATGCTGTACGGCTGCGGCTTGCGGATCTCTGAGGTATTGGGTCTGACATGTGCGGATGTGCCCTTGCCCAATGCGCTGCGCATTGTCGGTAAGGGTGGTAAAGAGCGTGTGGTGCCGGTGATCGACGCGGCGCGCAATGCAGTTGCGCGGTATATTCGTCTTTGTCCTCATACACTTAGAGAAAACCTCCCGCTGTTTCGTGGCGTGCGTGGTGGCGCGCTCAGCCCGCGCCAAGTGCAGAAGGTCATGCAGCAGACACGACAGCAGCTGGGCTTGCCCGCGAGCGCCACGCCACATGCCATGCGGCACAGCTTTGCCACCCATTTATTGAGCGCTGGTGGGGACTTACGCGCCATTCAGGAACTTTTGGGGCATGCGTCCTTGTCAACGACGCAGGCCTACACCCAAGTCGACGCGGCGCGATTGATGGAAGTATATAACAAGACCCATCCGAAGGCGTGAGTTAACTTCTCTATTTTGGCCCCGAATTCACGTCGGTATTCTGTCGGTATCACGACTGTTTTGCAGAGGTGCGTTTTGTTGCGTGCAAAGGTTAAGGCTGCGCGCGTTGCGTGACACCCTCAGGCCTCATTAGCGCATGGATGGCCGCTTGTAGGTGTGATGCCGCAGCATGCGCCCGGCATTTGCATCCCGCCGGCGCCGATCCGGGACGCGCAGTTCAAGCCATGTCGCTTGCGGGTCAACTGTCAAAGCCCCTAGCAGATGCCCTTCGGCCTGAATGGTGGCCACGAACCGCAGATGGTCGTGCGCCAACACCGCGTGGAGCCGCGCATCGGCGCGTTTCTTTGGCGGAGCGATTTCCACAGCGTCGCCCGGACCGTAGAGCCGCAGGGTTGTGGTTTGATGCGCTAGAATAGGCAGGGTGGCGCTTTGCGGCAGCGCAATGGTCAGCGCCATGGTGGCATGCCCGCCCTGCATCAAGCCCCCACCGGGGTGCGCCGTGTACATCAGGAGCAACATCAGGTCGCCAAAAACCAAATCCTGCGCACTTGGGTTGCGGACCTCCGCCCAAAGCGAGGGGCCGTTGACCCCGCTTTTCTTCTGCCACAGCTTTAGGATTTCGACCTGCGGCACCTCTTGGGCCGACGCAGACCTCTGCCTGCCCGCGCCATTTGGGGCAAACAAGCTGCTGAGAAACTGCCACAGGTCTTTGAGCATGCAACTCGCCCTCTCTGTCATTTCTTTTCAAAAAGCATGACAAAGAGTGGCGCGCAATAAAACCGGGTTATCGCCCTTTGGGGATCACTTCGTAACCGGGTTCTTCGGGTTCATCGTCAACCATCTCCGGCGGGAAGCCGGGCGCGAGAACAGACAGGCCTGTGGCCTCTTCCAGGCGTCTGATGATGTTGGGGCTCAACTCGCGTTCGCCAAACCGCGCAATGGCGTCGTCAAACATAGAGATCATCAACGGATTGAGTTCCAGCGGCACCCCTGCCCTGTTGGCGACGTCTTGGAATAGGCCGATGTCCTTTTTGACCAGATCCATGGTGAAAGAAATGTCGCGCGAACCATTGAGAATGACCTGGCTCTCTGTTTCGTGACTGAAGGAATTGCCGGAGCTGACGCGGATCGCCTCGTAAGCAGTGTTGAGATCCATGCCTGCGGCTTTGCAGGTCGTGAGCGCCTCGGCACTGGCCACGAGATGCGCGGTGGCGAGGTAGTTGGTCACCACTTTCAGCACGGAAGCAGAACCAAGCGGGCCGGTGTGCAGGATGCGGCGGCCCATGGTGGTTAGCAGCGGCAGGATGCGCTCAAAGGTGGCGCGGTCACAACCTGCGAAGATGGCGATGTTGCCGGTGTCGGCACGGTGACAGCCGCCGGAGACTGGACAATCCACCGCCGCGCCTCCTCGATCAATCACCAAGGCGCCGAGGCGTTTGGCCTCGGCCTCGTCCGTGGTGGACATTTCCATCCAGATTTTGCCCTCGGTGACCTCGGGCAGCATCTCTTTCATCACCGCGTCAGAAGCGGCAGGAGATGGTAGACAGGTGATGACCGCATCACAGAGGCGCATCATTTCTGCAGGGCTGGACACGGTTTTGGCCCCGGCGGCGACCTTCTCTGCCACCAAATCTGGGTTGAGATCGTGCACATAGAGGTCTTTGCCATTGCGCAGTAGGCTGCCGGACAGCTTGCCGCCGACGTTGCCCAATCCGATGAAGCCGATTTTCATGAGGCCTAACTCCCTGTTGTTGCGTTTAGACTGCGCAGCATCAATCAGAGCGGCAGGTCTGATACCGACAGGGAGTGGACGTTTTTAGCTTTTGAACAAACGGCCAGGGGCGTTGGCGGCCAGTTTTGCACCGGAGAGCTGTGCCATATGCCAGGCAAGTGCGAGGTTGCTGCCAAACACCGGCTTGTCGAGGTCGGTCTCCAGGCTGTCGATCACATCCAATGTTTGCAGGTTGGTACAGCTGAGGAAAACGGCATCGACGTCATGGTGGCCCACTTGCAAGGCGGCAGTTTTCACCGAGGCGGCATCAATACGGGCGACGTTTTCTTCACCGGCTTCTCCAAAAGACACCAGATGTGGCACGGAGATGCCAGCAGCCTCAAAGGCTTGTTTGACCGGCAGGGAAACACTTTCAACATAGGGCGTGACCATGCCAAGACGGGTGATGCCCAGTGCGTGGCAGGCGGCGATGGAAGCCGTGAGCGGGTCGGTGACATCGGGGGTTTGTACGCCCTGTTTGACGAGGTTGGCCACTTTGGCGGCGCCGATCATTGTGGTGCCAGATGTGCAACCGTAACCGACGACATCAAAACTGGCCGCAGGCGGGAAAAGGGATGCGCTGGCAGGCAGGGTTTTGGACATCTGAAGCAACGTGTCTTGGGTGACTTCGGGGTCAGAGGGCACGCGGCTGGTGTAAATCGAGAGATCGCGGGAAGGGAACAGGCGGCGGAAGTCCTGTTCCAGAGTTTCGTCAAACTTGAGCACAATCAGGCCCAGAGTGGTCTGACCGGACGCCGGGGGGCCAAGGGTGAAAGGGACGGTCTCCATGGGTGTTACCTCAGAATGGGCAGGGATGCGGCGGCGCGAGTGGACAGGAGTTCCGGGCCGTCGTCGCGCAGGACGATATTTTCTTCATGAACCTGAAACAGGCCGGGGGCGATCTCGACCCCTGGTTCCAGAGTGAGCACCATGCCCGCGCGCAGCTCGGTCTGGTCAAATGGCGTGAAGCTGGGCCATTCGGTGAGCGTGATGCCCAAACCATGACCGAGTCGACCGCCACCGGGCGTGGCGCCTTGCTTGGTCAGGCTGTCGACAAACATGGCGTGCACATCGCACGCTTTGTGGCCGGGGCGCAGCGTGGCAAGCACGTGGTCGGTGGCTTGAAAGAGCTGATCATAGGCGCGTTTGGCGGCGTCATCGGCGCGACTGATAGCGAAGTTGCGGTCAAAGTCGCAGAAATAACCGTCCAGGACGGCGCCGGTGTCGAGCATGAGGATGTCGCCTGCCGTGAGGCGTTCATCACCTGCCGGAGAGATCACGTCACCGTAACCGCCCTGCCCGGCGCCGCCTGCGGTGTAGCTGACCCAATCCGCGCCTTCCTCAAGCAGGATACGCTGAAAGTCTCGGAAGACCTTTCCGTGAGTGGTGTTTTCGGAAGCGTATTCAGAAATGCGAGAGAAGGCGCGGTCGGCCACGGCGCAGGCGGCGCGGATTTTGGCGACTTCGCCATCGGATTTGATTTCTCGGGTGCGCTGCACCGTATTGGTGGCGTCGACAAAACGACGCGGGGCGAGGGCTTGGGTCAGCTGTTGGTAATCCGCAAGCGGCATGCGCAGATGGGTTTCCAACCCCATGGGCAGGCCAATGCTGCCGGTGTCTGGCACGAGGTCGGCGAGGGTTTGCGTGAGCAGGCTGACGCCGTCGTCTCCGGGAAAAGGCGCGTCCCAGGTTCGGATATCGGCTACCCAGGTTTTGGACATCAGGTCCGCACCTATGGAGGGGATCACGGCGACGGGGTCACCATGCGCCGGGATTATGACAAACCACGGGCGGGCGGGGCTTTCCCAGAAGCGGGTGAGGAAACCTGTAGTGTAGAAAATGTCGGCTTGTGAGGTCAGCAGGAGTGCAGTTTCGCCCGCTTCTGCCATGGCGGCTTGCATGCGAATGATGCGGGTGCGGAACTCTTCAGGTGGAAATCCACGCTCAGGCATCTTCGGGACCTTCCGAAACAAAGCACAACACGCGGGCATGGGCAGGCAGGTCAGGACGCTTGAGAAGCGCAGCCGCGACACCCGCGACACCGGAGGGCGTGCTGGCGATGCCGTGGGATTTGAGCGTGTCCACCGTGCCCTGCGCCTCTTGCTCAGAAATGGTGACAAAACTGTCGGCGTCCATCGCAAGCCCGTTGAGCGCCACCATAGAGGCGGTCTTGCAGTCCAAACGCCCCATGTCTGACACAGGTCCAGCGGTGTCGACCAGTTGGCCAGCGCGAATGGACTCGATCAGCGCGGGGGCGGCTTCGGGTTCCACCACTGTGATATGTGGCGCATCGCCCCACGTGGCGCGGGCATAGGCGGCGACAGCGGCAGCCAGACCACCTACGCCCGCTTGCAGGAAGATATGTGTGGGCGGCGCGGGGTTTTGCGCGGCGGCTTCAGAGGCCATTTGCAAATAGCCCTCCATGACGCGGTAGCCGCTGTCCTCATAACCGTCCCATGTGCTGTCAGAGAGTAAGGTCCAGCCGTTGTCTTTGGCGGCGTTTTGCGCTGCAACCATGCTGGCCTCGTAGTCGTCTCCGGCCCAAGCCACGGTGGCACCTTGAGCCTCCAGACGTTTGCCAAAAGCTTGTGGCACGGTGTGCGAGAGGTAGATCACAGCTTTGGCGCCAAAGATGCGGGCCCCAGCGGCAACGGACATGCCGTGGTTGCCAGCCGACGCGGTGACATAGGTGCGACCCGTTAAGGCGGTGGTCCAGTCGGTGGGCTCCATGCGGGCGGCGTCATGAGCGATGGCGTAGGCGGCACCGAGGGCTTTGAAAGACCCAAGCCCCATGCGGGGGCGTTCGTCTTTGATGTGGAAGCTGGCGACGCCCAGTGTGGCGGCGAGGTCGGACATGTCCCGCAGTGGGGTCTCGGAATGGGCTGGGCACAGGGCGAGCAGTTTGGCTACGGCTGTGGCGTCCCGGCTCGGGAGGATTTCGGAATCGCGGGTCGGCAGGCCGAGGCCGCGATGAGGGTTGTGCAGGGTTTCGGTCATGGCTCGGATTGGCTTTCGAGAAGAGTTTTAAGACGAGAGACCTCCCCTGCCCGCATGCGGCCGTCGCGATGTTCAAACAGCGCACGGACCTCGGTACCTTCAAACGCCAGGTCGTCACCAACATAACCGCGATGGATCAGCCGGTAGGATTTGGCGGACCACTCTATGATCTCCATGCGGATGGTGAGCGCATCGCCATCGGTCAGTGGCCGGCGATATTTGGCGTTGGTTTCCATCAAGCCAAGCCCCACGGCATCGAGGTGTTCACAGACAACGGCGTGGCCGCCAAACTGCTGCAAAAAGCGCTGAAAGGTGCCGTCCATCCACCGGTAGATGTTGGGGTAGTAGACAATGCCAGCCGGATCACAGTCGCCAAAGACAACGTTGTGGTGGTGTTCGAAACTAAAAGGCATGGCGAGGGTCCGACTGAGGTTTCTTTGACGGCCAGAGTGGGCGGGGTTGCAGGGAAAGGCAATGGGCTGCGCGGGGTTGACAGGAGAGGGTTCAACCCCAAAGGCTAACGCAAAGATTTGGGCAGAATGCTCTGAAACCTTCACAGGTCGAGCGAATTGCCCTCAGTTTCCCAACAGGAGCCCCAATATGGCCGCCAATTTGGATGACATCGACCGTCGCCTGCTCACCGCCATTCAGAAGAACAACCGGCTGACAGCGGATGAGTTGGGCGAGGTCGCAGGCATCTCGCGCTCTGCCGTGCAGCGGCGGCTGAAGCGGTTTCGTGATGAGGGGATTGTGGAGGCGGATATCTCTGTGGTCTCCGCCAAAGCTGTGGGGCGCCCCATGACCTTTGTGGTGGAGGTCGAAATGGAGCGCGAGCGCACGGATCTACTTGATGAGTTCCGTCGCTCGATGCTCAAGCTCGATGATGTGCAGCAGTGCTACTACGTCACCGGTCAGGCCGACTTTATTCTGGTGGTGACCGCGCCGGACATGACCGCCTACGAGGAGTTCAGCCGCCACGTGTTCAATGACAACCCAAACATTCGCCGGTTTCACAGCAATGTGGTGATTGATCGGGTGAAGGCCGGTTTACAGGTGCCGGTGTAGGGCCAACGTACCGTTTGAGGCGTCACGGTGCGGTGGCCAAAGTATTTGGAAATGACTTGAGCACCAACAAGGCGCCGCCTGCTGCAATGGTTAAAAACACAAGGGCGACCTTCAGATCGCCCCACCATGAGTGTCGTTGTATGTAGTTTTTCATCCTTTTCATGTCTGTCCTCGCGTTGTGGTTACAGACAAGAGATGGCGGCAGATTCAGAGATAGTATTTTGCGAAGAGGACAGAGTTTTGGGGAGCTGTGCCAAAGGCAAAGTTTCGTTGATTTGCGGACACGAGGCGCTTCAGGGCGGGCTGTCAACATTATTTGGCACCGAATAGATCACCAAAGAGGCCACGCCATAAGCGATGCCGAGGAACATCGCCGCCAGCAAAATGTTGCGACATAAGTCGTGTTTCTCACAGAATTTTTGAAAGCGCCCCATGATCGTTCCTAGTGCCAAGGTCCTGTTTGACGTCAAACCTTCCCCAAAGGCGCAAAACTCACAAACCAGACAAGTTACGAGAGCAACGTGCCGGTTTTACGTGGGATGCGACATGGGAATGGGAGGGAGGTGATCCCCAGAACCGGAGGTTGTGGGGGTGCGAGAGGAGGTCGCGTGAAAAGCAGTTAGGCGCAATACGTATGGTTTTGGATCAGAGCCGCTGGGCTGTGTGAGTCTGCGACGGCTTTAGGCGCAACCCCAATTGATGGTTTCAAGCTTGGTCAGCATTGGACAGGCGAAATTACGCGCTTTGCGCACAGTTTTGACACGCTGGGTATGGATGGTGAGCCTTGCTATGGGCGTGGAGTATCTATTGCTAATGATAGAGCGTTTCTCAAAGATGTAGGAAAGAGATGGGACGCCAGTTCCCGAACCGTGTCACGACACCATTTTCGGGATTTAGTGAGAACGAGTACTACTGAACAAGGTTTGACTTTCCGCCAACAGCTCAACGTATGTCTGTCGCCATGTCTCCGGGTCAAAGCCATCTACGCTGCCCTTTACAAATTTGTACAAACCAGCAGTGAGGCATTGATACATATGATCTGGTGCCTCGCTATCTTCCCTATGAACAACCAAAAGAACCCAGCGATTTTGCGGTTCAAGGACAAAACTTTGAACATAGCAGTGCTCCGAATTGGTTGGCAGTTTCTTGATGACAGCTGCTACCTCTTCGTCAAATTCAGTCAAAGCGTCACTTTTTATACGCTCTTGCACGATGAAATCTTCCCCTGAAGCAAACACAAAGTTTGGCTTTGCCTGAATCCAAGGTTCATCTGAAACAACCGTGTCGCGCATTTGGCCAACTGTGCGAAAAAGCGACAGCAGTTCGCCCGCTTTCTTTGTGGTGTGAGGATCATCCGAAACCACCGCTGCCATGAGAACTCTTACCGGGGAAAGGTCAGAAGCAAACCCTTTTACGGGATGCAGTGCCAAGACAACTGCGGCAACAACAAAACCTAACCTCAACATATCACTCCTCGAATGGCGCTGACTGTACAGTCGTAACCGTACCGTTCACCCTGTGAAATGGCGATCCCAATAAACGAAAAAACCGCCCCTTTCAGGGCGGCTTCCTTGTTTCAAGCTGTCACTCAGCCTTAGCCGATGATCGCGTTCAGGGTGGCGCTTGGGCGCATGACTTTGGCTTTCAACTCGACCGATGGGCGGAAGTAGCCGCCGATGTCGGCTGCTGGACCTTGGGCCGCTGCCAGCTCGGCCAGGATGGCTTCTTCGCCGTCCGCGAGCGCTTTGGCAACGCCTGCGAATTCGGCTGCGAGGTCGGCGTCGTCAGACTGTGCCGCCAGCGCGTCGGCCCAGTAGCGGGCGAACCAGTAGTGGCTGTCGCGGTTGTCAGGCTGACCGACTTTGCGCGATGGGCTGCGGTTGTCGTCCAGAATGCCTTGGGTCGCTGCTTCGGCAGCCACACCCAGAACACCGGCTTTGGCGTTGCCTTTGACGTCCGCGAGGAAGTTCAGGCTTTCCCCAAGGGCACAGAACTCACCCATTGAGTCCCAGCGCAGGTGGTTTTCTTCGACCAGCTGCTGCACGTGCTTTGGTGCGGAGCCACCGGCACCGGTTTCAAACAGGCCGCCACCTTTCATCAGCTTCACGATGGAGAGCATTTTGGCAGAGGTGCCGAGCTCGAGGATCGGGAAGAGATCGGTCAGGTAGTCGCGCAGCACGTTGCCGGTGATGGCGATGCTGTCGTTGCCAGCGGTGATGGTTTTCAGAGACTGAGCAGTCGCCTCACGAGGCGCCATGATCTGGAACAGGTCGGTTTTACCAGCCGCTTCCAACGCAGGCGTCACGTATTTGATCAGCTCGGCATCGTGGGCGCGGTTTGCATCCAGCCAGAAGATCGCCTCGGAACCGGTCAGACGCTGACGATCCAGCGCCAGCTCAATCCAGTTCTCGATTGGGGCTTTCTTCACGGTGCAGGAGCGCCAGATGTCGCCTGCCTCCACGTCGTGGGAGTGCAGCACGTCGCCGTTTTCCAGAACGATGCGGATGGAACCCGCCGCTGGGGCTTCAAACGTGGTTGGGTGGGAACCGTACTCTTCAGCCTTCTGCGCCATCAGACCCACGTTGGCCACGGAGCCTGCGGTGGTCACGTCAAGCGCGCCGTTGGCTTTGAAGAAGTTGACAGTTTCGTCATACACAGTGGCGTAGCAACGATCCGGGATCACACAGTTGGTGTCACCTTTGTTGCCCGCCTCGTCCCAGCCTTTGCCGCCTGCGCGGATCACAGCTGGCATGGAGGCGTCGATGATCACATCGGACGGCACGTGCAGGTTGGTGATGCCTTTGTCGCTGTCGACCATGTACATGGACGGACGGTCCAGCGCGGCGATCTCACCTTTGATGGCGTCGGCGTTGTCGAGCGTGTCGATCGCGGCCAGAACCGCACCCAGACCGGAGTTCGGGGAGCCGCCAGCAGCCGCGATGGCGTCGCCATGTGCGTCCCAAACCGGACCCAGCCATGCTTTCACCGCGTGGCCAAAGATGATCGGGTCGGAGACCTTCATCATGGTGGCTTTCATGTGCAGGGAGAACATGGTGCCGTCGGCTTTGGTGTCTTCAATCGCATCTGCGAGGAAGCTGCCCAGCGCTTTGGCGGACATGAAAGTGGCGTCTGCGATGGTACCTGCGGCCAGCGGGTAGCTGTCCTTGAGCACGGTCACGGAACCGTCTTTGCCAACAAATTCGATCTTCGCATCACCGGCTTGCGCCTCAGAGATGGTGGCGGATTTTTCGTTTGCGTAGAAGTCGTTGCCCGGCATGGAGCTGACTTTGGTTTTGCTGGAGCCTTCCCATGTGCCCATGGAGTGTGGGTTGTTTTGGGCAAAGTTCTTCACAGCACGGGCGGCGCGGCGGTCAGAGTTGCCTTCTCGCAGCACTGGGTTCACAGCGGAGCCTTTGATGCCGTCAAAACGCGCGCGGATCGCCTTCTCTTCGTCCGTCTGTGGGTCTTCTGGGTAAGACGGGATGTTGTAGCCCTGCCCCTGCAGCTCTTCGATGGCCGCAACCAGCTGTGGCACGGAGGCGGAGATGTTTGGCAGCTTGATGACGTTGGCGTCAGGGGTCTTTACCAATTCGCCCAGCGCGGCCAATTCATCGGACTGACGCTGATCAGCAGTCAGGTTTTCCGGGAAGGTGGCGATGATGCGACCGGCAAGGGAAATGTCTGGGGTGCCCACGGTGATACCAGCGGCGGACACAAACTTGCGAATGATCGGCAGGAAGGAGGCGGAGGCCAGCTCAGGCGCTTCGTCTACAATGGTATACAATATGTCGGGCGATTTTTTATCAGCCATGTTTCTCACTACCTTTTTTGCGTCAGGGGTGTTCTGTGACTTGCGGGATCAGGTCGGGATGACCTGACAAAATCCGAATGGTTCTCCTCCGCCCTCGCGCAGACTCAAAAGCCCGCACAACAGCAGCGTGCGGGCTTCGTATAGGCCGATGGGGCGCAAAGATCAATTCTCGGTTAGGCCTCAGGCGGAGGCTTTTTGCCGCGCCGCAGCCATATAGCTGTCGATGGCGGCAATTTGTTGCGCGTTGAGGCACAAACCGAGCTTTGACCGGCGCCAAACCACGTCGGCGGCGGCGCGGGCGTATTCCTTCGCCATGAGCCAGTCGACCTCGGCGGCGGTGAGCGTGGCGCCAAAGCCTGCGCCCAAATCAGCAGCGGATTTTGCGGTCCCGAGCATCTCTGGCGCTTCGGTGCCGTAGGCACGGATCAGGCGCTTGGCCCAAGCATCGGTCAAGAAGGGGTAGTCGCGTTGCAGCTCGGCAATCTTGTCACCCACCTGATGCACTTCAAAATCACCGCCGGGCATCGCTACGCCCGCAGTCCAGGGGGCTGTGGCCTCCGGGAAGAATGGCGTGAGCTTTTCCATCGCCGCTTCGGCCAGCTTGCGATAAGTGGTTATTTTACCGCCAAAAATGTTGAGCACCGGCGCGCCGCTGTCATCCAGTTTTAACACATAGTCGCGGGTCGCGGCCTGTGCCGAGGACGCACCATCGTCATAGAGTGGGCGTACACCAGAGTAGCGCCAGACGATATCTTCCATGGTCACCGGTTTTTTGAAGTAGTTAGACGCGAAGTCGCAGAGGTATTGCGCCTCTTCATCAGTGCAGGTTGGGGCCACATCGGCGTGGGTGTGTTCCTGATCAGTGGTACCGATGAGAGTGAAGTCTTCCTGATAAGGAATAGCAAAAATGATGCGCCCATCGGTACCTTGGAAGAAATAGCAGCGGTCGTGGTCAAACAGGCGTTTGGTGACGATGTGGCTGCCGCGTACAAGGCGGACACCGGCGGAGGAATTTTGTTGAATCACGCCACGAATGACGTCCGCCACCCATGGGCCACCGGCATTCACCAATGCTTTTGCGCGGGTGGTATGGCGCGCGCCGGTGTCGACGTCTTCCATCTCGATGTGCCAGAGGTTGTCGCCGCGTTGCGCGGAGATCACCTTGGTGCGGGTGCGAATGGTGGCGCCACGTGCCTCTGCATCCCGCGCGTTCAGCACCACAAGACGGCTGTCTTCAACCCAGCAGTCAGAGTATTCAAAGGCTTTAACAAACTTGTCCTGAAGCGGCGCGCCTGCTTCATCGATTGTCAGATCCACGGAGCGGGTTCCAGGTAGGATTTTCCGCCCGCCGAGGTTGTCATACATGAAGAGCCCCATGCGGATCAGCCAGCTTGGGCGGCGACCTTTCATCCACGGCATGACCACGCTCAAAAGTTTGGAGGTCGGCGTGTCATTTTCAAAACGCATGTCCTTGTGCATCGGCAGCACAAAGCGCATCGGCCAACTGATGTGCGGCATGGCGCGCAGCAGGGTTTCACGCTCGATCAGCGCCTCGCGCACCAAACGCACTTCGAAATACTCGAGGTACCGCAGACCACCGTGGAACAGCTTGGTCGAGGCCGAGGATGTGGCGGAAGCCAAATCGCTCATTTCTGCCAGCTCAACAGAGAGCCCCCGCCCTGCAGCGTCGCGGGCAATGCCACAGCCGTTGATGCCGCCGCCAATGACAAAAAGATCCACCGGATTTTCGGATTGCGCTTCCATAAGAACACCCTCGAACATTATCGCACCCTTACGAACCCAAAACGCACATTTCGTCAAGGAAATTCCGCGTGATGTGGACAATTTTCATTGAAAATACCCCACCCGCCTGCCACTGAGGGAAAGCACAAACGAAAAGTAACGAACATGCTGAGCAATTTTCGCGAGAGAGAAATCCTCGAAATCGCCCGCGGCGAGGGCAAAGTCACCGTTGAAGGGTTGGCGGCGCATTTTGATGTGACAGTGCAAACCATTCGCCGCGACCTCAATGAAATGGCCAATGCAGGGCGGCTGGAGCGTGTCCATGGTGGCGCGGTTTTGCCCTCCGGTGTGCGCAATATTGCTTATGAGGAACGCGGGCGCGTGAACGCGGATGCCAAGGCGGCGATGGCAACGCGGTGCGCAGCGGACATCCCCAATGGCTCCGCCCTATTTATCAACATCGGCACCAGCACAGAGGCCCTGGCAAGCGCATTGCTGGGCCACGATGGCCTGCTCGTGGTGACCAACAACCTCAATGTGGCGCGGATATTGTCCGGCAACGCGCGCTGCAATGTGCTTTTGACCGGCGGGCGCCCACGTGAAGAGGATGGCGGACTGGTTGGCCCGGTGGCCGCGCGCATGGTGGCGGACTTTGCCTTTGACTATGCCATCCTCGGCTGTTCAGCGGTGTCTGACACTGGCGTGGCTTATGATTTTGACATCGACGAGATTGCGGTGTCGCACGCCGCATTGGCCGGCGCCCGCGAAACCTGGCTATTGGCGGACCACTCCAAATTCCAGCGCAACGCGCCGGCGCGGATTTTGGACTTTGCCGACGTGGCCAGACTCTACACCGATGCCATCCCCGACACCTTGGCCGAAGTTTGTGCGGCGAAAGAGACTGTGGTTCTGTCTGGATAAGCCAACCGGTTGCGATGGATATTCGTTTTTCCCACCCGCGCCGTTGACAAGCTGGCGCGGCTATAAGAAAGGTGACGGCGCAGGGAGACCTGCTGGCCATTTGGCGATGGCCCCTTAGCTCAACTGGATAGAGCAGCTGACTTCTAATCAGCAGGTTGAGGGTTCGAGTCCTTCAGGGGTCGCCAAGGCAGTGTCACGCCGCTTGCCTATGCACCGTTGAAAAGATCTGCGCGGTTAATTTTTGCGCTGTCCAGTTGGTGCAGCACGGCCGCACTCAGGGAAAACGCGTCATCAAGTGCATCGTGGTCCCGAAGCAAGCCAGTCTCAACCCCAAAAAATGTGCTGAGATTGGCACTGTTGGTGTTGGCGATATCATGCACTGACATCGACGCCTTTTGAAAAACCGATTTCAGGTTGCCAAATCGGCTGGCCGGAATGCTTGGCTGAACCCCTTGCACAAAGCAGCTCACGCCCAAGGCAAAAAGCTCATCTTTTCCCCAGCTCCACAGGCGGCTTCCGCGCGAAAACCTGTCCAAAGCTTCAAGCGCCGCTTCTATTCCAACACCCTCTGCCCGCAGTCTTTCGTTGGTGATGCCAGTCAAAGCAACAAAATAGGGGTCAAGCGCGCATTGCGCACCAAACCTGTCATTGGGCAAGACAAGGACATTGAGACTGTCCTCAACCCTGGCTGGCGCGTCCAAATCGATCAGAACGGCGCCGATCTGAACCAGCAGGGGGTCTGGATCGTCTGCGGCGGACCAAAGCCGGTGCATTGCGCCCTCACAGGACAAATACTCTGTGTCAAAAATCACCAGTTTTGACATGTGAGCCTTCCACCTTTGGCCGATCTGAAAACCATCTGGGTCACCCCCTTTCTGTGGCGTGATGTGAGGCTGTCTGACAACCGAACACTGATGACAGGTCAACGCTCTGACCGCGCGCGAAACCCTTGGGTGCGGACTGGTCAAACAGCTGACACCTGCCGTCGCGCAATATGCCCAGACCGTCCATCCCTGAAGAGAGCAGAGACATGGAGGCGCTCATGCCGGGTCTGATCTGGCCATAGTTGTGCTGTAGGCCCACGGCCTGCGCCGGGTTGGCACTCGCAAATATCGCGGCATCGCCAAGGCTGGCATCGGTGTGTTGAACAAGAGTTTGCACCGCGTTTGCCATCGTCAGGTGGGCGCCTCCAAGGGTGCCGTCATCCCCAGCCAATCGCCCCTGTTTCAGGCGAATGCGCCTGCCATACAGCGTCATTTCCTGAGAGGTACCATTCATGGTTTGCATGGCATCTGTCACCAGACAGAGGTGATCAGGCAAGGCCTGCACGGCCAGGTTCAAATTGTGCGGATGCACGTGATGACCATCCGCCACGATGCCCGCGTAAAACGCACCACCACCCAAAACCGCACCAACGGCGCCAGGCTCTCTCGGGGTGATCTGGCTCATGGCGTTGAAGAGATGTGTGACCCCGGTGACACCGGATTGCGCCGCCTGTGTCATGTCATCACATGTTGCTTCGGTATGCCCTGCAAAAAGTGTCACACCATTTTCTTTGAGTTGTTTCAGCAAGTGCGGCGCCTGCTCTTCCGGTGCCAGCGTGACAAGAAGCGGCATTTTCGCGGCAGCCTCACACAGCAGGTCGACATCACTTTGGCACAACGGCCGAATGAAGTCCTTTTGATGGATGCCAGGCCTTTGGCGGGAGATAAACGGCCCCTCCAGGTGAAGCCCCGCAATTCCGGGAACCCCCATTTCAATCGCCTCGGCCACAACCTCAATTGCTTGGCGATAGTCACTGTTCGGTGCGGTTGTAAACGTGGGAAAGATGTGAGTGGCCCCACCAAGGGCGGAGGCGGCGACCATGGTTTTGAGACCGGAAATTGTCAGGTCAAAATTGAATTGCACATCCCCTGCACCATTGATCTGCAAATCGAGAAAACCCGGCATAACAATGGGCACACGGAGCGCATTTGAGGGGACGTCGTTTTTCGGCACGTCAGCATGAACTGTGGCAATCCGGCCTTCCGCCATTCCAATCAGTGCGTGGGGCTGGCCGCGCCGGGACACGCCATCATACAACATATCTGCATAAACAAAGGCGCAGGCTTGCTGGTTAGCCATCGGACACGGCACTTTCTTGTCCGTCCGGATGCACCAGCTGGTAGTAACTGCGCAGCTCGAGATCGCGCGCAGCGTCCTCATCCAGCATCACCGTCACTTTCTGGTGCATCTGCAAAGCACTTGCCGGACAGCTTGCCGCGAGCGGGCCTTCGATCATTGCCTGTACCGCCGGCGCCTTGGAACTGCCGGTGGCAACCAACAGGCATTCTTCAGAGGCCATAATTGTTCCAATGCCAACGGTGAGCGCGTATCGCGGCACCTGCTCCATCGTGTCAAAGAAGCGGCGATTGGCATCGCGTGTGCTTTGGGTCAGCGTTTTGAGCCGTGTTTTTGACGCCAAGCTTGAGGTCGGTTCATTAAAGCCAATGTGCCCGTTCACCCCGATGCCAAGCAGCTGAAGATCTATCCCGCCAGCCCCGGATATGCGCGCTTCATACTGCGCTGCGGCCAGATCGGGGTTCTCTCCCTCCGACGGTGGGATATGAGTTGCGTCCAGATCCACATTGATGTGGTTAAAAAGATGGTGGTTCATATAGGTGCGATAAGACGCAGGGCTGTCGATCGGAATGCCCCAATATTCATCCAGGTTGAAGGTTGTTACCTGCGCCCAACTGGCGGCGTGTCGGTGGGTCTGCTTGACCAGCTCGGCATAAACATCCTCCATCGTGCCGCCTGTCGCCAAGCCAAGCACCGATTGGGGGGTGCGCTGTACTGACATCAACAACCGCCGCGCGGCCTGCGCTTTGACTTCTTCAGCTGTCTTATAAATCAACACCTTCATGACAGGCTCCCTTCGCCGACCGCTGCGGACAGCGCACCGTACATCGCGCTGTGTTTGCCCAACCCTGCCGGTACGATTTGTGGTTGAAATTGCTCCGGCTCCCGAGACAGGTGACGCCGCACGCCGCTGAGGAAATCATCCGCCAGTCCAACGCCTCCGCCAAGAACAACCCGTTCCACGCCTAAAACGGCGGCTAGATTGGCACAGAGTTCCGCGATGGCGGCGCAGGCATTGTCCATCAGGGTTTGCGCCCACAGCTCCCCTGCTGCGGCTGCGGCAAAAACTTGATGGCATGCAAAACCGGGATAGCCCTGCTCAGCTGCCATGACCTCTATGGCACGGCCGGAGGCAATGCTCTCGTAGGTTCCAACACGCCCACATCCGCAGTTGCGATCTCCGGTTCTGCTCAGCATCGCCCCCACATGCCCCAACATCCCGTTTGGCGACTGTAGGGGCTGGCCGTTCAACATAAAGCCCGCCGAAATCCCAGTTGATACAGTCAGATACGCCAATGAGGCTACGCCCTGCCCGGCACCAAAACGATACTCGCCAATGGCGGCAGCCTGGGTGTCATTGAGCGCGACAACACCGGGCCCCATCGCGTTGGACAAACAGTCCACCAGAGGCAGCTTGTTGAGATCTTTCAATATCGTGTGGTTGACGGAGGACCATAAGCCGTGCTCATCCAGTTTGCCGGCAACCGCCACGCCAATTGGTGCGCCAGCCGTGTACCCAATGTCACGGGAAATATGCGCCAGGTCGCGCACCAGAGCATCCGGCCCATCTGCGCTCCTTGTCTTGCGCTCAAGCACGTCTTGAACTTTGCCTGCAACAATCGACACCGCCGCCAGCTTGGTGCCGCCCAAGTCCACCGCATATCCATTCAAATCAGCCAACGCGCACATCACCATTGTCTCCATCCCGCTTTGGCAGAGCTTCATGAAATTTGGCGGTGTTCACCTCCAGACGTGTGAGAACCGTGCCGACAGTTACACAATCCGCCCCGGCCTCGAGTGCCTTCCGCGCCCATTGCGGCGTGTCATAGCGCCCTTCCGCCATCACAAAGTGGTTCAAAGCACGTAATTCCGACACGAACTTCAGGTCTGGAGACGTGTTGTCGCCTGCGGTCTCAACCGTGTACCCCGACAAGGTGGACCCGAGGATTTGCGCGCCATCGGCGGCAGCGGCTTTGGCATCCGCCATTGTGGCGCAATCGGCCATCGCAAGGCATCCCCGCGCCAATATCTCCCGCACGAGCTCCGCACAGGCTGTGGGGCGCACGCGGTCTGTTGCGTCATAGGCAATCACATCGGCACCTGCCTGCGCCAAATCCACAACGTCTTGCACCCAGGGTGTGATACGCACCGGACTGTCATCCAGGTCGCGTTTCACAATGCCAATGATCGGCTGTGTGACACCGGTCCGCACAGCCGCCACATTGTCCGCACCCTCGACGCGCACACCAACAGCCCCGCCAGCAATGGCCGCTTGGGCCATGGCCAAGATGATATCAGGGCGATCCATTGGGCCGTCATCGACAGGCTGGCAGGACACCACCAAACCGTTTTGCAGTTGTTTCAGTATCGTCATGCCTACCTCATCAGACTTGGCAGTCCGGTGGCCAGAATTGGGAAGGTACACACCAGGATCAGGACAATCAGCGGCGGCAACAGCCATGGCAGAATGGCTTTCGCCAGGCGCTGGTAGGGAATCTCCCCCACCTGGGCGACCACAAACAGAGCCATCCCCATGGGCGGCGTCAGGATTGAGATCATCAGATTAAGAACCACGATGATGCCAAAGTGCACCGGATCGACGCCAAAACCCAAAGCCACGGGCACCAGAATGGGCACCACCACAAGCAGGATCACCAGAGACTCGATGAAGGCACCCAGCACAAAGATCATGAGGTTCACCGCGATCAGAAACGTCAGCTTGCTATCGGCGATTGCCAGAAACAGGCTGGCCAGTTGCTGCGGCGCCTGTTCGCGCGCCAGAACCCACCCCAACAATCCAACACCGGCGATGATCGTGGCAATGGCCGACGAGGTCACCGTGGTGTCGTAAATCGCATCCCACAGCCGGCGGAAGGTGAGTTCGCGGTAAAACAGCAGGTCGATTAGGATGGCGTACAGCACGGTGATCGCCGCGGCTTCGGTTGGCGAAAAATACCCGGAGAAAATGCCGCCGACGATGACAACAGGTGTCAGCAAGGCAGGGAGCGACTTTACAAACATGCCTGCGATCTCGCCGGCGGGCTTCACGGGATCCGTCGGGTATTCCCGTTTGCGGGCAATGAAATAGACCATGCACATCAAGGCCCCGGCACACATGACACCCGGCACAATGCCACCCAAAAACAGTTGCCCGATGGATGTGTTGGAAATCACCCCGTACAGAACCATCGTGATGGAGGGCGGCACAAGCGGGCCAATCATTGACGACGCTGCGGTGACGGAGCCTGAGAACTCATCGTCATAACCAGCTTCCCGCATAGCTTCGATTTCCATTTTGCCAAGGCCTCCAGCGTCAGCAATAGCGGACCCCGACATGCCGGAGAAAAACAGAGAGGCCAGAACATTCACATGGCCCAGACCACCTGTAACGTGTCCAACCAAGGCGCGGGCAAAGCCAAACAAATGATGTGTGATCCCGGCGGAGTTCAAAATGGCCGCAGCCAGAATGAACAGCGGCACTGCCAACATCGGAAAGCTGTTAAGCCCGTCCACCATGCGTTGGGCGGCAAAGGTCAGCCCAAGGCCGGAATAATAGAAGTAGCCCATCGACACAAAAATCATGCCGATGCCAATGGGGACATTCAGCAGGACCAGCAGGAGCCAGCCCACAACAACACATAACAGCACCATGTTCAGGCCCCCTCTTGTTCGACTGATTTAAATGACGTGATGTTTTGGAGCAGGCGCCAAAAAATGCGGTGTACGATCAACACCAGCGCCACAAAGGCAGAGGCGTAAAGAACCGCATCCGTTGTCGGCAGCGTCACCGTTTCATTGTTCCATGTGCGCAGGATCGTTTTGTAGGCGATCCAGACAAGGTGACTGGCCAAGGCGATGTAGACAATGTCCACAAGGATCGCCCAGGTTTTCTGAACAAGAACCGGCAATAGGTCCATCAGGAAACCCATGCGCAAATGCGCGTCGTCCCGCTCAACCGTGCCAATGCCAATCAAGGCCATCCAGACCCAAAGCCACCGTGCAAGCTCCTCAGTCCAAATTGGCCCAACCACCAAATTGGTCCGGCCAACAATCTGCAACACCATGATAAAAAACAGAACGACAAACAAAACGGAGGCCATCGAGGCTTCAAAACCGTATTTTCTTTTCATTCTTTTCGCCCCATGAGTAGAGAATTGGAGGAGGCGTCGCAGCCTCCCCCAACAGCTTTTAGTGGCTTACTCGCCGCGCACTTTTGCGATTGCGCCCGCGCCAAACTCACCTTCCAACTCATCGTAATACGGCTTCATCGCCGCACGGAATGGGGTTGTGTCAGGCTCGGTGATGGTCAAGCCACGCTCTTTGAACGTGTCCACCAGCTTGGCTTCGGCTTCAAACGTCAGGCTGTCGGACACTTCGCCACCTTTGGCAACGGCGGCCTGAACCCAACCTTTTTCTTCATCGGAAAGATTGCTCCAGGTGGAGGTGCCCATCTGAATGGCGCCTGACGCAATGAAGTGGTTGGTCATCGCGATGTGGCTCTGCACCTCATAGAACTTCATCGCCTCAATAGTTGGCAGCGGGTTTTCTTCCGCGTCAACCTGATTGGTTTGCAGCGCAAGATAGACTTCTGCAAAGGCAACCGGAGCTGGTGTGGCGCCAGTGTTTTCCGCATAGGCGATCAGGAATGGCACGTTTGGCGTGCGCAAGCGCAGGCCAGCCATGTCATCCAACGAGTTGATCGCGCGGTTGGACGTGGTTTGACGTGTGCCGTAGTACCAAACGTCCAGCAGATGGATGTTGGCGTCATTCATCTTTGTCGCCATGTCCTGCCCCCAAGGGCCAGCCACAATTTCCTGCAGGTGATCAAAGCTGTCGACCACATAGGGCGCGCCAACCAGTTTCAACTCCGGAATGATGTAAGACATGTCCGGATAACCGGTCATCACCATGTCGAGCTCGCCGGCTTGCACCTGGGCCACCATGGCTTTGAAATCGCCCAGCGAAGAGGATGGAAAAAGATTGACTGTCATCTCGCCACCGGAGACTTTTTCAAGCTCGTCTTTGAATGCAAGCGCACCCTGATACACATTGGACACTTCATTGTCCTGCATACCAAATGTCAGTGTTTTTTCGGCAAAAGCCGCACCTGACATCAATAGAGAGACAACGGTCCCGGTGATTAGTTTGTTCAGCATCTCATATCCTCCTTGCTGTTTGTTCACGGCTTAACGCCGCTGTGTTTTAGGTTTCCTCGATTGATTGGGCCTCACTCTGCAGCGATTTTGGCGCTGCCAGACGCGACCGATAAGATCGCTCAAGGTGGCCGTCCATTTGCTTGGTGGCCGTGACGACATCCCCGTTGAGCACCGCCTCATAGATCGCGCGGTGCTCTTCATAGACCAGCGCATCCATATGGCGGGGGCTTGGGGAATTGGGGCGATGCGCCAACATCGTGCTGACAAACATGTCGTGCAGCTTCAAAATGATCGGATTGCCCACCACGGCGACAATCGAACGGTGAAACGCAATATCTGTGGCCGGAAAGGCATCTGTGCCCACCGATTCCAGGTTCTTTTCCAGGGCGGCCTGCATCTTGGCCACCTGGATATTGGACGCGTTTTCGGCGGCGACCCGCACGGCGCCAGCTTCGATAAACTGTCGCATTTGCTCCAGATGCGCTGCGCTTTCGGCATTTCCGAGGATTTCGCGAATGTGGTCGCCAGCCAGCGTAAACACATCCTCAAGAGAAGGGGTTGTGACCCGGGGACGTTTTCCCGTGCCAGTCGAAAGAAACCCGCGCATGTGCAGATTGGACAACGCTTCCCGCACGGTGGGGCGAGAGGTTGAAAACTGGTCACATAATTCACGTTCAGTTGGCACTGCATCCCCAACCGACAGTGTTCCATCTTTGATCTGCGCAATGATCGACTCGGCGATCCGGTCTGCGGTCCGCTTGGGGGTGTCGTTTCGCATTTCCAAATCTGGCGACATTCCAATTCTCCTGAGCTTGGTGGGTCATTTGGCGAAAGACCTAACAAAAGGATCTCCAAACCACCACCTGAGCTATCAACTTGCCACGTTTGGTATTTCCAAAAATGCTTTTTGTCAAACCATACTTTACCAAAAGTTTGATTTGGGATACCAAAAGGCCAATATGGAGTCAGCGGGGATGACACACCTCCCCAATGAACGCGAAGCAATCGTGAGGAAATTATGGGTAAATCACTTGAGGGCATGTATGCCGCACTGTTGACGGGCTTTTCTGACAGCGGCGCCTTTGATGCAGGCAGACAGACGGCAATCACAGATTATGTTCTGCGGCAGGGCCTGCAGGGAATTTACATTGGAGGCAGCAGCGGCGAGTCGGGATTGATGTCCACGGACGAGCTGCTTGCGCAACAGGCCGTCATTGCGGGACTTCCGAACGCCCGAAACGCACAGGTGATTGCACACGTCGGGCAACCCAACACCCGTGATTCCATCGCTTTGGCAAAATCCGCTGAGCAGTTTGGGTTTGATGCCCTGTCGGCGCTGCCACCGCACTCCTACCCGTTTTCCGATGAAGAAATCTTTCACTATTACGCAGAGCTTGCCGCCGCGACTTCACTGCCACTGATTGTCTACGAAGTACCGGTCCGCACCGGACGGCCGCTGCCGCTTGCGCTGCTGCAACGTCTGCTGGATTTGCCCAACGTCGCGGGGATCAAATTCACCTCCACCGATCTCTTTAAACTGTCGATGTTGCGCCGAAGCCGGCCGGACAAGACCTACTTCTTTGGGTTTGACGAAATCTTCGCTGGCGCCGCGGCTTTGGGCTGTGATGGCGGCATTGGCACAACATACAATGTGTTCGGCAAGCTCTATGTCGAGCTCTACAAAAGCGTACGGTCATCCGATTTGCGCCAAGCGCAGGAACTTCAGGACATCTCCCAGCGCTTCGTGGAAGTTCTTTTGGAAACAGGCGTGATACCCGGGGTCAAGGCTGCACTGAGATCCATTGGAGTCGACGCAGGTTTTGCGCGCGGGCCGCTCATCGAACTGGACACAAAGACGGAAGAACGCATCGGTGCCTTTTTGCGATCGGCGCCAGTTCAGAGCTGGTTGTCCTAAGACGGAAGCCTCACTCACCAAAAAAGGGCGGCACTTTGGATGCCGCCTACCCCCTCCTGCAAGGCGCGATTTTCGCACTCACCCAATCAAACAGTGCTTTGTGGCTGAGCAGCGCCCGCCGCCGCCTCATCGACCCTAGAGGTTCTCGCGAAAACGTCATCCACGCTTACCGAGCAAATACAGCCAACCCCGCAGCGTTGTGATACGCTGAATTACCGTTGCAAGCGGGAGCGCGCGCGCCCGACGTCTGGAGGGCACAGGGAACAAAAAAGGACCGAACAGCAGAGACAACACTCAATGAACACCAATACCTTCTCGGTCGCGACGCTCGAGCCGGAGCTGAAGCAGCTGTATTTTTTGCGGCGATCCGCCGCTACGACCGCGCCGCTGCCACAACTCAAAAACATTGGGCTGCTTTTCCTACAAGCCCCATCCAGTATCCTGTCAATATATGAGATTTTGCGGTCCCACACCGGGGAGCCTGTCGACTTCAAAGGGCTCTATGTGCGCAGCAAACTCAACAAAACGCTGAGCAAAACCTTCACGGGAACCTGGCTGTCCGATCACATAGGCAAAGGCCCAGGCTCCAAGATGTGGGGCGCGTTTTTTGCGGACGGCAACACAGCCCTTCCCGCTGAACATCACCCTGCCTTACACAGGTCCGCTCAAGAACTATCACAGCACGTCCGAGCTTTACTTACCTGTTTGCGGAGACCGACACACGGTGGATTTTGTATTGGTGGGCGTGGTTCTAAAGCGCGCCGACTATGGACAAGTGGTTGATTTCCCAGGACACCGGCAAAACGGGACGCAGTCCTGATTGCTAGAAAAAAGGGCGCCTGTGGCGCCCATCTTTTGCAACGGCTTGAACCCTGTGTCAGCCGCCTTGGCGCACTTCCTTGATCCAGGCCACGATCAAATTGCGGCTTTCCTGATCCATCTCAATGGCATTGGGCGGCGGCATGGCATGGGTACGGCCGGCCTGCAGATAGATCTGCTCAGCATGGCGCGCTACATCTGCTTCGGTTTCCAACACCACACCTTTGGGCGCCCAGTGCAGGCCCTCCCAGGAAGGCTCACGCGCGTGGCACATAGAGCAGTTGCCGGTGACCGCATAGTAGGCGTCTTCAAACCCGTCGGCAGAGGCAAACTTTTGCTCGTAGGCGGTCAATTCGCGGGCCTCGGACTCCTCGTAGGTCTCGCCGCTCTGCGCGGTGGAGAGCCAGGCGATGGCCACCATCAGCAGCGCGGTGATCAGCCAGGTCCAGAGCGGGCCTTTGCCGGTGCGGTGCATGGTGTTGAAGTAATGACGGATGGTGACACCGGTCAGGAAGATCAGGCTGGCGATGATCCAGGCATACTCGGTGGCGAAGGCCAACGGGTAGTGGTTGGACAGCATCAGGAACACCACCGGCAAGGTCAGGTAGTTGTTGTGGGTGGAACGCACCTTGGCGATCTTGCCGTACTTGGCATCCGGCGTGCGGCCGTTTTTCAGATCGTCCACAACGATGCGCTGGTTTGGCATGATCTGGAAGAACACGTTGGCGGTCATGATGGTGGCGGTGAAGGCCCCAAGATGCAGCAGCGCAGCCCGGCCGGTGAAGATCTGGTTGTAGCCCCAGGACATCACCACAAGGATCACAAACAACAGCAGCATCAGCAGGGTTGGCTGCTCGCTGAGCTTGGATTTGCACATGAAATCGTAAGCCAGCCAGCCAATGGTCAGGGAACCGCCAGAGATCAGGATGCCCTGGAACAGGGTGAGATCTGCTTTGGTTGGGTCCAGCAGGAAGAGTTCGCCGCCCACCCAGTAGACAATCATCAGAAGCGCCGCGCCGGAGAGCCATGTGGTGTAACTCTGCCATTTATGCCAAGTCAGGTGCTCCGGCATTTCGGACGGGGCCACGAGGTATTTCACGGTGTGGTAAAAGCCGCCGCCGTGCACTTCCCACTCTTCGCCATAGGCGCCTTCGGGCAGGTGTTTGGCTGGCTTCAGCATCAGGTCCAATGCGATAAAATAGAACGACGCGCCAATCCATGCCATGGCGGTGATGACGTGTAGCCAGCGCACCGAGAACGCAATCCAGTCCCACAAAATAGCCATATCGTACATGGCGGTCTCCCCTAGATTCGAATTTTAACCAGTCTACGCGACAGGGTCTTTTTTCGAAATTCCCTCTAAATGCCAAGCAGTATCAAATTTTTCAGAACAATAGAAACCCGCCACGTTGGCACAAGTCGCATAGAAAAAAGGCGCGCCCGGAACCGGAGCGCGCCTCTTCGAATGTGTTTTGTTTTAACGCCTTAGCTACCACGGTAGGTGGAGTAGCCAAACGGGGAGAGCAGCAGTGGCACGTGGTAGTGCGAGGCTTCGGACATGCCAAAGCGGATCGGCACGATGTTCAAGAAACGCGGCTCTTCCGGCGGGGTGCCGCAGGCGTCAAGGTAAGCCCCGGCGTGGAAGATCAGCTCATATTCACCAGTGGCAAATTCGGCAGCGGGCAGGATTTGCTCGTCTGTGCGGCCATCATCATTGGTGACCAAAGATTTGAGTTTGGTGCGGGTCTCGCCTTCGATCCGGTAGAGATCAATTTTCAGGCCCTCAGCAGGGCAGCCACGGGCGGTGTCCAGAACATGGGTGGTCAGATAGCCGGTCATGGTTGTGTCTCCTGATTGTTTGTATTGGTTTTAGTCCGGTTGGGGCGTTCGAGGCAAAGCCTGTCTGAGGCGATGCACTTTCCACTTTTTCTTGAAAAACAAGTGCGATTATCTGGCATATCCAGCAATGCGCGCTACGGTGGGCCAACAGCCAGACCAAATTTGATAAAGAAAGACCCCGATGACGATTTTGGAACTCTGTGTGCTGGCTTTGGCCGGATTTGGCGCGGGCGTAGTGAACACCATTGCGGGGGGCGGGACGTTTTTGACATTCCCTGTGCTGGTCTGGGCCGGGGTGCCGCCGGTGGCGGCCAATGCCACCAGCGCGGTATCGGTGTTCCCCGGCTATCTGGGCGGGGCCATAGGCTTTTTGTCAGAACTCAAAACCTTGTCGCGCGCTCAGATGATCCGACTCACCGTCATCACTTTGGCAGGCGGATTGGCGGGATCGCTGTTGCTGCTGGTGTCCTCCAACGAGGTGTTTTCCTACGTGGTGCCGTTTCTGTTGATGTTTGCCACAACCGCGTTTTTGCTCGGGGCCAAACTGCAGGTCTGGGCGCAGGAAAAGGCAAAATGGTTTAAGCCGGAAGGGGCCGTGGGGCTGTTTCTGGTCAGCGTTTATGGCGGGTATTTCAACGGCGGATTGGGGATTGTGCTGTTGGCGCTGTTTGCCATGTGGGGCTGGCGCGACATTCACCTGATGAACGGGGTGAAAAACGGGCTGTCCTTTGCGCTGTCCGCCATTTCGGTGGTGACCTTTGCCGTGGCGGGGCTGGTGGTTTGGCCGATGGCGGTGCTGATGATGGTGTTTGCGGTGTTGGGGGGCTACAGCGGGGCCTTTGTCGCCAAGGCCATTCCGGCTTCCGTGGTGCGCTGGATTGTAGTCGTGATCGGCTACGGCATGAGCGCAGTGTTTCTGGCGCGGCTGTTTGTCAGCTGACCCAAGTGAGGCCAGCTGACAAGTTTTTTCGGAAATCAGGCGGATTTGAGCACCGGCGCTGGTGCCGCGGTGTTCGCCACCGTCGCCGCGCCGTTTTTCTGTGCCACGCCAGCGACATAAGTCTCTGACACAGCCCGGTCATCGCCCAGGGTTTGCAGGATGAACAGCTCTTCGGAGAGGCTTTCCGCCCGCTGCATCCGCAGGTCCATGGCGTGGGTCGCGTGGGAATCCAGCACCACAACATCCGCATCCGAGCCTGCCGCCAGCGTGCCAATCTTGTCCGACAGACCCAGCACCTCGGCGTTGCCACGGGTGATCCAATCAAAGGCGCGCAGCGGGTGCAGTTTTTGCTTCTGGAGTTGCAAGACTTTGTAGCCCTCATTCAGGGTTTGCAGCATCGAGTAGCTGGTCCCTGCCCCGATGTCGGTGGCGATGGCGTTCTGAATGCCACGGGCGCGCAGCCCGCCGTCGTCAAACAAGCCGCTGCCGAGGAACAGGTTGGAGGTTGGGCAGAACACCGGTTTCGCCTGAGTTTCCGCGAGCACATCAATCTCGCGTGGGGTCAGGTGGATGGAGTGGCCCAGCAGGGTTTTCGGTGTCAGCAATCCGTAGCCCTCATACACGCCGAGGTAATCCGGCGCGTCTGGGTAGAGCTCTTTGGTGAAGGCAATCTCGTCGTGGTTCTCGCTCAGGTGGGTCTGCACAAAACACTCGGGGTGCTCCGCCACCAAAGCCTGCGCCATCTGCATCTGCTCCGGCGTTGAGGTGATGGCAAAACGTGGGGTAATCGCGTAGTGCGCGCGGCCTTTGCCATGCCACTTGGCAATCATCTTCTTGCTGTCGTCGTAGCTCGACTGCGGCGTGTCGCGCAGCGCATCAGGCGCGTTGCGGTCCATCATCACCTTGCCGCCAATCATGCACATATTGCGCTTCTCGGCCTCGGCAAAATAAGCCTCCACCGACGCGGTGTGCACAGAACAGTAGGACACAGCCGTGGTGGTGCCGTGACTGGTCAGCAGGTCATAGAAATGTCCCGCCATGGCCGTGCTGTGCTTGGGGTCTTCAAAGCGGATTTCTTCGGGGAAGGTATAATTGTTGAGCCAATCCAGAAGCTGCTCTCCCCAGGAAGCAATCACCTGCACCTGTGGGAAATGCACATGGGTGTCGATGAAACCGGGCAGCAGCAGGTTTGGCCGGTGGTCTTTGACCGTCGCCTGCGGCGCCTGGGCCGCAAGGTCCTGATAAACGCCGGTGGCTTTGATCTTGCCCCCTTCGATCAGGATCGCGCCGTCCTTGATGTAGGTATAGGCGTCGGTGTCCATCTCATCAGTTGGGGCGGCGTGGAAATCCAGAATACGGCCCCGCAGGAGCGTTTGGGTCTCTGTGTGTGACATGGTCGGTCCAATGTGGAGGAATGAAAAGGTGCGGGCCGCCGAAGGACAAGGCTGGCCCGCACAAGGGCGTCCGGGGAAGTGGACGTTATTCAGCGGGTGCCGGAGCCTCGTCCACCACCGCGTTTTCGTTCACGAGGTCGTCCTCTTTGTGAAACAGCGGGTAGATGTAGAGGAAGGCGGCCGCGATCAGGTAGCCGGAAGTCACACCGTTAAGCGCAGGCCACTGCAGGCTGGCACCATGGATGATACCAAAAGCAGACATCACAGCAGCTGCGAGGGCAAAACCACCGGCGTTGCGGAAGCGGCCGTCAATGACACTGGCAACAATGGCCCCCCAGATCAGGCCGGTCAGGATCGCGCCCTGTGAGAGAGCCAGATGGCCTTCGAAGTGCGCCCCTTGCTGCAACAGCGCGGCGGTCAGGGCGTCGTCGCCGAGGTTCGGCAAACCAGACACACCCACGGCACCCAATGCGCCCATCAGCGAGCCCCATTTCACCATCAGGAAAGACGACACATGTGGCATCATCGCGATGGTCACAGCGGCCATGTGATCGGTTTTCACCGAATGCGCGGTGTTGGTGATCAGGCTGAGCGCGACAAACACCAGCACCGGGGCCGCGGCTGCGGTCGGGATCAGGTTGTTGAGGAAGGCCAGCAGACCGAAGAACGCCGCCAGCGGGATCACCGCGCCCACGCCAATGATGTAGCCCGCATGTGCGCCCATGCGCTTATACGCCGGGTGGCCGATGTAAGCCGTGGTTGGGAAAGGTGAGCCAAAGACCGCGCCGACCATCGTGCCCAGACCGTCGGTGATCTGACAGGTGGCCACTGGGTAGTGGTCGCCCGCCGCTTCGGCGCTTTCTACGTTGTTCATGGTTTCGATGAAGTTGTAGATCTGCACCGGCACCAGCACCAGGAACAGCTCCGGGTTGGCAAACAGATACAGGATGCCCGCGATCAGGTCACCGAAGTAGGGCAGCGGCGGGTAGAAGCCGACGCCATCCAGGCTGAACTTGGCTTCGCCGATGCCAAAGGCCACCACGGTGCCGACGATCAGCGCCAGAAGTCCGGCTGGGATATTAAATGGCAGGCGGAAGCGGCCAACCAGGCCCCAAAGGATGATGATCATCGAGGCAAAGCCGATGAACGGGTTTTCAAACACGGTCGCCAGCGGCACGGTGCCGATGAACACCAGCGCGATGCCGCAGAGCGTGCCAAGCATACCTGCGCGCGGGGTCACGCGTTTCAGCCACGGGCCAATCACCGCGCCCAGCGCAGCGACGATGCCGCCCATGAAGCCAGCGCCGATGCCCACCTGCCAGGCCAGCATTGGGTCGTTGGTGGACCAGTAAATCGGACCAATCACGCCAAACAGATAGACAAACATCACCGGGGTCGAGATACCGTACGGCAGCGCGGTCACGTCGCGGCCATGTTGAGCGGCGGCACGTTTGGCCAAGCCCACATAGACGGCGATCCCGGCCAGAATGGCCACGGCTGCGCCCGGCACGATGCGGCCATAGACAATCTCGGCGGGCATCTGGAACACAAACTGACAGACGCCAGCCAGCACCATCAGGTTGATCAGGTTGTCGGTGAACAGCGCCCAAAAGGCACTAAAATCGCTGCGGTCAAACAGCTTGTAGGTATAGCTACCATCCCTCATGTGGGACCTCCATTTGCTAACCGAAGGGATGCCGCCCTCTCCTCAAGGTGGCATCTCCCGGCGTGAACTCACTGGGCTGCGAAATGCGGTCCAGTGCCCCGAAGTTGGGGAGTTGCGGCAGGTTCAGAGGTCAACGCCGGGGCCACTTCAGCCACGCGGTGCGTGGCGACCACAGCAGGCCGCATTTTGCGGCTACCGCCTGCCCACAAGGGGCAGATCAAGGGCGCGACGGACAGGCCGTCGCGGTATTGGGTGCGTGAGGGAGACAGGAACAGACCAGCCGCGGACCGCGCGTGGGCGCTGTCTTTCCGAGCCGTCATGTCCAAGCGATGTGCCATCTGGCCTCCCCATTTGCGCAGGTATCGCGCGCGTGTAACGCCTGTTTTAGCGACTGTGACTACGGGGCAAAACGGCGTAAATCGGGAGATACTTTCAACGGAATTTTGAATAAAACGTCGCGTAAGGCTGAGGGCGGCAAACGCCAAAAACAAAGCACCCCCGCAGCCCAATGGGCAACGGAGGCACGTGATTTCAATCGGTTAGAGGACGTGCTTAGAAATCGACCTCGATGGCGATGCCTTTTGCTACCGCCAGATCAACCACGGATGCGGCAACAGCTAAGTCCTGCAAGCCCACACCTGTGCCATCAAATAGTGTTATTTGCTCCGCCGAGGCGCGGCCCGGGTTGGTGCCGTTGATCACCGCGCCAATTTCACCCACGTCGCTCTCCTTGATCAGCCCTTCGGCCACGGCGTGCTGCGCCTCACCAATGGAGATCGATTGCGCCACCTCATCGGTGAAGACAGAGGCTTTCGCCAAAAGCGCGCTCTCGACCTCCTGTTTGCCTTTGGTGTCGGTGCCCATGCAGGCGATGTGCGTTCCGGGCGCTACGTGATCCGCCATCAAGGACGGGGCAAAGGCGGAGGTGATCGAGATGATCACATCGGCCTCTTTCATGCCGTCCAGTTCCACCGCCTCAAATGGCAGGCCAGCTTCGGTGGCGACTTTCTCAATGTTGGGAAGCATCTCGGGATGGTAGTTCCAGCCGATGACTTTCTCAAAGTTGCGCTGCTCCAGCGCGGCGCGCAGTTGGAAAGTGGCCTGATGGCCCGCGCCAATCATGCCGATGACTTTGGCATCTTCACGGGCCAGATGTTTGATCGACACCGAAGACGCCGCCGCGGTGCGCAGCGCGGTCAGGAGGTTGCCGCCGACCATCGCTTTGGCCTTGCCTGTGTCCGGGTCAAACAGGAACACGGTCGACTGGTGATTGATCAACTCACGTTTTTCAAGGTTGTTTGGCCAGTAGCCGCCCGCCTTCAGGCCCAGCGTCAGACCCGCCTGATCAAAGCCGCCTTTGAATCCATAAAGCGCGTCCTCGTGGCCGATGGCTTCGCGCACCACCGGAAAGTTATATGCGTCGCGCGCAGCCATCGCGGCAAAGACTTTTTCAACCGCATCAAACGCCGCCTCGCGGGTCATCAGATCGGCAATTTCGCGTTCAGGTACAATCAGCATGGTGCTCTCTCATCAGAAATTTGAATGCCCGCGTGTCGATGCCGGAAGGGAAAGCAGACACGCGGGCACAAATCCGGCGCCCCATACGCCGGAAGTGGTTTTTGTCGAAGGTCAGTAGGCGCGGCCGCGGGCGGACACAGGCCAAACCGTTTCCACTTTGCCGTCGCGCACCCCAACGTACCAGTCGTGCACATTTGCGGTTGGATCGCAGTGTCCCGGAACCAGCTTAAGCTTGTCGTTGACCTTCAGCGCGCCGGTTGGGTCCATGACCACGCCATGCTCATCAGAACATTTGATGTATTCCACATCGTCGCGCCCAAAGATCACTGGCAGGCCGCTGTCCACGGATTGTGCTTTCAGACCTGCGTCGACGATGGCTTTGTCGGCTTTGGCGTGACTCATCACACTGGTCAGGATGAAGAAGGCATTTTCCCACTCACCTTGGTCGATGCGGTTGCCGTCTTTGTCCAGAATACGGCCGTAATCTGCGTCCATGAAGGCGTAGGAGCCACATTGCAGCTCGTTGTACACGCCCGAGTTGCTCTCAAAATAGTAAGAGCCGGTGCCGCCGCCAGAGACCAACTCGCAGGCAATGCCTTCAGCTTTCAGACCGTCAACAGCGTCTTGCACCTGCGCAATCGCCACGTCGAGTTTGGCTTTGCGGTCCTCATAGCTGTCCATGTGCTGCATCGCGCCCTGATAGGCCTGAATGCCGGTGAACTTGAGGTTTTCGGCAGCTTCAACCGCTTTGGCAATTTCCACCACAGCTTCGGTTGTGGTCACACCACAGCGGCCTGCGCCACAGTCGATCTCGATAAAGACTTCCAGCTCAGTGCCGTGCTGCATCGCCGCCGCCGAAAGATCGGCCACGTTGGCAACGTCATCCACACAAACGATGGTGCGGCTGCCAAACTTCGGCAGGCGGGCCAGGCGGTCGATTTTTGCCGGATCACGCACCTGGTTGGAGACCAGAATGTCTTTGATGCCGCCACGGGCAAAGACCTCGGCCTCCGACACCTTCTGACAGCAAACGCCAACAGCGCCACCAAGTTTTTCCTGCAGCTTGGCCACATCCACCGACTTGTGCATCTTGCCGTGCACGCGGTGACGCATGCCGTGGGCCTTGGCGTAGTCGCCCATCTTCTTGATGTTGCGCTCCAGCGCATCGAGGTCCAGCACCAAGGCCGGGGTTTGAATGTCTGCGGCGTCCATGCCCGGCTTGGCCGGAATGTCATAGCCCACTTCATAGGTGTCGAGATTGGTCATGTCTTTCATGTCCTTATCCTCTGTCAGAAATCGTATTTTGTGTGTTTCTGGCGGTTGCCAGCCAAGGCAGCTTGTCCAGATCGACGTTGCCGCCAGTGATGATCAGGCCCACGCGTTTGCCCTTGAAGGCGTCTGGATTTTTCAGAACCGTCGCCAACGGCACAGCAGAAGACGGCTCCATCACGACGCGCAGGTGCTTCCAGGTGAGCTTCATCGCATCGATGATCTCTTGCTCAGACGCGGTGTAAATTTCACTCACGTGGTTGGAGACAAAGTGCCAGGTGCGTTCTTTCAACGGCACCAACAGCCCGTCAGCGATGGTTTTGGGCGCGTCATCGGCGATGATGTGTCCGGCCTTGAAGCTGCGGTAAGCGTCGTCCGCCTGCTCTGGCTCCGCCGCAATTACCTGCGTTTCTGGCGCCAAAGTGGAGAGCGTCAGGCAGGTGCCGGAGATCATGCCGCCACCACCAATAGGCGCGACCACCATGTCCAGACCGTCGGTCTGCTCGATGAATTCCTTAGAGCAGGTCCCCTGCCCCGCAATCACGCGATGGTCATTGTAAGGATGCACAAAATCGCCGCCGGTGGCCGCTTGCACTTCGGCAAAGGTCGCTTCGCGCGAGGTGGTGGAGGGCTCACATTCGGTGATCTTACCGCCATAGCGGCGCACTGTGTCCTTTTTGGCCTGTGGCGCGGTGCGTGGCATGACCACGTTGCACGGGATGCCGCGTTTCATGGCCGCGTAGCTCAGGCAAGACGCGTGGTTACCGGAGGAATGTGTCGCCACACCCTTCTTGGCTTGCTCGTCATCCAGTCCAAAGACCGCGTTGGCCGCGCCACGTACTTTGAATGCGCCGGGTTCTTGGAAGTTCTCGCACTTGAAGAACAGCTCTGCGCCGGTCAGCTCGTTGAGATAGTCCGACACACGCACCGGGGTGCGGCGGATGTGGGGCTGGATGCGCGCGTGCGCCTCCAGCATGTCCTTATAGGTTGGGATATACATATCGCTGTCCAACATCAGGCCGCGTCCTTCTGCGCCGTGGCGGTGTTGCCGCGGTAGACCTCCTGCGCGGCGGCCACGCCGCTGCCCAGCTCGATGTTGAGGCCAAGATCGACCATGCACATTTCAGCTGTGGCGATGCCCGAGAGCGCCATAACGTCGGTCAGGCTGCCAAGGTGACCGATGCGGAAGACTTTTCCGGCCACCTCACCAAGGCCCACACCAAAGGCGACGCCGTATTTCTCCGCCGCATGGGTGACGATGTCGGTGGCGTTGAATCCTTCCGGCGTTTTGATCGCGCTTACAGTGTCCGAGTAAACCGATGGGGTGGCAGCACAGAGCTCCAGCCCCCACGCGCCCACAGCAGCGCGTACGCCTTCGGCGACGCGGGTGTGACGGGCAAAGACGTTATCTAGGCCTTCATTCAGCAGCATGGAGCAAGCTTCGTTCAGGCCGTTCAACAGACCCACGGCAGGCGTGTAAGGATACGCGTTGGCGGCATAGCCTTTGGCCATGTCGTGCACGTCAAAGAAGGTGCGTGGCAGTTTGGCGGTCTCGGTTGCGGCCATGGCTTTGGCGCTGAACCCAACGATCGCGAGGCCTGCGGTCAGCATGAAGCCTTTTTGCGAGCCGGTCACGGCAACATCCACGCCCCACTCGTCCATGCGGAAGTCCATGGAGGCAATTGAGGACACGCCATCCACAAACAGCAGCGCCGGGTGGCCTGCCGCATCCAGGGCACGACGCACGGCTGCGATGTCAGATTTCACGCCAGTAGCCGTCTCGTTGTGGGTGGCCAGTACAGCTTTGATTTCATGGTTGGTATCAGCGGTGAGGATTTCCTCGTAACGGTCCGCTGGCAGACCTTCGCCCCAAGGGGTTTCCACAACCTGCACATCGAGGTCGTGGCGCTGGCACATGTCGATCCATCGGTGGCTGAACATGCCGTTGCGCGCGGCGAGGATTTTATCGCCCGCAGACAGCGTGTTGGTGAGCGCGGTTTCCCAACCGCCGGTGCCGGTGGAGGGGAAGATGAAAATCTCCGCGCTCTCACTTTTTAGCACTTTGCGCACACCTTCACGGGCCGGGTGCAGGATCTGGCCAAACAGCGGTGAGCGGTGGTCGATGGTGGGCATGTCGCATGCCTTGCGCAGACTCTCCGGGATATTGGTTGGACCGGGAATAAAGACAGGGTTTTGGAAGCTCATGGTTGGTCTCCTTCAAGCGTTGCAATCAGGATAGCGGGTGCGCCTCAGGCTGAAAATTTTTTTGAAAAATGATTTCAGAAAAAGATTCTTCAAAATTATTCAATGTTGTCAGATGCTTGATTTTTTCATATTGTGAATGTGTTTTTCAACAAATTCGAAGGGGCTGTTTATGGTTTCTCAAAGGAATGGCGAAAATAGCGGCCCCAAGGCCCGTGGGCGGCCACGCGACTGGCATGACAAGACGGCTCAAAACACCATCAAATCACTCGATCGCGCGATGGAGGTGTTTGAGTTTCTAAGCGAAGAGCAGGGCAAAACCCTGTCGCAAATTGCTGACGAGATGGGGCAATCCCCAGCCACAGTGTACCGTATTCTTGTGACGCTGGAGACCCGAGGCTTGGTCGAATTTGAGGGCCGCGAGCAGCTTTGGCACATTGGTCCCCGCGCGTTCATCATTGGCGCACGGTTCCTGCGCCGCACCAGCCTGGTGGACCGCGCACGTCCAGTAATGCGCAAGCTGATGGAGCTGACCGGGGAGACCGCCAACCTTGGGGTGGAGCGCGAAGGACAGGTGCTTTTCCTCAGCCAGGTCGAAACCCACGCCAGCATTCGGGCGTTTTTCCCGCCCGGCACGCTGTCGCAGATGCATGCCTCCGGCATTGGTAAGGCACTGCTGGCGCATATGGAAGCCGGGCGGCGCAATCGGCTTTTGGCCAACGAGCAGCTCTCGGAGTTCACCGAGCGCACCATCACTGATGTGGATGCCTTGCTCGAAGACCTGCTTACCATTCGGGAACGTGGTTATTCCGTGGATGACGAGGAACGCAATATGGGCATGCGCTGTATCGCGGCGCCGGTGTTTGATTTTAACGGCGAGGCGGTGGCGGGCATTTCCGTATCCGGTCCAGCCAGCCGTGTGAGCGGTGAGGGAACCGAACGACTGGCGCGAGCCGTGACCTCCGCCGCAAAAGAACTGACCCTTGCGATTGGAGGCGAGGCCACAACGCCTTGATTTATGTTTGCGCTACCATTTATGTGGGAACAGAGCGGGAGGCGCGGCGTGACCAAGGCAATAACAGGCAAGGCGATCATTGTGATGGGCGTGAGCGGCGTGGGCAAAACCACGGTGGCGCAGACTTTGGCAGAGCGGATTGATGGGCGCTACATCGAGGCGGATGAGTTTCATCCGCCGGAAAACATCGCCGCCATGGCCGAGGGTACTGCGTTGACGGACGCGATGCGCCAACCATGGCTGGAAAGTTTGGCGGTGGCGATGCGGCAGGCGCGCACGTCCCAGCCGGACACGCCCGTGGTGGTCGCCTGTTCAGCCCTCAAACGCAGTTACCGGGATATTCTGCGGGCGAAAAACCCTGAAGCGATCATCGTCTATCTCGCGGCCGACCCAGAGATGATCCGCGCCCGCATCACCGCCAGAACAGACCACTTCATGCCACCCAGCCTACTGGACAGTCAGCTGGACACGTTAGAGCCCCCTGCCCCAAATGAGGCCTGTGTGACCGTTGACGCCAGCCTGTCGCCTGCAAGCACCGTGGCCATGGCCTATGATGGTCTACTGCGGATGCATTGACATCGTCCTGTCGGCGCAGGACATAGAAAGCAGCGCACCGCAGCTTAGGGCGGCACGGCCAACGCAGTTACCCCTTGCAAACAAGGAACACACCGATGACGCTTGCAAACTTTGGCCTCTACGGACTTGGCACAATGGGCACCGCCCTGGCGCACAACATCGCCGAAAACGGTTTTAATCTTCATGTGGCGTCTTATCGCAAAGCCGATATGGAGCAGTTTGTGGCCGCGGCCCCCAGTTTTGGCGGAAGCTTCAGCGGCCATGACAGTCTGGCCGACATGGTGCGGGATATGCCCGGTCCCCGCGCAATCATTTTCCTGATCCCCGCGGGTCAGGCTGTGGAAGAGGCAATTGCCCAAGCACGCCCCCATATGCAGCCAGGCGACGTGCTGATTGACGCGGGCAATTCGAACTTTCGGGACACCCGCCGCCGCGCCGCTGACCTTGAGGCCAGCGGGTTGGCCTATATGGGCATGGGGGTCTCAGGCGGCGAGTTTGGCGCACGCACTGGTCCATCCATGATGGTTGGGGGCACGGCCTCGGTCTGGGAGGCGATGCGCCCCATGCTGGAAGCGATCTCGGCCAAGTTTGAAGGTGCGCCTTGTGTGGATCATGTGGGCCCGGACGGCGCTGGGCATTTTGTGAAGACGGTGCACAATGGAATCGAATACGCCGACATGCAGCTTCTGGCGGAGAGTTATGGCCTGATGCGCCATGGCTTGGCGCTGTCGCCAGCCCAAATAGGCGCAGCGTTTGAGCGCTGGAACGATGGACCAATGCGCAGCTACCTGGTGGAGATTTCTGCAAAAGTTTTACAGACCGCTGATCCACAGACAGACAAGCCGCTTGTGGATGTGATTGTCGACACGGCGGGCCAGAAAGGCACCGGCCGTTGGACCGCAATTGAGGCGCAGAAGCTGGGTGTGGCGGCCAATACGGTGGAGGCTGCGGTGGGTGCTCGCGTGTGGTCCGCCGGTCGCGAGGCGCGCGCTGCTGGCGAAGAGATTTTTGCGCCGGCGCGTGGTGCGGTGGCTTTGACAGCCGCACAAATGGAGCAGGCGGCTTTGGCCACGCGCATCATTGGCCACAGTCAGGGGTTTGACCTTCTGGCCAGCGCGTCTGAGGAATTTGACTGGAGGTTAGACCTGTCACGCTGTGCCGAGATTTGGCGGGCGGGGTGTATCATTCGGTCAGAACTGCTCAACGGCATCGCAGAGGCCTTCCGCAATGCCCCACCGGCGGGATTGCTTGCCTATGCGCCAGAAATGGTGGCAACGCTCAAAGACACGGTTCCCGCCTTGCGGGCTGTGGTGGGCGCCGCCATCGCCGCAGGCCATCCGGTGCCGGTGATGACAGCGGCGCTGGCGTGGTTTGATGGCATGACACAGGCGCGCGGCACCGCAGATTTAATCCAGGGGCAGCGCGATTATTTTGGCCGTCATGGCTTTGCGCGGGTCGATGGGGGCAGCAGCCATCACGGGCCGTGGGCGGACTAACAGCAGAATACCATCGCGCCCGAACCGAGGGGCTGGAAGCGAAGCGCCCGCCCCGTGGGGCGGTTCGGGCGCTGCCAAATCAGGGATTTGGCAAAGGTGAAAACAAAAAGGGCCGCCAAAGCGGCCCTTTCCATCTCAACTCAGCGCGAGCCTTACGCCGTCAGACCCTCTGGCTCGGCCAGACCGTTGGCCCGGCAACAGGCCGTCACGGTGTTGGCCAGCAGGCAGGCAATGGTCATTGGACCAACCCCACCCGGCACAGGCGTGATTGCACCGGCCACAGCAGCGGCGCTTTCAAAATGCACGTCACCCACCAGACGGGTTTTGCCTTCACCTTTTTCCGGCGCGTCGATGCGATTGATGCCCACGTCGATCACGGTGGCACCTTTCTTGATCCAGTCTCCCGGCACCATTTCAGGACGGCCCACAGCGGCCACCACGATGTCGGCGCGGCGTACGACCTCTGGCAGGTCTTTGGTGCGGCTGTGCGCGATGGTCACGGTGCAGCTGTCGCCCAGCAAAAGCTGCGCCATTGGCTTGCCCACAATGTTGGAACGGCCAACAACCACCGCATCCATGCCGGACAGCGAACCGTGGTGGTCGCGCAACATCATCAGACAGCCCAGCGGCGTGCAGGGCACCATGGATTTCTGACCGGTGCCCAGAAGGCCCACGTTGGAAATGTGGAAGCCATCCACGTCTTTGGCCGGATCAATCGAGTTGATCACCAGATCTTCGTTCAAATGGCCAGGCAGCGGCAATTGCACCAGAATGCCGTGCACCGCAGGGTCATTGTTGAGCTTGTCGATCAGCGCCAGCAGATCTGCCTCGGAGGTGTCGACGTCAAGCTTGTGCTCATAAGAGTTCATGCCCACTTCGACGGTCTGCTTGCCTTTGGAGCGCACATAGACCTGCGAGGCTGGGTCCTCGCCCACCAGCACCACGGCCAGACCGGGTGTGATGTCGTTTTCTTCTTTCAAACGTGCCACATGGCCCGCCACTTTCTCACGAACTGTGGCCGAAAAGGCTTTGCCGTCAATAATCTGTGCGCTCATCACGCTCCCCTTTATGATCTGCCCGGGGCGCGCCCCGGTGGGTGCTCTCACACGCGCCGCTCCTTGCGCGTCAGTCTAATTTGATGGTTTTGGCTTCCCGAGCAATGGACCAGTCAATCAACTGACGCCACAAAGTCTCGGCAATCTCGGTGTCCAGACCCTCTTGCGCAGCGGTCTCTTTGACCTTGGCAACAACGTCTTCGACGCGGGCTGGGATATTGGCAGGCAGGCCTACGCCAGTTTTGATTTCCACAGCGCGGTCGATGTAGGTGGTGCGCAGCGCCAACAGGCGGACCAATTCGCGGTCCAGCGTATCAATCTGCGCACGCAGGGTTGGCATATCAGGACAATCGGCGGGGCTCAGCATGGCATCCTCTCGCAAGTGTTGCGCATGCCCTACCCCGCCTAAGTCCAAATCGCAATGCGTCAGAACAGTCCCTCGACCAGACCTTCGTCATTGATGCGGATATTCTCCGCCGCCGGGTGACGTGGCAGGCCCGGCATGGTCATGATCTCACCGCAAATCACCACGATGAAGCCGGCACCGGCGCTCAGTCGCACTTCGCGAACAGGCACGGAGTGGCCTGTGGGCGCACCGCGCAAGTTTGGATCCGTCGAGAAGCTGTACTGTGTCTTCGCCATACAGACCGGCAAGTGACCGTAGCCCGCATCTTCCCAGGCCTTAAGCTGATCGCGGATTTTCTTATCCGCCAGCACTTCGTCCGCACGATAGATCGAGGTTGCGATGCGTTCGATTTTCTCAAACAGCGGCAGCTCGTCTTTGTAGAGGGGCGCAAACTGGCTCACACCGGCGTCGGCGATCTCCGCAATACGGGTTGCGAGCTCTTTGGTGCCTTCCGAGCCTTTTTCCCAGTGCTGACACAGGATCGCTTCAGAGCCTTGGCCTTCGACATAATCTTTGACCGCTTGCACTTCAGCATCCGTATCGCTGACAAAGTGGTTGATCGCCACAACAACTGGCACACCGAATTGCTTCAGGTTGCCAATGTGACGACCCAGGTTGGCACAGCCTTCGTTCACTGCATCGACGTTTTCCGCGCCGAGGTCAGCCTTGGCGACGCCGCCGTTCATTTTCATCGCACGGATGGTGGCCACCAGCACAACCGCATCCGGCGCGAGGCCTGCTTTGCGGCATTTGATGTTCATGAACTTTTCGGCACCCAGATCGGCGCCAAAGCCCGCTTCGGTCACTACATAATCCGCAACTTTCAGAGCGGTGGTGGTGGCGATTACGGAGTTACAGCCGTGCGCAATGTTGGCAAATGGACCGCCGTGCACAAAGGCCGGGTTGTTTTCCAAAGTCTGCACCAGGTTTGGCTGCATCGCATCTTTCAGAAGAACGGTCATCGCGCCATCGGCTTTGATGTCGCGCGCATAAATCGGGCTGCGGTCACGACGGTAAGCGACAATCATGTCACCCAGACGTTGTTGCAGGTCGGCCAGATTGTTGGCCAGACACAGAATCGCCATCACTTCGGAGGCCACGGTGATGTCAAAGCCTGTCTGACGTGGGAAGCCGTTGGCCACACCACCAAGCGAGGTCACGGTGTCACGCAGCGCGCGGTCATTCATGTCGAGCACACGACGCCAAGTCACACGACGCTCGTCGATTTCCAGCTCGTTGCCCCAGTAGATGTGGTTGTCGATCATCGCCGACAGCAGGTTGTGTGCGGAGGTGATTGCGTGGAAGTCACCTGTGAAGTGCAAGTTCATCTCTTCCATTGGAACGATCTGCGCGTAGCCACCGCCTGCGGCGCCACCCTTCATGCCGAAGTTTGGCCCCAAAGACGCCTCGCGGATACACACAGCGGCTTTTTTGCCAATAGCGTTCAGACCATCACCCAGGCCCACGGTGGTGGTGGTTTTACCTTCGCCTGCTGGCGTCGGGTTGATCGCGGTCACTAGGATCAGCTTGCCGTTTTCACGGTCCTGCACGGAGTTGATGAACTCCTGGCTGATCTTGGCTTTGTCGTGGCCGTAGGGCAGCAGATCGTCGCTGCCAATACCCAGCTTGGCGCCAATGTCTTGGATAGGCTGCTTTTTCGCCTCACGGGCGATTTGAATATCGGTTTTGAAGCTCATGGTGGTCCCTGTCATAAAATTTGACGCTCTCTCACCTCATTTGTAGCGCCGAAAAAACGGCAACGAGATGCGTTTCCGACATATCCGGCGCTTCTAGCGTCGACATAAGAGGCGCCGGTTTCGTTTTGGAGACGTTACGTCAGGATCGGGGACAGAGGCCACCCTTAGTGGAATGCCTGCACGGTCAGGATTTGCGGGCGCGCTCCAGATGGCTCCAGACCGGTTGATCCGGCACAAACAGACGCATGGTATCGCCCACAGACAGCGTGCCTGCACGTTCCACCCAGGCTGTCACACCCCGTTTGCCAGTGGCGGCCGTTTTGAACTTGGGGCCGAAACCGGGATGCGCCCCTTCGATCACCCGACCGGGCAACACGCAGGGGCGGTTTTCCATATCTACCGTGATGGTCACCCCGTCCGGTCCTTGCAGGCGGGCATTTGGCGGCACATGGGTAAAATCCGGAATGCCTTTCACCACAAGGGAGGCGCCGACCCAAGCCGGGTCAACAGCCTCAAGCCCCATCTCCTTGGCGATCATGTCCAGCTCTTCCTGAGACAGCACCGACAGTTGGCGCACGTTCATGATTTCGGTGCCTCGCTCATAAAGCGCTTTCACGCGCACACAGGAGGGCCGTGTGATGCCCGAGTGAAACTCACCTGCGCCTCCGCCCAAAGCCAGATCCAAAGACGGCACCGGCACGGCGCTTAGGTTTTCTTTCGAATTGGCCACCCGGCCAAGCCAGACCACGTCGGCTTCAAAGGTTGTGGGTTTTAATGCAGGCATGTTGCGTTTCCTCATCACAGTGCTTGGCAGATACCTAGAGGCAGTGCCGCGATCAAACAATCAAAGATGGCTGATGGAGATGTTCAGCATCTGTGAGCTGCCAAGTTTTTGGGAAGTAAAAACTTGGCAGAGTTACTTGAAAACCAAAGGCGCTACTTTGATTTCGCGATTTCCTCTAGAGCATCTGCAATACGCACGCGCTCTTTGGCTTTCCGCTGACTACTTCGCACAATCAAAAATATTGGCAGAACGACCAATACGAAGACGAGAATTAATCCTGGCAGACCAATGTTGTTGAGCATCGATTTCTCCTTGGAGTTTGCCCCCCTGAGGCAGATATGGCCTCTCCGTATCCTATTAAAAGGCTTAGGCTCAGCCTTAACTTGATCTGCGCAAAAACTTGCCACCTCAAAGAAAAACCCCGAAGCGCCCTCACGCTCCGGGGTTTCATAGTCTTGGGCCTGTCCCTCAGGTTAGGCGGTGGGTTCCGGCTCTAGTCCGCCATCCCCACTTGGTTTATTCCGTGGCTTGGTCTTCGGAATGGCGGTCACGCTTGGGGCGTTGCCCTCGTCATTGCCATCATCGTCATCGCTGGCATGGGGTGGTTCGCCATTCATGACCCGTTTGATTTCATCACCGGTCAGAGTTTCGTATTCCAGCAACCCTTGTGCCAGACGTTCAAACTCTTCGTTCTTGTCTTTGATGATGCCAACAGCGCGCTCATAACCTTCGTCAATCAAACGCTTCACTTCGGACTCGATCATCTCTTTGGTGGCCGCAGACACCGAGAAACCACCGGTGTTGCCTTGGTAACCCGCCGCAGCTTCCTGATAATCGATGTTGCCAACTTTGTCAGACATGCCCCACTGCATCACCATGGCGCGCGCCAGACCGGAGGCCTGCTGAATGTCGCCAGCCGGACCGTTGGACACTTCGTTTTCGCCGTATTTGATGATCTCAGCCGCTTTGCCGGCCATCGCCATGGCCAGACGCTGATGACACTCTTCTTTAAAGAGGTTCAGGCGATCCATCTCTGGCAGGCTCATCACCATGCCCAACGCACCACCGCGCGGGATGATTGTGGCCTTATAGACCGGATCACATTTTGGCAGATGAATGCCGACAATTGCGTGGCCTGCTTCGTGATACGCGGTCATTTCTTTTTGCTCTTGGGTCATGACCATGCTGCGCCGTTCGGCACCCATCATGATCTTGTCCTTGGCAAATTCAAAATCTTCCATGGTGACAAACCGGCGGCCAACGCGGGCGGCAGTCAGCGCCGCCTCATTCACCAGGTTGGCAAGATCCGCACCGGAGAAGCCAGGTGTCCCGCGTGCGATGATGCGCAGATCAACGTCAGGGCCCAGAGGGGTCTTGCGCGCGTGCACACCGAGGATTTTCTCGCGGCCTTTGATGTCCGGGTTGCCCACGGTCACGTTGCGGTCAAAACGGCCCGGACGCAGCAACGCAGGGTCGAGCACGTCACGACGGTTGGTCGCGGCGAGAATGATCACACCTTCGTTGGCTTCAAACCCGTCCATTTCCACCAGCAACTGGTTGAGGGTCTGTTCACGTTCGTCGTTACCGCCGCCGTAGCCAGCGCCACGATGGCGGCCAACAGCGTCAATCTCGTCGATAAATACGATGCACGGTGCATTTTTCTTGGCCTGCTCAAACATGTCACGGACACGGGAGGCACCCACACCCACAAACATCTCGACAAAGTCGGACCCGGAGATGGTGAAGAACGGCACGCCAGCTTCGCCTGCAATCGCACGGGCAAGAAGGGTTTTACCGGTGCCGGGAGGGCCAACAAGCAATGCACCTTTAGGGATTTTACCGCCAAGGCGGGAGAACTTCTGCGGGTTGCGCAGGAACTCAACAATCTCTTCGAGCTCTTCTTTGGCCTCATCAATGCCCGCGACATCGTCAAAGGTCACACGGCCATGCTTTTCGGTCAGCATCTTGGCTTTGGATTTGCCAAAGCCCATCGCGCCGCCTTTGCCGCCGCCTTGCATACGGTTCATGAAGTAGATCCAGACACCAATCAGCAAGAGGAATGGCAGGAGGCTCAGCAGGAAGGCTTGCAGACCGGAGGTTTCCTGGCTCTCGGCGCGCACATCAATGCCTTTGTCCGTCAGAAGCTTTGTCACTTCTGCATCACGAGGCAGAATGGCCGAATTTGTGGAGCCATCCTGTGTCTGATAGCGCAGCTTTTCGCCATCAATAACCACATTCTGCACTTGCCCGGCTTCCACCGACGCCACAAAATCCGAATAACTGCTTTCACGGCCTTGCAGCGAGCTGCTGTCTCCGCTGAACAAGTTGAACAAAGCCAGGATCAGTAAAAACAGAACGACCCAGAAAGCTACATTTCTCGCATTGCCCAAGGCAAGTCTCCCTTTCAGAACGCCCGTGGCCTATCACGTGCGCGTACAGAGTTAAATAGAGATCGCGGGGCCGTAATCAATGCGATTGTGTGCAATTTCAGGCGTAAGGCGCGGCCAGTGTTGCTTATGTGCGCAGAAGCTGTGCGGTCCAACCTTCTGTCAAACCGGCCAACGGTGCGGCGATCAACGTGTCCCCCTGCCAGACTGCGGGGGTGGCCCAAAGGCTTTGTCGGGCATGGCCAGTATCGCGCCAATTTGGAATTTTTGCGAGTCCTTCTTGTCCCAAAGCCTTAATTTTAAGGGATGCTGCTGGGGTTTCTGCCTGGCAATCCAAACGCCAACGGCGATCCCACACCGCTCCGACTGGGGTGTTTTCATCGCGAACAGCCGCCCATTCTCGGGTCACCCGAAGCTGTTTTTCTGAGGGCAGGATCAAACAGCCGTGAAGTGGGCTTGGGGTTTTGGACTTTATCGCGGCCAACAGCGGGCGATAGCGCGGAGGGTACGATTGCCCGGAAACTTCACAAAGCGCCGCAACCAGCGCTTTGCTGCGCAGAGCCTCCGGCGCAGCGTCAAAGGCAACGCGATTGGCCACCATGTCGCCCACGGCATCTTGCTCAAACAGCGCACCAATTTGGCGCTCTGCCCACTGGAGAACATCTTGCTGACGGCGCATGTGGGCGGCGGCTTGCGTAAGTCGCTCAACAGTCAGCCCCAAAGGCGCCAATGTCTCAAACATCTGACGGGCTTTCACGCGATCAAAGCGCGTGTCTTCGTTGCTGGGATCTTCCGCCCAATGGATATCGTTTTCCCGCAAGTGTTTGCGCAGATCAGCCCGCGTCACCTCCAGCACGGGACGCAGCCAGGTGAGGCCATCTCTTTCTCGCACAGGTGACATGCACGCCAAGCCATCCACGCCAGAGCCACGTGACAGACGCATCAGAAAGGTTTCTGCTTGATCGTCCTGGGTGTGCCCCAAAGCCACGTGGTGCAGGCCGTGGTCTTTGGCCCAAGCAACAATGGCCTGCCGGCGCGCATCCCGCGCGGCGTTTTGCAAATTGCCGACGCCGTGCCATGTCCACTGCAAGACCTCATGCGTCAGACCGTGCTGCGCGGCATAGGCAGCAACCAGCGCGAGTTCGTCACTCGCCTCGGGGCGCAATCCGTGGTTCACACTAACCACGGCCACCTCCGCCCTGCCCCATTGCCGCAGCAAATCCAGCAGGGCCATGGAATCGCCGCCGCCGCTGACAGCCACACCAATGCGTTTGGGAACATCTGCGCCAAACGCCCGGTCAAGGGCGTTTGAAAGTTGGTTTAGGAGCACTGCAAGGTGACCATTTCCGCCTGCGCTTCGGTCACAAAGGCCCCACCTGGATAGCGCACGCCAACTTCGTTGAGCGTCACACAAGCCTCATTGGTCTGCCCCAAAGCGCCCAGCGATTTGCCCAAACGGAACAACGCCTCCGGCGCGGTGCCGGATTGCGGCGCACCGGAGTAGGCTTCCAGAAAGGCCCGCGCAGCGCCGGTCAGATCGGTTTTGCCTTCCAACGCTTGGCCGCGGCGCAGATGCGCTTCGGCCTCAAGCGGGCTGCCGGGATAGGTCTGCACAAACGTCGAAAACTGATCTGCGGCCGCGCCAAATTCACCGGCGTCCAATGCGGTCATCGCCCGATTGAAATCCACCTCTTCGCCCACGGCCAGTTCGGTTGGCGCGCCGTCACCGGATCCGCTGTCTTCGCCACCTGTCGATGGCAGGGTGTCCATGTCGCCACCCAAGGTCGTGGTCTCGCCCAACTGGCTCAAATCGCCACCTTCGAGTTCCACAAGCCGAAATTCCAGATCACCAATGCGGTTGGTGCCGTCAGTTACAACGCGCTCAACACGATGTTGCAGTTGTTCCGTCTTACCGGTAAGGACCCGCAATTGCTGCTCAATCACATCCACGCGCTCCAACGTGGTCGCGCCGGTCACAATGGTGCCGGCGGAACCAGTGGTAGAGAGCTCCCGTTTCAGTTGTTGGATCTCCACATAGAGTACGGAGAGCTGCTGGCGAATGTCCGCCAGCGTTTCTTCGCGTGTCTGGGCCACACCCATCATTGGCGCTACGGCAAGCGCAAGCGCGCTCAAGGAAGCAAATACGTGCGCTTTCATCTGTCTCTTACCCCGACAGGTTGGCGGTCAGCACCGTGACCGCGCGGCGGTTTTGGGCGTAACAGCTTTCTTCTGAACAAATTTCAATTGGGCGCTCTTTACCATAGCTCACAGTGCGGATGCGGTTTGACGTCACCCCTTGAGACACCAACAACTCCTGCACTGCGCTGGCGCGGCGTGCGCCCAGGGCCAGGTTGTATTCACGGGTGCCCTGCTCATCGGCGTGACCCTCGATCACGGCGACATAATCTGTGTTCTGCATCAGCCAGTTGGCCTGTGCCAGCACCACCAATCGGCCCTGCTCGCTCAAGGTTGACTGATCCACCAGGAACAGCACCCGATCACCAACCGCCTCTTGGAAGTAGGCGATGGAGGATGGATCGGCGCTGCTGCCCAAGTCGCTGCCGTTGCCGGTGCCAAAGTCATCATCGTTGCCAAATCCACCGGGGTCCGTACAGGCCGCCAGGGAAAGTGCAGCCACTGTCAGCACTGCTTTTGTCCATAATTTCATGCGTATTGCCTCGCCTCTATACCCGTCGCCTCAATTGCATTTTGTGCTCTTCTTATGACGCTGTCTTATCACAAGCTGCTGCGCAAGCAAAACGCGGGGGTTTCTTACCTTATTGCAGTGGGGACCACGCGGGGTCAGAACCGCCGCCGTTGATCTTCACCGGTTTCAAATTCCGTCCAGACACATCCACCGAGTAAAGCGAGGCCGCACCGCCAGCGCCACGGGTTTCGCGGGTGAACATGATGACACGCCCGTTGGGGGACCAGGTTGGGCCCTCATCCAGGAACGACGCGGTTAACAGGCGTTCGTCGCTTCCATCAGTGCGCATCACACCGATGTGGAAACGGCCTTTGTTCTGTTTGGTGAAGGCAATCAAATCGCCACGCGGGGACCAGACCGGCGTGCCGTAACGGCCTTTGCCAAAGCTGATCCGGGTGGCCTCACCCCCACCAGCGGACATCACGTAAAGCTGCTGAGTGCCGGAACGGTCGCTTTCAAACACAATCTTGCTGCCGTCGGGGCTGTAGCTCGGGGCCGTCTCGATGGACGGTGTCGAGGTCAAGCGCTGACGTTTGCCGGAGGCGATGTCCATTTTATAAAGGTCGGTGTTGCCGCCTTCGGTCACCGACATCACCACGCTTTTGCCATCTGGACTAAACCGCGGGGCAAAGCTCATGGTGCCGCTTTCGTTAGACAGCACCTTGCGACGCACCGAGCCCACATCCAACACATAAACCTGCGGGAAGCCGGTCTCATAGCTGGTGTAGAGCACGCGGTCGCCGGTCGGGGAGAAACGCGGAGCCAGAACAATGGAGCTGCTGTCGGTCAGGTATTGCAGATTGGCGCCGTCATAATCCATCACCGCCAGACGTTTCTTGCGGTTGTTCTTGGGGCCAGTCTCGGCAACGTAAACAACGCGGCTGTCAAAATAGCCGCCTTCGCCGGTGATCCGCGCGTAAACCGCATCCGCCACTTTGTGCGCCATACGGCGCCAGCCATCGGTGGTGCCTTTAAAGCGCAGGCCGCTGCCAAGCTCGGTGCCTGCAAACACGTCGTAGACCCGGAACTTCACCTCAAGCTGATTGCCACTTACGGACACGCCGCCGGTGATCAACGCCTGTGCGTTCACCGCTTTCCAGTCGGCAAATTGCACCGGGCTGCCAAAATTGGTGATCGAGGAGATATGCGCCTTGGCCGGGATTTCCCGAAACAGCCCCGTGCCGTTAAGGTCCGCCGCAATCACACGGCTGATGTCCTTGGACACCTGATTGGAACCTGGGGTTTCAGCAACAAAATCCGGCACCGCATAGGGCATCGGCTCAATCACACCATCGGTGATTTCGATGCGCAAAGGTTGGCCCTGGGCCGCAACCGGATGGGCAAATTGGCCCACCGTCAGGATCCCGATCACTAGGGTCGCAAAAAGTCTCATCATCTGGACCTCATTTTCTCCGGGTTAAATGTAATCTCAACATCCCGCCAATGGTCATATTTTTCTGCGGGTAGATCGAAGCCGCTTTTCTGGCACCGCAACACGGCACGGCGCGCCGCAGCAAAAGCGGTTTTGGCGGCAGCTTCATCGCCGCCCTCATAGCTCAACATGCGAATGTCACCCTGCACCTTGCCGTTCTGATCAAGGTTCAGCCCCACCACCACTGTCACGTCAGCGGCACGAGACCCAACATCCACTACCCAACACTGTTGCACCGCCACGCGCAGCCCATCTTTCTCACCACGGGTGAGCGGCGGGCCGGATGGTGCGGTTGGCGTAGACTCGGCTGGCGCTGTTGCTTCTGCCAGCGCGGCAGCGATGGCGTCCTCAGCCGGTGTTGGCTGTGGTTCCGTCACGTTTGGACGTAGGCGCGGACGCAACGAACGGGCGGGGGCTGCGCTGACCACCTCGTCCTGCTTCGGTTCAGTGGCAATTTCGGTGGAGGCCGCCTCGGGTGCGGTGTCTTCTTTGACCTCTTCCGTCGCTGCGTCGGCCTCATCCGGCTTGGTGGCTTCTTGCAACGCGTCAGCAATGGCGGTGTCCGGATCCGGTTGTGCCACAGGTTCCGGCGCAACACGCTCCACCGGCGCGGGCACAGGCTCCACCGGCGCGTCCGGGATTATCACCGCAGTGTCGGTCTCAGGCGTCGGCAGCTGTGGTGTGGGCTCCGGCGCGACTTCCGGCTCAGGCGGTGTTGGCTCGGCAATATCCGCCACATCAGGCGCAACCTCAGGCTCCGCCTCAATCGGTTCAATCGGGTCCGGCTGCGGCACCACCGCATCTTCAGGCACAACCACTTCGGGTGCAGGCTCGGTCTCGTCCGGTGGCTGCGGTAGGGCAATCTCGGTCGAGGTCTCCGGAGCCAGCTGGCTTTGGGTCAGCGCGTCAAACTCGGCAGACGAGATCATCGCGATGTCCACCACCTCCATAGGTGGCGGATCGGAGTCAAACACCCCGCCCAACAACACCCAGCCAATCAGGCCGGTGTGGGCAACGCCCGAGATATAATGCCCGATATGCACGCGCGCGCCCTAGTTGTCCGTCCCGCTAGGGTCAGTGCCATCCAGAGCCGGACCACCCAGATCGGTCACCAGACCCACATCGCTAAAGCCACCCGCGTTCAAGGCGCCCATGACCTGCACCACTGCTTCGTAAGGAATGGCGCCATCCGCACGCAGATACACCCGATCGGACTCGCGCTCTGCCGCCACGGCGCGCAGTTTCGGGATCAGATCCTCAGCGGCCACAGGTGTGGTCATGATCGTAATGCCCAGATTGGCATCAATGGTGATGGTCAGTGGCTCTTCCTGCTCACCTGGCAATGGATTGGCTGCGGTTTTTGGCAATTCCACCGGCACGCCCACTGTCATCAGTGGCGCGGCCACCATGAAGATGATGAGCAACACCAGCATCACATCCACAAACGGTGTGACGTTGATCTCACTCATTGGCTGACTGCTGCGCCGATTGCGGCGGCGACGTTTGCCGCCACCCCCGCCAGATTTCATGACACCCGCGCCCATGGCTTAGGCGTCCAACTGGCGGCTGAGGATGGTGGCGAACTCATCGGCAAAGGCTTCATAGCCCGACACGATGCGGTCGCTGTCCGCACTCAGTTTGTTGTAGAAGATCACCGCAGGGATCGCCGCGAGAAGCCCCAATCCGGTGGCCAACAGCGCCTCTGCAATACCGGGCGCCACGACCGCAAGGTTGGTGTTTTGCTGTGCGGCAATCTCGATAAAGGCATTCATGATGCCCCAGACGGTGCCGAACAATCCCACAAACGGCGCGGTAGAACCCACGGTGGCGAGGATCGGCAAGCCGTGCTGCAACTCATCCGCCTCTTTGGCAATCGCCACATCCATCGACCGGTCAATTCGGCTGGTGGCATTGGCAATCAAGCCGCCGTCTTGTCGATGGCTGCGCTGCCACTCGACCATCCCGGAAGCAAACACCCGTTCGGAGCGGCCTTTGGGCTCTGGCCCCAACTCCTCAAACAGCTTGTCCAGTGGTTCACCGGACCAAAACGCGCGATCAAACCGCGCCGCCTCGCGCCGTGCCTTGCGGTACATGATGTGTTTTTGAAAAATCACCGACCAAGACCAGAAGGATGCCACAATCAGCATCACCATCACCAGTTTTACGGTTAAAGTTGCGCGCGCAAAAAGTGCCCACATCGAGAAATCGACTGCTGCGTGTTCCATATAGCCTGCTCTGCTCTGTGGCCCTCTGTCGGGGCCTTGTTTGCAGGCAAACGTAGACCGTTTCTACGGGGAAAGCCAATAAATTGGCGTCGCTCGCGGGAAATTGCCCGCTTTAATGCACCATTTGGCGGATATTTGCCGGTAAACGCACCGGTTGGCCCTGCTCATTCATACACACAACCGTGACCATGGCGTGAAACAACACCTCTTCGCCCCGTTTCACCCGTTGCTCCATCACCAGACGCGCCGCGGTGACATTGGCCACTTCGGTTTCCACGGTCAGCAAATCATCCAACACGGCGCTGCCAAGGTAGTCACATTCGACGCGACGCACGGCAAAAACAATGCCCTCGGCCTTCATTTCATGCTGATCCATACCAATCTCGCGCACCCATTCGCTGCGGCCGCGCTCGATGAACTTGAGGTAGTTGGCATAGTAGACAATGCCCGCCATGTCGGTGTCTTCGTAGTAGACGCGGATTGGCAAGGTGTAAGGCATTGGCAGGTCTCCACAATAAGATGACCTATGGGTAGGCAAGCCGCTGCGGCAATGCAAGCATGTCAATGGCGGCCCCGCGTCAAACGCGAAGCCGCCCAAGGGGTTTACCGCCCGACACCAGCAAAGCGCACGCCGCTTAGGTCAGCCATCTCACGCTTCCAGGTGGTGATGTCGTCTGCGTTCAGATCCGACAGGCTGCTGTGACCACAAGCCCGTGCCAGCACCTGCATCAACTCGACACTGGCGCCAAAATAGCGCGCGAGCTTCTCTGCCCCGATCTGCACATCCAGCTTCTTACGCAGCTCCGGCTTCTGCGTGGCAATGCCCACCGGGCAATTATTGGAGTTACACATGCGCGCCGCGATGCAGCCGACCGCCTGCATGGCCGAATTGGACACTGCAACCGCATCCGCGCCCAGCGCCATGGCTTTCACAAAGTCCTCCGCCACGCGCAAACCACCGGTTATGACCAGAGAGACCTCACCACCGGTTTTGTCATCCAGATGCCGCCGCGCCCGCGCCAGAGCTGGAATGGTGGGCACCGAGATGTGATCGCGGAAGATCAACGGCGCGGCGCCAGTGCCGCCACCGCGACCATCAAAGATGATGTAGTCCGCGCCTGCCTCCAGCGCGAAGTCGATGTCAGCCTCAATGTGGTTGGCTGAGAGCTTGAAACCAATTGGAATGCCACCGGAGCGTTCGCGCACCTCGTCTGCGATGCGCGCAAAGTCCTGCGGAGTATGCAGGTCTGGGAAAGTCGAGGGCGACACCGCGCTTTGACCTGGCTCCAAACCCCGCACTTCGGCGATCTTGCCTTGCACCTTCTCTCCGGGCAAATGCCCGCCGGTCCCTGTCTTGGCGCCCTGTCCACCTTTGAAGTGAAATGCCTGCACCCGCTCTACCAACTCCGGCTTCCAACCAAACTGCGCCGAGGCCAGCTCATAGAAATACCGCGAGTTTTCCGCCTGCTCTTCCGGCAGCATGCCGCCTTCGCCGGAACATATGCCGGTGCCAGCCAGTTCCGCGCCGCGAGCCAGCGCGGTTTTGGCTTCCTCAGACAGCGCGCCGTAGCTCATGTCAGAGACAAACAGCGGAATGTCTAACTGCAACGGTTTGGCTGCACGCGGACCAATCACCACCGATGTGTCCACCGGCGCGTCATCCAAAAGCGGCTTACGAGCGACTTGGGCTGGCAGGATTTGAATGTCGTCCCATTGCGGCAGATCTTTGCGCGGCACGCCCATGGAGCCCATTTCGCCGTGATGGCCCAGCTTGCTTAAGCCATCACGCGCCAGTTCATGAATGCGCGCCACGGTGGGTTCTTCGGGCGTGGCCACAGCTTGCGGCACGTCCGATTGGGGTTTGGGCGCAGGGTCACCTGCCTTGGCGTCGCCCATGCGCGTGTGTGCTCCGTCGCAAAACGGCGCATTGGCACTGGCTTTGCATTGGCACAAAAACGCATCACCGCTTTTCTCGGCGGTGAATTTCTGCGGTTTCATTTCCGTTCCCGCGTGGCTGCCGTCACAAAACGGCTGATTTTTGGATTTCCCGCAACTGCACCAGAAATAGGTTTTGCCTTCTTCCAGTTCCACTTTGACGGGTCGGGTCGCTGCTATGATGGGCACATCACCTGCCATGTCACACTCCTTGTTCGCGTTTGGCTACACAAACAGAGTGCCTCAAATGGCAGCTTCACAAAACAGGTGCCACTGCACAGCCAACTTAGCACAAACGCACACGAGCGCGGAAATACTTGATCTGAGGTGCGAAATTGTGAGACTTAGTCGAGTCGCAGTCGCGCAAACAGGCGCAAGGCGTGGCTCGCGTCTTCCGCTGCGGCTGGCATCATCCGGTCATAAGCAGCGGCAATCACCGCCGCGATTTCCGGACGCAACACGGTGGCACCGCTTTCCGGCACCACGGCCAAAGGCGAAGTCTCCGCAAAAGCTTTGGGTCCCCAGGCCACGATGGTCTGCACCGCCTCGCCCAAGGCCAGTGCCTCAGCCGGAATTTGTGACATCGCATCATTCATGCGCAAGAAAACAAACGCCGCCTGAATGCCGCCATCGTTTTCAAAGCGGAAGGCGCGGTATTGTGTGGCGTCTGCGGCTTTCAATCGGCCCACCAACGCCTTGAGATCCGGGATCAAACGCTCAAGATCCGGCACCTCCAGAAGCTCATCCCACTCCCGGAAGAAAAACATCATCAGGTTGCTGCCAAGCTCCGGATCGGTTTCCGCCATCTGATGGCCAACCAAGGTGACCACAGCTTCCAGCGCCCCTTTCACCGTCTCCAGCGTGGCGTCCTCGACTCCGAACACCACCGGCGAAATTGGGCGTCCCCAGCGCGCAAAGCCGTAGCTGCCATCCTGGCGGGTAAACAGAGATTCAACGTCCTGCGGTGTCATATCGGGCTCCTGTCAGATCGCCCGCTATGTGCCGCCAAGCCACGCCTAAAGCAAGCCCTTAGGCCAATTCACTGGCCCAAGGGGGATTGGCCCCGGCCCGCGATACGGTCACGCCCGCCACTTTGGCGCCAAAGGCCAGCGCCGCCGCCGCATCTTCGAGCGACAGATCGCGCACCTTGGCTTTGGTCAACACACCCAGCTCCGCCAGCTTCGCCAAAACACCCGCGTTAAACGTGTCGCCGGCGCCAACGGTGTCAACAACCTCCGCCTCTGCGGCCGCCACGGAAAGTTTATGCCCGCTGGTCACATAGGCATCCGCACCTTCGCCGCCACGGGTCACCAGCACCAACGCAGGACCCTGGTCGATGATTTTCATCGCGCGCTCGTCCAGGGTGTCTTCGCCCGGCACAAGCCACTGCAAATCCTCGTCAGACACTTTCACAATATCCGCCTTGGCAAACATCTTTGCCAGCCGCGCGCGATAAGCTTTTTCATTGGCAATGAAACCCGGTCGGATGTTGGGGTCCACCATCACCGCACGGCCTGCGCCTTCGCGCTCCAGCAACTCGGCATAGGTGTCCGCACAAGGCTCCACCGCCAGACTGATGCCGCCAAAAAACAGCGCTTTCACTTTGGGTTCCACCGACACAAGATCAGACGGCTGGATCATGCGCCCAGCGGTGTTTTCATCATAAAACGAATAGGTTGCCTGTCCGCTGCTCAAATGCACAAAGGCCATTGTGGACGGGCGTTTCGCACGGATCAGCGCCGAAGTGCTGACGTTGCTTGCAACCAGTTCGGTCATCAGAATGTCGCCAAAACTGTCGGTGGAGATGCCACTGACCAAGCCCACGCGCGCGCCCAAACGGCCCAGCGCAACAGCGGTATTGAACACCGCACCGCCAGCATGTGGCACAAATCCCGTGCCGCCCTCAACGGTCTCACGCGGGATCATGTCAATCAACGCTTCGCCACAACACAGGATCATGTTTGCCTCCTCAGGCCAGCCATTTGGCGTAATCGCTCACCAACAGATGGGTTGGCGCAACGTCTTCGTCGATCTCAGCAAACCGGCCGATCGGCTCGCGAAAGATATTGTCTGTTTCATCGTCATTCACTGTGGAGACTTCGCCAATCAGCACATCACCGCCTTCGCCCCAAAACGCATGCCAGTCTCCTGGCATCAGGGTCAAGCTTTCACCCGGTGCAAATTTCAGCTTCTCCCCCGGCGTAAATTCACGCGGGATGCCGTCACACATCACCATGCCACCGCGGTCCTCGGCAAAGTTACCATCGTCATCAGAGCCAAACAGCTCGACCACCATAGTGGCCCCGCCACGGTTAATAATGTCTTCCGCTTTGATCACATGGGTGTGCATTGGCGACAGCTGATCCTGACGCGAGATCAACAGTTTTTCCGCATAACACATGCCGCCACCGCGCTGCAGATCGGCCAGCCGCCCATTGCGCAAGGTGAACAAGAACAACCCCATCTCGTCAAACCGGCCCGCACCATAGTCGGTGATGTCCCAACCACAGCGCGCCTGAATCAAGGCCTCGGCTTCCTTGGCACGCGCTTTAAACTCCTCCGGTGCCCAATAGGCAAATGGAGGCAATTTAAAACCGTATGAGCGGATCATATCGTCCGCTGCCGCCATAATGTCGTTGATGGTAGAGCGTTTCATTTCAGTCTCCCAAAGCCGCCTGAGATCACCCGACCTTTAGCGCTAACAGATTTGCACCCTCCCTAAGCCACCCAATGGCTTTGGAGCAACAAAAAATAGTGGAAGATCAAAAATTCACGCTCAGAAAGCCCCCCTCGCCAAACGTGAGGGGCTTTTGGATTTAAAACGTACGCACGTCCGTGAGGATCTCGGCACCAAATTGCTCGCTCAGGATGTGGGCACAAATCTTCGCTGCGGTGTCTTCTGCTTTGGCCAAGCCCCCCTCAGCCTTCATCGACTTAAACTGATCCAGTAGCGCAAAATCCTCTTCCGGTGCGGAGCGAATGGTGGCCTGCATGCCGGTGTCGATCACCCCAGGCGCAATGCTTTCCGCTTTTAGTCCAGCCACTGAGTCTTCCATCATGGCCCGCGCGTGCATATCCATGGCTGCTTTGGTGGCACAGTAGACGCTCCAACCCGTGTAGGCGTTGCGGCCCGCGCCGCTTGAGATGTGGGCTATGCGACGTTCGGCACCGTCAGTTGCCGCGACAAAAACATCGCTCAGGATCAGCGCCGCTGTCACGTTCACCGCCAAGGACTGGGCAATCTTGCCCGCATCCTGACGGCCAATTGGCGCGATAGGGTCCACAATACCAGCATTGTTGATCAACACGGCTTCGCTTGCACCTTCCAGGAAATTGGCAAACTCCGCGCCGGTGGCAAAGGCTGTCACAGCCGCTGTGTCACCCAGATCAAGCGCAACTTCGGTCAGCCCTGCCATCTCCGATCCAATACCGGAACGGGACAGGCCCAAAACCTCATAGCCCGCCTCGATCAGGCAGGACACCATGCCCGCGCCAAGCCCCTTGGAATGGCCGGTAATAATCGCCTTTTTCATTCTCTTGCTCCCACAAGTTAATTTGTGAACCATCTCTACGCGGCTTTGACCGCAAGGTGCAATTACTTGGTGATCAGAATGGCGCGGAAGTCATTCACATTTGTGAGCGTTGGCCCCGGCACCACCTGCGCATCGATCTTCTCAAAGAACGAATGCGCATCGTTTTCTGCCAAAGCCAGAGCAGCGTCCACACCCCGCGCCTGAGCTGTCGCCAGCGTGTTCGGCCCAATCACCGCACCGGCCACCTCGGCCGCGCCGTCGACACCATCCGTGTCACAGGCAATCGCATGGATGCCGTCTGCGCCGCCCAGCGCCAGCGCCAAAGCCAGCGCAAACTCGGCGTTTGGCCCGCCAACGCCATCGCCACGCCGTGTCACGGTCAGCTCTCCGCCAGACAGAAGCACCCGAGGTCCACGCCCCACTTTTGCTTTTGCCAAGTCAGCCTGCGCTTGTGCCACGTCCCGCGCCTCGCCCTCCAGCGCATCGCCAAGGATTTCCACCCGCAGCCCAGTAGCCTCTGCAACCTCCTGTGCCGCCTGTAACGATTGCAACGGCGAGGCAAATAGGATGTTTTCTGTGGTCGACAGCCGTTCGTCACCCGGCATCACCACACCCGCATGGGCCCGTGCCGCCGCCTCAACATGCTCCGGCAAGGTCACGCCAAACGGGGCCAAGGCTGCCAAAGCGCTGTCCAGGCTTTCCGGCTCTGCCACGGTGGGACCAGAGCCAATCATGCCCGGATCATCACCCGGCACGTCTGAGATCAGGTAGCTCACCACTTTGGCCGGATAGGCTGCCGCTGCAAGCTGCCCGCCTTTGGCCTGACACAAATGTTTGCGCAGCGCGTTCATCGCCGAAATTGGCGCACCAGACGCCAACAAATCCGCGTTCACCTGCTGCAACTCGTCCAACGTCACGCCCGGCACTGGCGCGGTCAGCAGTGAGGACGCCCCGCCGGAAATCAAACACACAACGGTGTCGTCGGCAGTTAGACCGCGCATCAGCTCCAACATTTGGAGTGTCGCCGCCTCGCCCGCCGCATCCGGCACCGGGTGCGCCGCCGACTTGATGGTGATGCCCGCACAAGGCCGCTCGTAGCCGTAGCGCGTGATGACCAGTCCTTCGCACGCCCCCCAGGCACTCTCCAAGGCCTCTGCCATGCGCGCACTGGCCTTGCCCGCGCCAACCACAATCAACCGGCCCGCTGGTTTTTCACCCAGGGCGTCCGGCAAAGCCGCCATTGGATCCGCCACGGCCACCGCTTTGGCAAACAACGCCCGCAGAAAACTATCTGGATTGATGTCCATACTCATACTCCCCCAAAATGCACATGTTCTCCCGCCCTTTGGCACCCGACCACATGCGTATCAAGAGCTGCACCAAAGGAGATGTTTCCGCTAACATGCACAGTTTTACAGGCGGAGCAAGCCAACGCCGTAGCAGCGCCGACAAGCCCATCTTTCCAAGCCGCACAACCTGCCCTACTGTGCCGCGACTTTCTTAACCCGCGAGCGCCCATGGCCCAGATCAGCCTGAAACAGCTTCAAGCCTTTGTGGCGGTTGCCGACTTGCAAAGCTTCCGCCGTGCAGCGGACCGGCTGAACACCACGCAGCCCAACATCTCCACCCGCATCGCGGGCTTGGAAGGGCAAATTGGCCATTCACTGATGACACGGGACGCGGGCTCTGTGCGGCTGACCCCCATGGGCGAAAAACTCCTACTGGAGGCGCGTAACGTGCTTCTGTCGATGGACCGGTTCCTGCTCACGGCGGCCGATGACAGCCTGTTTGACGGCACACTCCGCATTGGCGTGACCGAGATGATCGTGCACACTTGGCTGGGCGAGTTTTTCACCGCACTCAAGGAGCGTTTCCCCAACATCGACATGGACCTGACCGTGGATTTGTCGGTGAACCTGTCCCGCGCCCTGACGGAGCGCCGGATTGACCTGGCCTTGCAAAGCGCCCCGTTTGAGCGGCAGATCAGTGGCAACGCAGACCTTGGGCAACTGCCAATGTTGTGGGTCGGCAGCCCCAAACTTGGCCTGTCTGACAAGGTGCTCAGCTTGCACGATTTGGCGCAGCATCCGGTTTTGACCCACGCCCGCGGCACCATTCCTTACAACCAGATGCAGGATCACTTTGGTGCCTTTTCTGACGTCTCGGTACGCCATGTCTCCTCGTCCAATCTGGCGGCCTGCCACCAAATGACCCGCGACGGTTTGGGGGTTGCCTGCCTGCCCGAAGCCATGGTGCGTGAAGACCTTGCCAACGGCACATTGGACACTTTGCGCTACCTCTGGGTGCCCGACGCGCTGCACTTCTATGCCCGCTATGACGCTGACACTTGCCCCAGTTTTGTGGAGGCTGCAGCGGATTTGGCGCAGCAAGTGGCGCAGGCCCACGCCGCAAGATAAATTTTCTCAATTCAATTCATGAAATTTAATAATTGGATTTCATGACCTGTGCGCTCTACCTTCCTGCAGAAGACAGAAGGAGGCGCGTTCAGATGCCATCACACAGGACCCGTTTGGGCGTCGACATCGGCGGAACCTTCACCGATGTCGTGCTGGAAATCGACCAAAAGCGCTTTTCCACCAAAGTGTTGACCACCTACGCCGCGCCGGAAAACGCGATTGTCGACGGCATGCATCAGGTCTGCGCCAAAGCCGGTGTGACGCCCGCATCCATCGACCAGATCATTCACGGCACCACGTTGGCCACAAACGCGCTGATCGAGCGGCGCGGCGCCAAAACCGCGCTGATCACCACCGAAGGCTTCCGCGATGTGATCGAAATGCGCACCGAAAGCCGGTTTGAACAGTATGACCTGAACCTCACACTTCCTGAGCCGCTGTTGCCGCGCAACCGCCGCTATGTGCTGCGCGAACGCATGGACGCCACCGGCGCAGCGCTGATCCCACTGGACCGCGCCGACATTGAGACACTCGCGGACGAGCTGGCCGAAGCCAACTATGAAAGCATCGCTGTGGGCCTGCTGCACTCCTACGTGAACGACGCGCATGAACGTCTGATTGCCGAGGTGCTCGCAGAAAAATTGCCTGATGTAATGGTCTCGCTCTCCTGCGAGGTCTCTCCGCAGATGCGTGAATATGAGCGGTTCAACACCACCATCGCCAACGCCTACATCAAGCCGTTGATGAAGTCCTACCTTGGCCGCCTGAAAGACCGGCTGGCTGCCGAAGGCGCGGCTTGCCCGGTGTTTCTGATGCACTCCGGCGGCGGGATCATGTCGCTCGAAAGCGCCGCCGATTTCCCGGTGCGCCTAGTCGAAAGCGGTCCGGCGGGTGGTGCCATTTTTGCCGCCGACATTGCCGCCAAACACGGCCTCAGCAAAGTACTCAGCTTTGACATGGGCGGCACCACCGCCAAAATCTGCCTGATCAAAGATCAGGCCCCGAAAACCGCACGTGTGTTTGAGGTCGCCCGCACCTATCGCTTCAAAAAAGGCTCCGGCATGCCGATCTCGATCCCGGTGATCGACATGGTGGAAATTGGCGCTGGCGGCGGCTCGCTCGCCCACGTGGACGCGATGAACCAAATCCGTGTTGGCCCAGAAAGCGCCGGGTCCGAACCCGGCCCGGCCTGTTACGGCCGTGGCGGTGACACCCCCGCCGTGACCGACGCTGACCTGATCCTGGGCAAGCTTGACCCCAACAATTTCGCAGGCGGCTCCATCCCCCTGCATCCTGACAATTCGGCCAAAGCGCTGGACGCTGTGATTGGCAACACGCTCGACATGGACGCCACCGAGGCCGCCTTTGGCCTTGCCGAAGTGGTGGATGAAAACATGGCCAACGCCGCCCGCGTACATGCGGTGGAAAACGGCGAGGACCTGTCTGAGTACACCATGATTGCCTTTGGCGGCGCGGCCCCGCTGCATGCGGCAAGGCTGTGCGAAAAGCTCGGTGTCTCCCGCTGTCTTGTCCCCCAAGGCGCGGGCGTTGGCTCTGCCATCGGCTTCCTGCGTGCACCGTTTAGCTTTGAGGCCAACCGCTCCGTCTTCATGCGACTGAGCGACTTTGACCCAACCAAAGTCAAAGCCCTGTTTGACGACATGTCAGATGAGGCCACCCGTTTTGTGCGCTCCTGTGATGAGAACGCAAATATCCTGCGCGACCACAAAATCTACATGCGCTATGCCGGACAAGGTTGGGAAATCCCAATCGCGCTCACCGCAGAGCAAGCCGCAAACCCCGATGCGGCCACCTTCCTGCGCCTGTTTGAAACCGACTACAAAGCGCTCTTTGGGCGCGCAGTTGAGGGCATGGAAGTCGAAATCACCGTCTGGAGCGTGAATGCCTATACAGCACAGGAGGCCACCTCGCCCATTGCAAATACAGGCACGCTGACATCCCTCGCTCCGACCACAACACGCCCGCTGTTTGACCCGGCCTTGGCCAAAACCGTGGACGCCGCCGTGATCGCCCGCACCGACCTGCCAACCGGCCATGTCGCCCAAGGCCCCGCCGTCGTGACCGAAGACGAGACCACCGTGGTTGTGCCCGCCAGCCGCGAGGTACTGACCCACACCGACGGAACGCTGGACGTGCGCACAAAGGAGACCACCCAATGACCGAGCACAGCAAAGTTGCCTATCAGGTCATGTGGAACCGCATGGTCTCCGTGGTCGAAGAGCAGGCTCAAGCGCTTGTTCGCACGGCCTTTTCCACTTCCGTACGCGAGGCGGGTGACCTCTCCGCCGGGGTTTACAACGAAGCTGGAGAGATGCTCGCCCAGGCGGTGACCGGCACGCCGGGGCATGTGAACGCCATGGCAGACGCTGTGGGCCATTTCATCCGCCGCATCGGGCGCGACAACATGTTTGAGGGTGACGTTTACCTGACCAACGATCCTTGGGAAGGCACCGGCCACAAACATGACATCACCGTGGTCACGCCCTCGTTCCACAAGGGGACGCTGATCGGTTTCTTTGCTTGCACGGCCCATGTCACCGACATCGGCGGGCGCGGTTTTGGCGCGGATGCCAATGACGTACACGAGGAAGGTCTGTATCTTCCGATCATGAAATTTGCCGACCGCTGCACAGTAGACCAAACCCTGCTGGCGCTGATCCGGGGCAACGTGCGGGAACCCGATCAGTTGGTCGGGGACATTTACGCGCTGGCAAACTGCAACGAGATTGGCCACCGGCGCCTGATCGACATGGTCGAAGAGTTTGGTCTCGCCGATCTCACAGGCATCTCCGACTTCATCCTGACCAATTCCCGCGAAGCCACTTTGGCGCGCATCAACGCGCTCACACCGGGCAGCGCGAGCGGCCATTTGCGCATCGACGGATACGACACACCCATCGACCTGCATGTCACCCTAACCATCGAGAAAGACCGTATCCTGAGCGATTGGGCTGACACATCCGGTTTGGACAAAAAAGGCATCAACGTGCCGCTGGTCTACACCAAGGCCTATGCCTGCTACGCGCTCAAATGCGCCATCGCGCCAGAGATCCCCAACAACGCCGCCTCGCTGGCCCCCTTTGAAATCACCGCGCCGGACAACAGCATTGTGAACGCCAAGTTCCCAGCCCCCGTCGCCCTGCGCCACGTAATTGGTCACATGGTGCCAGACACGGTCTACAACGCGCTCGACAAGCTGTTGCCCAACACGGTGCCTGCTGAGGGCGCGGGCTGCCTTTGCAACTTCCAGGTCTCGATACGTCCGCGCATGGATGGCAACGCGCCAGAAGATGCGGTGCGCGCCGAGGTGCTGACCTTTAACTCCGGTGGATCCGGCGCACGCCCCACCTTGGACGGCATGAACGCCACCGCCTTCCCGTCGGGCGTGATGACCATGCCGGTGGAGGCCACCGAACAGGTTGGCCCCGTGCTGATCTGGCGCAAGGAGCTGCGCCCAGACAGCGGCGGCGCAGGTGAATTTCGAGGCGGTTTGGGACAATACATGGATGTCGGCGCACGTGAGGGCCACGAGTTTGATATCTCCCTGATGCTGGACCGTGTCGACCACCCGGCGCAAGGCCGTCGCGACGGCGGTGCCGGTGGCGCAACCCGTCTGGCCCGGTCTGACGGCACCGCCGTGCGCGGCAAAGGCAAACAATTTATACCCCACGGCACAGTGGTGCAAATGGGCTTCCCCGGCGGCGCAGGCTACGGTACCCCAAACCGCCGTGATCCGGCGCGCGTCAAACGCGATGTTGCGCTTGGCTACATAACTCCGGAGCACGCCGCAGAGCATTACAACATATCGGCAGATGACATTGCCGAGGCCCTTTCGCGGGCCAAACGGGGGGAGATTGTCTAATGGCAGCAGGCGCAATGGCCACCAAGCCAACCAAAACATCTTACGACGTGGTAATCATCGGCGGGGCGATTATGGGATCCTCCACCGCGTGGTTTTTGTCCGACAATCCGGATTTTAGCGGCTCGGTTCTGGTGGTTGAGAAAGACCCGACTTACGAGTTCAGCTCCACCGCCCACACCAACTCCTGTATGCGACAGCAGTTTTCCAATCAGCTGAACGTCCAGATCTCTCAGTTCGCCGCCGATTTTGTAAAAAACCTGCGCAAGCATATGGGCGGAGATGACCGCGTGCCGGAGTTGGATATTCAGAACTACGGCTACCTCTATTTGGCGGACAACGAGGACTTTGCCCAAACCCTGCGCGACAACCAAAAGGTGCAACTTGCTGCCGGGGCCGAAACCGAACTGCTGACCGCCGCCGAAATCGCTGCCCGCTATCCGTTCTACAATGTGGACGACATCCTGCTGGGTTCGATCAACACCAAAGACGAAGGTTATTGGGACGGCGGCGTGGTGTTTGACTGGTTCCGCCGCTCCGCCCGCGAACGCGGTGTGGAATATGTGCAAGGCGAAGTGGTCGCCATGGCGCGAGACGGCGGCAAGGTCACCTCGGTCACCTTGGCCTCCGGCGATGTGGTAAACTGCGGTCAGGTGGTGAACGCCTCTGGTCCGCGCGCTGCGCGCACCTCAGAAATGGCAGGCATCCACATGCCCGTGGAACCCCGCAAGCGCTTCACCTGGATTTTCTCCGCGGAACAGCCTCTGCCAATGGACCTGCCGCTGACGATTGACCCCTCCGGTGTGCACGTCCGCCAAGATGGCCCCGCCACCTACCTCGCAGGCGCCGCCCCCGATCCGGACCCAGCCGTGGCGTTTGATGATTTCCACATGGATCACAACCGCTGGCAGGATCACGTCTGGCCCATTATCGCCACCCGCATTCCGCAGTTTGAAGCCATCAAAGTCGGGGCGGAGTGGGCCGGACACTATGCCTATAACACCCTGGATCAAAACGCGATTTTGGGTGCCCACCCGGACATCACCAACTTCATCTTCCAAAACGGATTCTCCGGTCACGGGCTGCAACAAAGCCCCGCCATGGGCCGCGCCGTGGCCGAACTTTTAACCTACGGGGAATTCCGCACCCTAGACATGACGCCTTTTACGTTTGAACGTGTCCTCAACAATGACCCAATAGTTGAGAAAGCCGTAATCTGATGGTGCAAACAAACCCGTTCCTATCCGCAATCCGTGATGGCAAGCAGCAAATTGGCCTCTGGGTCTCTCTTGGCGACCCGCTGACCACAGAAGTCGTCGCAGGTGCAGGGTATGACTGGCTGCTTTTGGACATGGAACACGGCGCGGGTGAGCTACCTGATGTGCAGGCACAATTGCAGGTCATCAAAGGCTATGACAGCACCGCCATTGTGCGCCCGGATTGGACCGACCCAGTGAAGATCAAACGGCTGATGGACATGGGCGCGCCGGGGCTGCTGTTCCCGATGGTACAAAACGCTGAGGAAGCCGCCGCCGCGGTCGCCGCCACGCGCTACCCGCCGAAAGGCATCCGCGGCTATGGCGGCACCACGCGCGCCACAAGCTTTGGCCGCCACAAAGACTACACCGCAACCGTGGACGAACAGACCGCCGTGCTGGTGCAAGTCGAGTCCCTGCAAGCACTGGAAAACGTCGAAGCCATTGCCACCACCGAGGGCGTCGATGGTGTGTTCTTTGGACCCGCCGACATCGCCGCAGACATGGGCTACCTCGGCAACGCCATGCACGACGAAGTTTGGGCCAAAATCCTGCCCGCCGCCATGCGGCTGATTTCCAAGAAAACTCCCGTTGGCACCCTAGTGCGTGACGTGGCCTTTGCCCGCCGCCTGTTGGGCGCGGGTTTCACTTTTGTTGCCTGTGGCTCGGATGCCGGTCTTCTGGCCAAAGCCGCAGATACCCTGCTTGAAGACATGAAAGCCCCCTGACCATGAAGAAACTTGTCCTCACCGGCGCCGCTGGCCGCCTTGGCTCTTACCTGCGCGAGCCACTGACCACACTGGCAGATGAACTGGTCTCCACCGACATCGCTGAGGACGTTGGCACGCTCTATCCGGGAGAACGCTACGTGCAGGCCGATCTGGCCGATCTGGATGCCATGATCGAGGTGTTGAAAGACGCGGACATGGTGGTGCATTTTGGCGCCATTGGCGACGAGGCCCCGTTTGAAGAGATCCTTGGCCCCAACATCATTGGTGCACATAACGTATGGGAAGCCGCCCACCGCAATGGTGTGAAACGGGTGGTCTATGCCAGCTCCGTACACGCCGTGGGCATGCACAAGATCGCCGACAATATCGGCATCGACGCACCGCACCGCCCGGACACGTTCTATGGCCTTGCCAAGTGCTTTGCCGAAGATCTCGGCCGTATGTATTGGGACAAACGCGGCGTGGAAAGCGTGCACATGCGGATTTTCTCCTGCGCACAGGTTGTGGCCCCGCGTTCGCTCTCCACATGGCTCAGCTATGAGGATCTGATCCGCATGGTCACCGCCGCGATCACCGCGCAAACCGTTGGCTTTTCAATTGTCTATGGCATTTCCAACAACGACCGCGCCCCGGTGCACAACACCGGCGCTGGCCACATCGGCTACAAACCAAAAGACAACGCGGAGCAGTTTGCCGAGGCCATCCTTGCGGACGCGCCGCCAGCCGACCCATCCGATCTGGCACAGATGACCATTGGTGGGCCGTTTGCCACCATTCCCCTGGGCGAAAGTGGCTTGGCAAAAATGACCATCGTGGACGATAGCAAAAAGGCCTAAGCGCCTTTCCTGTCCACGCGGGGGGCCACAGACATTGGGAAAATCGCGATCAGGAACAGCACCATCGCCGCCACCCAAAGCCCCCCGGCCAGCATCAGCGTGAAATCATACACCGCGATCAAGGCGCTCTGCCCGACCCAACGCATCAACGCAGCAGCGGCCATGGCGCCGTAAGCCCACACCACTGGCTTTGGCGCAATCAGCGCCCGCCCGGTGTGCCCCAGAGCGGCGCGGCTCATCACCGCCAGCGTCATGCCCCCAACACAGCCGATGCCCAGCACGTGAATGGCTGCCAGTTCCTGCCCAATGCCAAATCCAGACAGCCCCCAAAGGATTAGGCCAAGCGCCAGAAACCCCATGCTGATGTGCAGTGACCACAAAATGGGCTGGCTTGTGGTCCACAGGCTTTTCCACCCGCTCAAGCGCAACAATTGCGCCGCCCCGGCCACCAAAGCGACACAGGCCAGCAACACATAACTGCCGCTCATCGCCGCCCAGGGCAGCACAAGCGAGGTCACAATTGACGCTTTGTTGAGGATGTCTGGCGTTTTGGGCCAATCCGCCTCCGGCACCTCCACCCGCTTCATGGCGTTGCGGGTGAATGCCGGGGTGACCCGACCGCCCAACACGCCAATCAAGCCAACCAAGGTCAGCAGCCCTCCGTTGATCCCCTGACGCGCGGTGTCATCGGTCAGACCAGTCCATTCCAGATGCACCAACAGGTTGCTCACCCAGAGCGCCACCAACATCGACAACAGTATCATGTTCTGCGGTTTGGGCCGCTTCAGCAGTTGGCTCAGGATTTTCCACGCCAAAACAGGCACAAACACCAAATCTGCCACCATCGCGGTCACTGGGGGCACCACACCCAGTGGCCACAGAGCAATACGCCCGATCAGCCACAGGCCAAAGACACCGGCAATAAACCCGATCCGCGCGCCTTTTGCGCCGGTCCAATTGGGCACCGCAGTGAGGAAAAACCCGCCAATCGCTGCCGCACCGTAGCCGAATATCATCTCATGGGCGTGCCACTGGCTTGGCGCCATCTCTAGCGCGTCCAGCCCTGCCCCCCCTGCCGCCAAGGACAAGGTCCAAAGCAACCCAGCCCCGGCGCCAAACACGCCGGCGGCGACGAAAAAAACTCGAAAACCTTCTGAGAAGACACGATAAAGCGCGGACATGAGTCACCTGATAAATTACCTGCTCCCGGCTAAGGTAAGTCGGGAAACCTTAGGCGCACTTGACCAAAACCAAGCCGGATCAACAAAGTGAGAAAAAGTCGCAGCCAAAATGAAAAAGGCCGGACCGCACAGCGCCCCGACCCTCAAACATCCATGCCTCTCGCTGGGTTAGGCGGCAACCCGGTCAGCGTCTTCCTGCCCCGCGCCACCTGCACGGGCCGCCTCGTCTGAGGCTTCTGCCAAGGCAAATTCCCCCACCAGATGTGCCATGGAGGTCGTATCCCGCTGCATCGAACCCACGGCCGCGGCGGTTTGCTCCACCATGGCAGCGTTTTGCTGGGTCACATTGTCAAGTTGCGACAGGCTGCTGGAGATTTGGCTCAACCCGTCAGACTGCTCCTTAGAGGAATGCGCCACCTGTGACGTCAACCCGGCAACCGACTCCACCTTTTTCACGATATCGCCCAGCACCCGTCCGGCCTGATCCACCATTTCCACGCCATTCTCCACCAGATCGGAGGAGGCTTTTATCAACTCACTGATTTCCGCCGCCGAGTCCGCAGCCCGCTGCGCCAACCCGCGCACTTCTGAGGCGACAACCGCAAAACCACGCCCCGCGTCCCCTGCCCGCGCGGCTTCAACCCCGGCATTGAGCGCCAAAAGGTTGGTCTGGAAGGCAATCTCATCAATCACATCGGTGATCTGGGAAATCTGCGCCGAGGATTCGGCAATCTCGCGCATCTTGGCCTCAGTTTCCCGCATCACATCTTGCCCGGTTTGCGCCTTCTGATGGGTTTGGGACATCATGTCATCGGTTTTCCGTGTGGCGTTGGATGAGGACTGCACACTCTTGGTGATTTCCTCCACAGAGTGCGCCGTCTGCTCCAGCGTCGCCGCCTGTGTTTCCGTGCGCCGCGCCAGATCGTCCGCACCGGAGTTGACTTCTGCGGCGGTCAAATCAAGATCATCCGTGGCGTTTCGAATGGTGTGCATCACCGCGCCCATGTCATTTTGCAACTGGTTGAAGCCCTTGCGCATCTCATCATACCGCGCAGGGAAATCGCTGCTGTCCGGCCCGGGGATCTCCTGAGACAGATCTTTATGCGCCATGCGCTGCATCCCATCCTGGAGATATTTGAACGCCCGCGCCTGCTCCGCCTGCTGCGCATTAAAATAGGCATCAATCACCTGGTTCATATCCAGCGTGAACGCCCGGTTCAGCGCCGAAAGCTGCTGGGCCAGCTGCGCCTTGCCAACCGGACCAAGGAACTTGCCACTGCGTTCGATCAGCAACGTCTGAATGAAAGAGGTCGCCCGGGAGTAGCCCGCCAAATAGAGCTCAAACGGCAACTCAATGCGGAAATGCACCTCCCCAATGGTCTTTGCCGCCGCCGCGAACTCGTCATCAAACTGCCCAGTCAGCAATTTTGCCCAGTGTTTTTTCTGCTGCCTGCGAGCGTGCGTCAGCATTTCCTCTGACGTAAAAAAGCCCGCTGCCTCTTCCTGCGCTGATGCATAGTCATAAAAATGGTCCAGAACTTCGTCCAACCATTTGGTCACTTTGACGCCGGCCCGCGCGAGCGTGTCCCCGTCTTTGCCATCCAATCCAAAGTGCGTCACGGCGGCAGTCAAAGTAGTAGTCATCGTTAATAGTACCTTCGTTCCTGGTATAGAATTCCGATACCAATCTAGAAAAATTATCATTAACAGAACGCTTACATCCCAGAAGACTCCGCATTCCAATTGGTGAATTGGTAAATTTTACCCTTTCCATCAAGTGACTTAACCATGGCTTTCAGATATTGGATCCATGAAATATGGTTAAACGGCCCAAAAAACAAAACCAGTCCAATCACGCCCATAGCGATAACTCCGCCAGATCTGACCACTTAAGCAGGCACAAAAAAACCTCTCGCACATCGGTGCGAGAGGCTCAATTTTTGGGGCCTAATGCCCTGTGGTTTAGGCCAGCGCTTCGATGCGCGCACCGGCAAACTGATCCACCATCGCGCGGCCAGCGGCCTTGTCCATCAGACACAGCGCGGTGGACAGCGCGTCCGCCACAGCCGCCTTAGGAGCGGACACAGAGGCCAGCGCCTGAACGCTTGCGGCGCCATTTGGCAGGAAGATGTGACCTTCGGTGCCGGACAGCACGGTGGCCGATGGCGCGGAGGTTGCCAGCGCACGGTCGGTCAAGGTCACGCGCGCGACAATGTCGCCTTCCGGGGTGGCCACACCGGCTTTCCAGCCAGAGCCATCCGCTTTACTGCCCAGCGCGGCCACTTCGCCCATGTCCATCAGCACATTGGTCAGGCCTGCGTCTTTCATCAGCGCTACAACGCGGTCGGTCACGTAGCCCTGCGCGATACCGTTCAGAGTCAACGCCATGCCGTCTGTGTCAAACTTCACCGCTGCGGTGTCGAACTGGACGTTCTGCCAGCCCACGAGGCCTTGCGCGTTGGAGACATCACCTTTGCCACCTTTGGCCAACCACAGCGGCTGGACGGATGGGTCAAACGCGCCACCGCTGGCTTTGTTGATGCTGTCGCTCAGGCTCAGCACTTCCAGCAATTCCGGCGCTGGTGCGCTCAGAATACCGTCACGGTTCAGCGTGGTCAGCGCGCTGTCACGGTACAGGGAGAAGATGCCTTCCAGACGGGACAGCTCAGCTTCCACTGCCGCAAAGATTGGCGCCGCCTCAGAGGCGCTCATACCTGCAATCTTCATCTGCGCCGGTGCGCCCAGCGCGATGCCGGACCAAGTGGCGGTTTCGGTTGCGGCCATAGCCATACCCGCAGGCACAGCGGCGCTGGCGGCGGCAATGGTCAGAAAACGGCGGCGGTTCAAACGGGTCATGACGGGGTCTCCAACGTCTGATCTAAATCTATCGGTCCAAGGACTGCTTCGGTGGGAATAGCATCCAATGACATAATTTGCCCACCCCATTGGGCCGCAAAATTTGCCGCATCTTGCACTTCTTTGAACGGAACCACCTCCTGAGCGCCCATTCCACCGGCCACTTTGGCCCCAACCACAAAATGTGCGCCCTCTGCGAGCACCCAGTTTTCGATTCCCGGCTGCTCCCAGTTTGGCGCCACGCCCATGTCGCTCACGTAGACACCGATGATTTTGGCGTCCCGTTCCGGGCTTTTCAGATAGGCCACCATGTCGCGGGTTTGCGCAAAGAACAGCGGCGCGGGATAGCCCTCCAGATGGATCTGGCCTTTGGGGCCGCCATGCTCCGCCACATTCATCTGACAAAAGAAGCTCAACGCCTCCTCAGTCAAAGGCACCGGGTCGGGTGGCGCTACAGCAGCCTCTTCTTTGCAGGCGGCCAGCGCCAGCAGGGCCACAGCGGCAAGCGCAAGTCTCATGGTTCCACCCTCCGGAACGCCAGCCGGGCGAAGGCAAAGCCCAAGAGCGGCCAGATCGCCAACGACAAAGGAGCCGCCCAACTTGGCAAGGCCGAGGCCGCGCCCACCATGCCACTGGCCAACGCCACGCTTTCAGAGCTGGCAATGTTCCACAGGCGGAAAGCATCCGCCGGATTGGCCACCATCAGCCAGGGGAAGAGTGTTTCGGTGAACCAACCACCACTGTCCATCACCACCGCGCCCAGCAACCCCAGATCGTAGAGCACCACAAAGATCAGCCACAGCCCAGCGGCCATACCCGCCGCCGCGGTTGCGGATTTCGCCAAGGAAGACACCATATAGCCCAACGTCAGGAACACACCGCCCAGCAACACCGAAGTGCCAATCAACCGCAAGAGCGCCAGAACGCTGTCCTGCCCCGCGCCACCCATATAGGCGGCGATGGCTCCCGCTGTGCCAAAGCCAATGGTCATGGCGATGGTCAGCGCCGCAAGGTGTGCCGTAAATTTCCCAAGCAGAATTTCGCCGCGCCCTGCCGGATAGCTGAGCAGCAAGCCCAGGGACCCCCGCTCTGCATCACCCGCTACGGCATCAAACGACATCATCAACGCCAATAGAGGGGCGAGATAGACAGACAAGGTGGTCATTGAGGTCACCGAGACCGTCAGCATATCCACGCCCAAGGTGCCGGTGGGGGCGCTGCCTGCGAAGGTCAACGCCAGCGCAAACAGCACCATGATCAGGGTTGCCATGAATAACCAGCGGTTGCGCGCCAGAATGCGCATCTCCGCCTGTGCAATTGCCAGAAACCGCATCAGTGCAACTCCTCTTTGGCGTAATGACGATAGAGATCCTCAAGACGTGGCGGTGTGATGTCCACATCCGCAACCGCGCCTCCCATGGCCGCGATTTTTTGGAGCATCTCCATCTTGCCTGCCGCATCAATCTCGATCTCCACGGACGCACCATTCATTCGGCGTCCGCCAGTGACTTGAACCAGCGCTTCGGCGTCGGAGGTCGCCCGCACCCGCAGTTTGGTGCGCAATCCCGCTTTGGCCGACAAACCTGCCAACGTGTCATCCGCCACCAGATGCCCTTTGCGCATGATCGCAATCCGATCCGTGCGTGCTTCCACCTCGGTTAGCGCGTGGCTGGCGATCAGCACGGCACAGCCGCCCGCCGCCAGCTCATCAATGATGGCATAGAGGTCTTGGCGCGAAATCGGGTCCAAACCGCTGGTTGGCTCATCAAGCAAAGCCAGCTTGGGCTTGCCCAGTAACACTTGCGCCAAACCAAGCCGTTGCCGCATGCCTTTGGAATAGGTGCCAATGCGCCGGTCCAGCGCATCCGCCAACCCCACACGCTCCAGCAATCCGGCAATATCCGCCTTCTGCCCCGCAAGCCGTGCAAACAGGGTCAGTTGTTCCCGCCCTGTCAAAGCGGGGTGAAAGCTAACGGCCTCCGGCAGAAACGCCGTATCGGCCCGCGCCGCACCGCTGCCAGGCTTGTGGCCCGCGATTTTCACACTGCCACTGCCCAGTTTGGTCAGGCCCAACACCGTTTTGATCAGTGTGGACTTGCCCGCACCATTGTGGCCGAGCAGCGCCACCCGTTCACCAGAGGAAACCGTCAGGTCCACCCCATGCAACACGCGCGTTTTGCCCCGATCTTTTACGAGGCCTTGTATGTCTAGGATCTTATCCATCTTGGTCCACCTTCTCGGCCGCCGCTGGCCGAATGGGTTTCATCAAAGGGTGGCTGTCAATCACGCCCCCCGGTAACAATGCCGGAAAGGCCGATTGCGACCACCGCACCATCTGCACCGCTGGCGATCCGAGCAGCATTTTTGCCGCCGGCTGGCTCCAGAGCACATGGTCCATCGAGTCGTTTGGTCGATAGGGGCTGTCCGCAAATCCATCGCCGTTTACGTCAAAGGCCGCATTGTCGCTCCAGTAGTTGCCACGGCCCTCCTCGGACCATTCGTGCCACTTGGTAGAGACAAATTTCACCTGCGTGCGATTGCCCACAAAGGCATTTCCTACAATCCGGTTGTCCTGTGAGCCCGCGGTAAAGTGGATGCCAATGCCACAGCCCTCAAACCAGTTGTCGGAGAAGTCGTTCTTGTTGGAGTTATACAGGAAGGTGCATTTCTCCTTCGCGCCCTTCACATAATTCCCGGTGATCTCGCTGCGGTTGGCGTAGTTCAACATCACGCCATGCTCACGGTCATTGATCGACACATTGTCTTTGACCTTCACATGTGTGGTGAACATCACCGCATAGCCCAGATCATTGCCAATGCTGACATTGCCGGTCACTTCAGAGCGGTCGGCGTACATGTAGTGCACCGCAAAACGAAGCTCGCGGAACAGGTTGTCCCGGAAAATGTTGCGCTTGGAGGAGTTCACAAAAATCCCGTCGCGCCCCCATTTCACGTCGTTTTTCTCAACCACCGCCCCGGGCGCGTTCCACACATAAATCCCGTTGCCGCGCCGGTTCATCAACCGGTCTTGCCGTCCCTCGATACGGTTGCCCGCCACCAGCGCGTCTTTGGCGCCATGAATGTCGATCCCGTAGAGGTTGCCCAGCAGCACATTGTCCAAAATTTGCGGTGCATAAGCAGTCTTCTTCAGCTGTATCCCGCTGTCGATTTCTTCATGCCGGTCCCCGGAGCCAACCACTGTCAGCCCGCGCACCACCACATCGTCGCCAGTCACCGTGATCACAGACCCGTTGCCCTGCCCATCAATTGTGGCATGGCCCTGCCCGTCCAGCGTCACGGATTTCTCCAGCACCACCGTCTCATTGTAGGTGCCAGCAGCGAGGCGAAGCACGTCACCGTCCTCCGCCTGCGCCAGTGTCTCGGAAATGGCCCCATCCCGCAGCGGCACGTCCCAGTCAGCCGCCAAAGACGCGGAGGCCAACAGAGCAAACACAGCAGAAAGGGACCATTTCATCATGACTTACGCACCTTTTGGTTCAACAAACATCCGGCCGCGCATCTCCATGTGCAGCGCGTGGCAGAACCACTGGCAGTAGAACCAGTGTACACCGGCACGGGCGGCGGTGAAGGTCACAGAAGCGGTCGCCTGAGGACCAACTTCCATCGCCACACCGAAGTTCGCCATGCAGAAGCCGTGGGTCAGATCGTCAATGTCATCCAGGTTGGTGACAATCACAGTGACCTCATCGCCTTCGGTGACGGTGAAGTCCTCGATGGCAAAGTTTGGCGCCTGGCTTGACATATAAACGCGAACCTTGTTGCCGTCGCGGATGATCTGGTCCTGCCAGTCGTCCAGGTCCACGCCATCCGCTTCCGCTTGCTTGCGGGTATCTTCCCAAATCGGGTCGTTACGGTCATAGGCGTTTTTCGGGTTCACGATGTCACGGCGTACGATGATGCTGTCATGCGGTTCGGCAAAAGTTGGCCCATCATGCACCACTTTCATCTCGCTGCCTGTGATGTCGATCAATTGCTCGTTCTCAGGTTTCAAAGGACCGGTGTTCAGGAAACGGTCTTTGGAGAACTTGTTCATCGAGATCAGCCATTTGCCATCGGCCTCTTTGGTTTCACCCATGGAGGTCGAGTTGTGGCCCGGCTGATAGTGCACGTCCACTTTCTCAAGGATCGGATCCACATCTTCACCGGCGTACTGTTTCACAGCCGCTTCGAGGTTCCATTTCACCACTTGGGAGTCGAGGAACAGAGTGGTGAAGCAGTTGCCCTGACCGTCATAGGCAGTGTGAAGCGGGCCAAGACCCAACTGTGGTTCTGCCACAATTGCGGAACGTGGATCGGCGTCTTTGTAGAACACGTCGTCCAGCTTAGTCACATCCATCACGGACACGGTTGGGGACAATTTACCAGCGATACAGACGTGCTTGCCGTCTGGTGCGGTGTTGATGCCGTGTGGCGAGTTTGGAATTGGCACGTAACGGGTGTAGTTCTTGTTGGAGCCCTTACGGCCATCCACAACTTTTACACCGTTTAATTCCTGATAGTCACCGGTCTCGATCGCTTTCTCAATTTCCGCGATGTTGAAGACAACAACGTGGTCCAGTTCGCTCTCGGTCATCTCCGCCAGGGTCATGCCCATTTCGGAGTTATAAGAGGTCGAGTAGGCGTACTTACCTTGGTAGTCACAGTCGGTGTTGTCGAGGTTACCGGACACAATCACCTGCCACGCCACTTCCATGGTGTCGCCGTCAATCGCGGAGAAGATGTTTACGTACTTCTCAGGCTCGTTCAGGATTTTACCGTCGTTCACCAGCGGCGCTTCGTGCTCACCGTTTGCAAACACGTAGCCAGTGCGCGGGTATTTCTGTGGACGCAGGCCGTGGATGTCGTGCGCGTTCGGGATCTCAATGATCTTGTCGCACTTCATCACGTCACAACGCACACGCGCCACACGGGTGTTGGCTTTGTCATTCATGAACAGATAGCGACCGTCATAGGTGCCGTCGGTGAAGGACATGTGTGGGTGGTGAAGGTCACCGTTGTCGTAAGTCACCTTGCCGTTGGCGGCGAGGAACTCTTTGGTTTTGTCGGTCAGGCCTTCGGTCAGAACCTTCAGCGATTCATTGGTCTGGCCCCAGCCGGTTGCAGAGCAGCGGTTGAACACTGGCACACGCATCAGCTCGCGCATGGATGGCACGCCAAGAACGCGCAGCTCACCACTTTGGCCGGAGGACCAGAAGCCGTAGTATTCGTCCAACTCACCTGGCGCCATGGAGGCTTTGCCGGCAGCAGCGGCAGGGCTTGCGCCACCCACAAGTGAACCAACGCCAGTACCAGCGAGTACGGCACCGGTGGCTGCTGCCCCCATGACACCGCGACGGCTGACTTTCATATTTTTCAGGTCTTCAGACATTGTTCCCTCCTTAAAGGTCTATGCAGTCTTTGCATTTGGATGATTGGCTGGCGCCGATTTCTTCGGAATCTGGACATCAGCCTTGCCTGTCTTGGCGCGCCTTTTGAGCTGGCGAATAACGACAGGGCATTTGGTTTCGCTCTGATAGAGCACCTGACAATGCAGGCAGTTCACGCATTCGTTGGGGTTGATTTCCCCAGTTGGGTGGATGGCCTGCACCGGACATTCGTTGGAACAGGTTTGGCACGGGCTACCGCACTCTTTGTAGCGACGCAGCCAATCAAACATGCGCATGCGCGCGGGGATCGCGAGCGCCCCACCCAGTGGGCACAGGTAGCGGCAGTAAAAGCGTTCAATGAACAGCCCCGCTACCAGCAGCGATCCGGCAAACACAACAAACGGCCAGTCACGTACAAATTTCAGAATGATCGCGGTTTTGAACGGCTCGACTTCGGCCAGTTGCTCCGCAGTTTCCAAAGACGCCAGCGACACGCCAAACAGTCCAAGGAAGATCATGTATTTGATCGGCCACAGGCGCTCATGCAGCCCCCACGGCAGGGTCCATTGCGGCACCTTGAAATAACGCGCAATCTGGTTGGTCAGTTCTTGCAGCGCACCAAACGGGCACAGCCAGCCACAGTAAGCCCCACGCCCCCAGAACAGCAGCGCCGCAGCAATGGCAAACCATTGGATGAACACCAGCGGATCCATTAGGAAGGCATCCCAGGTGAAACCGGAGCGCATCGAGTTCACCAGCGCCATGATATTCACCACCGACAGCTGCGCATTGGCGTACCAGCCCACAAAGAACAGGGTGAAGGTCAGATATCCGATGCGGAACCAGTAGAACCGGCGGGCTTTCCATGTCGCCTGGAACTGGAAGAAGAACACAGCGGTCAGCACCAGAAGCATCACGCCAAGGATGGCTATCTCGGTGGTTTTGTCTTTCCAGATACGCTGCCACAGCGCCGCCTTTGCGGCCGCTTCATCCGCCGCGCTGTCCACCACAGATGCCACAGGCAGCGGCAACAGGTATTGGTCTGGCAAACGATAGCCAAGGTCCCAGGTCAGGAACACGCGGTCCAGGGCCCCAACCGAACGCTGCACCAGAAGCTGCAGACGGAACGGCTGTGCCGGATCAAACTCCGCTTCCGCCGGAATTTTGAACAGCTCCAGCTCAACAAAGCTTGGGCTGTCGGTGGTCTCCAGCGCCCGCAGGCGGCGGTGCTGTTTGTCAAAGAAGCGGACCGAATTGTCGCCTTGAATCAGCTGGATACGGTCAAAGATACCACCGCGCACATAGCCGGAGCCTTTGAAGCTGTACTTGCCGCGCCCCAGCACGAGAATGGCGTGCTCACCTTCATCAAGCCACTCGACAAGGTTCTCATACTCATTGTCGCCAAGCAGCGTACGGCCAATCGACGGCACCGACACCAGCGCCATATGCATGTCGATAAAGGTGTCACCGGTTTCACCTTTTTCCGGACGTTTGGCCGCGCGTTCGTCATCCATTTCGGCAAAGGCTTGGTTCACCTGCCCAACGTCCAGCGTCATGCGCCGCACCGAGCCGTCCCCCGCCAAAGTGGTCCAGTCCTGAACAGCCTCGTTGGCCATATCGAGCTCACGCTTTGGTCCGGTTTCCAGAACCGATAAACCACCCAGCCCCAGGGCCCGCGCCACTTTGATACCGCCGCGCACAAGGCTGTCGTCGATCACCATAATTGTCACGGTTGCGCCGGAGATGATGTCCAGATCATGCCCTTCGCCACCGGTCTCGGCCTCCACCTTGAGGTCCAGCCCAGCGTAGCCTTCGGTCAAGGCCACCATTTTGCTGTTGGGGATGCCAATCAAAACAATCGGTTCGCTGTGCGCCACCAGCTTGACGCCAGTCAGCACCGCATCATCGTCAATCGCCGCAACCACATGGATCGGCTTGCCCGAATACCCGGTGGTGCCCACAAAATCAGAGGTCAAAAATGCCCAAGCCACGGTCTCGCCGCCCTTGAGCACAGGCGCGACTTTCACGTCCTCGCGCACCGGGCCAAACGCGTCAGCCCCGTCTGCCAATTCGGCAGGGTCAAGTTCTGTTAGGAAAGACGCCAGGCTGTCGGCTTTGGCTCCATCTGCCATCATGAGCCCAAAGGCACAGATCACTGCAGACACCCAGGTCAAAAATGCGCGCTTCATGATCACAGCGCACCTCCTTCTGTCGGGTTTGCTGTTTTCACATGGCCCGCGCGGGCCATTTCATTTTTATACTGGGGTCCACACGGCGGCCCGCGGGTCATCGGGCGCTCCCACGCCTTGCTGACAAACACAACAGAATCCGCCTCGCACACCGCCACGGGCATGGCAAAGCCATCCGCCGCATCTAGGGCAACAACGCCGGACTCAATTCCGGAGACACCAGCACAAGTCACGCAGGTCAGACATTTTGGGCAAGCACCATGTGCGGGAGACTGCGGCGCGCGTTTTTCAACGGTGCCATCTTCGCGCAACCGCACCATCACCGGGCCAGCGTCCGCACAAATCTCGATCCAATCTCCACCTAGATCGCCGCCAGCAGCGGCATGGGCCATCGCAGGTGTCATCATTTGCGCCACCAACGCGACAACAGCCAACAGCCCGGTCAAAGACCGGATCAGGCATGCGCAGATGGGCGAATCGGAAAACATTTGGCGCTCTCAAGAACTATTTCTTGCGCCTTGGTAGTCTGCTTAGCCGACTTGCAACTTGACCCTTATCAAGTCGCGCGTTTCATTTCCGATAAAAACGCACTCCGACGGAAACACTTAGCAGGCCCGCCCGCCGACACTTACCAAAACTTAACTCTAACCCTCAGAACTCAAACAAAATTCCCAACAAATCCGGCACAAATTTCACATTCATGAATTTCCCGCATAACGCGAGTTTTAGTATCTCATTAAGACCCGGCTCCTACCACCAAAGCCACTAAGGAGTGAGTGGAATGACAACTTTAACGGGGTATTTGGTTAGTCTCGACGTGGGCGCTGACGGGCTGGGCACCAGTGATCAAATCGACAGCAGCCTGGGTGGCAACGCTGTCTTCACGCAACATGACATGCCCATTGGCACCGGCTCTGTGGCTTTCCCGGAGCTGGGCGCGACATCCGGCAGTTTCTATGTACAAGGTGGGCAGGCCTATTTTGTGCCCGATGATGAAAACTTCGATCCGGGTGACACCCTCGGCTACATTGACAGCTTCACCGAAGATCTCGACGGCAGCAGCGGCAACGACACCATCACCGGCACCGGCGACGCTGACGTGATCCACGACACCGACAACGACATCTACAACGCCACCGGCAACGACAGCATTGAAGCTGGTGGTGGCGACGACACCATTGTCTTTGGCGATGGTAATGACACCGTCTCCGGCGGCGAGGGCAACGACCAGATTGGCCTTTGGACCACCGGCAATGGTGACAACACACTCGACGGCGGCGCAGGCAATGACGTCATCATCGGCGGCGGCGGCAACGACCAAATCGACGGCGGCAGCGGTGACGACACCATGTACGGCGCTGGCGGCGACGACACCTTTGCCGGCGGCGAAGGTTCCGATCAGGTCTGGGTGACCGACAATCAGGACAATGCCGTGATTGACGGCGGTGATGACGCCAGCGGCTGGGACTTAGTTGGCTTCTCCAGTTCGGACACGTCAAACGGCGTGGACGTCACTTTCACCGGCGACACATCCGGCACCTATGATTTCCAAGGCGCCGATGGCTCCGGCAGCTTTGACGGCATTGAACACATCGCCGGCACCAGCAACGGCGACACAATCGACGCCTCCAACGTGACCACCTTCCAAACGCTGGAAGGCTTTGGCGGGGACGACTCCATCATTGGCGGCAGCGGCGACAGCTACATCTACGGCGGCGATGGCAACGACACCATCGACGGCGGCGATGGCAGCGACAACCTCTACGGCGGCAGCGGCAATGATGAACTGAAAGGCGGCAGCGGCAACGACAACTTTCATATCGACGAGTCCGACGATGTCACAAATGTCGATGGCGAAGGGTGGTGGGACGAAGTCTATTTTGACGCCGAAAACACCAATTCTGGCGTGAACGTCACCTACTCAGGCGACAACGCCGGATCCTACACATTGGGCGAGGCTTCCGGCACCTTTGCCAACGTGGAGATGCTCAACACCACCTCAAACGACGACCATATCGACGCCAGTGCCTCTACCGATGGAGAGTTGGCCTCCTTGGTCGGGGGCAATGACACCTTCATCGGCGGCAGCGGAGATGACGAAATCTGGGCGGGCACCGGCGATGACAGTATCGACGGCGGCGCGGGCAACGACGAACTAAATGGCGAATGGGGCAACGACGAGCTCGATGGAGGCTCCGGCGACGACATCATTGACGGCGGAGACGGGGATGACACCATCACCGGCGGCTCCGGCAACGACGAATTACACGGCGGTGATGGCAACGATCTGTTCAATATCCAAGCCACGGCGGACGCGGATAGCGAAGAAGATGATGATGAATTTGAGGCCGCGGTTATTGACCTTGGTGGCTTTGGCGAGATCAAACCGGCCATCGCGGAAATTGGCGAGATTGATGTTTACGACCCACCGCCGGAAGATGATGCCCCGGATGATGATGACGAAGTCGAAGCCCCTGTCATGCCAGGTGATGACGCCGAACAAGATGACGACGATGATGTCACTAATACGGTGATCATAGACGGGGGGGGCATGCATGACACCCTCTCCATCGACGCCGGCGACTATGACACTGGCGCCACAGTGACCTACACCGGCGATGCGGCGGGCAGCTTTGTAACCGGCGGGGTGACTGGCACGTTCACCAGCATCGAGGAAATCCACACTACCGAAAACGCCGATCTCATCGACGGCTCGGCCGCCAGCGATGGTGCAACCTGGATCACTGGAGGTGGGGACGACACTGTCCTGGGCACCCAGGGCGATGACGACATAAACGCGGGTGACGGCGCCGATTCCGTCGCCGCAGGCGCAGGCAATGACAGCGTCACGGGCGGCGATGGCAACGACACGCTCGAAGGCGGTTCAGGCGATGACACCCTGTCCGGCGGCGCGGGCAACGACAACCTTATGGGCGAAACCGGAAATGACCTATTGCTGGGGGGCGCTGATGCCGACAACCTCATCGGCAAAGCGGGCCAGGACACGCTCGTTGGAGGCGACGGCAATGACTACCTCGCGGGTGGTGACGACAGCGACACCTTTGTGCTCGAAGATGACGGAGGTTATGACAAAATTGCCGACTTCCAAATTGACGGTGAAGAGTTCGACCAATTTGACGTCTCGGACCTGCACAACGCGGATGGAGAACCGGTCACCGTAAACGACGTGGTGGTCAGCGACGACGGCTACGGCAATGCGGTTCTCACCTTCCCCAATGGCGAAGGCGTCAGACTCATGGGGGTCGACCGCGAGATCCTCGACAAACCCATGCTCAACGCGATGGGCATCCCCTGCTTCACCACCGGCGCAATGATCACCACGCCCAGCGGCGAAATCTCAATCGAGCGTCTGCGCGTGGGGGATAGGGTGCAAACGCTGGATCACGGACCACAGCCGATCGTCTGGATTGGCAAACGACACCTGACGCAATTCGATCTGCTGACCTTCCCGAAACTGCGCCCGGTACACATCCGCGCTGGCGCGCTTGGCAACGATCGGGACATGCTGGTCTCGCCACAGCACGGCATGGTGACAACGCAAAGCCACGACGCACCGCAACTGGCCCGCGCCATTCACTTGGCGCGCAATGGCGGGCCCGGTTTCCGTGTCGCAAAGGGGGTGCAGGAGGTGACCTACTATCACCTGATGTTTGAGCGCCACGAAGTCATCATCGCCGACGGGGCGCCGTCAGAAAGCTTCTACCCAGGTCCTATGGCCTTGCGCGCGCTCGGATCGGAAGAGCAGCGTGAGATTGCGCACTTGTTCCCCGAGTTGCTGACCTCCGAAAGCACGGTCACCTATGGCCCAACCGCCCGAAGGGTGCTCAAACGTCAAGAGTTAACCCGCGACACCGCGGCGCGGTTTGAGCCCAGACGCGCCTTTGCCTGACACCACAACAAGGCCCGCTGAGTGCTTCCGCCGCGGGCCTTGTTAACATATGAGTTAACAAAAAAACGCACCTCCGCAAAACAGTCGCAATACCGACACGATACCGACGTGCCAAAACACCAAGAGTTAAGCGTTAACCGGCAAGCCAAGGCACCCGATCATCACAAAATTGAAGGGGCCCGAAAGCCCCTTCGTTTTCGTCATAAAAAAGTACCGTCAAATCTGGATCACCACCTCAGACACACACCCGACGGCGAAGACGCGATTGAAAATCGCCTCGCCACCACTCACTTGATGTCAACGAACCTGTCAAAGGCAAAAAACACCATAAAATCAAATGCGTTTTCTGCTGCGGCTATGTTGAAACCGGTTACCCTCTCACCTTCACTAGGTGTTGTTTTTGCAAACCAATTGGGCCCGGATCAAGTGGCAAACAATTGCCAGTATCAAAGTTCCACCAACCCCAGAAGCACCGCCTTGGCCACCGCTTGCGAGGTGTTACGCGCCTTGAGTTTGGCTTTGGCGCTGGCAATCGGCTTGTTCAAAGTGTTTGTGCTGATGCACAGGCGATCGGCAATCTGCACGCGATCCAATCCTAACGCAGACCAGTAGATGTAATCCTTTTCCCGCCCGGACAGGCGCACAACGCCATCTTTGTGTTGTTCCAGCATGCCGCTGTTGAGCATTTCGGTCACCGCGCGCAGCGATGTTTCATGTTCTTTTCAGTAGGCAAAAAACTCATCGTCTGATGTGACGTGCCCGGTATGCAGGCCAATGCCAGAAGACACCGGATCACGGGAATAATGAGACAACAGAAGGGTTTGCCCCCAGACCATGCCCAAATCATTCTCCAGCTGATGCAAGCGCCGATTTGCGGGCGTCGCGTCATACGTGCCCGGATCATCGTTCCAAAAAATCTCTTCCTGACCGCGCAGCAACAGTTCGGTACTGATGTCCTCGTCCAGCAGGCGGTCCTTACCCACCGTCTCTTCCCACTCGGCAGAATAGGTATGGCGGAAGAAGGTGGCCTCGGTCATTTTTCCGGGGGTTGCCAGCCCGATCATCGGGATAACGCCATAGCCCACGCCATCCACGCCCAACGTCCCCAATGCCGTCAAACAGCATTGCCACAACGCGTCGCCATCCTTTGCCTGCTTCAGGTCGTCTGCCAACTGGCCAATCAGATCGAGCTTCATCCGCGAACTTCCCTATTGTCAGCACTTGGACCGCTCTGACGCAGGACAACTAAGGCGGAGATCAGCAAAAAAGCGGCAAAAATCAACGCACAAGACACCAGCACCCCATGTGGATCCCAAAGCTGCATCGCGGTGCCATTGATCAAGGGGCCAAGCAGCGCGGCAGCGGCATAGACCGTGCCAAACGCCGCATTTGCGGAAATCAGCGCCTGTCCGGAAAAATGATCCCCGACCATGGCCAAGCCCACCGCATAAAGCGCTCCGGCACATGCGCCCCACAGGGCGATGAGCATCAAGTACGCGGTTGGAGAGGACGTGACACCCGGCATGACCAATGCGCACGCCAACCCCACAGCCGCGCAGCCGGACAAAACTGGAAGCCGACCCACCTTGTCTGACAGGATGCCCAAAGGCACGGCGCCCAACAGGCTACCAAGCGCGAAAGCGGTGAAAGTGTAAGCCGCAATATCTGCGCCCAACCCGATGCGCAGCGTGTAAACGGAGAGCAATTAAGCAGGCACATCTTCGTACAAACCGTAGCAAAACACCGCTGCAATCGCCAAAGGCGCCACCGAAGCAACCAAGCGCAGCGACACTGGCGTGGTGGGTTCTGAAGCCGTTTGCTGAGCCAAAGGCAGCGCTGCCAACACTACCCCGCCCAACAACAACGGCAATGCGACTGCCCCGAAATCCAGCCCTCCAAACGTCCCGAACTGCGGCTGCATGAGACTGCCAGCGGCGATGCCAAGCAGAAAACAAAATGCGTAAAGACCTATGGTACGCCCCCAAATTCGGCTGGGGCTGGTGGCGTTGAGCCAGTATTCCAACACGCGAAACACCATGCCAAGGCCGCCACCCAAAGCAAACCGCCCCAGCAGCCAGAGGTTGAAGCTTTCAAAATAGGCCAGACAAGTCAGCCCCAACAAAACAATCCCAAGAAACGTCAGAAGCAATTGTTTGGTGGAAAACCAGCGGTGCAGCTGTGGCAAAAACGGTGTGACAAGCAACCACCCTAGTGCTGGCATGGCTGCGTTGAGACCAATGCGCGCCGCCCCCACGCCGCTTTGCTCAAGCAGAATTGCCAAAAGCGGGAACGAAAGGCCGTACCCAAACGTCAATAGTATAACCGCAAACAACACCGCGGTGGTCAGTCTCGTCACAGGTGACACCTTAAACGTCAGGGCAAATCACTACTTACAGATAGGGCCCAAGCTAGTCGCAAACCTGCGCCAGGATCAAGCATCCCTAAGGTTGTAGTTCACATCAAATTCAGTTGCTTTCGTACTCATCCCGACAGGCCTGAATGCTGCGCAGGCCTTTCATGCTGCCGGTGAGGTCAATTTCCTCTTCTGTCCCGCCCCCACCTTGCACCAGAACCTTGGTACGTTTGCCAAACTCCTTGGCAAACTCCGGATTGTCAAAAAACGCATAGCCACCGGGCACCCCGTTGTGGAACGCGCCTTTGGCTGCGCCTTGAAAGCGGCTGTCACCGAAGTCGAACAAAACGCTGCCTTCGGCGCCCTCTTCCACCCCGTCAAAGGCAGCGTTGTAGGCGGCAAAGAAGGCGCCATTCTGATCCGGTACAACGCCGATTTGCACCAGCGTGCCGCTGTCAAAGGTTTTCTCCATATAGCAGCCGTTGCCATTGGCAGGGTTGGCGCGCACGGTCCAATCGCCCACGGTGGCAAACTCCGGATGGGTTTGCGCGAGGGAGGTGGTGGGCAGCAGGAGGGAGAGGCAAAGCCAGAGGCGGGTCATGGGTCACTCCGAAGCTTGTTCAAGTTGGAAGATATCGGGGGTGCAGGGTTTGCGATTGGCGGGCATTTGGTCCGCCCCATCGGCGCGACGGCTGCGCGAACCACCAACCAGCAGTTTGAATTGCGGATCGGTCAGCTTGCCATTGACCTCAAACGGCCAAGCGCTGCGGGCCAGTGGTTGGCCAACGCGGCGCGGTTCAGCGCGGATGGCGATGGCATTTTTCACCCAATCCACCATGCCGCGCACCACCATTTGCACGCTGCGGGTTTCGGCCACCACCCGCGTGAAGGTGACATTGCCCGCGTTGATTTTCACCGGGGCTTTTACACAGACAATCTCGGTTTGACCGGCGGCAAACTCCTGCGAAAACAGCCATGGGAAAATGCCAAGGCCCGCAAGTTCCAACAGGCTGGTGGCAATGGCGCCGTCGCGCATGTTGAGCGAGGCGCTGCCCGCCATGGAGTTCATGAAGGCTTTGCCAGAGGTGATGTTGCCGGTCACATCTACATTGGCCGACAGTTTGCCCCGCGCGGGGATATTGACCTCAAGGGCATTGAGGATTTCACCAAAGTCCCAGCCGCTGGTGCTGCCCTGAATGCGCGCGCGATCAGGGTTTTCAATGGCGTCCATGAAGGCGGTAACCTTGAAGAAGCCAGGACCGTAGTAGAGCTCGATGGGGCCCGCTTGAATTTGGCCCTCTTTGGCAATCAATTCGCTGCTCATGGAGGATGTGCCGGCGTCACCAACAAACTCCGCCAACTCCAATGTGATCGCCAGATCGGTTTCGGTGAGGATGCGCTTGAGGCTGATGACGCTGCTCTTCTTTTCCAGCACCAGAGGCTGGATCGGTGGGCGGCCATCGTCTGCCTCTTGGGTTTCGGCCTCTTTGGCCGCTTTGGCGGCCTTGGCGCGTTTGCTGAGTTGTACGAGGATTTTGCCGCCTTCGCGCAGGTCCACAAGGCGCATGCGGTTGCTGAGGATTGCCCCGCGGATCACGTTGACGTCTTCGCTGAGATCAAAGGTGAGATCGGAGGTCAGGTCGGTTCCGTCGGCCTGAAAATCGAAACCAAGTTTGGCCTCTTTGGCCGCGCCTTCGAGGGTGAGGCCGGTAGACAGTTTGGAAATGCCCACAGGTTTGAGGCCCAGTGCCGTCAGGAAAGGCGCAGTGTCTGCAACGCCAAATTGCAGGTCCAACTTCATGCCCGCGAGTTCTTCGATACTGGCGACCACCACATCTGCGTTCAAGGTCCAGAGGTCGGTGTCCACGGTTTGGGCCTTGAGTTCGCGCAGGCTGAGATCTCCGTCGTGGTCGTTGATGACAAAGTCCGCTTCCACACCACCAAATTTGGCGACCTCTTCAGGGGGCAGGTTCTTCAGCAAGAGGTCCGCCGCGCCTTGCAGATGGCCGGTCAGATCCACCAAGGCGAGGTTGAACACATCGCCAATGTCGCCTTCGGCGGTCAGATAAGGCGCGTTTTCTGGTCCGGCCTGAAGCGCGATGTCACGCAGGCCGAGGGTTTTCTGCTCTGACCGGTAGATGGTGCCGATGGAGATGGGGCCGACGCGGTCAAGGCCCTGCTCAAAGGCATTGGTTTGGATCAGCAGCTCCTCAAAGGTCAGCCGTTCGCCGGTGTTGACAACATGAGCGTGGATTTCGGTGAGCTTGAGATCTTTTAAGCTGTTGGCGTCGGCGGGCGGTTGCCCTTCTGGATGTAGGCGGGCGTCCATGTGGAAGTCAAAGCCCGCGCGGGTAAAGAGGTTTTCGACATCTCCGGTCACCGTCACGTTTTGCCCTTTGCTTAGGTCCAACGTGGTTTGCAGGTTTTCCAGGGTCAGCAGTTGCGGCGCGCTGGTGACATCCACCGACAGAGTCCCGACGCCCTCGAGGCTGCGGGCCAGGCCAAGCACCTCAAATACATCGCCAATTTGTCCGGTGGTGAGCTCGAGCCGTGCGGTGTAGCCTTGCGGGCTGTCAGGCAGACGGGCGCCGTTGTAGCTCAGCGAGATGTCGCCAAATTCGAGTTGGTTGGTGAACGGCGCGCTGTCAGGGAAATTGCCGTCCCATGTGAAAGCTTCACCGTTGAGCGTGCCCGCGCCGGTAACGGACGCAAGTTGGCCGTCCTGAAGCTGCTCTAGCAGGATTTTCTCCAACGCAAATATGAACTCAAATCCGCTTTCTTCGTCGATCGAGGTCAGACCGATGTTGGTGAAGGACACCGTGCGGTCGCTGAGGAAGGTGATGATGGACGGGTCGGGCAGATCGTCAGTTGGGGCGCTGTCCTCGGTTGAGGTGGCGCTGGTTGTTTCCGTCGCCTCGTCTCGCTCAACCTTGGTCCAGCTGGTGGTGCCGTCGGCCTTGGTGATCATGTTCACCTGCAGCCCGTCGATGGTGAGGTTGTCGATGTCGATACGGCGGTCCAGCAAGGCAGGCAGATCCAGCTCCCACTCCAATAGGTCCAGCCGGGCCAGGTTTATGTCAGTAATGTTCTCGCTGGGAATGCTGGCACCGGAGACGTGCACTTTGGTGGTGCCCGCAAGGACAACGCGCACGTCGCCGTCAATCAGGAAGGGCTGGCCAATTTGCTCGGTCAAGAGATCCGCGACAAAGTCCTTGCGAAAGCCGCTAAACAAAGGTGTCGCCAGCGCGGCCCAGATCAACACGCCCAGCGCCACGGTGAGCACAATCAGCCCGGTAAAAAGTCTCAAAATCCAGCGTTTCAAAGCCTGTCCTTTCGCAAGGTGCTTAGGAAGTCCGTCAATAGGTGGGCGCCCCTGCCCTTTTGGATTGCGCGTTGAATTGGCTGCGCGAGTGAAACAGGAGCCCCGTCAAAGATGTCTTTCCGTACCTTTGCACAGGTTTGGGTGGATTGAGAACAGCTTAGCGGGGTAAAGCGAGTTCGGTCGCATTAAACCGGGTTAGGCTGGGTTGTTTACCCTTTGTTAAAGCCTTGCACGGGCTGCGGCCGAAAACAGCGGACGACCAACACCTCCGTAAAGCATTATAAAGAAATCTATTTCGCCAATGCGAGATCGCCCGGTGCAACCAAATCACCGCAAAACCCTTCACAGCGTCAGGATTCAGCTTCGCCGCTTATTCGCGTCAAACCTGAATGGAGTGCCACACCGCTTGCGCGTTGCTGCCACGATTGGAACACATTTCCTCCACAGCTTAACCGTGAAGGTGAGAACTTGCTGCCGCATTTCCTCCTGGTCGCATGATAGAGAGGAAGCTGCGTAGATGGATTGCGCTGAGGAAAACGTGACTGTGCTGCCTGCGGGCACCGAGCTTTTGCGCGGACAGTACCGGATCACGCGCAGTTTGGGTCAAGGGGGATTTGGCCTGACCTATCTCGCGTGCGACAGTCTGAACCGTGTTGCGGTGATCAAAGAGTGTTATCCGGAGCAGATTTGCCACCGTATGGGCGCTCAGGTGGTGCCGTCCGGGCCGGATAGCGCGCCGTTTTTTGCTTCGGTTTTGGAGCAGTTTCAGGCCGAGGCGCATCAACTGGCCGGGCTGGATCACCCGCGCATCGTGGGCGTGCATCAGACTTTTGCCGAAAATGGCACGGCCTATACGGCGATGGATTTTGTTGAAGGCGTCGACCTGCATGAGCTGGTCGACCATGCGCCGGGGCGTTTGACGCCCACGTTGGTGGACAAGCTGCTGCGGCAGGTGTTGGACGCGCTGAGCTATTTGCATGACCGGGGCGTGCTGCACCGCGATGTGGCGCCGGACAATCTGATCCTGAGCGCCAATGGTGACGTGACGCTGATTGACTTTGGCGCGGCCTATTCTTCCGGAGACGCGGAGGGTGGGCAAAGCCAGCGCATGTTGGCGGTGAAAGACGGCTATTCGCCGCCGGAGTTTTACTGTGCCGAAGGCGTGCAAGGCGCCTATAGCGATTTGTATTCGCTGGGAGCGCTCTGCCATTTGGTCTTTACCGGCGAGGCGCCACCGGATGCGCAGACGCGGTTAGAGAGCGTGGATGCGGGGCGGATGGACCCCTATGTGCCGCTGGAGTCGACGGATTTTGAAATTGATATCCGCCTGAAACTGGCCACGGACCGGGCGCTGGCGTTGGAACCCAAGGACCGGCTGCGCTGTGCCGATGATTGGCTGGCGGCGATGGACGGGCCCATTCCCAAGCCGCTCGCGGTGTTTGATCCGGCGGTGATCGGTGTGATCGAAGAGTTGGTGAGCAAGACCAATAAGGTGCTGACACCGGGGTTGCCGAAGGCGTTGCAAAAGCCACTCAAAGCACTGGAAGAAGCGCGGCATGCGCCGCCCCCTCCCAAACAATACGTCGATATTTTTGGCGATCCGATTGACGACGTTGAGGCCTATCTCAAGGAGCAGGATCGGCTGTGCAAGGCACGCACCAGAACGCCAACGCGGCTGTTGCAGCAGGGTGATTTTCTACGCCGGCCGAACGCGGAGGGGCCGGAAGCGCCTGCGCCCGCCAAGCCGGATGGCGAGAGCTTACTCCACAAATTCCGTGACCGGTTGAAGGGTGACCGGTCAAACCCCAACACCCGTCTATTTCAAATCTGAAGGGACATCCCATGCGGTTCATTCGCGACATTATTGCTGAGAAATCCCAAGCGGCTGGTCAGGCTGACGGCGCGGCGTTGCGTTATCCGTTGCGATTGCGGGAGCAGGACCGAGCGGATGTGGGCGAGGAGCCGACACCAACGGTGCGTATTGAAGCGGAACCCGGCCAGCCGGCGCCAAACGCCGCCGCGTTTGTGGCCCCGCAGCCACCCGAAGCTACAGAGACCCCCGTGGATTTGTCCGCGATTTCGGCCGCTTTGACAGCCGCGCCCGTAGAAGATCCTGTCGAGTTTGAAATGCAGCACGCAGAGGCCCCAAGCGATCCGTTTGGCAATCTGTTTGCGGATGAAGCGCAGGAAGCCGCGTTTGAAGAAAAACCCTTTGAAGCCCCGCAGATGCCGGAGCCGGTGGTGGCGCCTACCCCACAAGCCGCGGCCCCGCCCCCTGTGGCCGAACCCATTGCGCCACCACAGCCAGAGCCAGCGCAAGCAGCGCCTGCCCCGGCCGAACCCGAAGTGGATCTGGCGGCGTTGCAGGTCAATATGGCGGCCGCCAAGCCGGCGGCGGGTCGTGGTTCCAAAGGGCGCGTTAAAACCCGTTTGCTCGGGTTTAGTGCGCCCGCCAGTCAGGCGCATGATCCCATGGCGCAAACGCGGGAGGCACCCGTGTCGGCGCAGGCACAGTTCCCTGTGGGCTGGCTGGTGGTCGTGGATGGTCCCGGCAAAGGCGCGTCGTTTTCGCTACATGACGGGTTGACCCAGATTGGGCGGGGCGAAGGCCAAACGGTGCGGCTGGACTTTGGCGACACCACCATTTCGCGTGAAAACCATGCAGCGATTGCCTTTGACGGCGAGCAGCGGCGGTTTTTCTTTGGCCATGGCGGCAAAGCCAATCTGGTGCGGCTGAATGGCCGTCCGGTGCTGAGCACAGAGGATTTGGACAGCAACAGCCATATTCGGATTGGCGAAACCACGCTACGATTTGTGGCCCTGTGTGGCGAGGACTTTGCCTGGGGTGACGCGGACGCGGGGCGCGGCGACCTTGGCTGAGCTCAGCTTTGATGTGGCCACCGCGCTCTCTCTGGGCGCGCGGGAGAGGCAGGAGGACACGGTGGTGGCCGACTTCCCGTTGGGCGCGCCGATGGGATTTGCGGTGCTGTCGGACGGCATGGGCGGGCATTCCTGCGGCGATGTTGCCAGTGGCATCGTAGCGACAGAATTGTTCAGTGAGTTGAATCTGTTGAGCGGTGCGCCAGAGGAAATGGAACGCAACATCGGGCCTGTGTTGCAAGAGGCCGTCGAGGCGGCCAATGGCTGCATCCAGCTGTATGAGCAGCAAAATCCGGATGCGTCGGGCATGGGGGCCACGTTGGTGGCGCCGGTGATTTTTGGAACGCGGCTCTATTGGGTCTCTGTCGGGGACTCACCGCTCTATCTGTGGCGCGCGGGGCGGCTCTATCGTCTGAACGAAGATCACTCTTATGCGGCGCAGATCGACTTGATGCAGGCGCGCGGGTTGATGGACGCCGATGAGGCACAGAACCATCCGGATCGCAGTGCGTTGATCTCGGTTCTGGCGGGGGCGGAGATTGCCAAGGTGGATTGCCGAGCGGAGCCCATGACGCTGAAAGCCGGGGATATTGTGCTGGCGGCCAGTGACGGGCTTCACACCTTGGCTGACGACAGAGTGGCGGAGGTTTTGCAGGAGAACGCAAAAGCCACTGGTCAGGAGATTGTCGCGGCCTTGCTGGCTGCGGTGCGCGCGGAGGGCTGTCCGGAGCAGGACAACCTGTCGCTCTGCGTGATCAAAGCCGGGCTTCGGGCAGAGGCACAAGAGGCCAAGCCGGTGTCGGCTCCACAATCGATAGCCCCCCGCGCCTCCGGCGAGGTGGTGCAGATCGATCGACGGGCGCATCGCGGTACGGTGCGCACCATTGTCAGCCTAACGCGAAAGGTCGGGAAGTGATGCAGACACAACCAGAGCAGATCGTTGGGCAATTGCATTCCGCATTGGAGAGCGGGCATGTGCCTCGGCGGCAAAAAGCCTTTGGCGAAGAGATCCTCACTCACCTGACTGAGGCGGTGCGTGTGGTGGTTCTTGGGCGTCCGGGCAGCGGGAAAACCAGCCTGATCAATATGATGCTGGGTGGCGATGTGATCCAACCGCCGCAAGACGTACCGATTGTTGAGGTGGTCTACGGCGCCAGCGCGCAGGTCACAGTGACTTGGTCGGATGGAACGACTGAAACAATTGCAGGACATGCACTGGAGGGGCTGGCCGAAGGCGCTGCGCGGGTTACGTATGAGGTGCCCCTGAACAGTTTGAAAACACTGGCGTTTGTGGAAGTGTCGCAACCCAATGATCCCGCGACGCAACAGGCGTTGATGCAAACGGCTTTGCAGGAAGGCCAAGTGTTTGTCTGGTGCAGCGAAGGGTTTGACGCCTCAGAACACGCCATTTGGGATGCAGTGCCGGATGCCATCAAAGACCACAGCTTTCTGGCGCTGACCAAGGCGGACCGGCATATCATGACCGGCGGGTTGGCGGACCAGTTGTCCGCACTGGAAGAGACCGCAGCGGAGGCGTTTCTGGGCCTGCATCCGGTGGCCACGTTGCACGCGCTCAAGGCGCGGACGGGCGGCGAGGCGCAACAGGAGTTGTGGGCGGCATCTGGTGGCCAAGAATTGGTCGAGGCGGTTGAAACGCAGGTGCGCAAGGGGCGTGCGGCGGATTTGGACCAGGCTCGGTTGCTCTTGGCGCAGTTGGGGGAGGTTGTGGAGGCCGCAAGCGACGGCGTGCCCCCTGCCCCGCAGCAGACACCTGCGTCGAGCGCGCCAACTTTAGACAATGAAACCGCGCTGATGGATCAGTTGCAGACGCTGCTGCAAACAGCAGCGCAGGAAATGCTAACGGATCTTGATGCGGGCAAAATTCCCAATGCGGATGGGTTGCTGTCGCGCTGTGCAGACACTGTGCGGGCGTTGACCTCGGTGTTGGACGCAGAAGCAGGACAAGACCCGACAGCGGCAGATTTGCTGGATGACGCGCGCGACGGGGAAGACACGTTAATGTTGTTGCAAGTCGAGCAGAGCCCGACGGCGGCGGAGGACGGGATCATCCTGTTGTTGCAGCTCCGCAAAGAAATAGGCGCGAGGGCACAGGCATGAACATGCAAATTCGGCAAGAGAGCAAGCCCGAGGTGCGCACATCGCGGCGCATTTCCAACCTGCGCACAGGATTGGAAGGTCTGGGACAACTGGGGCAGGATCTCGACCAACTGGATCATCTCTTGGCGCAGCTGTCGCAGGTGGCGGGGAAAAACTCGGCCAAAACCGTGGAGCGTCTACGCAAGGATGTGGCGGGGTTTGAGCCCACCATCACCGTGCTCGGGCAGGTGAAATCGGGCAAAACCACATTGGTGAATGCCATGGCTGGCTGGGCGGATTTGCTACCGTCTGATGTGAACCCCTGGACCTCTGTGGTGACCTCGTTGCACCTGAAACCAGCGTCACGTCCGGCGGAAACCGGTGCCAGCTTTCAGTTTATGACCGAGGACAATTGGGACCGGTTGCTGAACCAGGGTGGGCGGATTGGCGAGATGGCCAGCCGCGCCGGTGCGGAAAGCGAATTGGCCAAAATTGGGGAGCAGATCGAAAAGGTGCGCGCCAAGGCGCAGAAACGGCTGGGCAAGAAGTTTGACCTGTTGCTGGGGGAGACCCACAACTACGGCTACTTCGACAAAAACCTGCTGGAGCGGTACATCGTTCTGGGCGATGACTTTGGCGAAGACGACAGCGAGCAAGGGCGGTTTGCCGATATTCTGTCCTCGGCGGATCTAACGCTCAACTGTGACACTGTGCCGGTGCCGCTGTGCTTGCGTGACACGCCCGGCGTGAACGACACCTTTATGATGCGCGAGCAGGTGACCATTCAGGCCCTGCGCAGCAGTAAGATTTGTGTTGTGGTTCTGTCGGCCGGTCAGGCGCTGACCTCGGTGGACATGGGCTTGATCCGGCTGATCTCCAACCTGAAGTCGCGCAATGTACTGATTTTTGTGAACCGAATTGATGAGTTACCGGATCCGGCCAACCAGGTGCCCGAGATCGAAGCCAGCATCCGCCAGACGCTGCACAACAAGCGGGGGCCGGAGGATGCTGAGATCCTGTTTGGCAGCGCCTATTGGGCCAACAAAGCGCTGAGCGGCAATATTGAAGGTATGCCGGAGGTGGCCAGCAAGGCCCTGTTTGACTGGGCGGAAATTGCGCTGGATCAACAACATGGGCAGATGCAGCCGCATGAAATGGTCTGGGAACTCTCTGGCATGGGCCATCTTTATCGCGCGTTGTCGGAGCGCGTGATTGAAGAGCAAGGCCAGCAGCTTTTGCAGAAGACGTCCAATGCCGCGCTAACCGTAGCGACCAGCGAGCTGGCGGCGGGGATGGTGCAGATTGGGGCCAAAGACGGCAGCGGCACCTACCTTTCGACCTTTGATGCGTTAAGGGAGTACCGCAGCATCGCCGCGTTTCATCAGCAGGCCTTTGCAGAGGAATTGGATGTGGCCATTGCCGACTATCACACCCGAGCGGATCGAGCGCACGCCAAGTTCATTGACCGGGCGTTGCGATCACTGCTGACGCATCTTGAGAACTACGGCAAAGACATTGTCTGGGACTACGATCCGGTGGGCCTACGCATGTTGCTGCGCACCGCCTATTCGGCCTTTGGCGCACGGGTGCGCAGCTTGGCGCAGGCGCGGTTTGAGACGGCGATGACGGATGTGGCGATGCTTTATGCTAACACCTATGGACACGCGGTACAGGGCATTCAGATGGCCCCTCCTGCCCTGCCGGGCCTGCCTGCCCCCATTGCGTTGGGGCAAACCATCGCGCTGGATTTCAATGACGGTTGGTGGATTTCCTGGTGGAACCGCATTCGCGGCTTCAACGCGTTTTCCAAGCGGTTTCAAAACCTGATCGCACGAGAGACTGAGGATTTCATGCTGCAATCCAAAGACAAACAGACCGAGCAGGTGCGCGTTTTGGCGGCAACCTGCCTGCGGGAGTTCGTTGAGCAGCATGACAAAATCATGCAGGACATCAGCGCCGCGCCGCAAAGTGCGGAGATAAAGAAGCTGTTCCAGAGCGGCGAAGAAGGACAAAAGCGCGCGCAACTGGAAGCTCTGACCACGCAGTTTGATGCGCTTTTGCAAGGCACCATGGGTGAAGCAGGAGGGAACCCCCAATGACCGCACAGGATGTTGATATTGTGACTGAACAGGTCCCACGCAAACCGCGCATTGCTCTGATGGGGGAGTTCAGCGCGGGCAAAAGTACGTTGATGAACCTGCTGTTGGGCTGTGACCCGATGCCGGTGCGCATCACCGCCACGCGGGTGCCACCTGTCTGGGTGAGCCACGGGCCGCGGGGGGCGACTTTGGTGCGCGAAGACGGCAACGAGGCGGCGTTTGATGGCGCAGACATCAGCGAGGCCCCGATGGCAGGCTGTGAGCTGATCCGGTTTTCGATGGACTCCGATATTCTCAATCTGTGCGACCTGATTGATATTCCGGGGATTTCCGACCCCAACCTGAAGCACGAGACGTGGTTGTTGCTGATGGAAGAGGTGGATTGTGTGATCTGGTGCACCCACGCAACGCAGGCCTGGCGACAATCTGAGGCGGCGTTGTGGGAGCAGGTGTCACAACAGATCAAAGGGCCAAACCATCTGGTGGTGACGCAGTTTGACAAGCTGCGCTCTGAACGGGATCGGGCGCGGGTATTGGCTCGCCTGGAGATCGAAGCTGGCGACGCGTTTGATGCAATTGTGCCGATAGCCACGATAGATGCGATCAATGCGGGCGTGGACGAAACCGCCTGGCGCAACAGCGGCGGAGCGGCGTTGATTGAGCGCATGGTGGCGATGCTGGTGGGAGAGGCCGAGGCAATGGCCGCCGCGCAAGGTGATGTTAACGCGCCCGCCGTAGAAGAAACGGAAGCATGTTTGCCCGAAGCCGTGACGACACTGGCCAGGTCACCTGAGGTGTCGGGCGCCAAGGATGATGCGCCAAAAGTGACGCCCCGGCGGGTGCGCCCGAAGGCACCCAATCCAGTGCGACCTTCGAGTGAAGAGTTGCAAGACATGCCGCTACGCGCCCTGGGCGGTGGTGGTGAAATTTGAGGTGATCTCTTGCCTGAGTAGAAGGCCGAAGGAGATCGCGTAACGTTGGAGGACCGCGATCTGTGACGGTTGCAGACTGCCTTGATGCCTTACGATCCGACATACCCGGCTGCCAGGTGGCCGCTTTCGGGGATGTGGCCGCGCATCTGATCCTCAAGGCCTCCCATGACGCAGCCGTGCCGCGTGAGAGGCTGGATGGCCTCTGTGGCGAAGCGGCACGGTGTTTTGCGGCGTCCGAGAGCTTAGGGGATCCAAAGGCCGCCACCCAAGACAGCATTGTGCTGACCGCACAAGATATGCGGATCTATGTGCGGGCGCAGGGCCGTGCGGATTTCATTTGCGTGCTTTGTCCCCTGGACTGCGATCCCGAAATTGTTGTTCCCAAAAGTATTGCCGCGCTGACCAAAATGGCGGGGGATACGTGATCTCGCCGCGCAAGGATACTCCGGCCGCCTCTGACACAGAGGTAACGGACGCGCGTGCCGCCTTGCAGCGCGTGGCAGCGCCAGTGATGCAGGGCTATGGAACGTGGTGCCGCTTTGACTCCGCGGCGGAGGCTGTTCGGGCGGTTATTGGCGAAATTGGCGAAGTGGTGCTGGCACGAACAATTGCCGTTTCGGTGCAGGACCGTGACGCCGCGCTGCTACTGACCATAAGCAACCGGCATTTGGTAGCGCTGGAGGGACTCTCTCTTGATGCCAGCGATGCCGATGCGCAAGACGTTGTGGCCGCGATTGCGCAGGCACTCGATGGCGCCAAAAGTTTGCGGTTTGATATTACGGCAAAGGCGCCAGAGATGCCGAGTTCGGCCCGGTCTTGGTCTTGTCAGGCTTTGATGGAGGCGCTGGAAGCATCGCGAGAGGAAGCGGTTGCGCCAGCCATTTTTGCGAATGTGAAGGCGTTGTCTGTGGCTTGGCTTGAGGTGGAGACCGGCGCGGAAACTGGCTCGGAGGCGACGTTGCGGGCGTTGCACCATATGGCCAGAGCCCGCGAGGATGTTGTGGGACAAGTGGATCAATTTCGGCAAGATCAGCCCCATTTGGCGCTGTTTTCCGTGGCAGAGCAGATGTTTGCCGTCGAACTCAGTTGGCAAGGCAACCAGCTTTTGGCGATCTGTGAGGCTTCAGCGCGAGAGGAATTACTCGCGATGTGGCGCGGCTTGATCGCCGAAATGTAATGCAGACAATTCACGTGTGACCAAGAGTATTGGCTTAACGGCTGTGTACTTGCGAGAACTCTCAACCTGTATTATAGGTATATAGCTTAGAAATTCCGTTTGCCCGCCGAGACCCGAAACATCATGCAGAGCCCGCTCGACACTTTGGACCGTCGCCCGCTGTACGCGCAGGTGGCCGAGGGCATTGCCGCGATGATCAAGGATGCGGGTCTTGTGCCGGGAGATGATTTGCCTTCTGAGGCGGAGCTCTGCGAGCGCGCCGGTGTGAGCCGTGTTGTCGTGCGTGGTGCCTTGGCGCAATTGGCCGGTGCCGGGTTGATCAAGATCTCCAACGGGCGGCGGGCGCAGGTGATGTCGTTGGATGCCAATGTGCTCACCGCGTCGTTGAGCCAAGGATTGGCCACGGCGCAGTTTAGCGTTTTGCAAGCCCTGGAAGTGCGCAATGGCATTGAGGCCAGCACCGCCGCTTTGGCCGCGCAGAACCGGAGTGACGCGGATTGTGCCCGGCTTTCGGCACTGTGTGATCAAATGCAGGATGCCATGGAGGACGCCGATGGTTTTGCCGAGCTTGACTACCGCTTTCACCTTGCGGTGGCTGAGGCCACGGGCAACCCGCTTTATGCCTACATCGTGCAATCGCTGCGCGAGGTGATCAAATCCTCGGTGAGCGCTGGCCGGCTGGCGCAGCCTACAGCGCAGGATCAACAGCGCATTCTGACTGACCACCGCCGCATACAACACGCCATTGCCAGCGGGGATGCGGCCGCCGCAACCGTAGCGATGCAAGACCACTTTGCCGCCGCCAACACTGCGCTTGCGCAAGACGCCGCGCCTCAAGACACTGGATCCTGAACATGTCCCATCCATCCCCCAAACCGCTCGACATTCTATGCTTTGGCGAACCGATGTTTGAATTTTCGTTTGTGGACGAGGACACCATTCGTCCTGGCATTGGTGGCGATGTGTCCAACACCGCCGTTGCCGCAGCGCGGGCCGGGGCGCGAGCGGGCATGTTGACCCATCTCGGATCGGACAATTTCGCGGAACGTATTTTGCAGCTTTACGCAGAAGAAGGCATTGATGCCTCCCGCGTTTTGCAGTCGGAGACGGCTCCAACCGGACTGTACTTCATCGACTACGGCCCGGACGGGCATCGTTTTTCTTACCGCCGCGCTGGATCGGCGGCGAGCTTGGTGGGGCCGGAGGATCTGTCACCCGAGATGTTTGAAGGCCTAGGTGTGCTGCATATCAGCGGGATCACGCAAGCGATTTCCGCGTCTTCTTGTGCGGCCACCGTGCGTGCGGCGGAGCTCGCCCGCGCAGCGGGGGCGCGGGTGTCGTTTGACACCAACCTGCGGCTGAACCTGTGGTCAGCAGAGGACGCGCGGCAGGCGCTTAAGCAGATCCTGCCGCTGGTCGATATTGTGTTCCCAAGCCTTGAGGATGCGGAAGCGCTGTTTGGGACGTCTGGCGTCGATGACATTTGCCAGCGGTTCCTTGCGGAAGGCGCAGCACTGGTGGTTCTGACGCTTGGCGAAGACGGCGCAGTGGTGGCGGATGCCAACGGGCAAGTGGCCGTCGCACCGTGCAAGGCAGCGCTGGTGGACGCCACCGGCGCGGGCGACACGTTTGATGGCAGTTTTTTGGCGGAATTTGCGCGCACCTCTGATCCGGTGGCGGCGGCGCAATTTGCCTGTGCGGCAGCGTCGCTTTCAGTGGAAAAGGTGGGCGCGGTGAAGTCCATTCCAAAGTTGAACGCCATTCGCGCGCGGCAGGGGTAAACTGCCACGCCGAAAACGTGCATTAGCTAGGCGACTTTGGCGCGTAGTCGGCCGGGTCCAAGCTCTCCGGACGCCCCAGAAGCGACAGATTGGTTACGGAAGGCTGTTTGCGGGCGATCACCTTGCCTTTGCGGATCACGGCGAGGCGGTCCGCGCGCAGTCGGATTGCCTCTATCTTGTCGCGCGATTGTAGGAGCACAAGGTTGGCGGCGCAGCCTTTGGCAATGCCGTAGCCTTCCAGCCCCATGATGTGCGCCGAGTTTTGCGTGACCGCGTCAAAGCACCAGGCCATGTCCTCGCGGCTGGACAGCTGCCCTACGTGCAGGCCCATGAAGGCCACATCTAGCATGTCAGCCGTGCCCATGGAGTACCACGGGTCCATCACGCAATCGGAGCCAAAGCCCACAGTGATGCCCGCATCGCGTAGCTCGCGCACGCGGGTTTGGCCGCGCCGCTTGGGATAGGTGTCGTGCCGCCCCTGAAGCATGATGTTGATCAGCGGATTGGGAATGGCATGCACGCCCGCTTCGACCATCAGCGGGATCAGTTTGGAAACGTAGTAGTTGTCCATAGAGTGCATTGAGGTCAGGTGTGAGCCAGCAACCCGTCCCTGCAATCCCAGCCGTTGGGTTTCAAAGGCAAGCGTTTCGATATGGCGACTTTGTGGATCGTCGCTTTCGTCACAATGCATGTCCACCATGAGACCGCGCTCGGCGGCTATTTCGCAGAGCTGGCGCACGGAGTCTGCACCGTCCGCCATGGTCCGCTCAAAATGCGGGATGCCGCCAACCACATCCACGCCCATATCCAGCGCGCGCAGAGTGTTGGCCATAGCGGTTGGGTCGCGCAGAACACCGTCTTGCGGGAAGGCCACCAGCTGCAGATCGATGTAGTCCATAACCTGTTCCCGGACCTCAAGGAGCGCCTCAACACCTTTCAGTTCATCATCGCAAGTGTCGACATGGCTGCGGATCGCGCCAAGCCCCATGGAGACCGCCAGATCGCAATAGCGCAGGGCGCGCTGGATGATGTCGTCAACACTTTGCACAGGCTTGAGTTCGCCCCAGAGTGCGATGCCTTCGAGCAGCGTGCCGGAGACATTCATGCGTGGTGTGCCCAGCGACAGTGTGGCGTCCATGTGGAAATGCGGGTCCACAAAAGGGGGCGACACGAGATAACCCTTGGCGTCGACAACCTCGGCTGCCTCCGCCGTGATGCTGGCTTCAACAGCGGTGATCACGCCGTCTTGGCAGGCAATGTCCACACCGGTGCGCCCGTCAGGAAGGGTCGCGTTTTTGATGATCAGATCAAACATGAAAAATCCTAGCGTTGGCCATTGAACCACGGCGTCAGAAGCGCGCGCGGATAGTCGGCTTTTCGAGCGGCCACCACAAGTGCGATGATCGACAGGATGTAGGGTGCCATCAGGAAGACCTGCCCCGGCACCAAAGCGCCCACCTCGGTTTGCAGGCGGACTTGCAGGGCGTCAAAGGCGCCAAACAAGAGCGCACCCAGCAGGGTTTTGCCCGGCTTCCAGCTGGCAAAAATCACCAGCGCAATGCAAACCCAGCCGCGCCCGTTCACCATGCCAAAGAAGAAGGCGTCAAAGGCCGACATGGTCAGAAATGCCCCGCCAAGTGCCATCAGGGCAGAGCCTGCCACCACGGCGCCGATGCGCAGACCGTAGACCGAGAGGCCTTGGGCATCAACGCTGTCAGGGTTGTCACCCACAGCTTGCAGAGCCACCCCCAGCGGGGTGCGGTTGAGCACGTACCAGACCAGACCAACCATCAGTATCGCCAGCCATGTGAGTGCGGTTTGTTGAAACAGCACCGGCCCCAAAAACGGTAAGTCTGAGAGCAGCGGCACATCGAGCGGCTGAAACGGCTCAATACGCGGCGGAGAAGACACGTTGGGCAGCGCGGTGCGATAGGTGAAGTAGCTGACCGAGGTGGCAAACATGGTCACCCCAAGGCCGGACACGTGCTGCGATAACCCCAGCGGCACGGTCAGGATTGCGTGGATAAGCCCAAAGAAAGCGCCTGCGAGCGCGGCCACCAACACGCCCCCCCAGAGACCTGCGCCGAGCCAAACCGCCATCCATCCGGCCATGGCCCCGGCGGCAAAGATGCCTTCGATACCGAGGTTAAGCACGCCAGTTTTTTCACAGAGCAAGGCGCCGAGCACGCCAAAGATCAGTGGTGTGGCGATGCGCAAGGAGGCGGCCCAGAAGCTTTCGCTCAGCAGGATTTGCAGAATGTCCATCATACCTGCTCTCCTTTTGGCGTTTTAACCAATGCGATGCGGTAGCGGGCAAAGAAGCCGCCAATCAGCACGCAGAGCAACGACATGGACACCACGAGATCTGCCAAATAGGACGACACGCCCATGGCGCGGCTCATGCTGTCGGCGCCGACAAACACGCTGGCGATGAAGAGCGCGGACATGACCACCCCCACTGGCGAGAGGCCTGCAAGCATGGCGACCACAATGCCGGTGTAGCCAAAGCCGGGGCTGAGATCGGCTGTGAGATAACCTTTAAGACCGGCCACTTCGCTCACACCGGCCATACCTGCCAAGGCGCCGGAAACAATGGCGACGCTCATCAGGGAGCGGTTCACGCGGATGCCAGCGTGTTTGGCGGCAGCGGCGTTTTCTCCAACCGCGCGCAGCTTGAAGCCCCAGACCGAACGCGCCAGCATGAATTGCGCCACGCCTGCGCAGACCAGCGCGATGATCAGGCCGGAATGTACGCGCATCCGGTCCATCAGCGGGGGCAACATGCCTTGATCCAGAATGGGCGAGCTTTGCGGCCAGCCAAGACCCATGGGGTCTTTGAGTGGGCCTTCGAGCATCATTTGCAGGAAGATCAGGATCACGAAGTTCAACAAGAGCGTGGTCACCACCTCATCCGCGCCGAAGCGGGATTTGAGCACAGTGGGCACCGCCATGCCAACGGCACCTGCTGCGCAGCCAAAAAGCACGATCAGCGGGATCAGCACAAAGGAAGGCGCGTCGATGGCCCCTGCCCCGATCGCCACGGCAGCCATGGCGCCAAGGTAGAGCTGGCCTTCGGCCCCGATGTTCCAGAGCTTGGCCCGGAAAGCGAGCGCGGCGGCGAGACCAGTGAAGATCAGCGGCGTGGCGCGGGTCAGCATTTCGGTGAAAGCAAAGGTGGAGCCAAACACGCCTTTGAACATTTCCTGATAGGCTGTGGTGACATCTGCTCCGGCAAAGGCCAGCGGCAGAGCCGCCAAGGCCAGCGCCACAAAGGCGGAGAGCACCGGGATGCCCAAAGTCATCAGGCGCGAGGAAGACTGTCTGGGTTCGATGCGGATCATGTCAGCTCTCCCGCCATCATCAGGCCAATGTGCGCGCGATCGCGGCCGTCCGCCTCGATCAAGGCGCCGTCGTGGATCACCATGATGCGGTCCGCAAGGCTCAGGACTTCGTCGAGGTCTTCGGAGATCAGCACAATGCCTGCGCCGCGGGTACGTGCTTCCAGAAGACGGCGGGCCACTTCGGCGGCGGCCCCCATGTCAAGGCCACGGGTGGGTTGGTTGGCCAGGATCAGCTTCGGGTTTTGCTCAAACACCCGCGCCAGGATTAGTTTTTGGATGTTGCCGCCGGACAGAAGCCGCGCGCGGGCGGTCACACCGGGGCCGCGCACGTCATAATCCGCCGTTAACCGGTCCGCGTTGGCGTGAATGGCCTCGCGTTTCAGCAGGCCATTCGTCTGCACTTCCGGTTCATCCAACCGCTCGATCACCATGTTTTCGGCCACGCTCATCGCCCCGACGATGCCGTCGTGGTGGCGATCTTCCGGGATACGCCCCACCCCGGCGTGGATCATCTTGCGCGGGGTTGGATGTGCAATGGCCGTTTCGTCCACCGTCAGCGTCCCACTGGTGGGCTGGTTCAGGCCGGAGATCACGCCTGCCAAGGCGCTTTGGCCGTTGCCGGAGACGCCTGCAATGCCCAGTATTTCATGCTGGCGCACAGTGAGCGTGACATTCTCAAGTGAGTCCCGCTTGGAGCGGCCTGTCACCGACAGGTTTTTCAATTGCAGCACCGCGGGGCCCGGTGTCAGGTCGCGGCGCGGGGTTTCGGGTGTATCGGCCCCCACCATCATGCGCGCAATGACACGCTCGTCTGCCTCGTCAGTGGCAATCTCGCCCACCTTTTCGCCATGGCGCAACACAGCAATACGATGGGAGAAGGCCAGAACTTCGCGCAACTTGTGGGAGATGAAAATCACCGATAGCCCTTCACGAGTCATGGCGCCAATGCTGTCAAACAGCGTGTCAGCCTCTTGCGGCGTCAAAACGGCGGTGGGCTCGTCCAGCACCAGAATCCGTACATCGCGATAAAGCGCCTTGAGGATTTCCACCCGTTGGCGCTCGCCCACGCTCATCTTGCCAACAGGCACGTCGAGCTGTGCCTGAAGGCCGGTGTGCTCCATAATGCGCGCGATCTTGGCACGCGCGCCAGCACGGTCGCGTTTGAGCATCCGCAAAGGCTCTGAGCCCAGCACGATGTTGTCGAGCGCGTTGAGGTTTTCGGCCAGCGTGAAGTGCTGGTGCACCATGCCAATCCCCGCCGCTAGCGCCGCTTGCGGATGGCCGAGCGTCAAGGGGCGCAGAGCACCTGAGCCGTCGGCCACATCCACGGTGCCCGCGTCGGGCATGTAGTGCCCAAACAGCATGTTCATCAACGTTGTTTTGCCCGCGCCGTTTTCTCCCAACAGCGCCAGCACTTCGCCGCGATGCAGGGTCAGATCAACCGCGTTATTCGCCACAACGGAGCCAAACCGTTTGGTCAGCTCGTTTAAAGATAAGACTATATTCTGTGTCACAATGTGAAAAGGCCGACCGCGAGGATCGGCCTTCCCCAAATTAATTGTCAGAGACCGGGCGGTCGTCGTTCACGTTCACACGGAACATGCCGCCCAAGATGTCAGCCTCTTTGGCACGCACGGCTTCGACCACATCCGCTGGCACCAGCTTGTCGTCCAGCACCAAGGAGCCGCCGCCATATTGCATGAAGCTGTATTGTCCGTAGTCTGCCGCCTCATACGAGCCGGTGGCGACACTCTCGATGGCTTTGTCGATGGTGGCTTCCATGTGCCACAGAGCCGACGCCAGTACGGTACCCGGATAGTCACCTGAAGTGTCAATCACGTTGCCGATGGCTTTGACACCGCGCTCCACAGCGGCGTCAGACACGCCAAAGCGCTCGGCGTACATGATGTCCGCGCCTGCATCCATCATCGCAAATGCGCTCTCCTTAGCTTTGGGTGGATCGTACCAGCTGTCGATGAAGTTCACGATGAACTTCACATCCGGGTTCACCTCGCGTGCACCGTCCATAAAGGCATGCATCAGGCGGTTCACCTCTGGAATGGCGTAGCCGCCAACCATGCCGATCACATTGGTTTCAGTTGCCTTACCGGCCACCATGCCCGACAGATAGGACGGCTCATGGATCCAGTTGTCAAACACCGAGAAGTTTGGCGCCACCGCTCCGAAGGACGAGCCCATTAGGAATGCGGTTTCCGGATAGTCCCCAGCCACTTTGCGCGCTGCGCGCTCAAGGCCAAAGACCTCACCCACAATCAATTGCATGCCCTGCTCGGCATATTCACGCATCACACGTTCGTAGTCTGTGTTGGCCACATTTTCGGAGAACACATACTCGATGTCTCCCCTTTCGGAGGCCGCATTTAGCGCCAAATGAATGCGGCTAATCCATTGCTGCTCCACCGGCAGTGTGTAAATGGCCGCAACTTTCACAGCCTCGGCGGCGGCAATTCCCGCAGACGCAAGAACGCTTGCACCCAAGGCGGATGCGAGCAGCACCCGACGAGACATCTTCCCAACGATCTTCATAGATAACCCCCTGATTGAACCCCTCCAATCTCGACAACTTTGACCGTTTGATCAATCCATTTGTTTGCAATTGAGTTTTTCACTGCAAGACAGGACGGCTTTGCCGCAAAATTAGGCCAGATGCTGAACGACAAGTCTGGTTCAGAGGAATACTGGCCCTGTATCTCAGACAGAACACTTTCGGTCTTCTGGAAAGAGGTGGAAGATGTGAAACAGGCATACTGATGTCCCACCCAGACACATTCATGCATCCGTTCGCCTGTTCGACCTCCAGTGCATCTTGACCTTGAGCTCACAAGGACACCACGTCCGCTTCTTGTTGAAGATCACCAAACAGAGACCTACAGCTTACGTTCGAGTGAACAGCGCCGCGTATGTTGGCAAAGGCTACTAAGAACCGAGCCTCCCCAACCTGCAATTCCGACAATCACAGTATTGTCCTAGTACCAACGAAAATTTACGGCAGTCAGAAAACGATACCGTCACATTCCGCACGCAACCGCAATACACGGACGGAAATCTCCCCGGATCTCAGTGGCTGCGGGCGTCTAGTTCATGAACTTTTTCGCTGTTCAGATAGCCGTAATCGCGAGTGATCGGATGGCTGATCGCCTCAATCAATTCGTTCCGCTTTACAGGTTTGCCAATCACGCCGTCAACGCCGGACCTCAGGCACAACTCCACTTGAGTTTTGTGCGTATTTGCCGTCAGCGCAAAGATTTTGCACGGTGGGAGCCCCAGATCCAGTTCAAGTTTTCGGATGTGAGAAGTGGCATCAATTCCGTCCATAACGGGCATTGATACATCCATAAAAATCGTTGCGGGCCGTAACGCCTTGTATAAATCCAACGCCTCCAACCCGTTGCTGGCAAAATCCACCATAACCCCCACTGTTTCCAGTAGTTTTCCGGCCACCAGCCGATTGGTTCTGTTGTCATCGACGACGAGAACCCGTCCTGAACCCAAAGTGTTTTTGCAGGATTCCAAGCTGGCCGTTTCCTTGCCATCGACGGAACGCCCCAGATCTGTCCTTATTTCGGGATGGAGAACCTGTACAATTTCTTCACTTCTCACCGGCTTGAGCCAAGTCGCCGAAAAATCTACGAGGTCAGTTTCAGCAGAAGTAAACCGGAGGGGCGTTGAAACCATCAAGGCATGCGCACAATGGGCCGACTGTTTGTTGAACACTGCCCCAAAAGCCGTCTCCTTACGGTCAACGTGATCACCATCCCAGATGACCGTATGGAATTGTCCACCGTTGTTCAGAAGCTGTTCAGCATTCTCAAATGCAAACGCGCGGCAATTCATCGCCATCAAAGTTCGTTCCAGGACTTCATTTGACTCAGTTCGAGGCCCCACAATAGCCACATCGTAGGTCGGCGCCCGCCCATGCCGCTCGCTTGATTTTGGTCTCGCGCCGGGACAGACAGGCAAATTCAGGGTCACAACAAAACAGGACCCTTTACCAACACGCGAGGTGACTTCGATCGCGCCTCCCATTTGCTCGGCCAAGACCTTGGAGATCGCGAGACCCAACCCGGTCCCCTCAACTGCGTTTTCCGAGGCTTGTTGGGTTTGCTCATACGCGGAAAACAACGTGCTCATTTGATCCTTGGGGATACCGCGACCGCTGTCCACAATCGCCAATGACAGCTGGGCCGTGCCGTCAACAATTTCACAGGCTGCTCGCAAACCGAAATGCCCCTTGTCAGTGAACTTTAGCGCGTTCCCAAGGTGATTGAGGAGAACCTGCCGGATACGCGCACTGTCACCGATAAAATAAGACGGCATCGCGGGTGGGTATTCTATCCAGAAGTCTAGGTTCTTGTCATGTGCCAACGGCTGTATCAGCCCGGCCGCTTCATAAATGGTATCCTTTAATGAGAACCGCTCATTGGCAAAGGTGAATTTACCTTCGGTCGCTTTGGAATAATCCAAAATGTCATTTATGATACCTAAGAGGCTGGTCGCCGAGCCTGCGATGGTTTTCAGGTAGGAGCGTTGTTGCGGGTTCAATGCACTGTGTTGCAACACCTCCGTCAGGCCGAGGATGCCATTCATGGGCGTGCGGAGTTCGTGACTCATTCGGGCAAAAAACCGGTCTTTCGCCAGGCTTGCCGCTTTTGCCTCCTCGTTTGCCTTCGCAAGGTCTCCTGCTTTTTGCTCCAACTCCTGCTGATACTCGTAGTACTGCGTCACATCCGAACGCAAACCCACAAGATCGCCGTTTTCGCTTTCCACTTCCTGAATACGTAGAAACTTGCCACCTGGCAATTTGCGCTCGACAGGGGCTCTTTTTCTGTTTTCACGGTCAAGACGTTCCGCCAACCAGGCGTCCTCTTGGCCTTCTGCTTCGGGATATTGCCCATTTTCGATCCCATACCGCATGATCGATTCAAACGTCACTCCAACTTTGATTGCTGACGCAGAATGTTTATAGAGCTCTGTGTATTTCGAATTAAACGCGACCAAAATGTCGTCGCGATCAAACATCGCGAAACCTTCAGGAATTGAGTTCACCGCATGCTCGAAACGGGATTTCACTGTTTCGACCTCACCCTGTGTTGCCTTCAAGCGCACCCGAAGTGTCTCACGTTCGGTTACATCAACAAAGCAACAGAAAATATGCGCGTCGTCAGCCCCAAGTTGGGCAGGGAGTGCGACCTCGAAATCAAACCACCGCCTATCGCTATCAGCACCTGACACGTTTAGTGCGTTTCTCAACCGGACCGTATCCGTCTTCTTTTCTATCAGGGCTTTCTGCAGAAAATCCGCCGTTTTGCCGTTTAGAAAATGCAACGGTGAACTGTTAAGGCATTCTCCGTCTGGGCGATGAACCAGTTTGGTACAGGCAGAATTGATCCAAACCACCTTCGCAGACGCAAGCCCCCCCGCGCCTTCCAGCGCCAGAACAAAAGCTGGATCTCGCTGGGTCAGCAGAACCGAAGAAAGAAGATCATTTACCGACACCAAAGCGTCCTTTCGAACCAATCCTTTAATTTTGTACAGAAAACCTTAAGGATCTATGAAATGGCACGTCTATTTGGGATCCTCACGCCTCATTTTACCCAACCCATCGTTGAATAGCCTTTTGGACTTGGGGCTCCCTGAAAACCCAGCCCCAATGGCATTTGTGTCTTTCTCACAAAAACCACGTACTGGCATTGTTTGGAAATGGGGCGGGCGTTAGTGTGTTGTTGGTACCGGGGCACCCGTGGCGCCCCCTTTTTTCGCGGCCATGCTGGTCGCTGTGCGGTGGGCTTTCAGACACATCGCGTCGATTGAGACCGCCTTCTCCTCGCCATGATCAGCGGCCAAACCAATCAGTACCCCTGCGAAGATGCCTTTGTCGCTCCACCGCTTGCAGCGATTGTAGAGTGCCTTGTCCGGGCCGTATTCCTTGGGTGCATTTGGCCATCGTAATCCGTTGCGGTTGATGAAGTTAATGTCGTTCAGCACCCGGCGATCATCCAAACGTGGTTTTCCATGGAACTTTGGGAAGAAGGGTTCCAGACGGGCCATCTGCTTGTTGTTCAACCAGAAAAGATCGGACATGTTCACTGCGTATTTTTTGAGCGATGAATCACACCGCACGGCGGAAATCAATGGATCCTGAACCTAGCCCCCCTCGAAGGTTTCGAGTTATCCACATAAACGATCAGCCAACCAGATGCGGACCCCAGGACTTCCGCATACGTCACCTCCAAGCGCGCTAAAATCCTTGTCGCCCATTTTTGGGGAGGCAGTCATTTTGGCCAAACGAACCAGCATCACGACGACAGCAATCGGTGGTACAAACCGCCCGCCATCTGGCGTTGCCTCTTTGCCATCGTATCCGCCCCCTCCTGTAAATCCAAAAGTCGACGACCATTTGAAGGAGCAACTCCCTCAACTGTCCGTAGTCAGGATTTTTGGAACCAAGAGCGGCCTAAACTAAGAGAGAGTTTGGCTCATCTGGTTGGTTTGATTATGCGGCGTGTTGTCTGTGATGCAATCGGTTCGCTTCGAGTGTCTTTCGTTTGATCCTTTCGCGTTGTTTTAGAGTGCTTTATCGCGCCCAAAATAGACGTCAGCGGGTGTGACGTTGTTGATGCTCTCGTGGTCGCGCTGGTGATTGTAGTGGTCGACGAAGGCTGCGATCTGAGCTTGGAGATCACCTGGCAGGAAGTAATTTTCCAGCAGGATGCGGTTCTTCAAAGTCTGATGCCAACGCTCGATCTTGCCCTGCGTTTGCGGATGATATGGCGCGCCGCGAGAGTGCTTCATACCTTTGTCCTGCAACCATTCGGCCAATTCTCCGGACACATAACTGGAGCCGTTATCGCTGAGCAGACGCGGTTTGTGAACGACGTGAACCTGATCACAACCTGATGCCTGCAATGCCAATTCCAGCGTGTCGGTTACATCCTCGGCTCGCATATTTGTGCAGAGCGTCCATGAGACGATGTAGCGGCTGTAATCGTCGAGAACCGTGCTGAGATAGAACCAGCCCCAGCTGTCAGCCGACAGGGTATTTCGAAGCAATGTCCCGAAAGGCCCAGTACTTTGATGTAGGTGAAGTCTGCTTGCCAAAGCTGGTTGATCCCAGTCGTCTTGTGCTGGAACTCACCGGCCGCCTTCAGGACAATGAACGCCGATCTGGTGATCAACTCATGCGCTTTAAGCGTGCGGTATACTGTGGATTCTGACACAAAGTAACGTTCCTGATCCGTGAACGTTACGGCCAGCTCACGGGGCGACAGCTCTGTCTCTTTCAAAGCGAAGTCGACAACCTTGCGCTTCACCTTGTCAGGCACGCGATTCCAGACGTGTTTTGGCTTGGGAGATTGGTCCCGCAATCCAGCCTCACCGCGCCGCAGATACCGATCATACCACCGATAGTGTGGTACGAGGAATACCCAGCTTGGCCAGTGTCCGACGGGCCGATTGATGGCTTTCTTCGACCAGTCGAATGATCTCCAGCTTTTCAGATGCAGCATACCTCATTCGCGGTCGTCCCCATCCCCGAGCATGCTTTTTTGAGAAGGCGCAGTTCAAGCGTCTGCTCCGCAACCACCTCCTTGAGATCCTTGGCCTCACGGCGAAGCTCCTTGACCTCATCAGTGTTGGCAGCACGGGTCGTATCACCAGCGAGCCGCTTCTTGCCAGCTTCCATGAAGTCCTTCGACCACTTGTAGTAAACACCCTGGGAAATCCCCTCACGGCGGCAAATCTCCGCAATGCTATCTTCGCCACGCACGCCATCCAGCACGATCCTGATCTTCTCTTCAGCTCAATATTGTTTGCGGGTTGCCCGTTCGATGTCTTTGACGATCTTCTCGCCGGGGCTCTTGGTTTGCTTCCTCATCGTCCACTCCTCGGTGGTCACGATGAGCCAGAAATACTCTCTTATCAAATCGCCCTATTTGGACCCATAGGCGCTGACGGCAAACACAGTACAGCCTAGTGCAGCGCCAGGCCCGCACAGGGTTTTGCCAACTCAGCCCCCAAAGAGGAGCCCGGTAACCTTTGGAGATAGGTGAGTATCCTTTAGCTGCTGCCCAGAGGCGCCCACGTATCGATAGACCTTTTCGAAAGGGAGTACCTCGATGCACCGATCAAAGTTTTCAGCGATTGTAATTTTTGCAGTTTCATTGCTGCCAGGTCCTATTTGGGCGGCCGACAACGAACTCTATGACGCCCCACCGCCCGAGGACGCGGTATTTGTTCGATGGATTGAGGAAGAAACCGCGCCGGGAATACTGGGAATCCAAATTCCTGAAGAGCCCGGTTACGTTTATTTTTCAGTCTCTGCGGCTCTGACCGATGGCGGGCATGTAGGATCGTTTTACACGGCAGCCGTTGATGCAACAGGCAATGTCCATATTATTCGAGAGCCGGATCGAGGAGACAGATCAAAGGTACTTCTAACACTGCTAAACCTCTCAGATAGTCACGCGCGACTGGTGCTGGCGGAGCAAAACATCGACGTTATCGGCAATACCGACGTCAACAGCGCTGGTGGCAGAACCGTCAATCCTGTCGCCGCCAAACTTTCGGTCATTACCTCTTCAGGGGCCGTCCTTGGGAGTTTCGATATTCAACTGCGAAGAGGGCAGAACCTCACGTTTGTGGCGCGCCCTGACGGAGCGGACCTCATAGAAAATCGGTTTGGCCCCAATATCGGGGAGTGATGGAATGGTTTTCTCGACCCCCATCTTCGTGTTCGGTTTCTTGCCGTGCTTTCTGGCCGCCTACTATGCGCTGCCGAAAGCTCTTAGGAACTGGCTGATCCTGCTGGCCTCAACGTTGTTTTACGCCTGGTGGCGCGCCGATGCCCTTGTCGTGCTTTACGCCATCGCCGGTGGCAGCTACCTTGCGGGCCGCGTTGCATCAAGAACCAATAGCCCCAGAATCAAGGCATGGGCGGTCAGGCTTGGGGTTGCCTTTAACCTCGCCGTCCTCTGTTGGTTCAAATACACAACCTTTCTGCTTGGCAACCTCAATACGGCGCTGGGTGGGGAGACCCTGATTGTACCGGAGATCATCCTGCCAATCGGGCTGTCGTTCCTGGCGTTTCAATCCATCAGCTATGTGGTTGATGTGGCGCGCGGCGATGCGCCTGCCGCTAGGAAGCTCTCGGACTTTCTCGCGTTCTCGTCATTGTACCCGCAGCTGATCGCCGGACCGGTGCTGCGCTACAAGGACCTTGCGCATCAATTTGAGCACCGCACTCACACGCTTTCGCTTTTCTCAATAGGCCTTCGTAGGTTTCTGCAAGGGCTGGCAATGAAGCTACTTGTGGCGGATAGCGTCGCGCCACTCGCAGACAGGATGTTCGCTTTGCCCGACCCGACAATGGCGGAAGCCTGGCTCGGCGCCGCAGCGTACTCCATTCAGCTGTTGTTCGACTTTGCAGGCTATTCAGCCATGGCGATTGGCTTGGGTCTGATGATTGGGTTCCACTTCCCGGAAAACTTCAACGTGCCCTATGTCAGCCGGTCCATCACCGAGTTCTGGCGCCGTTGGCACATCAGCCTGTCCAGTTGGTTGCGCGACTATCTCTATGTGCCCTTGGGCGGCAATAGGAGCGGCAAGGTTAAGACGTATCGCAATCTGCTTTTGACAATGGTTCTGGGAGGGATTTGGCACGGCGCCAATTGGACCTTTGTGGTCTGGGGCATTTGGCATGGTAGCCTAATGGCAATTGAGCGGGCCTTGGGCGCAAAACACCAGGAAACGGTGTGGCCAAAGGCCGTTGCCTGGCCGCTGACCATGGTGTGCGTCATGCTTGGCTGGGTTGTGTTCCGCGCGGAGACGCTTGCCGATGCCGGTGCGATGTATGCGGGCATGTTTGGCGCACATGGCATCGCAATGCGACCGGAGTTGATCACGCTCACCACTACAACGGAATTGTGTTTTCTGCTTATAGGGGTCGCCTTCTCTATCGGTCCGCGCTTGGCACTTCCCAAGCGGACGCTCTCACCAGCGCTACAATCCGCCCTGCTATCGATCCTCTGTTTTGTCGCTCTGCAGGCGCGCACCAACAGCCCTTTCCTTTACTTTCAGTTTTAGGGAGCAATCCTATGCAAGCTTCATTGGACAGCCTTTGCACACTCGGGATCGCCGCGCTTCTGGCAGGCCTCTCGGTCACGGCGTTTTCGCACACCGATGCGGGTGATACATCAAAGGGATGGGCAAATGGCACCTATCAAAGAGGCTATGAGGACCGCTTCGAAACCTCTGTCCCGGCCCATGAAAGCGCGGTTGCACTGTGGTCTGCAGCCAAATGGGTATTCTTTCGTCAACCCGCAACAGGGGCGGTTTCTGGCAACGGCGGCTGGCTCTTCACCGCCGAAGAATTCACCGAGCCGGACACCCCCCGCGATCTCAAAACCGAGTTGGCGCGGGTCACCGACACGTTGGCGGCGGACGGCATAACGCTCGTCCCTGTGATCATTCCCGACAAGGCACGCATTCACGCACACCGGCTAAAGCGCGGGCGATCCGAAGGCTTTGAAACACGTTATGATGCGGCCCTCGCCACGATCCGCGCGGCCGAGTTGATTGAGATTGATCTGCGCAAAGCCCTTCGGTTTGAAGGCAGCTTCATGCGCACAGACACCCACTGGAGCCCGGAAGGCGCGCAAAGCGCAGCGGCAGCCATCGCCAAGCCTCTAGAGAACACAACGTTACCGGAGGCGCAGGTGACCACCATTGCAAAAGGCGCGGCACCATTTGACGGTGACTTATTGCCGTTTGTCGCGACCGGTCGCTATCGGGATCGAGTGGGCCCATCAGCCGAACTCATCAATACGTTCGAAACCACCGTGACCTCATCCGGAGGACTGTTTGGCGCTGCCGATACCCCTGTTGCCCTCATAGGCACGAGTTACTCGGCTAAAGCAGAGTTCCACTTCGAAGGCTTCCTGAAACAGGCTCTGCAGGCCGACGTTCTCAATCTCAGCCGCGTTGGCCAAGGCCCCTTCAAACCAATGGATGTGTTCCTGGAGGAGCGCTCCAACCTTTCGTCGCTCCCGTCCATCGTTGTCTGGGAGATTCCTGAACGTTATTTGACCAGCCGGAGAAAGCTCCCATGAAATTTCACCTCCCATTGATCGCGAGCCTTGTTCTAGGCTCTGCCGCGCAATCCGCTCCCTATTGCGAAAACCTTCTCAACCGAGAAGCTCTTCCCAAAAAATACGCAAAGATAGCCCCAATCTACAGCAATCAAGCTAGTGGCTGGGTCTTCACGCAGGACCAGTTGAAAGACCGCTACGAGATGAAGTCATCTTCACTAAAACTGGTCCAAGCCATCGTTGACGAATTTGCGGCTCGTGACGTGCCTCTGGCCATTGTGGTCGCGCCGCCCCGACCGGTTATCGCCGGGCAAGACAACCTCGATGCGGCCATGGGGCAGTACCTTTACAGCGTGGCAGACGCACGCTCATCATTTGACAAATTGATCGAGCAGCTCGCAAGCACGGGCGCCATTGTGCCTAACCTGTCAGATGTGGCTCTGGCCGACCCCGACCTCAGGGACCGCTTCTATTTTCGGCGCGACACGCACTGGACCGCCGTCGGAAGCGCCGTGAGCGCCACTGCACTCGCACACACCGTGAACACACAAGCACCTGATCTTTTTACCAATGATGGAGACCTGGCTTTCCGGGACCTTGAGGCCTCGGGCGCGATACAGGAAGAAGGGTCCCTTGCCGAAGTTGTTCACAAGGCATGTGGAACAGCCTTGCCCCCAGAAACGTCAGCAACTTTCGACCTGTCGCGAAGTGGCGACCTTCTGGACGCGCTCGCGGACGGGCCCGCAATTGCCCTGCTTGGAAGCAGTTTTTCCAATCGCTACAAACGAGATCACTATAGGGTCGCGGACGCGTTGGCCCGCGCCTTTGATGCTGATGTCGAGAACTTCTCCGTATCCGGCGGAGGCCCAATTGGTGCCATTGAAGCCTATGTGATGTCCGGTGCATTGGATCGTAAAAATCACGACCTTGTGGTTTGGGAGCTGCCCTATACTGAAAGCTTCAACTCGCAATCCTTTTTACGCCAATTGCTGGGCGCCCTCGGCGAAAGCCGCGCACCAATCAAGGCCGCTGAATTGCAAAAACAATCTCAGGCAACCCTAGTCAAACTTGCAGAGGGCGTGACAACTTCCGGCATCGAAATAGAGGCCGAGGATATCGCCAAACAGAGTTTTAACTTGGAGGTGCGCTTCGATAATGGATCAACTGCCAAAGTTTATCTCGGACGCCGAAACTCTGTTCCTGTCGACATGCGCGCATCTAGCTTAAGAAGCAGCCTATCCCACTACGGAAACAGAGCCCCAGTTGAGATTGTGATCACACCCATAAAAGGGGCGCGCATCAAACATGTGGCGGTGTTTTAGCGATGCCGTCCACGGTGCGGCAAACGGCCCCTAAAATGTGCGCGGCTCCTAGGCCAGGTTTCTGGAGTGCGCACAAGCCATAAAGGGCGCGCCACCAAGTAAAGATGTGTCCAAGTGCGCGTGAGTCAATTGGTGCTTTCGCGAACAAACCGGCCTTTGATTTTCAAATGAGCTACGCCCGCAAAGGATCGCCCGCTTGACTTTCCAAACTCTGCTCTGTGCACATTGCCACCTTCGGTTGGCGATTGCCCAGGCGGTAGAAATCTAAACCTCAGGGCCGTCCAACACTACCGCAATGAAAGGCCGCTTCTGCCGAAATCAGAGGTAGCAGCGCGGCCAAGAACTGTCCGAAATAGACTTTGAAGGTTTTCAATCTTGGGAGCCAAAGAACCGGTGCACGGACCGAACTCCAGATCGGGTCTAATTCTTGTTTGGTTCCTGAAAAATCCTTAGCAATATCGGAGCTGCAATCAACGCCTCCAAGACCCGTATCACGTGGTGCAAGCCGACAACGGCTGGATCTGCGTCCGTTGCCACCGCAATGAGAGACATTTCTGCAAGTCCGCCCGGAGCGTAGGCCAAAGTCATAGTAAGGACATCAAACCCCATCGATTGTGCGACCAAAGTCGCTGCTGAATAGGCAACCGAGATTTGAACCACCACGACTAACACAGCGGAGCCAAAAACCGCTGACAGCGCTTTAACCGTGACCCCTGCAAAGCGACCGCCGACATTGATCCCGATGAAGGCCTGTACCGCATCCGACAGGGCACCAGGCACGACAAAGCCGCTCACTCCGCTGACATGCAATGCACCACTGACCACCATAGGCGCCACGACAAGTGGAGCTGGAATTTTCAGGTACCGCTTCGCCAAAAACCCAGCGCCTACGCTGAGCGCAAACCAAAAAAGATCCAGCACCGTAAATGTCACTCCTTCCGCCGCTTGAGCCGAGGAAACAGACAACCCGGTGGTGAGGCTAATCAACAACGGAAGAATCAGAATGGTCAGCGAAATTCTCAGCGCATGCACAATAGAAACCCGAGTTTGATCCGCGCCAGCGCTCTCCGAAAGCAGGATCATTTCTGCGATACCGCCAGGAATGGAACACAACAACGCAGACGGTCGGTCAAACCGCGCAACCTTGCGCAATGCAACAAAGGCCAGACCAAACATCACCGCCATCGCAATCAATAAGCCAGTGATCGAGGCCCACCACTGCGGAAACGACGTGATCAATTCTAATGTGAAGGCCGTGCCCAGCATCGCGCCAACAGACGCACGCACAACATTGAACACTCCAGAGGGTTGCTGCATCGGAAGCTTTGATAGTGCCAATGCGGCAGTTGCCAGCATTGCGCCGATCATCCAGCCCAATGGTATGCCAGTGCGACTTACCAACCAGCCGCCAAGACCAGCAGTCAGCACAGTTATGAGTTGCTTTGAAATTGCATTCATCGTTGCATGTCCGACGTCGGTTTGGTCACAGTTGTCGGCCTAAATCTGGCCAAATGTTTGTTTGATCTCTGCCACATGTTCCGGCGTCAGGCATGTGGCTTGCTGCCCTTTAAGCGCGACCAAGAGTTTGGCGGTTTCTTCAAGCTCTTCGGCGGCGCAGACTGCCGAAAACAAATCCTTGCCGGACACCACCGGGCCATGATTGGCAAGCAGAACCGCGGCGCATTCTCCGTTGAGAGAACGGATCAAATTGCCGGATTTTGGATCGCCTGGAATCACGTAGGGCACGCGTTTCACGGTGCCGACTCGCATTACCACATAAGGCGTCAGCGGTGGTATACAGTCCTCTGGGTCGACATCTTCCAAACAAGAAAGTGCGGTCGCCCAAGTGGAGTGCAAATGCACAACAGCGCCTGCCTGTGGTCGCGTTTCGTAGAATGCTTGGTGCAGGAAGACTTCTTTTGTGGGTTTGTCTCCACTCACATGGTTGCCGTCGAGATCCAGCTTGGCGATGCGATCCGGACCGATGGCCCCAAGTGTAGAGTTTGTCGGCGTCATCAATATCCCGTCCGGCAGTTTTGCCGACACGTTCCCGGCAGTGCCAACAGAAAACCCTCGAGCAAAGAGCGACGCGCAGAGCGTCGACATCTGCGCGCGTAATTCACGTTCCTGATCCGTCATGGCGCCCCCTCCATCATGGTGAGGGCCTTGGCAAAAAAGTCAGATGCGCCAAAATTGCCGGACTTGAGGGCCAGAGTCACAGGCACCTCCTCACCCAAGGTCAGAATAGGAATGCCCGGATCAATCTCCCGCCCCACCACCATGGCAGAGACATTCAATGCCTCCGCGACGGCTTGCGCCACCGCACCGGAAGTTTCCCCACCGGCCACCACGATCCGTCGATAACCAGCTCGCACCAACGCACGCGCGACATTGGCAAACAATGCATCCAAGCGATGCGCCACCGCCTTCCGCCCAAAGCGCGCCTGAATCTCAGCGACAGCGTCCGGTTTGCCCGCTGAATAGGCCAAAGGTGCCTTGCCTTGGTTGGCGCGATAAAACTCAAGGAGCGTGTCTTCTGTAACTGTTCCTTCCATTACGCCAGGCACATCTATGGCCAGCGTTGGATGTGCTTGCTCGTGCTCTTCAATCTGGCCTCGCGTGGCGCCGGAGCAAGACCCAGCCAAAATAGCTTCGGGCCCGGAAACTGTTGCTTCTGCTTCCACGTCCTGTGCACCAGCCAGCCCGGCCTGATGGAAATTACGGGGCAGACCCAGCGCGATGCCTGACCCGCCCGTTATCAAAGTCGCACTGCACAGAGCTTGGCCGAGCCGCAGCAGATCGGCGTCAGCCACCGCGTCCGCTACAAGGAAGCGCTCCGTCGCGGACTCAAATGCCCTTTGCAGCGTCGCGCCACCTGCTTGCACCTGCGCCAGCGGAACCAACCCCACGGAACTGGCCGTTTGTCGCCGCAAAACCCGGCTCAAATTTGGGTCGGTCATGGGCGTCAATGGGTGGTTTTGCATCCCGCTTTCATTCAGCAGACGATCTCCGACAAACAAGTGCCCTTGATAGATTGTCCGCCCCGTGCCCGGAAATGCCGGACAGACGACTACTCCTTTGGCATCCAGCGCCTTTGCCAAGGCGTCAGCGACTGGGCCGATGTTCCCAGCGGGTGTGGAATCAAAGGTGGAGCAATACTTGAAGACGATTTGTTTACAGCCTTGGCTCAGCAGCCATTCCAAAGCTGCCAAACTTTCTGAGACGGCGTCCTCAACCGGGGCCGTCCGGCTTTTGAGGGAAATCACCCCAGCTTCAATGCCATCGCCAATCTCGCCGGTTGGGATGCCGCAAAATTGCGCCGTTTTGAGCCCACCCTCCGGGGCCACACCCTTCACCAATGTATTGGCAATATCACTTGCGCCAGTGAAGTCGTCGGCAATCACGCCAATCAGCATGCGATGTCTTTCTCTTGTTGTTGCAGCCGTTCTTTGATTGCCAAAATGGCGGAATCCGGGCTGCTGAGGATTGGGATGTTAGTCTTTTCCCGTGCCAAGCCTGCGGCGTCTGCCATCGAGAACTGCGCCAGGAGTATGACATCTGCGTCGGCAATGCTGGCCGCCGTTGCAGCGATCAACGCGTCATGCTTCGCATCATCTCCCGTGTGTTTGGCTGCCAATGCGCCTTCGCAAAAATAGGACCTTACCTGGGCGTCGCTTCCACTTGCCTTGGCGGTCTCGCGGAATTCTTCTTCCATGCCTTCAGCCGCTGGAGGGAAGGTGTAGATCATGGCCACACGGGTCCCAATCGCCAGAGCTTCGGTGAACATAGCTTGGTTGGGTTTCAGAACAGGTACTTTGGCGCCATCGGCGGCGTCCTCAATGGCGCGGCCAAATGCGGAGCAAGTGAACAGGATCGCATCTGCGCGGATATCCTCGGCATATCGCGCCAGTCCAATGATGCGGTCCCAAAGATCCAAGCTGAGCTCTGCGTCGTTCTGCCGGTCGGCGGAGAGGCCTTCTTCGAGAATGGTGACGGTTTCCGCCTCTGGCCACAGCTTCTGTGCCGCGGATTCAATTGGGTCAATGGCCACGCGCGTGGCGTGGATCAAGGCCAGTCTGGGTTTGCGTGTCATTGTCTTTCCCTCAGATATGCGGCGGCGCCAATGTCGTGCTGGCGCCGCCAGTCAATGTGAGCATGCGCTCACTGGAGGAACTCAGGCAGCCAGGGCTTTGGCCGCAACTGCCTCGGCCACCAAACGACCAAAGGCATCGGTGTTCACGGAGCCGCCAAGGTCGCGCGTGCGATTGGCTGGCTCGTCGATGACCGCATCAACTGCATCGGCAATGGCTTGACCCGCTTCCATCAACTTGGCCACACCTCGCTGCTCTCCGAGCCAGGTCAGCATCATTGCCGCTGACAAGATAAGCGAGGTCGGATTGGCCACGTTTTGTCCCTGGATGTCCGGAGCCGATCCATGCTGCGCCTGCGCACAGCAGAGACCGGTTTCCGCATTGGCGTTAATGGATCCAGCCAACCCAAGGGAGCCAGACAGCTCAGACGCCAAATCTGACAGAATGTCACCGTAGAAATTGGTCGCCACGACAACGTCATAGGTCTCAGGCTTGCGCACCAACAGCGCCGCAAACGCGTCCACGATTAGTTCCTCGGTTTCTACCTCTGGAAAGTCTTTGGCCACTTCCCGGAAGCACTCAAGGAACAGGCCGTCGGTCATCAAGAAGGAGTTAGCCTTATGGATTGCCGCCACCTTTTTCTTGCGTTGCATCGCCAGTTTGAAGGCCTCGCGGCAAATCCGCATAGACCCATTGCGGGTGATTTTCCGCACCGACAGCGCCATGTTCGGATCGGGCATCATTTCGCCGACGCCTTGATACATGTTGCGGTCTGGATAAAAGCCCTCGGTGGCTTCGCGCATGATCACAAGATCCATGCCTTCTGCCTTGTTCTGCAAGAAGTCCCGACTCCGTGCCGGGCGCACGTTGGCATAAAGATCCAGTCCAATGCGAAAGCCTGCAGAGACGTTGCGCCCCCCTTCGACAACCGGCGGATAGTCCATGTGCGATTGGGTTCCAAGGATCACGCCGTCAAACCCCGTACGGGCACGCTCCAGCACTTCGTCACGCAGGGTGATACCGTGGTTTTTGAGGCTGGTGAAACCACTTTCTTCTTCGTGGAAGGTCAAGCCCAGGTCAAATTTCTGGTTGGCGGCTTCGACCACTTCAAGCGTCGCCGCCATGATTTCCGGGCCAATGCCGTCACAAGGCAAAGTCATGATACGCATAGTATTTCTCCGATTGGTGCCGCCTTGGCCGCACAGTCATTGTGAGATTGGGAGGAGCAGCAGGTCAGTCGCCTGCCGCAATTTCTTCATGGTGAGAACCAGCGTTCTCCATCCGCTTTTTCATCCGGCGCCCCATCAGCATGGGCAGAACAAATCCGGTGATGGCGATGATCCAAAGGATGATGGCCAAGGGACTTCCAACAAGGACAAACCAGTCGCCATCCGAGATCGTCATGGCACGCCGCAGGTTCACTTCCATCTGGTTGCCAAGCAGGATGCCGAGGATCACAGGCACCAATGACACATCCAACTTGCGCAGCACCCAGCCGGCAATGCCAAAGCCCACCATCAACATCACATCAAAGCTCGAACCTGTGATGCTGTAGATACCAACGAAAGAGATCATCGCCACAATCGGCATCAGGATGCGTGTCGGAACCATCAGCACGCGAGTGAAGATGCCAACCAGTGGGATGTTCATGGCCAGCAAGATGAAATTGGCCAGGAACAGTGCGGCGATCAGCCCCCAAACGATATCCGGGTTCTTGGTGAACAGCAGAGGGCCAGGTGTGATGTTCAGCTGCAGCAGGACCGCCAACAAAACTGCCGTTGTGCCAGAGCCAGGCACGCCAAGCGCCAACATGGGCACCAAGGCGCCGCCAGAGGCTGCATTGTTGCCCGCCTCGGGGGCGGCCACACCACGTGGATCGCCTTTGCCAAAGGTTTTGCCGTCCCGATCAACCGATTGCTTTTCAAGAGAATAGGCAAGGAACGAACCCAGTGACGCGCCTGCCCCCGGCAATACACCAGCAAAGAAGCCTAGACCGGTACCCCGTGCCATCGAGGGAATGCAGCGTTTGATCATGCTGAAGTCCGGCATGATGCGACCGACTTTGGTTGCTTTGGCCGATCCAACGGCGCCGCAGCGATGATGCTCAAGGAAGATAAACACTTCACTCAGCGCAAACAGACCAACAATCGCAATTAGGAAGTCGATTCCATCATAGAGGTGGATGTGGTCAAAGGTGAACCGCTGCGACCCAGTTTGGGAGTCACTGCCAATCATTGCGATGCCAAGCCCAAGTGCGGCGGCAAAGGCTGATTTGGCTTGGTTTGTCGAAGAGATACCACCCAAAGTGGCAAAGGCCACTGTGAATAGGACGAAGTATTCGGCAGGGCCAAACAACAGAGCGATTTTCACCAGCTGCGGGGCCAAGAGCACCAATCCGCATGTGGCAAAAAATGCGCCTACAAATGAAGCAACACCAGACAGAGACAAAGCTTCGCCAGCCTTACCTTGTTGGGCCATTGGATAGCCGTCCAAGCAAGTCATCATCGCCGGTTCGTCACCGGGAATATTGAGCAGGATCGAGCTGATACGGCCGCCATACATGGCGCCGTAGTAGACACTGACCAACAGGATCAGGGATGGCGTTGGGCCAAGCCCCATCGAAAAGGCGATAGGAATGAGGATCGCCACGCCATTGGCGGGACCAAGTCCGGGCAGTGCGCCCATGAGCGTGCCCAGAAAACAACCTGCAACAGCGAGGAAGAGGTTTTGCGGCGTAATAGCAACGGCGAAGCCGTCCGCAAGAAGAGATAGGATTTCCATGATACTTTCCTCAGAAGCCCAAGGGACCTTTGGCCAAAGCAAGGCCGAGGATCTTGTGGAAGACGACGTAGATGCCGACCGACGTTGCAACACCGACAACCAGTGACCACAGTGGCTCCGTGCCAAGGCGCCAGGTCAGATAAGCGGTTGCAAAAACTGTGGAAATCAAGAACCCGAATTCTGGCAACGCCCAGCAATACGCGAACATGACTGCGGCCGCGAAGACGATCTCTGTAAACTCCCGCATGTGCGGCCATTCCGGTTCATCGTCCGGACGCAGGATAAAGTAGAGCGAACAAAGTCCGATGATGGTTCCAACGATGTAGGGGAATGCTCTTGGCCCGACGACGTCGACCATAAAGCTGTCTTTGATGATGGACGCGGCCCAGATGTAAAAAACAGCCAGTGCCAATCCAAAAGCGCCAAATATGCGGTCGCTCATTTTTGCCTCCCTGAAGCATTGATCCAAGCCGGCCAGCGGGTGCTAACCGGCTTAAAACTATTGGTTATTGAATGATGCCGATCTCTTTGGAGAGCTTGTAGACATCCTGAATGCTGCCCTCGACGAACTTGTACATGTCGTCATCAAAGTTGTTGAAAGGCGCAATTGCAGCTTCTTCCAAAGTGGCTTGAAAACCAGGGTCGGCCGCCATGGTTTTGATGGCATTGGACCAGAACTCTTTGGCTTCGTCAGACGCACCCGCTGGCATGTAGAGACCGCGCCAGTTTGCGCCCACCACATCATATCCCAGGTCTTTTGCGGTCGGGATATCCGGATAGTTAGTCAGACGCTCCGGCGCCATGATGCCGATGATGCGGATGTCCCCTGATTCCAGGAAACCCAGCATTTCTGAGAAGTCACCGGACAACGCTTCGGTTGCGCCGGACAGCAGGCCGGTCATGGCCTCCCCACCGCCATCAAAAGACACGTATTTCAGCTTGGTGACATCTTCCATGCCCGCTTCGCGCGCAACCAGCATCGGCTTGATGTGGTCAAAGCTGCCGATGGAGGAGCCACCTGCGATGCCAACGGACCGAGGATCTTCCAGAATGGCGTCCATCATGTCCTTTAGCGTCTGATAGGGCGAATCCGCACGTACCGCGATAGCACCGTATTCTGCGCCAAATGTCGCCAGGAAGTGCACGTCGTCTTGAGTCGCGTCCTCATAAATGCCTTGCGCAATACGGGCGCTGGTCGACATAGAGGCCGCCACAATCAGATTGTTGTCCTCATTGCGCTCTTTGGTGACATGAGCAAAAGCTACCCCGCCGCCACCACCGGACATGTTGGTCACCTGCATGGAGTCTTCGATGACTCCCAGATCAAACAAGTATTTCGCGGTCGTGCGACAAATAAAGTCCCAGCCGCCACCTGGATTAGAAGGCGCGATGCACTGTGGGCTTTCCGCCTTGAAGCCATCCGCAATGCCCCCAGTCGCGCCCGCCAAAGTGGCCGCTACTGCGATTACGCCGATACGTGTGAATTTTGTGAACACAGGTTCTCCTCCCCTGAATTTATGCATGTCGAAGCAAGACGAATCTCGCCCCGCCCCCAAGTGATTGCATATTGAACCCCCAAAAGCCAATATTAAATTGCTTTTTGGCGATCAAAAAAGCAAAGCCACTATATCAACGCAACCAACATGGCGGCAAAGTCACATTAACACACTGAAATTTCACCTTTATTCTCGGAGAACCCCTCCTAAAGATTGATAAGGAACGTCGTGGACACCCAAAAATTCACCTTGTCAGAGCCGTTTCGACACTCCAAAAAACCAAATATATCGTTGCAAAACCAATAATTCTGGCTTTTTATAACCCAAAATCCAAACAGTTCGGATTGCGGTCGAACAAAAAAGCAATTTGGCCGTCGCATCGCAAAACGGATACACAGAAAGACCACATCATGCGCGCCAATGCCCTGGCTTCAAAAATCTCCAACCGGCTGCTCCAAGACATTCTGGCAGGTAACATGGCCTTGGGCAGCCATATCAGCGCACAACAACTGGCCGACCGCTATGGCGTATCGCGTACCCCGATCCGAGAAGCTTTGGAGGCATTGGAAACCCAGGGCGTGCTCACCCGACAACCCAATCGAGGGTACTTTGTGGCGGAAGAAATACCGGCTTCCGCGCGCGCCGCTTTGGAAAACGAAGAACTCGCAGACACGGATGACTATCAAACGCTTGCGGCCGATTGGCTAAAAAACGAAATCCCCGAAGAGGTCACAGAGCAATTCCTGCGCCAAAAATACGACTGGACCAAGGCGCAGGTTGGCGAGCTCTTGGTACGCGCTGCGCGTGAGGGCTGGGCAGAGCGCAAAGAAGGGTATGGATGGCGCTTCTTGCCAGTTGCCAAAACACCGGAAGCGTTTGACGAAATTTACCGCTTCCGCATGGCGATTGAACCCGCGGCGATGCTGGAGCCCTCCTTTGAACTGGACCACAAGGTGCTCGCCGAACAGCGCCGCATTCAGGAGAACATGCTGGAGATGGACATCTCCAATGCGCCCGGCGAAACGCTCCTGTCCAATGGTGCGCTTTTTCACGAAGAGCTGATCAAGCTGTCCGGTAATCCGTTTTTCTTCATGGCGCTGCAACGAGTTAACCGCATGCGACGTCTGATGGAGTATCGCGCTGAGGTCAACCGCGACCGATTGATCGAACAATGCACGGAGCATCTCGAAATTCTGTCGCTTCTGGAACGCGGCAACACCGTGGACGCGTCATTCCGGATGCGTCAGCACTTAAGCGGCGCGCTCAAACGCAAATCCCCGTTGGCCTGGACCTGGGCGGCGGATTCGCATCTTACTGGCTCAGACGACTAAGCTTTCACCCCGAATACGGAGTTCAGAATGAAAACCATTGCCCTGGTGGCACATGACCAGAAGAAAGATCAAATGATCGCCTGGGTGCAATCGCACTTGGATGCACTGGCCGATAAAGCCATCTATGCTACTGGCACCACGGGTGGCAGAATCCAAGATGAAACGCCGCTTAAAGTGCACCGCCTCAAAAGCGGACCCTTGGGCGGAGATGCACAAATTGGCGCGATGATTGCAGAGGCCCAAATCGATGCGCTGGTCTTCTTTATCGATCCACTGGCAGCCCAGCCGCACGACGTCGACGTAAAATCGCTCCTGCGCCTGGCAATTTTGTATGACACGCCGCTGGCCGTAAACGAGGCCACCGCATCGTTAATGATGTGACGGGGTCGGCTTCTATTGAGATTGGGAAACAAATGCGCATCGCCATTCTGGACGACTATACCAACGCTGCACCAACCGCCGCCGACTGGGGTGTACTGCCAAACGCTGAACTAACCCCTGTTATGACGTCTATGATGGCCACGGAAGCCGAACGCGCTCAAGCGCTATTGCCCTTTGATGTTGTTGTCGCAATGCGGGAGCGCACCCCGTTTCCCAAATCTCTCATCGAGCAGCTCCCCAACCTAAAACTGCTCATCACGACAGGTATGCGGAATTTCAGCATCGACATGAACGCCGCGCGCGCCAAGGGCATCGATGTTTGCGGCACCCAAATGACGCCCTACGCCGCGTTTGAACACAGCTGGGCGCTTTTGATGTCGCTCGCCAAGCAAATTCCGGCGGAGCATCAAGCAATGGCGTCGGGAGGCTGGCAAGCGCGCACCGGTGTCGGATTGAACGGCAAAACCATAGGCATATTGGGGCTTGGCAAAATTGGCGCAAAGATGGCCCGCGCGGCCAAAGCCTTTGACATGAATGTCATTGCCTGGAGCCCGAATCTAACAAAGGAACGTGCGGATGAGCACGGAGCTACTCTGGTCGATAAAACCGAGCTTTTCGAAACCTCCGATTTTGTCACAGTTCACATGATCTTAAGTGATACTACTCGCGGGTTGATCGATGATCGCGCACTTTCTGGTATGAAAAAGTCCGCGTTTCTCATCAACACCTCACGAGGCCAAATAATCGATGAAGCCGCACTCATTGGATGTCTGGAGGATCAACACATCTCGGGCGCCGCTCTGGATGTTTTTGATATCGAACCTCTGCCAACCGCGCACCCGCTCCGCAAGTTGTCAAATGTGATCCTGACAGGACACACCGGTTACGTGGTACAAGAGCTATTTGACTTGGCATACGGCCAAGCGGTCGAAAACGTCGTCGCTTGGCGGAAAGGCGATCCGCAACGACTGTTGAATTGACCGCTTCTCCAATCTGAACGCGCGCACCCTTTCAGAAACTTGTGCACTGAAAAATGTTGAGCCTTTGGGGGCGCCGACATCGAAAGAAGGAACAGGTCTAAAATTTTGGGCGACGTATTTGAATGCAGACGTGTCGGGCTTCAACCAATAAAAAGCTTTTGCATTGGCGGTTTTCAGACCTTGGTGCAAACCTCAGCGAAAGACCTCTTTCCGCCGTTTTCGACGACGTCAGCTACCGGCCCGTAGCGGACTTTCGACAGCTTGCGTGCGAACGTCCGCAACATTCAATCGAGAGCAATCCAGCGCGCCGTCTTTGAACCCACATAAGGAGCAATGACCATTCCCGGATTTCTCGGGCGTGGCCTAATTGGCGTGGTCAGACAAACTCGACCTCGTGTCAAGTGAGACAGCATCACTGTCTTTATCCCGCGCAGAGACTGCGCCACTCAGACAGAGAGGCTGCACGGTTAAGTTTGAATTTTGATCTGGAGTAGAGGCTGCGCTCCGAGTTGAAGACGTTGTAGACTGAAGCATGAACGGCGGCGAATGTCCGCAGACTTCGCATGCGCCTGAAACACAACATTGCCCGCTCCCTTCGTCGAAAAGGCAGGTGCGAACTCTCAACTCGGTTGTTTAGCCAACGGCTCGTTTTCTGTTTGTGGGCGTTGCCGAGTTCCTTCATCGCAACCCCGTACGACTTCAATCTGTCCGTCACGATCACTTCAGGTTGACCATACTTGCGCATTGCTTTTCTTAGGAATTTTAGCGTAACCTTCTTGCCTCGTTTCCTCGCAACATAGCTACCGAGCACCTCGCCTTCGTGGTCAACAACACACCTGAGGTAATGCCGCTCACTGTTTTTCCCCACCAAAACGTCATTCAGATTCCTACGCCAGCGAATAGGTTTCGTGCCACGGATACGGTGTTTGCTGATCTCAGAAGCGAACGAAGGCCCTAACCGATACCACAAGTATCGCACTGCTTCATGGTTTTCATCGACACCGCGTTCTTGCAGGAGATCCTCTTCATTGCGAAACAAGCGCGGGAAACGGACGCAAAGCATCACTGCAAGGCGGGTAATCTCTGGACTGGTTTTGAAGTAGAGAAACGGAGATTTCTTGGGCATGTCCGGACGTTGGGTCAGCAACTTGTTCTCTTCAACTGCGGCTTCCTTTCACAGTACTGTCACGCTCCAAACCGGACAAACCGACCATTGCCATAGCAATGCTCAATTCCTCTTCCAGCACTTTCCACATTTGAAAAAGGCCCGTCTCTCCATTTGCTGCAATGGCAAATTGAAGGATGCGCCCGACAAAAACAAAGTCCGCCCCCGAAACTATCGCTCTGAGAATGTCGCTGCCAGACCTGATGCCGCTATCCAAGAAAATTGCGTAGTCGGCTCCCAATTTAGACCGGAAATTGGGAACGACCTCGATCGGCGAAGGGCCACAATCAAACTGGCGCGCGCCGTGGTTGGAAACTTGCACCGCATCTACCCCGCGTTCCTTCAACCAAATAGCGTCTTGAACATCCAGGACACCCTTTACGACCAGTTTACCGTGCCACCTTTCCCGTAGTTCCGACAACGTATCCCAAGTCGCTTTGGCCCGGCTTTCCGTTCGGTCAAAGTCAAACCCGTCCTTCCTGAAGTTTGCCATATCTGGCCGCCCTGACCTCAAAGTTCTGAGTGACCAAGAAGGATGCAGCGCGAAATCCACAAATTGCCGGGGCCCAATCCTGAAAGGCATCTTAAATCCATGGCGCAACTCCCTTGGCCGCCTCCCGACCTCCGGTACGTCAACGGTCAGGACAAGCGTTTGATACGCTGCGCTTTTTGCCCTATCGACCAACCGAAATGTCCCCTCTCCGTCACCGCTGAAGTAGAGTTGAAACCAGGCATGCCCCTCAGCGGTCTCTATCATCTCCTCCATAGGGGTCGAAGCCACAGTGGAAACGCCGACAGGAACTTTGTACTTGGCCGCAAGTCTCGCAAGCATCAGATCGGCTCCGGGCGCAGACAGATCGCACATCCCCATCGGCGCAATTCCAAAGGGTACACCCGCTTTCGCGCCAAACACTTCCGTTGCAAGTGAGCGCGTGCTGACATCTCGCAAGATCCGTGGCGTTAAACTCACAGCGTCCAATGCTTGGCGGTTTCTCAACGCTCCGGCTTCGTTGCCAGCCGCGCCATCGATGTAGTCAAAGATCATTCTGGGCAGACGACGCTTGGCCATTTGCCGAGCATCCTCTGCCGAATGGATCTCCTTTTGGAGCATCAACCAGCCACGGCTTTCATGAAACGGTCACGGATGACAACAGGATCCATTGAAATAACAGGCATTTTGGCGTTCCCACTATCGCACTTTACAACCATCACAGTGGCGACACCGTCCTCTATAGCTTTCTGCAAGGCCTCGCCTGTGTCGACGTCCTGAACCTCGACCACATTGTCACAACCGGCGGCCCTCGCCATGCCTGCAAGGTCTGTTTTCATGCCAGAATAGGTCGGCTGGTCTCCGGTTGAGCCATAGGATCCATTGTCGATGATCATCAGGATGTAATTGCTCGGTGCATTGTTCCCAATGGTTGGCAAGGTACCGAGATTGGTCAAAACGGATCCGTCACCATCAATGACGATGACTGGTTTTGGCTGCGCAAGCGCGAGTCCTAAACCGATCGAGGAAGCGAGCCCCATGGTCCCGAGCATGTAGAAGTTTGTCGGTTGATCGTCGATGGCATGCAGTTCTTGCGAAGGAATCCCGATATTACAGACCACAAGTTGGTCACGAAGGATCGGCGCGATGTCTTTAAGAATTTCAGAGCGGATCATTGGTCGCCGTAGCCTCCCCAGAAGTTCGCGTCAGTCAAGATTGCCACAGGTTTGTTGCACATGAAGGTGTATTTCAGAATGTTGTCGAACTCTTCGACGTCTTGTTGCCAATGGAAGTGGTAGGTGGGGATGTTCAACTGCGCCAAAAGCGCTTTGGTGTGCACCGCCATTTCAACCTGGCAAGCCACGGGCTCACGCAGCTCGCCGCGATAGGAAATGATCATAGGAAGCGGCATCCTGTAATACTGAATGAGCGTGGCAAGCGTGTTAATGGTGACGCCAATTGCAGTGTTTTGCATGATGATTGCAGGACGTTTTCCACCCATCCAGGCCCCTGCGCAAAGTCCCATTCCTTCATCTTCCTTGTTTGAGGGAATGTGAAAAATGTCGTCCCGCCGGTCGACTTCTTCGATCACGCCGGCGAGTTGCTTGCAGGGCACAGTGGTGACAAACCGAATGTCGTTGGCAACGAGATCATCGGCGATTTTCTTGTCTATATTCAATGTATTCCTCCTGATTGACGATTGACTTCAGCTGTCGCGATGAACATGCACAGCGCAGGGGGCATGGCGGACGACACGTGCTGCGGTTGAGCCAATGAGGTAATCAACCAAACCCGGTTTGTGAGATCCTATGACGATGCAGTCATGCCCGTGTTTTACGGCATACTCGATGATTGCAAGATGAGCTTGTCCACGCGTGATCTCGGCGCGCACACCTTCCATGCCGGCGACTTTCTCGTTGAGGATTTGGCGCGCTCGAACAAAACCTCGCTCCACCGTTTCCTCACCGATGTAAACACTTACAGACCCCTTTGGCACCTCGTAAACGTGCAGAGCTGTGATCTGCCCCTTCTCACTGCAGAGAGCGCGAGATATTTCCAGCGTTTGAGCTGATATTCCGTGATCGAGTGCCAATGGCACGAGAATACTGTCATACATGTCTTGCTCCTTTCAGGCTCTAACGGCTTATGCCCATGGATCTAAAACGATCTTGGGCGAAGCAACCCGCCCAGCGTGAATATCTTCGAATGCTCTTGCCCCATCTGAGAGAGCGCGGGTTTCGAACCAGTCGAGCGGCCCAAGCCTTCCGTCAAACAGTGCCGAAGCCGTTTCAGAAAAACTCTTCGCTGTGTACGTGTAGCTACCGATGAAGGTGATCTCTTGCAGCGTCATACGCCGAATGTCCAAGCCGTCAGCACTGTCCCCTAGACCGACATGGACAATAACACCTCCGGGCTCCACCCATTTTGTGGCCGATGCCCGTGTCACTCCATACCCAACCGCATCGATGACAATTGGCGCAGTGTGCTCGGGCGCATTACTGACTTTCAAGCCGCACCGTTCCGCCAGAAATTTGCGTCGCAAGGGGTTGGGTTCTGTGATTTTAACGTCTTCAACGCTCATTGCCTTCAAGGCCAGTGCTGCCGCGAGCCCAATGGCGCCTCCACCGATGACCAAAGCACTCCGTTTCACATCCGGATGGATGCGCCCCAAAGCCAACGTCGCCGAATGCCAACTTACCGCCAAGGGTTCGCAAAGAGCGGCTTTTTCCAACGGCACAGCATTAGGAACCTCGATCAAGTTTTGACTCGGAATGGAGACGAACTGAGCAAAGGCTCCTTCGCGCGGCGGCATCGAGATAATTTGCCGATCAGGACACAGGTTTTCTCTGCCAGAATTGCAATAGTGGCAGGCTCCACATGTCACCAAAGGATTGATCGTCACACGTCGCCCTTTCCAAGGGCCTTCCTCGACCACACCCGCCGCTTCGTGCCCTAGGATCAGAGGCGCTGGTCGCCGATCGTCGTGCCCGAAATAGGCGTGCATATCAGAGCCACAAATTCCAACCGACTGAACACGGATCAGTTGCTCCCCTTTTTTTGGAACCGGCCTTTCAACGTCACGCAAAGTGAGCGTTTCAACACCTTCATAAACCAGCGCTTTCATTTTGCCGTGAACCCCCCGTCGACCATGAGAACTTGTCCGGTTACAAAGCTGGACGCCTCGGAGCACAAGAATAGTAGAGGGCCATCAATGTCCTCCAAACGTCCGTTGCGCCCCACGCAAGTTTGAGCCGCGTTACGCTCTCCCCTTTCGGGATCGTGAAACACCGCCTGAGTCAGCTCCGTCGGAAAAAAGCCAGGGCCGATGGCATTTGCAGTGATGCCAAATCTTGACCAAGATTCCGCCATGGCACGCGTCAATTGCGCCACGCCAGCCTTGCTCGCGCCATAAGCGATGCCACCTGGAAATGCCCTTGTGGTCTGCAGTGACGCAAAATTCACAATGCGCCCCCAGCCCTTCGTTTTCATCGGCCCGACAAGAGCTTGCGACAGAAAAAACGGCGCAGACAGATTCAGCTCCAACGTTTTATCCCACCCTTCGCGGGTCACGTCGTCCGCCTCCTGTCTCGTATTCACCCCTGCCGCGTGTACCAAGATGTCAGGGGACCCAAATGGAACTGCGAGATCCTTTGTGAACTCTGTCAGCTTTTTTTGATCAGCAATGTCCGAAACGATATAGGACACCCGTTCGCAGTTGAGGCCAACGACGAGGTCCTGAAGTTCTTTCTCTCTTCTTGCGACCGCAACAACGCATGCTCCAGCCCCGCATAAGGTTTGCGCGGCTCGGCGCCCCAAGCCGGAACTCGCGCCAGTCACAACCGCAACACGCCCGGTAAGGTCAAAGAGATCTCTGGAATCAGCCATGCGCGGTCAAATCGAAGGTTTCGTCGGGGAAGTACTTCGCGAGCCTGACATCGGCAGCGCGTGCGTGGCCCTCCATACCTTCCAATCGCGATATCCGCGCTGTGGCCTCGGCAACTTGCTTGGACCCCTCGCGCGTTGCCCGCTGCCACGTGACAATCTTCATGTACTTGTGAACACTCAGCCCGCCAGTGTAGCTCGCCGCTCCTGATGTAGGGAGAACATGGTTCGTGCCTGCTGCTTTGTCTCCATAAGACACGGTTGTTTCCTCGCCTAAGAACAGCGATCCATAGCAATGGAGGCGATCTAGCCACCAATCGAGGTCATCAGCCTGTACCGTCAGATGCTCCGGCGCATACTCGTCCGATGTGGCCGCCATCTCTTCTCGATCAGAACAAACAATCACTTCGGCGTAATCGCGCCATGCGGCCTCTGCGTTCTCGCGGTTTAGTTCCGGGAGGTCTGCGATCAGGCCAGGGACACGTGACAAAACGTCTTCAGCCAATGGTCGATGGTCCGTCACCAACCAAACAGGCGAGTTATATCCATGCTCTGCCTGACTGACGAGATCAGTTGCCACGATGTGAGGATCAGCATCCTTGTCCGCCAGGATCAGGCTATCTGTCGGTCCGGCTATCATGTCGATGCCAACGCGGCCATAGAGAGTGCGTTTGGCTTCTGCAACGAACTGATTGCCAGGCCCAACAATGATGTTTGCCCTTGGTTGACCAAACAAGCCAAATGCCATGGAAGCGATGCCCTGAACCCCACCAATTGCCATGATTTTGTCTGCACCGCAGACATGCGCAGCATATACGATTGCAGGAAAAATACCCACGCCCGGTTGGGGCGCTGAACACACAGTGATGTGCGCACACCCGGCAACCTTTGCCGTGGTGACCGTCATGATGGCACTGGCAATATGACGATAGCGGCCTGCGGGCACATAACACCCGGCTGCAGAAACCGGGATGGCTTTTTGCCCCGCGAGCAGCCCTGGATTGATCTCAAATTGTACATCCGCAACGGTGGATTTCTGAACTTCAGCGAACCGACGAACATTGTCATGTGCAAAGAGAATGTCGTCTTTGAGTTTTTGCGGCACCATCGCGCATGCAGCGTCAATTTCGTCCTGCGTTAACTGCACATTCCCATCATATTTGTCGAACTTTGCGGCATACTCCAAAGCGGCTTCTTCGCCTCTCGCCTCTATGTCGGCAAGAATTGCCGCAACCGTTTTAGCCGTGTCGCCGGCGTCGGAACGGGAAGTAAGAGTGGCCTTTTTCAAATAGATACGAGACATTTTGAAGTCCTATAGATGAGAGGAAACTCAAGCTTCGCGCTTGTTGTGAAGAATGGAAGCGAAGAAGGCCAAGCTGATAAGCGCGATGCCGATGCCGCCAGTTATCAGTTCATGCACGTGCACGATCGACTGCAAAAACATCACGATAGACAACGCAAAGATCGAATAGAACGCGCCGTGTTCTAGATATCGAAACTCCGCCAAGGTGCCGCGTTCGACTAGCATAATTGTCATCGAGCGCACGTACATGGCGCCAATACCCAGTCCAATTGCAATGAGCAGGATGTTTGTCGTCAGCGCAAAGGCGCCAATCACGCCATCGAAAGAGAAGCTCGCGTCAAGCACTTCAAGGTACAGGAACGCACCCAGTCCCCCCTTGGCACCGATCTCTGTCGTTTTGCCTGCAATGTTGTCGAGATAGGTACCGAGGCCATCTACCAGAGTAAAAACAAGCAAGCCCATAACCGCAGCAGAAAGGAATGGCGCCAACTCTTGAACCGGTAGAGAGCGGGAAATCACCACGACAACGAGAAGCACGAAAGCAATCTCGAAACCGCGGATCGACCCCCAAAGCCGCAGACGTCTTTCTAAAGCAACTAACCAATCAACCGACTTGTCTTCGTCTATGAAGAACTTCAGGGCCACCATCATTAGGAAGGTACCGCCAAAGGCCGATATAGGACCATGTGCATGGCCGATTATTCTGGAATACTCGTCAGGATCAGACAGCGCGAGATGCATGGCCGCAAAGGGGTTAATCCAGGCAAAGATCGCGACAATCGCCAGTGGAAACACAATCCGCATTCCGAACACGGCAATCAAAATGCCCCATGTCAGGAAGCGCCGCTGCCAAACAGGCGTCATCTCCACCAGCTTGTTTGCATTCACGATCGCGTTGTCAAAGGACAAGGCGATTTCGAGTGCGGCAAGCACGGTCCCTACAAGGAGAAACGAAACGACTCCTCCCCAATTCCCCTCTGTCGCCCAACCCAACCATCCGCTGAGTCCAAGACCAATCACGGTCGTGATCAAAGGCCATTTCAAATAAGACAAAGAACTACGTGGTGTACTCATTCGTTAGTTTCCTGACATAAAGGCCGGCAGCCAAAGCACAAGCTGCGGGAAGATGAACAGAAGGATCAGGCCAAAGAGCTGCACGAGCATGAACTGCATCATGCCAAGGTAGATGTCCTTGAGGTCCCAGTTGGGCACCACGCCCTTTAGGAAGTAGGCCGAAAGGGCTACGGGTGGTGACAGCCAAGCGGTTTGAAGGTTCACGGCGACCAGAATGCCGAACCAGACCATCAAGTCGTAACGCTCCAAGCCGTAGACATCCAATGCCTGAACGGTGGGCAGCAAAATTGGGACTACGATCAAAACAATAGGAACCCACTCCAACGGCCAGCCCAACAAGAAGATCAAGGCCATCACAAGGAGGAGGATCAGGTAAGGCGACATGTCCAAACCGAGCAGGAGCTCGGTCATCATCTTTGGTGTTCCAAGTGCACTGAACTGTGCACCAAAGAAATTCGAGGCTGCCACGAGGAACATGATCAACACCGTGATCTCTAAGGCCTTGACCAAGCTGTCAAAGAAACTCGGGATGGTGAACTTGCGATAGGCCAACGAAAGGAGAATGGCCCCGAAAGCGCCCATGGCCGCTGCTTCGGCAGGCGTTGCCAACCCTAAAAGGATCGAGCCCAACGCAAAAGAAATCAATATCGTCGGAGGCATCAAGCCTGCAAAAAACTCATCCCAAAGTTCCGAGAAGTAGAAGCCACCGTCAGCCTCGGCGCTGTAAATCGGCCTCGCAAGGAATGCCAAAAGAAGCGTAAAGACGGCAAAGGTGGTGGACCCAATTGGCAAACCGCCATCGTCACCCATGTTGGCTACGATCATGTAGAAATGGAACAGCACAGCGATTGGCAGAACCATTCGCAAGACATTGAGACGCCTGTATGCAGCATGAGCCACGGCCACCGCGAAGGCCAAAACGATCAGGCCTCCAAACGGCATGACAGCTCCAAAGGCACCTCCCAGGCTCAGCCCGAAAACGCGGCAGACAGTTAGGATGCCAAGGCAGATAAGCGCCACTTCGGCGCCGTAGAACTTGGATGTGTCCGGCTGATCTTCCTCTGGCAATACCGGCCCCAGCTCAGGGTTCAGCCAGCAACGTCCCAAAGTGTAGATCAGATATAGTGACGCCAATATCGCGCCAGGAATAAAAGCGCCGCGGAACAAGTCGAGCGTGGAGACTTCCAAAACCGGGCCCATCACGATCAACATGATTGATGGCGGAATGAGAATGCCGAGGGTTCCCCCTGCAGTGATCGTCCCCGCCGCAAGTTGTACGTTGTACCCCGAGCGGCTCATTGTCGCCCCGGCCATAATGCCAAGCAAGGTAACAGAGGCGCCGACGATCCCCGTAGCAGCTGCAAAAATCGTAGACACGATCAGCACAGCGATAAAAAGTGCACCCCGCACCCGCGCCATGATCATTTGGATCGAAGCGAACAATCGCTCCATCAATCCAGCGGCCTCCATGACGATGCCCATCAAGACAAACAACGGAACCGCCATTAGCTGATCATTTAGCATGGTCGAGTTGGTATTAAGGGTTAGCAACAGCGTGGTCAGCTTGAAATTCGACCCCCAAATCCCAAACACAAATCCCAGAAAAATAAGGGTGAAGGAAATCGGAAACCCGATGAAGATCACAAACAGCATCGCGCCAAGCATGATCAAACCGATTGTGGGTTTGGAGAGTCCTGGCCGTGCCTTCATCACATCCGTAAACCACTCACCGCCCGGCACCGTGTCTGGCAAAAACACAGCAAGGACAAGCCAGATCAAGCCAATCAAATAGAGTGGCAACAAGCGAACAAACCAGCGCTCTCGGTCTTTGCCCATTTTGTGAAAGGCTCGAAATATCTCAGGAATACCTTGCAGGAGCAGCAGGAAAGCCCCCACAGGCATTGCCGTCCGCGCGGGCCATAAAAGCGGTCCCCAAGCGCTGTCGATTTGCATCGTCTCGCCTTTGGAAAACGCAAGCCACCAAAACTGAGACGCAACAATTGTGAAGAAGATCATCGACGGGATGAAGAACAACAGATACAGCGTCGCGTCGACTGTCGCCTGGGTTTTGTCCGTCCAATTGCGATAAAGAAAATCCGCACGAATATGGACACCGCGCATCAAACCATATCCTGCCGCAGCCATAAAAAGCATGCCTGCAATCATACGACTGGTGTCATAAACCCAAAGCGTCGGCCCAAGACCCAATGAACGAGCCAGATCCTCAAACCCAGCGTTTTGCAGGATTGAAAAGGAATTCCGCATAAAAACTTCGTACACAACAACCGCGATCAACGGCACCATCATCAAGGCGATGATCTGGCCGGCGCGGTAATTGATGCGGTCAATAGCGGCAGTGATTGGGCGTTGCCAGGACGTCATATCTTCCGGCGTTTCGCCAGGAGCTTCAGCACGCCTTTCTGCAATCAGTTCGTCAGCAATTTCGAGCTCATCAGGGTTCACCTCCTCTGCAGCCATGCCATTGTCTCCCTTGTCCCGTTCAGCGCCCATTTATTAGGTCTTCAGTTTTGAAAAGGACGCATGTCCTCATCAAAACTGAAGCGCGGGGCCAGCTTGGCCCCGCACGTTTCTAAGTCACTTCAACGTTGCGGCATGCGCTCTGCCGAGCCCCGCGTTTGACGTTTGAGCGCCAGCCCAGAAGGGAACCGCGATGTCTGCGAAATCCTTTTGGGACTGCCAAACTTCAGCAAAGAACTCATTTTCGTCCGCGGCGGCCTGAAGGGCATTCTTGGCTGCGGCCATGTACTCGGTGAAGTAATCAGCCGGAGTGTCTTCCAAAATCACGCCATGGTTCTCGGTCAGGTCCTTAAGGGCCTTGCCGTTCTCATAGATCCGGTATGATAACGATTTGGACAGAGAGGCGTTCGCGGCAACTTCCAGCGCCTTTTTCTCGGTGTCACTCAAGCTGTTATAGAAGTCGAGGTTCACATACATGTCTGCGTTCACAGTGACCTGGTGCAGACCCTGCAAGTAGTAGTGCTTCAAGACTTTCTGGAAACCAAACACGCTGTCGGGCTTCGGGCAGCACCATTCGGCTGCGTCGATGGTACCCTTTTCCAGCGCTGGCAGGATATCTCCGCCGCCCATAGCAACCGCGGGAACACCAATGTCGGCGTAGGCTGCGCCAACCATCCCCGGAGGGGCACGGAACCGCATTTGGCGGAAGTCATCCATGGACTCGATGGGTTTTGGGAACCAACCCAAAGCTTCTGGACCAACTGGCTGCAGCATGAAGCCTTTGACGTTCACACCCATTTCGACCCAGAGCTGATCGTAGAGCTCTTTGCCGCCGCCGTATTGGAACCAACTGAGAAACGCTATGTTGTCCAAGCCAACACCTGCACCCGCCACCGGCGCGCCAAACAGGTTTGCTGCAACGTGTTTGCCGCCCCAATAGTGGGTCCAAGCAAAGCCTCCTTCGACGAGGCCCGCGTCAACTGCATCCATAATGTCGCGTGGCCCAACAACCGCGCCCGCAGGCAAAACTTCGATCGTCAACGAGCCATTTGTCAACGCTGCGACGTCCTTTCCAAATTCGTTCAGCATATGAACTTCGTCAGCGGTGTTTGGCAGCACTGATTGAATACGTAGCACCTTTTCCGCCATTGCGGCTGACGCCATGAGCGCCAGCGCAGCGGCACTGGCTGCTACCTGCTTAAGTTTGAACATTTCTAGTCCTCCCTTGAAAAAAGCCCTCTGTATTTTTCTGATTTATCGCAGGGCTGAAGGCGGTGCCCCGGAGTTTTTGGGGCCATTCTGATGACCCATGTTTCACGCGCGAAAGCGGCAACCTGATTGCTGTGCCTGGCGTCATTTTGCATCCTCCAGCACAAGGTCTGCGGCTTTCTCTCCAATCATGATGCAAGGCGCATTGGTGTTCCCACTCACGATCTGAGGCATGATCGACGCATCGGCGACGCGCAGCCCGTCGATCCCTCTCACCCGCAAACGCGGATCCACAACGGCACGATCATCGTTGCCCATTCTGCAGGTTCCCGTGGGATGATAGATCGTGACCGATGTTCGCCGTGCCCAATCAAGTGTCGCTTGCTCATCATCTAGAGCCACTCCGGGACCTGGCGCATGTTCTTCTGATACGTGGGATTTGAGAGGGGCTGTTTGCGAGATTTTCCTCGCAATCTGAATGCCCTTCACAATCGTCTTGCAGTCCAGATCCGTGGCCAGGTAGTTCGGATGAATCTCCGGGTGATCTTCCATTTTTGAGGAACGTAAAGAAAGGTGGCCCGCGCTTTCGGGGCGCAATTGAAGAACCGAGGCCGTGAAAGCGGAGAACTTATGAGGGCCATCCGCAGGTTTGTCCGCACTCCAGGGCTGAATGTGGAACTGTATGTCTGGGGTCTCTAGATGGTCCTCAGTCTTTAAAAACCCCGCTCCAAGGCTGGCTGCCATCGTCATAGGGCCACGTTGTGTCAGCGCATATTGAAGCGCCATCAGGCCCTGCTTGAAGAGGCTATTGGCTTCTGTGTTGATCGTGCTGAGATTGGTTTTGAAGACAGGCCGCGCCTGCAGGTGGTCCTGCAAGTTTTTTCCAACGCCCGTAAGCGCGGCGCGCGTTTCTATGCCGAGTGGGGACAATTCGTCAGGGTCGCCTACGCCAGACAACATCAAAATCTGAGGGGATCCAATCGCGCCGGCGCTCAGGATCACCTCTTTGCGTGCCCGCACGCTTTTCATGGAACCATGGCGTTTAACACGAACCCCTGTGGCCCTCTGTTGTTCAATCAGGACCTTTTCCGCCTGCGCATTTGTAAGAATGGTGAGGTTTTTTCGGTCTTTGATCGGATTCAGATACGCAACTGCGGCAGAACATCGGCGACCGCCTTTCATGGTCAGTTGGAAGTATCCAACCCCTTCTTGATCCTCGCCATTGTAGTCGGCCGTACGCTTGAAGCCCGCCGCCTCAGCCGCATCGAGCCACACATCCACCACTGTACGAGTCAATCGCGACTCTTGTACCGAAAGCGGACCTTCCGCCCCTCGTACACCGCTCTCATCTACGCCGTGCCAGGTTTCGGCCCGTTTGAACAGCGGTAGCACATCTTCCCAAGACCACCCGAGGCACCCCAGTTGCGCCCAATGGTCGTAGTCCTGCGGTTGGCCCCGCACATAGAGCAACCCGTTGATGGAGCTCGACCCTCCAAGAACCCGGCCTCTGGGCCATGAAATGGCCCGGCCAGAAATGCCGTCGTCCGGTTCAGTGACATACATCCAGTCAGACTTCGGATTGCCCATTGTTCGGAAATATCCAACCGGAATGTGGATCCATGGGTTCCGATCCGCAGGCCCCGCTTCGATCAAAGCAACAGAGTATCGTCCGTCCGCTGACAAGCGGTTCGCCAACGCACAGCCTGCAGACCCAGCTCCAACGATTACGAAGTCGAACTCCATTTCACCTCAAAACTCAAAAATTGAGACTTTTGATCTCGTTTTTCACAAATATTGACGCTACAATGATTCGCGGAAAATGCACTATTGTTTTTTGAAGAGGCTTTCATGTCGCCGACTGACCGGATTCCAACCAATCTGCGCACACTCCTGATCTTGGAGGTTTTGGGGAAAAGCGATCATCCGATGACGGCGACCCAGATCAATGAGCAGCTTGGACTTCCAAAACAAACGGTTCACAGGCTTTGCGTGACTCTTGAGGAAAACGGGTTTCTGACACGCCCCGGCAAGTCGAAGAGTTATCAGGTGGCCCGTCGCCTGAGAGACTTGGGGTCAGGTTTGCTGCACAACTCAAGAGACCACGTCGCGCGGCATCAAATCCTCACTGACGTGGCACGACAGATTGGCGAGACAGTGAATTACGCTGTTCCCGGAAACTCCGGGATGAACTATCTGGATCGCGTTGAGACCGATTGGCCGTTCCGAATTCAGCTGCCAATTGGGTCCAGCGTCCCCTTTCATTGCACGGCAAGTGGCAAAACATTTCTGGCAAGCCTTGCGCCCCAAAAGCGTAAGACTTTAGTCGCCTCGCTTAACCTCAAAGCGATGACCCGACACACACTTGTCGATCCGCAAAAGCTCTTGGATCAACTCGCCACCATCAGGAAGCAAGGGTACTCTCTAGACCAGGAAGAATTCTTAGACGGCATGGTTGCGATCGCCGTTCCGGTTCTGGATCCAGCCAGCCGTTACTTTGCAGCTTTAGCCTATCACGGCCCAGCTCAAAGGATGTCTCTGAAAGAAGCCGTGGAACGGAAACACATTTTGCATGATGCGGCCACTCGGCTGAGCAGCGTTTTGTTTCAAGAAGACTGACTTGGTTGCAAGGTATAGGATGTCAAAACTTGGACAGATTTAATTTAACGATTCTGCTCGAGACCTGAATTACTGAGGGTTGTCTTGAAGACACCCAACGGCAATTAAACGACCATCGCTGCCACAAAACCTCCCCCCAAACGAGACAGTACAATTTTCTTACTGAACTAAACACATTGGCTAGTGCAACTTTTGAGTATGGCGAAGCTTAGGCGCGATCCTTAGAAACGCCGGAATCTGCCAATCCATGCAACCGCTACAATCTTCACCAGTCTTCTCCTCTTTTGCAAAGAGTTCATCGCAGAGACCAATCGGTTGCGTGCCTCGTCTCAATCGTCTCGCGCATCCAAGGAAACCGAACTCGCCAAGACAAGTCTCGCGCTGGAACGTCTGGTTCAGGCACTCATAGACGGCGCACCAGCATTCACAGTCAAGGATAAGATGGCTAAGTTGGAAGCGAGGAAAGCCCAATTGGACAGTGACTTGAACGCGGCGCCAGCGTCCCAACCTACCCTGCATTCGAACATGTCAGGTATCTATCACTCAAAGGTCAGCAACCTTGCCGACGCTCTCAATAAGCCCGATGTGCGTGGCGAAGCTGCGGAGGCGCTGCGCGCTCTGATCGACCATGTGGTTCTGACGCCGTCGGCGGAAGGATATGACATTGATCCACATGGCGATCTTGCAGGTATTTTGGCTTTAGCGACTGTTGAGAACGCAAAAACCGCCGTAGCCGATGTGGCTGAGGCGGTTTCGCAAGCATCGTTGGTTGCGGGAGTACGCAACCGCCGATGTCGAACGGAATTAAAATGCCGCATTTGATGGCTATCGGCCGATAGCTGGCATTGACCGAATGCGAAGGCACGGCATTACGACTCTCCTAAAGCGGCCATTGAAGCATACGCACAGAATGACTCTTAGCGTTTTCTGATCTGGAGCGCCTTCCCAAGAAACATGAAACGCTACTCCGAGTTCACAGCGCTGTTATTTTGGTTCGGCGACCACCCCGCTCCTTCCATGCCTTTCAAGAGCTTCGCGGCATCCTCTGGGTCGCGAAACAGCTTGTCGGATAGCAAATCCACTCGTTGGTCAGGCCAGGACTGAGTGTATTTTTGGACTAACTCAGATGCTTGCTGATCTTCTCCAAGAAAATGATGTCCTGCCATAAGATACGCCACGGTGATCGGCCCAAGGGGAGCTCCACTCGCAATGGCCTCTTCAAATCCCTCAATTGCCTGCCGATAATTTCCTTGATGGAAGAAAGCCGCTGATCTCGCGTTCTGGAAAACAAATGGCGCTTTTTCTTGTGATCTTCCAACCAATTTGGATGTGACGTCGACAACTTCTCTAAATTCTCCACTGTAAAGTGAAATGAGAGCATCGAATTCCAAAATATTCAGATCATCAGGGGCCAACTCTCTGGCTCGACGTGACCACATCAAAGCTTTGTCGTAGCTCCCCGAGGCAAATTTTGTCCAAGCGTGAGCTGAAATTGCCCACGCGGAGTCGGGCTGCAACGCTAGCGCTTTGTCCGAGTTCAATTTTGCAGCATCAAGCATTGCGGCAGATTGGACTGGGTCCGCAACGATCACCGCCATCAATCCGGACACCTGCGCCAAACCAGCGTACCCGCCCGAATAAGCTGGATCCAAATTGACCACAGACTCAAAAATCAATTCAGCTGCAATCAGTCTTTTCATATCGGTCGCCGGGAAAATGATGCCGCGTCCCTGTTTGGCCAAGTTGATGGCTTGCAGTCGTTCTGGAGACGTATCGAACAGCACCTTTCTTTGTTCGTCAGCACTGGCAGACACTGTCACCGTGGTTGTGGATCGCCCCCATTCGGAGCCAAAATACACGAAGCCGGAAAAAACGAGCAAAATGACAATTCCCGAAACGCTCCAAATCATCGATGACCTGCGTGTTGCGCGCCCAACTTGATGCACTTCGGTGTCTAAATTGACATCTGCCGCGGCGATCTCAAAGACGGGCCGGTACTGCCCTTTGGGGAGCTGAAAGCGCAAGCTCTCTCCGGCGCCTTCTTCGGAATAGTATTCGTCCAGTTTTCTACGTAAACGCCCTGCGTCTACTCGTACGACGCTCTCGCGCTTTTCTATTTCGGTCGTGTCATACCCATAGAAATCCATCGCTATGGTCTTGGCTCGAACCAACGCACCTCGATCTGCCATCTCTTCTTTTACAACGTATTCCAGGAACCCTATCAACCGATCAGAACCGGAAAAGGTTTGCGAAGTTGAAATCCTACTAAACGCCTCGCCCACGCTCTGGGCGCTAATGCCTGACCTTTCGTCTGTTTCAAAATTTCGCCCTGAAGCGCGGTTCTCAATTGCCATTAAGTGCTTTAGAATCCTGAAATCTCTATGCGTATGAAACCGTAGCATGCGCCTTGAAACGTTCAAATGCTAGTGTCGCGCTGCAAAAGTGGCGAGATGGATTTAGAGCGTTCCAATATTTTGCATTCCGAGCAAGTCTTAGAGCAGTTGTTTGGCATTTGTCCGCAGCTTGTCGCAAAATTTCGCGCGCAAGATCCTTTGTTCGATGAACTGATCGAAGATTACCTGACGATTTCTGAGACACTCCGGAACTCAAGGCGGGCATCAAACGAAACCAACCGTCAATTCCGGTCGGACTTACTTGAGACGCAACGCTCCCTAGAAGCCGAAATCAAAATGCATCTCTCAAAAGCCGCACAAACATGAAAAGGATACAAAATGATGCGAATAGCATGGGCATTGCCCGCGATACTGTCAGGCTCTCTCGCCACAGCACAAGAATCCCCGATCATTCAAGACGGGGAGTACAATTTTCTGCGCGCACAATTCGGTGAACAATGGGATGCTCAGGACGATGAAGTTGACGCGCGCCTCGAGGAAATCAGGGAAGCCAACGGAGGCAAACCACCCAACATTGTGTATATCCTGATCGATGACGTGAGCTTTGGGTTGTTGGGAAACAGAACGCTGAACTATGTGACGGGCATTAGCACCCCGCGCATCAACGAATTTGCCGAAGAAGGCATGTCCCTGATGCGCATGTATACCGAACCATCTTGTACACCGACGCGGACCGCAATGCTGACTGGACGGCATCCCGTGCGGGCAGGTGTGGAAGAAGTGAAGGTCGCGCTCGTTGGAGAAGGTCTGGCCGAGGAAGAAGTGACAATCGCCGAAATTCTTAAAGATGTTGGGTACAACACCGCGCACGTTGGCAAGTGGCACCAGGGCGACATCGAACAGTCGTTTCCACACAACCAAGGCTTTGACTGGGCTGCTTTTCCAACGCATCAACAAGTGCAGCTGTCGCTCATGACGCGTGAAGCAATGGAGGCCAACAACATGGTTAGCCTCGATCCATCCGCAGCTACAAACCCATTTGCTATCGATCAGCGGTTCAAACCCTATGGGCTTGTGACCGGCCTGGAAGCCGAAGCTGGCGGAATGGCGCGCGAGGTGCACATGAAAGCCGGTGAGGTTTGGACCCAAGCGAAGTATCACGAAATGAACGTGCGCTATCAGGATCAAACGCTTGAAAAGCTGAACGAACTGGCCGCCAAAGACGAGCCGTTCTTTTTGCAGTACTGGCCATTGTACCCATTGAACTTCGTTTACGATCAAGAACAGCAGACTTCCCGAAATGGTGGGTATATGGCTGAAAAGCTCGAGTTTCTCGACGGATGGTTGGGTGAAGTTTTTGACGAAATCGACAAATTGGGCATTGCTGAAAACACTGTGGTGGCACTGATGGCCGACAATGGCATCTTCAACTACTACACGCCGGCTCAGTCAGGTTTCATGGAGTTGATTTATCGGGGTGGCAAGACACAGCATCTCGAAGGCGGTGTACGCACCGATGCCTTCATTCGCTGGCCGGGAGCGATTGAGGCAGGCAGCGCAGCCGGAGATATCTTTCACGTTTCTGACCTATTTACCACGTTTGCAAGACTTGCGGGCGCAACAGACTTCATTCCCCGGGATCGCGTAATTGACGGTATTGATCAAACCGCATTGCTTCTTGAAGGTGAAGGAAACGGACGTCGCGACTATGTTTATGTATATGAAGGTCCGGTCCTGCGTTCCGTCGTGAAACAAGACTACAAAATGCACCTACCGCCTCCAGGATTGCCGGGTGCTGCGGCCGATGTCTACAATGTTGTTCGCGACCCACGGGAAGAGCACCCACAGATCGGAATGGCTCTTTGGTCAGGTGCGTCTTTCCAGGACATGATCAAGCGTCACATGATCACTATCAAGAAGCATCCGCATTTGCCTTTAGGCACGGACGTTCCTTACAGCGGCATCGAAAATCTCCGCCCCGAGAGCCAACTTGCCCGCGAAGTTTTTGATAGCTGGCAGTAACCTTCTTCCGCGCGCTCACCTTGGCTCCAAGCCAATGTGCGATCTATCGGCGGGATCTGCCAGAAAGTGCCTGCGGTTGACGCGAACTGTGTTTGCCGCAGGTGCAAATTGAATAACTCACAGCAACACAAATGGAACAGGTACCAATTCTCGATCTGAACATCCCTTTGAAATGTACGGTTTGACACCGCCAGATTTCAAACCACCGGTCCCAAATTGCAATGTAAGAGCGCTGCGATCGTTTCGTCGAGGCCAGCCAAATCCCGGGGTAAGAAATGCAGAAGAACCCTATGATCAGCGTTGCCGTCGCTTTGATGGTCTCTGCAACTCCTGTTTGGGCAGATCAAACGGCTGAAAGGAACTATCGTGCCTTCGTCTATCTTTGGGGTCGGCTTTGGGCGACAACACATCAACCGGCGAGAACGTCGAAATGAGTTTTGCCGATGTTGTTGACAAACTCGACTTTACACTCGTGGGCGCCATTGAAGCGCGAAAACGTCCAGTGGCGCTGTTTGGCGACGCGCTCTATCTAAACCTTTCAGAAGGGAGGAATGCGGCCGTTGGCCCAGGTATCCCAGTCACTGCAGACGCAAACGTCAAGGGCGCGGCCTTTACATTCGGAACGGGTCGAGACTTTTCCCTAACCGGCAACCTAAATTTAAATGGTTTTGTCGGTTTGAGGCATGCGATACTGGATACCTCTGCGAACATTGCCGTTGGCGGCGGATCACAGCGCGCCAATGACACCCTGCGCAACTGGGACGCAATCATTGGCTTACGCGGAACGTCGGAGACGTTCTGACCGTTGGGCCGTAACCTACTACGGTGATGTTGGCGCAGGTCAAAGCGACCTGACATGGCAGGCAAACCTATCATTTGACTATCGAATTAACGATTGGAGCCTGAGCTTTGGGTATCGTCACTTGAGCTGGGACATCAGCAATTCTGCGGTATTGTCAAAACTATCCTTCTCCGGCCTATATCTTGGCGCCAAGTTCAAATTTTGACGGCATTAGCTTAAGAGGGCAGCACACATGCTGATTGTTTTAGGTGCCTACTTTGGACTGATCTGGCTGGTCTTTTCTAAGCTCCGATTGCTGCCATGGAATATGACGTCAAAAAGTGTTGTCTATGCAGTTGCGATCGTCATTGCTTTGGTCGTTATAGGCTTGCTCCCCCCCCCTTCTGGGTCCATTTCGGTTCAAGGCGCTGTTGGGGAGATCAGACCTAACATTGGCGGCACAGTTACTAACGTTGACGTTGAACCCAGCACAGATGTTGACGATGGCGACGTGCTCCTCACGATTGATGACACGTCGCAAAAAGCTGATCTGGCGATTGCCAAGGCCGCGTTGGCAGCGGCTCAATCAGCCGCAGATCAACTCATCTTGGACCTTGAAGCTACAACTGCAGACATTGAGGGTTTGGAGGCTCAACTCGAATTTGGTGTGCAACGTCGAGACGACATCGTTCGCCTCGAAGATCGTGGTGCATCTACCGGCTTTCAAATGCAGGAAGCAGTGAGCACAATCGAGCAATTTTCCGCAGCAATTCGCGCCACAGAAGCCAGAAGGGCAAGCTTGGAGCACAGGATTGCCGCAAAGATTGATGAAACGGACATAGGTGCCATTGAAGCAAGAGCCCAACTTGCCAAAGCCCAATGGGCATTGGATCAAACTATCGTCTGGGCACCAGCTGACGGAGAGGTAACGGCTCTCAACCTAAGAGTTGGTGATCGTGTGGCGCCGACAAGGGGCGCGGTGAACTTCGCCAAATAAGACGACCGGGCGTTTGTTGCGTCCTTACCTCAATCAAGCCGCGCCAACGTTGCTGTCGGCGATGAAATCAGAGTGCGCTACGCACTGTGCCGGGCTTAGAGTTTGAAGTTCCCATAAAGGCGATCCCATTTGGCAGCGCGGAAGGCGTTTTCGCGCCGAGAAATGGATTACCTTCTCTTCGCGAAATCGGCGACGGCTCGCGTTTTACTGTCACGATGTATAACCCGGATGAAGCCTCACTGGAAGCAGTTCAATTGGGCGCATCGGGTACGGTTTTGATCCTAACGGAGGAAGCCGGTGCAATTTCCGCACTCGCCGAAATCCTGTTTTGGATCGGTAAGATGATGAACAACCTTTGAACCCATTAGACGTTACGTTGCAGCGCTCCTTTTTTGATTTCGGATTGCCGACGTACGATCTGATCGCAGCGAAAGTTAGCTTTCCGCCCACAGTGATTAGGTCAGCTACCGGCCTTTACCGGTCATTGGACATTGACGACGCGCAGCAGGTCGGCTTCCCCGAAACAGACATTGGGTACACGATGCAGCATTTGGGGCGCCTGAGCGGCAGCACTGCGGACAAAAGCTGCGATTGGTCGTTATTTGCGTAAAGACCGCTATCAGCCCAAAGCAGAGTTTGGGCCGACGCGCAGCAAAATCCGTAAAGAGCCCATTCTGACTGATGCTGCTCATGGCACGAACGGTAGCAATGCGCAGGAAGCGGACTTTAAATTGTGTTGTGAACGGTCCTTTTCGGACGTTGAGGTCAACCGAATTGAGCTTCCGCTTGCCCTGGGGCGGGTTAATGCTTGCGGCGACTCTTGCGCGTTCTCAGCGGCTGTGAGGGTGCCCATTCACGCCATGTAGAGGCCATTCGTTCACGTCTTGGGAAACCTTCAGCCGCGCCTGCCGACGGCTTAGTTTGTTGCGTTTCGAGAGTGCCTCATAGACCGTCAGGTTGTGGCAAGTGTGGTTCGTGACAACGATGCCCATGGCCTTGGGGAGCGGCGTGTTTTCCCACTCACGCGCGGTCAGCTTCTGAACAACGGCTGGGATTTGGTCTTTAGAAAAAGCGGGTATTCTAACGCAAGATATGCGAGGGTAGTTTCCGTGTCGTAGCTGTATTCTGTCTATGATGGTCTCTGCTGGTATTGTGATTGCGGTCGGGCCAAAAGGGCGGCCGACGGGTTTAAGTGCGAAGTCGATGCAGAGACAAATCGAAGAGTGAGTAGCCCTGACTGGGCACGCCTGTATAAGGATCGGCAACTGGCCAGCGGAGTTGGTTAGGTAATGCCCTATATGCTTTATCCAGATAGGCTAGGACTTCCTGTCAGGTGTTTAGCTGGGTAACTCGAGTGATGCGCGAAAGATCCTTTCCCAGAGCGCTTGTTTAACTGCCTGTCGAAAGAGGTTTGGTTGCTTAGGGACACCTTCATGGCGACCTAAGGCAACCTCGCGCCTCAAGCTGGAATCTTAAGCAACTGCATGGCAACCGCTCAAAAGTTTTTGGCCACAAATCAAATGCGCCGTCTGCCATCGCTCACCAAGTCTCTGTCGTAACTGATGTAATTCGTTGGGACCGAGAAAATGGAAATACTTATTGGCGCAGTCGCAGTGTTTTTCATGCTGAAGCTTGTGGTGCAATCGGTCCTAAGGGTTGCACCTAAACCGGTGAGGCCGAAACGGAAAAACACACCGCATGCAAAGCAAAAATCTGAGGTTCCGCGCGCTATAGATCGCGCCTTGCATCGCGATAATCGAAGCGCTAGCCGTCCCGTTCAACCGCGCGTTCTGATGGGGTCCGCTTGGATCACAGATGGTGACTCCATATGGATCCAAAACACTCAAATTCGCCTCTTTGGGATCGACGCGCCAGAATTGAACCATCCTTACGGGATCAAAGCGAAGTGGGCTTTGCACAAACTCTGCAAGCATCAGAGCATTCGTGCGGAAGTGACTGATGTGGATCACTACGGGCGTACAGTTGCCAAATGCTACTTATCCGACGGTCGTGATCTTTCCGCGGAAATGGTGAAGCAGGGCTTAGCGCTCGATTGGCCCAGATATTCCGGCAGAATATACCAGTCCCTTGAGACAGACGATACACGCAAGAAGCTCTTTCTCGCAGATGCCCGACAGAAAGGTCGAATGCACGTGTGGGAGCAATACGAAGCTAGACAAAAAGCGAATTCACGAGCCTGACGTCCCACGTTTTGGAGTGTGTCCCGTCGTGGCAAGGCAATCGCATGGCGCGCCATCGAGACAGACGGGCGATTTTCCATAAACAGCTGCAGGTTTTCAAACCTAGGTTCAACCCGAACTGATTAGGAGGTCAATTCAATGGTAGAAAAGAATGGTCGGTTGACGGCAGAAGAGGCCAAGGGGCTTCGGACGGCCAAAGAACTTGAAGGTCACCTAGCTTGGCTAGATACATTTACACCTGCGGCGCTGGGTGTGCTGGCGATTGCATCGGGTGTCTATACATTTCTTGGGGTTTCGTCGCTGCTAGAAAACAATGGCGCCGTTTCGTTTTTTGCTGCCATCGCTTATTCGATCGCTGTGTCGGTCGGTATCTTTGTGTTCTGGAGTTATATGCTTAGGCTCCTTCCTGCGATGCGCAGCGCGGCCGGGTTTATAGGTCTCACCGTTTCAACGATAGTTGGATCCGCCGCAATAATTGCAATGTCCAGCTGGTTGAATGCGGCGGCTCTTGCTGGATCTGCGGCGGTTGAACAGCACTTGGAAAACACTGTGCGAAATTATCAAACTGCGCTTGAGCAGGCGCATGACATCGCATTGAAAGGCCAGTCCCTTGGACGAGAAGTCGAACGAGCTCGTCAGAGTTTCGAAGACCTTGCGGAGTTGGAACGCACTGGGGAGCTATCTGGAACCGCAGGCAGAGGCGCGGTTTTTCGCGTGCTGACCCAGAAATCTGACGAGCTAGGCAACCTCCTAGAACAAATAGATTCACAACAACCGTTGATCGAAGAGGCGTTTGGGAGCGGAAACTTGATCCTCGGTCGAATGCGCGAACTGACAGTGGCGCCAGGCCCTGTTGAGAGGCGATCCGTCGAGTTTTCAGAGGAAAGCGTTAAGTTGGCGGGGGCTTTATCCCAGCTCAACCAGTACAATGTTGCACCACTTGTTGCCCGTGCCGCTGCCGACTTGCCAGCTTCCGTCGTGCTCCCGGATTTGGATGGTAAGAACACCTCGGTTCGGGAGGCGCAGTCGAGCACAATTGCCTCTGTCTTGAATGCGTTGGACCAACGAAGCGAAACGTTGAAGGACGCCGCAACAGAAGTTTTGGAAATGGAGCCTCCAAAAGAGACCGCCTATAACCCAGTGTCTAGTGCGGATGCGATCATCCGATACGCTCACAATTTTGTACCTTCCTGGGCCGGTGCGATTGCAATCGATTTGCTGCCAGCAGTTTTGGTGTTTGTTCTCGCAATTACTCAAACTGCTATCCGTAGCGGAAGGGACGGCATGAGCATCGAGGACACCCTCACGCTTGCAGACCTCAAAGCAGCAATGGTCGCGATGAAAGATGCTGAACTGACGATGGGGGCGGCGGACGCAGCAATTCAGGTACGTTCAGGACAGAAAGACATTGCGTGACGCGGTACATTACAGGTTTTGACCCCAGCACGGGAATACGTTTTGTACTTTTCGTCCAGCTTGTGATGGCCGGGCTCCTGCTTGCGACGAACGTGTTCAACACACTTTCAACCGTTTTCACGGAACCGCCAGTGACTCAAATTGGCCCGGTGACGCCCGGGGATCAAACGCGGGACTATAGGAAGGACAAACGCTCACCTAGTCTCCTTCACATTGAAGATCCTTCTGCGCCGTCGGACTTTGCAGTGTCTCCCGACCAGTTGACGTTCTCGGAACAGGAAACTGAGGCGTTCGGGCGAGTACTCCTTTTGGAAGGCGCAATTGAGCAAGGCGATGCCAACCGTTTTGACGCTTTTCTGTCGGGTGTGGATAGAAAGCCAGATCTGGTCGCTCTGCATAGTCCGGGCGGGTCCGTGTCCGAGGCTCAAGCCATTGGGCGCCTGATCCGGCGCAAAAAGCTTTCAACCGCGGTACTTGCACGCGCGAACTGCCTTTCGAGTTGTCCATATATTCTGGCAGGAGGGCAGGACAGGATTGTGTCGCTTCGTGCGATCATTGGCATGCATCAGCACTACTACGAGCAACCGCGTTATATTCCAGTCATGTTCGCTGTGGAGGATATCCAGACCAATCAAGGTGAAACGATGCAGTTCCTGATAGAGATGGGCATTGCGCCGTCGCTGATGCTCTATTCGTTAAAAACCCCGCCGGAACAGATCTATGCCCTCATCAAAGAAGAATTGGTACGAACTAAGCTCGCGACTGAGATTGTTGACGATTGACCGCGGCCTGTTTTGGCAACACAGGGCGTGACACCAGTTTTTAGGCAGGGTTTCAGTCTTATGCCGATCAATATTCCGTGGTAAATACTGTGTCTCTCGAGCAAAATTTGCCTTGTTGTTCCGCGCGAAACCGACTTCACTTGATCATAATGAAAGTTGAAACCTCAAGGCTGCTCCATCTGATTTCGGAACTCGAGCGCGCGGGAGCCTCTCGCGCGGTGGTCTCTGAGGTGTTGAGCCAAGCGGGCTTGAAGCGGCAAGATGTGAATGCCAGTTCTGGGAGCTATGACTACCAGAAGGAGGTCCTTTTTGTCCAAAAAGCTTGCGATGCCCTTGGCGATATTACATTTGGCGCCAAAGCCGGCTTGTCCTGGGGGCTCATGGGGGAGCTTACGGACTACATCGGGAAGTACTCGAAGGACCTCAGGTCGGCCATTGAAGCGATCATCCAGTTTCAAGATCTTGTGAACCCCGCCCTAGGAGCCAAACTTCGCATTTCTGGCAATTCTGCCGTCATCGAGTTCTTCTGGAAAGACGCCAGCTTCGCCAAGTATCACCGGCACACAGAGTTTGTGGTGTTCGGGTCTCTGTGTTGGTTAAGAGAAGTTACACGCACAAACCTCTTCCCACTTTTAGTTCAGTTTGATCACGATGTTCGTAAGTCTGCAGACGCGTTTCAAAAACTAGCGGGATCCTCAGTGAATTTTGGGATGGACACTGTCGAGTTGCTGCTTCCAACATCTGTTTTGGACTTGCCAATACCAAGTTACGACCCGCGCTTACGAAACCATTTGATCGCCTACGCCAACACCCTTCTGAACAAGGAGAGCTCCAAAAGTCCGTCGTTACGTTCAAGAATTGAGGGCCTCCTTATGGCTGCATTACCCGGTAAGTTGCTCAGTTCTGATGAGGTGGCCGCCAGCCTTGGGATGAGCCAGCGAACTTTGGGCCGTAGGTTGAAAGATGGTGGCGTTACTTATCGAGAAATTGTGGACACACTCAGATACGATTTAGCTATAACCTTCTTGCAAGACGACATGAGCATGTCGGAAATTTCATTTGCTCTCGGGTATTCAGACCAATCGGCGTTTTCGACTGCGTTTAAGCGTTGGACTGGCAAGTCGCCTAGAGATTTTGAGGGATAATCGTTGTACTTATCGTTTCACCTGTAGCTTTCTCTACAGTCCTTCAAGGTAGAGTAGATGCCTCGCAATGCATATGGCGGGACTCAATTAGAACATTTGGCTTGAACCTGCGCGCACCGCAGGTTTCCGAAACCGTTGAAGTGGCAACTTTCATAATATTGAACGCGGACACTTACAAAATTGCGTTGATCAACTGTGTGACGCTTTTCGTTGTCGCCTGGCAGACCTCGGCGCGAACAGCGGCGAACTTCCACCGTCCGCCAATACGTTTGAGTGTCGTTTCCCCCCTGGGTTGAAAGCGGACATTGTACAAGTTGACGCCAGGGATAGCTTTGTCCGCTCAGTAGGCGTTTAGATTTCAACTTCGCAAAGTCCGCTTTCTGCGCGTTGCTGCCGTTCGTGGCTTGAGCAGCATCCGTGAGAAGGGCTCGAAGCGGACATGCGGCGGCGCGGCGGCGTGGTTGCAGCGAAATCACGCTCCAACTTTGTGGTCAAATGACGGCTGTCAGCCCAAAGCCGACATGCCAGGTCAACACGCTCGGCGGACAGCTGACCTTCGCCGCGGAATGGATCAATGATCCGCTATGCGCAGACAGCGTAGTGCGCAAAGTCCTACGCTCACCCCTTAGCGGTCATTGAGACGGCCAAATTGATTGTGTCTGCTTTTGTGCGGTTGTCCACCACAGCCTTCGGCCAGAAACGTCGCACTGCGCACAGCAACGTTGCTATAGTTAGTTGTGGTATATCCCTACTGTTTTCAAAACTGTTTGCTCCACGTCAGAGCCGTCCGCAAACATCGCATCCACCACAAAGGCCGCCGGAAAACTAGGCCATGTGCGATTGAGCTCCATCATCAACTCCTGGGCCCTTTCAGGTTCCGCCATCTGATCAAACGCTACAACTTGGAACAACAACGACGGCGGGCTAACAGGCGCGCCAGCAGCAGCTGCCCCCTGAAAAGCTTCCACCGTCTCGGGGTAGTTTTCCAACATCAGTTGGGACACCGCCCAGATGTTGCGGGACCCAAAACGCCCAGCCCCTTCCCGGTCAATGCTTGGGTCGCTGGCCTGCGCCGCCAACTCAGCATCATTTGACACAATCGCGGCCATCCCTACCAAGTCCAGAACATGGCCATCCTCCGGCGCCAGCGCCAATGCAATCCGCGCATGTTTAAGCGCATCCGCCGGCTCCTGACGCGCCGCCAACGCAAAGGCCATGGCCCCATTTGCCCAGGCATCTGTTGGCGCAATGTCCAGCGCTTTTTGCGCGGCCTCCAACGCCTCATTTAGAGCGACTGTTGCCGCTTCGCGATCCGGTGAGAACAGGCCAATCACCGCCAACGTCTGCGCCTCGCCTGCATGTCCATCCGGCAAAGAAGCGTCCAGATCAATCGCGTGCCGGAACATGCCAAGCGCTAACTCCTGACGTTTCAGATCAAACACAGGAAACAACATGCCCTGGGCCTGCTGTGCCATGTTCTTGGCCTGCAACGACAACATAGAATACTCCCGCAATGCCATGCGCGCCGGATCATGTGGCTCTGCTGCCAGAACTGCATCCGGCAGCGGGCGCCACAGAACCGCCGCCAAAACAACAAGCGCTGCGATCACGCCCCCGCCCGCCATAGCTGCCGGATGAAGCCGGCGCGCCTGCGTCTGCGAGCTTGGCGGCATTTCCTCACTCGCAGCCCCCGCCGAGGGCGGCGTGGCCACTTCAAATCGAGGATGATAGCCGCCGGGGTCAACGATGATATGCACCGACGCATCTTTGCCTTCGCCCGCATTGTACTCCGCCAGAAGCCGGCGCAACCGACGCGCCTCCACGCTGACCAGGTTAAGTCCGGCATCTTTTTCAAGCTTACGCCCATAGACATCAACGGCCACCGACTTACCACGGATATCCGCGCCGCGCCCCTCCAGCGTTTCGCTGACAATATACTTCAGAAAGTCTTGTAGACGGGGGGAACCATTAAAACCGGAGCTGACCAACACGCGCTGCAACGCATTTTTGATCAACGCCTCAAATTCGGCACTAAAGTCCTGTTCTGAATTTGTTTTTTCCAACTGGCTCACACCCAACTCACCCCAAGCTCACAGTGACTCACTTATGCCGGGCACCCAATTCGGCGCACGTTATGAGTGTTCAGATGGTATTAGCCGGTGGTGCAGAGTCAATGTCCAACCTCGAAGAAGATCTCCCACATCTTGCGGTCTCGATACGTGCCGCCCTCCCTGACAACACCACTTTGAGCGAGGCATATGCCGACTACGAAGTCGCCTGCCAAAACCAAAACGCCCCCGACATCAGCGACGCCGAACGTGCCGAGTGGACCCGCATCCGGCGCGAGGTCGCCGATGAGCTCGCCCGCCTCTGCCAACGCGCCAAGGAGTCCAAATAATGACGCGAGAAACCATTTTTCCCAAACCGTGGCGACGGCTGGGGCTGACCTTCGCCCTCGCTATCGGCTTGGGCGTTTCCCAAGTCGGAAACAGCTTGGCCGCAGAGCCTCGCAGTCTGGGCTGGGCCGATCTGGTTCCCACCGTCACCATTGGCACCAACCCATTTGAGACACTCAATTTCCGCCAGAAAAACGATCTTGTAAGGCTCTATCGCATCGAGGTGAAAGAGGCCGCAACCGCCAATGACTTTGCCAAATCGCAAGCCCTGGAAATCCGCCGCCGCCTGGAAGCCGGTGGTCTCGATCCGGATTGGCTCTTTGCAGAGCGCGAACGAATGATGGCGGAGCACACCCGCAAAATCAGCGCGCCAAACACCGAGATACTCGCGCAAACTGTTCGCATGCCTGGCTACATTCTGCCGCTGGAAATGGACGGTGCATTGGCCGTCGAGTTCCTGCTGGTGCCCACCGTTGGCGCCTGTGTGCACACCCCGCCACCGGCGGCAAACCAACTCATTCATGTGCGCTTCCCCGAAGGCTACCCGCTGCGTGGCATGTACGATCCCGTCTGGATCATAGGTGCGCTGGAAGCGGAAACGCAGATCGAACAAGTCATCTACTCCGACGGACAGCGCGACGTCGTGAGCAGCTACACCATGACCGCAACCGGCGTGGAGCAATTCAAGTAGTCCGCAATTTCCCGTCAGCGAACGGAAAATGTTTCCAAATCTCTCCAGGAGGAAAAAATGAAAACAATAAAAGCCTTAAGTGTGGCGGCCCTCACCTCCCTGTCTCTGACAGGCTGGGCCAGTGCACAACAAATCCCTGAACCTGCAGAACCATCCTCGCCAGAGGACATTCAAAGCGCATTGCTTGGCGGTGTGCCCAACGGCCGTTGGAAGGAAGGCCTAATGTTTGAGGGCATTTCCCCACAGCCATGGCTTCAGAGCGCCGCCAACTGGTTCCCGGGAACCGAAGAAGTTCAGCCAGAAGAAATGCGTATAACCTTTATGGGTACGGCCCCGCTGCTGCGTCCGGGGCAAATGAACACTTCGGTGTTTGTGGAGCTTGGCAATGGCGACAACTTCATCTTCGACATTGGCGAAGGTTCGGTAGCCAACTATCAAGCCGCGCGAATTGCTCTTAATGAACTGACAGATGTGTTCCTCACCCACCTGCACGTCGACCACTTTGGTGCCTTGCCCTATCTGTGGATGTTCCGCACTTGGAACGGTGGCTGGCACGAACCCCTACGCATCCACGGCCCATCAGGTCGCACGCCAGAATACGGCACCGCGGCTATGGTCGAGGGCATGAAGATGATGACCGCCTGGCACCGCGATGCCTTTAGCGTCTTTCCAACCGGTACAGGTTGGGACATCGAGGTCAACGAGTTCGATTTTGCGGACAACGGCGGCATCATTTACGAGAAGAACGGCGTGACCGTGCGCCACTGGCAGCGCAGCCACGCGAAAGACGGCGCCACAGCGTACCGTCTGGATTGGAATGACCTTTGCTTCGTCTGGACAGGTGATGGCCGCCCCAACTTGTTGGATGTCGATTACGCAAAGGGCTGTGATGTCTACATCACGGAACAACAGCAGGAAGTTGTGGAAATCAACTCCGGCGTACAGGGTGTGCCACCTTTCCTGGCGCGTTACACCATCGATACGCACCACACCCCAACTTACGCAGCCGGCTACATTGCCAACCTCATTCAACCACGTCTCTTCATGACCACCCATATGAGCTACGACAAGTATCTGCTCGAAGAGTCGGTTGCTGAGATCCGCGAGCATTGGAAAGGCCCGTTCCACTTTGGCGCACCAGACGGAATTGTTGTGAACGTCACCAAGGATCAAATCTGGGTACGCGAAGGCATCCTGCCTGAGTTCCCCAACGTGCGTGCGCCACAGTTTGACTTCACCAACGAGCAACTGGTTGTTCCTTTGCCACCGCAAGCGCGTGAAGACATTCAAAATGCGGAAGTGCGTGCCACGGAGTTGGATCCAGAGCTGTATTACCCTGAAGGCTATCATCCAGAGTTGCTCCCCTTCTGGCCCGTCGACGACGATCTGGTTGTGCCCATGGATATGATGCCTGAAGCACTCAAAAACAGTATGGGCGCGGCTTGGCGTCATCGCGAGAAGAACCGCGCAATCCTAAAAGAGATGGGTAAATTCTAATCCCATCAAGGCGGCGCTGGATTTTAGCGCCGCCTTTCCCCAAAGTAGGGACGACGTTCGCCCCATCAAAGGACAGCAACTGTGCTGATTGTACTTGGCGCCTATTTTGGCTTGATCTGGTTGATTTTTTCGAAGTTCCGGTTGCTGCCGTGGAACGCGGTTACCAAAGGGGTGACCTACTTTATTGCGCTTGTCATTGCCTTGGTCGTAATTGGCTTACTCAATCACACCACACCCACTGGCCCGATCTCCGTGCAAGGGGCGGTTGTGGAAATCAAACCCAACATCGGCGGCACCGTCACAAGCGTTGACGTCACGCCCAACACGCCGGTGGCCAAAGGCGATGTGTTCTTCACCATTGACGCGGCGCCACAAGAGGCTGACCTCGCAATAGCGCAGGCCGGTTTGGAAACCGCCAAGGCGACAGCCGATCAACTGACAACCGACCTCATCGCTGTGACCTCGGAAATCGAAGGGCTGGAAGCCCAGTTGGCGTTTGGTATCCAACGGCGCGATGACATTGTCCGGCTTGAGGAACGTGGCGCTTCCACCGGCTTCCAGATGCAAGAAGCCGTCACCACAATTGACCAGCTCTCTGCCGCCATCCGCGGCGCACAGGCCCGCAGGGCCAGCTTGGAGCGCCGCATCGCCGCCCAGATTGATCAAACAGACGTCGGCGTGGTCGACGCGCGCGGCAAACTTGCCAAGGCTGAATGGGCTCTGGCCCAAACCGTGGTCCGCGCCCCCTCCGATGGAGAAGTCACCGCGCTCGATCTGCGGGTTGGCGACAGGGTGTCTCCTGTCAATGGCGCGATCAGCTTCGCCTCCCAAAGTGACCGCGCCCTTGTGGCCACCCTGCCTCAATCCAGTCGCGGCAACGTCCATGTCGGCGACACGGTCCGCATTGCTCTGCGCACGCTCCCCGGCCAGCAGTTTGCCGCCCCAATTTCTGCCATTCCTCTTGGCAGCGCGGAAGGCGCCTTTGCGCCAAGAAACGGCCTGCCGTCCTTACGTGAAATCAGTGGCGGCTCCCGGTTCATTATCAAAGTCGATGTCCCAGATGACGTGCCACAAGAAGCGCTCCAATTGGGCGCGTCCGGCACTGTCATGATCATCACGGAAGAGGCCGGTGCCATTGCAGCCCTGGCCGAAGTGCTGTTCTGGGTCACCCGCATGATGAACTTCATCTGATGGAAGGGGATGATTGGTGTTGCCCAACCCGCTAACCGGCACCTACTCCGCCGCAATTGGCATCTTGTCCGCACGACTGCCTTTCTTCTAAAAGAAACCATGTAAACGCAGCGAAAGGCCAAAATGACAGGCTGCAGCGCAGCGACGAAACCTTCAGCCAACGTCGGCTTTGGGCCGGTTGCGACCCATAGTCGATTTCGCTCACAGTACTTTGCAAAGTTCACAAACTGCGCATTTCTGACCTTTATGCTCAGTGCAGCAAGAAGGTCCGCACTGATTGGGTTTAAATGGCCGCTTTGGCCGCGGAGAAGCTGTGCCTTCGCGAATGCAGAGAACGGAAGCTGTCCGCCCATACTACCTTTGCTTTGCCGTCCGTTGAGCCGCCTCAGCATCAAACAACTCCACCACATCCGCTCCAAGCGCATCTGCAATCCGTTCAAGAACCTGCGCTGACGGATTTCGCACACCACGCTCGACGCCGCTGATATAGCCCTGATCGAACCCGCTGTCGTTTGCGAAGTCTTCTTGCGTCACACCTTTCGCCTTACGCAAGCGGCGCAGGTTCCAGCCAATTCTCTCTCTGACATCCATGGGATTGTAGGTGCTGCAATGAGACTTTTAATCTCACGACATATAAGCCTCATTGCTCTATGGACGCACTCCAACAGGTGTGTAATTTGTATGGACCTCCAAATAGAAAGGCACTACACCCATGATTTCAAATGATAATTCACTTCATGGGATCGCCGTCCTGCCGCCTCGTAAACGTCCGATACCAATCGACCGCGGTAAGCTCTATGGAGATTTTGCTCATCTCATGCTGCCGGGGGAACGTATTCGCGATGTTATTCGCGATCGTGCAGCCTTCCTTCACATCACCGGCTTTATGCCCACGCACCTCCATGCACAGGCGGTCAATATTCTAAATCAGATTTCCCGCCCCTACCAACGTCCCGCAAGCATTCGTGGCCACTGTGGCAATCGTAAACTGCATGACGAAGCGATACGTGACCTTAAACTCAAGCAACACGCGATGGTGCGGGCAGCTCGGGAGCAACCCGCCAAGGGCTTTTTTGTGCACGGCCACAAAGAGTTTGGCGAACGGCGCACCTTTAAAAAGGTATTGATGCGGACGGGAGACCACCCAACCGAATCCATTCGCCAGTTCACAGTGACCCTTGAAGATGCAATCAAATCTGGTTGGGACTGACCAGCTAACTCGGCGCCCCCAATCAAAACCACGATAAAGTTGTGCTATACTGGGAACACGTTTGCGGGGATGTGGCGCCGAGTTGAGAACGAGAGACACCAGTCTTGTCAGAGAGAGGAGCCAGCCGACATTCTCGACGCCACGGGCAAACTGATATCAGCGGCTCCCTCAACGCACAATTCTAGTTAAAAATTAATATGTTGTTATAATCTTTACACCAAATCAGCCACACATGTAGCTTGCAAAATTTGCCCCCAGTGTAGCTTTCAATTCCTTTTCCCCTCTTGACGTTTTTCTCAGCCCACCTAGATTGATTTCACAATCGCCACAGGCCGACGCGCCGGGCCGCGGGAGCATGCGGAGGCCTTTTAGACTGATCAGCGAGCACTCAATGGCAATGATCGCAGCCCACTTCTGAGGCGGTGTTTTGTCGTTTGAGTTGCTGATGTAGCAAGCCACAAAAGAGATCATTGTCATGCGCGGTTCCTCTTAAAGGAACTGTCTGATGACGACCGTACTCAACGCTCCGACGGAGCAAACCTTTCCCTCAATTCCCACCGCGTTGATCGACTTGGTGCGCCTTCTGGCCCGCCAAGCCGCGCGTGACGCCATTGCAACGCGCTGCACTGACGGATGCGCCTCCACAACGGAGGACATGCAGCATGGCTAAGCTTCCTATGCCGGATGACGCAACCTACCTGAGCGTCAATGAGATCGTCGCGCTTCTGCGCGTCCACTGCAAGACGGTGCGCCGCTGGATTGCGGCTGGAACACTGCCCACGACACAGATGGGCCGTGGCTGACGCATCAAGCGTAGCGACCTGAAGGCCTGCCTTGCAGCCAAAGGCAACCGGGTGGAGGGCCATGCTCTCTAATATCCTGTTATGACTCAAATTTTCTGGCTTCAGGGAGAACGCAGCTACGGATTATGGCTACAAATTCGTACCTCTCATCTCCCGAATGTCCGCTCGTGGGCCAACACTCGCGCTGCGTTCCCCACTGCCCCCTCAAAACTCACCTTTAAGGAGCAAATCACTTACTTGATACATCTCAACCGATCCAGTCGCTGCCCGATGTTCGCGCCCGTTTGATCGCCAACTACAGCGCAGACCAGAAGCGCCTCAAAGCACAACCGCCTCACAGCCCA
>NZ_JAGDZB010000003.1:0-977263 GCF_049116215.1 Shimia sp. | reverse complement strand
ACATCGATGCAGCGTACATCTCTTGATACTTATCCGCCGTGATGATGGCGTTTTCGGTGAGTTCTTTGGAGGGGGGAAATGTGGAGTCAGACATGTTTGGACCTCGAATGGTAATTCTTTGGGGGCGAGGTTAGGGGGCTGCGCCGCGAGGTCAACTCGACTTTTGGCGCAACCCCAAATTGTTGGCGTTAGATTGCCAGATATTCGGCGCGCAGCTCTTCGTTTTCGAGCACTTCATTGGCGGAGCCGTCAAAGACCACCGAACCGGTGTCCAGGATCACGGCGCGATCCGCCAGTTCCAGCGCGCGCACGGCGTTCTGTTCCACGATCACGGTGGTGATGCCCTGCTCTTTGATGATGCGCAGCGTCTTTTCGATCTCGTCGACGATCACTGGCGCGAGGCCCTCATATGGCTCGTCCAGCAGCAGCACTTTGATGTCACGGCTGAGCGCGCGGGCGATGGCGAGCATTTGCTGTTCACCACCGGAGAGCGTCACGCCCTCCTGCTTGCGGCGTTCACCAAGACGCGGGAAGAGTTCATAAAGGCGTTCAATTGACCAACCGATGGGCGGGGCAATTTGGGCCAGCTGAATGTTCTCTTCCACGGTCAGGCCGGGAATGATCGAGCGATCTTCGGGCACAAGACCGATTCCAGCCTGCGCGGCTTCATAGCTTTTCATCAGGTGCAGCGGCTTGTGGTCGAGCCAGATTTCGCCGTGGGTCACCTGTGGGTCGTCCATGCGGGCGATGGAGCGCAGGGTGGAGGTTTTGCCTGCCCCGTTGCGGCCCAAGAGCGCGAGGATTTCGCCTTCGTGCACGTTGAAGCTGATGTTTTGAACGATGTAGCTCTCGCCGTAGTAGCTCTCCATGTTCCAGATGGAGAGGTAGGCGGGGGCGGTTTCAGCCAGGTTGTGGCCTTTGGAAAAGTCGGGTTTGACGTTCATCTGTCCTGTTCCCCTTATGCAGCGGTCTCGCCGAGGTACGCTTCGCGCACTTTCGGGTGACCTTTGATGTTTTCAGGATCGTCTTCGACCAGCGGCGTGCCCTGTGCCAGCACGGTGATGCGCTGTGCCAGAGAGAACACCACATGCATGTCGTGTTCGATGATGGCGATGGTGATGTCGCGCTCGTCACTGATCTGCTTGAGAAGATCGATGGTGTTGTTGGTGTCTGCCCGCGCCATGCCGGCGGTGGGCTCATCGAGCAGTAGGAGGCGAGGCTCCTGTGCCAGACACATGCCAATTTCCAGACGACGTTTGTCACCGCGCGACATGGAGGCCGCATTCATGTGATGCTTGTCGGCCATGTTCATGTCCTCAAGCATCGCTTCAGCTTTCTCCACGATGTCCTTTTCGCGCATCATGTCCTCTACGGCGCGCATCCGGAACGCCCCGTCCCGTTTGGCAAAACAGGGGATCATCATGTTTTCCATCACGGTCAGATCACCAAAGATTTCGGGTGTCTGGAACACGCGGGAAATGCCCATCTGGTTGATCTCGTGTGGTGTGCGGCCCAGCACCGACTGGCCGTCAAACATGACAGAGCCGGTGTCCGGGATAAGCTTGCCCACGAGGCAGTTCAGCAGGGTGGATTTCCCGGCTCCGTTGGGGCCGATGATCGCGTGTACGGTGTTTTCCTTGACGGAGAGGTTCACGTCACCGAGGGCCTGAAGACCACCGAACCGCTTACCTACGTCTTTGACTTCGAGAATTCCCATCTTTCCGTCTCCTTATTCTGCGGGTTCAGTGGTGCCGCCAGTATCTTTGGCTTTGCGGCGGTTTTTGATCCATTTGGCGACGCGTTGACCACCTTCGACCAGGCCACCTGGCAGGAAGATCACCACCAGCATGAACAGGATACCAAGGGTCAGGTGCCAGCCTTTGCCGATGAACGGGTAGACCAGGAAGACGATAAAATCTTCGAGACCATCCGGCATAAAGGCGAACCATTCGTGCAGAACGTCTTTGTTGATCTTGGACAGGATGTTTTCCATGTACTTGATCACACCGGCACCAAGTACCGGACCGATCAGCGTGCCAACACCACCCAAGATGGTCATCAGAACAACCTCGCCAGACGCGGTCCAGAACATACGCTCCGGGCCCACCTGTGTGTCCATGGCTACCAGCAGACCACCTGCGAGACCCGCATACATACCGGAGATCACAAAGGCTGCGAGGGTGTGTGGGCGTGGGTTCAGACCGGTGTAAGACATACGAGTCTGGTTGGATTTGATTGCACGCAACATCAGGCCAAATGGGCTGCGGAAGATGCGGATCGACACGTAGAAGGCAATCAGCATCACCACGGCAGCAATGTAGTAACCGACGTTGAACGTGAAGAGCCAGTCGCCGATGCTCAGCTCAAAGCTCTGACGCATGTCCATGCCAAACAGGTTGGCACGGCCGGTTTCGCCTTCTGCCAGATTGGACAGCAGCGGACGGTCAGTGGATTTGATCTGCAGGCCAGTTTCACCACCGGTGATGGGGGTGAGAACCGAATAGGCCAGCGCGTAAGACATCTGCGCAATCGCCAGTGTCAGGATCGAGAAGTAGATGCCCGAGCGGCGCAGACAGATGTAGCCCACTGCCACCGAGAAGATACCGGCAACAATCACGCCCATGAAGATGGCTGGGATCACGTTGAGCGAGACCAGTTTCATCATCCAGATGGCGCCGTAGGAGCCCACACCCAGGAAGGCGGCGTGACCAAAGCTGAGGTAGCCGGTGAGGCCAAACAGCAGATTGAAGCCAATGGCAAAGATGCCGAAGATCACAAAGCGTTGCATCAAGTCGGGGTAGCCCGCGTTGAATTGCGCCATGCCGGAGCTTTCCGGGAAGGGGTTGAGAATGAAGGGCGCCAACATGGTCAGCCCGGTAACGATCAGCATAAGCTGAAGATCTTTTTTGGTGAGACCGAGCATGAGTTAGTCCTCCATGACGCCCTTGCGGCCCATAAGGCCCCGTGGACGGGTCAGCAAAATGATGATGGCGACGAGGTAGATGATGATCTGGTTCAGACCCGGCAGGATCTCCAGAACCTCGCGCATGGAGGCGAAACTTTCCAAAATGCCCAGCAGGAAGCCTGCAAGTACGGCACCTGGCAGCGAGCCCATACCGCCGACAACAACCACAACGAAGCTCAGCACCAGGAAGTCCATGCCCATGTGGTAGTTTGGCGAGTTGATTGGCGTGTACATCACACCGGCCAGGCCGGCGACAGCGGCGGCAAGGCCAAACATGATGGTGAAGCGCTTGTCGATGTTGATGCCCAGCAGCCCAACGGTTTCACGGTCTGCCATACCAGCCCGCACAACCATGCCAAAGGTGGTGTATTGCAGGAAAGCAAACACAGCCCCGATGATGACGGCGGAGAACACAAAGTAGATGATACGCCAGTAGGGGTAGATGATCAGGTTGGGGTCAAACCCAAGCAGTGCGCCAAAATCAAGCGATCCAGCAAAGGCCTGTGGGGCCGGGGTCGGGATCGGGTTGGCACCGTAGAAGTATTTGATCACTTCTTGCAAAACGATCGCCAGACCAAAGGTCACAAGAATCTGGTCGGCGTGTGGTCGGTTGTAGAAGTGTTTGATCAGGCCGCGTTCCATCGCATAACCGACAAACATCATCACCGGGACGGTGAACAGGATCGACAAGGGGACGGCCCAGTCGATGATCGCGTCGCCGGTGGCCTGGCCAAAGAGGTCATAGAGATAAGGCACGTCCACTTTCAGGGGGTTGCCGAGAAAGTCGGTCTGTGTCTCATCAATGACAGTGTGTGAGAGGGTCAAAATGCGGCTGAAGGTCACCGCGCAGAAGGCACCGATCATGAACAAGGCGCCGTGCGCAAAGTTCACAACACCCAAGGTGCCAAAGATCAGGGTGAGGCCAAGTGCGATCAACGCATATGCGGATCCCTTGTCCAACCCGTTCAGAATTTGAAGGATAATTGCTTCCATCGGTCCGTCCCTGTGGTTGTCCGATTTCGCCTATGCTGGCGAAGTGGGGCGGGCATTGCTGCCCGCCCGATTGGGGCGTGAATTACGCGCCGTTGTTGCAGGCACCCAGAACGGCCTCTGCGCCGCCCATCTGTGGGTGATCAGGTGCGTAGGTCACCTGCTCAGCCGGGGTCACTTCAACGATTTCCAGAAGGTCGAACTCGGAGGTTGGGTTCTCTTTACCCTTCACAACCAGCACGTCCTTGAAGCACTGGTGGTCAGCGCCGCGATACAGCGTCTTGCCGTTGCCGAGACCGTCAAACTCAAAGTCTTCCAGCGCTTCTGCAACTGCACATGGGGCAAAGGAGCCCGCACGCTGAACAGCATCCGCATACAGCAGGGTCTGCACGTAGGTGGTGTGCGCCGCCTGGGATGGTGGGAAGCCATATTTGGTGCCGAAGGATTTAACGAAGGCTTTGGAGCCCGCGTCCTGCAGCGACCAGTGCCAGTTGGTGGAGCCAAAGATGCCCTTCACGTTGGCACCCGCACCCTTCGCCATCAGTCGGGAGTAGAGTGGAACAACGATCTGGAAGTCTTTGCCGTTCACCTGCTTGTCGCGCAGACCAAACTGAACCGCGTTGGTCAGCGAGTTCACCATGTTGCCGCCGTAGTGGTTCAGAACCAGCGTGTCGGCACCGGACTGCAGAACAGGCGCGATGTAGGAGGAGAAGTCGGTCTGTGTCAGCGGTGTTTTCACAGCTGCAACAGTTTCCCAACCCATGGCTTCAGTGGAGGCACGTACCGCTTCTTCGGTGGTGTAACCCCAGTTGTAGTCGGCGGTCAGGTGATAGGCTTTACGGTCTTTGCCGTAAGCGTTTGCCAGAACCGGCGCCAGTGCGGCACCCGACATGTAGGAGTTGAAGAAGTGACGGAAGCCGTTGGCTTTCTTGTCTTTACCGGTGGTGTCGTTGGAGTGGGTCAGACCCGCCATAAAGATGACGCCGGCTTCTTGGCAGAGCGCCTGTACGGCCACAGCCACACCAGAGGACGAGCCGCCGGTGATCATGATGGCGCCGTCTTTTTCGATCATGGACTTAGCGGATGCGCGCGCGGCGTCAGACTTGGTCTGCGTGTCGCCGGTGACGTATTCCACTTTTTTGCCCAGGATGCCGGTGCCGTCCAGCTCTTTGGAGCTGAAGGTGTTCAGCATGCCGCCGTCGCCGCCACCGTTCAGGTGCTCAACAGCCAGCTGGTAAGCGCGCAGTTCGTCGGCACCCTCGTCCGCGTAGGGACCGGTCTGTGGCACGTTGAAGCCCAGAGTAACTGTGCCGCCGGTTGGTTCGTTGGTGAACGCGTGTGCGGACTGAGCCGTAAAGATCGTTGGCAGAGCCAAACCAGCGCCGGCTACAGCACTGGTTTTGAGCAAACCACGACGTGTGAAGTTGCTTTTGGACATATAATCCTCCCGTTGTGTCATTTGTGGTTTGGGCTCCTCTTCCCGCACCACAGGCACTATTTGTGCAAAACTATTATCGCGGTCGGTCCGAAAATTTCGCAACAACTGCTTTCAAAGACACAATTTTTTTGTAAAGTAATTCGCATTGCTCTGCAGCATGATGTAAAGAAATTATTTTGCAGCGCAGCAAAATGTTGAAACTGGGGGAAAAGCCAATGGTCCAGCAAACCCTTGCAGGCAGTCGCATCAGAGAGCGCCGGGTGATGGCGGGCTTACGCCAAGCCGAACTTGCCCGGCAGGTCGGGATCTCCGGCAGCTACCTCAATTTGATCGAGCACAACCGGCGCAGAATCGGTGGCAAACTGCTGAACGACATTGCGCAGGCGCTGGATGTTGAACCCTCTTTGCTAAGCGAAGGTGCCGAAGCGGCGCTGTTGTCGGCGTTGCGTGTGGCCGCCGCCGAGGTCGAAACGGTGGCCGTTGAGCTCGAAAGGGGCGACGAATTTGCCGGGCGGTTTCCGGGGTGGGCGGCGTTGATTTCGGAACAACACAAACGCCTGCGCAGCCTGGAGCACACCGCGGCGACGTTGACTGACAGGCTGACCCATGACCCGCATCTTGCAACTTCTGTGCACGAGATGCTGACCATGGTGACGGCAATTCGGTCCACGGCCGGGATTTTGGCCGACACAAAGGAAATTGAGCCGGAGTGGCGCAACCGCTTTCACCGCAACCTGAATGAGGACAGTCAGCGGTTGGCTGAAGGGGCGGAACAACTGGTGGCTTATCTGGATGACGCGGGGGACGCCTCCGCCGGGTTGACCCTGCCGCTGGAAGAGGTCGAGGCGATGCTTGCGGCCCATAAGTTCCGGTTTGATAGTCTTGTGAACGCCACGCCGGACGCGCTGTCTGAGTTTGTAGGCAATCAGCCGCAGCTGACTTCGGATGCAGCACGCGATATGGCGATGACCGTGGTGCGGCAATTGCGGGCGGATGCGCGGCTGCTTTCACTGGATATGCTGGAGCGGCAGGTAAGCAATGGTGTTGTGGAGCCAGCGCGGATTGCCTCGGACTACGGCGTGCCGCTGAGCACGGTGCTGCGCCGGTTGGCAGCGGTGTCTGATGATATGCTGCCGATGCCGCTTGGGCTGGTGATGTGTGACGCCTCGGGCACTTTGATGTTGCGCAAGCCCGTGGAAGGCTTTGCAATTCCACGGTTTTCCGGGGCTTGCCCAAAGTGGCCGTTGTTTCAGGCCCTATCGCGTCCCATGCAGGCTTTGCGCCAGACGGTGACGATGACGGGACGTGAGGCCAAGCGGTTTGATTGCTATGCCGTTTCCGAGCCGATTGGCACTATTCAGGTCAATGTTGCGCCGCTGTATCACAGCTACATGTTGATTGTGCCGCTGGAAGAAGCCGGCGAAACCGAGGCCGAGGTGGGGTCGTCCTGTCGGGTGTGTCCGTTGGCGCAATGTGAGGGCCGTCGGGAGCCGTCTTTGTTGGCGGATGTCGGGTAACGTGGGAAAATCTCTTTTCTTTTTGCGGGCGGTCGCTAAGAATGGCACACCGCTTGTGGACTTTCGGGGAGGGGAGGCTGCATGGGCAAAAACGTGCTAGTCATCGAAGATGAGCCCAATATTATCGAAGCGATCAGCTTCATCTTGTCTCGTGACGGCTGGTCCGTTGCGACCCATTCCAATGGTCATGATGCTGTTGGTGTGGTGCAAGATGCGATGCCCGATTTGGTTATTCTGGACGTGATGCTGCCGGGCAAAACCGGTTACGACATTCTACGTGAGCTGCGCAGCGAAGATGCCACGCAAAGCCTGCCGGTGCTGATGTTGACCGCCAAAGGGCAGATCAAAGACCGTGAAATGGCGGAGCGCGCCGGGGCAAGCCGGTTTATGACCAAGCCGTTTTCCAACGCAGAGGTGCTTGATGCGGTACGAGAGCTGGTGGCTGGGTGAGCGCCAAACACACCATTCCGTTTTTGGAGCGGCAAAGCTATCGCCGCCGGAGATTGATTGACACAATCCGCACCCTGCCGGTGATTGGTGCGGTGCTTTGGGTGGTGCCTTTGTTGTGGCGGCAATCCGAAGCGCCGGACGTGGTGACCACTTCTGACGCGATTATTTACATCTTTATGGTCTGGCTGTTGCTGGTTGTTGGAGGCGGGTGGTTGGCGCGCAGCCTCAAACGCAGTGATGCGGAGGAGACGGAGCGCGAAGGCTGATGGGAACGCTCAATATTCTGGTTGGCGTCTGTCTGATTTACGTCGTGTTTTTGTTCCTGATTGCGTTTGCCGCAGAACGCGCAGCCTTGGAGGGGCGTGGCGGGTGGCTGCGCAGCCCATTGATTTATACGCTGTCGTTGTCGATCTATTGTACGGCCTGGACGTTTTACGGGGCGGTAGGCTACGCGGCACGCTCCGGCCTTGAGTATTTGACCATCTATATCGGTCCGTCGTTGGTGATGATTGGCTGGTGGTGGTTGCTGCGCAAACTGGTGCGGATTGGGCGCAGCCAGCGCATAACCTCGATTGCCGATTTGATCTCGTCGCGCTACGGAAAGTCCAACCTTCTGGCGGTTGGCGTTACCGTTCTGGCGGTGATCGGAACCACGCCCTATATCGCGCTCCAATTGCAATCTGTTACTGTGAGTTTTGATGTTTTTTCAAGTGCTTATGGTGGGGAGTTAACGGAGGCAGCGCAGGGCAGTAACGCGCTTTTGGTGGCTGCCGGGCTGGCCCTGTTCACCATTGTTTTTGGCACGCGGAATCTGGATGTCAACGAGCGTCACCACGGGGTGGTGATGGCGGTTGCGGTGGAAGCGATTGTGAAGCTGTTTGCGTTGTTGGCCGTGGGCATCTTTGTGGTTTGGGGCCTTGGTGGTGGGGTCAGTGAAACCTTGGCGCGGATTGATGCCAGCGAGATCGGCCAATGGCAGATGCGTGGGGATCGCTGGGCCACTCTAATTTTCCTGTCCGGCGCGGCGTTTTTGTGCCTGCCACGCATGTTCCAAGTGATGGTGGTTGAGAACGAAGACGAGGACCATCTGCGCACCGCAAGCTGGGCGTTTCCAGCCTATCTGATGGTGATGAGCCTGTTTGTGGTGCCGATTGCGGTGGTGGGGTTGGATCTGCTGCCGCCTGGCAGCAACCCGGATTTCTTTGTGCTGACGGTACCTTTGGCAACCGGCAATGACGCGCTGGCGATGTTGAGCTTCCTAGGGGGCTTTTCCAGTGCGACATCTATGGTGATTGTGGCCGCGTTGGCACTGTCGACCATGGTGTCCAACCATATTGTGATGCCGATCTGGTTGAGTGTGCAGACCGGCGGTGCGTCTGTATCCGGGGACGTGCGGCATGTGGTGCTGCTGTCTCGTCGCATCTCCATCGCTGCGGTTGTGTTCCTTGGATACCTCTATTTCCGGCTCTCCGGAGGCGGCACGGCGCTGGCTTCGATTGGGTTGATCTCCTTTGCCGGGGTGGCGCAGTTTTTGCCGGTATTGGTGGGTGGGATTTTCTGGCGTGGCGCGACCCGCACCGGGGCTTTTGTCGGTCTGACAGTGGGTTTTGTGATCTGGGCCTATACGTTGTTATTGCCTAGTTTCGGAGCCGGAACGTTGGTGTCCGAGGTCATGTTGGCCGAAGGTCCATTGGGGTTGAGTTGGCTGCGCCCGCAGGCGTTTTTTGGCATCTCCGGCATGGATCCTTTGGTACATGCAGTGTTCTGGTCTATCTTGCTGAACACAATGAGTTTTTTCATTGCGTCCCTGGTTGGATTTCCGTCTCCGCTTGAGCGGCTGCAAGGCGCTCAGTTTGTGAATGTGTTTGAGCACAGCACCACGCCACAAAGCTGGGCTGGGAGCTTGGCGCAGACCGAAGATTTGATGGTCATGGCGCAGCGCATCATTGGCGCGCGGGAGGCGCAGAACCTGTTTGAGCGTGAAGCCAAGCGTCAGGGCATGAGTGGGCTGTTGCCGGAGCCCTCGCCGGACTTTCTGCAGCGTTTGGAGCGGGAATTGGCCGGGTCGGTGGGCGCAGCCACCGCGCATGCGATGATTGGGCAGATAGTCGGTGGCGCGTCGGTGTCGGTGGAAGACCTGATGGCGGTGGCCGATGAAACCGCGCAGATGATGGAGTACTCCAGCAAATTGGAGGCCAAATCCGAAGAGCAGGCGCGCACAGCACGGCAATTGCGACAAGCCAATGAAAAGCTGACGTTGATTTCGGAGCAAAAGGACAGCTTCCTTAGTCAGGTGAGTCATGAGTTGCGCACGCCGATGACTTCGATCCGCGCGTTCTCAGAGATTTTGCGGGACAGTGACCGGCTCAGTGAGGATGAAAAGATCAAATATAGTTCGATCATTCACGACGAGGCGTTGCGGTTGACCCGCCTGCTGGATGATTTGTTGGACTTGAGCGTGTTGGAAAGTGGCCGGGTGAACCTGAACATGCAGAGCGGGAAGCTCAGAGGCATTCTGGATCACGCGATCGCCAGTGCTCTGACCGGGGCTGGCAAAGACAAAATGCGGGTGCTGCGCAACACCTCTGTCGAGGAAATCACGCTCCATACCGATCTTGATCGGCTCAGCCAAGTGTTCATCAACCTTATTGGAAATGCTCAGAAATATTGTGATTCTCCGGCGCCAAGACTGCGCATTGAAGTCGGGCGCAGCAATGGGGCGCTTGTGGTGGACTTTATCGACAATGGCAGCGGTATTCCCAAAACCGAGCAGGCGGTGATTTTTGAAAAATTCTCCCGGACGGGCGAACAGAAAGTCAAAGGTGCCGGGCTGGGATTGGCGATTTGCCGAGAGATCATGACACGTTTGGATGGCGCGGTAGAATACCTGCCGGGGCAGGGTGGTGCGGCGTTTCGCGTGACCTTGCCGGAAGAGGTCGCCTTGGCGGCACAATAGGCACAATTTCACACGGATTTTGACGGTCTCGTAGAGGCCCTGTTAACCTTATTGCGGCACATCTGTCGTGTAAGGAGCCAAAAACAGGGCAGATCCGGATATGAGTGAAACTCAAGCCATTTCAATTCTACGTCGCAAAGCAGCGGATGGGCGGACCGAGCATCAGGCGCGCGCGATGACCCCCAACAAGGCTCTGCGCCTTGGACTCGCGTTGGCGGCGGAAAAGGGTATGGATCTGGCACTGGATGTGACCGACGTACGTCATGTGAAGCTGCCGCACCGGGCCGTTGAGGTGACGCTGGACAATGAGTCGCTGCTGGTTTTGCTCGAAGGGCAGAACGGCGAACCCGGCGCATTGGCTGTGGATATGCAAGTTTTGGCCGGTCTGGTGGAGTTTCAAACGCTTGGACAGGTTATTCCAAAGCCGGTGTCTGAACGTGTGCCCACCAAAGTGGATGCCGCGTTGATCACGCCGTTTTTGGAAGATGCGTTGATGCGATATGTGCGGATGCTGGCTGAAGAAGGCGAGGCGCCGTATTGGCTGCAGCACTACAAATTTGGCGCAATGATGCTTGATACGCGCACGTTGTCGTTGGCGATGACAGCGCAGGATTATCATATGTTTGTGCTCGACGTGAAACTGGAGCGCGGTAAGAAAACTGGCACCATGGCGCTTCTGTTCCCGGATGTGCATGTGCAGGTGAATGAGCCGGAAGGTGAAGCCGAAACCGACGCCGAGAAATTTCAAAACGGTGTTAAAGAGGCAACCACGTTGCTCAATGCCGTCGTGGGCAAGATCAGCCTTCCGATTGCGCAAATTCAGGCCTTGCAGGCGGGTGATACCTTGCCGCTCACCGAAGAGGCGATGCAAAACGCCACTTTGGAGGCCCCAACCGGTGAAGAGATTGCCGAGGTGCGCATTGGGCAGCTAAATGGCATGCGGGCCGTGTGTGTGCCGGGATTGGTCAGTGCCGCTGCGCCCTCCACCGAGCTGGCTGTGTCGGAGATGCCTGACATGGGCATGCCCGATATGGGCGCGCCGGAGATGCCGGCGATGGAGATGCCGTCTATGGACATGCCGGGAATGGATATGCCGAGCATGGACATGCCTGCGATGGGCGGCATGGATGATATTGACGGCGATCTGCCGGGGATGGCGGAAATGCCTGCGCTGGATAGTGGTGGTTTGCCTGATATGGGCGGCGACCTGCCGGATCTTGGTGGCGATTTGCCGGACCTCGGCGGCGGTGGCCTGCCGGACCTTGAGCCGATGGGCGAGATGGGTGTTGGACTGGATGCGGACAACGGTATGGAAGATTTCTCCGGTTTGGACGATCTGGATGATCTGATCCAACTCGGCAATGACGATATTGGCGATCCGGCGGCGCTGGCTGATCTGGATTTGACAGGCACGTAAGACTTTCGAGCAGTCTTAACGAGCAGACACCAAAAAGCCCCGCCGGAAGAGCGGGGCTTTTTGTTTGTCTGGTCAGGTTCTTAGCCCTGCGACTTGAGCGCTTCCAGGTGTGGCACAAGGCCGGAGACATCATAGCCCCCATTGGCCGCGGCGTTCACAATGTCAGCCACCTCCATCACTTTGGCCTGAGACAGCGCCCAGCAGATGGTGGAGCGGGTGCCAGAGCGGCAGTAGGCCAAAACCTTGGTGTCACACTCCGCCGCGCTGTCGCGTTGCAGCGCCTGGCGGTCCGGTGTCATGGTGTCCATGGTCAGCGGGTTGATCACATACCGCAGGCCAGCGGCTTCGGCGGCGGCGCGCATGGTCTCGGAATGCTGGTCCGGGCCAACTTCATTGTCGGGGCGGTTGTTGATAACAAGCCCAAAGCCGGCCTCGGCCAATGCGGCAAAATCTGCAGCCTCAATCTGAGGCGCGGCGAAAAAGCGGTCGGTGATCTGACGAATATCCATGGCGATTGCTTACTCGGCGGGAACGGCGCTGTCCAGTCGCGCGCGTGCCATAGGGGCAATCGCCATGCCAGCGATCATCGCTGCGAAGAACAGCCAATGCGGCCAGCCGCCATAGCTGAGCGAGGCCACTGCGGGACCTGGGCAGAGCCCGGCAAGCCCCCAACCGACGCCAAACAGAACCGAACCGAGCACAAGGTTACGGCCCAATTTGGGCTCAGGTGGTTTGGGAAATTCGCCGCCAACCACCGGCTTGCGGCCGTTGGTGAACAGCCAGGCGATGGCCATTGGGATGATCGCGCCGCCCATGACAAAAGCCAGCGTTGGGTCCCAGTTGCCAAAGACGTCCAGCCAACCTTGCACTTTGGAGGTGTCGGTCATGCCGGAAATGAACAGGCCTGCGCCAAACAGGCCACCTGCGAGCAGGGCAAGAAGAATGCGAGGCATCAGATCACTCCCAGAATGTGGCGAAACAGGACGACGGTCAGGCCGCCGGCCATGATGTAGAACACGGTGGCGACCATGCCGCGTAAGGACAGGCGGGAAATGCCACAGACGCCGTGGCCAGAGGTGCAGCCATTGGCGAGGCGGGTGCCGACACCTACGCAAAGCCCCGCAGCGATCAACACGGCGACGTTGGTGGTGGCGTGTGTGTTCAGGTCAGTGAACAGCGGGTAAAGCAGCACCGGTACCAGAAAGACACCGGCGAGGAAGGCCAGGCGCTCTGCCAAATTGCTTTTGCCGGAGCCATCTACAAGACCGCCGATGATGCCGCTGGCGCCCATGACACGGCCATTGCCCAGCAGGAAAACGGCGCCGCCGAGGCCAATAAGGAGGCCGCCGCCCAGCCCGAAGAGCCAGTCGGTAGGTATTGAGTTCAACATGATTTTTCCTTTGATGTTCGCGCTTTAAGGATCAAAGTTTATTTACGGGAACCTTGAGGAAGACATCGCCTTCTTCATCTGGTTCCGGCATTTGCCCGGCGCGCATGTTCACTTGTAGCGACGGGATGATCAGTTTGGGCATGGCCAATGTTGCATCGCGGCTGTCGCGCATTTGCACAAAGCTCTCTTGATCTGCACCGTCGCCGATATGCACATTGTTGGCTTTTTGCTCACCGACCGTCGTTTCCCAGGCGTATTCATCACGGCCCGGGGCTTTGTAGTCGTGGCCGACAAAAATGCGAGTCTCGTCCGGTAGAGCGAGGATTTTCTGGATCGACTGATAGAGCGTCTCGGAAGAGCCGCCGGGGAAGTCGCAGCGCGCGGTGCCAAAATCTGGCATGAACAGGGTGTCGCCAACAAAGGCGGCGTCGCCAATCACATAGGTCATGCACGCAGGCGTGTGGCCGGGGGTGTGCAGCACGTCGCCGCGCAGCTGACCAATCATGAAGCTGTCGCCTTCTTCAAACAGCTTGTCGAATTGGCTGCCATCCCGTTGGAATTCGGTGCCTTCGTTGAAGACCTTGCCAAAGGTGTCCTGTACCAGCGTGATGTTTTTGCCGATGCCAATTTTGCCGCCGACCTTTTCCTGCAGGTAAGGCGCCGCGGAGAGGTGGTCGGCGTGCACGTGGCTTTCCAGGATCCACTCCACCTTCAGATCGTGTTTTTGCACATGGGCAATGATGTCGTCGGCGGATTTGGTATCGGTGCGGCCGGAGCTGTAATCAAAGTCCAGAACGCTATCAATGATAGCACAGGACGCCCCTTCGGGATCTTTCACAACAAAAGAGATCGTGTTCGTCGCTTTGTCAAAAAAGGCTGTTACGTCGGGTGTCATGGCGATTCCTTTATTTGCAGGAAACATATATGAAAGATCGCATATGTATCAAGGTGTGGTGTTCAAAACTGGTGAAGACAAATGCAGAGCGGCGCATTTTTGGGCGGCTATTGATGTGAATCAAGGCGCATTTATGGGGGCGCTGTCAAGTTACGTGCGGGTTTTCAAACCGCACGGATGTGCGGCTGCCCTGGCGACGGAGGCACCAATGACAGATCACAGCACATACAAAGCGGCATTGCTTAAGCGTTTGTCAGAGCTGGACAAACGCCTACATGCCATTGAGGAAGAACTCGACGTGCCGCACTCCAAAGATTGGGAAGATGCGGCTGTGGAGCATGAAGGTGATGAGGTGCTGGAAGGGCTTGGCACCAGCGGGCAGGAGGAAATCCGCCGGATTCAAGCCGCCTTGGTGCGGTTGCGTGAAGGCGCGTATGGTTTCTGCGTAAAATGCGGGGAAGAAATCGCCACGGCCCGCCTTGATGTGGTGCCGGACGCGCCGCTGTGCAGCGCGTGTGCGGCCGGATAAGGGCCGCCGCCGCGTTGAATTGTAAGTCTTACGTTTGGGAGGACGTTGAATGAATGTCGAAACTCTGCTGAGCCGTGCGGAAGCGCTGGAAGCGAAAATCCAGAAAGCGGACGATATGGACCGTTATGAGCTGCATCAGCAGTTGCATCGGACTTTGGTCAATATTGAACAGAACGGCGGGCGCGTACCCACCCGGTTGCGCCGGTTGGATTTGGAGCTGTTGGATCAGGAGATCGAGGACAGTTTCGACAATATGCCTGTTTGATCCCCGGGTAGTGTGACACATGTGCCGACCTGCGTGCGTCCTGTGGATAACTGGGCTTGCACGGGAGGCATGTGCGGCTAAACTCTGAAAACACAAGGGCTTGCGCCACAGTTTGTCAGGGATGAGGCATGTCTCAATTGCTAGATTACACGGTCGAAGGCGGGGTTGCGATCCTGTCGATGAACCATCCTCCCACAAACGTGCTGACCGCGGAGATGCGGTCGGCTGTTTTTGATGCGCTGCAAGATGCGCTCGCGGACAAGATGGTTGGGGCTATTGTCCTGCTGGGGGCTGGTGCAGAATTTTCGGCGGGGCGCGACTATTCCGAGTTGGGCAAACCCATTGCGCATCCCAATCTGTCGGAACTCTGCACGGCCATCGAAACTTCTGGCAAGCCGGTTGTCGCCGGGCTTTCTGGGGCCGTCATGGGTGGTGGGTTGGAACTGGCCTGGGCCTGTCATTATCGAGTGGCGCTGAGCAGTGTTCGAGTGGCCATGCCCGAGGTGGCACTTGGCGTGATGCCAGGCGCTGGTGGCACACAGCGGGCGCCGCGTTTGTTGGGTGCAGACACCGCGCTCAATATACTGCTGTCCGGTGTGATGATGCCGATCACCGCTGATGCAGTCTCAGGCATGGTGGATGAGATTGTCGAAGACGAATTGCGCGAAGCCACCATTGTTTTTGCCTTGACCTGCATTGCCAAGTACATGCCGGCGCGTCCGACGTCAGACGCCACTGGCGGGATTGCGGATTTTCAGGCGTTTCAGGCCGGTGTGAACAAATGGGAAAAACGCATCGAGCCTCGGGGGCAGGATGCGGCTCTGGTGATTATTGAGTGTGTGAAAGCAGCGCCGCTATTGCCCTTTGAGGTTGGTGTGGAGTTTGAGCGCGAGCGGTTTGAGGCGCTGGTGTCCTCAGATCAAAGCTGCGCCCTGCGGCATGTCGCGCTGGCGGAACGGCGGGCGACCAGATTGCCGGAGATGCATCAGGCGGAACCACGCCCGGTGAACTCTGTGGGTGTGGTGGTTGGTGCAGACCGTGTTGGCGCGGATTTGGCGCTGGCGGCGTTGCAGCATGGGCTTACGGTGGTGTTGACGGCGCAGGTGCCTGCGGCGTTGGAATTGGCGCAACGACGGATAGACGCGGCGTTGCAGCGCATGGTGACCAGCGGACGGATGGAAGATGTTGCAAGCCGCGAGATGCTGGCGGGGTTGCGGGCTGAGACGGACTTTGTGGCCTTATCCCGTGCAGACCTTGTGATTGAGGCTGTGGGGCAGGGGCGCGAGATTTCCCGGCAGATTGCAGCGCAGTTGGACGGGATTGTCAAAGATGGCGCGGTGATCGCGGTGCATGACGATGCCGCACAGATTGGACCTGTGGCGCAGGCCACGGGCAGTCCGCAGGATGTGGTTGGCTTTTATGTCCCCAACTTGCATCTGCGCACCTCGGGCGCAGAGGTTGCAGTTGGCAAGAGCACGGGCCCTGCGGCGGTGGCGACACTGTTTGCGGCGCTGAGCGCCATCGGGTTTCTGCCGGTGCGCGCCAAGACCTATAGCGGGTTGATTGGCCAGAACGTGATCGGCGCCTGCATCCGCGCGGCAGAAGATTTGCTGCACATTGGCGCCGATCCCTATGAGATTGATCGCGTGATGCACAAATGGGGGATGACGCTGGGACCCTTTCAGGTTGCGGATGCTCTGGGCCTGAACGCGCCGGGGCTGCGGACAGCGCAGGCGGGGATCAGCACTGTGCTGTACCGCATGGGCCGAGAGGGGCGCGGCGCACAACGGGGTTGGTATCAGTATTCACAGGAGCACCCGTTTGGGGCTGCGGATGCGGATACGCTGCGGATTGTGCAAGCTGCGCTTGAGGAAGATCCCAAACCTGTGAGCAACGTGGGGGTGCGTGATGTGGACATCGAGAAAACCTGTTTGGCTGCAATGGCCAATGCAGGTGCGCGATTGTTGCGTATGGGGGTGGCAGCCAAACCGTCAGACATTGATGTGGCGATGATCCACGGCTTTGGCTTTCCCCGCTGGTTGGGTGGTCCAATGCAGGCGGCAGACGATCACGGATTGGTGGACCTGCGCAATCATGTGCGCAAGTTGGCGGAGCAGGGAGATATGTTCTGGAAGCCGGAGTCGCTGTTTGACACGTTGATCAAAAACGGCCGTGGCTTTGGGGCTTTGAATGGCTGAAACTTAGGACAGCGAAATCCCAACCATCACCACCATCAAGCCTATCACGGACAGGAACAATGCCCCCATGTTCAGCGGTACAACTTTTTGAACTGCGACGCGCAGCTCTTCGTCGGACAGATCGGCGCGGCGGGCTTTGGCCACTTTGACGATGGAGAGGATCAGGCCAAGCAGGCCAATCATCGACATGAGGGCGCCAACCCAGATCATCCATTGCATTGCGGACTTCCTCTTTTGCGGGCGCAAACCGTGCAGCGCCTTACCTGAGAGGGGCAGCTACCGGATTGTGGCGCAGCGCGCAAGACAGGTGACGCGCGGCATTTGGCACAGATCACAGGAAATGGCGTTGCGGCCCTTGCAAGGCGATGCGCTTTGCGGTCTATACCTGCTTTAATCTTGGCGCCCGCGCGGCGCGCATAATCGGCACAATAAGAGGTCAGACATGAGCGAAGGCACATCTTCGGACGCGCAATACGGCGTCACCGGTCAGGAACTGAAGCAGTTCATCGAGCGCGTCGAGCGTTTGGAACTTGAGAAAAGCGAAGTGGCTGAGCAGATCAAAGAGGTCTTTGCTGAGATCAAAGGCCGTGGTTTTGATGTGAAGGCGATCCGCACTATAATTCGCGAGCGTAAGCAAGATCCCAACGACATCGCTGAGCAGGAAGCCGTGATTGATATGTATAAATCTGCGCTTGGCATGTCCTAAGTTTCATCACGAAACTGGCTTTCGAGAGGCTCTCCATTGGAGGGCCTTTTTTGTTTTTTGGCAAGCGCTGCATTGACCTACATTTTGGATGAGATACCCTGACTGCGTTGGGCGGTGCATTTTTGTCGGCCGTGTCCCTATTGCGTGTTTTAGGATTTTGTCATGGGCTATTTGAAACGAGCTTGCCGCCTTGCGGTGACACTGCTTTTGGGTCTTGTGCCTTCTTTGGTGGCAGCTGACGATGCCGCTGACGCAAACAATCCGCTAGCAAATGTGCGCGCCTTCAATATTCAAGGGTATTACTTGAATGATTTTAGCGGCTTGCCTAGTGGCACTGATGGGTTCCAAACGGTTTTGCGCTATGCGCAGCCGCTCAAAATTGGGGACACCAATTGGCTCATGCGTGCCTCATTGCCATACAACTCGCTGCCTATTGGGGCGGGCAATGCAACGGTCAGCGGGATTGGCGATGTGGACGTCTTTATGGCCTATCAGTTTGAAACCCGCCCGGGCATCAGTTTCGGCATCGGGCCTCAAGTGGTTGCTCCGACGGCCTCTGATGATCGGCTAGGTACAGATCAATGGCAGCTTGGTCTCGCCAATGTCTATTTCAACGGCACCTCACCCCAGTTCCAATATGGTTACCTGTTGATTTACCGGACTGGTGTTGGCAGTACGCCAGCTGGCCGCACGCGGCCTGAGGTAGGGGCGTTTCAGCCATTTTGGTTCTACCAGCTGGGGAAGGGGTGGTACACCGGTGGCGCGCCGATCTGGACCTATGACTTTGCAACAGACAACTACAACGTGCCTTTTGGGTTGCGGTTGGGCAAAGTTCATCAGTTCGGTGCCACAACGGCCAATTTCTTTGTGGAACCGCAATGGTCCTTGGCCAGTCGTGGAAATGGCCAGCCACAATTTCAGCTCTACGCGGCTGTAAACCTACAATTCCGATAGATGGCTGCGGCTTATGGTGTAAGAACCGTCACGCCAGGGATGCGCTCGATGCGGTAAACGTCCTCGTCATAGGCTTGGGTCATCTGGTCAACCATGGCCATGGTCCATCCCGGCAGGTCGAGTTCCTCTTCGATTTCGTCCTCAATGGCAAACTTGTCGAGAAAGGCGGCATAGATGCGGCGTTTCTGAATTTCGGTTGTGCCGGGGTGGTCCGCCAAGAAGGCCTCGAGCCGGGTCATACCTTCGTCACTCATAATGGTGCGCAGCAGATCCGTGCCGCCTGCAACCATGGTGGCGGGGTCCAGCCCAGCCATGTCGCGCATGATTTCTTCCCAGATGATTGGGGTGTCCTCATTGCACCACACGGTGACCGGCATATGTGGCACAGCCTCCCGGATGCGTACAATCAACTCCGACCAGCGCAAGGCGGTTGGGTCACAATCGTCGGTGACCTGTTCAATTGAATGTGTCGGGGACGCAGCCACAAGCGCGGGCACAAAGGTGGCCGGATTGCGGATCGACATGAAGATTTCCAGATCGTCGCCATAAAACAGCGAAGACACGCCGCGCAGACGCTCGCCTGCGCTTGGGAACAGGCAATTGTCGCGGATTGCCAAACGTGGCACGCCGAAGAAGTTGTCATTGGACAGGATCATGCGGTCAGGCTTGGCCTCACCAATCATGCCGTTCATGATCGCACCTTTGTAATCGGTCGCCATCATGGATGAGGACATTTGACCCAGCGTGTCCCGAATTTGCCGACGATAGGTCGACTGCGGTGGCAGAGCCACGCCATTCTGCGCCAGCAGGGCCTGGTTTTTGGTCAGGCTGCCAAGAAGTTTGCCTTCGTCTGTGAAGTGCGCGCCTGCGTGAAGTACAATCTGCATGTTCTTTTCGTTGTTGGATTGTGCTGGATCAATTATAGCCTCGTTTCTGGACAGTAAAACCAGATTCAGGCAACACAAGGGCGCGATAAAGGAATCCGCTGTGCAATCACATGTGACAACACCGCCCTCCGGACCGTCTTCCCGGCCCAAGACATTGAAAAAACTTCTGTCTTTTGATCCGTGGTCCTTTGGCGCCCTTTTGGTGGCGTCGCTGGTATTGGCGCCGATCCTTGCTGTGGTCTGGATAGCGTTTCACCCGGTGGAGAATATCTGGCCGCATTTGTTGTCGACAACCTTGCCGCGTTACATGCGCAATACGCTGGTGTTGATGGCCTCTGTGGGCTTTTTTGCTGCCTCAATGGGAGCCACTACGGCTTGGTTGGTGACCCGCTATCGTTTTCCTGGCGTGCGATGGATCCAGTGGGCGCTGCTGCTCCCGCTGGCCATTCCGGCCTATGTGGGCGCCTATGCGCTGGTGGATTTCCTGGAATATGCCGGCCCTGTGCAAACCGGCTTGCGGGATCTGTTTGGCTGGAAAACAAGCCGCGACTATTGGTTCCCGGAAATCCGCTCGATGGGGGCGGCGATCCTAGTGCTGTCCGCTGCCATGTTCCCGTATGTCTATATTTTGGCGCGCGCGGCGTTTCGCGAACAATCCGGGGCTGGCGAAGAGGTGGCGCGCTCTTTGGGGGCAGGGCCGTTGGCTCGGTTTTGGCGCGTGGGCCTGCCAATGGCACGCCCCGCCATTGCCGCCGGCACCGCCATTGTGATGATGGAAACCGTGAATGATTTTGGCACGGTGGACTATTTTGCCGTGCAAACCCTGACCACCGGCATTTTCAGTGTCTGGCTGGAGAGCAACAACGCCGGGGGCGCAGCCCAGATTTCCAGCGTGGTGCTGATGTTGGTGATCCTGTTAGTCACCATGGAGAAAATCAGCCGCCGCAAGGTGCAGTTCTTTAGCCTGAGCAACCGCAACCGACCGGCCGAACCGGTGAAACTGACCGGTGTCTGGGCGTGGTGCGCAACAATGGCCTGTCTGATGCCGTTTTTGATTGGCTTTGTGATGCCATTTTCTGTGATAGCGCATAATGCCGCTGGCAGCCTGGACCAGTGGCAGGATCCGGCGTTGCTGACCGCGCTGTGGAACACGTTGCGGGTGTGTGGCATTGCAGCTGTGGTCACCGTGATTGCCGGGGTGTTCATGGTGTACGGCGTGCGCCTGTCTGGCCGGAAACTGCCGCGCCTGTTGCTGCCCATCACCACCATTGGTTACGCGGCGCCAGGCGCGGTTCTGGCGGTGGGGATCCTGATTCCCTTGGCGGTCTTGGATCATAAGTTGGCGGATGTGATCGAGTTGTTCACAGGATCGCCAACCGGGCTTTTGCTGACCGGATCTTCTTTTGCCCTGATTCTCGCCTATTGCGTGCGATTCTTCGCGATTGCCCAAGGCGCGGCTGACGGTGCCATGGGGCGGGTGCCGCCCAGCTTGCCGATGGCAGCCCGGTCCCTGGGGCGCACAAAGGGCCAGGTGTTACGAGAGGTCTATATGCCGCTGGTGCGCGCATCGATTGGGTCTGCTCTGCTTTTGGTGTTTGTGGATTGCGTCAAGGAGCTGCCGGCGACCATGCTCTTGCGCCCATTTAACTTTGATACATTGGCCACAAGGGTGCATGAACAAGCCAGCTTGGAGAACCTGCCAGACGCCAGTCCTGGAGCGATTATGATTGTTTTGGTGGGGCTTGTTGCGGTTGGATTGCTGGCACGTGCAAATCGCTAAAAAAGCCTCTTGCAGGTTCTGAAAGACTGCCTTAAATGAGGCCCAGTGCCCCTATAGCTCAGCTGGTAGAGCAACTGATTTGTAATCAGTAGGTCCGCGGTTCGAGTCCGTGTGGGGGCACCATTTAAATCATTGAAAATGAAGCGAAAATTTTGAAGCCGCGCAGCGTGCGGCGAGCTATTTTCAAACGTTTTTCAAACGTGTGCGTAATTTCAAGCTCATTGATTCTGTTAACGCTTTGGTAACCTCGATTGGTTAACGATTGGGAAACGGTTCAGGCAATTCTGTTTGGAATCAGCATCTTGCCTGCGCCCTACCAAAGTTGATTTGCGATGCACTTGTATTTGTCAGGAACACCGAAGAACGACCGCTTTCAGGTTATCGAAAACCAGATGTGTTCACATCGGTTGTTCTCGCTGTATCGTGCTTATCAGTCAGAGGTGTTTTCGTGGCTTGCGAACCTCAAGGCCGGTATCCGCACCTTCGCTGACTACTGCTCACAGGACAAAAACCGCATCGACTTCTGCGCCTCAACAGACCGTAGAGTCGAACGGATGCTCATTGAGCGAGGAATCAAGGATGAATGGCCCGGCTATCACGCCGCTCTTACAGCGATATGTGAGCGGCATCAGCCGACGGTTCCTAAGCACATCATGCTCGACTCAGGAGCTTTCACTGCGTGAAATGCTGGGGAAACCGTCACACTTGATGAGGTAAGAACAGCTTATTCCCGCTTCTTGCAGGAAGCCGACGGTTTGTTCGAAGAGATTTGGCTAATCAATCTTGATGTCATTCCGGGGAAGAAAGACCATCCCGCTACCGCCGAAGAAAAGCAAGCTGCAGACGAAAAATCAGACCAAAACTTTGCTGCATTGCAGAAGGAGTTCGGCAATATCGTTTTGCCTGTCTACCATCAAGACAGCGGCAAAGAGCGTCTTCTTGAAGTCATTGATCAGGCCAACGGCTACATGTGCCTTTCGCCATTCAACAACAAGCCAGAAGAAGAACGCTGGCGTTGGGCGACCTTGGCAAGAAGCACGCTATCCGACCTCAACTGCAACGTTCGCACTCATGGGTTGGCGACGACAGGCAACGATATGTTGCGACACGCCACTTTGTTCTCAGGCGATTCCGAAGCATGGACGCGTCATGCAAGGTATGGCGTTGTAGACTTGGCCGAAGATCAAACGACCTATGTCGATTGCCCCAATACCCATCTTTCGAAAAACGAAGGCGGCGAAGTAGTCGAAATGGATCGCTATCTCAAAGTCGATCAGCACGAACAGTTGCGCTACATAGGTTACCACATCAGCGCTGAACTCAATGACTGGGATCGGTCGAGTGGCGACAAGATCATCGACAACGCGCGACACTTCGAACACCTCAAGGCGGAACAACGCGTCTCTGTGCGGAATCGAGAAGAGCAACATGTCCCCTTCTTGTTGGCTCAGTTTGACATGAGGGCGAGAAGTCTCGTCAATCTCGCAGAACTTCGCGCCATTGCGGAACGCAGGAAATGGTCTGAGCCGACCGGACCGTGCGTCACAGCAACGGTTGATGGCAATTCTGCTAATCCTGCTCTGTTTGCCGGGGAAAGCACCCGTGTCAGCCCGCGCCCGTCGACGATAGACAGACAGCGGTTTCTGTCGCGTAGCGAGGCTTATAGCAGCCTATGAGAATGAAGGTCACTCCCGGCGCTCCGGCGCAAGAGGTCGTTCCACCGAGCGGCGGTTCGCTCTTGCCCGACGGCCTTGCCGAGGCCGTGAAAACGGCAGCGAAGTTCATCGGAAAATACAGCAAGAAATTGCCCCACGGACAGTTTGTCCACATCGTCGATGGTAAAGCATATGCGTCCAACAACAGGCATATCGTTGAGGTCGAAGTTGGCCAGACACCATTCGCATCACTGCGCCTTTCAAGGAACGATATAGCCCTGCTGACGCGTATCGGGGGCAATCCCGCAAGAGCGTCGATCTCAGGCGGGCACGCTGAGTTTACTTGGGCAGATGGGCAGTGGATTCGGATTGAAGTTGGCGACGCCTCAGAAGCGTTCGTTGAACGGTGCAGGCAGCGCCTTGAAAAGTATTGGGACGAACCGCAAGGAATGCCCATCAATCCCAAGTCAGTCGATCTGGTCGTGAAGCGTGCAAAGAAAGGACAAGCCGTCTCGATAGCGGTCATTGGGCATCGCGTAATCGGAATGGACGACGGCTTCTTCTACCCGCACAACGCGACCACGGCGGCTGTCATCCAAAAGCGCAAATTCGACCCAATGCGCGACGACTTGTTTGCAGAGGCACTCGCCCAGACAAAGCGCAGCAAAGAACAGAACGACAGTAAGGTCGAACGGCTGAAAAAGCGGCTGAGAGCCATAGGAGACGAAATTGACGAACTAGCAGTAGTTGGCGCTGAACTGGACGAAAAGTGGACGGCGCAGCACGATGCTATTGAGGCCTATCAGAACGGCGGTAGCCTAGATGAGGATCAGCGCGCACTGCTGACCCCACAATGTTCCGAGCTTGTCAAAGACGAGCGGAGGAATGCGTTGGACGCAGAGTTTGAGCAGCATGAAGGTTCGATACCCGAAGGCTGGGAGATTACTGGCAAGCGGCAAGATGACGACTTCATCTACGTCACCATCCGCCGTGAGCGCGTGACCAAATCACAACCGGAAGAAACCGCCGCGTCCAAGATAAAGAAGGCGCTCGCACAATTCTTTAAACCTGGCTTTGATCGCGACTTCCGCGTTCGTTGGGATCAATTGGGAACACTTTCCCCAATCGTCCGAGGTGCGCCATGATCATTGAGTTGAACTCCGAAGATGATCTTTGGCGACTTTTTGGCGGCGAAGATCATTCCAAACCCGGAAAATGGCAGCAGCACTTTGCGACACTCGACAGGCAACTGCACGACTACGATGGCTTCCACAGCCACAAGCCAAATGTTCCAAGCGCGGCAGAGGTCAAGAGGGCCAAAAGCAAAATCAAGCTTCGGTTCCCGCTCACGGACTCTGATCGCCGCTATCTTCTGATTGCGGGCGACCGACAGGTATGTATCAACCAATCCTGCCTGTTGAAGGTCGGGAAGGCGATGCGTGATCCTAAGTTGATGGTGCAGTATTTAGGGGGTTCCTAGAGGCGACTGGTGTCGGGTGTTGCTACGCTGCATCTTGCGTTGATGTCATCACAGTTAGCATATATTGTGGGATAAAAACGAAGGGTATGAGCAGTTGCGAACAGTTTCACTATTTTCCGGCGCGATGGGGTTGGACCTCGGTCTTGAAAAGGCCGGATTCGAAACATGTATCTGCGTTGAAAACGACACAGCCGCAGTCGAAACTATCCGCAAAAACAGACCTCACCTTCCGTTACTAGCTGAAGATGTTCGAAATGTTTCAGCTCAAAGCATTTTTGACGAGACTGGGAAAACCGAATTTGATGCTGTTGTGGGGGGACCACCTTGCCAAGCGTTCAGTGTGTTTGGAAATAGAGGTGGCTTGAAAGATGATCGTGGAGCAGTAATTCAAGATTACGTTCGGCTTGTGAGCGAAATTCGGCCAAAAGTATTCCTCATGGAAAATGTTCGAGGTTTGTTGTCTATCAAACTCGATGGAGATGAAAAATACTGCCATAAAGGCGGTCTGTTTGTGTGGCTTCAAGACCAGTTTCGGAAAGCTGGCTATCGAACGGACACGTTTGTTGTCAATTCGGCTAACTATGGCGCCCCTCAAATCCGGGAACGAATCTTTGTTTTCGGGACACGCTTCGATGTTAAGGCGGACTTTCCGAAACCCGAATTCAGCAATAGGCCTGAAGATGACCTTCCACCGTTCAAAACATTAGGAGATGTCATAGGTGACGGGTTCGTTGATCCTGACACTGATTGCATGAATTTTAGCGAACGCAAACTAAAATACTTAAAGCTCGTCCCGCCGGGCGGTAATTGGCGACATTTGCCAGAGGATATTCAAAAGGAATCAATGGGAAAATCATGGTATCTAAAAGGCGGACGCTCCGCTTATTGGCGAAAGCTATCGTTTGATTACCCCAGCCCTGCGTTGACTACCATGCCCAATCACGCGGGGACAAGTATGTGTCACCCTACTGAACTACGTGCATTAACCTGCGGAGAGTATGCTGCTATTCAAGAGTTTCCTTCAGACTGGAGTTTTGTGGGGAAAGCTACTGATAAATGCAGGCAGGTAGGTAATGCAGTTCCTGTAAGGTTGGCTGAGGTTGCCGGGAATGTCTTGAGGACGCTATTGCAAAAGTGCGAAAACCAAACGGCATACGAAAACTTCTTGTCGGATGATACCATTACCCACCTGCGCCCACACGTTCGGACTCGTTCCTTCTGGAAAAATGGCTCGGTTCAAGAAGGCCATACAAGCTACAATGAGTCACGGCCAGCCGAAGCAGCCGACCAACTCACGCTTTTTGATGCAATTAGGAGTTGATCCTACCGAGTACCTCTTCGAAGTCAATTTTGCCGTCATCATTACTTACTGCATCTAAGTAGGCAGCAACGAATTCTTCAATGTACTGAGTGGAGTTTTCGGCATCGAAGCCATCCTTGAAGCCTTGACTTAAACCAGCAAGCAAGGCATTTTCCGTGTACGCTGCTCCATTGTTGATCCAACTCCAAAAGTCCTTGCCAGACTTAATTGAAACGTACTCGCTTACGTCTATGAGGTCATGGTCAGCGGCGTTGGCGGTCTTCTTCACGCCGCAGGCCAAATAGTATTTATCCGTCAAATCCTCATACGACCCATAAAACACCCCAATAACAATTTCTCGAAAACTCCTATTTCCTTTAGCAACTTCATCGCGAATTTCTGCAAAGTTCCTGTTTAGTGAAAGTGCCTGACCTAGCTGAATTGTCCAGCGAGAAGCTTTCAAGCTTAAGAGAGCGTCACCATCGTCGCGTTTAACAATATGGTCCACATCATCAAACATTGCTTCGGTGAGTGCTAATCGTTTGCGGGTTGCTTTGTCTAATTTGGTTGTACCAAATACATTTGGCAGAACTTTCTCGTCTATAAGCTTGCCAAATCCTGTATGATGTCCCGCCATAAGGTGTGCTGCAACGTTCAGAGCTGCAAGTTGGCGAGGTTCTTCCGCGCCGTGAAATTTAACAAGAAACGGCAGCAAGAAAGGGTTTGTGCTCATCGAGTGATGAGCGAGATCCTTTAACTTGCCTAGCCTTTGATTATACCACCATCCCGCCAGTTTACGGCTTCTTTCAAAAACCTGTTGTTCAGGAATTGCCAATTTAATCTGCCTCTTAGTAATGTGAGGCGACTAGAAACCACGCAGAGCACACTAGTCAAGCAATGGTTGAACTATTTTGTGACTATTGAGTTGGCCTCACCACCATCCGCGTAGTGTCTGCTGCACGGCAAGGCCCGCTTGCAGGTATTGCGAGGCGAACCCGCCAAGGATCAACGCGATGCCTAAGTCGCCGTGCCCACCCGCGCTGCGGCTTTGGCTGATGATCTGGTTGCCAGACGCGGTGGTTGTTGTCGCGAACGAGGCCAAATCAGCCTCAATTTCGGAACGAAGTGGGCAGTCAGGAGCGAATTTGAGATCATTCTGCGCGAACAACACAGCAAGATTTTCGATCATGAAAGTCTTCCCTGCCGAGACATACCGCGCACTCTTCTTCGACCAATCTTGTCCACCAGTCATCGTTATCGCCTTGTGGTCGACGCCCTGATCCCACAAAATGTCCGAGCAAACTCTTCCTATCGCCGTTCCGTCGATTGCCAATTCTGATTTACCGCCAAACGGTGGCGCGTTGCGCAGGCGGATAAGATGATCCACCACGTCAACGTAGCTCACTCCCCTAAAGCGGTCGGCGTAGACCACGGTGCGCTCTCTGGGGCCGACAATCACCTTGCCGTCGTCCACGATGGGCAGGGCTTGGTCCTTGATCACAACTGTGGCGGTGAAGTCATTTGCTTGACCTAAATCTGCGGCCACCCAATAGCGTTGATAGCCCGAGATGCGCGGGATAGAGGGGTCTTGGTTAGTCTCGTTCACCACCTCGCCGTCAGGCAGATAGACGAGGTTCAATTCGGGTTCATAGTTCAGAGCTTCGGACATATCGCAGCCTCCGTTGTGCTTGTCGCTTGTTCGATGATGGAAAGGTCGAAATACGCCTGGCCGTCGGCCAGCATTTCAACTTCGATTTCTTGGCGGAATTTCGTCGCAGAGAGCGTGCGGCGCATCCGTTCGACCTTTTCGGCCAGCCTCGGAATGTCCGTGCCGCGCACGACGATGCGGTGAATGCCGTCGCCGGGTTTCGCGTCGAGGAACAGCCGCGCGAAGTAGTTGTTCTTGCCTGCGGGCGTGCTGCTGAAAAACACCTGCCCATCTTTCGTGAGCATCGGCAGGACGCCCGAGATCAGGTCTTCGCCCCCGTTCTCGCCTTGCAAGAAGGCGCACTCGTCGATGATCAGCAGCGACACCGACGGATAGCCCCGGATCGTGTCTGACGTGGACGGCAGCGCGACGACGCGGGCACCGTTCGACATTTCGAGTTCGGTCAAGGTGGAACGCGTGATGACCAAATCCGTTCGGCGGAGCTGCTGCCCGATCTCGCGGGCGATGATCTTGGCTTGCCGTTCAGCGGGTGCGACGCAGATGGTCAGGCTGTCGGGAACGTGCAATTCCTCGACGGCACGCGCGGCCAACACCGAGGTTTTACCAGCCTGACGGCCCACGCGCAGGGCGATCTCGGACGCCTGCGTCGTGAACGCCTCGACCTGCCAAGGATCAGGCGCGTGACCGATCCAATGGATCAGGCGTGCGACGGGATCAAGGTCACGTTCGAGGCCGACGCACCAGTCATGGAGAGCATCAAACGGCATTCTTAACGCCCCATCTGGCAGGCGCAGCAACAACCCAACGAATACCGTGGAGAGATATGCCCGTTTTTGCACGGCTTGCCCGTGAAATATTTGCCTTCACCTTTGGTGTCTCGTCGGGTCGCGGGAAGTTCAACCCATTCGGGATGACCTGCCGCGTTGGCCGCATCCAAACGCCTTGCATATTCGCGCGCGTAGTAGTCCCAGCCGAGGAATTCTGAATGAGGCGATTTCATAGCACCGTCTCCTCTTTTGTGACGCTGAGAATGTGATGGCGCATATGCTTGAAGAAGCACGGGCTGAGCTTCGGGAACCTCGTCACATACAGCGCGGAGGATTTCTTGCATCTTCACCCACTCGGGCGATTCCGCGAGGGATTGGGTGACAGTCAGGTTGGTGCTCATGCGACCATGCATCGTAGCAATGTCTCGGAGGATTTTTCTGAGTCCTTCCATCGCGGCGAGCGCGAACCCGTCATCCTCGTTTTCCTCGGCCTTGGTGATCAGCTTTTCGACACGCCGCGCGAGGCTTTCATAGGTTCGGGCCACGTCCATCCGTTCGTCGTTGAGAACGTCGGTGTCAGCCTCGACCTTTTCGACGCGTGCATCCGCCAAGATCGAACGCACAATTTCTTCCGTGATATGTTCCTTGCGATAGCGCGAGACGGAATCCGCGTGCATCCCAAGACGCTTCGCGACCTGTGCTTTCGGCATACCGCCCGGCAGGCCGTGTTCCCCAAGCACGATCTGCTTGATGATGGTCTTCTTCTCGGGGTGCGTGTTGATCGTGTTTGGCCGACCGCTGCCTTTGTTCCCAGCCATATCAGGTTTCTCCTGCTTGACTGGTTGAGGCGGTGATGGGCGAACACTTATCGTCGCGATACCAAGCAATCCGCTGCTTCAAGCGGTTCCATTCCTCAACGGAGATATCCATCAGATGATCATGAATGCGATCTGCCACCTGTTCCCGCATACCAGCCGCGATGAGATCGCGGCGCAACTCGCCAAACTGCAAGTCTCGGATGCGGAGTTTCATCGTCTGCGCGAGCGCGACAATCAGGACGTCCTGACTGCTGCCTGACGGGTTTAGGGGCGCGTGATCGTGCTGCGTGACTACGGTCAGGTCACGCAGCACGAAAACTTCATCTTCCGCCGAAAACCCAAGAACAACGCGGTAGGCCCATTCGATAGTTGCACGATCCTCAGGCGTCATTGGGTTTCTCCATGAGCGCGAGTTTGCTCTGCATATGCTGCGGGAGATCGCCCACGTTGCTCCATTGCTCGACAGTGAACCCATCCGCGCGAAGTTGGCGGTATTGACGCGCGTCTGATCCCATCACGTCGCGGCGCATATAGGCGACCTTTTGGTCGTCGTCGCGGATCAGGGTCGTTTTCAGCGAGGCGTCGATTTCCGAACGGCTTGAGCGTCGGTGCGTGTCGTCGGTGTCTGTGGGGTCGACGATTTGCAATTGAGTGCCTGCTTTGGCTGCTGCAGCCTTGGCCGCACGATACTTTTGCGGGTCACGGGCTTCTTCCCGCGTGAGGCGGTGGGTGGGTTGCGTGCCTTGCTTGTACCAATCACCGTCTTTGCCGGGTTCATAGCCCATCTTCGCCATTTCAGCGATTGTTTCAGGCGAAGCTTTGAACTTGCGTTCAAGATCTTTCTTTTGATCCAGCACGCGCCCATTGAACTCATGCAGGCCGTCAAGACGGGTGTTTTGATCGTCGATTTGCTTGTTCTGTTTTTCGACGGTCTCGGTGAGCGCGCCCACCTGTTTAATCAACGCCTGAATTGCAGCGGTCGTTTCGTCGGCCATTTTATCATCCTTCCATAACCAAAACGAACGCGACTGGTGGGTCGCGTCCGTTAAGCTGGTTAAGGACGACAAATTCACCAATCGGTCGAAGAAAAAAATTCAACCCAAGGGGGAGTGGTTACACCGAAGAAGCAGGTAGAGCATGGGGGTGTTTGAGGTAGAGCCAACGCTTGCGAGCAAGCTCGACCTGCGCTGTGTGTTGGTCACTGGTTTCCAATGTGAAGGGGTGTAGGTCAGCGTTGCCTTCAAGGCCTTCAAGGCCTTCAAGGCCTTCGACGATGCGTCGGGCGGCAATGTCACCGTCGAGTCCCAAGAGACCGAACAGTTCGCCGCGCCATCGAGCGTGTCGCCCATTGGGGGCGGTCAGGAACGTTGTCGCCGTGTATGCGTGGTCGTCATTTGGTCCAAGCATGTCGGAATACGCTTGCGAGATGATGGCCGCGACAAACGTGCCCTCAGCGGTGCCCGTCATTCCATCCACGGCTTTCTGCTGCCGGGTTCGATGTGGACGATTTTGCGGGCAACAACGAGGTGTTCGGCAACGTCGATCTCGTGCTTGTTCGGGGCATCTTGCCAATCAACATAGACGCGCGGCGTGGTGTCGAGGCCGATGTGCATTGTCCACACGCCGTGGACCCGCAAGCCACGTTCAAGGAGCGTGCCGCGCGTCAGGGATAGTTCACGCCAGAGGGGTCGCACCGTGTCAGGCATTGAGCTGATCGACCACAAAGGCGATGTGCTGCCACGGGATCGGGAACGAATGGGGATGCACCTCGACGGTCACGCCATCGGGCTTCACCAAGACGTTGTAGGCGTCGCGGTAGATGTCGCCCTGATCGGGATTGAGCGTCGATTTGAGGTCGTCGGCAAAATCAGCCGCGTCGGGCACGCCAAGGTTCGACGTGGTGTTCATACGGGTGTAGGTGAGCGTGACGGCTTCGTGCTCGTCGATGGTTGCGGTGATGGTCATTGTCATGTCCATAGTTTTGAGGCGCGCACCGGGTTCATCGCGGCAGATAGGAGAGCCGATGCTAGGCCATTCCCGATGCGCGCAGACCCAGCACGAAATGCGTATCATCCGCTGTTGGGGCGTTGTTCCGGGGAATGAGGTGGAGGTGGGGCGAAAGCAGGTGGCACGATGTGCGGCGATGCCGAAAATATATCAGCCTTGGTGACGGGTTTTGGGTCTTTTTTGCGGCGCGTTTGAAAGCACGTTTGAAAAACGTTTGACGGGGTAAGCAACCGCTTGGCGAAGCAGTGGTTTTGTCCGACTCGGTGGATGATTGATTGTCAGTAGGGCGGGGTTTCAGGCTGTAGTTGCGACTTGCTCACAACAAGAACGCGGAGCAAGCGGGAGGAGGCAGGTCGACGAATTCTTTGGCACGGCCCGCGACCGTGCAGGCAATGACGCTATTTCACCCCCCTACAGGCGTAAGGAAAATTAGTTGGTTGGTTGGTCTATCGTCACCAACTAACCAATTAATAGTTTCGCTATAATGCGCCCCACTGCATTTCCTGCATACCCTGCACGAAAACGGGCGATGCCCGAAGACACCGCCCGCCGTTTGTTGGTCTGCTCACCAAGATCAATGGTCAGCCATCATTCGCTCCAACTCCTCGGCCGATACGTCCTTCGGCGGGACGATCAGCCACTTGCGCGACTTCTTCTCAATCTCCCACCCGCGACGGCGCAGCACGCCTTTCAACGAACCAAGCTCCCGTGACAGTGTGGATGCGGTCATCGGCAGGCCGGACACGCGGATGCCTGAGTTACCTTCCGCTGCCAACTGCATCTGCGTCAGCAATTCCTGTGGCGATCCCCAAAACCGCCCACGGGCGATGCCTTGGCAGACCTCTGAAAGCGCCTGCATGGTGGCAGAGTCGTCCGCTGCCTCGTCCTGCGCCTCCTCTTGCATGTCCATCATGCGGTCCACGAACCAACCGGGTTCCTTGCCCATCAAGCGCGCGACAGCCTCTCCAACGGTCGCGAACTCGGCCATGCGTAGGTCGTCGGGGATGTTGTCGATCTCGGGCAGCGCCCGCAAAACATCCCGCACGAGATTGAACATCGCGCCGACCATGAGCGGAGCCTTATCAACCAAGTCCCGTTCGAACTGTGTCTCGCGGATGCGCTTCTCTGGCCGCTGCAATTCGATCTCGACCATGCGCGAAATCAGGTCAGACGCGTATTTGGTCGGGTCGATGCCATTGACGATCACCGGGCGACGCACCCAAAGAGTGCTCAGGTCGCGGTTGGTGAACAACTGCCGCACCTCAAACCCCATGCCCGTGCAGACGCCGCACAGCAAGTCGCTGATCTTGGTGAGGTTCGACATGTTCTCGAGGGTCAGGACGCCGTTGTGCCAGCAGCGAATGAGCAGGTCGTCGGGCTTGCTCGTCTCGCCGTAGGCGACCATTGCGGGCACAGGATCAATCAGTGTGCGCATGACGATAGTAGCCGACGTCTTGCCCGAGCCGTATTCACCGATAAGGTTGACGATGGGCGACGGGCTGTCAGGGAAATACATCTTCACAGCGCACGCCATGAACAGAACGAACTGATCATCGTCGAGATTGATCATGGACCGCACGTCGTCGACAGTGCCCGTCAGATCGGCAGAGAGGGGCATCTGCTTCGATCTGCGGAACGTCGGGCACCATTCATCGTCCCCGACAAGGGACGCCCCCTCGCTCGTGATCTTTGCCACGTTGTCCTCCACGTCGCAGAGATCGACATAGACGGTCTCGTCGATGCGGGCGACGCGCAGATGCACTTCGCGCACGTCTGAGGAATGGGCACGGGCGAGCGATTGAACGGACGAGACGGTCTCGGCAGACACCACCTGGCCTGCCTCATACGCCTTGCGCCGCAGCCAGTCGGCAAACACCTCGGAGTCGATGGGCACGGCACGACGGGGTGAGATACCCCCATATGCGGCGCCGTCCTTGTCGCGGAACAGATCGACGTTTTCGATCACGTCGGTCAAAATCTCTCGCCCCACGTCCGAGCCGTTGAGTTTCACGTCGTCGGGCAATCCGCCTTGGTAGCCGCCTGCGCGGGCATATGCCCAAAACGTCGCCGCCTTGCATGTAGGTTTGCGCTTCGCAAGGTCGTGCCACTTCTCGCGGGCATCATTGTCGCTTTCAAAACCGTCCGTCGCCTGCGAATAGGCGATGAACTGCGCGACACCTTCCTGCCCGAACGCGGCGAGGATATTGAACCCCGCAGACACCCACTGATGATAGTCGCCACCGGGACGTGATTTGGCGAATGCCGCGACCGCCGCGTCAACGTCGATCTCTTTTTTCGTCTGACCTGCCTTCGGGCCTGTGCGTGACGGCTTGGCTTTCTGCACGACGAGATCACCACCTTCCTCGAACTCAATGTATCCCGCATCTGACCACCCCGTCGGTGTCATAGCGACGCTCTCAAGGGCAAGCGGCAGGGCGATAACGGGCCACTCGCCATCTTTGGGCAGCAGTTCCACATAGTGTTCGACTTTGTAGCTGTCGGGCTGATCTGGGCGCGACGAGCGAGCATGGATCGTGTCCGTCGAATGGAACATGCCTTTGCCCTTGCCATCGTCGGGCACGAATTTCTCGTCATCCCAAGGCGACTGCGCAAGCGCGGTGTTCTCCTCGTTCAGAATGTCGCGCATCCGCTTTCTGACATAGTCGGCGCGGGAGGCGCGTTCGAAGACGATCCAAATGTGGTAGCCGCGACCACCGCCCGACCGCACGACGAAGTGAGGCGTGCCGTGGCGATGCAAGACGCCTGCAACGAAACCAACGCGGGTGCGCATTACTTGCGGGGGAACGTTGCCGTCGTGATCGTCGAAGTCGAAGGCAGCAAAGTGTGACTTGCCGCCTCCGGTGTTCATGTTGATCCCGATGGGCTGCGAGCCGTCGAGGTGCGCACGGATCACGTCGTCGGTGATCGGGCGAGGCGTGCCTTCATCTCGCGCGGGATAATAGGCCTTTTTGCCATTGTCCCAATTGAGTTTCGAGTAACCGCCACTCAGTTCGGCGATCTGTTTAAGCTGCTGTATATTGTCCATACCATTTTCAGGATGGACCTGCTTCACTGGTCGTGTGGCGATGCATCGACGTCTATAAACAAGTTATAGCGCACAATGCTGTCCATTCCCGATACGCAACCAGTGAGGGGCAGGCTCATACTGCCCCTCCTACTTTGTGCTCCTGCGCCCAAGTCATCACATCGTCGCGGTCATAGCGCACTGTGCGCTCGCTCCAATAGATCGCAGGCGGCACATCACCGTCACGTTTCCACTCGTAGAATTTCGATTCCGAAATACCCACGAAGTCGCAAACCTGTTTGGGTGTCATCAGTTTTGGAAGTTGGGTCTTCTACTCGAGTTGTTCAATGCGCTTTTCGAGCGTGCGCAATAGGTCGGCGGAATCCATATCAACAGATCCTTTCGTCTTGCCCTTAATCAGACAGACGCTCTCTGTTGCTGTGCGACGGAACGAGCTTCATACAACCAAGCCGCATCGCGTCGCCGCGTACTTGGATATGCTGTGCCCTGCCATCATGGCGCGCGCCTCACGGCGGGCATTTAGTGCAACTCCAATGTAGTGTAGGGCAATTTCTCATTCAACGTCGAAAGCAGGTTCTACCTTAATGCGTTCGAAGAATACCGTTTCGATCATGTCAGGCGCGCTTTTCCCAACCCGTGTCGTGTACTTCGAGAGCATTTTTCCGTCGCCCGAGGAAGACTTGTCTCCGCGCAGGTAGTGCATGATGTGATCACCCAACAGAGCCTCGTTGCACGCCTCTTGGAAAAACTTCCGCGTGTCTTTCGCTCGAATGACAGGGACACGCTTTTCGTCAATCTTGGCTTTGAGGGTATCAAGGCCATGCCCGCCCCCGACGTATCCTGTTGCTGATGAAGCGGGAAAAACCCAATCGCTATCCGTCAGGCGTATTGCCTGCAATGCTTCGGCAACACTTGATCCTATCGGAATGACATGGTTGCGGATGCCAGATTTCAGTTTGGGAAACACCAGCTCACGGCGTTGCAGGTCAACGAATCCGTGCTTGCCGTCGCGTTCCCAACGAAGCGAGCAAACGTTTTCGGAGCGGATGCCTGTGAAGAACATGACAACCCAAGCCGTTCCCATGATCACATTCTGCTGCCGCTTTTCCCATATCGCGCCCCAAACGGTCGAAAGGTCTTCTCGTTCGAGATCGCGGTTGTCGTCGCATAGGTCATACCAAATCGGGGGTTGCTCATTCGCGTCGGGGACAGTCACGTTCTCAACCGGGTTCTTGCCGGGCAAGCGTTTGAACGCTGACGACAGCGCCACCCTCACATGGCGCTTGGTGGCGGCAGAATTGTCCCCACGCCCCGTGTCGATGGCGTTGACCGCGCTTTGGATCATGATCGTTGAGACGTCCGTTGGCGAAGCGTCCATGATCTCGAGCACCCATCGGTTGAGCTTCGTCGTCATGTCTTTTCTATGCCTGTCCGACATTTTGCCTTCCGACTGTCGCGTGGTGCAGTGATGTTCCCAAGCGTCCCGCACCGTGCGGATGTCCGAGGATGCGACGCCTGTGTGATACTCAGTCAGAGTTGCAATTTTCTCGAATGCCTGTGCGGCGGTCGTTTCGGGGAAGGTCGCCTTGAGCGCCTTTTGCTGTGATCGCCCGTTTAAACGTCCTTTGAAATACCACGATGCTGCGCGCTTGCCGACACCGAGGTAGAGGCATGGGTATTTGTCACCGTCATGCGAGTACCAAATCGTGCCTTTGTCTGGTTTGTTCTTCGCGGCGTTGCGAACCTTCGGAACACTGTCGAGGTTGATGCTGGTCGTCATGGGAAATCTCCGTCACTTTTTCAAACGCATTTTCAAACGCCACGCAACACTTGGACGGATTAACTTGGACGATCAACCGACTGATTATTGTTTGAAAAAGATGATAAGGTATTGTTTTAGCTACTTAACCGCATCAAGCTGGACTTGTTGAATAAGTCTTGGTGGCTGATTTGTAATCAGTAGGTCCGCGGTTCGAGTCCGTGTGGGCACCACTTTTACTTTATAAATCAACGTTTTGAGTTTGCATTTTGAGTGGTTTTCTTGAATGCAGAGACGCCGTGTAGCCATTGTGTAGCCAACTATATGTTGGGTCGTGTAAATCAGTCTCGCTTGTGCAAATAATTGTACGCTCTCTGAAACTCCAGTACATCTTGCTGAGTTTCGTCTGACACAAGATTGTTTTAGGTAGGTAAGATTTTTGTGGTCCCCAGGTGCTGTTAAGTTGAAAGCGAAAGAGATACGGTGCTTTTCAAAATTAGTCGGAGAGAATACCATGAAACCATTAACCTTTGCGGCTTCGGTTTGTGCTTTGATCCCGGTGGGTGGATTTGCTCAGGCGCCTTCTCCGGTTTCGCTTTTGACTCAGCCAGTGACTGGCGAGGTGTGCTATTTTGGCGGTCTTGCTTATTCTGAAAATGCGCTGTTGGTCATCGAAGTGCCGAACCGGCGAGACTCCCCGCAAAGCACACAAAAAGCGTTGCTGGAGTGTGCGTTAAGCGAGCAAGGGGACAAGGTGGCATGGCGTCGGTTGGACGCTGAATAGAACATATCTTTAGGGATCGATCATCAGTGCTCGCCTTGTTGGCACTTTTGGCGGATTGCCGGCCAAGTTGCATACTTTCGGACCGGTTCAGGATTTCTCCAACCAGTGGAGGGCCGGACCTGCCATTGACAGGAGAGAGTAAGTGAAAGTTCTTCGGGCTCTCGGACTGTCCCTGGTGGCCGCGTTGCTGCTCGGAACCTTGGGTTTATGGTGGGCACTGACAGGCTCTCAGCTTGAGAATTGGTGGCGGCAGAAAGTTGAGCAAGCCATCAGCTCCGAATTGGGGTACCCCGTAGAGATTGTCGGAGACCTTCAATTTGAAGGTTTGCCTAAAGTCAGTATGAGGATCAGTCAGGTCCATGTTGGTGATGCTGGTGCAGCGGTTCATCTAGCGGAACTTCCGAGCCTAACTCTGACTATTGATGTTCCAAAGCTGCTAACTGGACGTATTGATTTCTCCAAAATTCGCGCTGAAGGTCTGCGATTGAATTTCGTGACTGAACGAAATGGGACCAAGACTTGGGTCGTGGAAGGGCAACCTGAAGAGCCGAGGTTGGATCGACTGATTGACCACTCTGTGGCTGAGTATCTGATCAGCCGCGACGCGGAGTTCTCCAATTTTAGCCTCTACATCGAAAACAAGATTTCTGGCTTTGTTTTTGACGGTTCAATTTCGGAGTTTTCAGTTCACAAAGATGAGGCGGAGGGGCGTTCTCAGGCGGCTGGCCGTGGCACGATCAACGGGTTGCCGTTTGATCTGGAGGGGACGTATGATCGCGAAACCGGGGCGACAGCGGTCAATATCGGCACAATTCGAGTCAGGTTTGATGGCCAGTTGCTGCCGCAAGGAGAGCCCGGTTACGAAGGCGACCTAACTGTCGATGTGGGTGATCTTGGCGATGTGTTCGATGTCTTGAAGTTGGACTCACAGGTTCATGGTCAAGGGGCGTTGGTCTCCAAACTTCGCCGTGCCTCCGATGTTTTTCAGCTTACGGATCTGAGAGCAGAAGCCGAAACCGTTGCGGGCAGCAAGGTGACGTTGACGGGGGCGGTGGATGACCTCCTAGACCTTTCTGGTTTGAACCTGCGATTGGACACACAACATTCGAATATCACTCTGGATCAGTGGCTTGTTCCGGGTGCAGAGGATTTATCTCTGGAATCCGTTTCCTCGTTCATCAAGGGAAGCGCCTCAAAAATAGAGTTGTCAGACGTTGAGTTTGAGGTCAACTCCAGGTCCCGTGGGGTCGAGAGTTTCGGCCCATTCTCAGTTGGTGAAATTACCCGGGAAGATGACAATACACTGCATTTGTCAGGATTGGATTGGACTTTCTCTGACGACAATGGAACGCGGGTGTCCTTCCATGGCGAAGTTCACGATTTGCTGGCCTTTCGTGACTATCGCCTAGAAGGCGGCGGGGTGGTTTCATTGGCAGATCTGGCGCTAACGGCGGTTTCCGAGAGAGTTCTGGACATTGGGCTGGGGCGGTTTTCGATTGTTCTGAGTGACGCCGAAGGCACGCCGGGCGTGGACGCGTTTGAGGTGACATTGGATGGCACTCAAGGCTGGGACTTGAACGTGTCTGGCTTTGTTCCGGACGTTGGAAAGCTAACCCAGGCGAAGCTGGAGTTTTTTATTCGATCCGACGGGAGGAACAGCCTTGCGGAGGCGCTTGAGGTTCCAGACCACTTGCTTGGCACCTACGAGGTGGCTGGTGAAATGGGGGCGACAGATCACGGCTTTGGTGTGTCCGTGAATGCAACGGTTGATCGTTCGAAACTCTCTGCTGACTTGAGTGTTAGTCAGAAAACGCTTGTGCCGGAGGTTCGTGGAGAACTGCAAAGCGAGATTTTGGACGTCGCGCAGCTTGGCCATTTGGCGGCTTGGATCAGAAGCAAAGTCAAGCAGCAGGCAAATGAAAAACCCAGTGCGGTACTACAGCCCCTCAGGGTTCTTCCGGGAGCAGAGCGCTTACGAATTCCAGGGCGGCCTGCGGTTAGGTCTATGGTGATCGAGAATGCGCCTGCATTCGGGGGCGCATGGGCAATGGGTTGGCTCGGGAAGTCAAACATTCGCCTGCAAGCCGTCGTTAAACGATTGGTTGGTGTGTCTGGAGTGCGCTCAATCGAGAGCGATATTGTCGTCGATCGTGGCGTGTTGAGTGTTGGGCCAATAAGCTTTGACGGGAACGGGCAAAGGGCTCTCGTAAACGCCGAGATTGATCTGATACGACGTCCGAACCAAGCGCGATTGCACGGCAAGATTCTGGGGTGGACGCTGCAGGGCCTAACATCGTTTTTGGGGTTGGAAGTTGCGGCGCAAGGCAACGTTTCAACAAGTTTTGATTTGACCGGAAATGTTCAATCGCTGGAGGGGTTCCTGCGATCCTCCAGCGGGCATGTCGCATTGCGGCTGAAGGAGGGTCGCATTGCCAGCAGTTTGCTGAAGCTCGCCGGGCATGGCGTGCTGCCTTGGTTGTTTTCTGATGAGCTTGCACGAGGCACATCAAATGTGAGTTGCATTGTCTTTCCGATACGCTTGAACGGCGGGGTCGCAAGTATTCAGGGCGCGGCTCTTGAAACTGACGCAACTCAATTGGTTGTGGATGGCGAGGTGGATTTTCGAAGCGGGCAAATTCAGGCGAGAGGTGAGCCGCGGCCACTTGGTATGCCGTTTGAGCCCAGCCCTTACCCGTTTGAAGTAAGTGGGTCCTTGACAGAACCAGATTTCAAACTCTTGGACCAAATTCCGCGGGTTGGTAAAAAGAGGTTGCGGGTTATCAACCGGCAGCCGTGTCGGCCTGATGGGCAGCAAGTACGGGGGCGATAGGTGCGTTGGGTTTCCGCATCTGGGTGCTGAGGAAACCTTGGATTGTTTGGGGCTTGGATTTGGGCTCCATTTGGATAGCCAGTTGTTGAGAGGCATATGCGAAAACTGAAGTTGGATCACCTAACGGGCATGGCGGTATTGGTCTTGGGGTTGCTTTTTGCGGCGGCCGGGGCTGAAGGGCAGCGAGAAGAACCGCTTTCCCTCTGGCGGACAAGTGGAGCGTGGAACATTTTTGTCGACGCATCGGTCGGCAACGGGTGCCTGATCCAACAGTATTCCGAGGAGGGGCTCGATATCAGATTGGGGTACCTGCCGGAACGGCTAGGGGCATTCTTTTCTGTAGCCAGTCAAGAATGGCATGACATTGACGAAATCAAATCTCGCGACATTTCCCTGTTTTTTGACGATGTTGCTTTCGAAGGCACAACAGAGTTTTTTGAAAATGAAGGCTTTTTCGGAGGGTTCGCGTTTTTCAACAATCCGGATTTCATGACTGATTTTGCAAAACGAAAATCAATGAAGGTCGTTGGGCCGGAGGGTGACAAAGTTGTCCTAAACCTGGCTGGAACCGCGCTGGCAATCAGGGCGTTGGATGAGTGCCAAAAGAGTCACTGATTGCAGGAGGGGCGGTACTGCCTGTGTAATTAGGTGAGCCTGCGCAAATTCCATATGATAGGCTTGCGCAGGACAATTTTAGAAACGGAAGTTCAAAGATACAGCGGCAACTGTCGGATCGACTTTTCCGGCACCATTGAAGTTGCTGAAATTGTATTGAGCGATCTCACCGCTGATACTCCAGTTGTCACTGAGTTTGTGTTCTACACCAACCCCGACGAAGTGGCCCCAATCCCGACCAAGAAGGTTGTGGTCCCCGTAGCTGGCGCCAGTGGTTGCATAGAGCAACGTGCCCCCAAAGTCGTAGCCGCCGCGCAATTTAAGTCGGCTTAGCGACTTAAAGTCTGTACCTGCCGAGCCACCGTTCAAGGCCGAAGAATCGATACCCACGCCCATGACCCATTCTCCGACTTGCCAGTCGCGACCAACCTGCACACCGGCTACTCCGGCTGCAGACTCCTCCTTGAATTCGGTTTGACCCGCCCCAATCTGCACGCCGAAATAGGCACCATCCCAAGTGTCTGCCTTCGTTTGCCCGGCAACAACTGAGATCACGACCACTGCGGCGGCGAGCGCGACGATACGTTTGGTGGTCACGGTTGCAATGTCCATTTGATGTTCCTTTCACGAAGTTGTGGCTCGTGAAAAAGATGTAGCGACCTTTGTCAGGTGCGGGACGTAGGCAACAGTTGCATACGGTAACCATGAGCCGGTTGGAAGTCGGTGCTTTGCGGGTAACGCCAAGTGTTAATGGGGTGTTGGCGGGGGGCGCGTGGTTACAGGTGGTGTTAGACTGCGGCGGTGGAGCCCAATATTGGCACGCACTTCTGTTTTGCTTTTCGGTCACGTTGGGGTTTGCCATTTGCCGTAGTGTCTCGATTGACAGCAATTTATCCGCTACGGTCATTTTCAAACGGCGGGCGCGCAGATGGGCGCTAACGAGGAGGGCGCGGGTGTCGGAAATATCTTCTGAGAAAATTTTGGCGCAGCTATCAAAAATTGTTGGCTCAGAGGATTTTACTGCGGGACCGCGCGTGAAACGTTTCCTGAATCACTTGGTCGCAGAAGAATTGGATGGGCGGGGCGAGCATTTGCGCGGTGCAGCCTTGGCCATGGACGTTTTTGGCCGCGGAGGTGACTTTGATTCCAACAATGATCCCGTCGTTCGGATTGAAGCCGGGAAACTTCGAAAGGCACTCGAGCACTACTATTTAACCTCAGGCAGTTTAGATGAAATCCGGATCGATGTGCCCAAAGGCCAATACCGCCCTCGGTTTTCCAAAGTGCAGCGCGCGAGCTTGAAACCGAACGGGCAAACGGTCTCCGCGAAGCCATCGATTGGAGTTTGTGGCTTTGATGGGGAAGTCGGCGACCTTTCCGCTCTTTTTTGTCAGGGGCTGCCCGAAGAAATCGCGTTGGAACTGTCTCGTTTCGACAATCTCCGTGTCTATTCCGGTTGGTCAAAGGGGCGAGAGAAGGATGGCCAATCTCTGGCGGTGCAATGTGACTACACCCTCAACGGATCTGTGCGTGTTTCTGGTCCCAATATGCGTATTACGGTTCAGTTAACGCGATTGCCTGACGACCTGTTGATTTGGTCGGAGCGCTTTACCACGGTGTTGGGTGAAACAGATGTTTTTGAAATTCAGGAAGGCGTGGCCCGCCAATGTGCCACAAGGATTGCTGACGCTTATGGTGTTGTGGGCGACGATCTTGCAGCAGGATACGCTGGACGAGACGTTACCGACGCAAGTGTTTATGGCGCTCTGCTCGCCTTTCACGGCCATTTGCGCACCAATCGACTTGGCAGCCTGAAGGAATTTGTTGCCCTTGCCGAAGCGGCCGTGCTTGCCAGCCCCCAAAGCGGCTTGGCACATGCGCTGCTTGCTCTCGGGATTTTGGATCAGTTCTTTTTTGGCAAGCTGTCCCACGACACCCTTTTGAAGCTGGGCGCGGGTCATGCCGAGCAGGCGGTGGCTTTGTCCCCGCAGGGACAGGAGGCTTTGTTTGCCGGTGCGGTTTATGCCTTGTTGCAGCAAGACCAAGCAAGGTTTCAACGCCTGGTCGATGCGGCGATCTCCGTAAATCCAAACGGCAACCTGCTGATCGCTTTGGCCGGAGGATGGATTGCCATTTTGGGAGATGCTGCAAAGGGCGCGGAATTGGTGCAGCAGGCGCTTCAGGGCAATCCGATCCTGCCGGTTTGGACCAACATCACATTGGCTTTGGAAGATGTCGAGAACGAGCGGTTTGCCGCAGCCTCTACAAAGATTTGCAATATCGATGCGCGGGATTGTGCAAATGACTGGCTTCTGATTGCGGCCATGCATGCGTTGGCAGGAGAAAATTCTCGGGCGCATTTGGCATTGCGTCAATTTTCGCGGGCTGGCTTGGGTGCCGAACAGCAGCTTTCAAATTTGCCAATGAGGCCTGATTTGGCAGAGGCGATGAAGACTGCCCTGCGACGCGTCCAGGTTAAATGATTGTGTGCCCGCATTCTCGGTGTTTTTCGGACGTGAGAGGCGCTTTATTGCTGCCCGTGCATATGCAGACACGCAATTCTGATCTTTGGGTGCATACTTAGTGGAACGTCACATGTGATTGAGGCTTTGGGCGACAACGGAAATGTTGTCTGCGTGGGACTGGTACATGGCGTCGACCACCACGGGAAAGGCATCGTTCCATAGAGGGCTGCTCAAAGCGACTTTTGCAATCATCCCAATCAGGAACTTCTGAAGCTCCTCATGGTCTTGCATTTTTGTCTCCTTTGCAGCGCAGCGGATCGTGATTTTCAATAGTCTTATGAGTTCTGCCTGTGCTCTCTCCGCGAGACCCAGGTGGGGCAGGGCAGGCTGAGCTCGATTGTGGCGTAAGTCTGCGGCGCATATGACCAGGTATTGGCTGGCAGCTATGGTCTCTGGGAATTCCTTTCGGAGTTCGGACAGCATTTCGAAGTGTCGCATAACGGAGTTCCTAGTGGCGTGTAGTACAAGGAACTTGGCTACGATTTTGGAGCTGAAAACGTTGCCTACAGTATGCAACGGTTTCAGCGGCAGTGCCTTATTGCGAGGCGTGTCGATCCAAGGGGCTGAGCGCCGATGCGGTCGTCTGTTCAGAGGACGCAAAAAATAGGCTGCGGGATTATTGTTTGAGGGCTCGTTTTCGTTGAGATTAAGTGAATTGATGTTTTTTGTTGATGGGCTGAGGTTCACATGGTAATCTCTCTTAAGTATCTGAAAATTATGCGTTTTTTGTCGTATTGCAAGTGCTGCCGCCCGCATCCCATCGAGTGCCGCTGCCGAGAAATATGTCTGCGCGCGGTTTTCTTGGTTTACTAGGAAGGTATTGGCCGTGACACCCCAGAGAACACAATTTCACACACTTGCTGGCGCTTGCGTATTCGGCCTTGCTTCGGCTACGCAGCTGCTGGCCCAATCGGGGCGCGAAAACGCCACCGCCGACTTCGCTTTGATAAATGGCGCCATCCACACAATGGATGAATCGGGAACCGTCGCGGAGGCGATCGGGATTGAAGACGGGGAAATTGTGTATGTTGGCGGTGCCGATGGCTTGAGAGATGTAATTGGTTTGGGCACCGAAGTTATCGACCTCGACGGCAATATGGTGATCCCCGGTTTCGTGGAAAGTCACATGCACGTTTTTGCGGGCGGTCTGATCATGAACGGTGTGGACTTGCAATCCGATGACAGTGACGAGGTATTTGATCGCCTTCGCGCCTACGTGTCTGAAACTGAAGACGAAATTGTGATGGGGTACGGCGTGCGATTTACGCCTTGGAAGGACGGCAACCCCACCGCTGCAATGCTGGACGAAATCGAGAGCGAACGCCCTGTATACCTGTGGGCAATCGACGGGCACAAAGCATGGGTGAACTCCAAGGCATTGGAAATGGCGGGCGTGGATAAGGACACGCCGGACACCGTGCCGGGATTCTCATTTTTTGAACGGGACGCCGACGGCAATCCGACAGGTTGGATTGTAGAGATTCCCGCTCAAATGCAAATGCTGTCCGGTCTTGTCGAGGTGACTCCTGATCTTATGGTCAATGGTATGAAGGACTGGATCCCAAGGTTTGCCGCTTCTGGCATTACTACGATGCAGGATTTGGGCTTCCAAGGAATTGGCCAGGATGAGGGTTTCAAAATCATTGAAGGCTTGGTCAAAGATGGTTCGCTGCCCTTCCGCATCCGAGGTGTTTACTACTGGAACGATGGGGACATCGATCCGGTTACTGAATTTCAGAAGCTCGCGGCCGAGTTCACCTATGAAAACGCCAAACCTCTCAAGATCAAAATCAATGTTGATGGCGGTGACGATAGCGACAGCGCACTCTATGTGGATGGATACGCTGACAACCCCGACACCGACCCCGATCCAATCATTCCACGCGACGTGATCATCGAGGCCGTCGTGCGGGCGGATGCGTTGGGCATCGATGCGATTTGTCACTGTTTTGGCGACGGAGCGGTTCGAATAATGTTGGATGCGGTTGAAGCAGCCATTCAAGCCAATCCGGAGCGCGACCGCCGTTTCTCTGTTGCACATGGCAACTCGGTTCATCCCGATGATATTCCAAGGTTCGCAGAGCTTGGTGTCTTTTGGAACAGTTCCGGTGCATGGATGAGCTACGATCCAAACTTGCAGCTTGTCTCCAATAACAAGCTGGGCAAACAGCGAGTCCAAGAGATGTTCCCGATGAAGAAAATTGCTGACGCTGGCGGTCGCGTGGTTCTGGGTGCGGATTGGCCGGTTTCGGGATGGATTTCCGAGTACCGCCCCTTGGTCGCCATTGAAACGGCAGTGACCCGTACAATTGATGGGCGAAAGGATGTAGCACCTTTGGGCGGCGCGGAAGCAGGGGTAAGTGTAGACACAGCCTTGCGAGCGACTACGATCAATCCGGCTCTTGAGCTCGGGATGGAAAATGTAATTGGCAGTCTCGAAGTTGGTAAACTCGCTGATTTGGTCGTGTTGGACGAAAACCTTTACGAAGTGGATCCTGACATGATTTCAGAAGTTAAAGTTCTCTACACTATGATGGACGGCGAACTTACCTGGGATCACACCGCCGAGTAACCGGCTAAGGAAAAAGGCATGCTGAGAGCATCAGTTTTGGCCATTGCCTTCCTGAGCGCGGGACCGGCGCTGAGTTGTGGCAATCCGCTTTTGTGGTCGATGCTGTTTGCTCGCGTGCCTCAAGCTGAAGAAGTTTATAATGCGGATCTGACTGCGCGTCGTAACAAAAAGCTGGAGGCACGCGTTTATGTACCCCATCCGTTGATGCCATCCAATTATCATCAGTGGTCGGCGCAATGGATAAAGGATGCAGCGATCCTCATGGACGCGGATATGCAGTCGAACTTAGCGCCTGGCGAAACCTATACGCTGCTATTGGCTGACGCAGTTGTAGCCATTCACTTTGTAAGTGGGGCACAACCTCATGTAACCACGTCAGCGGGGCTGGATTTCTTAAAAGGCTTTAACGCGATAACTACGGTCAATGCGTTGGAAAGCGGGTTGAACCACGGTGTGACTATGGCTGAGATGGTTGAACTAGGGGTTTGGGCGCCTCAAGAGCGGGCAATGGAAAGGCGAATTGCTGGGATTTTCTAGAGCGTTGATGCGAAGATTGGTCGTTCTGGCGCTAAGCCTATTTTCTCCAGCCGTTACCTTTTCTCAGCCCATCGCGGGGAATTACGGACTTGGTGCCGGGCTGGGCCAGACTTCAGCTATTATAGCTCCGCAGGGCACGCGGCTCATGGAAAATGGATATATTGCCTACAATATCGACAAGTTCGTTGATGAAGATGGCAATGACATTGGCGCGCCTTCGACAACGGTCCACGCCGCCTGACTGACGTTTCGCAACGTTTTTCAAGACGTCCAAATCCTTGGTCCGGATTACTCTGCGGGACTCGTATTGACCCACCGCGACCAAGTGTTGCGCCCGGCTCCGGGAGCAGAAACGAGCTATCAGCTTGGCGATACCGAGGTTACGCCACTTGCACTGGGATGGCATATGGGGGAGTGGCACACACAGGTCTCCTATACGTTTTGGATGCTTACCTGAAAATTTGAAAGCGGTGGTGCACAAAACACTGGCAAAGGATTGTGGAGTCATGTGCTCTTCGCTGGCGCCACTTGGCGACAAGAGGCCGCCCTGACTTTTAGCGTTACGTTTCAGGCAAGGTACGAGACCTTTGGAAGGCAAGAAACTATAAATATCCGGCCTGGTGATGTGCTGAGTTTGGAATTTGCACCGGGCAAGCAGATCAACGAGGAATGGGCGCTAGGTGTGCTGGCAGCGACGTCCTTTCAGGTATCGGGCCAATCCAATACGCCGGGCGGCAATCCACCAAAGTATCGCATCAACCTCGTTGGGTTTGAGGCTGTTTGGCGTCCCGAGGCGTTCCGAGGTGCCCAGGTGGCGCTGCGGTTAAGAAAAGAATTTGAGAACCGAAACACAGCACAGGGGCAATCGGCGCGTTTGTCTCTCGCATACGCGTTTTGACCTGCAACTCACCATTGCCCGAACATTATTGTGCCCCTAGGCTGGAGCCTGCAGAAACCAAGACTTTGGTTCAACGAGGCTTTCAGCCCGTTTACTGCCTAGCTGTTGTGCAAACCCAGGAGCCAAACATGAAAAAACTAATCACTGCGACTGCGTTGCTATGCGTCTCGGCGACGGCGTCCTGGTCGGATGACAGTTGCGACGAAGCGTGCCAGGCCGCGAGAAAGGCCCAAGACCCATTGGCGCCGGTGTCTGCAATTTTCACGGACAACACGTTTACCTTCGACAGAAACGGCGGGAACGAAACTGCAAACTACCAAATTCAACCGGTGCATTCGATTGTCTTTGATGACATAGGGCACCTTATCCTGCGCGGCGTTTTCAACTACAACAGCGTTCCATCTGCGGGCGGAGACATCTCTGGTTTTTCGGATTCGATCCTTCAGGCATTTTGGGTGCCGAATGCCAAGATCGGCAATCTGAGTTATGGTTTTGGTCCGCAGGTTGCGATTGACACAGCGTCCGACCCCGCACTTAAGGGCTTGGGCAATGGCCTTGGACTGGTTGGTGTTGCCTTCGGATTTGCCGGTGACCTGTCCTACGGCGGTATCCTTGGACACATTTGGGGTGAGAATGATGTGGATGTGACTACGATTCAGCCCATTGTTTTTTACAACACGTCCTTCTTGGGCGGATCTTACTTCGGTTACAACAATTCCATTGCTTATAACTGGGGTGCCGCGTCTGGATCTCGGTGGACGGTGCCGGTGGGTCTGACAGTGGGCAAAACGTGGGCACAGGCCAATGGTGGCGCAATCGATGTGAGTCTGGGCGCCTATCATCTGGTTGAAGCACCAGCTGGTGCCAACGAAACCCAGATCAAATTTGGTCTGTCGTATATCTTTCCCTAACGGCGGTGCACCTGAATAGTAAAGTCTTGAAAGCGGGTTTTCCAAGCAAGGAGGAAACGAATGAAGCTGCGATACTTCGTTGGGGCAGGGCTCTTGCTGCTGCCATCGGTCATCCCGGCAAGTGCGGAAAAATTCTTTGCTGTCGACCCGATTTCTGGGTGCAAGGTTGTCTTCGACTCTCCCGTAAATGAAGGCGAGTTATTGAGATGGGTTGGCCCGTGTAAAGATGGCTTGGCCTCCGGACAGGGTGCCTTGCAATGGGTCGAAGGTGGCGTGCTGATGGGCAGCTACGAAGGTCAGATGGCGCAGGGCATAATTGAAGGCGAGGGCGCACTGCACTTCTTTGAAGATGGAGGCTACACGCGGTTAATTGGAACCTTTAAGGACGGTGCGCTCGATGGCGAGGGAAGCATTGCGTATGCCAATGGTGATCTGATGAGTGGTAGCTTTGTGGACGGGAAGTTGAACGGGCATGGTCAGTTCCTGGGGGAGGACGGATCCAGTTATTTGGGAACGTTTAAGTCCGGTATTCCGCACGGATTTGGAGAGAGTGTGTTAGCCGATGGTGAAGCTTATTCCGGCGGGTTTGAAGACGGGGATCGGCACGGGGACGGGTACCTTGAGCTGGCCAACGGTGAGTTTTACGCCGGTGAGTTCCGCAATGGATTTGCACACGGGCAAGGGTTTTTTCTAACTTTGGAGGGCGACCACTACGCGGGTGAATTTGAATTGGGTGCTATTTCGGGCGTAGGGACGTTGACTTCGACCAACGGCACGGTCGTGCAGGGCAAGTTTACCAAAGCTGGACCGGAGGGAACGGTTATTGTGCACCGTGCGGACGGAACTGTCGTGGTCCAAATTTGGAAAGACGGGGAGGTTGTGGAATGAGATGCCTAGCCTTTCTCGTGTTGAGCATATTTCCGTCCTCTGCTGCAATCGCGGATATATGGGGAGGTTTTATCGACGGCGCCATTGATGGCGCGATTATCGGTGGGATTATTGACGGCGAAGAGGGGGCCGTAGACGGAGCCGCAATTGGTGGTACCATTGGCGCTATTGACGGTGCCCAGCGGGAAATCGACCGCGAGCGAGACCGGTATTATTTCAATCGGCGGCTTGACCGTTACGATACACGGCGAGCGGTGCCACCCAAGAAGAAAACCGCAGCCCAAAACCTTGTTGTTGAAGTTCAGCTTGCGCTGAGACGGCTCGGATATAATCCTGGACCCGCAGACGGCATAGCTGGGCAGGCAACGGCGCGCGCTGTTCAAGCGTACAAGTCCGATTGGGGGCTGCCTCAGGACAATATGATTACGCCTGACTTGCTGAGGCACATGCGGCAACATGGGGGATGAATTCGGCCATAGGCATAAGTGCATGTCAGAGCTTACTAGGCGCCAAAAGGCACGAAGTGGCGTTTAGCGTCTGGTGCGTTGGTCTAAATTAGACCGGTCCCGGTCAAAAAGAATTTCATAGCGTCTGCGACGGCGACAGTACCTAACAGTAGGAACAAGGTGGGCACGAGCCATGCCATTGTCTGATTTAAGGCAGCATTGATGGACTTGAGTTTGCCAACAATTCCTGGGCCAGCTAAAGCAAATGTTAAAGGCATGAGCACAAACGGTAGCGCGTAAAAAATGTTGTAAATCAACAGCGCCAGCGGCTTGGAAGGGACTTCAAAGCGATAAAGTTCGTTGATGAAACCGAAGTAAGGAATTGCAAAGGGAATGCCGACAATCAGGAGCGTGGCTCCAAGCACGAAAGAAGACATGACTCCTCCGCTTTCGGAGCTTTGCGGTTTTTCGGTTTCGCCTTCAGGCGTCTTTCCCATGAAACCTTTTATCGCAACCGTGATCAATAGAATGCCGAGCCCCAAACCAATGGCAAAGTTGATTGGAGCGGGGTTTACAAAGCCGTCGATAAGAAAATCGACAACAGGTGCGATCATCTCTGCCACACCGTAAATGACGAGGAGACCGGTTACAAAATAGGCCAGTGTATGTCCAAGGATTAGGGCGCAGCTTCTTGCCAATGGGTTTGGTCCTGACAGGGCAACGATTATAGCGGCAAATAGCACCACATTTGTCACATCAACCAAGAGGATCGATGTTGACACGATCAGGAATTCATTCATTGGCACTGTGCTCCTATTCCGCGACTGACGCAGTTCATCATACACCGCTACCATTAGCCATATGACGCAGATTTTCGCAACGCTCCGCCTGGCGCCATGGATTTAGGCCTGGATTGTTAGAGCATTCGCATTGCTGGGAAATTGCCCGGCGTTTATAGCGTAGGCTCTCAGGGACTGGATCGCATCTGACTGTGCCAAAACCGCCTAAATCGAGCCAGGATCGCCTTGAGAGAACGGTTATTGCGAAAGTTTCAATGCCCGGTTCCGCGACGCACGGCTTAATGGCGAGGTCTACTACTCGCTGCGTGAAGCCTAAATCTTGATCCAACAATGGAGGAAACACTACAATACCAAACGACCCCACAGTCCTCTGGACTATCGCCCACCGGCCACGGAAACCATCGTCCCGATGCAAACCAGACCGATCATGCACTAACATTCAAACTGGACCACTCAGGTGAGGCTGATCAGTGTCATTTCTGCTGTTAAATGAGCCACATAGTCTGGCCATCGCACTTTGTGCTTCATTACGCCGAGTTACGGTAATCAGGCATCAGATCACCACTGAACATCTTAGGCGCAACCTTCTCATAGGCATGAGCAACCCGGAAAACACCCAAGTCATCATAAGACTGACCGATGATCTGCATTCCTCGTACCGCATTCTATCGGTGGTATGATCGGTATCTGCAGCGCGGTGAGGCTGGATTGCAGGACCAATCTCCCAAGCCAAAACACGTTTGGAATCGCGTGCCTGACAAGGTGAATCGCAAGGTTGTCGACTTCGCTTTGAAAGAGACAGAGCTGTCGCCCCGTGAGCTGGCCGTAACGTTCACGGATCAGGAACGTTACTTGGTGTCAGAATCCACAGTGTACCGCACGCTTAAAGCGCATGACTTGATCACCGGCCCGGCGTTCTTTGTCCTGAAGGCGGCCGATGAGTTCCAGCACAAGACGACTGGGATCAACCAGCTTTGGCAAACAGACTTCACCTACATCAAAGTACTGGGTCTTTCGGGACATTGCTTCGCAATACCCTGTCGGCTGACAGCTGGGGCTGGTTCTATCTCAGCACGGTTCTCGACGATTACAGCCGCTACATCGTCTCATGGACGCTCTGCACAAATATGCGAGCCGAGGATGTAACCGACACGCTGGAATTGGCATTGCAGGCATCAGGTTGTGATCAGGTTCACGTCGTTCACAAACCGCGTCTGCTCAGCGATAACGGCTCCAGTTATGTGTCCGGAGAATTGGCCGAATGGTTGCAGGACAAAGGTATGAAGCACTCTCGCGGCGCGCCATATCATCCGCAAACGCAGGGCAAGATCGAGCGTTGGCATCAGACTTTGAAGAACCGCATCCTGCTGGAAAATTACTTCCTGCCAGGTGATCTCCAAGCTCAGATCACAGCCTTCGTCGAGCACTACAATCACCAGCGCTACCACGAGAGCATCAACAACGTTACACCCGCTGACGTCTACTTTGGGCGCGATAAAGCCATTCTAAAACAACGCGAAAGGATCAAACGAAAGACACTCGAAGCGAACCGATTGCATCACAGACAACGCGCCGCATAGTCAAACCAACCAGATGAGCCAAACTCTCTCTTAGTTTAGGCCGCTCTTGGTTCCAAAAACCCTGACGACGGACGGCTTGCAAACGACGTCATTTCCAACTTTTTCGCCGGGACCTTTCATGTCCCTAACTTTGATAGTTTCCTGTGTCGGGCAAAAATCTTCTCTTAAATTGCGTGTAATTTCCGCTTGCCGCCGGCCAGAGAGAATTACGAAAGGCACGATTTTTTCCATCGGGATTGCACGGCTAAACTCTGGCGAAGCGTTCTGCAAAGTAGGACATCAATGCATCAAATTTAGTGATAGATGGGCGTCCGTTTTCGAGACTTTCCAATGAGGCCCTGAATGGTCGAAGACCGGCGTGCCGTTTGAATTATTGATTGGTCAAAAGGAGTGTTGAAAACTGGTTCAGCCAAACTAAGACAACCCGATAGATAACTCAGACAGCTGGAGGTAGCAGGTGACAGGGGATCTAGCTTGCGGGCCATGCATGCCTTCAGATACTTGAGTCACAAACTCAACGAGATCAACTGACGTAAAAAGAAGTCGCTTCATACTCTGCGATGGCAAATGAATTAATGGCCTTAAGCACCTGAGACTTTGTTTTTCCGGCTTCGCGCTGCTTAGAAGACACTTGCATTTCTAAGGAAGCGACCGTTGTGTCGTTCTTGCTTTGCATGACATGTCCCTCGTCAAACTCTTTTTCGATACGATTGCTCCAATCATTTGCCGAAGCCTTTCGGTTGAATGTTTTTGACTTGGAGAAGACGATTTTTCCTCCCTTTTTCTGAATTACCTGCGCTTTGTACTTAGTTCCCGTGGCGCTCTTGCGCTCAATGATGGTGTCCATTATTTGCCTTTTTCGTTTGGCATACTGAGGCTATAGAGCAGCGGTATGCCAAACGCCAAGATGGTATGCCTCGCGGTATGCCAAAAACGCAGAATAACGCAAAACCCAGTTAAATAAGTCGTAAACGGTTGCCTCATAGGAACCACGGAGATTGCTCAATTGCTGACAAAACCGCTAGTTTCTAAGGCCGCGCGCCTTTCCGTTGCGCCTATGATGGACTGGTGATAGATCGCAATAATTACAGATATTTGCGTAGAGTCATGTGCAATTTATGTGCAATGGTCGCATGTCTGACCGACTAGTGGACACTCACGTCAACTGAAACTCGGTCAATAGTGTATTCGTGAACGTTTTTGCCTTTCGCAATATCTGCATCAAATAATGCTAGGTTCATACCATTGCTAACTGAGCTACTGTAAAGGACGCCAGAAAAGCCTTGCTTCTTGATAAACTCGCACAAAAATTGGCTGGGCACGTAGTCCACTTGGGCACTTTTAGGTAGTACAGGCCGAGTAAGTTCTTCACCCAGCTTTTCCAAAAAGGGCACATCTGTTCGCAGTCTCACAATGTCACTTGTCCCTTGCATAAGGAACGGAGAAACGAGTTTTTTTGGATTGCGCAAATCAACGACTTTAGTGTCGGCAGGAATTTCGAACTGTGCCACACAAGCATGCTCACCTGTGTGTGGTCTGATTTCCGAAATGCCAGTGTCGGGAGACGAAGCGAGGTAAAGATACGGAATTCCGGGTGGATTGGCTCGCCCGTGTGAAGCAATGCCCTTAGGTGGCGCACCCATTTCATTTATGTCAAATAGTTTGTCCGAAGACATCATTCGCGCGCGGTACCAAGTGGTTGGCAATTCGTCAGAGATTAGGTGCGTCAACAACTCACTGAGACGATCAACTTCAAACTCTTGATCCAAAAAATACCTGTTCCGGTATCTAAGTTCGTCCTTAATTGTCTCCCAGTCGGCTACAGGTTCGATTGCGTAAGAATCGGACTGTTTAAATTTCCGTCTTACAATCTGACCGTCGTCTAGAATGTCCGCAAGCAACACCTTTATGGCATTCAGGTCCAATTTTTCGTCATCAAAAAGCAGCCAGTCATCCCTCAGCCATTCGCAAATGGTCTTACCACCCGTTTCAACTTCTTCATACGTCGAAATAAGAAACTCGAAGTAGTCTCGAAGGAGTTTTGGCTCCACCAACGGAACATCTTCACGTTGGCAATAGGCGCACTGTCCGACCCCACTCGTGACGGTCGGGAAAATGTTTGTCGCTAGGCCGCGATCATCAAAGCAAAAAGGGCAACAATTCATTCTAAATCTGCTCAATCAAGAGAGGTAGTCCGCCAGCGTTTCGATGTGATGAATCATCGACAACTTCTTGGCTTGTCCTAGGCCGGGGAAATGGCCCTTCTCGTCCAAATCTAGGTATTGTTGCAGCGCAGTACCAAGAAAAAGCTGGGAGGTGCCCGACTCGTACTTTTCCCTTAGTTTGGTCAATGCTTCTGCGAATTTACCTGCTGGATCGGCAGGTGTATCTTTTCGAACGGAAACGAAATGATACACGAACATTTCTTCGTCTCGTTCTTGATCGATGAACGTCAAGTGGATTGCAACTGCGTATGCAGGACCACCTGACTCGCTATAATCATCCCCGACTGTAAGAAAATCTCCAAACCCATCCATCCCTTCGTCCGGGAATGTCACGTGTAAATCGGAGAACGACTCCACGGGTTTGTAGTCAGCGTTTCGCCGCTTAACAAATCCGTCGCGTAGAAGTATCCGCTTTGAACCATCGAAGTGCTTTCGATACAATTTCTTGCATTGTTGCTCAAAGAATACATGCGTTGACGCACTCAATTCTTGGCCAAGGGAGGCGCTCAATTCCCTTGCCTCCATGAAACCGGCATGTATGAAAACTGGCCCGTGGTCTGCATGAGCCTGGTTCAGGGTCATGGCTTCAGCAGTTGTTGTATTCTCAGTAAGAATTATGCCCGCCGAAATATTTTCGCGGTCCAAGTAGTTGTCATTGAGCATCTCTGTGATTTTTTGGCCGTCGCTAGAGTAATCCCCATGCTCTGGATTTATCACAACAATCGCAGAACCGCCTGCGTCGCATATTGCGTCAAGCGCTCGGACCATACCTTTCAGTTGGGCCTTTACGGGTTCAATGATGGGAACAAATTCGTTTTGAGCGAGAAGTTCCGCCGTGTCACGGACGGCAAGCAACTCGAACTGCTTGCCCCGAAAATATGGATAATACATCAATAAGCCTAATTCCAAGCGCGCGCTTCAACCATGGGGCAAGCCAGTGCGTCAATCAAGGCCTTGTGTTGACGGTTGGGCGTTTTGAACGTGAGCGCTGCTGCTCTGAGCGAAACTGGTAGTGAATTTACTGTAGTTTTTAGCGGCAAAAGACTTCGCGAATGCTTGAGCGCTTTGACCATTGTCCTGTGAAGTAAGGCTTTATCTAGGACAGAAAATTCCTCACTGAGGGCCGAGCGAAGCTGAGTGTTAGGAACGCTCGGAATCTTGCGATCTAACAATGCCAAAATTTGAACTGCTTCTTTCGATCGAAGTGAGTCCAGCACTTGCAAGTTGTCGATTTCTTCGAACGTTTCTTTGGCCCGCCGAATTGTGCTGATCTTGTTCCAGCGACTTAGGTGAAGAATCCCGGTCGAATTCGGTACAACATCTGATACCGACTCCACGTGGTTTGACCCCGCGATAACATAAGTGCTGGCAAAAACTTTCCGGTAATCGGAGACCTGTTTTGCGAGGCGCGAGATGTTGTCCCGCTCGGACTTGATTTCATATGCCGTACCAGTGCCGTTCAAGATCACCAAGTCTGCTTTGCTTTTGCCGATCCTAAACTCGGTCAGCATGCTCGCTGAGTTTAGCGAATGTGTCCCTAGAAGGATGTTGTTAACGATGGCGGCTCTGTAGATATATTCGCTTCGAACTTTTCCGTTCCGTAGTCTTGCGAACGCCTCTTCGAATACATCGACCACTTTGGCATCAAGTGGCATCTCGCTATGCAATTCAGACTCCGACAATAGGCGCGCAAACAAAGGTGAACGGCCCTTATTCGCAAGTTCAGCGAAAACACCTGCCGAAAAAAGTCTCGACAATGCATGAATTTGTGTTGTCGAAGATCCCATTGCCTACTCCCGGTCAAACCGGGCTCCTCCTGTATCTTGAGCAAACAGCACCCAAGTTGATTCTGGAAATCAATTCTCCGAAACTTGGACAGTTTCATCAGCACCGTGTGGTTTGTGCCGTATGATCTTGCACCAAGGTTTTTGCAACCGGGTAGCGTTTGGTTTGGTGACGCAGGAAGCAGCATCTCTGCAAACGTTAGCTTGCGAATAGCCTTTCAAATGGGAGACGTCCAAGAATGTCCTGAAGGTGAACCGTTGACTTTTGCTTTTCGGTGGCTGCTTAGCAGCTTTCGGGAAGCGTTTGAATCTTCACTCCGCCGTAGAAGCTATGTCGTCTGCCGCAAGGGTGTCGTGCAAAGCCATCATTTTAAATCAATGTCTTGCATCACTTTTTCCAACATCTTCAATTCACTTTGCCTCAAAGGTCTCCCGACCAAATGCTCAGCCTTTGCGATGAGGGCTGCTCGCAGTGCGGCTCGGATCGGATCAGGGCGGCCGTCAAGAATTGTATCAAGGGGCATCAAAGTATTTCCTCCGTTATGGCTATGGCGGGCAACCATTCAACATTGCTCGCGCGTCCATGCCGTGATCCCGGCACACCTGAGTGCAGAACGCCTCACAGACCCGACTCGCTGCCCGTGCATCCATGCCGCAGGCTTTCAGCCTGTGCGATAGGTCACGCGATAGGGTCAGGGCGTTCATGCCGTGATCCCCTCATGTTGCAACCGATCCATGAACGGCTGGGCCGCTTCACTCACTGCCGCGATCACGTCCGGTGTGGCCGGTACGTGATATTCCAGCCGGGTTTCCACAAAGGTCGCCACGATGGACCGCGTGCGCCGGTCCTCAATAGCGCAGCAAAGGCGGTGCTGGCCGTCGCGGTCGATTGCGTAGCGGTAATCCTTGTGGGGGCTGTTCTCAAACATGATCAGCCACCCCACGTCACAGCGCTCAGGTACGCCACGCTATTGGGCATCATCGACCACGTTTGCGGATGTACGACGCGTAAGGCTGCGCTGTTTGTCTGGAAGGTATCACGCACGACCGTTGCTGGGGTAGTGCCTGCGGCATCGCTGATCTGGATGTCATTGGTCGCCTGCACGCCATCATCATCACCCATGCGCGGTTCTGGGGCGTCATTGGATGCCATCGCAACCGTCACGGCTTCCCGCGTGTCAATTTCGGGCAGATCGCCCGCGTGGTAGAACGCAGCCGCATCGACGCCGATCACATTCGCTTTGGGTACGTAGGGCGAGTCGATCAGTTGCAGCCCCCAAAGGTTGCGATTTGCAACGCGAGCTTCCAGCGGGAAACGACCATCGACCTGAAGCATTTCCAGAGCCCGCATGTGGTCACTGTGCATGACAACAGCAGGGCGGCGCGCTGCGGATAGTTGGGACCGCAGATAGCCGATGTCGGTCAGCACATTGTCCAACGTGTCGCCCGCGCTGGCCTGGTTCGGTGCACCGACTGTGATCGCGGACGGTTTCAAAGCGGCCACTGCGGTGCTGGCAGGGTCAAAGAGGTATGTGTCCAATCCTTCGGACAGATCGTCTAGGATAAACCCTTCAATAACATCCAGCGCGTTTGACACATCCAGCAGTTCGCGGGTCATCAGGGTGATGATGCCCAGCTTGAACCGCCACATCGATGTGGCACCCATGGTCGATTCGCCGACGGGGATTGTTGCACCTTCTGCGACCCATGCGGGCTTCAGATCACCAGCAGCGTTTGCACCGCGATGCGGCACCATGATGCTGCCAAACTGGCCCAAATTGATACCGACGCCGATGTCCCGAAGTTGTGCACCTGCGCTGCGTTCCTTCATGGCCTCCCAAAACGCCAGCAGATCGAGATCCACCAATTCAGCGCCCCAGCCAAGGTCGACTGTAGTGCCGGGCGCGGTTGCCGCTTTCGTGTAATCCAACAGCCGCGACGCCGTGCGGCGGGCCATCTTGTGCGCCTCTCCGGGCAGGTATTTTTCCAAAGTGTCCGCATGGGCAATCTGTGCCGCCTTACGGCGCATTTCGGCCAGTGCTGCGGCACCCAGAAGGCGGGTGGCAGGTACGCGGGTCTGTGGCGTGCCTTTGGGCTTGGCGGGTTGTTTCAGGGTGGCTTCCAGCGCCACGGGGCGGGCCAGAGTGCGCTCCAAGGCATCTATCCGGCCCAACAGTGCGGGGACGTGCTTACGGGCGTCCAGTGCGTCTTCCAGCTCGTTTTCAAACTGGTCATAGAGCCGCGCCGCTTTCAGCCGGTCTTTTTCGCTGTCCAGCTTGCGCTTGATTGCGGGATCTTTGATGGCGGTCAGGTCATCTTTGGGCATCACAGTATTCCTTCTTTCCGCAGCACGTAGCGGGCCGCAGGGGCGCAACGTGGGTGGGTGTCTTCGATGTCCGCCAACCAGCGGCGGTAAATGCGCTTCATTGCGCTGGCGGTCTTCTGTCGCGCCTCACTGACCGACTCCCCGCTGGCAATGCCCTCAGCGGTCAGGGTGGCGGCTTGGTTGCGCAGTTTGCGGGGCAGGTCTTGCTGGATGTGTTCCGGTGTCAGGTTCATGTCTGTGACTCCCCGTATGCGTCGGGGTTGGATGTCATTGCCGCCTTGACGCGCTTGGTGGCGTCGTCGTCGGTATCACCCAGATAGGCGGACACGCTGTCGCGGATCGCCGTGGCCACTTTCTCTTGTTCTGCGGCCAGCAGGGTTTCCAGGTGGGCCACACGATCCGCCAGCGGCGCGACGTGGTGCTTCAGCATGGCGTCGGTGATGGCGCCCACCAGCGCTTTGTCACGGGCGCTCATGCCCTGCTTTTTAGAGGGGGCCGGTGCGGGATCGGCAAAGGGGTTTGTCATGTTTTGGCCTTTCTGCGGTCGGCTGCGATCTGGCAGGCGTCGAGGTAATCCCGCCTCACACCGGCGACGCGGGGGGATTTGCTGTCGAATTTCGCGTCTGGCATCAGGGCGGAAAGCTGGCACAACAAAGCAACGCTGCGCAGTTCGGGCTCGGCTAGGTCGTAGCGGTCTTGTGCCCGTTCGTGGGCCTCTCTGGCTTGTTTGGCAGCCGCAGCGGTCAGTTCCTGTGCGGGGGATTGAGCCGCGAGACGGACCGCCACGGCTGCCAGTGCGCTGACCGGCCCTGTGGGCGGCAACGCAGCACGGCTCGACAGAATGATGGCCGCGCGGTCAAGGTCGCGAACCACGGCATCTGCCTCAGCCAATGCTTTTTCGGTGTTTTTGATGTCTCGGGCAAACCGTGCCGTCACGCGTTCGCGTTCTTCACGGGCGCCAGCTGTGCCTGCTTGTTCTGCTTTAGATGCTTGATTGATTTGGCGGCGAACGTATGGCGCGGATTTCACCAGCTTGCGGACCGCTGTGGGTGCTGTGGTGATTTTGAGTGCCATTTCGCCGTCCTGCGCCTGTGAGGTTCGCAGTCAAGGTAGCCTGGTCAGGGGTGAGTCGTCACGGAAAAATGTAATAAACGTAATACGTTGCGTAATACACTTAAAGTACAGAACCCTGCGATCTGACGAATTTGTTCCACCTGGACAGGCGTTCCGCGCAATCAGGTTTGCCGCAGTACACATCCAGCCGCAGTTTCTTGGCGTGTTTGCGGTCCATCAACTTTCCACAACATGCACAAGTGACTTTTGAGCGCTGGATGACTTTCGTTCGATGTATTTGGACCTTGATGCTTCTGGATGGCGATTCCCTTTCCTGCCAACGCAGATGGCGCTGCTCATTGTTTGCCGCGTCCCACATGGCGCCGGTGTGTTGCAGGAAACGATCTTCCAACATGCTCACTTGTCGTCGTCCTCTTGCTTGCGTTTGCTCATAGGAAAACCCCCTCAGATGCGGCCTGCATTTGCCACTGCCGCAGGATGCAATTGCTGGATTTTACGTTTTGGACATCGACCGTCAGGGAAACGCCGGCACAAGTGATGACGTGATGGTCTTTGCCATCCGTCCGGTACGCTGTGGCCGATCCGGCGTAGTGCGCGATTTGTTGACGCGCACGGAAGATCGACTTTCGCGCTGTTTCGGCCTGAATGATCTTTTTTGCGTCCTGATCCATCGTAAATCGCCGTAAATGGCTGCGCTGTCCGCGTCGGAGCAGGCGCGAGATTAGGGTTATTTTAGTCCAACTGGTCGAAAACGGAAAGGTGAGTTTTAGGACGTTTTTCATAATTGCGAGACTGTGCGCGGTGCCGGAAGTCGTACCGGAGTCTTGACCCGCCCCGCCCCTGAAACGTCAGCGCGCACCGTGCCCAACCGTCAACGGTTCGTGCAGCGGATCGTGCGTGGTTGTGCTGGTGGTGCAGCGCGTTTGGTTCATGCGTTGGGAAAATCCAGGCTGTACCCGTTGCCTGTGGGGGATCGGATGAGGGGTGCCCCGCTTTTGTCGGGCTGCTTCGATCCACAGCAGGGCGGATGCGTTGCGTTGCGGATGCAGCGGGTGGTCTGAGACTAGGGGGATTTAATGGGGTGAGATGCACCCTGCGCAACGTGACGCCCCGTAGGTAAGGCGTATGGTTTATAAAATGGGTGCTTGCTTTGCGTTGCGGTGCACAGCATGCACACCAAACACAGTGTGAACAGTACATCCCTATAGGTGCTTCGTGGTCCCTATATATATATAAATATATTCTAGAAAGATCATTATCAGTTTACTGTGTAGTATGTGCATGTGCTATCTACAGCATTGTAATTAAGTGAAAAAATCGCTGCACAGTGGTTGCACAGCGACATAGCGTTTACACAGCAATCACTGTGCGCACCCATAAACGGGGCCGTTTACCGTTCTCTTTGCGTTGTTTCTTCGTGTACGTGAAGCCGATTTGACGCAACGCTGCGTGTAGATCGTTCCGTACAGCGCTGTTCAACTTCGGCAACTTATCACCAACAACGCTCATTATAAAAGGAACGGTGACAACATTCTGATTCTGTACGGCCTCGATAACGATGTCGAGATACGGCGAATCCTCAACGCGTTCCTGCTGTTGTTGCGTCGCGAAGCTGGCCACAATCGGATCAAGGTGCCAATCGTTACCAGACTTCCATGCGTCAAAGGCTTCGCGCCACAGCGCATCACGTACTTCTGCCAAACCTTTGACATCTATGCGTCCGACACGAACGGGCCAGAACCTGCGTTCTCCATCGGTGTCCTTCAGGTATTGGTCGCGGTTGGTCGATCCGGCAAACACCATCCGGCGCGGTAAAACCACATCCTTGCGTCCGTAAGCTGGTCGAAACTTATCAACGCGCTGGGTCATAAAACGGCGCACTTCTTCAACTTCGGATTTGCGCAAGTTGGTCAGTTCCGCCATCTCGACAATCCAGATGCCTTGCAGATACTGCGCTGCATCTTTGGTATGGAAATCCGGTAGACCGTCACCGAACCAGTTTGGATCGGGACACAGGGCGCGCAGGGCCGATGATTTGCCGAGCCCCTGCGCGCCTTCCAGAATGAGTGCATTGTCCATCTGACATCCGGGTTCCATCGCTCTGGCAACGGCACCAATCAACCAGCACCGCCCCACCTGCCGGACGTACTCATCCGTCATGGCATCGTTGGCACGTTCGACGCCCAGATATGTGAACAGCCACGTGTCGAGCAAACCCATGGGGGGCGTCTCTGGTAGCCAGTTCAAATAGTTCTGCACGGGTTCTTCGGTGTTCAGGAAGCACAAGCGGTCCAGTGCGTCCATCACGGCTGTTTTGGAGATGTTGCCCCATCCGGGCATTTGTTGGACGGCGTGGTACATCCGCACGTAATCAATATCCTGAAGCGGGCGTGGGTACTTCTGTCCTGCGAGGTCACCTGGATACGGCATCTTCACCACGGCCTCATCCGTGAACGCATTGTAACCAAAGGGCTCGGAGAATCGCGGCGCGTTCTTCAACAGCAAATACGCGTTGTTGCTGTTTGCCGTGATCGTGCCGTCGCTCTTGCGGCTGTAATCTCCATCAGCGGGGTCCAGCACCGGAAATGCGCCGTCCTGTGCCGTCACGGTCATTTGCGCCTGTGTCGGCTGTGGCGGCGCGTCTGGTGCGCCTGTGACGCCGCTGGGGACCGCAGGTGCCTCGATCGGCATACCGGACTGCCTCATCCGTCTGAGGTCCGCGTCGCGTGTAACACGGTCACTTAGGAATTGTGGCAACGCGCCGTGCTGTCGCGCCTCATGCACCAATGTTCCCATCGACAAAGACCCGTCGGGCTCAAATGAGGACCACCGCAGTTCCGTCTCCCTGTACTCGTATTTTCCGGCCTGCTGGGACCACCCAAGCCATAGGGGCCATCCCTCGTCGTATCCAAAGACCGTTCGGATGCAGAGGCCAATGCGGACCCAATCTTCCCAAGCGCGGTTGTCATTGGGCACATAGGCCAGCACGTCACGGGCCAGACCTTCATCGGCAGGATCACCAAGATCAGATGTCCGTCCCGTGCCGCCACCGCCACTTGTGGGCCGCCCACGGGTCCACCCGTATGTGTCACACACGGCCAGCACCGTCTCGACCAACTGGTCCATATCCACCTGTGTGATGGTGGGGAGCGTGTCGTGGGCGGGATCTGTGTCCCATTGGTACGGCGCGCCGCTGGGGTGCGTGCCAAATATAACGGCCTGTGTGGGGCGTCCTTTGCGGGTGAGGCCCATCACCTCAACCATGGCCGTGGTTTCACCGAGCGAGACGGGATACTGGCGTCGTCGTACTGCCTCACCTTCCACCCTAAACAGCATCAGAAACTTGGGGGCCTTGCCGACCCGTATGGGGGCCGTAATGCCTATTTCGGCCAGCTTGGAGCGGATGGCCCTGACAGTGACCTCATCCAATACATCGACATCAAGAGCGCAGTAGGTGGGGCCCATCTTCAGGCCGACATTGGCCCCAAGCTGGTCCAGGTCGGTCGCTGAGTACGCGTCCATTTGAAATTCCGGCCAACCAGCCGTGCTGCTCCATCCTCCCTCGTAGTACATCCCCGGCACTTTGCCGCGATCCTTGGGGTCCACACGGCTGTCGGGATGCAGCATTGCGCCGTATGGGATCACTGGGATGGTTTCAGAGAGGGCGAGGGAAAGGGCGTACTGGTGTAGGCCCACTGTTTGCGTAGTCACGTCGGACTCCTTTTATTGAGCCAAACGCCACGACCTGATATTATTGCTGCGAATAGGTCGTGACACTTGGTCTATTTCATGTGGGACGGTCCGCCATGGCATTTTGGCGGGCCGTTTTTTATTCAGGTGAGTGCCTTCACACTTTTGATCACAGCCTCAGCGCCCGCACGTGCCGCGTCGATGTCACCAACTTCCAGCAGGGCGCCCAGGCGCACGACACTATTAAACAACGACACACTGACCTCACATTTGCTCCGCTCCGCATACTTCTCGGCCTCATCGGTCAGCGGTACGTCGCGTTTGATTGAGACGTCCACAGGGAGCGCACTGTAACCGTGGGGCTCGTACTCACCGGCAAGTGTCCGATTGCGGACCGCGCGTGCGTGCAGCTTGGCGCGCTCAATCTGCTGATCCTCTAGTAAAAGGTGCATCATGCAGACGTCCCAAAAGTATGCGGCGGCATGTGTGAAACCAAAAATCCGGTCGGACACACCGGTCATAACGGAAGCGCGATCGAGCAGGGCGGGGTCCAGACCCGTCTTCATCGTGGCGCGCATGTACAGAAACCCGTCACGCTCAATAACTGCCGGCGCGCTCATGACAGCACGTCAGCAGATGCCGTGGCACCTTTGCCGCCTTGGCTCACTTTGCGGTTTGCACGGATGCGGTCGGCAATGTCGCTTTGCGCGTACAGGATGCGCTGGCCGATTTTGTAATAGGGCGGCATTTGCCCACGGCTGCGACGGCTGCGGACTGTGGTCGGCTCTACACCTTCCAGCAGCGCAACTTGTTCTTCAGTTATCCAGCCGTTTTCGGCCAGCATTTGATTCAGGATTGGGTCATCCATCGGACGGACTCCTCGCGTTCATTTCTCAGGAAATGGACGCGACAAGCGCGGCAACTATGTGCAGCTACGTCGTCCGATATGGTCAGGCTTTAAGAGTGGCCTATAAGGTGTTGTGTTGCAAGCGTTCTATTGCGCTGTGCACATCATTCGCACTTAACTGCGTGTAACGCTTCAAATGTTTCCAGTCGCGATGGCCGCTCACAACCGCCACAAGTTCCATCGGCAGGCCGAGTCGGAACAATTCGGTGATCGCCAGATGGCGCAGGTCATGGAAGTGCAGGTCTTCAATCTCCAAAGCCGCCACGGCCCGCTGAAAGGCTGTTCCGGCGCTCTTGTGATTGTAGGGGAACAGGCGACCTTCCGCGCGCCCTGCGGCCCGCTGGCGGGCTATCTCATAGGCTTCACCCACCAAAGGCACAACTTGATCGTTACGGGCTTTGCGGCGCGGGTCTTTGCGTTCGCGGATCAGGACGGACTTTTGGTTCCAGTTGATGTCCTCAATTTGTATCCGGCAAATTTCGCTGATCCGCATGGCGCTGGCAGCGGCAAAACGGGTGATGGTTCCAGCGGGCACTTTCTGGCGCGGGTTGCCGTCCAGATACGCGACAATCCGGTCCAGTTCGTCTTGGGTTGGTATGCGGGTGCGCTCATTGGACCGTGTGTCGATCCTCGCGGCTGTCAGGGCCGTGCGGGCGTCTTTGGCTAGGTCGGGGTTCACGTCGATCTTGCGGACGTGTCTGGCCCACTTCAGGACGCTGGATAGGGCGGAAAGATCACCGGCCAAGGTTTGTCCTGTGATCCCATCGGCCAGCCTGCCGTCGACGTAATCCTGCACCACCAGCGCCGACATGTTGCGGATCGTGATGCCGCCGATGCGGTCGCTGATCCGTTCCAGATTGGCGCGGTTCGTCCGACCTGTGTCCACCTGTGTGAGATAGGCGGAAATGACCATGGCCAGAGTCATATCCGAAGGGGCTTGGATTGTGTCGCGGGTCGCGCCGCCTTCGACCATACGCAGCACATCGGCGTAGTAGATCGCTGCATCGGTCTTGCGCTCAAAAGTCCGGTCAAACTTCTGACCTTTACGGCGCACCTGTACGCGCCACTTGCCATTTGATAAACGCTTCGGACCAGCCATGTGCAATTCCTGTGCAGTGTATGTGCAGTCTAAATACAGGAACCTGCAATCATGTGCAATCTGTGTGCAATTTAGGGGCAAAAGTGCCAAAATGACGGACCGTAAACCATTGAAATATCATGCTAAATTGTCCGTAGCACCGATGATGGATTGGACAGATCGGCATTGTCGCTATCTGCATCGGCTGCTGTCTCGTGACACCTTGCTCTATAGCGAGATGGTCACGGCGCCGGCGCTTGTGCGTGGGGGGGCGGTGCATTTGCTGGAGCACAATACCGCCGAACACCCGGTTGCGTTGCAGCTTGGCGGCAGTGACCCTGTGGAGCTGGCAGCGGCGACCAAGCTGGGGGCAGATGCGGGCTACGACGAAATCAACCTTAATGTGGGATGTCCATCGGACCGGGTGCAATCCGGCACCTTTGGTGCGGTTTTGATGAAATCCCCGACGCTGGTTGCGGAGTGTGTGAAGGCGATGCAAGAAGTCACCGACGTCGACGTCACTGTGAAATGTCGCATCGGGGTGGACGATCAAGAGCCCAAAGACGTGCTTCCCAACTTCCTCAACGAGATGCAGGGTGCTGGAATCAAAAGAATTTCCATCCATGCGCGCAAAGCATGGCTGAAGGGGCTGAGTCCGAAAGAAAACCGCGATATTCCGCCACTGGATTATCCGTTGGTGTATCAGATGAAGCGCGACTTCCCCGAGCTGCACCTATCGATCAACGGCGGGGTAGCCAGTTTGGCTGAGGCCCACACCCATCTGGCAGAAGGCATGGATGGGGTGATGATCGGGCGGGCGGCATATCACAATCCCACCGATATCTTGAGCACAGCAGATCGCGAGATCTTTGGGGCTGGCACGGACACAGACCCGGTACAGGTGGTGCAGCAGATGTTGCCCTATATCGAGGGACATCTGACGCAGGGCGGAAAACTCAATCAAGTCACCCGTCACATGCTGGGCCTGTTTGCAGGCAAACCCGGGGCGCGGGCGTGGCGCCGGTATCTGTCGGAAAACGCCACCAAATCCGGCGCCGGGCCAGACACGGTTCTGGCTGCACTGCAGCACGTGACTCAGGCTGCCGCCTAAGCTGGCGCGTCAGGTCTGCTTGCAGATCAACGGGATTTGCGCTTTACCTCGCCGCGAAACGCCCACCCGGAGGAACCTATGGCCCAAGATCCCGCTTTGCTCATTCAAATGCTGTTGCTTTTGCTGGTGATTGGCGGCGTGGCTGGTGTTTTGGCCGGCCTGTTGGGAGTGGGCGGCGGCATAGTCTTGGTGCCCGCATTTTTCTATGCCTTCCAATCGCTTGGCTATGACGGTCTGCAGTTGATGCAGGTCTGTCTGGCAACCTCATTAGCGACCATTATTGTGACCTCACTGCGCTCTGTAGTAAGCCACAACAAAAAGGGCGCGGTGGACTGGGACATCCTGCGGAGATGGGCCCCAGGCATTGTAGTGGGCGCCTTCATTGGCGTGTTGGTGGCGGCCAATCTGCGTTCCGTGACGCTGCAAATTGTCTTTGGCTCTTTGGCGCTGGTGATTGGCGCCTACATGGGGTTTGGCAAAGCGCATTGGCGGTTGGGGCAAGCGATGCCTGCTGGTCTGCCACGTCTGATTGTGAGCCCTTGTGTTGGGTTCCTGTCGGTTCTGATGGGTATTGGTGGTGGCAGTTTTGGCGTGCCGCTGATGACCTTGTTCAATGTGCCTATCCACCGCGCGGTGGCTACCGCTGCCGGGTTTGGTGTGACCATTGCCGTGCCAGCGGTGATCGGATTCTTGTTTATGGAGATTGATCCCGCCACGCGGCCGCCATTTACCGTGGGCGCAGTGAACATGGTGGCTTTTGGATTGATTATTGCGATGACACTTCTGACTGCGCCTTTGGGGGTCAAGTTGGCCCATGCCATGGACCCGAAACCACTCAAGCGGGTGTTTGCCGTGTTTTTGACGCTGGTGGCGTTGAACATGTTGCGCAAGGCGGCGGGGCTTTAATTGCAAGGCTGTTTCGGCGTCCTACATTTTGGTGCGCGAGGTCAGGAATGCTCTACTATAGGCGGAGATCTAAGCGGGTTATACTCAATAGGACGATTCGGATTGCGGATGTATCATCGCCTCACAAGGCAGCGTGACAAGCCACTTGCACTCTGTATCTCGCGCAATACGCAAGATGGCCTACGGCAGTCGTGGCGATTAGGTCGCAGATTTTTCATCTAAAAGTAGGCGTTTCCCGAGCTAGCGTTTCTTGTTTGGAAACTTTGAATTGGCCACAGTTGCATTGTTTCGATCCCGGAACCGCTGCAAAATGTTTGCTTAAAATTCCGATAAAATTTGTATAGAGTTGAGAAAATTCTTTTCAGAATATGGGTGTAAGTGATGCAATTACTTTGGATTTTGGGCGTGGCGCTTGGCTTGGCTGTTATCTACGAGGTGACTTCGGATGATGATGACAACACAGCAGATCCGGAAACAAACGATGATCCTACAACGGGTGATCCCACAACAACCGGTGATGATCCGCTAGATCCCACGGACCCAGACGATCCTGCTGATCCCGCGGACCCAGATGATCCTACTGATCCTACTGATCCCGCAGACCCCGAAGAGCCGACCGTGACAACCGTTGATCCGATCTCGGGCACGGATGAAGCGGATACGCTGGCTGGTACCGAGGAAGGCGAGCGGATTGACGCGGCCGCGGGGGCAGACATTGTGACCGGTCTCGATGGTGATGACACCATTCGGGGCGGTGACGGCAGCGACTCTGTAGATGGCGGCGCTGGCAATGACAAAATCTCTGGTGGCAATGATGCGGACACGCTGACTGGCGGCGAGGGCGACGACCTGATGGGCGGTGGCACATCTGACGATAGTCTGAGCGGCGATGCCGGGGCGGATACGTTGTTTGGCGGCTGGGGTGACGACACGCTGGACGGTGGTGATGACGACGACAGCCTGTTGGGCGGTTTGGGTCTTGATTCCCTGTCTGGAGGCCTCGGTAATGACGCTCTGGCAGGTGAAGATGGCAACGACACGCTGGATGGCGGCGAAGGTGACGACAGCCTGCTGGGCGGTGACGGCAACGACAGCCTGATCGGTGGCGCAGGCAATGACTCGCTTTGGGGCGGCAATAGCGATGACACACTGGAAGGTGGCGAGGGGGATGATCACCTCTCCGGCCAAACCTCTGATGACAGCCTCAACGGTGGCGCAGGCGCGGATACGCTTCTGGGTGGTCGCGGCAACGACACGCTGATTGGTGGTGTTGGCGAGGACAGGATGGAGGGTGGCCTTGGCGATGACGTCTTTGTGGGCGTGGAAGATGGCTCTGATGATGAGATGATCGCAGCCAGTGATGTGCTGGACGCGGACACAATGCGTGGCGGCGACGGCAACGACACTTTCATCCTCGGGTCCGGCGATGTGGCCGAAGGTGGCGCAGGCATCGACACCTTTGCCTCTGGCGCCTGGGTGGATGCGGACAGCCTGCCGGTTATTGAAGACTTTGATGCGGCCGAAGACGTTTTTGCAGTTCTGGTCCCTGAAGGTGAGGGTTCCGGTACGGTGACGGTAGATGCGGATGCAGACGCCGGTGAGGGCTGGTTCACGGTCTCTTACGATGGCGTCCCGGTTGCCACCGTCTTTGGCGCCAGCATGACACCGGCCAATGTGTCGGTTGTGGAAACCGATGTGGTGGAATCCGCAACGCCGGTTCCAACTCCGTAAGGCCACAAGTCAAAACGAAAAAAAGCGCGCTCATTTGGGCGCGCTTTTTGTTTGGGCTGGTGTTTGATTTTAGCGCTTCAGGCGCGCACTCCGGCCGCCGCGGCGCTTTTTCAAGCGCGGTGCGCGCGACGGCAGCTCTGCCATAATCTCGCTGCGCTCTTCCGGTGACATTTTGGACCAGCGGGTGATTTCATCAATGCTGCGCAAGCAGCCGGTGCAGATCCGCTCCTCGGGATGCACAACGCAGACTTGTATGCAAGGGCTTTCCACTTCGCTGCGTTTCCACACGGTGTCTTTGCTCACGATGCGCTCCCGAGATGATTCAGACGGTCCAGTACCCCTTGCAGAATATAGGAGGCTGCAACGTGGTCGATCACCTCTGCGCGACGTTTGCGTGACGTATCCGCCTCCAACAGCGCCCGTTCGGCGGCCACGGTGGACAATCGTTCGTCCCAGAAGCCAATAGGTACTTCCACCAGGGCGGAGAGGTTGCGCGCAAAGGCGCGGGTGGATTGCGCCCGAGGACCTTCGCTGCCGTCCATGTTCATTGGCAACCCAAGGATGATCCCGCCAATACTGCGGTCCTTGATGATCTCGATCAGCCGTTGGGCATCGACGCCAAATTTCTTGCGTTTCACCGTCTCAATAGGCGTTGCGACCGAGCGGAAACTGTCACTTACCGCCACACCTATGGTTTTTGTGCCCAAGTCTAAGCCCATGAGCGCCTGCATCGGCGGCAGGTTAGGGGCCATTTCTTCGATACTTTGGTAAATCTCGCTCACTGCAACACTCCGGCCTGTGCCGCCCCGGCGCGGACAATTTGCAGCGCTTCCGGAGCTTGGGCAAACACTTGTTGCGCTTCGGTCCAGATGGCCTGTGCGCGTTCTGTGTTGCCCAAGACACCATAGGCGCCGATCAAACGGGCCCATTCCTGTGGTGTGCCGCCTTCGGTGGCCAAGCGATCCGACAGCTGGTCCACCATGCCCTGAATCATCGCTTGACGATCTTCAACGTCCAACTCACCAGCGGCTTCCATGTCTTCGGCTGTTGGGCCGGACAAACCGTCCGGACTATGTGTTGGAACGGGAGCGGGCATTTTGTAGTCGATGCCCGCATACCAAGCCAATTCTGTGATGGTGGCGCGGATAGAGGGCACCCATGGCGCGTCGTTGGGGCTTTGTCGTAGGACTTGGTCCCAAATGCGGAAAGTTGCATCGGGACGGCCGGTTTGCCACATCATCAAGCCCATGTAGTAACGTGCCAGATTGTTAAACGGGTCCAGCTCCAGCGCCTGCTTTAAGCTGGCTTCTGCTTCAGGTGAGACATAATCACCCGCCGCCGAAATCAGCAGGTTGGCGTGCAGCACGTAATCGCCGGCGGTGACATCTGCGCCTTTGAGTTCAATGACCTTGGCTTGCGCCGTATAGGCGGCGGGCAGGTTGCCTAGGTTGGCTTCATTGCGCGCCAAAAGCTCTTGCCCGCGCAAGTCCTCAGGGTTCTCTTCTACAGCGGCACGCAGCTTGGTCATCAGCTCCATAAACTCTTCGCCCGCGTCTGGTGCAGATCGGGCCGGTACCTTGGTTTCCGCCACGGACTGGCTGTCGCGGTTGTCGCGGCGTGATTGCGCCTCAGCCGCGCGGTCTTGCAACGGCATGTCACGGTAGCCCGGCGCACCCAGCTTATAATAAAGCCCAAAACTGCCGCCCAGAACCGCAAGTCCAAGCACGGCTGCGGCCACTGCAGCGTGCCGGCGGCCACCGGCCTCGCCATTTTCAGCCTTTTGCATCTGTGCATCAGCGGTCAGAATGCGGCGGGATATTTCTGTCTTCATGCGTGTCGCGTCTTCTGCGCCAATCACGCCACGGGCCTTATCCTTGTCGACCTCTTTGAGCTGGTCACGATAGACCTGCAAATCATACGCGGCGGGGTGGTCTTCATCCTCGGCGCGGCGCGTCAATGCGAGTGCAAACAAGCCAGCGGTCACGAGGGCAAGGGCAGCTGCAACAATCCAGAAAATCATGTGGCCTCCTAAGTGCTGGACCACATGTAGTGCCGCTGGCAGGTGGCTGAAAGCAAAATCGGCATTCTGGCGCGACATGTCGCAACCGGGGCGCAAATAGGCGCTTTAACCCCCGTGACCGGTTGAGCAAAAAGTTCATAAACTGGGAGAAGTTGCCTCCTATTCGGAATCACGCTCATGAGAAAATATTCAGCCTTTGCCATCGCTCGCGAAGCCGCTCGTTTCCATACGGGGTGGGAACGAGCGTGGCGCTCCCCAGAACCCAAAAAGAAATATGATGTGATCATTGTGGGAGCTGGTGGCCACGGTCTCGCTACCGCATTTTACCTGGGCAAGAACTTTGGCATCACCAATGTCGCGATCATCGAAAAGGGCTGGCTTGGTGGCGGCAACACGGGGCGCAATACCACGATTATCCGCTCCAACTACTTGCAAGACAGCTCCGCCGCTCTCTATGAAAAGGCGCGCTCACTTTATGAGACCATGTCGCAAGATCTGAACTACAACGTCATGTTCTCCCCGCGCGGCGTGATCATGCTGGCGCAGACCGAACATGAGGTGCGTGGCTATCAGCGCACCGCGCATGCCAACGCTCTGCAAGGCGTGACAACCGAGTTTATCGGGCCAGAACGCGTGAAGGAGCTGGTGCCTATCATCAACATCGACGGCCCGCGGTATCCGGTTCTAGGCGGTCTCTGGCAGGCACGCGGCGGCACCGGCCGCCACGATGCAGTGGCCTGGGGTTATGCCCGCGCGTGCTCCGACATGGGGATGGATATTATTCAGAAATGTGAAGTGGTTGGCGTGCGTTCTGAAGGTGGCAACGTGGTTGGCGTGGACACCACAAAAGGCCCGATTGACTGTGACAAATTGGGGCTTGTGGTCGCGGGCAACTCCGGCGATCTCGCCAATATGGCGGGTTTCCGTCTGCCAATGGAATCTGTGGCATTGCAAGCCCTGGTGTCCGAGCCAATCAAACCCTGCATGGATGTGGTGGTGATGGCCAACACCGTGCACGGCTATATGTCTCAGTCCGACAAAGGCGAGATGGTGATTGGCGGCGGCACCGACGGGTTCAACAACTACACACAGCGCGGATCGTTCCATCACGTCGAAGAAACCGTGCGCGCGCTCTGTGAAACCTTCCCGATGGTCAGCCGCTTAAAAATGCTGCGTCAGTGGGGCGGCATTGTGGATGTGACTGGTGACCGCTCGCCGGTAATTGGTAAGACGCCCTTGGGCAATTGCTTCATCAACGCAGGCTGGGGCACCGGCGGCTTCAAAGCCATTCCGGGCGGCGGCTGGGCCACAGCAGAGCTGATCGCCAAAGGCGAGCCGGGACCGCTCTCCGCGGAGTTTGGCATGGAGCGTTTCATCGAAGGCCGGTTTATTGATGAAAGCGTTGCGGCGGGGGTAGCGCACTGATGTCAGCGTTTAAGACGAGCCAAGTCACGTTTCAAAGCCATCTTGAGCAGCTGCAATTCGGTTGTTGTGTCGGTCACCTTAGGAGAGTCATTTTTCGGTCCACGGTCAACTTTCTTACCGATCCAATAGGATACCGGCGCCCAAAACCAAACGCCGTAAAGGTTGACAAGAAACTCAATCAAAGGAAGGGGCCCAATACAGTGAACACTTTCCATGTGGTTGATCGGAATGAATATTTCAAGGAGTTCGCACCATGCTAACCCTTCAATGCCCCTATTGCGGCGTCTGGGCCGAGGAAACCGAGCTTCACGCCGAAGGCGAGGCCCATCTCAAACGCTATGGTCCCGGCTCTGACGACGCGGACTTTGAGAGCTACCTCTTCATGCGCGAAAACCCCAAGGGCGTGCATTTTGAGCGCTGGCGGCACTCCAACGGCTGCGGCAAGTTCTTTCACGCCGCCCGTTGCACCATGACGCTTGAGGTCTTTGGCACCTATTCCGCGCAAACGCTGGAACCACCGCAAGACATCAAAGACAAGATCTCGGCCAAACAACCCGGTTGGTCGTGGAGGGACTTCTCATGAGCACACGTCTGACCACCGGCGGGCGCCTGTTGAACAAATCCAAACAGGTGACATTCTCCTTTAACGGCAAACAGTTCACGGGCTACGAGGGCGACACGCTGGCTTCCGCGCTTTTGGCAAACGACCAGATGCTGATGGGCCGCTCGTTCAAATACCACCGCCCTCGCGGCGTGGTCGCCTCGGGTGCCGAAGAGCCCAACGCGCTGGTAAATCTTGGTAAAGGCGGCAAGTTTGAGCCCAACCAACGCGCCACCACCACCGAGCTTTATGACGGACTGACCTGCACCAGCCAGAACCACTGGCCAAGCCTCGAGTTCGACGTGGGCGTGGTCAACAACTACGCCGCCCGCGCGCTGCCAGCTGGGTTCTACTACAAAACTTTCATGGCCCCCGCAGCGGCCTGGAAACACGTGTTTGAACCGATTGTGCGCCACTCGGCGGGTTTGGGTAAAGCGCCCAAAGATCGCGACGCGGACCGCTACGAGCATTTCTATGCCTTCTTTGACGTGGTGGTTGTCGGCGGCGGCGTGGCGGGTTTGATGGCGGCCAAGGCCGCTGGTCAGGCTGGTGCCAAAGTCCTGGTGATGGAGCAAACCGCCCATTGGGGTGGCCGCGCGCCGGTCGATGGCGGCAAGGTTGACGGCGTGAAGGTGGATGACTTTATCGACGCCACCGTGGCTGAGCTTGAGGCGATGGACAACGTCACGCTGCGCAACCGTATGATGGGGGCAGGGGTTTATGATCACGGCTACATCCTTGGTTATGAGCGTCTGACCGATCACGCGCCGCTTCTGGATGGCCCGCGCCACCGCCTGTGGCGCATTCGGGCCAAGCAGATCGTGACCGCGACAGGCGCAATAGAACGACCGCTGTCTTTCGCAGGCAATGACATTCCCGGAGTGATGCTGGCCAGCGCAATGCGCGACTACATCGTCAACCACGGTGTGAGCTCCGGCGACCGCGTGGTGGTCGTGGCCAACAATGACGATGCCTACCGCACCGCCTTTACACTCAAGAACCACGGCCTGGACGTGCCTGTCATTCTCGACTCCCGTCCAAACGGTGGCGGTCCTCTCGCGGATGCTGCACGGGAGCAAGGCTTCCGTGTCGAAAACGGCAAAGGTATCACCAAGGTCAGAGGTGGTAAGCGCGTGACTGGCGTGGCGGTTTGTTCTCAGGCGGGCGAGGGCGCCGTGCTGGAGGAGATCGCCTGTGATGCGGTTGCCATGTCCGGTGGCTGGTCCCCAGTAGTGCACCTCTGGTCCCACTGCGGCGGCAAGCTGATCTGGGACGAGGCGCAGGCGCATTTTCGCCCTGACCCTGACCGTGCGCCCACCAGCCATGATGGCAAACCTTTTGTCTCCACCGCCGGCACCGCAAGTGGTCCGCTCAAGCTGGATGACGTTCTGGTGGACGGCCTGAAAGCGGGTGAAGCCGCAGCAGAGGCGGCTGGCTTCACTGTTACAGCGGCTGAAGCGCCCAAAGGCGAGGTGCATGACGAAGCGCCTCTGCAAGCCTGCTGGCTGATGCCGCAGGGCGCGGGGCCAAAACTGCGCATGAAAGTCTGGCTGGACTATCAGAACGACGTGAAAGTTTCGGACGTGAAACTGGCCGCGCAGGAAGGCTATGAAAGCGTTGAGCACACCAAGCGCTACACCACCTTGGGTATGGCGACGGATCAAGGTAAGTTGAGTAATATCAATGGCTTGGCGGTGCTTTCTGATGCGCTTAATCAGCCCATTCCGGCCACCGGTACCACGACCTTCCGTCCACCGTACACGCCGATCTCCATGGGCGCGATTGCCGGTGAGGCGCGCGATGCGGTGTTCCAACCTTTGCGCCGCACGCCGATCCATGACTGGCACGAGGCCAATGGCGCGTTCTTTGAACCGGTCGGTCATTGGCGCCGCCCGTACTGCTTCCCACGCGGTAACGAAAGCCACGCTGATGCAGTGACACGCGAAATTCGTCAGGCCCGCGAAAGTGTGGGTCTGCTGGACGCGTCGACCTTGGGCAAGATCATCGTCAAAGGCCCAGATGCCGGCAAATTCCTCAACATGATGTACACCAACATGATGTCGACGCTGAAGGTGGGCAAATGCCGTTATGGCCTGATGTGTAACGAGAACGGTTTCCTGATGGATGACGGCGTGGTGGCGCGTATCGACGAGGACACCTTCCTGTGCCACACCACCACCGGCGGGGCCGAGCGCATCCACGGCTGGATGGAAGACTGGCTGCAATGCGAATGGTGGGACTGGCAGGTCTACACCGCCAATGTCACCGAGCAATATGCGCAGATCGCCGTGGTTGGTCCCAATGCCCGCAAGGTGATTGAGAAACTTGGCGGCGAGATGGACGTTTCAAAAGACGGCCTCGCCTTCATGGAGTGGAAAGACGGCAAGATTGGCGACTTTGACGCCCGCGCGTACCGCATTTCCTTCTCCGGCGAGCTGTCTTACGAAATCGCAGTGCCTGCTTCCCAAGGCCGCGCCTTCTGGGACGCGCTTCTGGAGGCCGGGGCTGAGTTTAACATCATGCCTTACGGCACCGAAGCGCTACACGTGATGCGGGCCGAGAAGGGCTTCATCATGATTGGCGATGAGACCGACGGCACGGTGATCCCGCAAGATCTCAACATGCAGTGGGCGATTTCCAAGAAGAAAGAAGACTTTCTGGGCAAACGGGCGCAATTGCGCGACCACATGGCCTCGGAAGATCGCTGGAAGCTGGCGGGCTTTGAAACCGAAGACGGCTCGGTCATTCCTGATGGTGCCTACATCGTGAACCACGGCACCAACGCCAACGGCCAACGCAATGTGCAGGGGCGGGTGACCTCAACCTATTACTCGCCATCGCTGGACCGGGGCATCGCCATGGGCCTGATCCATGGCGGCATGAAACGTCTCGGCGATGTGGTGGAGTTCAACAAAGTGGACGGCAGCACCGTGAAGGCCAAAGTGGTCGATCCAGTGTTCTATGACAAAGACGGGGAGAAGCAGAATGTCTAAGGCTGTGAGCGCCCTGAGTGGCGTAACTTTCGAAGGTTTCGCCAAAGTGGAAGAAACCGGCCTGCGCGGCATGATCACGGTGCGTGGCGATCTGGCGTCAAAAGAAATGGCTGCGGCCGTGAAAGCGGCAACGGGAGCGGTGGTGCCAGCACAGCGGAAGGTGACTTCGGGACAGAAAGGCGCGGTGGCGTGGATGTCGCCAGACGAGTTGTTGGTTGTGGTGGACTATGATCAAGCGGAGGCCACCGTTGCCCAGATGAATGAGGCGCTGAAAGGCAGCCACGCGCTGGTCGCCAATGTGTCTGATGCACGTGCGGTGTTTCGCGTATCAGGCGATGGCAGTCGTGACGTGTTGGCCAAACTTGCACCTGTTGATTTTGCTCAAGAGGCCTTTGGTGCGGATGACATCCGTCGCTCCCGGATTGCTCAGGTGCCTGCGGCTGTCTGGGGCAGTGCCGACGGCAGCTTTGAAGTCATCTGCTTCCGCTCCGTGGCGCAATACGTCTTTGATGTGCTGAAGGTTTCCGCCGAAGTTGGCGGCGAAGTCAATCACTTAGGATAGACGCACACCTTGCCAAACTCTGGTGCGTATGGGAGCGTCGCGCCATGCGCAGCAGAGTTCTCAGCTCGGCGATTTTCCAAAAACTGATGGGTGGGCACCTGTCCGTTTCTGATACGTTTTGGTTTGGCTTTGTCGGTGTCAGCCTCATCCTCAATCTTTTGACATTGGTGCTGGCCGGGCCTCTGACAAACCTAAGCCTGAGTGTAGGTGCATGGGCCGCAAAAACTTTCTCGGTGGCCTGGCTGCTGGGCTGCATTGCTTACACGCTTATGATCTGTCGTGCCCTCTGGCGCAGCATGTGGCGGCACGGCTTTATAAACAGCCTCTCGATTGCCGGGCTGCTGCTGGTTGTAGGTTTGTTGGGGCGTTACGGATACGGGCTTGCTTCGGTGTTAGACACCAGCCTGCCTATGACACGTGCCGCCGTGCTGCACGGAATTGTTGCGATGCGTCTGACCCTGCCGCGCACCGTCGAAACGGGTGCAACACTGGTCGCTGTTGACCTCATTGGAACCACCTATGAAATGACCGTCCAGTTGCAGGGGCCAGGGCTGGTTGGGCGTTACGTTGACCTCATGGACACCGAGATCGGCCCTCAGATTTGCGCCACACACGAAGCCTTGCTGCGCAGCATGGCAGTGGAGCGCATGGAAACGCTCTATATCGCAAATGACGGCGAATTTCGCACCGTGTTGAAGGCTGATGACTGCCTGCAGTATCTGGATCGTCGGTAGGCCCCAACGGCGTTCTCCCCACACAAATTCACAAATTCTGTGCAGAAAAACAACTTGGTGGAGCTTGACCTTTGGCCGTGAATTGTCACATCTAATGCCAACGGAAACTTGCTTACGAACAGGGAGCACACCCATGGCTTTTGAACTTCCCGATCTTCCATATGCCCACGACGCACTGGCCGACAAAGGCATGTCCGCAGAGACGCTGGAATTCCACCACGACCTGCACCACAATGCCTATGTAACCAATGGCAACGCCGCAATCGCCGGCACCGAGTGGGAAGGCAAAACGCTGGAAGAAATCATCGTTGGCACCTACGACGCCAAATCCGTTGCGCAAAACGGCATCTTCAACAACATCTCCCAGCTGTGGAACCACAACCAGTTCTGGGAAATGATGGGCCCGGGCGCCAACGCCATGCCAGGTGAGCTGGAAAAAGCACTGGTTGAATCCTTCGGCTCCGTGGAGGAGTTCAAAAAGCAGTTCTCCGCCGCAGGCGCAGGTCAGTTTGGCTCCGGCTGGGCGTGGTTGGTGAAAAACGCAGACGGATCGCTGGCTGTGACCAAAACCGAAAACGGCGTGAACCCACTGTGCTTCAACCAAACCGCGCTGCTGGGCTGTGACGTATGGGAGCACTCCTACTACATCGACTTCCGCAACAAGCGTCCGGTCTACCTGACCAACTTCCTGGACAACCTGGTGAACTGGGAAAACGTTGCATCCCGGATGTAATCCGAGCACTTAGTCAGTTTTGGGCCTGCCAAAGGAAACTTTGGCAGGCTTTTTTATGGTCCATCAGCCCCTTTAATCTTGATAAAAATAATCGGATATACATATTGATGTTTCGTTGAAAATTCGCCCAAGGAAATGGCTATGTCCAAAACACAACCCAGAATGCTCGATGTGTTGGGCAAAGAACACCTCACACCAAATATGCTACGCATCCTTCTGGGTGGCAGTGGCCTGGAAGGGTTTCCCACCGGCAAAGAAGGCGGATACATCAAGTTAATCTTCCCGGACGCTCCACGAACAAATCCGGACCGTGCAATCATGCGAACATATTCAATACGGTCGCATGATGCGAAGCGAGGCGTGTTGTCGGTAGACTTTGCTCTGCATGGTGATGCTGGTGGAATTGCGACGGACTGGGCGCTTTCTGCAGAAATTGGGACACAGATCATGGTTGGCGGGCCGGGAAGTGTCAAAATGGTGGATTTGTTAGCAGATTGGTTTTTGTTGGCGGGCGACATGACCGCAATCCCGGCCTTAATGTGCAATTTTGAGCGCCTTCCGGCCACGGCTCGGGGATATGCCGTGATCGAAGTTACATCGGAAGCTGACAAAAGGGATTTGGGTCTGCCGGGCGGCATACAGGTCCAGTGGGTCGTGAACCCGACACCTGAAGAAACCAAAGGTCTTTTGGTCGACCGTATTAAGTCGCTGCCTTGGCTAGACGGTAGCGTATTTGTCTGGACGGCATGTGAGTTTGACAGCATGCGCACCTTGCGCAGCTACTATCGCAATGATCGCGGCGTGGGCCGCGACCAGATTTATTTGTCAAGCTATTGGCGGGCAGGGCGCACAGAAGATCAGCACAAGGTCGATAAGCAAGCAGACAACAAAGCTGCTGCTTGAGGTTAAGTCAGTGTTGTGTCGAGCACCTTTTCGAGCTCGGCCACATCATCCGCGACATGGATAAAGTCGCGTATACTGTCTTCCGCAAAGCCCTGCGCGATCACGTGATCGACAAGTCCGATCAGCGGATCCCAAAACCCATTCACATTTAGCACCACAATGGGTTTTTCATGCAGCCCCAACTGCCGCCAAGTGAGGACCTCAAAGAACTCATCCAAAGATCCGGCACCCCCCGGCAGCACCACAATCGCGTCGCAGTTCATAAACATGACCTTTTTGCGCTCGTGCATGTTTTCGGTCACGATGAAGTTGGTCAGATCGCGTTTGCCCACTTCCCACTCCAGCAGGTGCGTGGGGATCACGCCAAAGGTATCTGCGCCTGCTGCCTGCGCTGCATTGGCCACTGCGCCCATCAGGCCGACGTCGCCCGCACCGTACACCAGACGCCAGTTTTTGTCGCCAAACCGTGCGCCAAAGGCTTCAGCAGCTTCCTTATAGGCTGCATCGCCGCCAAAACGTGATCCACAAAAGACACAGATCGAGCGTGTGGTCATGAAAGTCTCCAATATGTTCAAAGCTGTTTTGACCAGCAATATCTGGGTTGGTAGGGTCTCTCAACCAAGATGCAGCCGACTTCGGGGGATATTCGGCGATGAGTGACAAAGCTTCAATTTTTAGTGGAAATGTAGCCTGGGTGGCTGGCGCTGTGGTGGCGATGGGCGTGTCTGTCTTTGCGCTGGTGTCGACGGGCGCGCTGGATGGCAGTGATCAAAGCGTTACGGACACCACCGCAACCGAAACAACCGCTGCTGCGCCTGAGGCAACGCCAAATGTGTCGGAGCAGACTGCTGAGGCTGTTTCCGAGCCTGAGGCACAGCCAGCTCCAGCAGAGACGCAAGAGCAGGTTCCTGCGGCGGTTGAAGACGCCGCGCCTGTTGCGGAGGTTGAGCCAAAGGAAGAGTCGGTGGCTGCTGCGCCTGCGGCAGCGGAAGAAGAGCCCACCCCAACAATTGCGCCAAGTTTTGACGTGGTACGTGTGGACGCCGCCGGTAACACAGTTGTGGCAGGTGCGGCTGCACCGGGGGCCATGTTGGGCATTCTGCTCGATGGTGCCGAGGTGGCCTTGGCACCTGTGGATACCGCCGGCAAGTTTGCGGCCATTTTGGCCATCGAGCCAAGTGAAGCGCCACGGGTGTTGAGCCTCGTGGAGCGCCGCGCGGACGGTGATGTGCCTTCTGATGCCACGGTGATTGTGGCCCCGGTTGTGGCTGTTGCAGAGGCTGTGGTTATACCTGAGGTGGTGGAAAATCCTTCTTCACAGGACGTGGCAGAACCAAAAGTGGCACAGGAAGCCTCTGAGCCGGAAGTTGCATATACTGAGGTTGAAGACGCGGCGCAGGCCAGCGGTGTTGCGGAATCAAAAGATATTGCTTCCAACATGAATAAAGGTGCGCAACTTACTGAAGAGGCGTCTGAAAATTCGGATGATTCATTGTCCGAGGATGCGCCAGGGTCAGAGTTCAAAGAAGAGATCGCAGAAGTAGAACCCGCGCCAAAACCCAAGGCACCAGCGGTGATTGTGTCTGACTCCGAAGGCGTGCGCGTGGTGCAACCCGCTGCGCCGCAAGACGCCACACCGGAAGTTTTGGCTGCTGTGTCGATCGACTCGATCAGCTACACCGATACCGGTGCGGTTATGGTTTCAGGACGTGGCAATCCAAGTGCCTTTGTGCACCTTTATCTGGACAACACTCTGGCGACGAGCACGCAGATTGACGCGGCCGGTCTGTGGTCCACGCAGCTGAAAGATGTGGCTGGTGGCCTGTACGAACTGCGTGCAGATGAGGTGGATGAGACTGCCAAAGTGCTTTCCCGTGTTGTGACACCGTTCAAACGGGAAACGCCGGAAACAGTCGCAAAGGCACGCGCTCAGGCGGAAGCGGTGACCCAGGCAGAGATCGCCGTGCAGGAGCAAGACGCAGAGACCGTCGCAAAATCCGAAACCGCAGGCGAGGACAAAGCTGCTGAAGCCGCTGCGGTTGAGGTCAAACCTGAGGCTGTAGCGGAAGTGGCTGAGGTCGCGGCGCCAGACGTTGCCACTGCAGAGGAAGCAGCTGAGAAAGTTACAGAAGCGGCCTCGGCACCTACTGAGTCACAGGCTTCCGACACGGAAACGACCGCCGCAGAAACTGCAGCTAAGCCAGAAACCGCCGTGGTAGAAGCAGGCCCGTCGTCTCCAGAGGAAACGGAAGCAGCCACCAAAGCACAGGCCTCAGAAGCCGCGCTTCAGCCTACACCTGAAGCAAAACCTGAGCCTACAGCCGCACAACCGCCGGTGCGCATCGTGACTGTGCAACCCGGCGCCACCCTGTGGGCCATCGCGCGGGACCGTTATGGCGAAGGTCAGCTCTACCTGCAGGTGTTTGAAGCCAACAAAGACAAAATCCGCGACCCGGATTTGATCTATCCGGGGCAGGTCTTTTCGGTGCCTGAAGAATAACGTCCGCAGGGCTGGCAAGTCTTGCAACCTATGATTAGGTTTGTCAGGCTCACCAACTGACAGGCAGGCAGGCATGACGAAATGGCACACGGCTACGGCTGAGGAACTTGCGCGCAACGAACAACGCTCCGGTTGGCGCACCATTCGTAAGGTGTCGCCTTATCTCTGGCCGGATGACAAGCCGTGGGTGAAACACCGCGTGGTGCTGGCGCTCTGTATGCTGCTCGCTTCCAAAATGATCGCGGTCTATTCGCCGATGCTCTACAAAGCTGCGGTGGATGCGTTGGCCAACGAAGGGGTGCCACCGCTGGCGCTTGGCGCCGTGGGACTGACCGTGGCCTACGGCATGGCACGCCTGATGACCAATGGCTTTCAGCAGCTGCGCGATGCGGTCTTTGCCAAGGTGGCTCAACGGGCCCTACGCCAATTGGCGTTGGAGACCTTTGAACACATCCACCGCCTGTCCATGCGCTATCACATCACCCGCAAAACCGGTGGGTTGAGCCGCATCATCGAACGCGGTGTAAAGGGCGTGGAATTCCTTCTGCGCTTCTTGTTGTTCTCCATCGGCCCGCTCGTGCTCGAATTGCTGATGATTTCCGCGATCTTCTATTGGCTGTTTGACGCGCGCTATTTGGCGGTCGTGGGGGTGACTATTGCGATCTACATCTGGTTCACCTTCAAGGTCACCGAATGGCGCGTGAAGCTGCGTCGGCAGATGAACGATCAGGACACAGATGCCAATCAGAAGGCCATAGACAGCCTGCTGAACTTTGAAACCGTAAAGTATTTTGGCGCCGAGAAACGTGAGGCCGCGCGCTATGACAGCGCCATGGCCGGTTATGAAGAAGCGGCGCTAAAGACTTCATATTCCTTGGCTTTCCTGAACTTTGGGCAGTCCTTTTTAATCACCTCCGGTTTGGTGATTGTCATGGTGATGGCGGCGATTGGCGTGCAAAACGGTGACCTGACCGTGGGCGATTTTGTGATGGTCAACGCCTATATGGTGCAGATCACCATGCCGCTGAACTTCCTTGGCACAGTCTACCGCGAAATTCGTCAGAGCCTTGTCGACATGGGAGAAATGTTTGAACTTCTTGAGCAGCCAGCCGAAGTCGCAGACAAGGCGGAGGCCATACCTCTGGCCATCAAAGACGGGTCCATCGCGCTCGACAACGTGGCCTTTGGCTATGATGCAGACCGGGCCATTCTGAAAGGTGTGAGCCTCAATGTACCGGGTGGTCAAACCGTGGCTATTGTGGGCGCGTCCGGGTCTGGGAAATCCACCATCGGGCGGCTTCTGTTCCGGTTTTATGATGTGCAGGGCGGGGCGCTAAGGATTGATGGGCAGGACGTGCGCGATGTGCAGCAAGAAAGTCTGCATGACGCCATTGGCGTGGTGCCGCAAGACACGGTGCTGTTCAACGACACCATTCGCTACAACATCGCCTATGGCCGTGACGGGGCCACCCAAGACGATGTTGTTGAAGCAGCCAAGGCGGCGCAGATCCATGATTTTATCGCCGCGCTGCCAGATGGCTATGACACTGCTGTGGGTGAACGCGGGCTCAAGCTGTCCGGTGGTGAAAAACAACGCGTCGGCATTGCCCGCACCTTGCTGAAGAACCCGCCGATTTTGCTGCTGGATGAGGCAACCTCAGCCTTGGACACCGAAACTGAGCTGGGCATCAAAGAAGCGTTGGCCCGGGCTGGCGAAGGCCGCACCGTGATCACCATTGCCCACCGCCTGTCCACCATTGCCGAAGCGGACAGGATTGTTGTTCTGGAGCAAGGTGAGGTGATCGAAGAGGGCACCCACAGTGCACTTTTGGACAAAAAGGGCCGCTATGCGCAGCTTTGGACCCGCCAACAAGCGGATGAGGACGCGGCATAGCCCTATAGCGCGACGCATCACACCCGCTCTTTCAGCGGTGCGGGTGACTGGTCAACTGGGTAGGGCTGCCATGTAGCTCCCGGTCATCCAAATCCCCGATGGCCCCAAAAGCGCCAAATAGGCACCCAAGGAAATCAAACCAAGATGCAGAACAACAATGGCGTTTAGGCGTCGCCCAAAGGGTTGTTTTTGTGTCTTATGGTAGAAACGCTTTTGGGCAAACTTGGCACCAACCGAGCCGCCTGCCAACGCCAGGAACAAAAGGGTGCGCTCAGAAATGCGGGGTTCTCCGTGAATGGCGCGTTCTTTGTCAGCATGAAAATAGGTGTAGGTGACCATGTTAAGGGCCAACCAACACACCAGCACCAACCCGGTCAAAATAAGCGCCGGGAGGGCAGGGGACAAAGAAGTGCCAACTGCGATATTGAACATGAAGTTGCCTGTATGCGGTCGCTCAAAAGAATTGATGAAACACGTATAAGGCGAAATGCGTTGCGAAAAAAGAACATTCTGGATGAATGAAAAACGCGCCCCAAAAGGAGCGCGTTTTTTGTGCGTGTTGCTGAGGGTTTATTCAGCCGCTTGAATGCCACCTGGATCAGGATCGTTGGCCGCTTTTCCGCTACGTGGTGCCTCAACCTCCGGCGCCAGATCATTTGGGTCCACCTTGGCGGAGCGGGTGGTAGGCACGGACGACCGATTGGATGGCTTGGAGCTTTCCATCACCACCTCTGTGGTGTCATCCCACATCAGCACCGGATGTTTCACCTTGCGGGCTGCTCGGCGCAGTGCCCAGTCCTGACCGGCGCGCGACGTGCGGCCAAAGGACATACGCGCCAGAAGCCGCATCATCCAGTTGAAGTAGGTGCTGGCCCAAACCCGCGCGGCCAACATCGACGGCGTGAACACAAGCGTCAGCACTGTCGCGATACCAAGACCAAACACCACGGCGGTCGCCAGCTGTTTCCACCACAGCGAGGTGGGACTGTCGATGGAATAGCCACCATTGATGAAGTCCAGGCTCAGGCCAAACATCATCGGCGCAAGGCCCGCCATGGTGGTGATAGTGGTCAGCAGCACCGGACGGATACGGCTTTGTGCAGTGCGCACAATCGCATCAATCCGCGGCATGTACTGGCTGTATTCCTGATAGGTGTCGATCAGAACAATGTTGTTGTTCACCACGATCCCTGCCAGCGCCACGATGCCTGTGCCGGTCATGATGATCGAGAAGGTCTGATCCATCACCAACATGCCAACCAGAACACCTGCGGTAGACAGAACCACCGCGAGCAGCACCAGCACCGAGTTATAGAAGCTGTTGAACTGCGCCAACAGGATCACAAACATCAATCCCAAAGCAGCAGAGAACGCGCTCATCAAGAAGGCACCGGACTCGGCCTGCTCTTCCTGATCGCCAGTCCACTCCCAGCTGATTGAGCTGCCAAACGGGTTGGTATTGAGCCATTCAGTCAGAGCTTCGATGCGTTCTGTTGCGGTCACAGGAATGCGGCGTGCACCGTCCTCCAGCGCGGTTTGCAGCTCGTCTGCAGAAGTGGCTTCCTCAAGCGCGAAGACTGTGAATTCGTCGCCGTTTGGCGTGGTGATCAAAGGCTCATTGATTGCGGCGTCGTCCGGTACTGCCTTCAGCAGTGCCAGTACCTTCAGGTCGTCACCTTCGCCAGACACAATCTTCACCAGACCAGGTTCCACGTCCGCTTTCACGTCATAGTACCGTTCCTGATCAACGCGGCTGATAGAGGCGCGTTTCGGCACAGGGAAACGTGTGACAAAGTTGGACAGCGGCACAAGCCCGTCGTTGGTGCGCACTTTCAGCGTGTCGAGCGTGGATAGAACACGGTCCTGATCCGGCAGACGCAAGCGGATTTCGATCTCTTCATCAGAGCTGTCGACCCGCATGGTGTCGAGCAGGATACCCCGTGTCACAAGCTGAACCATTGCCCCAACCGTGGCCACATCTGCGCCGTAGCGGCCAGCCTTGGCCACATCCACGTCGATCTGCCAGTCGATGCCGGGCAGTGGCAGGGTGTCCTCGACCAAGGTCAAGCCTGCGGTCGCTTCAAACGTCTCCCTGGCGTTGATGGCAGCGCTGTTGAGATCGTCCCAAGCGTCGCCCCGAAGGCGCAAGTGGATTGGCTTGCCGGACCCCGGACCCTGTTCAATCGGGCTGGTTTCCACAAAGAATCCTGGCAGTTTTGCCAACTCAGCGTTCAGCTCTTCCAGCACGCGGTTGCCGCCAAACTCCGGAGAGCTCACGTCGCGTTCCAGCAGGCCAAAGAACCATGTTTCACGCGCTGTTGGGCGATCTTCCCACGGGATGATTTCAAACTGGACCTGACCAACAGTGTCTGGCGGTGAGTTCCCACCGCCAGGACCACCAGTGTCCAAGCCACCTTTACCCGCGAAGGAGAAGACATTGATCACCGCAGGGTGCTGCATGATGATGTTTTCCGCCTCACGCACCATGGCGTCTTTCTCAGTCAGCGAGATGTTGCCGCGTGCGCGCACGTAAGCTGTAGCTTGCTCCGGTTCCGTGGCCACAAAGAACTCAACGCCTTTGTTGTTTTCGCCAAAGTAGCCGATGATGGAAACAACAGTAAAAATCACCGCTGCGATTGTCACCAAAGGCATCACTGGGTTGCCTACGATGAACCGCATGAAATAGCCGAAACCGTTGTGGCGGAAACCGGATTTGATCGCCTTGCGTTTGCGGCTGATTTCTGCGGCGCTCATGGTGATGGACGCTGCAAATGCCGAGGCAACAAACAGCACAGCGCCAACCATCACAGCGCCGGTCGAACCGTCGTCACCGGACTGATAGGTCACGGTCAGCATCTGCATCAAACCGACAAACATGCCGTAAAGCGGAATTGGCACCAACAGGGCGCGCACTACCCACGGCAGACGGGATTTCATGCCTTGAGAGATATGGTCAAAGACACGGCTCAAGCGGCCGGAGATACCACCCACAACCGGCAGGTAAATCAGCGCCACCAGTAGAGAGGCCGACAGAACAAAAATCATTGTGACCGGCAACATGCCCATGAACTCACCCGGCACACCCGGCCAGAACAGCATTGGCAAGAAGGCACACAGCGTGGTTGCTGTGGAACTGACAATTGGCCAGAACATCCGCTGCGCCGCTTCAACATAAGCGTGCATCGGGCCCACGCCCTCTTTGATGCGTTTGTCGGCGTATTCCACCACGACGATCGCACCGTCCACCAGCATGCCCACCGCAAGGATCAGACCAAACATCACCATGTTGGAAATGGTCACGCCCATCAACGCAAGGAAGGCAAAACACAGCAGGAAGGACGCCGGAATGGCAAAGCCCACCAGCATCGCAGCACGGCTGCCAAGTGAGGCCAAAACCACAATCATCACCAGCGCAATCGCAGTCAGAACCGAGCCTTCAAGCTGGCGCACCATAGAGCCAACAACGCGGCTCTGGTCATTGGAGGTGCCGACATGCACCGCCGCTTGCAACTCTTCAGGCCATTTTTCCTGAGCGGCGGCCAGCGTGGTTTTAATCTGCTCGACGGTGTCGATGATGTTGTAGCCTTTGCCCTTCACCACTTGAAGCGCCACCGTATTTTCACCATCAAACCGCGCGGTGCCCGCCCGGTCCTCAAAAGTGAAATTGATCTCTGCTAGATCGCCCAGAGTCACAATCCGCTCGCCGTTGGTTTTCACCGGCAGCTCATAGATGTCGCTGACATCGCTAAACGACGAAGGAATTTTGACCGAGAAGGTACCTTGGTTGGTTTCCACCTCACCAGCCGCAATCAGTTGGTTGTTGTTTTGCACAACACTGATCAGTTCCGGCGCTGTGACGTTGTAGGATTCCAACCGCAGCGGGTCGATCACCACTTCCACCATCTCGTCGCGGTTGCCCGCAATAGGCGCTTCCAGCACCGCGTCGATGGCTTCAAAGTCATCCTGCAGATCTTTGGCCAAGCGCGCCATGGTGCGTTCCGGCACGTCGCCAGACAGGTTTACAATCACAATTGGGAACTCGGAGAAGTTGATCTCCGAAATAGTGTATTGATCCGCACCTTCAGGGAAGTTGGCCTGCGCCGTATTCATCGCGTCGCGCACGTCCGCGATGGTTGCACTCTTGTCCCAACCGAAGTCGAACTCAAGAAGCAGGGACGCGTGGTTTTCCGAGGCGATGCCAGTCATCTTGTCGAGACCGTCGAGGTCCACCGACTCGGTTTCCATCGGCTTCACCAGAAGGCTTTCCGCGTCTTCGGCGGAAATCCCTGGATAATTCACCGACACATAGAGGATCGGAATGTCGATGTCCGGCTCACCTTCTTTGGGCAGGCTCGCGTATGAAAAGGCGCCAATCACAAGTGAAATTGCGATGAACGCCAAGATCATTCGGGCCCGTTCAGCGGCCCAGGTGATGGCGCCGGTCATTGGTCAAGCTCCCGATAGGTCGGAGCCACCTGAACGCCTTCGACGACAAATTCTTGTCCCACTACGATCACGTCTGCCTTTTCCGGCAAGCCGCCGACCCAGATGCCGTCGGTGCCGTCGCGCATCAACTCAATTGCCTTGAAGGCGACGATGCCGCCGTCTTCGACAATGCGGACACCCAGCGTGCCCTCGTCGTTGAGTGTTAAAGAAGATTGCGGCAGGAAATGTGCCGCTGCGCCATCTGCGGAGATCATGATTTCTGCGGTTTGACCGTCGCGGATCGCCAGATCTGCGTTAGGCACGGTCACCTCCACGCGGAACGTGCGGGTTTGCGGATCAGCAGAGCGGGACACAAAGGTCACCTGACCGGTGACTTCCTGTCCGGTGGTCAGACGTGCGCCCGCCAGCGAACCTTCGTTCACACGGCTAATGTCGGTTTCAGGGACAAAACCGACAATGCGGATTGGATCTAGGCGCAGAACCGTACCACAGAGGCTGCCAGGCTGCATCAAGCTGCCCAGTTCGGCTGTGCGGCTTTCCAGCAAGCCATCAAATGGCGCAGTCATGGTCAGGCGTTCAACTTCACGTTCAGCGGCGGCCACCAAGGCTTGAGCCGATTCGATGCCGGCTTGTGTGCTTTCCAAACCGGAGGTGGCCGACTGGATTGACGCCTCCGCGGCGCGCACGCTGGCGGCGGTGCTGGCGACGCGAGTCGAGGAAGCAAAGCCGCCTTCGGACAATTTGCGGGCCGCATTGTCGTTGATCTTGGCCTCTTCGAGCCGCGCTTCGGCCTCGGCCACCGTGGCCTGTGCGCTTGGAATTCGCGCTTGAGCTTCCAGCAACCGGGCCTTGGCTTCCGCCAGAACCGCTGTGCTGGTGCCAACATCCAGACGGCAGAGCTCTTGCCCGGCGGTTACATGAGAGCCGCGCCGCAGTGGCTCTGTGATTACCAGGCCGCTGGTTTCGGCGCGGACTTCAACCTGGCGATCCGCCTCGGTTTGGCCACGTAGCACCACCGCGCTGTCGATTGTGGATGCTGCGCTGCGCATGGCGACAACCCGGATCAGGCCAGCGTCGTCTGACGGGGTTTCCGTCAGCTCAGTGCTTGCCTCGGCGACCTTGTCAGTCGCCTCCTCGGACGCGCCATTGCCAGCAAAAGCCGCCAAGCGATCACGCTCCACCACAACAAAATACAAAATTGCCGTCACAAGAAGTGCGGTCAAGACCGGAATAAGCCGCATAGTATGGCCCCTGTTGCTTTAACGTGCGCCCTCCCGCGCACAAATATTGGTCGACATATTGGCGTTCGCGCGCCGAGAAACAACCTCAGAAGAGAAAATTTGGACTCATCGGTTCAAAATGCGCGTGAATTCAAGAAAAAACCTGTGTCGTCGATGTGCCTTTGCCACAGTACTTGGCACTTTGAAAACAAAACGATAAGACAAGGCAAACCGACAGGAGAGCAGGCGTGAGCAATACCGACAGTTTCATCGAAGAAGTCACCGAAGAAGTGCGCCGCGATCGCCTTTTTGGCCTAATCCGCCGTTATGGCTGGATTGCTGTGGTTGCTGTGATTGCCATCGTGGGCGCAGCCGCTTTTAATGAGTATCAGAAAAGCAAGGCCCGCACAGCGGCAGAAAACACCGGCGACGCTTTGATTGGCGCGGTGTCCGCCAGCGACGCAGAAACCCGTGTGACTGACCTCAGCGCGCTGACAACTGAGTCGCCCGATGCGCAGGTTGTTGCCGATATGCTGCTGGCCACACATCAAATCGAAGTTGGATCCGGTGCTGACGCCGCCCAGACATTAAACGGCATCACCACCAGCGACATCGACACCCCGGAAATCTATCGTCAGATCGCGACATTTAAGGCCATTCTGGCCAATGCCAAAGAAACCCCTGTTGCAGAGCGTCGTCTTGCGCTTGAAACATTGGCCGGTGCCGGCATGCCATTGTCTTTGCCAGCGCAAGAGCAACTGGCGCTGCTGAGCCTGGAAGAAGGCGATGTTGACGGCGCCATTGAACAGCTGCAGGCTCTCATTCAAGACGCGGCAGTTACCTCGGGCTTGCGCAATCGCGCGTCTCAGTTGATTGTGGCTCTGGGTGGAACTCCGGCGAACACTGCGCCAGTTCTGGCCGATCAATAAGACTTGCAGGGTGGGGGACTCAGCAGTGAAACGTACGTCATGGATTTTGGCCGCGGGCGTTGCCTCGGCGGCATTGCTTTCTGCTTGTGCCGAGCCTGAAATCATCCTGGTTGGTGACCGTGAAGATCTCATTCCTTCTGAGGAGGTTGTTGAAAACAAAGATCTTGCCATAAGTCTGCCGGCACAAAGTAAAAACGCGCAATGGACCGGCCGCATTGGCTCGCCAAGCACCCGCACAGCAAATGCGGCGCTGTCGCAGCGCCCGGTTTTGGCGTGGTCGGCGTCCATAGGCGCCGGTGAATCACGCAAGTCTCGTATCACCGCGGATCCCGTTGTTGCCGATGGCCGTATTTTCACGGTTGATGCGGAGGCCACCGTCACCGCCACCACCACAGGCGGTCAGCTTCTTTGGTCCCGCGATCTCACACCGCCTAATGACAAGGCTGGCCAGGCCTCCACCGGTGGCTTGGCCTATGGCAAAGGCAAGCTCTTTGTCACAACTGGTTTTGGCAGCATTCGTGCGCTGGATCCTGCAACCGGCGCCGATCTTTGGGAGCAGAAGTTCCAGGCTGTCGGCAGCGGTACCCCCTCGGTTTATGGTGATCTGGTCTATGTGATCTCCGGGGATGCCACCGCCTGGGCCCTGGAAGTTGAGACCGGAAAGATTGCGTGGCAACTGCTATCGCTGCCCAATGTTCAGAACGTGCAGAGCCCCGCGGCGCCAGCCATCACCGATCGTTTGGCGATCTTCCCTTATGGCTCCGGCGAAATTCAGGCCGCTTTCCGCCGTGGTGGTGTGTCCCGTTGGACGGCAGGGCTGTCTGACACCCGTCCGGGGCGCGCTGTAAACACAGTTGGCGATATTTCTGGCGACCCGGTTGTGGTTGGTGACACGATCTACGTGGCCAACCATTCCGGCCGAATGGCAGCCATTGACGCCGAGACCGGGGTGCGCAAATGGACCGCCGATCACGGCGCGTTGAGCCCGGTCTTCCCGGCAGGAGGCTCCCTGTTCCTGGTGTCAGAAACCAATGAATTGCTGCGCCTGGATGCCCGCGACGGCACCCGTGTCTGGGGCCAGACCTTGCCACAGTTTATCAAAGACAAGCCTCGGCAGCAGTCGGCTGTGCACGCGCATTACGGGCCAATTCTGGCCGGCGGGCAACTGGTTGTGCCGTCCTCAGACGATGTTGTGCGCTTCTACAATCCGCGCAACGGCTTGCTGACCCACACGGTGGAATTGCCGCATGGCGCGGCCACCAACCCGGTTGTGGCGGGCGGGGTTCTGTATGTCGTAAACCGCAAAGGCGAATTGTACGCTTTCCGTTGACGCATTTATGATGTATCGGAGCGACTTCAGACGTTCCGGAGATCTGTCATGAGTTTTACGCTCGCCATCGTGGGCCGCCCAAACGTGGGCAAATCCACACTGTTCAATCGCCTTGTGGGCAAAAAACTGGCGTTGGTTGACGACCAGCCTGGTGTCACGCGCGACCTGCGCGAAGGCGAAGGGAAGCTTGCCGATTTGCGGTTTACCGTGGTTGACACTGCCGGTTTGGAAGATGCCACTGATGACAGCTTGGAAGGCCGGATGCGCCGCCTGACCGAGCGCGCGGTGGATATGGCAGACATCTGTCTCTTTATGATCGACGCGCGCGCAGGGGTCACACCTACTGATATGGTCTTTGCCGAAATTCTGCGGAAGAAATCCGCCCACGTGCTTTTGGCCGCCAACAAAGGCGAAGGGCGTGCAGCAGATTCAGGCGTCATTGAAGCCTACTCGTTGGGCTTGGGTGAGCCGATCCGTCTCTCCGCCGAACATGGCGAAGGCTTAAACGATCTTTACGCGCAACTCATGCCCATTGCCGACGAATTCTCCAAACGGCAGGAGGCGTTGGAGGATGAAGTTGAAGTTGACGTTGAGCTTGAGGAAGACGGTGATTGGGACGACGAGTTTGAGGAAGGCGGTCTGCGCCCCAGTCAGAACATCACCGAAAAAAAGCCCTTGCAGATTGCCGTTGTTGGCCGACCAAATGCGGGTAAGTCCACGCTGATCAATCAGATCATTGGTGAAGACCGGCTTTTGACGGGCCCGGAAGCGGGTATCACGCGAGACGCTATTTCGCTTCGTACCGAATGGAGCGGCACCCATATGCGGATCTTTGACACCGCCGGGATGCGCAAGAAAGCCAAGGTGCAGGACAAGCTTGAAAAACTGTCCGTTGGCGATGGTTTGCGTGCGGTGAAATTTGCCGAGGTGGTTGTTGTGCTTCTGGACGCAGCCATTCCCTTTGAGCAGCAAGACCTGCGCATTGCCGATTTGGCGGAGCGCGAAGGCCGAGCTGTGGTTGTGGCTGTGAACAAATGGGATATCGAGGAGCACAAGCAGGACAAACTGCGCGAACTCAAAGAAGCCTTCAACCGTCTATTGCCGCAGTTGCGTGGCGCACCTTTGATCACTGTTTCGGCCAAAACCGGCCGCGGGTTGGAGCGGTTAAACGATGCCATCCTGAGTGCCTATGACACCTGGAACCGACGCATTCCAACCGCCACCCTGAACCGCTGGCTGGTGGAAATGCTGCAACAACACCCGCCCCCCGCGCCACAAGGCAAACGGATTAAGCTGCGGTATATGACCCAAGCCAAGACGCGACCGCCTGGTTTTGTGGTGATGTGTTCCCACCCAGACAAATTGCCGGCGAGCTATTCGCGCTATTTGGTCAACGGGTTGCGCGACACGTTTGATATGCCGGGCACACCCATTCGCCTGACAATGCGCGGACAGGGGGATAAAAACCCCTATAAGGGTAAGAAAAAGTCGACGCCCTCGCGTTTGCGCAAGCACATCAAAGGCCGTGACGCCGGCTTCTGATCTGCCAATCATGTCTGATTTGGAACTCTTCATGTCGCCGCGCAGCCCCTGTGCGGCGACAGGTGCATTGTGGCGTCATAAATTCGCGTTATAGTCTTGCTAAGTGGTCCAAAATTTAACGGCTCACGTAGGCATTCATACCTAGGCACAGTGTCCCCAGGCACGGCTCAGGTGGAAATATTGATTTAAAAAGAGAGGTTTGCGATGGAGATTCGCGAGCGCTTGAAAGAGTTTACTGTGCAAGACGACCGGCTAGGCGCGGTCAGCTTATTTGGCACCTTTGCGGCCTATTTTGCCACGCTTTATCTGGCGATTGCCAATCAGGGCACCTGGTACGTGCTGATCCCAATGATGGTGCTGAACGGGCTGTCCGCGGTGCGGCTCTATGTGTTGCAGCATGACACCGGTCATGCCTCCCTGTTCAAAAGCCGCAAGCACAACGACTGGGCCGGCGAGGCGCTGTCGGTGGTGACCTTTGCGCCTTACGCAGCCATGCGCCACAATCACAACATGCACCACAGCCACTTGGGCAATTTGGAGCATCGTGACACCGGTGAAATCCACACCATGACGTTGCGGGAATGGAACGAGGCCGGTTTTGGGCAACGTCTGCAATACCGGCTCTACCGCAATCCTTTTGTGCTGATCCCCTTGGGCAGTCTGTTCACCTATTTCATCCGCTATCGCTGGCCCAAAAACGCCCACACCATGTGGAAATCGGTGCTGCTGCACAATCTGGCAATCCTTGCCTATATGGGCGTGCTCTATGCGCTGGCTGGTTGGAACGGCGTGCTGATCTGGTTCTTGGCGTCTTTGTTTGGCGGCATGGTTGGGGTCTTTATGGTCTATCTGCAGCACAATTTTGAAGACACCTATTGGGACCGCCGCCCCGATCTGGACCCGCGTTTGGCAGCGTTGCAAGGCTCTTCAGCCTTGGACCTTGGTTGGTGGATGGATTTGGCATCGGCCAACATCGCCTACCACGATATCCATCACTTCAATGCGCGCATTCCGCATTACAATCTGCGCAAATGCCACCAAATGATCCGCGCCGAATACGATCTGCCCACAATAGAGTGGCCAGAGGCGATCCGCTCGTTTTCGCTTAAGCTGTGGGATGAGGAGCAGGAGCGGTTGGTGCCCTTTCCCAAGAACCAGCCGCAAGGCGCCGTGCCTGCGGAGTAGGCCGGGGGCCAGTCCCCGGACCCCCGGGATATTTATGGACAAATGAAAAAGCGCGGCTCCTTCAGGCCGCGCTTTGACTTTTTGGTGTTGGCCCTGACTTAGGCCAGTTTGCCGTCTGCGGTCAGCGTGGATTTGCCGCCAAGATACGGCACCAGCGCCTCTGGCAATACAACCGAGCCATCCGCCTGCTGGCCGTTTTCCAGAACCGCAATCAGACAGCGGCCGACGGCAAGGCCGGAGCCGTTCAGCGTGTGCACATACTCTGGCTTACCGCCATCTGCTGGACGGAAGCGCGCGTTCATGCGACGCGCCTGGAAATCGCCGGTCGTGGAGACAGAGCTGATCTCACGGTAAGTGTCCTGGCCTGGGATCCACGCCTCGATGTCATAGGTGCGGCGCGCGCCAAAGCCCATGTCACCTGTACACAGCACCACGGTGCGGTACGGAATGCCCAGCTTTTCCAGAATGCCCTCGGCGCAGCCCAGCATGCGCTTCTGCTCATTGTCAGACTCGTCCGGATGGGTGATGGAGACCATTTCCACCTTTTCAAACTGGTGCTGACGCAACATGCCGGAGGTGTCTTTGCCGGCGCTGCCCGCCTCGCTGCGGAAACACAGCGAATGCGCGGTCATGCGGATCGGCAGGGCGCTTTCGTCCAGAATGTCGGTGGCCACGGAATAGGTGAGCGGGATTTCAGAGGTCGAAATCAACCACCAGCCATTGGTGGTCTGATAGCTGTCTTCAGCAAATTTTGGCAACTTATCGGTGCCATACATCGCCTCATCGCGTACCAGAACCGGTGTGTTGACCTCGGTCAGCCCATTTTCGTCGACATGCACATCGATCATGAACTGCGCCAAGGCACGGTGAATACGGGCCACAGCGCCTTTGAGCATCACAAACCGTGCACCGGAGATTTTGGCCGCGGTTTCAAAGTCCATGCTCGCGGCCACACCACCAATCTCGAAGTGCTCAACCGGTTTGAAATCAAAGGTTTTGGGCGTGCCCCACTGTTTGATCTCGACGTTGTCGTCCTCATCTGCACCGTTTGGCACATCTTCAGCCGGTAGGTTGGCAATCCGCGCCAGCGCATCCGTCAGCTTGGCGTCAATCTCTTTGGCCTCGTTCTGCATCGCGGCCACTTCGGATTTTTTCTCGCCGACCAATGCGCGCAGCCGTTCAAACTCAGCGTCGTCACCTTTGGCTTTGGCGGCGCCAACCTCTTTGGCCGCCGCTTTTTGGGCTGCCTGCGCAGCTTCAGCTGCGCCAATTTTTGCACGGCGCTCCTCATCCAAAGCCAACAGGGAGGATGACATGGCCTCATCCCCACGGCGGGTCAGGGCGGCGTCAAAAGCGGCCGGGTTTTCGCGGATCGCTTTAATGTCATGCATCTCTCTTATCCTTCATGCTTAAGATGAGTCGTTTCACGTCTCTGCTTATGCCGGAAATCTTGGTTAATCGTAACCACCCGACAAGAACTGCGCGTCTTACAGGCTCTTAAGGGAACTAGGCGCTCCGTCAAGGCCTTTGACACCTTGCAAGTGCCGCCCAAGCCCCATAGGTTCCCTGCGACTTTTACGGGGCAATCCCGCACTTACAGAGGACCTGACACCATGGACCAAATCGGCCAGTTTCTGCCGCTCATTCTGATCTTTGCGATCATGTATTTCCTGCTGATCCGTCCGCAGCAGAAAAAAGTAAAAGAACACCAAGCCATGGTGGCGGCTGTGCGTCGCGGTGACCAGGTTGTGACCCAGGGTGGTCTGATTGGTAAGGTGAGCAAGGTCAAAGACGACAATGAAGTTGAAGTTGAATTGGCCGAAGGCGTGAAAGTGCGCGTGGTGAAATCCACCATCGCCAACGTGACGTCCAAGACCGAACCGGCCAAAGCCGAGTAAACCCAACAACAAGACCAACAGGGCATCTAACATGCTGCAAATTGACCTTTGGAAACGGGTCCTGATCTGGCTCACCTGCGTGGTGGGCCTGCTTCTGGCCATGCCAAACGCGTTTTATCCGAGGGTTGAGGCCCATAATGATGCTGTTGCTGACCAAGCGGTTGGCATTGTGAATGAAAACACTGAGGCGCTGATTGCCGGATGGCCATCCTTCCTGCCGTCACGCCTGGTGAACCTTGGTCTTGACCTGCGCGGTGGTGCGCATCTTCTGGCCGAAGTGAAGGTCGAAGATGTTTATGCCGCGCGCATGACATCGATGTGGCCGGAGGTGCGTGATCTGCTACGCGGCGAACGGGCCACAGTTGGTACCATCCGCCAGCAGCCGGGTCCAGACACCGAGCTGCGCTTCAAAATCTCCAAGCCCGAAGCCATTCAGGAGGCCGCGAGCCTTGTGCGTGGTTTGTCACGTCCAGTGACCTCGATCACTGGGGCGGGGGCCAGCGACATTGTGGTGCGCACTGATGGCGACACCATCATTGTTGAACTGTCAGATGCAGAGAAACTCGCCTCCGATCAACGCACTGTACAGCAGGCGCTGGAAATCATCCGTCGCCGGATTGACGAAGTGGGCACCCGCGAGCCGACCATTCAGCGCCAAGGGGCAGATCGCATTCTCATTCAGGTGCCGGGTATTGGCTCTGCCTCTGAGCTGAAAGAGATCATCGGCACCACCGCCCAGCTGACCTTTAATCCGGTTGTTGGCCGCGCCTCTGATCCTGATGCCTCCGCAGGCGTTGGCAACAAAGTGCTGCCGTCGCTTGATGAGGAAGGTGTCTATTACATCGTTGAAGCGGCCCCTGTCGTAACCGGCGAAGAGCTGGTCGACGCGCAGCCAAGTTTTGACCAAAACAACCGTCCAGCGGTGTCTTTCCGGTTCAACCCAACCGGCGCGCGCAAGTTTGGCGACTACACTGCGGAAAACATCGGCAGCCCGTTTGCCATTGTGCTGGATGATGAAGTGATTTCCGCTCCTGTGATCCAAAGCCACATCCCTGGGGGATCCGGCATCATCACCGGGCGTTTCTCTGTGGAGGAAAGCACCAACCTGGCCGTGCTTCTGCGGGCAGGGGCTCTGCCTGCGGAGCTGACCTTCCTTGAGGAACGCACCATTGGTCCGGAATTGGGCCAAGACAGCATCGAAGCGGGCCGCATTGCCTGTATCGTGGCCTTTGTCGGCGTGCTGATCTTCATGTTCCTGAGCTACGGCACGTTTGGTGTCTTTGCTAATATCGCCTTGATCATCAACGTAGGTCTGATCTTTGGTTTGCTCTCACTCATTGGTGCGACGCTGACCCTGCCAGGCATTGCCGGGATCGTTCTGACCATCGGTATGGCGGTGGATGCCAACGTGCTGGTGTTTGAGCGTATTCGTGAAGAACTCAAATCCGCCAAAGGGCCTGCCCGTGCCATTGAGCTTGGCTACGAGAAAGCACTCTCTGCGATCCTTGATGCCAACATCACCACCTTCATCACCGCTGTGATCCTCTTTGCCGTGGGCTCCGGCCCGGTGCGCGGCTTTGCCATCACTCTCGGCCTCGGCATCATCACCTCGGTCTTCACCGCGATCTTTGTGACGCGTGTGCTGATCGTGATGTGGTTTGAACGCCGCCGTCCCAAGACAATCGAGGTATAAGCCATGCGTTTGAGACTTGTTCCACAAGAGACCAAATGGGATTTCTTCTCCCGCCCAACGCTGTGGCTCGGCATCTCCGGCGCGCTGATGGTGGCGGCTTTGGTGAGCTTCTTCATTCAGGGCCTGAACTTCGGCATCGACTTCCGGGGTGGCACAACCATTCGTACCGAAAGTGCGCAGGAGGTGGTGATCGCAGATTACCGCCAAGCCATTGAACCGTTGGAGCTGGGGGACATCTCCATCACCGAGGTGTTTGATGTGACTTTTGAGGAAGATCAGCACGTCACCATGATCCGCATCCAAGCCCAAGAGGGTGAAGAAGCGGTGACCGCAGACATGATCAAGAAAGTGGAGGTACAGCTGCAGACCGTGGCACCGGATATCACCTTTGTGTCGGTCGAGTCGGTTGGTCCAAAGGTGTCCGGCGAGTTGATCAACACTGCGGTGATTGCGGTTCTGTTGGCGATTGGTGCCGTTCTTGTCTACATTTGGCTGCGCTTTGAATGGCAGTTTGCTGTGGGCGCTGTGATGGCGCTTGTGCACGACGTGGTGCTGACCATTGGTGTCTTCTCGGAATTGCAGATCAAATTTGACCTGGCCATCATCGCGGCGCTGCTGACCATCGTGGGTTACTCGCTCAACGATACCGTGGTTGTGTTTGACCGCGTTCGCGAAAACCTGCGCAAGTATAAAAAGATGGACCTGAAGGAGGTACTGAACCTCTCGATCAACGAAACGCTGAGCCGAACTGTGATGACCTCTGCCACCACTTTGTTGGCACTGATCTCGCTGTTTGTGCTGGGCGGCGACGTGATCCGTGGCTTTGTCTTTGCGATGATCTGGGGCGTGATTGTCGGGACGTACTCCTCGGTCTTTATCGCTTCGGCAGCGCTCTTGAAATTTGGCGTAAAACGCGACTGGTCCAAACAGGCCAACACTGCTGGCAACAAGTTTGCCGACATCGACGCTTAATCCAAATTTTCGGGCGTCCCACAAAAGGGGCGCCCGAAGTCTTTTTAGGGTATCCATTGTGATGCCGTGACAGCCGGAGGACGTGCCATGCAGATGACCGAAGTAACCTATGCCGACGCGATTCCGATCGACAGCTACGGTCCGGGCTTTTTCCGCATTGGCGGAGACGTCATCAAAGGGGCGGCGATCATCCACGCCAAAGGGGCGCGCAGCTGGACCGGATATGAGGATGTGGAGGCTGTGCTGGCCCTCAAGGACGAAATTGACTTCATCCTGATGGGCACCGGTGCACAAATGACGCCGGTGCAATCTGCGTTCCGACAGGAGTTGGAAGCGGCGGGCATAGGTGTCGAACCGATGGCCTCGCCCACGGCGTGCCGCACCTACAACGTGTTGGTGAGCGAAGGTCGCCGGGTGGCTGCAGTGATGTTGCCGGTGCCGGAAGAAAGCTAACGTAAAAGTGTTGCTCAACGCGCGGTGCCTTCATCTTGTTTGATTTAGGTTAAGGTGCACATCCCCACCTCCGCGATACAGCCACATTACAGACGTGATACCGACGTCGAAATTTAGCGGGTTCAAAAGGTTAATCCTTTTGCCAGCCAAGGGGATGGGGTAAGCCTCACAACATGATTTTACGTGTCAAAGATGTCAGCGTGGCCCGCGGCGGTGTGGCAGTTTTGGAAGGGCTTAACTTTGAGATCATCCCTGGACAGGCGTTGATCGTAAAAGGCCCAAATGGCGTTGGCAAAACTACGCTGTTGCGCACAGTTGCTGGCCTGCAACCGCCGTTCAAAGGGCAGGTTGAGGCGCCGGAGGAAGCGGTGGCTTACGCCGCGCACAGCGATGGCCTAAAAACCATGCTTAGCGTCGAAGAGAACCTGCGGTTTTGGGCGGATGTCTTTGGTCAGTCAGATATCGAAAAAGCCATTCAAGCCTTTGATCTTGTTGAGTTACGAAGCCGCTTGGCGGGCAGCTTATCGGCTGGTCAAAAGCGCCGTCTTGGCCTTGCGCGCTTGCTGGTGACCGGTCGACCGATTTGGGTTCTGGATGAGCCAACAGTCTCGCTGGACACCGCGTCTGTGCAGCTTTTTGCTGATGCCGTGCGCGCCCACCTGGCAGAGGGTGGCAGCGCCTTGCTTGCGACCCACATTGATCTTGGTTTGGACGTGACCGTGCTGGACGTGGGTCCGTATCGCGCCAAACAGGGCGACGCGCCGGTCAGCGGCTACGATGAGGCGTTCCTATGAAGGCACTGCTTTTTCGCGACTTAAAACTGGCCTTCCGGGCTGGCGGCGGCTTTGGCCTCGGCATCGCATTTTTCCTGATTGTTGTGATACTTGTGCCGTTTTCAGTAGGCCCGGAAAGCGGTCTTCTGACCAAGATTGCGCCCGGTGTTCTGTGGCTTGGCGCGCTGTTGGCTTGCCTGCTATCGCTGGACCGTATTCTGGCGCTGGACTGGGAAGACGGCACGCTTGATCTGGTCGCCACATCGCCGCTGCCCCTGGAAGGAGTGGTCTCTGTCAAAGCACTGGCCCATTGGCTCACAACAGGGGTGCCGCTTGTGGTCGCAGCCCCAGTCTTTGGCGTGCTGCTCAACCTGCCGCCACAGGGCTTTGTCTGGTTGGTGACATCGCTGGCGCTTGGTACGCCTGCACTCAGCGTGATTGGCACCTTTGGCGCCGCTTTGACGGTTGGGATCAAGCGCGGTGGGTTGCTGCTTTCTCTTTTGATTTTGCCACTTTACGTCCCGACGCTAATCTTTGGTGCTGAGCTGGCACGGCGCGGTGCGGAAGGTCAGGACATCACCACACCCCTGTTGATGCTGGCGGGGATTACCTTTGGCGTGATCGCGCTTTTGCCTTTTGCAAGTGCCTTGGTGTTGCGAATGAATCTGCGCTAGCGTGCGGCTTACTTAATCCATATCAAGGCACCTGTGCTGCTCTCATGGAAGTGAAGTGCACAACGAACGACGACAAGATAGGACACCCTCATGGGATCGATCTGGGAATATGCCAATCCGGTAAAGTTCAGCCAAACCGTGTCACGGTTTCTGATGCCGGTAGCCGTTTTAGCCGCAATCGCAACGATTGTGGGATTGGTTTGGGGTTTTTTCTTCACGCCGGATGACTATCGCCAAGGTTCCACTGTAAAAATCATCTATCTGCACGTGCCGTCAGCGCTGATGGCGATCAACATCTGGTTCATGATGCTGGTTACCTCGCTGATCTGGCTTGTGCGTCGCCATCATGTGAGCGCGCTTGCAGCTAAAGCCGCGGCACCAGTGGGCGTGGTCATGACCCTGATCGCACTCTGGACCGGTGCGGTCTGGGGCCAGCCAATGTGGGGCACTTGGTGGGCTTGGGATCCGCGTCTGACGTCCTTCCTGATCCTGTTCCTGTTCTACCTCGGCTACATCGCGCTTTGGGAAGCGATTGATAACCCGGACACCGCCGCCGATTTGACGGCCGTGCTCTGTATTGTTGGATCCGTCTTTGCCATGTTAAGCCGCTATGCGGTGAACTTTTGGAACCAGGGGTTGCATCAGGGTGCTTCGATCATGCGGGCAGGGGCCGTGACCGGCTCCGACACTGAGGAGAAAGTCTCTAACGTGTTCTTCTATCCGCTGATGATGTGCATCATTGGCTTTGTTTTGTTTTTTGTCGCGTTGGTGCTGTTGCGCACTCGCACTGAAATTCACAAGCGGCGCACCCGCGCGTTGCTGGCACGGGAGCGTTTGGCATGATGCCTGATCTGGGAAAATACGCCGACACAGTGCTGTCGTCTTACGCGGTGTCTCTGTTGCTGATTGGTGGTTTGATCTGGTGGAGCCTTCGGGCTGCGCGCAAAGCGCGCGCGGACCTGGACGATGTTGAAGGGCGCCGCAAATGAGCGATACACCAGCAAAAAAGAAAATCTCGCCCCTGATGTTTCTGCCGCCGCTGTTGTTTGCAGGATTGGCGGCGATGTTCCTGTTGGGAATGCAGCGCGAAAACCCCAATGAGCTGCCAAGCGCACTTGTGGGCGAACAAGCGCCTGACGTGCAGATCACCATGTTGGGTGACAAAGACATGTGGAATGCGGCGGCCTTGCGTACTGGCAGACCAACGCTGGTGAACTTCTGGGCCAGTTGGTGTGGACCCTGCCGTGTAGAGCATCCCAATCTGATGGGTCTAAAGGCCGAAGGTCTGACCATCCTTGGAGTGAATTACAAAGATTCTCCGGGCAATGCTTTGAGTTTCCTAGAGGAACTGGGTGATCCCTATACTGCCGGCGGGGCCGACACCACGGGCCGTATGGCGCTGAACTGGGGTGTCTATGGCGTGCCGGAAACCTACCTGGTGGATGGCGAAGGCAACATTCTTTTGCGCATTGCGGGGCCGGTGACCGAGCGAGAAGTGGAAGGCCGTATTCGCCCTGCGCTGGAAGCGCTCTACTAACGCGACCAAACCACAGAAACAATAAAGGCCTCGGTTTTGGAATTCACCGAGGCCTTTTTCATTTTATCTGGAAGGGGTTTAACCTTCGATCATGTCCACGCGGGTGCCGTGACGGCCACCTTCGAACTCTGCGTCCAGATAGGCATCCACAATCTCCAGCGCGACACCTTCTCCCACCACGCGGGCGCCAATTGACAGCATGTTGGCGTTGTTGTGGGCGCGGATCATCGCAGCGGAAAACGTGTCGGAACACACGCCACAGCGGATGCCGGGCACTTTGTTGGCCGCCATCATGATGCCCTGGCCGGTGCCGCACAAGATGATGCCTAAATCGCTTTCGCCGGACGCCACACGTTCGGCAGCGGCCTTGCCGTGCAGCGGGTAGTGGGTGCTCTCGGTCGTGGTGGGGCCGATGTCGACCACCTCATAACCTTTGGCAGCCACATGGGTGGCAACCGCTTGGCGCAGGTCGATGGCGGCGTGGTCGCTAGAAAGCACGATGCGTTTGGTGTCAGACATATGTGGCAGACCTTTTTGTGAGTGTTGGTCCGTCCATAGGGGCAATGGGACACAAGTGCAATTGGCCACTTTTGTCCAACCCAGTGATCGCGAAGTGACGCTCACTCTTTCTCGCGAAACCTTGATTGGCATGTCACATCCTATCCGAATACAACGGTCGCGGGAACACACTCAATGGAATGGACCAAAGAATGATCGGACAGATGGGCATCCGTATAACGGGCGCAATTGCTGCGCTGTGGCTTAGCCTGGCATCACCTCTGGCTGCAGACACAGCCCCTGTGGTGGTGGAGCTTTACACGTCTCAAGGCTGTTCCAGCTGTCCGCCTGCAGATGATTACTTTCACAAGGAATTGGCCGGGCGGGACGACGTGATCGCTTTGGCATTCCATGTGGATTATTGGGACTATATTGGCTGGAAGGATATCCATGCCGATCCAGCCTACACGCAGCGACAGCACAGTTATGCCCGTGCCGCCGGGCATCGCTCTGTATACACACCTCAGATGATTGTGAACGGTAGTGATCATGTGGTTGGCGCCCATCCGGGCAAGGTTGAAGGCTTTATCAAAGCTCACAAGAAAACCGCGGGGTCGGTTGAGCTTGCCATCACACGAGACGGCAACCAGCTGCGGATCAACGCGACGACGGCGCAGCCTAAACCTATGCAGGTTCACGTGATCCGTTATAAGCAAGCTGAGAAAGTCTCGATCAAGCGCGGCGAAAATGCTGGCCGTGTGCTCACTTATGCCAACATCGTTTCCGAGTGGGAGACGGTGAAAGATTGGAACGGGCGCGGCGATCTCTCAACCAACGTACGCGTCAAAGGTGATGCGCCTATTGTGGTCTTGATCCAACAAAAGAACGGCGGCCCCATCGAGACCGCCGCGCGTATTAAGTAACTGTAGTCGGGAGCTATTCGTCTTCGTCGTCATCTTCGGAGACAAGCTCGATCTCGCCAAGTTCCACCAGTTCCCGCACCGCTTTGGTAACTTCGGACATGGCGGCTTCCGCTTCTTTGGTCTTTACTTTACCACGGTCGGTCACAGCCTCGCGCAGCTGATCCGCCATACGGCCGGACATGTTGGACAGGATAAACTCGGTCGACATGCCAAAGTCGCCTTCGGTGGCGTAGGCCATAGCGGTGACAAGCGCGCCTTCGTCGATGTCTTTGGTCAGCTTTGGCACATCCAGCGGTTTCACGCGGGTTGCGATATGCGCGTAGGTGAAAATGCGGCGGCGCACAGCATCGGCAAACTCGGCGTCTTTTTCGTCCAAAGAGCCAAGCACTTCGTCTCGGGTTGCGGTGGATGCGCTGTTGAGGATCGCACCCAATCGATCTTCCGGACCGGTCTTGAAGGCTTTTGGTGGACGGTCTTCGATTTGGCAGGCCAGTGTTAGGCCAATACGATCCACCGCCTCAGGTGTGATGCTTTCGGTCATGGACATGGCAAAGGTGATGCGGCGGGCCTTGTCGCCTGGCAGCTTGGCCAAAACCTCGGCGGCTTTGTCCACCGGCAGTTTGGAGATCAGGACGGCGGAGACTTCGATGCTCTCGCCATCAACCATCTCGATCAGCTCTTGTGTCGACAGCTCCTTGATACGGGACCAAGGGTTGCCGATCATGCGCACACCAGCTTCTTTACGCAGACGTGCTTCGGTCATTGGACTGATCTGCCCTTGCAACACGCTAAGCGCGCCGGAAATGCCATTGGGGAAAGAAAGTCCAATCGACTCAAGTTCTTGCGCAAACTCCATGAGCACATCGCCAAGTGTCTCACGGTCGATATACCCCATATCTCCCATCATATAGGTGAGGTCTGCCTGATGGTTATCAGACAGTTCCGCAAGTGCTAGCTCCGCCCCTTCATTGAGCAGAAAGCGTACAATGATAGCCGCTTTCTGCGGGCGGGAGAGATTGGTTTTGCGCATGCCGCTCAATACAGGCATGTCATCTATGCCGCCTAAAGGCGCCAAAGGAATCGCATTGTCCATTAAGGTCTCCATTTGTCTTATGCGCCAATCAATCACTCAAGCCTAAAGAAACCCTGAATAAGATGGTTAATAATTGAAAGTAGTGCCGGTGCGAATGGCCTCGGACAGCGCCACTTCCGGCCATCCGCCGTCGCCGCCGCGATCCCGGATTTCCTGGAGCTGCCCACGTGCCAAATCCAAGCGCCCTGTTTCTACATGCGCTTGCCCCAAATAGGAACGCGCAAGAAGGTTATTTGGGTTCTGTTTCAACGCTTTGTCGTAAAAAATTAAACCGGCATCCACGTTGCCAAGCTTGCGGTGTGTAAAGCCCCAATAGGTCAAAGCCTGATCTGAGGTTTGGTCAGACAGGGAGGCCAACAGCGCCTGTGCTTCGGATGTGCGTCCTGCATAGGCCAGCGCGCGCAACTCTTCGATCCGATCCTCATCCGTCAAAGAGCTGTCTTGCTGCGGCACACACTTACCTTTGCTTTCGCTAAAGACATTGCCCTTGGTGCAGGTCACGGTTTTAGGTTTGGGCTCCGATGAACCGCTGCCTGCGGCCCAGAGAGGGCTGGCAAGTGTTGTTGCCAACGCAATTGAAATCAGTCCGCGTGTCAAAGTCATGAGAAACTCCACTCAAAAGAAAACTCTTTGCGGATACGGTATCACGGCACGTTCGGATGCAAAAATCACGGAGCCGTCAGAATCCGGAAACAAAAAAGGCGCACCTGGGTGAATGCGCCTTCTGGTGGATCTATATCACTGTTTTAGTCTTTGAAAACACGTGCAAAGATCGTGTCGACATGTTTGGTGTGGTAGCCCATGTCAAACTTTTCGTTGATACCGTCAACACCAAGAGCAGCAACAACGTCTTCATCTGCGAGAAGCTGTTCTTGGAAGTCTACGCGCTCTTCCCAAACTTTCAGCGCATTGCGCTGCACCATCGCATAGGCATCTTCACGGGATACGCCAGCTTGGGTCAGAGACAGCAGCACACGCTGCGACATCACAAGGCCCGGGAACTTGTTCATGTTGTCGAGCATGTTCTCAGGGAAGATCAGCATTTTCTCAACCACGCCTGCCAGACGGTGCAGCGCGAAGTCGAGCGTCACAGTGGCGTCTGGGCCAATGCCGCGCTCAACAGAAGAGTGCGAGATATCGCGCTCGTGCCACAGGGCGACGTTTTCCATGGCTGGGATCACGGTCATGCGCACCAGACGGGCCAAACCTGTCAGGTTCTCCGTCAGAACAGGGTTCTTCTTGTGCGGCATCGCCGAGGAGCCTTTTTGGCCCATCGAGAAAAACTCTGCGCCTTCCAACACTTCGGTGCGCTGCATGTGGCGGATTTCGATGGCCACATTTTCGATCGAAGATGCGATCACACCCAACACGGCGAAGAACATCGCGTGGCGGTCACGCGGGATCACTTGAGTGGAGATTGGCTCCGGTGTCAGGCCAAGCTGCTCACATACATGCTCTTCCACCGCAGGGTCGATGTTGGCAAATGTACCCACCGCGCCAGAAATCGCACCTGTGGCGATCTCTTCACGGGCTTGTTGGAGGCGTGTTCTGTTGCGGTCCATTTCGGCGTAGAAACGCGCAAATGTCAGGCCCATGGTGGTGGGTTCGGCGTGGATGCCGTGGGAACGGCCCACCCGCAGTGTGTCTTTGTGCTCAAGCGCGCGTGTTTTCAACGCTGCCAGTACGCGGTCCATGCCAGCCAACAGGATGTCAGAGGCGCGCACAAGTTGCACGTTAAAGCAGGTGTCAAGTACATCGGAAGAGGTCATGCCTTGGTGTACAAAACGCGCTTCCTCAGAACCGACATGCTCAGCCAAGTGGGTCAAAAAGGCGATCACGTCGTGTTTGGTCACGGCCTCGATCTCGTCAATACGTGCCACGTCAAACTCAACGTCTTTGGCTTTCCAAACCGCGTCTGCGTTTTCCTGCGGGATCACACCCAGCTTGGCCTGTGCGTCACAGGCGTGCGCCTCGATCTCGTACCAGATTTTGAATTTGGTTTCAGGCGACCAAACGGCAACCATATCGGGGCGGGCATAGCGCGGGATCATAATCTCAGCCTTGCATTGTTAGATATTGGGGTCGCGGCCCGTTTAGACGGTGCAACCCAAAACAGCAAGGTTTTCACGCTGCAATGCGGCGTTTTCCCTCAGAAACTGCTATACAATCGTTTAGATTGAGTGTCCTATTGCCTGAATTTTTTACAGGAGGCATTTATGCAAAAGACGTTGAGGCTAGGCAGCCTGCTCTTAAGTGCAGCGCTCAGTGTCGCGCCCATGTTGGCGCAAGCGGACACGCAGGTGGTATATAGCGATCAGACCCGCGGTGTGTTTCAGGTGGATGTGCCTGACTTTTGGAAGATGCGCGTGGGTGGCCCGCGGGAGTTGTCTCCCGACGAGGGTGAAGATATCCGCGCCGTGGAACGCGTGTTTGGTTTGGAACCGGAAAGCGACCACGGGGTTTGGGTCGGGCTGATTTCGCCGCCCCGGTTCCGTTCTCTGGAAGATGCCAAGGAATATGCCCGCGATCTGAGTGGTCAATTGGCCAAAACCACCGAGATTTTGAGTGCCGAAGATCGCCGCGTTGGCAACTACCCGGCTACGGTGATCACCGGAACTGGTCGGCGTGATGGTCGACCAGTTTCGTTCAACGTGACCATGCTCGACATCAAAAATGGTCGGGTGGTGGTAGCTCTTACCATCATGTCTCAGGGCTTTGATCAAAGTGCCTTGACCGACGTGAACGCCATACTGAACTCGATCAAAGCACGCTAAGGAGGCTGGATTAGGATGTCTTTTCAGAGACCATTGAAACTTCTCGCCGCTTTGGCAACCGGTGTGACGTTGTTGAGTGCCTGCGAGAACACCGGCGGAGGTAGCTCTTCTGCCTATTACGACTCGATGATGTGGAACGACTATTACTATCGTCCATATCCACCACGCCCGGAGCGTCCTCCACGTCCGGAACATCCCATCGAACGGCCGCCAGAACGGCCAGTACACCCGATTGCACCGCGTCCACCGGTCACGCGTCCAACGCCAGCGCCGCGCCCGACACCTCGGCCCGCGCCACGTCCGTCGCCGCGACGGTGAGAGGACAGGTCACGCTAGGAGCGTGACCACTTCGCTGGATTGCTCCAAGGTGCGATGCACAGGGCAGCGGTCAGCAATTTCCAACAACCGGGTGCGCTGCTCTTGGGTGAGCGCGCCCTCCAAGTGAATTTTGCGACGAAACTGATCCACCTTCTGGCCGGCAGGGGCTTCGGCATCTGCCGCGTGGACTTTATCGTGACACACATCCACCCAAACATGATCCAAGGGCCATTTTTTGCGCCGCGCATACATGCGAATGGTCATCGACGTGCAAGCCCCGAGACCCGCCGCGAGGAACCCATACGGTGTCATGCCGCGATTGCTGCCACCATAGGCCAGCGGTTCATCCGCCAGCGTGTGATGGAAAGGCCCTGCATTTACATCTTGTAGAAAGCCCGCTGGATTGGCTTCGGAGACGCGAATAACACCCTCTGGTGCCCCAGGTGGTGGGGCAGGTGGGGTCAACTCCAAGTACCGACCCACCCAGGAAGCAATCACGTCTGCGGCGTACTCAGCATCATTGGGATTGGTGATCAAATGATCGGCGTCGTCCAGAGTGACAAAGCTTTTGGGGTGTTTGGCGGCCTCAAAAATTTGCGCCGCATTGTTGATGCTGACCGTGGCATCTCGGGGGGCGTGCAGGACAAGCAGCGCCTTGTTCAAGCTGGCAATGCATTTATTGAGGTTCTGGTTGGAGATGTCATCCAGAAAGGCTTTCCTGATTTCAAACGGCCGACCACCCAGAGACACCGTGGCTTGACCGTCGGACGTGATCTGATCGGTATGCGCGTGAAACTGATGCGCGACGTGGGCAGGGTCAGACGGCGCGCCCAATGTAACAACCGCTCTTGCGGTGCCAATTTGCGTGGCCGCACGTAACACGGCTGCGCCGCCCAAGCTGTGCCCAATTAGTAAATCCGGAGCCATCTCGCGGTCTGCGAGGTAGTCCGCAGCTGCGATCAGGTCGGCGACGTTGCTGGAGAAGTGTGTATTGGCAAACTCGCCTTCGGAATGCCCCAGTCCGGTGAAGTCAAACCGCAACACGGCGATGCCCATGCTGGAGAGGCGCGCGGCGATACGCCGAGCGGCGGGAATGTCCTTGGAGCAGGTAAAGCAATGCGCAAAAATGGCCGTTGCCAGATGTGGGCCTTCCGGCATGTCCAATCGCGCGGCCAATGAGTCTCCGGCGTGCCCGGGAAATGTGATGCGTTCGGTCGGCATGATGCGCTCCTGTGTCGTGGCTGTTTCAATGTGGGCTGGAAATGCGGGGGAGCAAAGCCACTGCTACACAATCTCACAGCAAGGTGACTTGATGAGAGAACTGCGGAACGCAGCGGCACATGAATTTGTTAATGTCAGGACGGTTTGGCTGCGCTACCCCTGTTGTCATGACAGAAATTTTGCAGACTTCCATTCCATATGACGCTTTGGCCGAGCGCCCTCTGCCGGGCATTGCGCCCTTAAACCTCGAAGATTGGTTGATCGTTGATGGCGCCTACGACGTGCAAATGTCGTTGCGAATCAGTCTATTGTCGGAAAAACCTGATCTGGTTTCTGCTTTGTCGGAAGAGGCGTTGCCAGCGGCGCAGGAAGTGCTGGCCTTGGCGCTGGAGCAACTGTCAGGACGGGCTGATTTCGATGTCGGGCCGCAAGAGGTGCGCTGTCCGGATGGTCGTGTTGTTGCAATTGATCGCGCGCAGCCGCTGCGGACACTTGGACAGATCATTCAGGAAGACATTTGCCTGATGCAGAAAGTCGGTGATGAACATGTTCTGACCGGTGCAGTGCTATGCTTTCCAGCCAGTTGGACCTTGTCCGAGAAATTCATGCGTCCGCTGATCGGTATTCATGTGCCCGTTGCGGAGTACGACGACAACATCGCCAAACGTGTTCAACGGCTGTTTGATGGCGTGCGGGCGGGGCGGCCGTTGTGGCGCAAGAACGCGCTTTGGTACGACGATTCATCGCTGTTTACACCGCGCCCGGAAGATGCGCCACGAGACCCTGTGCCCGCTAAAGACGGAGCGTACCTGCGCTCCGAAAAGCAATGCATTTTGCGTTTGCCGAAAACAGATGCAGTGGTGTTCTCGATCCACACCTTTATGGTGCGAAGAGAGCAGGTACTGCATGCGCCCGCGGCCCAGTAGAGCAACGGGCGCAACCAAGATTTAGGCTTTTGCCCGTTGCAACATTCCGAACAGATCCCGGGGATCGTCGGGATCAGCCAGCATATCCAGATCTTCATGGAATGGGGTTTCCGCCACTTTGTCACGAATATAGCGCAACGCTGAAAAATCCTCGATCGCAAAGCCTACACTGTCGAACAACGTGATCTGACGCGCGTCCCGACGGCCCTGTTTCTGCCCGGTGATTACCTGCCACAGCTCGGTGACCGCAAAGTCCGGGGCCATCTGTTGGATTTCGCCCTCGATGCGGGTCTGTTCCGGGAATTCCACAAACACGTCCGAGCGTTCTAAAATGCCTTTTGCAAGCTCGGTTTTCCCAGGGCAGTCGCCGCCAATCGCATTGATGTGCACGCCGGATCCGACCATGTTGTCGCTTAGGATAGTGGCATTTTGCTTGTCCGCTGTGCAGGTGGTTAGGATCTGTGCGCCCTCAATGGCTTCTTGTGGCGATTTACAGATCACCACGTCGATGCCTGTACCTGCAAGGTTGGCCGCACATTTGGCGGTCGCCGCTGGATCTTTGTCGTACAACCGCACTGATTTGAGCCCGAGGATGGCTTTCATCGCCAGTGTTTGGAACTCAGATTGTGCGCCGTTGCCAATCATTGCCATCGTGTCCGCGCCTTTTGGGGCCAGGTATTTGGCCACCATTGCGGATGTCGCTGCCGTACGCAGCGCGGTCAGGATGGTCATCTCGGTGAGCAAGACAGGATAGCCCGTATAAACATCCGCCAACAAACCAAATGCAGTGACGGTCTGCAGCCCTTCGGCGGTGTTTTTTGGGTGACCGTTTACATATTTGAAGCCGTAAGCCTCACCATCGGACGTCGGCATCAACTCGATCACGCCCACATCAGAGTGGCTGGCAACCCGTGGGGTTTTGTCAAACAGCTCCCAGCGGCGGAAGTCTTCTTCCACATATTGCGTCAAATCTCGGAGCATCTGCTCAACACCAATATGATGTACAAGCCGCATCATATTGTCGACCGAAACAAAAGGAACGAGTGCTTTTTCAGAGGGTTGTGTCATCTAGTTAATCCTCGGATTGCGGCGTGTCAGATGCACGCCTGCCAACATGCAGCGCACAGAGCCGCCGGCTGTTTCAATGGTTGGGATGGAAAGCGGCACCAGCTTGGCCGTCTCTTCGATGAGTCTGACTTGCGCGGGTAGCAGCGCGTCCGCGGCCGTCTGTGACAGGGCCAGCAGACGCCGTTTGCCAGTCAATTCGATGGCGTTTCCGGCAAAGGCCTCGATCTGCGCTTCGGTCAGGTCAATCACCTGCCGACCCGACTGTTCCAGGCGGTCACGCACCATGGCGCGGCGGGTCGGATCCACAATCATGTCCAAACACACCAGCGCATAATGAGTGCCAATGCCCATCAAAACGTTGGTGTGATACACACGATTGCCCCGCTTATCACGCGCTTCAAACACCAGAGGCTCATAGCCAAAATGCGTGCAGAACCGCTCCAGAATAACAGGATCAGCCCGGTTGGATTCCACCGTATAGGCAACGCGCTCAATGTGGTCGAGTACCATGGCGCCGGTGCCTTCCAGCGCCAGTCCGTCTGCCTCTAGTCCGGAAAAGTCGATCACATCTTGAACGCGATAGTCTCGCTTCAGCATCTCGATTACATCCATGCGCCGTTCGGCCTGTCGGTTTGATGCAAACATCGGATAGACTGCCACGTGGCCACCGGCATGGGTTGAAAACCAATTGTTCGGAAAGACGCTATCCGGGGTGTTGTCGGATTTGTCTTCAAACACATGGACTTGCACGCCGGCACCCCGCAGCTCGGTAACCGCAGTGTCAAATTCTTTGCGCGCTTTATCGGCCACTTCCTGACCTTCCGCTGGCATCTGGAACGCGTTGTCGCCACGGGTTTCCGGGTTGCTGCGGAAATGGTGCGGACGGATCATCACCACTGCATCTGGCGCTTGTACCTGGCTCATCAGAAACTCCGGGTCGGTCGGTCAAACACGCGACGGCCAAGGGCGGAGGCCGCGAGATCCACCATCAGCTGCGCGGTGCGTCCGCGTTCGTCCAGAAATGGATTGAGTTCGACAAGGTCAAGTGAGGTCATTAGCCCACTGTCGTGAAGCATTTCCATCACCAGATGCGCTTCACGTACAGTCGCTCCGCCCGGGACAGTTGTGCCAACTGCGGGCGCAACAGACGGGTCCAGAAAGTCCACATCCAACGAGACGTGCAACATGCCGTTTTGCGCGGCAACATGTTCCAAGAAAGCCGCCAAGGGGCGGGCGATGCCGTTTTCGTCGATCTCTCGCATGTCGTGACGGCGAATTTTGGTGGCTTGAAGGGTTTCCCGCTCCGCATCGTCCACAGAGCGCAGGCCAATCATACAGATGTTTTCTTCCGGAACCGGGTTTTGCACGGCTGGAAAGGCGTCAAACCCACTGCGCCCGGCAAAATACGCCACCGGTGTGCCGTGCAAGTTGCCGCTGCCTGTGCTCTGCGGTGTGTGGAAATCGGTGTGTGCGTCCAACCAAAGGACAAACTGCGGCCGGCCCAAGGTGGCGGCGTGGTTGGCAACGCCAGCCACGGTTCCTGCGGACAAGCTGTGATCGCCACCGAGGAATATTGGAAAGCCCGTCGCCATTGCCGTTTCCGCAGCTTTCGTGAGGGCTTCGGTCCAGGCCACGGTTTCGTTGAGCGCGTGCAGTTCATCGTCTTGCGCGTCTGGCTCAAACGGGGCAGGGCTTAGATTGCCCAAGTCCTGTACCGTGTGGCCCAGGTTTAGCAAGGTTTCACCCAGTCGGGCGGTCCGGTAGGCATCTGGCCCCATCAAACAACCGCGACGGCGTTTGCCGCTGTCGACTGGAGCGCCCACCAACAGGCAGTTTTTCTGTGTCATGTTGTGCCTCATGTTCCGCGATTTACGCAAAATCCTTCCGAAATGGGTTGATTTACACCCCTCAATTTGCACATAACGAGCAGTGACTTTCCAAAATGGCGATGGGGGATGTGCAAAATGGACGACATTGATCGAAAGCTGATATCAGCTCTGCGCCATGACGCACGTGCGTCGCTGTCAGACCTTGCGATTGACCTAGGCGTGTCTCGTACCACAGTACGCGGTCGGATCGAGCGCCTACGTCAACGTGGTGACATTGTTGGTTTTACAGTTGTACTACAAGAGGACGCTAAAAGCGACCCGGTGCGCGGCTTGATGATGCTTGGCATTGAAGGGCGGGGCACAGACCGGATCGTGCGCCAACTGACCGGACTTACCGCTGTGCGGGCGATCCACAGCACCAATGGGCGCTGGGATCTGATATTGGAGCTTGGCACCGATACGCTTGATCATTTGGATGTGGTGCTGACCCAAATCCGTCGGTTGGATGGGATTGCCACCAGTGAAACCAACCTTTTGTTGTCGACGCGCAAATCTGGGTAGCGACCTGCGCGCCGTATGGTGTGTCAGGTCAGATTTTTGATCGCGTAAATCCAAAGCAAACCGGCGCCGAGGGACAATAGTGCGTTGTAGTTTGCCATCGACAGGCCAAACAGTTCCCAAGGAATTTCGTCACAGCGCACCAACGGCGCTTGCATGATCTGATTGAACAGATCGTCGGCGCTCATGTTGGATACATCTGAGCTGGTACAGGTCGACGGACCTTCCCACCATTTGCGTTCGACACCGGTGTGATACAGCCCAACAAACCCGGACGCAGCAGCGCCCGCAGCGGCCAAATAGGCAAACACACCGATGCCCGTCAGGATGGCCAGCAGCCCTGCACCAGCGGCCAGCCAATGCGGGTAGCGTTGGTAGTAACACAGTTTGCAAGGTGGCATTTCACCAATGAATTCAAACCCCCACGCGCCAAGGATCATGGCCACGGAAAAGCCGGTCAGCGCGACAAACGCCAGTTTTTGTGTCAGTGTCATAGGTATTTCACCGCAAGGAAGCCGCCAAATAGCAGGATGAGGAAAAGGGTCGCGACCAAGCCAAGCCGCTGTTCGATAAAGTCACGCACCGGTTCGCCAAATTTGCGCAGCAGGGCAGCGACAAGGAAGAAACGGATGCCGCGCGCCAGCACAGAGGTGGCCATGAAGGTCATCAGCGGCATGTGGGTAAAACCCGACATGATGGTGATGACCTTGTACGGGAATGGCGTCACACCAGCGCCCAAAACAGCCCAGAAACCGAAGTCGTTGAAGCGTGTGGAGAACTCTGCCACTGCGTCCGCTTTGCCCAGTGATTGCAGAATCGGTTCGCCGATTTGTTCAAATGCAAAATACCCAATCGCATAGCCAAACAATCCGCCAATCACTGACGACACCAGCGCCACCACTGCGATCAACCAGGCGCGGTTGGGACGTGCCAGAATCATCGGGATCATCAAAACGTCAGGTGGAATCGGAAAGAAGGAGCTTTCGGCAAAGCTGACAATTGCGAGGGCCCATAATGCGCGTGGATGATCCGCTAGACGCATGGTCCAATCGTAGAGGCGTTGCAGCATAAAATGTCTCTGTGGCCTTATGTTTTTGTTCCATCCTGCGTAGGCATTTGCCTCTGGAGTGCAAGCAAATAAATTGTGATCACGTCTCGGTTCGCAAAGTTTCGCGAATGAAAAAGAATTCGTTTTGTGTCTGGACCTTCTTCAAAACCTTGGCTAAATCACACCCGTGGCCCAAGTGGCGGAATGGTAGACGCAGGGGATTCAAAATCCCCCGCCTTCACGGGCGTGAGAGTTCGAGTCTCTCCTTGGGCACCACATACCTCCGTAAAAATGATTAGATCGGCGTAAAGTCGCGCAATACCAACGGCTTCCGTGTTGAAGTTGTTGCGACGGATCAGCCGTAACTGCCAGTATTGCGTAACCATTTACGCTTTTCTTACGCAATCGGTTACGCATCATGGCGACGTTCAGAAAGCTCAAATCGGGGTATCGGGCAGAGGTATCTCGCAAGGGCAAACGAAAATCGAAAGTCTTGCCTACCTTACAGCAGGCCAAAGATTGGGCGGCTCGCACTGAGTATGAGATTCTGCACAGCGATAAAGTCGCGGCCAAAACCCCGTTGGGTGACGTTCTTGACCGCTACGCCAGGGAAGTGAGTCCCGCCAAGAAAGGGCATCGTTGGGAGGTCGTGAGGCTGGAGAAGATCCAACGAGACAAAATCGCTGGTATCAGTTTGGGTGAACTCTCCGCTGGGGATTTGGCTGACTATCGGGATCGTCGGCTTCGCGAGGTGACAGGAGCGTCTGTTCGGCGAGAAATGGTTCTGCTGTCTTCTGTGTTCAATGTGACGCGAAAAGAATGGGGCCTGATGTCCGAAAACCCACTTCAGGATGTTCGCAAGCCGCCCCAATCAGCAGCCAGAGACAGGCTGCCTTCAGCTGAAGAAATTGAGCGCATGCGGTACGTCGCGGGCAGAGATTTGACAAAAGCAACGGCGAGAGCGTTTCACGCCTTTCTGTTTGCTGGCGAGACGGCCATGCGGGCAGGGGAAATCGTTGGATTGACCTGGAAGCGCGTTGATCTGGACCGCAGGGTCGCCACACTGCCTGTAACCAAGAATGGTACGTCCAGAGAGGTGCCGCTGTCCTCCTCGGCGATCAAGCTATTGCAGGATTTGCCGGAGCAGGATCCTGTCTTTGGGCTTACGTCGCGCCAGTTGGATGTTCTATTCCGCAAGTCCCGCAAAACCGCGGGCGTGGATGATCTAACGTTTCACGACTCTCGGCACTACGCGATCACGCACCTGGCCAAAAAGCTGGATGTGATGGATCTGGCGCGAATGGTTGGGCATCGAAACCTCTCCCAGCTGCTCACGTACTACAATGAAAGTGCAGAGAGTTTGGCCCTGCTGCTGGACTGACTCGCTTACTACAAGCAAAATAGTTTTGTTGGATCAGATGCGGTGCGCAGCAGGGAAAACAGACCTACCTAACTTTGTAGCATTTGCTGATCAGATCGCCTGGTGTGCGATAGGTACTGAACCCCATGGCATCATAATATGCCAGAGCTTCAGGGTTGTCTGCTGCGATAGTGGCGTCGAGCATTGGTAGCGAGGCAATTACTGCGGCTTTGCGTGTCTCGTTGAAAAAAGTGCGTCCGATGCCTCTTCTGGCGGCGGATGGACGGATGTGTGTTCCAATGATGCCCCAGCCGGGTTTGACACCCCAGTTGTTGTCAAAGACGGCACGTTGAAGTGATTGGAAGCCCAGGAGCTCTCCATTTTCTTCAGCAACAATGCAAAGAACCTTGTTGCTGTTCTGCAAATAGTAGGAAAGCACCAGTGCAACTGTGTCGGGGCTCCTGCGTTTCCCCGAAGCTTTCAGCTCCTTCAGGACGTTGCTCAATCGCTCGGCGTCACTAACGATAGCGTGTCTAATGATCATGAATTTGCCTTTGTGACGTCGCCGTTTCTGCAGCGAGGAAATGGATTGGTGGAAGGGCTAGCATCGAAGTCATCCGCTCAATTCGTGCGGCAAGGAGAGAGCAGGTGGACGTGTTGCTAGTTGTTCCCTTCCGGTAATTAATGCCTGATTGGCCGATCAATCAGTTCGAAATGGCGGAGGATCCGTCGGTTAGACGATGTTTAAATGCCTTTGTTTTGAAACGGTTGTGTCTTTGGGGATTAGCTCTGGGAAAAATTGAAACAGTTCGTCGCGCTGGCTGTTACACAAGCCTTGAAGCGACGGGTCTTTAGGCTGGAAGCACTCAATCCAGATGCCATCGATTAGGACCAGCTCGTGACGTTCGAACATAAAAGGCGTCCAGCAAAAACTAGAACAATCCGCAACGCTGACTCCAGCGAAGCTGGTTAGGTATTTTGCTGCTACCAAGAAGCCGCGTTTGGTTTTGTCGGGCCCATTCAGTTGGTTCGTAACCAATACCCGTGTGTTTGACCCGACCAAAACATCTCTGTCAGGCAGCCCATTTCCCAAAGCACCCTGTCCGATCAGAATGGGAATAGACTTAGGATTGATCTTCAATTCTCTTTCGCTGATTTTTCGATGCCCGATCCAAGAGATCTCTTGAATTCCGTTTTCTCGAGTAATCACTTGATCGCCACACCGAAGATCGGTGATCGGCTTTTTGCCCAATGGGGTCGCAATCAGCTTGCCCGGCGTGCAATTTGGCGTGGCAATTTGACTGATACTAACTTGGTCCAGCGCCGAGCGGGCTTTAATGGAAGACCAAAGGAACCGGCCTCCCTGCAGGATGCTGCCGTCTGTTGGTACGAACAAACTGTGTCCGCCATTCTTGCTGTCTAGAATAAAGGAAATACCTTTTATTTCCAGATAACTACCTCCAATTTCTAACCCAATTGTGTCGCCCTCGAAAATTTGGGCCAGCTCCATGCCGAGAAGAAAGTCGTTGTTACAATTTGGAGATATGGCCGTAACCGTGCCATCGGAATCGCAGACGGAGACTTGCATATTGATTGGTACAAGAAAGTCGCCGGGAGGAATGCCTCTTCGGGTGTCTAAACAATAAAACTGGACAGTGTAACTTGTGTGCATTTTCACCTCATGTTGCTGCTTGATAGGTCAAGAGCGTCCAAAACCTGTTTCCTTTTGGGGATGTCTGATCGCGGCATTGATGGCTGCGTCGTAGCGGCTTCGGCTCCGCGTTGGCCCGTATTGAGGCCTTGTGAATTTCCGGCTTCTCAACCTGCATTCATCCGGGCGAAACCCCCTGAGCCAAGAGCACGCTGGTTTCGAACTTTTTTAGAGACCGCCGGGCCGATGAAAACTTGCTTCTACCGATTTCGGTTGCGAGTTCCGGGAACAGTTCGAGGATTTCCGTTCGCTGGCTCTTGTCCATGCCACACAGGGTTTGCAGGCCCGGTTGAAAGCTCTCGCTCCAAAAACCGTTGGAGAGCACCAGCTCGTGCTCATCAAACATTAGATGGATGTAGGTGACTTGCTCACATTCCGCACGTTCAACACCCTCCAGCTCAGTGAGATGATGCGCGGCCACCAGGACTTCATGCTCTTCAAAAAACAGTTGAGCATTGGCGGAGGAAAACAAAACCCGATGTTGAGGTGAAACCCACGTGTCCCGATCTGGCAAGTGGTTACCCAAAGAACCTTCCATGATTAGAATCGGGCAATGTTGCGGGTTGCGTTCAAGGTCCTGTCTCGTCAGATTTTTTCGCCCAATCCAATTGACGGTAAGTGCGCCGTTATCTCTAGTGACAACTTTATCTCCGACCTCGAGGTCTTCAATTGGACGGTCACCTTGCGGTGTGAGGATTTGAGTACCCGGAGTAAAGCACGCTGGAGGATACTCGTCTCCATCGAGAATTGAGTTATACACTTCCAAGGTAAAACCATTGCCGGAGCGCCCCGGCTCGGTGCCTCGCGGCTCAAATGGGCTACGTACTGGCCTGGTCCCGTCATCGGTGTTTCCGGCGTCCACCGAAGGCCGGCTTTCCGACATGGTGCCTTGAGGTTTGCGTGGTTCCTCTGGGTCATCGTGGGCCTCGAGATACCTGTCGAAACTCTCAATTATAGGGTTCTGTGTGCGTGACATTCTGATGCTTTTCATCGGCTGTTGGCACCCTCATTGCGCCAGCAAGGCGAGTGCTTGGTTTGCCAGTCCATGGCGTTTTTTGTTCGGTCTAATTTGAGGGCAATGGACGTTGTTCGCGCCAGTACGCGACCGTTATCCCGGGGTACGTAACGCAGCTGGCAATACTGTGTTCACACTTTCGCTGGGCGGCGGTCATCGATGGATTTTTGTTGTTTGAAGGTCTTTGGCTGCTACTGCGCGCTAAAAAATTGGGTTTGAATTTGTGTTTCTCGTGCGTGGTGACAAGCAGCGATGGACGAAGTTGCGCCCCGGCAGTGTTGCATGGCGTGACCTGATGGGGCGAGGTTCGTCCTTGTGACACCAAGGAATTTGGGCCTATGCCGTCAAAACAATTTGTCCGTTCGCCGAACAAATTCGCGTTTATGTCGGAAGTACGTACCGGTTAGTCGCAAACTAGTAACCCATAGTTCGCCAGATTGGCTTTACCAGACGGCAACAAGGTATCAGGTTGCAGGCGAGTTTGGTCGCCCATGTCCACGGGGTAGGCGCAAGCGAGCGTAACCGGCGACGGCAAGTTATCTCGAGTTGCTCGCGCCGTTGAGGGCTTGGTTGCTAACCGAGGGAAAGCCGAACCTAAAATGAAACGTAGTGCGACGAATGTGACGTGCTTCGTTTGAGCATCAAAAAGTAGTTGCCACTTTCTTTGAGCAGGAATGTGGTTCGCAGACACAACTCTCTCACTTCGGGGGGCGTGTCGCGCGGGTGCTTGAATGAACCGTACCACAACAGACAGAAAGCGCGTGCAGATGACACCGGGTAAAAGAACTAGGTCCATTTGGATCGTTCCATATTAGAGCAAAGCGTTCACTTTCTGCTAGCCCAATGGCGAGGCCCTGGCATTTGTAGCCGTTCTGTCCTTCGCCACTAACACGACCCATTGGCAAAATCGCAACTCATGTACCAAAGGACATAGGCCGATTTGAACCAAGGTTCCGCCACCGATCCAAGCAAGGCCTTGCGCAATGAAGACACCTTTTTCCGAAGAACAAAGAGCCGCTATCACTGAGCATCTTGCAATCTTGCAGAGCACCAAAGAATTCGCAAAGGGTTCCAGGAAGTACCGGATCCTGGAGTATCTGATAGCGGCAGAGGTTGAAGGAAATGGCGACCGCTTAAAAGCATATGCCATTGGTGTTGATGTTCTGGATCGACGTGCTGATTTTGATCCATCAGAAGACAGTATTGTTCGTGTCGAAATGGCGCGCCTGCGGACAGCTTTAAGTATTTTTTACCACACGCACCAAACCGGCCTAAAGATTGAAATTCCAAAAGGGACCTATCGCCCGGAATTCCATCAAATCAGCGCTTTAGAGAGCGTTGCTGAACAGGAGGATAGCGGTCGTTGGCGCCGGCTATGCATGCAAGCTTACCTGGTTTGCTCTGCAGTCCTGGTTGTTGGGTTGATCGTCTTTCTGGTTTCTCATCTTCGGTCGATGGAACCGCAGAGAGTGGTTGTCGATCGTCCCATGGTGCGTGTTTCCGGTGACTTCTCAACGGAGGAGATGTCGCATGTGCTGGAAACACTGTCTGGCTTCAAAAACATCTACACAGTTCTGGATCGCTTTTCAGATGATACTGCAGATTACAGGGTCTCGTTTTCCAAGGCAGAGAATGGCACGGCCGTACAGGGCAAGGTCATTCATTCTCCGAGTGGTCAGATCGTATCGTCGGCTGCTTTTGGGCCAAACCACCATGACAGCGCAGATGATCTTGAGAACTGGCTGTCCGGCCTCGCACAGTTGAACGGCGTGATTGAAAAAGACTACATGAGACGGGGCGAGTTCGGCCCGATATTTCGCTGTCGCTACCTGACAGAGACCTACTTCGGCAATCAGACGGATGCAGCGCATTTGGAAGCGCGAGATTGTCTCTTGGAGCAGATTGAGAAGGGGGAGCGCAGCGCGACCCTGTTTGCAAACCTCGCTTTGATCTTTCGCGAGGAACACAGCGACAAACGTAACGCCATGCCAGGAGATCCTTTATTCCGCGCAATGGAGGCGGCAAGAACGGCCATCGACATCGATCCCTTTGACGCCAACAACCACTACGCTCTGATGACAGTGCTGTTTGCGATGGGAAGTGTCCCTGAGGCGATCAGTGCTGGCAACCTCGCAGTAAAGCTTGGTCCCCTTGATGGGAGTATCTTGGGAGGGTTTGCCTCTCGTTTGGTTTCCGTTGGTCACTACGCAGAAGCGTTGGAGATGTTTGAGAGATCGATGGAGCTGAACCCTGGTCAACTTCACTGGAGAAACTACGGAGTGTTCCTCGCTCAAATCGGGATTGGAAACCGGATAGGGGCAGCAGAGGTTAGTCCGACTCTGGAGGGGTCAAACAACCCACTGCTGCTTGCGGCCACTGCCATTGGTATGAACATCTTGGGCCGTAGTGAAGAGGCTCAGGCAAGGTACGAACAGCTTCTAACCTTTGAGCCAGATGTTAGAGAAATGTACGAGCGCCGTAAGTACGATGCTGGCTTGGTGGCAGCGCTGATGGAAGAGATCGAGAGCCTTGAAGGAACTCGGGTCAGCCTTCAGCGCCAGTAATTACTTAAAGCGGCGACCCTGGAAAATCCAATGTTCCCGGACTGCTGCCAGTACGATCAGGACAAGTGGCAGTACGCCACCGATCAGCGCATATGAGACTAGGGCGGAACTAAGCTCTGCTCCGTTCGTCAGTTGATGCCCTGAATAGAAAGCGGCCAACACACTAAAAACAAAAAAGACGCACAATGCCATTGTGCAACCCTCCATTACGTATTTGTTGTATTTGCTTTCGGCCCAGTAGACGACAGTTTTCTGTCGGCTTGGACCGAGACGGTGTGTCGATCATGACCTGCCAGGTTTCACCTGGTTCTTTGGCATGAGTGGCGGTGGTTCGGTCCCATGTTCCGAGTCTGAAGAACCATTCGGTTGAGTTGCGCAACCGACCTCAGTCCAATGGGTCATGATCGACAATTGGACTTTTCCACTTGGCGGGCGCCCAAAACAGTACGTACGGGGTACGGACGCATGACGACGGGGTACATTCAGCTGATGCGGACGCGTTTGCTCTTGCCGCTGCCCCTTGCCTCAAACTCTCCCAAAGCGATTTTGCGGCGGATGGTGCTTTCGGAACATTCCAGATGGTTTGCTGCCGCGGTGACGGAAAGCCATTCAGGTTGCGGTGAGACAGTCGACGTAGACAGCATGCGTTCCAGGCTATCTAAGCGATCGTGCAGCCTTTCCAGCGCATCCGCGTCCACTGCGATCAACTGTTGCGTTTGAACATTCATCTCAGGTCCTCATTGTTTGAGTGCGGGGAAGGTCACCAACCCTCGCGATGTGTTTTTGCAAGGGCTTCCACCTCAAGTGCGGCCTCGGCGATCCGTGGCAGCGCTTGGTTCGCCAGATAGACAGTGAAGATGCCAAAGCAGACTGCGAAGGCCAGCAAGGATCGTGTGTGTGGGGCCGGTCTCCGTTTGGGCTTGTGCTCCCATGGGCCGGATGATGGTCTGTTACGGCTCACCGCGCGTTCCAGTCGTGGCCGTGTTTTCGATCACGCCTTACCGATCGGTAACACGTTGAAAGTCGCCTTTTGGGAAGCTCTATGAGGCCTGTTTGAAGGCGGAAGTGGTGTTTGAATGTCGTCACGCCGCTTCTCCTCTCAAAAGGATCAGACCGGAGGCGCGGCGGCGCTGCTGAGACAGCATTAGGGCTCTTAGGACGTCGTCCCAGCCAAGAGCGGCGTCTGCCCATTTGCTCCGCTGATCAAGAATGCTGTGGCAGGCGTCGCAGCCATCGATCAGGAAGAGATCATCGACCTTCTGAGCCGCTCCAGCGAAGTTGAAGAAGCGCGCGTGGCAGCCGGACGACCGCGACGGGTCAAACGTGCAGATGCCTGGAATGCGCAAGGTACACTCAGCTTGCGCAGAGGCGCTGCGGATCGGCATGGATTTAGCGGGCTTCAAGCCCTTCTGGTAGATTGGACGGCCACAAAGATTGCTCATGCGGCCACCCCGAGGATGCTGTGACCCCAATCCAGTACGGCTTGCTTGCTCGCCTGAAAGCGCTCCTTGCCCATGGCCTTGTAGCTTTGGCTGTGTGGAGTGGAGCAGATAACGAAGTTTTTGCGCACAATGACGAGGGCGTAGCCATGCGCCTTGCGCGCCAGATTGGCGATAACCGGTGCGGCTGCACATGCTGCCGCCTTGCTTTCAAAAACGATGGTCTCTGTGTCGCAATGACCGGTAGCGATCAGGCCGTGCTTGCGAAACGCGTCGGCGCTTTTTGCGTAAGGTGCGCTTGCTTGGTGATGGGGGAGATTGGCCCACAGGTCATTGATCTCGGCAAACTGTTGGTTGTGGCTGGCGCGGCTGCGTTGTTGTTCGCGCAGTTTGTCGGCAAGGGCGTCGGCATAGGTTTTGGGAACCCATTCCTCACCATCGATGACCATGCTGGCAGGACGTAGGTTTAGTGGGTGCTGGCTCATTAGTTTGCTCCCAAGATGGTTCGTTCAAGGACCGCGTTTGACAGGTCGTCTGGATCAATTCCGTAGGCTTTTCCGACCTCCTCAAAGAGCGCGGTATGATTGGCTCCCTGTGGCGATTTCATGGCCGCTTCCTCGCGCGAGAGGTATTCATCAACTGCTTTAGGTGTGTTTTCTAAATGCATGACTTTAAACCTTAAAGCGGGATTGGGGTATGTCGTTTGGAGCGGGTTTTGGGCCGTGGCCCGCGTCAGGCAGCCTCCGCCTCATAAGAAGCCATGCAGCTTTGGAAGCAGTCGAAGACATCTTGGAACAGGTGGTTGTGCTTCTTGTCCAAGGCCTCAATGATCTGCTCGCGTTTGTTCCAGATGTTGTTGACGCCTTTCGCGGTTTTCATCCCGCGCATGTCGGCAATGATCTGCGAGGCAAACGCGTCGGCCTTCTCAGCGTCGGTCGCGTCGTCTGGCAAGTTGTCCAATACCCCATCGATCCAAGCGTCCTTGAGACCATTCGAGATTGTGCGGCCTTCGTTGCGGCCGGTGACACTCAAGTCGTCTGCATCGACATCTTCGTCTGCAGCAACTCCGATCAAGGCGGTCAGAGAGTATCGGCGTGCATAGGTAAGCGCTGCCCCGACCTTCTGGATGTTGTTCATGCGACCTGTACCGTCCTGGACAAGAGGGTATCGGCTGACGAGGGTTGCGCCAGTCTCATGGGCAACAGTGGTTTCCAGCTTGTCACCCGCGATCGATTGAAAGATCGAGAGCCCGTTCTTTGAGAGGATAGGGCGCACGGCGCGGAGAATGTCAGCGATGTCTGCGTACTTGTATCCGTGGCCTGTCTTGTTCTTTGGGATCTCGGGGAACTCCCCTTGGGCTTTAGCCAGCGCTGCATACAGCGGCCCCATGTTTGGGGCGGCGCGTCGATCCGCTTTGCTCAAGATGTTGGATGTCATAATTCGTTCCTTCAAAACTGGAGCGGGCAGGGCTTACGCAGCCTCTTGCTCGCTTTCCTCAATGCGGTTGATTGCGTCGAAGCCGATCATCTTTTCCGTCCACTCGCGGGAGCGGTAGATCTTGGTCACGCCATCATCGATGCTGATGCCATCGACGGTGATGAAGCCGCTGGTGTTGGTGGAGAGGTAGGCAATGACTTCTTCGCCGTTTTCGTTTTCCGGATCGAATTCTTCGACCCAGATATCGGTCACATCGACCTCGAGTTCGGCGTTAGTCCAAGATGGTGTTTTGATAGATTGATACTGCATTTCACTACCTTTCCAGATGCCGCGATCTGCCACTGCGTCTTCGGCGGCCTAACTGTAGTGTAGTGAAAAACACTAATATAGGTCAAGTATAAAATAGTGAAAAACGCTAAAATGTGGAGGGCAGTTAACAAGACCGGAAAGGTTGCCTGTCAAATACACCGAGCCTTGGGCCGACTCTTTGGGCCCATGGATGGCTGGTGGGATTTTATCCATCGTGGTGTTTGTTCGTGCCCTGCGAAACTGAAGTTAGTAACGGTGTTACATGGGGATGTACCGTCGCAATAAACTTGTAGCTCATATGCACGCGCAGAGAGCGCATGCGGAATGCGGGGCTAGAGTTGTCCATAACGCTGCTGATGCTAGAGCAATGTACGAAGTCAAAAGAGCAGCAAAAATAACCAACTTGGAACGTCTTGGCCGTTGGTGCTTATTCTTTTGAAAACAGCAAATTACGTGAGCTTGTTAAGCTCCCTTAGCTTTGAGGAGTTTTAGCGCAAAAGTCTCAACTAGGGTTTGGTCGTTTTCGTCCAGTTGAGAGACTGTCTTGATCAACTCAGCCCAACGATCGTCGTCTTCTTTCTGGAAGAAAGCTAGGGCGCCAGGAACCTCTTTGGCTTGAACGCGTCGCTTCCCTTTAAGGATTTTTGACAGCTTGTCGCTATCGATACCCATGGCTTCGGCAAGCCGGGTTTGTTCCCCGTGTTCACCGGTGAGCCGTTCCATCAACCATTCCGCGTTTACTGTTTTCATGCTGCGATAATTGCTTTTTTGTGTCTGAACTTGTATCGCGAAAAACGCTAATTTATATATTGACCAAATTAGTGAAAATCACTAATTGAAGTGGTATGGAACCGGCAAGCAGCATAATTGAGAGATGTGGTGGTCCTGCAAAGGTAGCTGACCACCTCGGAATTCACCGAACACGTGTTTACGCATGGCGATCTCCTAAACGTAAAGGAGGGACCGACGGGGTAATTCCCATGAAGCATGCACAAGTTCTTCTCAGAGACGCGCATGTTCTCGGAGCATGTCTCAGTCCAGAAGACTTTTTTCGGTCCTGTGACGGGACAGCCAACCGATGATGTACTCGCAAATATCCCTATCCACATTCCAGAAGTTGCTGATGTGCCTGACACAAGCTGTTTTTTAAGAGGTTTTCTCCCTCTCAAACTGCACGCACGGCACTCCCTTCACAACAAAAACGGGTTTTAAAATGTCTGATCTTCTGTACGCCAACATGTTCCGCCGCCTTGTCAGCAAAACTGGTGGGGTAGAGGCCGCCTGTGCCACGGTTTCTGCGTTGCTAGGGCATGAAATCTCCAAGGGGACGATCTCTCGGATCCAGAACGGTTTTGCCGCAGTGCCGATGTTGTACGTCTATGCTCTGGAGGACGCGACAGGCGACTATCGGTTTACAAAACTGCGCGCCAAGGAAGTCGAAGACCGCGTTGCCGCAAAAGAAGGCCAGTCAATAACGCGGCTTGCTGGTGAAGTCGGCAAGGAGGCTGGTGAGGCTGTAAACGCGCTGATCCTTGCGGCTGAGACCGGCGATCCCAAATCCATGGCAGAAGCTCGTGTTGAAGTGGAAGAAATGCTTCACGCTGGAGAGACCGCGCTTTCCACAATCGAGAAGTTGAAGGCGTAATGTCTGAGCCGCTACGCCCCAAACTCACTTCAGAAGACGGGTATGCCGTAATACGCATCCCGCTGACCGAAGTGCATGGGTTACGCGTAGCGCTCAATGAATGCCCGTGTGTGGCACCCAAGTCTTCCAGAACAAAATCAATCAGAAAGCGGCTAGCGATAGCCCTCGGTAGGCTGGAGGCGAGGTGATGGCAGTTATCCAGAAAGAGGTTATGCGCCGCCTCAAGGAAGGTGAAACGCTGCTCTGCTCACTTCCAGTGGGCGACAGCGCGACAGATAAGCCGGTCTACTTTTTGTCCGGAGGCGGGCGTGTGACCACGGCCACTTACCACAAGCTGACGTCAGAAATGGAAGCTGTTTCGCCGGGCCTGTTTGAGGACTTGGAGCCTCAGGAATGGCGTTGGGTGGAGAGATGAGCAACCTCGTCACCTCAATCCTTCGAAGCAAGAACCTCGGCGTCGGACTGACAGCCAAGTCCGTAATCCTGTTGATGGGCGATATCGCCAGCGACGAAGGGCAGGGGATATGGGCTTCCAAGGGCACAATGGCGAGAGAATTAGAGACCACAGAGCGCACTGTTCAGCGGCAAATCTCCGCACTCGAAAGCGCAGGCTTCATCGAGGAAGTAGGCAAGCGAAGACACAGAAACGGCTTCACAGTCGAGTACAGAATTTGCTTAAGCGTTGTGTCCAGTTGTCCAAATGCAGGCGGCAAATCGGTGGCGGGTCGGCATTCGACCCCCGACGGTATGTCACCCCAACCCCCGACAGTCTGTCACCCCATGGCCGTTACCCCCGACGGTGTGTCACCGGTACCCCCGACAGGCTGTCACCCCACGGACGAGACCCCTGACAGAGTGTCACCGGTACCCCCGACAGGCTGTCACCCCACAGACGAGACCCCTGACAGTGTGTCACCGGTACCCCCGACAGAGTGTCACCCCATGACTGTGACCCCCGACAGTGTGTCACCCCAAGATACGACAGTGTGTCACCCCTCGGCGGGCACCCCCGACACAGTGTCACCGGTACCCCCGACAGAGTGTCACCCAAACCAAAATAAACCATCCAATAAAGTTAATAATATTAGTGAAGGGCAAAAGATCAGCGATGCGCTAACGCGGTTCGCTGGCCTCGATGCGGTGTCTAGTTTCGTCGCCTATCGCCGGAAGATCAAAAAACCACTCACGGTCACGGCGGCCAAGCGACTGGCCGAGCAGCTACGCCAAATCGAGGCCAGAGGTGGCGATGCCTCTGACGCCCTAGGACTCGCCGAGGAACGCGGCTGGCAGTCCGTCAAAGCCGATTGGTACTTCAACGAAAAAGGGCAGGGCAATGACCAACGCTCCCGCAGCAGTTTCCAAGCTTCCAACACCGACCCCACGACTGACGCAATCGCTATCGCCGCACGAAGTCGAAGACCATCGGGCCCGGATCGCGTTCGAGGTTGAAATCATCATGCAAGGCTACTGGCAGGCTCCACTTTCGCCCGAAATGAAAGGCGCTGTTCTGGCCGACTGGTGCGACGAACTCGAGGACTGGCCGCAAGATCAGGTGCGGGCAGCGCTGCGCGATTGGCGGCGACGCAATCCGTCTAAGAAGCCTAATCCGGGGCACATCTCAGAAATCCTCAAAGCATGGCGGGGCAGGGACTACGTGGCGAGCCTGCCGCCCAAACAGGAAGCGCCTCGAGGAAAGCGCTGCGGAAAGAAACGCGCCGAGGAAATCATTGCCGAGGTTGGTTTCCAGCTGAAGAGATTTGGAGGTGAGCAATGAGACTGGTCTCAACGATCTACAGCAAAGGGCCGGACGAGCGCGATCACGCGCAGCTGCTGAAGAACCGTGACAAGGCCCGCGTGGCGCTCTGGCACAAGGAAGGCATCGCCGCAATCGACCCGAAAGAAATCAACGATGATTGGATCAAGCAGATGGTGATCAACATCGCAACCGAGCAGTACGGAGCGCGCAAAAATGGGGAAGGGTGATCGCCGCGGGAAGTCTAAGAAACAGCCGCTGGATTTGCCAGGATTGGCGCCAACACCGCGCCCCAAGAAGCGAGGCAAGGCGCGTATGGCAGAGATTAGCCAGGAACGGGATCCGCAGCGCACGGTGCTGTCCGCACGAGCGCGAATGATGGGGCAGGAAGACACCGTGCAGAACCGGCAGAACATGCGCAGACAAGCGCTAGGAGAGGCCGCAGGGCGCGCTATCTACCTCGCATGCGACGAGGAGGAGGCAGCAAATCTCTGGAGCATTTACGCAGCCTTTACGGCGACCGAGGCGCGCTACGCCAAAGTCGTTCTCTGCAAGAGCCTCCACGCGAAGGGAACAAGGATCGAGATGATGCCGGAGCGGTTTGAAACACGGGAGGACGACAAGCCGGACTTGCGGAGTGAGGACGAGCGCCACCGCGACGCCGTGAACGACTGGATGCGCTGGCGGGGGTATATCGGGCAGCTGCGGAGTGAACAGCAGTACGCGCTGTTCGCGGTCGTGCGGGGAAGGGTTGAACCGGTTGTTGAGGCTGAGCTTACGCGGGTAGGGGAGCGATTTGTGGGCGCGTTGCGGGCGCTTTCGGTGATTGTTGATACAAGGGGGTAACGGCTGCTCCCAGCCCATAGCGGGCTCTGGTTCGCGGGACGAAATCAGATCTAAGCAGCATGGGTAGTGAGCGTTCAATGGGAAGCAGTCCAGAATTGAGATGTCGGGAAAAACTCGACTTTGCAATGCCCTGCAGTAGAGTTAGGATGTCTGTCGACGATGCTAGGCTTCTCTAGACATGGTGGTGTTGGACTGGGCAAATTCAATAATGGCGATACCTCGAGAGGAAATAGACTACTGGCTGATGGACCTTTTCATGCGTCGCCAGGATCTGGAGGATTGTGAGAAGCAGATTCTAGAACTTGCCGGTCAATGTGAGAACACTGAAGAGTTCGCGGTTTTAAAGCATGTACTGGAGAAATTTATCCTCTTGTCGGACAACCAGTTTGAAAAATACTTAAGAAGACTAGCAAAAAGCATAGCGCAAGTTTCTTCTACGAAAACATCGGTAGCGGTCGTTGCCATGGCTTGGAATGAGGGAGCCGACAGCTCTCAGATGGTTTTGCAGAGACTGAAACCCATGCTTCCACGTGGAGGACGCATCAAATTATTTAATAGTGTTCCGATGTATCTTAAAAAGAAAAATATGAAAGATTACCCGCACTTTATTCTAATAGATGATTTTGCAGGAACTGGGAGTACTGTTCGCGGAAGGCTTAAACACATATTTGCGGAATCAAAATCTAGAAAGTTTCCAGTGACAGGGCAAGTCAAGGTGGTCTTTGGAATGGAAGGGGCCTTTGATTTATTATCCGGTTTGGATATTGATTTGGAGTTTTTGGTGAAGTTAAAACCCGGTTTGTCTGGCCACTTTTCCGGCGCAGAGTTAGGCGTGAAATCTTGTCACATGAACCGACTCGAAACCGGTTTGGCGCAAATAGTCGAAGGAAAAATGCTTCCCAACTTCGGCTACGGGCGGGCAGAGGCTTTGTTTTGCCTAAAGGGACACAACGCACCTAACTCCAATTTTCCAATTCTTTGGTGGCCAGAGGATTGTAGGGGTGAACCACGAGATACCCTCGTTTATAGGAGCGAGTTATGAATAATCGCCTTTCTTCCCTTGAACTGACCGTTTTGGATCAGGCCCGCAGACAAGAGGGCGGTGTGACCGTTTCAATGTTGACCTTAAAGGTTGGAGTCTCAATCAAAGAAATATCAAGGGCGATTAGGAACCTGTCAAAGCTCAATCTTATCACCGCGAAAGGCGTTTCTTTGCACCTTACGAAAGCCGGGCGTTTGTGGATTCAGGATAACCAAAACATGTTTGCATTTAGAGGCAGGAAAACTTGGAGAGAAGTGCCGGAACGCTTCAAGGGCAGCAAGATCAGTCCCTTTGAACCGTACGCCCCCAGGGTTTCAAAGCTATCTCGGCGCGACTTTGGGGTTGGAGGAGACTAAATTGCGTGCTAACTGGGCAGCAGAGTGGTCACCGCTAGCGTTTAGAAGTGTAGTCGCTTCTACGGTTAAGGTGTACGAAAACCTTACAGTAACATTTCTTGAGTTTCTCAAGAAAGTGTTACTGTGCCTCCGTTCGTCGGCAGGCATGAAACACGATGAAATTTATGGTTTCAAATTTGAAAACAGAAATTCATCGCATTTCATGCGTAAGCGATGCAAGCATCGGATAGATCAAGTAGCGGTGACCACGCTATGAACGACAATTTATTGTACAAATGGCATCAGTACTTCGAGGATATAGGCCTGCGAAGTGATCTAGCGCGTTCTTACATGCCGTATATCCGGCGCTGTATTTCAAGTGGAGTTCCGCCTATTTTCGAGTCCTCCCACCTAGCGCTACTAGTTGGACGACACCCGGCTGACCTTAGTGCGATGGGTTATGGAACAAAAAGTTACTATAGAAGATTTAAGATCAAAAAGAGAACAGGAGGTTCGCGGGAAATTCAAGCTCCTTATCCATCACTGCTTGAAGTGCAGCGATGGATAGTCGATGAAGTGCTTTCTTCTGTAAATTTACCGGTTTGTGTTACGGGATATCGAGAAGGCGTCTCGATCTTCGACAATGCACTCGTACATTGCGGTAGAAAGGAACTCCTCAAGATAGATCTCAAGGACTTTTTTCCCTCTATTGGTTTTTCAAGAGTGGTAAAGGTCTTTATTGATTTCGGATACTCATCAAATGTGGCCTTCCTACTGGCAAAACTCTGCACGCTGGATCGGAAGTTGCCGCAAGGTGCCGCGTCCAGCCCATATTTAAGCAATATTATCTGCCGAGACTTGGATCAAAGATTCATGAAGATCTGCAAGTCTAAGCGTTTGAGATATACTCGGTATGCAGATGACATTGTGATCTCGGGAAAATCCATTCCAAAGGGGATTCGAAGGCTGTTTTTTGAAATTATTGCCAGTGAGGGGTTCCAAGTAAATGAGAAAAAAGTTCGTTTCTTGAGCGAAGGTGACAAAAAGATCGTAACCGGGTTGGACATAACCTCTGGCAAGCCAAGGCCGACAAGACGTTTCCGGCGTGACTTAAAGCGTGACGTGTATTTTGTCTGGTCGTCAGGATTGTCTAGCCACGTAGCGCGGCGCAGAATTTTCTTTCCAAATTATTTTGAGCAGTTGGAGGGAAGAGTTCGTTTTTGGGAACAGATTGAGCCGGAAAATGTGCAGATGAAAAAGACCATGGAGCGTGTGGTTGAACTCCGTAGTTTGTATGGTCGGCATAGGTAAACCTCCATCAAATAAGCTAGTGTTTGCAAAGTCTGTTCTCTGCGCGTAGCTGCCGTTGGTGCGAAACCTGTCTAACGGCGCCTCCCAGCCCGAAGCGGACCTGCGATTCAGGCCCAAACAACAGCCGCTGGGCGGGGCAAAGCCGCCAAAGAGAGAAGTCCTGCAATCGGAAGGCCCGAACAATAGAAGTCGTTCTAGGCTCAATATATAAACTTGAAACTTCAATCCTTGATTGATTCTCAATGGCTTGGGTGCAACTATCTGTCAGAACATAAAAAGATAGACGCGTTAAAAAACTACGCACGTATACCGAGACCTACAGATGCCAGTCAGTTTTTTTCCAGAATGCCCCGAATTCCCTGACAAATTGGTCAATGAACTTATAAAGGGGGAAGTGGTCGTATTGTGCGGAGCTGGGATCAGCGCACCACAACTTGAACTCTTCAAAGCCCTCACCTCGGGTGTGTTTGAAGACCTGAGTGTGGTTATGTCAGCGGGTGAAATTGAATCGTTTGAAGCCGGGCGTTACGAGGAGGTGCTCGGCTCGTTGGCGCGCAGGTTAGCGCAACCTGAAAAAGTACAAGACTCAGTATGTAACCGTCTAAGGAAGCCTGACAAAGCTGATCTGAGCCAACACCGGACTCTTCTCCGCCTGTCAAAGGATGTTGAGAATAGATCGACAATCGTCACTACCAATTTTGAAACCCTGCTTGAGCACGCTCACGGAACCCTGCCGAATGATGAAACTGTAGACAAAATTAGTTTTGCGGGGCAAGCATTGCCTGCACCCGGTAGTAGCGGCTTTCACGGCATTGTTCATCTCCATGGTCGCCTGGATGATCAAGAACTCAACTTGAGAAGAACGCCTCTGGTTCTGACAAGCTCCGACTATGGCGAAGCGTATATGCGCTCTGGTTGGGCTTCACGCTTTCTATTCGATCTTTCGCGATGCAGGACTATTCTTCTAGTTGGCTACAGCGCTGGCGACGCTCCAGTTCGCTATTTTCTCAATGTTTTAGAATCGGATAGGTCTCGGTTCAGTGATTTGAGGAGCGTATACGCTCTTGCTTCTTACGAGAAAGATCCCGTCGAGGTTCATAAACAGTGGGCGACCCTTGGCGTCGAACCGATCCCTTACCCAAAAAAAACTGAGGGCAAACAAAATCACTTTGCTCTTTGGCAAGGATTATCAGATCTCGCGGATTTGATAGAAAGACCTCAAAAGCAGAAGAAGGAAATCATATCAGACATCGTATCTAAGGATTTTCGTACGTCTTCCATTGATCAGCAAAACATGGTCATTTGGCTTCTATCTGAAACAAATGATGTGTGGGATTGTGTAATTCGATGCGTTGAGGATCCTAAATGGTTTGAATTCATAAGGGACAACAAGCTTTGGCCTACCGATTTATCAGCTAGGATTGTCGCGTTTTGGTTAGAAAAAAACTTCCAATGCCCAAAGCGATTTGAATTTGCAGTTAATTGGCTTCAGGAAATTGGAGCGCCGCTGGTAGCCAGTGTACAGGAAAGACTACGCCGAAATCGCGAGGTTCAGCCTGATTGGCGCAGGGTCTGGCGTTTATTTTGCAAAATTCAATTCTCCGACGAAAATCAAGAAAGTCTAGACTACTTTGAACTCGCTGACATCTTTGACACAGGCGAGTTACTTGACAGTGACATAGTACGTGCTGTGAGCTTTGTAGCGCCAGGTCTTCGAATTTCACGAAGGCTAAATGTTTTAAAGGAGTTCCCGGTTAAGGGCGACGTCAAAATTGGAAATCTGTGTTACGCACGGCTGGAAGTCAACGACACCTGGCGGGCGAAGGAACTAAGTGACCGATTAATCGAACGTCCAGAATTGGCTCTCCGTACCGTCGAAGTTGCCAATTTCCAACTGCGTCAAGCGATAAGTTTAGAAGTTGAATTGGGGCATATTACGAATGAATTTGACTTAAATGATACCTCAGTACCTGCGATAGAAGATCACGAACAAAACGAACATAGGGATGGCATCTTATATCTAATTAGATTGATAATCGATTGTTTTCCGGCAGCAATTGAAATTGATCCAGATGGTTCGATGGCAATAGCTCGTTCATGGCTCCAACTTCCAGGCAATATTGGGCTAAGACTCTATCTGCATGCAGCCCGGACGATGAAGATTATCGATCCAAATGAGGCAATTGGCACACTATTGCGTGCAAGATCCGAGCAACTTTGGGCCTGTCGGCGTGAAGTAGCCCTTTTCATAAGAGATCAAGCAATTTGCGCTGACCGAGATCTGGTTGAGCATTTAGAGGCTAGGTTTCTGCTTGAGTCTCCTACTAGATTTCGCGACGCGGACGCTTCTTCAAGTGGCACTGACTGGCGACCGATCGCGCGTGATCGAGATCTCTGGATCTACCTTAGTATGCTTGAAAAGGCAGGCGTCTTGTCCGATCCGGGACAAATAGAGTTAAAAGAAATAAGAGAGCGCAGGGAGTTTCATGGGCAGGAGGTCGAAGAGCGGGATTTGTTCAGATCTTTTTCATTTGGAGTGCAAAGAGTCGTCGGACGTGAAGAACCCATTCGCTCAGCTGATCCGGAGCAACAATTGCATGTCGCTCAGGAGATGCTGGAAAGCCCCAATTTGGAAGATCAGCAGGGATGGTCCACGTTTTGCCAGTCTGATCCTGCAGCAGCGCTTCAAGCTTTAAAGAACGGAGACTTTTCGAAGGAAAACCTTTCCCTGTGGTCTACGTTTCTAAGCGGTATTTCTTTTGCCCCTAGCAAAGGGGAAGACCCGACTTTTGAAGTCCTCATTGAAGCTCTCGAGTATTTGGAGAACTGTTCTGCGGAAGAATTAACCTGTCTTTCTGAACCGATTGTTTCGATCATTTTTCACCGAAGGAAACAATTGGAAAACGTACGTGATTGGTGGTGGAAAATCTGGCCTTATGTGACTGCGCCGCCACTGAGTGACTCAAGAAACCTAATGGATTTTGCCGTAAACACCGCTCACGGAAAGCTTGCTGAAGTTGCCTTGTTTATGCATTCCAATGCGTTAGCAACGAAATCTGAAACAAGCGATGCTGAAGAGATGCTAGCTACTGCCTTGGCGGCTGATGGAGCCAAGGGATTACTGACAAATGCAATTTTGGTGCGCAATGTTTCTTACTTGATGAACCACTGCGAGGACATTGTCGTTGAAACACTAGAGCCGAATCTAAAAGAACCTACTGCAACGGGCCTTCGCTCTGTGTTCATTCAAGATAGCCGGCTGAGTGCCCAAGCTTTTTCCCGGTTCAAGGAAATCGTTGATATGAGCCTTTGTGAATGCTCAGAAGAATTGGGGAGATTTTCTGCTGAAAATACAGCTGCTCAGGTATTACGACCTGCATTGTCATTGGCTGCGAAGGAGGATCAAGACTGGGGGGTATCCGCCCAAGAAATTACGAAAATGCTAAGGAACTGCCCGGCATCGGTAAGAGCTGCAATGGTTCATACATTGTATAGATGGACCGCCGAAGAGGGAAGGATAGAAAATGGAGAGGGGGCAGAAGGGTTTAGCGAAGCAAAGGTGTTGCCCCTGTTTGCAGAAATTTGGCCTAAGGAATCCGAGTATGTTGACGAGTTGTCCACACAAGACTTCTTAAGGTTACTGGTTGTCAGCGGTTCTCAAGCAGAGTCTTTGTTTCCCGTGATCCAGGCATTCATTGCGCCATACCGATCCCATCGGATTTTTCTTGGAGGTCTACCTCAGTCAGATATTCCCACTCGGGCGCCAAAGCTTGCGCTTAGAATGATTTGGCATGTTTTGAAGGCTTCGAACAAACTCGATGTTCACGAGGTTGGAAAAGTACTTGATGCAATTGTTGAGAGCGATCCTAATTTGGAGTTTGATCGCAGGTTTCAACAGCTCGAAGCGAAGACTCTACGAATCTAGTGTTTCGTCAATGCATTGGGTAGTCCGCCAGGTTGTAGAGTTTTCCTCAAGTTATCCAAGTCTACTTTTCTGATCAGTGAAGGTCCACTTCGGTTAAACGACACTCAATTTGCAAAGTCAGCTTTCTGCGCTTCGCTGCCATTGGCGACTACTGCAGCATTGGCTTCGGCTGCCTTAGTTCTCTGCACTTCTGCTTTCGTGAAGCTGGTCAAAGAATGTCGCGCCTGCTGCATGGTTGCTGTCGAAACTTTCGCCAATGTGCCGAAAGTGCTGGTAACCGTTGCTGTTGGCACTTTTATGCACCCTGCGTCTTTACACTGCCTTGGTAATGCAGCTGGTTGCTGCCAAAGTCCGATGGTGGATTTTATTGCATAGGCTCAATCGTAAAACGGGGTGAGATTGTGGACGACGAAGCAAAGATTGAAGGCCGCCTGCATGGCGAACAGAATGAACCTGAGCAACCAGACAATATGCTCCAACGTTTCATTTACATGGTGCTGATCGCTATCATGATCTCAGTTGCACAAACGGTGCTAGGGGTGGCGACGATTGTTCAGTTTGTTGTCATGATGGTCAACAATCAGCAGCCCAATGAGCGGTTGGCCGATTTTGGAACCGACTTGGGAGTTTGGATAGCCAAGGCGGCAAGATTCCAAACGGCTGCCAGTAACGTTAAGCCTTGGCCTTGGACTGAGCTGGATTAGGCCCGGGCTTTGCGGCCCTTATCGCAGCTGGATTTGAACGCGCCGCATCCACCCATACTACTAGAGCAGTATCCCGGTCACTGTCGGGATCGGCCGGTCTTATTCGTAAATAGCTTCGCGCTGCTTGAGGTCGTGCCGGGTAAGGCGCCCCGTTTGTTGATGTAAGGGCGTGGGGTTGCTCTCACCCGATTGCGGGTAGGGGTGGGCAAAACACTCCCCTTTACAGGTTTTCGCGGTAGCCAAAGGCGGCAAGAAGGGAATATTCATCTGGCAGCTTAATCAATTCGGGTGCGACCAATGTGTGATTGCAAGTTTTTAGTGGGGTATTCAGGTGAAACTGAGTTTGAAGTTGATCAGGCAATGTTCGAAAGCGTGGTCAAAGCAAAAGGCCAACTAAAGCTTCTTTTCAGATATGAAGATACCTACAAGTTGCTTTCAGATTCTGTTTATGAGTTCGAGCTTCATTTGCTCAAGCTCGGCTTGAGGTATCAGTTAGGACGCGCAAACACCGAAGGGTATGAGGACTTCTTCGATGAAGCTAGACAGACTATTAGCTTGAAGCTCATCTCCCTCTTTACCTCAGGGCGAATTTTCATCGAGCGGGCGACCTCAATTCTGAAAAGCTTGGGCATGGAAGATTTCGCAGGCGAAGTTTTTAGCGAGGAGTTTGATCAAAATTTTCAATACAGATTGGGGGAAGCCCTTCGCAACCACTCTCTCCACCGCTCACTGCCTCTCAGCAGAAATGTGTTTTCTCGAAAATCTTTGCATGAAGAAGAACGCTTCACAGTAGGTACTCCAGTTCGAGATCGATTTACGGTCAATCCTCAAATAAGCGTGGAGGAATTTACAAGTTCAGATAAAATACGGGGGAAAACCAAGGAAGAGGTCGAAGCGCTGGGTGTTAAGTACTTGGATCTAAAATTCATTGTTCGCGGTTACGTAGCTGGGCTGGCCCGATGCCACCAGAAATTGCGGGTCGGAACCGAGGCTGCAATTGAAAAGTCCATTGGAGACATCGAAAAGCTTGTAGAGCACTGCAAGCAAGACGGTGAAGAAGAAGCATTTCTGTACATCGGATCATGCAACTCTGGTAAATGGAAGAATTCCAAAATTGAAATATGTCCCAAAAGATTGCGCCGAATTAAGGAACTTCGTTTCGAGAAAGACACCATGTCGAAGCTATCGGTTACCTTCTTGTCATCAGAGATTTCTAAACGCAAAGACAGCTATCCTAAATCGAACGATAAGTTGTGGATTTCTGAGTAAAAAACACAGCCCATTCTAATTTGCAAAGCTCGCTTTCCGTGCTTTGCAGTTGATACCGCATGTATAGCCGAGCGCGCCGCATCCCCCCATACAACTAGAGCAGTATCCCGGCCGCTGCCGGGATCGGACGACCTGCCGCTCGCAGAGATGCGAGAGTGTTCTGAAACTCGCTAAAGCGACAGGCCGGCTATTGTTCCTCAGGATCCGGAAGAGACGACAGGAACTTGAGGTACTCTGACGCTACAGCAGCGGGCTTATCCAACATTGGAACGTGTCCACAGTTGTCCAGCGTCGCCAGATGTGATGACGGTAAACTCCGTTCGAGTATTGCGGCGCCGCTGATATGAAAAATCCGGTCTTCTTGACACCAGATTATCAGCGTCGGCATCTCAAGTGCGGGCGCAAGATCCAAGACCGTAGGCACGTCGGACTTGCTATGCACGACATCCCATATGCGGGCGTTGTGATCTGCCCGGGCCACCTCGTCCTCCGACCAAGTCCTAAGGATCGGGCCGGGGATGTATGGAATATTTGGGGACAGCCACTCGTTACGTTCAGCAAAGTCTTCGGTTGTTTGAACGACCAGAGGGGTTATCCCGAGGTCTCGTGCCTTATCCATGTCACTTGGTGTTGGGGTAGGGACCCCAAGTGGGCTGCCGATAAAGGAAAGGCTTGCGATTAGTTCCGGATGCTCTTCGGCCAAGAGTGCGGCAACATAAGCGCCCATGGAGTTTGCTCCAACGTGAACAACCTTCACCTCAAGCGCCTGCATCACGGTCAGTAAGTTTGCCTGCTGTTGATCTAACAAATAGTCGTCGTCTGCGCGCAGGGCGTTGTCCCCAAACCCGGGAAGATCCACGGCAATTACGCGGTAGTCCTTGGCAAGCACCCGGGCCACTTCGACCCAGTGTTCTTTGCGCGCATAAATGCCATGTACCAGCAAAACCGTTTCACCTTGGCCGCCTTCCAAATAATGGATATCTCCAACGTCAGTTGAAATCACTTTGGAGCGCAGCCCTGCGGAGGCGTTGTTTAGGGCGATCAGACCTTTTGCGACCTGAGATGGGAGCGCATGCCAAGCCACCACGCCGCAGAAAATTAGCAGACCAAATGCAATGGCCAGCTTTCGAAAAATGTGTGTCATAAGTCCTCGGATTAGATAGTCGGAGCCAGAGGCCCTTACTAAGCACATCTTCCGGACGACTCTCTTGAAGAAACGTGCAAGTCCCTTCGGACCGTCCTTCACATTTGCCCCTTGCTGCAGCATTCTCAGGATTGCGCCAAAGTTGCCCACAAAGTTAGGTGAAGTGGTTATGTCTTCAGTTGCCCCCGCTTTTCGCAACCACAAATTCTCCTTCGATAAAGGCGAGCTTGGGATGCATGAGAACCTGATGACATGCGTCATTGTTGGGCGCAGAGAGCCTGTTCTAGTTGGCGATGACAGCGACCAAACGGAAGCGCATGCGATCTGCATCAAACCCGATGTGGCACATCGCGTCGTCATCCGAGAGGGGGGCGCGGAAATTGTGTATCTGGATGGCGTTAAACTGGACGAGAACGCCCCCAAGTTTGGAGAGCTGCCCGAAGCCTGGCAAGATTTACCTCAGGCAATTCAGGAGAGGGACCACATGGCTCTGGCAGGTTATCGTCAGATGCTCAACCGAGACGACATGCCTTCGGATGCTGGAGTAATGCGGATCGTAGAGCGTCTTTACAATGACCCGTTTGAAAGGCTGTCTCAGTTGGACCTTGCACAAGAGTTACAGCTCGAGCGCACGCTTGCATTGCGCCACTTTAAGTCGACAACGGGCCAGACCTTCCGCAAGTTCAAGATATGGGCGGCTATGATGTGCGCAGTTGATGCTGCGTTTAATGGCGAGAAGATCGGTCTTGCAGGCATACAGGCAGGGTTCTCAGATGCGGCACATCTGACAAGGACCGCAGCAACTCTGTTTGGGATCACGCCAACGCAAGGGTTGTCAGGGCTGAGCGCATTCACCAGCATTGAAGCCCATCCTCATTGCGCTTCGTAGCGACCGCGCTGCTTCATCCCCATCGCTATAGCAGTATCCCGGCCACTGCCGGGATCGGCTGATCCGTTGGGGCTTCATTGCCTATGAAACTGATTTTTGGCGTTAGAAGCCTTTCGCGACAGCCGTATGTACACAGTAACAACACTGAACGTACTGGGAAAATTTTTCCCCGCGTTTTTGGGTGCGCAAACCACTCGTAAATGCACTAATGGAGAACACGAATGTCAATTAACCCAGTTTATACAGCACATGCTTCAGCAACCGGCGGCCGTGACGGCAAAGCCAAGGTGGCAGGAACTGATCTAAGTTTTGATCTTGCAACGCCCGCCGAGATGGGCGGCTCTGCAAAGGGATACAACCCAGAGCAGTTGTTCGCTGCTGGATATTCAGCGTGCTACATCGGTGCGATGAAGTTCGCAGCATCCCAAGACGACTCTCTGCCAGAAGTTCCCGAGGCTGTTGCGGTAGAAACCGCTGTCGGGATTGGATCACGTGAGGCAGGTGGATTTGGACTAAAGGTCGACCTCAAGGTCTCGCTACCTGGGGTAGAACTGAAAGCTGCGGAGCAACTGACCAAAGCAGCGCATGGGATTTGCCCATATTCCAACTCTGTAAGGGGTAATGTCGACGTAACAACAGAGATCGTGTGACAGAAATAATTGAGTAGCTGAAGACGGGCGTTTTGTGCAAGCAAAGCGCCCGTTTGACGGTTGATCCAGTTGAAGAAGAGAGTCTTAGTCGCAGCTACAAGAACGGCAAATTTTCGAGGTTGTGTAGCTCGAAAAATTCAAGCGGAATTGACCAAGTGAAGAGGCGCTCATGATCGTCAGAGATCAACCATCACCACTACAATTGTTCCTTGTGATGCAAGGCTCGGTGGTGCCAAAGATTATTGGAAACATCGCAACAGTCACAGTGCTTTCCGTTGGCGTGTTGCTGGTCGATCACCACGTAATTGAATTGCCGCGTATTCCGATCGCAGCAATGGGCGTGATCGGGGTCGCCCTTTCTCTTTTTCTGGGATTTCGCAACAACGCTGCATACGACCGTTGGTGGGAAGCCCGTCGGCTCTGGGGATCAATGATCGCGGACATACGCGCATTGGGGTATCAGGCAAGAATTTTCCTGACTAAGGAAGAGGATCGGAAGACGCTCCTAAGTTACGCGGCTGCCTTTGCGCATTTGCACCGAGGGTCACTACGTAAGATTGAAGTGCAAGCCGACATCAAAGATTGGGTTGGGGCGCAATGGTCTGAAGCGATGGTGGCTAAAAACAACCCCGCAGATGCAGCTCTTCGTTCAATGGCTGATCAAATGGCTCAACTGGCTAAGGCTGAAAAACTCAGTGGTTTTGGTCAAATGACAATCATGGATACACTTTCCTCCCTGGCACGTTCTCAGGCCGGCTGTGAAAGGATCGCGACAACTCCGTTGCCGTTTGTATATTCGCTGTTGGTCCGAAGAACCACGTACCTCTACTGTTGGTTGCTTCCCTTTGCGCTCATCGGGTCGACAAACTGGTTCACACCAGTTTGTGCAGCTGTGGTATCCTATGCTTTCTTTGGACTTCAGGAGGTGACCAGCGAGTTGGAAGCACCATTTCACAACGTGCAGAATGGCCTGCCTCTCGATGCGATGTGCCGAACCATCGAAATATCGGTTTCTGAATCTCTGGACATGCCTGCGCCCGCACCTCTGACGTTAACGAACCATTTTCTGAGTTGAAGCGCCTATACCGCCAAAGGTAGGCACAGCTGCTTTTCTGGCGCCTGCCCAACTAAGGGATCAAGTCTTGGTTCAGCCAGAACAACACCAGTGTTTTGTGTGGTTTCAAACGGTTGCTTTGCGAATTCAGGTTTGTGTTATCATGAGAAGAAAGAGGTTTCATGGATCAGCTTTCCATCTACTTGCCTGGCATCCTGTTGGCGTATTCCATTTTCCTTGTTGGGGTAGCCAGCCCAGGTCCCAATATTTTGGCAATCATCGGCACTTCAATGAGCGTGGATCGTAAGTCCGGGGTCTCGCTTGCACTTGGAGTGGCGGTGGGATCGTTAACCTGGGGTGTCCTCGCCGCATCAGGCCTTTCTGCGCTGCTTGCGAAATACGCGTCAGCTCTGATGTTCATCAAAGTCGCGGGTGGTGTTTATCTTCTCTGGCTCGCTTACAAATCTTTCAAGTCCGCGGCATCAGCTTATGATTTGGAAGTTAAGAAGCTTGGTCAAAAATATCGGTCGCCACTTCGCTACGCCCTGAGTGGGTATACAGTCCAGATGACCAACCCAAAGGCTGCACTTGCATGGATTGCCACCATTTCATTGGGCCTACAGCCGGGCTCCCCTATCTGGGTTTCAGCTGCAATCGTGCTGGGTATCTTTGTTCTATCAACAGTGATCCACACGCTCTATGCGATCGCCTTTTCAACTTCGTTTATGGTCGCCGCTTACAGCCGAGCGCGGCGATACATACAGGCAACCTTGGGAGTGTTCTTTGCTGTTGCCGGGCTGAAGTTGCTAACGGATAGAAGTTGAGCTCTGTCGATTAGGATACTTGAGGCTCCTTGCCTGTATTTGCCGCGTGCCAGTCAGGCATCTAAGTTCACGGCGGCTCTTAGGTCTAGGATCCTCAAGCACTGTGCTTTTGGAGCGCAGATGCAATAGCTCAGTCTCAATTCAATCTACTAGAGCAGTATCCCGACCACTGCCGGGATCGGACGACTTGTTCGATCTGTTGTTGAGCCAGTAGCAGTTGCCGGTCGACGTTATGTGGTTCAAATATGTGCACAATCACAAAAGTGTTGTTTTTGTGAGGTGTTCAATGCAAGGTTGCCGATATTCACTTTAAACCAACATTTGTTAATGCGCTTTTTGGTTATCGCAATCTACATGAGAACAAGAAATATCCGTGTTCATTTGTTAGCAAAACGGGTTGCCAAGTCGACGTAATGAGCGAAATAGAAAAACATCAAACTGGGTTGCTTAAACAGTGGCTGAGCGATGGCCAAAAATTTGAGCCAATGCCTCCAAGAGTGGCATTCAAGCGCTGTGTTTTGGCGTCCCGTAAAAATGGCCGCGCAGTAAGGACTTACCATGCAGAGTACCAACGCGAAATGCGAACTAAATCGGACCAGCGCACTGGACCGTTGGATGACAACCGAGTCCAGTCCACTGTATGTGCAGAACAAAAAACTAGGCGCTTTGTCTGAGATCAGCAATGACTGGAGTGCGCGCCTGATCCTAGCAAGTTCTCTCTACTTCAATATGATTAACGTATTGGATGACCAGCAATGCGACGAGATTGTGCAGATTGCTTTTGAAGGTGGAGGGGATGCCGCACAATTTGCGGTTGCTCCACTCTTTGCATTTCTGATGGAAGAGGCTAACGACGGTAGAGTTCCAGCACAAATTACTCGTCGTGTGCTTTATTACACGTATGCCATTCCTTGGGCGGTCACTAGTCCATTTGATGGCTTCCAACCAAGTGAAACACCAATCCTACCAGCGGATCAACAAGTCTTGCGGTTGGTTCACTATGACGATGGAGACTATCAGTTATTTTTAGGTTCTCTAGATAGCATAGCCAACGAAACAATTGGTCAGCCGCTTATTGAAATGAATCAATTGATACTTACTGGCTATGCTGACGTGGACTTCAAGTATTTTTCCCGCCGAGATTTGGCGATGCAAGCGGCTCCGGTGGTGCAAAAATACATGCGAGAAAAATGGGATTTTGACCTTAAGTTGATCGAGGAAAGCTAAATTGACTGAGAATGCAATACTGGAAGAATACTTGCGCACGGAATTTGCCAATGTAGGTTGCCAAGCACTTCCCAATGGGGGTGGCATTACTTACACATTGACGGCAAGAAATGGGCTCAAACTATCGTTAGGCCTCTTTAAGGGGAACCCTCTTGATAGCTGGTCCACCGTTATCGTACTTTTGCACGGGCAAGAGCTTCCGTACGGTAAGATTTCTGAACTGCAAAACGCCTTTTGGGACTCAGGACTGAATAACGTTGATGTCGAAATTGATGACGACGGAGATTTGCTGCTTCACGATACGTTCAAGTGTCGCAACATCCCGGAGCTAAAAAGCAAGCTTTCACGGTTTGCTGCTAAAGCTTATGAGGTTACAAATCCAATCAGTGGAATAGTTCGGGTAGGCTGGGAGCCAGTCTAAAGCCGCTTCCAAGAACTTTCATAGGTCATTGGAGATTTTGTTTGGAAACTCTAAAAAATTTCGTTTGTGCTCTCAAGTCCCTGGAAACGTACGACGGCTCCACCAGAGGGGATGACTGTCGAATAGAAAAGAGCTTTATTTGGAATGAGGCGCACTCATATGCGGCACAAGTGAATCAGGCGCGACTTAAGGTGGCGCTAGATATCATGTTTGAGCGTCCTGGCACGTTTTCAATCAGTGAGACAGAAGACCTTTTTGTTCTACACTTTTCAGATTCTGGTCTATGGGGCATGTTCTGCGACTTTTGGTCGGTGCACCATCACTCTATGGGCGGAAAAACTCTTTGAAGTGACGATAGCCAGATGGTTCGTTCCTATTACAGGCAAATTCTCTCCGGCAACAAGGCACGGGACGCGGCAAGGACGTGATCTGGCTTCAACGACCACATATGCTGGCGAGCGAAAGGATTCCGGTTTAGATCAAGTAGATTGGCCGCCGAAGCAAGCAATAGGCCAGGGCTAGAGCGTGAGTATCAATTGAATTTCGGTAAATCTGCTACGTGCGCGTCGGCCGCCGGTCGATTGAAAGCTATCTTTGCAAACCGAGGCGCAATTTCACGAACCGCAATTTGATCACGCGGAACTACATTTCCGACCTTGTTGTTTGGGTTTAGAATAGCATTGAAGGCCTTCTTGTTAATACCTTCAATGAAATTGGCGGCCACACTGATTTTCGCGGCTTTGGAAACAGCGAGTGCTAGGTCTCCAACAACCGCTAGCCCACCCAATACAGGCTTAAGGCCGAAGGACACGAGGGGGCCATACTGTTCCAAACGAGCGTCGATTGAAATGCCTTCCCGTGCAAAGTGTCCCGCAATGAATTTGCGATACTCCGTGCTAGCCTCTGATATCATTGATCGCGCAGATTCAGAGTTTGTCAAAGCCACGTCGAGGCTTTGATTGAGGTTTTCAAGATAGTTCGTTTTGGCTTCGTGTGCGTCGGTGTCTGGTATGACGAAGTCCATGAAAAGCCTAGGCTGATCCAATGGTAGACCATTCGGAATTGAGACGACGGGGAATTCTAGGAGTTCCGTATCCACTGGATCAGAAAGCTCCAATAATTCGTCAAAAGCTAGACCGATGAACGTCTCAGAGACAACCGGTTCACCCAATGAAGACGTAAGAGCCATACCAAAATTGTAGTGGTACGCTTGACATGCGATCTTTAGAATTTGTGATCGTTGGTCCCTAAATCCATCCTTGCTAACGACAATTTCACGTAGAACCTCTTCAATCGCCCCTCGTGGCGACAAAGCGTAGTCGGGGTGCTTTCTGAAATCTTCAAGGAGTGCCGAAAACCCCTCTTTTGATACACCTGTCAGGCCAAAATCTACTGGCGATTTTTCCGCAAGGCGCTCGAAAATCTTCTGAAAGCCGATGTGCATTTGATACGGCGGAAAGCGGCGCCAGCTCCCATAGGAACGTATCGTTTCACCCCACCTTCGCAGGCTTTCCTTTTGTTCTGGCCATTCTGGAGATGTAACTACACGTCTACTTGTGTTAACGCCGTCTCCGGCAAGTTTTTCAGGCAACCGAGCAAATGCGTCTGGGTCAAATTCGGGAAGTTTTGACAGCAGAAGAGCATGTCCATTGCGATTCAGTTCTCGCAATAGGGAATTCTGCTTTGTGGCTTGATCCAAACCGGATCCATAAAAAATGTATCCGTCGTTTATTAGCAGGCGCGAGCCGAAGAACACTGACCGCAGTAGAACCTTCTGAAAGTACCTATCGTCCGCTTTATACGCAGGTTCGCAGCGGGCCAGTACGTCATCTAAAAGACCCGCATATGTGTAGCTTTCTTCAATCATTTTTGCCTTCTAAACCGTCAAATTCTGCCGCTTTTGCGCTTCGAATGGGCAGTTAGAGCCAAGGCTCATCCTGTGGCAGCCTCATCACCGCACCCACCAATGCCTTTAAAAACTTTATTTGGAGCGAGCTCTTCCCTGGAAATCAATTCCAGTAGTTCGATTTCACCGGCACCATTGGCATCAACCAACACTATGATGGCGTCGTCCGATATTGGTTCAAAACGGTTTTTATGCAGCACAAAGAGTGCTTTCCGGCCCGCAAAGTAGATATCGGATTCACCGGCCTCAGGCGCGGCTCTTAACAGTCCGCACGAAAACGCATTGTATCCTGCCGCAGCGATGGCCGAAAACACATCCTCTCTTGGCATAACAACGTTGCGATCAAGAGCGTCAGCGCTGTTCAACACAGTGCCGCTGTGGTCAATAATTCGAATGTTATCATCTACAGAAACTTCAAACTCAGCCACTTTTTCCGGTTGGTTGCTTTGAACAACAAAAAGGTCGCGTGCTGTTGAGAGCATGCTGGTGAAGTTTTCGTCAAATGTTCTTGATTTCGACTTTTTGGATTCGCAAACATTCTTTCCGGAAAACAGTGGAGCTGAGTCCAACTCAGTTGTGATAACGCGCCAAATTTTCTTGGTTGCTGGATTGATCGAAACTTGGGCTACGACCGCCAGTTTGGGCGTGTAGACGTTACCGCTGACCTTAGATGCAGGAGGCAGTTTATGAAGCAAAAATACTCCATCGACGTCACCTGAAAAGTAGCCTGTTCCTAGTGCCGATTGGTTAGCAGTGTTGTTAACAAAGAAGCAGTTGGCTCGGTTGAAACCGGCGCTCCGAAATGCCTCAGCCAAATCCTTTGGGCTTTCGATGTCACTTTTTTCAGGGCCCAGAACTCCGGCCGAGTCCAAAACTTGAATCGTCCCATCCAACCCATTTGGCGTTTTTCCAGCGTTAAATGGTCTATAGAACTCAGGTAGCGCGGTTTGTGCTTCTTGGGCCAACGGGGTAGTCTTGGCTTCTCCCACGGCTAGAGGGTCAGCCTCGATTTTGAGTTGCGCACTGACCCTTGAGTAACTGGCGTTTGAAAAAAGAATGTCATTGGGCCGCACAAAATTCTTGCGAGCGTATTTCGCGTTGGCCAATGCTGGCAGCTCATTACGTAACTCGCTGAGCGTATGAAAGCATCGTTGTGCTGCAATCTGCGTAAGCGCATCGGAGGCCAACATTCGAGCCAAAACATAGGCTTGATCGGCCTTTGAACTTAAGCCTTTTCGTTCTAAGCCTTGAACATACTTTTCGCATTCTGATTGGAGCGTGGAAAAACGTTCATGGCTTAGCCGTCCGGGGAAATTTATTTCGTTCCGGTTAGCGAACAGAGCATCAAATTTTGGTTTCCCGTCCAGTTTTAGCGGCCAGAAGGCGCTGCCGTCAGTTTCCAAGTTCGCGGTAAATGGTGCCATGGAATGTATGAAGCTATCGACTTCGGTCACTTCGATAAAGATCCGCGCGTACCGGTTTTCAATGATGTTAGTTCCGACGCGCAGTTGCATGTCTTCATTAAAATAGCCTTCATCTCCTAAAGACTTTGCCAACTTGGCCCAAGCAGATGCGAAACCTTGGGCTGCTTGCCCTCTTTCTTCAATGATTTCAGCAGTTTCCTCTTCTTCGTCGATATCGAAGAAGAAACGAGGCAAGTCTTTGACCAAAGAAGTGCCGTCAATGAACTTGCCTGCCTGCTTTAGCGTCTCGTCTGCAAACTCGAGCACGGCTCCAACAGGATCTTCGTCTTCGTCGTAATCCCATCCAGATTTAGCTGTAAGTGTTGCATTGACTACAAGTGTCTCGGAACTTCGACCAGTGACCATGTAGTCACGTGAGCAATCTGCGTCGTTTTGCTTTATGTAATCCGCGCCCGCGCCAAGTCCAAAAATAAACACAGGCATGAAGACGGAGTCCAACCCTTTCCCAGCCCCGGCATCCTCTGCTTTGATGCTTGGTACACCGTTCGTTATGTCTAGGTTTTCTGACCCAATGCTAATCCAAAGCGAAGCTGATTTCGCAGCGCTAATGCCACGTCTCGACGGGGTGAACTCGCCTTTTGAGTTGATACTTTGCAGGTATGCTTTGGGCGTATTGAAAGTATAGTTATTTGATCTCGAGAGTATTTTTCTTCTTCCGGAGGTACACTTGATGGAAACCCAGTACTGCTTTCCTTTTTCAATTTTTGAGCCTGACGCCGGCTTTACCTCGAGGTCGTAGTTTTGTGCGGCCGCTGGAGCTGCAAACAACAGAGTGGCCAAGAACAAAAAAGTCTTACATGCAGAAATTGCCTGGTTCATCATCTCAATTTCCTAATCAAAAAAGCTATCTCAAATTTGATGAGCATTACCTGATTCGTGTCAAGATTGTATTTCTTGAGGCGGAGTTCGAGGATTTGGATAGTTGATTACACAGCTAGGGCTGTTTTGTCTTTCCTGCGCCTTTGTGGAATTTTCGGACCTTAATTTCGTGCTAGCGGATAAAAGTACGCCTATCTTAGGCCGTATGCCAACTACGGCGGTGGGGTTGGTGGTATCTGCAAAAGAGGTTTCTGGTTTTTTAAGTGCCGCGTGACCAACTGCTTTTGGAGCTTGTGGTTAGGAATACTCCGAGCGGGGTTCCGAGCGTTTGTCTTGCTTGCCAACTCAGGAAACAAAGTCAGGATCTCTTTAAGAGCCGCGGGAGAAACTGACTTCAAAGCTTCTGGGCCTGTGTGAAGGCTCTCAGTTGGGGCGCCTTCCGAAAACACGACTTCGTGTTGGTCGAAGAGAAAATGATAGTAGGTAACTTCGGTTACGCTTTCGTCCACATAGATGCCCGGAAGGCTTGTCAGCTTGATTGCTGGTATCAGAACTTGTCTCGAACCGCAGGTTCGCTCAGCTATCCTTGAGGAGACGAGAACTCGGTGCTGTCTGGATACAAGCAGGTCTCGATTTGGCAGACCAAATCCAAGCGAACCTTGCGTGATGCGCACAGGCTTGAGTTTTGGGTTTCTCCTAAGTCCGATCGCTTCGATTTTGAATGACCCAATCCATTGAATTGCCTGTAGGCCACGATCCTGAGTTAACACCAGATCACCCGCCACCAAGTCTTCAACTGCTGTGTGCCCATCACGAGTTTCAATCAAAGTGCCTCGGCAAAAACACATGGCGACTTCTTTTGGTACGTTCTCGTAAAGTTTGACTTTGTATTCCTGGCCTTTCACGAGAGTTTCACCACCAGGATATTGCACCACATAATCGAAGACCCAACTATGCGGTCCACCGATCATCAAGCCGAGTATGTCCGGATCATCGTTGTCGTTGACTGATGATTGCCAGCCGAACGCCAAAGATTGTCCCACCCACTCGGTGGGTAGGTTTCCGGTGACACCGGTAATTGTGGGAATGTCGCCCGTTTCAGACATGGGATTGGTGTCACCAACCCCGTAGTGGTCGTCGTCGAAATAAGTGATTGTCCCCACCACGCCTAACGAAGTGAACGATCCCCATAGTATTCCTTCAACCCCGATCACCTCAATTGTGTAGCTTGGCACCAGTTAGCTCCCCTATGTGCTGGCCGTTTTCAGGCTGCATTCCAGCTTCCTTTGGCGGGTCTCTGGGAGTGGGGCTAGGTACGTACTAGCACGTTAGGCTCGTACTCTCGCTTGCTGTCGCAGTCGCACCTAAGGGGGGGGGTGCCCAGTTGACGAAGGACAGCGGAATTCAATGAGCATTCAAACTATTAGTCGCGATTTCAGACTCGCTACTTGCAGCATTGAACTGATTTTTGGCCCCTCAAACGGCATCCATTTGAGTGGAAGGCTTCATCTTGAGGTACTTTAATCGATCCCTGGCCGCTGCCGTTTTCTTTATCATTTTGCAGCAGGTATTATTTGCTACTTCAACGTTCTTCGTTGCTCGTGCAGGGGCATTGGTTGCTACTGGACAGGCTCAGGTCGCACTGACGTTTGTTGCCTTTTTTCTTAGCACCGCACTTGCCGGATACATGCTTAGCTCTGTTTCCGAAGCTTTGGGCGAAAAGGCCAAAAACGATATCTTACATGCCTACTATGACAAGGTCGTTGGGATGAGTCGTTCGGGTCAGATTTCGGATGTTCAGGCTCTAAGGCCAAAGTTTCAAAACTGGATGGTTGGTGAAGCGCCAACGACGATTGATGAGTTCGTTTCATTTGTCGTGCTCAGTTCAAGTGCGGTTCTCAATGTAGCCCTGACCTTAGCCGTTTACACAACGGTCTTCAGTTTGGAGATGACGGCAATAGTCTTTGCTGCGCTTCTCATGGTGGTCGTGCTTATAGCTGTGATCGGGAGAACTGCCTCTAATCTTGGTAATCAGCTTCAGGAAGCGCGGCTTTCCAACAACCAGCACGTTGAGTACCTTTGGAATAGCCTGTTTTTGATGTCGCGACCTTTAGGAGAGCTCGTCAGGCGGAGGCAATTTGAACGGCTGGAGCTCTTTTGTCGAACTCGCTGTCAGTACAAGGCTCTCGAACAGTCAGTAGCGTTGACACCTGTCGTTTGCTGCGTGGTTGTGCTCACAATTTATATCAAGAACTACCAAACCTGGTCGAACGCGGAAATCGGAGCTGCCATAGCGTTGTTGCCCAAGACCTTGCAACTGTTTGAGTATGCGAATGCGCTCACTACAACCAGCATGAAGTTCTTCGAAGTCCGGCGGAAAATGCAGAACCTGACTACCTTCCTGAGAGGATCCTCTGACATAGACGTGTCCCATCACGATTGGTCGGATGGCTTGCAGCTCACAAATGTTTCCACCGGTTCAACCGTTGACCCCAATCGGTTCCTTAAAGAGCTAAAGTACGGTGGCTTGAAAACCGGGCGTTATTTGCTCACAGGTGACCATGGCCGCGGTAAATCAACATTTGCGAAAATGGCTTTCCTGGTCGGTCAGCGTTCAGTCTATCTTGACCGGGATACAAGGTTCTTCGAAGGGCCAGATGAAAATCATTCACCAGGTGAACGGTTTATTGCCAACGTGCGATTGGCCTTGTGGGAAGAACCGTACGTTTTGGTCTTAGATGAATGGGACACAAACCTGGACGAAGACACCATCATCTACCTCGAGAGCCTTCTGGATAAGTTCTCTCAGCACAGCCTCCTACTTGAGATTAGGCGCACTGTTAAAAACCTGGCGCTCGTCGCCAAGTGATTTGAGTGAGCAGCTTTAGTTGATCCGCCCACTCTGACGCTGCGCGCTTTACCTTTTTATCATTCCAATTCGCACCCACTCCAAGTCATTCAACGCCCTTTTCTTGGCTGGCGAATAGACGTCCGGCGTCATGCCTACGTCCCGCAAGAGCCGCTCAGAAAGGTGATCAATGTGCTCGCAGTGAAGCCTTCCCTTTTTGAGGAAAGTCCGGTCCTTGGAACGGCATCCGTTTCGGCCAAAAAGAGTTCTTAGCCACATGGGGAATATGCTCATTAGGAACTTCCTTCTTCAGATGTCGGTTGCTGTAAGAAGGTCAAAATTCAACGGAGATTTTGCCTTCCGTCCCAGCGTGAGACCACAACCAAACGGACGATGCGCCCGTGGGTTTCATGTGGTTTCGACAATTGAGTTAGGCCTGTGGCCAACCTGCGCCAACGTACGTGCGGGTACGTGCTTTTGGCGCCTAGAGGGGGCAGGTTAAGCGGTAAGGCACAAGGTGCTTGGTGCTATTCCCATTGTTGTGGGCACTTTGTCTCACACTCCGTTTTTGGTTCCTCTATGGGAAACGGAGTGTGAGTTACCAAGTCCTACACCGAACTTGGATTGACGCAGACAGGTGAACGTGAGACTATCTTGCGAAAGCAGGTTGTCCCGATGGATGCCTGCTTTTTTGTTTGGGGATCAGCAGTATTTGGCGCGGGACAAACGCGCTTTGGCTGCAGGAGTTTCAAACTCGCGATACCGTCCGCCGGAATACCTCGCGCAGTCCAGAGCATAACCCGCCGCGATGACCGCGGCTCCGATATCAACCCCATCGGCATAGCAAATACCAATGTATCGATCATAAGAGCGCTCACCGTTTAGGTCGCACCGGACTTCTTTGCCCCGCAGGTAGTTCGCCATCCACCGTTTGGCGTCCTGACCAGCCTTAGTTCCCAGCTCCGGTGCATCAACGCCGTTGAGCCGGACTGGAGTGCCGTCGACAACGATTGTATCGGCGTCGCGGACTTGAACCCCGGCCAGTGCAGGGAGCGCGGACATGATCAGAAGGGAGAGAGCTAGCTTATTCATGCGCACAACCTACGCTGCCCCGAGTGACGTTGCATAGCGGCTCTTTCTGGTAGTTACAGGTAAACTAGCCAAACAAGGAACTAGGTTCTGTTTTTATCAACGTGCTCGTGCGCCTTAAGTAATTGAACCAACTCTCCAGTTGCTCGGCTCCTGTTTTTTTGCGGCCAAGACCAGGTGGGTTCCGTCGCGGCTTGCAGCGTGTCTCTCAATTCGTGAAGTCGTTCGTCGCGTTTTCGCTTATGAATTGGGGCAAATCGGGCGGAAATCTCGGTTTCAATTGAGTCGCAACAAAGGTGTCCATAGGTTCTGCTTACGGTATCGGTGTTTGAGTGACCTAACTGTTTAGCAACGATCGCAAGTGGTGTTCCAGCTTGAACCAATTGGCTGGCGTACGTGTGCCTTAGGCCATGAAAAACAAAGGGTTCTGGCAATTGTGAACGCCTGACCGCGTCTTTGAACAAGTGTTTATGGCAGCCTGTCCAAGGTTTCCCCGAAGACATTCGAAACACAAGGTCTTCGTCTTCAAGGCACTCAATTTGATCAAGGAAAAAGGACATCCCTTCGTCGGGTAGAATTACATGGCGCCCGCGATAGCTTTTCAAAGGAGCGACGTAGATGCCAAAAACATGACCACCAACGTCGCGAGCCTTGAGTTGTGCAAGTTCCGAAACTCTACATCCGGTGTAAAGGGCACCTTGAACCAGCAGCGCCAGATCCGGCCTGCAAGCCGAGATCAACCTTTTGGCCTGGGCACGGGTAAGAAAGAACTGTCGCGGTGAATCTGCGTGAGGTACGCGCCTTAGTTTGCGCCAAGCGCGCTCATCTTTCACGTCTCCGTTCTCCCAGGCCATCTCTATTGCCATCTTGAGAAGGCCAATCACCGTGTTGAGTGTTTTCTTTCGCTTGCGAAGTCGCTCATGATCTAGTTTGTCGAGGGCGGTTTTTGGTGCCGTCTTTGCTCTTCCACGGTTCGGAGGAGACTCAAGGATATCAACGCAAAACTGTGTGAATACTGCTTGGGAGAGCGCTTCAATAGGCAGGTGTCCGAGCCGCGGAACAATATGGTGATTGATGAGGGAGAGACTTGTTTCAAAATAGGTTTTGGAGGCGGCGATCCGTTTCCACTCCACAAAACCTGCCATGGCGTCACCGACCGTAAATTGCTCAACTTCCTTCGTGTACTTAAGTCGGTGATTTACCCCGGCGGCGTATGGCTCGGAAGCTATGGCCTGGACTTCAGGTGACTGAAACCAACACAGTGCCAAATTCAGGGCATCATCGTAGTCAATTCCGTCGTCGTGAAATGGGGCGACTGTTGCTAACCTGGCTTGCTTGTATGCGCCGCTTAAAGTTCTAACTCTTGCTACCCAAAAGACTTTGTCGATGCTCAATCTTTGAACGCCGATGTGGCGGCAAAACTCAAGAATGTTCCAGTATGGAGCGCTACGAGGTTCCAGTCGCCTTAGACTATCATGGCAAGTTAGTAAGTGCTTCTGATTTGCTTTTTTCATTCCCGTGTCTGCCTTCGCTCGGAACCAATCTAACAGCGCAAACTTACACTCGGCTAATGGCAGAACTGTAACGTTGAGCACAAAACCCAACTTGTAGGGTAACGGTTTTGGAGACTCCTTCGGTCTGGTTTTTATCTGCCTTTCCGAAACCGACATAGCGCAATTCAAAGGGAGGCTCATTGCATGGCAGCACCAAAAGGTAACCGCTTCTGGGAAGCTCGTAGCTCTCACGGGCCAAACCCCAAGTTTCAACATGACACCGACCTTTGGGATGCATGCCTTGAGTATTTTGAATGGGCAGCAGCAAACCCTCTAAAAGAAGCAAAGGTCGTGGGAGGAAAGGTTCATCGCCTGGACAAGATGCGCGCGATGACAATCACGGGGCTTTGCGTTTTTCTGGATATCGCTGAGTCCACCTGGAGGGAGTGGCGGAAATCCCGCAAAGATTTGTCGTCGGTCATGACGCGTGTGGAGCAGATCATCCGACAGCAGAAGTTTGAGGGCGCGGCCGCGGAGTTGTTGAACCCCAACATCATCGCGCGTGATCTGGGCCTTGCCGACAAGAAAGAAATAGGTGGGGAACTGAGCGTTCGAACCCTGTCTGACTTCTACGCTCCGGCTGGTGACGCAACCGACGCTTAACCCAGCGCTGCGCGAGTTTTGGACAACTCCGGCACGCAACAGGGTCTTATACGGGGGTAGATCCTCTTCGAAGTCATGGGACGCTGCCGGTTTCGCTATCTTCCTGGCATCCAACTTCAAGGTGCGGTTCCTCTGCGCTCGCCAGTTTCAGAACAAGATCGCAGAGTCAGTTTACACACTACTCAAAATTCAGATTGCCCGCTTCGGTCTGGAAGATGACTTCGAGATCACGCGGGACAGCATCCGACATAAGCGGACCGGATCAGAATTCCTGTTCTACGGGCTCTGGCGCCACATCGATGAGATCAAGTCCCTTGAGGGGATAGACATCTGCTGGATTGAGGAAGCCCACGGCCTCACCAAAGAGCAATGGGAGATTTTGGAGCCAACGCTCCGCGGAGAAGCAAGTCAGTTCTGGATCATCTTCAACCCGAAGCTGGTTACGGATTTTGTTTACCGGACCTTTGTCACCGGAACGCCTTCAACGCGGATCAAGGGAGAGATCTACGGCGTTGTGGGGGACACAATAAAGCGCCGGATCAACTACGACGAAAACCCCTTCCTGACCAAGACGATGCTTCGTGTGATTGCGAAGAAGAAGCAAACGGACCCTGAGGGGTTCGTGAACATCTATGGCGGCGAGCCGATCGAGGACGATGACCAGGTCATCATCAAGCGTAGCTGGATCCGGGCCGCGATCGACGCGCACAAGAAGCTCGGCATCAAGCCGACAGGGCGGCGCAGGATTGGCTTTGACGTAGCCGACAGCGGAGAAGACAAGAACGCATTGGTTGAGGCCTACGGTATCCTGACAGTGGGCGTCGAGGAATGGGCGGCCGGCGAAGATCAATTGCTGAAGTCCGCAACCCGCGTCCATGCAAGAGCGCGCCAGATGAGTGCAGAGATTGACTACGACAGCATTGGGGTAGGGGCTTTTGCCGGAGGGCACTTCCAGGCTCTGAACCAATCTGAGGGAACAAGCATCGAATACCGAAAGTTCAACGCTTCAGGCGAGGTTTTGAACAAAGGCCAACGGATAGATGCCAACGATGACAATTCCCCACTGAATGAAGATTTCTACTGCAACCTGAAAGCACAGGCTTGGTGGGAAGTGGCAACAAGGTTCCGCAACACCTTCAACGCGGTGGAGCGGCAAATGACTTTCCCTGAGGAAGAGCTCATCGCGATTTCGAGCGACTGCGACCACCTGGAAGATCTGATCGACGAACTATCCACACCGCGCAAGGACGTGGACACGCGCGGGAAGTCCAAAGTCGAGAGCAAAAAAGACCTCGCCAAGCGTGAGATAGCGTCTCCGAACAAGGCAGATGCATTCATCATGGCGAACGGACCGCGTGACGCCAGCACCTATGATCTAGGGAGCCTTCTGTAATGGGCGCCATTCTTCAAATCAAAGACGGTATTCGGAACTTGGTGGCCAACCTTGGTACTGATCGGGACAAAGCCAGCCACAGCGAATATCAGTTCGTTCAGTTGTCTCAGGTTCAGCTGCATGCGGCTTACCGGTCTTCCTGGTTGCCGCGCAAAGTCATCAATATCCCGGCGGACGACGCAACGCGCAAGTGGCGCACGTGGCAGGCCAAAACCGAGATGGTCAACAAACTGGAGGCGACCGAAAAGCGCCTGAAGCTTAGACAGAAAGTTCGCAAAGCCATGAAGATGGCCCGGCTCGAGGGTGGGGCTGCCATTCTCATAGGGACTGGGGATCGGGACTTGTCCAAGCCGCTCAACCCGACGCGCGTGGCCAAGGATGGCCTGAAATACCTCACGGTTCTAAGTAAGTTCGATCTAACCCCGGGGCAGCAGGACTTTGTGATCGCTTCGGAGACCTTTGGCCTTTCCCAAAGCTACTCTCTCACTACAGGCGAAGGTGTGCTCTACGAAATCCACCCAAGTCGCTTGGCGATCTTCACCGGCGCGGAGAAAATCAGCGGAGGTTCTATTAACATCGATCCTTGGGGCGACAGCGTGCTTCAAACGGTCCTGCACGCAACCAAGCAGGCAGACAGCACGGTCGCCAACATCGCGTCTCTGGTTTTTGAGGCAAAAGTGGACACGATTGGAATTCCCGAACTGTCCAGAATGATGAGCAACCCGAAAACGGAAGCCTTGGTGCTCGAGCGCCTGTCGCTGGCGGAGAAAGCCAAAAGCATCAACGGCACTCTGGTGCATGATGCAGCCGAAACGGTTGGGCAGAAGAGCGCCAGCTTTGCGCAGTTGCCAGACATTATGGCGAAGTTCTTCACTGTGGTGAGTGGCGCCGCCGATATCCCGGTTACCCGTTTGTTTGGTCAATCCCCCGACGGGATGAATGCGACCGGCGACGGTGACTTGAACAACTACTACGATAGCATTCAAACCATTCAAGAAATGGACGTAGGTGATGCGATGTCCGTTTTGGATGAAGTGATCATTCACAGCTCCCTGGGAAGTCGTCCTGCCGACGTTTTCTATACCTGGGTGCCGCTCAAGCAGCTGAGTGAAAAGGACCGCGCTGAGGTGGGAGACAAGATCAGCAGCGCGTTCAAGAAGGTTGTTGAAATGGACTTGTTGCCGCCAGAAGCCGTGGGTGCCTCGCTCGTTGGAGCGCTTACTGAAACGGGTGTCGCACCGGGGCTGGAAGCGCAAGTGGGCGAGTACTTCGCGGAAGGCGAAGAAGACGAGTAGCCGGGCTTGGAGGCCTAACCATGAAATTCACTGACACCGCCACATTGGCGGGCACCCGCAAAACTGCGGAAGGATACTTTGTGGCTGAAGCCTTCGCGGTTCGGTCGGGCATCCAGCTTTATACCGGCGCAGAAGTGGGGCTCGCAGATCGTGAGATCGTACGGGTCTGGCGGCCGGAAGACGAAGTGCGGGCGCCGGAGAGCTTGCGCACCTTCAGTCATGCGCCAGTCACTCTTGGCCACCCTGAGAGCGTGACGGCCGACAATTGGAAAGACCTGGCCAAAGGCGAGGTGTCCACTGAGGCCACATGGGATGGCAACAAGATCAAATTGCCGCTGATCGTCAAAGACGCGGAAGCCATCAAAGCGGTAGAGAGCGGCACTCGCGAACTTTCGGCCGGCTACACTTGCCGCCTTGAATTGGCAGACGGCGTCACACCGGACGGGGAAGCCTACGACGCCATCCAGCGCGATATCCGGATCAATCACCTCGCAATTGTGCCCAAGGGCCGGGCGGGGAGCGAATGCCGCATCGGCGATGGCGCGGACACATGGGGCGCAAGCCCTCTCACCGATGCAGAACGAAAGGAAACAACTATGTCACTGCGCAAAATCTTGGTGGATGGCTTGCAGGTCGAAACGACCGACGCGGGCGCGCAAGCCATTGAGAAGTTGAGCGGCCAACTGGCCGCCAGCAATAAAACTCTGGATGGCACCAAGTCCTCTCATGCAGCAGAGCTCGCGGACAAAGACAAAGAGATCGCTGGCAAGGACGCTGAAATCGAGAAGCTCAAGAGCGAGCAGCTGTCTGATGCGGATCTTGATACCCGTGTGGAAGTCCGGGCGGCCTTGGTTGACGCCGCTCGCAAGATCGACCCGGACGTGAAGACCGAAGGCGTTTCTGATGCCGAGATCCGGAAGGCGGTTGTCACCACCAAGCTTGGTGATGCAGCCGTCGCGGATAAGTCCGAGGCCTACATCGAAGCCCGATTTGATGCTCTGGCAGACGTCTCTGGCGTCTCTGACGATCCCCTGAACACCATCATTAAACCCCGTGACGGCGACAACGCTGATGCGTGGGGCAAAGCCGTTTTCGACTCCGCTGGCGTCGATATGAAAAAGGAGGCCTGACCCATGGCCATTCTCACCCAAGGCCGCTTGAACGCAGCCTTTCTGATTTCGGAGGCCAACGACCACCGGTCCCGCGATGAAGAGATTGTGGACGCTACAAGCGGTGCATTGGAAACCGGCACCGTTCTCGGCAAGGTCACCTCATCTGGCAAGTTCGTGCGCTATGACGCCGGAGCAACTGACGGTTCCGAAAACGAAGCCGGCATTTTGCTGATTGGTATCGGTGCAGAAGAGGCGAGCCGAACCGTCATCAAGCGTGACGCGGAGGTCCAGCAATCCGAACTCACATATGCGGCCGGTGCAAACGCCGCTCAGGAAACTGCGACGAACGCTGCGCTGGAAGCGCTCGGCATCGTCGTTCGCTAAGGAGGTTTGACCAATGGCGACAATGGACATTTTCAACAATTCCGCGTTTTCGACGACCTCCCTGACAGGCATGATCGAAAAGATGGACTTTAAGCCGTCTCTGCTTGGCAGCTTGGGTCTTTTTGAGCCGATGCCGGTTCGGACCCGCAACATCTTCGTGGATCGTCGAGACGGCAAGCTGACGCTGATCCCGACCTCGGCGGATGGCTCGGCGCCAGAGGTTTTGGAAAGCGATGACCGTGATGCGGTTTCTCTGAAGACCACGCGCCTTGCAAAGCAGTTCACGCTCTACGCACACGAGTTGGACGGCATACGCGGGTTTGGCTCGGAGACCGAACTTGCGGCGGTTCAAGCCGAGTATGCGCGCCGCTCCAAGCGCATCCGCGAGGATCTTGAGCTCACCCACGAACACCACCGTTTGGGGGCCTTGCAGGGTAAGTTGCTGGATGCTGACGGCACGACAGTGATCTACGATTTCTTCTCGGAATTTGGTGAGAACGAAGAAGCCGCCATTTCCTTTGAACTGGACGTGGGCACAACTGATATCCGCGGCCTCTGCCACCAGTTGACGCGGTCAATGGCGCGTACTTCCCGCGGGGCTTTTACCAGCAGCACTTCCGTTCACGCTCTTGTAGGGGATGACTTCTACGATGCTCTCATTAAACATCCAAATGTCGAAAAGGCCTACTTGAACTGGTCAGCCGCTGCGGACTTGAAGGTGAACAAGGCTTTCGGCGCGTTCCACTACGGCGGCATCACCTGGCACAACTACCGTGGTACCGATGATGGGTCGACTGTTGCCATTCCAACGGATGAAGCGAAGTTCTTCCCCGTTGGCGCGCGTGATGTGTTCAAGAAGGCCATGGCGCCACTGGAAACCATGGGCTTCATCAACACGCCAGGTCGCGACGTCTACATGATGAACGTGCCAGATCGTGACCGGAACATGTGGAGCAAGGGTGAGATCTACAGCTACCCGCTCTACATCTGCCAGCAACCACGCGTTCTGCGCAAAGCCACCCTGACTTGATTTGATCGGGAGGCGGCAGCGTTCGCCTCCCGCCTGGCAAGGAGAGAACCCATGGAATACACAATCGAGAATGGCGCGCACCGCGGAAAAGCCTTCAAAGTCTATGGTGGGCTTGAGATCGTAAAGCCCGGCCAAACCCGCACCCTGAAGCTGTCAGAGGAACTGAGCCACGAACAACTCGCGCAGTTTGAGGCAGACGGTGTGAAGATCACCTCAGCAAAGAAGAAAACAAAGAAACGTCAGGGGTTGGAGACCAATGCCGCCAAGGCAGGTGTTGAATTTAACGACGACACCACAGACGCCGAGCTTGTAGCCGCCATCAAAGCTGCGAAGGCGTCCAGCTGATGATTGGCTCCCTGTCAGGGTTCCGCGCCTATCACACGGCGCGAGGCAACGTGGAACCTGAGACAGCGGGGGATGACAAGGTCGCAGCGGCCCTGACACGCGCGTCTGATTACATTCAGGCGCACTACGTGGCCCGGTTCAGTGACCAAGACACAAGCCAGCCGGAAGTGGAGCAGGCCGTCTATATCGCGGCCGGCTATGAACTGGATAAACCGGGGTTCTTTTCCAAGACCTTCACTCCGTCAGAGCAAAAGGTCCTGACTGAAGTGAAAGGTATCAAGTGGACGCCAGTTAGCAACGCCTCCGGTCCGGACAGTGCGGCTCCTCGTTCAACGCTTATCGAAGCGCTTCTTACGCCGTTTCTGAATGTGTCCGTTGGTGTTTTGGTCGTATGAGCGTTGATTGGGAAGGGGTGGCTGGAGAGGTCGCCGACGCCTTGGCCGAGGTGGGTGTGCAAGCCATTATCGAACAGCCAGGCGCGAGGTCTGGATCGGAGAGCAATCCGACTTACGGCCCTCCGATCGAGGCGAGCTGCAGCGCGGTGCAAGAATCTCTGTCTAAGCTCAAGGCAAAGGGCACGCTGGTAGAACACACTGAAGCTGCCTATGTTGTTTCTTCGAAGGTTGCTCCGACGACAGCTGATAAGCTCAAGATTGACGGGGTTAGTCGCAAGATTTTGCGAGTTGATGCGGAGGCGCCTGGCGGCGTCGATTTGTTGTACACGGTTCAGGTGAAACGCTGATGCCCAAGGACACAAGACAAGCGTTCATGGAGCAATTGGACAAGATCAGTCCAGCGCTGAAGCGGGCCTTTTCTGAGGCTGTGCAAGACATTCGATCTGCCTCTCAGCTCCGCCTCCTGGAAGACGCTATCGATCGTGGTGATCTGGATGCGGCTTTCAAAGTTTTGCATCTCGGGCCGGAGTTCTTTGCTCCTCTCGACAGAGCACTCGGCGAAGCCTTTTACAGCGGGGGGATCTACCAGATGTCACGCCTCCCAAAGCGGATCTGGACAGGCTCACAAGCTGGGCCACTGATCATCAGGTTCAACGGGAGGAACCCGAGGGCTGAGGCGTGGGTTCGTGAACACTCCGCGCGTCTGATTGCCGAAATCACAGAGGATCAACGGCGGCTGGTCGCTGACACAATTCGGGCCGGTTTACGTTCCGGCCGGAACCCACGCGCTACGGCGCTTGATCTTGCGGGGCGAGTACAGGGAAATCAGCGGCAAGGAGGCTTGATCGGGCTACACTGCAATCAGGCGGCCGCTGTTCGCAGGATGAGGATTGAACTTTCTGATCCGAGCATGTTGGGCGGGTACTTCAAGCGGGCCAGTCGGGATCGCCGATTTGACACAACTGTGCGAAAAGCGATGTCGGAAGGGCGCAAGCTCAACCAGCGCACCATTGCAAAAATCACAGGACGCTATGCCGATCGGTTGTTAAAGGTACGCGCTGATGCAGTGGCACGCACCGAAGGCATGGCGGCCATGAATGCCGGCCGCCTGGAAGCCCTTGATCAGCTTGTCGAGCGTGGCGAAGTACCCCGCCAAGCGGTTGTTATTCAATGGGACGCGACCGGTGATGCTCGTACGCGTCAGGATCACGCGGCGATGGACGGGCAAACTGTCGTTCTTGGGCAGCCTTTTGTGTTCCCGGACGGGTCCAAAGCCAAGCACCCTTGTGATGGCTCTCTTGGGGCGCCTGGTTCGCAAACCATCAACTGCCGATGCTACGCGGCGACCAAGATTGACTGGCTGTCGCTGGCGCAATGACGCAATCGTTTTCTGCTCAGGTTCATGCCTGGTCTGAGAAGGCCAAGCGCAACGTTGAGCTTGTTCTGAAGCAGTCCGCACAGGACCTTTTTGAGTTCGCTCAAACGCCAGTTTCTAAAGGCGGTAACATGCCTGTTGATACTGGCCATTTACGCAACAGCCTCGTGGCCGGCCTGAACGGATCCACCAGCTTAACAGGCTCAAACGCCTACATGCTCGCGATAGCAGGCATGAAAGTGGGAGACGTGATGTTTGGAGGCTGGACAGCAGAGTATGCGCGGCCCGTCGAATACGGCGCCGCAGGACGCGCAGGGCGTTTTTATGCGCGCGGCGCAGCTCAACAGTGGCAGTTCTTTGTGGCCACAAACGCAGCGAGGCTCAAATGAGCGACGAAGCCACAATCATCCAAGCGGCAAAGGACCATTTTGAAGGTCTTGGCGATCGGCCATCCACTGTTTGGGCCAATCAAGCCGCAAAGAGCGACACGCCGCGGGTTGAGTTTGATCACGGCCCAGTAGCGCAATCTACGGCCACTCTAGCGGGCGACAGCCGCGCTGATTTGCTGTTCCAAATTTCGGTTGTAACCGAGGCAGGTACATCGAGTGGCCCCAGCGACAAGATCGTGCAGTCTGTAATCGACCATTTCTCGATCGGAACGCGCATCTCTGACGCGACTGTGCATCTGCGCCCAACCATCGGCGCACCGTTTCAGGATGGAAGTGAATGGCGAGTGCCAGTCACCATCCGAATGAAGGCCATGTTGTCGGCCTGAGACCATAGACAATCGAGAAATCAAGGAGGGCGCAGCATGGCTGATGCTAACAACATAATCACGGGTGGGAAGATCACCCCGCAAACTGTCGGGGCAGTCACTTCTCCTACGCTTTCCTTCAAGGGAAAGGCCCCCAAGGCAGGTGAAGAAATCAGCTTCGTGCTGGACAACGGCGTCACCTATTCCGGCAAAGTCAGCGAGACACTGGAAGAAGGCGGCGAAGTGCTTGTGGTTTTCCACAACGGCATCAAGCCCCAAAAGTAATCCGGTCATCTGGGCAGGCTGGTTACGTCGTGGCGGTTTTGCCCAGACTTTCCCAAAGCATAGGAGGGCATCATGTCCACTTTCATTGGCTCAACTCTGAGCATCGCCGCTGCTACCCCTGCAACCGAAAACCAAGTGGGCTATGAGGCCCTTTCGCTGGTCGAGATTGGCAAAATCGTTTCAATCGGTGAGCTGGGCGACAAATCGGACGAAACAACGTTCGATCTTCTCAAGGCAGGCCGTCGCTCGCGCTTCAATGGCGTCAAAGATGTCGGCAACGTGCCGGTGACATTCATCACCGAGCGCGGCGATGCAGGGCAGGCGATTGTAGAGGCGGGCAACAACACCAACACCGTGCACACATTCGCAATCTTGGACTTGGACGGTGACGCCAAATTTTTCCAGGGCCTCGTCGCAAACCTTGCTGAGCCAGAGCGCACGGCGAGCACCAACAAAGGTGGTTCGTTTGAGATGCGAGCGCAGACTGGCATCACTACAGTTAAAGGCTCCTAACCCCTTGGTTTGAGCCTTGGGCGAGGCCACGTGGCTTCACGGCCTCGCCCCAAAATTGGGCTGGAAGCCAAGGAATATCGACATGGACTTTTCAAAACTGGAAACCAAAACTGGCGCCGAGAAAGGCGCTAAACTTCACCTGCGCCACCCAGCTCTGGGCCATTTGCTTTATTCAGGTAAGGGGGCCGATGAAAACGGTAAGCTGATCGACGCTGCAAAGGATGCGCAGAAGGTTTTCTTGATGGTGCGCGGTACTGAAAGTCCGACAGTGCAGAAGCAGGCGCGAGACTTGCAGGCCAGTATTCTGAAAAACGGCGACATTTCGGATGAGGAAAAGGAGGTCGGATTGGCTTTCGCGTCCTCTCTGGTGATTTCAATGCACGGCCTTGAGAAAGGCGGGAAGACAATGGAGGCGACCGAAGAAAACAAGCGCGAGTTCTTGCTGCTTTCTGATGGCTTGGTCGAGCAAGTCGTACAGTTCGCGCAGTCTCGCGCAAATTTTTTCAATCCCGCATAGGCGACTTACTTTTGGCGGCCAAGCAATGGGGATGGCTACACGCTATACCTGCAAAGGATGGCGAACAGACTTGGCCGCATGATCGTCTTACCCAAATAAGGGAGGTCGAAAAGCGGGAATTGAACATACCGGAAGTAGAGGCTGGCCAATATCTGCTAGAGGCGTTGATGGAGGCTGGCCCAACGTATTTTGACGCTATGGGCAGCGAGCGAGCTTTGGATTGGCTCCAAGTCCATGCCTATCAGTCGTCTTCACAAGCAATTTGCGAGCCTTGGGAGGCACGAGCCTTGGTCAATTTGAGTAGGGCCTACCTTGAAGGAAAGGCAATTGGGACCAATCCGCTGGGCTTAGAACCTTTGACAGAACATGAGGGCAAATCCGTTGGACATAGCTAAGCTAGGCCTAGAGATTGATAGTACTCAAGTTGACAAAGGGCGCTATGCTCTGGGCCGCTTCACGAAGCAGTCTCTTAAAGCGGAAACCGCGGCTGGCCGTGTCACATCCTCTGCAGCAAAGCTAGGGCGCGCCATTGGCGGTTTAGCAGTTGGGTTTCTGTCGATAAACTCCCTTGGCAGCTCGATCACGCAGGCCCGGGCTTTTGGATCCGCACTTTCTGAGGTTTCAACCTTGATCGAAGGAACACCGGAGCAGCTAGCATACATCCAGCGTCAGGCTCGGTCTATGGCGAAGGATTTTGGCACCTATGCCACGCCGCAGGTGCAGGCTTTTTATCAGGCAATCTCTGCCGGAGCGGGATCGGTCGAGGAAGCCAACCAGATCATCGATACCGCCAACCGACTTGCCATCGGCGGAGTTACGGACACCGTAACCGGCGTTGATGGCTTGACCACGGCCATGAATGCCTATCGAGCAGCCGGCATTACAGCTGGCGAGGTTTCCGACGCGCTGTTCGTCGGGATGAGGGCAGGAAAAACCACAATCGCGGAGCTTTCTTCGCAGCTGGGTCAGATCGTGCCGCTCGCATCGGCTTCCGGCATCGCATTCGATGAAGTCGTGGCTGGTGTTTCTGCGCTGACGACACAGGGTTTGAGTACCGCAAGCGCGACCACTGGTCTGCGCCAGGTCATTGCTTCGGTGGTGAAACCCACGAAAGAGGCGAGCGATGTTGCCAAACAGCTTGGCTTGAATTTCAATTCGGCCGCGCTGGAAAGCCAAGGATTAGCAGGCTTCCTTGAGAAAGTGATCGAGAAAACAGGTGGCAGTCAGGAAATAATGGCGCAGCTTTTTGGGTCGGTCGAGGCTCTGGGCGCAGCGCTGGCCTTCTCCGGTGGCGCAGGAGCTACGTTCACCCAGATCATGCAGGACATGGCTGATAAAAGCGGCATGACCCTTCAGGCATACGAAAAGATGCTAGACCGAAACCAGCGGATCAATGCTGCAATGGCGAAGTTCCGCGATGTAGGGATCTCGGTTGGCACCGCATTGCTCACTGTCGCTGTACCTGCGCTTGAGTTCGTGGCGAACAATCTGGACGCAATCAATTCATTCGCGACAGCCGGTGCGGCGGTTCTTGCCGCCAGCTACATCCCGACACTCGCGGCGATAGGGAGTAGTGCGCTCGTTGCGGCTGCTGGCTTCGTGACACTGCGCGGCGCGATGATCGCGACAGGAATTGGCGCACTGGTCGTAGGGTTGGGCATTGCGATCATGTATTTCAACAAGCTGGTCGTCGCGACCGGTGGTTGGGGCGGTGCGCTGCAGGCTCTGGGCGATCTCGCGAAAGGCGTCTGGGATGGCATTATGACCTCTGCGAAGGCTATCGGGCCTGCCCTCAATGCTGTGTGGCTGACCATTCAGGCGGGCTTTGTTCAGGTGATCAGCAATATCCAGAAGATTTGGGCTGATTTCCTGCATTCGGTAATCGATGGGGCGCGGGCAGCGGGCGCAGATGAAATTGCTCTTGGTTTGCACGAATACGCGGTCCGAGCCGGTGCGACAGTTTACGACCTGCAAAACAGGGTCAGCGATTTCCAAGGGCAAGCTGCGGCGGCCAAAGACGAAGCCAAAGCCCTCGTGAATGAAGGGTGGCAAAAGGCGGTCGACGCCATGATGACCCTGATCCTTCAAATGGATGTTGCAAATGCCGAAATGGACAACGGCGCCAACGCAGCCGACGAGTTGAAAAAGGCCCTTGAGGGGCTTGGTGCAGGCGCCGCGACAACAGCCTCAAGCGTGGGTGGCCTTGGTGATGATGTCGGCACGCTAGGCCGCAAGCTCAAAAAAACGCCAGACGATATCGACCATGTTGCCAACGGTATTGATGGGATTTCCAGAGCTTTGGCCGGTGCAGCCACTCGAGGCGAAGACTTACGCGAAAATATGGCCAATGTTTTCGAGGGGATCGCTTATGACATTCTGCAGTCAGGCATCAAGGAAGCAATTTTAGAGGTGTTCGACTTTGAGGGAGCCAAAGGCGGCGGTGGAGGTTTCTTCTCGACGATTGGCGATATTGTTTCGGGTATCTTTGGTGGGTTCCGCGAGTCTGGTGGGCCGGTGCAGTCGGACAAGGGCTACATCGTTGGCGAAAAAGGCCCAGAGTGGTTTGAGCCAAAAACTTCCGGAACCATCATCCCTAACCATCAGCTAGGCGGCGAAAGTGGTCGTGTTCAAGTCGAAGTGCTTGTGAATGATGACGGGAAGATTGGTGCGATCGCGCGGTCTGAGGCGCAAAATGTATCCGTCCGGGTGATTGAGGCAGGCTTAGGGGAATACGATCGTGCGCTCCCCGATCGGGTTCAAGAAATCTCCAACGATCCGAGGGGGCGTTGATGGCTTTTACGTTTCCTCTTGCTCTGGCGGATTTCTTCGACGGTCTCCGCCTTACGTCACTGTCCTTCGCTCTTGGAGAGAATATGGAAAGCAGCCAGACCGGCGGCGGTGAGGTTTTGACAAACACGACCGGTCCACGCTTGTGGCACGGTGGGATTCAAATTGCGGCACACACTGTTCAGGACATGGATCAGGTCATCTCCAAAATCGACTTGCTGCGACAACCGGGGCGCTCGTTCTTCATTGGAGACCCTTACCACGCCAATGGAGCTGCTGATCCGGATGGGTCTATTCTTGGCGGAAACACGGTGATGGTCGATAAGGTGCGCAGCAATAACCGTGAGCTAAAGCTCAAGGGTGCGCCACATGGGCTTAGGGTATCCTCAGGGGATCACATCTCTGTCGCCCACGGAAATAGCCCACGCGTCTATGACTACTTTCGTGTTGTTCAGGGCAGTAAATTCTCCAGCACGCAATCATCCACTGCTACGGGATGGATCGAGGTTCAGCCCTTCATTCCAACAGGCATCACTACGGGTGCGATCGTGCGTTTGGCAAAGCCGCGGCTTCAGGCGGTTTATGTGCCGGATACGTTCTCTGGCGGTTTGCGAAAGCCTGGCCTGCTTGCGGATGGTGTTCGCTTCAAATGGCGACAAACACTGAGGTAACATCATGACATTTCCAGCCGTCGCGCGGGGCCCTGTAGTTGCAGAGGCCCTTATCTGGTTTGAAGCCAAGAACCGAGAAACCGATGCCGTCGAAACAGTTGGTCTTTGGACTGGCGCGCGCCACCAGTCTTTCAACATTGATGGACAGACGCGGCAGTACATGGGCGGAGGTGGCGCGTTGAGTGTTGCGCCGCTGATTGCCCAAAAGGGCCTAAACGTGCAGTCACAGACCGTCACGCTTTCTGGCATTGCGGCCGAAGTGGAAATTCTGCTTCGTGGTTATGATGCGCGCCAGGCTCCAGTGCAAATTCACCTCGCACGCTTTGATGCCGGCACAAACAATCTGATCGGTTTGGATCGCGTGTTTCGTGGTTGGTTGGATAAGGCCCCATTGGTGAGTGGCAAGAAAGGCGGGACCGCGACCGTTACGTGCAACCTGGTGTCCACCGCACGCGTATTGACACGGACGCGCCCAACAAAGCGCAGCGATGCAACCCAGAAATTGCAGGCCGGTGATCGGTTTTTGCGTTTCAACACTGTTTCCGGTGCGGTCAAAACCTACGTAGGCATGAAGAAGCAATGAGACTTCCAAATTGGCGCTCTGCGCTGCGTGACTACGTTGAGGACGTGGCGCGCAAGCCCTTTCGCTATGGCACACACGATTGCGCACTGTTTGTGGCAGGGGCGGTCAAGGCGATGACAGGCGTGGATCACGCACGTGGTTGGCGCAGTCAATATCGCAGCTTGGCCAAAGGGCAAAAATTGCTCGCAGCGAAGGGACATCAGGACCACGTGGCCCTGGTCGCCTCATTGTTTGAGGAAATCCCCGTGCTGCGCGCTCAAGTGGGCGACATTGCCGTCCTTGATGGTGACGGTGGCGAGGCGCTTGGAGTGGTGCAGGGGCCCTATGTGTGGGCCGCTGATCCGCATGGCCTGCGCTCTGTTCCATTGATCCAAGCCAAAATGGCCTTCCGCGTATGATCCGTCTCCTAACGCTCGCTTTGGCGCTGGTGCTGGCAGCTGGCCCTGCTCATGCGGCTGCTCTTGCGCCGCTCCTGGCGGGGCTGAAAGCCTTTGCAGGAACTGCCTTTGGCGGCTTTGTCTTAAAAACCGCTGCCTCCTTCGCTTTGAGCGCGGTTGCCGCGGCCTTGAGAGGCAAGCCCAAGCAACAATCGCGCGGTATTCAAACAGAGCATACACTGACGGGAGGTGTGAACCCGGATAGCTTCGTCGTCGGCCACTACGCGACAGCGGGTGTAGCTGTATGTCCGACGCTCACTCATACGGTCGGTGGCACGCCCAACAATAGGGTGACCTACGTTATCGAACTGGGTTGCTTGCCGGTCGAAGGCTTGAGGCGACTGTTTGTAAACGGCGAGCCAGTGACCATCGGATCAAAGGCTCATAGCGACTACGGTTATGAGATCGAGGGTGATTATCAGGACCGCATGTGGATCACGTTCTATGACGGAACTCAGACTGCAGCTGACCCGATGATGCTGGACAAGTATGGCAATGATCCGGACTTCCCCTGGTCAAGGGACATGATCGGGCGCAATCGGCCATATGCAATCATCACTGAGACCTTTGACGCCAAGACATGGAATGGCTTCTCGGCTTTCCGTTTCGAGTTGGACGGCATCAAACTCTATGACGTGCGCAAGGATAGTACCGCGGGTGGGGCAGGGGCGCACCGTTGGGGCAAAGCGTCCACGTATGAGCACAGCACCAATTTGGCGGTGATGGCCTACAACATTAAGCGTGGTGTTGAATTGCCGGGAGGCGATGTTTGGGGGGGCGAGGCGACGGCTGAAGAGTTACCCGTTTCTGTCTGGGCTGCCGCGATGAATGAATGCGATTTAGCAGTCCCGCGTAAGAGTGGCGGTACGGAGCCACAGTATCGCGGTGGCTTTGAGGTGTTTCTGGACCAGGAACCTGCTGCAATCCTCGAAAAGCTGTTGGCCGCTTGTTCTGGCGAAGTGGTTGATGATGGCGGCGTTTGGCACATTCGTGTGGGTCCGCCCTCACTGCCGGTCTACTTCTTTACCGATGGCGATTTGCTGGTGAGTGAAGCGAGCGAGTTGGATCCTTGGCCTGGTCTGTCTGAGACAGTCAATGGAGTTCGAGTGAGTTTCCCAAGCCCTTCTGCCAGTTGGGAAATGGCCGATGCGCCTCCGCATTATAGGAGTGACCTAGAAGCAAAAGACCGCGATCGCCGCTTGGCGACTGAGTTGACGCTTGAGGCTTGCCCATACGATTTGCAGGGACAGCGTCTAGCCCGTGCCTATGTCGAAGACGCGCGCCGTTTCATTCGCCACACGGTTCCTCTGCCATGTGATGCAGCCTTTGTTACACCACTGCAGTGTGTGTCCTGGTCCAGCGAGAGAAACGGTTATCAAGCCAAGCTTTTTGAGGCCACGCGGCGGACAACCGAGTTGCGTGGCCTGCGCAGCCAGTTCGTCCTGCGCGAGCGAGATCCCAGCGACTACGACTGGAGCTCTGATTATGAACTTCCCACTGACTACCCACCAGTAAATCGCACAGCGCCGCCGCCGCTCGTTCTGCCAGGTGTGGGCTTGTCTGCCATTCTGATTGGGGATGCTGAAGGAAGGGGGCGCCGGCCTGCGCTCAGGCTGACGTGGGCACAAGTCGAAGCCTCAAGTGTGTCATGGGAATGCCGGGTCAAAGCCACTGCGGTGATGGTGGCACAGGGTACGAGCGCCGCAGTGGTTTCTGGGGCTGTGGTGTTTAGCGATGGAGTTTTGCCCGAAACAACCTACGAAGTTCGGGCATTGGTCAATCTCGATGGCGCAAGCGATTGGACAGAATGGCTAGAGGCCACCACTGATGCGGTCTACTTGGGAGCAGAGGATATTGCGCCAGCGCTTGTCGAGCGCATCGACAATGCGGCGCAGGCGGCCATTGAGGCTCAAGATGCGGCGGATGTCGTTTCGGCGCAGCACAACGCACTAACGGCGGGCTTCCTCGGCACGTTGAATTCGGCCTTCGCCACTCGTGACGCGATGTTGGCTACTCTGGATGGCGAACTACAATCGCAAGGGAGTGTCTTACAAGCCAGCATCAACGCGGTGTCAGCCACGCTCTCGGATAACTACTACACGATTGCTACGGCCAATGAAGCGATCACAAGCGCTACACAGACACTGCAATCCACTCTGGAAGGCCCTTCTGGCTCGATCGGTTCCCTGAGTGCGCGATTGACGACCGAATATATGACTTCGGCACAGACCGGTGCAGCAATTGCTGCGACGCGGACTAGTTTGGAGGCTTCGATTTCTGAGAACAGCGCCTCAATCGCCAAGATGCAAGGATTGGATGTCACTGATCAAAGCGCCTTCGCCTCTTTCCTCACGCAGATGGGGGTTGCTGCCAACGGTGTGATAGCCGGTGTGTCCAACTTCGGATCAGCTGTCGCAGATATGTTGGGGCGTGCCAGCGCGGCGTACACGTTCCGAGCGGCTGCGGGTCAGAATGAAGCAGAGCTTGAACTGGTTGCGTGGGACAACGTGGGGGGAGGCGGCGCTGCCATCCGAGCTAACGGCGCGCGTTTCATTGCCGAGAAGTCAATCACTACGCCTTTGTTGGTCGTCACGGACCCAACCAATTATGCGCTCGGTTGCGATTTTGAGGATGAAGCAACCCTGCCGTTTGCCCTTGCCAGCGGCATGAAGCTGAACGCAACAGCTTCCAATGTGTTGAACGGAACCAGATCCCTTGAAATAGCAGGGTCAGCTGGCACCGCGACATTCCATCAGACTATCAATGTGTCGCCTGGAGAGAAAATTCGAGCGGAGTTTTGGGCGAAGCGCACGAGTTCCTGGAACGGAACATCAAATACCCGCAAGCTTCGGTTTTTCAATTCAACACCTGGTGCGGGAAACGCATACGTTTCCGCAGTTGGATATGGCGCATCCGACTTGCCCAACACTGCTTGGACACATTTGGAACGGCATTTCACAGTACCTGCTGGATGCACACAGATTGGCGTCCAAGTTTACAATACCGGTACTTCAAACGGAAAAGTGTATTTAGACGACATCCGCATCCGGAAAATGCAGGCGGGAGAATTGGTTGTAGATGGCGCGATCAAGGCACGTCATCTTGATGTGGGGTCAGTCAATGCAGACAAGGTCACGTTCACAAGCGGGGGCAATCTGATTGATGACAGTTCGTTTCTGACGGGAATAAACCGTGTCGGAGTGTACGTCACTGATACGACACTGGAGCGACAAACGTCCGTTTCTCTCCGGGCGGCGGGTGCATCGTGGGCTTCAGCCTCGTTGCCTACCCTGGAAATTAAACAAAGCGGTTCGCACCGGCCGTCGGGCAAATATGTCAGGACCTATCTGAGGCCGCTAGGCTCAGGCAGCAACATAGCCAAGGGCGTGCCATGCTATGGCGGACGATGGTACGAATTCCATGCACGGGTCAGTACACTCAGGTGTGGTGGCAGGCTAAAAATAATGTTTAGGGGACGTGATGGGACGCACATCTCCAGCGCTTTCGTGCCGCTGGAGAACAACAATAGCGGCGTCTCAAATCACCCCGAGCAGTGGAAACTGTACCGAGTCAAGGAGCGGGCACCTTCTGGTGCTACACACTTCTCCTGTGTGATTGAGAAAGACCCTACAAACAGCGGTTCTTCAAACAGCTACGTATTTGTGTTTCAGCCGTATTCCGCGGAAACCTCAGCGCATAGCTCAGAGCCCGCTCCGTATTCTGTTGGTGCCGTGACCAACAACATGAACTCGGACAACTATGTTCCTGGCGTGTCAGGATGGGCGGTTCGAGCTGATGGATCTGCTGAATTCAAAAACATGGTCGTCCGCGACTGGATACAGGTTGGGGCGGGGTCTGATCGCCTCAGTTATGAGAACTTTACGGCACGGGGTTTGGACAACAATCAGGTAGCCGGCTCACTTACTCTGGGACCAATCAGCTCTGACCATATGTGGCATATCGCATTTTCGGGCAGATGGCGACGGCGGTCCCAGTCCTACAGCTGTCAAAGGTCGAGCCAAGATGACTACAACATCTCACGGAGAGCCAAGCGGACGTATATTCAGCTACAGTATCGCACCAAAACTGGCTCAAAGTGGTCGAGCTGGAAAACGGCTTATACGTCCAATGCCTCCGCCTACCACAATTCCAATTGGGTCTACCCTGAGGGCGATCCAACTTTCCACCTGATTGGCAACTACGCAAACGTCGAAGTTCGGGTGCTGGTCCGTACTAACGAAGGCAGCATCGGCTCTACGACGGGATCGCCATCCTGTACTGGAACCAGAGCCACCTATACCAACATTGATGACATCGTCATCCACGCAGAAGCCACGGTGATCTAGGATGCGCTATTTTTTGGAGTTCGATGAAACTGGCACTTACGTGACTGGTGGCGGCTCCGGTCCTGAAGTGCCTGAAGGGTTTGTTGAATGTGATGGCCCGCCTCGTAAGTTTCAGGGGCACTATTTGAACACAGAGGGCCTGCTTGTACCTCGGAAGCAGACCCCAAGTCTGGTGCAGATTGATGGTGGTTGGTCCATTACATTTGACGAGATTCTGTACGTTCAAGTTCGTGACGATAAGCTGGGTCATGTGCTGTTTCATAGGGATGCAGCGGACCCAAGTGACTCCCCTTTTGAGTTCGAATTTGACGCAGGAACCTATTGCGTAGAAGCGCATTATCCGCTGCCGGCTCTGCCCACTTCGCAGACAATAGAGGTGGCCAATGATCAAGATTGAACGTGTCGCTGAAAGCAGCCTTGTTGAACGCAGCGAGAAGCGCCAGGAAGAGAATAGGGCGGTTACAGTTGAGCGAGATCGTCGGATCGCTGCTGGCTTTTCCTTCAATGGTCATCGCTTTGACTTTGACGCGGACAGCGTGGCCAACATCACCGGCGCGGGAGCTTCCGCGGGCATCGCAGTTGCGCTGGATGCCGAGTTAGGTGACTTGCGTTGGGCCGATGCGGATACAGACTTCGTGTGGATCACAGCCGACAATATGAGTGTCGAAATGGATGCTAACACTTGCTTTGAATTCAGTCAGGCGGCAATGGCGCACAAGCGGTCTCATATCTTCGCGGCCCGGGCTTTGAAAGACTTGGATGAGCTTCCCGCAGATTGGCGGGCCGACACTCATTGGCCGCCGGTTTCAACATGACGTCGAATGACCTTTTTTCAAAGGCTATCTCCCATTCGCCCCGGTTGCAGCAGCATCAAGAAAAGGAACACCGCAGAAATGGACATTAAAAGCCAGTTTTCGCCAGATGAACACGCGGCCCTTCATTCGCTTGCCGAGATGTTTGAGGACAAGGAGAGTCGGGACGAACTTCGCCGGCTTGTGCAGGATGGAACCACATTGCGTGAGATCATTCTTGCCTACAAAATCAATGGCCGAGTGATCTCCAAGTTGAGAACTATAGGCGGGCTTGTAGTGCTCGCTGGCGGCACTGTTGCCGCGCTCAAGGGCCTCAATCTTTGGCCTAAATAGAAACAACCGACCAAAAACCGAACTCACGTTTGCCCGCCTTTGAGCGGGCTTTTTTTTATGGAGTAATGCAATGAAACTTGTGAACGGATGGGGCCGCGAGTTGCGCCTCTCATACACTGCTATTGCCTTTTATGTTCTGGCTGCCCTCACGGTCCTACCCGACCTGATCTACTGGCTGTTCGGGACCGATACCAATCCTGCTTTGTGGTCGGCTTTGCAGCTGATGGTCATTGCATTGGGCATTATTGGGCGGGTGGTCTTGCAAACTCGCGAGGGTGCTTGGAAGCGGCGAGCAACTCTTGCGGTGGTCGTGTTGCTCACAGCGCTCCTGTCTTCTCAGGCCATGGCTCAAACCAGCGAGCGCGCCACCATGCGCGTGTTGGTGCCGCTTGTGATCCACTGGGAGGGGGAACATCGCTGCGGCGATGATCCGGCCCTGCATTGCGCCTACGTGGACATCGTGGGTGTGCCGACGCTTTGCTATGGCGAAACCAAAGGCGTGCGGCTTTGGCAACGGGCCACGGGTGCAGAGTGCCGTGCGATGTTGGAGCAGCGCCTCACGGGCGATTTCCGAGCCGGTCTGCATGGGTATTTCACCTACGACACCCGCGCAGAGCGCCTGACGCCGGAACGGGACGCGGCTTTTGTCTCGCTGGCCTACAACGTGGGTATTCGCGGGGCAGGGCGCAGCACCGCCACGCGCCGTCTGAATGCGGGTGACATCGCCGGCGGCTGCAAGGCGCTGACCTGGTGGAACCATGCCGGAGGTAGAATTGTGCGCGGACTAGTGAACCGGCGGGCGCATGAATACCGGTTGTGCATGAAGGGCGTGGGCTAGTGCATACGAGACGGGCTGCATTAGCTATGCTGATCGTGGTCCTTTTATCCTCCTGCGGCGGCGCGGGGGCCTTAAAGCTGCTAGCCGGTGGCAGTCCAAACGTTGCCGCCAATGTCCAGGCGGGCAAGATCAATTCCCAGACAATAGGTGAAACGGAAATCAAAAACCAAAGAATCCGCCAAACCACCGCCCGCGATATTCGTCAAACCAGCGACACCAATCAGGTGCGTGCGGACAAGGTGGAGCGAATTGTCGTAAATGAACAGCCGATTTGGCTCTGGATAGCTCTGATCTTTGCCTTGTTCTTGGATAGCCCTTTGCGCTGGCCTCAACAGGCGTTCAGGGCATCTCAATACTTCCGCCAAAAACCGCGCTGACCTCACAGGTGGGTAAGCTTACGGGGGCTCTTTGTCACCAAGGCAAGTCCTCTCTGGACATGCCGGTCAAAGGGCCGCACCGAAGCGAACCGACCTTCCCGCCGTTGGGGAAATACACACAGGTCAAGTTGGTTGATTCTTCAAAAAAAACGTACTTCCCGCACTTCTTATTGGGTGCTACAGGGCCGAGCTCGATTTCGAGAATACACACCTCTGGACTGGAATCATAATCTTCGTTTTCAAGAACTTGCACCCACATGAGGAGCCGTTCCTGATCGAGGTTTGGGGTCGAAACAGAGCCAAGGTTTTTGAAAAATTGGGGAGAGGTGGGCTGGAACTTGTCTCCAGCCGGCGTGTTTCCGGTCCTTGCCCACGCTTGTTTGTTGGCGTCAGAAATTGTCACACCAGTTCCTGCCTGCAGGGCGTCCAAGGCAAACACTCTGGCAGGATATGAGTCTTCGTTGTCTTTTTCATAGTCACCGGAAAGGATCGTGAGGCTTATACGTGCAAGTTCCAGATCAATCTCTCGGTCCTTATTGTGGAAGTTCAAGTAAGACCCTCCAAAAGCCACAAGGCCGCCAATTAGCCCACCTAAGACAAAGTTGAAGTAGGCGACGCGCTTCTTTGCGTCGGCGTCTGCCTTGTGGTGTAGGGTTTGCTCCTTTGTTTGAGCAAGTTTTAGCTCCGCAATTCTCAGGTCATTCTCGTCGGCCATGATCCGCCCTTGAAAATCAAGCAATAAACGGTTGAAACGCTACCACTGCGGATCTTGCTCTGTAAACACTCTGGCTTCTTTGCGGACCGTTAGAGTGTGGCCCAATTGGCATGGTTCGGAACATACTCTGGCACGAAAGCTTGTTCCCAAGCCCGATGGCATAGGCGTTCTGTCCCCACTCAGGCTTTGTTCCCGCTGGCGTAACGGGCGTGCAGGGGTGACTAGCGTCTTGGCGAAGACAATACGTAGGCTCAGGTATGGAAAACCTGACTACATAACGTGAACGTCAGGCGAACAAAGGGCGCACGATTAACCGAATCTTAATTGATTTACTTAAAATTGTAATGGTCGGCTCTTTCGCGGGGCAAAATTAAAAGGGTGAAAGAGGCCTTCACGTTAACAAGTGAGGAACTCCCAATGACTTCCAAGGTATTACCAGACGGCGACAATTTTCGTGTTCTCGGAAAAGCTGAGAACGGGGATGTTGTGAAGGAAATAGAAGATATCTTCACCATGACGAAACAGCAGCGTTTTGCCAAGTTGGCCCAAGAACTCAAGGACGAACTTGGCATCGAGGTTGAGAGCGGCACCGCCGACGCTCATTTGCGAGTGGTAAAATAGCTGACCAATCAAGGCAACTGGGGAGGAAGAGGTATGTCTAAGTTTCGATTTAGCGCCTCTTCGGGACAGGAGGCGGTGCTGGAGCGCCGCCTCCGCAGTTGGATAAATCGGTTGGGCGACGATGATGGTACTGACCTTGATACGTTGCTGGGCATCTATACGGACATGCGTGAAACCTATGAACAGCTTTTCAACTGCAGTCCGGATCATGTGCCCGTGAACTATGATCGCCCACCGACCAATTGACTTGCCTTGGCCGGTAACAGTAGCCTATCGTGTTCTTGATTATATTGTGATCTTTTAAAGAGTTACAGCTGCGGTTGCAGCAGGAGGGTTCAAATGTCCGTTTCAAACGAAGTGTCTTTTGATCGTGTGGTTATTCACCTCGATGACGTCCACAGATGGATGAAGCAGCTGCAGCTGGTACCCGGATTTGAGAAAAACTGCCGTCTCAAGGATGTTTGTTCTGACATCTCTGACACAGTGGACGCGGCTCGAGTTGAGTTGTTGCTATGGGACGCAAATCACGAGGCGGAGGAAATCGCGCGGAATAGCAGCGCTTTCGAAATTCGTCTTGCTTAGACGTTCATAAAGTTCGGATCAAAACCAAGCCGACAATCCGACGTCCTTGGACCGTGTTTCCGACAGAATCAGGAAGTTGGGGGCGAACGTGTAGCGTGTTGTCGCGCCGGTTTGGGTTTGGAGATTTGGAAGCGACAGCCTTTCTTCGCCCACCAATGATTCTGTGGTTCTTGGAGTTTTGGTCAAGAAATGCGATACTGGACGAGAAGTGATCGTTCAGGTGAATTGAACGCTTTTTCAACGCATTGGGACCGCCATCTCTCTGAAAAAGTTGTGTTTCGGCATGCTCTCCTTGGGCACCACATATCCGCATTAATGTATTGATTTTGAAAATAAAAATTGGCGACTTGAAGTTTCAAGCCACCATCTGAGCCACCTTTTGGCTTTCGCTGGGATCACGCTTCTTAAATCAAACCCTCCAGCTCTGCGGCCATCAAGTGAGGCGTGAAATGCTCATTGTCGCCGAGCTTGTAATTCTTCAGCGGCTCTTACTTCATCTAGTTACTTCAACCTGGTGAACATTGGACGTTCGCAGCCCGTACTGCTTGCTTCGATAACTCACGGGTGGTGATACCTACCACATTGATCGAGAAGCCGCCGTTAGATGTCTGTGCATGGTTGTTGCCTGAATTTGAGGAAAGCAGCCAACCAAAAGAGAAATACTCCAGATTCAGTGCTGCGGAAGCGGTCAAAGTCGGTTATGCGCAGATAGCGGACTTTGCAAAGTTCCGCAGACGGCCCATAGCGGACCTTCACGCGCCAGACAGTAAAGGTCCGACTTGGCGGGTATCAAATCGGTCTCCAGCGAGCCCTCTATTGAGCGGCTGCGTTTTGAGATCACGCAGCGCACCTTAGACTCACGGTCATGCGTCAAATATCAAAAACACATAGGTCATGAAAGCGGCCAGATGCACGACGCCCTGAAGTGCATTGGTGCGGGTGCCTACAAAGGTCAGGATGCTGATCCCCATTGTCAGCGCCAGGAGCACGATTTCCGCCCCGCCGAGCCCAAGTTCAATGGGAAGTCCAACAAAATGCGCTGCAATCAGCACAGCGGGCACCGTCAGACCGATTGTTGCCAAAGCTGACCCCAGACAGATGTTCACGGCCCGTTGGAGTTTGTTGGCCCGCGCAGCATCCAGTGCAGCGAGAGCTTCCGGTGTCAGGATCATGGCTGCCACCAGAAAGCCACCCAGCGCGACGGGGGCGCCAAATTCCAGCAATTTGAAATCAACAAAAAGCGCCAGTTTTTTGGACATCAAAACCAAGGGCAACATCGCCAGCACCAACCAAAGAACATGGAAGCCGATGCTCTTCGTTTCCAGATGATGTACATTTGAGCCGCCAGTGGTTGGCAGGTCTTCCTCAGGCTGTCGAAAAATCTCGGGCTTGCCGGCGGTTTGGTAGACAAGGAAAATCCCGTAAAGCACCACGGACATGGCGATCATGAAGACGGTCTGCAAAGCCGACAGACCACCGCCCGGCGCGGATGTGGTGAAGCTTGGCAAGACAAGGCTGACGATAGCCACAGGCAGCAGCACCACAAGGTAGGCATTGGCGCCCGAGAGGTTAAACACCTGCAGACCGTGCCGCAGCCCCCCAATGAGCAGGCTGAGACCAACCAAGCCGTTCATGACAATCATCAGCACGGAAAACATCGTGTCGCGGGCCAGCGTCGGGTTGTTGTCCCCGGTCAGCATAACAGCGGTGATCAGAGCCACCTCGATGCCAATCACCGACAATGTCAGGATCAACGTGCCATAAGGCTCGCCAAAGATGACGGCCAGGCACTCAGCGTGGTGCACCACGCGGAAGACCGCGGACAGCATCACCCCAAAAATACCGCCCAGCAAAAGCCAGGACATGCTGGAGCCCATGGCCGTTGGCTTGATGAGGTCGCCAGCGAAGCTCAAGGCAATAAATACCAACCAGATCAGCAGAGTGGCCTTTTCCGCGCGAAAGAAGTTTGTGGAGGGGGTGGTCATCATGGTTTCCTACCTTACCGTTTCTGAGTGGGGACGGATTTGAGGCTGTTGGTTTCGGTCGGCTTAAAGTGGGTTTGTTCTGCTCTGGCTGCCGGGGCCACTGTTTTGATCCTGAGAGCGGTGAAGAGCACGAAGGCTGCCATCGCAACAACAAGCATCCACCCCATGGCCGCATCACCCAAGACCGCTGAAAGCGCGCTGGTCATGAGGGGCCCAGCGATGCCGCCGATGGTGAAGACAAACAGCATTGTGACGGCGCTGGACGCGACGTAGACGGGCACAGTGCGGTCCATCGCATGGGCCAAAAGCAGCGAGTAGAGGGTGAGCATCGAGCCGCCCAGCAGGACCAATCCGGCAAGCATGGCAATGTAGAGCGGCGTGCCGACGATGGCAGCATGACGCACGCCGTCGCCGGTGGCAAAGGTGGCAAAAGCTGCAAGCGCGGCGGTAGCGATTGTTGCGGTCACGACAATGACGCGGCGCCGATCCATGCGGTCGGACACAAATCCAAGCGGATAGAGAAAAAGAATACGCCCGACGTAGATCGCAGCGATGCCGATGGCGACATCCGCAGCATCAATGCCAATGACCGCCGCCCGATATGGCACAACATTCATAAACACGGTTGACACGATGCCGACGGTGAGCGCGCCAAAGGCGGCGGTTGGCGCGTCTATAAACAGCGCTTTGAAACGTACATTTGCGCGTTCTTTGCCCTCGGGCGGCGTGCTGGGAGTGGCAGCGATCACCACAATGGCCAGACAGTAGAGCAGGGACATCAGCACAAAGGACTGGTTCAGGTCGTCGGGTGTCACGATGACGAGAATCTGACTGAGAACCGACATCAACCCGAGGATAATGGCAAACACGGCAAGCAGGCGACCGCGCGATTGTTCTTCGACGGTTTCGCTGATCCAGGCGTCACCGATGGCAAACAGACCTGCGGTTGCAACGCCGGTCATCAAGCGCACGATGAGCAGCGTGGGCTCGTGGTCGGTCACAGAGAATAGCAGAGCGGCAGCAGTACAGATGGCCGCCGCCGCGGAAAACGCACGAATATGCCCGATGCTGGTGATCCAGCCTGCAATGAAAAAACAGCCGATCAGGAACCCCAACGAATAGGCGGCAGGTGCCAGCGCTGCAATTTCCTGAGACGCGCCGGTTTGGGCAAAATAAAGCGCGACGATGGTGCCTGAAGCCGCGGTCACCAGCTGTATCGCCGCGACCGCGATGAACAGGTATTTAAGTGTGTGGATTTGATCGCTGAACCGGGCCATACGGCTGCTCCTGCAGAAAGAGGGAAAGTGGGCCGCGCCGGGTGCGCGACCTGGTTTAGTTTGGCAGGCTGACTTTGACGTCGACGTTCAAGCCGGGAATGAGGCCGCGCTCAAGGTTTGGGATTTCGGCCCAGATACGTAGGGTTTCCTCCCCAACCAGCACGCTTTCAGAAAAAAGCACGCGGCCACCCTGCGCCAGTGGCAAAGCGTCACCGGGCAAATGCACGTCGATCTGAAAGCGCTCCATCAACACGCTCAATCCCTCTGGCGTCGACTGGTCCAGCGCGATCAGGGAGTTATACGGCATGCCGTATACGACGCGGACCGTGTCGGTGTGCACAATCTGTGCCAGCGCTTGACCGTTTTCGATGTCCAGATAGGTGCCCACCTGTTTATGGGCGAGACCAATTTGCCCAGAAATCGGCGCCCTGATCTGCGTCGAGGCCAGCTCAAGCTCCGCCAATGCGCGGTGCGCCTGTGCCTCTTGCAGCGCCACCTTGGCCAGGATCAACCGGTCCATTGCGTCCTGAACGGCCTGTTCAGACACTGCATCGCGCGTGCCAAGTTTCGCCAGCCGTTGCGCCTCGGCCTCTGCTGTTGTCAATTCGGCCTGCCGCCGGTTTTCGACCGCCAGACTGGCCGCGAGTTTTTGTTCATAAGCTGCGGAGGCAATTTCAAACAACAACTGGCCTTTCTCAACAGTGTCGCCCGGCTTGAAATGCACCGCCGTGAGGATGCCGCGCACCGAATTGGCCACCAGAGCGCTTTCACTGGGCTCAATCCGTCCGGTAAAGGCCTCCGCTGCAAGCATTTTGGTGAAGTCTGTCGCAGGCTCTGCGTGGGCAATTTGGGTTGCCAAAAGGCCAGACAAAAGAAGTGGGAGTTTCGCAAAAACAGTCATGTCGGGTCACTCCAGATGCAGGTCAAAGAAGGTGTTGAGCTCACGCCACGCATCATGCGTCTCCGGTGCGTTCACAAAGAAACCCGCCATATAGTCACCGTGGGACTGCCCATCATAGACGTGCAGATCGGCGACAACTCCTGCCGCGCGCAAGGCGCGATGCATGCGCACGGTGTCGCTCAACAAAAGGTCACGTGTGCCGGTTAGAAGAACCGTCGGCGGCAGATCGTCCAGATTGGCGTAGATCGGGGACAGGCGCGGATCAGTCATGTCAGTTCCGCCGGAATAAAGGTCAAATGTACCTTCAATCACCCCCTCGCGGGCGCCAAGGGGATCGAGGCCCTGCAAGGTGATCCAGCTGTCCGACGTCTGCGCCAGATCCACAGCGGGTGTGCCGGCCATAACGGCACCGGGCAACGGGACACCCATGTCGCGCAGTTGCAAAACCGTCGACAGCGTCAGGTTGCCCCCAGCAGAGGTGCCAAACATCGCAACCTTGGCTGGGTCATGGTCCTTGATAACCTGCTGCCATACGGCGATCACATCGTCTGTTGCCGCCGGAAACGCATGCAGCGGTGGGCGGCGGTAATCGACAGACACCACCTCAACACCTAAACCATGCGCCATCCAGATCGCCTCGGCCATGGCGGCCTCGCCCCCATTAAACACAAACGCGCCGCCGTGTACGTGCACAAAAACGGCGCCTTCCCACCGAGGATCAATGTTGGTTGGCGTGACACGGTAGGTGGTCACCCCTGCCACATTCTCGACGGCAAATTCCGCGCCGGTCATCTCAAGCAAAGTTGCGACCCCGTGCAGGGAGGCAGCGTCAAATTCAGCTTGCAAAGCAAGCCATTGCTCGGTGGAGGATGGCGTCTCCGCATGCATATCAACTTGACGGCTGCCGATGAGCCCGGCCATTTCCGGGGACACACCCGCAGGCACCGGTACGGTCCGTGCCGTCATTGGCAGCCCTTCACTCACATTGGGTGCCTTGTCGGCCGTGGCGATCGCGGGCACCGAAAGAGCCGCAATCAGGGCGCTAGTCAGAGCAACTTTCAGAAGGGAACGTCGTTTCATCTTTGGTCTCCAACTCTCAGTTTGGGCTGTTCGTCTCTCGGAGCTGAAGGTAATTTTCGGGCGGCGGTATCGCCACTTCCAAAAGTGATCATTTCACGACAAACTGCCCGTCATGGACACGGTTTTGCAAAGCACCTTGGCGTTTCGCCCTACGCTTCAACAGCTTGACCAAATCGCGTCGCCACGGGTGTCCGAACATGCACTGAAAGAAGCCGGGCTGTCCCGAGCAGTCATGGAAGGCCCGCCCGTGTTCATCCCCTTTCGGCTTCAGGCACGGTTCATGCAGGCCGCCAGCTTAAAGCTCTCGGAAAAACACATCGGCGCCTATATCACGCAAGACTTCAGCTACGCCGCTTTTGGGGCCTACGCAGACTATGTGCTCGGCGCGCCGAAGCTGGATGTGGCGCTGACGCGGGCGGAAAAAATCCTGCCGTTTCTGCAAAGAGGGTCTGTTTTGCGCACGCGCGTGGCCGGAGACCATTTTGTACTTGGGTTTGACACCATGCTCGGCGGCACCGCCGGCGCAAATCTGATCGATCAGGACCTGCCGTTTGTGCTGCAAAGTGTGGTGCGCGAGTTCTGCGGACCCCGATGGCGCCCCAGTTGGGTGGAGCTGCCGGAGATGCACCGTGGCACCGAAACCGCGCTGCAATACATCTACAATGTCGAAGTGCGCGTCGGTGGATCCGCCGCCAGCATTGCGATCCCTTTGTCAGACATCGAAACCCCTAATCCGCGGACAACCGACGCGCGGCTTGAGATGACCTTGGCAGGCATCCGGGATGTGCGGTCCCGCCAAACACCCTCCACCACCAAAGAGGTGGTTGAAAATGCCTTGCGCGCGCAACTCGCCATGGGGCACGCCGACATTGAAACGGTGGCGTCCACGTTAGGCATCAGCGTGAGAAAGCTCCAACGGCAGCTCTCTGTGGAGAACATCAGTTTTAAAGAGATACGGGTCGCCGAACAGACAGACCGCGCCAGATCGCTGCTATCAGGAACTGATCTTTCCGTCGCTGAGGTAGCCTTCAATCTTGGGTTCAGCGAGGTCAACAGCTTCCGCCGCACATTTGCCGGCTGGTTTGGTATTTCCCCAACTAAGTTTCGCAAATTGAGCGGTGCGTAAGTAACATGGCCTACTTGGAGCGGACATTGGCGATAACCGCAGCGAAAGTCAGCTCTCCGCCCAAAGTGATTAGGTCAGCTACCGGCCCAAAGCGGTCGCTGATCCATCAAACAGCAAATGGAAGCTACGCCCTCAAAGTATTGAATGCAGAACGATCTACAAATGTTCGGGATGCCGCCTTTCTGGAAACCACGGTGTGGCGTTTTTGCGGCGCATCAAGCCATAGAAACAGTCAAGTTCGCGCTCGTCGGCCCGTCAAAAAATGTAACGCAGCTTTCAACGAAAGTCTGAACCAATTTTCGCTTCGGTCCTGGCGAAAACCCAAGTGAGAGCGTGACGCCGCAGCTATGGTCCTGGATCGGTAGTATCCGGATATCTGGTCCTGCATAAGTCGGCAGGTCCCATGGTTTCATGTTCAAAAGAGAAATCCCGACTTTCGAGGCGACGAGCGACCGGACCATTTCCGTAGAATTGGCAGTTGCCACAATGTGAAGTTCTCCGCCGTTCTGTTCGAGCAGATCCAAATAGTACCCGCGTGCGGCCGGTCGATCCAACAGTATCAGCCTTTCGGCGACAATTTGGGAAACGGTGACCGTCGCATGCTGAGCAAGCAGATGGTCCGTGGGACACAGGCAATAGGTGGGTGCATAGATAAGCGGACGCGTCTCGATCTGCAGGTTGGGCAGTTCTTCGACGAACAGGATCACGTCGAATTGCCCGTCAATCAAACCGGTCTGAACTGAATTGTTATCCCCTTCGGTTAGGGTAAACGTCACGCCGGGATTGGCTTCCTGCATCTGCGCGGCCAGATGCGGTAAAAACGCCGGTGCAATCGGCGCGTTGTAACCAATTCTCAGATTCCCAGAGATGTCTGAGTGAAGATCGGAAACGCTCGTGAGCAATTCGTCGTAGCGCTCCAGCAAGTCATCGATACGCCTTCCAACATCGCGGCCTGCAGCGGTCGGAAAGATGCCTTTGGCCCGAGCGCGCGTGACCAGCGCCATACCGAACACAGCTTCGGCCTGATCTAATGCGGCCGCGATGGCTGATGGAGTGACATGTGTGACCTCAGCAGCGCCCGTGATGCTGCAATGTTTTAGGGCGGCCTGTACGTACCGCATGGCGCGAAGAGAAAGTGTCACGTGATAACCTCAGAATTTCTGAGGTTATACCCATAATAAAAAGAATTTTCAAAGTATGACGCGTTTGTCAGGGTGATTGCGGCAACAGGTAGAGGAGCCCAGCATGAAGCCCAGGACTAAAGTAGTCGTCATCGGTGGCGGCATCGCGGGCTGCTCAACCCTATATCATCTCACGCAGGAGGGGTGGTCCGATGTGGCCTTGGTCGAACGGGATGAACTGACGTCCGGCACGACATGGCATTCGGCAGCGCAGGTCACGAACTTTGGCATGACCCAGACGATGGTGGGCCTCAAGTCCCACTCCATCGCTCTTTATAGGAAGCTTCGGGACGATCCGGAGTATCCCGTCGGTTATCATCACGGCGACGGCGGTATTCGCTTGGCCAACACCGAAGAGCAGATGCAAGGCTATCGCCACTTCGCGTCGATGGCACGGGGCATGGGCGTGGAATACGAGGTGATCGACGCGGAAGAATGCGCGCGTCGCCACCCGCTCATTTCCACCCAGAACCTTCTGGGCGGCCTATGGGATGGCGAAGACGGTGATATCGATCCCGCCCAGCTCTGCCAGGCGCTTGCCTTTCATGCCCGCAAAGCTGGGGCAGAGGTTTATCGCAACACGCCTGTCACCGGCCTGACACAGCGCAAGGACGACACCTGGACTGTACACACGGAGCACGGAGACATTGATTGCGATATCGTGGTCAATGCAGGCGGCTACCGCGTGAACGAGATCGGCGCGATGATGGGGGTGCAACATCCCGTAGCATCGATGGAACACCAGTATTTCGTGACCGAAGATATTCCCGCCATCGCAGAGGCCCGTCATCGTATGCCTCTGCTACGGTGCCCAATCTCCGACTACTATTCCCGCCAGGAAAAAAACGGTCTTCTCGTCGGCTTCTACGAACAGAATTGTAAAACATGGGGTTTAGACGGGATCAGCCACAGCTTTTCGAACGACCTGTGTCCTGATGATCTTGACCGCGTAATGGACGTGCTGGAAGGTGCGTTTGAACGTATGCCCGTCTTGACGGAGGTTGGGATAAAACGGGTTGTGAATGGCCCGATCACCTACACAATAGACGGTGCGCCTCTCGTTGGCCCGATCCCCGGCAAACGCAATGCCTTCTGCATCATCGGTTTGCGGGCCGGGCTGGGCGAAGGGGGCGGTCATGGGTGGCTTCTGGCACAGCAGATCGTGCATGGCGAAGCGTGCTATGACACCTGGGTGATCGACCCGCGCCGGTTCACCGGCCATGCGACGGTTGAGCTCACCTCCCTCAAGGCAATCGAGGATTACCAGAACGAATTCCGATTTCATTTCCCGCACGAACACCGCCCCGCTGGACGCAATGCGAAAACAACGCCCCTGACGCCTGTTCTGGCCGCCGAAGGCGCGGAGTTTACCGTGGTGAATGGGTGGGAGCGCGTTGACTACATTAAACCTTCGCCTGACTTCCACCCGTCTTTCAGCTTTGATTTCGATGAAGCCTTTGAGGTGGTCGCCTCAGAGGTCAAAATAGTGTCGACGCAGGTCGGCATGGCAGAAGTCAACGGCTTCAACCGCATCGAGATCACCGGAAAGGACCGCCACGGTTTTCTTGATCGCATAATGTGCGGAACCGTTGCCAAACGCGAAGGCCGAGTGGGATTGGGATATCTGCTGAACCATCACGGATGTGTCAAAGCAGAAGCGACGGTGGCCAACCTGCCTGCATCCGATCGCGGGCCGATCCGGGTTTGGTACGGATCTGCCGCGGCTTCGGAATACCATGACATGGATTGGCTTAGGGCACATCTGGATCCCAGGGAAGATGTTCAGCTTCGCAGCCTCACCAATGATTACACGATATTGGTTCTGGCGGGGCCAAATGCGCGCGCCGTGCTCTCCGAGTGCGCGCGCGGCGACTGGTCACGAGCGGCGTTCCCGTGGCTTTCGGTGCGCGAATGTTTTGTAGGGTTTGCACCTGCAGTGGTGATGGGCGTCAGCTTTTCGGGAGAACTGGCATATGAAATCCACGTGCCAAACGCATCGCTTTATGCCGCCTACCTTGCTTTGCGCGAGGCCGGGAAAGCGCATGGTTTGCAACTCTTCGGCGCGCGCGCCATTGATTCCATGCGCATGGAAAAAGGCTTTCTGCACTGGAAAGCAGAACTCATTACCGAATTCGACCCGTTCGAGACGGGCCTGTCGCGGTTCGTCAAACTGGACAAGCAGGATTTCATCGGCAAAGAGGCACTGCTGAAACGACAGGCCGCCGGACCGCAAAGCAAACTGGTCACCCTTAAGATCGACACGACCCGCGCCCCGGCCCACCCGGGCGCATCGCTCATGCAAGGCAACACAGCGGTTGGCACCATCACGTCCGGCGACTATGGCCACCGTGTCGAAATGAATCTGGCCTATGCCTTTGTGAAACCCGATTTTGCCGCTGTCGGATCATCGCTCCAACTTGACTTGTGCGGTGAGCGCATTGTTGCGCATGTTATCGAACCTTCGCCATTCGATCCCAAGTTCGAACGCATGCGGGGTTGAATTGTCCCTCAAAAACTTTTTCAAGGCAGCTACTGGCGGAACCGCGGCGAACTCACACTTCGCCCCACATATCAGTCGTTCACACGGCTCGCGGCGAAAGTCCGCTGTCCGCCCAAAATGATTAGGTCAGCTAACGGTCCAGAGCTGCCGTCGGTGCAACTTGTGGTACACGGCGGCACATAGCCGACACTTACCAATGCCTCATGGCGAACGAATGGCGGGTTCAAGAGGTGGGTATTGGGAAGGTTGAGAACGCATCATCCTGCGGCGCATATCCCAAGACTTTGCAGGTTTCGGTCAGATCAAGTCGCTTGAAACGGTTGTCGGAGATGCCGTGCGCGATAAAACTTCCATTGATCTCAGCTTGGATCGCCCGATCAATCAGATGAGTTGCATCACGATGGCTAAGCCACGCGCTCAAATCGCGCTTGGTTTCAAGCGGCGGGCCATCTGCGGGTTCGAAAGATCCAATTCGCAACGAGACACAGGACATGCCGTGTTTCGTTGCATAAAGGGAGCACAGAGCTTCCCCGTAACACTTCGAGACGCCGTAGAGATTGGCCGGAGCAACGGCCATACCTGAAACGATCTGTCGGTCTACGGGGTATCCTTCGATGGTTTGCGCACTGCTGGCATAGACGAAGTGGCTGACACTCGCCTTTCGAGCGGCTTCAATCAGATAGGTTGTTGCCAGGATGTTGGCTGGCAGTACATCTGCAAACGCGGCATCTGGGTCGGGAACGCCCGCCAAATGAACAACCTCATCTATACCTTGGCACAAAGTGTCTGAGGCATTGGCATCAGTCAGATCAGATTGCACAAAGCGATGTGGCCCCGAGACTGGATATTCGGGTTCATTCAGATCGGTAAGCACAAAGTCATATTGCTCCTGAAACGCAGCAAAAAATGCCTGCCCAATCCGGCCTGATGCGCCAGTTACAAGAATTCTTGGCATAGTTTCCCCCAACGTGACATCACGCTTTTCAGTCCTAATGAGACTAACCGACAAAGGAAAGCGGACATTCAGTTGAGGATGTCTTTGGGCGGCTTTGTCCGCATCCAACCCACCAAAGTGCTGCACTTATGCTCTAGCGGCAGTTTTGGGAAAGCTGCAATGCAGTGTTTTCTGGTCCTGTCTGCGGCCGCTTAATGCCGGTGACGTAATTGAGTTTTAAGCCACCATTTGAGCCACCTTTGTGCATCTAATTGCTTGCAACAAGTTGCGGTGGTTTGCTTGCCTAAAATGTCACTATGAGCGACAGGAAAAAGGAAGATCCGCAATTTGCAACAAGTTGCAATAAGAAACAGGTTCCCTCCTTGGGCACCACATACCTCCGCAAATAGCAATCTACTGCAGCACCTGTTACCAATACGGTTTCGTCTTGGGGCGTGCTGTCACATTTTTTGTGATCGGCGCGCAAAATTGCTGGCAAAGGGCGTACTGGCCCCCTAGCACTATGAACCAACTGGGAAGATGCCGTGATATGGGCGTCTCAAAGGGTAGGGGGAGAGGCAATATGCACAGGGCAATCAGAGCCATTGCGCAGAGCACAGCGATTCTTGGCGGTTTGGTGCTCACCGCGCTTATCGTACTGACATGCGTTAGCATAATAGGGCGAACAATCAGCACCTTGGCACATGCGCCGTTTCTGGAAGCGACGGCGCAGGGCTTTGCCACTTGGCTGCAGCAATCCGGCGTAGGCTCTGTTAACGGCGACTTTGAGTTGCTTGAAGCGGGCGTGGCCTTTGCCATCTTTGCGTTCTTGCCGATTTGTCAGCTGCACGGCGCGCATGCCACCGTGGACGTTTTCACAAACTTTTTGCCACAACGTGTCAACCGCTACCTGATTGCTTTTTGGGAATGTGTTTTGGCGGCGGTGATTGTGTTGATCACTTGGCGCTTGTTCGCAGGTTTGCAAAGTAAATACGCCTATGGCGAAACCACCTTTCTGTTACAATTTCCAGTCTGGTGGGCCTATGCAGCAAGTTTCGCTGCAGCTTCCGTGGCTTCGGTTGTGGCTGTGTACTGCGCAATGATGCGCGTCTACACCGCGCTCACAGGGCGCGGTTCCACCCATGCAATTGGGGGGAGCGCACAATGACAAACCTGGAACTTGGCTACCTGTCGTTTCCTGTTCTGCTGGTGATGATCTTCCTGCGCGCGCCGATTGGGCTTGCGATGATGCTTTGTGGATTGGGCGGTCTCTATATGGTGACCGGCAACCCCAACATGTTCTTGGCAAAACTCAAGTCGGAAACCTACACGACCTTTTCGAGCTATTCCCTGACCATAATTCCGATGTTCCTGCTAATGGGGCAGTTTGCCACCCAGTCGGGCATGTCTAAGGCGCTGTTTAAGGCCGCAGAGAGTTGGCTTGGGCACAAAAAGGGCGGTGTAGCCATGGCGTCCGTTGGGGCCTGTGCCGGCTTTGGCGCGATCTGCGGTTCTTCACTTGCAACCGCAGCCACAATGAGCCGCGTGGCTTTGCCGGAGATGCGTCGGTACGGATATTCCGGCGGCTTCTCGACAGCCACTTTGGCGGCCGGCGGCACCTTGGGTATTCTGATCCCGCCGTCTGTGATCTTGGTGATCTACGCCATCCTGACGGAACAAAATATCGCCAAGCTTTTCTTGGCCGCCTTTGTTCCCGGCATTCTCGCCGCGCTTGGGTACATGCTGACCATCTCGATCTATGTGCGCCTGTACCCGGACTCCGCAGGTACGCGTCCTGCAGTTCCAATGGCAGAGCGGTACCGCGCGTTGCTTGACGTTTGGCCGGTCCTGTTGGTTTTTGGCGCTGTGGTGGGCGGTATCTATTTTGGCTGGTTTACGCCAACCGAAGGCGCAGCCGTTGGTGCCGCAGGCACCGGATTGATTGCCTTGGTCAAAGGCAACCTCACGTGGTCCATCTTGAAGGACTGCATCATTTCCACAGCCACAAGCACCGCGATGATCTTTTTCATCGTACTGGGCGCTGGCATCTACAATGGCTTTCTCGCGCTCAGCCAGGTTCCACAGGAGCTGTCCAACTGGGTGATTGGCCTCGGCCTTGGGCCTTGGATGGTGCTGTGCCTGATCTTGGCTTTTTATCTGGTATTCGGGTGCCTGATGGACAGCCTCAGCATGATCCTTTTGACCGTGCCAATCTTTTTTCCGGTGATCCTCGGATTAGATTTTGGCATGAGCGCAGAGCATGTGGCGATCTGGTTTGGTATTCTGGTGCTGATTGTGGTGGAAGTTGGCTTGATCACGCCGCCGGTGGGCATGAATCTTTTCATCATCAACGCCATGGATCGTAGCACGCCGATGGTGGAGACCTATCGTGCCGTGATTTGGTTTGTGGGGTCTGATATTGTCAGGGTTATCCTGCTCGTGGCTTTCCCAGCCATCACTCTGTTTTTGCTTCCGAACTAAACCAAAAAGGGCGGCCAACTCGGCCGCCCTTTTTATGTTAGTGGTCACTTCTTACTTACGCGACCGCGCTTTTTGCGAATGTCTGCAATTTTTTTGCGTTCCCATTCTTCGCCAAAGCTTTCGATGTGTTCCTGGGCAATTTGCAGTGCTCCAAGACCCTTGCGATTGCGGAAGTAGAAATCGACCCCCAGATCAGCCAAGTCTTCCATATGACGGATCAGAACCACAGGTTTCAGGTCGTCGTCCTCTGCGATCATATGGGCCACGGTTTCGCCAAGGCCGGTACGCCAATTGATGTCCGCGCCGCGTTTGATCAGAAGTTGGATCAGCGCCATGCGACGGGTCTGGGCCTGACCAGCAAGATGCAGCGGATTGCGTTCGTCAATATTGCGTGCGTCCATGTTGGCGCCTTGCTTACACAGCTCATCAGCGGTGTCTTTTTTCTCCGCAATGATCGCAAGGTGCAGCGGTGTGTTTTTGTTCGGGTCAACAACATCAATTTTGGCACCCAATTTGATCAGCGCGCGAATGTTGCTGGCATGGCCAGACTCCGCAGCTGCATGCAGTGGTGTGCGCCCGTTGCCGTCGGTTGCGTTGGGGTCAGCGCCCATACCAACCAAAGCCTTGATTGCTTTTGTACCTTCAGACCGGCTTGAACCGGCGGCGAGGTGCAAAGGTGTAACGCCTTGTTTGTCCTGTGCAATAGGGCTCAGACCCATGTCATACAGCGCGGTGATGCCGGGCATGTTTTTGGCTTCTGCGGCCGAGTGCATAGCAGTGCGGCCACGGTCATCTTCGGCCTCAATTTCAGCCCCCAGAAGCGTCAGCACTTCGAATTTCTTCTGTGCCAGCGGAGATCGCGCGGCATAGTGGAATGCGCCTTCGCCAATCTCGGATGTGGCGTTGACGTCGACGCCTTCCTCAATCACCTTTTCAAAAATCCCAAAGTCGGAACAGCGTGCAGAGGAGTGGATCAAGCCTTCGCCAAAGCGGTTGAGGGTCTTGGTGTTGGCACCAAGCTGCGACAGAGTGGCAAAGGACACACGGCCCAAGGCCTCCATCGAACTGTTGATCGGGGTTTCGCCTTGCTTGTTTTCGGCTTCCAAGTTGGCGCCAAACTCATGCAGTTTTTGGATGGCCTCCACGTGGCCAAACTTGGCGGCGAAATGCAGAGGTGTTTCGTCAAATTCGTTTTTGCTGTCCACGTTGACATCGCGTTCCAGCAGGGTTTGCAACACTTCCAAACGTCCCCACCGCGCGGCGTCGTGCAGCAGGCTGGCGCCGTATTTGCGCTGTTTGGTCAGATCGGCGCCCAATGTTTCCAAAGCCCGGAACGCTGCCGGATTGTCCGCATTGATGGTCAGGAAGATTGGTGTCTCGCCCCGGGCGTTCAACGCTTCCAGGTCAGCCCCAAGGGTGTGCAACTTGCGCATTGCGACCAGCTGACTCGCAGCTGATGCCGCGTGCAAGGCGGTGTTGCCTTTGGAATCCTGATCCTCAAGGCCAATGCCTTTGCCAATCAACCGTTCATACAGGCGGACATCTCCTGCTGCTGCGGCCTTATGCAAGATTGTGCCGCCATCTTTGCGGCGTGCAGCCGGATCGGCCCCCAGTTCGACCAACGTGTCAAACATGCGTCCGCCGTCGGTGCTGGAAGCATAGAAAATTGGGGTTTCGCCACGGTTGTCTTGCGCATTCAAGTCCGCACCTTGCGAAATCAGCGCTTTCAAAGTCTCATAATTTGAGGCCTCCACAGCGACATGCAATGGGGTGCGGCCGCTGTCGCCTGAGTCGGATACATCCAGGCCATAACAGGTCAGCTTCTTGATGACATCGATAGAGCCCAATCGCGCCGCAACGTGCATCGGGCCCCATTTCTGTGGGCTTTGTAAGATGAAGTTGAAGCCAAAGCCCACCAGGCGGTCGAGTTTTGGTTCTGGAGCATGGGCTTGAACGGCGCCTTCCAACGCCTGAAAGAAAATCGCGTGGGAGCGGTCTTCACGTTTTAGGGCTGTCTCAATGACGCAGGCCATGGTTTCGATGGACCCATAGCGCGCCGCCCATGTGACAGCGGAGGCATCTGCGGCGAGGTTCAGGTCAATGCGTGCGCCGTTGTCGAGCAAAAACCGGAAGATCTTTGGCTCTTGCAGTGTGGCGGCAAACAACAGCGGGCTGGTGCCGAACGCGCCCTGAAAGTTCACACCGCTGCCCACTTTGGCATTTTCACGCACCGCATCAAAATCACCAGCGACCACAGACAACATAAGGTCAGAGATATCGCCGTCTTTCATCAGCCCTGCAATCGGGCCGGTCTGAACGTCGGTTGGTGCCGCGTCTATCAACGCGAAGAGATCTTCTGCGGAGGCGGCTTTTACTAGTTGATCCAATTTTCAGCTCCCACTGGTTGGTCCATATCGACTAGCGAGAAGAAGTTGAGAGACTCTGAAAATTGACTCTTCGATGTATAAAATGCTGGCGATCCACGCAGGGCGATTGCGGTTTCTGGGGAGGTTGCGACCAAAGGCCAATTGGCAAAGCCCATGTTTTCCTAGGTGGTATGGCAGGGGAGATCTATAGTTTTGCCAGTTCGGGGAGGAACACATATGGCTCAAGACACAAAAAAGAAAAGTTCGACCGTTGCTCTGTTGGCCGCTTTTGCGGTTCTGCTGATCACAATTTTGGGATTTGGCTGGAACGTGTTTTTGTCGGCGGTGCTCGCTGCAGCGGCATTTTTTGTCGTGGTTCAACTTGGCCGATCCAAAGTTACTGAGGTCACCGATCCGGTGCGCAGTGCAACCGCGCATCAGGTGACGCCAGTCGCAGAAACGCCCGACCCTTCGACGGCAGAAGCGCCGCCCGCCGTGACAGAAACAGCGTCCATGGTTTCTGAGAACGCATCCAGGGCCGGTCAGGTTAAACTGGGCACACTTTTGCCGGGCGAGCGCGAGTTGGCCGAGCGACGCGGTGGTTGGCGCTACGAAGGCTAGACTTCTTAGCGGTTAGGTGATTGAGTTTGCGCTGATTTTGCCTGTTCGCAGGCTGGCCTTGAGATGAGATCATGATCCGCTTCTATGCTCGTATTTTGCGGGCCACCGGGAAGGTGCAAATCCTTTTGGTGGCCCTGTCGCTTGTTGTGGCCGCTTTGGCCGCGGTGCCGCTTCAGTTTCAGAAAGACATCATCAACAGTCTTGGACCGGACCTTGAAGTTCAGACCTTGCTTTGGATGTGCGGTGGTTATTTGGTGGTGATTGTGGTCACCAACATCTTCAAATTTATACTGAACTATCGCAGCAACCTTCTGGGGGAAGCCACGATCCGGCGAATACGTGCAGCGGTTTACGAAGCGCGCCACGATACGTCACAGGACCTGGCGATCCAAAAACAATCAACCGGCACAATTGCGACGATCATTTCTGCGGAATCGGAGGAAGTTGGACGCTTTGTGGGGCAGGCACTGGCCAACCCGGTGGTACAGTTGGGCACGTTGGTGTCCGTTGTGTCTTTTGTGGCCGCAACCCAACCCTATCTTGGCGGCTTTCTTGTGGCTGTGGTGGTACCGCAGGCCTTTATTGTGCTCCTTTTGCAGGAGCGGGTGAACAAACGCGTAAAGGAACGCACAATTGTGCTGCGCCACGCTGCTGGAACCTTGTCCGAGGAGAACCTGGCAGAAATGGAAGCTGCGCAACAGGCGGTGCTTGATGATTTTGACCAAATTTATGAAACCCGCCGCGGCATTTTTCGACTGAAGCTCTCGATGAAGTTCATGATGAACATTCTCAGCGGCATTGGGCTTGTTGGCATATTGATGATCGGCGGCTTTCTGATGATGGAAGGGCGTTCGGATATCGGAACGGTTGTCGCATCTATTTCGGCCTTGGAAAAAATCAATGGGCCTTGGCGTCTTCTTTTGAATTTTTATAAAGAACTCAGCTCCGTACGGGTCAAATTTGATCTAATTGTTGGCGAAGGCCTTAACGCCAAATCCGCTCAAAAATCCTAGGCCAATAATCACTATCGCAAAACAAAAGGCGCCGAACGCGGCGCCTTTGAATATTCTGAACTGGTAATGGGACAGCCACCAGAAAGAGGGATGTTTACCGGCCCCATTGACGCACGGGACCACAGTCCATGTGCACAAAGTTGGAACCGGAGTACCGGCCAACGCCACCGGCGCGACAGGCAGCTGCGGCCTTGGCCATCTGATGCACAGAGCGGGATCCAAGGCGCAAATCCGCGGCCTGACCTTTCATATGCAGGGAGTTTTTAGCCACTCCGCGAGAGCGGGAGCGCAGCATCGCGTTGGTTTTTGGGCTGCGGTAACCTGAAAGTAACATATAGGGTTCATTCACATCCATAAGGTTGTGCGCCGCCGCCATGATATCAACTGTGCGGATGTCGACGTTGATCACCTCGTTGGTACGCCAGTCCCGCATAAACGCGTTGATTTCTTTCACCGCGTCTTTGATGTATTTGCCTTCAACCCAATAGATTGTGTCGATACGTTCACCGGTCCGACCGGAGTACATCTTCAATCGGCGAATGTCGCCTCCACCGCGCAGGAAGCCTGCGGCCTTGGAATAAGTTGGTGCCGCCACAAGTGCGGTTGCTGCAAACGCGCCCAGCAGGCCGCGCCGTGTCATGCTCAAAGAGCAGTCATTTGGTTCATTCATGTTTCAGCGCCTGTCCCGTCGCTAACCTGCCACCGCGATGTTACGCGGGCGTATGTTCATCTTCATCCCCTCAGATGTGCGGATTTTATGCCACATAGGGAATATTCAACCAAGAGTTCTTTTCTGTCTTGACCAAGCCTGGTGCCATATTTCGGCGAAACTTTGCTTAATTGATGGAGAAGTGTGTTCCATCTGGTCCCGACATCATCTGGGTAACACGGCAACAGTTGAATAAAGGTTTATTCAGTTTGCGAACTTGTGATTGGACAGGCGAGACTATACTCAGCGACCCTACAGGACGGCTTTTTACTTTGGGAATGTAACATGGTTCACAGGATGCTAACGCGCGGAATTCTCGGTTCTTTTTTCGCCTCGATTTTTGCAGTTTTGGTGCTTTCAGGCGCGGCGCAAGCTTTTCCGGCTTTTAGACAGGCCGTTGCAGAAGCTGCGGCGCGAGATGCGGATGTGGCCGCGTTTTATCGGGAAACAGCCTATGAACCGGTGTGGACAGGGGAGGGTGATTCCTTCGTTGCGCGCCGCAAAGCCCTCATTTCGGCCCTCGGTCGAGTAGAGGATCACGCACTTCCCGCAGAACGGTACAATCCTGACCAACTGGTGGCACAGATGGCCGGCGCCCGCAGTGTCCGTGATTTGGGCATGGTCGAAGTGGCCCTGACCAAAGCTTATTTGAAATATGCCCGTGACATCAATTCCGGTATGCTGGTTCCCTCGCGCGTGGACAGCGGCATTGTGCGGGAAATTCAACGCCGCGACCGTAAAGAGTTGGTTCACAGCTTTGCAGAGGCAGATGACCCCAAGGCCTTCCTGCGCTCTCTGGCGCCGCAGACCCAAGAATACACCCGCCTGATGAAAGAGAAGCTGCGTCTGCAGCGTCTGATCGCCAACGGGGGCTGGGGCAAATCTGTGCCTGTGGCCAAATTGGAGCCGGGTCATACCGGCAATGCGGTGATTGCCCTGCGCGATCGTTTGATGCGCATGGGTTTTATGCAGCGCTCCGCAACCGCACAGTACGACCGTGACCTGGAAAAAGCTGTTCAGGCGTTTCAAATCGCGCATGGTTTGGAAAGTGACGGCGTCGCTGGCAAAGGCACCATTACAGAAATCAACGTTTCCGCCGAAGAACGTCTGAAGTCGATCATGGTGGCAATGGAACGGGAGCGTTGGTTGACCCGTGACATCGTAGGACGTGAAATCCTTGTCAACTTGACCGACTTTACCGCCAAAGTGATTGACGACGGCAAGCTAACCTTCCGCACCCGGTCTGTGATTGGCAAAAACCAATCTGACCGCCGCAGCCCGGAGTTCTCCGACACCATGACCCATATGGTGATCAACCCAACCTGGAATGTGCCACGTTCGATTGCGACCAAAGAATATCTGCCGATGCTGAAGCGGAACCCAAATGCGGTGAGCTACCTGCGTCTGGTGAACAGCCGTGGTCAAACTGTGAACCGGGGTTCTGTGGACTTCTCTCAGTTCACCACCCGCAACTTCCCTTTTGATATGAAGCAGGCCCCCGGCAACCGCAACGCGCTTGGGCTGGTGAAATTTATGTTCCCGAACAAGCACAACATCTATCTGCATGACACACCGCAAAAAGCGTTGTTCACTCGCGAAGTACGCGCCTACAGCCACGGCTGTATTCGCCTGCAACAGCCGTTTGATTTTGCCTACACACTTTTGGAACCTCAGGAGAGTGCCCCCAAAAGCTTCTTCCACAAAACTCTGAACACAGGCCGCGAAACCCGTGTGGATCTGGATCAGCCAATCCCGGTGCATATCATCTACCGCACCGCCTACACCGAAGCCAAAGGACCAGCGCAGTATCGCCGTGATATCTATGGCCGTGACGCCAAAATCTGGAATGCGCTGGCCAACGAAGGGGTGGTGTTGACGTCTCATCAGGGATAAAACGCCTCCAATATCACTTCGGAGGTTCGTGCATGGCGTTCACTGTTCAGGACATTGCTGCGGCAATTGACGCGGAGGCGCATGGCAACACCGATTTGATTGTAGAACGTGTCTCAGAGCCAGCTTCGGCTGGCCCTGACGACCTAGCCCTTTTGACCAATCCCAAGTTTGCAGACGGCCTCGCCAAAGGCCAGGCGCGCGTTGCGTTGCTTTGGGATGGGGCCGATTGGCAAAGCATGGGGCTGGAGGCGGCGATCACCGCCAAACGCGGCCGGTATGCCATGTCGGGCCTGTCCCGCATGATGGACCCGGGACAACACTTCCCCAAAGGCATTCATCCAACCGCATTGATCGATGACACCGCCACGGTTGCCGCAGATGTAACCATCGCACCATACGCCGTGATTGGGCCTCGTGCCACGATTGGCGCGGGCACGGTAATCGGCCCGTTTTGCCACATTGGCGCCGACAGCAGCATTGGCGAAAACGGGCTTCTGCGTGATCACGTTTCTATTGGTGCACGCGTGACCATTGGTGACCGGTTCTGGTGTCAACCTGGTGCGCGTATCGGAGCCGATGGCATGTCATTTGTAACCCCAGAAGCCAGTGGCGTGGAAAAGGCCCGCGCTTCTCTTGGGGATCAAGGCGACGTCAACGAACAAGTTTGGGCACGTATTCACTCTTTGGGCGCGGTTACCATTGGTGACGATGTGGAACTTGGCGCCAACACCTGCATCGACTATGGCACAGTGCGTGATACGCGAATTGGCAATGGCTGCAAAATCGACAACCTTGTGCACATTGCCCACAATGTGGTTGTCGGTAACGATTGCCTGTTTGCGGGGCAGGTAGGCATCGCAGGCTCTACAGTCATTGGACACAATGTGGTGTTTGGCGGTCAATGCGGCGTCACCGACAACACCACCATTGGCGACAATGTGATCGCTGGTGGGGCCACCAAAATGATGAACCGGGTGCCGGCCGGTCAGGTTGTGCTTGGCTCTCCCGCTGTCAAGATGGACACAAATCTGGAAATGTATAAGGCCTTGCGTCGTTTGCCTCGTTTGGCCAAGCAATTTGCAGATCTTCAAAAAACCGTTTCAAAACTGGGTTCAAAGACTTAAAACGCCTCCCTAAATCGAGCGCGTTGTCTATCAAAGGATGAGACTATGAGTGTCAAAGACCGGGTAATTGCAATTGTCGCGGAACAAGCGGTGCTGGAACCGTCCGATGTGACCCTGGAGAACACGCTGGAAGATTTGGGAATTGACAGCCTCGGCTTGGTCGAGAGCATTTTTGCCATTGAGGAAGAGTTCGACATTACAATTCCCTTTAATGCCAATGAGCCTGAAAAGAGTGACTTTGATATCTCTTCCGTGGCCACCATCATTGCCGGAATTGAAAAACTGGTGGATGGCACACCAGCCGCGTAAAACATACTCAGCAAGTCAGCAGGGCAGGGTCTATGAAACGGGTCGTCATCACAGGCGCAGGTACTATCAATGCCTTGGGGCACGATGTGCCGCAAACGCTTGCCGCTATGAAAGAAGGCCATTGTGGCATCGGTCCCCTTGAAATGCGCGATGTGGATCGGCTTGCTGTGCAGATTGGCGCGCAAGTCAGTGATTTTGCCTCCGACACCATTTTCAACCGCCAGCAATTGGCGCTTTATGACCGGTTCACCCAATTTGCGCTGATTGCCGCCCGTGAGGCCTTGGCTCAATCCGGACTCGAGTTTTCCGGAGCTTTGTCTGCCAAATCCGGTGTCGTGTTGGGCAACTCCGGTGGCGGCATGCAGACGCTAGATGAGAACTACCGCACCGTTTATGAGGACGGCAAAAACCGGGTGCATCCCTTTGTGGTGCCCAAGTTGATGAACAATGCAGCTGCCAGTCACATCAGCATGGAATTCAATCTCAAAGGGCCAAGCTTCACCGTGGCGTCGGCCTGTGCCAGTTCCAATCACGCCATGGCGCAAGCGTTTCAGATGGTCCGCTCTGGTATGGCGCCAGTGATGATCTCCGGTGGCACGGAGTCAATGTTGTGTTTTGGTGGCGTGAAGGCCTGGGAAGGTCTGCGCGTGATGTCCAAAGACGCCTGTCGCCCGTTCTCAGCCACGCGCAATGGCATGGTGCAGGGCGAAGGCGCTGGTGTGTTTGTGTTTGAAGAGATGGACCACGCCAGGGCGCGCGGTGCTGAGATATTGGCCGAGGTCATAGGGTTCGCCATGACCTCAGATGCTGCAGACATCGTGATGCCATCGCGTCAGGGGGCATCTCGGGCCATCGCTGGCGCACTTCAGGACGCTGGGGTCAATCGCGAAGAGGTTGGTTATATCAACGCGCACGGTACTGGGACTGCAGCCAATGACAAAACCGAATGCAGCGCTGTTGCGGATGTTTTTGGACCACATGCGGACACGTTGATGATGTCCTCAACCAAGTCGATGCATGGGCATTTGATAGGCGGTACTGGCGCGGTGGAATTGCTGGCCTGCATCATGGCTTTGCGCGAGGGGGTAATTGCGCCGACCATTGGCTACGAAGAGCCGGATCCGGAATGTGCTTTGGATGTGGTGCCCAATGAAGCACGAGATGCTTCTGTGAATGTTGTGCTGTCCAATGCTTTTGCCTTTGGCGGATTGAACGCCGTGTTGGCATTGCGCAGCGTTTAGCACGCCAATTCTGCAATGAAGAAGCCGCCGACTTGAAAGACGGCGGCGTCAAAGTTTCACCGAATGGCAGCGTCACTGGCCGTTGTTAACAGCTTTCTCAAAAGCCTTGGTGAAGCCGGTCAGCGACATATTCACATTCACAGATTGGGTCGGGGCCAGTGCGGGAACAATGCTGAGAACTGCTTTGTTGCCGTTCCTAAAGTTGGTGATGTCCTCGGCGCTCAAGCCAATGCGCGCGATACATCCAAGCTGGTTGCAAAACGCAAACGGGTAGCGGCGCGTGGTTTTGCCATCCACTGACATGGTCAGCTGGGCGGTCAAAAGGGTTTCCAGTGGGACAATCACAGTGGCGCCAGCCACAGCTTCGCCTTCCGCAACCGGCAGCGAGAAAAGCGTTACTTCAGAAACAGGGTTGCCGCTGTCATCGCGCATAAGTTGATACAGGCGGCAAGGGCGTGGTTCCGGTCCTGAGGTCGCGCACTGAAGATCCCAGTCCCCGATGATTTCGGAGGATACGTTTTCTTCCAGCTGTGCCGGAGATTGCGGTTTCGCTGCTTCACTTACCGCTTCGCCCATGGCCAATGAGCCGTCCGCGAGAGAGGGTACACCTTGCGCCAATGTCGAGCTGGCCATCATGGCCAAAGAAATGGCTGTCGCAAAGAAAGTGAAGTTCCGCATGTCTGTCTCAGTCCTTTGGATGTGATTAAGATCGCTTAGCATGGCCTAGAAGACTTGTCAGGATTGGCTTTCCTAAAAGCCGGTGTATTCCAGCAGAAACTTGCTGATTTAGGTTTCGACAAGCGGCAAGGCGGCAGCTATTACGCAGCGAAACACGGGATGCTTCTGACAAAAGAAAAAGGGCCCGCAAAGGCCCTTTTCCAGATTTTTCACTCCCCGTCGGACTGGCCGACTTATTTATTGCCGAAACGCTACGAAGAATTGGACCTTTGGTCAACCGGAAAAATCGAAGTTTCCGCGCTGATTTTGCTCAAAAAAAAGGCCGCACATAAAGTGCGGCCAGTCTCAACAGGGAGGAGTTCCGTTCCAAACCCGTTTGGGCTGTTCCAGAACAGTTACGAAACTGCCATATAAAGGTTAACAATAAATGTGACGCGCGAATTTGGGCGTTAAAAATAAGGGATCTGAAGGGTAAGCGACTGATGGACGGTAAGATTTTTCTAGGTGGCGGTGGTGCGGATTATGCGCAAAAGCAGGGCCTGACGCTGAAATATGCCAATCGACATGGCTTGATTGCCGGTGCAACAGGCACAGGCAAGACCGTTACGTTGCAGATTCTCGCAGAAGGTTTCTCCGCAGCGGGTGTGCCGGTTTTTTTGTCTGACGTGAAAAGTGATCTCTCAGGACTGGCTGCCGCTGGTTCAGCGGAGTTCAAACTGCACGAGGCCTTTACGTCGCGTGCAGATAAGATTGGATGTGACGATTTTGGCTATGAGTCCTTTCCGGTTACCTTCTGGGATCTATATGGCGATCAAGGCCATCCGGTTCGTACCACTGTGGCTGAGATGGGACCATTGTTGCTGGCGCGTCTCATGGAGCTCAGCGAGGCGCAAGAAGGCATCCTCAACATCGCCTTCCGGCTGGCGGATGAGCAGGGTATGCCCTTGCTGGATCTCAAAGACCTGCAGGCCCTTTTGGTTTGGGTTGGCGAGCACCGCGCCGAATTGTCTCTGCGCTACGGCAACATCTCTGTGAACTCCATTGGGGCGATCCAACGTCGCCTGCTGGTGCTGGAAAATCAAGGCGCATCCAAACTCTTTGGCGAGCCGGCGTTGGAACTTGAGGATCTGATGCGCACCGCTTCAGATGGCCGCGGCCAGATCAATATTCTGGCAGCCGACAAGCTTATGGGCGCACCAAGGCTCTATGCGACTTTCCTACTGTGGCTCCTCTCAGAGTTGTTCGAGAGCCTGCCGGAAGTGGGCGACCCGGACAAACCCAAACTGGTGTTCTTCTTTGACGAGGCGCACCTGTTGTTTGATGGCGCCCCCAAGGCGCTGGTTGACAAGGTTGAGCAGGTCGCCCGTCTGATCCGATCCAAAGGTGTGGGCGTCTATTTTGTCACCCAAAACCCGGATGACATCCCCGAAGACATTCTTGGCCAACTAGGCAATCGAGTGCAGCATGCCCTGCGTGCCTTCACTGCGCGTGATAAGAAGGCGCTGCGTTTGGCAGCTGAAACCTACCGCCCCAATCCGCGTTTTGTTACCGAGGAGGCCATTCGTGAAGTTGGGGTCGGGGAAGCCGTCACCTCTATGCTGATGAAAAAGGGTGTGCCGGGGGTGGTCGAGCGTACCTTGATCCGCCCTCCATCCTCGCAACTTGGACCGCTGTCTGTAACCGCGCGAAAAGCGGTGTTGGCCGCGTCATCGTTGGCCAACAAATACACCACGCCCGTGGACCGCCGCTCCGCGTACGAAATTCTCACCAACCGCGCGAAGGCCGCCGCTCAAGAAGCAGAACAACTGGAAGCGCGTGAAGAAGACATGGCGCCCATGGAGCGCGAGTTCACTGCCGCCCGCCGCTATTCCGGGTCCCGTGTCCGCCGCTCTTCGGCCAGAACGCTGCGTGTGCGTGCGGATGATACCTTTGGCGAGGCGATGACCAAAATGGTGATGAAAGAGCTTTCCGGAACCACAGGTCGCCGCATCGTGCGTGGCGTGCTGGGTGGCTTGTTCAAAGGGCGCTAGGGCGGCTTCTTCTTCGACAAATACCGTCGCCAAAGTCAAAAGGCGCCCCAGTGGGGCGCCTTTCTTTTTACTTCTCCGGGATCAAACCGCGGGGGCTGAACCTCAGCACCAACAAGAGGATCACACCCATGGTCAACAACCGCATATGGGCTGCACTGTCGATCAGGTGTTTCTTCAACCCGCTGCCTTCCGGCATGCCGGCGGTGATGACCTCCATCAGCCAAAGCCCCATTGGCTCCACCTGGACCCAAAGGAACCAGATCAGGAAACCACCCAGCACGGCACCAAGGTTGTTGCCGGAGCCACCCACAATCACCATCACCCAGATCAGGAAGGTGTAGCGCAGGGGCTGGTAGGTTCCCGGCGTCAACTGGCCGTCCAGTGTGGTCATCATTGCACCGGCAATGCCGCAGACCGCAGACCCCAACACAAAGATCTGCAAGTGACGGTTGGTCACATCTTTGCCCATGGCTTCGGCCGCAACTTCATTGTCACGAATGGCGCGCATCATCCGGCCCCATGGGCTCTTCAGTGCCAATTGCGCCATGACAAAGATGATCACCAAGACAATGGCAAACAGGACCGAGTAGTTGAGCTTCACAAACAGCGAACTTGCGGTCGCTGGGTCAAGCCCAAGTCCCTCTGCGCGGTTCACAAAGCTGGAGGTGTTTTGCAAATCGATCTCATAAGGCACCGGACGGTCCAGCCCCACGACGTTCTTCACCCCACGGGCCAGCCAGTCTTCGTTTTTCATCACCGCGATGATGATCTCGGCAATGCCCAGCGTCGCAATGGCAAGGTAGTCGGAACGCAGACCAAGCGCGGTCTTGCCAATCAACCAAGCCACACCCGATGCCAACAAACCGCCCATGGGCCAGGCCAGCAGAACCGGAAGGTTTAAACCACCAAGGTTGCCTTGCAGCGCCGGATTGATCGCTTCCACAGCGGCCACACCTGGATCAAAGATGCCGCGATACAGGAAGAAGCCAACAACCAAAATGGCAATGGTTGCGATGTTACGCGCACGCCCGGTAGCCATACGTTGGCGCACCATCACGGTGCCAACAATTGTCCCAGCACCTGCCAGCAAGGCGATGACTATCCGCCACCCGCCAGCGCTCCACGCGCCGTCAACCGGGGCCGCAGAGGTCAGCACAACAGCCAGGCCACCAAGAGCGACAAAGCCCATGACACCCACGTTAAACAGGCCTGCAAACCCCCACTGCAGATTTACTCCCAAAGCCATGATGGCAGAGATCAAACCCATGTTTAGAATAAGCAAGGCGACGTTCCAGCTCTGCATTATGCCGGTCAGTGCAATCATCGCAAAGACCAGCCCAAACAGAGCGGCAGTTCTTGTTGTATCGCTCATACCGATTTCCCCTTGAACAGGCCGGTTGGCTTAAACAGCAGGACCACAATCAGGATCACAAAGCTGACGGCAAATTTGTAGTCTGTGCTCAAAAGCTGCACGAGGCTGGACGGTTCCAAACTTTCCGGCAGCATGTATTTCAGCACTTTTTTCCATGCGTAGGTGATGGTGACTTCGCTAAACGCAATCACAAAACCACCAGCAATAGCACCCAACGGGCTGCCAAGACCGCCAACAATCGCCGAAGCAAAAATAGGCAGCAAAAGCTGGAAGTAGACAAAGGGTTTGAAGGATTTGTCGAGGCCGTAAAGCACACCGGCGGTGGTCGCCAATGCGGCCACGATCAGCCATGTGTACATCACCACACGCTCGGGATTGATCCCGGACAGCAGTGCCAGATCTTCGTTGTCCGAATAGGCGCGCATCGACTTACCCGTGCGGGTGCGGTTCAGGAACCAGAAGAGCAGCGCCACACAGATCACAGCCACCACAACGGTGATGCCTTGTGTGGTTTTGATGGCCAGGCCTTCTTTGAGGCCGGTCATTGCTTTGAATTCACGCACAGAGATGATGAACCGCTCGCCATCGGCAAAGCGTTGATCGTTTGGTCCAATGATAAAGCGCACCAGACCGTTCATGATAAACATCACGCCCATCGACACGATCACCAGGATCACTGGTTTGGCCTTTTGTTCGCGGTAGAAGCGATAGACCACCCGATCCGTGAACAGCACCAATACCATCGTACCCAGAATCGCAAATGGCAGGGCAAGAAGCGCGGTTGGCAACGGGCCGAAGCTCACGCCCATCGACTGCAGCAGCCATGTGATCAACACGGCCAGCATCGCGCCAAACGCCATAGTGTCGCCATGGGCAAAGTTGGAAAACCGCAAAATGCCGTAGATCAGCGTAACACCCAGCGCGCCAAGCGCCAGTTGGCTGCCATAGGCAATCGCGGGGATGATGACAAAGTTAGAAAGCGCCACAAGGGCGTTGAGAAAGTCCATTTAGTTACCTCTCCCGCGTCGTTTGATTTTTGTTTTTGCGCCGGGTCATAGTGTCTCCATTGTGCAATCGAACACGATGATCTCGCGTTTGTTGGATTGAAACGGCTTAGGCTCAGGATTGGGAATGGTTCGCGTGTGGTAGAGCCGATAGATGCCCGCTTCGGCTTGCTGAAAATTCCTTTCAAGAGGTGGCATTTTTGGCCCAATCCAGCCGTTGCGCCGCTCATCTTTGTGGGCTGTTTTCCACATCCGGTCGATCTTAGGCACCATGCTCATCTGGCGATAAGTCGACTGAGGTGAAGTTTTCCAACCTGAAGTCATTGATACATCGACCCGACGTTGCCAGTCGTCAAACTTGTCGCCGCCAATATAAAGTCGTGTCGCAAAGGTGTCTTGTCCCATGGACAAGCGTGCAGCCGCTCCGGTATGATCCGTGCACACGCCTGTTTTATCGCAAAGCTTTACAGAGCTGCATTGCAAAGCGACCGGTGCATAGGGGGTAACGACAATCGCTTGTGCGGTAGCCGGCAGAAGGCAGGCAATCATGAGCGCTAAACTGCGCATCGTACTACCCCCCCAAGAACGATTTGCGGACTTCTTCATCCGCGAGAAGGTCTTTGCCGGTGCCAGTAAAGGCATTGCGGCCTTGCACCAGCACATAGCCTTTGTCGGCGATCTCCAAAGCCTGACGGGCGTTTTGTTCAACCATCAGGATCGGGATGCCCGTGCGGCTCACTTCGATGATCCGGTCAAACAGCTCGTCCATCACGATGGGCGACACACCTGCAGTTGGTTCATCGAGCATCAGCACCTTTGGCTGGGTCATCAGCGCGCGGCCCACGGCCACCTGCTGACGCTGACCACCAGACAATTCGCCCGCGGGCTGGTTGCGTTTGTCTTTCAGGATTGGAAAGAGACCGTAGACCTGCTCCATAGTGTCGAGAAAGTCATCTTTGCGGATGAACGCGCCCATCTCGAGGTTTTCTTCCACTGTCATCGAGGTGAAAATGTTGTTCACCTGCGGGACAAACCCCATGCCCTTGGCAACTCGAGCTTGAGGCGAGAGGCTTGTGATGTCCTCGCCATCCAGTCGCACCGAGCCTTGGCGTAGGTTCAACATGCCAAACACCGCTTTCATGCCTGTCGATTTGCCAGCACCGTTGGGGCCAACAATCACGGCAATCTCACCCGGATTCACCGCAATGGTACAGTCATGCAAAATGTCTGGCCCATCTTTGCCGTAGCCACCGGTCATGCTGTCGCCAACCAAGAAAGCGTCCGTTGTGTTCATTTCTTTGCCGGTCCCCACGGCGGGCGTCATTTCGCTTCCGCCTTTGGGGTTGGCTATCGTGGCGTCTTTGTTGCCGCGATCGTCCTGATACGGGTTTCCCGTCATCACTCACTCCCCGCTGAAATCGCATTTTGGGATCGATTGTTGCACCTCCGCGATACAGTCGCGATACAGACGCAATACCGACGTGCCATTTTGGCCCTTATGCGTTCAGCTGTTCCTTGTTTTTGAGCCCGGTACCGAGGTAAGCCTCGATCACCTGTTCGTTGGCTTTGATCTCATCCAAAGTGCCTTCTGCGAGCACTTTGCCTTCGGCCATACAGATCACAGGGTCACACAGGCGCCCAATGAAATCCATGTCATGCTCGATCACCACAAACGTGTAATTTCGCTCTTTGTTCAGACGGATAATCGCATCACCAATGGTGTTCAGCAGTGTGCGGTTTACACCAGCGCCAACTTCATCAAGGAACACGATCTTGGCATCCACCATCATGGTGCGCCCCAGCTCCAGAAGCTTCTTCTGACCGCCGGAAATCTGACCAGCCTTGTGATCCGCAAGATGCTCAACTGTAAGGAATTCAAGCACTTCGTCGGCCTTCGCCCGCAGCGCACGCTCCTCGTCTGCAATCCGTTTACGACCAAACCAGGTGTTCCAAAGCGTCTCACCGGACTGTGCACCAGGCACCATCATCAGGTTCTCACGACAGCTCATCGAGCTGAACTCATGAGCAATCTGAAACGTCCGCAACAGGCCCTTATGGAAGAGCTCATGTGGCGGCAGTCCGGTGATGTCTTCGCCGTCCATGGTCACCCGTCCGGAAGTTGGTTGCAAAACCCCGGCGATCACATTGAAAAGAGTGGTTTTTCCGGCCCCGTTTGGCCCGATAAGTCCGGTGATTGACCCCGGTTCGATTTTCAGGTTCGCCCCATCTACAGCGCGAAACCCCCCAAAATGTTTGTGAACGTCTTCTACGACGATCATAGCATTTCCCCCATGCGCAGTTCGTGCCGCGCCTTATATATTGAAAAACAGCCCGGACAAGCCGGGCTGTTTTGGGTCTCAAATCAACAAGTGATTAGCGGTACTTAGCGGTTTCGATCTTGCCGCCGTCGATGACGATCTGGCGGTAGTTGCCGGCCGACTCACCGGAACCAATCAGCTCAACCGCAGTTGCACCCACGTAGTCAATGTCTCCGCCACCCGCGAGGATATCAAGCGCCTTGCCCAACTCGCCAGGGAAGATTTGCTCGCCCGGTGCGTTGGCCACGTCCATAATTTTCTCTTTGTATGCCGCAGGATCGCTAGAACCAGCCGCCTGCATCGCCAGCAGGATCAGTGCCGCCGCATCGTAGCTTTCTGGTGTGAAAGGAGATGTTGCGTCAAACGCGCCGCCAACCAAATCGTTGAACTTCGCAGCGCCAGGGCTGTCGGTGCCTGGGTGCTGACCAGTGGACCCTTCGATTTCGTCACCGAAGTTTTCCTGCAGCTTGTTGGAGATCATGCCATCTGGGAAGTGGAAAGTGTCAAACGCGCCGGAATCGATTGCAGCGCGCACGATGCCGGAACCACCTTGGTCAACGTAACCGGCAACAACCAGACGATCGCCGCCCGCGGATGCCAGCGCACCAACTTCCGCAGAGTAGTCCGCTTTGCCGTCTTCGTGTGCCGCGTTGATGGTCACAGAGCCACCAGCCGCTTCAAACGCAGCTTGGAAGCTGTCTGCCAGACCTTTGCCGTAGTCGTTGTTGGTGTAGGTCACGGCAACTTCTTTGATGCCTTCCTCCATTAGCACTTCGGTCATCACAACACCCTGACGGGCATCAGATGGCGCGGTGCGGAAGAACAGGCCGTTGTCTTCGTTGTTGGCGTGGCTCAGGCCAGGGGAGGTCGCGGATGGGGACACCATCACAACACCGTTGGCAACGGCTACGTTATTCAGGATCGCGCCAGTCACACCGGAGCAGTCTGCACCCATGATGCCTTTCACGCCTTCCGACGTGATCAAACGCTCTGCTGCTGCGGAAGCAGCTGCGGCGTCAACACATGTGGAGTCAGCACGCACTGAAGCAACGGTGGACCCGCCCAGCAGCTTGCCGCTGTCAGACACTTCTTTCATCGCCAGTTCCGCACCGTCAGCCATGGATGGTGTCAGAGATTCAATTGGACCGGTGAAGCCGAGGATCACACCCAGCTTGATTTCTTCTGCGGATGCGGCGCCAGCCAGCAATGCGCCAGTGGCGGATGCCAAGAGCAGCTTTTTCATTTTGGAAACTCCCTATTGGTTTTTTTGTTGTTCCGAGGCTGAGCCTATGCGGGGAGATTTCAAAAGAAAAGAGGTCGATGACTGATTTTTGATCATGCAACTGGCGCAGAATGTGTGAAGGTGAGAGCAGGTGTTTCCTCAACCTTTGGACGGGATATTATGCGCTGCGGAATTCGATCTATTGCTCTGTTTTTACTCGTATCTTTCCCAACGGTTGCGGTGTCTTCGGAACTTGAGACATCCCAAGGCAAGGTTCATATTTCCGCGGTTGTTGAACGCTTAAAGGGGCCTTGGGCCTTTGCCTTTTTACCTCGTGGCGAACTATTGATCACAGAAAAACGCGGTAAGCTTTTACATGTTACCGCTAGCGGTGTCAGGTCCACTGTCAAAGGCCTCCCACCGATTCACGTTCAGGGGCAGGGCGGCTTACTCGACGTTATTGTGGCGAATGACTTTGAGCAGTCACGAACCGTGTTTCTTTCTTATGTCAGCAAACAAAAAGGCGGTGCTGGTACGGCTGTAATGCGCGCGCGCCTATCAGAGGACGGCAAGCGTCTTTCTGACCAAAGGAAGATTTTTGAGATGGCAGCTGGGAGTTCGGGAGGACGACATTTCGGCAGCCGGATTGTGCAAGCCAGAGACGGTACTCTTTATGTCACCATTGGCGAGCGCGGGGACCGTCCTGCGGCGCAGTCTCTAGAGAGACATGAAGGATCAATTGTGCGGTTTTCACCAGATGGGGCGGTTCCTGCCAGCAATCCCTTTTATGCAACCGGTGGAGCGCAAAAGGAAATTTGGAGCTTTGGCCATCGCAATCCGCAAGGTCTGGCACTGGACATAAGTGGGCGGCTCTGGGCTGTGGAGCATGGTGCTAAGGGCGGGGATGAACTCAATCTGATCCAAAAAGGCGCAAACTATGGCTGGCCGGTGATTTCTTACGGCACACATTATTCAGGGTTCAAGATCGGGGAGGGCACTGCCAAATCTGGCATGCGGCAACCGGCATTTTATTGGGACCCGTCAATCGCCCCCTCTGGATTTATGATCTATTCGGGCAAGCTCTGGCCAAAGTGGAAAGGCGATTTCTTTGTCGGTAGCTTGAAGTTTGACTACATCAGCCGACTTTCTGGAGCCGCACCAAGAGAAGTCGAAAAACTCAAAGGCCCAAGCACGAAACGTGTTCGGGACGTGCGCGAGGGACCTGGCGGTGGTATTTGGTTCTTGTCTGAAGACAAAGGAACGCTTTACCGAATGACACCGGGTGGATAGGTTGAAACGACCCTAACCGTTTCAATTTTCTGTGGATTCACGATGATCAAGAATTGCCTTCTTTCCGCTGCCTTTGTTTTAACGGCGTCTGCGTCGCTAGAGGCACAAACCAATCTGCGGACCCAATTCAACCAGGCTCTGGCTTTGTTCAACGAACTGGTCATGAACAAGGAAATTGGTGAAGCGATCGATATGATCCAGCCGGATTTAGTTCTGAGTGACTCGGAAAAGGCCGAGTACAATGCGGCGTTGAGCGAGGCGTTTCCTGATCCTTTTGTTGGATCGTCAACGGTGCAGTCTGCCACGCTAAAAAGCGGGTTTCGCCAAGAGATGTTGGCTTATTGGACCGAGGGTGGCGACTACCTTTACCTCTATATAGTGATGCACACACAAGGTGCGCAACAACAGGTCATTCACGTGGAGCATACCACCACGTTTTCCAAGTTCATTTCTCGTTTCTAGGCTAGATTGACAGGCGTGAGCTCTGACTTCCTCGCTCGCGGTACGGCGTGGTCTCGTAGTGTGCGCGATAGCATTTGGAGAAGTGGCTGGGTGATGCAAAACCGCAGGCCAAAGCCACATTAATCACGCTCATATCTGTTTGCATCAACAGGTTACGCGCCTTTTGAAGGCGTAGTTCCATGTAGTAGCGCTTGGGGGAGCGGTTTAAATAGCGCCGAAACAGTCGCTCCAATTGGCGGGTCGACATGCCCACTTCTTTGGCGAGTAAAGAGGGGCTGATGGGTTCTTCGATGTTGGCTTCCATCATTTGGATGACCATCGACAGCTTTGGATGGCGCACGCCAATGCGGGTGGGAACAGACAGACGTTGCGTGTCTTGGTCTGTCCGGATGGAACTGTAGATTTGCTGGTCCGCAACCCAATTCGCGACGTCTTCGCCCAAATCTTGCGCGATCAGTTTCAAAAACAAATCTATCGAAGACGTACCGCCAGCGGTGGTCATACGATTTGTGTCGATGGTGAAAACTGATTTTGACAGCTCGACCTCATCAAATTCCTCGGCAAAACTGTCCTGATTCTCCCAATGAATGGTAGCGCGTTTTCCGTCCAGCAAACCGGCCTTGGCCATGCAAAATGAGGCTGTACACAGACCTATGACTGGCGGGCCCTTGCGAGCTTCGCGACGCAGCCAATTGAGCAGTTTTTTGGTTGTGGCTTGCTGAATGTTTGTGCCGCCGCACAAGACAATTGTGTCGTCCCTGCGAAGATCTCCAAGGTCGTCATCCAGCTTAAAAGTTGTGTTTGTGGAACAACTTACGGTGTCGCCACCTTCACCAACCAAGATCCAAGAGTAGTGTTCGCCGCCCATCTGACGATTGGCCAAGCGCAGGCAATCAATAGCGGAGGCAAAGGACAGCAGGGTAAACTTGTCCAGAAGCACAAAAACAAAACGGCGCGATTTCGCGTCGATTTCACCAGGAGCGAGTGCCGAAGTCATTGACATCGTTTCCTTTTCTATGAGGGAGTGCGCACATTGAATTGCGGCGAGTTGACCGATTAAACGAAACATTCACCAAACGCGTCAAGGCCCGATATTTCATCTATGGCGCCGGGACAAGAGCTTTTGTATAAGGCCTCATTAACTTGTCTAATTGGAGTAAAGACAATGGCTGACTGGCAAAAATCTGACTGGCGCAATAAGCCCCGGGTTCAGATGCCTGACTATCTGGATGATGCTGAGCTCAAGGCTGTGGAAGCCAAGCTCGCAAGTTATCCGCCATTGGTCTTTGCCGGCGAAGCGCGCCGCCTCAAAGCTCAGCTTGGTGCCGCTTCTCGCGGCGAGGCCTTTTTGTTGCAGGGCGGGGATTGTGCGGAGAGCTTTGAACAGTTCAGCGCAGATGGCATCCGCGACACGTTCAAAGTGATGCTGCAGATGGCGATGGTGCTGACCTATGGCGCAAAGGTTCCAGTGGTGAAAGTTGGCCGCATGGCTGGCCAGTTTGCCAAGCCGCGTTCCGCGCCTAAAGAATCCGTGGATGGTGTGGAACTGCCAAGCTACCGTGGTGACATCATCAATGAATTGGCATTCACGTCTGATGCGAGAATCCCCAACCCAAACAAGATGTTGCAGGCCTATACTCAAGCCGCTGCGACATTGAACCTGTTGCGTGCTTTTTCTACAGGCGGCTATGCTGACGTGCATCAGGTGCACTCTTGGACTCTGGGCTTCACCGAGGGCGAGAAGGCCACCAAGTATCGTGATATGGCCAACCGTATCAGTGACACTTTGGACTTCATGAAAGCTGCCGGAGTGACATCCGAACGGTTGCATTCGCTGCAAACCGTCGACTTCTACACCAGTCACGAATCGTTGCTTCTGGAATATGAAGAGGCGCTGACACGTCTGGATTCGACGTCTGGCAAATGGTTGGCAGGCTCCGGGCACATGATCTGGATTGGCGACCGTACCCGTCAGCCAGATGGCGCGCATGTTGAGTTTGCCCGCGGGGTGCAAAACCCAATTGGTCTGAAGTGTGGTCCAACCACCACCGCCGAGGACCTTAAGGTCTTGATAGAAAAGCTGAATCCTGAGAACGAAGCAGGTCGCCTGACCCTAATCGCGCGTTTTGGCGCTGGTAGTGTTGGCGATCACCTGCCGCGGCTGATCAAAGCGGTTCAGGAAGAGGGGGCCAATGTGCTTTGGACCTGTGATCCAATGCACGGCAACACGATCAAATCGGCCACCGGTTACAAAACTCGTCCGTTTGACAGTGTTCTGCGCGAAGTGCGTGAGTTCTTTGGTGTGCACAAAGCCGAAGGCACCATTCCGGGCGGTGTGCATTTCGAGATGACCGGTCAAGATGTGACGGAGTGCACCGGCGGTGTGCGGGCAGTGACCGAAGAAGATCTCTCGGCGCGTTATCACACAGCGTGCGACCCGCGTCTGAATGCGAGTCAGTCTCTGGAGCTTGCATTCTTGGTGGCAGAAGAGCTGTCTGACCGGGATCAAACGAAAGCCGCTGCTGCGGTCTAAACCGGTTCAAACGCAAGCAAATAAGGGCCGCGCAATTGCGCGGCTCTTTTTTGTTGGGAAAAGCAAAAATACCGCAAATTGCCTCTTGCATCCCCCCAACAGATGAAGCTAAACACCGCTCCACAGAGAGACGGTCAACTGACCAACGCTCTGATGCGGAGAGGTGGCCGAGTGGTCGAAGGCGCACGCCTGGAAAGTGTGTAGGCGGGAAACCGTCTCCAGGGTTCGAATCCCTGTCTCTCCGCCACACACCCCAGTGGAAATTATTTAGCTTGGTCAATCGCTTAAGCGAATTATTGATATGGTGTCTGGACCGACAGAAGTCAGCCTTTTTGCACGATGAATTCTAGAAAACCGTCGGATTCTGCCATGCTGACAAAGGTGTGGCCAGTTTCGTTGCAGAAATGCGGCACGTCGACAATGGCCGCAGGATCATCTGCAAGTAGGCGCACTTTTGCTCCGGTTTCCAAGGGTTCCATACGCTTGCGCAGACGCAAAACGGGCAGGGGGCACAACAGGCCAATTGCATCAATTTCCAAATCCATATGTTGGACATAAGTGGGATGTAACAATGTGTCCACAGGGATGTGACCACCTGTACCCGTGACCTTCTTTTGCAGTTGGTCTAAGGGTGGGGCATGTTTGGAATTGATATCATCGACGCGGGACTTTTGCCTGCGATGTTTGTTGCGCTGGCGGCGGGTATGATCTCGTTTCTTAGCCCCTGTGTGCTGCCCATCGTGCCACCCTACCTGGCCTATATGAGCGGGGTCAGCATGTCGGAACTCACCACGGAGCAAGAGGCGCGGCGGAAGGCGATTGTCGCAGCCTTGTTCTTTGTAATGGGCCTGTCGACGGTGTTTCTGTTTCTCGGGTTCACGGCATCTGTATTTGGCGCATTCTTCCTGCAAAATCAGGAGCTTTTCAGCAAGATTGCTGGCGGTGTGGTGATTGTCTTTGGTCTGCATTTTCTAAACGTGTTTCGCATTCCGTTTCTGGACCGTGAAGCTCGGATTGAAACGGGGGAAACAGGCGGGTCGGCCTTTGGGGCCTATGTGTTGGGTCTTGCGTTTGCTTTTGGCTGGACGCCTTGCATTGGGCCACAGCTCGGCGCGATTCTGTCGCTTGCGGCAGGTGAAGCTTCCATCGCGCGTGGAACCGTTCTGTTGGGGGTATATGCGGCTGGCTTGGGCATTCCCTTTCTATTGGCGGCAATCTTCCTGAACCGCGCCATGGGCGTGATGAACAAGCTTAAGCGCCATATGGGCACGATCGAGAAGGTCATGGGTGGATTGCTGTTGTTTGTAGGCGTGATGTTGATCACAGGTGCGTTCTCGACCTTCTCCTACTGGCTTCTGGAAACCTTTCCCGTGCTTGCAACCCTCGGATAAGGCTTAATTTTGCCAAAGTGAGCGGTTACACTTGTCTGCAAAGGAGAGGCAGGCGATGGCAGAGCCCCAGCACAGGCAAGTAAAGACGCGCCGGGTATTCTATATCCCCGGCTACGATCCGATTCATCCGCGGCGCTATCGCGAGCTGTACCGCAAAGAAGGCGCGGCGCAGGCGGAGGTTTCTGACTATGACCTGGCTCTTTCTCCTAAGACGTCCAAAGGCGGCCCCTATGGATGGCATGTAGCAGGCCATATTGAGGGACATGAGGCACAGTGCGACGTTGAGGTGTTGGTGTGGTCCGACATTGTGCGCGACAGCATGGAGCAGGGCATAGTGTCGACTTACGGGCAGCTTCTGCGGACAGCCTGGACCTATATCGGCTCAGGTGCGTTGTGGCGGCTGATGCAGTTGCGCAAAGGACCGGTGATTGCGGCGCTCTATCCGGTGGTTTTTTTGTTGGTGCAGCTGTTTCTGGCCTTGTTGGTTGCTTGGGGCGTTGGCAAAGGGCTGGCGATGATTTTTCCAGAGTGGACGGCGGTGTTTGGGCTGATAGTGGTGTTGCCAATTCTTCAATGGTTTCAGAAGCATGACGGAAAGTTCTTTGCCTACTACCTGATGCATGACTACGCCTACTCAGCCTCCACCAAAGGCGCAAACCCTTCCGAGCTGGAAGCGCGGATGGGTGAGTTTGCGGATCGCATTGAAGAAGCCTTACTATCGGATTGTGACGAGGTGTTGGTGGTTGGGCATTCCAGCGGGGCACATTTGGCGGTGTCAGTGTTGGCGGATTTGATCCGGGATGAGTGTGTGCCGGAGAGCGGTCCGGCGCTTGGGTTTTTGTCGTTGGGACAAGTGGTTCCAATGGTGTCGTTCTTGCCTAAAGCGGAACGGTTGCGGGCGGATTTGATGTATCTGTGTCAACGGACTGAGCTGGCGTGGGTCGACGTAACTGCGCCAGGGGATGGCTGTGCCTTTGCGATGTGTGATCCGGTGGCTGTGTCAGGTGTTGCGCCAGACGAGGGCAAGCGGTGGCCTTTGGTTTTTTCGGCGGCTTTCACTCAAACGCTGTCGGAAGAGCGGTGGGCGGAACTGCGGTGGCGGTTCTTTCGGCTGCATTTTCAATACCTTTGCGCATTTGATCGGCCCGGCGACTATGACTACTTTCGTATCACGGCCGGGCCAAAAACATTGGCGGAGCGCTATGCAGGACGTCAGGCATCTGGCTCTCGTATTGAAAAGCCAGTCAATAAATTCACCTCGGTGGCTTCATGATTCCTCCAAAACCGACGCCACGGCCGGAAAAAGTCACGCTGCGACAGTACGTGAAGCTCTTTCGCAAAGACCTTTTGTCGGCGCAGCCTGCGAAATTGTATCGCGCCTGGATGGCGGAGTTTCGCACGCCGTTTTTCCGCTCCTACATGATCAACCAACCTTCGTTAATAAAAACTGTTTTGAAGGAACGGCCAGATGATTTCCCTAAATCTCAACGGGTTAGCGAAGGTCTGAAACCTCTTTTGGGGGAATCGGTGTTCTTGACCAATGGCGAGACCTGGAAACGGCAGCGGCGGATTATTGATCCGGCTTTTGAGGGTGGACGGCTGCGCGACACCTTTCCGGCGATGTGGGCAGCAAGCGAGGCGGCGGTGGCGCGGCTAGAAGCGCATGTGGGGCAAGCTGTTGAGATCGAAGAGGAAACCAGTCACGCGGCGGCAGATGTGATCTTTCGAACTTTGTTCTCGATTCCGATTGAGCATGAAGTTGCAGGCAAGGTGTTTGACGAATTCCGCACCTATCAGCGCAGTGCCCCCATTGTGAATTTGGGTGCATTCCTTCCACTACCACGTTGGTTTCCAAAGTTTTTCCGGGAAGACACAAAGCGCACAGCCGCTAGTATTCGTGGGTTGATCACCCAACTTACCGAAGAGCGGATGCAGGCCATTCAGGCCGGTGACGCGCCGGATGATTTGGCGACCAAGATCATGACTACGGTCGATCCTGAAACAGGAAAGTCCTTTGACACCAATGAGATGGTCGATCAGGTGGCGATATTTTTTCTGGCAGGACATGAAACCAGTGCGTCGGCTTTGGCCTGGACGCTGTATCTTTGCGCGCTGTTTCCCGAGTGGCAGGAGAAAATCGCTGAGGAAGCCGCGGGATTGACCGAGGATTTTAGTGCGGTCAGCAAGTTGAAAATCAGTCGGGATGTGTTCCGAGAGGCGCTGCGATTGTATCCGCCGGTGCCCATGATGGTGCGGGAGACGACTTGTCCGGAACATTTTCGTGATCGCGATATTGCCGTTGAATCTCAGGTGGTTATATCGCCTTGGCATCTGCATCGGCAGGAGCGGTTGTGGGACAATCCAGACGGGTTTGACCCAACGCGATGGCAAACGGACAATGGCAAAAAATGCATGCGCGAGGCCTATGTGCCGTTTTCGGCGGGCAGTCGTGTATGTACCGGCGCGGGCTTTGCCATGGTGGAGGGGGTCCTGATGTTGTCGATGATCCTGAAACATTTCCGGATCACGCCAGTAGGACGCGCGCCAGTGCCGATTGCCCATCTGACAGTGCGGTCGCGGGATGGGATTAACCTTCGAATCGAGCGGCGAAACTGACGTCGGTATTTTGTCTGTATCGCGATTGTTTCGCGGAGGTGCGAATTTCCGAATTCTGACCCATTAACAAACAGGGCGCCCGAAGGCGCCCTGTGTTGCGTTTAGTCTTGATGCCACCAGACACTTGGCAGCCATTCCACCCCGTCACCGTAGATCGGCAAGTTGTCTTTCGGGTAGTGCAGCTCTTTCTGGTGGGCGATGCGACCCACGGCATATTTCCAGACTGGAATCACATAACGGCCAGAGGTCAGCACGCGGTCGAGCGCCTTGGTGGCGGCGACAAAGTCGTCTTGTGATGTGGAGGTCAGCATCTCGTTAATCATGGCGTCGATGGCCGGAGATTTTACCCCCATCAGGTTTCGAGAGCCGGTTTGATCCGCAGCCGCAGAGCCCCAGTAGAGGTTCTGCTCGTTTCCGGGAGAGAGCGAGAGTGCGCGCCGGTAGTTGGTGATGTCAAAATCAAAGGCGGCGGTGCGTTCGGTGTACTGCGGGCCGTCCACCTGGGTGACGGTCAGCTCCACGCCGAGGCCTTCCAGCGCTTTGGAGTAGATGTCGACAATGGCTTTGTTCTCAGAATCGCCCTGTTTGAGCAAAATTTCCAGTGCGAGCACTTCGCCGTTTGCATTTTGCAGCTTGCCGTCCACCACGGAGTAGCCCGCGTCTTCCATCAGCGCCATTGCTTTGCGCAGGTTGGCGCGGTTGCGGATGGAGCCGTCAGACTTTGGCAAAGAATAACCCGCAAGCGCCTCTGGAGGAAGTTGATCAGCAAAAGGCTGCAGGAATTCTGCCACGCGGCCTTGGGCTGGGCCTTCTTCCATGCCCAAGAGGGAGCCGGAAAAGAAAGACGTGATGCGCGGCTGGCGGGAGCCGGTCATGGTATCGTTGATGAATTCGAAGTTGAACACATGCATCAGCGCGTCGCGCACTCGGATGTCGTCCAATGGGGCTTTGCGGGTGTTCATCACCAAACCTGTGATGCCGGAGGGTTTTTGATGTGGGATTTCCGATTTCACGATGTCGCCGGATTGGGCGAGGGGGAAATCGTAATTGGCAGCCCATTTTTCAGCGTTGAATTCACGGGTAAAGGAGATTTCGCCCGCTTTGAAGGCTTCAAACATCACGTCGCCATCGCCGAAGAAGTCGATTTTGATCTCGTCAAAGTTGTGTGTCCCGTTGCGGAACGGCAGATCTTTGCCCCAATAATCCTCGTTCCGAGACAAGGTGACAAACCGGCCGGCCTCAAAGTCGGAGACCACATAGGGTGCGGTGCCAAGTGGGACGTCCTGAAGTGTGATGTCTTCAAAAGTTTTGCCGTCAAACTGCGCCTTTTGCAGGATGGGGCGCAGGCCGGCGATCAGGGCCAATTCGCGGTCCTCGGTGTTGAAGGTGATGCGTACAGTCCGCTCGCCGGTGGCTTCGATGCTGCCCACTTTGCCCCAGAAACCGCGGTAGCGCGGGTGGCCAACGGTGCCGAGGGTTTCATACGACCAGATCACATCTTCGACGGTGACCGGGCTGCCATCAGAGAATCGGGCTTCTTCACGCAGGGTAAATTCGACCCAGGAGCGGTCTTCAGGTGTCTCAATCGATTCGGCCAGTAGACCGTATAGGGCGAATGGTTCATCCCAATTGCGCCCCATGAGCGATTCATATCCAAAGAACCGGAGTTGCCACGGCACAGTGCCTTTCCGGACAAAAGGGTTAAGAGAGTCAAAACTGCCGCCATTGCCTGTGACCACGCGCCCGCCCTTGGGGGCATCGGGGTTGGCGTAGGGCAGAGACACAAAATCATGTGGGAGAGCGGGATCACCATACATAGCGATGCCATGCTGGGGCTCTGCGAAGGTTTGCGTGCCGACCAGTGTGAGCGCCAGCGCGGCGGCGGCACTGGTGACTTTGGGGAAACGTATTGGTGTCATTGCCTGAACAATCCTGTTGGTTCGTTTTTTGCTTACCCAAAAAGTAGCGGGGTATTGGTGGCTTATCAAACTTTTAGCTTGGAGACCGGCGCACTAACGCTTATAAAGGTCTCACTGCTCGATAGGTTTCTTGCCTGTATGAAACCTGCCTCAATAACTTTACGCCCGCTTCGCGCGGGCGTTTTTTTTGGCCTTTTGGCAGGCTTACGTAAGATTACGGTACGTGTGGATTTCCCTTATTTTGCGGGTGCAGCATGGTATGCTGCGCGCAACCGAGATGAGAAGGGAAGACAGATGAGTATGCAGGGTAAAACGGCGATTGTGACGGGCAGCAATTCGGGAATCGGTCTGGGCGTGGCGCGGGAATTGGCGCGGGCCGGGGCGAATGTTGTATTAAATTCTTTTACCGATCGGGACGAAGATCACGCGCTGGCGGCGGAGATTGCGGCGGAGTTTGGCGTAAAGGCGCAGTATATCGCAGCGGACATGTCCAAGGGCGACCAATGTCGCCAGCTGATCGAGAATGCTGGCGGCTGTGATGTGCTGGTGAACAACGCCGGTATTCAGCACGTAGCACCGATTGATGAGTTTCCGGTTGAGAAATGGGACGCGATCATCGCAATCAACATGAACTCCGCCTTTCACACCACGGCAGCTGCGCTGCCACATATGCGCCAGCGCGGCTGGGGCCGGGTGATCAACATTGCGAGTGCACATGGCTTGACGGCGTCTCCCTTTAAAGCGGCTTACGTGGCGGCCAAGCACGGCGTTGTTGGCATGACCAAGACAGTGGCGCTGGAAACCGCTGAGGAGCCGATCACCTGTAATGCGATTTGCCCAGGCTATGTGTTGACCCCATTGGTGGAGGCGCAGATCCCGGACACCATGGAAAAATACAACATGGGCCGTGAAGAGGTGATCAAGAAGGTGATGCTAGAGCGTCAACCCAGCCGCGAGTTTGCCACAGTGGAGCAGTTGGGCGGCACCGTGTGTTTCCTGGCGTCTGATGCGGCGGCGCAGATCACCGGCACCACCATCAGCGTGGATGGCGGCTGGACCGCGTTGTAAAGGGAGTTGGCCTCATGAAGCGTATCAATCTGGCGTTGCAGGGTGGCGGCGCGCATGGGGCTTTCACCTGGGGCGTGTTGGACGTTCTGTTGCAGGACGAAGATATCGAGATTGCCGGGATCACTGGCACGTCCGCGGGCGCGATGAATGGCGCGGCCTTGAAGGCCGGGCTGCTTGAAGGTGGTCGCGACGGGGCGCGGGCCAATCTGGATTGGTTCTGGCAGCAGATGGGTGCGGCACAGGTGCCGGGCATGGACGCTTGGTTTGCGGCAGTGCCGCCGGGCATGGTGAGCCGGGCGCTGGAGTATAGCTGGCCGTTTATGGCGGCTGATATGATGCAGCGGATGACCTCGCCTTACGCCATGGGGCCACTTTATGAGCATCCGCTGCGCGACATTGTGAATCAGTTCAGTTTTGAACGGGTCTGTGCGGACGAGGGGCCGAAGCTGTTTGTCTGCGCCACCAATGTACGCTCCGGCAAGGCGCGGGTGTTTGAAGGGCGTGAGATCGGCACAGATGCGCTGTTGGCCTCGGCCTGTTTGCCAACCTTGTTTAAAGCAGTGAATGTGTTTGATCAGATCAGCGGCAAGACCGAAGCGTATTGGGATGGCGGCTATACCGGCAATCCGTCGCTTTGGCCGCTGTATCGTCGCGATTTGCCGGAAGATGTGGTGATTGTGAATATCAATCCGTTGCAGCGGGAGACTTTGCCGGTGACGCCGCAGCAAATTTCAAACCGGATCAATGAAATCAGTTTCAATGCATCGCTGTTGAGCGAGCTGCGCGCCGTGGCGTTTGTGCAAAGGTTGATCGAGGAAGGCGCGCTGAGCCGGGAAGAAAAGCGGGAGGTGAAGGTGCATATGATTGCCGATGATGCGCTGATGAACCGTCTGTCAGTTGCGACCAAAAGCTGGCCGGTGACCTCGGTGCTGCTTCACCTGAAAGAAGCCGGGCAGGCGGCGGCCAAAGAGTTTCTGAGTGCGCATAAGGCCGATTTGAACGAACGCGGTACCGTGGATTTGTCGGAGATGTATGGTTAGCGCCTACTCTTCGAGTGGCTGAGTGGGATCTTTGGGGTTCGGATAGACCAGACCTGCGGAGATCACCAGTTTGGCGGCGTCTTCGACGGTCATTTCCAGCTCAATGATATCATCGGTTGGGAAAAATAGCAGAAAGCCAGAGGTGGGGTTGGGGGTTGTTGGCACAAATACCCCGACAAGCGGGCTGGTGGTTGGGGCGGAGCCTGCCACTTCGCCTTTGGCGTGGGTTGAGATGAAGCCAATCGCCCAAATGCCGCGGCGCGGGTATTCGATCAGACAGGCTTTTTCAAAGCTGCGCTCGGATTGTGCAAAGACGGTTTCCGCAATTTGCTTCACGCCGGAATAGATCGAACGCACCACTGGCATACGGGAGACAAGATTTTCCGCAAAGCGCAGCAGTGAGCGTCCCATCAGACCTTTGGCAATCCAGCCCACAAGGATGGTGAAGATCAGGAAGATGATCATGCCCACGCCGCGCAGGTTGATGCCGATGTATTTCTCCGGCTGAATTGTCGACGGGATCAGGGGCAGGACAAAACCATCGACCCAGCCGACAAAAGTCCAGACCAGCCAGATGGTCATGGCGATTGGCAGAATGACAACAATCCCTGTCAGAAAACTGGACCGCAGGCGGGCAAAGAAGCCGGATTTGTGCGGTGGGTCGTTTTCGTCAAAGGGAGTCGTCATGAGAGGTCCTAGGATCAGCCTGTTGTTTAGTTAGGCATTTGTGTGTGGCGCTGCAATGACGATTGCAAGAGAGCGTCATTTGGCAGCTGTCACGACGTGTCACAACGCCGTGGCAGCCCGTTATTTGCGCAATTTTGGGCTTAGGCCTTCAGTGCGGCGGCAATGTCGGCCGCGAGGCGGGCGTTGTTGCGCACCAGGGCAATGTTGGCGACCAGCGATTTTCCGTCTGTGAGTTCAAAGATGCGCGCCAGCAGAAACGGAGTGACGTCTTTGCCAGTAACGCCTTGGTCCTCGGCTTCTTGGGTGGCTTGGGCGATCACTGGAGCCAGCTCAGACGCTGGGATTTCATCGGCCGTCGGGATCGGGTTGGCGACCAGCTGACCGCCTGGTAAGGCCATCGCGCCACGGGTTTTGTGGGCGGCTGCGATGTCATCGGCGTTGTCCATGCGCAAAGGCGAGGCCAGATCAGACGTGGCGGACCAGAAGGCCGGGAAGCTGTCCTGACCATAGGTGATCACCGGTACGCCGTTGGTTTCCAGAACTTCGAGGGTTTTAGGCACATCAAGGATGGCTTTGGCGCCGGCCGCGACAACGGTGACGGGCGTGTGGGCCAATTCGGTGAGGTCGGCGGAGATATCAAAGCTGTCCTCTGCGCCTTTGTGCACGCCGCCAATGCCGCCGGTGGCAAAAACGTCGATGCCCGCGAGATGCGCGGCGATCATGGTGGCGGCCACAGTGGTGGCGCCGGTGCGACCTTGCGCCATGATGACTGGCATGTCCGCGCGGGAGACTTTGGCGACATTTTTGGCTTGGGCAAGCTCCTCGAGTTGCGCTTCGGTCAGGCCAGCATGCAGTGTGCCGTTTAGCACGGCCATAGTGGCAGGCACCGCACCCTTTGCACGAATGTCGGCTTCGACCTGTTTCGCAACCTCAAGGTTTTGCGGATATGGCATGCCATGGGTGATGATGGTGCTTTCCAGCGCCACAATAGGCGTGCCGTTTTTCTTGGCGTCTTCCACTTCGGGGGAAAGGACCAGATCAAGGGAAATGAGGCTCATGTGGCGTGTTCTCCGGAAACGTATTTTGCGGCTGCCGTCAGAGCGCGATCAAGCGCGTCTTCACGGGAGCAGTTTTGGGATTCAGCCACGATGTGCGCGGCCATAAAGGTGTCACCGGCACCGGTGACGCGGGTCACCAGAACGGCAGGTGGTTGTTGGGTGATCACACCGTCGGCGGTGCCGTCGGAGGCGTCGTTGCCGCCGTCAGTCACCAGGGCACGGGCGGCGCCACGTTCCAAGAGCGCTGCAGCTGCTTCTTTGGAAGATGTGAATTCGGTTTTGCAGAGGTAGCCTGCTTCTTCGAGGTTCACATAGAGCACGGCGCGGGAATGCATCAGGAATGGCATCAGCCGTTCAGCCTTGCCCGGTGAGGCCGGGGCGACGCGCAGGTCTGCGGAGGAAAAGAGAGGGCTGCGGGCGATTTGATCCAACAGCCGCTGCGTCAGGTTGCCATCAAGCGCAATCAGACCTGTATAGGGGCTGGTTTCGCTACCCAAAGTGCCATCCTCAAGCGGGCTGAGGATTTTGTCGCCAGCCGCCTCCAAGCTGTGGGCATCTGCGATGGCGGCGATCAGCCCATTTTTGCCTTCCACAGCCATATAGGTGTCGGTGGGCAGATCGGCGGAGCGATAGACGTAATCCATGATGGCGCCCATTTCGGTGCAGGCGGTCATCAGCTCGTCACCTTCGACATCGCGACCAATGGCGGAGAGCGCGGCGGGGCGCAGGCCAAAGCGCGCCAGCGTCATGGCGATGTTCCAAGCCACGCCGCCGGGCAAGCGGGAGATGCGGCCGGGCACGTCGGAGCCTTGGCGCATGTGGCTGGGCGCCCGGCCGATGATGTCCCAAAGAACCGAGCCGATGCAGAGGATGTCTGGCTGTGTGGATGCCTGTGTGGTCATGGAGGCTCCTGACTACGCGGTGAAAGCGCCGTGCAGCTGTTTGAGCTTGGCAACCGGATCTTCGCTGCGCCAAATTTCTTCGCCGATGCCAAAGAAGTCGGTGAAGGGCGAGAGCTTTGCAATAATATCGGCATCCAGCGCGCCTTCGGCCACAACGGGCACCTCAATCATGGTGGACCACCACTCAAACAGGTCTTTTTCCGCAAGGGTGCCATCGCCAAGGGTGGTGTTGCCAACCGGGCCAAAAGCCACATAATCCGCACCGTTTTCGCCGGCGGACATGCCTTCGTGAGAAGAGGCGCCACAGAAGGCACCGACGATGGCGTCTTGGCCAAGTTCTTTGCGGGTTTTGGCCACGGAGCGGGCCGCGTCCGTCAGATGGACACCATCGAGGCCAAGGCGCTCAGAGAGCTGCACATGTTCGTCGATCACAATTGCCACATCGCGGGCGTGCGTCACTTCGCGCAGCGCATCCGCGGCGCGGGACAGGCGGTCCTCGTCTTTGGTGGCAAGCGCAAGGCGCACACAGGCGATGTCAGCTGTGTCCAGCACCGAGGCCAATTGATCAGGGAAGCGGGAGAGTTCGATTTCCGGCGGGGTGATCAGGTAGATCTGCGGCAGCTCTGTGTCGGACATGCTCGGGCTCCAGATGGTCTTGTGCGTGTTTTTGGATCGCGTCGCTATAGCGCGGATTTTACCTCTTGGCTATCAGGAGTTGGCTATTTGGGCGGAAGACTTTGTGCATTGGTTAAAGCCAGCGCGATCACTTTTGCACGCAGGGTATCATCGCCCAACAAATCTTCGGAGAGATCGACCATGCCACCCATCTTGCGCCCAGTGAAAGACAGTGGATCAACGCCGTCGATTTGCAGGGCTTCCGCCTCGTGCTCTTTGCCAACGCGGGCCATGCCGCCGCCTTTGTGCACGCCGCAGACCATGTTGCCGCGATGCAGGAAACACAGCCCGCCAAACATCTTCTTTTCGCTGATTTCTTCGATGTCTTGCAGGTCTTCACGCATCAGTGTGGCGTGTCCCTCGTCATAAGCCATTTTGTCTCCTCCGGTGGTGTGCTTGGAGATTCTATGCGTCCGGCGGGGATATTTATAGCCAAATGAAGGGGGGCGGCTTGTTTTGTTAGGGGCAGGGAGGTATCAGCGGGCGGATTTTTTAGGAGACAGTCATGACCAGTGCCACGCCGCAGCCCGCTTTTGTGCTTGTGCGCCCTCAGATGGGGGAAAACATCGGCGGTGCCGCTCGGGCGATGTTGAACTTTGGTCTCGATAAAATGCGGGTTGTCGCCCCGCGTGACGGTTGGCCGAATGAGCGCGCAGTGGCCATGGCGTCGGGGGCAGGCCGGGTTCTGGATGGCGCCTTGTTGACTGAGACCACGGAGCAGGCGCTGGAAGATTGTCATTATGTGTTTGCGACGACGGCGCGGGCGCGCGGGCTGACCAAACCGGTGGTGACACCGGAGACAGCGATGAAACAGGCCGCTGAGATGATTGCGCGTGGCGAGAAGGTTGCGGTGTTGTTTGGGCCGGAGCGGGCCGGGCTTGAGAATGAGGACATCGCGCGGGCCAATGCGATCATCAATGTGCCGGTTAATCCGGAGTATGCCTCGCTGAATTTGGCGCAATGTGTGTTGCTGACCGCTTATGAATGGCGACGTCAGAGCGCGGACATCGTGCATGAGCGGGTGGACATGGCCAAAACCGACTGGGCCAGCAATGCCGATATCGATGCCCTTGGGCGGCATTATGAAGAGCGGCTTGAAGAGGCCAACTTCTTTTTCCCCGAAGAGAAGGCCGAAGGCATGAAGGTCAATCTGCGCAATATGTGGAGCCGGATGCGGCTCACACGTGCAGATGTGCAGATGTTGCATGGTGTGATGCGGCAGATGGTGCGCTGGAAAGAAAAAGGCTGAAATTTGCCTTTTGCCGCAAGGCTGAACAAACATTCAAAACGTATCTGAGAGTGGTTGAAGCTTCGGCGTGGCCCCACTAGGCTCGCGCCAAGATTTGGAGACAGCGATGAGCCAGAAGCGCAGCATTTTCGAAGAGGTCAGCGAAGACGGACCCAAGGAGGCCCCCAAAGCGGTGGGTGTGATCGACAGCGGCGCGAAAGGTGCGCGGCGCGGCATTCGCATCTGGCTGATGATCCTGTTTGCGTTGGTCTTTGTCATGATCGCCGTGGGTGGCTTGACCCGTCTGACCGATAGTGGGTTGTCGATCACGGAATGGCGTCCCGTGACTGGGGCTATCCCTCCGATGAGCGAAGCAGATTGGCAAGGCGAGTTCGACAAATACAAGCAGATTGACCAATGGGCGATCGACAATAATTGGATGACGCTTGCGGACTTCAAACACATCTATTGGTGGGAATGGGGTCACCGTCAGCTTGGCCGGGTGATTGGTCTTGTTTGGGCGCTTGGATTTGCCGGATTTGCGATTGCGCGGCAAATTCCAACTGGTTGGACGGGGCGGTTGTTCCTGATTGGTGCGCTTGGCGGGCTGCAAGGCGCTGTTGGTTGGTGGATGGTCGCCAGTGGTGTGACGTCTGGGGAAGGCGTGACCACGGTTGCGAGCTACCGTTTGGCAACCCATTTAGGGCTGGCCTTTGTAATCCTGGGATTCATCACGTGGTATATTTTATTGCTCGGGCGCAGTGAGCGGGATTTGATGCAGGCGCGGCGCGGCAAAGAAGCCAAGCTGTTTGGCATGTCTACAGGGCTGTTGCACATGACAGGTGTTCAGATTCTGCTGGGCGCTTTGGTGGCAGGCATTGATGCGGGCCGCAGCTTTACCGATTGGCCCTTGATGGGGGGGAACCTGTTTCCGGCAGATGCGTTGTATATGGAGCCACTGTGGCGGAACTTCTTTGAGAACCCGGGGCTTGTGCAGTTCACGCACCGCATCTGGGGCTATCTCTTGCTGATCTTTGCCGTCGTGGTGTGGCGGCGTGGGCAAGGCTCCGCGCATACACACACGCGGTTTGCGTTTAATGCTGCCTTAGCTGCAATTGCAGTGCAGATTGCGGTTGGCATCGCCACAGTGCTCTACGCAGCACAGGTGCATATTGCGATTACGCACCAAGCTATTGCTGTTGTGGTCTGGGTTCTAATCCTGCGGGCGCGGTTCCTGAGCCACTATCCGATTGCAACTTCGGTGCGTGACGCATCCTGAGAAAAGGAAAACAAGAATGTCTGCATATGAGCAGTTGATGGCTTTCACCCACACTACACAGGCGTTGGGCGAAGTGGCTGGACGTTTGGGTTGGGACCAAGAGGCAATTATGCCGGTTGGTGCAGGACCGCAGCGGGCTGAGGAAATGGCCGCGATGGAAAGTGTTTTGCATGCGCGCCGGATTGACCCGAAAGTAGGCGAGTGTCTGGCGGCAATTGATGAGGCGCAGCTGGACGAGGTAGGCCGGGCACAGGTGCGCCACATCCGCAAGTTGTTTGAGCGGACCTCCAAGGTGCCAGCTGATCTGGCGGCAGAAATTGCCAAGGTGACCAGCCGTGCACAGGGGATCTGGGCGCAGGCGCGCTCTGATGAGGATGTGGCCGGGTTTTTGCCAACTTTGGAAGAAGTGGTGAACTTGAAGCGGCAAGAAGGTCAGGCGTTGGCCACCGGTGGTGATGTCTATGACGCCATGGTGGATGATTACGAGCCGGAGATGACCGCTGAAGAAATCGCAGCGATGTTTGACGCGATGCGGCCGCGGTTGGTGGCGTTGCGGGCGGCGGTTCTGGCAGCGGACGCGCCCCAGAAACTGACAGGCACCTTCGCGGCAGACAAGCAGATGGCGCTGACCAGCAAACTGGCCGCGAGCTTTGGCTATGACTTTGACCACGGGCGCATTGATTGCGTGACCCATCCGTTTTGCTCGGGTTCCGGCAAAGATGTGCGCATCACCACGCGCACCAGTGAGAGCGATCCGTTCAACTGTTTTTATTCCACCATCCATGAAGTGGGCCATGCGGCCTATGAGCAAGGCATTGATGACGCATATCTTTTGACGCCGCTTGGCCGAGGTGTGTCGATGGGGGTGCATGAAAGCCAGAGCCGGATTTATGAGAACCAGATGGGGCGCGGACGCGCTTATACCGGTTGGCTGTTTGAACAGATGAAAGCTGAGTTTGGTGATTTTGGCATCGACACTGCTGACGCGTTTTACGGCACTGTGAACCGAGTGAACGATGGCTATATCCGGACCGAAGCCGATGAGGTGCAATACAATCTGCACATCATGCTGCGCTTTGATCTGGAACGTGCGTTGATGCTGGGTGATCTGGCGGTGGGTGATTTGGAAGCGGCTTGGAACGACCGGTTTAAGGCCGACTTTGGCTATGCGGTGGACAAGCCCTCCAATGGTGTGTTGCAGGATGTGCACTGGTCGGTAGGCTTGTTTGGCTACTTCCCGACCTATTCTCTGGGCAATGTCTATGCGGGTTGCTTGAACGAAGCGATGCGGGCGGCGGTTCCAAACCTGGATGCGCAATTGGCCCAAGGTGACACCTCGGTCGCAACAGGGTGGTTGCGGGAGAACCTGCAGCAGCACGGCGGGTTGCGCAAACCGGCGGATACCATCGTGCATGCAACAGGGAAAGCGCCAAGCGGGGAACCATTGCTGGACTACCTTGAAGCCAAGTTTGGCGGCATCTACAAACTGTAAGGTTTGTGGGTTTTGAAAGTGAAAAGGGACGCTTTGGCGTCCCTTTTTGGTTGGATATCAATAGTAAGAAGAAGTCGGGGATGGTGTCACTTCGTCACGCAGGCGGCGGCGCGTCCATCGGGCGTCTTGGCGATTTTGAGGGTGCCGTTGTTCAGTGACAAAAAGCGCACGGCCTCTGCGCTTTGCAGGTGAATTTCTCCGCTGTCGGTCAGGATGTAAGCGTCCTCTGAGGCACGTTCACCCGCGCGAAATTCGTAGGGAAACACTTTAGAATCCGTCGGCACAGAATTGAAAATCATATCAAATTTCATTTCGCCGAGGTCGCAAGTGTATTGTATGCCGCTCAGGGCAGCATGGGCGGTTTCCGCATTCAATTGTGGTGCCTCAGCCAGAGCAAATTGGGGCGTAGCGCCAATAACAATGGAAAGGAGGATGGCGGGTGATTTCATCACGGTCTCCGGATTTTTGCGTTCCAAGATGGGCTTTGAAATACCTGATAGAACCGGAGAAGTGTTTGTCTTTGATCAAGTGAGCGCCTCCGAAGAGACAGTTAGTCTCTTCGGGTTTCACATGTGGTTTAACAGCCAAGCTCTTTTTCGGTAACTTTGATGGCTTTTAGGATGGTCGAGTCCACTTCCGACAGGCTCGGCGACTTGGTGACACAGCCGTCGTTCCCAAAAGTGGAAATGCCGCGTTCAGATCCAAAGCAGTAGCCGTTTTTGTGGAAAATCCGATTGCGCATGTACCAGAGATCATCGCAGGTCAGTTGGTCAGACGCCGCTTCGTCGGTCATTTCTGCCTCTTCCGGCGCCTCATTCGGGTCAGAGATCCGCGGCAAATCACTGAGCGGGCGACCCAAAGCAAACAACATAAGCGCCGGGTAGGTGTGCAGTTGGTTCTCTTCGTTCTGACTTAAGGCACTCCAATAGGCGTAAGCCGAAGACAGGTAGGCCTCTTCTGGATCTGAAAAGTCACCACGTGGATGTTGATACCCTATGCGGACCTCAATCACGTCGGAACCGCGTGCGTCCCAAGCGGATTGTACGTTGCCAAAATTGGTGGTTTCCCCAACTGAATCAGAGGTGGGTAGGCGGACAACACAATCTTCGGCTCCGTAGGGACCTGCTGTGCGATAGCCGCGTCGGAAACCGTAGATAGCGCCGTTTCGTTGCTCTATGTCGAGCGAGGAAGTGTAGACTGGGCTATCTTCGGACTGGTTTTCGTGGGACTCAAGCGCGAGAATTTCAGAAAACTCATTGTAGAGGTCAGCAATAGAGGCCAAGGGGTGTGGTTTCCATGTGGGCGCGAAGGCCCAACTGAAGGCGCCGTCGTCCAATAGGAAGACATTGTCACATATGGTGTCGATCAAGTTGGCGCGCAGGTCCACTTCATAGCTGATGCCCGTGACTGCAACATTTGCAAAGAGCGCATCGCCAACCGTGTCGACATAGTACATATCATGTGGAGGGGTTTCGATGCTACGTGCATAGAGATATGGGGTCAGGTAGGGGGTGTTTTCGTCATCGACCTTTTGCGCAAATGCAAACAGGTGCGAAGAGTCCCGAATTGCCTCGTCATATACGGCGGCGACTTCCTCCGCATCGTAGGTTTCGCCATCGTCTGGCAAAACAATGCGAGGGGCATGCACACCAAGTCGTGCCCTCGGTGAAATGGCCCGCATTGCGATGGTTTCGTAACTTTCTCCCTCAAACGTGTGTGCGCCCGACAAAAACAAGTTGGAGCAGGCGGAGGCACAGAGGTCGCCGTCGGCCACATAGGTTTGCAGATCGGCAAAAACCTCGCGCAGGAAATCTACGATGACGAGGGATTCATAAAGGTTGCCGCCGGGGCTGTTGAGGCAGAGGGTGGCGCCATCTGGGAGGCTGTTGCTGAAGTATTCACCGTCATAGCCGTACAAAGCATGGAATTTCTGCAGATCTCCACGCTGGACGGGACCTTCATACAGCACCGTGCAATTGGCGTATTTCCCTTTGAGTTTCTGGGCGTGAATGGCGCCGCCATATTCGGCGTCGATGTCGGAGGATAGCTCAGTGGTGTTGAGCGTAAGTGTCGCGGCAAAGGCGCCGGCGGCGGAAAGTAAAAATGCGGCGCCCGAAGAGAGTGCGCAAGGCAAAGAGAATTTGGTCATTGGGGCGCCATTGTGAGTTTCGTTGGCTGAAGAAAGTCACACAAATTGTTGTCAAGCAACATTAATTTTGACGTCTAAACAGAAACGGCCCCACGCAATTGCGCGAGGCCGTTTCTTTAGAGGACCGTGAGAGAAGATTACTCCTCTGTGCCGGCCTCGTCTTCATCCTGCTCGGCGATCCAGGCCACAGAGACCACTTCTTCGCCAGTGCCGGTGTCGAACACCTTCACGCCGCCGGCGGAGCGGGAACGGAAGGAGATGCCATCCACGGGCACGCGGATCGATTGGCCTTTGGAGGTCGCCAGCATGATCTGGTCACCCAGGTCCACCGGGAAGGACGCCACCAAGGCGCCACCGCGCATGGCTTTGTCCATCGCAGCCACACCTTGACCGCCACGGCCGCGGACCGGGTAGTCGTGGCTGGAGCTGAGTTTTCCTGCGCCACCGGATGTGATGGTGAGGATCAGGTTTTCAGCAGCGGACATTTCGGCGTAGCGCTCTTGGCTCAGCTCGCCCGCTGGAGCTTCTTCGTCGTCGCCCCCGTCATCGGACAATCCAGCCACGGCGCGGCGCATTTTGAGATAAGCGGCACGCTCTTCGCTTTCGGCGCGGAAGTGTCGGATCACCGACATGGAGACCACCTCGTCTTCGCCGTTGAGGCGAATGCCGCGCACACCCACAGAGGAGCGCGAGTTGAACACACGCACTTCGGTGGTGGGGAAGCGGATGGCACGACCGGAGTTGGTCACAAGCATCACATCGTCTTCTTCGGTACAGATGCGGGCGTTGATCAGCTTTGTATCCGCGTTGTCGTCCTCAAACTTCATCGCAATTTTGCCGTTGGACTTCACATTTGTAAAATCTGACAAGCGGTTGCGACGCACGGAGCCTGCCGAGGTGGCAAACATGATTTGCAGATCGTCCCACTCATCCTCGGGACGGTCGACAGGCATGATGGCTGCAATCGATACGCCGGTTGGGATTGGAAGGATGTTCACGATTGCTTTGCCTTTGGCGGTGCGGCCGCCGAGAGGCAGGCGCCAGGTCTTTAGCTTGTAGGCCATGCCGTCTGTGGTGAAGAACAATAGCTGCGTGTGGGTGTTGGCCACAAAGAGAGTGGTGACCACATCCTCTTCTTTGGTCTGCATGCCCGAGATGCCTTTGCCGCCGCGCTTTTGAGCGCGAAAGTCGGCCAGTGGTGTGCGTTTGATGTAGCCGCCGGAGGTCACGGTCACCACCATGTCCTCACGCTCGATCAGGTCTTCGTCGTCCATGTCGCCGGACCAGTCGACGATCTCGGTGCGTCGGTCTACAGCGAAGTTCTCACGCACTTCGCGCAACTCGTCACCGATGATGCCCATGATGCGTTCACGAGAACCCAAAATTTCAAGGTATTCCTTGATCTTGCGGGCCAGTTCTTCAAGTTCGTCCGTGACCTCTTTTACGCCAATCTGAGTCAGGCGTTGCAGGCGCAATTCAAGGATCGCACGGGCCTGTGTTTCGGACAGGTTATAGGTCCCGTCCTCGTTCATGGTGTGGGTCGGGTCGTCGATCAGTTTGATATAATCGGCAATACTGCCGGCGGGCCAGCGGCGGGTCATCAGCTTTTCGCGGGCTTCCGCAGCGTCTGCGGAGGCGCGGATGGTGGCAACCACTTCGTCCACGTTGGTCACAGCAACCGCCAAGCCACACAAGATGTGGCTGCGCTCACGCGCTTTGCGCAGCATATAAGCAGTGCGACGGGCCACGACTTCCTCGCGGAAATCGATGAAGGAGGTCAGGAAGCGACGCAGGGTGAGCTGCTCCGGGCGACCGCCGTTCAGGGCCAGCATGTTGCAACCAAAATAGGTTTGCATTGGCGTGAAGCGGAACAGTTGGTTCAGTACAACTTCGGCGGTGGCGTCACGTTTGAGTTCCACAACCACGCGCACGCCGTCCCGGTCAGATTCATCCTGAACGTGGGCGATGCCTTCGATCCGTTTGTCACGGGCCGCTTCGGCGATCTTTTCGATCATCGCCGCCTTGTTCACTTGATAAGGAATCTCATCAATGACAATGGCGTAGCGGTCTTTACGGATCTCTTCGACACGGGTCTTGGAGCGGATCACAACACTGCCGCGGCCTTCAAGATAGGCTTTGCGCGCGCCGGAGCGGCCAAGCATAATGCCGCCGGTTGGGAAATCTGGGCCGGGCACGTAGTCGATCAGCTGCTCGGAGGTGAGATCGGGATCTTCGATCAGGGCCAATGTGGCGTCGATGACTTCGCCCAGGTTGTGGGGCGGAATGTTGGTGGCCATACCCACCGCAATACCACCTGCGCCGTTGACCAGCATGTTGGGGAAACGCGCAGGAAGTACGGTTGGTTCCTGGTCCTTGCCGTCGTAGTTGTCTTGAAAATCAACTGTTTCTTTGTCGATATCCGCCAACAGGGCCGCAGCAGGTTTGTCCATGCGCACTTCGGTGTACCGCATGGCCGCCGGGTTGTCGCCGTCCATCGAGCCAAAGTTACCTTGGCCATCCAGCAAAGGCAGAGACATAGAAAAGTCCTGCGCCATACGCACCAAAGCGTCATAGATCGCGGAGTCGCCGTGCGGGTGGTACTTACCCATCACATCGCCAACCGGACGGGCCGATTTGCGGTAAGATTTGTCGTGGCTGTTGCCGGTCTCATGCATCGCATAAAGAATGCGACGGTGCACCGGTTTAAGGCCGTCACGCAGATCTGGAATGGCACGGCTGACGATCACGCTCATGGCGTAGTCGAGGTAGCTGGCGCGCATTTCCTCCTCAATGGTCACAGTAGGACCGTCGTGGATCATCCGCTCGTGCGTGGTTTCTTCTTCGTTTTCAGGGGTTTCCGGCGTATCGCTCAAGTCCCAGTCTCGCTTCTAATTGGCGGTCCATATGTTGTTGGAACGCTTATATCAGAGGCATCATATAGGGTGCAATGGTGCTGTGAGGGGGGAGGAGCAATTCCCGGTGACATTGGCATAAGGAATTGATGTATAGGAGAAATTGTGCCGAGAAAGGCGAAGAATTGCCCATTGCTTAAATTGGGGTGATGTGCGCGCCGGCTTTATGTTTTAGTCGAGCCATCGAAATGGGCGGGTTCGGAGATGTTTATGCGAGCGAGATGGCAGGCTTTTGTTGTTGGGGGGATGGTGGCCAGTATGGCCGGACCAACCGCGTCACAAGGGCTTTGGGGAAAGATCAAAGAGGGCGCTGAAAACACAGGTGAGGCGATTGGTCAGGGCGTCGAGGCCACGGGCGAGGCTATTGGAAAGGGCGCGACCGCGGTGGGCAATACCGTTGAGAAAGGCGTGAGCGGCGTTGGGGAGGCGATATCTTCGACAGATGAGCTTCTGTCCAACGAAGAGACGCCGGAGGCAACGCGCGCGCGGCTTGATGTGATGTCGGGTGACATCATGGCTGTGTTGTTGGCGCAGAACGCACAAGCGGATGCGCTTTATCAAAAGAGTGCGGGCTACGCCGCGTTTGACAGTCGTAAAGTGACCATATTTCCGGTGACCACCGGCTACGGCCGTGGGGTCGCTGTGGCAAAGGACTCCGGCGCGCGCACCTATATGAATATGGGCACCGGCGGTCTGGGCGCGAGTTTGGGCATTGGCGGATTTGCCACGCAGTTTGTGATCTTGTTTGAAACACAAGCGGATTTTGATCGATTTGTCGTCAATGGCTACGATGCGACTGCGGGTGGCGGAGCGCAGGTTGGGGATGATAAAAGCACGGATGAGGTGCGGTTTACGCAGGGCCAGTCTGTCTTCATCCTCGACAAAGACCGCTGGCGGATGAATGGCAGTTTGGAAGGCACCAAATACTGGCGCTCTTCAGAACTGAATTGATCTGCTCCGCCTATGCGGAGCAGGAGGCGCCGCCCAATACGCAAAACTTGGCGCAATGGGGGTGGTTCAGTTGCACTGGTTTTTCGGCCTCTTCCAGGGTGGCGCCGAGGTCAAATTGCGGGTCGTACGGCAACAGTGTGCAGGCGATCACAGAGGGTGATTTGGCGCCTTTGTGTTTCACAACCATGCGGGAGCTGGCGCACATCACCTCACTTGGGGATTTGTTCAAAATACCCCAGCAGTCCGTAGTGATTTCCGGCACTTCAACCTGCTCATCCATTTCAGGAAAAAGTACGGTTTCTCCGGGGTTTGCCGCGTCGATCTCAAAGTTTTCTTTGGCGTAGAGTTCGGCGTATCCGGCGCGGGATGTGGCGTCGGTTTCGTCCCACATGGTACGACCTGCAACGGCCATTTTGATGTTGTTGTCGCGCAGCCAGCGCATGCCGTCCAGGGTGCGCTCAAACGTGCCAATGCCGCGTTCTTTATCGTGCATGTCAGCGGACCAATGATCGACGGAAATACGGAGTGTCAGTTTTCCGGGAAAATCTTGCGCCAGTTGCAGCAAGCCTGCACGGACGCGTTTGCGCTGCATGGGCTGCATGGCGTTGGTGAGGATCAGGACGTCATATCCGCGCTCCAGAGAACGACGGGTCATCTCGTTCATTTCCGGGTTCATGAAAGGTTCGCCCCCGGTAAAGGCAATCTCGCGGACCTTCCAATCACGGGCGTCGAGCTGGTCGAGATAGTCGGAGACTTCATCTGCAGTCAGATAAACCAATGCGTCATTGGTGGGTGACGACAGGATGTAGCAGTTTTCACATTCGATGTTGCAGAGTGTGCCGGTGTTGAACCAAAGCGTTTGCGGATCGGTGAGGGCCACATTGGCGCGGGTGTCACCCTTGGCGGTGACATAAGGGTCGTTGAATTTCCTAATATTTGCGTGATCTTTCATGTGCCTGCCATGTCTTGTGGTCAGTTGGTACTAGTCACTTACTTATTGGCAAGTAAAGCGGCGACACGGTGTTTGACACAGTTGTGATGTTTGGTTGCGGTGTTAGAGTGGCGGTGTTATGACGTCGTTAGCGCTAACGATTTTCCGGTGAAATCCGGACAGCCAAGAAGGAAAGAAGCCCCATGGTTTCTCGCATCATTCCCGTGGAAACATTTGATCTTGTGGTCTTTGGTGGGACCGGGGACTTGGCGCGGCGCAAGATATTGCCTGCGTTGTTTAAGCGGTATTGCTCCGGGCAGATGCCCGAAGGCAGTCAGGTGATTGGCGCGGCCCGAAGTGCTCTGTCTGAAACGGAATATCGCGTATCTGTTGCGGAGGCCTTGCGCGAGTTTGCTGGAGAGGCCGCGCATGACGCTGCGGCTGTGTCAGGCTTCTGTGATCACTTGCACTATGTTGCGGTGGATGCTCGTGGAGAAGTTGGCTGGGCCGATTTGGCGGCTTTGCTCAACGAAGGGTCCGTTCGCGCTTTCTATTTTTCGGTTGGGCCTGGGGTTTATTCAGATTTGGCCAAGGGGCTGAAACGCCACGGGTTGACCGAAGCGGACACCCGTATTGTGGTGGAAAAGCCGTTTGGCCATGATCTTGAGACCGCGCAAAAGCTGAACCAAGAGCTGGCGCAGTACTTTGACGAGAGCCAGATATACCGGATTGACCACTATCTTGGCAAAGAGACCGTGCAGAACCTGATGGCGGTGCGCTTTGGCAATATGCTGTTTGAGCCATTGTGGAATGCGCAATACATCGATCACATTCAGATCACCGTTGCGGAGAGCGTTGGTGTGGCCGGTCGTGGCGAGTATTATGAGCGCTCCGGTGCGATGCGCGACATGGTGCAGAACCACCTGATGCAGCTCTTGTGCCTGATCGCGATGGAACCGCCATCGCAGTTTGAGCCAGATGCAGTGCGTGATGAGAAGCTGAAAGTGATCCGGGCGCTGGACACGGTGGCGCCACATCACATTGTTCGTGGACAATATACAGCCGCGGACGGGGTGGATAGCTACCGTGAAGATGTGGACAACCCCCGCTCCAAAACCGAGAGCTTTGTCGCGCTAAAGTGTCAGGTGAACAATTGGCGATGGGCGGGAACACCGTTTTACTTGCGTACCGGCAAACGGTTGTCGGAACGTGATAGCGAAATCACGGTGATGTTCAAAGACACGCCGCACTCGATCTTTGGAGATGAAGCCGGGCGGCATCGCAACGAGTTGAACATTCAGCTGCAACCCAATGAAGGCATTACATTAAAGGTGACTATCAAGGAGCCGGGGCCCGGCGGGATGCGGCTTGTGGATGTGCCGTTGGATATGAGTTTTGCCGAAGCTTTGGGGCCAAAAGGGCAAAGTGCGGCAGATGCCTATGAGCGGCTGATCATGGATGTGATCCGTGGCAACCAAACACTGTTTATGCGCGATGATGAGGTGGAGGCGGCCTGGGCCTGGACCGACCCGATCATTCGCGGCTGGGAAGCGCGGGGCGATGTGCCAAAGCCTTATGATGCGTTTTCCTTTGGGCCGGATGATGCGGCTTTGATGATGCGCCGGGACGGGCGAAACTGGAGAGGATTGGGCAAATGAACTTCAACACCTACCCCGATGCAGAGATGATGGCGATGGATGTCGCCAGCGTGCTGGCGGATGATTTGGCGGAGGCGTTGCACAACAAAGACCGTGTGGTTTTGGCTGTGCCAGGTGGGACCACGCCGGGGCCGATTTTTGATGCGCTGAGCGCGGTGGATTTGGATTGGGACCGTGTGGATGTGATCCTGACGGACGAGCGCTGGGTGCCGGAGGATCACGAGCGGTCCAATTCGGCGCTGGTGAAATCCCGCTTGTTGACCAATCGGGCCGTGGCGGCGCGGTATTTGCCGCTCTATGCGCCCGCAGAGGCGCCAGAGGCTGTTTTGGCTGAGCTGGAGACCACCATTCTGGGGGCGCTGCCCGTTGATGTGGCGTTGCTCGGTATGGGCGCGGATATGCACACGGCGTCTTTGTTCCCGGGAGCAGATGGGTTGGACGCGGCATTGGCGTCTGATGCGCCGGTGTTGGTGCCTATCCGACGCGAGGATTTGCCGGATGTGCGGATCACGCTGTCTGCGCGGGTTTTGGATGCGGCGGTGCGCAAGCATATTCTGATCAAAGGTGCGGACAAGCGCGAGGCTTTGCAGGCCGCGCAGAAACTGCCAAAAGGAGATGCGCCGATCAAATCTATTTCTAGCGGCGCTGAAGTTCATTGGACGGAGTGATTGGGTATGTGGACTGAATTGGACGCGCTGCGCGAGGGTGCAACATCGCGTCAGATTTCGGCGCTGTTTGAAGCAGATGAAGGTCGCGCGCAGGCGTTTTGCCTGAAAACCGACGGGCTGCTGTTTGACTACAGTAAAACGTCGATCGATGCCGATGCCAAAGCGGCTTTGATCCGCCTGGCAGAAGCTGCGGGTGTGGCGGCCAAACGAACGGCGATGTTTGCGGGTGAGAAGATCAACGTTACCGAAGATCGGTCCGTATTGCACACGGCGCTGCGCAACCTCGGAAACGATCCTCTGGTTGTGGATGGTCAGGATGTGTTGCCGGAGGTGCGCGAAACCCGCGCGCGGATGGCAAAGCTGGCCAGCGCGGTGCGCGATGGCAGCTTCCCGGGCAACGGCAAGCGTATCACGGATGTGGTGAACATCGGGATTGGCGGCTCTGACCTTGGACCGTTGATGGCTGTCATGGCGCTTGAGCCCTATGCAGATGGTCCAAAGTGCCACTTTATTTCCAACGTCGATGGAGCAGATGCGACCGATACCCTTGCGGGTCTTGATCCGGAAAGCACGTTGGTGATTGTGGCGTCCAAGACGTTTACCACGCAAGAAACCTTGATGAATGCGCGGACAGTGATGGATTGGGCCGGTGGTCCCGACGCACTGGAGCGGTTTGTGGCGATTTCTTCCGCCGTAGATCGCTGTGCCTTGTTTGGCATTCCGGCGGAGCGGGTGTTTGGCTTTGAGGATTGGGTCGGCGGGCGCTACTCGGTCTGGGGACCCATCGGCTTTTCGCTGATGTTGGCGATTGGGCCAAAAGCGTTTGAGAGCTTCCTGGAGGGAGCTCTGGCGATGGACCGCCACTTCTGCGAAGCACCGCTTGAAGAGAACCTGCCGGTGTTGTTGGCGCTGGTTGGCATTTGGCATCAGCAAGTCTGTGGCCATGGAACTCGGGCCGTTTTGCCATATGAGCAACGGCTGACGCGGTTGCCTGCGTATCTGCAGCAGCTTGAGATGGAGAGCAACGGCAAAGGCGTGGCCCTGGATGGCGCGAGGTTGGACCGTGTGGCCGGGCCGGTGGTCTGGGGTGAACCTGGCACCAATGGGCAGCACGCGTTTTACCAGTTGATCCACCAAGGACAACAGGTTGTCCCGTGTGAGTTCATGGTGGGAGCAGAAGGGCATGAGCCTGCCTTGGGCGAACATCACCGGGCTTTGGTGGCCAATTGTTTGGCGCAGTCCGAAGCGCTGCTGAAAGGTCGATCAGAGGCAGAAGCGCGGGCGCAGCTGGAAGAGATGGGTGCGACTGGTGCAAAGCTGGACCAGTTGGCGAAGCACCGTGTGTTTGAGGGAAATCGTCCGTCCACCACCTTGGTCTATCCACGCCTAACGCCGTATGTGCTGGGCCAGATTGTGGCGATGTATGAGCATCGGGTGTTTGTCGAAGGCGTGATTTACGGCATCAACTCTTACGACCAATGGGGTGTGGAGCTTGGCAAAGAGCTGGCCAACGGTCTGGTGCCTGCGATGGAAGGCAAAGGGGCGCCGGAGGGTTCAAGCGCGTCGACTGTGGCTTTGCTGGACCACATTTTGAGCATGCGTGACTAAAAGCATTTCACAGAGTTGCTGATGGCGCCGCGTTCCTCTGGGATGCGGCGTTTTGCTTTAAGTGTCCGGCTTAAGTGGTTGATTTTATGGAGCGGGTAACGGGAATCGAACCCGTAACAAGAGCTTGGGAAGCTCGTGTGATACCTTTTCACCATACCCGCAGCACGCCTGTTGGTAGGACAGCGTTGCGGGAGGGTCAAGCGCGATTTACCTAGCCGCGGCGCCTGCGACGACGGCGACCGCCAGCGGCGTCGTCTCCGCCACCACCGGTGTTGAACGAAACTTCCGGCAGGTCGACCACGTCGCGTAGGATCGGGAAGGGATCGGCGGAGTTGGGTAGCGCGGAGGCGTTTACAAAATGCTCCTGGAAACGTGGTTCTACGGCGGTTTCGATCTTCTCGATTTTGCGCACGAGGGATTCGATTTCTTTGCGGGCGTCTTTGTTCAGGAGCGCAATGCGGGCGCCTGTACCTGCGGCGTTGCCCGCAGAGGTGACTTTGTCGAGCGGGCAATCGGGGATCATGCCCAGAACCATGGCGTGTTTTGCGGAGATATGCGCGCCAAAGGCGCCCGCGAGCACAACACGGTCGACTTGATCCACACCGCGTTTGTCCATTAGCAGGCGGGCGCCAGAGTAAAGCGCAGCCTTGGCCATCTGGATTGCGCGGATGTCGGCGTTTGTGACAGTAATCGGTTTTTGGTCGGCGTCGCCTTCCCACAGTGTGTAGGAGTTTGTGCGCCCATCCGCAAAGCAGCGCGGCGTGCCGGTTTGCTCGGCAGAGCCAATCAGGCCGGAGGCATCAACGATCCCGGCAAGGCGCATTTCTGCGATGACTTCGATGATACCGGAGCCACAGATGCCGGTGATGCCAGTTGAGGCGATGGCAGCTGTGAAGCCGTTGTCATCCGACCAGAGGTCACAGCCGATCACGCGGAAGCGCGGTTCCTTGGTGACGGGGTCGATTTCCACACGTTCAATGGCACCGGGGGCGGCGCGTTGGCCTGCGCTGATCTGTGCGCCCTCAAAAGCGGGGCCGGTGGGAGAGGAGCAAGCGAGCACGCCGTTCTTGTCACCTAGAAGGATTTCGGCGTTGGTGCCCACGTCAACCACCAAGGCGAGGTCGTCGGATTTGTCGGGGGCTTCGGAGAGCGCTACGCCAGCGGCGTCTGCGCCAACGTGACCGGCGATACAAGGCAGTAGGTAGGCGCGGGTGCCGGGGGCGATGTTGAGGCCCAGGTCGGAAGCGGGCAAGGAGAGGGCGTCTGATGTGGCGAGCGCAAAGGGCGCTTGACCCAACTCAAACGGGTCAATGCCAAGGAACAGGTGATGCATCACCGGGTTCATCACAAACACTGCGTCAAGGATTTGCGTTGAATCGATTTCGGCCTCTTTGGCGATGTCGGTGACCAGTTGGTTGAGGCCGTTGCGCACCGCTTCGGTCATTTCCAGATCGCCACCTTGGTTCATCATCGCGTAGCTGACGCGGCTCATGAGGTCTTCGCCAAAACGGATTTGCGGGTTCATCAGGCCGGAAGAGGCAACCACTTCACCGGTGATCAAATCACAGAGGTGGCCCGCGATGGTGGTGGAGCCGAGATCGACGGCAAGGCCATATACTGGATCCCCAAAATAGCCGGGCCAGAGGGCGATCAGACGGGGCAGGGCGCCGGTGTGGTCTTGATGAATAGCGGCGGTGACAGTCCAATTTCCTTTGCGCAGGATCGGCTGCAGCGGACGAAGAAGGTGGGTGTCTACGGAGATTTCTGCATGGCCGGTTGCGGTTTTGAGCGCCGTGAGTAGGCGCTCCAGGTCACCGGATGGCTTGTGCATGTCGGGCTCTTCGACTTCGACATAGGTGAGGTGCACAGTGGGGTTCAGCGTGATGTCGCGCACCTCGGCGCGTTTGCGCACCACCTGCTTGTGCACTTGGCTCTCTGGTGGGACGTCGATCACAATGTCGCCTTGCACGGTGGCCTGACAACCAAGGCGGCGGCCTTTGGTCAGGCCGCGTTTGTCATCGTAACGTTGTTCAACTGCATTCCAGTCTGACAAGGCGTTCTCAGAAACAGTCACGCCGTGTTTGGGAAACTCGCCATAAGACGGCGTGATCTGGCATTTAGAGCAGACGCCACGACCGCCGCACACGCTGTCCAGATCAACACCCAACTGGCGGGCAGCAGTCAAAACCGGCGTGCCGACAGGAAAGTGGCCGCGTTTGCCGGAAGGGGTGAAGATCACAAGTGGGTCGCTGCTCATGGAGAAGGCCTTAAGTCTGTTCGCTTGGCTGACAGCATAGCTGCCGAAATTTGCCAAGAAAGGCAAGGAGCGGCATGGGTTGGTCAATCGGCGGCATTGGCTGTGCGAAAGTTTGACCTTTGGGTCAGAAAATGGGTGCCCAATGGGCATGCATAGAAGTTTTCCCAAAAGAAGCGCGGCACAGGCCAAATTGTCGGCGATTAGGGGTTTTCCACAGCTCAAGGTCATGCGATAGGGACGTGCCAAATGAAGCCCCGCAAAAGGAGATTTGCGATGGAGATTCGTGAGGCCCTCACCTTCGATGATGTTCTACTGGTTCCGGCTGCGTCGGTTGTTTTGCCGTCTACGGCGGACACGCGCACGAAGGTCACAAAATCCATCGATCTCAACATTCCGTTGCTGAGTTCGGCGATGGACACTGTGACTGAAAGCCGAATGGCGATTGCCATGGCGCAGGCTGGTGGCATGGGGGTGATCCACAAGAACCTCGACGCCGACCAACAGGCGCGGGAGGTGCGTCGGGTGAAGCGTTTTGAGAGCGGGATTGTGTATAATCCGGTCACGTTGACGCCAAACCAGACGCTGGCAGATGCCAAGGCGCTGATCGAGCGGTATCGGTTCACGGGTTTTCCTGTTGTGGATGAGCGGGGACGTGTGGTTGGCATTGTGACCAACCGTGACATGCGGTTTGCCCAGTCTGATGACACGCCCGTGCACGCCATGATGACCACAAATGATCTGGCTATGCTGCAAGAGCCAGCGGATTTGGAAGAGGCCAAGAGCCTGATGCGAGCCCGCCGGATTGAAAAGCTGTTGGTACATGATGGCACCGGAAAATTGACCGGTCTGTTGACTTTGAAGGACACGGAACAGGCAGTGTTGAACCCAACTGCTTGTAAGGACGACTTGGGCCGCCTTCGGGTAGCTGCGGCCTCCTCGGTGGGAGATAGCGGTTTTGCGCGCTCTGAGATGCTGATTGATGCCGGTGTGGACATTGTGGTGATTGACACCGCACACGGCCACTCTCAAGGCGTGATTGATGCTGTGAAACGTGTAAAAAACTTCTCCAGCGCGGTCCAGGTGATCGCAGGCAACGTGGCCACTGGCGACGCCACCAAAGCGCTGATTGATGCCGGTGCGGATGCGGTGAAAGTGGGCATCGGCCCAGGCTCGATCTGTACCACTCGCATGGTGGCCGGTGTCGGCGTGCCACAGCTGACCGCGATTGATGATTGCGCCACCGCTGCCGGTGATGTGCCGGTGATTGCCGATGGTGGCATCAAGTTCTCCGGTGACTTTGCCAAAGCCATCGCGGCAGGTGCGTCCTGCGCCATGGTTGGCTCGATGATTGCGGGTACTGATGAAAGCCCGGGTGAAGTGATCTTGTACCAAGGCCGGTCATTTAAGTCCTACCGTGGCATGGGCTCGCTTGGCGCCATGGCGCGCGGGTCTGCGGATCGGTATTTCCAAAAAGACGCGGCCAGCGACAAGCTGGTACCGGAAGGCATCGAAGGGCAGGTGCCTTACAAGGGTCCTGCGGGCACTGTTGTTCATCAGCTGGTGGGCGGCTTGCGCGCTGCGATGGGCTACACCGGAAACGCGACTGTGGCCGAGATGCGCAAAAACTGTAAGTTTGTGAAAATCACCGGTGCCGGTCTGAAAGAAAGCCACGTGCATGATGTGCAGATCACCCGTGAAGCGCCAAACTACCGGATTGGGTGATCGCCCTTTTCGATAGCGAATTTAAGAAATGAGAAAGGGCTGACCCTTGGCGGGGTCAGCCCTTTCTTTAGCGTTTTTAGACGTACTAGAAATCAGTCCATGTTTCTTCAGCTGCGTTGCCGTTAGAGCTAAAGCTTTGGGCCGCGGGTTTCGGTGTCGCTGGCTTTGCCTTTTGTTTTGGCGCGTCGGCTTTTTTATCTTCTTGCCAATCGGCCTCTGTCACTTCGGCAGGCGCTTGTTGTTTGCTGGCCTTGCTTTTGTTTCCCAGTTTGAAATGGCTCACCATATTGGCCAAACCAACGGCGTCCGATTTCAGAAGATGTGTCGCAGCAGTAGACTCTTCGACCATGGCGGCGTTCTTTTGAGTGACCTGATCCAGCTGCATTACGCCAGCGTTGATCTCTGCCAAGCTTTGGGATTGCTCTGTGGCGCCATCAGCAATGGCGGAAACCATGCCGGAGATGTGCACAACACGTTCTACGATCAAGCTCAGCGCATCGCCGGTTTGACCAACAAGGTTCACTCCGCGATCCACTTGCTCCGATGATTTGTCGATGAGTGCTTTGATCTCGTTAGCCGCTTCGGACGAGCTATGCGCCAGTTTACGAACCTCAGAAGCCACAACCGCAAAGCCACGGCCAGCGTCGCCAGCACGGGCGGCTTCCACACCCGCGTTCAGCGCAAGCAGATTGGTCTGGAAGGCAATGTCGTCGATCACCGAGATGATCTGTGAAATATGGGTCGAACTTTGTTCGATCTCGGTCATGGCGGAGACGGCATTGCGCACCACTTCTCCACTTTCCTCAGCTTCAGTCTTGGCAGTCTGCATGGTGCCTTCGACGTCGCGCGCGCCGTCTGCTGCCGCTTTTACAGAGCGTGTCAGGTCATCGAGCGCGGCCGCTGTTTCTTCCAGCGTGGCAGCCTGACTCTCCGTACGTTTGGAGAGATCATCAGACGCCTGACTGATTTCGGTTGCGCCGTTGTGTATGGATTGGGAGGACTCAACAACATCGGTCACGGTGCGGCTGAGGTTGGTGATGGAAGCGTTGAAATCTTCGCGCAGCTTTTCGTATTCCTCAGGGAAGACGGCGGTGATGTTTGACGTTAGATCGCCACCGGATAGGTCAGAAAGGTGGTCGGACAGGGTTTCCACCACTTCGGACTGTACGGCGGCGGCTTCTTTCTGGCTGGCTTCCAGTTCGCGCTGACGCAGCAAAGCGGCGCGGAACACATCTAGGGTACGCGCCATGTCGCCCAATTCGTTCTGAGTTTGCGTGAAAGGAATGTCCGCCTCTGTGTCACCCTCGGCGAGGTCGGCCATACGTCCGCGCAAAGTGCCCATTGGACCGGTCACGCTGCGGGTGATGAAGTAGGCCACCAGTGACAGGACAACAAGGATGCCGCCCAAGATGGTCAAGGCTTTGTTGCGGATTTTGGCCATCTCTGCCTCGATATCGGACAGGTAAGCGCCTGTGCCAACAATCCAGTTCCAAGGCTCAAAGTGAATGGCAAAACCGATTTTGGCTTCTTGCAGATCACTGTCTGGTTTTTGGAAGTGATAGATTAGGGTACCACTTCCGTTTTCCATGGCAACTTTACGCATTTCCTCAAAGATTTTGACACCGTTGGGATCTTCTAGGCCGGCTTGGTTGTGGCCTATCCACTGGGGGCGATGTGGGTGTGCGGTCATGATATAGTCGGTGTCGAAGGCAAACATATAGCCATTGTCACCATAAGACAGCGCTTCGAGTTGTTCTCGGCCCAAGGCGTGGGCCTCTTCGGCGTTGTATTTGCCCTCCTGCACCCCTTGGTCCAACTTCGCAAGCAGGCTGGTTGCGGTTTCGGTAAGCTCAAGGAGCTTAGTGTTGTACATGGTTTCCACCGTATTGCGCATGTGATTTTGCAGCAAAAGGGTGAGGACAACGGCCAGGGCCAAGGCCACAACGGCGATGGCACTGATCCGTGTGGACAGTCTGGTTAGAATAGCTGGCATGGACTCAACTCTCGAAGTTGTTGGCTGGTTACCGGTCGAGGTACAGATGCCAGGCTTAAAGAAGACTTATGAGAGGCCTTATTTGTTTGGCGACAGCGCATTTTGCAATCTAGGAAAGAAAGTTAACGGCGTGATTTCATCTCAACGTTGATTGGCACCTGTTTTTTAGGCGGCGCCTGTCAGCTTGCGATATGGGGGAGGCCTGATGTAGAGCAGGAACGGTTGATCTTGATGTGGTCAACGGCCCACGCACTACCGCGTAAGGAATAGGACAAGCATATGACGCCAGCAGCGCGTGTACAAGCCGCAATTGAAATTCTGGATCAGATCCTGGACGGCACCCCAGCTGAAAAAGCGCTGACAAGCTGGGCACGCCGCAGTCGATTTGCGGGCTCCAAGGACCGTGCTGCGGTGCGTGATCACGTGTTTGACGCCCTGCGCCGCAGAGAGTCTGCCGCGTTTTTTGGTGGTGGCCCGCATGGTCGCGGCTTGATGATTGGCATCCTGCGTCAGGATGGCGCGGACCTGGATGATTTGTTCAGCGGCAATGGATACGGACCAGCCCCGTTGACTGAAAAAGACAGCACAACATCGGACGGGGAAGAGCCGTTGGACCTGCCAGAGTGGCTGCATGCGCCAATGCGTGCCAGCTTGGGCGCGGCGTTTGAGGCAACTCACGACGCGCTCCGGGGCAGAGCGCCAGTTATCCTGCGGGTCAACCTCGGAAAAACCACAGTGGCAGCGGCGCAAGAGGTGCTGGCACAGGACGGCATTATGGTCCGCCCGATGGATTTGGTGGACACGGCTTTGGAGGTGACCGAAGGCGCGCGGCGCGTTAAGAACAACGCGGCTTATCTCACAGGTCTGGTCGAACTTCAGGATGCCTCCAGCCAGGCATTGGTTGCGGCACTTTCGATCGATAACAGCATGAAAGTGTTGGACTATTGCGCAGGCGGCGGCGGCAAGACGCTGGCAATGGCCGGTCGTGCGGATGCGTCCTATTTTGCGCATGATGCGTTGCCGCAGCGGATGGCAGATCTTCCGGCCCGGGCGAAGCGCGCCGGGGTGAATGTGCAGATAGTAGAAGAGCCGCAGGCGTGCGCACCTTACGATGTGGTGCTGTGTGATGTGCCTTGCTCTGGAAGTGGCACCTGGCGACGCGCGCCGGATGCAAAATGGCGGTTTACGCCTGCGGATTTGGCACAGCTGGAAATGACACAATCGGAAATTCTGGAACAGGCCAAAACCTATGTGGCTCCTGACGGCGTGCTGGTCTACGCAACCTGTTCGGTTCTAGAGGCGGAAAACGCAGCGCAAACTGATCGCTTTTTGCAAAACAATCCGGCCTGGGAGCTTGTCTGGCACCGCCAATTCTTGCTTTCCGACGGCGGTGACGGGTTCTTTGGGGCGATTTTGCGAAAAAAATAACGGACTTACGCTTTTTCTTCTGTCTTCGTTAATGCGTGTTTAAGATAATTTGATGCATATTAACGAAGACGTAAAAGAATAGGTGCAGACGTGTCCAATTCGACAGTGGCCAAAGGGCCTGCTCCCCGCCATTTGGGTGACACTCCTCATCATGCCGGAATCCTTGCATTGGCCGCGTTGGTCATGGTGGTCACGGCTGTTCTTTTGCAGGCTGGTCCGATGCGGGCAGCGATGGTTTTTGCCAGCGGTCTTCTAGGTTTAGGCGCGGCGGTAAGCTTGATGGTGTCCTTGCGCCGCAAGGCAGCGCAAATGCGGGCTGTGTCGCTTTTACGGCGCATGTTTGAAGATGCTTCTGATTTGATGTTTGTTTCCAACCCCGAAGGTCAAATCATCTACGCAAATCAGGCTGCGATGGAAGCCGGCATGGGCGCGCGCGACACAATGGTCGACGCTCTTTCAGATCAAATATTGGACGCCGAAGGCAAGGTACGTGACATGATTGTCAGCGGCCTTTCGAATGGCCAATGTGAGGAAGAGCTGTCGCTTCGCGATACTATGATGCGACTGACAGTGAAGGTGCTGGAATATGGCGTGCTGTTGTGGAGCATCCAGCGAACCAGCCCAGTCGCGGACGCACAACATTCAGGTGGTGCGCCGCGGTTGCCGATGCTGACCGTTGGCCGGTCTGGTACTGTCCTGTTTATGAATCCGGCAGCGCGGCATCTTTTGGGAGAACGCAAAAAAACCATCGCGGATGTGTTTGGCCCGGATGTTCAAGATCTGCGCAGTGCCACAGTTGTGCACACATCAAACGGGGAACAACAGTGTTTGGTGGCCGAATTTGAGGCCACAGCCGGGCGTCGCGAAATCTATCTGCTGCCGACCGAAGTGCCTGTGATGCGGGATGGGGCGGTACAGTTCGATGAGCTGCCGGTCGCGCTTTTGAAGGTTAGCCCTGCCGGTGATGTGCTTCTGGCCAACCGAGCAGCCCGGTCTCTGGTGAATATGGAGATCTCGTCCAAGTCCTTTATTGGTGACCTGATGGAAGGGTTGGGGCGGTCGATTGTAGATTGGCTGATGGAGGCCGCTCAGGGTAAAGCGGTCAATCAATCCGAGTTTTTGCGTTTGAAGCGCGACGACAAGGAAGTAATTGTGCAGGTCAGTTTGAACCGTGTGGTGGAAGGTGGTGAGACCTCTTTGATTGCGGTTCTGAGCGATGCAACCGAACTTAAGTCATTAGAAGCCCAGTTTGTGCAAAGTCAAAAGATGCAGGCGATTGGCCAATTGGCAGGCGGCGTGGCGCATGATTTCAACAACCTTTTGACTGCGATTTCAGGGCATTGTGACCTGTTGTTGTTGCGTCACGATCAAGGTGATGCGGATTATGCCGACCTCATTCAGATCAACCAAAACGCCAACCGAGCCGCCGCGCTGGTTGGGCAATTGCTGGCGTTTTCCCGAAAGCAAAACCTGCGTCCCGAAGTGTTGGACCTGCGCAATACCTTGGCGGATTTGACCCACCTTTTGAATCGCTTAGTGGGAGAGCGTGTGGCATTGACGCTGAACAATGATCCCGTGCTGCCGGCCATCCGTGCGGATAAACGGCAGTTGGAACAGGTGCTTATGAACCTAGTTGTGAATGCACGAGACGCCATGCCGGACGGTGGTGAGATTCGGGTGACCACTGAAAGTGTTGAGCTGGATGCACCACTCGAGCGGGATCGCGTGATTGTTCCAGTTGGCAACTACGTGTCCGTGACGGTCGCAGATCAAGGTATCGGCATCGCGCAGGACAAGCTGCAAAAGGTCTTTGAACCGTTTTTTACCACCAAGAAAACCGGCGAAGGCACTGGTCTTGGATTGAGCACAGCCTACGGCATCGTGAAACAGACGGGCGGCTACATCTTTGTGGACAGTTCCGAAGGGGTGGGGACCACTTTTACTTTGATGTTCCCGGCACATGGCGCTGCTGCCGAACAGGTTGCTGTGCCGGAGCTTGGCAAACGTCCTGACCTGCCGGAAGTGCAGCACAGCGGCGTGGTGTTGCTGGTGGAAGATGAGGCGCCTGTGCGGTCTTTTGCGACCCGGGCGCTCAAGATGCGCGGGTTCACGGTGCTAGAGGCGGCTTCCGGAGAAGAGGCACTTGAAGTGCTGGACATGGACCATCCGCAAATAGACGTGTTTGTCAGCGATGTGATTATGCCGGGGATGGACGGGCCGAGTTGGGTGCGTCAGGCCCGCGAAAACTATCCAAATGTGCCCGTAATTTTTGTATCCGGCTATGCCGAGGACAGCTTTTCTGATGATCAGGCACGGATTGAAAATTCCAGTTTTCTTCCCAAACCATTTTCGCTCAGCGACTTAACCGAAGCCGTGTACGCAAGAATTTCCAGCGCTTAGGTCAGGTTTTCATAAAGCTCGAACTCCGCCGCGCATTTCTTACGCAGCTTACCCATGGTTGGTTCTGGCAAATCCAGCGGAATTTCGGGAGAGCTGTTTCGACGTTCCAGTTGGATCTTTTGCGCAAGGCGGTCCTCAAGAAAGGACAACAAGCGCGGTTGATCCTCGTAGCGGAAAAGATGGTCCACCTTGACACCATTTGGGCGCGGTTCCAGAAATTTTGCTTGGCTGCCGACATTGGCGTAAGGTGCCTTTTTGTCACCCTTCATATACTCCTGCACAAACTCCTCAAAACTCACCTCATGGGTGGAGTTTGCATGCCCGCGCATGAAGTCACGGCGGCGGTAGCGATACCAACTTGCGAGCCAGCTCACCGGTTCGCGCATAACGGCCAGTAATTCCAGATCGTCGGTCTTGCACGCACGTTCAAACATCGGACGGAAAAAGCGGTTGTAGCGATACACTGGGGCGTGTTTGAGTTCCGGTGGATTGGAAATCACCATGTCTGCCGAGGGAGCCAAAGCTTCTTCGATGGCTGTTGTGCCGGTCTTGGGAACAGACAGGAACACAAGTTTTTCTTTCCAGAAAACAAGCATTTGCACGGCCTTGTTTGATTTAGAGACAAGTTACTTTCACCTTGTAAACCAGTTCTTAACCAAAGGGGACGGAAAATGTTCTTATTCTTTTCTCTTGATTTGTTCTCCTTTTGATCTCATAAGAATTCAGAACAAGAGGTGAACACAGGCAGTGATTGCCGCCCGCGTGCGGGTGTGGAATAAGGAACCAAGCAAATGGCAACGGCAGATCTTTTGACAATGACCTCCAAGAAATCCTCATCCCCCGACAAACAGAAAGCGCTCGACAGCGCGCTGGCGCAGATTGAGCGGCAGTTTGGCAAGGGCTCGATTATGAAACTGGGCGCAGACAATCCTGCGCAGGAAATCGAAGCGACCTCTACGGGCTCACTGAGCCTCGATATCGCGCTGGGGATTGGGGGGCTGCCCAAAGGGCGGATCATCGAAATCTACGGCCCTGAAAGTTCGGGCAAAACCACGCTGACTCTACACTGTATCGCAGAAGAGCAGAAAAAGGGTGGCGTGTGCGCCTTTGTCGACGCGGAACACGCGCTCGATCCGCAGTATGCAAAGAAACTTGGTGTGAACCTTGATGAGTTGCTGATCTCACAGCCGGACACTGGCGAACAGGCATTGGAAATCACCGACACGTTGGTGCGCTCCGGTGCGGTGAACATGGTTGTGGTCGATTCGGTTGCGGCGTTGACGCCAAAGTCCGAACTCGAAGGCGACATGGGTGACAGCAACGTGGGTGTGCAGGCCCGCCTTATGAGCCAGGCGATGCGTAAGCTGACCGGCTCGATTGCGCGCTCCAACTGTATGGTGATTTTCATCAACCAGATCCGGATGAAAATCGGCGTGATGTTTGGCTCGCCAGAAACCACAACCGGTGGTAATGCGCTGAAGTTCTACAGCTCCGTGCGCCTGGACATTCGCCGGATTGGTGCGGTGAAGGATCGCGATGAAATTGTGGGCAACGCGACCCGTGTAAAAGTTGTGAAAAACAAAGTTGCGCCGCCCTTCAAGCAAGTTGAATTTGACATCATGTATGGCGAAGGCATCTCGAAGATGGGCGAATTGCTTGATCTGGGTGTGAAAGCTGGAGTTGTTGAGAAATCCGGCAGTTGGTTCAGCTACGGCGATGAGCGGATTGGGCAGGGACGTGCAAACGCCACGACTTTCCTTAAGGAAAACAATCGTATGGCGCTGGAGATTGAAGATAAGATTCGGGCAGCCCACGGGTTGGACTTTGACATGCCGCCGGGCGGCGAAGAGCTGTTGGAAGATTGATCCCATCTTTTGAAGAATTGATGCGGGCTTTGCCGCATGTCATGGCCGCTCCCAAAGACGGGGCGGCCATTTCGCATTTGTGTTTGCGCCCTGAACGAAATGCGCGGCGTTTTGTCGATGAGATCCCGCTGACCAAAGCACAGGGCATTCCCGGCGAACGGTGGATGACACAACCCTGGTTGCGCACTGAAGACGGTGCACCACACCCAGGTATTCAAGTGTGCATCATTCCAAAGCGTGTGATGGATCTGGTGTGGTCGCCAGATGGCGAGGTTTTGCATCCCGGAGATACCTTTGCAGCCGACATTGATACCTCGGAAGCGAACTTACCAAGCGGTCAGCTGTTGGCGGTTGGCTCCGCAGTGTTGCGTGTTTCCGATGTTTTCAACGATGCTTGTGTGAAGTGGAAGGCGCGCTACGGCGGCGACGCTTATGATTGGATACGTACCCCAGAGCATTGCACACTCAGATTGCGTGGTATCTTGTGCAGTGTCGAGCGGGATGGTGTGATCCGTTCCGGTGATGTTTTGGGCAAAGCTTGACCGCTAGACGATCGGTAATGGTGGCATTCCGCCTTTGACACACTAGGTTAGGCCTATTGTCATGTGGACAGGCGGGCGTGGGGGTTATACACCCGCTTCGATACCGAAACCCACGTTAAGAGATCTGCCCATGGCCAGCCTAAACGACATCCGGTCGACCTTTCTGAACTACTTTGCCAAACAAGGCCATGAGATTGTGGAGTCCAGCCCGCTGGTGCCACGCAATGACCCAACATTGATGTTTGTGAACTCCGGCATGGTGCAGTTCAAAAACCTCTTCACCGGTGTTGAGAAGCGCGACTATCAGCGTGCGACCACGTCGCAAAAATGTGTGCGTGCGGGTGGTAAGCACAATGACCTGGACAACGTGGGCTATACGGCGCGTCACCACACGTTTTTTGAAATGCTGGGCAACTTCTCCTTTGGCAATTACTTCAAAGAAGAAGCCATTCCGTTTGCGTGGAACTTGATAACCAACGAGTTTGGCATCGACCCCAAGCGGCTTTATGTGACGGTTTATCACACCGACGAAGAAGCCTATGACATCTGGAAGAAAATTGGTGTTCCGGAATATCGGATCATCCGCATCGCCACGTCGGATAACTTCTGGCAGATGGGGCCAACAGGACCCTGTGGCCCGTGTACGGAGATTTTCTACGACCACGGCGAACATATTTGGGGTGGTCCTCCCGGCTCGCCGGAAGAAGATGGTGACCGGTTCATTGAGATCTGGAACGTCGTGTTCATGCAGAACGAGCAGTTTGAAGACGGCTCGATGAAGGCACTGGACATTCAGTCCATCGACACCGGCATGGGGCTGGAGCGGATCGGCGCCTTGTTGCAGGGCAGCCATGACAACTATGACACCGACCTGTTCAAAGCCTTGATTGAATCCTCGGCTCATGTGACGTCGACCGACCCTTACGGGGATCAAAACGTACATCACCGCGTGATTGCTGATCACCTGCGCTCCACGTCTTTCCTGATGGCAGATGGTGTGATGCCGTCCAACGATGGCCGTGGTTATGTTTTGCGTCGGATCATGCGTCGCGCGATGCGCCACGCGCACCTGTTGGGCGCGAAGGATCCCGTGATGCATCAGTTGGTGCCGTCTCTGGTGCAGCAGATGGGGCAGGCTTACCCTGAGTTGGGACAAGCGCAGGCGTTGATCGAGGAAACGCTGAAGCAGGAAGAGACCAAGTTTAAGCAGACTTTGGATCGTGGTCTGAAGTTGCTGGACGACGAGCTGGATGGTTTGGCTGAGGGCGCACCACTGGATGGCGCGGCGGCATTTAAACTGTACGACACCTATGGATTTCCACTGGACCTGACGCAGGATGCGTTGCGCGAGAAAGGCCGTGAGGTGGACACCGATGGCTTTGACACCGCGATGGCGGAGCAAAAGGCCAAAGCGCGCGCGGCCCACAAAGGGTCCGGCGATACCGCTGAGAACGCTGTTTGGTTTGATGTTGCGGACGAAAGCGGCGCGTCAGAATTTCTTGGATATGACACCGAGACCGCGGAAGGTCAGGTGCAGGCTATCATGAAAGATGGTGCGCTTGTAGACGCATTGGCGGAAGGCGAAGAAGGCTGGCTGGTGATGAACCAAACGCCTTTCTACGCTGAGAGCGGTGGTCAAGTTGCGGACCATGGCTTGGTTGAGCGGTTGGAAAACCGAGATGAATTGGCGCATGTGACCGAGGTTCAAAAGTTTGCCGACGGCAAGCTGGTGGCGCATTTGGCAAAAATGGCGCGTGGCACCATTTCCAAAGGTGATCCGGTTGCGATGATTGTGGATCATGGGCGTCGCACGTCGATCCGCGCCAACCACTCTGCAACCCACTTGTTGCACGAAGCGTTGCGCGAAGCGCTTGGAGATCATGTGGCACAGCGTGGGTCTCTCAATGCAGATGATCGCCTACGGTTTGATTTCAGCCACAACAAGGCGTTGAGCCCGGAAGAGCTGACACAGGTTGGCTTGGATGTGAACGCTTACATCCGTCAGAACACACCGGTGGAAACCCGTGTGATGACGCCGGATGATGCACGTGAGATTGGCGCACAGGCGCTGTTTGGCGAGAAATACGGCGACGAGGTGCGCGTTGTGTCCATGGGCCGTGCCAACACTGGCAAGGGTCACAACGGCGACACCTATTCCATCGAGCTTTGTGGTGGCACCCATGTCAAACAGACCGGCGACATTGGTGTGTTTGTCTTGCTGTCGGATAGCGCATCCTCGGCGGGTGTGCGCCGGATTGAGGCGTTGACTGGTGAGGTGGCGTTTGAACATCTCGCACGGGAAGCCAAACGTGTTGCGGAAGTTGCCGGGACGTTGAAGGCGCAGCCTACGGATATCCTGGATCGGGTGAAAGCTCTGCTTGACGAACGAAAGGCGCTGCAAAACGAAGTGGCGACACTGCGTCGGGAATTGGCGATGTCTGGCGGTGCCGGGCAGGGGGCTGGTCCAGAAGCGAAAGAGATCAACGGCGTGAAATTCTTCGCGCAGGTGCTTTCAGGTGTGTCCGGTAAAGACTTGCCGCCATTGATTGATGAGCACAAAGCCCGCTTGGAAAGTGGTGCGGTTCTTCTGGTGGCGGATACAGGCGGTAAAGTCGCTGTTGCCGCGGGGGTGACCGATGACCTGAAGGGTGATCTGAGCGCGGTGGACCTGGTCCGCGCGGCGGTTGGCCCGATGGGCGGTAAAGGCGGCGGTGGCCGTCCAGATATGGCCCAAGGTGGTGCCAAAGATGCGTCCAAAGCGGACGACGCGTTTGCCGCAGCCGAAGCAGTGATTGCGGGCTGACCATTTGGTCAAAATATTCTTGGCCTGTCCGACAAATCACGTAGAGTGTCGGGCAGGACAAATGGATTGGAGAGCCAGATGGGCGCACTTTGGATAGCACATGTGACCGTGACTGATGCGGATGCATACGGGAAATACGCTGAGCTGGCTGGCCCGGCGATTGCCAAACATGGTGGCGAGTTTATCGCGCGCGGCGGTAAATTTGTGCAGCTGGAAGGCAAAGAACGGCCACGAAATGTGGTGGCTCGGTTCCCGGATGTGGACACAGCGGTGGCCTGCTATCACAGTCCAGAATATCAAGAGGCTCTAAACCATGCGCGAGGCGCTAGTGAGCGTGAATTGATGGTGGTGGAAACCAGCGAATAAACCAAACTCATTTTGCGCCAATGGGATATGATTGACATCGTTCCGTCGGCATGTGGGAAGTTTCGTTCTGAATGCCCCGCAAAGCAGAAAATAGTTCTGCATTCTGATTGCTTTCAGTACTTCTATCCTTTCGGTTTCTCGCGTATGTAAGCGCGAGAAACGGTATCCCGTATCAATTTGGTCAGGATACGGAGTCAGGAGAAAATTCGCATGTGTCGTTGGGCCGCTTATGTTGGGGAACCATGTTTCCTTGAGGACGTTGTAACACGACCGGATCACTCACTGATCCAGCAAAGCATGCAAGCGACTGAGTGTAAGACGCAGACCAACGGGGATGGCGTTGGGTTGGCGTGGTATGGCAACCGGCGGGAGCCGGGGCTGTATCGTGACATTCTGCCCGCGTGGTCTGATCCAAATTTGAAATCCCTGACAGCGCAAGTCGAATCCGGGTTGTTTTTGGCTCATGTGCGGGCCTCGACCGGTACCGCCACCAGTCGAAACAACTGCCATCCTTTTGCTGTTGGGCGTTGGTCTTTCATGCACAACGGACAAGTTGGCGGGTTTGAAACGTTTCGGCGGCGGGCTGACATGTTGATTCCCGATGAGCTGTATCCAGAACGTAAAGGCGCGACCGATAGTGAAGTGTTGTTTTTGCTTGGCCTGATGGAAGGCATGGATGAGCACCCAAAAGAGTCGCTACAGATTGCCGTTGGCATTCTTGAGCGCATGAGCCGGGAACGGGGCACAACACCGCATATGCGCCTGGCTGCTGCATTCAGCGATGGTGAAACGCTTTACGCGGTGCGGTATGCGTCTGATGACCGGGCGCCGACAGTGTATCACCGTGCCAGCGACAGCCGAAATGGCCGTGCCGTGGTGAGTGAGCCGCTGGTGGAAGCGGAAGAGGGATGGGAGGCAATCCCGGCCGGGTCATTCTGTAGATTTCACAAAGACGGCAGTTATGAGATTGAGCCGTTCCGTCCGCTCAGTTGATCCGTCAGACCAAGAAGAATTTCACCGCCCAGAACAGGAAAATCGCGTGCAGGATCGGGAAGATCCAGATCACGAGATAGCTGTCGAGCTTTCGGGCCAGATCTTCGCGGCCTGACGTTTTTAGGCGACGCAGAGCGATGTTCACCAGTACGATGGAGCCGGTGATGAGGAACATGCCCACCAGCAGCGAGTCCATGAAGGTGAGGTAGCCGAGTTTGGGCAGCATGGTGGAGATTGCGAAGTTGAAGGCCACAAACACCAAGAGATTGGCGGAGGCCATGTCGATGCGGCGGCGGTATTCTTCGAGAAAGAAAGTCGCCCAGCTGACAAACAGGATGATCAGCAGCGGCAACAGGATGCGCAGAATATAGTATTGATTGTGGCGTGTGCCTTCAAATCGCAGGGCCACCATACTGGTGTCAGCGCCGCCGATGCCTTTTACAGCGCGCCGCTCTAAAGAGCTGTTGGATAAAATCCATTCCTCTTCCCCCAAGAGATCGCCCATGCCGCTTTGCTCTTCCAGCGGATAAAACTCCACGTAATCAAGCGGCAACATTGAGGACACCTCAACAAAGAACTCTTGGGTATCAAATGGATATCTTTTGAAGTTGAAGTGAGGCGCCTGCAGCGTTGCGGTGAAGCGTTCCGCATAGGTGGCGTCGCCATTGGCTTTGAGCAGGACCGAGACCTGTTGCGTGAAACGGCGCCCTTGTTGATTGCGCAGGATAAAATACGGGGGTTGCGATCCTGCTTCGTCTAATTTTTTGCGGAAGGCCTCGTTACTGAAAGTCTTTACGTCGCTGCCATGTTGGGCGGCATCAAATGCATATTCGGGATAGCTGGCCTTGAGGAATAGGGTGCCAACCACGCCAAAGTTTTCAGCTTGTTGGTCCACAAAAGTGATCTGATCAATTGCGATCCCAACACCAACTTGTTGCGGTGTGTGCCCTTTGGAGAATACATCGGTGCTTTCGTAGGTGCCGAAGCCGCCGTTTTGGGCGTGAAGAACGCCAGCACATAAGAGCGAAAAGCTGGTGGTAACTGCTAAGAGTATTTTTGTGAACATGGTGCCTTAAAAAATGCGAGGTCCTATGGTTCAAACTTCAGACACTTTCGGCATCTACTCAAGACATTTGTCAAAGAAAAACGCCGGAGCAGGACCCCGGCGTTTTGTCATTTATCAACCAATTTGCTTGGCCATGCGTTTACGCTCATGTGGGTCGAGGTAGCGTTTGCGCAGGCGCACGTTGCTTGGTGTCACTTCAACTAGCTCATCGTCGTTGATGTAGGCGATGGCTTCTTCGAGCGAGAGCGTCATTGGCGTGGTCAGGCGGACCGCTTCGTCGGTGCCGGATGCCCGCACGTTGGTGAGTTTCTTACCTTTCAGCGGGTTAACTTCGAGGTCGTTCTCACGGCTGTGCTCGCCGATGATCATGCCGGTATAGACGTCGGCCTGTGCACCAATCATCATTTTGCCGCGATCTTCGAGGTTCCAAAGGGCAAAGGCCACCGAGGAGCCGTTTTCCATGGAGATCAGCACGCCTGCGCGACGGCCTGCGATGGCGCCCTTGTACGGTGCCCAGCCGTGGAACACGCGGTTCAGAACGCCGGTGCCGCGGGTGTCGGTCAGGAATTCACCGTGATACCCAATCAGGCCGCGAGACGGCACATGCGCGATGATGCGGGTCTTACCAGCACCTGCAGGGCGCATTTCCACCAGCTCACCTTTGCGGGCACCGGTCAGTTTCTCAATCACGGCGCCGGAGTATTCGTCATCCACGTCAATGGTGGCTTCTTCGATCGGCTCTACCTTTTGACCGTCCTCTTCGCGCATAATTACCTGTGGTCGGGAGATCGACAGCTCAAAGCCCTCGCGGCGCATGTTTTCGATCAGAACACCCATTTGCAGTTCGCCACGACCGGAAACCTCAAAGGCTTCGCCGCCAGGCGTATCTGCGATTTTGATCGCCACGTTGGATTCGGCTTCCTTCATCAAGCGGTCACGAATGACGCGCGACTGAACCTTTTTGCCGTCACGACCTGCCAGCGGGCTGTCGTTGATGCCAAAGGTCACGGTGATGGTGGGCGGGTCAATCGGTTGTGCTTCGAGCGGCTCTTCTACGGCGAGCGCACAGATGGTGTCAGCCACGGTGGCTTTGGTCATGCCTGCAATGGACACGATGTCACCGGCCTGCGCCTCTTCGATGTCTTGCTGCGCGAGGCCACGGAAGGCCTGGATTTTTGTCACACGGAACTGTTCGATTTTTTGGCCGATGCGGGTCAGCGCCTGAACGGTTGCACCCACTTTTAGGGTGCCGGACTCAACACGTCCTGTCAGGATGCGCCCAACAAATGGGTCAGACCCCAAAGTGGTTGCCAGCATGCGGAAATCGTCTTCTTGTTTGTGAACCTGCTTTGGTTCTGGCACGTGGTTCACAATCAGGTTGAACAAAGCGTGCAAATCTTGGCGAGGACCGTCGAGTTCTGCGTCCGCCCAGCCGTTACGGCCAGAGGCATACATGTGTGGGAATTCGAGTTGGTCATCGTTGGCATCCAGAGATGCGAAGAGGTCAAAACACTCGTCCAATGCGCGGTCGGGTTCAGCGTCTGGCTTATCAACTTTGTTCAGAACCACGATTGGACGCAGACCCAGGGCCAAAGCTTTGGAGGTCACAAACTTGGTTTGTGGCATTGGGCCTTCAGCCGCGTCCACGAGCAGAACCACACCGTCTACCATCGACAGGATACGCTCAACCTCGCCCCCAAAGTCGGCGTGGCCAGGGGTGTCCACGATGTTGATGCGGGTGCCTTTCCACTCAACGCTGGTTGGCTTGGCAAAGATGGTGATGCCGCGCTCACGCTCCAGCGCGTCGCTGTCCATGGCGCGCTCGGCCACTTCCTGGTTTTCCCGGAATGCACCCGACTGTTTCAGCAGCTCATCCACAAGCGTGGTTTTGCCGTGGTCAACGTGGGCGATGATGGCGATATTGCGAAGATCCATAAGGGCAGCCTTTCCTGTTCGCGCTCGCCCTAACGCGGGTTTCCCCAAAAGGCCACCCCTTTAATGTCAGTTAGTGAACGGCAGTCTTAGAAAACAGGTTTATAACAAGAATACCGGCAACAATCAGCCCCATTCCCAAAATCGCCGCCAGATCGAGTTTTTGGCCAAACGCAAAATAGGCGATGATGGATATGGAAATGATGCCAAGGCCAGACCAGACGGCGTAGGTGATGCCGACCGGTAAGTAGCGCAGGGTTTGCGCCATCATGTAGAAGGCGAGGCCATAGCCAATCACGACGATAATCGAGGGAATAGGTTTGGTGAATTGCTGGCTGGCTTGCAGCGCTGCGGTGCCGATGGTTTCAAACACAACGGCGACCAGTAGGATCAGATAGGCTTTGGGCATGCGCGTCCCTTGTGGGTTAGCGCGCGATGTAGCGATCGCGACGGTGATTTGTTGCGATCATGATATTGGTAACGGCTGCGCCAATCAGCGAGAAGATCACCGCGTTGAGGTCAAAAAACGACACCGCGAGACCAAAGACAAAAACGTCGAAACCAAGTTGGACCCAACCGGCCTTGATGCCTTTGGTGTCCTGCAACCATACGGCCACAATGCCAACGCCGCCCAAAGTGGCGCCATGGCGAAAGAGAACAATCAGACCTGCGCCAGCTGTTACCCCTGCGAGTACTGCGCCAACCAGCGGGTGTACCGTGGCGATTTGGAATGCCTGTGGGAGCAAAAAGGTCCAAAGCGTCAGTAGGCCTACCGCGGCAAAGGTCTTGAGCGTGAAGAACCAGCCCATGCGCAGGTAAGCGATTATATAGAACGGCAGGTTCAAAACAAAGAAGAGCGCGCCGAAGGAGAGCCCCGTGGCTTTGGCCGCGACCAGAGACAGGCCGGCAATCTGGCCCGTGAACAGATCAACCGCCTGTAAGAACTGCACCGACAGCGCCACCAGAAGTGTACCGACAATCAACCCCTGAATATCGTCAAAAGGGCTGTGTTTTTCAGGGCTTGGAGATTCAATAAAACTTACCATGGCACCGGATTTGCCGCAGCGCGGCGCAGCTGTCTAGGGGGTGCGGCGCAAGGCCGCTATGCAGCTGGGGTCTACCGAGCGGTTGGTAAAGGGCGTCCTAAGGCGCGGTGTGCGCGCCTTAGGGCATTTTGTCTCAGGGATTAGCCAGCGAGCGCTTTGTTGAGGTTTTCGTCGATCTTTTCGAGGAAGCCCATCGTGGTCATCCAGCCTTGATCCGGGCCAACAAGAAGCGCCAAATCTTTGGTCATAAAGCCGCTTTCCACGGTCTCGATGATCACGCGCTCAAGAGTTTCAGCAAAGGCGCGCAGGGCAATGTTGTTGTCCAGTTTCGCGCGGTGCTTCAGACCGCCGGTCCAGGCGTAGATCGAGGCAATTGAGTTGGTGGAGGTGGCTTCGCCTTTCTGGTGCTGCCGGTAGTGGCGGGTCACGGTGCCGTGCGCCGCTTCGGCCTCTACAATTTTTCCATCCGGCGTCATCAGCTGCGAGGTCATCAGGCCAAGCGAGCCGAAGCCCTGTGCCACGGTGTCGGATTGCACGTCACCATCGTAGTTTTTACAGGCCCAAACAAACTTGCCGTTCCACTTCATGGCACAGGCGACCATATCGTCGATCAGGCGGTGTTCATACCAGATGCCAGCGGCTTTGAATTTCTCTTCGAACTCTTCTTCATAGACCTTTTGGAACAGGTCTTTGAAGCGGCCGTCATAGGCTTTCAGGATGGTGTTCTTGGTCGAGAGATACACCGGCCACCCGAGGTTCAGGCCGTAGTTCAGCGAGGCGCGAGCAAAATCGATGATCGAGCTGTCGAGGTTGTACATCGCCTGATAGACGCCAGCAGAGGGCGCGTCATAGACTTCTTTCTCAATCACGGTGCCATCTTCGCCAACAAACTTCATGGTCAGCTTGCCTGCACCCGGGAAGGTGAAATCGGTGGCTTTGTACTGGTCACCAAACGCATGACGGCCCACAACAATTGGAGAGGTCCAGCCCGGCACAAGGCGCGGTACGTTGCGACAGATGATTGGCTGGCGGAAGACCACACCACCAAGGATGTTACGGATCGTGCCGTTGGGCGAACGCCACATCTTTTTGAGGCCAAATTCCTCAACGCGCTGCTCATCCGGGGTGATTGTGGCACATTTGATTGCCACGCCAACCTCTTTGGTTTTTTCTGCGGCGTCGATGGTGATTTGGTCTTCGGTGCGGTCCCGCTCTTCGATGCCAAGATCGTAGTACAGAAGGTCAAGGTCCAAGTATGGCAGCATCAGTTTGTCTTTGATGAATTGCCAGATGATGCGTGTCATTTCATCGCCATCCATCTCGACGATGGGATTTTCCACTTTGATCTTGGTCATGGGGGTCTCCTGTGAACCGAGTCGTATTTGGCGCCTCTCCTAAGCGATTTTGACCATCTTGGGAAGGCTTTGTATGCGATTGTATACAGTTTAAGCTGGACGCGAATTTTTGTTGCGTGAAACGTAGCATGACAATTGTTTTTGACAAAGAGCCGGGGGTTCTCGACCACGACAAGCGATGCAGGTAGTGTCACCTTAAAGGGTGCGGGAGGGTGATTGTGTCGCAAGTGATTTCTGAAGTTCTGAGGTGTTTTGAGCAGGCCTGGCGCTTGCGTCGGCCGTTTGTGCAGTCGCACTTGGCGTTCAATATCCTGTTGGCAGCCGCATTTGCGCCTTTGATGGCGGGCACCGTTCACTTGGCGCTCAGGTTTTCTGGCAAACCCGCATTGGCAGATTTTGATATCGCGTTGTTCCTGTTATCACCTGTTGGATTTGTGGCGGGTTTGTTGATTGCCGGGATGGCCATGGTGCTGTTGACCTTGGATGTGTCGTTTATGATGGCTGTGGCGTTGAGGGATCGACAAAGCAAGTCGCATGGACTGTTGGACGGTGTGGCGATGGTTCTGCCGCGAGCGCCTGCGGTGCTTGAGCTGGCCGTGCAATTCTGTTTGCGGCTGTTGGTGATGTGCCTGCCGTTTCTTGCGGTGTGTGGCCTGGCGTTTTCCCGTTGGATGACGGAGTACGACATCAACTATTACCTGAGCTTTCATCCACCGGAATTTGTGCAGACCATGGTGGTGTGCGCAGTCATGCTTATGCTCATGGCTGGGCTTGTGCTGTGGCGCACATTGGGCTGGGTGCTGGCTTTGCCACTGGTGGTGTTTGACGGCCAAAGGGCAGGGGCCGCGTTGCGCGAGAGCCAGGCGCGTATGACGGGGCGGCGTATGGCGTTTCTCATGCGATTGGCAGTTTGGGGAGCGTTGGGCGCTGTGATCGGCGGTGCAGTGCTGTTTGTGGTGGGGGCGATCATTCAATTTGGGCTGCACTTTGTTCCCTTTGGTCTCAAAGGGCTGGCCGCATTCCTGTTGCTGTCTGTTGCCTTGTGGGCTGCATTGAACCTTGTGCTGACATCCCTGACCACGGGGGCCTTGGCGGTGGCGTTTATGGGGTTTGCAGGATGGCCTGATGCCGGTGAAAAGAGCGAAGTGCCAAAAGGTTTATTGACCGGTATCGTCGCCGTTGCTGCGCTGATGACAGCCCTTGGTGGGGTTGGTGTTGCGGAGCTGTTGAAGGTGGATCAGGATCGGCCTGTGGCTGTGATTGCGCATCGTGGCGCTTCAGGGGCGGCGCCTGAAAACACCATGGCGGCGGTGACGCGCGCCGTGGAAGATCAGGCGGACTGGGTGGAGATCGATGTTCAGGAAACCGCCGATGGTGCGGTGATTGTTGTGCACGACAGCGATTTTATGAAAGTCGCGGGCAATCCGGTGAAAATTTGGGATGCGACGTTGGCTGATGTGGCAAAAATCGACATTGGCAGTTGGTTTGATCCCGCGTTTGCCGCAGAACGCACCGCCACGCTGGAAGAGGTGTTGTTGGCCACAAAAGACAAATCCGGCGTGGTGATCGAGTTGAAATACTATGGCCATGACGAGGATTTGGAGCAGCGGGTGATCGACATTGTGGAGGCTGCGGACATGGTGGGTCAGGTCAAGATCATGTCGCTAAAGGCGGATGCCGTGGCCAAGATGCGCGCACTACGGCCGAAGTGGAATGTGGGGCTTCTGGCCTCTGCATCCCTCGGCAATATGTGGGATCTGGACGTGGATTTCCTGGCGGTGAACAGCGCCACCATGTCGCGACAGTTGGTGCGCGGCGCGCAGGATGTTGGCAAAGAGGTTTATGTATGGACCGTGAACGATGCGCTGTCGATGTCAGGCATGTTGTCGTACGGCGTGGATGGCTTGATCACGGATGAGCCTGCGCTTGCGCGGCAAGTGTTGGCGGATCGCAAAACTTTGAGTGGAGTTGAACGTCTGGTGCTTGGGTTGGCTGGTCGCATTGGCTTGGACGTACCACATCGGGGTGGAGATGAGATTTAGACGTTTCGCCCAAGTCTTTGTGGCTTTTATTGTTTTAAGCGAACCTGTTGTGGCTCAAAGCTCAACTTCTGACTCTGGTTTGTCTGCTAAGGTGGAAATCTGGCGGCACAGCCGTTTGCAGGCACTGCGTGAAGCGGAGCCGACGTCGATGGCGCCTTTCACCACCGACGGCTGTTCAGGCGGTATGTCTGCAGCTTGGGGCGCCATGGCACGTACGTTTCCATGGTTCGCCCGGGTGTTTGCCCATGAGGCGCCTTGGCATGGGTGTTGTGTGACACATGATCGGGCCTATCACTTGGGTGGCGAAAACCCTAAGGCGCAAGCGGGGTTTCAAGCACGCTTAAAGGCAGATGAAGAGCTGCGGCTATGTGTGAAGGGCGTGGCGGATGGTCAGGCGGATGCGCTTGCGCAACAGTATGAGGCCACGCCGGAGGATGTAACCGCCGCGATCAATTTTGTCGCGGATCGTATGTATGAGGCAGTACGGCTCGGTGGGTTGCCGTGTTCAGGTTTGCCATGGCGCTGGGGCTACGGCTGGCCACAATGTTTTTGAGCTAGCCGTTTTCGGAAAACCATTTTGCAATACGGGCCTTTAGGTGGTCCCAGAGTGCGGGCGCACCCTTGGCGACCTTCCAGCCAACACGGTCTTCGAGTTGTGCGCGCGTGACATTGTACTCAGGCCAAGTGCCGCCGTTGGTTTCCAAGTTGCCAATCACCGGCTGCACCCGATCTATGCTCTTGGCAAAGACGGCGTCGTCACTTTCGGCGGCTTCAAACTCATCCCAAAGCGCACGCATCGCGGTGGCCTGATCTTCAGGCAGCAGGCCAAAAATGCGGTCCGCTGCGGAGCTTTCTGCCGCTTCCATGGCTGCGATGTCATGGTCACCATGGATTGGGCTGTCGCCCACATCAATCTCCACCAGATCATGGATCAGCAACATGCGGATTACGCGGTCGATGTTGATGTTCTTATTGGCATGTTCCGACAGGATCAGTGCGTACAGCGCAATGTGCCAGCTGTGGCTGCCACTGTCTTCTTTGCGGTGCCCGTCAAGCACGTTAGTGGCGCGATAGACGGATTTCAGCTTATCGGCTTCGGTCAAAAAGGCGATTTGCGCGGTGAGGCGATCACTCATTCGGAAGGGTCTGCCTTGGCGGCTGCGGCGCGCGCAGCCTTGACTTTATTGATGAGAAAGGCGCGGCCTTTTTCTTCGGACATGCGCATCCGGACCTCTGTGAGAAAGGCCTCCTCAAGAGATTGAGAGGATGCGCCAAGTACCTCACTTACCTGCATAAAAAGACGTTCATCACCCAGTTCTTTTTGGGCTTTGATGGTGTCTTCAGCAAGTTTGGCAGCCAGCGCATCCAGGGTGCTCATTAGCGGCTGTTCTCTGTCAGGCGACGTTTGACATAATCGGTGACGTTGCCTGTCATCTGATCCATGTATTCGTCGGTCTCAAAGAAGTGACCTGCGCCATCAATTTCTGTGTGGGTGATGGTGATGCCCTTTTGCTCGTGCAGTTTGTTGACAAGCGAGTGGGTTTCAGCCGGTGGGGCCACACGATCAGCGGTACCGTTCAGGATCAGGCCAGAACTCGGGCAGGGCGCCAGGAAGGAGAAGTCATACATGTTGGCAGGGGGGGCAATTGAGATGAAACCAGTGATTTCTGGTCGACGCATCAGCAACTGCATGCCAATCCAGGCGCCAAACGAGAACCCAGCCACCCAGCAGTGCTTGGAGTTGGTATTCATCGACTGCAGATAGTCCAGCGCTGATGCGGCATCGGACAATTCGCCAACACCTTGATCATATTCACCCTGAGACCGGCCTACTCCGCGGAAGTTGAACCGAAGCACAGTGAAGCCCATGTTGTAGAAGGCATAGTGGAGGTTGTAGACAACCTTGTTGTTCATTGTGCCGCCAAACTGCGGGTGGGGATGCAAGACAATCGCGATCGGCGCGTCTTTTTCTTTTTGTGGGTGGTAGCGGCCTTCGAGGCGGCCTTCTGGTCCCGGAAAAATCACCTCAGGCATATTTGTCGCTTTTCTCCCTTAAAAGGTATGAACGAATTCTTGACGAATTTGCTCTGCCACCTTAGAACGCTTCTAAATAATTGAACGGCCGGAAAGCCGTTCGGGTTCTAGCGACTTAAGCACATGGGCGGCTGAGGTCAATCAATTCGAGGGGGTGCTCTATGAAACTGTCGACAAAAGGCCGCTATGCCGTGGTTGCTTTGGCAGATATTGCGCTCCAGCCACCGGAAGATCTTGTGAGTTTGAGTGAAATCTCCAAGCGGCAGAGCATTTCGCTGCCTTATCTGGAGCAGTTGTTCGTAAAGCTGCGGCGTGCTGAACTGGTTGTATCGGTGCGTGGGCCGGGTGGTGGTTACCGGTTGGCCCGCCCAAAATCCGAGATTCGGGTGGCTGATATTCTGGCAGCGGTGGATGAGACCGTGTCGGCGCTGCACACAGGGGCAGGGGCCAGCGGGGGGTCCAGTGGGTCGCGTGCGCAGTCCATGGCCAACCGTCTTTGGGAAGGGCTGTCGGCGCACGTTTATGTGTTCCTTCACCAGACTCGCTTGTCCGATATTGTGGAGAACGACTTGGCGCCATGCCCGGCTGTGCCCACCTTGTTTTCTGTGGTGGACGAAGTGGCGGATGAAAAGGCCTGATGCGCGCCTATTTGGATCATAATGCGACAACTATGCTGCGGGCTGAGGCCCGTGAAGCGATGATCGCGGCGATGGATGTCTATGGCAATCCGTCGTCTGTGCATTCTGAGGGGCGTAAAGCGAAGTCCATTCTTGAGCGCGCACGTGGCGATATCGCGTCCGCTTTTGGCGCAGACGGCGCGGATGTGATCTTCACTAGCAGCGCGACGGAATCTGCTGCGCTGGCTTTGTCTGGGCGCAATTTGCGTGCCGCCAACGTCGAGCATGATGCGGTGAATGCGTGGACGCAGAATGACCTGCCCGTGGATGCACAAGGTTCAGTGACCATTGACGATCCGGCCAACAACTGCGTGCAACTGGCAAATTCCGAGACCGGCGTGATCCAAACTCTGCCGGATGGCCTTGCGGTCAGTGACATGACTCAGGCTTTTGGCAAGCTGCCGGTCGCGTTTAACTGGACCGGCGCACAAATGGCGCTGATCTCGGCGCATAAGCTTGGCGGACCAAAAGGTATTGGTGCCTTGGTGGTGAAACGCGGCACCGATGTGCCAGCACAGCTTTTGGGCGGCGGTCAGGAAATGGGCCGTCGTGCGGGCACCGAGAATGTGATCGGGGCCGCTGGATTTGCTGCTGCGGCAAAGGCGGCTGCGCAAGACTTGGCTGACGGCGTGTGGGATCGGGTTGCAGAGCTGCGTGATTTGCTGGAAGACAGGATATCCGCAGACGCACCGGAGGCCATCATTGTTGGCAAAGGATCCAAGCGGCTTCCCAACACGACGGCTGTTGCGGTGCCGGGCTGGAAGGGGGAGACGCAGGTCATGCAGATGGATCTGGCTGGTTTCGCGATTTCGGCCGGTTCAGCATGCTCTTCGGGCAAGGTGCGCGCGAGCAAGGTGTTGAGCGCGATGGGATATGACGAGATGACGGCATCAAGCGCCATACGGGTGAGCTTGGGGCCACACACAAGCGAACAGGACGTCATGGGTTTTGCCGACAAATGGCTGACCCAGATGAACAAACACCGCGCTTCGGCGCGAAAGAAAGATTAGGAGACGCACATGGCTGTAGTTGAGGAAACCCAAGTCAAAGAAGGTGTTGACCAGGAAACCGTGGATGCCGTGCGCGAGGTTGGCGGCAAGTACAAATACGGTTGGGAAACCGAAATTGAGATGGAATATGCCCCCAAAGGGCTGACCGAGGACATCGTCCGCCTAATTTCGGAGAAAAACGAAGAGCCTGAGTGGATGACTGACTGGCGGTTGGAAGCGTATAAGCGTTGGCTGACCAAAGAAGAGCCAGACTGGGCGATGCTGGATTATCCGGAAGTAGATTTTCAGGATCAGTACTATTATGCGCGCCCAAAGAGCATGGAAGAGAAGCCAAAGTCTCTGGACGAGGTGGATCCGAAGCTGCTCGCGACCTACGAAAAGCTCGGTATCCCGCTGAAAGAACAAATGATTTTGGCTGGCGTCGAAGGTGCGGAGAACGCACCGGCGGAAGGCCGTAAAGTCGCTGTGGATGCGGTTTTTGACTCCGTGTCGGTTGGCACAACCTTCCAGAAAGAGCTGAAAGAGGCGGGTGTGATCTTCTGCTCGATCTCTGAAGCCATCCGTGAACATCCGGAGCTGGTGAAGAAGTATCTCGGTTCGGTCGTTCCTGTGTCTGACAACTTCTATGCAACGCTGAACAGCGCTGTGTTCTCGGACGGGTCTTTTGTTTACGTGCCGCCCGGTGTGCGCTGCCCGATGGAACTGTCCACTTATTTCCGCATTAACGCGGAAAACACAGGCCAGTTTGAGCGGACGCTGATCATTGCCGACAAAGGCTCCTACGTGTCCTATCTCGAAGGCTGCACCGCGCCGCAGCGTGACACCTCTCAACTGCACGCGGCTGTCGTTGAGATTGTCATCGAAGAAGATGCGGAAGTGAAATACTCCACCGTTCAGAACTGGTATCCTGGGGATGAGAACGGCAAAGGTGGGATCTACAACTTTGTGACCAAACGCGCCGATTGCCGTGGTGACCGGGCCAAGATCATGTGGACTCAGGTTGAAACCGGTTCTGCCGTAACCTGGAAATATCCGTCTTGCATCTTGCGTGGCGATGATGCGCAGGGCGAGTTCTACTCAATTGCGATCACCAACAACCATCAGCAAGCCGACACTGGCACCAAGATGATCCATCTCGGCAAAAACACCAAGTCGCGGATTGTCTCCAAAGGCATCAGCGCCGGTGTGGCGCAGAACACCTACCGTGGTCAGGTTTCTATGCACCCGAAAGCCAAGAACAGCCGGAACTACACTCAGTGTGACAGCCTGCTGATTGGCGATAAATGCGGGGCGCACACGGTGCCGTACATCGAGGTCAAGAACAACTCTTCCCGTGTGGAGCACGAAGCAACGACCTCCAAGGTGGATGATGAGCAGATGTTCTACTGCCGTCAGCGCGGCATGGATGAGGAAGAGGCCGTGGCTCTGATTGTAAACGGCTTTGCCAAGGAAGTTTTGCAGGCGCTGCCAATGGAATTTGCCATGGAAGCACAACAGCTTGTGGCGATTTCTCTGGAGGGATCCGTTGGCTAACCACCGTTCTACATTGCGCGAAAAACTGATTGCGGTCTTGCCTTTTGTCATGCCGGCCATTGGCGGCATGTTTGGGGTGATCTACCTCAACACTGCCGACGGCTTTCCAATTCCTTTCTTGTGGGTTGGGATCGGCATTTTGGGCGGCTGGCTCGCGGGGCGGGTTTTGGTGTGGTTGTTGGACAGGTAAGCAGAAATGGAAACCATCCAGGCTTTGATGCAGCAATCAGCAGGCGTTGGCGCGGGGATCGCGTTTGGGTCGGCAGTGGGCTTTGGCCTGCGCAAGAAACGGTTGGGGCGTTCGGACGGGCTGATATCGGGCTCAGTTTTTGTGACCTCCGCGATTTGCGGGATTGTGGCAATGGCTGTGATGATGGCGATCACTTACGTGGGAGGTCTTTGAGATGATTGTAACAACAACACCTTCAATCGAAGGCCATCAGATCACGGCGTATCATGGCATTGTCGTGGGCGAGGCAATCATGGGGGCAAATGTCGTGCGGGACATCTTTGCCTCCATCACAGACATCGTGGGTGGCCGTTCAGGCGCCTATGAAAGCAAACTACAGGATGCACGCGAAACCGCTCTTGCCGAGCTGGAAACCCGCGCCGCAGCCAAAGGGGCCAACGCCGTCGTCGGCGTTGATCTGGATTACGAAGTTGTGGGTGACACGATGCTGATGGTTTCGGCCAGCGGCACGGCTGTTACCGTGAAATAAGACAAGAAATGACCGGGTGCCTCGGCATCCCGTGGAAACGCGAAGGAAGATGAACATGTTGGAAATCAAAGGCCTGAAGGTCAAACTTGAAGAAGAAGACAAGCAGATCCTCAAAGGTGTAGATCTGAAAGTGGAAGCCGGCAAAGTGCACGCGATCATGGGGCCAAACGGTTCTGGTAAATCCACACTGTCCTATGTGTTGTCCGGCAAAGACGGCTACGAAGTGACTGAAGGTGAAGCCACTCTGGGTGGCGAAGACCTGCTGGAGTTGGAAGCGGAAGAGCGCGCCGCGTTGGGTCTGTTCCTGGCGTTCCAATACCCAGTGGAAATCCCGGGTGTGGGCAACATGACCTTCCTGCGCACAGCGGTAAATGCACAGCGCAAAGCACGTGGCGAAGAAGAGCTGTCCGCAGCGGACTTCCTGAAAGAAATCCGCGCCAAAGCCAAAACCCTGAAGATCGACGCCGAGATGCTGAAGCGTCCTGTCAACGTCGGCTTCTCCGGTGGTGAGAAAAAGCGTAACGAGATTTTGCAGATGGCGATGCTTGAGCCAAAGATGTGTATTCTCGACGAAACCGACTCTGGTCTCGACGTGGACGCGATGAAGTTGGTGTCTGAAGGCGTAAACGCTTTGCGCGACGAAGGCCGTGGCTTCCTTGTCATCACCCACTACCAGCGTCTCCTGGATCACATCAAACCAGACGTCGTGCACATCATGGCGGACGGCCGTATCATCAAAACCGGTGGCCCTGAGCTGGCACTGGAAGTTGAGAAAAACGGTTACGCAGACATTCTGGCGGAGATGGCGTAATGGCGGCTCTGGCGAAGAAACAAGAGGCCGCGGCGGCGCGACTGGACGGTATGACCGTTCCAGCGGGTGGTCAGTGGGCCACAGAAGCCCGTGAGGCGGCTTTGGGTCGCTTGCGCGAGATTGGGCTACCTGAGCGGCGGGATGAATACTGGAAGTTCACCCGTCCGGACACGCTGACCCAAGCTGAGGCACCGGCGGCTGCGGTCTTTGAGACCGGTGAAGCGCCGTTGTTTGATAGCTTTGATCGTATCAAAATCGTTTTTGTTGATGGTGTGTTTGACGCTGAACAGTCTGACACTCTCGCAGGCGAAGGTCTGTCCATCGAGCGTCTGGCAGATGTTGCAGAAAAAGACATTCATTGGGCCAAAGACCTTTATGGCCGGCTGGAAATCAATGGTCAGACGCCGGTTGAGCGTCCCTTGGCAGCTTTGAACACCGCGTTTGCCACCGATGGCGTGGTGATCCACGTGACAGGCAAAGTTGAGAAGCCTGTGAACCTTGTTTATCAACACAAGGCTGACACCTCAGACGCGATCTTGCACCATGTGATCAAGCTCGATGCGGGTGCAGAGGTGACTGTTCTGGAAAACGGTCCAGCGGCGGCGCGATTTAACAAATCCATGGAAGTGGATGTGGCGGATGGGGCAACCTTTCACCATGTGCGCGCACAAGGTCGGGACCATGAACGTCGCGCTGTGACGCATTTGTTTGGCCGACTGGGCACCGAAAGTGTGTTCAAGAGCTTTACGCTGACCGTGAACGGTCGCCTAACCCGCAACGAGGCGGTTCTGGAGTTGACCGGCGATGATGCCATGGCGCATGTGGCGGGTGCTTGCATGGGGGATGGCGACTTCCATCACGACGACACCGTTTTTGTGACCCATGATGCGGTGAACTGTGAAAGCCGTCAGGTTTTCAAAAAGGTTCTGCGCAATGGCGCAACCGGTGTTTTCCAGGGGAAAATCCTGGTCAAAGCGGGCGCACAGAAGACGGACGGCTATCAGATCAGCCAATCGCTGCTGCTGGATGGCGACAGCCAATTCTTAGCCAAGCCGGAACTGGAAATTTACGCCGATGATGTGGCCTGTTCCCACGGGTCGACGTCTGGCGCGATTGACGAGGATGCGCTGTTCTATCTGCGCGCCCGTGGTGTTCCAAAAGACATCGCAACCGACCTTATGGTGATGTCCTTTGTGGCAGAAGCCGTAGAAGAGGTGGAAAGCGAAGCGCTGCGAGACGAGATCAACGGGCGCCTCGAGTCCTGGTTGGAGCGTCGGCGCGGCTGATGTCTGTGACAAGTGATATGATGGCCAGCTACCGTTCTCCAAGAGCGGTAGTGCGCCGCCGTTTGGCCATGGGCCAGCGGGAAGACCGCGCTTTTGCGATCCTGATGGCTGCTTGCTGCGTGATCTTTGTGTCGCGCTGGCCTGCATTGGCCCGTGAAGCACATCTGACGGGCACAGAGTTGAACCCACTTTTGGGTGCCAATCTCTTTGCCTTGATGTTTGTGTTGCCCTTGATCGCGGTGTCTCTGGCATTTGTCACACATCTGATCCTGCGGGCATTTGGCCGCAAACAATCCAGCTTTGGCACGCGCTTTGCGTTGTTCTGGGCCATGCTGGCGACCGGCCCGCTGTATCTTTTGGTGGGGTTGGTCGAAGGATTTATAGGTGAAGGCGCCGCGTTGACGATTGTGGGCGCAATTTGGTTTGTTGCCTTTGTCTGGATCTGGGGGTCCGGTTTGGTGGAAGCGGGTAGGGCGACCACATGAGAGAGCAACTGACCGCTCTGTTCTGGCTGACTGTGCGCGATCCGGGCGAGGCGGCTGTGGCGCTGATGAGCCGTCCGGTCCCGCGCAACGTGGGTTGGATGATCCTGGCTCTTGGTATTGTGCTCAATGCTTTGGCGCACTTTGCAACCCTTACGCTGTTTCCGGCCCCTGCGGAATTGAATGTTCCTTTTCTGACCGCGCCTTTCCTATACACGACCATCTTAGGATGTGGCCTGGTTTTGCTTGTTTTCTCTTTCTATTGGGGGGGGCGGGCGATCGGCGGGCGAGGGCGCTTTGATGATGTCTTGCTGGCCATTGGATGGCTGCAATACATGCGTTTTGCGGTTCAATTGGCATCGTTGCTGCTGATGCTGGCCATGCCCGGTCTAGCGCTGATTTTTGTGATGGGCGCGGGGTTGTATTCAATCTGGGTCGTTTTAAATTTCATCAATGTTATCCATGGGTTTAACAGCCTTGGGAAGGCCGTGATGTTGGTGTTGATCACCATGTTGGGCATGACCGTTGGGATGACGATGCTTTTGTCGCTGGGTGCAGCGACTGCTATTGGAATGTCTTAAAATGTTTGACGTCAACAAAATCCGCACAGATTTTCCGATCTTGGGCCGTGAAGTAAATGGCAAACCGTTGGTCTATTTGGACAATGGTGCCTCCTCACAAAAACCGCAGGTGGTGATTGATGCCATCACACAGGCGTATTCTATGGAATATGCAAATGTGCACCGTGGCTTGCACTATCTCTCCAATCTGGCGACCGACAAATACGAAGCGGTGCGCGGTAAGATTGCCAAATTCTTGAATGCGGCCAGTGAAGATGAAATTGTTCTGAACTCTGGCACCACCGAGGGCATCAATATGGTGGCCTATGGGTGGGCCATGCCGCGTTTGGAAGCTGGCGATGAAATTATCCTGTCGGTGATGGAACACCATGCCAATATTGTGCCGTGGCACTTCCTGCGCGAGCGCCAGGGCGTTGTGCTCAAATGGGTTGACGTGGACAGTACAGGTGCGTTGGATCCGCAGGCGGTGCTTGACGCGATTGGGCCTAAAACCAAACTGATTGCCGTGACCCAATGTTCCAATGTTTTGGGGACCATGGTGGATGTTAAGGCGATCACCGAAGGCGCACATGCCAAAGGCGTGCCAGTTCTGGTGGACGGCTCGCAAGGCTCGGTGCATGCGCCTGTTGATGTTCAAGATATTGGCTGTGATTTCTACGCCATCACTGGCCACAAGCTTTATGGTCCGTCCGGGTCTGGCGCGATCTACTGCAAAATGGATCGTATGAAAGAGATGCGTCCGTTTATTGGCGGTGGCGACATGATCAAAGAGGTCTCCAAGGAGGCCGTGGTCTACAACGATCCCCCAATGAAGTTTGAAGCCGGCACACCGGGCATTGTGCAGACCATCGGCTTTGGCGTGGCGCTGGATTACCTGATGGATTTGGGCATGGAGAACGTCGCAGCCCATGAAGCCAAACTGCGTGACTATACCGCGCAAAAGCTGGCCGGTTTGAATTGGTTGCAGGTGCAGGGCACCACGGCGGACAAAGCAGCGATCTTCAGCTTTACATTGGATGGTGCGGCGCATGCGCATGACATCTCCACGATCCTGGACAAAAAGGGCGTGGCTGTGCGGGCTGGGCACCACTGTGCGGGGCCATTGATGGAGCATCTTGGTGTGTCTGCGACCTGTCGCGCCAGCTTTGGACTGTACAACACCACTGATGAGGCGGACACGCTCATCGACGCGCTGGAATTGGCGCACGAACTCTTTGGTTAGACGTTCATTTTGCGATTGCGGGGCGTAGCCACACTGGCTATACCCCGACCTTAGGCACCTGTAGCTCAGCTGGATAGAGCGCTGCCCTCCGAAGGCAGAGGCCAGAGGTTCGAATCCTCTCAGGTGCGCCACTTTTCTTAACAATTAGACGTTGATCGCCACTGAAGAGATTCGGTTTTTGGCGTGAATTGTGGCGGGAACCGGCCTGATTTGTGGTGGGATTTTGACGCCTTGTGGCGGAGGAATGGCGCCATTGTGGCAGGATTTGGGCATGCCAAAACTGCCTAAAAACTGGCAAATATGGCCGATTTCGAAGTTTTCGGTGATCTCACTGGTGAACCCTCTGTTTTTCAAGGGTTTAAGCCAAGTTTAGCGAAGCAAATACAATTTGATATGAAGCTGTCCAGTATTGTTCGCTTCCTGTTTGGGACTCAAGAACCCTGCCGATCTACCACTGAGGGTGGGATTTTAACGGCTCAGGGGTGGGCCATTAGGTGGGAAAGCGAAGATGTCTCTCATGCAAGCGAGCTTCATCAAGATCAAAACGCATAGATCGGTCGCTATGCACTCAGAAGGGTGTGCGCGGACGCGGCAGGACCAAAACCTGACTGCGACTTTGTAACGATTTCTGAGGATAGTTAGATGCCTATTATCATTACTGTGGATCGCAGTAGTGCGCCGATAGAGGTGCGCTCGGACATGTTCGGCGTGAACCTGTTGACCAGCACAAATGAAGTCAACGGAGTTCCCAATGACGGCTACGTTGAGGCCATTGACCTGGTCGGTGCGACCCGTCTGCGGTATCCCGCTGGCCGGGCGGCAAACGAGCAGATCACAGAACTGGATCGCAGCGAAAGCGGGTTCAACCAAATCCGTGAAGATGTCCGCAATTACCTGGATTGGGTAAAAGAAAATGATGCGCGGACCACGCTTGTGGTGCCGGCATTGGCGGATGCACATACCAACCAGCAAGATATTCGGGATTGGGCCGAGTTGGTGCTGGACTATATGGGTGACAAGGTTGATTTGATTGCCGGGTACGAGATTGGCAATGAATTCTGGCAGACCATTGATGAGGTCGAATACGGCGAATACGCCGCTGATATCGCCAACGCCTTGCGCGGTGCCACTGTAAATGGGTACCAACCCGAAATCTGGGTGCAAACAGCCAACGTGGCCGGGGGCGCGTCCAACTACAAAGGCGGCAATTTTGGCTCGATCAGCGATGCGGATGCCATCTCAGCTATGGCGCATTGGGACGAGGACCATCGACCAAACGACTGGAGCGACTCTCAAACAGCCGAACAATACTACAAGAGCCTGAACGGATATGAAAAACGGGTGGTAAAAGGCAATCTCGAGCTGCTGGAGCAGCTTGATGCGGACCACAATATTGCCAATGGGTTTCAAACCAACGGCGCCTCTGCGTCGATCGATGGTATCGTCGCACACTACTACTTCGACAAAGAAGTGGAGGGCTATGATCAGAGTGACTCATTGACCCGCTCTGAGAACAAGTACCTGGATCTGCGTTTCTCCACTTGGGAGGCGATGTTGCCGCAGGATTTGTCCATTCAGATGACAGAATGGAATGTGGAAACCGGACATTGGCATTGGTTGGGGCTCAAAGCGGCTGGCGTTGTGGTCGAGCAGTTTCAGAACATGATCGAAATGGGCGTAGACGGTGCAGATTTCTGGACAGTGCGCCACAATACGTCGACGGCCATTGCAGGTGGCAACGCGGACCAAGGGGCGGTGAGTTTAACACCTGCGGGCGTGATGCTGCAGTTGATGTCAGAAAGCCTTAACCCCGACGATGACGCGATGTACGCGCTCAAAACAGATGGTTTTGACGAGACCAAGCTGGAAGTAAACGCCTATTCTAACGGCTATACAAGCGTAGTCTATGTGACGTCGCATACCGAGACATTTAACAAGTCTTTCTCTTTGGATCTATCCGCCTTGGTTGGGTCCGATGTTGAATCCTGGAGCGGTCGCGTCGTTGGTATCGATGCCAACACGTCGGATGGATTTAGCGACAATGCCGCTTACGATGAGCATGGCAATTTGGTTCAACGGGTTGGCAAACGGACCATCGACAATGCGGAGCGCGCCGATCTGATCGAGGTCTTGGGTGACGCCTATGATGACAGCCTAATAAAGTCCAGTTCTGGGAGCTGGAAAACCTACCTGCCCAAGCCTGAGGATATTTATGTGCGGCCGGGCGTGGGCAATCCAACGTCGCTTGATGACTTTTATTTTGCCACTGAATCTGATGTCGCTGGGTCCCTCACGAACCTGTCTCAAGCGCAACTGGGCAGCAGTGCGAGTGATATCAGTTTTCGCCTGAACCCCTATGAGGTGATCGAAATCACCCTGGAACATTCCAATGTTCTGTCTGGCAACAGTTCTGCAAATGTGATGCGGGGCGGCCATGGTGTTGACGATTTTAACGGAAGTGGTGGGGATGACTACCTGCGGGGCTACGACGGCATGGACATTCTCGTTGGCGGCACGGGGCACGATTCCGTGTATGGCGACTCTGGCAACGACCGTATGGAGGGAAAAGCTGGAAACGACCGGCTGTACGGCGGTTCTGGAGATGACAAGCTGGTCGGCGGCGACGGCAATGACTATTTGCGCGACGAAAGCGGTAAGGATGACTTTGTCGGCGGAAACGGCATTGATACGGCCTCCTATTGGGGCCACAAAGCTGGTGTCAGCGTGAACCTTAAGACCGGTGTGAATTCGAGCGGCGATACTTACAACAGCATTGAAAATCTATACGGATCCAACATCGCGAATGATACTCTGTATGGCGATGACAGTGATAACTTGCTGTATGGTGCCGGAGATGATGATCGTCTGTACGGCTACAAAGGGGATGATACCTTAAATGGTGGCGACGGTGACGATTACCTTCGCGACGAGTCCGGCCGGGATCTGTTTATCGGTGGCGACGGTGAGGATACGGTGTCCTACTGGGGGCATAAATCCGGGATGACCGCAAACCTGACCACAGGCGCGAACTCTGGCGGCGACAGTTATGACAGCATTGAGCACCTGCTGGGCTCCAACATCGCGAATGATGAGTTTTACGGCAATTCTGATGGCAATCATCTCGACGGTGCAGGTGGAGATGACCGGCTTTACGGCTATTCAGGCAATGACTTTCTAGAGGGCAGCGCAGGGACGGATCGTCTGTACGGTGGCTACGGCAATGACACGCTTGAAGGTGGCGACGGAGATGATTATTTGCGTGATGATGCAGGTAAAGACGTGTTCAATGGCGGCGCAGGTATAGATACGGCATCTTATTGGGGGCACACATCTGGGGTTTCCGTGAACCTCTTGACCGGCGCAAACAGCAGCGGTGACAGCTACAACAGCATTGAGAACCTTCTGGGGTCCAACAAGGCGGACGATACCTTGATTGGTGATAACGGGGACAATCGGATTGATGCGGCGGCTGGTGATGATGTTCTGTCCGGCAATGGCGGGGCTGACCATTTGGACGGGCGCAGCGGTGACGACAGTTTGAGCGGCGATGATGGCAACGATCGCCTGTATGGAGGTTCGGGAACCGACACACTGCGTGGCGGAGCGGGCGACGATTATTTGCGTGATGAATCCGGGCGGGACATCTTTGACGGCGGTTCCGGTCAGGACACGGCATCTTACTGGGGGCATTCCGCAGGCGTCACTGTCAATCTTCAAACCGGTGAAAACAGCAGTGCGGACACATACATCAGTATTGAACACCTTTGGGGGTCTAACAAAGCGGACGACCATCTGACAGGTGATGGGCAGGCAAATTACCTGCGCGGCGCTGCCGGAGATGACACGCTGAACGGTGGCGGTGGCAATGACACCTTGCGCGGGGACAGTGGAGACGATGTCATGACCGGTGGTGATGGCAGTGACCTATTCCTGTTCCACAACAGTTTTGGTCAAGATGTGGTCACCGACTTTGATTTGGTTGAAGACGTGTTGGACTTTGCTTCTGTGGACGCGTTCTCCAGCTTTTCTGACGTCATCAACAATCACGCCACGCAGGTTGGCTCGGATGTGGTGATCTCCGCCAGTGGCAGTCACGAGATCACGCTTGAAGATGTAAGCCTTGGAGATCTGGCCGCGCACCACTTTGATTTCTAGAGAAAATAAAGGCTGCTTCGGCAGGCTTTATTTGGGGCAGGCTTGTCGCCATGCCTGCCAGGCTTCAGGCGTGTCCAGGTCGGTCAGGGCGTGGCGTTCCGGAAGTGCAATCAATCGCACAGCATCGGCGTGACGTTTCAAGACGCCGCGCGCGCCTACATCGCCGCTCAGAGCGCGTAGTTCTCCAAACAAATTACTGGGGAACAGAACGGGGTGGCCTGGTTGGCTGTCTGCTGAAGTGGCGCGCAAAATTGCATTCGGGAGCGCTTCGTGTACAGCGATCATTGTGCGCAAGTCTTGCTCTGAGAGCTCTGGCATATCTGCTGGAACGACCATAACTCCGCTGATATGTTCGGGTAATTGTGCAATGCCAGCCCGCAGAGAATGCGCCATGCCGTTGGTTGCATCAGGCACGACAACCTGTTGGCTATGCATGCCTGAAAGAACGGAACGTCGCGCCTCATCAAAGTCTCGTAAACACACCAGAACAGTATCGCAGACAGCACAAGCGTGGCCTGCGAGCTTGCGCAGAAGAGGAACACCATCAACGTCTTCGAGAAGCTTGTCGCCACCCCGCATACGTGAAGACGCTCCAGCTGCCAGAAGGAGAATGGCCAAACTGCTTTCTGTGGAACTGTGTTTTGTCATGGGGCGACTTTGGCGCAGGCCTGATGGATTGGCTAGCCCCTCATTCGCGCACCATCCGCGTCAAATAAAGGCTCAGACAATCGCCGGGCAGGGTGCATCTTGCCAAGTATCTCAATTTCTACCTCAAGGTCGTCTGTAATGAGATCAATAGGCACAAAACCAAGGGCAACAGACGATTCTGTGTTGTGTGCGTAGCCACCCGACGTACAAAAACCGACAACCGCGCCGTCCAGCCAAATTGGTTCGTAAGCCTGAACGTCGGCGTCGTCGACGTCCACGGTAAAGGCGCAGAGTTTTCGATCTGGCCAGGTTTCCTTGTCTTTTTCCGCTGCGGCGCGGCCGATGAACTCCTCTGGCTTATTGAACGCGATAAACCGATCGAGACCGGTTTCGGCAGCTGTGTAGTCCGGGGAGTACTCCGACAGCCAGGACCCAAAAAACTTTTCCATCCGCAGCGACATCATCGCTCGCATTCCGAAGGGACGCATGCCCAGAGGCTCACCGGCTTCCCAAAGCGTTTGCCACAAGGCGCGCTGCGCCATGGGATCGCAAAAGATTTCAAAGCCGAGATCGCCGGTATAGCTCACCCTCTGCACCAAGCAGTCGGCCATGCCAACTGTCAATGGGCGCACGTCCATGAACGCCATGTCGGAAATTTCGTCTTTGGTGCAAGCCTGCAGAACGTCACGGGCTTTGGGGCCGGCGACTTGGAAACCAGTCAGACGGTCAGAGACGTTTTTGACCAGCACGCCGTCCATTTCATTCTGCTCAAACCAGCGCATGTGATAGGCCTGCGCGCCGTAAGACGCGGTGAGTTGGAATGCGGTTTCAGACAGACAAGAAACTGTGAAATCGCCGATCAATTTGCCTTTGTGTGACAACATCGGGGTGAGGCTTAGACGGCCTTGCTTTGGTATGCGCCCCGCCATGATGCAGTTGAGCCAAGCGCGGGCATTGGGGCCGGTGACCATGTATTTGCCAAAGTTATGCACTTCGTTGATGCCAACGGCGTTGCGTACGGCTGCAACTTCGCGGGCGGTGGCTGCAAAGGCGTTGGAACGTCGGAAAGATGGGGTCTCGTAACGCGGCTCGTCGCCTTGTGCGAAGTAGTTGACCACTTCGAGGCCAAATTGCTGTCCCCAGACTGCGCCCATTTTGTCAAATACGTCATACATTGGAGTCTGGCGAAAAGGCCGCGCGGCGGGCAGTTCTTCATTTGGGTAAGAAACAGAAAAGCGAGTTTGGTAGTTCTCGATGACTTTCGGGCGCGTGTAACCGGGGGTGATCCAGTCGCCAAAGCGGGCACAGTCCATGGCAAAAGTGTCGCGTTCGGTTTCACCTTCAACCATCCACTGGGCCAGCATCAAGCCGACGCCGCCGCCCTGCGAGAATCCGGCCATCACGGCACAGGCGGACCAATAATTGCGCATGCCTGGAACGGGACCAACAAGAGGGTTTCCATCGGGGGCAAAGGTGAACGGGCCGTGGATCACAGATTTTACGCCTGCCGTTGCCAGGGCAGGGAAACGTTTGTAAGCAAATTCTATTGACGCTTCGATCTTGTCAAAATCATCGGGCAGCAGCTCATGGCCAAAATCCCAGGGCGTGCCGTCCACGCCCCATGGGCGGCAAGGTTGCTCATAAAACCCAATGCACAGCCCGCGCCCTTCTTGTCGGAAATAGCTTTCGCCAGCCGGATCCATCACATGGGGATGTTCTTTGCCGTCTTGCATCATTTCGACAATCAATGGCACGTCTTCGGTGACGATGTATTGGTGCTCCATTGGGTGTAGCGGGAAGTATACACCCGCCATGGCGCCGACCTCGCGCGCCCAAAGACCCGCTGCGTTTACTACGTGTTCCGCGTGGATGGTGCCCTTATCCGTCACCACGTCCCAAGTGCCATCTGGACGCTGGTTGGTTGCGGTGACCTTTGTGTGGGTTTTGATTGTCGCGCCGCCCAGCCGTGCAGCTTTGGCGTAGGCGTGTGTGGTGCCGGAGGGATCAAGGTGGCCATCAAGCGGGTCGTAAAGGGCGCCAATGATGCCATCGGTGTTGGTTGCAGGGGCGAAGGTTTTGATCTCATCGGGAGTGAGGATATTGGTATCGAGTCCCATGAACCGATGTTTGGCGCGTTCTGCCAGCAACATGTCAAAGCGGTCCTGATTGTCAGCCAATGTGACCCCGCCAACATGGTGCAACCCGCAGGACATGCCGGTGATTTCCTCCAACTCTTTGTAGAGGTTGATGGTGTAACCTTGGAGGGCCGCCATATTGGTGTCGCCGTTGAGGGTGTGAAACCCGCCGGCGGCGTGCCAGGTGGAGCCAGAGGTGAGCTCCGAACGTTCAATTAGCGTGACGTCAGACCAACCCAGTTTGGTCAGGTGGTACAGAACAGAGCAGCCAACAACGCCGCCTCCGATCACAGCTACGCGGGTCGTTGTTGTCATGGATGCCTCCTGAGTTCCCTGTTTTCTATGAAATCGGGCGCTTCTGGGAGGCGGCATGCTCAAACGCGACACATTTCGTCGCAAATTGATGATGAGCGGGGTGGAGGCTGGTCGTACGTGCTCAAAACCTATTTTTTGAGTGGCACGCCGTAGAGCTCAAGGCGATGGCCTTTGAGTGTGTAGCCGAGTTTTTCGGCGATCTTTTCTTGCAACGCTTCGATTTCCGGATCGACAAATTCGATCACCTCGCCTGAGCTGATGTCGATAAGATGGTCATGATGTTCGCGTTCCGCATCCTCGTAGCGGGCCCGGCCGTCACCAAACTCCAGCTTGTCGAGAATTCCCGCTTCTTCAAAGAGTTTCACGGTGCGGTAGACCGTTGCGAGAGAGATGCCTGAATCGCGTGCTGAGGCGCGGGCGTAGAGCTCTTCGACATCTGGGTGGTCGGTGCTTTCCTGCAGAACAGTTGCAATGATCCGGCGCTGCTCTGTCATCCGCAACCCTTTGGATTCGCAGCGTTCAATAATGGTGTCGCCCATGCCGTACCTGACCTGACTTATGGTGCCTGATTTGGCTTTCCTGTCTATCGAATGCCGACGCGGGATTCCACTGCTTTTGCGCAGCCCGCGACAAGAAAGACAAAAACTCAACCAAGCAACAAATAGCCCTTCATCACCCGGCGCGCCTGGCCTGCGACGGTGATGCCTTTGCTACTTGTGGAGACCATGATTTGGCTGGGGCGGCCCATCTCCACGCCTTGGTGGATGGTGAGATCGAGATCATGATCCTCGATCCGCGCCAACAGGGCTGCGGTGGTTGCACTGGCGCTGCCAGTGGCCGGATCCTCGGGGATGTTGTCCAATGGTGCAAACATACGTGCATACAAGGTGTTGCCATCCCGGGCGTAGACAAACTGGGCAAAATCCCAACCGGAGGGATAGCGGGCATTGCCTTTGCGGATGGCCGCAATGTCCGGTGTGGTTCTGGCTAGGATATCGCGGCTTTTGACTTCGGTGATTGTGAAAGCCAAACCTAAAGATGCCATCACCGGGGGATGCGCATGAAAGAGTAGGTCGCCTGTGTTGATGCTCAGGGCGTCAGCCACCAGAGCCGGATCAGGTTCGCAGAGGATTTCAAGCGGTTGGGTGGCCTCAAAGGACGCGGTTTTGCCGTCTGACTTACAGGTCATTGGCCCCACGCCAAGTTCAAGGACCATGTTTTCCGACGCACCTTTTTGTGCAAGGGCACAGGCGGTGCCGATCACAGGGTGACCGGCAAAAGGGATTTCCATTGTGGGCGTGAAAATACGGACCTTCGCGGTATTGGCTTTGTCTTCGGCTGGATAGACAAAAGTTGTTTCAGAGAAATTGAATTCCCGCGCGACTTTTTGAAGGTCCTCTTCAGCGATCGTTCTGGCGTCAGGTATGACAGCCAATTGATTGCCACCAAAAGGTTTTTCTGTGAACACGTCGTAAACGAAATATGGTGTCATCGTGTTGCGGCCTTTCAAAGATACGGTTGGCGTTGTCTAGGTGCCGCAGTTCAAGTCCAGCCAAATTGGCAAGTGGTCCGATGCGACGTGGGCTGGAATACGCGTCAACACGCCGTGGTCCAGCACTTCCAAGCCAGGTGTGTGGGCAAAGCCATCCAAGCTTGCGATGGGACGAGGTGCAGGAAACGTGCGACCCGTTGCAAGAAAGTCAAACCCAGGGGTCACTGCGTCAAGAGCTGCCTTGGAGCCCCATTCGTTAAAATCTCCGGCGATGAGAGTTGGCATTTCTGGCAAACGCCGCACAGCGCGTGCCACGGCGCCCAATTGCAAAAGGCGATATCTACGGATCAGGCCAAGGTGCACGCCGATAACCCGAATGTCGCCTACAGGGGTGCGTAGATCCGCGCGAATGGCACCACGAGGCTCTAATCCTGGTAAGTCCAGCCCGGAGGTATCTAGCACTTCGATGTTAGGGCGCACCAACATGGCATTCCCATGGAACCCGAGCGAACCTTTGGGCTGGCCGAAGTCAATGTTCTGAAATCCTTTCTTCTTTACTAGGTCATGTGGCAAGGCCGCAGGTCTTGGCGGCAGGCGTTTGTCTGCTTCTTGCAAAACTACCACATCCGCCTTCAAAGCGCGTATCACCACCATGCTGCGGGTTGGGCGGCGTTGCAGGTCAACGCCAACGCATTTTTGCAGATTGTAACTGGCAATGCGTAGCATGGATCCCATCCGGATTTGAGTTTGCCTACGGCGGTATGTCTTTGAGAGTAAGGTGTTTTGGCGCGATGTTAAGTGCCGCAGAAGGTTTGCGTCACTTTTTCTTCCGCCGTCGGCGGTGTGGTTAGGTCAGCATGCCCGGCCATTGTGTCAAATGGCTTTTCTAACGCGGTATTTAGATGGTGAAATAGGGTATAATCACCTGAAACTGCTTGTGAGATCATGGCTTCAATTTGGTGATTGCGCGGGATGATGTACGGATTGGTTTGACACATAAGGTCTTCCGGATCAGATGACTGTTCCGTTTTCCGCGCGGTCCATTGCGCATGCCACACGGCATAATCGTTGTGGGATGTAAGCCCGGTCTCCGGAACAGATGCATCTGTCAAATGGCGGAAGGAATTGGTGAAATCCGCTTTTTGCTCCGTCATGATTGCCAAAAGTTGTGTGATCAGGGCCTCGTCTGACGCGGTGGTTTCCGAAAGGCCAAGCTTGGCGGCAAAATGCCCTTGCCAGTGGTGTCGAAGACTGCCGGGCATCTCGTTGATGATATGGGTGAATTCTTCCACTGCTTGGTCTGAGTTGTCTTCCAATGGCAACAGTGAGGTGGCCAATTGCGCCATGTTCCACGCAATGATTTGCGGTTGGTTGCCATAGGCATAGCGGCCGTGTCGGTCGATTGAGGAAAACACCTGTCCGGGATGGAAAGTGTCCATGTAGGCACAGGGGCCGTAATCGATGGTTTCCCCGGAAATGGCGCAATTGTCGGTGTTCATGACGCCGTGGATGAAGCCAACAGACATCCATTTGGCGACAAGCTGGGCTTGGCGTTGGACCACCGCTTTTAAGAAGGCCGCTGGCGTGCCAGCCTCCGGGTAATGGCGTGCGCAGGCGTATTCCATAAGGGATTGTAAACCTTCGGTATCCTGACTCGCAGCCAGGGCCTGAAAGGTACCAACGCGGAGATGGCTGGCGGCCACGCGTGTGAGAACTGCGCCGGGCAAGGGGCGGTCGCGCATGATTTCTTCACCGGTCTCGACTGCCGCCAAGGCGCGGGTGGTTGGGATGCCAAGCGCGTGCATCGCCTCAGACACCACATATTCGCGCAACACTGGACCGAGCCAAGCCCGGCCGTCGCCGCGCCGGGCGTATGGTGTGGGGCCGGAGCCTTTGAGTTGAATGTCGTATCCGTTCGATTCTCCTAGTAAAACCGCACGCCCGTCTCCCAATTGCGGGTTCCAATTGCCAAACTGATGTCCCGCATAAAGCTGAGCAATGGGGGTGGCACCTTCAGGAAGGACTGTCCCGGAAAACACTTGCGCCAACTCTTGCGCGTCGTTGGTGCCGGTAATGCCAAGCGTGTCGGCCAATGGCTGATTAAATGCCAACAGCTTTGGATCGCGAACGGGATAGGGTTTCTGAAGTGAAAACAGCCGGTTGGGCAACTTCACATAGGTGTTTTCAAAGGGAATATGCAGTGTCATGGGCACAGCATAGCTGGGTTTCTGGGGATTGCCACTTATCCCATAACACAAGGCTGCGATTGTGACGCAGCCTTGTGCTGTTCCATTACAGTGCGGTGATTACAGGCGGCTAAGGCGTTCTGCCAAAAGGGAAAAGAACCCGTCTGCATCGAGGTCGCCCATGAACATCGCGTTTGGTTTGCGATCTGTGACGTGCCACCAATCTGCGACGGTCATGCCCATGGTCAGCTCAGACTGAGTTTCGATCTCCACGTTGATATGGCGGCCGGAGAACAGTTTTGGCTGGATCAGATATGCCGTGACGCAAGGATCGTGCAGTGGTGCGCCGTCCGATCCGTACTTCTCTTTGTCAAATCGCTCAAAGAAATCAGTCATTTCCGCGACTGCTGTGCCGACTTTGGTACCTATGTTGCGGAAGGCGTCGTTGCGTGGTGTGGTGACGAGAGCTTTGTGGGTGACATCTAGCGGCATCACTACAATGGGGGCATCAGATTTGAACACAATATCAGCAGCTTGTGGGTCAACGTAGATGTTGAACTCAGCTGCTGGTGTGATGTTGCCAACCTCAAAGTAAGCGCCGCCCATCAGCACTATTTCTTGAACCTTTTCAATGATATCAGGCGCTTTTTCAAACGCTGTGCCGATGTTGGTCAAAGGACCAAGTGGGCAAAGGGTAACTGTGCCGGCCTCATGGGCGCGCAATGTGTCGATGATAAAATCAACGGCGTGCTGGTCTTCTACCGTCATAAGCGGGTCCGGAAGCACCGGTCCGTTGAGACCGGTTTTGCCATGTACGTGCTCTGCGGTGACTAGAGCGCGGCCCATCGGGCGGTCGCAGCCTTCATAGACTTTTGTCTCTGGTTTGCCTGCTAACTCACAGACAATACGCGCATTTTTAGAGGTTAATGCCAAAGGCACATTGCCCGCTACTGCGGTTATGCCAAGCACATCGATCTCTTCAGGGCTGGCCAAGGCCAAGAGAATGGCGACCGCGTCGTCCTGACCAGGGTCTGTGTCGATGATGATCTTGCGTGCGCTCATGATGTGCCCTCGTAGCTGTTGGAGGTCGCACCCTGTCAAGGCGCGAGAGGCTTGTCTAGCATGGATCAGGGAAGCTGTGTAAAAAATTTACCAAACGGTCCAAAATTCGATGGAGTCGACGTCGGTATTGGGTCTGTATCGCGGCTGTTTTGCGGAGGTGCAAATTTCAGGTTTCGTGCTGCTGTTGCACGATTGTGTTAATCGACCGTGCGGGAACTGTTTTGCGGTTGCACCGGTTTGATATCCTCGAAATTCTGCGATCAATGCGGAAGCTGAAGGAATACGACCAGTGGGCATGACTAATCAAACCACGCTGACCCGGGATTTGGTGTTGGTTGGCGGCGGGCATGCACATGCCTTGATGCTGCGCATGTGGGGCATGAAGCCGGTGAGGGGCGTGCAGGTCACGCTGATTAATCCCGGACCAACTGCGCCATATTCGGGCATGCTGCCGGGACATATTGCGGGGCATTACACACGGGACGCTTTGGAAATTGATTTGGTGAAACTGGCGCGGTTTGCCGGGGCGCGCGTCATTTTTGGTGCGGCGGATGGGATTGATGCGGATCGCAAGGTGATCCATGTGCCGGGGCGCGGCGAGATATCTTATGATGTGGCGTCTTTAGATGTCGGCTTGCATGCGCGGGCTGCGCATATTCCGGGGTTTTCTGAGTTTGGCATCGGCGCGAAGCCTCTGGATGAGTATGCAGACCGCTGGGATGTGTTTTTGTCGGAGGTGAAGAACGGCAACAAAACAGGTGCTGTGGCTGTCATTGGCGGAGGCGTGGCTGGGTGCGAACTGGCGCTGGCCATGGCCCATAAGCTGCGAGAGCTGGGCCAGGCAAACTGTGTGACGCTGATCGAGGCCCATACCAAATTGGCCAATGCCATACCCGGCGCGGATCGGATATTGCGCGAAGAAATGCTGCGGTTGGGTGTCACGGTGGTGAGTGCGGTTGAGGTTGAGGCGGTCACAAGTGATGCGGTTTTGCTCAAGGGGCGATCGCCAGTGGCATCAGAGTTCACCGTGGGCGCGGCTGGTGGGTTTGCCCATGCGTGGCTGGCGGCGGCGGACGTGCCCAAAGATCCGGACGGCTTTGTGCAAGTGGATGACCAGCTGTTGGTGTCTGGGCATCGAGATCTGTTTGCCGTTGGAGATTGCGCGGCGTTGACAGCCAGCCCCCGTCCCAAGGCGGGTGTGTTTGCGGTGCGCGCGGCACCGGTGCTGTATCACAACGTTTCAGCCGTTTTGACTGGGGCCGAGATGACGCGGTTTCGGCCACAGTCTGATTACCTCAAGTTGATGTCTTTAGGCGGTAAGGACGCCATGGCTGCCAAGTGGGGCCGCTGTTTGGCAACCCCGAAGGCGCGTTTGTGGCGCTGGAAAGATCATATTGATCAGACCTTTATGTCGAAGCTCTCGGAGCCTCCGGAGATGAAAGTACCCAAGCCAGCCGGGCCAGTTGTGCTTGGGGGGCAGGGCGAACAAATGCTGTGTGGTGGCTGTGGTGCCAAAGTGGCGCCGGGACAGTTGAGCGCGGCGTTGGCAGAAATGCCGGCTGTGCAGCGGAATGATGTTCTTCTGGGCGCGGGCGATGATGCGGCAGTGTTGCGCATTGGTGGGCAAAAACAGGTGCTGAGCGTGGATCATTTGCGCGGCTTTGTGGCTGACCACGGGTTGATGGGCCGGATTGCGGCGGTGCATGCGCTTGGGGATGTTTGGGCGATGGGGGCAAAACCGCAATCTGCGTTGGTGTCAGTGACCTTGCCACGTATGTCGCCGGAGTTGCAGACACGGGCCATGCGCGAGGTTCTGGACGGCATTGGCGAAGTGGTGCGCGGCGCTGGTGCGGAGATTGTTGGCGGGCATTCGACCATGGGTGCGGAGCTGACCATTGGGTTGACGGTCACGGGATTGCTGGATGGGGATGCGATCACTTTGGCTGGTGCAAAGGTGGGTGATGTTTTGATCCTGACGCGGCCGATTGGCTCCGGCACGCTTTTGGCGGCTGAGATGCAGGGCAAGGCGGATGGGCGTGACGTGGCGGCGTTGTACGGTGTTTTGGCACAGCCGCAGGGAGACGCGGCGGAGGTGTTAAGGGGTGCACATGCGATGACAGATGTGACCGGCTTTGGACTGGCGGGGCATCTGATGATGATGTGTCGCGCGTCTGGGGTGGCTGCCGAGATCACTTTGGCGGATGTGCCGATTTACGCGGGGGCAGAGGCGCTTGCCTCAGCCGGACATCGCAGCACAATTTTTGCGGACAACAAAGCGGCGGCGCCAGTGTTTGGACCTGAGAGTGCCAAGGTTGCGTTGTTGCATGATCCGCAGACCTCAGGTGGGTTTTTGGCCGCGGTTGCGGCGGAAGAGGCTAAGGGTTTGCTGCGGGAATTGCGGGCTACGGGACACAAGGCGTCGGTGATCGGACGCGTGACCAAAGGCGCTCCGGGGATTGTGTGCCGCTGAGGACAAAAGTGGGGCGTTGCCCCTCGCGCGGACGCGCTCACCCCAGGATATTTTAGGCAAGAAGAAGCAGGCTAGCCGGTTTCGGCCGCGATGATTTGGCAGGCCGTGTCGGCGAGTGTTTTGTCGCTGAGATCCGGCAGGGTCATCTCTTTGGCATCCGGTGCGTGCGCACGAGAGATGCGCATGTAGCGGGGATCGTAATGCGTTTCGATCAAGGCGCGGGTGAGCTGTGGGTAGTCTGTTGCGCTGGCCAGCGCCTTCCATTGTGCGACTTTCTCGTGGCCGTGGTAGCGAGTGAGCTTGTCCAGCACCGTGTGCAGTTTGGCGGTGTCTGCGCGCATGTCCGGATAGGCGGAGATCAAGTGATCGATGCGGGCCTCAAGCGGTGCAGTGAGGCGCAGGTTGGGGGCAGCGATCATGGCCTGCCACAACACCGGCGGGATGATCAGGCGACCGATTTTGGAACTTTCGGCCTCGACATAAACCGGGCGATTGGATTGCAATTTGGCGAGGCCCATGGCGAGGCGGCTTTCAAAGGCTTTTTGGCTGGGTTGGGTATCGCCCATGGGGCCAAAGAGGCTGCCGCGATGTTCGGCCATGGCTTCGAGGTCAAGCGTCTGCGCGCCCTGTTGGGAGAGATGGGCCAGAAGGCGGGTTTTGGCAGTGCCGGTGCCACCGTCGATCACCACAACGGGGCAAGGCATGGCGCCTTCATAAAGTGCTTTGGAGACCAGGCGGCGATAGGTTTGATAACCGCCCTCGAAGGTGTCAGCACGCCAGCCGATTTGTTTGAGTATAATCGCCACGGAGCCGGAGCGTTGGCCTCCGCGCCAGCAGTAGACCAGCGGCTTGTAGCTTCCTTCCTTTTCGGACAGCGGACCTTCGAGATGGGTGGCGACATTGCGCGCCACAATGGCAGCACCAATTTTGCGGGCTTTGAACGGGTCTTCCTGCACATAGATGGTGCCCACACGCGCGCGTTCGTCGTTGGACATGGCCGGAAGGTTGACGGCGCCGGGGACGTGATCCAGGGCAAATTCCGCCGGGGAGCGCACGTCGATGATCTGATCAAACGGCAATGTGGCGAGATCAGAGAGTTGGGTCAGTTTTAACGGCATGGGCTGTCCAAAAGAGGGGTCCCATGTGCATAGCGGCAAAGGCCGCGGCGCGCCAGTGGGCAGGCCGCGGCCAATCGGCGCCTAGTAAGCCACCATGGTCAGCAGTTCGTATTCCGCGACCATCTCGTCATCCTGGTTGGAGGCGGTGACGTGCCAGCGGACTTCGCCGTATTCGTCGTTGCGTTTGGTCTTTTTCTTCACTGTTAGGCGCACCTTGAGGCTGTCGCCAGCCACCACCGGTTTCATAAAGCGCAGGGTGTCGAGGCCGGTGTTGGCCAAAACCGGCCCTTCGTTGGGTTCGACAAAGAGACCAGCAGCGAAGGACAGCAGCAGATAGCCATGGGCAACGCGGCCGGGGAAGAACGGGTTTCTCGCAGCGGCGTCTTCATCCATGTGGGCATAGAAGGTGTCACCGGTGAAATTGGCGAAGTGTTCAATGTCCTCGAGCGTAATTTCGCGTGGTTTGGTGTAGAGCGTTTCGCCCACGGCGAGTTCGCCAAAGTGGCGGGTGAAGGGGTGGGCGCCTGCGTCACTTTCTTTGGCACCGGGCACCCATTGCTGGCCGATACCTGTGAGAATGTCCGGGCTGCCCTGAATAGCGGTGCGCTGCATATAGTGTTTCACGGCACGGATGCCGCCAAGCTCTTCGCCGCCGCCAGCGCGGCCTGGGCCGCCATGCACCATATGGGGCAGGGGTGAGCCGTGGCCGGTGGCCTCATTCATGCTGTCACGGTTGTTGAAGTAAAGCCGCCCGTGGAACGCGCCAGCGCCCAAGGCTACCTCGCGGGCAACCTCTGCATCGTGGGTGATGATGGAGGCCACAAGCGAGCCTTGGCCTTTGGTGGCCAGCGCAATCGCGTGAGCGAGATCGCGATAGCCCATGAGGGTGGAGACAGGGCCGAAGGCCTCGGAGGCGTGTACGTGCTTGGCCGTGTCTGGCGACGCGCAGTGGAACAACATCGGTGGTACAAAGGCGCCTTTCTCGGCGTCGGCACCTTCGACTTGGAAATCGTCTGGATTGCCAAAGACACGCTCAGCCTCGGTGCCAAGCAGGGCGGCTTTTTCGAGCACGTCGCGTTTTTGACCCGCAGAGACCAGCGCGCCCATGCGGGTGGTTTCCAGGCGAGGATCGCCAATTACGGTTTTGGCAAGACGCGCGGAAAGCGCCTCGATGACGGCCGAAGTTGTGGTTTCAGGTGCAATAATGCGGCGGATGGCGGTACATTTCTGTCCCGCTTTGGTGGTCATTTCGCGAGAGACTTCTTTGATAAAGAGGTCAAATTCCGGTGTTCCGGGCGCGGCATCTGGGCCCAGAATGGACGCGTTGAGGCTATCGGCCTCAGATGTAAAGCGAACAGAGTTGCCCAAAATCAGAGGGTTGGATCGCAGCTTTAAGGCTGTGTCAGCGGATCCGGTGAAGGCCACGGCATCCTGACAAGTCAGATGGTCAAGCATGTCGCCAAGGCCGCCAGAGACCAGTTGTACCGCACCATCCGGCAGAATGCCGCTGTCAATCATCAAGCGCACGCAGAGCTCGGTGACGTAACAGGTGGAGGTGGCGGGTTTCACAATTGCTGGCACACCTGCGAGCAGAGTTGGTGCGAGTTTTTCCAACATCCCCCAAACCGGGAAGTTGAAGGCGTTGATGTGCACCGCAACGCCCTGGATTGGGGTGCAGATGTGTTGACCCATAAAGGAACCGTTGCGGGACAGTTGCTCCAGCTCGCCATCGACATAGATGGTGCTGTCAGGCATTTCGCGACGGCCTTTTGAGGCAAACACCAGCATGGTGCCTATGCCGCCGTCGATGTCGATCAGGTGATCAGCCTGTGTGGCGCCGGTGTTGAAGGAGAGTTCATACATCGCTTTGCGGTATTCGCGCAGGTGCAAGGCGAGGGCTTTCAGCATGCGAGCGCGGTCATGGAAGGTCATCTTGCGCAAGGCCGGGCCGCCCACGTTGCGGGCGTAGTCCAACATGGCTTGCACATCGAGGGCATCGTTGCCAGCAGTGGCGATAACTTCGCCGGTGATGGCAGAAGCGATGTTGCGTGCACCGGCGCCGGGCGCGATCCAGTGACCTGCGGCAAAGCTTGAAACGTTTTGGATGGACATGGCTCTCTCCCCGATATGTCTCCGTGAATCATTTATTGACCAACCGTTCGGTTTATGCAAGCTGGAGGTTGAGGAGATTGTGTTGGGAGGCACAGATGACGCCAAAAGAGCGGGCCGAGAAAAGTGCGGCGGCGATGTGGTCCACAGACCGTGCAAGCCAGCATATTGGCATGCAGATTGTCGCCGTGGATGAGGGGCAAGCGACGCTCACTATGACGGTGAAGCCGGAGCATTGTAACGGTCACGGGATTTGCCACGGTGGCCTCACATTCACCTTGGCGGACAGCGCCTTTGCCTTTGCTTGCAACAGCCGCAATCAGGCGACGGTGGCGCAGCACAACAACATTTCTTACATCGCGCCGGGGCGTGAGGGGGACGTGCTCACCGCAGTGGCGCGGGAAGTCAGCCTGACCGGGCGCAGCGGGATTTATGATGTGACCGTGTGCAATCAGAACGGTCAGGTGATTGCCGAGTTTCGTGGCGCCTCGCGCGCGATCAAAGGCAACCTGTTTGAAGAATAATCGACGTTGGGGAGGACGTTATGAAAGATTTGTCACCACGCAAGGAAGAGCTGGAACCCATTGAAATTGCGTCGATTGATGAGATCCGCGCAACGCAGTTGCAGCGGCTGAAGTGGTCGTTGAACCATGCCTATACAAACGTACCAATGTACAAGCAGCGGTTTGACGAGGCGGGGGTGAATCCGGACGATTTGCAGTGCTTGAGTGATCTGGCGAAGTTCCCGTTTTCTTACAAAAACGACCTGCGCGACAACTACCCTTTTGGCCTTTTGGCGGTGCCGCGCCAGCAAATTGCGCGCCTGCATGCGTCTTCTGGTACCACAGGTAAGCCCACTGTTGTTGGTTACACCAAAGGTGACATCGACAATTGGGCGGATTTGATGGCGCGCAGCTTGCGCGCGTCTGGTTTGCGAGCAGGTGATTTGGTGCACAACGCCTATGGTTATGGGCTGTTTACCGGCGGTTTGGGCGCGCATTACGGCATTGAGCGTTTGGGCGCGACGGTGGTGCCGATGAGTGGCGGGCAGACCGAGAAGCAGGTTGGGTTGATCACCGATTTTCAGCCGGATGGGATCATGGTCACGCCAAGTTACATGCTCAACATTTTGGAGCAGTATCATAAGCTTGGCATGGATCCGCGCGAGAGCTCTCTGTCTGTGGGCGTGTTTGGGGCGGAACCCTGGACCGATGCGATGCGCAAAGAGGTTGAGGCCGCGTTTGATATGCACGCGGTGGATATCTACGGGCTCAGCGAGATCATGGGGCCGGGTGTGGCCAATGAATGCGTGGAGACCAAAGACGGGCCGGTGATTTGGGAAGATCATTTTTATCCGGAGATCATCAATCCGGAGACCGGCGAGGTCTGTGAAGATGGTGAGTTGGGCGAGCTGGTGTTCACCACATTGACCAAAGAAGGCCTGCCGATGATCCGCTACCGCACGCGGGATTTGACACGGCTTCTGCCTGGTACGGCGCGGTCGATGCGGCGGATGGAAAAGATCACCGGTCGGTCCGATGACATGATCATCCTGCGCGGGGTGAATGTGTTCCCGTCCCAAGTGGAGGAGCAGGTGCTTGTGACCGGTGGGCTTGCGCCATATTACCAGATCGAACTGTTTAAATCTGGTCGCATGGACGCGATGCGGGTGTTTGTGGAGGCCACGCCAAATGCAGCAGACAACCTATCCAAAACCGCCGCGGCGCGCATGTTGACCAAACATATCAAGGACATGATCGGCGTGTCAGTGGAAGTGATCGTGGGCGAACCCGGCGACGTGGAGCGCAGCCAAGGCAAGGCAAAACGCGTGGTGGACAACCGAGGCGCCGGATAATGGCGCGTACAATTGCCAAAGATCATGAACAGAAACGAGTGCATATCCTGAAGTCAGCAGCCCGCGTGTTTGCCGAGCAAGGATATGATCGGGCGTCGATGTCGGTGTTGGCCAAAGAGTGCGGGATCTCTAAGGCCAACATCTATCATTATTACGAAAGTAAAGACGCGTTACTGTATGATGTGCTGGATACGTATCTTAAGTTGCTGCGGGATCGCATTTGTGATCTTGATTTGAGTGGCTTAGATGTCAAAGCTCAACTGCGTGTCGTGGTGCGCGAAATCCTTCTGGCCTATCAGGGGGCGGATAATGAGCATCGCGTGCAAAGCACAAGCATGCGCGCCTTGCCAGCGGAGCAGCAGCACGTGTTGCGTGGCTATCAGCGGGACTTGGTCAATCGGGTGAGCGAAGTGGTTGCCGCCAGTGCAGAGGGCGTGTTTGACGCGGACCATGTGCGTCTGCGCGAGACCACAATGTCGGTTTTTGGCATGCTCAACTGGTATTACATGTGGCAACATGGCGCGGACAGTGAAGCCCGTGAACGCTATGCGGATCTGGCGACTGATTTGGTGCTAGGGGGCGTGCGCGGGCTTGCCTAAGGCCAGCCCTCATTCTCAGATTGTTTTTGGAGCACATGGTTAATTTGTGATAAACTATGCCCATTATAGTTGTTTTTATTAAAGGGTAGAGTTTTGAAAAATCATTTATCGGGTGCGTTGCTTGCGGCATTTTTGGTCAGCGGGGGCGCGGCGCAGGCGGAGCCGTCTTTTGGGTTTGGTCTGACATATGTCTTTGGCGGCGATTGGGCCGTGGGCGTGCGTGTGTTCCACGATGATGAGCCCGAGAGTGCGGTTCTGGCCTTGGGGTTTGACTATAAATTTGGCTCTCAGGCGTTCCGCCCCACAATCGGGGCCGCTTATCTGGACCAGGATTTCTATATCGATTTTAGTCTTGGCTATGACACCCGTTTGCAAGCTCTGGATTATGGCATTGGCGTTGGTGCGGCGTTTGAAACCGAAAAGCCTGCGGCAACTGGTGGCGGCGCGACGACCACGGGTGCGGATACCACGCCAACCACGGCCGGTACGGGCACCGGAGGCGGCGACACGGGCGGAGGCAGCACCGATACAGGCGGAGACACGGGCGGTGACGGAGGCGATGGGGGAACCGACACAGGCGGCACGGATACCGGAGGTGATGGCGGCGACACCGGAACGGGCGATGGAGATGCAGACACCGGCGGCACCGGGGATGGTGGCACAGGAGATGGCGGCACCGGGGATGGTGGCACAGGAGATGGCGGCACCGGTGATGGTGATACAGGAGACGGCGACACCGGTGATGGTGACACAGGAGATGGCAAATCAGGCTGTGGCGGCTCAACCGACTCTGACGTGGTATTTGCCTCTTTGGATTGCTAGGAAACTGGCGGCTCAATTGAGTGGCCACTGGCATGTGTTCACAATCCGGTGCGAGTGTTTTTGACACATTGGCACCTCCGATTGATCCATGATACTTTTTCGGCAACTATTTGTGGTGGGAGAGAAAATCATGAAAAATGCTTTGGCAGCCGTTCTATTGGGCGGCGCTTTGGTCAGCGGCACAGTGGCGCAGGCGGACCCGTCATTTGGTCTGGGACTGACCTACACCTTTGGCGGTGACTGGGGTGTCGGTGTGCGCGTGTTCCACGACGACGAGCCGGAAAGCGCGGTTTTGGCGATTGGTGCAGACTATAAGTTTGGATCGCAATCCTTCCGTCCAACAGTGGGTGCCGCCTATTTGGATGAGGATTTTTATCTCGACTTTAGTCTGGGTTATGACACGCGGTACCAAGCTCTCGACTACGGTGTTGGCGTTGGGGCCGCGTTTGAAACGCAGCCAAAACCCTGACCTGGCCATTGAGGTAAAGAATGTGATAAGGGCGCCTTTGGAGCGCCCTTTTTTACTGGTCGTAGTCGACAACGACCTTGTCGGTGACCGGATACGATTGGCAACTGAGAATGAAGCCTTTTTCGACCTCGTAGTCCTCAAGCGCATGGTTGGCGACCATTTCAACTTCCCCCTCAATCACCCGGCATTTGCAAGTGGAGCACACACCCGCTTTGCAAGCGTATGGGGCGTCCATGGTATTGGCGCGTGCGGCGTCAAGGATGGAAGTGTCCCGGTCCATTTCGATGGTCTGAGTAGCGCCGTCCAGGGTGATCTGTGCTGTGACAGCTTTACCTGTGCCCTCTGCGGTGGCAGCTTTGCGCTTAGCGCGGCCGGGTTGTCCGGAAGCGAAGAGTTCAAATTTGATCTGCTCTTCAGAAAGCCCGTGGTCTTTCAATGCCTTGGCAATGCCGAGCATCATCGGCTCGGGGCCACAGATGAAGGCAATGTCGACAGAGTTGATGTCAATCCAGCCGGTTTTGAACAGCTGCGCGCATTTCTCTTCGGTGACCATGCCAGTAAAAAGGTCAATTTCCTGCGCGTCGGTTTCCAGCACGTGGATTACGTTGAAACGGCCCATATACAGGTTTTTCAGATCCTCCAACTCCTCACGGAACATGATCGTGGTCACACCCTTATTGGCGTAGATCAAGGTGAAGGAAGACTGCGGTTCACGTGCCAGTGTAGTTTTGATCAGCGAAAGAACCGGCGTGATACCGGAGCCGCCCGCAAAGCCTAGGTAAGTCTTGTCCGCGGTTTCGTCGAGTTCGGTGAAAAAGCCGCCCATCGGGGGCATGGCTTGCACGGTGTCGCCAATCATAAGCTCGGTGTTGGCCCAGGTTGAAAAGGCGCCGCCATCGACGCGCTTGATGCCGACCTGCAAGATGCCGTCGTCTTTGCCCGCGCAGATCGAGTAGCTGCGGCGCAGTTCTTCGCCGTCAAAATCGCGTTTGAAGGTCAGGTATTGGCCTTGGGTGAAGTCAAATTCCGCCGCTGCGCCGTTTACCGGCGCGAGGCTGACCACCACGGCGTCGCGGATGGTTTTGCGGATGTCGGTGACCTCTAGGTCGTGAAAGCGCTCGGATTGGGCCATTCGGGTCTCTCCTCAGATGCACTTGAAATAGTCAAAAGGTTCCAGGCAGGCAGTGCAGCGCCATTGGGCCTTGCAGGGGGTGGAGCCAAATTGGCTCATTTTCTCAACGTGTTGGCTGCCACAGTGCGGGCACTTATCGGGGCCACCAGCGGGCTGGGGCGGGGCGATGCCATAAGCCTCCAACTTGTCCCGCCCGGATTGGGTCATCCAATCGGTGGTCCAGGCCGGGCTGAGTTTCCGTCGCAGTTCCAGCTTCTCGACCCCATGGCCGCGCAGGGCGGTTTCGATGTCGAGATTGATGATGCTGGTTGCCGGGCAGCCGGAATAGGTTGGCGTGACAGTCACGATCAGCGTGTCGGCTTCGTAGGCCACGTCCCGAATGATGCCGAGATCAGTGAGGGAAATCACCGGGATCTCGGGGTCAGGCACGGCGTGCAGCCAGTCCCAGACCTGCGCCAGGTCGGGTAGGGTGGACTCAGCAGTCATATGTTCGCGGTCGCTTACCACGTTGCGCCCGGGTAAGCGCGTTGCAGCCACTGCATTTGGGTCAGCAGGTGGCCGAGATGCTCTGTGTGGGTTTTGCCGTTGCGTCCACCTTTGTGGGCAAAGTCGCTGTCTGGAATTGTGAGCGTGGCTTCCGCAAGCACCTTACCAATCAGTGCATCGTATTCCTCGCGCAGGCTGGCAGGGTCAGGTGCCACGCCAGCGGCGGCCATAGCGGCATCGACCTCATCGGAAGCAAACATCTCACCCACATAGGGCCACAGACGGTTCAAAGCGGCTTGCATACGCTTGTGGCTTTCCTCTGTGCCATCGCCCAAACCCACAACGGTTTCAGCCGAGCGTTCAACGTGATAAACGACTTCCTTGCTGGCCTTTTCTGCAATCTCTGCAATGCGTTGGTCGGAAGACTTCATCAAGCGTGGCAGCAGGATTGACTGATAAGCGTCAAACAGGAACTGGCGCATAAGAGTTTGTCCAAAGTCACCATTTGGCAGCTCCAGAAGCAGCAGATTGCGGAAATCCCAAGCGTCGCGCAGGAAGGCAATGTCATCCGCGGTTTTGCTATCATCCATCACGTCGGCCGCATAGCCGAGCCAAAACTGTGTCTGGCCAATCAGGTCCAGCGCCGTGTTCGCCAGTGCGATGTCCTCTTCCAGCACCGGCGCGTGGCCGCACCATTCAGAGACGCGGTGGCCCAGAATGAGGGTGTTGTCGCCCATGCGCAGCAGGAACTGCGTGAGCATCTCCTTGTCCACGTTAGCCATCACATGTGCCCCACTTCGTCAGGGATGTCGAAGAAGGTGGGGTGGCGGTAAATCTTGCTCTCGGAGGGCTCATAGAGCGGGCCTTTTTCTGACGGGCTGGACGCGGAGATATTGTTGGCTTCCACAACCCAGATCGACACACCTTCGTTGCGACGGGTGTAGACGTCACGGGCGTTTTTAATCGCCATCTCGGCGTCTGGCGCGTGCAGGCTGCCGACGTGACGGTGGCTCAGGCCGTGTTGGCCGCGAATGAAGATTTCCCAGAGGGGCCATTCTTTGCTCATGATCTAAGTCCTTATTCTGCGGCTGTTTTAGCGGTGCGTTTTTTCTCTGCGTGGGCCATCAGGCCATCCCGTACCCAGGCGCCGTCATCCCAGGCTTTGTTGCGGGCTTCCAGACGGTCGACGTTGCAGGGGCCGTTGCCTTTGAGCACGTCAAAGAACTCGGACCAGTCCGGGTCGGAATAGTCGTAGCCGCCCTTTTCCTCGTTCCATGTCAGGTTTTCGTCCGGGATGGTCAGTCCGAGGTATTTGGCTTGTGGCACGGTCTGGTCGACAAATTTTTGGCGCAGTTCGTCGTTGGTGTTCATCTTGATTTTCCACGCCATGTTTTGGGTGGAGTGCACGGAGTCCGCATCAGAAGGGCCAAACATCATCAGGGATGGATACCACAGGCGGCTCAGAGCATCTTGCGCCATTTTCTTTTGCGCCTCAGTGCCTTGGGCCATCTTCATCATGATGTCGTAGCCTTGGCGCTGGTGAAAGCTCTCTTCCTTGCAGATGCGGATCATCGCGCGGGAGTAGGGGCCGTAAGAGGTCCGTTGCAGCGGCACCTGGTTCATAATCGCGGCGCCATCCACCAGCCAGCCCACTGCGCCGATGTCGGCCCAGTTTAGCGTGGGGTAGTTGAAGATGGAGGAATATTTCATCTTACCGGACAGAAGTTGTTCGGTCAGATCATCTCGGCTGACACCCAGCGTTTCGGCCGCGGCGTAGAGGTAGAGGCCGTGGCCCGCTTCGTCCTGCACCTTGGCCAACAGGATCATTTTGCGCTCCAGCGTGGGGGCGCGGGTGATCCAGTTGCCTTCAGGCAGTTGGCCAACAATTTCGCTATGGGCGTGTTGGCCGATCTGGCGGATCAGGGTTTTGCGATAGCCTTCCGGCATCCAGTCACGTGGCTCGACCTTGATGTCGGCATCGATCTTGGCCTGAAACTCTTTGAGCTGCTCCGGATCGTCGGTGGACGCTTCGGATTTGATCATCTGTGCATACATGACTGGATTCCTCCTCAGGCTGTGGGGTGCCTTAGACCCGTTCGAGAATGATGGCGGTGCCTTGGCCAACGCCAACACACATGGTGCAGAGCGCGTAGCGGCCGCCGGTGCGTTGGAGCTGATAGGCGGCGGACATCACGATGCGTGCGCCGGACATGCCAAGCGGGTGGCCAAGTGCAATGGCGCCGCCTTGGGCATTTACATGGGGAGCATCGTCGGCAACACCAAGCTCGCGCAAAGAGGCGAGGCCCTGTGCGGCGAAGGCTTCGTTCAATTCTATCACATCCATCTGCTCGATGGTGAGTCCGGAGCGGGCGAGTACTTTGCGGGTCGCCGGGACCGGGCCGATGCCCATTATGCGAGGCTCCACACCAGCGGCGGCCATGCCTACAATGCGCGCCATCGGGGTCAGCCCGTTTTTCGCGGCTGCGGCTTCGGTGGCCATCAGAATGGCGGCGGCACCGTCGTTTACGCCAGAGGCGTTGCCTGCGGTGACCGAGAGGTCAGGGCCATTTACGCCACGCAGTTTCGCCAGTTTGTCCGCACCGGTACCTGGGCGGGGGTGCTCGTCGGTGTCTACAACAAGATCGTCACCCTTGTGCTGAGGAATGGTCACGGGCGTGATTTCCTCGGCGAAGTGGCCTGCCTCATGTGCGGCCGCCCAGCGCGCTTGGGAACGGGCGGCAAAGGCGTCCTGGTCTGCGCGGCTGATGTTGTAGTCGGCGGCGACGTTGTCTGCGGTCTGCGGCATGCTGTCGATGCCGTATTGCGCCTTCATTTTTTTGTTCACAAAGCGCCAGCCAATGGTGGTGTCGTAAACTTCGTTGGCGCGGGAAAAGGCGATTGTCGCTTTTGGCATCACAAAGGGCGCGCGCGACATGCTTTCGACGCCACCTGCGATGGCGAGGTCATAGTCGCCTGCGCGCAGACCGCGAGAGGCCATGCCAACTGCATCCATGCCGGACGCGCAGAGACGGTTGATGGTGGTGCCGGGCACATCGGTTGGAAGACCTGCGAGCAGGGCGGCCATGCGGGCGACGTTGCGATTGTCTTCCCCAGCTTGGTTGGCAGAGCCGTAGATCACGTCATCCAAAGACGCCCAGTCAACTTGCGGGTTACGTTCCACCAGCGCGGCAATAGGCAGGGCGGCGAGATCGTCAGTACGAACCGGAGAAAGCGCGCCACCGTAGCGGCCAATAGGGGTACGGGTCGCGTCGCAGATGAAAGCTTCGGTCATGGTGTCTCCGTGGCTGTGGTTTCGGTCCTGTTCGCATTAGCCGACCGTATGGTTGGGATATCGTGAAGTGCGATTCGACGCAATTAAAATGTTACTGTTTGTTGAGGTTGTCGATTCGGGCGTAACATGATGGCCTGTTTCTCGAGGATCCTTGGCAATTGAGACATTGTAATTCAGGCATTTAAGAACCGATTGGGTTGTGCTGAAGAAGGGTAGAGGAATGGGGATCATCATGGTGCGCAGGGATGAGGAATGTCGTCCATTAGTTCCAAGTGAGAAAGGCATTTCTGTCAAAAGATGACGTGGGAAAACACATTTTAAAAAATCTATGTGTTTTGAGCGACATCCTCTCTTTTCGAGGCAATTACGCTGCGGCTTCAAAACTCTTGATAAGGGCAAATGGAAGGCTTTGACCAAAATCAAATACGGGTCATGATCTATATCAAAGTCGGTTTGACTATTTCCATCCAAAGTGCCCGAGCAAACGGGAATATTGATAAAAGAGTTGGCGTGTACGTGACTGCAAAAACGACACATATGCCGGAACGACGTGCCTTTTTACGGGGCCGGTTTCAAGACGAAGAGACTTTGCGTCCTCCTGGGGCGCTCGAGCTCGCGTCTTTTCTTGAAACCTGTACCCGTTGCGGCGATTGCGCCGCTGAATGCCCTCAAGCGATCATCACGGCGGATGACGATGGTTTCCCCAAGGTGGACATCAGTTCGCGTGGTTGTACATTCTGTGGCGCCTGCGCCGAAGCCTGTTCGCCAGAAGCCATTCAGCCTACGCATGAATGGATTTATCGCGCGGTTGTCTCTGACAGATGTTTGTCCATGCAGGGCGTGACCTGCCGTGCCTGTGAAGATCATTGTGATGAGAGTGCGATCCGGTTCCGTTTGATGACGGGCGGACTGTCTGCGCCACAAATTGATCCCGAAACATGTAGCGGATGTGGCGCCTGTGTTGCGCCTTGCCCGTCCAATGCCATCACCGTTGAGCGCCCGGCGCTTCAGCAAACCGCCAGCCCATCAACTGCCAGCGAGACCAACGTATGTACAATATCTGCGGATGCCTAGTTCACGCGATGCCTGAAAAAACGCCGGACGTTGTGTCGGCGATCGAAGCGTCTGAGGGGTGCGAGGTGCACGCCCATGAGGACGGGCGCATTGTTGTAACGGTGGAAGATACCGACACCCGGCGCGCGTCCGAAATCATCATGGACATGCACCAGATTCCCGGCGTGATCACCGTCACGCTGACCTATCATCATTTTGAACCGAGCGGCGCAGATGCGACCGCATCCACAGCGCTCTAAGGAGGACCAGCCATGACATTGCCAACGTCCCGTCGCACATTTTTAAAAGCCTCTGCCGCCGCCGCCACGGCGTCTGCAGCGGGCATTACTCTGCCGAAGGAGGCCCAGGCGCAGGTGGGGACACCTGACATTCGTTGGGACAAAGCGCCTTGCCGTTTCTGCGGCACTGGTTGTTCTGTTCTTGTTGGTACTAAAGACGGACGTGTGGTTGCCACACAGGGTGACCCCAAAGCTCCGGTGAACCGGGGTCTGAACTGTATCAAAGGCTACTTCCTGTCCAAGATCATGTACGGCGAAGACCGTCTGACCACGCCGCTGCTGCGTAAGACGGGTGGTGTCTATGACAAAGAGGGCGAATTTACCCCAGTGAGCTGGGAAGAAGCCTTCGACGTCATGGCTGAGAAATTCAAAGGCGCGCTCAAGGAAAAAGGCCCAACTGGCATTGGCATGTTTGGGTCAGGTCAGTGGACCGTGTGGGAAGGCTATGCCGCCGCCAAGCTGATGAAAGCAGGTTTCCTGTCCAACAATATCGATCCAAACGCGCGCCACTGCATGGCGTCTGCGGTTGTGGGCTTTATGCGTGCCTTTGGCATCGACGAGCCAATGGGCTGTTATGACGACTTTGAGCACGCCGATACATTTGTGCTCTGGGGCTCCAACATGGCGGAGATGCACCCGATTCTGTGGTCGCGTTTGACCGACACCCGCCTGACCAAGCCGGGCGCACAGGTGCATGTGCTGTCGACGTTTGAGCACCGTTCGTTTGAGCTGGCGGACAACGGCATGATCTTCACGCCCCAAACCGACCTCGCAATCCTGAACTACATCGCCAACTACATCATCGAAAATGATGCGGTGAACTGGGACTTCGTGAATGAAAACGTTAATTTCACCAAAGCTGTGACCGATATCGGTTATGGCCTGCGCGATGAGCACCCGCTGCAACAGGCGGCGGAGAACCCGAACAACGGCAAACTCGAGAGCATCGATTTTGAGGCCTACAAAGAGTATGTCTCCGAATATACGCTGGAAAAGACCAGTGAGATTTCGGGAGTACCTGAAAACGCTCTGCTGCGTCTGGCGCAACAATACGCAGATCCTGATCGCAAAGTGATGTCGCTTTGGACCATGGGCTTCAACCAGCACACCCGTGGGTCCTGGGTGAATGGTCTGATGTACAATGTGCACCTGCTGACCGGCAAAATCTCTGAGCCAGGCAACTCGCCATTCTCCCTCACGGGTCAACCATCCGCCTGTGGTACCGCACGTGAAGTGGGTACGTTTGCGCACCGCTTGCCCGCGGACATGGTTGTGGCCAATGATGAGCACCGGGCAATCTCTGAGAAGAAGTGGAAGCTGCCAGCTGGCATTTTGAACGCCAAAGTGGGGTCCCACGCTGTTCAGCAGAACCGGGACCTGAAAGACAGCAAGATCAACGCTTATTGGGTGCAGTGTAACAACAACATGCAAGCTGCGCCGAACATCAACGAAGAGGGGTTCCCCGGTTACCGCAACCCGGACAACTTCATTGTTGTGTCTGATCCGTACCCAACTGTGACAACAATGGCTGCCGACTTGATCCTGCCAACGGCGATGTGGGTGGAAAAAGAAGGCGCATACGGCAACGCGGAACGTCGGACACAGTTCTGGCGTCAGCAAGTGGATGCGCCAGGTGATGCCAAATCCGACGTTTGGCAGTTGATGGAGTTCTCCAAACGTTTCACCACCAACGAAGTGTGGCCTGCGGAAATACTGGATGCCAACCCGGAGTACAAAGACAAAACTCTGTTTGAGGTACTGTTTGCCAACGGTCAGGTCGACAAATACGGCCTGGACGAACTTCAGGAAGGCTTTGCCAACGATGAGTCCGAACACTTCGGTTTCTATGTTCAAAAAGGACTGTTCGAAGAGTACGCCTCTTTTGGTCGTGGTAAGGCCCACGATCTTGCGGAGTTTGAAACGTACCACAAGGCGCGTGGTCTGCGCTGGCCTGTGGTCGATGGCAAGGAGACGCTGTATCGCTTCCGTGAGGGCTATGACCCTTATGTGAAAGAAGGGGAAGGCGTAAAGTTCTACGGGCACAAAGATGGCAAAGCCAAGATTATCTTTGCCCCATATGAGCCACCTGCAGAAAGCCCTGACGAGGACTTCAACCTTTGGCTGGTGACCGGGCGTGTGCTGGAGCACTGGCACTCCGGCTCCATGACTCGCCGTGTGCCGGAACTGCACCGCTCCTATCCTTATGCGCAGGTGTTTATGCATCCGGAAGACGCCAAGGAGCGTGGCCTGCGCCGGGGTCAGGAGATAACCATCTCCACCCGCCGTGGTGACATGCAAAGCCGTGTGGAAACCCGCGGGCGCAACAAAATGCCAAAAGGCGTTGTGTTTGTGCCGTGGTTTGACGAAGGCCAGCTGATTAATAAGCTGACTTTGGATGCCACTTGCCCGCTCTCCAAAGAGACCGACTTCAAAAAATGTGCCTGTAAGGTTGAGCGCGCGTAAGCGCTCATACCTTCAGGTGTCTGAAAGCTAGAGCCATGTCCGCTATGTCGACACAGCCAAAAAACCCAGCCCGCCGGCGCTTCCTTCAGGATGCGGCGCGCGGAACGGCGGGTTGTGCGGTGGCGGGCATGACATTGGCCTGGTTTGTGCAGGATGCACGGGCTTTGCCAGATCGGGCCATTCGCCCACCCGGCGCGTTGCCAGAAGATGATTTTTTGGCCGCTTGTATTCGATGTGGCCTGTGTGTGCGGGATTGCCCCTATGACACGCTGGTTCTTGCGGAGCTGGGTGTGGATGGCGCGGCGACGGGCACACCGTTTTTCACCGCGCGAGATATTCCTTGCGAGATGTGTGAGGATATTCCTTGTGTCGCAGCGTGCCCAACAGGTGCGTTGGATAAAGATCTGACCGATATTGACGATAGCCGTATGGGGCTGGCGGTTTTGATTGATCAAGAAAACTGCCTGAACGCTTTGGGCCTGCGTTGCGACGTTTGTTATCGCGTCTGTCCGGTGATTGATGAGGCCATCACTCTGGAGCGGCGACACAATGAACGTTCCGGCCACCATGCGATCTTCATGCCGGTCGTGCATTCGGATCACTGCACCGGCTGCGGCAAGTGTGAGAAGTCCTGCGTTCTGCCTGGAGAGGCGGCGATCAAGGTTCTGCCCATTCGTGTGGCACAGGCAGATCAGGCAGAGCACTACAAACGCAGTTGGGAGCAACGCCCGGACATCGTGGATGAGATCATCGATCTGCCGGACCGACTGCCGGGGGCAGGCATAGATAATCTAGCCACCCCAGGGGGTTTTGAGCCGACCTTCAAGTTGCCGAAAGGCGCGACATCGGGAGGTATTGGTCAATGACTGGATCAACACATCTCCCAGTTGGGGCAGAGGCCATTCGAGACAAAGGCTATTGGCTGGCCTATCGGTTCCTGATCCTACGCCGCCTCAGTCAGGTGTTTTTCCTGAGCCTGTTTCTGCTGGGACCCTGGTTGGGCATCTGGTGGGTGAAAGGCAATCTCAGCGGCTCGCTGACCTTTGACGTCCTGCCACTCACCGATCCGTTCATTGCGTTGCAAGGTATTGTGGCCGGACACTGGCCAGAGATGACTGCGCTTATCGGTGCGCTCATTGTTGGCGCTGTCTATGCGCTCTTCGGCGGGCGGCTGTATTGTAGCTGGGTTTGCCCGATCAACCCGGTCACAGACGCGGCCAACTGGCTGCACCGCAAACTTGATCTGCCCAAAGGGTGGCAGCCCAAGCGTGGAACCAAGTATTTCATGTTGGCGATGGTGCTGGGTGTGAGTGTGCTTACCGGCACCGTTGCTTGGGAGTTTGTGAACCCGATTTCGATGCTGCATCGGGGGCTGATCTTCGGAGCTGGCTTTGCCTGGGCACTGGTGATTGGAGTGTTTGTATTCGACCTCTTGCTGGCGCGTCGAGGCTGGTGCGGTCATCTGTGCCCGGTTGGGGCCTTTTATGGCTTGCTGGGCAGCAAATCCCTGTTGCGGGTCTCGGCCCAGAAGCGCGCGGCCTGTGACGATTGTATGGACTGCTTTGCAGTCTGTCCGGAAATGCAGGTGATTACCCCTGCGCTGCGCGGCAAAGACGCGGATACCCCGCTGATCCTGTCGCCGGACTGCACAAATTGTGGCCGCTGTATCGATGTGTGCGCGGTCGACGTATTCCACTTTACCCATCGTTTTGACGAGACGCCCGCGCCGGGGCGTGTCCGAGACCGAACCAACCCAGCGCCAAAGGTCGGCAAAGCCGCCTGAGAAGCTAAGGAGAAAGAAAGATGAAAAAACATCCCCTCATCAGCGCCCTGACGGCAGCCGCCATTGTTCTTGGCAGCGGGTTTGCCGTCGCGGATCAGGCCGGGAACGTAAAATCTCTGCGCAATGATCCGATTGATGCCACAAACCGTTTGGATGAAGTGCTGCATCAGCAGTCTGGCCGTGTGGCGCGGAACTACCGCCAGCAGCCGCCACTGATCCCGCATACTGTGGATCAATATCAAATCGATTTGAGCGCCAACCAATGTCTGGCCTGTCACGATTGGACCAATGCGGGCGAACGCGGCGCACCAACGCTGTCGATGACCCACTACCAAGGCCGCGAGGGTGAGCAATTGGACGAAGTGGCCGGCACCCGCTGGTTCTGTAACCAGTGCCACGTGCCTCAGGCCAATGCGCCTGCGCTGGTCGAAAACGAATTTGAACCGTCCAACTAACGTCGGAAAAGGGGAAGGTAGCCATGTCTGATCAAGGCAACAACACCGGCAAAAAGCCGGGTTTCATACGCCGCACCTGGTCCACTTTGTGGTCGCCGACGTCGGCCTTTTCGCTGGGCGCTCTGCTGTTTGGTGGGTTTTTGGCCGGTATTCTGTTTTGGGGGGGATTTCACTGGTCGCTGGAGTTGACCAACACAGAAGAGTTCTGTGTGTCCTGCCACGAGATGGAACGGAACTTCGAAGAGTATACCGAGACCATCCACTATAACAACCGCTCCGGTGTACGCGCGACCTGTCCTGATTGCCACGTGCCAAAGCAGTGGCAACACAAAATTAAGGCGAAAATCCTTGCATCGAAAGATCTCTATCACACTGTGATGGGTACCATCGACACCGAGGAAAAATACGAAGAGCACCGCCTGTCGATGGCGTCAGCGTCTTGGGTAAAGATGAAGAAAAGCGACAGTCGGGAATGCCGCAACTGTCATAAGTTCACCTATATGGATTTCACTGTGCAGGAGAACCGCGCGGCGGCACAACACCAGTTGGCGTTGGATGAAGGCAAGACCTGTATCGATTGTCACCAGGGCATAGCACACCGTCTGCCTGCGGACTATCTGAAGGCCTATGAGGACGTGACCGCAGAGCTGGAAGGTGAGATTGTCGTGCCTGAAAACCCAGGCCAAGATGTCGCCACAGCTGGCAGCGAAATCAAAGGGTATCTGGCGTCTAACTAAGACATATCGGTCAAAAAAATTGGAAAGAGCGTCGCTTTTTGGGGGGCGCTCTTTTTTTGTGCAAACGAAAAGCGCCGGCGCTCACTTGAGCAACCGGCGCTGGCCTTGTGTCCGTGAGTGGTCTGACTTGGGTGCAGACCGGCGCGTCACGTCAAGGCATAACGATTGGCGCCGACAACCAACTCCAACAGGGGAAGGAGGAGGGAGAGAGTGAAGTTGGTTGTAGTGGTCACACCGCCCAAGGGAGGGAGGAAAGCGGTGCGGGTCTTCCGGAGGATGTCTGCGGCGTTGTCCCCAGGCCGTGTCGTCCTCTGTGATAGTGATATGGGAAAGGGGTAAACAAATCCTTTTGGAGTTTAGGAAATGTCTTTGTGATTTTGCGCCAATTTCGAGTGGTCTTTCCTGCGCGCCTTATCCTGCTTGACCTTACACAGAGGATTGGTCGACAAAAGCGCAGGAGAGGCGGGCACTTATGAGACATCTGGTTAACTGCTTGCGTGCCACCGTGGTGCGGTTCAACGGCAAAAACGGGTTTATGCGCAGCTCACATTTGACGCTGTCTTTTGTGTTTGCGCTATTTCCCTTCTGTCTGTTTGCGCTGTCACTGGCCGGGGCGCTGAGTCCTCAGGCGCAGGTGGATGACATCATCGACTTTGCCATTGGGGCCTGGCCCGACGCAATTGCCGGCCCCATAGAGCGCGAATTGCGCGCGGTTTTGCAGGCAGGCAGTTCAACGCTGACCCTTGGCGCGGTGTTGGCAATTGTGTTCGCGTCCAACGGCGTTGATGCGATCCGGGTGGTGATCACCGACGCCTATCGCGAAACCGACCCTCGGCCATTCTGGAAAGTGCGCGGTTTGGCGATCCTGTTTGTTGTGGCGGGGAGTGCCTTATTCACCGCGGCAGGTTTGGTCAGCGTGGTGGTGCCGGTTGTGCTGCATTTCTTCGAAGACCTTGTGCCTTGGTTGGACCAATCCATCCTGAGTAATGAGCAGTTTCGCCAAGGTGTGATTTTTGCGGTCACAACCTTCTTTCTGTTTGCCTGCCACAAATGGCTGCCAGGGGTACCGCATAAAACCGGGAGCCTTTGGCCGGGCATCGTGTTGTGCCTGGTGTTGTGGTTTTTCGCCTCCAAGGTGTTCACCATCTACATCAGCAGCTTTTCGACCTATTCGGTGACCTATGCCGGATTGGCCGGCATAATGTCCGCGCTGGTTTATCTGTACCTGATGTCTGCCATTTTTGTATTTGGCGCCGAGTTTAACGGCCAGTTGATGGATGAAACGCGCCGTCGCGGCGCGCCCGTATAACTACGATCTACGGTACGTCACTCTTGTCGCTGCTTTGGCGTTGGATAAGGTCCGCCGCGGGGAAGAGGAGAATTGACATGGTCGAGACCATTGGTGCGTTGTTTGAGACGCGGGCGAAGGCGTTTTCAGAACATAGTTTTTTGCAAGTGCCTGCGAATGACGCCCGAGCGTACCATCCCGATGGCTATTTGTGCACTTATGGCGCGGCAGAACAGGCCGTATCCGCCATGGAATCCCAGCTTGCGGACGCAGGGTACGGTCACGGGCACCGGGTTGCTGTGTTGTTGGAAAACCGGCCGGAGATGTTGCTCATTAAACTGGCGTTGGCGAAACGTGGTATCAGCTGGGTGCCCGTGAATCCGGATTATCGCCCGGCCGAAGTGGCCTATTTGTTGCAAGACAGCGCAGCGGATTTGGCTTTGGTCGCACCAGAGTTGGCGGAGTTGATGGCGGCGGGAATCGCGGAGAGCGGGTTAGACGTGCCCACCGTGGAGGTGACGGAGAGCCTGCCGGGTTTGCCCAAATGCGCACGTCCTGCGCCAACTGACCAACCGGTAAGTGGCCTCACTGAAGCCAGTCTGATCTACACGTCCGGCACCACTGGGCGTCCCAAAGGCTGTATCATGAGCCACGCCTATGAGGTGGAGATGGGGCAGTGGTATGCCTCACGTGGCGGCTTGATTGAGTTTGAGGCAGGGGTGACCAAAGTTTATTGCCCGCTGCCTTTGTTCCATGTGAATGCGGCGATCCTGCTGTTTATGGCGGTGATTGAGACCGGCAGCACTCATATCATTCCGGAGCGCTTTCGCGCACGGGCGTGGTGGCGCGAGTTGGCGGAAACAGGTGCCACGGCGGCGCATTACCTTGGCATTATTATTCCGGCCTTGATGAACCGGGATCCCGAAGAGTGGGAGCAAAAACATCAGGTTAAATGGGCTGTGGGGGCAGGGGTTGAACCGACTTTGCACCGGCCGTTTGAGAAACGCTTTGGCTTTCCGCTGATCGAGGTTTGGGGCATGACAGAAATGTGCCGGATGTTGGCGGACTGTCACGAGCCGCGCCGTATTGACACCCGTGCCATGGGGCGACCGATGCCAGGGCTGGATGTGCGGGTTGTTGATGACAATGACAAGGAAGTACCCCGTGGTACGCCCGGTGAAATGACCCTTCGGTACAGCGCGGACGCACCGAGACGTGGGGCGTTTTCAGGCTATCTGAACTTGCCGGAGGCCACCGAAGAGGCCTGGCGCGGTGGGTGGTTTCACACCGGTGACACGGTGGTCATGGACGAAAGCGACATGGTCACCTTTGTGGATCGCAAGAAAAACATCATTCGGCGGTCAGGCGAGAATATTGCAGCCGCAGAAATCGAGGCCTGCTTGCAAGACCATCCGGCGGTGGATCGTGTCGCTGTTGTGGCCGTTGAAGACGCGATGCGGGACGAAGAAGTTATGGCCTGTGTTCAAGTACTTGGTGATGCGGATGACGGGCTGGCTCAAGAGCTGTTTGACTGGAGCTTTGCGCGGCTGGCCTACTACAAGGCGCCTGGCTGGATCCGGTTTATGGCGGATATTCCGGTGACCGGAACGCAGAAAATCCAGAAACACAGCCTGTTTGGGGACAACGGATCAGAGACGGATGGCGCCTATGATTTCCGGACCAAGAAGAAACGCGGCTAGGTTTTAGCAGATGATCTTAAAGGAGCCGGTTGTGCATAAAATGATATAGTCGCGGTCGGTTTCCAGCAGGTGCCAGCCTCGCTTTCTGACAGCCAATTCCAAAGCCGCGCGGCCGCATTCCGCCTCGACATCCTGAATGCGGCGACGAACGGCGCCAGCTTCTCCGGATTTGAACGAAGAGAAAACCTGATCCAGCCAGTTTTGGCCGGTGGTCGTATGTGACAAAGTGGCCTGCATGTCACCACTCTGGCGGGAAACTGGTGAATCTAGGGTTAACCGTTCCGATAAAGTTGCGCGTTTTTCTTCTGCGTCGATCTTCAATTTGGCACGTGAGGTGCCTTTACGAGTGGTAAGCTGTCGACTTCTTACCGTTTGGTCTGGCGCCCCTTACTCCGAGTCCAGAAAGGCCTTGAGCTGTGTTGCAACCGTTTTTTGGCGGGCAGCCTTGAGGGCCGCGCTATCGTCCGTGCGGAGGAATGCGGACAGTGCGTTTTGTGAAATCAGCAGATATTGTGCGCTGCCAATCACCCCGTAGAGCCCCAACAACAACTCCATGTCAGTGGTGGTTTTCTTGGCGGGAACAGAGCGCGCCAAATCCAACAGTGCTTTGAGGTACGGCTTGAGAGGCGCAACCCCGGTCTCACTTGAGCTGTCCAAAAGGTTGCGCAAAACCAGACGGGCATCTGCCGTAGCGTCGGTTTCGCCACTGAGAAGGTCTTGAAAATGAAGGATTAGGCGCACTTTGGGTGACACGTCCGGTGTGTCATTTAGCGAGGCCAAGAGCCGGTCCGTGAGGGTTTCAAGCACCGTATTATAAAGCGCGTCCTTGGTGCCAAAGTGGTGCAGGAGAGCTTGTTTGGTGACAGCTGCGGTTTTTGCAAGATTGGCCAGGCTCAGACCGTGGTAGCCATGGGTGGCAAATCCCTCAGTTGCGAGCGTGATGTAGCGGGTGCGGGCGGGGGACGGCTGAGACATGGTTTGGTCCTGCGTAGCTCGGATTTTAAAGGTCAGCTTACCAGATGGTAGAAGCTTGCCAATTGGTAAGCCTTGTTTACTGCGAAAGTGCTGACCAAACGGTAAACGACCTGACAGAGCTTGCGGGCAAAGAAAAAGGGCGGGGAAATCCCCGCCCTGTGTGCGTTTGCGATGTGAGAGATTTAGGCGCGACGGCGACGGCTACCACCGCGACGTCCACGGCCACCTTCTCCAGCGGCGGCGGGAGGCTTGTTAAAGCGGATCCACTCAGCACCACCTTCATCGTTGTTGGTGAGGAAGTTGGCGGCGCGAATGGCCTCCATCTCTTTGCCTGCACGGGCTTTGGTGGAGCCAAGGCCAAACATTTGGCAAAAGGCTTCGTCATCCATGCCTTCTGGCAAGTTGATGCCAGCAGCTTCAACTTCAGCCTTTTTCTCGGCCAGCTTCTTAGGGCCAACAGGAAGCGCAATCGGGTTCATGATGGCGCTGGTCATGCCGGTGGCCATTGCCATTGGCAGGAACGCGTTATTGATGCCGTGACGGTTTGGCAGGCCGAAGGAGATGTTGGATGCGCCGCATGTGGTGTTCACACCGAGCTCATTGCGCAGGCGGTTGTTGAGTTCAAACACTTGCAAGCCTGCGGTGCCCATGGCACCGATGGGCATCACCAGCGGGTCGACCACGATGTCGTGCGCCGGGATGCCAAAGTCGGCGGCACGTTCCACAATCTTTTTCGCAACGGCAAAACGGACTTCCGGATCTTCAGAAATGCCGGTGTCATCATTGGAAATCGCCACAACCGGCACGTTGTATTTTTTGACCAGCGGCAGAACAATTTCCAGACGCTCTTCTTCGCCGGTTACGGAGTTCAGCAGGGGCCGCCCTTTGGCCACTTCCAGTCCGGCCTCCAGAGCACCAGGTACGGAGCTGTCGATGCAGAGCGGGCAGTCGGTGACTTCCTGCACTTTTTGAACGAGTTGGCGCATCAGATCCGGCTCAACAAAGTTGTTGTCCGCATAACGTGGGTCTTCGGCCATTTTGTTGGAGAAGACTGCGCCAGAGTTGATGTCGAGAACGGTGGCACCAGCGGCCACCTGCGCCAGAGCGTCGGCCTGAACGCGGGAAAAGTCGCCCGCTTCCAGCTCTGCGTTCAGAATTTTGCGCCCCGTTGGGTTGATGCGTTCGCCAATCACGGTGAACGGCTGATCAAAACCCATGATCGCGGTTTTTGTTTGTGATTCTATAACGGTACGGGTCATGATTAATCCTGTTAGGCTTTGACTGGCTGCGCCGAAGCGCCGCCGTTATTGATGGCCCAGTTGGCGTTAGTTTTGATGCCGCCAAGCGGGAAGAAATGCACCGAGTCAATGTTGAACTCAGGGTTTGCTGCTTTGTGGTTGGCCAGTTGGGTTAGAACCTCTGTCGGCTCATATGGCAGCAGCAATTTGGAGACATCCATAGCGCGTTTTTGCAGTACCTTAAGCGACGGTCCAACACCACAGGCGATGGCAAATTTGATAAGAGTCTGAAGCTTGGCGGGACCTGCGATACCGATGTGGATAGGGATATCGATGCCGGCGGATTTCACGCCATTGGCCCAGTCGATGATCGGCGCGGCTTCAAAGGCAAACTGCGTGGCGATGGCCATTTTTGCATCAGATCTCTGAGAGAAGTCTTGTTTCCACTGTAGTGCGGCGTCGACATTAGCGGAGCCGCCGGAGGGATCGATATCTTTGTTGCCTTCTGGGTGGCCTGCAACGTGCAGGCGTTCAAAGCCCGCTTTGTCGAACAGGCCAGTTTCAAGAAGTTGCATGGAGTCTGCGAAGTCGCCATGTGGATCGGACACTCCACCGGCCAGCATCAGGCCTTGTTTGACATCCGCTTCGCCCTGATACATGGCGATCCAGTTTTCCAGGGTGGCTTTGTCTTTGATGATGCGGGCAGGGAAATGCGGCATCACGTCGTAACCTTCGGCCGCAATGCGACGGGCAGTATCGACCATGTCCTCAATTGGGGTGCCCTCGATATGGGCGATGTAGACACGGGTGCCAGCCGGCAAAAGCGTACGGAAGTCGTCCACCTTGGCCGCGGTGCGCGGCATGACCTCGATGGAATAACCCTGCAAAAAGGCTTCCATCTCTGGCGTGGTGGTTTTGACCTCCTCGGTCTTGCGCTTAAAGTTCAACAAAGCCATTGCGGCCTCCCAAAAAGAGGGGCGTGTCACGCCCAGCCTTCATTGTTGATCATTTCCTTGATGCGGGCCTGATCAAACTCTGCCTCCAGCCGGGCCACCTCATGTTCGAGGATGGCTTGCGGCTCTCCCTCCACCGGATAGGGATCGCCCTTGCGCCATTCCGCCAGATAGGCGTCCGTGTCAGATGCGCCCACTTTCATTGCCGCACGGTCGATGGCCTGTTCAAAGCGTTCAGCCAAAGGTTTTTTTGCGCCGCGACGCCCTTTGCCCACAATCACTTGAGCAGGAATATCGCGCCAGTAGACAATGGTGACATCAGGCATTTGGGTGATTCCTCCGGTATCGGTCCTTCCTTCCTAGGGCAGGGGCTGGGACCGCTTTGGCTCATTTTCGACAATAGGACGACGTAACGCGACCTTGGGGTTTGTTGTGGGGGCTTTGTAGCGAGAGGCCGCCCTGCTTGGCTATGGGGGTGGCTGTGAAATCTTTGCATGAAGAAGATGAGCAGCGGCGGTGCCGACTTGTGCGTGATTGGCTGCGAAACGGGATTGCGCGGGGCAGGGGGACAGACTACGTTGAGGGTAACACGAAATGGAGGGCGTTACGATGGCGCCCAAGCGTCCCAAAGGTGCGGGCGCATTCCCTAAACCGGTTGAGAGCCCCGCGCCGAAACCGCCTGATCCCAGCTCGCTTTATGCGGCGCTGGATCTGGGCACGAACAGTTGTCGCATGTTGATTGCCCAGCCGAAGGGCAGTCAAATTCATGTGGTAGACAGCTTTAGCAAGTCTGTCCAATTGGGTTCCGGGCTGGAAAGCACGGGACGATTGTCGCGTGGATCGATGCGACGCACCATCCAGGCCATGCGCATCTGTCAGCAGAAACTGAAGCGTCACAAAGTCAAAAGCATGCGGCTTGTGGCGACGGAGGCCTGTCGTCGTGCCAAAAACGCACGTGAGTTTGTACGTCAGGTGAAACGGGAGACCGGCCTTCAATTGGAAATCATCCAGCCCGAAGAAGAAGCGCGTTTGGCGGTGATTTCTTGCGCGCCACTGGTGAGCACCAAGACAGAACAGTTGTTGGTGGTGGACATTGGCGGCGGCTCCACAGAGTTGGTGTGGATGGACTTGACCTCTGTGCCGCCAATCGAGCGGGCGCGAGCCATTATGCGCCTGCGCAGTGGGTTTCACTCTGTCGACAGCCCGTTTCCCGCTGCCAAAGTGGTGGATTGGATTTCTGTGCCTTTGGGCGTGGCCACGCTGCGCGATCAGTTTCGCGATGTGGAAGATGACTCCGCGCGGTTTGCCTTGATGAGCTGGTTTTTTGAGGAAAATCTCAGCGAATTTGCACCATACAAAGATGCGCCTCCCAGTGAGGGTTTCCAAATTATCGGGACTAGTGGCACGGTGACAACCGTGGCCGCCAGCCATTTGGGCTTGCGCCGCTATGATCGCACCAAGGTTGATGGGCTGCGCATGACTAGCGAGCAAATCGACAAGGTCATTCGTGGCTATCTGGACCTAGGTCCCAAGGGGCGGCGTGCGGACCCGCGAATTGGGCAAGATCGGCAAGCCTTGATCATGAGTGGATCTGCAATTTTGCAGGCGTTGCTGCGGTGTTGGCCGACTGATCGGCTCTCGGTTGCAGATCGCGGCCTGCGTGAAGGGCTGCTTTATGCGCAGATGAGTGCGGATGGGGTGCTAGAGGATGGGCCGTTCTAAGGCGGTTTCCCTTGTGACTCTGACAAAAATGACTAGAAGGCGTTGTTTCAACGCAATGTGGTGACGGAAATGGCCAAGAAACCTACCGGTAAAAATACTTCGGGACGTGGGCAGCGGGATTTGACCATCAAGGTAAAGTCCGCGCGGGGGCGTAAACTGTCGTCCACTCGGTGGCTGCAACGTCAACTGAACGACCCTTATGTGGCGCGCGCAAAGGCCGAGGGCTATCGAGGGCGCGCGGCTTTCAAAATCATGGAGCTGGACGATAAGTTCCGCTTTTTGGTGCCAGGGGCGCGGGTTGTTGACCTTGGCTGTGCGCCGGGTGGCTGGCTTCAAGTGGCAGTGCCGCGCATCAATGCTTTGGGAGAAAAATCTGGTAAGAAGGTTGGCACTCTTCTGGGTATCGACTTGCAGGAAGTTGAGGCCGTTGCCGGGGCTGATATCCATCAACTTGATTTTATGGATGAAGGCGCGGACGATCAGGTCAAAGAATGGCTCGGCGGCAAAGCAGATGTTGTGATGAGCGATATGGCTGCATCAAGCTCGGGTCACAAGCAGACCGACCACTTGAAAATTATGTCGCTGTGTGAAACCGCAGCCTATTTTGCCTTTGATGTGCTGGAAGAGGGTGGCACCTTTGTGGCCAAGGTTTTAGCGGGTGGTGCCGAAGGCGAACTTCAGAAGCTGTTGAAACAGAAGTTTACCAAAGTTGCCAATGTGAAACCACCGAGCAGTCGCTCTGACAGCTCGGAGAAATTTGTGGTAGCCACAGGGTTTCGTGGCTAAAGCCTAGCTTGCGCGGCGCAGCGAATTTGAGGCGGATTTCAGCATCTGATCCGGGTTGAACTCGAACTCGACTTCCAGCGCTTCGGGACGTTTGGCCTGGACCGGTCGCTTGGGCGCCACACGCACCGCGTCAGCTGGCTTTTTCATGGTTGCCAGGTTTTGCTGGCGGATCAATTCCCACAGACGGGCGTGACGGGATGGCTCTGCGGCCACAGCGTGAGGCGCATGATACATTGGATGTCTCCTAGGCAGCTATTGAGTGGCCGGAAAAGTGCAGATGGCCACAAGATACCTATGCAGGCGGCTTATGGTCAAAGTGGCGCGCAAATGTGGAGATTTTGGGGAAGTGTGTTTCAGTTCCCTCGGGCAAGGTCTTCTGTGGTGTTGTTGCCTGCATCGCGCCATCGGTTATGTGTCCACATCCACTGGCCCGGATGTTTGCGTATCTGGGCCTCCAAACTGTCGTTGAGAGCTTGGGTCATCTCTTGCACATTGGTGTGAGGAATGGGCGCTTCGGTCTCGATGACATAACTTCCGTCAGGCTGCCTGACCCCGTAGCACGGAACCAAATCAACTTTGTACTTGAGTGCCAGATCAGCGGGGGATTCTGCGGTCCGAGCTGGCTTCCCCATAAACTGGTAGAGCGGCGCATCATTGATACGCTGATCATGAACGATGCCAACAAATCCACCATCTCGCAAATGTCGCAACATGTTCGCCATGCCGCGGCGCCCCCGTTCAAACAAAGGCTCGCCAAAATCGGCCATCGCTGCGACGTAGTGTTCGTTAAAATAGGGATTGGACATGCGTTTGTAGAGGCCGCCGATTGGTATGCCGCGCGCCAAAAAGGATCCTCGCACCGCGAGATAATTGCCAAAGTGGCCGGTCACCATCAAAGCACCTTTGCCGTCTTTGTGAGCCTGTTCGAGAATTGCATTGCCAGGGCCCAGAACTGGTGCGTTTGAGATGCGCGCTTGAAATTCGGAGCCCGCATATGTCTCCATCAACATCCGTCCCATCGAATTGGCAACTTGATGCACAATGTCTTCGCGTTGCTGATCGGACAGTTCCGGCAAAACCAGCGACAGGTTTTCGCGAATGCGGCGTCGATTGCCGGACAATGGCGCAACCAGATGATCTGCCATCCAACCGGCGGCATTCATACGCGCGTCATATGGCACTTTGCGCATGATGGAGAGAATTGCGCGGATAATGGTATCGCTAATCTTGTGCCCCAAACTTTTATCGGAAGTATCCATGTGTGTTGTGGTCTCGCGAGTTCGAGGTCTATGCGGTGGGAATTACTTATGTTTTACGAGGATTGTGTGCAAGGGACTAGGTCAGAATGAGATTGAACCAATGAGATGCACGTCGTAACACAGGTTGGCATGACAAGGTCACATACCCTGGGTGTGGGCCGCGATAGCAAAGGTTCGACAATGACGTCAGCGGCGGAATGGCAGTTGGTTCTGATCCTCTGGGGCACAAAATACGGCCCCTCTGAAGTGTGTCAATTGATAGAAACGGTTGAAAAAACTGCCAGTCGACCCTTTCGAACTGTATTGATCACCGACCGCCAAAGAGACGGTTTGCCAACAGGCATCTTACAGCGCACGTTTCCTGAGTTTTTTGTGCAGGAAGAAATGCGCACCAGTGGGTGCCAGGCGAAGCTGGCAATGTTTGAGGATGGTGTTGTCCCGCAAGATTTGCCTGCTGTCTATATCGACATTGACACTGTGGTTTTTGGCGACATGTCTAAGTTTTTGGACGTCGCCCAATCAGAGAAAGCTGTTGTTTTATTTCAAAGCGCTATGCTCCCGATTGGCCCGCTGGGGCGGTGGATTTGGCGCCGCACCAACAAAAAAAGATATGCCCGAGGAAACTCCTCCATTGTCGTTTATCACCCGCGCGAATGCGGCTATATCGCTGAGCAGTTTCGGTCTCTCCATGGCCGACACGGGATGAACGGGTTCCGCCCAATGATTGCTGATGAACGGTTTATGAGCTGGGCTGCGCAAGAAAGTCTGCAGGCCATACCAAAATCGATGGCCGTCAAGTTTCCGACTGAGTTTATGCTGCCCTGGGCCTGGTTGACGCACTTACGTGCGTCCCTTCCATGGGTGAGGAGACGCTGGAATGGTCTTTTGGCTGTCACGCTGCCAGGGGTTGAAGTGAAAGGTCAGGAATTGCTGCAGATGCCCGAGGGTGGTGGATTTGTCGACCGGAAGGGCCGGCGGTTGATCTGGTCGGAAAAGGCCATTGGGCCAATGAAACAAAAACTAACACAATACTACGAAGCGCTGTCTGCGCGTGAGGAAGAGAGCAAGTCATGATCCTTGGACATATCGGAGCCCGCAAAGGCTCCAAAGGCGTACCAGGCAAGAATTTCCGAATGATCCAAGGGAAGCCTTTGATCGACTGGTCCCTGGACATGTTGTTTTCACATCCTCAGGTCGATGCGGTGGTGGTTTCGACCGATGATGAGGAAGTCTACGCTCATGCCGTCGGTAAAGGGGCGTTGGAAATTGGGCTGCGCCCGGCGGAGTTGGCAACAGACACCGCTCCAAAATGGGGTGTTTGGCAACATGCGTTGGCGGCGAGTGAGCAGGCGCTCGAGCAAGATGTGACCGCCTTTCTGGACCTCGATTGTACAAACCCACTGCGCGTGCCAGAGGATGTCACGGGCGCGTTGGCTCTGTTTGAATCTGATGAACCTGATATGGTGATGAGCGTGTGTGAGGCACGTAAAAACCCTTATTTCAATTTGGTAGAGCCGGATGAAAGTGGTGCGCTACAAGTGTCCAAAACCCTGCCGGGGGGCGTTTGGGCACGTCAATCTGCGCCAAGAGTTTTTGAGCATGTCGGATGTGTTTATGTGGTGGCGCCGGACTACTTGCGCAGCGCCAAGACGATCTATGAGGGCCGGGTGCTACCGTTTGAAATCCCGTCCATTCGCGGTTTTGATATTGATGAGCCGCATGATTTTGGTTTGGTGCAGTATTTGCTGGGTGAGTTGAACGCCGGACGGCTTTAAAGATTGTCCTGTGCTGACGCGAGCGCTTCCGGGAGCGCTTGCATCAGTTTTTGCGTACCGCCCGCGTGGGCCTCAAAAAAAACGTCAATATCTTGTTCTGACGGCGAAAAACTTCTGGAAAGCGCCTCCGCCAAGGCTGTGGCATCCGGTTTTGCACAGGCCACTCCAGCCGCTTTGGCTTCTTCAAATGGATACTCGATGGTCCAGGTTTCAGGTCCGGTGATCACTGGTTTTTTCAAAGCCAAAGGCTCAATGATGTTGTGTGCGCCAGCAGGAACAAATCCGCCACCAACGACCGACTTGTCAGCCATCGATAGGTAAAAGTACATTTCGCCTAAACTATCCCCAAAGAAGATGTCAGGCTGTGAGGCAGGCTTTTCAAGCTCTTGGAAAGCTTTGGATGAAATTGCCGAGGGCAGGGTTGCTGAGCGGCGCAGGACATCAAACCCTTCAGTTTTCAACATGTCGTAAATGTCATCAAACCGTTCAGGACGACGCGGCACATAGACAAACAGCGGCTTGGGTCCCGCGCCGGCCAACATCTGCTTCATGGTTTCAACATACAGAGCATCTTCGCCTTCAACGGTAGAGCCAAAAGTCACCACGGGGCGATCGTTGGCGCCAATCCACTTTCGAGCAGCCGGCCCTGCTTCCGTCAAATGTGATGGGACCGGTTGGTCAAAGCGCAGCTCACCAGTGACATGGATATTTGGAACGTTTACGGCGGCAAAGCGTTTGGCTTGTAGGTCGGATTTCACAAAAGCCCCGGCAAACTGCGCCATTACAGCAGGGCGCAGGCCAAAGGACTTCTGATCTTTTTCTATGGATTTAGATGGGTATTGTGCATTGCACATGAAGAGGGGAACACCCGCGCGTTTGCTGGCCATGACCATGCGTGGCCAGATTTCAATCTCCATGACCAGGCCAAACTTCGGGGAAAACGCTTTGAAGAAATTGCGAAAAGCCCAAGTGGTTTCAAATGGAACCCAGACGGTTTGGAGCTGGCCGTTGCCAATGGCATCTGCAAAAACCGCTTGTGTTTCGCGCCGACCGGCTGGAGTAAATTGAGTGACCACCACCTTTTCGCCCTGCTCCAAAAAAGCTTGAATCAGCGGAACAGCACTGCGCAATTCGCCAAGGGACACAGCGTGGATCCAAATCGTCTCCCGCATCGTGGTTTTGTATCGTCCAAAACGCTCAAAAATGTGCTGATGATACAGCGGGTCTTTGCGCCCTCTGCGGTGCAAATAGATCAACACGAGCGGTAAGAAAAGGTGCCAGATCGCCGACCAAAATGCAAGAAAAACACGTAATTTCAGAGGCATGTGGATCGTTCCTGATTTGAAATTTCGGCTGAGGTGCAGTCAGCGGCGAATTGCCAGCTTAGGCAAGATCGTGAAAGGCTTTCTGCAACCCTTGCCCCCAGAAGTTTTCGTTCTTCATGGTCTCGACAAAACGCTCCGCGGCCCGACCTTCGCCAAATCCAGTGTGCGGCTCATGGCGATGGTTCCACTCTTTGGTCAGAAAGGCCTCAATTGTAGCCCGATCGTCCGCGGCGCAGCTAAACACTGAACCGGATTGCGCGCGGTTGGTTTGGCGGGTGCCGATGTCCAGGGAAGGCAGTCCCAAAAACGGCGCTTCGCGCACACCGGCTGAAGAGTTGCCAATCATGCAAGCCGCGTTTTTCATCAACTCGGAGAAATGATTAAAGCGCATGGATGGAAACTGCCGGAAACGCTCGGGCGGCAGATTATCCAAAACCGCAAAAATGTCTTCGGACCCCGGGTCATTATTGGGTGCGATCACAACGAAATTCTTGCCGGACGCGTCCAGTGCATCAAACAAAGCTTCCGCCTGCGCGCCCATGGTCGTCTGTTCTGACGTGACCGGGTGAAAGGTCACCAATCCAAAGTCATCGAAAGCGATATCATAGCGCGTTTTAACGTCGTCCAAGGTCACGCCGGACGGACCCGCGTGGAAATCCAACTCCGGTGAGCCAATCACATGGATGGCGCCTTCGGGTTCGCCCATCGCCATGGCGCGCCGCTTGGCGTCCTCAGAGCTGACAAAATGGTGGCTGGCCAGTTTGGTGTTACAGTGGCGATAGATTTCATCGATGGTGCCAGAGACTTCGCCACCTTCAATGTGGGCGCAAGGGATATAGTTTGTCGCAGCCACAAGCGCACCTGCAAGGGCCTCAATGCGATCGCCATGGACCACAACCAGATCCGGCCGTGTCTCTGTCACGTAATCAGAGAATCCGGTCACCGTTTTGGCAAGGACGATGTCCTGCGGATCACCCGGGCGCTGGTTCAGAAACTCGTGCTTGGTTACGCCGGGCATGCGATGCACTTCGATTTTTGTACGTCCGTAACGCTCCAGCATATGCATGCCGGTGATAAAGAAGGAGACATCAAAACCAGCATCACGAGCGGCTGTGGCCAAGGGTTCCAGCTTGCCGAAGTCAGCGCGTGTGCCGGTGAGGAAGAGGAGGCTCGTGGCTTGGTCGGTAGGGTCGGACATCGGCTGCTCCAAGGACCGTGTGTGTTGAGGGACCCCTCAAATCACATCACTTTTTGATACGTTTCCAAGAATTTAAACGCGCGGTATAGGGAAAACAAGAGACGGCGGAACGCGCCAGTCCGCTGGACTTCCAGCGAGACCAAAGCTAGGTGTGAGCCATACGCTAAAGCTTGTCTTTGTGTGCCAACGTCTATTGGAAAGGCCGAAAAATGGAACGTGTCATTTTGACGATGAAGTGGGGCACGCTGTACTCTGCGGAGTATGTCAATGTGCTCTACAACGCAGCCAAGGCCAATATGGACGGCGACTTTACTTTTGTGTGCTTGACCGAGGACGCGCAAGGTATTGATCCGGGGGTTGTAACACTTCCAATCCCTGAGGTTGGTTTGCCTCAATCTGCGTGGAAGGCGGGAGCTTGGCCAAAATTGACCGTTTTTTCAAGCGACCTGAATGGCCTGAAAGGCCGAGCGCTCTTTATTGATCTGGATACCGTCATTTCAGGTGATTTGTCAGAGATGTTTGATTTTCCTGGCGCGTTTGTATGTTTGGACTCCCGCCCATGGCGCTACAACTCTGGTCCTGCTCGGACCGGTACTGGGATTTTTGCATTTGATATTGGCGAGATTAGCTCGGTTGTTGACCACTTTGTCTCAAAAATGGATGAGATGCTGTCTGGCTATGACAACGAGCAGGATTTCCTACATGGAGAATTTGCGACCCTGGGATTTGGCGATATCCAGTATTGGCCAACTGATTGGCTGCAAAGTTTCAAATATCACCTCCGTCGCCCACTGGTTGTTGACCGCATCTTGCATCCCAAAGCGCCAACAGCCAAAATCTTATGCTTTCACGGACTCCCGCGTCCAATTGATTTGATTGATCCGCCGAGCGGCAACTGGGATAAATTCCCTCATTACGGTCGGGGGCAAGTTCCATGGATGGTAGATTATTGGACCCGCTTTGGTGGGTCACTCAAAGGCTAACAGATACCATGACACGACTTGTGCTATCGCTCACAACTATTCCACCACGGTTTCCAATTGTCGGCGAAAACCTGTCTCATCTACTTGAGCAGACCGCCGAAATTGAAGCCATAAACCTCTACGTTGCGCGAAAATACAAACGGTTTGAATATGAACCGTCAGATCTTCCAGAGATGCCGGAAGGTGTGAACTTGCGGGTTATTGACGAGGATTTGGGACCGGCAACCAAAGTTCTGCCAGCTGCTAAGGAGTACAAAGGCCAAGACGTCCAAATTTTGTTCTGTGACGACGACAAGCTTTACGATGTGAATTGGGCGCAACGATACGTTGACGCGGCAAAACAGCATCCCAATTGCTGTATCTGTGAGGAAGGCGGACATTTGGATGCGCCGCACTATGCCAATGACGGGTGGCAAGGCGCTCAAACCCCTCGAGCTGGGTTTATCAAAAAAAACCTTACGTACCGTTTGAAGCGCGCTGTCAGCTTGGGACAATGGAAACCCTCAAAGGCCAACCGGCCAGGGTATGTGGATGTTCTCGAGGGCTGGGGCGGAGTATTGGTTCGACCGGAGTTTTTTGACGAATCCTGTTATGATATTCCCGACGTTCTCTGGACTGTGGATGATGTTTGGCTGTCCGGATGTCTGGAGCGCAAGGGTATTCCCATTTGGCTGAATACTGAGAAAAAGATTCGCTCATTGGGTCACAAAAATGAGGTGAAAGACGCGGCTCTGCGTAACCTTATTTACAGTGGCCATGATCGGATCGCAGCAAATCGCGCCTGTATTGAGTATTTCAGAGAAACCCACGGTATCTGGGGTGCAAACTCCAAGTAGAAGAACTGCTAACTGTTCTTGTCCAATGGCTTTTTTGATCCGGGAACCATGCCTGCCTTGAGCAGCCAATTGGCGCGTCTAAAGTAGTTTGTGATCTTTAAGCGGTAATAGGGAACCCGTTTGCTCCAATGTGGTTTGCGTACTTGGTCAAATCCGACGCCTGTAATGGTTGAGACACCGCCGTCATCTGGATGGCTGGCAAATGGCTCTAAACCAAGTGCGCGGTAGTCATATTTATCAAAACGGTTCATTTCATGATCCAACGGGCGAGTTTGTGGCCAGATTTGCTCGCAGAACTTTTGAGCGGCATGTCTATTCAGCAGATACGCCGCATTGCCCGTGAAGGGACCAATGTATGCATTTAGTGTGTATTTTCCCAACAAACCTTGAGGTACTGGGAGTTTGGCACGAATGGCGTTGAACCGTAGCAAATCCCAATGTCGGTGCGCGGCAAGTCCGGTTTCAAGAGCCTGACGAAAATCATCGTGGAACACAACGTCATCTTCAAAGATCAGCGCAAACTCCTTGTCGGACGCCAAAAACAGATCCCAAACCGCCTTATGACTCGCATAAACTCCAACGTGTCCAGGAATTATCGGTTGCCCCGTGTTTTTGAGATAGGCCTGTTCATTTACGTTTGAAGCAAGCTCGACGGCACGCTCTTTTCCATTAATTGCTTCAAACACTTGCGCGGTTAGTCCCATTGTTGCCAACTGAGACTGCATATTTGCAAGCCGCTCGGAATCCTTCGGCAGATTGATCAGCCAGATTCCCAGGTTATCGGGGGGCTTGCTCAAGAAAGATCTTCCCACTTCAGTTGTGTGTTGCGTGTTACCGCGCGGGTGAGAGTCCTGCCGACAACTTTGTCAAAGTCATAGCCCGGAATTTCACCGGACCCTGGACGGCGGGCCCAGATGTCTTGCTCGCCAATGACGTGACCCGCTGGCAGATCCTTGTCGGCGACTACAGACGCGCGGGCAAAGGCATAAACCGACTCTTCCGCCTCGGTGCGTTGTTTTGGGTTGTTGGCCGCAATCCAGATCTCGCGAGAACGCTCAATGATATGGCGCAGCTCGGATGGGTCCATCGAGTTGATGATATCCGGACCTTGGCGATAACGTGTATCGGTGTAGTGCCGCTCCAGAATACAAGCCCCCAGCGCTACAGACGCCAACGCCATGTCCGGTCCAATCGAGTGGTCGGAGAAGCCTACAATTGCGTTGGGAAACGCCTCTTTCAAATCAGTGACGCCTCGCAGGGAAACAATCTCAGGCGGCGACGGATAAAGGTTGGTGCATTCCAAAAGCGCGTATTCAATGCCAGCTTCTTCGAGGATCGCCACAGAGCGGCGCATGGTGTCGATGGTCTGCATTCCTGTGGACATGATCACAGGTTTTCCAAAGGACGCGATGTGGCGGATCAGCGGCAAGTTGTCCGCCTCTCCAGAGCCAATCTTGAACGCAGGCACACCTGCATCAGCAAGAAAGTCCGCAGCGCGCCGGGAAAACGGCGTGGAGATGAAAATCATTCCCAGCTCTTCGGTGTAGCGCTTCAACTCCAGCTCGTCTTCGGCGGACAGCGCACATTGCTCCATCACTTCCCAGATCGACACATCGGCATTGGGCGGAAAAATCCCTTTGGCCTCATCCGTCATTTCGTCGTCAACAAAATGGGTCTGGTGCTTGACCATTTCGCAGCCAGACAGCGCCGCGAGGCGTACCATCTCTTTGGCAACTGATAGGTCGCCGCCGTGGTTGATGCCAATTTCGGCGATCACAAGGGGAGGGTGGTTGGGGCCAATTTCGCGGTTGCCAATGCGCATGACTCGTCCTTTTTGTCGGTCGCCTGTTATCGCATGACAGCTATCCTTTCCTGTTCAGGCTGTAAAGTTGCGCACGCAAGGATGTACTGCAGGATCAGGCCGCAGATTTGACCAAGTTGCAGCCTGCAGTTTTGGCGACGTAAAGCGCATCATCTGCTTCCTGCATCGCCGCTTTGCAGTCGCTATCCGGCCCCAAATGACCGATGCCGATGCTGACGGTGACGGGGATTTTGCTGATTGACGTCCGAATTGGGGTACGTGCCACAGTGGCGCGCATACGCTCGGCCACATGCAGCGCGTCTTTTGGCGTGGTGTCTGGTAGCAGCACAATAAATTCCTCACACCCAAAACGCGCCACAAGGTCGTCTCGGCGCGTGTTGTTGATCAAGCGATGTGCTGTTTCTCGCAGCACAATGTCCCCGACATAATGTCCATGGGAGTCATTGATGTCACGAAACTGGTCGATGTCGATCAGCAGAATGGTGGATGATGTTTCGCTGTCAAGGCTTCGTAATTTATCGAAAAAATATTGACGCGTTACAGTCGAGGTCAATGCATCATGGTCCACCGCGTGTTGCAATTTTTGCGACATTCGATGCAATCTCATCATCATCCGCCCGGACAGAAGAGTTACAAAAGGCGTTACAATTGCAGGAACAGTCACGGCGACGACGGCATTGCGCAGGCTTGGAGTGAGGCCAAGTGCCGTGAACGACAGCACTAAGCTCAGCACAACGGCTACCACAGTCCACCCGAAGGCAAAAAAGGCAAGATGGGCGCGGGTGCGGATCATCACAGACTCACGGAAACAGGAAGGTCCTCTCCGGCTTACCTGCCCAGGGCTAAAAATCCTTTAAGAAGAAGGTGAGTAAGAGCGTCCCAGAACCAAGTCCGCGCGCAATCCGCCAAGCCGTTCACTTTGCCCCAATCGAAGGATTCCGCCATGGGCCCGAGCCACATCTGCGGCGATAGACAAGCCAAGCCCAACGCCCATGCCTTTGTTTTGATTGCGCCCCGGTTCCAACCGCGCAAAAGGCTTGAGCGCCTCCACGCGTTGATCTGGTGAAATGCCAGGTCCGTCGTCTTCAATGCGCACACGTAAATAGCGATCGGTAATCTGAACGGACACTTCGGCGCGATTGGCGTAACGCACCGCATTTCCAATCAGATTTTCGATTGCCCGCCGAACGGCCACGGGACGTAATGACACCATGCCGTGGCCATCAAGCTCGTGGATGGTCACATCGTCCCCTGATCGGGTAAAGTCCTGAACCACATTTTCTACAAATCCAACCGCATCCACCTGTTCGCTGTCGTCTTCATAAGCGCCACGGGCAAAGCTCAAGAAGGCATCAAGCATGCGCTGCATATCTTCAATGTCGCGCTCCAAAGGTTCGCGATCCTCGTCGTCCAGCAGCGAAACTCCCAACTTAAAACGGGTCAAGGGGGTGCGCAGGTCGTGGCTGACACCTGATAGGAGTAAAGTGCGCTGCTCAATTTGCCGCTCGATGCGCGCGCGCATGTCCAGAAAGGCGCTGCCAGCTGCGCGCACTTCCACTGCGCCACCTGGCGAATACGGCACACTTTGTCCACGTCCAAAAGCTTCGGAAGCCGCGGCCAAGCGCTTGATCGGTCGCAGCTGGTTGCGCAAATAGAGATAGGCGACAAACGTCAGGAGTGCGCCGAAAAAAACCATATTCACAAAGAGTTGGTGGGAATTTGAAGCGGAAACACGTCGTCGATCGAACCGGACAACAAGGTTGCCTTCGGGGCGTTGCAAATGCAGGTCGACCTGGCCTTTTTCTGCCAGTTCTACTGCTGTCACTCCGGGTAAGAACCTGCGAAACTCGCGAGAAATGATGAACGCGGAAAAATCGTACCAAACGCGTGTGTCTTTGGTTCGGACCTCGTCACTATAGTCGATGTCCATATCAAGCACATTCAACACAACGGGCAAGGCCTCTGGCACCTCGTCCTGGTTGTCGATGCCTTCCAGCACCAACAGCACTTCACGGGTCACCGCATGGGTCATTTGTTCGGTGACGCCTTCAAAATGCCGGGTGATCAAGCCAAAAGACACAACCAGTTGCAGCAGCACAACCGGCACCACAAGGATCAGCGCAGCACGGCCATAAAGGCTGCGTGGCATATAGCGTTTGAGCCACTTAAAAAACATGCGTACACCTTGCCGTAAGACCACTCTCAGAGAGGAAGACCATGGACGCGCAGATGTTGGCTTTCAACCCCGAACCGGGCGTTGCCGTTGAGCTTGAGCCAAAGGTGCGGCGCATTTTGGCACCCAATCCTTCGCCAATGACTTTTCGCGGCACCAATACCTATTTGGTGGGGACGGCTGATCTGGCGGTGATTGATCCCGGCCCGGACAGCGCGCCACATTTGGAGGCGATCTTGGCGGCCATCAAACCGGGGCAGTCGATCACGCATATCTGTGTCACACATGCCCATCTCGATCATTCGCCGCTGGCCGCGGCGCTGTCAGCCAAAACGGGCGCGCCGATTCTGGCCTTTGGTGGGCCGGACGCAGGACGCAGTGCAGTCATGCAGAAACTGGCCGAGACCGGATTGGCAGGAGGCGGGGAGGGCGTGGATGCCAACTTTGCACCAGACATTTTGGTGGCTGACGGTGATCTCATCGAAGGTACGGATTGGGCTCTTGAGGTGATTCACACGCCAGGTCATTTTGGCAACCATATTGCTTTTGGTTTTTGGGATATGTGTTTTGTGGGCGATCATGTGATGGGCTGGGCCAGCTCGCTGGTTTCGCCCCCCGATGGCGATCTGACGGATTTCATGCAGTCTTGTGAGAAACTGCGCGCGCGGCCTTGGCGCGTGTTTCATGCCGGACATGGTGCCCCCATTGAGAACCCAACAAAGCGGGTGGATTGGCTGATGGCACACCGCAAGTCTCGCGAGGTCGAGATTCTGTCGACGCTCAAGCGCGGCCCGGCAACTGCCGAAGTCCTTGCTGCTTTGATTTACAAGGATACGCCAGCGGCACTGCTGCCGGCTGCAACGCGTAACGTCTTTGCGCACCTCGTTGATTTGCAAGGAAAAAGCCAAGTTTCACCAGCTGGAGATCTACGCGCAGAGGCGGTATTCGAACTTCTGTAGAATTTTTTTGCGGAAATTCAAAAAACTTTGAAAAAGCCACTGGACGTCCCCGGAAACCAAAGTTATACCCCGCCACATCCTCAGAGACACACTCTGAAAGATACAAAATGTTCCGGCGTAGCTCAGCGGTAGAGCAGTTGACTGTTAATCAATTGGTCGTAGGTTCGATCCCTACCGCCGGAGCCATAAAAAGCCTCTAACCTTAACGGGTTGGAGGCTTTTTTGCTTTGTGACTATCGGTCAACCTCGTGTTGTTTCTTTCGGGTGGATCAATGTTGGGTTTAAGAGCATTGTGCTGCTTAATGGAGTGTTGTGATCTCTCGCAACGTATCGCCGAAAATTTGAAAATACTTTTCCGGCTTTGATACTGGCGGGCACGACCTTGAAAAGGCTTGATTTTCACATGCAACAGAGGGTCTATTCTATAGGACAATCACCCCGATCGTCGCTATTTAGAGAACCGATATGGCCTTTTACAAAGAACCATTTTTCCACTTTGCTGTTTTGGGAGCTGCCATTTTTGTTTGGTTTTCCGTGCAACAGACTGAACAAATAGACGCCCCTGAAGCGGATGAAATTGTTGTGTCCGAGCAGGTGTTTTCCGCTCTTGCTTCTCGGTTTCACGCGCAGATGCAACGTGGCCCGAGCTCTGATGAGGCGCAGGCATTGATGGATCAGTATGTGCGCAGCGAAGTTTTGGTGCGCGAGGCCCGCGCTCTGGGCCTGGACAATGGTGATGGCGTGGTGCGCAATCGATTGGTGCAAAAAATGGCGTTTCTCATGACCTCGGCAGCGCAATCCGCAGTTCCTGAGGATGCGGTGTTGGAGCAGCACTTGCGGGACCACAGCTCCAAATTTCAAACACCGGCTTTGGTGAGTTTTGAGCAAATTGGTGTGCCAGCAGACTTGCTGGACGTCGCCGCGCTTCTGGACTCTCTGAATGCAGACGAGACGCAGCCACAGGATACGGTGTCGTCTATGTTACAACCTGTGCTGAGCAACGCAGGCATCAATCAGGTGGATGGCAGTTTTGGCCGTGGTGTCTTTGCACAGTTGGAACAAGCACCAATTGGCAAGTGGTCCGGGCCGATACAGTCTGGCTTCGGGCTGCATGTGGTTTTGGTGCATGACTATATTCCCGCTCATACACCGGCCCTAAAAGACGTGCGAGATATTGTGTTGGCCGACTGGCGCAGTGCACTTGCCAATGATCTGCGGGCGGCGCAGGAAGCCACGCTTCTGGAGGCGTACAAAGTGTCTCGACCCAATGCGGATACATTGCAAAGCTGGATCGGCCAATGAATTGGCTCCGCTACCTTCTGTTTTGTGTCAGCCTCCTAGTATTTTCCCAGCAAGGCGATGCGCATGAACTTGACCCCGGATATCTGGATATTCGGGAGACGGAGGCAGGTTCCTTTGCGGTGTTTTGGCGCAAGCCGGATGTGCGCAACATGCCGATGGACATCGATGTGCAGCTGCCGCCCTCATGCACCCCGAATACCGGGCCGGACCCCGCGTCTGACGGTGCTGCCTGGCAATCTCAGTGGACCGCGTTGTGCCCGACGGGGATGCAGGGGGCGGTGTTGCGCATCGTCGGTTTGGATCGGCAGAACACGGATGTTCTAGTCCGGTTTCAACCCTTGGAAGGAGCACCTTCCACATCCCGTTTAACCGCAACCCAAACGCAATTCACAATTCCAAAATCTCAGAGTCACCTGCAAGTTGGCTGGACCTACGCGGTGCTTGGGTTCGAACACATATTGGAAGGCTGGGATCACCTTCTGTTTGTCTTTGCGCTGGTTTTGCTGATCCGAAGCAAAGGCCGATTGGTCGGGGCGATCACGGCGTTCACGGTGGCCCACAGTTTAACATTGGCACTTGCGGCTTTGGGGCATGTGTCCATTCCCGGCCCGCCTGTAGAGGCGATCATTGCGCTCTCGGTGGTGTTTTTGGCGATTGAAATCCTAAAGCGGGACGATGTCCACCTGCGCTTGTCAGAGCGTGCACCTTGGGTGGTGGCCTTTTGTTTTGGTCTGCTCCACGGATTGGGATTTGCCGGCGCCTTGCAGGATATCGGCCTGCCAGAATCTGACATTGCGCTGGCATTGTTGACCTTTAATCTGGGTGTGGAGGCGGGCCAATTGGTATTTGTCGCTGTGATTTTGTCTCTCAGTTTTGGTCTAAAGCTGCTTTTGAGGGCCCTGAACCTTCTATCTTACCAATTGGTCAGCCGCGCCAATGTGGTTGCGGGGTACGCGATTGGCGGCGTCGCGACTTTTTGGCTTGTGGAACGGATTTATGGCTTTTGATCGCGTGGGCAATATACGAGCAATCTCAATTGGTCGGCTGGCGCTGTTTGGGATGTGTTTCGCCACTGCAGCCTTGCCTTGTGCCTTTCATGGGTACGAGCCCAAACCCACCATTGTCGAGCGCCTTATGCGAGCGGACACCGTGGTTCTGGCGCGGCCGTCCGAGTCCACGCCCTTCGCGTTCAGTATCACCGGTCAATTACGTGGTGAGACATCTGCTGGCTCGCTGCCTTTTCTTGTGGACAGCACAACGCGCCGATTGATGCGCCTGAAACCACACGCGACTGTTTTGTTTACACGGGATCCAGAAACGGAGGTGTGGCATCGTCTGGTTACGGTTGATGCGGCGTTTGAACCTTTATTGCAAAGAATTTGGGAGGCATTGTCGTCTTGGCAAAACGATCCTGTAGCACGCGCGACCTTCTTTGGGGAGCTGCTGCATCACCCACACAGGCGCGCACGGGAGCTTGCGCTAAGGGAATTGGACCTGGCGGATTACGCCACCTTGCAAGCGCTGGACTTGCAGGTTGAGGCCGACACATTGCGCGCTCAGCTTGATATCCCGAGCCAGATGGATTTGCGTGCAATCCGGATTCTTCTCTTGGGCTTTTCCCAGCCGACGACGGAGTTAAGCGGGTTTTTAAAAGCAAAGGTCACGCAAGGCATTGCCCATGAGAATGACATGCTCGGTGCATATGCGTTGAGCTTGGTCGAGCTTGACGGCGAGCGCGGCTTGCGTTGGCTGGCAGAGACCCATTTGTCCGGTTCCAACCACACTTATAACACCCACAGCGCCCTAGTGCAGGCATTGGCTATGCATTTTCGGGCCGGAGACGCAGATCTCCGCAAGGCAATTGAAGACGTTCTGACCGCACGTGTTCTGTTTGATCCGGAGTTGGCTTATGTCGTGTCCCTGCAGTTTTCCGCCATCGCCGCAAATGCCGGTCTGGACGTGCCTGAGAGCGACCTTGACGAAGATCCCTCGTTGGAAGCCCTCAAAGCGATAGAAGTCAGTAGATTGATACCATTAAAGAAATAAGTGGCGGAGAGACAGGGATTCGAACCCTGGGTCCCCGTGAAGGGACAACGGTTTTCGAGACCGCCCCGTTCGACCACTCCGGCACCTCTCCGTCCGATAGACCGTGGTCTGTGTGAGGGCGTCGTTTAATCGGGATTGTGATGTGGCGCAAGTGGGATTTGTATTGTTTTGTGCAACAAATGATTTAGCTTGGCGACATGCAAAAGACTTCTGCCCGCGCGGCCCCGTTTGATCCTCTCAAAAATCAGTTGCTCTTGTTGGGATTGTCAGCCTTGACCAGCCTGTTTGTGCTGGTCTCGATGGCGCAAGCCGCAGATCGGGACAATGTGCAAGCGTTTTTGAAAGTCACTGGTTTTGACGTGGCGATTGACTCAATTGCTTTGTCCGCAACGTCCGCACCGGACTTGCTGGGCATGAATCAAGGTGATTTTGGCGCGCAATGGACTGCCGTTGCAGAAGATGTGTTTGACACTGAAATGATGCAGGGCAGGGCACTCGATATATTGGAGGCCACTCTCGACGATGGCTTGTTGGCTCACGCGGCGGCGTTCTATGCCTCCGATCTCGGCCAACGCCTGGTGGAGGTCGAAAATGTCAGCCATATGGCGGATGACGAGGAAAAGGACTTAGTTGGAAACGCCATGTTGGCAGAGCTACAAGCCAAAGACGATCCGCGTATCGATCTCTTTCGCCGCATGAGTGTTGCGATTGACCCAAATGACATTGGCCCGCAGGCAATGACCGAAATTCAGGTCCGTTTCATCCTGGCGGCGTCTTATGCTGGGGTGATTGACCTGCGCACCGACGAGGACGGGCTGCGCGCACTGTTGAACGAGAACGCGGAGGAGATGGCTGACGCGATCGAGACGGCCTCGCTGGCCAATGCAGCTTATACCTACCGCGACTTCACACTTGAGGAATTGGTCGAATACACCGAAGCTCTGGAGCACCCGGACATGATGACCGTGTATGAGTTGATGAACGCGGTGCATTTTGAGGTTATGTCCAACCGCTTTGAAGCTCTGGCGCTGCGTATGGGCGACATCCAGCCGGTTCAGGACCTGTAGCACTGTCAAAAACGCCTTGACTTGAACAGTTTTCCACAGGATAAGCGCCCATCTGGCGTGAAGTATGCACTTTGCGCCTGATTTTTTGTAACACAGCCCATACCTGGGCGCGCTGTTTGAGGTGGCATCTGCCAAAAACGCCAAAGCCTACGGGCCGCGGGACCAAAGGACGCGATAAGATCGAAGGAATAGGACATGTTCGCAGTCCTGAAGACCGGCGGCAAACAGTATAAAGTACAGGCAGGCGACGTCCTGCGTGTCGAAAAACTGGCTGCAGACGCTGGCGAAAAGATTCAATTCAACGACGTGCTGATGGTTGGCGGTGACACCACCGTTGTTGGAGCGCCTTTCGTTGAAGGTGCCGCTGTACAAGCCGACGTGATCGACCAGATCAAAGGCGAAAAGCTGATCAAATTTGTGAAGCGTCGTCGTAAGCACAGCTCCAAGCGCACCGTGGGCCACCGTCAGAAGCTGACTCTGGTTCGCATCACCGACATTCTGGCCTCCGGCGCAGACAAATCCGGCGTGAAAGCTGCTATCGGTTCGGGTTCCGTATCCGCGCCTGCCGCTGCTGCACCGGCCAAGCCTGCCAAAGCTGCCAAGAAAGCAGAAGCACCTGCCGCAGCCGCAGCTGACGATCTGACCGCCATCACTGGTGTTGGTCCGGCCGCAGCCAAGAAACTGGCAGACGCAGGCATCACCTCATACGCCCAGCTGGCAGCAGTTGACGTAGAGAGCTTTGATGCGGTTAAAGTGAAGCCTGAGTGGGTTGCACAAGCAGCCGATCTGGCGAAGTAAGCGAAGTATAGGAGAGCAACGATATGGCACATAAAAAAGCTGGTGGTAGTTCCCGTAACGGTCGCGACTCCGCGGGTCGTCGTCTAGGCGTGAAAAAATACGGTGGCGAAAACGTCATCCCAGGCAACATCATCCTGCGTCAGCGCGGCACAAAGATGTGGCCGGGCGAAGGCGTTGGCATGGGCAAAGATCACACAATCTTTGCGACTGTTGACGGCAACGTTAAGTTCCACAAAGGCCTCAAAGGCCGCACCTTTATTTCGGTTCTCCCGGTGGCGGAGGCCGCTGAATAAGCCGAACCCGTAAAGGTTATGAAACATACAGGGGCCGGCTGACAAAGCCGGCCCTTTTTCTTTTTCGAGTTTTGAGATTCGACATGAGCGTCGCCGTGATCAGTTTTAGCGTTTTTGCTGCAAGTCAGGTGGGCACACCTGGGCCTGCGAATATGGCGCTATTGGCCACAGGTGCGCGGTTTGGCTTTAGGGCGGCGCTGCCGTTTGTCGCGGGCGTAGCATTGGGCAAGCAGTTGATCATCTGGCCAATTGGCTTTGGCTTGATGGAACTGGCCGAAGCTGTGCCAGAGGTCTTTGTCGCGCTGAAGTGGATCAGCGCGGCCTATATTTGCTGGCTTGCGTGGAAAGTCGCCAATTTACGGCTGGCTCCCGGCAGTGGTGAGAGTGATCATCCGCCCGGTTTTTCTGCCGGTCTTCTGGTGCATCCGCTCAATCCAAAGGCTTGGGCGATGATTGTGGCGGGGTTCACAAATTTTGTCACACCCGCGACACCCGCCTTGCAAGCGACGGCAACCATCGCCATCTGCCTTTTGGCGGCACAGGCGGTTTTTCATCCGATCTGGACCTATGCCGGGGATCGGATCGCCCGCACTGTGGCTGGCAAGCCCGAGGAAATTCATTTGATGCGTACTTTGGCTGCTTTGACAGTGGCCTCAGTGCTTTATGTGGTTCTTTGAGGAGGAGACCGCGATGAAATTGGACACCATCGTCAATCAGCCGGTGATTGAAGCGGAGCGGTTTGTGCTGCGCCCATTGCGTCGTTCAGATCAAGGTCTGATCGAGATGCACACTGCGGATCGGGAGTTGGCGCGTTTGACCGCCTCTATTCCGCACCCGTTGCCGCCTGGCTACATCGAGGCCTTTATCAATCGCGCGCAGTCTGACGGGCGTGTGCAGGACGTCTGGGCCTTTGACGGCAGCGCAGACGGCCAACCTGAGGTCATGGGCTTGATCGGTTTGACCCGCGTGGACGACGGGCAGGTCGAGATTGCTTATTGGATAGGCAAGGCCTTCCGCAACACAGGTCTGGCCTCAGAGGCGGTCCGCGCCATGATCGCGGCCAACCCTCTCAACAGCAGCACCTTTTTTGCCTCGGTGTTTCAGGACAATCCGGCCTCGGCCCGTGTGCTGACCAACTGCGGGTTTCAGTACCTTGGCGACGCCGAAAGTTTCTCTCTCGCGCGTGATGCCACGGTGCCAACCTGGACATATAGTTTGAAACTGGATTGAGCCTCGCCGCGTGGCAAGGTAAGAGCGCAACACGCGTCGCAAAAGGACCAATGATATGAAATTCCTAGACCTTGCCAAAGTCTACATCCGTTCCGGCGGCGGCGGCGGGGGCTGTGTGTCCTTCCGGCGCGAGAAATACATCGAATATGGTGGCCCCGATGGTGGCGACGGCGGCAATGGCGGCTATGTCTGGGCCGAAGCGGTTGAAGGACTGAACACTCTGATCGACTTCCGTTATCAGCAGCACTTCTTTGCCAAATCCGGCCAGCCCGGCATGGGCAATCAGCGGACCGGCAAAACCGGCGATGACATCATCCTGCGTGTGCCTGTGGGGACTGAGATTCTGGACGAGGATCAGGAAACCGTGATTGCGGACCTGACCGAAGTGGGACAGCGTGTGCTGCTCGCAAAAGGTGGCAACGGTGGTTTCGGCAACCTGCACTTCAAGTCTTCGACCAACCAGGCCCCACGTCGCGCCAACCCGGGTCAGCCGGGTGTCGAGCGAACCATCTGGCTGCGTCTCAAGCTGATTGCGGATGTGGGCTTGTTGGGGCTGCCAAACGCGGGCAAATCCACCTTCCTTGCGGCCACGTCCAACGCGCGGCCCAAGATTGCGGATTACCCGTTCACAACCTTGCATCCAAATCTGGGTGTGGTTGGTGTCGATGGCGTTGAATTTGTCGTTGCCGATATTCCTGGCCTGATCGAAGGTGCCAGTGAGGGCAGGGGCCTTGGCGACCTCTTCCTTGGTCACGTCGAGCGCTGCGCTGTGCTGCTGCATCTGGTGGACGGCACGTCGGGCACTTTGTTGGAAGACTACAAAACCATCGTTCAGGAAATCACCAACTACGCGGACATTTTGGCAGACAAGCCCCGTGTGACAGTGTTGAACAAAATTGACAGCTTGGACGCGGAAGAGCGCGAATTCCTTAAAGAAGAACTTGAGTCTGTGGTCGGCGGACAAGTGCTCCTGATGTCCGGTGCCAGCCATGAGGGCACCACGGAGGTGTTGCGGGCATTGCGGGCGCAGATCGATGACGACCGTTTGCGTCAGAAAATCGAAGAGGCCGCAGACTCCGATGAGGAAGAGGCGCCGTGGCGACCCTAAGAGACACAAAAAGGGTTGTGATCAAAATCGGGTCGGCGCTTCTTGTTGACCGGACCTCAGGGTTGTTGAAAGCAGACTGGTTAAAAGCACTGGCGGAAGATGTGGCCATGCTGAAGACCCGCGGCACGGATGTGGTGTTGGTGTCTTCTGGTTCGATTGCCTTGGGCCGCCGCGCATTAGATCTACCCAATGCTGACCTGTCGCTGGATCAATCCCAAGCGGCAGCAGCCGTTGGCCAAATCCGTCTGGCTCGCGCCTATGAAGAAGCGCTTGCGCCGTATCAGATCACCACGGCCCAAGTGCTTGTAACATTAGAAGACAGCTCGAACCGGCGGAGATACCTCAACTCCCGCGCCACTTTGGACCAGCTCCTGACCCTGGGCGTGGTGCCCATTGTGAACGAAAATGACACCGTGGCCACGGACGAAATTCGCTATGGTGACAACGACCGCCTGGCCGCCCAAATTGCGCTGACCACTGGTGCGGACAGTTTGGTCCTGCTGTCGGATGTGGACGGGTTTTATTCCGACAATCCTATGACCAACCCCAACGCCCATCGCTTTGAGGTGGTCGAAGAGATCACGCCTGAGATCGAAGGCATGGCTGGTGAAGGTGTCTCCGGCTTGTCCAAAGGCGGCATGATCACCAAGCTTATGGCGGCCAAAACCGCCACTGCGGGCGGCTGCAACATGGCCATCACAGAAGGCTCCACCTTGCGGCCAATTCAGGCGCTTGAAGATGGCGCCAACGCAACATGGTTCCTGGCGCAAGACACGCCACAACTTGCCCGCAAGCGCTGGATCACCTCGATGAAACCGCAAGGCGCGCTTGTGGTGGACGCCGGTGCCGCCACTGCTTTGATGTCCGGTAAAAGCCTCTTGCCCGCAGGTGTCACCACTGTGAATGGGGACTTCAGCCGCGGTGACCCGATTGAAATCCGCGACGGCACCGGCCATCGCTTGGGCCAGGGCTTGGCGGCATATTCTTCTCACGAGGCCGACAAAATCAAAGGCCGCCACAGCCGCGACATCGAAGATGTGCTCGGATACCCGGGCCGCGCCGCTCTCATCCACCGGGATGATCTGGCGCTTTAGACTTCATTTGACCCTAAATATCCTCGCCGAAGGCGACATTTATCACTCCCTAGCAAAGGACTGAACCGATGAAAGACATCGCAGACATCCCCGCCCTGATGGCCCAGATTGGCGACAACGCCAAAGCGGCAAGCGCGGAGCTGGCCTTTGCCCCGCCGGAAACCAAACGCGCTGCGCTGGAGGCGGCTGCCGAAGCCGTTTGGTCTCGCCGTGCCGAGATCATTGAAGCCAATAAAAAAGACCTCGCATTTGGCCGCGACAAAGGCCTGTCGGACGCGATGATGGACCGCCTGATGCTGGACGAAGACCGCATTCAAGGAATTGTCACCGGCCTGCGCGCGGTTGCCGACCAGGATGATCCAGTTGGCGAAGTTCTTACCGAATGGGACATGCCTTCAGGGATCAACATCCGGCGTGTGCGCACGCCTTTGGGGGTCGTTGGCGTTATCTATGAAAGCCGTCCCAATGTGACCGCAGACGCCGGTGCGCTTTGCTTGAAATCCGGAAACGCGGTTATCCTGCGCGGAGGCTCAGAGAGTTTTCACAGTTCCGGCGCGATCCACGCTTGCCTGGTCGACGGTCTCAAATCTGTGGGTCTGCCGGAGGCTGCCATCCAGCTTGTACCCACCCGCGACCGCGCGGCGGTACAGGAATTGCTGACGATGATTGACACCGTGGACGTGATTGTGCCGCGCGGCGGCAAAGGGCTTGTTGGGCTTGTGCAACGTGAAGCCCGTGTGCCGGTTTTCGCGCATCTGGAAGGCATTGTGCACATCTATATCGACAAGGATGCAGACCCACAGAAAACCCTCGACGTGGTGCTCAACGCTAAAACCCGCCGCACCGGAATTTGTGGCGCGGCGGAGTGTCTTTTGATTCATCAGGATATCGTCGACGGCCTGGGCACGGAGGTTCTCACTCTTCTGGCGCAGGCTGGTGTGATGCTGCACACCGATGCTGTGCTTCCGGTTATTGAAGGTCGCACGACCGCGGCCACGGAAGAGGATTGGGGCAAAGAATACCTCGACATGGATATCGCAGCCAAAGTGGTCGCGGATGTGGACTCGGCCATCGCGCACATTCGCCAATATGGCTCCAATCACACGGACTGCATTTTAACCGAAGATGACGCCACAGCCGCGCGCTTCTTTGAGCGGCTCGACAGCGCCATTTTGATGCGCAATGCCTCCACCCAGTTTGCGGACGGTGGTGAATTTGGCATGGGCGCGGAGATCGGCATTGCCACCGGTAAAATGCACGCTCGTGGACCCGTAGGAGCCGCGCAGTTGACCAGCTTCAAGTATCTGGTCGAAGGCGACGGCACAACGCGCGCCTAAGCCAGGCTTTCCGATTAAAAAGGGCGCCTCATTGGGCGCCCTTTTTGTTTAGAATGTCACTTCCACGCTGACATCGGTGATCTGCACCGCCAAGGTCCGATCCAGCAACGCAGCGCCTTGAGGCAATAGGCCAAATTGCACTTTTGCTGGCACAAGGTCAGCCGGGATTTCACCTTTGGCAACAGGGTCCCAAAGTTCAGTATCTGCGCGCAATTTTTCGCTTTCTGCCAGCAACAGCCATTTGTCGCTGTCTTTGGTCACAGTTACGGTGCCGCCAAAAGGCATCGAAGTGTCAAAACACATCATTGCCAGAAACGCGAGACGCAGCTCTGAACGGGACACCGCGCCTTCGACTTCCCAATAGGTCGTCACACGAGAGCTGGGAGCAAGCCCTTGTATAATGGATTGAATTTCAGCCTCACCAACCATCTGCGCATCACTTGGCTGGCCGAAGGCCACGCGAAACAGGCGGATGCGTGCGTTGGCATTGTTCACACTGTCAGAGATCATCTCCATTTCGGGGCCCTTGGCATCGCCGGTCAGCCCGATCAATTCCAACCCGTTGCCAATGGCGCCAACCGGGCTGATCAAATCGTGGCAGATCCGCGACCCTACCAATGCTGCGAAATCCGTATTATGTGACATGCAACTTTCCTTTACTGCATGAGCGCCTGATGAGCGATCCAAATTCTGACCTTAACGCCTTCCTCGAACCAGGTATGTTGGTAACCCACCCCGCGCAACCCGATTGGGGGCTTGGGCAGGTGCAATCCAACATCCACGGAAAAATAACCGTGAATTTTCGAGAGGCCGGCAAGGTTGTGATCGATGGATCACGTGTTTTGTTGATGCCTGCCACAGAGACGTAATTAGGTTAACAAATAGTGCACGAGTGTCGGAAATCGTCAACAGATCAGTTGCTTGGCAATTGGTTGATTTTCGCCGATTAGCCACCTAAAACGCCTGCAAACAAAGAGGTCCTCGGTTTCGCATGAGCGCGCATAGCCCGAAATTTAAGGTTAAGCTTGCTGCAAATGCAGAAGAGCTTCAGGCGGCCCAACGCCTAAGGTATCGTGTGTTTGTCGAAGAATTGGGCGGTTCCGGGCCACTGGTGGATCACGAAGCGCGGCTGGAAATCGATCAGTTCGATCCACATTTCGACCATCTCCTTTTGATCGATTCCGCTTTGGACGTTCCCGCCATGGATAAGGTTGTGGGTGTCTACCGCGTGCTGCGTGATGATGCGGCGGCAAAAATCGGCCGGTTTTATTCAGAAGATGAGTACGACCTAACAGTGTTGAAGAAGTCCGGTCGCAAGCTTTTGGAACTGGGCCGGTCATGTCTGCACGAAGACTATCGCGGCGGTGCTGCGATGTTTCATCTTTGGAATGCCCTCGCCACCTATGTGGCGGAACATGAGATTGAAATCCTGTTCGGTGTTGCAAGTTTCCATGGCACTGATGTGAACGCTCTGGGCCAGTCTTTATCGCTCTTGCACAATCGCCATCTTGCTCCGGCAGACATTCGTCCTTCCGCGCAACCCGGCGTGTTTCAAACCATGGATCTGATCCCTGAGGATCAAATTGATCGCCGCGCCGCCATGTTGGCGGTGCCGCCGTTGATCAAAGCCTATTTGCGGTTGGGTGGTTTTGTGGGCGCGGGCGCCTATCTTGACCATGCCTTTAACACCACCGACGTCTGTCTGATCCTCGACACCGGTCGCATGAATGACAAAAACCGGGCGCTCTATACCAAGGAGCGCAATCTGTGAGCGTTTGGGAAAGTGAAGAAGGCTATCCTGAGCCTGTAAAGTTGGGCTTTGGCGGCGTCTTGCGCTTGATTTTGCGCGGCCTTCCATTGGCTATATTGGTGTTTGGGTGTCTTCTACTGTTGCTTTTCATCCGCCTGCTCGAAAAACCACTGTTTGGGCTGCGCCGCCCTTGGACGCCTTACATCACGCAATTTGTTTGCCGAAATGCCTTCCGACTGATGGGCATTCATTTTGCAGTGCAAGGTACGCCTATTCAGGACCGGGGGGCCGTAGTCGCGAACCACTCCTCTTGGCTGGACATCTTTTCGCTGAATGCGGCGCAGCAGGTTTACTTTGTCTCCAAAGCTGAGGTGGCCAAGTGGCCAGGTATCGGGTGGCTTGCAAAAGCCACGGGCACTGTGTTCATTCGCCGCGACCGACGAGATGCCCGTGCACAAAAGCAGGTCTTCGAAGACCGCCTTCTGGCAGGTCACCAATTGCTGTTCTTCCCGGAAGGCACCAGCAGCGATAGTTTGCGGGTTTTGCCATTTAAAACAACGCTCTTTGAGGCGTTCTTTGATCCGCGCCTTAAGGACTTTATGTTGATCCAACCGGTTACCGTGCACTATCAGGCGCCCAAAGGCGAAGAGGCACGGTTTTATGGTTGGTGGGGCGATATGGACTTTGCACCGCATCTTCTGTCCACTCTGGCTGCACCGCGCCAAGGGCGCATTGATGTGATTTACCATCCGCCATTGAAAGTGGCCGATTTTACAAATCGCAAGGCACTGGCCAGGACGGCGGAAGATCAAATCCGCACAACGTTGAAAGAACGCTTTGAATAAATGGTGCTGCCCAGCATTTTATGGGCAATACCCCCTTGCGCACGGCCAAATCCTGCGGTAAACGCGCGCCATTCAAACCCGCAGGCGGGGTTTGGGTCGGGCAGGGGAGACATCCCTGTCAATCCGCCGGTTGGAGCATCCGCTCTCACTTCTCCCCGCCAAGGCGTAAACCGGAAAAGGAAATACAACATGGCTCTTCCTGAGTTCTCCATGCGTCAGCTGCTTGAAGCTGGTGTTCACTTTGGTCACCAAACACAGCGCTGGAACCCACGCATGGGCCCGTTCATCTACGGCTCCCGCAACGGTATCCACATCATGGACCTGACCCAGACTGTTCCAATGCTGGACGCAGCTCTGAACGCTGTTCGTGACACCGTTGCAAAAGGTGGCCGCGTTCTTTTCGTTGGCACCAAGCGTCAGGCCGCAGCGCCGATCGCAGACGCCGCTGAGAAATCCGCACAGTACTACATGAACCACCGCTGGCTCGGCGGCACGTTGACCAACTGGAAAACCGTGTCCCAGTCCATCAACCGTCTGAAAGAGATTGATGAAAAGCTGGCAACCGGTGCCGAAGGCCTGACCAAGAAAGAGCGTCTGGGCATCGAGCGCGACCAGGAGAAGCTGCAAGCCTCTCTCGGCGGTATCCGCGACATGGGTGGCGTTCCTGACCTGCTGTTCGTCATCGACGTGAAAAAAGAAGCTCTGGCCATCGCCGAAGCCAACAAGCTGGGTATCCCAGTTGTGGCGATCGTTGACACCAACTGCTCCCCAGATGGCGTTGACTACATCATCCCAGGCAACGACGACGCATCCCGCGCGATCTCCCTGTACTGTGATCTGGCCTCCCGCGCTGCGCTGGACGGCATGACCGCACAGCTGGGCGCCGCTGGCGTAGATCTGGGCGAATTCGAAGCACCGGTTGAAGAAGCCGTTGCTGAAGAAGCTGCCGCAGACGCCTAAGCGTTACACATTTGACATGGGGGCAGGGTAAACCCGCCCCCGACATTCCCAATTCTGACGAGGAGAGCCAAAGATGGCGATCACAGCAGCAATGGTTAAAGAACTGCGCGAGATGACCGGCGCAGGCATGATGGACGCGAAAAAAGCGTTGACCGAAACCAACGGCGATCAGGAAGCAGCAATCGATTGGCTGCGCACCAAAGGTCTGGCGAAAGCGGCAAAGAAATCTGGCCGTACCGCAGCCGAAGGTCTGGTGGCCGTAAAAGTTGAAGGTGGCAAAGGTGTTGCCGTTGAGGTGAACTCCGAAACCGACTTTGTTGGCAAAAACGCTGACTTCCAGGCGATGGTATCTTCCATTGCTGGTGCCGCGGTGAACGTTTCTGACGTAGACGCGCTGAAAGCTGCGGATCTGGGCGGCAAGTCCGTTGAAGAAACCGTGACTGAAGCCGTTGCCACCATCGGTGAAAACATGTCCGTACGTCGCATGGCGTCCGTTGAAGGTGACGTTGTGACCTCCTACGTGCACAACCCAGCAACCGACGGCATGGGCAAAATCGGTGTTCTCGTGGCGCTGAAAGGCGGCGACGAAGCATTTGGCAAGCAGGTTGCCATGCACATCGCAGCGGCTAACCCACAGGCTCTGGGCGAAGATGACCTGGACCCAGCGGTTGTTGAAAAAGAGAAAAACGTTCAGATCGAAATCGCACGTGAATCCGGCAAGCCGGAGCAGGTGATCGAGAAGATGATCGTTGGTCGCATGAAGAAATTCATGGCCGAAGTCACCTTGCTGGGCCAGAACTTCGTGATCAACCCAGACCTGACCGTAGCCGCGGCTGCCAAAGAAGCTGGTGCCGAAATCGTTGGCTACGTCCGCATGGAAGTGGGCGAAGGCATCGAGAAGAAAGAAGAAGACTTCGCAGCAGAAGTGGCCAAAGCCGCTCAGGGTTAAGCCCACCTGCACAAGTTCTTAAGAAGGTCGCTCCAGTTTGGGGCGGCCTTTTTTGTTGCGCTTGGGTAGGGGGTCACTAGGCAGTCGCAAAAAGTTAGGGACGCGACAGGACGATCATATAATCTCTTTTTTCAACCAACTAGGCGATTGATAATGCAAAAGAAAACGGCGTCATCAGGAGATGACGCCGTTCCTTTTCTCCGGTCTCCAAAACATGGGGATGGGGAGACCACCGAAAATGTCAGATCCCGGCCGAAATAAACCGATCACCGACACCGGGTTGATTACCGGTCGACCTTGAGAGCTTCGATATTGCGAAGGTCACAGTCGATATGTTCCAAAGGCCAAAGCCACCACTCACGGAACGATGTCATTTTGACATTCTGACACTTAACCAACAAGTCAGGATTACCATACTAGTGACGCTATTATGCGTCAGTTGTGCGCTTCGAGCAAGTAAATTTGCTTGAGGAAGGACGCCTTGAGCAGCGCTTGCGCCGTTGTCTCAACATCCATCGCGTCCCGTGCCAGACGCAAATGTTTTTCAACTGTGGCTGGGGTTCGGCCAATCAGTAGCGCAATATCCTGGATGGTTTTTCCGTCTCCGACCCATTCCAAGACCTCTCTCTGGCGTCTGGTCAGCTCCCGCTCAGGGTTTTTGTAGGGCAGGGACTGGATCTTCAAATGTGCAACATTGTTGATCAATGTAAGTTCGCGTCCCCGTTTTTCCCAAAGCGCATCAAGGGCTTCCTGTGTCACGCCTGTCCGAGCACCTAACGAGATTGCACCCTTGGTGCGCGAGGACACTGTGGGGAAGCTGACCGTGTAGCCGGCCTCCAATCCATAGTCTTGGTTGAACTCAAAAACCTCACGCTGCTTTTCTGTCAGCTGGTCCGCATCATAAGCTTCCCGCGCCAATCGCCAGCTTTGAGCTCCAGTATTTTCCAAAGTCCACTTCATCATAGGGCCGTTGAAATAGAGACCGCCGCCAATAAACTGATCTAGGTACGCGCGCTCGTAGGTCGACAGAATGAAGAAATCCGCCACATCGCCAAGAGACATGCCACTGCGGTAGTTTGTGTATCCGTAAATGATCTTATCAAAGCCAAAGGTTTCGAGCTTGGCACAGTGCAATTCCCAAAGCGCCTCAAGACTTGTTTGGTTCATCACTTCTTCGATGTAGTCGATCGTGTCGTTCATTTTGACCTTCTTATACACATAACACAGAGCTGCTCAGCAAGCGGAGACAGATCTAGAACAATACTCGTTTTGGGGTTTCCTAACGCACAGCTCATCCCCATGAACTTGACCAAGAGGTTAGCTTAAACACGTGTGAGATGTCTATAGTCGTAAGCGTTGTCTTTATCCGGTAGGAATTTGGCAAACACACCTGATTTGAAGGGTCCAAATAGTCTAAATTACTATGTTTTTTGGAATTTTAAGCGGACGTTCAGAGTGGCTTCCTGTATCTCGTCCTGGCTGTTCTGTATGCGACTAAAGTCGATGATCAGACAATAAAAAGCAACATAATACATATTATGCGTCTTATTGATATCCGCATTGAGGCGTGCAAAAGGTAAATCGCACGCCCAAAGTTTTGAACGGGTTACATGACCACCGTCGTGCAAATAGAGCTGCTTTCTTAAGGGGTTGCACAGCAACTTTCACATAAGGAACAATCACCCCAGCGCATAGCCTGCGCCGCGCACTGTCCGCAATGGATCTTCGCCACCATGCACACACAATGCTTTGCGCAAACGCCCAATGTGAACATCAACGGTTCGGCTATCGACGTAGATGTCCCGACCCCACACCCGATCCAGCAGTTGCTCCCGGCTCCAAACACGGCCTGGCTTCTCCATGAAGGTCGCCAGCAAACGGAACTCTGTTGGGCCCAACCGCAACGCCTCTTCGTTGCGGGTCACGCGATGGGTTTCAGCGTCGAGGATAATGTCCTCATATGAGAGAGTTTGCCCAACGGAGGATGGCCGCACACGACGCAGTTGGTTTCGTACCCGTGCCATCAGCTCCATCACGGAATATGGCTTGACCACATAATCGTCCGCGCCGGTTTCCAGGCCACGCACACGGTCCACTTCCTCGGACCTTGCCGATAACATGATTACCGGAATGCTGCGGGTTTCAGTTCGGGTTTTTAGGCGTCGACAGATCTCGATGCCGGATGTTCCGGGTAGCATCCAGTCCAGCACAATGATGTCCGGTTGGACCTCCTGAATCATCATCAGAGCGGTGTCGCCGTCTGCGGCGGATTCCACATCAAAGCCTTCGGCCTGTAAATTGTAGCTGAGAACCTCGCGCTGTGCAGGTTCGTCTTCAACGACGAGAACGGTGGGATGATCTTTTGCCATCGTCTTTATCCTCTAAAGGGTGTGTTAGGCATCGAGCCGTGTGGCTTTTGGACGGGCGTCTTCCGGCATGCTGCCGGTCACCAGATAGACCACCTGCTCGGCAATCGCAGTGACATGGTCGCCCATGCGCTCGGTGTTTTTCGCCATAAAATGCAAGTGCATACAGGGCGTTATGTAGCGTGGATCTTCCATCATGAAGGTCAGGAATTCGCGAAACAAGGCGTTGTACATCTGATCCACGCTTTCATCCCGTTCCAGCACATCCCGCGCCAAATCCACGTCGCGCTGAATAAAGGCGTCTAGCACATCTTTCAGCATCAGCTGAACTTCATGGGCCATGCGTTTGAGCGACGCATGCGCGCCTTCAACCTGCTCCATATGCACCAAAACAGAGGTCCGCTTGGCCATGTTTTTTGCATAGTCGCCAATGCGTTCCAGGTTGCCGGCAATCTTCATCACCGACAGCACCACCCGCAAATCCACTGCTGCAGGTGCCCGCAACGCAATCAAATTGGCGCAACGTTCGTTGATCAATTCTTCCAGCCCATCGATGGCTTTGTCAGCCGCCCTCACCTGCTCCGCAAGTTCTTGATCCCGAGCCACCATTGCGTTGGCTGCCTCGCCAATCGCGGCTTCGACAAGCCCACCCATTTTCATCACATGGGCCTGAATGCCTTCCAGATCGCGGTCAAAGGCGGACACAATATGTTGGTCGTTCATGGTCTCTCTCCTTAGCCGATCCGGCCAGTGATGTAGCTTTCAGTGCGTTCATCTTTGGGGGTTGTGAAAATCTGGGAAGTGTCGCCGTATTCCACCAAATTGCCGAGGTGGAAGAAGGCTGTCTTTTGGCTTACACGGGCCGCCTGCTGCATTGAGTGGGTCACAATCACCACAGAAAACTGGTCGCGCAGCTCGTCGATGAGTTCTTCGACTTGAGCTGTGGCAATTGGGTCCAGTGCGGAACAAGGCTCATCCATCAACAGCACTTCCGGCTCGGTTGCCACGGCGCGCGCGATGCACAGACGCTGCTGTTGACCTCCAGACAGGCCGGTTCCTGGCGCGTGCAAACGGTCTTTCACTTCGTTCCAGATCGCCCCACGGCGCAGGGATTTCTCAACGATTTCGTCGAGCTCGGCTTTGTTCTTTGCCAAACCATGGATACGTGGCCCGTAGGCGATGTTGTCGTAAATCGACTTCGGAAATGGGTTTGGCTTCTGAAACACCATGCCCACTTTGGCGCGGAGTTGTACCGGATCGACGCGTTTGTCGTAGATATCCTCGCCATCGATTTTGATATCACCTTCGACGCGACACACATCAATTGTGTCGTTCATCCGGTTGATACAACGCAGGAAAGTTGACTTTCCGCAACCGGACGGGCCAATGAAGGCGGTTACGGATTTGGCTTCGATATTCACGTTCACATCTTTGATCGCGTGGGTGTCGCCATAATAAACCTGCACATTGCGGGCGGAGATTTTGGTGTCGTTCTGGTTCACGTCGGTCCCCAGTTTTTCAGTGTCATACATGAGAGAGTTCCTTCGCTTACCAACGGCGTTCAAACCGGCGGCGCAGGAGTACTGCAAGAGTGTTCATTGTGATGAGGAAGATCAAGAGAATGATGATCCCGCCCCAGGCGCGTTCGTAGTAGGCTGGGTCGGCCCGTTTGGCCCATTCGTAAATCTGGGCTGGCATCGCGGAGTTCGGCGACATCAGGCCTTCGACCACGCCACCGGGCGGGTTTGAGGCGATATAGCCCACCATGCCGATCAACAAGAGCGGCGCAGTTTCACCCAGCGCTTGCGCCAATCCAATGATGGTACCGGTCAGAATGCCTGGCGCGGCCAGCGGCAGCACGTGGTGGAACACGGACTGCATTTTGGAGGCCCCTACCCCCAGCGCCGCATCGCGAATACTCGGCGGTACGGCTTTGAGCGACGCGCGGGTCGAGATGATGATCGTTGGCAAGGTCATCAGTGTCAGCACCAGCCCGCCCACTAGAGGCGCAGATTGCGGCAAGTGCATGAATTGGATGAACACCGCCAAACCGAGGATACCGAACACGATTGATGGCACTGCAGCGAGATTGGAGATGTTCACCTCAATCAAGTCGGTCCAACGGTTCTTCGGTGCAAATTCCTCGAGGTAGATCGAAGCAGCCACACCAATCGGCAAGGCCAAGAAAAGCACCACCAGCATCATGAAAAGCGAGCCAATCATCGACACACCGATCCCGGCCTGTTCTGCGCGGCTCTCAGAGGCATCCGCACCAAAGATAAACGCCGGGTTGAAGCTTTTCTTCACCACGCCGATCTCTTTAAGCCCGTCGACAATATCCAGATGCTCCGCATCGATATTCTTGTCACGCGCCAGATGCTCACGGTGCACACGTCCTTTCAGGTAGCCATCCACCCGGCTGGACGCGAGGAAGCGGAATTCCACAGTCTGCCCAATCAGCGCCGGATTATCGATCACGGCCTGACGCACTTGCGCCGCGGCAGAGGCCGAAATCAGCGCCTTCATTTCTTTGGACTTCTTCAGTGGCGTTTCAATGCCCGCACCCTCAACCGCTTTCAAAACCGCTTTTTGGATCAGCGGGTTGTAGCCAAAGGTCGAGACCTTCTTGATGTCATCAATGTTGCGGTTGCCCTTTTTGTCGAGCTTCGCTTCGTCCAAGTAAACCGGCACGTTGATAAACGTCTGCTGAAACGCGCCCAGACCGTTGGTCAGGATCGCAAACAACAGCACGATCAAGAAAATGATGCCCGTGGCAATCGCTGCCACACCATACATGCGGAAGCGTTTCTCAGCAGCGTTGCGCTTCTTGGTGCGCGCGTCGATTTCATGCAGCGAGCCAGACTTGGGCGCGCCACCTGCGTTGGGAAGACTTGCGTCGGTCATTCGTACTGCTCCCGATATTTGCGCACAATGAAGAGCGCGAGCACGTTAAGGGCTAGGGTCAAAACAAAAAGGGTGATGCCCAGGGCAAAGGCAACCAGCGCCTCTGGTGAGGCAAAGTCACTGTCGCCGGTCAACTGCGAGACGATTTTGGCGGTCACGGTGGTCATGGCTTCAAACGGGTTGAGCGACAACCGCGCCGCGGCCCCTGCCCCCATGACCACAATCATGGTTTCCCCAATCGCGCGGGATGCCGCCAAGAGCACCGCACCCACGATGCCCGGCAGGGCCGCTGGGATCACCACCTGTTTGATGGTTTCAGACTGCGTCGCGCCAAGGCCATAAGAACCATCTCGCATCGCCTGTGGCACCGCGTTGATGATGTCATCAGACAGCGAGCTCACAAAGGGGATCAACATGATGCCCATCGCGATCCCGGCGGTCATCACCGCCCGGCCACCGCTCATCCAGCCCAGACCGTCCTGCCCAAACACCGATACCAGCATCGGCCCGATCGTTAGCAGAGCAAACAGACCGTAGACGATGGTCGGAATACCCGCGAGGATCTCCAGCATCGGCTTGGCAATGCTGCGAATGCGCGGCGTGGCGTATTCCGACAGATAGATCGCCGCAAACAAGCCAATTGGCACGGCCACCAGCAGCGCGATGATCGAAATATAAAGCGTACCCCACAGCAGCGGCAGAATGCCCAGCTTGGAAGATCCGCCACGTCCAGAAAAGCTGGGCGCCCATTCCGGCGAGAAGAAGAAGTCCAGCGCTGGGTAAAGCCGGAAAAACTCGATGGTGTTGAACACCAGAGACAGCACAATTCCGATGGTGGTCAGGATCGCCACCGAGGCCGCCGCAATCAGCAGCATCAGAATGCCACGCTCCACCGCGTTTCGCGCCTTAAAGTCTGGCTTGCTCTGCATCGCGGCCACACCTGCCGCCGCAAGGGCGACGCCAAGTGCCACAATGCTCATCAGCAAGGCGCCGGTGGCATGCATCGATCGGAAGGCCTGCGCCGCGTTCAGCAGCGATTGGGAAACCTCGCTGGTCACTACTTGGCCTGCGTCTTTCAACAGTTGGGTCACAGCGGCACTGTCGGCATTGGTATCCCGCGCCATCGCGTCGCTCATCACACCTGCCGCCACGGCATTCTCAATGCCATTGGCGGTACGCCGCACCTCTGCCATCACCAGCCCCATGTTGGAGCCTTCTTTGATCTCGCTCTCAGGGATCATGCCCGCAATGCTGCTCTGCAACACCATCGGCTGCGCAATCAGCCACAAGGCCACCACACCAAAAACCGGAACCGTGACTTTCATGAACACGTTCCAGCCATAATAATTCGGCAGGGAATGCAGTGATCGGATGTCACCACCAGCACTGCTCAACGCGCGCTGTCTCCCAAAAACAAAGCCGACGACCGCAATCGCCAGCACAGATACACAGAGCCAAAGAAGAGGCATTGGTCCCCCAAAAGTCTTGTTTCAAGACTTGCTAAGTTGAGAAGAGGCGACGACACGCGCCGCCTCTTCGAAGTTTCAAAGCCTGACTGGCTTACATGCCGCCCATGACGGCTTCAGCTGCAACAGCTTCCTGCGTGTCAACCAGCGCTGGGTCGGACACGAGACCGTACTCTGCCAGAGGGCCGTCACCACCTGCGATTTCGTCAGAGATGAAGAACTCCGCGTATTCTTTCAGGCCTGGGATCACGCCGATGTGCGCTTTCTTCACGTAGAAGAACAGTGGGCGGGACACAGGGTATTCACCGGTGGAGATGGTCTCGGTGGAAGGCTCAACGCCTGCCATGGTCGCCACTTTCAGCTTGTCGGTGTTGTTTTCGTAGAACGCCAGACCAAACACGCCGATGCCATTTGCGTTGGCGTCGATGGAGGCCAGGGTTTCGGTGTAGTCACCATCGATGTCCACGGCGCGGCCGTCAGACATCACTGCTAGACATGCATCTTCTGCGTCGTCTTCAGACATGCCAGCAGCCATCATCGCTTCGAAGGCGCCAGTGGCTTCACAGCCTGCGGCCACAACTTTTTCTTCAAACACTTCACGGGTGCCGTGCTTGGTGCCTGGGATGAAAGCCAAGATGTCTTCAGAAGGCAGGTCAGGGTTGAAGTCAGACCACTGCTTGTGTGGGTTATCAACCAGTTTGCCGTCTACCATCACCTTTGGGGCCAGCGCGTTGAAGATGTCGGACTGAGTGAACTGGGTGTAAGCAGGGCCGTTCAGCTGGGAAGCAAACACGATGCCATCATAACCGATGCGGACTTCGATGATGTCGGTCACGCCGTTTTCGGCGCAGGCCTTGATCTCTTTTTCACGGATCTTGCGGGACGCGTTTGCCACGTCGGTGTGCTCGGTGCCAACACCCTGGCAGAAGCGCTTCAGACCTGCGGACGACCCACCGGATTCAACAACCGGGGTTGGGAAGTCAAAGTTTTCACCGAAAGCTTCCGCCACGATGGAGGCGTAAGGCAAAACGGTGGAAGAACCGGCGACCTGTACTTGGTCACGCGCGGCGGCAGAAGTGGCGGCAACGGCCGCGATGGCCAGAGCAGAGGCAGTCAGTTTGACGGACATAAGTGTAACTCCATTTGATCCAGACTGTTCGTCGACAGTCTCGAGCGACGATCTAAAGTGCCTGGTCAAAGCTTTTGTGACGCATATGTAACAGCTGTGTGACAAATCGCGTTTTTTGTGACGCCCAAGTAAAATGTCGACTTAGGCGGCAGGGAGTACCACACTGAAAACACTGCCTTTTCCTAAAGTGCTTTCAATCTTCAATCGGCCGCGATGGCGATTAATGATATGTTTCACAATTGCCAGTCCCAAGCCGGTGCCGCCCATTTCCCGCGATCTGTGAGAATCGATTCTGTAAAACCGCTCTGTTAGACGTGCGATATGAATGGTGTCGATACCGGGGCCATTGTCTTTCACCGACACCATCCAGCCCTCGCCGCGTAGGCCAGCCTGCGATTGCACCTGCGTAAGGCTCACCTCCACATGCGTGCCCTGCCCGCCATATTTCAGCGCGTTCTCTACAAGATTGGTGATCACTTGCAAAAGCTGGTCCGGATCGCCCGGCACAACAACAGGCGCCACCGCATCTTTGTAGGTCACTTTGCTTTGGTTGCTCTCCGCCAAAGGTGACAGGTTGCGGATCACTGCACGAATAATCTGATCGAGATTGACCGGATCAGTGGGCCGCATGCGGGAGACTTCCTCAACTCGGCTCAAAGACAGTAAATCTCCAACCAGCCGGTTCATACGGCTGGCCTCCTCGGACATAATGCTGAGAAACCGTTCTGTGGCAGCGCTGTCGCCCCGTGCTGGCCCCTGAAGTGTCTCTACAAACCCTAGGATCGCGGTCAGTGGCGTACGCAGCTCATGGCTGACATTCGCCACAAAATCTCGCCGCATCTGGTCAAGCTGTTGTACCTCAGTGACATCCTGAAAACAGATCATCACCCCTTTGGTGCGCATGCTTGGCGCAACGAGTCGCCCGCCGGAAGCCGCCACCAAATCCACCGGTGACACTTTAACGTCAAAGCGATGTTCTTGCGGGCCATCGTTGTGTGCATAGATCGCCCTATGGCTTTTGCCATCTTTCAAGCAGGCATCCACCGCGCTGTTTAGGCTGGGTTGGCGGAACACCACAATCAACGGCCGATCATCATCCGCATGTGGATTGAGCTTCACCGCGGCTTCATTGCCCGCCAATATGCGCGCTTGTGCATCAACCAGCACCGCTGGAAGCGGTACGGCCTCTAGATAGCTCTTGTAAAAATCATGCGGCATCGCCCCGCTCCCGTCCGTTCCGTCCTGCATTGCCCGACACGGGGCACATTAACCCCACGGCTCAAACCGTTTTACTGTAACAGTTTTATGACAGAACGTCTTTGGCAGGAGAAAACCTGCCGTCAAGCCTCGCGCAGCCCCGCTTTGAAGCGTCTTGCGTTTGCTTGGTAATGCTTCGCCGACATTGTCAGACCGGTAATCGCAACCTCATCCAACTGGCGCACGACCTTGCCCGGCGCGCCCATTACCAGGCTGCCATCCGGGATTTCCTTGCCTTCCGTGATCAACGCCCCTGCCCCGATCAGGCAGTTTTTCCCAATCTTCGCACCATTGAGCACGGTCGCACCCATGCCAATCAAGCTGTTGTCGCCAATGGTACAGCCATGCAGCATGGCTTTGTGGCCAATTGTGCAGTTCTTACCGATCGTCAAGGGGTAGCCGGGATCGGTGTGCATCACCGTGTTTTCCTGTACGTTGGATCCGGCGCCAACTGTGATGGTCTCATTGTCGCCTCGCAGCGTGCTACCAAACCAGACCGAGGTGTCCGCTTCAAGCACCACATTGCCGATCACATTGGCATCCGGTGCAACCCAGCTGCTGTCGTCCTGCTTAGGCGCAACACCATCCAACTCATACATCGGCATTAGGACATCTCCTGAAATTCGTTTTGCAACCCATTCACGTGGCCTTGCAGCGCAGGTTGCTGTTCACGGCGCATGCGCTCAGCCGCAATAATGGTCTTCAGCTGTGCCTCTGTCGCGTCCAAATCATCATTCACCAGCACATAATCATAAGAATGCCAGTGGCTGATCTCATCCCAGCTTTTCTGCATCCGCTTATCAATCACATCTTCACTGTCCTGCGCACGGCTCACCAAACGGCGGTGCAGCTCTTTGATCGATGGCGGCAGAATAAAGATCGACAGCGCGTGTTTGCCCAAATCGGAATTGCGGATCTGCGCCTCACCTTGCCAGTCCACGTCAAACAGCACGTCATTGCCGCTTTCAATGGTCTCACGTACTGGGCCCGCTGGCGAACCGTAGAAGTTACCAAAAACGTGGGCGTGCTCCAGCATTTCACCCTCCGCCACCTGCCCTTTAAAATCATCTTCAGACAGGAAGTAATACTCGCGGCCGTGCTCCTCTCCGGGACGTGGCGACCGCGTGGTGGCGGATATCGAGAAACTCAAACCAGTGTCCCATTCCATCAACCGCCGTGCGAGCGTTGATTTCCCCGCGCCAGAGGGAGAAGATAGAATGATAAGCAGGCCACGTCGCTGGGTCATGTGATTATTCCACGTTTTGAACTTGTTCTCTCATCTGGTCGATCACGGCCTTGAGGTCCAGCCCAATCCGCGTCAAATCCACCGACTGAGCCTTGGAACACAGCGTATTGGCCTCACGGTTGAATTCTTGCATCAGGAAGTCGAGCTTCCGGCCAACCGGGCTGCCTTTTGCAATCAATTCGCGCGCGGCCGTGACATGGGCCCGCAACCGGTCCAACTCCTCCATCACATCCGCTTTGACCGCCAGCATGGCCAATTCTTGCGCCACGCGCCCTTCGTCAACACCGTCAGCATTCTCCAAAACCCGTGCGAGATTGGACTTCAGCGTGTCAGCCACCTCTTCGCGACGCGCTTCGGCCGCCTCCGCGGCTTGTTGAGTCAGGTCAGACACCTGCTCCAACTGATCGCTCATGACCGCTTCCAAGGCCGCGCCTTCTGTGACGCGCATCTCTTTGAAACTGGCCAACAGCTCGGGCAATTGCGCAGTGATTGCTGCCAAGAGCGCTTTGCTGTCGGTTTCATCCACCGCTTGCTCCATCACTCCGCGTTGCGACAACAGATCGCTCGCTTTGGACGGTGCGAGCGAGATACCCTTGTCCATGGCCCGCTCTTCGACGGCCTGAAGTGCCGCCAGCACCGCTTCCACCTGTGCCACATTGACCGCCAGCGCGCCGGTCTCGTCATCGCGATTGACCCGCAGAGACAGGTTCACAGATCCCCGCGCCATACCTTTGGACAAGGCGCCACGCACCGCCGGCTCCAGCCCTTCAATCCAATCTGGCACACGCAGGCGCAGATCAAGCCCTTTGGCATTTACGCTCCGCAAATCCCAGGTCCAGCTGTGTCCCTGCCCCTCACCCTTAAGGCTTGCGTATCCGGTCATAGACTCCAGCACGGGACGTCCTCCTGCAATTTCAGTTGCGTAACAGCTAAATCTATTCCTGCGTGAAGAGCAACGTTAACGGCGCAAACGGTTAACCATTGAAATCATTTTTTATCGCAAATCCGCTAAAATGTGAGATAACTGATTTACAAGTTGTTTACGACTTTGAGCAAACGGCAACAGAAACCGGCTCAAAGACGCGAGTGAGAGTTCAAAGTTCAGACGTAGAGTTTTTTCCTTGGGGGGAAGAGCATGAGAATTTTTGGTGACGGAAAATCCAGCGCGGCAAAGGTGCACAGCATCGCCGTGATGCAGGATGTAAAAGCTTACTGGGACGGCCTGCGCGACGGGCACCCGGTGCCCTATCGCAGCGACGTGGACCCACGCCAAATTCAGAAAGTGCTCAAGCACGCGTTCATTCTGGAACGCATCGCACCGGGCATGGCGCGCCTGCGGGTGTCCTGCAACACGCTCACCGATGTGATGGGCATGGACATGCGCGGCATGCCCATGTCCGCGCTGATCAACGAAGCGTCTCGCGACAGCTTTGGTCAAGCGTTGGAAAAAGTCTTTGCTGCGCCAGCAATTGGCCGTCTGGAAATGAGCACTACCCGTGGCTTCCGCCGCAACGGTCTAAACGCTGAAATGATGCTCCTGCCGCTGCGCTCTGACAGTGGCGAAGTGAACCGCATTCTCGGCGCCATCACCGTGGACGGAGATCTGGGCCGCGCACCGCAGCGGTTTGATCTGGAAGGCAGCTTCCTGCGCCGGATCGACATGCCAAGCACCAGCATTCTTTCTGACACCATGGCGACACCTCAGCCTCAGAAAGTCGAAATCACCACCCCGGCTGGAATCAAGCCTGCGCAAGAGCACGCCAAGACACCGGCCACGCCGCGCCTTGCTCCAACCCGGCATCCGCACCTGCGGGTGGTTGTGTCGGACGACTAGAAGAAATCTGGTCTCACAAAGAAGGCGGGGTCTACTGGACATGGCACCCCGCCTTTTTTTGTGTCTGCACTTCAGAATATGAATATCTGCAGACAAGTGCTTTGCGGCTATTCTGTTTTCTCAACCCACAAGCGAACCGCTTTTAAGCACCCAAATGCAAATATACCCTTCGGTTCCGCTTGCCTTTTTTCTCGATCTTGCCAACCCGCACCCGGCCAATCTCGCCTGTACTGGCTACATGTGTGCCGCCGCAGGGTTGCAAATCCACCTGTTCATCCTCGGTACCAATCCGTACCAAACGGACCTGTCCCGCACCTTTGGGCGGGGCCACAGACATGGTCTTGACCAACCCCGGATTGGCTTCCAGCTCCGCATCCGTAATCCAGTCTTCAGTGACAGCCAAATCCCGATCAATCAGGGCATTCAACGCATCACTCAGCGCCTGTTTGTCTTCCGGCGCCTCCGGCATGTCAAAATCCAACCGGCCTTTTTCAGCGCCAATGGATCCTCCAGTCACCGGCAAAGGAATAACCACGGACAGCAAATGCAGGGCCGTGTGCACCCGCATGTGGCGATGCCGCCTACCCCAGTCCAGAACTTGGGTCACATCGGTGCCGATCGGTGGCAGCTCTTCCGGCGCAGACGGCACCAATGCAATCTCACCCTCCAAGGTTTTCACTGTTGTGGCAATCTCGGTGCTGTGCCCATCCCACTCCAAACGCCCACTGTCTCCCGGCTGCCCGCCGCTGGTGGCATAAAATAGCGGCGCATCCAGCAAGATCCCCCCCTCAGGTGTATGGCCAATCACCACGCCAATCGCCTCTTTCAAATAGGCGTCTTCCAAAAACAAAAGTTTGCTCATCGGCCGTCTCCGTCCCCATCTCCGTCCACGCCATCCATGTCATCCAGGTCCGGCGGTGTTGGCGTTGCGTTTGCAGGCGAATGCATTTTCGCCACCGGCGCTTTGGGCGGGTTTGCAGCCCGTGCTTCGCCATTCAAAGCTTCTGGATTGCGGAGCCAAAGATCACGCTGGGCAAAGGGTATCTCGATCCCTTCCTCCACAAAACGACGGGCGATTTCATGGTTCAGGTCGCTCTTCACCGTCAACATCCAATTCACATCCCGCAGAATGGCGCGAATTTCAAAATCCAGCGAGTCCGCGCCAAACCCCTGAAACACCACCGCTGGCGCCGGATTGGCCAACACCATCGGGTGCCCCTCGGCAATCTCGCGCAGGATGCCTTCCACCCAGCGTGTGTCCGTTCCATAAGCCACCCCAACGGGCACAATCACCCGCCCAACGGTGTTGCCGCGTGTGTAATTCGTCACCGTGCCGGAAATCAGATCACTGTTTGGGATCACCACGTCAGAGCGATCAAATGTCTCAATCCGTGTCGAGCGCACAGAGATATCGCGCACATAGCCCATCTGGCCATTCACATCGATCCAGTCGCCCTCACTGACAGGGCGTTCAATCAACAGGATGATACCGCTCACAAAATTCGACACGATGTTTTGCAGGCCAAAACCTATGCCCACGGAGAGTGCACCCGCAAACAGTGCAATATTACCAAGGTTAATCCCGGCCACCGTCAAAGCAATCAGCGCCGCCAGAAAAATCCCGATATACCCGGCGCCAGAAACCACCGCCGTCTGCCCGCCCGCATCCAAACGGGTCTTCGGCAGAATATTGTCGCGCAGAAAGCTCTGCGACAGTCGGGTGACCGCATGGCCAAAGGCATAGACCACGATCAACAGCAGGATATTCTCCGGCGATAAGATCAGGTCACCAAACTGCAAACCATCCGTGATGTTGCGCCAGATTTGCTTCAGATCTGAAACCTGCGCGCCCCAGGACATCAGGAAAATTGGCAGCGACAGGATCACAATGCCGATCCCCGCCAGCACTGCCGCCAATGGGCTGTCATCATCATCCCGGCCGTTTAAGGCGGAGAAAATCTTCTGAATGACCCGTTGTGCCACCAGTAAAAAAGCCACTAAAAACACGGTGCGTGTGCTGGAAAACACCAGATAGCTGGCCCCGCGCGTCAACCCGATGGTGGCCAAAATGCTGCCAACCAGTGACACCAGAACCGTGTAGCGACCAAGCAGCGACACCAACTGACCAATCGCTGTCAGCGGCCCGTCTTCTTCAGCGCGCATCGATCCCGCATGGCGGGTCACAAGCAGTCCTAGGCGGCCAAGGTAAAAGGCAGCAGTGACGGTGATGACAAAGAACACCACCGACTCAGTGCCGTGCGTCCAGCTTTCATAGCGGGCCAATTCGACAAACAGAGAGCTGAACGCCAGCGTGGCCCCAAGTACCGTACTGGCCCGGCGTCCTTTGCGCTTTTCCGCATCGGTCAGGTTGACCAGCAGCAAGGGCCGCTCGTTGCGTGAAAACACCCGTTCACCCAACCACCGCGCACTCAACAACTCAAAGGTCATCAGCGGCAAAATAGAGAGCACAACATCGCCCCGTAGCCCAGGCAAATCGGTGGCGTAAACCGCTTTGGAGAATGCAAAAACACCCAGCATCGGCAAGATGACCTGCCCATAAGACAGCAGGAAAACGGCAATCCAACGTGTCGCCGATAGATGCACACGGTCACGGATCATGCTCTGCAGAGCCTTTTCGGTCCAGCGCATTCCGCGAGTCAGCAGCACAAAGGCAATTGCCAGATAGAACAACATCTGTGGCAGCGACTTGCGCAGCTCGTTGCGTTGTTTTTCATGCACCCAGCCGGTCTGGAACTCCAACGCAATAAGCCGAAAGGACTCGCTGAGTTCTCTAAAGGCTGGCGCCCACAACTCCGGTTTTAGTGGAAACGGGCCAGGCTCCAGCAGAATTTGCGTCTGCCGGTCGCGCAGCAACACATCAATAGACCGGATTAGCTCTTCCGCTTCGGTCAGCGCCAGTTCCGCCCGTCGCACAGGCGCTTTGGCCTCTGACAGCGACAGCTCCAATTGCCGCCGTTCCTCGGCCACATCTTCAGGTTCGCCGCCTTCCGGCACCGGCCCCAGACGCTCCATCTGCGCCTCAAGCGTGGTTACGGATATCCGAGACCGTGAACTCTCGTCACCAAAGTCTTCACTCCATAGCAAAAGCTGACCGCGTAGCGTGTCCATCGCTGCTTCGGAGGCGCGATCATTATCGATGGCTTCAGCGGCGCGGTCCGCAACCCGCCGCCATTCGCCATAGTCAGGAGGTAAAGTGCCCTGCGCCCAAACTACCGTGACCCAAACGGTCAGAACCGTGACCGCAACACTCAGAAACTTGGCCAGTGGGCGCATTATGGGACTGCCTTATACGTCTTCGAACACACCTGGGATGCTGCTTGGGCCTTTGTTGCCCAGCCATGCCGGCGTCGGCAGGCCTTTTTCCTTAAGAAACTCCGGGTTGAACAGTTTGGACTGATAACGCGTGCCGTAGTCACAGAGGATGGTCACAATGGTATGTCCCGGCCCCATTTCTTTGGCCATGCGTACTGCACCCGCCACGTTCACACCGGAAGACCCACCAAGGCACAGTCCTTCATTCTCCAGAAGATCAAATACGTAAGGCAGCGCTTCGTCATCCGAAATCTGGTAGCTCATGTCAGGCGTGAAGCCTTCAAGATTGGCGGTAATACGCCCCTGGCCAATGCCTTCGGTGATCGAGCCGCCTTCGGACTTCAACTCACCGTTGGTGTAAAAGCTGTAGAGCGCCGCGCCCATCGGGTCCGCAAGACCAATTTTTACGCCTTTAGGCTGTAAGGCTTCCGCCACGCCCGCCAAGGTGCCACCCGATCCAACAGCACAGGTAAACGCGTCTACTTTACCACCAGTCTGTTCCCAGATTTCCGGGCCTGTGGTCTCCACGTGGCTTTGACGGTTGGCCACATTGTCAAACTGGTTGGCCCAAATTGCACCGTTTGGCGCAGTCTTGGCCAGTTCCGCAGCCAAACGACCGGAGTAGCGCACATAATTGTTGGGGTTTTTGTAAGGCGCCGCAGGCACCTGAACCAGTTCCGCGCCCGCAAGCCGCAGCATGTCTTTCTTTTCTTGAGATTGCGTCTCAGGGATCACAATAACGGTTTTAAAGCCCATGGACGCGCCCACCAGCGCGAGACCAATCCCGGTGTTGCCAGCTGTGCCTTCGACAATGGTGCCGCCAGGCTTCAAATCACCCCGCGCGATGGCGTCTTTGATGATATACAGCGCGGCGCGGTCTTTGACCGATTGCCCGGGGTTCATGAACTCCGCTTTGCCAAAAATCTCACACCCGGTTTCGTCGCTGACTTTGTTCAGTCGGATCAAAGGGGTGTTGCCAATCGCTTGGGCCAGATCACGGGCGATATGCATGTTGCGCGGTCCTTTATAGATGTCTGAAATCCTGTGTAGGCAAGGCGCGGGGCAAACTCAAGCGGTCCCGCGCAGCCTGTCGCGATGTCGCGCCAACCAAAGCGCCGCCAACACCAATGGCGCATTCACCACTTGCTTGTTGTCCACCATCTGCATCAGCTCCTCAAAGCTGTAAAGATAAGAACAAATGTCTTCCGCTTCATGGGCCAGTCCAGACACCCCGACCACTTCATCAGGCAGGTTCGCCAAGCCTAGGTAAATGTTGTAAAATTCGGTGCTGCAACCAGGTGAGGCATAGCAATTTGCCACCTCGTGTAGAGCGGTCAAATCAAGCCCTGCCTCCTCCTGCGCTTCACGCCGTGCGCAGGCTTCGGGATGCTCATCCGCATCCAAACGTCCAGCGATTGGCTCAAGCTGCCAAGGCAAATCATCGCCACGTGCAAACGGGCCTGGGCGAAACTGTTCGATCAACAAAACGCGATCCCGCACTGGATCATATGGCAGCACAATCACGGCATCCGTGGCCACAAAGACCGCGCGTTTGACCATGTCACTGCGCGCACCGTCGTAGCGGCGGAAGGTCAAGTCATACTCTTCCATCGTGAAAAAATTGGCGTACGGCCGAGTCAAGGCCACGTCACTGACATCTGCGCCTGTCATGCCGCTTGGGCTCACGGCATCGTTGCGCCGTCGCGCTTGCATTTTGGCGGTGGCCCGCGCCTTGATCATGGGCAACATGCGGTCCACCTCGGCGCGGCTCCGCTGCCCAAAGTAGGTCATTTCCTCAACGGCTCTGAGCACGGTCACCTCGCCAAACCGTTTCGCCCAGCCGTCAAGCGACCACGCCCCGGCCGGCACCCAGCCCGCGTTTTCGCTTTTGAATACCTGCGCCGGACAAGTTTGTCCGGTCACTTCTACGGAAACATCCGTCAAATCATAATCGTAACTGCCTTCATAGAACCGGAGCCGCTCAACGCCATCATCGCTCAAGCCACCGATGAACAGGCCAAATGCACGGCTGTCCGAAGGTTTTAGAATGGGGAAATCCTGGCCCTGAACCGCAAACACAGAATGGTCCACCAACTCCGCAGGTCTCAAGTCCAGCGCGCTTGCAGGTTGGCCAAGAACAGCCTCAAGCAGTGGCACGTGTCGCAACGTGCCGTACACAAAAACATTTGTCATGATTTATCCCCAGCGGCGCGCCGCAAAATTTGTAAAAACACCACTCACAATTGCGCCTAGCCCAAGCGTGATCAAGACATTTGGATGCAGCAGATATAGCCCATACTCCATGGAAACCGTGACCGCACGTTCCATCGCTTCCACCGGTTCATCCAACCGCCGCCGCATCGCAAGCCGAAACATCTCGATCAAGCCAAACAAAACCAAAGCCCAAAACACCAGGGCTGCGACCCCGACAATCCCCAATTCCAGGGACCCACTGCGCCCAGCCCGTCGCCCCATCACACGCCAGCCCACAATCAGCCCAACTGCGGAACTGATTAAGGTCATATGGCCAAAGTTTGAGCCTTCTGGCATCTGTGGTTTCACAAACTCCGCCACCAGCCCACCGATAACGGCAAGGCAGAGCGCAGCGACTAACTTATTTGATGTGATCATGTACTGGGCTTAGAAATCGTGATTTGCGTCACGTCGCAGCTTCCACTGCGAAACGCCGCAGCGCAAGAGGTCAGATAAAAATTCCACATGCGGCGGAAGCGCTCATCAAAGCCCATACGCGAGATCCGGTCCCAATGGGCGTTAAACGTGCCGTGCCACCGACGTAAAGTCTGACTGTAACTCTGACCAAACTCAATTGATCCAGCGACAATCAAGCCCGCTTTTGTGACCTCTTCACGCAGGGCGGACGGGCTGGGCAACATGCCGCCTGGGAAAATGTATTTCTGAATAAAATCAACACTCTTCCGATATTGCTCAAACCGCTCTTCGGTTAGTGTGATGATCTGGAGCGTGGCCTTTGCACCTGGTTTCAACCGGTCCCGCACTGCCGCAAAATACACCGGCCAATATTTCTCGCCTACTGCCTCAAACATCTCAATGCTGGCAATACCGTCATAGGTTTCAGTCTCCTCTCGGTAATCTTGCAGCTTGAAATTCACCAGGTGAGAAAGTTCCGCTTTCTCAATGCGTTCCTGCGCGAACTTTAACTGCTCTTCAGAAATGGTCAGCCCCGTGACTTTTAACCCACGTTCCTTGGCTGCGTATTCTGCAAAGCCGCCCCACCCACAGCCGATCTCCAGCACATGGTCACCTGGTTTCACGCCCATCCGATCCACCATACTGGCGTATTTGGCGATCTGCGCATCTTCCATGCTTTCCTGGCCGGTTTTGAAAATCGCCGAGGAGTAGGTCATCGTGTCATCCAGCCACAGACCATAAAACGCGTTGCCCAAGTCATAGTGGTAACTGATGTTTTTCTTAGCCTGACTTTTGGTATTGGTGTTCATCCAGTGGCGCAGCCGTTCAAAGGCGCGCACAAAATACATCCCCGGAAACCCGTCGTACAACGCGTCGTTGTCATGTCGCAAGAAGTCACAAAACGCCTGTAAATCCGGGGTGCTCCACCAGCCTTCCAAGTAAGCTTCACAAAAGCCCAACTCTCCCTCGCGCATCAATCGCGCAAAGGTGTCATTGTTGTGTACATGCATTTCGCATTCCGGACCTGGCTCCGGCCCCAGCGCATGAAACCTGCGCCCGTCCTGCAAGACAAAATCAATCCGCCCATGTTTGATTTTCAGCGCGGTCTCAAACACCGCAGCAAAATAGCGCGGCAAGTTGTCTTCACCTTTGGTCGATGTCAGGTACATAAAGTCCCCCTCTTCCTTGTGTGCTCTAAATGCTAGGCGCGATCAGCGCCTTACGGCAAGTTTTAATTGTTATGGGAGCCCTGCAGTGTAGCGAATGGGGGGCAGTTCTGATCGACATGCAAAAAGATTTCAGAGCCGTTGAACCGGTAACAGACAGGTGCACCCTGCCGCAGGACCGGACGCATCCCCCGCGCCACGAAGTCCTGCGACAAGGCTCTCAACGCCCGCGACAAACACGATTTGCCATGGCTCTGAGGCTTACAAATATGGGGATGACTTCGCGGCCCAGCAAGAAGGCGCCATAAGTCGTCTCTGGATTAACCGCTGGATAGACCAACGGCAAACTACGTCACAAACACTCCGTGAATTGCGACGTCCTTGATATCGAATGGGGCAAAGCCCCGCCTGTTGAAGTCTTTCAAACACTTACGACGGGGCTGAGCCCGGTTTCACAGCACCGCGTCGAGCGCCGAAATCAGTTTCTGCACTTCGTGTTCACTGGTGTAATGCACAAAACTCACTCTCAAAACACCGTGAGTGGCATCCACATTCATGCCTTCCAGCGCCCGCAGCGCATAAAAGTCGCCACCACCGGCCATCACGCCATGCGCGGCCAGTTGGGTCGCAAGCGCCTCACCCGGCGCATTGGCCACCAGCGCAACAGTTGGCGCGCGCTTGGCCGCCTCGGATGGCCCGATTAGCCGCACCGAGTTTTTGGACGTCGCATAGTCCAGGAGCGGCTGCAAAATCACCTCTTCATGGGCGCGCATCAAATCATGTACCGCTGCACCGGTCGCCGCCGGTGTTTCACCCATAATCCCGTGATGTGCCGCGAGCGCCTCAATGTAGTCCACCATGCCAGCACTGGCCGCGACCTGCGCATGGTCCGGACCCGCCGGTGTGAACCGTTTATAGAGGCTGTCGCCGTTGAAGTAGTGGCCTTGGTTGGGCAGCATTTCCCCGATATTGCGTCGCACCACCATTATGCCTTGATGCGGGCCATAGGTCTTATACGCCGAGAACATGTAGATGTCCGCACCAAGACCACCCACGTCCGGCAAGCCGTGTGGGGCGTAGCTCACGCCATCAACACACACAAACGCCCCGGCCGCATGTGCCAAAGATGTGATTTTGGCCACCGGATTGATCTCGCCCACGACGTTGGAGCAATGCGGAAAACACACCAGCCGCACCCGATCATCCAGCAGCTCCATCAGCTTTTCAGGGTCGAGATGCCCGGTCTCCGGATCAATCTTCCATTCGCGGATTTCAATGCCGTCCTCAGCCAACCGCCGCCACGGGCCAGAGTTGGCCTCATGATCCTGATTGGTCACAATGATCGCGTCCCCAGGGTCCATCCACTGACGAAACGCCTGCGCCAAAACATAGGTGTTCTGTGTGGTTGACGGCCCGAAGGATACTTCATCCGTCTCCACGCCCATGAGGGCTGCCAGACGGGCGCGGGCTTCGTCCATTTCGGCACCACCGAGTTCGGAGGCCCTATACGGCGCATAGGGTTGCACTTTACGCTCGCGATAAAAACGGGTCAGGCGGTCAATCACCTGTGCGGAGGTATAGCTGCCACCCGCATTCTCAAAAAACGCTTGTCCCTCAAGCGATTGTTCTGAAAACGCCGGAAACTGGCTGCGCACAAAATCTACGTCAAGCATCGGATACCCCCTGAATTTGACCCGCACCAAACCGCTGTTTCCCGGCAGGGTCAAGCCGGGAAACACGTATAAAACGCGGCGTTTATGCCAACGCTGCGCGGATTTTGTCTGCCTGCTCTTTCAGTACCGCAAAATCCGCCATCGTGCCAGGTGGACGCAGCTTCACACCGTCGTGGCGCGGCAACACGTGGTAATGCAGGTGAAACACCTCCTGACCACCGGCGGCCTCGTTAAACTGCTGCACCGTCACGCCTTCCGCGCCAAAAGCTGTCATCACCGCATGGCCCATCTTTTGCACGGTCTTCAAACAGGCAGCCAGCTGCTCCGGTGTGGCGTCCAGCATGTTGCGGCACGCTGTCTTGGGAATGATCAGACAATGGCCATCGGCGCGCGGCATGATGTCCATAAACACATAGGTGTCGTCATCCTCATAAAGCTTCTCGCTTGGGATTTCGCCCCGCAGGATTTTTGCAAAAATATTGTCGTTGTCATAGCTCATGGCGTGACGCCTCCCTCAGACATGCAAAAGGCGGGCAAGTTGCCTCACCCGCCTGTTTCACAGTGTTTTCGCGCTGTTAGGCGTTCACGTCAACCACAACGCGTCCCTGCACCTGACCTTGCAGAATGTCTGCGCCCAATTGCGGCAGGTCCGACAGGCTTGCCGGTTTCACCATCGCTTCCAGCTTGTCCATCGGCAGGTCTTTGGCAATCCGTTCCCAGGCGCGCAGGCGATTGTCATAAGGCTGCATCACGGAATCGATGCCCAAGAGATTCACACCGCGCAGCAGGAACGGGATCACGGTCGCTGGCAGTGCCGCGCCTCCGGCCAGACCCACGGCGGCCACGGATGCCCCATATTTCATCTGGCCGAGAACCCGCGCCAGCATCGCACCCCCAACGGCATCTACACAACCAGACCAGCTCTCGCTTTCCAGCGGACGCTTCACGGTCTCGTTGAGCTCTTCCCGCGCCACAATCTGCGTCGCGCCAAGAGATTTCAGGTAGTCGGCACTCTCCGGACGCCCGGTCACACCGGCGACTTCATAACCAAGGTTTGCCAGGATCGCGACCGCCACAGAGCCCACGCCCCCGGCCGCACCAGTCACCAGAACCGGACCATTGCCGGGTTTTAACCCATGATCTTCCAGCGCCATCACCGACAACATAGAGGTAAAACCCGCTGTGCCCACGGCCATCGCCTGCTGTGGCGTCAGCCCCTCTGGCAGCGGAACCAGCCAATCGGCTTTCACCCGCGCCTTCTGGCCGTATCCGCCCCAATGGGCCTCACCCACGCGCCAGCCGGTCAGCACCACTTTGTCGCCCGGCTTGAAACGGTCATCATCGGACGCCTCGACGGTACCGGCAAAGTCGATCCCTGGCACATGCGGATATTTGCGCACCAGCCCGCCGCCCTTGGCCGACAGGCACAGGCCGTCTTTGTAGTTCACCGTGGAGTACTCCACTGCCACCGTGACCTCTGCGTTGGGCAGGTCGTCCAGCGTCAGATCTTTGATCGACGCGCTTGCCAGACCTTCGTCGTTTTGGTCCATCACCAGTGCTTTGAACATCTCATCTCTCCTCTCGCGCCAGACCACCGCCCGGCTTTCTCATTCCCAAAATATCCTTGCCGTAGGCGTCCGCCCTCAGCCACATCCGCTATTGCCAGAAGGCCTCATAAACCGTTGCTGGCCGTACCCCATCTGGTGTCACCACATCCACCTCGGTGCCTGACTTCCAATGGGTCATCCGCACCATGCCGATCGCCACATTGGTGGTGAAATCTGGCGACCAAGCCGCGCTGCTCACATTGCCCACGTGATCATCCCCATCCATGATTGGCCACAACTGGTCACAGGACGGCACTGCCGCGCCATGAATTTCAATGGGACGGATCTGTCGCACAGGCCCTTCCTGCGCCACGCGCAGCAAGGCATCCCGCCCCACACAGCCAATCGCGGTGTTGGTGTTACAAAACCGACCCAAGCCACATTCATGTGGCGTGTTGTCATCGGTCATGTCGTTGCCGTAGCTCAGCAACCCGCCTTCGATCCGCTCAATCAGGTTGGGACATCCCGCATAAACATCCAGATCTTTGCCCGCTTCCATGAGGGCATTCCAAAGCGGCATGCCGATGTCGCTGCCTTCGACATAAATCTCAAACCCGCCCTGTTTGGAATAGCCGGACCGCGCCACCACAAGGCTACGCCCCTGAAACTCAAACCAGCCAAAGCGAAAGAACCGCACGTCCCGCACTTTCTCGCCAAACACACGTGCTATCAGATCGTCCGCTTTCGGTCCCTGTACCGCCAACGGGCTGACATCCGGTTCATCCACCAGCACATCCAGCCGATAGCCGTAGGCGATGCCTTTGACCCACAACAGCAAATCACTGTCGGCAATCGAAACCCACCACCGATCCTCGGCGAGTTTAACCGCCACCGGATCATTCAACATGCCGCCGGTCTCATCGACGATGGGCACGTAATAGCACTGCCCCGGCAACATGCCGCGCAGGTCCCGCGGCGTCAGCATCTGCAACAGCTTGCTCGCATCCGGCCCGCGCACTTCGACTTGGCGCTCCACGGACACATCCCAAACCTGCACAGCGGTTTTGAGGTGACGATAATCCTCTTCCACAGAGCGAAACACCGTCGGCAGTAACATGCGGTTATAGACCGTATAGGCCTTCACACCGGCCGCTTCGACGCCGTCCGAAAACGGTGTGCGTCGTAGCCGTCGTGATGGGGAAATCAGAGCCATGAAACCTCCTCAGGCATCAAAACCAAATCCGTATCTTCTGTGGTGCGACCAAAGCCGGTCAGCATAGCATGCACTTGGCCGCGGTGGTGTGTCTGGTGATTGAACAAATGCACCACACACAGCGCCATTGGCTTGAGCATCTCTTTGTTTAACATCTGCGCATGCCAGCTCAAATCCCCACTCAAGCTTTCGGAGGTAACACTTTCTGACCACTGCACAATTCGCAGATCCATGCGTTTTCTCTCCTGCGCCCAGATACCAAAAGTCGGGCACAGTTCTGCATGTTCAGTCGCCGGCTTGGACGGCCCATCCCCGCCGTCCAAGCGGCTCATCCACAGGGCATCGCCCCAGAGGATGTGGTTGATTGTCGCCATGACCGAGCCAAAAAACGCACCACGATCGGCCCGCAATTCTGCCTCGGTCAGTGTTTCACACGCCGCACGCATCGTCTGGTTTTGCCAGGCGTTATACTTGGCCATCATCTGACAGTATTCGGGCGTGATCATCGACATTGGCCTTACCGAGGTCCGTGCCAGTCGATCTGGCAGATTTCAGCAGAGCGTCCACCAAAATCCCAAACCCGACCAAAGGCGCGCACGCGGCCCTTGGAGGCTGTTGCCACCGTGATGTCCGGACCCATCCAGTATTTGGTGTTGGAGATCACAATCTCCTCGTCCTTGTTCTTGCCTTCAACCGGATAGACGACACCCTCGATCTTCTTGCCGACGGTGATGTGGCGGGTTTTGCCATCCTCGGAGGTATCATAAGACACAGGCTGACGCTCCACGCCAATGATCTCTCCCACCAGCACCTGGAACAGGCCTGTGGTGCCCTTGGCTTTACCGCTGAAGATATCAACGAGCGCGTTGTAGGCCTCCGGGCTGGCCCGATCATCAATGAACAGCGCCACCTTCCAGTTGCCACGGCTCATCATGCCCGGGATCTCGATCAACAGACCGATGTTGAGGCCCGACAGGTCGACGTCACCGTACTGACCTTCGTCAATCCGCACACCGCCCCAGGTCTGACAGTGGCCTTCCGTGGGAGGATGCAGCCCAAGGCTCACCACACAAGGGCAGAACACTGTACAGTTACAGTTCAGGATCAGCTCGCCCTTGATAGTCCACGGAATGGTGCCCAACCCGGATTTCATCGCCTCCGGATGGCGGTTGTCGATCTTGGCTGGCGCCGTAATGTTGTCCGATGCCATGGTGTGGTCCTCCTTAAGTATTCTTCACAGGGCGTGCGCCGCCACATAGGCCGCGCTGCACAGCAGCACGAGCCCCAGCGGCTTTGTCACCCAACGCCCAACGTCGGGCAGTTTCTCAAAAATCATGATCAGCGTGGCCAGCCCCATAAAGGCAATGTTCATCACGCCGCCCACGAATGCCAAAAGCATCAACGCCCAGCAGCAGCCCAGACAGGTCAGCCCCAAACGCAATCCGTTTTTCCATGGCCCTTCATCCCAATGCTGCATAAAGAACGTCATCGGCATGCGGCACTTGGACAGACAGGCCTCTTTCATGGGCGAGAACTGATACAGCCCCGCCACCACCAGCAAAAAGGCTGAGAAAACCGCCGACCGGCTTTCGCCCAATGCGCCCAGCAATCCCGCTTGAAACAACACCATCTGCAGCGCTGCGGCGAGTATGGAAAAACCTATCCATACCGCAAGGTACCCACCGACAAGCGCGGAGAACCTCGCGCCCGGCGCTTGTCGCGCCAGGTCATCATAGGTGGCAAAGGCTGGCAAAGCCGTGGGTGCCATCATCGCAGCGCTCATCACAACCCACATCAACAGCACACGGGCAAAGCCGCTGGCGTCCGGCGTGATGGTGCACAGGCTGACCCAGAAATCCGCACCGTAAATTGCATTGAGCTCGCGCATCTCCGCCGGAATGGCCATCAGAAACAGAGCAGTCCACGCAGCCAGAATGCCGCCAAACAGCGCCACCCAATGAAAACCCGACATAGAACGAATGCGATCCGCGATCATCCCGGCATTCCTCCTCTTGCCACGACTCACAACTTGCTGTCTAAAATGTCAGACAATTAAACGCGCAGCAAACACTAAATGTCAGACAATTGAAAATAGACCCCAAGAACAAAGCCGACCTCTCCGCGCAAATCGCCAAAGCGATCCGCGATGCGATCATCTCCGGCGACATGAATGTCGACGAACGCCTGCCCTCGGAATCTGAGCTGGCGGACCAATTTGACGTCTCCCGACCAACCGTGCGCGAGGCGCTCAAACGACTCGCGGCGCAAAACTTGATCCGGACTCAACGCGGCGCTACAGGCGGAGCCTTCGTACGCCGCTTGTCTTACGATGAAGCCTACGCACAGCACATCACGACCAGCACTCTGTTGCTGTCAATGAATGCGGTGGATTTTGAAACCGCCTGTGAAGCGCGGTTTGCCCTAGAACGCGCCTGCGCGCCCCTGTCGGCCCAACGCCGCACACCGGATCACCTCGCCACCATGCGGGCGGAAATCCACCGTCAGGCCCAACCAGGCCTCTCCGATGAACGCTTCTGTGACAGCGACGTGGCCTTCCACCGTGCCCTTGTCGATGGCGCAGGCAACCCGGTGCTGTCCTATCAACTGGCTGGCGCGGTTGAGGCCATGCAACCGCTGATGAACATGATCACCTTCACACAGCGCAACCGCGATGTGATCATTGGCCTGCACACCCGCATCGCCGACGCCTTGGAGATGCAAACCAGCACCGACGCCGACGAAGCCCTAGCAGAACTCACCTCTTACACACTCTCGCTTGGTGAAGAAGCGATGGAGGCACGTGCCCGGCGGTAAACGCATCGGCGCTCACAAACATGTGCACTGAATTTCTCAACGCCTGTGGCAAACTGCGTCAAGGACCACCCACGCCGTGCCACAGGAGTTTGTCATGTACGCGCCTTACTACAATCGCCGCCGCTTTTTGATTGGTGCTGGCCTGTCTTCGGCCCTGGTCGCCTCAGGGATGACTTCACCTGCTCTCGCTCAGTCATTGAAGCCAACTCAAACAATGCGCGGCGGATCAAACAACTACCGTCCAAACGCGCCGTTTGTCGAAAAACTGGGCGATGGGTTTCATATTTCGGGCAAAGTCCGTCTGGCGGGTCAAGGTCAACCGATCCAAAATGCCCGTATACAAATCTGGGCGGCAACCACTATTGGCGGCGAGCGCGAACCACTCAACCATGGCTCTGTTCTCACACAGGCGGATGGGACCTACCATCTGGAAATGCACCAGATTGTGCCTAACTTTGGCCAGCCGCACGCACATCTTGCCTATGACGACGGCGCATTTAAAACGGTCTTCTTGCGCCCAGTCATGCCAAGTGCACGTGACACAACTCTGAATGTTGACTTTGTCCTCACACGCGCCTGATCTTGCCAAATGGCCAAGTCTCTTTTGATCTGGAGCGCCGCGGCGCTTGTACTGTTAGTGCCCTTGGTTGTCGCGGCGCAAAGTCCTTACCTGGCCTATCGGGACCCCACGTATATCGTTGCGGGATTTGCTGGCATTCTCAGTCTCATTCTATTCCTGCTGCAACCTCTGCTGGCGGGCGGCCACATCCCAGGGCTCAGACCCCGCACAGCGCGCATTTGGCATCGCGCCACAGGCAGCGTTATTGTTCTGGCGGTGGTGGCGCATGTCGGCGGTCTCTACCTGACGAGCCCACCCGATACGCTTGACGCGCTGCTCCTTGTCTCCCCGACTCCATTTTCGCTTTACGGCGCCGTAGCACTCTGGGGCATGATCATCACGGCACTCCTAGTTATGTTACGGCGCCGCTTGCCGTTGCGCTTTCTACACTGGGCCATTCTGCACAACTCGCTCGCCGTACTCATTGTTCTTTCAACGGTCGTACATGCTCTTCTGATCGAAGGCACCATGGGCCCGGTCAGCAAATGGATAACATGCCTCGCTGTAGTCGGGACAACACTCTGGGTCGTTTGGGACATGCGCGTACTTCGTCCACGGCGTAAACACTAAACCTGCTTGCACCCAACACGCGATGCGGGTTTTCTCCGCCCAAACGGCTTCAAAGCCGAACAACAGGAGAGATTTATGCGCCCAACCGACCATCTGCGCACCCTTGCGGGTGAAGACTGGACCGCCGCGACCACGCACCCGTTCTGCACCGAATTGGCCGAAGGCACCCTGCCCTTGGAAAAAATGCGTTGGTATCTGGCACAGGACTATCAGTTCGTCGGCAACTTCGTGCGCTTGCTCGCCAGTGCCATCGCGCACGCGCCGACATTGGCCGATTCAGTCCCGGCGGCACAGTTCCTCGCTTTGGTCACCGGCCCGGAAAACACCTACTTCCTGCGCTCCTTTGAGGCGCTCGACATGACTGAGGCAGAGCAAAACGCGCCGCCTGCGCTGCCCACCGAAGGTTTCAACGCGCTGATGGCCGAAGCCGCCGCTTCCGGTCGCTATGAATTGATGTTGGCTGTGCTGGTAGTGGCGGAGTGGGTCTATCTAAGTTGGGCCACGCCGGTGAACCCACCCAAAAACGACCTGCCGTTCTATTTTGCCGAATGGATCACGCTGCATGCGGGGGAAGGCTTTGAGGGCGTCGTTGAATACTTGCGCAGCCAACTGGACGCCGTATGGCCAACTCTGACTGTCGAGGCCCAGGATGAGGTCGAGGCGCTATTTCTGCGGGCCGTAAAACTGGAGCGGGATTTCTGGGACGCGTCTTACGCCGAACATAACTAACGCGCCTTAACATTTAGGGGCGCAACGCACGGTCCGGTAACCCTTGCCGGGCCGTCAAAAACCCCACCTCCGCGAAACAGTCGCGATACTGACGTGTTACCGACGCGCCAAAATTTGATTAACGCCGCTTGCACCTCCTGCGCAACAGTCTTATCTATTGGGTGTTCCTTCGGGGACTATGGACATAAACGCGCTTGTAATAAACGGATCGGACCCGGGGGCGGTACCCGGCGTCTCCACCAAAAATCCTTCATTTGAGGATCATGGGGACGAAATAGGATCGACGGACGTCTAAAGAAGTTAGCTTTGTTTCGGCTGTCTGCCACCGTTATCGGCGAAACTTGTACAATTGCAAATGACAATCGTGCTCCGGCAATGGCAGTTGCAGCGTAAGCTGTAAATGTCGCCGAAACTAACTCCTTAGGTTTAGCGACCTAAGGCGGGGTCCGCAGGAACCTGGCAACAGAATCCTGCACTTTCTTCCCCCAATTTCCTAAATTAACCGAGTCGCGTCTTGAGTGTGGAAGATGTTAATTTTTCAACGAAAAATGGTTAATTTGAGGCTCGGCATTAATACTTTGCCGTCAAAATTGCTTTATTTGTTAAAAATCGCAATTTCGCCACGTTTTGACCTTTCTTTTTAACCTTTCACTTACTCTTTGGACCGTAGCGTCCGCTTTGGGGATACAACTGGAAGGCACTCAAAATGTCTGTAGATAAGCAGCAAGTAATCGAAGATTGGTTCCGGCGTGTTTGGGTAGAAGCCGATATGGACGCCATCGACGAGATGTTCCGTCCTGATAGTAAAGCAGAAGGTGTTTTGCCTGGCTTTGATGTAGGGCCGGATGATTTCCGCGAAATGGCGAGCATGTATTTGGCGCTGGTAGAGGATCCAATTGTCTGCGTCGAAAAAGTTATGGTGGACGGCGACTGGGCCGCAGCCCTTTGGACCATGAGCATTCTCAACCCGGTCAGCGGTGATCGCATCACTGGCTTTGGCCAACTGTTTGTGCGCTTCGAAGGCGCAATCATGGTCGAAGCCTATAACAACTTTGATTTGGTTGCCTTTTTCGAAAAAATGGGCTTCCTGCCAGAGCAAACTATGGCTATGTGCCTGACTGGGCAAAAGGTCGCTTAGGTCCGTCAAAAACACCTTGCATCCGAGGCGTTGTGAGCTAGCCATAGAGCCATGACACAGATGCCCTCATACACCGACTTGCTGCGCGTCTTTGGACGTATTGGCCTCCTGTCGTTTGGCGGACCCGCAGCGCAAATCGGCTTGATGCATCAGGAGCTGGTCGACCGCACCGGTTGGCTGAAAGAGAAAGAATTTCTCGGCGCCCTGTCCTTCTGTATGCTTTTACCCGGCCCTGAAGCCATGCAGCTCGCCACCTTCTGTGGCTGGAAGCTGCGCGGCACGATCGGCGGTGTCATCGCCGGCAGTTTGTTTGTCCTGCCCGGCGCTGCTTTGATCTTCCTCCTGGTTGCAGGCTACGCCGCTTATGGCGACCTGCCACTGGTTGCGTCAGCCTTCCTTGGCGTGAAAGCGGCGGTGGTGGCAATCATCGTGCAAGCGTTGTTAGGTCTGTCGCGTAAGGTTCTGACAAATAAAATAAACGCAGCAATCGCGTTGGCAAGTTTTGCCGCGTTGTATTCAGCTATCTTGCCGTTTCCGGCCGTCATTGTTCTGTCTGCGGCATTGGGATTTATGTTGTCCGGGCAAACAGCAACGGACACTGACATAAACCAAAGCCACGTTCAAAATCCGTGGAAGGAAACTGTGACCGCCGTCGCGATTTGGGGCCTGCTCTGGCTTGTGCCCGTGATCTTTGCTGTGTCCGCAGGTGGTTTTCTGAAAGATATAGCACTGTTCTTTTCACAACTGGCCGTGGTCACCTTTGGCGGCGCTTACGCCGTGTTGGCCTATATGGTGCAAGCGGTGGTGCAGGACTTCGGCTGGCTCACCACCGATCAAATGATGGACGCGCTTGGTTTGGCGGAAACCACGCCGGGTCCGTTGATCCTTGTCACTCAGTTTGTCGCAACTTTGGCAGGCCAATTGCAAGGCGGCGCAGGCCTGGCGCTCACCGCAGGTTCACTCGCACTGTGGTGCACGTTTATTCCTTGTTTCCTTTGGATTTTTGCCGGTGCGCCTCATGTGTCCCGCATCTTGTCCAACCCGCGCCTCAGCGCCGCGCTCACTTTGATTTCGGCCGCAGTTTTGGGCGTTATCGCCAATCTGAGTCTATGGTTCACACTCAACCTCCTGTTTGCCCAAACCACTCAAAGTCCCATCGGTACCCTGCCCGTCTTGACCAGCTTTGACCCAATTGCCGGTGTGCTGACCGCCGCGGCAATCTTTGCAATGCTGAAACTGCGCCTGCCACTTTTGGGTGTGATAGCGCTCTCAGCCAGCGCCGCGATGACAATTGGTCTGCTTTAGGCCAACTTTTTGCGCTGGATCGTCTTTTGTTTCCCGCGCAATGGTCTATTGTAAAAACAACAGACTATCGGAGCACTGACATGTCCGGGACCATCGACTACGGAAATCTCATGCATCGCGCGATGCGCAGCCTGATTCAGACGGTTTTGACCGATGTTCAAGCAACCGGTCTGCCCGGTGAGCATCATTTCTTCATCACCTTTGACACTCAGCATCCAGATGTGGAAATCGCCGAGTGGCTTGCAGATCGTTATCCTGGCGAAATGACCGTGGTCATGCAGCATTGGTACGACAACCTGACCGTCACCGACGAAGGCTTCGCCGTAACATTGAACTTTGGCGATGCGCCGGAACCTCTTTATATCCCTTACAATTCCATCAAAACCTTTGTGGACCCATCGGTGGAATTTGGCCTGCGGTTTGAAACCCAGGATGAGGACGAAGTGGAAGACGCGCTTGATGAGCTGCCTGAGGAAATCAACCTCGAAGAGATCGTCGAAGAGCCGCGCAAAGACGCCGAAGTCGTCTCTCTGGACAGCTTCCGTAAGTGATCCCCTCGGCCGGACGGGCCGCTAATGGGGTTTTACGCCTGCCTGGAATTTAGCCCTCGGTCTCAAAGGCTGATTTGCCGCGCCTTGTTAGCGGTATCCCACGGTATACAGTATTGCACTTTGCCCCACTTCCGTTATGACACTCCTGACATTTTATACCGGAGGTCGTCATGGCAGATACCCGTACTGAAACCGACAGCTTTGGCCCACTAGAGGTCCCTTCTGACAAGTACTGGGGTGCGCAGACCCAGCGGTCTATCATGAACTTTCCGATTGGTTGGGAAAAACAGCCAGTGGCGATTGTTCGTGCACTTGGCGTGATCAAGCAAGCCTGTGCCATGCAAAACAAAGCCACCGGCAAGATGGACGCTAAAATCGCCGACGCGGTGATCCAGGCTGCTTCCGAAGTGGTTGCCGGCAAGTTTGACGACAACTTCCCATTGGTTGTCTGGCAGACCGGTTCCGGCACGCAGTCCAACATGAACTCCAACGAGGTGATTGCAAACCGCGCGATCGAGATCCTTGGCGGCGTGATTGGCTCCAAGGACCCCGTGCACCCGAACGATCACTGCAACATGGGTCAGTCCTCCAACGACACCTTCCCAACCGCGATGCACATCGGCGCCGCAATGACCGTACGTGATGTATTGCTGCCGGGCCTGAACAAGCTCGCAGAAGGCTTGGAAGCGAAATCTGAAGAATTCAAAGACATCATCAAGATTGGCCGGACCCACACCCAGGACGCGACACCGCTGACATTGGGCCAGGAATTTGGCGGCTATGCCCATCAAATCCGCCAGGGTATTGCCCGCGTTGAAGCTGCCCTTCCCGGCATTTATGAACTGGCCCAGGGCGGCACCGCCGTCGGAACCGGCCTGAACACCCAGCCCGGTTGGGGCGAAGCGGTGGCAGGTCATATGGCCGACATCACCAGCCTACCATTCGTGACCGCACCTAACAAATTTGAAGCGCTGGCAGCACATGACGCCATGGTCTTCATGTCCGGCGCTTTGGCCACTGTGGCGGGTGCGATGTACAAAATCGCCAACGACATCCGCTTCTTGGGGTCCGGTCCGCGCTCCGGCCTTGGTGAGCTGATCTTGCCTGAAAACGAGCCAGGCTCCTCTATTATGCCGGGCAAAGTGAACCCAACTCAGGCCGAAGCCATGACCCAGGTGGCCGCCCATGTGATGGGTAACAACGCCGCCATGACCTTTGCCGGCTCTCAAGGTCACTTCGAGCTGAACGTCTACAACCCGATGATGTCCTACAACCTGCTGCAATCCATGCAGCTGTTGGGCGACGTTGCGGACAGCTTCACCGAGCGTATGCTGAACGGCATCAAAGCCAACGAGCCACGCATTGATAAGCTTATGAAAGAAAGCCTGATGCTGGTCACAGCGCTGGCCCCAACCATTGGCTACGACAACGCAACCAAGGTTGCTAAGACCGCGCACAAAAACGGCACCACCTTGAAAGAGGAGGCTGTAGCGCTTGGATTTGTTGATGAAGATACCTTCGACGCTGTGGTGCGGCCGGAGCAGATGATTGGTCCAAAGGCGTAAGCATGGCCCTTCAATAGTTTGAAAAGGCGGCTCATTGTGGGCCGCCTTTTTCTTTTTTCGACGGAAAAATTGCGGTCAACCGTTTGAATTTTGATGACTGCAATCCTAGGTACATCCCATGAAAAAACAGAACATCCGCCCCCTACACCTGATCCTCATCCTGATTATGGGTGGGGTGTCCCTGGTCACAACGCCGGTGTTTGCCATGGTGATTGATGAGATCACCACCTGTGAACTCGACGCCGCAGGACTGTGACGGAACTCAAGCTGGGCAACTCCTTGGGATGGCGCTAGTCTCCCTCCATGACCGTTGTGAATCTCAATAAGTTCCGCAAAGCCAAAGCCCGCGCCAACAAGCAGGCGCAGGCAGATGAAAACGCTGTAAAGTTTGGCCGCACCAAAGCCCAGAAACAGCTTGAATCTGCGCAGGCAGACAAGGCGCGCCAAGAGCTTGACGGAAAAGAACGCGAATGAGCCGCCCTATCAAGCGTTCATTGACCCTTCGTGGTCACCGCACCAGCGTGTCTTTGGAAGATGATTTTTGGCGGGCGTTTCGCGACATCGCGGACGAAAAAGAAATTCCTATCAATGCCTTAGCGGCGAAAATTGATGCGGAGCGCGATCTGGAAGCCGGACTCGCGACAGCCATTCGGCTTTACGTTTTGGCTTATTTTCGCACCCGCGCTTCATTTGACCCCTAAATATCCCTGCCAGAGGCAACGCCCTGTAGGGCGTTTTAGGCCGCTTCGGATGCCACCAAACGAATCCGCTCAATCATGGCCCGCAAACCGTTAGAGCGCTGCGACGACAGGTGTTCGTTCAGCCCGAGACGCTCAAGTTCCGCCCGCGCATCAACAGCCACAACCTCCGCAAGGGTTAGCCCGTTGTAAAGTTTGCGCAAAACCGCAATTAAGCCACTCACAATCATCGCGTCGCTTGCCCCGTCAAAGGTCAAAACGCCGCCTTCAATGGTTGGGTGCAACCATACCTGACTGGCGCAGCCGTCCACTTTGGTGGCCGGCACCCGCAGCGCCTCGTCCAGCACGGGCATGTCTTTGCCCTGCTCAATCACATAGCGATACCGATCTTCCCAATCTTCAATGAACTCAAAGTCCTCAACAATGTCTTCAAAGGCTTGGGCGGCCATGGGGATCACTCCTGTGACGTGAACTGCGGTATCTCACTTAAATCGCGCGCTCACAAAGGTCCACCCCTGGCACGGCACCATCATCTGGTGCTTTTCAAGGCGAAACGAATAGGTTAACCCATGGGACAAAGAATGAGGCCTATCAATGCGCACCCCTGTCTTACTGTTGTTGACATCGACATTGGCTTTGTCGGCCTGTCAATCCCGATGGAATCCCTCCAACTGGTGGGGCAAAGATCAGGCAAGTCAGGTGCAAACCGAAACCAACGAGTTGATTCCGGAGAAGACTGAGGACGGGCGGTCGTTTTTTCAAAGTCAGGAAACCGCCGAATACAGGGGGCTCCCGATCGACAAGGTCACGTCCGTCGAAGTTCACAAAGTGACAGAAGGCCGCTTGATCATGGCGGTGGGCGTGTCCTCTGTGCACGGGACGTCGGACATCCGACTCATTGTGCCAAACGAAAACGCATTTGAGGGTGGTGTCTTGACGCTGAACTTGATGGGGCGTCCGCCAGTTGAACCCATCATTGGCGGCTCAGACCAATCCCGCGAAGTGACAACCGCTGTGGTTCTGACCGAGCAGGAAATGGCGGGTGTGCGGACTATCCGCGTAAAAGCCTTAACCAACAGCTTGGATCGTCGCGCCCGGTAAAGGGCCACATCCACTATCAATTTTGGTGAGAAACGAGGCGGATTTGGTAGGCCCGGCAGGACTTGAACCCGCAACCAAAGCGTTATGAGCGCTCTGCTCTAACCAATTGAGCTACAGGCCCGCCGAGTGCTTGGTTATGAAATGCCGCCGGTGCCGTCAAGCGGTCAGTTTGCCTTCGACCACTTTGAACTCAGCCTGACGACGCAGCTCCACCAATTTGTCCACGAAAGCGTTGATCACCAAGTCAATTCTTGATCCGGGAATGGTTTTGGTTGGTGAGATTGCAAAGACATCTTTACTGGGCGCTGTGAACGCAGGCAGCACAACTTCATAGATGCCCTCATCAAGCTCTTTTTGGATCAACATCCGTGCTGCGCGGGTGTATCCCATGCCCCGGCACACAGCGTTGACGATAATACCCGGGTCATCTGCCGTAAATCCGACACGAATGGGCGCTTGATAAGACAGACCATCCTTTTGAACATCAAAGTGTCCAAAGGACTTGTCTTCATGGTGTTGTATAAACTTCAGCCGTTTTAAGTCTTCTGGTTGCTCTGGGCGACCACAGGCATCCAGATAGTCGGGCGTCGCAAAAAACACGGTGTCCAGGGACGCAATTTTGCGCGCATAGCCAGCCGTGTCTCCCAAACTTCCGGCGCGAATGGCAAGATCAAATCCTTCGCGCACCACATCCACCAACCTGTCCTCAAGTCGCAATACAATGTTGAGGTCCGGATGCGCCTTTCCCAGTTCAATCAACACAGGGCCGAACACGATACGCCCAAGAAAATTCCCCGCATTGATCCGTATGGTGCCAGCCACGTCGGTGTCGAGCGCCTCAAGCTCCGCAAGCATCAATTCATAGCGCTCAAGAAGTTTTTGGGCATGTTCGTGCACCAGAGCTCCAGCACGCGTCGCTGACACGCCTTGTGGCGAGCGGTGCAAAAGTTGCTGCCCAATATCGGATTCTAGCTGTTTGATCTGTTGACTGGCAGCGGATTGTGAAATGCCACGTTGCTGCCCTGCGGCAGATAAGCTTCCTTCATTTAGCGCGCTGACAAAAGTCTCCAACAATCCAAATCGATCCATGGCTATTCGCCTTCCTAATGCCCTGTATCACCATCACATCGGTACAAGTCGCTAGATTTCAAGATTATCTCCCTCCCACCAGCACTTGCTGGTCACAAATTTGCTTCAGGGATATTGGAGATCCTTATGTCGATGAACCGCAGAAACTTCCTGTTCACCGCCGCTGCAGCCCCCGCCTTGGCCGCAGCACCTGTACCTGTCGTGGCTTCAACACCTTCGGAAAGCCGCTTTCAAGGCACCTACCGATTCCGGGTCGGAGACGCGACTGTCACGGCGCTTCTAGACGGATACCTAGATGCTGCGCCGGAGATGATTCCTGGATTTGAAGCAGCAAGCGTGAGCGCTGCTCTGGAAAGATCTCAGCAAAAACTCTTCCCCGGCGGCGTACGAATCCCGGTCAATGCCTTCCTGATTGAAATTGGCGGTCGCCGTGTTTTGGTCGACGCCGGAACGTCATCATTCTTAGGTGACACATTGGGTGATTTGAACACAGCGCTCGCGGCCATCAATGTCTCTGCTGACTCCATTGATATGGTTGCCCTCACCCATATTCACCCGGATCATTCCGGTGGCTTGATTGACGCCAATGGTGCTGCTGTATTTGCCAATGCGCAGATTGCTGTTGGCCAAACCGAATACGGGTTCTGGCATGATGACGCGATCATGGCGAGCGTGCCTGAAAGCTCCCGTGGCTTCTTCCAGATCGCCCGCAATACCATCGCGCCCTATGCGGATCGTTTGATCATGCAAAGCGGTGAGCAAGAGGTTCTGCCAGGTCTGACAAGTTTGCCTCTGCCCGGGCATACGCCTGGTCATGCAGGCTACCTGCTACAATCTAGCGGTGAACAGCTGCTGTTCTGGGGCGACTTGGTGCATATGACAGCGCTGCAGTTTGACAATCCAAATCTGACAATCGCCTTTGACACCGACGCCAAGCAAACGGTTGAAACCAGGATCGGCATGTTTGATCGCGCGGTAGCAGACAATCTGTTGGTCACCGGATCACACCTCGACTTCCCGGGTCTCGGCAAAGTGCGCACATCAGGCGACAGCTACGTTTACCAGCCGGCTCCATGGCAATACGGCGCCTAATGCCGCACTTGCATCGCCTGTTGACGCAGGTGGTGCATTCCCCTGTTTCAATCGCTGAGCCAATGCAGTAAGGACCACGCCAAGCATCGGATTGTAAGGACATACCCCATGAGCGACGGCAAAAACGGCATCACCTACGCAGATGCAGGCGTGGACATTGACGCAGGCAACGCCTTGGTAGAGCGCATCAAACCCGCCGCCAAACGTACAAAACGCTCCGGCGTGATGGCAGGCCTAGGTGGCTTTGGCGCATTGTTTGATCTGAAAGACGCAGGCTACACCGATCCAATCCTCGTCGGGGCGACCGATGGCGTGGGTACCAAACTGCGCATTGCGATTGATACCGGCAACGTGGATGGCGTGGGCATCGACCTTGTTGCCATGTGCGTGAACGACTTGGTTTGCCAAGGCGCAGAACCTCTGTTCTTCCTCGACTATTTTGCCACCGGCAAACTCGAAACAGAAACAGCGGCTCGCATCATCGAAGGCATCGCGGAGGGCTGTGTTCAATCCGGTTGCGCACTGATCGGCGGTGAAACCGCTGAAATGCCAGGTATGTATGAAGCCGGTGACTTCGACCTTGCAGGCTTCTCTGTTGGCGCCATGGAGCGCGGCGCGGACTTACCCGCAGGCGTCAAAGAAGGTGACGTGCTTTTGGGGCTCGCCTCCAACGGTGTACACTCCAACGGCTACAGCCTTGTGCGCAAGCTGGTTGATGTCTCCGGCCTGAAGTGGGACGACACCTGCCCTTGGGACGACAGCCAAACGCTCGGCGCAGCCCTTCTGGCCCCAACCCGTCTCTATGTAAAACAGTGTCTTGCCGCGGTTCGTGCGGATGGCGTGCATGCGCTGGCCCACATCACCGGCGGCGGTCTGACCGAAAACCTGCCCCGTGTGTTGCCGGAAGGTCTGGCAGGCAACATCGACCTGAACGCATGGGATCTGCCCCCTGTTTTCCAATGGTTGGCGAAAACTGGTGGCATGGCAGAGGCTGAATTGCTCAAAACTTTCAACTGCGGTGTTGGCATGATCCTGTCTGTTGAAGCTGACAAAGCTGACGCCCTGACTGCGCTGCTGAAAGAGCAAGGCGAAACAGTGTATCAACTGGGCACCGTTGTTGCTGGCGAAGGCGTGTCTTACGCAGGCTCGCTCCTGTGAAAAAACGCGTTGCGATCTTCATTTCGGGTGGCGGCTCCAACATGGTCCGCCTCCTCGAAGACATGGCGCAACCCGGCCACGCAGCCGAGCCAGTCTTGGTTTTGGCCAACAGCGCCGATGCGGGTGGGTTGGCCAAAGCTGAGGCGATGGGCGTCAAATCCGTTTCGGTAGATCACCGTCCCTTCAAAGGTGACCGCCCGGCGTTTGAGGCGGCTCTGCAAGCCGAACTTGACAAAGTCCAACCGGACATCTTGTGTCTTGCTGGCTTTATGCGTGTGCTGACCGAATCCTTTGTGGCGCCTTGGGAAGGCCGGATGCTGAATATCCACCCTTCTCTGCTTCCCAAGTATAAAGGTCTGCACACCCACGCCCGCGCACTAGAAGCCGGAGACAAAGAGCATGGCTGCACCGTGCACCTCGTAACCCCTGCCCTGGACGACGGCCCGATCCTCGGCCAGGCCCGCGTACCTGTTAAGGCTGGCGACACGCCTGACGACCTTGCCGCACGTGTTTTGATACAGGAACACAAGCTCTACCCAGCGGTTCTGCGCCACTTTGCGGCAGGAAATACCACACCCATCACTCTTTAAGAGTGGATCAATTGCTTTCCTCTACGTTTGTGCGTAGTGCTGTTATCCACAGCCTCATAGAACACACCAAGAAGACACGCTGCATATGAAAACCCTCACGACGACCGAAGAGCTCGCGCACTTTTGTGAAATGGCGCGCAAAGAGCCTTATGTGACCATCGACACGGAATTCCTGCGCGAGCGTACTTACTATTCCAAGCTTTGTTTGGTTCAGATGGCAATGCCAGGAGACGGCAATGACAACGCGGTCTTGGTGGATCCTCTGGTCGAAGGCTTGTCGCTGGAACCGATGTATGAACTGTTCCGCGACACCAATGTTGTGAAAGTGTTTCACGCCGCGCGTCAGGATCTGGAGATATTCTTTGTCGAAGCTGGCGTTTTCCCGGATCCGCTTTTTGACACGCAAGTTGCTGCCATGGTCTGTGGCTTTGGTGAACAAGCGGGCTACGAGACCTTGGTGCGTAAGATCGCCAAACAAAGCCTCGATAAAAGTTCCCGCTTCACTGATTGGTCCCGCCGTCCTCTGACCGATGCCCAGAAAACTTATGCTATTGGCGATGTGACGCATCTGCGCAAAATCTATGAGTTCCTATCCGCGAAACTGGCCGAAACTAAACGCGCGCATTGGGTTGAAGAAGAGCTGCAAATGCTCACCCGCCCGGAAACTTATATCATCGACCCAGAGAACGCTTGGAAGCGCGTAAAAACCCGCACCACGTCACCGAAGTTTCTCGCCATCGTTCGCGAGTTGGCCAAGTTCCGTGAATCGCACGCACAAAGCCGAAACATCCCACGCAACCGCGTGTTCAAAGATGATGCATTGGTTGAACTGGCCTCCACCAAACCGGCCAATATGAACGATCTCAGCCGCTCCCGTTTGCTGCTGCGCGAAGCCCGCAAAGGCGAGATTGCTGACGGAATTCTGGCTGCGATCAAGGCTGGCAAAGACTGCCCTCAGGACGATATGCCACGTCTCCCCAAGAGGGATGACAAACAGCAGGTCAACCCGGCGCTCGCTGACCTGCTGCGCGTGCTGTTGAAAGCCAAGACCGAGAGCTCCAGCGTCGCCCCTAAATTGATCGCCTCTTCCGCAGACCTGGACACTCTTGCGTCCGGTGGCCGAGACGTCCAAGCCCTACACGGTTGGCGCCACGAGGTGTTTGGCCAAGACGCCCTGCGTCTATGCGAAGGCAAGGTTGCCCTGGCTGCCAAAGGCAACAATATCAAAATTGTCTCGCTATAACCGCTTCCCTCTGGACTGCCGCATTATTCCTTGGACTTCATCGATTTGACAACGGCCTTGGCAATCCCGGCGGCCACGCTTGGTGCGATGCCTCCCAACGGGTTGGCCGCCATCGTTTTGACAGCGTCCACAGCGGCTTTGGCTTCATCAGCGGCCTGACGCATCTCAGCTTCCAAATCTTCAATGGCCATATCGCGCACTTCACTCACAGCTGCGATGTCCTCTTCAACGCCAGATTTGGACGACGCCAAAGACACAAACAGCCCCGCGAGGGCAAAGTTGACAATGCCAACAATCAACGCCGCAGCCGCTGGCGTCATGATCTCCTCCAATGCAAAGAACCCAGCAACATTCAACATCACCAGGCCAATGCCTGCCACCACCAGCGCCATCACCATCAGCCCGGTCTGACGGCGCAACACCGCGAGGTGCCGATGGGCGATCAAGCGTTCTGAACGCAGAATAATGGAAATATTTCTCGAAATTCGGTTGCTCATCATCCCGCTCCTATTTCGCCCGGCCAATCAAGTAGCCTACCGCAAATGCGCCTAGGGCAAACATCAATGGCTGTTTGTGCGGAAACGCCTCGAGGTCCGCAAGGATTTCTCCAATATCCGTCTCCCAATCCGTTTGAGCCTCGACCCCATCGTTGCCCTCTTCTTGAAGAGCTTCTTCGGTTGACGGCGTGGCTTCTTCAGCACGCGCTTTTTCACGAATATCTCGCGCCGCCAACTCAGCTCGTAACTGGGCCAGTTCCGCTTCCAATTCGGCTTTTGTCGCCATCTAGTTTTCCAATCTTTCAAAGCGGCATCGCAAAAACTCGATCAAGGATGGCCATGCTCACGGTGAAAATATCATCAAATCTCTTCAAATCACATGTGTTCCACAAAGCCATTAACGCGAACCGGGTGCAAGAAAAACAACCTTCACCTTGGGGCAATCCTGCTCTCCATCCTGCCGCACCTATCAAGAGCACCCCCCCAAGTACTTGACTTTGAACAGAAACCACACATCCATGGTCAAAGAGGGAGCCGTTGAAAGCCCCCGAAATCCAAACCACTTTTGCCTCAAGTCTTAACCGATCCGCACAAAAAGGCCCCATTTCCGGCATTAGTTTCGCAAGGTGATCCGTAAAATCATCCCTATACCCGCTGGCCATATCCATAATTGGGAAAGGGAAATGTGCTGGCATGACATCATAGGAGGCACACCATGTCACAGTCCAAAAAAGACCAGCCACGTCAGTCGGAAAAGCAGTCCAAGCCGGCGCCAAGCAACACGCCAATCTTCAGCGATTGGGCCATGATCTAACTGCGCCGCGGATCACAACAAAATGCTGTGGGCACCGCTTGCCCCTGCTCGACCACGCGGTCTAATGTGCCGCCATGTCAGAGCCAATTTCCAGCATTCGCAACTTGGGCCCAGCCTATGAAGAGGCCTGCGCCCGCGCCGGTATCCATACCGCGGAAGAAGTCCGCACACTGGGCGCCGATGAGACCTACGCCCGTCTGCTCAAGACCGGCACAAAACCGCATTTCATTGGCTACTATGTTCTGGTGATGGGCCTACAAGGCCGCCCCTGGAACGATTGCAAAGGCAAAGAAAAAGATGCCTTGCGCAAACGCTTTGATGCGCTCAAATCCAGTTCCCATGACAAAGGCCGCTCTGATCTTGAGGCGGCACTCAACATGATTGGCGTGATCGAAAAACGCGAAGCCTGACCTTCAGCTTTCTCATTCTCAAAATATCTCGGGGAGTGTGAGGGGCTGGCCTCTCATTTCCAACCGCCAAAACAGAAAAACGCGAGAGGTTGCCCTCCCGCGCTTCAATGTCGTTCTCGGTAGAACCGGTTGGCTTAGCCTACCAGCTCCAGACCGGAGAAGAAGTATGCGATTTCTACCGCTGCGGTTTCTGGAGCGTCAGAACCGTGTACGGAGTTTTCACCTACAGATTCTGCGAACTCGGCGCGGATGGTGCCGGCTGCCGCGTCTGCTGGGTTGGTTGCGCCCATAACTTCGCGGTTTTTCGCGATTGCGCCTTCACCTTCCAGAACCTGTGCAACGATTGGCGCGGAGGCCATGAATTCGCACAGTTCGTCGTAGAACGGACGCTCAGCGTGCACAGCATAAAACACACCAGCTTGAGCTTTGGTCAGGTGAATACGCTTCTGTGCAACAACGCGCAGGCCAGCTTCTTCAAACTTGGCGTTGATGGCGCCAGTCAGGTTGCGGCGTGTGGCATCAGGTTTGATGATCGAGAAGGTGCGTTCCAGAGCCATGTCTGTATCTCCATAAAGTGAGGGCCAGACACCACGTCCGGCCGAAATTCGAATTGGCGCTGCGATACCACGCGTTGACGCGGTTGAAAAGCGGTGATTGACGCCGCTGCAATAGTGCGCCAAACCCGCCCCATGCTTAAGATATCAGACATCTCCTATTCCGTTGAAGGCCGCCCCTTGTTTGAGGAGGCCTCCGCCACCATTCCCACTGGCCACAAAGTGGGTTTGATTGGCCGCAACGGGGCTGGCAAAACCACCCTTTTCCGCCTGATCCGGGGAGAGCTGTCGCTTGAAGGGGGCAGCATCACCCTGCCCAACCGCGCGCGCATTGGTGGTGTGGCACAGGAAGTGCCGTCAAACGAGGTGTCGCTGATCGATACGGTTTTGGCGGCGGATACCGAACGCGCTGCTCTCCTTGCAGAGTCAGAAACCGCAACCGATTCAAGCCGTATTGCCGAAATTCAAACCCGTCTTAGCGATATTGATGCTTGGAGCGCTGAGGCGCGGGCTGCCTCTATTCTCAAAGGGCTTGGTTTTGATCACGAAGACCAACAACAACCCTGCTCGGCTTACTCCGGCGGTTGGCGTATGCGTGTGGCTTTGGCGGCGGTGTTGTTCTCGCAGCCGGATTATCTGCTGCTTGACGAACCGACCAACTACCTCGATCTCGAAGGCGCGTTGTGGCTGGAGAATTATCTGGTCAAATACCCGCACACAGTGCTGATCATCTCGCACGACCGTGAGCTTCTCAACCGCTCGGTCGGCGCTATCCTGCATTTGGATGAGCGCAAGCTCGCCTACTACACCGGCACCTACGATCAGTTTGCCAAACAACGCGCAGAACAGCGCGCGGTGCAGGCCGCAGCGGCAAAGAAACAACAGGCGCAGCGCGAGCACCTGCAAGCCTTTGTGGACCGCTTCAAAGCCAAAGCCTCCAAGGCAAAGCAGGCGCAAAGCCGCGTAAAAATGCTGGAGAAAATGACGCCCATTACTGCGCCTGAAGACGCAGCACGTGTGGTCTTCACCTTCCCCACGCCGGAAGAGCTCTCTCCGCCAATCATTGCCATTGAAGGTGGCTCCACTGGGTATGACGACACCGTGGTGCTCAAGAACCTGAACCTGCGCATTGACCAAGACGACCGCATCGCGCTGTTGGGCAAAAACGGTCAGGGTAAATCCACGTTGGCCAAGTTGCTGTCCAGCCGTCTCGCGCCAATGGGTGGTAAATTCACCACCTCCAATAAGCTGCGCATTGGCTTCTTTGCACAGCACCAGGTGGATGAACTCTACGTTGACGAAACGCCAATCCAGCACTTGATGCGCGAACGCCCAGCGGAAGGTCAGGCCCGTTTGCGTGCCCGTCTCGCAGGCTTTGGGCTTGGCGCGGCCCAAGCTGAAACCGAAGTTGGCCGCCTGTCCGGTGGTCAAAAAGCGCGTCTGTCGTTGTTGCTGGCAACGCTTGATGCACCCCATCTGTTGATCCTCGACGAACCAACAAACCACCTGGACATCGAAAGCCGCGAGGCTTTGGTTGAGGCGCTCACCGCCTACACCGGCGCGGTCATCTTAGTCAGCCACGACATGCACTTGCTGACATTGGTTGCAGATCGCTTGTGGCTGGTGAAAGACGGCACTGTGAAGCCGTATGAAGAAGATCTCCAGGCCTACCGCAAGCTTCTGCTGACCTCCGACAAACCTGCCGGATCCAAATCAAAATCCAAGCCAAAGCCTGCTGTTAAAAAGGCCAGCCGAGACGACATTCAAGCCCTGCGATCTGAGGTGAAGAAATCCGAGCAACGTGTTGCCAAGATCAACGACATGGCTGAAAAGTTGGCCAAGAAACTCGCAGACCCAACGCTCTACGAAGATGAGAAGCTTGGGGAGATGGCCGTCTGGCAAAAGAAGTATGCCGAAGTGCGGGATGCGCAGGACCGCGCCGAGGAACTTTGGATGAAGGCATTGGAAAAGCTGGAAAAGGCAGAAGGCTAAGCGTAGCGTTTGATCCAACACAAACAGGAGCCCTCAACGCACCATGGACAGTGCTGCCTTCATCACCGCTTTTGTGACGCTCTTTGTGATCATTGATCCCATCGGGTTGTTCCCGATCTTCATCTCGCTCACACAGGGTGTGCCCGCCAACGAACGGCGTAAAATCGCAATCCGCGCTTGCGTGACCGCCTTTGTAATCTTGTCCGTGTTTGGCTTTCTGGGTGAAGCCGTTCTTAGCGGCATCGGCATCTCGATGCCAGCCTTCCGCATTGCCGGCGGTATTCTGCTATTTGTGACCGCCTTTGATATGTTGTTTGAACGGCGCACCAAACGCCGTGAGGATCAAGCCGAGGGCGCTGAGGAAGATTATCCCGATCCCTCGATTTTCCCTCTGTCCATCCCCCTGCTCGCGGGACCCGGCGCCATCACCTCGGTGATCTTGCTGGCCGGTCAGGGCTCAGGAGTGCAAGCCACTCTGGCTGTGCTCGGCGTTGCCCTTTTGGTGTTGGCCATTGTGTTTTGCCTGTTCCTGACCTCCGGTTTCTTTGAACGATTGCTTGGGCGCACTGGCATTACTGTGATCACACGCCTACTTGGGATGTTGCTGGCCGCGCTGTCGGTCCAGTTCATTTTGGATGGTCTCAAAGACTTCGGATTCGCAGGCTAGGCACATGGAACAAATCTCTTTTGGCAATCTCGCCTACCTGCTTTTGCTGCTGGTCATGGTGCTGATTTGGACCATTGGGTCTGGCCGCATCAACTTGGGGCAAACACTCCGCTATGGAGCCATTTGGGCTTTGATTTTCCTGGGTGCCATAGCCGTTGTGGGCATGTGGGAGGACATCCGGAGCACGGTGAAACCGACCCAGGTGGTGTTGGCTGATGAAGGTCGCGTTGAAATTCCGCGCAGCAATGATGGCCACTACTATGCCACACTGTCGGTGAACGGTGCTGATGTTCTTTTTGTCGTGGACACCGGCGCGACCGACGTGGTCCTCACTCAAGCAGATGCCAGCCGTGCCGGTTTGGATCCAGAGAACCTACCGTATTTTGGCCGTGCCATGACCGCTAATGGCGAAGTGCGCATTGCGCCCGTACGTTTGGACGAGGTTGCGCTTGGTGGCCACGTGGATCGCAATGTACGCGCCAGCGTGAACGAAGGTGAGATGAGCCAATCTCTGCTAGGTATGACGTACCTACAGCTGTTTGATCAAATTACCATCACTGGTAGCAAGCTGATACTAACGCGTTAAAGACGCGCCCTATCCACCTGAAGACTCGGCTTTTTTCTGCCAGTTACCGGATTCTTCGGACCAATATTGCGCCGCACACCCCGCGTCGGTCAGCGCCTTCCATTGACCACGCGCATGCTGCACCGCCTCTGGGTCGTGCCCGTCAAACAGAATGCAAACCCGTTCCGCAGCGTTGACTTCATCCGCGCTGACATCCGCACCATCAACCGACATCACACATACTGCGCCGTTGGGACTATCGCGCGTTGTCGTCAACAAAACCGGCTGCAAAGCATCATGCGGACCGCCGACCATACCATGGGCCAGGAAACTCACGTCCCCCAGCATCCACAATTTTTGATCCAGCCATTCCATGCGACCTTGCTCGCGTCCGCGCACGGCAATCTTCCACCCGGCCCCCCGCGCCTTTTCCAAAAGACGCGGCAAGGTGACTTCAATGGAGTTCTGGGTCAGATGATAGAAATACGCGGCACCCAAGGTTTAGGCCTCAAACTTATCCGCAACCAAGCGGCTCAACGCGCTGACTCCCCAACCGGTTGCGCCAGCCGGTGCCAGCGCGGTCTCGGACTTCACGCTGGCAACACCTGCGATATCGAGGTGAATCCACGGCATTCCGTCTTGCACAAAACGCTGCAAGAATTCGGCAGCGGTGATTGAGCCTGCCGGACGACCACCCACGTTTTTCACATCGGAAATCCGCGATTTCAGCTGCTTGGCATAGCCTTTGCCCAGTGGCATCCGCCACGCCCCTTCACCTTCCGCCTCAGCAGCCTTCAGGAACCCGTTGCACAGCGCATCATTGTTGGAAAACACACCCGCATTTTCGTGGCCCAAGCCTATGATAATTGCACCGGTCAGCGTGGCCAAATCGATCATACCTGCTGGCTTAAAGCGTTCTTGCGCATAGTGCATCACGTCACACAAAACCAAACGGCCTTCAGCGTCGGTGTTGATCACCTCGATGGTATCACCTTTCATCGATGTCACAACATCACCCGGACGGGTTGCGCGGCCGGATGGCATGTTCTCCACCAAACCAACAAGACCAACCACATTGGCTTTCGCTTTGCGCAACGCCAGCGCTTTCATGGCACCTGCCACAACACCGGCACCGCCCATGTCCATGGTCATGTCTTCCATGCCTGCGGCTGGTTTCAAGGAAATTCCGCCGGTATCAAACACCACACCCTTGCCGACCAAGGCCAAAGGCGCTGCATCTTTCTCGCCGCCATTCCACTGCATCACAGCCACCTTGGACGGGCTGTCAGAACCTTCGCCCACGGACAGCAACGCGCCCATGCCAAGCTCTTTCAGTTGGTCTTCTTCCAGCACCTCAACCTCAAGGCCCAGATCTTTGAGCGCCACCAACCGGTTGGCGAATTCAGTTGTGGTTAGCACGTTGGCTGGCTCATTCACCAAATCGCGGGTGAAGAAGGTGCCCTCCGCCACGGCCAACAGCGGGGCTGCGGCCTCTTCAACTTCCTCTGGTTTGCTGACCATCATGATCACCGCCCGCGCGTCCTCTTTGGCGTCCGCTGTTTTGTGATCGTCAAAACCGTAATCGCGCATCGCAATGCCATAGGCGATATGCGCCGCTTTTGGGTTGGTCCCGGCGAGCACGGTCAATGCCGCATTCCCACGCGCTTTGGCAAGACCGGCGCCTGCTTTGCGGGCGTCTTCAACCGAACAGCGACGCGGTAGGATCACCACATCCACAGCCTCAGCGGCCACGCCTGCGGGATAGGACAGGCTAAACACAGTCCCGAGGCTTGCATCTTCTGCCTTGTTTTCACGCACCCGTTCCACTGCACCACGGGTCAACCGGTTCAAGCGGCGGGCACCCTGATCCAAGTTGCCTTCTGCGGGCACAAAGACCGCAATGCGCCCTTCCACTTGGCCAATTTCATCCAGCTGGGTTTCTTCAAAAGAAATCGTCACAGGGCGCATCACAAACCTCCAAAATCGCGTTTCGAAACACCTAACGCGCGCCTTCTCGCTTGACCAGAGCACTTCGCCAGATAGCAGTTTCACCGCCCAAACAATTCCCCTAAAGTGCCGTTCAATAATAAGGTTCGGGGGATTCTCAGCAGGTGAGCAGATTCGACAGATATATCCTGTCGCAGTTCCTGACTCTGTTCGGTTTTTTTGCGCTGATCCTTGTGTCCGTCTACTGGGTCAATCGCGCGGTCTCGCTGTTTGATCAGCTGATTGCTAGCGGCCAAAATGTCTCCGTCTTTCTGGAATTGTCGGTCTTAACGCTGCCCAACGTGATCCGTTTGGTGCTGCCCATCGCGGTGTTTGCAGGCACGGTCTACGTAACCAACCGGCTGTCCTCTGAAAGTGAGCTGACCGTGATGCAGGCCACTGGGTTCAGTCCCTGGCGGCTCGCCCGACCAGTGGCGATCTTTGGCGCGATCACAGCGTTGATGTTGTCCGCGCTCACACATTTCCTGGTTCCGACCAGCAATTCGGAATTGAGCAAACGGCAGAAAGAAATCACCGAAAACGTAACGGCACGTCTTTTGACCGATGGTACGTTTTTGCACCCGGCGGACGGTGTCACGTTTTACATCCGCGAGATCACCCCCAATGGGGTTCTGAAAGATGTCTTTTTGGCCGACCATCGCACCGAAGGTCGTGCCACTTCCTACACCGCATCAGACGCCTATTTGGTGCAAGATGAAACCGGACCCAAACTGGTTATGGTGGACGGCTTGGCGCAATTGCACCGCCAGGACACAGACACGCTGATGACCACCAACTTCGCGGACTTCTCCTACGATATCAGCTCACTGATCGATCCTGAGACAGCGCCTCGTGTGTCCGCCAGTCATTTCCCGACCTGGGAAATCATTGGAAATATCGGCGCAATTGCAGAGCAATCCGGTGAAAGCATTGGCGGCATCACCGAAGATCTCCATGATCGCTTTGCCATGCCTTTGTCGACGATCAGTTTTGCGCTGATTGGCTTTGCGATGTTGCTCGCAGGCGGGTTTAGCCGCTTTGGCGTGTGGCGACAGATCATTGCTGCCTTTGTCATTCTGGTCATCCTGGAAGCGATGAAAAACGCCATAGCCGATCCGGTCCGCTCAAACCCCGAGCTCTGGCCACTGATGTATGTCCCAAGCTTCCTTGGCTTTGTGATTGCGGGTATCCTACTCTATTTCTCGGCCAACCCAATTCGGTGGCGGCGGAGGGTGACGCAATGACGGTTCACATCTACTTTGCCCGCAAATTCCTCTGGATCTTCCTTGCCATCTGCACTGTTTTCTTTGTGCTTACCGTACTGGTCGACATGATGGAGCAACTTCGCCGCTATGATGTGGAGGCCGTTGGGTTTGGCAAAGTCTTGAACCTGACGCTGCTCCGCACACCGGAGAGCCTCTATCAATTGATGCCTCTGATTGTGATTCTAGCCACAATCGCTTTGTTCATAAACCTCTCCCGCAGCTCCGAGCTGGTTGTGGTGCGCGCCGCCGGGCGCTCCGGCATTGTGTCCGTGCTCTCGCCCACCACAGTCTCCCTGATCATCGGCCTATTGTCCGTGACCACGCTGAACCCGATCGTGGCTGCTACCTCTGTGCAATATGAACTGCAAAGCGACATGTTGAAGTCCGGCGGACGCAGCGCATTATCCCTGTCCGATGAGGGTATCTGGTTGCGCCAGGGCGGTGAATCTGGGCACGCGGTGATCCACGCCGGTAGCACCAACACCGATGCGTCCATTTTCCGTGACATTACAATCGTGACTTACGGCCAAGAAGACGGGCCGCAAAAACGGATTGAAGCAGACTCTGCTCGCTTGGTCGAAGGCGGTTGGGAGCTTTCCAACGTGCGCACATGGTTGCTAAATGCCGGCCTGAGCGAAGGTTCTGATCCCCTTCGCGAAAACACGGTCACCTTTCCAAGCACGCTGACCGCCGACCGGATCCGGGAAAGGTTTGGCACCCCCGCTTCCATTTCAATCTGGAAACTGCCCTCTTTCATCGCCGAGCTTAATGATGCCGGGTTTTCCGCGCGCCGCCATCAGGTCTGGTTGCAAATGGAACTGGCACAGCCGCTCTTCCTGATGGCCATGGTGCTGGTGGCTTCTGCCTTCACAATGCGCCATACGCGTTTTGGAAACACTGGCATCGCGGTTTTGACATCTGTACTGATTGGATTTAGCCTGCACTTCATCCGAAACTTCGCCCAGATCCTTGGAGAAAATGGTCAAATTCCAGTGATGCTCGCCGCCTGGGCACCGCCGATCGCAAGTGTGCTGTTGGCTCTTGGCCTGCTGTTGCATATGGAGGACGGATGACGATCTCTCCGCGCTTCCTCTGTCCCGTTCTGGCCGCTACGGCTCTCACATTGGGACAGCCTTTCGAAGTCACCGCTCAATCCACGCAGCCAACTGACACTACACAGCAAGCCTCGGAAAAGGAGCCACAAAACGTGGTTCTGGTGGCGGACTCGGTCAACCTGACAGCTGATGGCCTGCTGATCGCACGCGGCAATGTCGAAGCGCTGACCGATGATGTCCGCTTGATCGCCAAGGAAATCACCTACAATGACAAGACCGGTGAAATTTCTCTGGTTGGCCCGATCCGCATCACCCAAGGCGAGACCATATCTGTGGTCGCTGATGCTGCCGAGCTGGACGCCGATCTGCGCAATGGCCTCATCCACAGCGCCCGCGTGGTTATGGCGGATCAGGTGCAATTGGCCGCCGCCCGCATGACACGGGTCGAAGGCCGCTACAGCGTGCTTGATAAAACCACCGTAAGCTCCTGTCATGTCTGCGAAAATGGCGAACCACCTCTATGGCGTATCCGTGCACGTCGGGTGGTGCACGACCAGGTGGAAAAACAGCTCTACTTTGACCACGCCAGCGTTCTGGTACGGGATGTGCCGGTGTTCTATTTCCCGCATTTACGCATGCCCGACCCCACATTGGATCGCGCGCAAGGCTTCTTGATTCCCGAGTTCAACCACTCCAGTCTGCTGAGCTACGGTGTGAAAGTGCCTTACTTCATCCCGTGGGGCACAGATCGCGATTTGGTTCTGTCTCCGTATCTGTCGTCAAAAACCCGCACCATGGAGTTCCGGTACCGGCAAGCCTTTGAGCGTGGCGGTATTCAACTCGAGGGTGCCATCTCCGACGATGACATTCGCACGGACATCATTCGCGGCTATGTCTTTGCCGAAGGTCTGTTTCAACTTGGTCAGGACTATAAGCTGACCTTTGACCTTAAAGCCGTTTCTGATGACACCTATCTGACTGACTACGACTATTCCGACGACGACCGCCTCAACAGCGACATAACCATCGCGCGCGCCAGCCGGACCGAGAACACGCGTTTTGCCGCCTATCATTATCAAACGCTGCGCGAAGACGAAGACAACGATGAAATTCCGTTCCTCGTGCTCAAAGCTGAGACCGAAAGGAGGTATTTGAATATCTGGGGCGGCGAGTTGCGCACCAGCATCGAAGCGCATGGGCATCAGCGGCGCTCCACCAAAGACGGAGACCCCGGTCGGGATGTCGGACGTGCCAATGCAAACGTGCAATGGCTGGGAGATTGGACCCTGGGCAACGGGCTGCGCACAGGTGTAACCGGCGCCCTTGCCTTTGACGCTTATCGCACGGAGAACGACAGTTCTGTCAGCACCTTTGATAGCGGTTTGGCCCCGTCTGTCGCAGCCTACCTGCGCTATCCAATGGTCAAATCCGGCAACGACGGCGCGACATACATCCTGGAGCCACTGGCCCAAGCTGCTTGGACCGGTGGCGACACACTCGACATTGCCAACGACGAAAGCACCCACGTGGAGTTTGACGAAGGCAACCTACTCGCCCTATCGCGTTTCCCGTCTTACGATCGTCGAGAGCGCGGCTTGTCTACGGCCGTTGGTGTGAACTGGTCACGTGTCAGCAACGCGGGATGGCGCGGCAACCTGACGTTTGGGCAGGTGTTTAGACAGGACGCTCAACCAGACTTCACCCAAAGCTCGGGCTTGTCTGGCACGTCTTCCGACGTACTCGTCGCCGGTCAACTGAGCAACCAAAGTGGGCTTTTGTTCACCGGCCGTGCCCTGCTCGACACCAAAGGCGACCTGGACAAAGTCGGCGCGCGTCTGGGCTGGTCCAACGATCGGTTGTGGCTCGATGCGAGTTACATTTGGCTTCAAAAAGACCTCGCGGAATCGCGCGACAAAGACATTTCTGAAATGAAGTTTGACGGTAGTTATCGCATCAACCGTCATTGGACCGGCATGATGGACTGGCAATTTGACGCGGTGAGCGGAGAAACGTCAGAGGCTGGCCTGGGGTTGGAATATCGCAACGAATGTCTGCGCGTTGAGCTTTCCCTCTCGCGCCGTTTTTCAACATCCTCTACCGTACAATCGAGCACCAAGGTGGGTTTCAACGTGGCCCTGCTTGGATTTTCGGTCAATTCAAACGATAAGAGCTACGACCGCAAATGCGGCTGACCTACAGGAAGACGACGACACCATGATGCCACGCACGATGATCCGCACCGCATTTCGCGCCTTAGCCAGCACAACGGCCGCCTGTGCAATGATTGGATTTGCCGCTCTGCCCGCTTCAGCCCAAAACGCCTTTGGCCCTGCCATTGCCGTGAATGACTCTGTGGTCACCCATTTTGAGATTGAACAACGCGCCCGTCTCCTGGTGATCATGAGCGCGCCTGGGGATCCCCTGGATCTGGCGCGTGAACAGTTGATTGAGGATCGGCTCAAGCTGCAAGCGGCGAAACAAGCTGGGATTGCCGCTTCGGAAGAAGGTGTAACCGCAGGGCTGGAAAATTTTGCCAAACGCGTGAACATGAAGACAGAAGACATGCTCAAGGCCTTGGCGAATGAGGGCATCTCCGAGGAATCACTGCGCGACTTTATTATTTCCCAGATTGCCTGGGGCGGCGTGGTGCAGTCCCGATTTGGTGCAAACGCAGAGGTCAGCGAAGCAGAAATTGATCGAGCAATTGCGCAAAACAGCGGGCAAGGTGGCGTCCGGGTTTTGCTGTCCGAAATCATCATCCCGGTTACCCCTCAGACCCGCGGACAAGTGGACAGTCTCGCAGCGCAGATCTCTGAACTAAAAAGCTTCTCTGAGTTTGAATCCGCAGCCCGCATTTATTCCGCGTCCGGGACCAAGGAACAGGGTGGCCACGTTGACTGGATGAATGTCACCAACCTTCCGGCGCCTTTGCGACCGGTTGTGACCTCCTTGCGCAAAGGCGAAGTGTCCCCTCCGCTGCAATTGCCTAATGCTGTGGCGCTTTTTCAGCTTCGTGGTATCGCCGAGACTGGCCGCAGCGCGCCTCGTTACTCTGCCGTCGACTACGCAAAGTTTTACATTCCAGGCGGCCGTACTGAAGAGGCTCTTTCAGAAGCCGCCAAAGTGCGGGCTTCCGTGGACAAATGTGACGACCTTTTTGGAGTCGGCTTTGGGCTGCCAGCGGAGCGTCTGTTCCGAGAAACGCAAAAGCCCAACGAAATACCACGGGATGTGGCCATCGAACTGGCCAAAATGGACGACAATGAAATCTCGACCAACCTGACAACAGCGGATGGACAGAACTTGATTGTGCTCATGCTGTGTGGCCGCACAGCCGAGATCAACGATGCCGAGCTCTCTCGTGAAGATGTGGCGCAGTCCCTGCGCAACTTGCGACTTGAAAGCTACGCCAACAGCTACCTTAGCCAGCTGCGCGCGCAGGCACGGATTATTGAAAAATGAGCCTTGCGCCCATTGCAATGACCTGTGGTGAACCAGCCGGTGTTGGCCTGGAAATTGCTGAAAAAGCATGGGTCGCGCTGAAAGATGAGCTGTCCTTCTTCTTGATTGCGGACCCGAGACATCTGCCCGGCTCTGTGCCTCACAAGCTGCTGCAATCCCCGCTGGAGGCCAGCGACGCCATGGCCACCACGCTGCCTGTATTGCCACACCCTTTTGCTGCGGGTCGTACACCAGGTGCTGCACTTCCAGACAACGCTGAAGGGGTAATCGACGTAATCGCCCATGCCGCCGATCTTGCCATGAACGGTGAAGCCTCTGCGATGTGTACCTTGCCGATCCACAAAAAGGCTCTAAAGGACGGCGCGGATTTTCCTTACCCGGGACACACGGAGTACCTTGCGGATCTTGGCGGCGTAGACGACGTCGTCATGATGCTTGCCTCCGATATGCTTCGCGTCGTACCGGCGACAATCCACATCCCGCTGTCAGACGTCCCTTCCGCACTCACGCCGGAACTGATTGAAGAGACCATCCGCATTACGGCCAAAGGTCTGCAAGCGCAGTTTGGTATTGCGCATCCGCGTATCGCGGTGGCCGGCCTGAACCCGCACGCCGGTGAAGGAGGTGCCATGGGACATGAGGATGCAACCATCATTGCGCCCGTTCTGGACAAACTTCGGGCTGACGGTTTTGACATTTCCGGACCTTTGCCAGCAGACACCATGTTCCACGCCGCAGCACGCAAAAGGTATGACGTGGCTGTCTGTGCCTACCACGATCAGGCCCTGATCCCGATCAAAACGCTGGACTTCGACGGCGGCGTCAACGTTACCCTCGGCCTGCCATTTATCCGCACCTCGCCGGATCACGGCACCGCTTTTGACATCGCAGGCACCGGTCAGGCCAACCCGTCGAGCACAATCGCCGCTCTGCGCATGGCGCACCGCATGGCACAATCCGCTTGACCCTTCATTTGGCCGGAAATATCCCCGCCGGAGGCATCCACCCGCGGCAGAGCCGCCAGAACCAAGGCATATCCCATGAGCGCAATTGATGACCTTCCTCCGCTGCGTCAGGTGATTGAGACCCATGGTCTTTCTGCACGCAAATCTTTGGGACAGAACTTTCTTCTGGATCTCAACCTCACTGCAAAGATCGCGCGACGTGCGGGCGAACTGACGGATTGCGATGTCCTTGAGATTGGCCCTGGCCCCGGCGGTCTCACCCGGGGGCTGTTGGCAGAAGGCGCGCGCAAGGTCCTTGCCATTGAAAAAGACGACCGCTGCATGCCTGCTCTGGCGGAAATCGCCGCCGCCTACCCTGGCCAACTTGAGGTGATCAATGGCGACGCTTTGGAAGTGGATCCGCTGAGCCATCTCACGCCGCCCATCCGCGTGGCCGCCAACCTGCCGTACAATGTCGGCACGGAACTTCTGGTGCGCTGGCTGACCCCCAAGGAATGGCCGCCGTTCTGGCAAAGCCTGACATTGATGTTTCAGCGTGAAGTTGCGGAACGTATCACAGCGCAGCCGGGCTCCAAAGCCTACGGTCGCCTCGCACTCCTGTCGCAATGGCGGGCCAATGCCAATATCGTCATGTCCTTGCCGCCGGGTGCATTTTCACCACCACCCAAAGTACATTCCGCAGTGGTGCATCTCACAGCATTGCCAGAGCCACGCTACCCCGCGGATGCCGCGACCCTGTCGCGGATCGTTGCTGCCGCCTTCAATCAGCGCCGCAAAATGCTGCGGTCTGCCCTCAAGGGACAAGCGCCGGACATCGAGGACCGTTTGATTGCTGCGGGCATTAAACCAACAGATCGCGCGGAGGTGGTTGGTCTCGAACAATTCTGCGCTCTTGCGCGCGTGATGGAACAAAGCTGACTCTCCGAGCCTGTTTGGTGATGTCAAACCATTGCCCGAAATTCTGCAGTCAATCCCCCGTAATTGGCTGATATCCGGATCATGCAATGTGCGGGCCGTCTGACCTCCGCTTCAGCTTGGTCCAGCCTCACGTTGCGTGCCGTCAGTTACCGTGCGGCGCTCTTAGACCCTTTTAGCCACCAACGACTTTTCGTCGCCAGCTCCAAAATCGTGTTCAACTTGGGCGATGTTCGACGCAGACTGCATGGCCCATCCTATTCCTGCTCGTTTGGCGGAAAATATCAAAAAAATGGTCGCTTTCCGCAATTCTCCTGTTTGCGACTGCTCCTTATGTGAGTTGTGAAATACACTTCCCTCTCTCGCTTACATGATCTGATCCAACCACTGGCAGTGTGCTGTCTTTTACTAATCTTTCTCCTACCCGCCGTCGGAAGATGGCGGCAGCTTTGCCGCAACTGAAATTCTCAACAAACGTGAGGGCTCTTTGGCCAAGGACTTCCCCCCAGCTGCAAATTTTTGCCCCACTGACGCGGCTTTGGTGTTTAGTACACGTTCGGCCAACCTGTTTTGGGTTCAAACCCGACGTTCCGGTGGTTCAGGTCATGCGCCACTTTTGATCCTTCCTGGCCCCACAGAACAAGATGCGCGGGACGCGATCCTAATGATGACCAAACTGCGCCAACTCCAAACACGTTCTGGGCCGGATCTTTACCTCATTGTCTGGAACTCCTATTGGCCGGCGCAGGGTCAGGTGCGTTTTGCGCCTCTGATACGGGATTTAGGGGATGCTGTCGCATTTCTCCAAAAAACCGCTGCGCCTCCCCATGTTATGACTCTCGGGCATGGGGCATTGCTTCCAATGCGGGCGGCAGACGGTTTTGGCCAGAATACCGACGCCAATACCGTGTCCAGCATCAGTTTTTGGTCGCCAAAACTTAGTGTTTACCTCCAAAAGCCAAGACTAAAATCGACAAATATATCGAGAAAAATTAGTGTGATAGGTTCTAAAGTTAAAGTGAGGCTGTCATCTGCTCCGCTGTTCAAACGGTTTCCCTCGACATCTGTTGAGGTGTTTGAAGTCGAAAGTGAGCACTGGTTTATCCGGTCTCAAATTTCGACGGAGTCCGAGATTGCCAATTCTCTCCCGTCTTGTGCCTTCGCTGGAAATTGGTTTCACAGCTGGCATGACTGGTTGGCACCTGATCAGGCCCCTCAATAAGATCATTCGGTGGTCTTGCTGAGGTTGAGATCACCAAACGTGACCACCTGGCCTTGAAACACAAGCATACCTCCCCAAACCCCCTCGGCTTCCCCAAGACTTTTTGCAAACTCTGTCCCACGTCTCAACGCGTCGGCCACATCGGCAACTGGCAAAGACGGCACCGCAACCGTCACCAACCTGTTGCCCAGATCGCTGTCCAATTGTTGGCTCTCAGCAGTCGCCCGCGTAATTCCATCATGACTCGGCAGATCCACTGCGTTGGCGATCAACGTGGCGGCCACATCTGCCAGCGCCGCGGAGCTGGCCAAAACTGTCACAGCGTCCGCAATGCCAAATGACAGGCTGCGCCCGCGCCAACCAGACGTTGCGATGCCTCTAATCTTACCTGCCCCATGCAACGCGGCGCGTCCCATGCCGCCCCCCACATCAGCCCTTAACGTTTCGCAGGGCTCAAGAACCAGCGCAACGTCGCCTCCGTTGTTCACATAGGCCTTCTGTACATTTGGCGTACCCGCGATCACGCTTGCGATTTCATCTGCCACAGCACCCGCCACCGCCGCCATTGGCGTCACAAACTCCGGCAAATGTCGCGCAACGGCGTCCTGCATGGCGGCGGCTATCGCCCCGTTAAACCTCGCGTGCAACACTGCAGGCCGTCGCAAATCAGGCAGCTCTGCCACCAACTCCTCTAGGATTGAATGAAACCGCAACGCCGCCCGTTGATACGCCTGGTCTTTCCCAGAACCCCAAATTTCGACAATTAAATCAATGGGTCCATGGTGCATGTGTAAACGCTTACCATCTGGTAACCAACTCACTTGCGGCCCATTTTTCATGGTTTTTTGAGTTTGGTGGGCACCACATGCGTGCTGCGGACATACGCGCCACCTTCATTCAATATCTGGTGAAGGCCACGGACCTGATCCATATGCCCACCTAATGTCTGATAAGCCTCGCGCGACACGGTAAATTCCAATGGGGCCACCACCGCCGGCGTTGGCACCATGCCAAACGCCCCATCCGGCATTTTGGTCACGTCTGCCATGAGCGTGATCCCGCCCCCTGGCCAGACATAGGCCGGCGCGCCGCCGACTGTTACTTTAGCTTCGTTCTCCTGTACCGCCCGTGTCAGCTTCACAGGGTTTTGGGTCACGCCGGACCGGAGCGACCCACCTGCCCCGCCCATGAACATAACGGTGCAAAGAGCAGCCTCACAGTTTTCTGCAATCAAAGCCACCGAAGGTTCCAAAGTTTCCGGCAGCGGGCGTTTCTGCGGAACAAGGTCAGCGTCAAGCACGTAGTAGGCAGCGTGCTCCCCCGTGGTGCTCACCATCAAAAGTGTCAAACCTTCCCGCGCGCCTTTTTCTGGCCGCCACGGACCAAGTATGCTCAAAGGATCCTCAATATCCGTGCCGCCCCAACCAAGCCCCGGTTGCGCCACCTGAAAGTACCGGCCAGGCGTACTGCGTCGCCCTTTGATGCGAATGCCACTGTCCGGCCAACCAATCACTTTGCCCGCTTGATGTTCGCTCACCACGCCCGTGATGTGATCGTCGACGACAACAACTTCGTCGACCAAACCTTTCCACTGGCTGGCAAACATCCCAATTGTCGCCGACCCACAGCCAACCCGCATCCGCACTTCTTTTTGGCCGTCCACAATCGGTGCTGCGCCAGCCTGAACCACAACCTCGGCCCCGCCTTCTACGTCCAAAACCACCGGCGCGCGGTTCAAGAGTTGTAACAACACGTCGCAGGTTACACGCCCTTCAGCTTTGCTACCGCCGGTCAGGTGATCCACTCCGCCCAGGCTCATCATTTGACTGCCATATTCGCTGGTCACCATCAGCCCCACGGCCTCTCCTTGCGCGCGTACAACGGCACCTTCCGCCCCCAAGTGCCGATCTGTGTCAATCTTCACCTTCACGCCGCAGTAGGAAAAAATGGCCTCGGTCACGACGGTGACAAAATCAACGCCGTCAATCTCCCGGCTCACCAGGAATGGCGCTGGCTTAAAATCAGGATAAGTGGTGCCTGCCCCAACTGCGGTGACAAACAGGTCATCCGTGGACAATCCGTCATGCCAGTCACGCCCCAAAAACGGACGAACTTCGGTTCCTGCCTCGATGGCCCGATCCAAAACCGTCAGAGGGTCGCAGCGGACAATCTCACCGTTGATATTGGCATACCTGTCGCAGGCGCCAATGCGCCCTTCCGCGATAAAGCACATCACCGGACAAGCGTCACATCGGATTTTTTCCTCGCGCTGTCTCGGTGGGCGGCTCATGGTTTTGTTGCCTTTATCGCTGCCAACACCCTATCGGGACGGGCAGGCAATTGGGTCAACACAGCTCCTGTCGCATGCCGTATCGCATTCAAAATCGCAGGTGCAGTTGGGATCAAGACATGTTCCCCCAACCCTTTGGCCCCCATTGGCCCCTCCGGATCAGGCACTTCGATCAAATGTGACGTAATCTCAGGAACATCGCCAATGGTTGGAATCAGATAATCATGCAGGTTTTCGGTCTTGCCCGGATGAAACTCCTCCATCAACGCCATCCCAATCCCCTGGGCGATCCCGCCCTCAATTTGGCCTTCCGCCAACAAGGGATTGATGACCTGTCCCACATCATGCGCAGCCGTGATCCTGAGCACTTTCACGGTCCCCAGCGCTTGATCGACCTCAACCTCTGCCAGCTGCGCACCATACCCGTACACCGCATAAGGCGCACCTTGACCGTTTTCATCCAATGCTTTCGTAGGTGGGTCATACGTTTCCTCCGCCCAAAGCACATAGCCAAACGCGTCTTCTGGCAGATCTCGCAACGAAATATCCCGCAGCGCCGACCCTTGCATCAACGTCAGCACCGCCCCGGATAAGGTGATATCTGCCTCGTCCCCCATATTTCCCAACTGAAGAACGCGTGCCCGCAACGCCTGCGCAGCCAACACAGCCGCTTTACCACTGACCACCGTCTGCCGGCTGGCCGAAGTCTTTCCACAATCAGGAGTCACCGCAGTGTCCGCGTCAATCAGCGTGATCTGATGCACTGGCACGCCAAGCGCATCCGCAGCCATTTGCGGGATCACCGTATTGGCCCCTTGACCGATGTCCATCGCACCTTGATGCAGACAAATCTGCCCCTCCGCCGTGATCCCGATCCGCATTGTTGAAGGGTTTGGCAGCGCAGTATTTCCGCAACCATACCAACAGCTTGCCACTCCAACACCGCGTGCCTTCCCGTTAGATTTGACGTTTTCCGCAGCCGCTTCAATCAACGCCGCGTCCCAGCGCGGCTGCAGCGAGCCGAGGCAGGCACTTATGCCAACCCCCTCAAGGTGCTGACCACAGACCGTGGGCACGCCGTCTGACAGCGTGTTGAGACGGCGAAAGGTCAGGCGATCCATGCCCACCTGGTCTGCCAATTGATCCAGCAATTGTTCCTGCAAGGCCGCTGCCTGCGGCACCCCAAACCCGCGAAAAGCACCGGCCACTGGCCCGTTGGTGTGGATCGCCCGCGCTTTGGCGACATAGTTTGGCACCACATAAGGACCGCTGGCATGTACCGGCACCCGCACGGCCACAGTTGGCCCCCAACTGGCATAGGCACCGGTGTCAAAGTCACCCTCAAACTCCATCCCAACCAGACGGCCATCCGCATCCGCGCCTATTTTTGCTTGCATATCAGCAGGATGCCGTTTGGTGCTCGCCTCCATGCTTTCGTGACGCGTGTAAATCATGACGCTGGGCTGACCGGTCAATAAGGTGACCAACCCAAGCAACGGCTGAACCGTCAAATCCAACTTTGCCCCAAACCCACCGCCAGTGGCCGCCGGCCGAATGCGCACTTTGTCTTCCGACAATCCAAGCACCCCGGCCGTGCTCTGCTGATCCAACACCGGCGCTTGGGTGCAGGCGCGAATGTTGAGGATATCTCCCTCCATCCAGGCGGCGCCCGCTTCTGGCTCAATATAGGCGTGCTCCACATGGCCTGTGCGCAGAACCCCTTCGACAACATGGGCCGCATTGGCAAGCGCGCCTTCCGCGTCCCCTTGCTTGACAAACCCTGCAATCAGCTTATTTCCCGCGCGATCAGAGTGTATACGCGCTGCGTCGGACACCGTTGCGCTTTGAACGTCCAGTGATGGCGTCATCTCATCCCAGGTCACAGGAAATGTGCTCAATGCCAACGCTTGGACAACGTCTTTGGGACCTGCCACCAGTGCCACGGCCTCGCCCGCCATGCGCACGGCTTCAGAGGCAAGCACCGGTTGATCAGAAAATCTCTCAATCACACCAAAACAATTCACGCCTGGAATGTGCTTGGCTGTAAAGATCTGCACACTTTTTTCGGCAGCCCAATCCTCAATTTCACCAAACTCAAACCGCGCTGACGGATAAGGGCTGCGCACCGCACGCACATACAGAGCATCTTCGGGCACCACATCTGCACCAAAAAGCTCGTGGCCCATAACCTTGGCAGCGCCATCCAGTCGTTCGACACGAGCACCCACCGCTGCGCCCGCTTCAGGCTCCGGTCCTGCGCCACCTCCGGCAGCATCCAAAACCGCATCAATGATTTTGGTGTATCCCGTGCAGCGGCACAAAACGCCCGCCAGCGCAGCCTCAACAGCACTCCGATCAGGGCCACTTTCCCGCCGCAGCAAAGCTTCCGCAGCCACTATCATGCCTGGTGAACAAATCCCGCACTGCGCCGCGCCATGACGCAAAAAAGCCCTCTGCAACGGGTTTGGCCCCGATGCCCCCAAACCTTCAATGGTTTCGACCCGACGGTCTTCCACCTGTGCGACCGGTGTTAGACACGCGCAAACGGCTTCCCCGTCCAGCAACACAGTGCAAGCGCCACAATCCCCTGCGTCACAGCCCACCTTTGTGCCGCGCAAGCTGAGATCTTCCCGCAAGACTTGGGATAACCGCCGCCCGAGCGGCACGTCTACGGTCTGCGGATCACCATTGAGGCTAAAGGAAATCATGAGCGCATTTCCAAGACATCAGAGATCCCGCGCTGAACAAGCTCCAACGCCGCAGCTTTGCGGTAGCTTGCCTCGCCCCTCACATCCGAAATAGGCGTCAAAACATCTTCAAGACGCGCCGTGCTGACCAATCGGTCAGCTTGGTCGGCACGTGTTCCAACCAACGCGCTTTCCAAAACTTCTGCCCGCGTTGCAACCGGCCCGCAGGCCCCTATGGCCACTGCTGCGTCGCAAATGATCTCGTCTTGCACGTCGAGACGCACAGCTACCATCGCAATCGAAATCACCAAATGTTTGCGTGCGCCCAACTTTAGGAATCGGCTGTCCCCCGACACACTGGCGTCCGGCACCAACACAGCGCTCACCAACTCATCTTCGCGGCGGGTTGTGGCTCTCGGCCCAATCACAAAGTCCACCAAATCGATGATCCGGGTCCCCTGCTCCGACGCCAATTCGACCTGAGCATTAAGCGCCAACAACGGCGGCACCCCGTCTGCCGCTGGAGACCCATTGCAAAGGTTGCCAGCCACTGTACCCGCGTTCTGAACTTGCAGCCCGCCAATCTCACGTGCGGCTTGTTGGAGCATGTCAAAAGCCGGCGGAAGCTTGGTACCAAGGACGTCGCGCCAGGTTGTTGTAGCACCGATGCGCCATCCAACGTGTGTTTTTGAAATCCCGCGCAGCCCGTCGATTGCCGTCACGTCCAACACCTCGCCCCGCAATTCCTGCGCGTCGGTGCCAGCAAAAACATCCGTGCACCCAGCCACGGGCCGCGCGCCAGTTGTCGCCAATACAGCGAGCGCATCTTTCAACTTGCCGGGGCGATGATAAATCCCCATGGTGACCTCTCAAATCGTCAGGGCGCGCACAAAAACTTGTGTGTATACCAATGGATTTTGCGGCAGCTTTTACACGTCTGTCAACAAATCGCACATCAGCGCCCGCAACAAGGCTTCCTGAGATGACCTCCGAAACCCCACAACTCACCGCATCAGCCGCCGCAGACTCCTACGCGTTGGACGACCAAGTTGGTTTCTTAATTCGCCGCGCCAATCAACGGCATTTGTCGATATTCGCGGATGCCATCTCTGATTTAACCCCTACCCAGTTTGCCGCGCTTTCCAAACTTTGCGAACATGGCGCTGTGTCGCAAAACGCCTTAGGCCGCGCCACAGCAATGGACGGCGCCACAATCAAAGGCGTGGTCGATCGTCTGCGCGCCAAAGACCTTGTGACCAGTTCCCCGGACCCGACTGACCAACGCCGCATATTGCTCAAGCCCACTGCGCAAGGTTGGGATCTTTTCGAAGCTGTTGCGCCCGCCGCCCACCAAATCACCCAAGACACGCTTGCGCCTTTGAACGAAGCAGAACAAACGATCTTCCTTTTGCTGTTGAAGAAGCTCACGTGATGAATCGGATTCAAGGTGATTTTTGCACCTCCGCAATACAGTCGCGATACAGACGCAATACCGACGTGGTTTTTACTGCGTCAAACCCCAAGATGTGACGCCAGTTTTTTCGGGTTAGAAGCCATCTCTGAACGCGTCATTATGCCTCTTATCCGTCCATTTTCCAGGAGCGCCACGTGATCTGCCAGTTCGACAATCGCGTCCAACCGCTGCTCCACCAACACAACCGCAACGCCTTGCTCTCGCATCCGGATAGTCGCGTCCTGAATCGCAACGATCAAAGACGGTTGTAGCCCTTCCGTTGGCTCGTCCAGCAACAGCACTTTAGGGCGCAGACACATCGCACGGCCCATCGCCAACATTTGTTGTTCACCGCCGCTTAAGGTGTTGGCGCGCTGCCGAAATCTCTCCGCAAGCCTGGGAAAGATTGAAAGAATTTCCTCTACAACAAGCCGGTCCTTACCGTTTGTCAAACGCCCGACCTCAAGGTTTTCCGCAACCGTCAACGCGCCAAACAAACGCCGCCCTTGCGGCACATAACCAACTCCGTGGCGAGGCACAAAATGGGCTGGCAATGATGACAAGACAGTCTCTTCCAACGTGACGTTTCCGGCCATCAGTGGCAGCAATCCCATGATCGCCTTAAGCGTGGTTGTTTTGCCCGCGCCATTGCGTCCGACCAAGCACAGGATTTCCCCTGCCTTCGCTTCAAAAGACACCTCCCGCAACACCTGCGCCCGCCCATATCCTGCCGACACCCCCTCAAGCCGCAGCATCACCACCTCCTAGATACGCCACCTGCACTGTCTCGCTTGCTTTGACCTCTTCCGGTGCTCCCTCAAAAATCACCCTACCAGAATCCAAAACCGTCACGAAATCAGCCACTTGCATGACAACATCCATATTATGCTCAATCAACAGAACGGTGATGTGGCCGCGTAGCTTGGCGAGCAATCTCACGAAATCAGCCACTTCACCATCGGCCAATCCTTGTGTTGGTTCGTCCAAAATCAACAATTTTGGTGCCTGCGCCAGGCCCATTGCAATCTCCAACAAGCGCTGGTGCCCGTAGCTCAGATCCCCGGCATCCACTGTTTGCCGTGCCTCCAACCCGACTTCGTCCAAAGCCGCGCGAACTGCGTTTTCTACCGCCTCAGTTGTTGTTCGCTTTCGCCGCGCCGCCAAAGCCACGTTTTCCCACACACTCAGGTTTGGAAATATGGATGTGATTTGAAAAGTGTAGCTAATACCTGCCGCAATGCGTTTATGTGCCGGCCAGCTGGTCACGTCATTCCCATCAAAGGTGATGCGACCGGACGACGGTGCGATACGACCTGACAACATCCCGACCAACGTGGTTTTGCCGGCGCCATTTGGCCCAATTAGGGCGCGAACTTGGCCATGTGGCACGTCAAGTCCTACCCCGTCTACTGCGAGCAAGCCGTTGAATCTCTTAATTAATCTATTGGCAGATAAGAGGGTCATGGAAGCCACCGAATAGCCCGACGACGCAACTCGCCCATTAAACCTTGCGGCGCAAACAACGTAAGGAACACCAAAACCACACCGGCAATCAACATGTAAGCGGTTGTGACGCCGGAACTTAGATCAATTAGGTAAAACATAAACAGCGTTCCAACCAATGGTCCAAGGACTGTTCCCGTACCGCCCAGCAGGACCCACAGTAAGGGTAAAATTGAGTATTGGACCGATGCAAAAGAGGCCCCGACATACCCAAACAACACCCCATACGCAGCCCCGGCCAACGCAGCCAGAGATGCGGACAATCCAATCGCTGCCAACTTGTACCTGTCCACGTCATACCCAAGCATGCGAGCACGCTCTTCGTTTTCGCGAATGGCGATGAGCACTTTTCCAAAGCGTGATTTTACCACTGCCAAGCACATTAACAAGGCGGCACTAAATACTATAAATGCAGAAAAATATCGTATTGACGGGTCGGACAGATCCCATCCAGCAATGTTCCGATGTGCCTGCGCAATAACAAACCCCTCGTCCCCTCTGGTGTATTGTCCAAAGTACAGGATTGTAAGGTACCCGGCCTGCGCGAACATCAGTGTCACAATCATAAACGCGACCCCCTCTGTACGCAGTGCCAAGGCGCCAATCGCGACGCCTACAAGGGTGCCAAATAGAACACCCACTGCCAAGGCGACGCCAGCGCTCACGCTAAACTGTGATATTGCCAACCCCATGCCATAAAGACCTGCCGCAAAGAACAGCGCATGACCAAGGCTTAACAACCCCGTGTAGCCAAACAACAAATTGTAACCCATCGCGTAACTGGCCAGCACCATGATCCGCGCCAGATTGCCGTGATGGTATGCAGGCAGCACAAATTGCGAGGCAAACAACACAGTCAGCACGCCGCCGTGCAGAAGCAGAGATTTCCGAATGTCTCCAGTCATGTGTCACGCGCTCCAAACAGGCCCTGAGGCCGGAACACCAAAACAAGCGCCACCAGCAGTGTCGCGAGGATTTTTGCCAGTGTCGGAGAGAAGAAAACCGAAATAATTCCGTCAGATAGCCCGATCAGCAACGCAGCCAGTACGGTTCCAGGCAAGCTGCCCAATCCACCGATGATGACCACAATAAAGCTGAGCAACAGCGGATCATGGCCCATCAGATAATGCGCCTGCTGAATCGGCACAATCAACACCGCTGCCAATGCGGCCATGGCTGCCCCAAGGCCAAACACCAAAGCGTAAACCCTTTCCACCGGGATGCCGAAGGCCAAAGCCATATCGCGGTCCTGTTCGGTGGCCCGCATCAACAGTCCCAGTTTGGAACGCGTCATCAGAACCCAAAGACCAATCAACACCAATCCGGCAGCACCGATCACCGCAAGTTTGTAGCTGGTGATAGACAACCCCCAGGGCCAATACAGACTGATTTTTCTATCGACAAACTCAAACCAAGGTAGGGCCAGACGAGTGTTAAACGGCGGCACCACGGGCCGCGCATCTGGTCCGTAGGTCATCAAGGTAACCTGCTGCAAAATATATAAAATACCGATGGTCGCAACAATGGTACGTTCCGGATCATAGTTGATCCGTTTCAGAACGGTCAAATCCGTCACCACCGCCAAAAGACCCACCAAAACCGGCACGACAATCAGTGCGATAACAAAGCCAAAAGCCGCTGAGCCACCCAACATATGCGTGACCCACCAGGCCAAGACCGCACCCAGCATAAAAAACTCACCATGCGCGACGTTCACCACCCGCATAACCCCAAACACCAACGCCAAGCCAGAAGCGGTCAACGCCAAGACAGCTGCCGTGACCGCGCCCTCCAACGTGGCAAGCATCAAATATGGTCCAAAATCCATCAACACCCTCGCCTCAAAATGGGCGCGGCTTGAGCACCGCACCCAAGTTCACTCTCAGAGCGCCTGCGAGGTGTAATCCACCTCGTCCGGATAGAACGTGTCTTCAATCGACGTGGTGTGCACCAAGAGCAATTTTCCATCCACCACTTTGGTGATGTATTGATGGCCAAACACCTGGTGGGTTTTGCCGTTGAAGATTTTTCCCCCTTGTGGGTGCGCGTTGGAATGCGGCATGTCGGTCATCGCTTCCACGGCCTCAACTAGCGCAGCACGATCCTGCGGCCCGCGATATCCGGCACTCTCCATCCCAGCTTTCACAACGTGCAGCGTTTCCCAGCAGCCAAACATATGCGCGTAAGTGGACACGTCTTTGGGATCACTCACGGAAGCGCCGTTGGCGTCCACACCAACCCGTTCCCGGAAAAAGGCGTCATATTCGGACTGATCTTCCTGCGCATAACGCGGATTGCCTTCCCAGAAGTAGGTGCCATCCAGAAACTCAAGTCCTGGGCTGCCAATATCCACTGCTTCCAAGCTGTCGATAAAGCCAAACATTTCCGGACGTTGCGGCCCAAAAAACTCACCGAGCTCTTTCACAAAGGTCAGCACGGCCGGTCCAACCATGACGTGATAGATCACTTCCGTGTCACGCGGGATTTTTGGGAAGTACTTGGTGAAGGATGTCTCTGTAGGCGGGATCGCAATATGCTCCAGAACTTCACCACCCTGCGCCTCAATCGCCGCAGTGAAATAATCGCGGTGGTCATGCCCAAACGCAAAGTCCGGGAAGATCATCGTAACCTTCTTACCAAGGTTCTCCGCCACAAATGGCGCCATCGCCTGCACCTGGCTCTTCACATCCGTGATGCCCGGCTGCAACGTGTAGCGGTTCAACATCCCGCTCGCCACGTGGTGGCCTTCAGACACCACAAAGTACGGTAGCTTCAACTCTCCAGCACGCGGCGCGGAGCCGATCACGACATGAGAGAACAAAGTGCCAAAGCCGATGTCACAGTTGTGCTGCGTGGCAAACTTCTCAACCACCTCGGCCCCACGTTTGGGATCGGTCCCGTCGTCTTCAGCCACAATCTCCAGCGGGCGTCCATTGATGCCGCCTTGCTCGTTGATCAGAGCGGCGGCCGCAGATGTTGTGCGATCATACCACCGCCCATAGGCGGCGCCGATGCCGGTTCGGTGCACCTGAAAGCCCACTTTGATTGGCTCGGACGTTTGCGCCCCTGCGTAGCGCGCCCAAAGCGGCATGGCTGCTGCGGCACCTCCGCCAAGCGCCAAAGTTTTGAGCGCATCACGCCGTGTTGGCTGCGCTCCTGTTACTGGTACGGTCTTGGATTTGGTCATCACTTTACCCCCTGTGTTCACATGGTCTGTGACCGAAAATTCCGTTACTCTTCACAGCTGTTAGAGTGCGAATGAATGACGGTTCTGTCTAGAGGGCGCGTGTTGTGTCAGAAGCCGCGCGGGGATGCAAGCAGCCAAAGGCCAAAAAAGGTGTAGCAAATCATAAAGATAGCGAGGGGCACCTGAGACAGGAGCGCCATGCGCGCGGATCCGAAGTGCCGGACAGCAACCGCGTGGGCAAGCAAAACCGCCACGATATGGCCGATCACAACACCACCTGCCTGGCACAGCCAGAGGACGCGCACACTCTCTTGAGTGTTAAAAAATCCGGTGGTCACGTAGACATGTCCGAGCCCCAATAGATCCTGCCCCCGTGCCCAAGGATCGGTCGCCGAGATCAGCGCATACTGTGCCTCTACAAGAAAGCTCGTGAAGTAGTGCGCAAAATGATACCCGAGCGCGATTGGCAATACTGTGGGAGCAAAAAGGCAAAACGCAGTTGCAAGGCTTACGTCGGTGACCCGTCCGAGCATCAACCCCATCCAAAGCGTCGCAGCAAAGACCCCAACCAGCAGCACATTGCTCAATATCAGCCCGGCCAGAGTTTGCCAAATAACCGCTGAGCGACCGGGAAACTCCAGCGGGTTCAAGCCAATCTGTGCCAGCCACCAAAAGGTTTCGTTCACGCCATCAAAGCTACCGCTGCCCAGCACCAACAGGCACAACAGTGCCAACCCCGGCGGCACCGCACGGCGTTGAGCAATTTGCCAGCCCCAAAGTCCAAAGGCTCGACTTTTCGAGTACCGGCCAAACGGTGCCAAACGCGCGTAGAGCTGCATAACCATGCCTATGCCTTCAGCCCTCAAAGCCCAACGATGGCCAAACAGCAGAGTGCCAATCAGATGCAACAGCCAATACGCCGCCACAGCCCGAGCCAATCGCGCAGGATCAGAAGGAGCTATGTCCGCCAGCAAAAATGTGACAAATCCCAAAAAGGACACCACGCCAAGGCTGTGGCCAAGTTTTGGAGACAACCGAAATTTTGGCTGATGCCCCATCAGGGATTGCAAGATCCAAACAGGCCCAGTCCACGGATTTATCCAACGCCAAAGGTCCATGACAAATCCCTGCACAAAAACAAGCCCAACCCACCAAACGGTCCAGATTGTTAGGGGCAATGGATTGGCGAATGGATCGCGAGACCCGTTCAAGCCAATATAAACAAGCCACATAAGAATAACGCTGGATAGCAGGCTAGGTACTTTGGGTGAAAGGCTCGACCGATTACGCCAAAGTCTTAGGGGCGTGAAAATCCGCAACGCGGCGCTGCTTGGCAAAAATGCCATAAATGCGACTGTCAAAGCCACCGCAAATACACCTGAGGCGATGTAAAAATCCGTCGGTAGAAGCAGCACGAAGCCGCCCTCTGAGGTGTGGGCCCATGCGGGGCCAGAGACCATTGTAACACCAGCAAACGCGGGTCCACAGATAAGGCGCCAGCGCTTGAAACTGGGTGTTTGGTGGGACATCGTGACGATCATGCGGCGAATATAGCGACGGGTTTATGAGATGAAAGTGCGAAAGATTGCGGGGGTTTTGGCGCTGTTTGGCTTGATTGTCGGGCTCGGTTGGGTTGCTTTGAAACCAAAATCCGAGGCCCAAATTTTGTTGTCCAACGCGACCGCGGCACCGCTCGCGGCACAGCCGAACCAGCTCGCCGTATTTGTCACGATGGAGAATGTCGGACCACCGGACCAACTGATGTCTGCCAGTGCCACACACGCACAAGATGCGACGTTCAGCGAAAATCATGGGCTGCTCGCTCTGCCCGCCAATTCCCGTACTTCTCTGGCCGCAGACGGGATTTTTCTGACACTGAATGGCATTGGCGGCGACTTGGCAGACGGGCGGACCTTCCCAATTTCATTGTCGTTTGAAAAGGCTGGCACGATCACGACACGCGCACGCCTGGTAGCCCCCAAAGTTTCTGGCAAAGCGGCAGATGTGGGTCTCTTTGGCATCGGGGATATTTGTCAGGTGGGCGACGGAGAGCCAGCGCCACGTATTGCGATCTCCGCCAATGAAACCGAAGACGGCTGGCAGATTGACGTTCTCTCTGACGACTTCGAATTCACGCCAAACCTTGTCGACGGGCCACATGTTCCGGGCACCGGCCACGGCCACATCTATCTCAACGGTTTGAAACTCGGCAGGCTCTTTAGCCCGACAACAAAAATAGGCCACTTGCCTCCCGGTCAGCACGAGATTCGGATCACATTGTCGACCAACGACCATCGCGCCTACGTGATCGGAGACAAACCGGTAACGGCTTCGATTCGAATTCACAGCGATTGACAGGCAAATATCCCTGCCTCCATCATTTGCGTGCAAATGGATTTGCACGGAGGATCGCGGGTGGCCGAATCTGATAACACGCAAACCGGCACGGTTGTTGGCGTCGACGTAGGCGGCACCTTCACCGATCTCATTGCCTTGAGTCCTTCAGGCCTACGCCTGGCAAAAGTGCCCAGCACCTTACACGATCAGTCCAAGGGCGTGATGTCCGCGCTTGAAGCTGCGGAATGCGAAATCGCAGCACTTGACCTCATTGTGCACGGCACAACCACCACCACCAACGCGGTTCTTGAACGCAAGCTGGCCCGAACCGGCCTCATCACAACAAAAGGCTTCCGGGACATCTTGGAACTTGGTCGCCGCACTCGACCTCAGGCCTACGGTATGTTTGGCGAATTTACGCCTCTCATTCCCCGTGATCTTCGCCTTGAGGTCGCGGAACGCATGGACAGCGTTGGCAATATTCTGACACCGCTAGATATCGACGGTGTCACTGAAGCAGCCCAAATCCTGCTGGATCGTGGGTGTGAGGCTGTTGTCGTGCATTTCCTGCACGCCTACTCAAACCCTTCTCATGAACGTCAGGCGGTCCAAGCGCTATGCAAGGTCTGGCCCAACTTATACATCACCGCCGGCCACGCATTGTTGTCGGAAAGCCGGGAATTCGAACGCGGGGTCACCGCTGCGGTGAATGCATCGGTCCAGCCGGTCCTCACCAAATATATCAACCACTTATCCAGGGCTCTGACGGAGCAAGGGTATGCCCGAGACCTACTGATTATGAACGGAAACGGCGGTATGGTGCAGGCCCAGAATGTCTCTCAGGAAGCGGCCAAAACCGTGATGTCCGGTCCTGCATCGGGAGTCATGGCCGCAGCCTTCACCGGACGCGCGGCGCAAGAACCCGACCTCATAACCTATGATATGGGCGGAACATCTACGGATGTTGCCTTGATCCGGGACGCCACGCCTTCGGTCTCAAATGAAATCGAAGTCGAATATGGCATGCCCATCCATGTACCCATGGTGGATGTGCGCACAGTTGGTGCTGGTGGCGGGTCCATCGCAAAAATCAACTCCGGTGGTCTGCTGGAGGTTGGTCCAGAGAGTGCGGGCGCAAACCCCGGCCCAATTTGCTTCGGGCACGGCGGCAAACAACCAACCATCTCAGATGCGAATTTTCTGCTTGGGCGTCTCCGCCTTGCACACCTCTCACCTGAGGAACAGAGCGCCCGATCCCGTGATGTACGCCGCGCCTTTACCGAACACCTCGCATCGCACCTGAAGTGCTCCGCAGTTGAAGCAGCCTCTGCGGTTGTTCGGGTAGCCAACACCAAAATGGCGGGGGCAATCCGGATGGTGTCGTTGTCCTTGGGGGCCGATCCCCGGGACTTTGCGCTCTTTGCTTTTGGTGGCGCAGGGCCTTTGCATGCCGCATCGTTGACAAAAGAACTGGACATACCTCGTGTCATCATCCCGACCCGACCCGGTCTGACCAATGCTTTGGGCTGCGTGGTTGCCGACCTGCGCCATGACTTTGTGCGCACCATCAACGCGCCGTTGAGCAAACTGACTCAATCCAAACTTGCCACGGTCTGTGAAGAATTGATCCAGGAAGGCAAAACCTTGATCGGTCGGGAATCTGTTCCACTGGAAGGCGTAGAGGCCCACCTGTCTCTCGACATGCAATTTGTCGGACAAACCCACCTTCTCCGCGTGCCAATAACGGAGGAGAGACTGTCCATTGACGACATTCAAGCCCTTTTTGAACACGTGTACTTTCAGCGGTTTCAGGTGAAACTGGACGAAATGCCAGCTTCTGTGGTGAACGTAAACTGTTCCGTTGTTGGTCGGCGCCCGCCGTTGGATCTGACTCTTCTTTCGAGTAGAACCTCACGCGCGCCAACTCTTGAGGCTGCACAAACACAGTCGAGACAAGTCTTTTTTGACAACACTTGGATAGAGACGCCAATCTATTCTCGAGACGCTCTTCCGTCTGATGCGACACTCACTGGCCCGGCGATCATAGAACAAATGGACACCACAATTGTGGTTCCACCGGGGGCTAGACTTTCATCCGATGTGGTTGGCAATCTTGTCCTGCATGTCGGAGCGAATGTATGACGCTGGACCCTATCACACTCACCGTCATTCAAGCTGGTCTGCAGCAAGTTTGCGACGAAATGGACCTCGCCTTTTCGCGGGCCGCCTTTTCTCCGGTCATCGCGGAGGCCAACGATCGCTCTGACGGGATTTATGCCGCCACCGATGGCGCATTGATTGCCCAGGGGGCCGCAGGCTTGCCTGTGTTTGTCGGCACCATGCAGTACTCGACACGCGTTCTGATTGAGATGATCGCCGCAGGAGAGGTGGCGGCCCCGATTCCCGGCGACATTTACATCGTCAATGACCCCTATCTCGGGGGCACTCATTTGATGGATGTACGCTTTGCCAAACCGTTTTACCGTGACGGAGAAATCTTCTGCTGGCTGTCCAACACAGGTCATTGGCCCGATACTGGCGGAGCCGTCCCAGGCGGATTTTCCGCGTCTGCCACGGCCGTTGAGCAAGAAGGACTACGCTTACCGCCCGTCAAGCTATTCAAGCAAGATGTTATGGACAAAGAGATATTTGCAATCATCCAGTCCAATATTCGAGTTGCAGACCAGCGTATCGGAGATGTGCAAGCCCAAGCTGGCGCCCTACGCGTAGGCGAATCCCGCCTGTCCGCATTGCTTGACCGCTATGGCGATTCAACTGTTTCGGATGCCATCGACCAGCTACATCAGCGTGCGGAAGACCAAATGCGCAGCAGTCTTCAAAACATCCCCAAAGGCACCTACACATCCACAGCATTTGTCGACAGCGATGGTGTGATCAACGCGCCGCTGACCATCGCGCTTTCGGTCACCAAATCTGACGATGGGCTGACCTTTGACTTTACGGACAGCAGCCGGCCTTGCCTCGGTCCCATGAACTCAGTGAAAGCCACGACGCACAGCGCAGTCTACCTCGCCATGCGCCACATTTTCCCGGATGTGCCGATGAATGCCGGGGCCTTTGCGCCCTTCACGCTTACTGGCATCGAAGACACCTTCCTGGACGCCAAATACCCGCGCCCGGTCTCCGGCTGCGCCGCCGAAGTATCACAACGCATCGCAGAAGCGGTTTTTGCAGCCCTCGTTAAGGCCATCCCCGAAAAAGTCACAGCGGCCCCCGCCGGTACCAGCGGAAACTTTGCGCTTGGCGGTTTTGATCCCGCGCGCAATCTCAACTACGTCATGTATCAAATCTCAGGCGGCGGTTATGGCGGCAATGCTCATCACGATGGGCTGTCAAATGGCTGCTCGACCATCGGCATATCCAAGGCCCCGCCCATAGAAATAATGGAGCAAGCCTACCCGGTGCTCTATCGTCACTACGCCTTACACGAAGGTTCCGGCGGTGCAGGCGAACATCGTGGGGGATTTGGTTTGGACTATGAGGTCGAACTGCGTCGCGGTGAGGCCAAGGCCAGTTTTGTCATGGACCACGGACGCTTTGGTCCGCAGGGGGCTCGCGGTGGCTGTGACGGCGAGGTCAATGAGGTCACCGTGTATCGTGAAGGCGTGCCATACACGCCGGAACACTTTTCCAAGGAGCAGGACATTCCGCTTGCGGCGGGTGACCGGGTACACGTGCAAACGCCTGGCGGAGGCGGGTATGGCGATCCGCTAGAGCGCGCCCCTCATCTTGTTGCCGAGGACATTCGCCTCGGCCGATATACCATTCAACAGGCAAAGAACTTATTTGGCGTGGTCATCACATCATCCTTTGAGGTAGACAGCGCGGCAACTTCAACGCTCAGAAAAGAAAAGCGCGCCACCGCTAAGTGACGCGCTTCAACTTCCTGATATTACATTCTGAAAAGTATCAGAAAAACGCCTGCAAACCGGTCTGTGCACGCCCAAGGATCAACGCGTGCACGTCATGTGTGCCTTCATAGGTGTTCACCGTTTCCAGGTTCACCATATGACGGATCACACCAAACTCCAGGCTGATGCCGTTGCCGCCGTGCATGTCACGTGACAGACGCGCGATATCCAGCGCCTTGCCACAGTTGTTGCGCTTGATGATCGACACCATCTCAGGCGCTGCCTTAGCCTCATCCATCAAGCGACCAACGCGTAGCGCAGCCTGAAGACCCAGAGAAATCTCGGTCTGCATGTTGGCCAGCTTCAGCTGGAACAGCTGGGTCTGAGCCAATGGCTTGCCAAACTGCTTGCGGTCCAGACCATACTGCCGCGCCGCGTGCCAGCAATACTCCGCCGCGCCCATCGCGCCCCAGGCAATGCCGTAGCGCGCACGGTTCAAACAGCCAAACGGACCTTTCAGGCCTTCGACATTTGGCAGCAGCGCATCTTCGGACACTTCCACGTTATCGAGCACAATCTCTCCAGTGATCGACGCGCGCAGCGAGGCTTTGTGCATGATCTTCGGCGCGCTCAACCCCTTGGTACCTTTGTCCAGAACAAAGCCGCGAATTTTGCCGCCATGCGCGTCTGACTTGGCCCAAACCACAAACACATCCGCGATTGGGGAGTTGGAAATCCACATCTTGGCACCGTTCAGCGCGTAACCGCCGTCCACTTTCTTGGCAGTGGTTTTCATGCTGCCCGGATCGGAACCCGCATCCGGTTCGGTCAGGCCAAAGCAACCAATCCACTCGCCCGACGCCAGTTTTGGCAAGTATTTCTTGCGCTGTTCTTCAGAGCCATAAGCGTAGATCGGATACATCACCAGCGAGCTCTGCACCGACATCATTGAGCGATATCCACTGTCTACGCGCTCCACTTCACGCGCGACCAGACCGTAGGTCACATAGCCAGCACCAATGCCGCCATATTCCTCAGGAATGGTGGTGCCCAACAGGCCCATTTCCCCCATCTCGGCAAAAATCGCCGGATCGGTCTCTTCCTTCTCGAACGCTGCGGTCACCCGAGGCGCCAGTTTTTCGTCACAATAGGCGCGCGCGGCATCGCGTACCATGCGCTCATCTTCTTCCAGCTGGCTTTCGATCAGAAACGGGTCTTCCCAGTTGAACGAACCCAATTCCGGTTTGGACTGTGGTGCCAGATCCTTGGCCATGGTCTCTCCTTCCGTCCGCCCACATAGGGGCGCAAAACATCAATTTCCGTTGCCGCCCAACATGTCCGACCCTGCCCTCGCGTCAAGGCAACCCGGGACAAACGCCGCTACGTCGCAAAATCTTTCTTGCCTTCTATTGCGCAGAATATTGAGCATTGCTAGACCAAATTGATCAAAGTTTCGTTGCGTCCTGTTGGCACAGTATATCACAGCCAAAGGCACAACACGGAGGACCTGATGAGCGACACGTTTGACGTGGGTGACCGCCTTAAAAAACTGCGCCTATCCGCAGGATTGAGCCAGCGACAATTGGCGCAATACGCTTGCGTACCGCATGGGCAGATTTCCATGATCGAAACCAATCGCTCCAGCCCTTCTGTGGCTAGCTTGCGCAAAATATTGGGCGGCATGGGCATGTCGATGGCTGAGTTTTTTGAGCCAGAAACCCATGCGCCGGGTCAGGTTTTCTTTGGTCCGGAGACTCTCTCTGACCTGACGTCACAACTGGGCACCGAGGCTTCGAAACTGACCCTTAAACAGATAGGCAATGCCAAAGACCACGGCTTGCAGATCCTGCGCGAACACTACGCCCCGGGGGCTGACACCGGTGAAACCATGCTCTCCCATCCCGCAAATGAAGGCGGCATCGTGCTCTCTGGCGAAATCGAAGTGACCGTGGGCAGCCAAACCCAAATCCTGCGTGCCGGGGACAGCTATCTATTCGACAGCCGACAACCACACCGCTTCCGCAACATCTCTGACACACCGGCCGAGGTGGTTTCCGCCTGCACGCCGCCCTATCTCTGAAGGCTTCCCATGACCCCACTCAAAGGTCTCAAAGTTGTAGAACTCGCCCGCATTCTGGCTGGCCCCTGGATTGGCCAATCACTCGCCGACCTTGGTGCTGAAGTGTTCAAAGTGGAAGCTCCTCAGGGTGATGACACCCGCACTTGGGGCCCACCCTTCATCGAGCGTGACGGCGACAAAACCGCCGCTTATTTCTACGCCGCCAACCGCGGTAAAACATCCGTGGTGGCAGATTTCCGCACCGAAGAAGGTCGCGCCCAGGTGCTGGAGTTGATCAAAGACGCCGACATCCTGATCGAGAATTTCAAAGTTGGCGGGTTGAAAAAATACGGTTTGGATTACGACACGCTATCCAAAGCCAACCCACGCCTGATCTACTGCTCTATCACCGGCTTTGGTCAAACCGGCCCCTATGCCAAACGTGCTGGCTATGACTTCCTGCTGCAAGGCATGTCTGGACTGATGTCGATCACCGGAGAGCCAGACCGGCAACCCCAAAAGGTCGGCGTTGCAGTGACAGACGTGGTCACCGGCCTCTATGGCACCATCGGCATTTTGGCTGCAGTGGAACAGCGCCACACCACGGGGCGCGGACAACACATCGACATGTCCCTGTTGGATTGCGCTACCGCGATGCTGGCCAATCAGGCGATGAACTACCTCGCCACCGGCTACAGCCCAAACCGCAAAGGCAATGCTCACCCCAATATCGCACCCTATCAAGTGGTGCCCACATCTGACGGCCACATCATCATCGCCGTCGGCAATGATGGTCAATTCCAGCGCCTCTGCGGGGTGCTGTCACGCGGTGATCTTGGAGACTCACCGGACTACACCACCAACCAACTACGGGTTGCCAATCGCGATGCCCTCACTGAGCAGATCGAATTAGAAACCAGCAAATGGTCTTCAGCAGATCTTTTGGCTGCACTGGAATCGGCGACCGTTCCCGCCGGCCCAATCAACTCGATTGAACAAGCGCTGACCGATCCGCAAATCGCCGCACGTGGCATGGTAGTAGAGGCCGAAGGTGTGCGCGGACTGCGTGGCCCATGGGTGTTTTCCGACGCGGACCTATCCTCAGACCGCACCGCGCCGGTATTACCTAAACCAAAACCTTAGACGCCAAGATAGCGGTCGGTCTCTGCCGCTCCCAAAGCGTCAAAGCCATCGGCCCAGACCGTGCGCCCCTTCTCAAGGATCACCGCACGGTCTGCCACCTGCCCCAACTCTTTGAGCGATTTGTCGATCGCAATGATTGCCATGCCAGTTTCGGCCTTAAGCTTTGCAACAGCTCCCCAAATCTCCTGACGGATCACGGGTGCCAGCCCCTCAGTCGCCTCATCCAGAATAAGCAACTTCGGATTGGTCATCAGCGCCCGGCCAATCGCCAACATCTGCTGTTCACCTCCGGAGAGCGAAGCTGCAGACTGATCTCTTCGTTCTTGCAAACGGGGAAACAGACGACACACAGACTCAAAGTCCCAGGCCCCTTTTCTGGCGGCCGCGATCAGGTTCTCATACACCGACAGGTTTGCAAAACAACGGCGCCCCTCGGGCACCAGCCCAATACCCAATCGCGCGGCTTTATAAGACGGCAAACCGCCAATATCCTGCCCGCCAAACTGCACTGCGCCATCCGTGTTCTTCAGCATCCGGCACATGACCTTCACGGTGGTGGTTTTACCCATACCATTGCGCCCCATGAGCGCCAGCACCTCGCCTTCGCCCACGCTCAGCGACACATCAAACAGCGCCTGGCTGGGGCCATAAAACGCCGCGACATTTTTTAGCTCGATCAAGCTCATGCTGGCACCTCATCACCTAAATAAGCCCGCCGGATTTCCGGGTTCACTTTGATTTCCTCTGGCGTGCCTGTGGCGATCACCTCGCCATACACCAGCACGCTGATCCGATCCGCCAGCGCAAAAACCGCGTCCATATCGTGCTCAATCAACAGAATGGGCGCTTCTTTGCGCAACTCTGTCAAAAGCCCAATCATCTGCTGCGCCCCTTCCAGGCCCAGGCCGGCCATTGGCTCATCCATCAGAAAGGCTTTTGGCTTCAACGTTAGTGCAACGGCCACCTCCAATTGCCGCCGTTGCCCGTGGCTCAAATCCGCCGTGCGCGTTGCTGCAAACTCCGCCAATCCAACCTGCGCCAAGGCCGCCCTGGCCACCGTCACAAGTTGCGCATCTTTCATCACCGGCTTGAAAAACGACAACACATTGCCACGTTGCCCCAAGGCACCAAGCACCGCATTTTGCAAAACCGTGTGCTCCATCGCCAGGGACGAGATCTGAAACGTCCGCCCAAGCCCTTTGCGCGCGCGCTCCGCTGGACCATCACCGGTCAGATCCTCATCCATCAGCCGCACAGTGCCGCCGTCAGAGGGCAAATGACCGGTGATTTGCTGGATCAACGTCGACTTCCCTGCCCCATTCGGGCCGATCAGCGCGTGGATTTCCCCTTTGCGCAAATCCAGCGACACATCATTGGTGGCCTTCAAGGCGCCAAAACTTTTGAAAAGCCGCTCTGTGCGCAACACCACATCAGTCATGGGCTTTCTCCCGACCTGCCAGGGCACCAATCACGCCACCTTTTGCAAAAAGCACGATGCCAAGCAGCAGCGCGCCCAGATAAACGTGCCAAAACTCCGACAACCCGCCCAGCGTATGTTCCAGAAGGATAAATATCATCGCGCCAATCACCGGCCCAAACAGCCGACCAACGCCGCCAATGATGATGAAGATGATGATCTCACCGGACATCTGCCAGCTCAGCATTGTTGGGCTAACAAAGCGGTTGAGGTCTGCAAACAATGCGCCCGCTAAGCCTGTCACCGCGCCAGAAATCACAAAAGCGACCAACCGCAGATGATACGGCTTCATGCCCACGGACAACACGCGTGTTTCATTTTGCCGCGCCGCGCTCAGCGCAAGCCCAAAGGCCGATTTATGGATCGCATTCATCAGCAACAGCGCCAGACACAGGACCGCAAAACACAGGCCAAAGAACTGCATCGGCACCAGCGTGTTTAGCCCAGGAAATTCATTGCGCACGTAGATCGACAGACCATCCTCGCCGCCGTAAGCGGGCCAGCTGATCGCGAAGTAGTAGATCATCTGCCCAAAGGCCAAGGTGATCATGATGAAATAGACGCCCGAGGTCCGCAGGCTCAACGCCCCAATGGCCAGCGCGGCCAAGGCGCTTGTTATCATCGCCACCAGCCAGATCACCGGCATCGATTTTGTGCCTTCGATAAGAAACGGCGCTTCCATGATTGGCGCATAGGCCTGAGCATGGCTTGCCAAAATACCCATCACATAGCCGCCAATGCCAAAGAACGCCGCGTGCCCCAGGCTGACCAGACCACCCGTCCCCAAAGCGAGGTTCAACCCCACGCCCGCCAATGCAAAAATCGCCGCACGTGTCGCCAAAGTGATGATAAACGGCTCATCGGCGATCAATGCCCAAAGCGGCACCCCAAGTAAAACCGCTAGTGCGGCCACATTGATCCAGGTTTCTCGTGTCATCTCAGGCCACCCCATAAAGTCCGCGGGGGCGGAACACCAAAACGCCCGCCATCAGGATGTAAATCAACATTGACGCCAGCGCCGATCCAACGGACACCGCCGCTGACGGCTCCAAAAACAACCCAAACGCCTGGGGCAACAACACACGGCCCATCGTGTCGGTGAAGCCAACCAAAAGCGCACCAACAAACGCCCCTTTGATTGAGCCAATGCCGCCAATCACAATCACCACAAACGCCAGGATCAGCACCGGTTCGCCCATGCCAACTTGCACCGATTGGATCGCGCCTACCAAGGCTCCGGCAAAGCCGGCGAGAGCCGCGCCGAGCGCGAAAACAAAGGTATAGAGTTTGGCAATATCCACGCCCAAAGCGGCAATCATCTCGCGATCTGCTTCACCTGCGCGGATGCGGATGCCCACACGTGTGCGATTGATCAAGGCAAACATCGCAGCGGCCACCACCAGCCCAATCACGATGATTGACAATCGGTAAGCCGGATACTGAATGCCTCCGGGCAAGGTCACCGGCCCGGCCAACACGGCTGGGACATCCAGGAACAAGGGGAACGAGCCAAACATCCAGCGCGTGCCTTCAGAAAAGATCAAGATCAGTGCAAACGTCGCCAAAACCTGATCCAAGTGGTCCCGATCATAAAGCCGCCGGATAATGGTCAGCTCAATCAGGGCCCCAGCCAGCGCGGCCGCCGCCAAAGACGCCATCAGGGCCAGCACAAACGAGCCCGTTGCGGCTGCCACAGCCGCCGCGGCAAAGGCCCCGATCATATACAGCGACCCATGCGCCAGATTGATCAGCCCCATGACGCCAAAGACCAACGTCAGGCCTGCGCTCATGAGGAACAGCATCACGCCGAACTGAAGCCCGTTCAGCATCTGCTCTATGAAAAGTAGTGTTGTCATTGCCCTCGCCCAGTGCCACAGCGACACGCCTCCGCCAACATGTCGGCGTAGAAAATTCAGTCTATTCAGGATATTGAAGATCAAACATCATGCACCCACCCCGCCAAGATGCATGGAAAAGGGAAGGCCCAAAAGCCTTCCCAATGTCACTTACATTTTGCAGTCGCCAGCATAGGCGTCCGCGTGGTTGGTCAAGCCAGTTGCGATGATCTTGTTGGTGTACACGTCACCTTCTTTGATCACTTCGCGCACGTAGATGTCCTGTACGGGGTGGTGGTTGTCACCAAAGGCAAAGTCACCGCGCACGGAGTCAAACTCCGCCGCTTTCAGCGCGGCGCGGAACGCGTCCGCATCCGCCACATCCGCCTTATCCATTGCAGAAATCAGCAGGTTGGCGGTGTCAAAACCTTGGCTTGCATAGAGCGATGGCAAACGGCCGTATTCTGCTTGGAACGAGTCGACAAATGCAGCGTTTGTCGCGTTATCGATGTCTTTGTTCCATTGGCTGGTGTTCTTCACACCCATCGCCGCGTCCCCAACAGCCTGCAAAATACCTTGGTCGAAGCTGAACGCCGGACCAACCAACGGAAGATCCACGCCACTCGCAGCATATTGCTTCAAGAACGAAATCCCCATGCCGCCTGGCAGGAAGAAGTACACACTATCCGCACCGGAGGCCCGGATCTGCGCAATCTCGGCAGCGTAATCCGTTTGGCCAAGCTTTGTGTAAAGCTCCCCAGACAAGTCGCCTTCAAAGAAGCGCTTGTACCCGGTCAAAGCGTCCTTGCCAGCCGGATAGTTGGGCGCCAAGATAAAGCTGTTCTTCAAACCGCTGTCGTTGGCGTAGGCTCCCGCCGCTTCGTGCAGGTTGTCGTTCTGCCACGCAACGTTGAAGTAGTTCGGATGACAGCCTTTACCGGCAAGCGGCGACGGACCGGCATTTGGTGACAGGTAAAACTTTCCCTGCGCGGTCGCGGCTGGCACCACGGCCATGGCAAGGTTGGACCAGATGATACCGGTCAACACGTCCACCTTTTCCGATTGGATCATCTTGTCGGCCAGCTGCACTGCGATATCCGGTTTGCGCTGGTCATCCTCAATCACCACCTCCAGATCGTCGCGGCCAGCCTGCTGCACTGCCAGCATAAAGCCATCGCGGACGTCGATGCCAAGCCCAGCACCGCCACCCGACAATGTGGTGATCATTCCTACTTTCACATCAGCCTGCGCTGTTGCGCCCGCCAATGCCATCGCCGCAGCCAATGCCGCACTCCGCAACTTCATTTTGTCGCTCCCTGGTTTCTTGTTTTTTCAAGATGAACTTTGGGCGCTCAAAGGCCTGTCCGTCAATAACCTGAGGGAATTTTTTTTAAGCTTAAAATATCTTCAAGCCTAAAAGGTATTTTGTCTTACCTTTACAGCACCTTGCTGATCGACACTCAAGCGTTGAATTGGCCAAACTTTATGGTGCTCCGCGCGAACGCTTCCTCTATGCGAGAACATAAATTGCACCACACACGTAAAACTGACGGGCCCACATCAACAAAAACGCCGGGGAAATACCCCGGCGTTTAGATATTTTATCCGCGCGACCACCAGCCGCGTCGTTTTGGTTTGGGCGGAGCCGCGGGTTCTTCTGGAACCGTAACCTCCGGAGCAACCGCCACTTCCAATGGCTCTTCTACGGCCTCTGGTGCACTGCTGACTTCAGCTTCAGCCATCGGCGTTTCAACAGGTTCCGAAGACTCAACAGGAGTGTCAGCCACGGGCGCCTCTTCCGATGTGACAACTGCCTCAGGCTCATCTTTCACTTCAGCAGGCGTACCTTGATCACTTTCTGCTTCAGCCGCTTCCACCTGTTGCGCTTCGACTGGAGTCTCAAGGCTAGCCTCTTCTGGCTCTACCTCTTGCGCTGTGGTGTCATCACTTAAAGCTTCGGATTTCTTGCCACGTGACCGGCCACGACGGCTACGGCTGCGTTTCTTCGGTTTCTCATCACCGTCAGAAGCCTCTTCCGCAGGTGTCTCAGACCCAGTCTCAGCGGCTTCACCAGCCTCCGACGCCTCCGTTTCAGAATCGCCCTCGGTCTTGGTTTCTCCGTCAGCGTTGTCTTCACCCTCACCGTTGCCGCGACGACGGCGGCGACGACGGCGGCGCTTCTTCGGCTTCTCTTCACCCGAATCTTCCGCTGGCTTCTCTTCTACCGCAGCTTCTTCGGAGATCACTTCCGCTTCTTCCACATCAGCGTCGTCAATCGCATCCATGATTGAGATGTCGCCTGACACCACAGGTGCCTCAACCTTCGCCACGGCACGTGTTGCTGTCTTGAATTTCTCAATTGCGAAGTCCGGAGAGACCAGATGTGGATCAGCTTCGATCCGTACAGACAAGCCATAGCGCGTTTCAATCTGCGCCACATGCTCGCGCTTCTGGTTCATCAGATAGTTGACGATGGCGACCGGCGCTTTGACCAGAACTTCACGGGTCCGACCACGTGTGCCTTCTTCTTCAATCTGACGCAAGATAGACAGCGCGAGGTTGTCATCAGAGCGGATCAAACCTGTGCCATGACAATGTGCACAGGGCTGTGTTGTGGCTTCGATCATGCCAGGACGCAGGCGCTGACGGCTCATTTCCATCAGGCCAAACCCAGAAATCCGACCCACCTGAATGCGGGCGCGATCCGTCTTCAGCTTGTCTTTCATCCGTTTTTCAACAGCGCTGTTGTTCTTGCGCTCATCCATGTCGATGAAATCGATCACAATCAGACCCGCCAAATCACGCAGACGCAGCTGACGCGCTACTTCTTCGGCCGCCTCAAGGTTGGTCTTCAACGCAGTTTCTTCAATCGAGCCTTCTTTGGTCGCCCGACCGGAGTTCACGTCAATGGCCACCAATGCCTCTGTGACACCAATCACGATGTAGCCACCGGATTTCAGCTGAACTGTAGGGTTGAACATGCCGGACAGGTAGCTTTCCACCTGATAGCGTGCAAAGAGCGGCAGCGTGTCCTGATAGCGTTTCACGTTTTTGGCGTGAGACGGCATGATCATTTTCATGAAGTCCTTGGCAATGCGGTATCCGCGCTCGCCTTCCACCAGCACCTCGTCGATCTCGCGCGAATACAGGTCGCGGATCGAGCGTTTGATAAGGTCACCCTCTTCGTAGATCTTCGCCGGTGCGATAGATTTCAGAGTCAGCTCACGGATTTGCTCCCACAGACGCTGAAGGTATTCATAGTCCCGCTTGATTTCGGATTTGGTACGCTTGGCACCAGCCGTCCGCACAATCAAACCTGCGCCCTGCGGGACGTCAATCTCGCCAGCAATTTCCTTGAGTTTTTTACGGTCCGCCGCATTGGTGATCTTACGTGAGATGCCACCGCCACGCGCGGTATTGGGCATCAATACACAATACCGGCCGGCCAACGACAGGTAAGTGGTTAGCGCCGCACCTTTGTTGCCACGCTCTTCTTTCACAACCTGGACCAGCATTACCTGGCGCACTTTGATCACTTCTTGGATCTTGTAGCGACGGGCGCGAGGCTTACGCGGAGGGCGGATTTCCTCGCTATCGTCTTCATCAGCAACCGATTCAATGCTCTCGTCTTTTTCGGACGCATCGGAGCGTTTTCCGCGGCGGCGCGACCGGCGACGATTGGACTTTTTGCCATTCTCTTCGTCATCAGACGACGTATCAGAATCGTTATCGTCTTCTGAACTGCCCGCGTCTGAATCTTCGGATGTCTCGGTTGGAGCATCCGCTGCTACGGCGCCCTCGGATGGCGCGGTATCTTCTTTTACGTCACTTTCAGCAGGCGCATCGGCGGCTTCAATAACCACCTCAGTTTCGGTGCTTGGTGCATCCTCAGCGGAGCCGTCAACTTGATCATCTGAAGTCGCTTCCTCCGAAGCTGCCACATCTGCGTCACCCGTCTCCGCAGGATCGGCCTCTTCCACCACTTCTTCCTCGGCTACAGGGGCGGCGTCTTCAGACACCGCCTCTTCTGCAGACGTCTCGTCTTCGGAAACAACACTGGCCTCGGTTTCGGTTTCTTCACCAGTTTCCGGGTCTTTGCTGACAACTGCATCTTCGCCTTCAGTGTTGGCTGCGATGGTTTTGGGACCCTCGTCTTTGCCGTCAGTGTCTTCGGCGCTTGTGTCCGTCACAGCAGCGTCTTGCGAAGCCGCTTCAGCGGCTTCAATATCAGCCTCAGGCGCTGGATCCGCCGCACTGTCCGCCGAAACCTCTTCCGTCTCAGCGGCGGTGTCTTCCGCATCCGCGACCTCAGTCGCTGGCTCCTCTGCCTCGACAGCTTCCGTTTCGCCAGGCTCTTCCACCGGTGTCTCTTCTACCAGCTCCATCGGTGACAGACCTTCGTCTTGATCACCACCAGCATCTTCCACCAGATCAATGGTCTCCATGCCGGAAATTTCAGCAGCAGTCGTTTCAGACACGGCCTCTGCTGTGTCCGCATCCGCGGCCTCAGGCGCAACCTGATCCTCTGTCTTCTTCTTGCGAGAGCGAGACCGACGGGACCGGGATTTTGGCTTTTCCTCTTCCTCGTCACGGGCCTTCAAAGACTCCGCATAGGCACGCTCTTCTTCCAGAAGCGCCTCGCGATCCGCAACAGGGATCTGATAGTAGTCCGGATGAATCTCGGAGAACGCCAGGAAACCATGACGGTTTCCGCCATAGTCGACAAAGGCCGCCTGAAGCGACGGCTCAACCCGTGTTACTTTTGCGAGATAGATGTTGCCAGCAAGCTGGCGTTTGTTTTCAGATTCAAAGTCGAACTCCTCAACCTTGTTTCCGTCGACCACCACAACGCGGGTTTCTTCCGCGTGGGTGGCATCGATGAGCATTTTCTTAGCCATGTTATCCGTTTGCACCCGCGCAAGCGCCGCGCCCCTCCCGGGGGATCAGGTCGATGAACTTTTCGGGGGTGTCTTGTCTGAGCGAGGGGATGCGCGCCGCCGATGGGGCCGCTTGCGGTCCCTGCTCGGTCTCTCAAATCAATCGCGCGCTTCATCGCGTTTCTTCTCCGACGCGGCATTCGGTGGTCCCGAGCCTGCGCCTGTTACATGCCCTCCGCCATGGCGGTGCGGGCGTCTCTACTGGTTCATTTTCATGAACCCAATCGGTCTGAGCATCCCGCCCGGCCCTCTGCCCCTCGGGGTCCTGTGGGCCAACTGAAACGCAATACTCAGCGAAACTCATACGGTGCGCAAACCCTGCGCCATCCGTTCCCCCACATAAAACCACTCCTGTGGAAAACACAATGGGGAATCGTCTGACGGATACGTGGGTTAGGTTAACGCATCCTCAAAAAGCCCAATCTGCACAGCACCATGGCGCAAATCCCTGGCAACAATCTGCCCCAGATCGGGCAACGGCGTGTTTGGCGGCCGAAGGTCCGGAATTTGCACTGTCAGGCACCCTGCCCGCACAGCTGCAGTGGCCCCAAGATCACTATCTTCAAACGCCACACAGTGCACAGGGTTCACGCCCAACCGGCGCGCCCCTTCTAGATACGGCTCGGGATCTGGTTTATTGGCAATAACTTCATTGCCTGTACACACTGTGTCAAAAAACGACAGAAGCCCAGCCTTCTCCAAATGATGTTGCGCAGCCGGGCCATGCGTCGAGGTCACAACCGCCATCGGCACCGCAGCTTCACGGATCGCTTGCAACACGTCCCGCGCATAAGGTTTTGTCGGCACGCCATGCTCAACATTCTTTTGGTGCAGAATGCGCCAGCGCTGGTCAAACTCCGCGACATCTGTTTGTTGAGGCAAAAACTCATGCAACCGTGCTGTGGTGTCTTTGCTCGACGACCCAACCAAGCTTCCAAAAAACGCCGTAGCCTCTGCTGTTGAAATCCCCAGATCTTCGGTCAGCGTCAAAAACGCCTTCAGAAACATGCGCTCCGTGTCCAGAAGCAAGCCATCCATGTCAAACAGATACGCGGCCGGTGTCTTCAACAATGCCATCACAAGGTACTCCACAAATTTCCGTTAGCGCCAACGTCGTCGCACCCTGCCACCAAACAAAAAACGCCGCAAGCCCGTCGAGAGCCTGCGGCGTTCACAAAATCTATCGATCAGAAATCAGAGGTAATCAGCCCGCTGCAGGCCATACTTCGCCATCTTCTCGTTCAACGTCCGCCGCGGCAAGCACAGCTCTTCCATAACACCTGCGATGGACCCGCGATGGCGCCGCATGGTGTTGTCGATCAACATGCGCTCAAAAGCTTCCACATATTCCTTGAGGGGTTTGCCCTCCGTTGTCACAACCGGCTGCATCTCTTCGTGATCGCTCATCAGCAGTGACGCAATTGTGCCTTCACTGCGACGGCTTTGCAAAACTGCACGCTCTGCCAGGTTGATAAGCTGACGCACATTGCCTGGCCACGGTGCCTGCAACAGCTGCGCAGCCTCTTGCGCACTCACTTTAGGGGCATCACAGCCGTACTCTTCGCTGAATTGCTCTGACAGTCGGGTAAACAGCGTAAGAATATCTTCGCCACGTTGGCGCAGAGGCGGAACCGTGATCCGCAATGCCGCCAATCGATAAAACAAGTCAGAGCGCAATGCATCTTCGCAGGTGCGGTCCTGCTCCTGCATGTTGGAGATCGCCACAATGCGGGTTTCCGCCGGTGTGCCTTGCTCGTTGATCACGTTGAGCAGCTTGGCTTGCAGCGCGTCGCTCAAGCTCTCGATGTCCTCAAGCACCAATGTCCCACCGCGCGCTTCTTCAACGGCAGGCAATTGGCTGTCTTCCGGGTTCATCGGCCCAAACAAACGTTTTGCAAGCGCCTCTTCTTCAAAGGCCCCACAGCTCACCAGAACAAATTTCTTGCCCGCACGGCTGCCCACTGCGTGCAACGCATGGGCAACCAACGTCTTTCCAGTGCCCGTTTCCCCATCAATCAGCACATGCCCATCAGCCTGTCCGAGATCGAGGATGTCCTCCTTGAGACGCGCCATAACCGGGCTCGCGCCAATCAGCTTGTTCATAATTTGATCGCCGTCAGACAGCTCACGCCGCAGCGCCCGCGCATCCAAAGTCAAACGCCGCGCATTGGTGGCTTTCTTGGCCAGCTGCGTCATGCGATCCGGGTTAAACGGCTTCTCAAGGAAATCAAACGCACCCACGCGCATCGCCTCTACCGCCATAGGCACGTCGCCATGGCCCGTGATCATAATCACTGGCAGTGAACTGTCCGCGCCCATCAGCTTTTTCAGGAACTGCATCCCGTCCATGCCCGGCATTTTGATATCGGAGATCACAATCCCCGGATATTCCGCGCCAAGCGCCTTCAGCGCATCTTCTGCGCTGGGAAATGTTTCTGTGTCATAGCCCGACAGTGCCAGCCATTGGCTGATCGACTGCCGCATGTCCTGCTCGTCATCGACGATTGCGATCTTCATGCTTTGTGCCACGAATTTACTCCGCTGCTTCAATATCTTCATTCAAGATAGGCAGTTGAACTTCAAATACAGCCCCCTGCCCATCGCCATTGCGTGCTGTCAGCCGTCCACCAAGGTCGCTGACGATGCCAGAGCTGATTGCCAACCCCAAACCGACGCCCTCACCGGGCTGTTTGGTGGTGAAAAACGGCTCAAAAAGGTTGTTCAAATCCTCAATGCCGGGGCCATTGTCGCGCACCGTCAAAGTGGCTGTTTCCCCTGCTGCCAAAAGGACTTCGATCTCCGGATCGGCCACAGACTCGGTGGCATCCAAGGCATTGCGCAGCAGGTTGATCATCACCTGCTCTATCCGCACCCGATCGCCCATCACGCGCACCGGATCCGTCGGCACAATCTTGCTTATGCGCACCTGACGTTGGCGCAATTGAGGCTCCATCATCGACAAAGCGGACGCCACGGCGTCCCCCATGTCGACCACGTGGAACTCATCGCCGCCTTTTCTGGCGTAAGATTTGAGCTGTTTGGTGATCGCCCCCATGCGCTCGATTAGATCGTCAATCCGCTGAAACGAGGTCAACGCCTCATCCGGCCGATTGCGCTTCACCAAAAGCTGCGCCCCGGCAAGATAGGTCTTCATCGCCGCCAAGGGTTGGTTCAACTCATGGCTCACAGCCGCCGACATTTCGCCCAATGCCGCCAGTTTGGAACTCTGTGCCAGGCTTTGTTCCGCCACTTCCAGGCTCTGCTGCATCCGTTCCCGCTCGGCGATTTCCCGCTGAAGACGCAGGTTCAACCCCCGCAACTCCACGCTTTCCCGCTGAAACAGCGCCATGCGCAGCGCACTTTTGCGACCAAGAACGTAGAATCCAAGCGCCAACAGGATTGCAAATCCCATGATTTCCAGCGCCAGAACCGCGTTCACTTTCTCCCTTACACCGGCGTAACTTGTGAAACTGGTCATCTGCCAGCCCCTGAACGGGATCCGCGCGCCCATGCGCATCACCGCCTCCCCGCGCAAATACGCATCCGCCGGGTCCTGCGCCCAATCCGCTGTCACCTTAATGGCGCGCTCAATTGCGCCCAAAGCTGGCTGTCGCGCCAAAGCCTCTGCTTCAGTCAACCCACGCCACCGAGGTTCACTGCTCAGGATGATCGTGCCTTCGCTATTTGCCACCAAAACAGCATCTGAAATCCCGGCCCAGGCGCGCTCAAACTTGTGCAAATCCACTTCAACCGCGATCACCCCAAGCGTGGCACCGCCACTTTCCAACCGTCTGGAGTAGATAAACCGATAGGCTCCGGTCTCATCTCTGGCCGCTGTAAACAGTGTAACATTGGACCGCAAAGCATTGATAAAAAACTCTTGTTCCCGATACATCGTACCAAGGCGCGTGCGGTCTGTTGCCGCCACTGTGCGTCCAGTCTCGTCCAGCAGCAACAATGACGCCGCGCCAATTTCATCAACAAAGCTGATCAACCGCGCGGTGGAGCTGGAGAAGTCTTGTGAATCCAGCGCCCCAATCAATTCAGGGTCTTTTGCCAGCAACTGCGGCACAATTGCGTTGCGTCGCAACTCACTCAACAAGTTGCCGGAATAGAGCGCCAACCGGAGCTCTGCCCGATTGCGCGTATTGGCCGTAAATCGATCTGTCAGGAAACTGTTGGTGACCCAGATCGTCACCCCTGCAACCACAACCAACAAAGCCAAGGTCACGCGCGCCCGCCAGCTTGTTGTCGCCGGGCGCAGTTTTTCAGAGGTGTCAGAAGCGTTTTGCGTCATGCACGAACAGTACGCCTACGCGCCGACACCCTCAAGTCACGCTGTGGCAAACTGGTCCATCAACGCGCGGAACATTGCCACCCCGTCTGTGCCGCCATGGCCGGTATCCGCTGCCCGCTCCGGGTGGGGCATCATGCCTAGCACACGGCGGTTTTTGCTGACCACACCGGCGATGTCCGCAACCGACCCGTTTGGATTGTCGGTATAGGTGAACGCAATCCGGTCCTCATCACGCAGCTGCGCCAGCTTCTCGTCGGTCACAAAGTAGTTGCCGTCGTGGTGCGCAATCGGCACGTTCACAACGTCACCTTTGCTGTAGCCAGAGGTAAACGCAGTATCTGCGCTAGCCACTTCAAGACCAACCGTACGACAGATGTACTTCAGCCCGGCATTGCGGCGCAACGCGCCCGGCAGCAAACCAGTTTCGGTCAGGATCTGAAAGCCGTTACAGACACCAAGTGCATAGCCACCACGCTCGGCGTGCTTGATTAGCGACTGACAAATCGGAGAATTTGCCGCAATCGCGCCACAGCGCAGGTAATCGCCAAAGCTGAAACCGCCTGGAACACCAACCATGTCGATGCCTTCTGGCAGCGCCGTATCTTTGTGCCACACCATGGTGACATCCGCTCCGGCCTGCTCAAAGGCCACCGCAAGATCGCGGTCACAGTTGGAGCCCGGAAAAACAATGACCGCAGCTTTCATCAGCCCATCTCCACCCGGTAGCTTTCGATCACCGTGTTGGCGAGCAGCTTCTCACACATCTCGGTCACGGTTGCCTCGGTGGAACCTTCTGCCAGATCCAACTCGATCACCTTGCCCTGCCGTACACCTTCGACACCATCAAAACCAAGACTGCCAAGCGCGTGACGCACGGCCTCACCTTGTGGATCCAGAACGCCGTTCTTCAGCATGACATATACGCGGGCTTTCATTTGGTCTCTCTCCAATTGGGCATGTGGCGGGACTGTCCCGCTTTTCTTACCAAAAATTGTCTTTCCAACCGCGCCCAAAGTTGGGCGCAGCTGGCTTAGGTCTGGATCAGCTTACAAGCGTTGGCTTGGGGCCGGTGCCTTTGGGCAGCACACCAAGGCGGCGCGCCACTTCGGCATAGGCATCGGTCAGGCTGCCAAGGTCACGGCGGAACACGTCCTTGTCGAGCTTGCGCCCGGTTTCGATGTCCCAGAGGCGGCAGCTGTCCGGGCTGATTTCATCCGCCAGAACCAAGCGCTGGAAGTCGCCTTCATACACCCGTCCAATCTCAATTTTGAAATCGATCAAGCGGATACCAACACCAAACATCACGCCGCTCAACCAGTCGTTCACGCGCAGCGCCAGGCCAAGAATATCGTCCATATCCTGCTGGCTGGCCCAGCCAAAGGCAGCGATGTGCTCTTCAGACACCAGCGGATCACCCAGGCTGTCGTCTTTGTAGCAGTATTCCACGATCGGGCGTGGCAGCTGTGTGCCTTCTTCAATGCCCAACCGCTTGCTCATAGAACCCGCCGCAAAATTGCGCACGATCACTTCCAAAGGAATGATCTCACAATTGCGCACCAACTGCTCACGCATATTCAGGCGCTTGAGGAAGTGTGTTGGCACACCAACCTGCGTCAGGCCGGTCATGAAATATTCGCTTAGGCGGTTGTTCAACACACCTTTGCCGTCAATCACGTCTTTCTTTTCCGCGTTGAACGCAGTGGCGTCATCTTTGAAGTACTGGACAATGGTGCCCGGCTCAGGGCCCTCAAACAGAATCTTGGCTTTGCCTTCATAGATTTTTTTGCCGCGGGCCATGGCTACATTCCTTCTCTTCCGGGATGAGTCCCGAATTTGTTCGCCCTCTTAATGGATGGATAGCATTGTCGCAAGCTCACGGCTTACTCTTGCGACAGGCCATGTGGATGATCATATTATAATTGTGACATCCTATGGTTATGGAGGAGTTCATAAATGAACGCATTTGACGACCGCGAAGCCGCCTTTGAGGCCAAGTTTGCGCATGACGAAGAGATGAAGTTCAAGGCAGAGGCCCGTGCAAACAAAAAGCTCGGACTTTGGGCTGCTGAACTGTTGGGCAAGTCCGGTGCAAAAGCCGAAGACTACGCCAAAACTGTGATCGCCGCAGATTTTGAGGAAGCAGGTCATGATGATGTGATCCGCAAGGTTGTTGGGGATCTTGGCGACAAGGCGGACGAGCAGACCATCCGCGCCAAACGCCGCGAAGCTCTCGCCGCTGCAAAAGAAGAACTGGCCACCGAGGCCTGATCCCTTCAAATCCCCTAGAAATTACAACGCGCGGGCTTCGGCTCGCGCGTTTTTTTAGCTCCAATTGTCTTTGTTAAGGCGGCCGAAACCACGCATCCGATAGCGATTTGGGTCACTTGGGACAGGTAACGATTTGGGGCGGGAACCTTGAAGACATCAAAGTTGAAAATTGCGCAGACTTGTCTGCGCCGGATTTGGCCGTTTGCCTTTGGCGCGGTTTGCCTTTGGCTACTTTCTGAGCAGGTTGACGATGTCGACTATGGCGCACTTTGGGCCTCGGTGCTCTCCGCCGCGGCCTGGCAATGGGGCCTTGCCCTCACCTTCTCAGCACTCAGTTTTTTGGCCGTCTCTCGTTATGATGTGATCGCGCAGCGGCATTTTCAGATGCACCGCAGCACGTCGGAAGCCATGACCGTTGGCGCGACGTCCATTGGTCTGGGCCAAACCTTGGGCGCCGGCGCCGTTGTTGGCACTTTTGTTCGCTGGCGCATGATGCCTGATCTGTCGCTCAAAGACGCAGCCCGCATCACCGCCTTTGTCACCGTGACTTTTTTGGCAGCGATGGCCGTGACCATCGCCATCGCCGCATTGGTCCTACCCACCCCGCATGTGCCCGCCTTCTTGCCGCCGGTCATTCTGGCTGTTGCGGCACTTGTTGTGGTGTTTGCTTTTGTGTTCCCCGTTCTGCCACGCCAAGGCAGCCGCTTGAGCTTGCCAACATTGCCTGCCATGGCCGCACTGCTAAGCTTATGTCTGATCGACACCATCTTTGCAGCTCTGGCGCTCTACGTACTGCTCCCACCCGAACTGACGCTGAGCTTTGCCGTCTTGCTGCCAGTCTTCCTAATTGCTCTTGGTGCCGCCATTTTCTCCGGCACTCCCGGTGGTGTCGGTCCATTTGAGCTGACCCTCCTGGCGATGCTGCCTCATCAACCAGAAGCGGCTCTGCTGGCAGGTGTCCTGGCATTCCGCGCCATCTACTATGCTTTGCCCGCGCTCTTGGCTGGCTTGGTGTTCCTGCGCCACCTCACCAAACCACGACCTGCACGCGCCCCTCGTCAGCACCGAGCCTATGAGGCCTACGACAATGCACCTCTCACCACTGTGAGCCGTGCCGAACTTGGCGTGATCCGTCAAAACGGCGGCGCGCTGCTGTCCTGTGACGCAGGCCGCTACGGCGCCGTGCGCATTGGCCAAACCCTGGTGGCCCTGTTTGACCCCATCGAAGGCGACGCCCACGCCATGGCCCGCCCACTCAAACACGCCGCTCGTGCGCAAAACCGCATCGCCTGCAAATACAAAATCTCCTCCCGCCAAGCCGTAAAAACCCGCAAGGCTGGTTGGGCCGTGGTGCATATTTCTGACGAAGCTGTGCTGGCACCAGCCAGGCACACAACCGCTGGGTCCACTTATCGACAACTACGCCGCAAACTACGCAACGCCGAGAAAGCTGGCGTTCGCGTCTCTCAGCCAGGTGCGCATCAGCTGCCACTGGGCGACATGGCAAAGGTCACTTCCGCTTGGGAAGCCAAACACGGCATCCCCAAAGGTCTGACCATGGGCCGGTTTGAGGATTTTTATGTTGGTTGCCAGACTGTCTTCCTCGCGTTCAAAGAAGACCAGCTTGTCGGTTTTGTAAGCTTCCACGCCACCGCCCATGAATGGTGTCTCGACCTGATGCGCGTGCTGCCCGAAGCCCCTGACGGCACCATGCACCAATTGGTACAAAGCGCCATCGAAGTGGCAGCCCACGCCGACGTGCCACGGTTCTCTCTGGCCGCAGCGCCAGCCCTGCCCGAAGGCAAAACCGCTCTGGAACGAAAAATCCGCAGCTACCATTTCAAACATGCGGGCGGCGCAGGTCTGCGCCAGTTCAAAGCCTGTTTTTCCCCCCGTTGGGAACCGCTTTTCATGGCAGCACCGGGTCCGGCACAGCTCAGCTTGGCCGCACTTGATCTGACACGCGCGGTGAACTTGCGCAGCACACCAGCAACCCCGATAGCGTGCCAGTAGACCGTGCCGTCGGATTCTTACCTGTCCTCAGCCTAATAATGGTCTTGCATCAAATTAAGTTGTGCCTCGACGCCTCCCGTGGCACATCGCAGCGCAACTGACACGCGGCGCGCCGCGCCTTAAGGAGTTTCTGATGACCAACGCCCTCTCCAAGCTTTTGGAAACCCGTGACTGGCTCATGGCCGACGGCGCCACCGGCACCAACCTGTTTAACATGGGCCTCAGCTCAGGTGATGCACCGGAGCTCTGGAATGCTGATGAACCGCAGAACATCAAAAAGCTCTACAGCCTCGCGGTCGACAACGGCTCAGACATCTTCCTGACCAACTCCTTTGGCGGCAACGCCTCCCGCCTGAAGCTGCACGACGCCCAAAACCGCGTGCATGAATTGAACCGCCTCGCCGCCGAGATTGGCCGCGACGTGGCGGATGCTGCGGGCCGTCCTGTGATTGTCGCAGGCTCTGTTGGCCCAACGGGCGACATCATGGAACCTGTGGGCAGTCTATCGCATGCAGACGCTGTTGAAATGTTCCACGAACAAGCCGAAGGCCTGAAAGAAGGCGGCGCCGACGTATTGTGGCTGGAAACCATTTCTGCACCAGAAGAATACAAAGCCGCCGCCGAAGCCTTTGCTTTGGCCGACATGCCTTGGGTTGGCACCATGAGCTTTGACACCGCAGGCCGCACCATGATGGGTGTGACCTCTGCTGATATGGTGCAAATGGTCGATGCGCTGCCCAACACCCCATTGGGTTTTGGCGCCAACTGCGGCACCGGCGCGCCAGACTTGTTGCGCACCGTGCTGGGCTTTTCTGCCCAAGGCACCGAGACACCTATTGTGGCCAAAGGCAACGCAGGTATTCCAAAATATCACGACGGCCACATCCACTACGATGGCACGCCGGAGCTGATGGCGGACTATGCCGTGATGGCGCGCGACTGTGGCGCCACCATTATTGGTGGCTGCTGTGGCACCATGGCCCACCACCTCAAAGCCATGCGCGAAGCTTTGGAAACCCGCCCTCGCGGAGAGCGTCCAAGCCTCGAGCTGATTGCTGAGAAACTGGGCGGCTTTTCTTCTGCCAACGACGGCACCGGTGATGACGCCGCCGCGCCGGCCCGCGAGCGTCGCGGTCGCCGCCGCCGCGGTTAAGCCAACTGCAGATTACCCTTTGAAAGCCCGGATATTGTCCGGGCTTTTTGTTTAAGTGTGGTTCCAGTCGTCAGGATTGTCCGAGTTGTTGGGCGAGAGCCCCAGAATGTCCCCCTTAGTGGAACATCCAAGCCCCAAGACGGTGCGGTTGGCATAGCCAAAATAGGCCGATACCTGATTGATTTCCAAAATCTCACCATCGCTGAACCCGGCGTCCCGCAGCTGAACAATCAGTTTTTCGCTTAGTCCAGCTGCATCCCGCGTCAATTGTCGGGCATATTCCATAGCCAACTTTTGCTTGTCATCCAGCGGCGCGCGCGCGATGTCGCGTGCCTCAATCGCTTGGCGAATACCGTCTGCCCGCGCATCATCTGCCAGCAACCGTTTCAAACCAGCAAAATGATGCTCCACGCAATAGTCACATTCATTAAGCGAACTGACCCAAACCCCCAGCGTTTCCAAAAACCACTTTGGCACCGTGTTGCCGCTGTGATGCAAAACATACTTGTAGATCGCCATATGCCCCTCCATCGTATGGGGCCGCAGGCTGTGCATCATCATGATGTTGTCGACGTTGTTGTCCGGGCCTTTCACCCGATCATAGAGCATCTTCAGTTTTCCGTCGGCGTCGTCGTAGGCGACCGTATCGATCCAGGGCATCACAAAGTCCTTTGAAAGCGCAACACGTCCAGACACAAACGTGCCCCAACGTGTCAAAAGAAATGCGCCCACCTTGCATCGATAACAAAGCAACTATCAAGAAGAAGAACGGGACATCACAACAGGCTCTAAATCAGAGGAACGCCAAAGACTTTTGTGACACTCAGCAATACCCTGCCCGTTTGATCCGGCTCTTGGCCGACGCCTGCTCAAATTGCCGATACCGCTCACCGGAGTACTGCGCACAATCCAATGCATGACCGGCCGCAATCACTGCTGCGCCAATGTCCTGCCCATCCGCATAACACACGCCGATGTAGCGATCATAGGACCGCTCCCTGGTCAGGTCACAGGACACCTTTTTGCCGCGCAAGTAAATCACGGTCCACCGCTTGGCGTCTTTGCCGGCGCGGGTCTTGAGCTCCGGCGCATCAACACCTTGGAACCGAACAGGCGTCCCGTTTAGAACAATTGTGTCCGCATCGCGCACCTGCACATCCGCCCAAACAGGCGTGGTCGCCAAAACGGCAACCGCAATCAATCTTTTCATGTTGGTCTTCAGTCGTGAGTGAGTGGTGGGTCCGCACTATCATGTGGTCAGACCTGTGTCACATCCCCACCACGACCCAATGGGTCATAGGCAGCCGACCGCCTATGACCATTTTTCGTAGGAAGAAAACCCGCTCAAAAGGCGTGCTTCTCACGCAGCGCCGACACAGTGTCGCCATTTGCCGCCAACCACGTGTCAAACGCTGCGACCACATCCGGGCGCGAACTTGTCGAGAGGTGATAATTTGACACCGAATGCGGCAGTTTTTCATCAAACACCAACGCATCTTCGTCCTTCCCAAGTTCACGCAAAACGCGCCGCACCACGTCTTGGTTTGCATAAGCGCCGTCAATACGCCCAACCAACGCCTGACGAACCATGCCGATAAAATTTGCATTTTCCGCCAAGTCCACGTCACCCGCGTTGATCCGGTCCAGCCAAGAGTACGGCGTGAAACCGAGAACAGTGCCAAGCCTGTCCACGTCTTCCACCGGACGTCCAACTTGGTCGGGCAGCACCATCACTCCATCGACCGCTTCCGCGACAACTTCCGAGTACACCATACCTTGACCGTCTTTGAGCTCGGCAGACCAATAAGCGTTGTCCGGATATTTCATATCTACATCCCCGGTCACCACCGCCTGCATCAGCCGCGTTATCGGCAGCGCTTTGAACTCGATCTCAAACCCTTCATCTGCAGCAAACGCCGACAAAAGATCCGCCCCAAATCCTGTGTAATTTGTGCCGTCCCAATTGTAGTGCGGCAGGTATTCAATATTTTCGACGCCCACAACCAGACGCTCGGCGCTGGCCTGTCCGGCCACACAAGCCACTGCGAGGCTTGCAACTGCTATCAAGTGCTTCATAGTCTATCTCCAATGGAAATTTGTTCAGACCCGCACCTTCGGGCGCAGAAACTTTCCAATGTGTTGACTTCACCAAAAGCTGAAACTGTTTCAGAAAAGCGCCAATTGTCCGTCCCGCTCAAACGGCACCTCAAACAAGTCGCACCGCAAGGCAGGCATATCTTTGTCCAGCCCATATCGCACCCGCGCTTTATCAACCCGTTGGGCAATCATCTCTGCATAGATGCCCTCGCCGCGCATTCGCTTGTTGAACTCCGCGTGGTAAAGCTCCCCGCCATGCATTTCCCGCATCCGCGCCAAGACTTTGGCCGCCCGCCCTGGATACGCCGCCTCCAACCATTCCTCAAAAAGCGGTGCCACTTCCATTGGCAATCGCAGCATGATCCATGCCATTCCAGTTGCGCCGGCGCTTGCGGCGGCTTCCAAAAGTGCCTCAACCTCATGGTCGGTCAAGCCAGGCACCACAGGGGCCAACATCACACGCACTGGAATGCCCGCCTCCTTTAGGCGCCGGATGGTCTCCAACCGTCGGTTCGGCAACGGACAGCGCGGCTCCATTGCACGCGACAGAGCCTCATCCATGGTGGTCAAAGAAATCCCCACCTGTACCAAACCCTGCCCCGCCATATCGCTCAAAACATCAATGTCGCGCTCCACCAAAGTGCCTTTGGTGGTGATCGCCACCGGATGGTTGAACCGTTGCAACACCTCCAGCACCGAGCGCATAACCCGGTACCGGCGCTCAATGGGCTGGTATGGATCGGTATTGGTGCCAATTGCCAACAGGCTTGGCGTGTACCCCTTGCGTCGCAGCTCTTTCTCCAAAACCTCCGCAGCTTTGGGACGCGCCACCAGTTTGCTTTCAAAATCCAATCCCGGCGACAGGCCCAAATAGGCGTGTGTTGGCCGCGCAAAACAATAGGTGCACCCATGCTCACAGCCGCGATACGGATTAAGCGACCGATCAAACGGAATGTCTGGTGACGTGTTTCGTGTGATAGCCGAGCGCGGCCGCTCCTCACTCACCTCAGTTGCAAAACCCGCGCGTTCCTCTGGTATGTCCCAGCCATCGTGCACTTCTTCACGTTGGGCATCGTAGCGGCTCGACACATTGCTCTGTGCACCGCGCGCACGTCGGCGCGCGACATCAATTTTCTGCGGTTTCAGGTCGGACATGCTCCCAAACTAGAACAAAAGGAGAACACATGCAACAAACCCCATGATCTGGATGAGAAACTTTCATCGCATTCATGATTTTTGCCCCTACACGTCGCACGCGGCTTTGGCTATGTCGCTATTCAGACAGTTTGCCCGCTGAAAAAGTTTGAAAGCTGGGGTATAACGAACAGCAACCGGTGCCCATATTGGGCCCCCGCCAGGGTATTGGAATACGCGCATGTCAGAAGAAGACGACATCATCCTGTCCGAACTCAATGACGAGGAACTTGTCCAACAGATGTTTGACGACCTCTATGACGGTCTCAAGGAAGAGATCGAAGAGGCTGTGAACATCTTGCTGGAACGCGGCTGGGAACCCTACCGCATCCTGACCGAAGCCCTTGTGGGCGGCATGACCATTGTGGGCGCCGACTTCCGCGATGGCATCTTGTTTGTGCCTGAAGTGCTTTTGGCCGCGGGCGCCATGAAAGGCGGCATGGGTATCCTGAAGCCTCTGCTGGCTGAAACAGGCGCCCCGCGCATGGGTTCCATGGTGATTGGCACCGTCAAGGGCGACATCCACGACATTGGCAAAAACCTTGTGGCAATGATGATGGAGGGTGCCGGCTTTGAAGTGGTCGACCTTGGCATCAACAACGCTGTTGAAGGCTATCTGGACGCCCTTGAAGAGCACAAACCAGACATCCTCGGCATGTCAGCCCTTCTGACCACCACCATGCCTTACATGAAGGTGGTGATCGACACGCTGGTCGAAAAAGGACAGCGCGACGACTACATCGTTCTGGTCGGCGGCGCCCCTCTGAACGAGGAGTTTGGCAAAGCTATTGGCGCGGATGCTTACTGCCGCGACGCGGCTGTGGCCGTAGAAACCGCCAAAGAATGGGTGGCTCGCAAACACAATCAGATGAGCGCCTGATCAGGCCCATCTCCTTTGCTCACTCCCCGAGCAATTTGATCCGGCCCGCCCTTCACAGGCGGGCCGTTTTTGTTCAAGGTACCGATATGTCCGGATTATATAGCCCTGATCTCGCCCGCATCCACGCCGAAGGTTTCAACGACACCTTTGACGAAGCACATGATTGGCTCGCCGCGCAAATCCTGCATGGACCAGTCAACGCCCACCTGTTTGACATCGGCTGTGGCGATGGCACTTGGCTTTCCGTGGCCGAAGATCGCGGCGTCATGGGCGAAGGCGTCGACCTTTCACCCGCCTTTGTAGAAATCGCCCAAGCGCGTGGCCTGCTGGTGAAACAAGGCAACGCTGCTGACATTCACATCCCCAAAGGCACCACCGCTGTGACATGCCTTGGAGAAGTCCTCAGTTACATCGACACCACCACCAAGCGCGACACGCTTCAGCCCGTGGCACAGGCTGCATTTGACGCCCTGCCCTCCGGCGGCCTGTTGTTTGCTGATTTGATTGGCCCCAGCTGTCTGCCACATGCTCGGCGCAACACCGGCGCGGATTGGCAGATGCGCATTGAGGTCACGGTAGAGCGTGACCGCCTCACCCGTCGCATCGAAACCCAGGTTGGCAACCGGTTTGACACGGTGATCCATCAGCAATCCCGCCGCCATCCAAACAGCACCAAACGCGCACTTGAAGCCATAGGGTGGCGCTGCAAGATCCTTGACAGCTACGGCCCCGCAGGGCTTCTCCCGGGCCGCTTTGCCATCAAGCTGACCAAGCCATGACCGATCTCCCCGACGACACCACCCTCGCTCAGTCCGGCTTAGCCCCCACCGGCAAATCCGGCCGCATTCTGCTGCTCGCCTGTGGTGCGCTCGCACGTGAAATTCTCGACCTGATCAAACTCAATGGCTGGTCTCACATGGACCTCACCTGTCTGCCTGCCATCTTTCACATCCATCCTGAGAAAATCGCCCCTGCCGTACGAGAGGCTGTCGCCAAACATCGCGGCAGTTATGACGCCATCTTTGTGGTCTATGCTGACTGCGGCACCGGTGGTCAGCTGCAACAGACCTGCGATGAATTGGGTGTGCAAATGGTGGCAGGCCCGCATTGCTACAGTTTTTTTGAAGGCAATGACCGCTTCGCAGAAATATCAGAAGACGAATTCACCGCCTTCTACCTGACCGACTTCCTCGTCCGGCAATTTGACGCCTTTATCATCAAACCCATGGGCCTCGATCGCCATCCCGAGTTACGCGACATGTACTTTGGCAACTACGAAAAACTGGTCTACCAAGCGCAAACCGACGACCCAGCGCTGACGGAAAAAGCCAAAGCCTGCGCGGATCGCCTTGGCCTCGCGTTTGAACGGCGTTTTACCGGCTACGGCGACATGGCCACGGCTCTGGAAGCGCTCTAACAAAAAAAGGCGCCCCAAACCGGAGCGCCTTGATAATTCACTTACGACAATCGCCGCGTTGGCTTGGGGTCAGGTGTTTCGACGGATGTTTTCTCACGCCGATTTTTCTCAAGCAAGGTTTCGAACGCATCAAATATGCGGTTCATGTGTTTGCTTTTGTAGGGAAAAACCTCTTCGTCATCCATATCATGTACGATCAGCGCGTTGTCCGCCTCAAACACCACCAGATTGCCTTCCGGGTCTTCGGCGCAGTCGACACCAAAATAGTCCAGGTCAATTGCTTCGGTCAGTGCGCCAAACCCTGACTCGTGGCGGGTGGCAAACGAGCGGTCGAAACTGTCCATCCAGGCGGATTCCTCCGCTCTCTTTTCAGCAAACTCTTCCATGCGTGCGTTCAAGTACCAAAGGTCCCATTGGTCCGCGATGGCCATATGACAAGGGAACGGCTGCCCATCGACAAAAATCACGCGATACTTACGGTAAAAGCCATCTTCTTGTGTGGCATAAGGGATGAACTCTGAGACATAGAATGTTGCCTCTGTACGTTCCGCCAAATAGGCCGCAAGCGCAGTTTGGCTTTCGATCAGTACCAGACCTTCGCCCGCATGGCTGCCCACAGGTCGCACCACATAGGGATAATCGCCAAGCACCGCCAAGCGCTCCTCGCCCGCATCGCCTTGCAGTTCCACACGCTCAAAGCGTTGTGTTTTGGGGAGTGTCAGCCCGCCTTTGCCAGCAAACATTTTTTCAAGCGTGTCACGCTCCAGATCCACCTGACCAACCGGTAAGTTCACCACTTTGGTGCCAGCCGCTTCGGTCAAAGCCCGGACCTTGGCTTGGAAAGCCATGGCTTTCACACTGTCCGCAGGGGCCGCACAAAACGCCACATCATGTGCGGGCAGATCAATTTGCGCGTCACTGTCTACGTTCAGATAATATGTGAGGATCTCAACATCCGCGTCCTGCAATAGGAACTCGATGGGCGTGTTGCCGCCAATATGGCTTGGCTCCGCAAACACCAGCAATTTGGTGCGCGCAGCGTCACTCTTCTTTGTGCTGAAAATCTGTTGCCGCTTAAGCGCTTCTTCCTGCCAAGCCAATCCCGCCGCACGGTTGCCCTGCAGCTGATCTATCACCGACAGATCCATAAAGATGCCATCCGCATCTTTTCCGGTGAACACTTTGCTCAGCAACTCAGTACGCAGAGGCTGAAGATCAACGCCGTCAAACGCCATCTTTGTCAGGCTCGCAAGCCCGATTCTTTCTTGAGGTTCCATTCTGGCTCCAAATGTAAGTGCCCCTCAGGAATGCCCCAATCGTTGTTAAAAATACGTGCAATCAATCATTACAATTTTCGCTATCTGCAAAAACTGTGGAATTTGGTGAAAATTAGTCAAAAACACCTGCCCAAACAGGCATTTATGCGAGCGACGTCACCCAGAGGATTGTCGCATCATCTGCGCTCACGGAGACCACATTGTGGCCCATGGAACCGTCATAATAGGCGCTGTCACCGCGCCGCATTTCGACAGGCTCATAAAACTCGGTGTAAAGCATGACCACACCGGTCAACACGTACAAAAACTCTTCGCCGTCGTGGCGCACCCAGCCGTCAAACTCTTCCATCGACCGCGCCCGAACCCGTGCCCGATACGGAAGCATCGCCTTCTTGCGCAGCCCTTCCGCCAACAATTCATGTTCATACGTGGTGGTAACCTGGCGCGTGCCCTCACCGGACTTCACCAACGCCATACGGCCGTTGACCTGATCTTTGATTGGCGCGGTAAACAACTGCGGCACAGAGATTTCCAACCCGACCGCCAGCTTTTTCACCGCATCATAGGTGGGGGACATCTGGCCGTTTTCAATTTTGGACAGGGTTGACCGTGCCAGACCAGCCTGACTGGCCGCTTGCTCCAACGTCCACTTACGGGCTTTGCGCAATTCGCGCACGCGTTCACCAAGGTCAAGCGGTTCGACATGATCCTGCCCGCCGTTCTCACGCGCGATCTTGATCAACGATTTTGGGTCTTTTGAGCTCATGCCGCGCTTCTACCGTGCGCAACCATGCACTGGCAACCGCCACGTTTCTCTTGCACCCATTGCGTTTGCTGCATACGCCAACCTTATGTGCTCAATCTTTGACCAAGGCCCACCGCCACCCTGTCCCACGTCTTTCAACATGGCCGCCCATGTGCTGCGCCATGCGGATCGTTTGGCGGACAAAGAGGCTCTCCGTATCTTATCGTCCGAGAGTACTGAAAGCTGGACCTTCGGCGCTCTGAAGTCTGCCATCCTTGGCACAGGAACCGGTCTTTTGCGGTCCGGTCTTACCCCCGGTGACCGGGTCCTGATGCGCCTTGGCAATACGGTGGAGTTCCCAATTTCCTATCTGGCTTGCATCGCTGTTGGTTTGATCCCCGTTCCAACGTCCTCTCAACTTACCGAAGCTGAAGTCACAAAGATGGTGGAAACACTGTCTCCAGCGGCCATTTTGCATGACCCTGAGGTTGCAACAACTTCAAAGCCACAACCCAACACACTGACAACACAAACTCTTCTTGAATTTCACACCCTTCCCGCTGCTGATTTTGCCTTTGGCGACCCCAACCGTCCCGCCTACATCATTTATACGTCTGGCACCTCTGGTATTCCCCGAGCGGTGGAGCACGCACATCGCGCAATTTGGGCACGCCAGATGATGTTTGAGGGCTGGTACGATCTGCACGAAGACGACCGCCTCCTGCACGCCGGCGCCTTCAACTGGACCTTCACACTTGGCACTGGCTTGATGGACCCCTGGACCAAAGGCGCCACCGCGCTGATCCCAGCGCCAAACACCGCGCCTCAGGACTTGCCACACCGCCTACGGGAGAGCCATGCAACCCTGTTTGCCGCAGCACCAGGTGTCTACCGCAAAATACTCGCAACATGTGACAATCCTGCGCTGCCAGACCTGCGCCACGGTCTCTGTGCCGGCGAAAAGCTCTCCGAAACTTTACGCACCCAATGGAATGCAGCCACCGGAACGAAACTCTTCGAAGCTTTTGGCATGTCCGAATGCTCGACCTTCCTTTCGGCCAGCCCGGCTCACCCTGCGCCAAAAGGCACTTTGGGTCGCCCTCAAACCGGCCGCAAGATCGCCATTCTGGACAGCACCGGCCCGGTGCCTCACGACACCCCCGGCACCATCGCCGTACACAAATCAGACCCCGGCCTGATGCTGGGCTACCTCAATGCCCCCGAAGAGACCGCTGCGCGGTTTCAAGGCGATTGGTTCCTCACGGGCGATCTTGGCCAAATGGACGATGACGGTCACGTCACTTACCTCGGCCGCGCAGACGATATGATGAACGCCGGTGGTTTCCGCGTTTCGCCACTTGAAGTCGAGGCAGCACTCCTGCCATTTCCGGAGATCAGTTCCATCGCGGTAACCGATGTGGAGGTCAAAGCCGACACCCACATCATCGCCGCTTTCTATACGTCTGATCACGATCTCGTGGAGGACGCGCTGAAAGCCTTTGCGGAGACCCATCTTGCGCGTTACAAGCAGCCTCGGCTTTACCAACGCCTGCCCGCGTTGCCCACCAACGCCAATGGCAAACTCAACCGTCGCGCCCTGCGCGAATTATTCAAGGCTTCCACATGATCAAACTCGACATCATCTCCGACCCGATCTGCCCGTGGTGCCTGATTGGCAAAACCCGCCTGATGAAAGCTTTGGAAGCCGAAGGGGACCATCCATTTGTCATTGAGTGGCACCCGTTTCAGCTCAACCCGGATATGCCTGCCGAGGGCATGGACCGTCGCGAATATCTGGAAACCAAATTTGGCGGCAAAGACAATGCCGTAAAAGTCTACTCCGAGATTGAACAACACGCGCGCGACGAAGGTTTGGAGATCAACTTTGCCGCCATCAAACGCACCCCCAACACCATCAACGCCCACCGCTTGATCCATTGGGCTGGCATCGAGAAAAAGCAAAACGCCGTGGTGGATGCATTGTTCGCCGCCTATTTCAAAGACGGCCGTGACATTGGTGACATCGACGTTCTGGCAGACATTGCAGACAGCGCAGGCATGGACGCCGCGATGGTGCGCAAACTGCTGGAGTCTGATGCCGACGTGGAAGACATCCAAAAACGCGATGCGCATAGCCGCGAGATGGGGGTGAATTCGGTGCCAACCTTCATTGTGGCCAACCAACATGCGGTGCCCGGCGCACAACCCGCCGAATTGTGGCGCCGCGTGATGGCCGACCTAAAGGCGCAAAACGCCGCTGAGTGAGACCTGAACCACCGTTCATTCTTCACTTGTGAACCACAACGCCCCACGCTAACTTAGCCAGGTCGACCCGCCATTCTGCGGCCTGACCACTCAAGCACGATCACCCAACTGGTGTAGGCCAGAGTTTGAACAGCGCCGCTTTCGCGTGCTGTCCTCTTGCCTGCATGAGCTTTTTTTGACGGAGCATGTCATGACCAAAGACAATCTGCCGATGACGCAGGTCGAATTCATTGCCCTCTGCGCGATGATGTTTGCCACCATTGCGTTTTCGATTGACGCCATGCTCCCAGCCTTGCCGCAAATCGCCGCCGAGCTCAGCCCGGGCAGCCACAACACCGAAACTCTGATTGTCATGTCCTTTGTGTTGGGCATGGGCATTGGCACGTTTTTCACTGGCCCGCTGTCAGATCGCTTTGGCCGTAAGCCAGTGCTGATCTCCGGCGCGGTGATTTACACACTCTGTGCCTTCATTGGCTACCAAAGCCAAACACTGGAATGGCTGCTCGCCGCGCGCCTTTTCCAAGGCATGGGCGCTGCTGGTCCTCGGGTGGTAACGCTCGCCATTGTCCGCGACCTGTTCTCTGGTCGCGACATGGCACGCATCATGTCTTTTGTAATGATGGTGTTCACATTGGTGCCTGCCATCGCGCCTCTTCTAGGCCAAATCATCATCGATTTCTCCTCATGGCGCGGCATCTTCGTGGCTTTCATGGCGTTCTCCATGCTGTCAGTGGCGTGGATCAGCATCCGCTTGCCAGAGCCTCTGCCCGTCGATCACCGTCGCCCCTTTAGCATCGCCAAACTCCTAGCGGGTCTGCGCGAAATGTGGAGTATTCCCGCCGTGCGCACCTCTATTCTGGTGCAATCTCTGATCATGGGCAGCCTGTTTGCCCTCATTGGCACTGTCCAGCTGGTCTATGACCAGACCTATGACCGCGCCTCAGAGTTTCCCTATTGGTTTGCAGGCATCGCTTTGGTCTCTGGCACCGCAAGCTTCCTCAATGCCAAACTGGTGATGAAACTGGGGATGCGTTTCCTTGTCACAGTTGCGGTGGCAGGCAAAATCATCTGCGCCTTTATCATGGTTCTGTGTTTGGCGATGCCTGATCTGAACATGCAGTTTTACGCCTTTGCACTGTGGCAGTTGACCGTATTCTTCTCGATAGGCCTGACCATCGGCAATCTCAACGCTATGGCGATGGAACCCTTGGGGCATATGGCGGGCACCGCTGCGTCAGTGATGGGCGCGCTCTCGACCATCTTTGGCGTCATCCTTGCGGCGCCGATCAGCCTCGCTTTTAACGGCACACCTTTGCCGCTGGTGATCTCTGTGGGGACCTTGGCTCTGATGGGCTTCTTGCTGATGCTACACATGCGTCGCATCGAAGCGCGCTCCATCGCTGCCTAAAGCCGCTTGCACATCCGCTAGCTGTACGGGACACTCCCCGTATGGCCAGCACCCTCATCCTCCGCAATCGCAATTTCCGACTACTCTTTGCCTCCGGCGCCCTGACCAATCTGGGCGACGGGTTGGTTATGCTGGCCATCCCGTGGCTGGCGACCCTGCTGACGCGCGACCCCGTTGCCATCGCCGCTGTTGCCGCCGCCGGGCGACTGCCCTGGCTGTTCTTTGCCTTGCCAGCGGGCGTGATCGCCGATCAAGTAGACCGCCGCAAACTCATCGCGCGGGCTGATCTTCTACGTGCCTCCCTTGTGGGCGCCATCCTCTGGCTGGCGCTTAGCGCGCCTGGCCCAGGCGCCATCTGGCTGCTGGCTGCCCTCACTTTCCTTCTGGGCGCCGCCGAGGTCCTGCGCGACAACGCCGCCCAAACCATCCTGCCGGACATCGTCACCCCCTCTGATCTCGAATCCGCTAATGGCCAGATGTGGAGCGTCGAACAATTAACCGGTCAATTCATTGGCCCACCACTTGCAGGCTTCTTGATCGCCTCCAGCGTCGCCCTGCCCTTTGGCCTCGATATTGCGGCGCTCGTTTTGGCCGCAGGCCTCGTCTGGATGATCAGCCTCGCCCCACGTCCCAAGGTCCAACAGAACTTCTTTGGCGCTTTAAAAGAAGGCATCGCCTTCATGCGCTCCGACCGCCTGCTTCTGCGCCTCGCCATTGTGCTGGGCTGCGCCAATTTCATCGCCATGGGCACAATGACCGTTCAGGTCCTCTATGCCCAAGAGGTATTGGACCTCAGCGCCACGCAATATGGCTTTCTACTGTCAATTGCCGCGCTTGGGGCCATCACTGGCAGTCTCACCGCCCCCAAACTGGTGCAATGGTTCGGCACGCAAGCCTGCCTCTACGCCTCTATCGCAACCTGGAGCATCGGTAATGCCACCATCGGTCTCAGCAGCTCTGCTGTACCAGTGGCCCTAGCGCTGTTCTCGGTTATGGCCGCTTCCATGCTGTGGAATGTAATCACGGTCTCCTGGCGGCAACGTCGCATCCCAACCGAGCTTCTGGGCCGCGCAAACAGCATTTATCGCTTCTTTGGCTGGGGCAGCATGCCACTGGGTGCTCTCGCCGCCGGCGCCATGGTCGCGCTTCTGGAACCGACATTAAGCCGCGAGCTTGCCCTGCGCGCACCATTCCTGACCGCAGCCGCCCTCTGCCTCTGTCTGCTGCTATACGCCATTGCACGCCTGCGTCTGGACTGACCCAAAGCTTCATTTGACCAAAATTATCCCGGGGGTTTGGGGGCAGCGCCCCAGGCCAAACGCGGCGAAATTGCACCTTCGCAAAACAGCCGCGATACAGACGCAATACCGACGCGCTATATGGCAGCTTTTGTCTTCTTGCGTTTCTTCTCGTCGACAACTTTCTGCGCCAGATCCCGGGCAATCGCAAACGCGCCTTTGATCTTGTCTGAGGACTTCTTCCAATCCCGACGCACAACAATTTTGTTGTCCTTGACCTTGGCGAGGCCTTTCTGATCCTGAATGAACTCGACCAGCCCCTGGGGCGAGGCAAACTTGTCGTTGTGGAACTGAATAGTCGCGCCTTTGGGACCGCCATCCAACTTGGCAATACCAGCCTTCTTGCACATCTCTTTGATCCGCACGATCAGAAGCAAGGTGTTGACCTCTTTGGGCAATTTGCCAAACCGGTCGATCAACTCCGCAGCAAAGCCTTCCAGCTCCACCTTGCCCTGCAACCCACTCAGGCGACGGTAAAGACCAAGCCGCACATCCAGATCCGGTACATAGGTATCCGGGATCAGAACAGGCACGCCAAGATTGATCTGAGGCGCCCATTGATCATCGCCTTCCGACAAGCCTTCAAGCTCACCTGTCTTGATCTTGGCAATCGCGTCTTCCAGCATCGACTGGTAAAGCTCATAGCCCACATCGCGCATCTGACCAGACTGCTCCTCGCCCAGCAGGTTACCTGCACCACGAATATCAAGGTCTTGAGAAGCAAGGGTAAATCCAGCTCCTAGCGTGTCCAAAGACCCCAAAACCCGCAGCCGTTTTTCCGCAGCTTGTGTCAACTTTGCCCGCGGCTTGGTGGTCATATAGGCATAGGCCCGCGTCTTGGAGCGCCCAACCCGTCCCCGGATTTGATACAGCTGCGCCAACCCAAACATATCCGCGCGATGCACAATCATTGTGTTCGCGGTTGGAATATCCAACCCGCTTTCCACAATTGTTGTTGCCAAAAGCACGTCGTACTTGCCGTCGTAAAAGGCATTCATACGGTCATCGAGTTCCCCAGCCGCCATCTGACCGCTCGCCGTGACAAAACTGACTTCTGGCACATGGTCGCGTAAAAACTCTTCAATTTCAGGCAAGTCGCTGATCCGCGGCACAACGTAGAAACTCTGCCCCCCGCGATAATGCTCCCGCAACAAGGCCTCACGCACGGTGACCGCATCAAAGGAACTCACGTAGGTTCGGATCGCCAAACGGTCCACCGGTGGCGTGCCAATGATCGACAGATCGCGCACACCAGACAAGCTCAATTGCAAAGTTCGAGGGATTGGCGTCGCCGTCAATGTCAGTACATGTACATCGCTGCGCATCTGCTTGAGCCGCTCTTTATGTGCCACACCAAAGTGCTGTTCCTCATCAATGATCAGCAACCCGAGGTCTTTGAACCGGATGCTCTTGGCCAAAAGCGCATGGGTGCCCACCACAATATCAACGGTCCCGCGTGCAATGCCGTCACGTGTTTTCTCCGCTTCCTTGGCTGAAACAAACCGCGACAAAGCTCTGACTTCCAAGGGGAATCCACGGAACCTTTCCGCAAACCCTTTGGCGTGTTGTCGCGCCAACAAGGTGGTCGGCGCCACCACTGCCACCTGTTGGCCAGACATCGCCGCCACAAAAGCGGCCCGCATCGCAACCTCGGTTTTGCCAAAGCCCACATCACCGCAAACAAGCCGATCCATGGGCCGTCCGGACGCCAGGTCGCCGATCACATCGCCAATTGCACTCAGCTGATCCTCGGTTTCCTGATACGGGAACCGGGCGGAGAATTCTTCCCAAGCATGATGTTGCGCCTCAAGCACCGGCGCCCTGCGCAATTCTCGCTCAGCCGCCACGCGGATCAACTTGTCCGCCATCTCGCGGATGCGCTCTTTCAGCTTTGCTTTCTTGGCCTGCCACGCGCCGCCGCCAAGGCGATCGAGCAACCCCTCATCGTGGCCGTACTTTGATAACAGCTCAATGTTTTCAACCGGCAGATAAAGCTTTGCACTTTCTGCATATTCCAGCGCGATGGTCTCATGCGCAGCCCCAGCCGCGGTGACCACTTCCAGCCCCAAATACCGCCCAACGCCGTGGTCGACATGCACCACCAAGTCACCTGGGCTCAATGATTGGGTCTCGGTCAAGAAGTTTTCGGCCCGCTTCTTTTTGCGCGGCGCCCGGATCAGGCGATCACCCAAAACATCTTGCTCGGAGATCACCGTCATGGACGGTGTTTCAAACCCATGTTCCAACGCCAAAACCGCTAAGTACAGACCGGTTTTCCCGATGTTTTTTGCGTCTTTGATGTGAATGGTTTCCGCCAGACCTTCGTCTTCAATCAGCCCGCTCACACGCTCTCGCGCGCCCTCGGAGTAGCTCGCCACAACCACCGGCCCATCCGCCTGCTTTTTGCGAATATGATCTGCGAGAGCCCCGAAAAGACTGACGGTTTCTTGCTGGCGCTCAGGAGAGAAATTCCGTCCTATGCGCCCACCAGCATCAATCACACCTGGGCCGGACGCTTGCGGCAGCGGCGAGAAATGCAGCACCCGCCGCCCCTTAATCGCGTCACTCCACGCAGCGTCATCCAAATACAACAGCTCCGCAGGCACCGGTTTATACACCGTATCCATGCGGGCTTTTTGTGCCATGGCATGTTGGCGGGTTTCATATTGATCCGCCACGCTGTCCCAACGCGAAAGGCGCGCCGCATCTGATTGATCATCCACAGAAATCACGGCATTTGGCAGGTAATCAAACAGCGTTTCCAGTTTCTCGTGAAAAAACGGCAGCCAGTGCTCCACACCCTGATGTTTGCGACCTGCACTGATCGCTTCATACAGTGGATCATCTGTGCCAGCGGCCCCAAACTCGATGCGGTAATTCTGCCGAAACCGCGTGATCGCCGGGTCATCCAGAATGACCTCGCTGACCGGCGCAAGCTCGATCATGTCGAGCGTTTCCGTGGTCCGCTGGGTCGCCGGATCAAACCGCCGCACGCCATCCAAAACATCACCAAAAAAATCTAGCCGCACCGGGCCACTGTCACCCGGCGGGAAAATATCGATGATCCCGCCTCGGATTGCGTAATCCCCCGGTTCCATCACGGTTGGTGCCTGTGTGAAGCCCATACGCACCAAAAACTGGCGCAGCGCCTCTTCGTCCACTCGCTGGTCGACCTGTGCCCGAAATGCCGCCTCTTTCAACACCTTGCGCGCTGGCACCCGCTGCGTCGCCGCATTGAGCGTGGTCAGCAGCACAAATTGGCTAGGCATGTCATGCACCAAACCGGCCATGGTCGCCATACGTGTCGCGGAAATGTCGGCATTTGGAGACACGCGATCATAAGGCAGACAATCCCACCCCGGAAACACAATAACAGGCATGTCGGGTTGGAAAAATTCCAACGCCGCCCGTGTGGCTGCCATGCGCTTATCGTCACGCGCCACATGCACCACCGGGCCGTTGCTCTTGGCCACCTCATTCAGGATCAGCTTAGCGTCAAAGCCTTCAGGAGCCCCACCCACGGAGATGTGCTGCACGTCTTTCATCGGATTAACCGTCCAATTTTATAGTGTTACGGGGTGACCTCACCCAAGAGGAGAGATTTGGAAGTTCTGAAACATACCCCAAAGCGAGGTCACAAAAATTGAAATCATCCCGATAAACTGCACCCAAAACCGGTGTCGCGCCAACCGCTTTCTGAGATCAACGGATGATGGGGCTTCTGCCCGGATACGCCGTGCCAACCGGACACTCAGCAAACTGACAATGCTCATCGGAAACATCAGCAGGAACACCGCCTGCGCAAATTCCACATTGTAGCCAAAACCGACGCCCGCCAGGCCTGTCAGTGCAAAACAGCCGCCGCCGATCAGAAAGAGGCCGGACACATCTGCAATGTGCAGCAATCGATTGCAATTGATCCGCACCAAGTCTTGAAGGTCAATCTCCGCCTGACAGCCATTGCGTTTTGCACGCAGCACAGAATCCCACGGCACCCCCAACACCCAATGGCTGGCCGTGGACCAGAAAACCGCCAGCGCAATCCAGAACCAGAGGTTGCTGAAGCTGCGCATATCGATGAGTTCAAAAATAGTTTGGCTCAGGTCCAAAGTCTTCACTGCCCTTTAGAATTTTAACTCACATACCGCGCCCCTGCGGCAATTCCTAGCCTTGAGGTGTGGTAAAATCCGTGGCACCTCTGATGTTGCAAATTTACGGAGCATCCTATGACCCACACGCCTGCGCCATTCCCAACCTCGCGCCTGCGCCGCACCCGCCAATCTGCTGCTGTGCGCGGCCTTGTGCGTCAGAACACGCTGACCGTGGATGACCTGATCTGGCCGGTATTTGTGCGTGATGGCGAAGGGGTGGAAGAGCCTATTCCCTCCATGCCTGGTGTTTACCGCCGCTCCGTGGATAAGATCGTCGAGGTCGCGCGCGAGGCCGCAGACCTTGGTATTCCGGTGATCTGTCTGTTTCCCTACACCGATCCTTCGCTGAAAACCGAGGATTGTGCAGAGGCCTGGAACCCGGACAACCTCTCCAACCGCGCCACCCGCGCGATCAAAGACGCCGTGCCAGAGATTGCAGTGATGACCGACGTCGCGCTGGACCCCTACAACATCAATGGGCATGACGGTTTTGTGGTGGACGGCGAAATTGTCAATGACGCCACTGTGGACGCCCTCGTCAAACAAGCGCTGTCCCAAGCGGAGGCTGGCGCAGACATCATTGGTCCGTCTGACATGATGGACAATCGCATTGGCGCCATTCGAAACGCCCTAGAAGCCAGCGGTTTCCAAAACGTGATGCTAATGAGCTACGCCGCCAAATACGCCAGCGCCTTTTATGGCCCTTTCCGAGACGCTGTTGGCGCGTCCGGCGCCCTCAAAGGCGACAAGACAACCTATCAAATGGACCCTTCCAATGCTGACGAGGCGCTGCGTCTTGTTGCGCGTGACCTCTCAGAAGGGGCCGACATGGTCATGGTCAAACCGGGCATGCCCTACTTGGACATTTGCCGAGACGTGAAAAACGAATTTGGGGTACCCACCTTCGCCTATCAGGTGTCCGGCGAATACGCGATGATTACCGGCGCCGCGCAAAACGGTTGGATTGACGGTGACAAAGCCATGCTCGAAAGCTTGATGGCATTCAAACGCGCCGGATGTGACGGTATCCTGACCTACTTTGCGCCAGCCGTGGCCCGCAAACTGGCGGGAAAATAAACAAAAACCGCACAAAATATAGGGAATTGGCGCAGTTTTCGTGACATCGAACACTGCGCCGACTATACTATTGCCAAACCGGATCAAAAAAAACCGGTGGTATGAGCAGAACAACACATATGGGCAAAAGACCATGAGCAATTTGACACGGCGCGGCTTTGCGCTGACCGGACTGGCTGCGGCAGGATTGACCGCTGCCTGCGGTAACGGTGTAGGATCCAACGCCTCAAGCGAGATTGATGCGCGCGCAGACACCACATTGGATTATCTGTTTACCGAGTATCCGAACACATTGGACCTGAAGGCAAAATCGACCGGTATGTTGGTTATGCCACTGATCACCGAAGCTGGGTTTGGCTTCGGCGGTGGCTACGGCCGTGGCGCCCTTCGCATCGACGATGTGACCGTGGACTACTACTCCGCCACCAAAGGCAGCGTTGGCCTGCAACTGGGCGCACAACAACACGCCCACGTGCTCTTCTTCATGACCGATGGCGCGCTTTCCGAATTCCGCAGTTCCAACGGTTGGGCTGCCGGTGCTGGTGTTCAATATGTGGTTGCCAACGAAGGCGCCAATATTTCAGCGGAAACAACCAACCTTTTGGCCCCGGTCATTGCTGTGATCTTTGGTCAAGCGGGGTTGAAGATCGGCGCCACTCTGGAAGGCATCAAATACACCCGCATCATCCCATAAGCCTCTGACGTCTTTGGCAATGCTGGAGTTCCCGGACATCCCCTATGTCGAGCGCGCGGGCCACACCCTCGCGCTCGATCTGTTTCTGCCAAATGACAAATTACCAACTGGCCTGATGCTCTTTGTGCATGGCGGTGGGTTTCTAAAAGGCGACCGTCTTGGACCGCCAGCTGAAAGGCTTGCACGCAAATTGACCGGTCTTGGCGTGGCTATGGCGTCGATCAGCTATCGCCTTGGCACCCATGACACTGAGCTGCCTGTTCCAATTCGCCGACAAGTCTATGCCAACCGCTGCCGCGCCAAAGCCTGCGGCCTCGCACTGCAATACAACCTGATGGGTCCACGGTTTGAAGCCGCACGGACGGATGTTGGTGCAGCTTTTGAGTTTCTCAGAAGTCCGCAATCGCCACAGAATTTCAGCGATCTGTCCATAGGTCTTATCGGCATCTCCGCAGGCGGCATGGTTGGTCTGTCCTTGGTCTGTCCTTGGTCTTTCCGCATGCCAACCTGCCACGATTTGAAAAACCAGCCTGCGTGATCGCCCTGGGCGCCACGTTGCAAAACCCTTGGGCGCTTACAAAAAACGCGCCGCCTTGCCTCATGCTGCACAGCTGCGAAGACCGCATCGTGCCCACCGGAAATCGCGACATCCTCGCGCCTCTTATTGCGCAAGCCAAAGCGCCCATCGACATCCAAATCTGCCAGAGGAAAGGTCACAACGCGCCGGTGCACGCATTGTTTTCTGACGACGCCCCAGATGGGACGCCGTATTGGGACATGGCACAGACCTTGATGCGCCAATCCGGCGTGCTTAGCCCATCGCGCGCAGGCGCTTGATCAAGCTTGACGTATCCCAACGCCCGCCGCCCTGTTTCTGCACGTCTTTGTAAAACTGATCCACCAATGCGGTGACTGGCAGGCTCGCGCCCACCTCATCCGCGGTCGACAGGCAAATCCCAAGGTCTTTGCGCATCCAGTCCACCGCAAACCCGTGCTCAAACTCATCGTCGATCATGGTCTCATAGCGGTTCTGCATCTGCCAACTGCCAGCCGCGCCACCGGCAATCACGTCCACCACGGCACGGCTGTCCAACCCAGCTTTTTCGGCAAAATGCAGCCCCTCGGACAGGCCTTGCACCAAACCGGCAATACAAATTTGGTTCACCATCTTGGTCAGCTGACCCGCGCCGCTCTCGCCCAAGCGCTTGATCGACCGCCCATAAGCCTGCATCACCGGCTCCGCAGCTTCATAGCTGACTTGATCCCCGCCACACATGATCGACAGAACGCCATTTTCGGCCCCAGCCTGTCCACCGGACACAGGCGCGTCCACAAAGGCGATGCCTTGCGCTTTGCCCGCTTCAAACAGCTCTGCAGTGACCTTGGCCGACACCGTGGTGTGATCGACAAAAATCGCATCAGCCGCCATGCCATCAAACGCACCATTCTTACCAATGCAGACCTGGCGCAGGTCATCGTCATTGCCAACACAGCACATCACAAAATCCGCACCCTGAACGGCCTCTTGTGGTGTCACACCAAACGCCCCGCCATGTTCCTTTGCCCAGGCCTCCGCCTTGGCGGTTGTGCGATTGAAAACAGTCACTTCGTGACCGGCCTTCACCAAGTGGCCCGCCATCGGATAGCCCATTACACCCAGACCCAAAAAGGCAACTTTTGCCATCGTCTTTTCCCCAACTGTCTATTGTCGTAATACTTGTCTCGCCTGCGCAAGCAGAAGGCAAGAACAAACAAGGGCAGCCCTATGACCACATTCTTTCAATGGCTTTTGCGGATCGCGAGCGGCCTGGTGATTCTATGTGTGCTTGGTGTCGCACTAATCTACTTCCTCGCCTCGCGCAGTCTGCCAACCTACGACAAATCTCTATCTGTCGCTGGCATCACAGATCCCGTGGAAATTGTGCGCAATAATGCCAACGTGCCACACATCTTTGGCGAATCCGACGAAGATGTCTTCTTTGGTCTTGGCTATGCCCACGCGCAGGACCGTCTGTGGCAAATGCTAACCCTGCGCCGCACGGTGCAAGGCCGACTCTCCGAAGTTTTTGGTCCGCGTACTCTAGACATCGACAAACTCATGCGCCGTTTTGACTTGGCCGGTGCCGCGCGCCAGTCCGTGCGTGTGCAAGATGACGAAACACTCGCGGCACTTGAGGCCTACGCACGTGGCGTCAACGCCCGCATCGACGAAGTGAATACCGAAGCCTTAGGACGCGGCGCTCCTGAATTGTTCCTGTTCAAACAAAGCTTTGCTCCGTGGCAACCATCGGACTCCATCGCCTTGCAAAAACTCATGGCACTTCAGCTCACCGGCCATATGCAATTCGAAGTGCTGCGCGCCCGCACCTCGCTGGCGCTGCCGGATCAGGCCCGCCTTGTCGACATCTTGCCGGACGCGCCTGGCACCGGCATCGCCGCGCTACCCGAATATTCCAGCCTTGTGCCCAACACGCGAAAGTTTGCCAAAAGCACGCCACTGCCGGAGCACCCGCTCTCACCATTTGCCCTGCCAAGCCTCTCCGGCGCGTCCAACGCCTGGGCCGCAGCACCAAACCGAAGCGCCTCCGGAGGTACCCTTCTGGCCAACGATCCGCACCTCGGCTTGTCTGCGCCTGCCATTTGGTACCTCGCCCGCTTAGAGCTCTCTTCCGGAGGCGTAATTGGCGCCACAATTCCCGGTATTCCGGTAGTTCTGGCAGGTCGCAGCAACGATCTTGGCTGGGGTGTCACAGCGGCCTATGTCGACGATCAAGACATTATGATCGAGGAGCTTGATCCGACCAATTCGGAAAACTACCGCACCCCAAACGGCTTCAAACCGTTTGCCACCCGTAAATCCATTGTCACCATCAAAGACAGTGCACCAATTACCCTGACGCTGCGCTGGACCGACAATGGTCCTGTCCTGCCAGGATCCGATTTCAACCTGAACTCAATTACACCTCCAGGCCATGTCGCAGCCTTAAACTGGACAGCGCTAAGCCCACGAGACACATCAACAAGTGCCTTGATGGCATTGATGTTTGCGACCTCGGTCGAAGATGGCATGGAAGCCACCAAAGGCCATATTGCGCCTGGTCTCACACTGACTCTCGCAGATCGTGAAAACATCGGCATGAAGTTGATAGGTGCTCTGCCCAAACGCGATGCCAGACATCAAAGCCAGGGCCGCCTGCCCGCCCTCGGTTGGCGCGCAGAGAACCGCTGGCAAGGCACGCTGGATACCGCCGCCAATCCGTCCTTTATCGAGCCGGTTGGAGGCATCGTCGGCAACACCAACAACAAACTGGTTGAGCGCCCGTTCCCCGCGCATATTTCCCACGTTTGGGGCGACAGCCAGCGCATCCAACGCTGGACCCTTCTGATGCAATCCCGCCGTGTGCACACCCGGGACAGCTTCATCGAGGCCCAGCTGGACACCGTCAGCTTTTCCGCCCGCGCCCTACTCCCATTGATTGGCGCAGACCTCTGGTTCACTGGCGAGGCTGCCCCGGAAGGCTCCCGCGAACGCCAACGCCAACGTGCTCTTACGTTGCTGTCAGAATGGAACGGCGAAATGAACGAACATATGCCGGAGCCGTTGATCTACGCCGCCTGGACCCGCGCCCTGCAGGACCGCCTGATCCGTGACGACCTCGGCCCGCTGGCAGATGAATTCACCCACGTTGAGCCGCTCTTCATCGAACGTGTGTTCCGCAATGTTGGCGGCGCAGCAGAGTGGTGCAACGTGCGCCAAAGCGCACCAAAAGAAACCTGTGCCGACATGGCCCGCATGGCGTTGGACGATGCGCTGATCGCGATAGAAGAACGCTACGGCCAACAACTCGAAGCCCTACGTTGGGGCGACGTGCACCAAGCCACCCACGACCACCAAGTCCTTGGAAAGGTGCCAGTTCTACGGTACTTTGTGAACATCCGCCAATCTACATCCGGCGGTGACAACACCCTGCAACGTGGCAAAACCGCTGGCAGCGGTGCCAATCCATTCCTGAACGTACACGCCGCCGGCTATCGTGGTGTCTATGATTTTGCAGACCCAGACAGCTCGGTGTTCATCATCTCCACCGGACAATCAGGACACTTCCTGTCGCGATTTTACGACGACATGGCCCAACTGTGGCGCCGTGGCGAGTACATTCCAATGTCTCTGGATGAAGAACTGGCGCGCGCTGCCGCAGTGGGTGTTACCACATTGCAGCCGCGCGCGCAGTAGCAGTAAAAGTTTAGAGGCTTTCGAACTGGGCGCGTTGTTTTGGTGTCCAGTGAACGGTGAGCTCAAACCCGTCTTCGGCTTGCTGCTCATCTTCGACAACACCTTCTTTGAACAGCCAGGCCCGGCCTTTGCCATCGGCAAATGACAACTTGAGGACTTCACGAGTTTTGTCGCCTGCCAGCGCCTGGGCAATGGCGGCAAACATCTCGTCTAGCCCTTGGCCACTCACCGCAGACACTGCAAAGATCGCATTCTCGCGGTCCGCCTTGGCCACCACAGCGTCGCGATCATCGGCGCTGAGCAGGTCGATCTTGTTCCAAACTTCGATTTGCGGCGTGTCTTCACTCAAGCCCAAAGTTTCCAGAATGGTGGTCACATCTTCGGCTTGATGCTGGCTTTCCGGGTGCGCAATATCCCGCACATGCAGAACCAAATCCGCTGCCAGCACTTCTTCCAAAGTCGCGCGGAACGCCGCCACCAACTGCGTGGGCAAGTCACTGATGAATCCCACCGTGTCAGAAAGGATCACTTCTGGCCCGTTGTTGGGCAATTCCACCGCCCGCATGGTTGGGTCCAGCGTGGCAAAAAGCATATCTTTGGCCATCACATCTGCACCGGTCACGCGGTTGAAAAGTGTGGATTTCCCAGCGTTGGTATAGCCCACAAGCGCCACAATTGGGAACGGCACCTTGGCCCGCGCCTTACGGTGCAGCTCACGGGTTTTCACAACTTTGGACAACTGCCGCCGCAGCCGCACCAGATGGTCATCAATGGCCCGTCTGTCAGCCTCAATCTGGGTTTCACCGGGACCACCGACAAACCCAAGACCGCCTCGCTGACGTTCCAGGTGGGTCCAGGCCCGCACCAGTCGGGTGCGCTGATACGACAGCGCCGCCATCTCGACCTGCAGAACACCTTCGCGCGTACGAGCACGATCGGAGAAGATCTCGAGGATCAACCCGGTCCGGTCCAGAAGTTTGACCTTCCACTCTTTCTCAAGGTTGCGCTGCTGCACCGGTGTCACGGGCCCGTCGATCAGGACCAGCTCGACCTCATTGGCTTTGAACAGCGCCTTCAGCTCTTCAATTTTGCCGGATCCAAAAAGCGTGCCCGGCTGCGCCCGCGGCAAGCGCACCACGTTTGAGCCAACCACTTCCAGTTCCGGCAAAGCGTCCGCAAGTGCAATGGCCTCTTCCAATGCGAAAGAGGCCTCACGCCGAACATCGGCGCCGTAAATATCGGGATGCAGAACCCAAGCGCGGGTCACCTGCGTGTCATGCTCCATCAAGAGGCGTCTTCACCCTCGTAAAGAGAAATCGGCTGAGCCGGCATGATTGTGGAGATCGCATGTTTGTAGACCAACTGGCTTTGACCATCACGGCGCAACAACACACAAAAATTGTCAAACCAGGTGATCACACCCTGCAATTTTACGCCATTGATCAGAAAAATAGTCACCGGAACTTTGGTTTTCCGGACGTGATTTAAAAATGCATCTTGGAGATTCTGTCGATCCGAAGCCATGTCGCGCTTGCCTTTGTTCTTGTTTATGCATCGGGTAGTCGTGCGCAGGGAGTATGGAACGTGGATTCGTGACTTACCAGCCTAAATTGTTAAGTTTTTGGTTCGGCCCTACGTAAACCGCATCATTTCTGCCACAAATCCGGCGATATCAATGCGATGATGGCCAGTGCCTCCAGTCGTCCAAAGGTCATAGCTGCACATAAAATGAGCTTTTCCGCGACCCCAAGCGACGAAATCGCAATTGGGAACTCACCGGCAATTTGGGTCAGCGGACCCGCCGTGGTCAGCGCCGAAATGGCCAAGATGGCCGCCTCTTGAAAATCATTCCCCAGCAGGGCCAACGCAATTGTCACCGCCGCAATCGACAGCGCAAACAGCATGAAAAACACCCAGGCAATCACCGCCCCTTTGCGACGGATCTGACGTGCGCCTGTGCGACGGCGACCCAGCACCACATTTGGATGCACCAGCCGCTCCATTTCCCCAAGCCCCTGCACGTAAAGCGCATAGACCCGCAAAAGCTTTACACCACCGGCAGTGGTGGCCACGCCGCCACCTACCATCGCCAACGCCATGAGAATCAGGCCCGGTGCAGACAGCCCGCTCCATTCGCGCGCCACTTCCCATTCGCCGCTCTGAAAACCAGTGGTGGTCAGGAAACTCATCACCGTGAACACCCCGCCCCACGCTGCCTTCAGCGCCGCCGTCGGGTCTTGTAACGCGTTGTCTTCAAACGCGCCCACCCAATGGCGCATGAACAGCGCCGTGGGCACAACCGCAACAATCAAGAACCCTAACCGCAGCTCCGGATCTTCCCAAAGGTTATTTCGGCGCACGGCACCGGTGTCCGAACTGAACGTGCCGCGTGACAGGGCAAACAAGAGAAACAGGAAAATCACCATCTCTCCTGGCACACCGCTAACACTGGATCCAACGCCCCCAACAGCGGAAATTCCGCTGGTCGACATGGTCGCCATCGCATGCATGGTTGCCACAAACGGACTGTCGCCAAGCACAATCAACATCACGGCCAAAGCAAAGGTCAGCCCGCCATAAATCGGTACCAACGCCTGTGCGGCCTTGCTCCAGCGTTTCATTGGGTGGGCACGTTGCATATGGCCTAGGCTTGCGCTCGCCTGGCCCGGCTCTCCAACGGCGGTCACTTCAAATCCACCCAGGCTAAGCGGGGCAAACACCGCCGCCGCCGCCAACCACATCAGCAACCCGCCAAGCCAGCCCACCATGCCACGCCACAAATGCAGCGGATCCACCAGCATGCTTGCAGGCTCATAAATGGTCATGCCTGTGGTGGTCAGACTGCTGACCATCTCAAAATACACGTCCAGAAAAGGCACCACATCGAGCGCTTCATACATTGGCCACGCCAACACCGCTGGCAACAGCGTGATGGCAAAAAACAACGCTTTAAGATTGTCAGACGTCCGTGCTTGGCGCGTCGTGCCCTGGATTGCGATCGCAATCAGCACGCAGGTAAAGAGCACCAGAATGCCACCGTAAAAGAACATACGCGCGACAAAATGCTGGTCCTGATGGGAGGCCAGCGCCGCCGGCACAAACATCATAAAGCCGGAAAACAGCACCATCTGCACAAGCAGGGGAATTTGTGACAGGCTCAGCTTCATGGCTTAGAAAAAGTCGATGGAAACTTGCAGTAACCGCTCCACTTCGGGCACGTCTGCGGTCAGGGAAAACAGCACTATCACATCGCCTTCATCGATGCGCGTCCCGCCTTTGGGTTTCACCACCTCAGTCCCTTTTAAAATGGCCCCGATCAACACACCCTCAGGAAAATCAATGTCGCGCACCATTTGGCCTGCAATCGGCGATGTCGACAGCACCTCGGCCTCGATGATCTCCGCTTCTGTGTCACCCACAGAATAAACGTCTTTCACCCGTCCATGTCGAATGTGACGTAGGATCGAACTCACCGTTGTGGCGCGCGGGTTGATAAACGCATCAATCTCCAACGGCGTCATCAGCGGCGCCAAAGTTGGATCGTTGATCAAAGAGATCGCCAATGGACACCCTGCGGACTTCGACCGTACAGAGGCCAACATGTTGGTCTTGTCATCATCGGTCACAGCCAGCACTGCGTCCGCCCGGTCCACGCCGGCTTCTGCCAAAAGCGCCACATCCATACCGTCGCCGTTTAAAACAATGGTCCGTTCCAGCGCTTCGGCCGCGCGTTCAGCCACCTTCCGATCCCGTTCGATGATCTTTGTGCGCACCCGTGAGGCGCTGGCTTCAAGCCGTTGTGCCACCATCAACCCAACGTTCCCGCCGCCCACAATCACCGCGCGGTCCTGTTTTTTCTGCTGCTTGCCAAACACTTCCATGGTCCGGTTGACGTCTTCAGCAAGTGTGAAGACATAAATGTCATCCCCGACAAAAAGCTGATCCCCCGGCTCCGGCGCGATCAGTGATCCCTTGCGCCGCACCCCAACCACCACCGCGCTCAATGTCGAAAACAGATCGGTCAGCTGGCGCAGAGGCGTGTTCACCACCGGACAATCCTCGTCCAATGTCAGGCCCAGCATTTGAACTTTGCCACCTAGGAACGTCTCCGCATCAAAGGCCTTGGGCGTCGCCAAACGCTTCAGCGCCGCATCCGCCACTTCGCGTTCTGGCGAAATCACCACGTCAATTGGCATGTGATCTCGTCGATACAGGTCAGAATACAGCACATCCAAATAAGACTGGCTGCGCAAACGGGCAATCTTGCGCGGCACCGAAAAAACCGAATGCGCCACTTGGCAGGTCACCATATTGACCTCATCAGAATAGGTCGCGGCAATCACCATATCTGCGTCCCGCGCGCCTGCGCGATCCAACACATCCGGATAGCTTGCAAATCCTGCAATGCCTTGAACATCCAACGTATCCGTGGCGCGCCGCACCAGCTCGGGGTTGTTGTCAACAACGGTAACGTCATTGTTTTCTCCGGACAAATGGCGGGCAATCTGCCACCCAACCTGACCGGCCCCACAGATAATGACCTTCATGTGCTTCCCTCTTGGGTTTCGGCTCTCAGCCATGCCAGAAGGGGGAAGGCAGGTCAATTGTTACCATTGACCCCAGAAGCCAGACGGGCTTTGATTGGCTTAAGTTTCAAGCATTTGCGTTAAAGGTGAGTCTCATGCGGACAGCGGCCCTTTTTGCCATTTTAGGCATATCTCTTACGGCATGTAGCCCAACCTCCTACTCTGGCTTTGCCAAATCCGGCGTCACCCGCGAAACCGCGTCATATGATGATACGGCCTGTTCTGTTGAGGCCAACCGCCTCTTTCCCTCCGCAACATTCACCACAACTGTCTACGGCGGCTACCACGGCGGGTATGGCGGCTACGTTGGCGGATACTGGGGCGGATACCCGGGGTACTATGGCGGCAACCACATCCAGACCCGCGATGTAAACGCTGGCATGCGCGCCGAACACCGTCGCGACTGTATGTCTTTGAAGGGCTATACCGCCGTGACCCATCCGGTGTGTACCGAAGAGCAACTGGCTGGTCGACAGTTTACACCGGTCAAAGGGGCGCCGAAACCAGCCCCAAATCTCTGCGCCATCCGGGCACAAAGCGGCGGCGTCGCCCTAGTGGATCTCAACAAACCGGTGTGACCCGGTCTTGCCAAGGAAACATGTCATGAAACACCCTTTGCTCATCGGATGTCTGTTACTGGCCATTTCTGGCTGCACAGAGTTCTCCACCATGTATCAACCAGGCAAAACCAAAACCGAGCGCAACGTGGATCAGGCGCAATGTAACCGGCTTGCGGCCGACAGATACCCGCCGCGAATCGTCACCGATTGGTGGCCGATTTACGCAGCCGACGGCAGGGTGATTGGCCAGCGTCCTGAAAGCTACGACATCAACGAAGGGCCACGCTACACCGCTGCCCGCAATTGTATGGAAGAACGCGGTTATGCCCGCGTGACCATTCCTTATTGTAAAGACGAACAGATTGCCGGTCGCTCTTACGCGCCCATCACCGTTGCCCCATATCTCAGCCCCGACATCTGCGGCCTGCGAACGGACAACGGTCGTGTGATCATCGACTTAAGCAAGCCACTCTAAAGGTTTGAAAAGCCAGGGTTACCCGACTTCACGCGCCTCTTCTTCTTCCTCAGCTGTGACATGCGCCACCCGTGTTCCTGCTTTGTTGGAGGTCACAACGCCCAGCGACTTCAGCTTGCGGTGCAACGCACTACGCTCCATACCGACAAAACTGGCGGTGCGGCTGATATTGCCACCAAACCGATTGATTTGCGTCAGCAAATATTCCCGCTCAAACGCCTCACGCGCCTCACGCAAAGGCAAGGTTGCCAATGCACCAGACAGCACCACACGACCCTCTTCGGCAGGGGCATCGGTCTCGCCAGGCAGCTCGCGACATTCAATCGGCCCCTGCCCGTCACCCAAAATCAAGACTCGCTCAATCAGGTTCTTCAACTGCCGCACGTTGCCGGGCCACACCATAGTTTGCATCAGTGCCGCGGCATCCGCACTCAACTCGCGCAGTGGCAGGCCTTGACCGTCATGCAATTGTGCAAGGAAATAGGCTGCCAACTCAGGAATATCTTCGCGCCGCTCTTCCAAAGATGGCACCGCGATCGGCACGACGTTTAGACGGTGGTACAGTTCCTCACGAAACACACCTGCATCAATCGCTTGCTTCAGGTTGCGGTTCGTCGAGGAAATCACCCGCAGATCAACCCGCACCTTTTTGGCTCCACCGACACGTGTGAACTGCTGATCCACCAAAACGCGCAGAATTTTACTTTGCGCCGCCAAAGGCATATCCGCCACTTCATCAAAATAAATCACACCGCCATTGGCCTGTTCCAACAGACCGGTCTCAACGCCCCGTTCCGCGCTTTCACGACCGAACAAGATTTCTTCCACCCGATCCGGATCCATTCCCGCGCAGGACACCGTCACAAACGGCGCTCCAGCCCTGTTGGAATTGGCGTGAATGTAGCGCGCCGCCACGTCCTTCCCAACGCCGGCCGGACCAGTCAACATCACCCGTCCATTGGAACGGGTCACCTTGTCCAATTGAGAAATCATACCCCGGAAGGCTGCACTTTCTCCAACTAACTCCGCAGGCTTGCTGTCCTGTCGCTTCAACTCAGTGTTTTCGCGGCGCAAGCGGCTGGTTTCCATCGCCCGTTTGATCACCACCAAAAGCTGGTCAATGTTGAACGGCTTCTCGATGAAATCATAAGCACCTTGTTTGATCGCAGCGACCGCAATCTCAATGTTTCCATGCCCAGAAATGATCACCACCGGCACTTCGGGATAATCGTTTTTCACAGCTTTCAGGATGTCGATGCCATCCATATTGCTGTCTTTGAGCCAGATATCGAGGATCATAAGCGCCGGTTGTGCACTGGTGACCTCAGCCATCGCATCATCAGAGTTCCCAGCGAGGCGTGTGGTGTAGCCTTCGTCCTTCAAAATATCGGAAACCAACTCCCGGATATCGCGTTCGTCATCTACGATCAGAATGTCACTCATAATACTCGCTCGCTCTCTTTGGGGTCCACGGCAGCTGCAGCCTGCTGAGACAGCGGCAACCGAATTTCGGCCATCGCTCCTGCGTGGGAATTGTTGTCAAACACGGGCGCATCCAGCAGCGCAAGCTGCCCGCCGTGTTCTTCGATGATCTTTTTTACAATCGGGAGACCAAGACCCGTGCCCTTGTCACGCGTGGTGACATAAGGCTCAAACAATCGCGCACGATCCTCCGGCAGACCAATGCCATTGTCCGCAATGCGTACAACCGCCTCACCCGACTCCTGGATCAAGCTCACATGCACCTCCGGGACATACCCATCAGGCGCGCCTTTTTCTTGCAATGATTCAGTGGCTTCTCCGGCGTTCTTGATGAGGTTTGTCAACGCTTGTGAGATCATTGTCGCATCCAAGTCCGCCGCCAGCGGCCCGGCACATATGTCGCGCTGAAACCGCACATCCGGCTGACCAGATTCTTGCAACAACACAGCTCCCGATACCAGTTCCACCACCTCAACCGACTTCCGAACTGGCTCCGGCATCCGGGCAAATTTGGAGAACTCATCGACAATTCGGCGCAGGTCATTTGTTTGCCGTACAATGACCTCGGTCATCTGCTCAAGCTGATCGCTCTCTTCACCCACCTTGCTGGCAAATTTGCGCCGAATGCGCTCCGCGCTCAGCTGAATCGGCGTCAGCGGGTTCTTGATCTCATGTGCAATCCGACGCGCCACATCGCCCCAGGCCGCCATGCGCTGCGCCGTCACAAGGTCGGTCACATCATCAAACGCCACTACATAGCCTTCCAGCGATCCATCATCGCGCCGCCGCGTCGCCATGCGCACCAACAGGTTCTCCAACCGTCCCGACCGGCTGACCTTCACCTCTTCCTGCGCCACTTCTTTACCGCTGGATTTCAGACCCTCAAACAACGGCCCAAATTCGGGCACCGCCAAGGAAAGCGGCATCTCCTGTCGGTCTTCATCCCATTCCAGCAACCGCTGCGCTGACCGATTTACAAATGCAACTTTGCCATCGCTGTCCAAACCAACAACACCGGATGTGACCGAACTCAACACCGAGTCAAACATGCGCCGACGACGATCAATCTGACGCGTGTTGTCCAGCAACGTCTCTCGCTGGGCTTTCAACTGCCGCGTCATTTGGTTGAAGTAGCGGCTCAACATGGCGATTTCATCATCGCCATCTTCTTCCACCACACGCACATCCAGATCACCGGCACCAACCCGCTGCGCCGCCCCGGTCAGGCGCCCAACAGGGCGTGACAGCCGCTCGGCAAACCACATCCCCATCCAGATCGCCGCCAACACAAGGATCAGCGCAAAACCAAGATAGATCATTGCAAATTCAAACAGCCGCTGACCGCGCTCACTTTCAAGTTGGGAGTACAAGCGGGCGCTGGCCTGAGTGTCATCCAGAAGCTGGAAAATCTCCGCGTCAACCTCACGGCTGATGTAAAGGAACCGATCCAGAAACGCATCCAGCCGCACCAATGAGCGCATCTCGTTGTTATCAAGATCGCGAATAATCACCGAGCCATCATCGATCGCCACCTGCATGTCCGCCTCAGAAGGTTTCTCATAATCAAACAGGTAGGAGCGCTCGCCGCGCGCCTGAATCTCTCCGGCGCTGTCGATCACAAAGGCTTCTTTCAAGCCACGCTGAATTTGCACCTGACCAGAGGCCAGCAACACCCGCACTTCGCCCGCATCCAGGCCGAAACTGCGACGCTTGTTCTCGTTCAAGAAGTCCGCAAGGAGGCCAGCGTCTTCTTCCAAGCCCTGGATGTGCTCTGCTTCATACGCCTGCGCCGCGGACAACGAATTGCCCACCACTTGGCGCACACGTTCGCTGAACCAACCTTCAAGGCCAATGTTCAGCGTCAATCCGGCAAACACCGCCACCGTCACAGCCGGCACCAAAGCCAAAAGCGCAAACGCAGCAGTCAGGCGCAGGTGCAACCGCGACCCCACAGACTTGGCCCGGCGCGAGGCGACCGCACGCATCACGTTTTGCAGCACCAGCGTCGCCACCACAAGCACGTAGACCAAGTCAGCCAAGAGAATCGAACGCAGGCCGTTGGACGAGGCGCCCAAATCAAACGGTCCGAGCACTAAGAAGGTCGCTAGCGCCAGCACAGGTCCAAGCACCACCAACCCCAAAGTTGCGGCATTCTGGACACGCCTTTGCCTGCGCAAGCGCTGAAAACGCGCCCAATGATTGGTTGCTGTCCGGCTAGACACCCGACTTCCTCAACTGATTTGGTACCGCTTTCGCGGCCCACCGCCATATTCAGTGCCGCGTTCTAAGTCCCGACTCTTTTTCTCAGAGTGCGACCCGCGCGCCACGCTTATGTGGCCTTTTTACATCAATTTGCGGCGGCGTGTCACGTGAATATCCAAATCAGTGATTTTTTTACGAAGCGTATTCCGGTTGATCCCCAGCAAATCTGCACATTTCGCCTGATTTCCACCGGTTGCATCCAGCGCAATTTCTATCAGGGGAAGCTCAATCTCACGTAGAATCCGCGCATAGAGCCCGGCCGGTGGCAGCATATTGCCATGCAGATCAAAATACCGGCGCAGATGTCGCGCCACGGAGGCGGACAATTTTTCACTATCATCGCCCCCCAAAAGCGGACCAGCCTGAGGTTGCGCCCCCAGCATCAGCTCGGCTTCACCGCGGGAGACTTCCTCTGCCTGCGCCGTCAAGACCAACCGCCGCACGGCGTTTTCCAACTGTCGCACGTTTCCGGGCCAGCTATAGGCCCGAAACAGCTCCATCGCCTCTTCCGAGAACACGCGCATCGGCGCGCCATCCCGTTCTGCGCGGTTCAGGAAGTGCTCGACCAAAAGCGGGATATCATCAACCCGCTCGCGCAATGCTGGCACATGAATCGCCGCGCCGTTCAAACGATAATACAGATCCTGACGGACGTTGCCGCTGTCCATCGCCGCGTTCAAATTCACCTGACTGGTGGCCATAAACCGGGGGCTGTGCTCCCCGGGCGTGTCCATCATGCGCACAATGCGGGCCTGAACCTCATCCTCGATGTCGCCAATTTCATCCACCAGAATGGTGCCACCTTTGGCCTTGGCCAAAACTTTTGCAGGGCCTTCCAAGTCACTGAGGTCGGCGGCGTTGACCACTACAAAAGGCAAGTTCCTGCGATCCGAAAAGTCGTGAATTTCTTTTGCAATCAGTGACTTACCTGTGCCACTTTCGCCAGAGATCAACACTGGTAAATCGGTATTCATCACCCGCGCCACCAAGCGGTACAAGGCCTGCATCGCCGCCGTACGGCCCACCAGCGGCAGTTCGTCTGGCCGCTCCTCATCCGCCACTGGCGCCGCAGGCGCACGCCGTTTTTGCTCCAACGCCTTGCCAGTTCGCTTCATCAAATCTGGCAAATCAAACGGCTTAGGCAGGTAGTCATACGCCTCCGCTTCCGCCGCCTGTATCGCCGTCATGATGGTGTTCTGCGCCGAGATCACAATCACCGGCAGCCCCGGACGATCCTCGGAAATCTTCGGCAACATCTCCAATCCATTGCCATCAGGCATCATCACATCAGTGATGACAACATCCCCTTTGCCTTCCCCAACCCAACGCATCAGCGTGGTCAGCGAGGAGGTGGCATGCACCTTGCACCCTGCCCGCGTGAGAGCCTGCGTCAAAACCGTTCGGATCGTGCGATCATCATCTGCAACCAGAACCGTGCCATCCATTACTGGCTCTCCTCATATGCTTTCAGAGTTTCTTTGCTTGCCCGCGGAAGCGAGAGTTTGAACACTGTGCGCCCTGGCACAGAGTCCACTGTGATCATGCCGCCATGATCGGAAATGATTTTGCTGACCAGAGCGAGCCCCAGGCCGGTTCCATTTTCCCGACCGGATACAAACGGATCAAACACGTCGCCCTTGAGGTCATCCGGCAGGCCAGGCCCGTCATCAATGATCTCAATTTGCAACGGCAACGGTTGTCCTGTGCCATCTGCCCGGCGCAAACGGAAGCTGTGCTCGTAATAGGTTCGAATGCGTATTGTTCCTGATTTATCAGCTGCTTCACTGGCATTCTTCAACAGATTCAGTACCACTTGCAGCAGCTGGTCCGCGTCCCCTTCTGCGGGCGGCAACGACGGGTCGTAATCCTCGATAATCTGCATATGCGCGCCATAGCTCACCAAGGCCGAACGCCGCGCGCGATCCAACACATCGTGAATGTTCACCGGTTTGCGCTGCGGCAGCGACAGGTTGCCAAACTGCTCCACCTGCTCCAGCAGTTTCACAATCCGGCGACTTTCTTCCACAATCAGGTCCGTCAGCTCCAGATCCTCAGGGCTGAGGTTCATCGACAAAAGCTGTGCTGCACCTGTGATGCCTGCCAGCGGATTCTTGATCTCATGCGCCAGCATTTCCGCCATGCCAATTGCCGATTTGGCCGAAGATTTCACCGAATGGCTGCGTGTCATCCGCCCAGCAAGTTCCCGGCTGGAAATCAGAAACAACATTTCATCCGCCGCATCCGCCAGCGGCGCAATCTGCAGGTTACATTGCACCGGCGGCCCGTCTCCGGTGCCCACATCCGCATCATTCACAAACAGCGGCGTGCCATGTTCCCGCGCCCGATGAAAGGCGTCTTCCAAAGGCGCATCAATCATCACCTTGTCCCAGATTGGCTGTCCAACCATCGACTTTGCCGAGGCATTCAGGAACGTCTCAGCCGCCGGATTGATGCGTAAGATCACATCCGCTTTGTCCACCACCAAAGCGGGCACCGGCAGACTGTTCCAAAATGGTGTCTCCGCACTCATGCCGCTTCTCCCTTTCTTGGTGTGGGGTCAGGCGACTGCAAAGCCTCAACCAACAACGCGCTCACTTCCTCGGTATCGCGGCTGGTCTGAACGCGGCGGCGCAATGCGGCTTCGGTGCCGACATGATCCATGTACCACCCCAGATGCTTGCGGGCGACGCGCAGCCCCAGATCCACGCCATAAAACGACAACATCGCCTCATAATGACCCTGCACTATGTCACCCAAAGCCTGCCCGCTTGGGGTCTCCGGCGCATCTCCACCAAAAAGCTCCGCCGCCATCTGCGCAAGCAACCAAGGCTTGCCTTGTGCGCCACGCCCCACCATGACGCCATCCGCGCCAGAGGCCGCCAGCGCCGCCTTGGCCGTCGCCACATCGAGAATGTCACCATTGGCGATCACCGGAATCGACACAACGTCTTTCACGCCTTTGATGGCGTCCCAATCCGCAGCACCTTTGTAAAACTGACAACGCGTGCGGCCGTGAATGGTCAGCATCTGCACACCGGCATTTTCCGCCCGCTGCGCCAGCTCCGGCGCATTTAACATATTGTCATCCCACCCCAGCCGCGTCTTAAGCGTTACCGGAATGTCCACCGCGCCTACAACCGCCTCGATCAACGTCAACGCATGGTCCAGGTTCTTCATCAGCGCCGATCCACTGGCGCCGGCCCCGCTGGCGCTGGTCACCTTTTTCGCCGGACAACCCATGTTGATATCAATCAGCGTTGCCCCATTGGCCTCAACTTGCCGCGCCGCTTCCGCCATCCAATGCGCCTCGCGGCCAGCAAGCTGCACAGACGTGGTCGCCTCGCCAAATCCCAGCTCCGCGCGCTCGCGCACACCGGGCTTAGCCTGCACCATTTCCTGGCTTGCCACCATTTCACTCACCACTAGGCCCGCACCAAAACTGCCAACCAAATCCCGGAATGGACGGTCGGTGATTCCGGCCAGCGGCGCTAGAAAAACAGGGGGTGTCAGAGTGAGATCTGCGACTTGAATGGTCACGTGTGATATCCTTGTGCGTTGCTTTCGGCGTATCTGTCCTTTTGGTCAAATTCAATCAAACCGCCAAAAAAATTGGTCATTAATGTAGCAGATTTTTGCGCATGCACAAAATTTAGGCATACTTCAAGGGTCAATTGCCACTTCGACACGCAAGTTCTACACAGAGCCCATGACAAATTCCGCATTCAAGACCGCCGCCGTGATTGTTGCAGCTGGCCGAGGAACCCGCGCCGGCGCAGGCCTGCCCAAACAGTGGCGCCCTTTGGCCGGCCAGCGCGTGGCAGATCATGCCATTGCCGCCTTTGTTACGCACCCGCGCGTTGATCATGTGTTGGCCGTGGTGCACCCAGACGACACCACCCACACCAACAATCTGTCCATTCCAACGGTCACCGGCGGCGACACCCGCGACGCCTCCGTTCTGGCCGGTTTAAACGCCCTAGACGCTCAAGGGTTCAGCCACGTTCTGATCCACGATGTGGCCCGTGCGGGCATCGATGCTGCAACCATCGACGCTATTTTGGATGCCCTTCAAACCGGTGCAAACGGCGCCGCCCCGGCCCTGCCCGTCACCGACGCCTTGTGGCGCGGTGAAAACGGCGTAGTTACCGGCACCCAGAACCGTGACGGATTATTTCGCGCCCAAACCCCGCAAGGCTTTGCCTTTGACGCCATTCTTGCCGCCCACCGTGCCCATCCGGGCAATGCAGCCGACGATGTAGAGCTCGCCCGCGCCGCAGGGCTTGACGTAGCCATCGTGGCAGGCAATGAGCGCAACCTTAAGATCACCACACCGGACGATTTTGCCCGTCTGGAACAGCACCTGCAAAACCACCGAAGGGCCCCCATGGATATCAGACTTGGCAACGGCTACGACGTGCACGCCTTTGAAGACGGCGACCACGTCATCCTCTGCGGCGTAAAAATCCCGCACAGCAAAGCCCTCAAAGGCCATTCCGACGCCGACGTCGGCATGCATGCTGTCACCGATGCCATCTACGGCGCCATGGCCGAAGGTGACATTGGCCGCCATTTCCCACCATCTGAAGCAGAATGGAAAGACATGGACAGCGCCGTGTTTCTCAAACACGCCGTTGATCTTGCCACCTCTAAAGGCTTCACGATTTCCAACGTCGATTGCACGCTGATCTGCGAACGCCCCAAAGTTGGCCCGCACGCAAGTGCCATGATGGTCCGTATGGGCGAGATCATGGGGCTCATGTCAGACCGCGTTTCCATCAAAGCCACCACAAGTGAAAAACTCGGCTTCACAGGCCGCGAAGAAGGGATTGCCGCCATTGCAACGGCAACATTGGTGAAACCATGATCCGTATGATCACAACATTCTTTGGCGTCGGCCGTCTGCCCGTCGCCCCCGGCACATGGGGCTCCTTGGCCGCCCTAATCATCGGCTGGGCCGCTGCGCATTTTGTTGGTGTCTGGTTGCTGGCCCTCCTCACCGCGCTCGCCATCGTTATTGGCATGTGGGCCTGTATTCAGGATTTGGCAGACCGCCCCACCGAAGACCCGTCCGAAATTGTGATCGACGAAGTCGCCGGTATGTGGATTGCCCTGCTGTTTCCAGCTGTGGCCTTTGCCATGCGCGACATGTCGATGGTCTGGCCCGGCCCGATCGCGGCCTTCCTGTTCTTCCGTCTGTTTGACATCAAGAAGCCCTGGCTGGTGGGCAAAGCCGATCAACGCCATGATCCTATTGGCGTCATGCTGGATGACATCTGGGCCGGTCTGTTTGCGGGCCTCGCCACCCTGGCCGCCGCTGTGCTCTATCACATCGTGCTGATCTGATGGTGGACGTTGCCCAACTGTTACAAGCCTGTCGCGACGCCAACCTGCGCGTTGCGACGGCGGAAAGCTGCACCTCGGGCATGGTTGCCGCCGCCCTGACCGACGTTGCTGGTAGTTCGGACGTCTTTGAACGCGGATTTGTGACCTACACCAACCTTGCCAAGACCGAGATGCTGGGCGTGCGCGAGGCCACATTGGCCGCCATGGGCGCCGTGAGCGAAGAAGTCGCGCGGGAAATGGCGCTGGGTGCACTGGTCAACTCTGACGCCCAATTAACCGTCTCCATAACCGGCATCGCTGGTCCGGGTGGGTCGGAGTTCAAACCCGAGGGCCGTGTCTGTTTTGGCATCGCCACGCAAACCGGCTGCACCACAGAAACCGTCGAATTTGGCGCGTTGGGCCGCGAAAATGTGCGCGAAGCGGCGCGGAATCACGCTTTGGCGCTGCTTTTTACGGCCACCTGCGCAAAGTGACGCCCTTTTAGGCGGTGCCCCGCGTTTTTAGCCTATTTTTTACGCACCTCACAAAACGCCCTGATTTAAGGCGCTTTGAGACCACGTGAGCCTTTGTTCTGTGCAGGTTTTCCGCTCTTTGACGGAAAAACCACCACTCATGGGACAAAGAGGATAGAAATATGAACGCAGCGGACACCGCATGGATCATCGTGGCAACAGCCCTGGTCCTGTTCATGACATTGCCGGGTCTGGCGTTGTTTTATGGGGGCCTCGTGCGCGCCCGCAACGTGCTCAGCGTCTTTATGCAAACCTATGCCATTGCCTGCTTGATGAGCGTTCTCTGGCTCGTCTTCGGCTACTCCATCGCCTTTGGCAATGACGGCGGCGCCATCTCTGTTTGGGGCGGCTTGGGCAAAATGTTCCTCTCCGGCGTCACCATAGACAGCCTGTCCGGCACCCTACCCGAGGTTCTGTTCTTTGCCTTCCAGATGACCTTTGCGATCATCACCCCCGCACTGATCGTCGGCGCCTATGTAGAGCGCATCGGCTTTGGCTTTGTGCTTCTGTTCTCCGGCCTCTGGATGCTGCTCTGCTACGCGCCAGTTGTGCACTGGATCTGGGGTGGCGGCATGATGGCTGACGGCGGCATCTTTGGCGAGATCGGCGTGCGCGACTTTGCCGGCGGCATTGTTGTGCACGAAACCGCTGGCCTCGCCGCGCTGGTGATTGCCGTGATGCTGGGCGCCCGCCGCCATCGCACCACACCACCTCACGCGCCTTGGATGGTGATGATTGGTGCTGCCATGTTGTGGGTCGGCTGGTTTGGCTTCAACGGTGGCTCTCAGCTCGCCGCAGACGGTGGTGCCGCCATGGCCCTCACCGTGACACATATCTCCGCCGCCACAGCCTCCCTGACATGGGCCCTGTGGGAGCGCATTAAATACGGCAAAGCCTCGCTTGTGGGCCTCGTCACCGGCACCATCGCTGGCCTCGCCTCGATCACGCCTGCCTCCGGTTTTGTTGGCCCGGTTGAAGCTCTGGTGATCGGCGCCATCGCTGGCATCCTGTGTCAGGAAGCGGTGAACCTGGTGCGCAACAAAGCCAAGATTGACGACACATTGGATGTGTTTGCGGTTCACGGTGTTGGCGGCATCTTCGGCACCATCATGATCGCAGCCTTTGGCCAAGGCACATGGACCGCTCAGCTGGGTGCGCTGGCCATCGTCGGTATTTTCACGATCGTTGTAACCTACGTGCTGGTGAAGCTGGTCAGCCTGATCACCCCGCTGCGCGTAGATGAAGAAACCGAAGTCAACGGCCTCGACCTCGCAGTACACGGCGAACGCGCCTACGACATCGCCTCTTAAGGTTTTACCTCATCACTCCGGAACTGGGCGGCCAAACGTGGCCGCCCCTTTTTTATTTCACTGGCGCCAGCAAATATACGTTTTCCGTTCCCAACCCGCAAATTTTGGGAGGACTGGTGATCGGGTCGCTCTGCAGCAATTTGCGCGTCACATCATCCCCGTAAAACTGATCCACCATATCCGCAGGCACCGAAAACGGCGGCCCCTGCATCTGGCTTTGGTCGTAATCAAAACTCACAAGCAAGGTCGGCACCTGTGGGCAAAGGTGCTTTACATGATCAACGTAGGCCTGACGCCGCTCCGGCGCGATGGCCACCAAAGCCGCCCGATCAAACACCGCCGCAACCTCTGGCACCTGCGCTGCCGTCAAGGCAAAGAAGTCCCCACAGAACAAGGTGAGGTCTCCCGCCACGTACCGGCGCAGATCCCCGATTTGCGTGACCTCCGCACCGCGCCCCAGCCTCTCAAAAACCTCCTGCACAGCCGCTTCATGGAACTCGATCCCGATCACCGGATGCCCCTGTGCCAGAAGCCAATCAATATCCAGCGACTTACCACACAGCGGCACAAACACAGCGGCCCCTTTGGGCACAGCCAGCGCTTGGAAATGCGCAATCAAGCGCGCATTTGGCGCCGATTCGTGAAACCCAATTTTCTGGTTTTGCCACCTGTCTTGCCAAAATGCTTCTTCCATTGACGCCTCCTGCTCAGCTGTTGCCTAGTGGTGATACAACTTCAAGCTCACTTTAGGTCAAGCCCATGAACGCAAAAAACCTTGGACATTCGCGACGTGGCCGACGCCGCTGGCCTGCCCCCCTCCACCCTACGCTACTATGAAGAACTTGGCTTGATCCGCTCCACCGGAAAACACGGGCTGCGCCGGCAGTATGATCCAGACGTGCTGGAGCGCCTCTCCTTCATTGCGCTCGCACAGGCCGCACAATTCTCACTCAAAGACGTGTCCGCGATGATGCCAACGCCCTCGGTCATCAAAATCGACCGCGACACTTTTGTTCAAAAAGCAGATGTAGTGGACCGCCAAATACAGGAACTCATCGAGTTGGTCAGCCTGCTGCGACACATCGCCGACTGTCCGCATGAGAACCAGTTCGACTGCCCCACATTTCGCAACTTGTTGCGCTCTTCCCGCCGCCCCCAAAGAGGCTAGCCGTAGAGCGCCTTTGCACGTGTTTCAAACGCCGCCACAATCCGGTGCATCGCCTCGTTGAACACCAAGCCAATGGCCTTTTGCAAAAGGATGTTCTTGAACTCAAAGTCCACAAAGAACTTCACTTCCACGCCACCGTCCACATCGGCAAAATCCCAGGTGGATTTCATATATTTGAACGGCCCATCCAGATACTCTGTATCGATGTGTTTCACCTCAGGATACAGCACAACCCGGCTGCCAAACCGCTCGCGAAACACTTTGAACGAAATCACCAGATCCGCCAGCATCTCATCGCCAGTGCCGATATCGGTTTGCACCGGTGTAACCGAGCGAATGCGCGCTGCGGCGCACCATGGCAAAAACTTCGGATAAGACGCCACATCCGCCACCAGATCATACATCTGTTGGGCGGTATATGGCAGCGTGCGGGTCTCAGAATGCGTCGGCATGTCGTCTCATTTTGGCGTGACAGCGCACGGCGACCTCGCTATGCACAGTTCTGGTGGCGCACATAGCGGCGCAAGCTAGAGAAAATCAAGAGGGTCTCATGTCAGAGCGTCCATATGTCATCGATCAAATGATCTCGGCCAAGTCCATTGCGGCGCGGATCGAAGACCTCTCCAGCGAAATTCAGGCAGAATATGACGGCACGGATAAGCTGATTGTGGTTGGACTGCTGCGTGGCTCCTTTGTGTTCATTGCCGATTTGGTGCGCGAGCTCGACCTGCCGGTTGAGGTCGACTTCCTTGAGGCATCCTCTTACGGCAACGCCATGGAAAGCAGCCGTGAAGTGCGCATTTTCAAAGACTTGCGCGGCGAAATTGAAGGGCGCGACGTGTTGGTTGTGGAAGACATTGTCGACACCGGCCACACCTTGACCCATGTGCTGCACCTGCTGAAAGCCCGCAACCCGGCCAAGATCAAAACCATCGCGCTGCTGGACAAACCGTCCCGCCGCGAAGCCGAGATTGCCGCCGACTGGATTGGCTTTTCCATCCCCGATGAATTTGTTGTGGGCTACGGCATCGACTACGCCCAACGCAACCGCAACCTGCCCTTCATCGGCAAGGTGCGCTTTGTCGAAGGCAACTAAGCCGCCACGTGCTGCTTAAGCGACACTATTAACGCTGCCTCCTTCGCCCAATACCTCGGGGGAGACCCACCGGGTCGGGAGCAGCGACCCCACCGCTCTTGCCATTACAAACTGGCTTTCCTAGCTTAAACCAAAGTCAGCCAACACAGGCCTTTGTAATGAACTTCCGCCACCTCCTGCGCATGAGCAAATGGGCCCGCAACCCTCCGTCAGAGGCGCGGGTCAAGCTGGTGCTCGGCGTGGTGGTCGCCTGTGTTGTGCTGGTCTTGATTGAGAAATTCATCGGCTGGCCGGACATGCTGACACTAGAACTACAGCGACGCAATCCAATGCGATACTGAGTACAGTTCTGGGAGCATTCTTCTCTCAAAACACCGATCTATGGAACATCAAAACGGTTGCTCCTAATCTGCTTTTAGGTCCAGTCTGGCTTACTTTCTACAGACTAAAGCAAATTTTCTCTTTTTGATTGGAAGTACTATGGCGGTAGGAACTTATGACATTGTCACACAAACTGGAAAAAACGGGCTGAATAGGACCGTTGAAATCATTATGAATGCCAATGGCCACAAGATTGCGTTGAACAACCCCGGAGTTGACGATTTCAAGGCCGGCGCAATTGACAAATTCACAGTGCAAGGAGCGCATAACGTTGGCCCAATAAATCAAATCGACATTGTGAGTGGACCAAACGATGGAGATTATTGGGATCTCAAATGGATGTACGTTTACAATCAAACGGCCGATTATTCGACTCTAATAACATTTCCTCACACTACACTTTATCCAACAGGTAAACTCATAAAATCGTGTCCTGTGGAGTTGTCTACTGTTATTGAACAACGCGTTGGACGATAGCATTCAGAAAAGCTTCTAGAACTTTGAACCGGCGCTATGAGCGCCGGTTCTGCTTTGCGCAGGACACAACGGCCAACTAGTTGATAGTTTCAAACGTCGCGGAAACCGGCGCCATGGCCACAGTTCCTGCGCGATCCTGAAGCGCCCACAGCAGCAGTGCTGAGATCGCCTCATCTCGCAACCGCCCGACCATTACAACATCCTGTTCCTGCCCAGCTTTAAAAGCAGCCCCATCCAGAAACCGGCGCATCACAACCGCCGTTTGGCCTTTGTCATCAAAGTCGCGGAACACGGTTGCAGAGGGCACACCATCTTTGGCAGCCAGTTTCTGTGCGGTGTTTAACCCTTTGGCAAACATCAACAAACCATGACCACTGTCCAGCAACGCCTGTGTCACTTGATCACTGATCACCTTGCTGCCCTGCAACCCATCGTCCAGCCCTTCCATGACACCAACAAAGGCATCAGACACCGACAAATGCGCCTGCAAAGCCTGCTCAACATCGCTGGCGGTGGCGTCTGTTGGCATGTCCACCATGGCCAGAACCTCAAAGCCACGCGCGCGGTAATCCGCTGTCTTTGAAGCCACATTTGGGTCCAGCGTGTTCACGGCAATACTCAATGGATAAGGGAAGCTCTCCAGCGCATCCATATCAAAGACCACCTCCCCCGTGTCCACAAGAACAATCGCCATAACTGGTTTTTCTTCCGCATTTTCAAACTGTTCTGCGTTCACTTCAACCGGCCGCGTCAGCTGCGTTTCGCTGGTGTCTTCCTCATCTGCACCCACAGTTGGCAGACGCGTTGAGGTGCGCTGCTCAAAGGATTCATTCAGATCTGTGGCAGGTTTCAGCAAACTCTCTGCAGCCGCGGCTTCCTCAACCATGTCTTCTTCCGCGGACTCAGCATTCGGAGTGATATCTTCCGCATCCTCAATCGGCGCCGCCTCGGTCACAAGGCTCTCTTCAACAGCGGCCTCTGCAGTTGTGTCGCTCTCAGAAGGTGTTGGGAAGGCTTCATTTTCCGCCACAACAGGGGCTTCAGGCTGCGGTGGATTTGTAGAAATCGACAACTCCGAATCCGGCACCGGCGCGGCTGGTGTCTCCGCCTGCGGGTTTGGCAGAACCGGTGTCTCTACATTCACCGCCACCGCACCGTCAGTTGCCGACGCATCCGGCACCGCCAATGCCGCTGTTTCGGTCCCTGTTTCAGGCTTTGGAGCTGAATCGGTGCTGCCAACTGGTGGCGCATCACTGCTGTCCGCTGCCGGTGTCACAGCGGCTTCGGCCTCTTCTACTGCAGCGTCCGCCTGCGACTCGGTCTCCACCGCGCCGCTTTCCGCGACACCCTCATCCGTGGCTTTTGGCGCATCCGTTTTGGTCTGCGGCTTCACCGTTGCAGGCAACGGCGACAACAGCGACGTCGCTGACAAAACGCCCCCCACCAGGATCGCGCCCCAAAACACACCCGACATTAATCCGCGAAACATGACTGCCTGCCTCTCTTTTACGTCCATTTTATGGGGCGACCTGCACCTGCCCCTCTTGACCCTCTGCGCCAAGCCTGAACATGTATACCGCGAGCAGGCCCTCTGCCTCCACCCCTTTTGCATCTTTAGGGAAAGAACCGACAAAATGCTGCTTCTGATCGATAACTACGACAGTTTCACCTACAACCTTGTGCACTATCTGGGCGAAATGGGCGCCGATGTGCAGGTCTGGCGAAACGACGCGTTGACCGTTCAGGACGCGATGGGCATGAACCCGTCGGGCATTCTTCTGTCCCCCGGTCCCTGTGACCCGTCTCAGGCCGGCATCTGTCTGGCTTTGACAGCCGCCGCAGCCGAAACCCGCACGCCGTTGATGGGCGTGTGCTTGGGACACCAAACCATCGGTCAACACTTCGGCGGTGACGTTGTACGCTGTCACGAGATTGTGCACGGCAAAATGGGCACCATGAAACACACTGGCAAAGGCCTCTTTGCCGGACTGCCAAGCCCGTTTGAAGCGACGCGCTATCACTCCCTTGTGGTGGATCGCGCAACACTGCCGGACTGTCTGGACATCACCGCTGAACTTGACGATGGCACCATCATGGGGCTGCAACACAAAGAGCTGCCCATCCACGGCGTACAATTCCACCCGGAATCCATTGCCTCTGAGCACGGCCACGCCCTGCTCAAGAACTTTCTGGACATGATGCCCGCCAAAGAGGACGCCGCCGCATGACTGCCGACATTAAATTCCTGATCGGCGCCGCGGCTGATCGCCCTTTGACGCGTGCCGAAGCTGAAGACGCTTTTACACTTCTGTTTGAAGGTGAAGCCACGCCGAGCCAAATGGGCGGCCTGTTGATGGCCCTGCGCACCCGTGGTGAAACCGTCGATGAATACGCTGCCGCCGCCGCTGTCATGCGCTCCAAATGCCATGCGGTGAAAGCACCAGAGGGTGCCATTGACATCGTCGGCACCGGCGGAGACGGCAAGCACACGCTCAACATCTCCACCGCCACCGCCTTTGTCACCGCAGGCGCGGGCGTCGCCGTTGCCAAACACGGCAACCGCAACCTCAGCTCCAAATCCGGTACAGCAGACGTGCAAACCCAGATGGGCATCAACGTCATGGTTGGGCCGGACGTGGTTGAAAAAGCGCTAGAAACCTGCGGCATCGCCTTCATGATGGCGCCCATGCACCACCCGGCGATTGCCCATGTGATGCCGACGCGCGCCGAACTTGGCACGCGCACCATCTTCAACATTCTCGGGCCGCTCACCAACCCAGCGGGCGTCAAACGTCAACTGACCGGCGCCTTCACCCGTGACCTGATCCGCCCGATGGCCGAAACCCTGGGTCAATTGGGCAGCGAACGCGCGTGGTTGGTGCATGGCTCAGACGGCACCGATGAGTTGACCATCACCGGCGTGAGTTGGGTGTCTGCCTTGGAAAGCGACGGCACAGTCAAAGACGTGGAGCTACATCCAGAAGACGCAGGTCTGCCTGTGCATCCGTTTGAGGACATCGTCGGCGGCTCGCCAGAAGACAACGCCAACGCTTTCCGCGCGCTGCTGGATGGAGCGCAAAGCGCCTATCGCGATGCCGTCCTGCTCAATACCGCTGCCGCGTTGGTGGTGGCAGATTCGGCCAGTGACCTGCGCGAAGGTGTGGAAAAGGCCCGTGAAAGCATCGACTCCGGTGCCGCCAAAGGCAAAGTGGCCGCGTTGGCCAAAGTCACCTCGGCAGCATGAACACAGCCACCCCGCCCAGCCACTGGGCGCATCTGCCGTTCTTCACGGACCGCTGGCCAGACATCGAGGCAAAAATCCAAAGCGACCCGCGGGAGATCCTACCTCCCGCAGCGCAACGCTTTGCCGCGCTTGAGGCCGTAGCACCAAAGGACGTGCGCGTTGTCATTCTGGGCCAAGACCCATACCCAACGCCCGGTCACGCCCATGGGCTGTCGTTCTCCGTGGAGCCAGACGTGGCCCCGTTGCCTCGCTCTTTGAGTAACATTTACAAAGAGCTGCAGGATGATCTTGGCGCAACCCCACCAAACGGCGACCTGCACTTCTGGGCCAAACAAGGCGTGCTCTTGCTCAACACCGTGCTCTCCGTCCCCGCAGGCGACGCCAACGGCCACAAAGCGCTTGGCTGGCAAACTCTGGCCCATCAGGTGCTGGCCGACATCTCTGCCCGCCGCCCTACGGCTTTTGTTCTGTGGGGAAAACAGGCCCAAGCCCTTGCACCTCACATCACATCGCCTAAAGATGGCGGCCAACATCTGATGATTGAAACGGCGCACCCATCGCCGCTCTCCGCCCGACGCGGATTTTTCGGCTCCCGCCCGTTTTCAACCATCAACAATTGGCTCGCCGACCAAGGCGACACACCGATAAACTGGACTGACGCATGACCGAAACCGTTCTGGACAAAATCAAAGCTTACAAGCTGGAAGAAGTGGCCGCTGACAAGGCTGCCAAACCTCTGGAGGCGGTTGAAGCCGAGGCGCGCGAAGCCAGCCCAACCCGCGGCTTTTCCGACGCGCTGCACAAAGCCGCCCGCGAAGGCTACGGCCTGATCGCCGAGGTCAAAAAAGCCTCGCCGTCCAAAGGCCTCATCCGCGAAGACTTCAACCCACCAGAACTGGCCAAAGCCTATGAAGAAGGCGGCGCAACTTGCCTGTCCGTATTGACAGACACGCCCAGCTTTCAGGGCCAAAAGTCCTTCTTGACCGAAGCCCGCAACGCAACCGGCCTGCCCGCACTGCGCAAGGACTTCATGTATGACACCTATCAGGTGGCCGAAGCCCGCGCGCTGGGTGCCGACTGCATCCTGATCATCCTCGCCTCCGTCAGTGACGCGCAAGCGCAAGAACTCGAAGAAGCCGCTTTCAGCTGGAACATGGACGTGCTGCTTGAGGTGCATGACCGCGAGGAGCTGGAACGCGCCAGCCAACTCAAATCCCCGCTCATGGGCATCAACAACCGCAATCTCAAAACCTTTGAGACCACGCTCGACACCACCCGCACCCTGTCCAAGCTGGTGCCGGAGGACCGCCTGATTGTCTGCGAAAGCGGCCTGAATACGCCCGCGGAACTGGCCGACATGGCCCGCTACGGCGCCCGTACTTTCCTGATTGGCGAAAGCCTGATGCGTCAGGACGATGTGGCCACCGCCACCCGCACACTGCTCGCCAACCCGCTGAATGCCATGGGAGGCATGTAATGAGCGACACCCACGCCTCTGGCCTGACCCATTTTGACACCAAGGGCGACGCCCATATGGTGGATGTCTCTGAAAAGGCAGTCACTTCCCGCGTCGCCACCGCCGAAGGCTGGGTCAAAATGGCACCTGCCACCTTTGACATCATCAACGAAGGCCGCGCCAAAAAGGGCGACGTGCTCGGCGTGGCGCGCCTTGCTGGCATCATGGGGGCCAAGAAATGCGCCGACCTGATCCCGCTGTGCCACCCGCTGCCGATAACCAAAGTTACCGTGGAGCTGACACCGGACGCCAACCTGCCTGGTGTGCGCATCGAGGCGACAGTGAAAACCACCGGCCAAACTGGCGTGGAAATGGAAGCTTTGACGGCTGTAAATGTGGCCGCCCTGACGGTCTACGACATGTCCAAAGCGGTCGACAAAGCTATGGAAATTGGTGGCATCCGCGTGATCCTCAAAGACGGCGGTAAATCAGGGCGTTACGAAGTAAAATGATCTCGGTTGCTGACGCGCTCACGCATCTCTTCGCCCTCACCAAACAGCTGCCGGTGGAAACCATCCCGCTGGCGCAAGCCAATGGGCGCACGTTGGCAGAGCCGGTCAATGCAAACCGCGATCAACCTCCGTTTTCCGCCTCCGCCATGGACGGCTACGCGATTGTTGCCGAAGGCGCTGAACCCGGAAAATCTTATGATGTGATCGGCGAAGCCGCTGCTGGACATGCCTTTGACGGCACTGTGTCCGCAGGTCAGGCCGTGCGCATCTTCACCGGCGCCCCGGTGCCAGAAGGCGCAGACCGTGTGATCATTCAGGAAGATGTGCGCCGCGACAGCGACGAAATCACACTGTTAGACAACCTCGACAAAGGCTTTCATATCAGACCCTTGGGCGGCGACTTCAAAGTCGGTCAATCCATTGCAGCCCCACGCGTTCTGCGCCCGTCCGATGTGGCCTTGATGGCCTCCATGAACATCGCCGAGGTGCCGGTCACTCGCCGCCCCAAAGTGGCGATCCTGTCCACCGGCGACGAGTTGGTCATGCCCGGCGAAACACCCGGCCCCGATCAGATCATTGCCTCCAACAGCTTTGGCCTGCAGGCCATGCTGCGTGACGCTGGTTGCGAAGCCCGCCTGTTGCCCATCGCCCGCGACACCCGCGCCTCCCTAGAAGCGGCCTTTGATCTTGTCGATGACGCCGATCTGCTGATCACCATTGGTGGCGCCTCTGTGGGTGACCATGATCTGGTTGGCGATGTGGCGCAGGATCTCGGCATGGAACGCAGCTTCTACAAAATTGCCATACGCCCCGGAAAACCCTTGATGGCGGGCACATTGGCCAATGGTGCGATGATGATCGGCCTGCCCGGCAACCCTGTGTCCGCCATGGTTTGCGGCCACGTCTTTGTGCTGCCAGTGATCCGCACCATGTTGGGTCTTGGCGAAGCTCCCACACCGCGCCTTCCGGCCACACTTGCAGCGCCCATGCCCAAAAACGGCCCGCGTGAGCACTACATGCGCGCCCGCGTAGAGCACGGAAAACTCTCACTTTTTGACAATCAGGACAGTTCCCTACTCTCCATCCTGTCAGACGCAAACGCACTTTTGGTTGTGCCGCCAAACGCACCAGAATGGCCCGCAGGCACCGCTGTGGAGTACATCCCGATCTAGGCCAAACACCTGCCCCCTATACCACATTCCGGCATCTGTTTCCGCTATGTTCTATAAAAGTTTTGACACAAAACAAGAACATGCGTAGAACGAGGGGAAGACACACTCTATTTAGGGGTCCTCGAGCATGCTCACCAAAAAGCAACTAGACCTGCTGGAATTCATTCACACCCGTCTGCAAAAAGACGGGGTGCCACCCAGCTTTGACGAAATGAAAGACGCGCTGGATTTGCGCTCCAAATCTGGCATTCACCGCCTGATCACCGCACTGGAAGAACGTGGCTTTATCCGCCGCCTCGCCCACCGCGCCCGCGCGATTGAGATTGTAAAGCTTCCCGAAAGTATGGGCGGCGCACCGTCCGCGCCAACGGCGGGCTTCAATCCAAAAGTGATCGACGGGCCGCATCCATCCCCGGCGCAGCCTGCCAATGTCACGCCTGAAGAAGTCAAAAACTTCGCACGGGAGCTTCCTGTGATGGGAAAAATCGCCGCAGGTGTACCCATCGAGGCCATCAGCCACGTGGACCATCATATCACGGTTCCAGGCCAGATGCTCTCCGTAGGGAAAAACCACTATGCGCTTGAAGTCAAAGGCGATTCCATGATCGACGCGGGCATCAACAACGGCGATGTGGTGATCCTTTCGGAAACCACCACGGCGGACAACGGCGACATCGTGGTGGCGCTGGTGGAGGATCAGGAAGCCACCCTGAAGAAGTTCCACCACAATGGCAGCTCGATCGCGCTTGAGGCTGCCAACCCGGCTTATGAGACCCGCGTTTACCCCGAGGACAAGGTCAAAGTGCAAGGCAAACTGGTCGGACTGATCCGCACCTACTGACCCCGCATCTCTGCATCATTCCACAACCGACGGCCCGCCACCTCGCGGGCCGTTTTGCGTAAAGGCGCCGCCCCGTCAAATCGCAGGGCCACCGATCCAAGCGCCTCTAGGTCCTTTACGTCCAGCGTTTCACACGGCAACTGCCCGTCAATAGCCGTTGAAAACACAACAATATCCTCCGGCGCACAGCCGTCAAAAAGCGCCTTGCCGGTCTTGCCCTGCACGTGAATCAACCGTCCACCTCCGGCCAGTTCGATAAACGGCATACGACTTTCGCCCCCAGGCCACAAACTCGCTGCCCCAGGCTGGTCGTGCTGACTGCCGTCATTCTCTAACCAGTTCTCTGCGACAAATCCTTGGCCTTTTGCTTTGGACAGAGCGCGCCCTTGCGGCGTCATCACGCCGACCAAACCACCGGTATCAGAGATCAAAACATCTGGTCGGTTTACCGCGCTCCACAGCCAGAACCCGGCCCCCACTACCGCAATTCCGGCAAGTCGCGCAGCGCCCCGCCACAAAAGCAACCACAGCCCGCCAATCGCAATCAATGGCAGCACCCAGGCGCCACCACTTGGTACAGTGCCGCGCGCACCATCCAGACCGCTGACAAGGGTAGCGACGGTCAAAATCCACCGCAGCCCCTGCTCCATGGCCCACAGCGGGACCGCCTCAAGACCCAAAGGCGCCAGAACCGCAGCAATCACAGCCGCGGGCACCACCAAAACGCCCATGACCGGCACAGAAAGCACGTTGGCCAACAAGCCGTAATGCGCCACGTGGTTGAAATGCATCGCGGCAAACGGCGCGGTCGCCAGCCCTGCCACCAGCGAAGACACCACCACGGCTGACACCGGGCGCAGCCATTTTGGACCCATTTGCCATTTCCTATCCCGCAACCAGCCAAACACACCGACCAGCGCCGCAGTCGCCGCAAAAGACATCTGAAACCCCGGCCCCATCAATGCCTCTGGTTGCAGCACCAAGACAACAATGGCCGCCATGGCCACCGCCCGCAAAGTCAACGCCCTTCGGTCGAGCAACACCGCCAGTAACACCACAACGGTCATTATATAGGCCCGCTCGGTTGAAATAGCGCCACCAGACAGCAACAAATAGACAGTCGCCGCTGCAAAAGAGATGCAGGCAGCGATCTTTTTGCCATTCACCCGCAACGCCACCGAAGGCACCAACGCAATACAAAACCGCACTGCGCCAAAAACAAACCCGGCCAGCAACCCCATATGCAGACCTGAAATCGCTAGCAAATGCGCCAGGTTGGCACCCCTCAGCGACTCAGTGACCGCCTCAGAAATCCCGCTGCGGTCTCCGGTGGTCACCGCCGCCGCAAACCCGGCCACATCCGGGGCCATGCGGGCTGGGATGGCTGCGGACAACCGAATGCGAAAACCATAAATCCCGCCGTTGTTCTCTTGTGGAGTCAAGGCAAGCACCGGGACACGGGTATAGCCCACAGCCCCAATTTGCTTGAACCAGGCGTGGCGCTGAAAATCAAACCCACCCGGCTCAACCGGACCAGACGGCGGTGACAAATGTCCTGTGGTTCCAATCAATTTTCCGGGTGTAGGCGCTGTTCCGACGTGATCTCCATGCAGCGATACCCGCACCCGCTTCGGTGTGTTCTCCGGTGCAACCCGGCCCAACCGCACATCTTCCAAAGTCAATCGTACCGCATCAGAGGCAGACCGATCGATGGCAATGATCCGCCCTTCAATTGCACCATAGTATCGAAAGTCAAGAACCGGCCCTGCCACGCGATGGGCTCGCGCACCAGCGATACTCACCCCGGCCAGAACCAACGCCAAAAGCCAAAAGCACGCCGCAACATCGGCCTCCTGACCAATCGTCAAGCGTGCAAATGCCAAGGAAATCAGCCCGATCCCAACCAACACCGCAACGGCGGGCTCCACCGGCAGCGCAAAATAAATCCCGATCCCAAGCCCCAAACACACCGGCACCCAGCAAAGCAGATGCCCGCGTTGATGCAAAAGGGATTGGCGCAGAGACGTGACGACGCGCAAGCCTTGTCCTCTCTTACCCGTGTCGCTAGACAGTGCATCAACGCTAGAACCCCAATGGTTACTGAAAGGTTAAGCCCGCTATGACAGGCCAGGTCGTCACCCGTTTTGCCCCATCGCCCACCGGTTATCTGCACATCGGCGGCGCACGTACGGCGCTGTTCAACTGGCTCTATGCCCGTGGGCGCGGCGGAAAATTTCTGCTGCGCATCGAAGACACCGATCGCGAGCGCTCCACACCAGAGGCCACCACAGCCATTCTACAAGGCTTGAACTGGCTGGGCTTGGATCACGACGGCGACGTCGTGAGCCAATTTGAGGGTGCCAAACGCCATGCCGAGGTCGCACTACAATTGTTGGAAGAAGGCAAAGCCTACAAGTGTTTCGCCACACAGGACGAAATTGCCGCCTTCCGCGACGAAGCCCGCGCCGCTGGCAAATCAACCCACTACCGCAGCCCATGGCGTGACGCCGATGCCGCAAGCCACCCAGACGCACCATACGTGATCCGCATCAAAGCCCCACGTGACGGTGAAACTGTGATCCGCGATCAGGTGCAGGGCGATGTGACCATTCGCAACGATCAACTGGATGACATGATCCTGTTACGGTCCGATGGCACACCGGTCTACATGTTGGCAGTTGTTGTAGATGACCATGATATGGGCGTGACCCATGTGATCCGCGGGGATGATCACCTCAACAACGCGGCACGCCAAATGATGATTTACACCGCTATGGGTTGGGATCTGCCGGTTTACGCGCACATCCCACTGATCCACGGTGCAGACGGCAAAAAGCTCTCCAAACGTCACGGCGCCCTTGGCGCACAAGAATACCAGGCCATGGGCTACCCCGCTGCCGGTATGCGCAACTACCTCGCGCGTCTTGGTTGGAGCCATGGCGATGACGAGTTTTTCACCGACGCGCAGGCCAAAGACTGGTTTGATCTCGATGGCATTGGCAAAAGCCCGGCCCGCTTTGACACCAAGAAACTGGAGAACATCTGCGGCCAACACAACGCCGTGAGTGACGATGCTGCATTGCTGCAAGAGATTGTGAGCTATCTTGAAGCCGCAGGCCAGCCAGCGTTGACCGACGCCCAGACCGTATTACTACGGGATGCACTTTACTGCCTCAAAGATCGCGCGAAGACTTTCCCCGATCTCCTTGAAAAGGCTCACTTTGCTTTGACTGCGCGTCCAATCGACGTCGAGGCCAAGGCTGCCAAAAATCTCGATTCAGTATCCCGTGGTATACTGAATGATTTGACGCCGCAGCTGCAAAATGCTAGCTGGACGCGTGAAGGGCTTGAGGCTGTAACGAGCAGCTACTGCGAAGCCAATGAAATCAAGTTCGGCAAGATGGCGGGCCCGCTTCGGGCGGCGCTGGCTGGCCGGGCTGCGACCCCAAGCGTCTTTGACATGATGCTTGTGCTGGGACGCGAGGAATCTCTCGCGCGTCTGACTGACGCCGCCAAAGATGACGTGACGGAATAAAGCCTGTTTACCGGGCCTTAAGACGTCGCAGACACAACGCGCCGGGGCGATCCGCGTCCCCGGCTACATAGGAAGGAAAACTGCCATGTCCGAGGCCCAAAAAACCGCAACACTTACGATTGACGGCGCGTCTTACGAGTTGCCAATCCACTCTCCTACATGCGGTCCGGATGTGCTCGACATCCGCAAACTCTACGGTCAGGCTGGTGTGTTCACCTATGACCCAGGTTTCACCTCCACCGCCTCCTGTGAATCCACCATCACCTATATTGACGGTGAAGAAGGCATCCTGACTCACCGCGGCTACCCAATTGGGGATCTGGCGGGCAAATCTCACTACCTCGAAGTCTGCTATCTGTTGCTTTATGGCGCCCTGCCAACCGCAGCCGAGCTGGAAGAGTTCGAAACCACCATCACCCGTCACACCATGCTGCACGAGCAGATGACCACGTTCTTCCGTGGTTTCCGCCGTGACGCGCACCCAATGGCAATTATGGTGGGTGTTGTTGGCGCCATGTCCGCTTTCTACCACGACAGCACCGACATCAACGACCCGCGCCAGCGTGAGATCGCCTCTCACCGTCTGATCGCGAAGATGCCAACCATCGCTGCCATGGCCTATAAGTACACCATTGGTCAGCCGTTTGTGTCGCCACGCAACGATCTGGACTACGCCTCCAACTTCCTGCGCATGTGCTTTGCCGTGCCAGCTGAAGATTACGAAGTGAACCCGATCCTGTCCCGAGCCATGGACCGTATCTTCACGCTGCACGCGGACCACGAGCAAAACGCCTCGACCTCCACAGTGCGTCTGGCGTCCTCTTCCGGCGCAAACCCGTTTGCCTGTATTGCAGCTGGCATCGCCTGCCTCTGGGGCCCGGCCCATGGTGGCGCAAACCAAGCTTGCCTGGAAATGCTGAAAGAGATTGGCTCCGTGGATCGCATCCCGGAATTCATCGAGCGGGCCAAAGACAAGAACGATCCGTTCCGTCTGATGGGCTTTGGTCACCGTGTTTACAAAAACATGGACCCCCGCGCGACCGTGATGAAACAGTCCGCGGACGAAGTGCTGGAGCTGCTCGGTGTTGAAGACAACCCACTGTTGCAAGTGGCGTCTGAGCTGGAGCGCATCGCGCTGAGCGACCCGTACTTCAAAGAGAAGAAGCTGTTCCCGAACGTGGACTTCTACTCCGGCATCATTCTTGAGGCGATGGGCTTCCCAACCTCGATGTTCACGCCAATCTTTGCGATGTCGCGCACCGTTGGCTGGATTTCGCAGTGGAAAGAACAGCTGTCCGATCCAGCCCACAAAATTGGCCGCCCACGTCAGCTGTACCTTGGTGAAGACGTGCGTTCCTACACCGATATTGAAAACCGCTAAATCAGGCGTTTCTGACACATTCAAATGCGCCGGAGCTTTCTCCGGCGCATTTTTTTTGCGCAATGCAATTCATCATAAAATTGTCTCAATTGCCATTGGACTCGCCCAATTTCAAACACGTTTAACGTGCAAACATACATCCGAATTTCGACGAATTGGACGGTTTTGACCAGCGCCACATAACAGCATTTTCTGCTGGACCTGATTGCCTCTCCCAGACGGCATACCTGGCCTGACCTCCAATATTTGTGTTTTGGCGGATGTCTTTGACGCCACAATTTGGAGATGAGTGATGTGGATTTTGGGTCTTTTGTTTATGGGGCTGGCAGCCAGTAGTTTTTCCGGCGGTGGCGACGACTCCAACGACGAAAGCACACCCACCGGTTTTGCCAATGACACCCAGCCGGTGGACGACACAACCACGACCGACATCATATCCGAGGACGGCGGCATCGGCATTTTGCTTGAAGGCGGCGACTCCAACAACGATCTGACAGGCACCCCCGGCCCCGACCTGCTGGATGGCAAAGACGGCAATGACACTCTGCGCGGACAGGATGGCGACGACGGCCTCTACGGTAGCGAGGGTGATGACGTGCTCTTTGGAGGCGCGGGCGACGACTACATGACTGGCGGCGAAGGTGACGATGCGGTTTATGGCGACAGTGGCAGCGACACGCTCTACGGCTACACCGGCGAAGACACGCTTGAGGGTGGCAGCGGCGACGACTGGATCTACGGTGCAGACGTGACAAACCGCGACCCGGAAGTTGCTGACAGCTATCTTGACCGTGAGCCCGAAACGGAATTTGTAATTCAAGACCCAACGGAGCCGGAAGAGGCGGACACGCTCAACGGTGGTGCCGGTAACGACAATCTTTTCCTCGGCGCATATGACACCGGAACCGGCGGCGAAGGTAACGACAGCTTCCACATCGGGCATTGGGTGGAAGAGAACGCGCCGTTTATCACCGACTTTGACCCGGACGAAGACGTGGTTTCCATTATCTTGCCCGGCGACGAGCCACTCCCGACGATCACAGTTGAACGTGTTGGCGATGAAACCCACGTTTTGGCGAACGATGTGATTATGGCACGCCTCTCCGGTGCTGCTGACGGTTTTGAAGCCTCAGACGTAACATTTGTACTTGGGTGATCCCGCCTGCACTGCGCCCTTGTTCCGGTCGTTCGAACCACACCTGTCAAACGACTCACCTTGAACATGCAACCGCGCCCAACAGAACCCGGGCGCGGTTTTGCTTTCCATCGAAGCCCGTTTCGAAACAATAAGCAGCGCCACGGTTGATTGCGCCCAATCCAGCTCAAATACAGTTCAATTTATTGACACGCATGACGTGTTTAAGCCAAGCTCCCTGCAACATGGCGCAGGAGCCGATGGGAACGCGTAGAACGCGCGTATTTTTACACCTGACGGGCGACAAACGGCCCAGGCCAGGGGGATTTCCCGCAGGGCACATCCCATCATTCAACACAAATTCCATACACGCATAGGCATTGTGCGTGATGAGGAGAGACCAGATGCTATTTTTGGGTTTGTTACTTGCAGGCATGGGCCTCGCCGCCTTTGCAGATTTCGGCGGCTCTGATGACACCGAAGACGGTGACAATGACGTCACCTCGCGGCCTATTTCGCGGGCCGGAGAAGAAGGCCTGCTTCTGGAAGGCAGCGACAATTCTGATGACATCCGAGCGACGGATGGCCCAGACATCCTTTCGGGGGAAGGTGGTAACGACAACCTTCAAGGGCAAGCTGGCGTCGATTACATCCTGGGCGGAGCCGGGGATGACACGCTGATGGGCCAAGCCGGAAACGACAGCCTTTTTGGCAGCGAGGGTGATGACGAACTGCATGGCGGCGCAGGCAGCGACACGCTTCTGGGTGCCGGCGGCAACGACTCGCTCTATGGCGGCGGTGGCGATGACGAGTTGGTTGGCGCGAATATTCACAACCGAGATATGGAAATTGCCGACCGCTACACGCCAGATGATCCAAGCAGCCCGCTTGTTTTCGAAGCCCCGACGGAAGACGAGGCCAACCTACTGGATGGCGGCGCGGGTGATGACTGCCTGCTTATGGGCGAAGGTGACACCGCCGTCGGAGGCGCCGGCGCCGACCACTTTGAAGTGGGCCATTGGGTTGAAGACGAAGACAACGTCCCGCTTGTGACCGACTTTGACGAAACGCAGGACACGCTTTGGGTGTACTATCCCGAAGGCGAGGACCCACCAAGCATCACCACCGAAAGTCAGGACGGCGATACACTTGTCTATTCTAATGGCAAGCTAGTGGTACGGGTCGCAGGCGAAGTTGGCCCTTATTTTACAGAAGAAGTCCGGACCTGTGAATTTTCCGCGGGACAAGACGAAGGTGATACCCAGCTCCAAATTCTCAATGGAGTCGAAACCACGGTGCAATATGCCGATGCAAATGGAGACACATTGAGCGGCGGCAATGGTGCCGACATTCTAGTGGGCAGCGACAACGTCGACTCCCTGCGCGGCAGCGGCGGCAACGACATCATTCACGGTTTCTCCGGAGATGACTTCATCAGCGGCGGCGATGGCGATGACTTCCTTGTCGGCAGCCATGGCATCGACACCATCAAAGGCAACGACGGCGACGACTTTATCGATGGCACCGCCCTGTTCGGCTCCAGCGAATTCCTGGACGCGCTGGATGACCCTGATGCCTATCGAGGCAATATTCCACTCGACTTTGGCTTCGCGCCGGTCTCCGAGGATGGTGACGTCATCAAAGGCGGCGCGGGCGACGACACCATTCGGGTCGGCACCGACGATACGGTGTCGGGCAATGAAGGCAGCGACACCTTCCAGGCAGCAACTTGGATCACACCGGACAGCCCGGCCATTATCACTGACTTTGACGCGTCAGAGGATGTGCTGAGCTATCAACACTCCGGTCCGAGTGAGGAAGATCCGGTGATCGAGATCCGCAACACCGACGATGGCCATGCAGAACTGGTGGTCGATGGTCAGGCCATGGTGGTGCTACGCGGCGCAGCCGGGGCAGTCACGCTCGACGATGTCGTGCTGACTGGCATCTAAGCCCGCTCAATGCGCCGCTTGCGCCGCACGCACAGCTAGACTATCAACGGCGCCATGGGTCCGCAGTTCACCCAGGCGCCGCCGGTCACACTGACTTTGCTAAACCTGCGAGACATCTTCGACAGCATGCTTTTGCACGTGCCGTCGACAAGGGCGGCCATCGACCCCGGTTCCGGGATGCACGACATCAAAAGGATGCCCTCATGTCACAAGACGTGATCCCTCTTTATGTAGCCGACGTCTCGGCTTTCACCAAAACCCTGCGCAAGTCTTTGTCTAAACAAGACAAACTGCCCGGTCACGCCGCCATGTTGGCACTTGTGGCCAAGGCTGCTGGGTTTCAGAACCACCAACATCTGAAGGCCGCCAAACCGGCCGACGAAACTGCGTTAGACGAGTTGGCCCTCAAACGTGCTCTGCGCGTGTTTGATGAGACAGGCCGCATGTTCCGCTGGCCCAAATGGACCAAGGTGCAAGGCCTGTGTCTCTGGACCTTCTGGGCGCGGATGCCGGCGCACAAAGACATGACCGAGAAAGACGTCAATCAAATCCTAAAGTCCGGCCTCAACTTTGACGACCACGTCTTGCTGCGCCGGTCCCTGATTGACCACAAGCTTTGCGAGCGCACCATCGACGGACGGGTCTATCGCCGCATAGAACAAAGGCCAACGCCCGAAGCGCTGGCCCTGTTAAAGCGGCTGAACGATCGGTAAGGGACTTAGCGCCCCTCGTATTTTGCGGGGCGCTTCTCCAGAAACGCCACAACACCTTCCTGGAAGTCCCGGGTCTTGCCCAGCTTGCCCTGACGCTTGGCTTCCTGTTCCATCTGCGCGGTCCAGTCGTTGCCATAGCTTTCTTGGATGGCCTTTTTGATCTGCTTGTACGCCAGCGTTGGCCCACTCGCGAGATGCGCCGCGCGCTTCTTCACTGTGGCCTCATAGGCGTCATCCGCCACGGCTTCCCAAATCATCCCCCAGTCATCTGCCTGACGCGCGCTGATCTTATCCGCAAACAAAGCTGCGCCCATCGCCTTGGCCGCGCCCATGGCTTTGGGCAGCTCATAGGTGCCACCCGCATCCGGCATCAGGCCAATGCGCGAAAACGCCTGCATGAAATAGGCGCTCTCTTTGGCAATCACCACATCGGCGGCCAGCGCAAGGTTGGCCCCTGCCCCTGCGGCTGCACCGTTCACCGCGCTGATCGTCGGGATCGGACACTCACGAATAGCGCGGATCATCGGCATGTATTCGTCACGCAGCGTGCGCTCCAGATCCATGCTCGCCGCGCTGGAGCTGTCACCCAAGTCCTGCCCGGAACAAAACGCTTTACCAGCTCCGGTCAACACCAGCACCCGCGCTTCTGCCCCGGCTGCGGTCACCGCATCAGCCACTTCCGCGCGCATCTGCTGCGTCATCGCGTTGAGCGTGTCCGGCAGGTTCAACGTCACCGTGGCCACACCATCGGTCACATCATAGGTAATTGTTTGATAGTCCATAGGGTCCCTCTCCGCGTCCTGCCCCGTCATCGCATCCCAACGCTTGTGCTCCAAGCGGGACCCGACGTCATTCCTTGAGGATTTCCTGAAGCCGCGCTTCTTCCTCGTCGCTCAATTGACGTTCCGTTGGCGTGCGGGCTGTGGAACGGCGCCGTGTGTAGCCAAAACCGACAATCAGTGCGATCAGCAACATCGCCGGTCCAGCGCCATACAGCACGATATTGGTGCCACTGGTACGCGGACGCAGCAAGACGTATTCGCCGTAGCGATCAACAACAAAGTCGATGACCTCTTCGTTGTTGTCACCTTCTACCAACCGTTCCCGCACCAATACCCGCAGATCTTTGGCCAATTGGGCATTGCTGTCGTCAATACTCTCGTTACGACAGACAAGGCACCGTAAATCTTTGGAAATCTCCCGCGCCCGTTCTTCAAGCACAGGATCATCCAAGATCTCATCCGGCTGCACAGCCGCGCTTGGCCCTGCCAGCATCAGCGCGACAAAAATTGCCGCGCCCCAAGTTTTCAGCGTTGTCATCATGTCTCTCACTCCGCTGGCACACCACCTGCCGGCGCTTTGCGCGCACCCGCCGCCATACGGTAGCGACGGTCAGTCAGGCTCAACAATCCACCAAGAGACATAAGGAAGGATCCAAACCAAATCCAGTTGGTCAGAGGTTTAATATAGGTCCGCACCGTATAGGCACCACCTGGCTGTGCGTCGCCAATCGCCAGATACACATCGCGCAGGATACGATAGTCAATCGCCGCCTCAGTGGTTGGCATCGCTGCAACAGGATACACGCGCTTTTCCGGATGCAGAATGGTCACGTCTTTGCCGTCTTTACGCACACGGATGTCCGCCATGGTGGTCAAGTAGTTTGGCCCCTCGGTTTCCCGCACACCTTCCAGCGTGATTTCATACGCGCCCACCATATAAGGCTGGCCAAGCTGCGCCACGCGAATGTCCTCTTGCTCCCAGGCCATCAGACCCGCGATGCCAAAGATGGTCACACCAAAGCCCGCATGCGCCACAGCCTTGCCCCAGTCCGCCCGTGGCAATCGAGACAAGCGTGCAATCCGATCACTCAATGCGCCGCGTCCCGTGCGTGACATCAGGTCAATAACGGCCCCCATCAACAACCACGCTCCAAGGAATAAGCCCACAGGCCCCAGCAGCGAGCGACCACCCTGAATGGTCCATGCCAGACCACCAAGCGCAATCGCCAAGACAAAGGCAGGCACCAGAGGTTTCACCACTTTGCCAAGCTTTGCCCGTTTCCACGGCAACATCGCACCAACCGGCAGGATCAAACCAAGGAGCACCATAAATGGGGTAAAGGCCATGTTGAAGAACGGTGCGCCCACGCTAAGTTTACGCTCAAAGAACATCTCACTGACCAGCGGCCAGATCGTGCCAATGAACACCACAAAACAGGCCACCGCGAGCAGGATATTGTTGAGCACCAACGCACTTTCGCGGCTGACCACGCCAAACACCCCTTTGGCTTCCATTTCGCCAGCCCGCGCCGCAAACAAGGTCAGCGCACCACCGGTGAAGAACACCAAAATCCCAAGGATAAACACACCACGTTCCGGGTCATTGGCAAAGGCATGCACAGAGGTGATCACGCCGGAGCGCACAATGAACGTCCCAATCAGCGAGAAGCTAAACGCCATAATCGCCAGCAGAATGGTCCAGCTCTTCAAGCTCTCCCGCTTTTCCACCACAATCGCAGAGTGCAGCAAGGCTGCTGCTAGAAGCCAAGGCATAAAGGACGCGTTTTCCACCGGATCCCAGAACCAGAAACCGCCCCAACCAAGCTCGTAATAGGCCCACCACGACCCCAGCGCGATGCCAATGGTCAAAAACACCCACGCCGCCAAGGTCCAAGGCCGCACCCAACGGCCCCAGGCCGCATCCACACGGCCTTCAATCAGCGCCGCAATGGCAAAAGAGAACGCCATCGAGAGACCAACATAGCCGAGGTACAAAAATGGTGGGTGCAAGGCGAGACCCACGTCCTGCAACAGCGGGTTCAGATCGCGACCGTCAAACGGCACCGCGTCCACGCGCTCAAACGGGTTTGAGGTGAACAGGATGAAGGCGAAAAACGCCACAGCCACAGCACCTTGGATCGCAAGCGCGCGAGACCGAATACCCGGTGGTAGATTGCCGCCAAACCAGGCCAAACATGCGCCAAACAGCGTTAGAATCAGAACCCACAGCAACATGGATCCCTCGTGGTTGCCCCAAACACCGCTGACCTTATAGATCATCGGTTTCAAAGTGTGTGAGTTCCCCATCACCAGTGCCACTGAGAAATCCGAGGTCACAAAGGCATAGGTCAGCGCGGCAAAGCTGAACGAGGTGAACAGGAATTGTAGCCCTGCCGCCGGTTCCGCCACGGCCATCCAGCCGGGCCAACGCATCTGCGCGCCAATAAGAGGAATAATTGCCTGCACCACTGCGGTGACGGCGGCTAGGATCAGTGCGAAATGGCCGAGCTCAACTATCATGCCAACTGTATACGCCGACGCGCAGACGGGGCCAACGCAAATCGACCCCGCAAAATGATCACTTTGTCGCGCCCCCACCGGACCGTTTGCGCCAATCAGCAAGAACCGGATTCGAACCCTCCTCCATAGGGGATGGGTCCTTAGGACGATGGGAAGATTCCAAGGTTTCAATCGTGTCAACAACCTCGGAAACCCTTGCTAAGTTCTCCGACATAGAGCGCTGAAATTCCTGACCTTTGGCCTGATGTCTCGCGCCAAAATAGAAGCTCACCACCACCCCCAACAACCACCACAGCGGCTCCGGTACCAGGGCAATCCCACTCATCCGCGCCGCAAACCACACCGGGTCCACCATGGCACTGAGAAACAGCGCCAAACAGCCCAGGGCCATAGCCGGACGCGGCAGGCGATTCACTGCATCCATCACTCGATCAAACCGCCCCCGATCCTGCACCCGAAACTCTGCTGCATGCCCTTGCATCGCCGCGATCTGTACATCCTGCGCCCGCCGCGCACCGGCTTCCGCGTTCTCCCGAAACACCTCGGCGGTTTCCTTGATCACATTGCGCCCACCGCCAAACACAAAGGACAACAACCGCTCGATCATCCCCATGATGCCACCCGCTTCTCAAATTCCTGTTGCGTCAGGTGATAGCGCGGCGAGATGAACTCCTCCGCTCGCTTGATCCATCCCCCTTTTTTTCCGGCTCGAGAGCGCGCATATTTACGCGACTTTGGCCGCAGGTCCGCCAATCGAAAATAATAATTCCGCCGTGCCACCCCATAAGCATCTGCCAAATGATCCGGCGCCATGCCCGCCGCCACTTTGCTTGCGGCAATGGTCTGAGGCCCAATTTTGCCGTCCACAGTCACCTGCTGCCCCATCTGCCCCAGCAAACGCTGCAAGATTTTCACCGCATTGCTGCCTGCGTTGACATACATGTCAAACACCGACGCCTGCAAAACTGTGGGCAAGCGATCCACCTTAGGACCTTCAAAATAGTGCCGCAGATACACCGCCTCTGCATCCGCCGGCGTCAGCTGCTTCACATCCGCCACATCCACATCGCCGTCCCCGTCTTTGTCCAACCCCAACCGGCGCGCGGTGGCCAGCGTCACGCCCAGATTGGTCGCCCCGCCCGGATCATCCGGATCATTCACAAACCCGCCTTCGCGCGCCACAATCTCTTTTGCCACTTGTCGAACGTCCAACATCTCAACCTCCTATGTGCCTCCTCATACAGGCTGCCGTCCCCTCCGTTAAACCGCCGCCACCTCAGCGCACGCTGGCCGTTGCGCAAAGAAAAACCCCGCAGGCTTCACAGCCCACGGGGTCAATTTCATCTTGGAGGCAGAACCTTAGCTCTCCGCGTCAGGCTCGACATAAACGCCCTGCTCTTTCAGCGCGTCGACCACCTCTTTGGGCATATAGGTCTCGTCGTGTTTCGCCAGAATTTCAGAGGCCACAAACACGCCGTCGATATATTTCCCGGTGCCAATCATACCCTCGTTCTCTTTGAACAAGTCTGGCAGCACGCCAGTGAAAGTTACCGGAATGGAGGCCCCGCCGTCAGTCACAGAAAACCGCACGGTCTCTCCGTCACCACGCACCAATGTGCCCTCTTCCACCAAACCGCCAATGCGGAACGTCTCACTGGCCGCAGGCGGCTCTTCCGCCACCTGAGTGGGCGAGCGGAAATAGTTGATCCCGTCCTGCATGGCCCAACCGATCAGGGCCGTAGAGATAATCAGGGCTACGAAGGTCAGGATGATCACCTGAACCCGGCGTTGCTTCTTGAGGCTCTTCATTTTTCCTCTCCAGCGCTTGCGCGCAATTTACGGGAAACAAGGCGCCAGCATCAGGCCAGCGGTCTCTTCTTCTCCCAACATCAGGTTGGCGTTCTGCAACGCCTGGCCACTGGACCCTTTGGTCAGGTTGTCCAACGCCGCAATCACAATGGCCCGCCCGTCGATCCGGTCGCCGGTCACACCGATATGGCAGAAGTTGGAGCCACGTACATGCCGCGTGCTCGGCGCTTCGCCAAAAGGCAGCACCTTGATGAAAGGTTCCTCAGCATAGGCTTTTGCCAACGTGGCATGGATCACCTCTGCGTTACCCTGCACATACACGGTCGCCAGAATGCCCCGGTTGGCTGGCACCAAATGCGGGGTGAATTGCACTTTCACCTCGCGTCCAGCCACTTTGGAGAACTCCTGATCGAACTCTCCCAGATGCCGGTGTGTGCCGCCAATTGCATAGGCATGGTTGCCTTCGCTCAGCTCCGCGTGCAGGAGATTCTCTTTCAAGGACCGCCCTGCGCCGGACACTGCACATTTCAGATCAAGAATGATTTGATCAAGGTCAATCACATCCGCCTCAATCAGCGGTTTGAGCGCAAAAAGTCCGGTTGCCGCGTTACAGCCGGTCCCGGCCACAACCCGCGCCGCTTTGATGTCTTCGCGATAGAACTCGGTCAGGCCGTAGACAGCCTCTTTCTGGATTTCGAGCGCATCATGTTGCCCGCCATACCATTTGGCGTATTCCTCAGGATCGCGCAGCCGGAAATCCGCGCTCAGATCAACCACCTTAACATCAGACGGCAACGCCTTGATAAAACGCTGAGATGTGGCGTGCGGCAGGGCACAGAAACACAGGTCAACATTGGCAAAATCAATCTCTTCAATCTTGCACAGAGTCGGCAGAGTCAGGTGCCGCAGATGCGGGAACACAGCTGCCATTTCCAGTCCCGCCTTACGATCTGCGGACAGGGCAACAATGTCCATGCTGGGATGGGTGGCGATCAAACGCACAAGCTCTGCTCCGGTGTAGCCGCTGGCGCCAAGAATTGCGATTTTATGGGTCATGTTGTCGACCTCTTCCCTTCGTTTGGCCACAGCATTCGCGCGACCATCCCCGTCACTTGCGGGGTAAATAGTGATGTGTGGTGAGAAATGCGAGAGCCTGCGCCCCCACGCCGCAGCTTAGGCGGCTTGGAAGGTGATTTGTCGTCGCAAAAACTGGGTCGCACGATCGCTCACTTTGCGAGGATCGCCCGTGGTCAGGAACAAATTGTCTGTGCCTAGCCCAATCATTTTGGGGTGCCGCTCCAAATAGTCTGCCAACGAATCTGCAACCAGATTGGCCTGACTATACACATTTACATCCGCGCCCAAAGCGTTCTGAAACGCGTCATGCATAATGGGGTAATGTGTGCAGCCCAAAATCGCCGCCTGCGGCTCTGGCATCTTGCGCTTCAACGCATCCACATGAGAGCGCACCAACGCCTCAGCCAGGATCATGTCGCCGTCTTCAATGGCATCCACCACGCCGCCACAGGCCTGCGCCTCAACGTCTACACCAATTGCCCGAAACGCCAACTCTCGCTGAAATGCCCGGCTCGCCACCGTCGCAGGGGTGGCAAACAACGCTACATGTTTGACCTCAACCTCACGCGGCGGCGAGTTGTCGCCCCAGCTGCGCTCGGTCAACGCCTCAATCAAGGGCACAAACACCCCCAGCACGCGCTTGTCGTTTGGGATCCAGCTCTCCTGCATCCGACGCAACGCCGCCGCGCTGGCGGTGTTACAGGCCAGGATCACCAGATCACAGCCCGCGTCCCACATCCGCTCCACAGCGGCGGTGGTCAGATTATACACATCATCGGCATCGCGCACGCCGTAGGGTGCATGGGCATTGTCGCCAAAATACACCAACGGCACATCCGGCAAGCGCTTGCTCACCGCATCATAAACCGTCAGGCCACCCAAACCACTGTCAAAGAGTCCAACTGCCACGACACACCTCGATTACCTGTTTGCAGCCTTCTGGCCGTCAAGCTTATGTTTTTCTTCAAACTCAAAGCCGTATCCCATTTTACGGATCGGCTTAGGAGACAAAGAATAGGTGCGTTCCCGCAGGAAGTCCATGAGATCCCAGGTGTCACTGGCGCGGCTTTGGATCGCACCTTGCTCAACAGGCTCGCCAATCACCACGCGCACCGGTGTGTCCACGCGCTTTTTGAATTCGCGGATCAAGAAGCCCATGCGCAGGGTGTAATGCAAATGGCTCGCCACCTGGAACAAACGGCTTGTCTGACCGTCAAAAAACACCGGCACCACCGCCGCTTCGGATTTGGCGATCATCCGCGCTGTGAACCCACGCCAATACGGATCAAACGGACGCCCAAACGGCTTGTCTGCGGTCGACACCGTGCCGCCAGGGAAAATCCCAATCGCGCCGCCCTGCTTGAGGTAATCCAGTGAGACTTTCCGCGTACGCAGGTTCAGCTTCACCGCTTCCCGGTCTTCATCAAAGCTCACCGGCAGGATCACCTTTTCCATGTCCTGCGCCTTGCGGAACACCTGATGCGCCATAAGTCGGAAATCGCCGCGCGTCTTGCTCAGCATGTAACCCATCATCAGCCCATCCAAAATCCCATATGGATGGTTGGCAATCATCACCACCGGCCCGGTTTTGGGGATATTGTTGAGAGATCCGCCAATCACATCAAGCGTTAACCCATAGCGTTCGCGCATGACCTCCCAGAAGTCTCGCCCGGCGGCTACTTCGTCCTCATACCCCGCAGCCCGTCTGATCAACTTCAATCGGCCGGTGGAGTTTTCCAGCATGCGGATCATCGCTTTGCCGCTGCGAGTTTCGGCCGCATAGGCGTAGCTGATGTCACGGGCATTGTGGATCGCGTAGGTCATAGAAACTCTCGAGTCGTAGAAACACCGCCGTCATATGACAGATTTACGAAGGAATTTTAACCCCCTTCCGTAGCGTCAAGCTATCGCATCCCAAAACCAAAAAGCCTGCCCGAAACAGGCAGGCTTTCTTGTTTTCCCATTTAAAAAACGCGGCGCTTATTCAGCCGCAGCCTGCACCGCATCACCGCGCTGCAACGCTTCCAGCAACTCTTCACGACGCTTCGCAGCCTTGGCTTCATTCTCCACCTTCACCGGACCAAAGCCTTTAATCTGCAACGGCAATTCTGCCAGCGCCACTGCCGCGTCAGACGCTGCCTCACCGTTTTGTGCGATCACTTTGGCCATGTCAGCCTCATATTGCGCAATCAACGCCCGCTCCATTTTGCGCTCAGGATGGCGTGCAAACGGATCAAGCGGGGTTCCACGCACCCCTTTCAACTTAGCCAAAACCGGGAACAAACGCATCATGCCCGCGCCATACTCGGTCTTAAGCGGACGCCCGTTTGGCCCCTCTTTCGCGAGCAGCGGCGGCGACAAATGCACCTTCATCTCAAAGTTGCCCTCAAAGACCTCCTCAGCCTTTGCCCGCGTCTCCAGATGCAGTCGCGCCACCTCATATTCGTCCTTATAAGACAACAGCTTATGGTACCCCAAGGCCACAGCCTTTTTTAACCGAGCGTCCGTCACGCTGTTCACCAGCTTAAGGTATTTCTTGGCCAGTCCATGGCCCTGATACTTCACCAGATGCTCCGCACGGAAGGCAACCTTCTCGTCCAGAGTTTTGGGCATCTGCACCACTTTTGGCGCCAACATGTCCGCCGCTTGCTCTGGATACAGCACCGCCCATCGGCCAATCTCAAACGCTCGCAGGTTTTTCTCCACCGCCGCGCCATTCAATTCAATCGCGCTGACAATCGCCTCGTGACTGATCGGGACAAGCCCTTTCTGCCAGCCCGCACCAAACACCATCATGTTGGAGAAAATTGCATCTCCCATCACAACCCGCGCCAGCTCCGACGCATCAAACAACGACAGCCTGTCACGCAACCGCGCCTGCAAGGCGATCTCCAAACGACCAGAAGGCAGCTTAAATTCGGTGTCCTGCGTAAAGCTGCCTGTGATGATCTCATGGCTGTTCACCACAGCTCCAGTCCGGCCTTCAGATGTCAGTCCCAAGGTCTTCGCCCCGGCACTCACCACCAGATCGCCCCCAATCAGCGCATCACACTCACCTGTGGCCACACGCACAGCGCTGATCGCCTCCGGCGTTTCGGCCACCCGGCAATGGATATGCACCGCGCCGCCCTTCTGCGCGAGACCAGCCATTTCCATCATACCAGCCGCCTTGCCGTCAATCTGCGCCGCCTGAGACAAGATCGCGCCAATGGTCACCACACCTGTACCACCAACCCCGGTGATCACGACATTATGGGTGCCGTCAATTTGCTTGATCTCCGGCATTGCCATCGGTGGCAGTTCCAGCGCCGCCGTCGCACCTTTACGGATCTTCGCGCCCTCCACGGTCACAAAACTCGGACAGAACCCGTTCAGACAGCTGAAGTCCTTGTTACAGCTTGACTGGTTGATCTTGCGCTTACGGCCCAGTTCGGTCTCGGCTGGCTCAATCGAAATACAGTTGGATTGCACCCCACAATCGCCACAGCCTTCACAAATGTCGGTGTTGATAAACACCCGACGATCCGGATCCGGAAACTGCCCCCGCTTGCGCCGGCGCCGCTTTTCACTGGCACAGGTTTGCACATAAACAATGCAGCTTACGCCGCTGATTTCGCGGAATTTCTTCTCGACACTCATCAACTCAGCGCGTTCATGGAAGGTAATGTCTGCCGGGAACACCGACCGATCAACATCCTCTTTCTCGTCATAGACCACCGCCACATGCTGCACGCCCATGGCCCGCACCTCGTCAGCAATCTTTTGCGGGCTCAAGCCCCCATCATTGGCCTGCCCACCGGTCATCGCCACCGCGTCATTGAACAGGATTTTGTAGGTGATGTTGGTTTCCGCCGCCAAAGCTGCGCGAATTGCCTGCACCCCGGAGTGGTTGTAGGTGCCATCGCCCAGGTTCTGGAACACATGTTTGGTCTTGCTAAACGGCGCCTCGCCAATCCAGTTGGCACCCTCGCCGCCCATATGGGTAAAGCCTGTGGTCTCGCGGTCCATCCACTGCACCATGTAATGGCAGCCAATCCCGGCATAAGCTCGGCTGCCTTCCGGCACTTTGGTGGACGTGTTGTGCGGACAGCCAGAACAGAACCACGGTGTGCGTACCGCAATATCCTCGGCATTGTCCGCCCGCTGCGCCTCTTTCAAGGTGTTCATTCCGGCCTTCACCGCATCGGTGCCCCGGCCTTCCTCGACCAGAATGTCGCCCAGCTTCTCGGCAATCATGATCGGGTCCAGCGCGCCCCGCGTTGGGAACAGCTCTTCGCGCCCCATACTGCCGTGACCACCTTTGTACCAGCCGTAGACACGCCGCCCACGCCGGTCGTCAAAGATCGCCTCTTTGATCTGCACCTCGATCAGCTTGCGCTTTTCTTCGACCACAACAATTAGATCAAGTCCCTCGGCCCATTCGCTAAAAGAAGTCATGTCCAGCGGGAAGGTCTGTCCCACCTTATAGGTGGTGATACCAAGCCGCTCCGCCTCGCCTTCATCAATGCCCAGCAGGTCCATGGCGTGCACTAGGTCGAGCCAGTTCTTGCCAGCGGCCACAAAGCCAATCTTGGCACCCGGTTTGCCCCAAACACGCTTGTCCATCTTATTGGCGCGCGAGAAAGCTTCGGCAGCAAAGCGTTTGTGGTCAATCATCCGCGCTTCTTGCGCGTGCGGCGTGTCGTGCAGGCGAATGTTCAGCCCGCCTTCCGGCATATCAAACTCCGGCGTCACAAACTCCAACCGATGTGGGTCCCCATTCACCACCGCCGTGGCTTCAATGGTGTCCTTCATGGTTTTTAGGCCAACCCAAACACCAGCAAACCGGCTCAGCGCCAATCCATAAAGCCCATAGTCCATAACCTCCTGCACACCTGCAGGCGAGACAACCGGCATATAGGCATCCACCAGCGCCCACTCGGACTGATGCAGCACCGTGGAGCTTTCCCCGGTGTGGTCATCACCCATCGCCATTAGCACACCGCCGTTGGGGCTGGTGCCTGCCATATTGGCATGGCGCATCACGTCACCCGTGCGGTCCACCCCTGGCCCCTTGCCGTACCACAGGCCAAAGACGCCATCAAACTTGCCCTCGCCGCGCAGCTCCGCTTGCTGACTGCCCCACAGCTGCGTTGCCGCAAGGTCTTCATTCAATCCGGTCTGAAACAACACGTCATGCGCAGTGAGTTCTTTTTCCGCGCGCATCATCTGACTGTCCACGGCGCCCAGCGGTGATCCACGATACCCGGTCACATAGCCGGCGGTATTGAGCCCAGCCTCGGTATCTCGCGCCTTTTGCATCAGCATCAACCGCACCAAAGCCTGTGTGCCATTGAGCATCACCTTGTCTTTGGTCAGGTCCAATCGGTCATTCAAAGATACCTTCTGGATACTCATCTTGCGCTCCCCTCGCTGGACGGTCTTTCCTATATAAGCAATTTATTAGGTCATAAAATCTGACCTATGCAATGATTTTTTTGAACAGTCGTTTCTTTAAACCGCAGACGATGCACGCGAAACACTGCAAGATTACGGCGTAATCTCTTGACCGAAAACAAAAAAACGGCGCCACAGACGCCGCAGTTCGAACATCGAAAATGGCAGGACCTTTGAGATGCCGTTACGTCCCAACCACTTTGGCCAACGCAACCGGCACCGTGGGCAAGCGCTCCCACTTTCCGTCCAAAAAATCGCCAACCTGCGCCGCAGGCACTGCCTTTTCGAACAAAAAGCCTTGCGCACGATGGCACTGCAAATAGCTGACATAAGCCAAATCTTCGACCGTCTCGATGCCTTCAGCGGTCACTTCCAGATGCAATCCTTGAGCCAACGATACAATACCAGCGACAATTTTTTGGCATTCCAGGTTGTTGGAAATGTCCGTCACAAAACTGCGGTCAATCTTCAGTCGATCAAACGGCAGGTTCTGCAACGCTGCCAAGCTCGAATAACCGGTACCAAAATCGTCCAACGCAATCGCCACGCCAATTGATTTCAGCTCCTCAAGCTTGGCCCGCGCCACTCCAAAATCGTCAATCACCGAGCTCTCGGTCACCTCCACAATCAGGCGCTCAGGTGGAAACCCCGTGCCTTCCAACACCATACGGATCGATGGCACCAGATTAGGGTCCCTAAACTGCACACCAGACACATTGAACGACAAGGTCAAAGGTCGCGCCCAATCCTTGGCCGCCACACAGGCTTGCCGCAACACACTGAGCCCCAAGGTACCAATTTGCCCGCTGTCTTCGGCAATCTCGATAAACACCCCTGGCGGAATAGATCCGCGTTCCGAATGAATCCACCGCGCCAGAATTTCCACACCGCTCACGCGGTTGTCGCCAAGCTCCACAATTGGCTGAAACCATGGCACCACCTGCTCATGGGCAATCGCATCACGCAAGTCCGCCGCAATGGCCTCACGGTCCATCGCCTGCCGATCCAGATCCGCATCATACCAGGTGAACCGCCCGCGCCCTTGGGTTTTGGCCACGCCCATGGCTTTATCCGCCCGGCGCATCACCTCAGAAATGTCATCCCCGTGACGCAGTGCTACCAACCCAACTGACGCACCAATAAACACCGCTGAATCGCCAAAATTGAACGGCTGCGCGATTTCGTGCACCAAACGTTGCGCCGCGCGCTCAGCCTGAACCCCGTTGACCTTTGCACTAAGCAAAACCGCAAACTCATCTCCTCCAAGTCGCGCCACCGTGCCCCCCGTGCCGGCCTCGAGCTTCAGACGCTCGGCCACTTCCTGTAAGGTGGCATCCCCCACCTCATGCCCGTGCAAGCTGTTCACCGGATTAAACTTGTCCAAATCCATCAGCGCAATGTAACGCGGCGCATCGTCCGAAATCTGCGACCGAGCCAGTTCCCCCGCTACCGTTTTGAAAGCACGCCGGTTTAACACGCCGGTCAGCGGATCATGACGCGCATTGGCCGCCGCACTTTTGCGCATCGCTTCCCGTTCCTGCGCCATCCGACGCAAATGACGTGCCTGAAAAACTACCGAAAACAACAGCGCCACTGTGAACAGTACAACCAACAACGCCAATTCATCCAACTCCCAGTCCTCATGGGCACGACTGAATACATAGAAGGATTCAAAAACTTCGTACTCGCCAAGGATGGGAAACAAGACGATTGCCATGAGGAAGATCCCGCCATGCACCAGATGGTGCCAGTGGAGCTTTGCCTTGAGCCGAGATAGTACCTTCATGAAGTGCCTCGTCTATTGATAAAACACTGTTTTCAAACGATTCCTAATCAAAGATTAACAACCCAGTAACCACAATTTAGTTTTTGACACGAAATAAAGGAGGCAAAAGACCAAACAACGCCAAGCACCTGCAAACATTGCCGAAGCTCCGCAATCAACCCAAGTACCACCTATGCCAACTTCTTTGGCATTTCGCCCAATGGATAGGCCCACCCCTCAAATCGAGCAGCCATCCTCGCAAAGTCATGATTTTTCGTCAAAACTTCACTTTCCCTCCCCACTCTACACGCGTATGACCGCGCCTCCAAGCCTCCCCACGGTCAGTTTTTCTTTGACTGAGAACTAACCACATGACACAAAACAAAAAAATGGAGCCACCATGGATTGGGACAAACTCAGGATCTTTCACGCGGTTGCCGACGCGGGCAGCCTGACCCATGCCGGAGACGTGTTGCACCTGTCTCAGTCAGCTGTCTCGCGCCAAATCCGCGCGCTTGAGGAAAGCCTGAACACCACCTTGTTCCACCGCCACGCCCGCGGCTTGATCCTGACAGAGCAAGGCGAGCTACTGTTTGATGCCACCACGGCGATGAACAAACGTCTGGACGCCGCCTCTGCCCGCATCCGCGACAGCGAAGAAGAAGTGTTCGGTGAGCTGCGCGTCACCACCACCATCGGTTTTGGCACCCTGTGGCTGGCCCCGCGTCTGGCTAAACTCTACGAGCAATATCCGGACCTCAACATTGATCTGATGCTCGAAGAAAAGGTGCTCGACCTGCCCATGCGCGAGGCTGACGTGGCCATTCGCATGAAAGAGCCCAGTCAGGCTGACCTCATCCGCAAGCGTCTGATGAGCGTGCGCATGCGCCTTTATGCGTCCCAAAGCTATCTGGAAACCCACGGTGAGCCGCAGACCCTCAAAGATCTCACAGAGCACCGGCTGATCTGCCAAAATGTCACCTCTGAACAGGTTGGTGCCGGCGCCAGTTTTGTCACTAGCCTGCTGGCCAATGACATCACCAAAATGCTCTACGTGAACAATTACTTTGGTGTGCTGCAAGCCGTCAGCCACGATCTTGGAATCGGCGTCTTACCGGACTACCTGATGCAAGATTTCCCGGATCTGGTGCGCGTCGGCACCGAAATTGAATCAGCCGAAGTCCCTGTATACTTGGCCTTCCCCGAAGAATTGCGCCAATCCAAGCGCATTGCAGCCTTCCGGGACTTTGTGCAGGAAGAGATCATTCTGCATCGCAAGCAATTGCGAGAAAAGGACATTTCCTAAGCTATGCAATGCGCGCATAGCGGGCATGCCACACCTGCGACAGAATATCCCTTGAAGGTTCACAAACTGACTACTAATTCATCTCGTGAAGGCGATGATTGCTTATACGCTCATCATCTTCACCTCCCTGTTGGACTAAGGCCGAGCTTATAGCTCGGCCCTTTTTTTTGCCATTTCACAATCTGAAATCAACGCTCCCGCCTTGCAAAATAAGGCGAACACACCTTGACCTACTCACGTAAAAGTCATCTCCTGCGGTTAATCATTTTTTGACCGTAGAGTACCTTATGAGACATATCGTTTCGACCATTCTTCTGACGCTGTCATTATGCGTCGTCACAATAACCTCGGCGCAGGCCCAAGGCCTGCCTACAACAACAGCCACCGGTTCCACTGAGACCGCAGCTCCTGAACTCAATCCTGAAGAGATGACCACCGAGGCGATCAACGCCATGGTCGCGCGCATGTCTGATGACGAAGTCCGATCTGTCCTTTTGGATCGCCTTGATGCAGTTGCATCTGCTCAAACAGACCAGGAGGCACCCAAGTCCCTGGTAGAGCGCGCGACCACCCTATGGCACGCTTTCTCCCAACCGCTTCTGGGCGCTGTTCGCAAACTCCCGGCATTGATACCTGCGCAAGTTCAAGCGTTTAAAACGTTTGGCGAAACCCACGGTGGTTTTGGCGGTGTACTGACACTCTTGGGGCTTACAGCATTATTGCTCGCGGTTGGTCTTGGCGTCGAATATGCGGTGCGCACTTGGCTTATCAAAGTACGCAACCCAGAGGCCACTCAGGGTGACACCACGCTGCGCGAAGCTGTTGTCTTCCTGCTAAAGCGCTTCCTTCGAGAAATCTTTGGTTTGGTTATCTTCTATATCACAGTGCGCACCCTTGGCCGCACTGTCCTGGATGCCCAACAAGTCACTTTTGTTGCGCCGTTTATCGGTTACATGATTTGGATGCCGCGCATCGCCGCTGCCTTCTCCCGCTTCCTGATGGCCCCCAACCGCCCGGATCTGCGCTTGGTAAATGTCAGCGATCGTTGGGCTGCGTTTATTCACCGCCATATCATTGGCATTGTGACCCTAGGTGGCGCGACCATCTTTGTTGTCATATTTAACGGGATGAACGGTATAGCCCCCGGCGAAACCCGCATCGGCTTCTGGTTGGACAGCTTGGTATATGTCTACATCGCATATGTCGCCTGGACCGCCCGCGAAGGACTCAGCGATATGATGCGCGGCGACGACCCTGACCGCACCGAATTTGACGAGTCCGTGGCCCGTATCTACCCGTATTTCGCCATGGGAGTTGCCGGTGCCACCTGGATGCTGGTGTCCACGCTGATTGGCCTGGGCAAAGTGCAGCTGCTACTGGGGGGCGCACATTACACCACAATGTTCTGGCTGCTGATCGCCCCGGTGATCGACACCGGCATTCGCGGCCTTGTCCGTCATGTGGTACCACCCATGCAGGGTGAAGGCTCTGTTGCCGAAGCGGCTTACATCGCCACCAAACGTAGCTATGTCCGTATCGGGCGTGTGATAGCGGTCGGTGCGGTTCTGGTGATCATTACCCGCACCTGGAACGTCTCACTGATGAGCCTCCTGCAGGAAGGCGCCGGCATTGGCGACAACCTGTTCAGCTTTGCCATGACCGCCATTGTCGGCTACGTTGTTTATGAGGCCATGAGCCTCTACATCAACCGCCGCCTTGCGGCAGAAATGACCGCGCTGGGCATGACCCAAGAAGACGCCGGTGGCGACGAAATGGGAGGCGGCGGTGCGTCTCGCCTCTCCACCGTCCTGCCCTTGGCTCTGGTCACAGCACAAGGCGCGATCATTGTGGTCTTCACCCTGCTGGCTATTGGCAACCTCGGCGTCGACATCACGCCGCTCTTGGCTGGTGCTGGTATCGCCGGTCTGGCGATTGGTTTTGGCGCGCAGAAGCTGGTGACCGATGTGGTCTCCGGCGTGTTCTTCCTGGTGGATGATGCGTTCCGCGTTGGCGAATATGTCGAGATCGAGGGCACCATGGGCGCGGTTGAGAAAATCTCGATCCGCTCCATGCAACTGCGCCACCACCGGGGTCCGGTGCACACCATTCCCTATGGCGAAATCCCCAAGCTCACCAACTACTCCCGCGACTGGGTGATCATGAAGCTCAAGTTCACCGTGCCGTTTGACACCAATCCAAACCAGGTGAAAAAGATCTTCAAAAAGATCGGCCAGGAGATGCTGGTGGAAGAACTCTACAAAGACGACTTCCTGCAGCCGTTTAAGTCGCAAGGTGTGTTTGACTTTGATGATGTGGGTATGATCATCCGCGGTAAATTCATGGCCAAACCGGGCAAACAGTTTATGATCCGCAAAGAGATCTACAACCGCGTGAAAGCCGAGTTCAACGCCGCTGGTATCGACTTTGCCCGCCGCGAAGTGCGTGTTGCTTTGCCGGAGGGTGCCAAGGATCTGCCTGAGAAAGATCAGGCCGCCCTCACCGCCGCCGCAGCAGCAGCCGCGCAGCAGCAAGAAGAGCAAGCCGCCGCCGCGCCTTCCAAAGGACCGGATTGATCCGGCTGACAAAGGACAGACTATGACGGCACATCTTGCCACCACATTCAAAGCAGCCGCCCGGATCCTTCCGGGCGCTGCACTTTTGGCACTCCTGTCTCTCACACCAGCGCAAGCAGATCCGCTGAGCAAAGACATGCTCAACAAAGGCCTGAATGACGCCCGCGAACAACAAACCCCACTTGGCTTTGGCAATGGCTCTGTTGTGGTTGCACCGGTGCCGTTCAAAAACGTGCTGATTGGCGCCGGCCTTGTGCTGGGCGGCGGCTATCTTTTTAACATTGATGAAGGCAGCGACACCTCCATCATTGGCCTTGGCGCGATGAAATCAGACAACGGCACCAACGCCTACGGATTGGGCGGCAAATTTGTCTGGGATGAAAACCGCTGGCAGGTCAGCGCCAGCTTGGGCCAGGCTGAAGGCTTCTATGATCTCTTCATCGGCGGTCTGCCCATTCCTGTGCGCCAAACCGGCGACATCGCCAATCTGAGCGTGTTGCGCGGCCTAAACTCCGACCTGCTGTTTGGCGGCGCCCTGCGCTATCTGGACACCACCCTGGGCTATGACAGCTCCGGCACCGGTCTGCCGCCACTGCCCGAAGGCCACCTCGAAGTTGGCACAGTCAGCTTACTGGCCAAATGGGACACGCGGGACGACAGCTTTTCGGCGCGCTCCGGCCATCTTTTGGACGGTGCGTTGAGCTACGGCCAAATCTTGAACACCAGCGGGCGCGATTACAGCAAAGCGGTGTTGACCTATAATCACTACCTGCCAATTGGGGACAGCAACAGCATTGCCATGCGCTTTGCTGGCTGTGCCACCAGCAACGACACCCCGTTCTTTGACCAATGCTCCCTTGGCGGCACCGACGGCTTCCGCGGGTTCAGCCCCACCGAGTTCCTCAACGACGCCCTGTTGTCCGCCCAAGGCGAATACCGCCACCAATTTGGCAGCCGCTTTTCCGGCGTGGCCTTTGCTGGGTTTGGCAACACCGGCAGCAGCCTCGGCGCCATCCGCGACACCGACGCGCGCTACGCCGGCGGTCTCGGCCTGCGCTTCCAGCTCTCAAAGAAATTCAAAGCCGTCTTTTCTGTGGACATGTCCTACAACGACCGCAAAGAAGACCTGCTCTATATTTATGTGGGACAACGCTTCTAAAGTCAGCTCCCCTAGGGCCATTCATTTGACCAAAAATATCCCGGGGGCTTGGGGGCTGGCCCCCATTCTCTCCCCCCCAGCCTGCGCCTTTTTACGCCATTTCCCCCCTCCGGTCAGATTAAGCCTGCCTTAAGCCTTCCCCTTTGGGCCCTCCTGCCCTAAAAGCCCCCCAATTGCTGTTTATTTGGGGACTCTCGCGACATGCAGGAACCGGCCATCACCACCGATCTCATCGAAGCTCATGGACTGAAGCCTGACGAATACAACCTGATCCTGGAGATCATTGGCCGCGAGCCAACCTTCACAGAGCTGGGTATTTTCTCTGCGATGTGGAACGAGCACTGCTCTTACAAGTCTTCCAAAAAATGGCTGCGCACCCTACCCACCGAAGGCCCACAGGTGATCTGCGGCCCGGGCGAAAACGCAGGTATCGTCGACATTGGTGACGGCGACGCCGTTGTTTTCAAAATGGAAAGCCACAACCACCCGTCCTACATCGAACCCTACCAAGGCGCCGCCACCGGTGTTGGCGGCATTTTGCGGGACGTCTTCACCATGGGCGCACGTCCCGTGGCGGCAATGAACTCCTTGTCCTTTGGTGAGCCTGATCACCACAAGACCACACAGCTGGTGAATGGTGTTGTCGAAGGCGTCGGCGGCTACGGCAACTGCTTTGGCGTGCCAACTGTGGGTGGCGAAGTGCGCTTCCACCCGGCCTACAATGGCAACTGCTTGGTCAACGCCTTTGCCGCAGGCCTCGCCAAAACCGACAGCATCTTCTACTCCGCCGCCTCCGGCATCGGCATGCCTGTTGTGTACCTTGGCGCAAAAACCGGCCGTGACGGCGTCGGCGGCGCAACTATGGCGTCGGCAGAATTTGACGACACCATCGAAGAGAAGCGCCCCACCGTACAGGTTGGCGACCCTTTCACCGAAAAACGCCTGATGGAAGCCACGCTGGAGCTGATGCAGACCGGCGCCGTGATCTCGATCCAGGACATGGGCGCCGCTGGCCTGACCTGTTCCGCTGTGGAAATGGGCGACAAAGGCAAGCTGGGCGTGAAGCTCAACCTCGAAGACGTGCCACAGCGCGAAGCCAACATGACAGCTTATGAGATGATGCTGTCTGAGTCTCAGGAACGCATGCTGATGGTTCTGAACCCGGAGCTTGAGGCCGAGGCCCGTGCCGTGTTCACCAAATGGGACCTCGACTTTGCGATTGTGGGTGAAACCATCGCCGAAGACCGCTTCCTGATCCTGCACAACGGCGAAGTCAAAGCTGACTTGCCGCTGTCCCCGCTGTCTGGCCGCGCGCCAGAGTATGACCGCCCATGGGTGGAAACCCCAGCGGCTGACGAATTGGCAGACGTGCCGCAGATCGACGCCATCGACGGTCTCAAAGGCCTGATCACCTCGCCAAACTACGCCGGCAAACAGTGGGTCTATGAACAATATGACACCACCGTAATGGGCGACACCGCCCAGCGTCCCGGCATGGGCTCCGGCGTGATCCGCGTACACGGCACCGACAAAAAACTGGCCTTCACCTCTGATGTGACCCCACGCTACGTGAAAGCAAACCCCAAAGAGGGTGGCAAACAGGCCGTGGCCGAAGCCTTCCGCAACCTGTCTGCTGTGGGTGCCAAGCCCTTGGCCACAACTGACAACCTGAACTTCGGCAACCCGGAAAAACCAGAGATCATGGGGCAGTTCGTGGGCGCCATCAAAGGCATCGGCGAAGCGGTTGCGGCGCTGGATATGCCCATCGTGTCCGGCAACGTATCGCTCTACAACGAGACCGACGGTTCCGGTATCCTGCCCACCCCAACCATCGGCGCTGTCGGCCTGATTGCCGCTGGCGAAGAGCCTATTCTGGGCGAAGCCCGCGACGGCCACGTTGCCCTGCTGATCGGTGACACCGAAGGTCACCTCGGACAATCCGCCCTGTTGGCAGAGGTCTTCAACCGTGAAGAAGGCGACGCGCCGCACGTTGATCTAGAAGCAGAACGCAAAAACGGCGAATTCATCCGCAACAACCGCGACTGGATCAAAGCCTGCACCGACCTCGCAGATGGCGGTCTGGCTCTGGCGGCCTTTGAAATGGCCGAGGCCGCTGGCGTCGGTGTTCAGATCGACATGGACGACACCCCAACCCTGTTTGGCGAAGATCAGGCCCGCTATCTGGTGGCCTGTAACTTCGATCAGGCTGAAGCCCTGATGATCAACGCCCAAAAGGCTGGTGTTTCAATCACTTCCGTGGGTAAGTTCACCGGTGACACCGTGAAGTTCGGCAGCTCCGAGGCCTCTCTGGAAGAGCTCTCCGCCACCTTCCGCAGCAGCTTTGCCGCCGCTGTTGCCTAATCCATGAAAGCCAACGCGCCGATCTTCTACATCCTGTCGCAGATCGGCGTGTTTTGCATCGTTTATACGCTGCTGCTGGCGTCACATCGGACATCTTTTGCGATCGATTTCTGTGCGGCGGACTACGCCAACAAGACGATCCTCAATTTGGCAAAAGTCACGCTCTTTGTCGCGCTGATCCACGCCCCTGGCGTCGTGATAGCACATAGGTTTGCGGAAATATCCTGGCCGGTCGCCACACTGCCGCTGATCTGCGCCTTGGGCTTTGTCTTTGCACATTACGCCAATGACATCCTGCTTGGAGCAGGCGATCAGTTCCACTGTGAAACAGGCTTCGCCAAAGCGGACATGCGCTCGATCTTTCGACCCATCTGGACCCATCATGTCTTGTCCTGGGGAGCCATTGCTGTCGCTTACGTTTGGGGTCTGAGCTCCTTGTTTGTGCTCTACAAAACCTCCAAAGTGCCCTCAGACCTCTACGAAGACTGACGCAGGCCCTTTGCCATGATCCCGCCCGTCACTTTGCCCAGCCTGACCGATGACTGCAGCCAATGCGCTGCCCTCTGCTGTGTCGCCTATCCGTTTGATGCCGACGAAGACTTCGCCCTGCTCAAACGCGCCGACACACCCTGCCCCAATCTCTCTGAGAGCTGCCTCAACTGTGCGATCCACGCTGACTTGCTGCCCAAAGGCTTTGGCGGCTGTGTCGCCTACCAATGCGCCGGAGCGGGCCAACGGGTGACGCAAGACCTGTTTGACGGCGAGACATGGCGCGACGATCCAGATCTTCTCGAACATATGACCTACGCCCTGCGCGTTTTGCGCCCCATCCACGAAGCCCTGCTGCTCCTTCAGGAAGCCAGCCACCTGCCAATCCCCGAGAGCGCCAAGCGCCAGGGCCGCTTCTTGATGGCCGCACTATGCCCACAAGACCCCACGTCGGTGCATGATTTTGAGGACCACGAGGTACAGGACGCCCTCGCCGACGTGCCCGCCTACCTGCAATCACTTGCGACCTTCCTCTAAATCGCCTTGCAGACCCGCAGCGGTCCACTTACATTTTTGAGCAACGACACAAAGGAATAGCTCACAATGCCAATGACCGCTCACGAAATCGAGGAACTCCTGCGCGAGACTTTCCCGGACGCCGACATTCAGGTTGGCGGCACCGACGGCGTGCATATGTCCGCGATGGTGATTGACGAAAGCTTCCGCGGCAAAAACCGCGTGCAACAACAACGCGCCGTTTATGCCGCACTTAAAGGCAAAATGGACGGCGCCTCCGGCGAATTACACGCGCTGGCCCTCACCACCAAGGCGCCTGAGTAAGCTGATGTCTCAGGGGTGGTTGATCTTGGTGGGATTGGCAGCGCTTGGCACAGCGATTTTTTGGATAGACTTCCAATTGAAACGCCGCCGCGGCCACCGTCCCCTTTCTCAAAGCAAACCGTCCCGGGCAAACAGCAAGCTTACCCCAAAGAAAGAGTTGGGAATGGAAGCGCTTGATCTGGAGCTTGTCGACTCTGCTAACAAAGAGAACGAACGGATTGGCAAGGACAACGCCATTGAAACCCAACGTGCAAGGTGACCGCTGACATGCCCGAACTCCTGTCCTACGGCCTGATCCCAATTCTTGCCATTGCAGCGGCGGCCCTGCTGGCGCTTGTGGCATGGGTCAACCGCGACCGCACCCCATTTGCCGAAGAAGGCTCACAAGACCCCGACAATCACACCCTGCGCTCCGATTACCAATCCGGCATGGGGGGCGGATCTGTCACAACCTGGAAAGTGCCCAAAGACCCGGACGCCTACGCGCGCCTCTTTGTGCCAAAAGACAAAGACTGACCACCTGCGGGGGACGTGCACAGGCCCCGCATTTGGCAAATCCCTCACGCTTCCTTATATGGAAGCCAACAACACCGGCAGCCTGCCAAAAGGAACCTAAGATGACCGACGTCAAAGACCGCATCGACGAGATTGTAAAAGCCAACGACATGGTGCTCTTCATGAAAGGCACCAAGGACATGCCACAGTGTGGCTTCTCCTCCCGCGTGGCTGGCGTGCTGAACTACATGGCCGTAGACTACGCCGACGTAAACGTGCTCGCGGATGAAGAAATCCGTCAGGGCATCAAGGACTACTCCGACTGGCCCACCATTCCCCAACTCTACGTCAAAGGTGAGTTTGTCGGCGGCTGTGACATCATCACCGAAATGACCCTGTCCGGCGAACTCGACACTTTGTTCAGCGACAACGGTCTGGCGTTTGACAAAGACGCAGCGGATAAAATTCGCGAAGCCAACGCTTAAGCTTCACGCGACAAAGCATTGAAAAGCCCGCCACAACTGGCGGGCTTTTGTGCTTTTGGAGGGGACTGACCGCGCGTTTTACGCGCCTCGAGTCATGCGCGCCATAGTACCATCGCGATCGATCACCACATGTTTGACCGCGCCAAGCACGTGCAGCAGAACAGTTGCAATCATCACCTTGCCCATAACACCATGCACGGTACCCGCCAGCCCGTTGATCCATTCAACCTTCGGGCCACCTGGAATGGTGAACAAGCCAAAGAATCCGATGCTATGCCCACCGAAATAGCTCATAACAACGCCAGACACAGGCATCGCTATGATCCCTACAAGCAAAATCACATGCGCCCAATGTGCCACCCTGGCCTGCCAATCGTGATGAAGCGGCGCCAAAAATCCCTGCCGAAGCCGCCAGATCACCCGCCAACTGCCAAGACCAAGCGCAAGCAAACCGACGGCCTTGTGCACGTTGCGCACCGGGGCTTTCGCCGCCCCCTCAAGCACCATGTCCAGTGCCACGCCACTTGCCAAAAGGCCAATCACCAAAAGTGCCACCACCCAATGATTGGCACGCGACATCCGGTCATAAACCAACATTCCTGCGCTCATACGTTCTCTCGCCAAATTTGATTGTCACGACCTAAGTGCCGCGTCATGTGGCTGATACGTGGTGCGCAGAGTTTTCCGTCGCAACAGACCACAAAAAAACACCGCCCATGTCTCTCACATAGGCGGTGTTTTGCGCGTTCATCTTGACAGACGTTATCCCGCCGCCTTCTCTTCCACCAGATCCGCCAGGCTTTCCGCCCGCGCCGCCATCTCGGCCAGCGTCTGCGTCACTTCTTCTGGAATGGTTGGCACTTCCACCTTCTCAGGCGCGGCCTTTGGCGCCTCATGTAACGCCTGGATTTCCTTGTCCCGCGCGGCAATCTTGGCTTCCGCATCGCGCAGTTGATCTTCCAGACCAGCAGTCTTGTCAGCCAACATCAACCCCGACATCAACAGCATACGCGCCTCAGGAATGCGACCGGCTTGCCCAACAAGCACCCGCGCCTGTTCATCCACCATCTGCGCCGCCGCCCGCAGAAAGTGCTGTTCGCCTTCCTGACAGGCCACTTCAAAAACGCGACCGCCAATTTCAATCTGTACTTCAGGCATCAGGCGTCTCCCGTTTCTTTGCTGTCTTCAACCGATGTTGCGGTCTCCTCAGAGACGGCCTCAGCCGCTGCGCTGTCTTCCGCTTTATCGTCTTCAGAAGCGGCACTCGCCATGCCATGCACCAAAGGACGAAGCTCCGCCAGGATCACGGCAGTTTCCGCACTCTCGGCTTCGCGCAAGGCACTCAACGTATCAAGGTCGGCTTTTAAGGCTTCGTTCACGGCAGACGGATCCACCATGGCCTCTTTCTCGACTTGCTCGCGCAGCACCTGATTGGCAGAGCGTTCCCGGCGTGCCATTTGGCGCAATCGGCGCAGACGTTTGCCCAACTCACCAAGCATCACGCGGTTTTCTTCCACCGCCGCGGCCAGCGCACCATCTTCAGCTGGCGCCGGGTCCGCGGTCTCACCCGCAGAACTGTCGGCATTCTCGGCCGCCTCTTCCGCCGCATCTGCTACGGCTGCCGCAGCGGTTTCCGCCGCTTCCGCCCGCGCTTCAGCCGCCAACAAAGACGCAGACGTTTCTTCTGCCTTGCCTTCTGCGGTTTTTAAGGCCTCTTCTGCGTCACTTTGAGCGGCCTGCGCTGCACCTAGCTCTTCCTCAAGCTCGGTCTGCCGCGCGGTCAAGGCCCGCACCCGTTCTTCCATTTGCGCCGTCACCAGCGCCTCGTTTTCCAATGCCCGACGCAATGCCTGTACGTCTTCGCCCTCATCGGGCTCAGCAACCGCCGCCTGCATGCCGTCAACGCCGCGCGCAATGCGTTCCAGCGCCGCCGTCAGCCTGCCTTCCAGTTCGCTGATGTCGCTCATGTGCCTCGTCCTTTCCGGTCCGGTTCTTAGTGACCCGCGTTCTTAAAGCGCGCCTGCCCTTCTTAACGAATCAAAGAACGACGCTCAATGGTCTGATATTAGCCGTTGAAATTGCAAAATGCGCCCCCAATCCGACAGATTGACTTGCGTCACAACCGGCCCAAATTTACCGCTAACACGCCTGCCAGCTTGCTATTGACCGCGAAACTGCTAGTAACCGGACAACTCAACCCTTTAACCCGAAGGAGCGCATCCGTGGATATCGCCGCACTGCGTGAAAAAAACCCAGAACACTGGATGAAAGCCACCGCCATTCGCGCCCTGACGCTGGATGCGGTTGCCGCTGCAAACTCCGGTCACTCCGGCATGCCCATGGGCATGGCTGACGTGGCCACCGTGCTGTTTGAAAAGCACATGAAATTTGACGTGGCCGCGCCAAGCTGGCCAGACCGCGACCGGTTCATCCTGTCCGCAGGTCACGGCTCCATGCTGATCTACTCCCTGCTCTACCTCATGGGCGACAAGCAGGTCACCCTCGATCAGGTGAAGAACTTCCGGCAGTCCGGCGCGTTGACCGCAGGCCACCCGGAAAACTTCCTGCTGGACGCAGTTGAGACCACCACCGGACCATTGGGTCAGGGCATCGCCAACGCTGTGGGTTTTGCCATGGCTGAGGAAATCCAGCGCGCGCAATATGGCCGCAAGCTGGTGGACCACAAGACATACGTCATCGCCGGTGACGGCTGCCTGATGGAAGGCATCTCCCAAGAGGCCATCGGCCTGGCCGGTCGCCACTCTCTGGGCAACCTGATTGTCTTCTGGGACAACAACAACATCACCATCGACGGCACCGTAGAGCTGTCTGACCGCACCGATCAGGTTAAACGTTTCAAAGCCTCCGGCTGGCACGTGCAGGAAATCGACGGCCATGACGCCGATGCGATTGACGCCGCCATCGAAGCGGCCAAGAAGACCAAAAAGCCATCGATGATCGCGTGCAAAACCCACATCGCGATTGGCCACGCCGCGCAGGACACCTCCAAAGGCCACGGCGCGCTGACCGACGCGGATCAGATGAAAGCCGCCAAAGAAGGCTATGGCTGGACCTCCGCGCCGTTTGACGTGCCTGCTGACGTCAAAGCCCAGTGGGAAGCTATTGGTTCCCGTGGCGCCGCAGACCGCGAAGCTTGGGAAGGTCGCTTCTCCGAAGCCTCCAAACAGAAACAGGACCGTTTCAACCGCGCCTATGCGCTTGACGCCCCTAACAAGCTGTCGGCCACTGTCAAAGCGCTGAAAAAACAGATCTCCGAAGAGCTGCCCACCGTGGCGACCCGGAAATCTTCCGAAATGGCGCTGGCTGCGATCAACCCGATCATGCCAGAAACCGTGGGTGGTTCCGCAGATCTGACCGGCTCCAACAACACGTTGACAGCGGATCTGGGTGTGTTTGACACCGACAACCGCAAAGGTCGCTACGTCTATTGGGGCATCCGTGAGCACGGCATGGCCGCTGCCATGAACGGCATGGCGCTGCACGGCGGCATCCGCCCTTACGGCGGAACCTTCTTCTGCTTCACCGACTACGCGCGCCCCTCCATGCGCTTGGCCGCGTTGAGCAAAATCCCAACCGTGTTTGTCATGACCCATGACTCCATCGGCGTGGGCGAAGATGGCCCAACCCACCAGCCGGTTGAGCACCTGGCAATCTGTCGTGCAACCCCAAACACCTATGTGTTCCGTCCTGCAGACACCGTGGAAACCGCCGAGGCTTGGGAAATTGCCCTGACCTCCAAGGACACCCCATCGGTGATGGCACTGACCCGTCAGAACCTCCCCACCCTGCGCACCGAGCACAAGCTGAAGAACCTGACCGCCCAAGGCGGCTATGTTCTGGCCGAAGCCGAAGCCAAACGTCAGGCCATCCTGATCGCCACCGGCTCCGAGGTCTCCAACGCGATGGAAGCCAAAAAGCTGCTCGAAGCCGAGGGCATCGGCACCCGCGTTGTCTCCATGCCCTGCATGGAACTCTTTTCTGCTCAGGACGAAGACTACCGCCGCAAAGTGCTGCCTGCTGGCGCCGCTGTGCGTGTGGGTGTTGAAGCGGCCGTGCGCAATGGCGGCTGGGACCAGTGGCTGCTGGGTGAACGCGCCCGTCCAGGCAAATCCGACTTTGTTGGCATGGACAGCTTCGGCGCCTCCGCCCCGGCGGGTGAGCTATTCGAGAAGTTCGGCATCACCGCAGCCAACGTGGCCCAGAAGGTCAAAGACCTGCTGTAAGCTCGATATATATCCTATTGAAAAGGCGCCTCATTTTGGGGCGCTTTTTTTGTTTTTGACGCGCGGACGCGCGTTGTTTTGCCTTCGGCGAGGATATTTTGAGCAAGAAGAAGTAACCTTTCATTGACCATAAAGTCACAGGCTCTTGCTGCGGTACAGGCTGGGAAGCCGATGGCCGCGCAAGGAGAAGCCTCATCGGGGTTCCTTCCGGGGGTGGCTCCGCGCCGCCCGCCCTCTTCTTCTTGCCAAAAATATCCCGGGGGTCTGGGGGCTGGCCCCAGTTTGGTCTGTGTCTGGGGGCTGGCCCCAGTTTGATAGGCCCCTGCTCCCCGCCAAGATCGGCAGCCGACCGCCAACCCTACCCCAATTCCCCCTATCCTTACCTGTCGTAACCCTCTATTTGGCTTGCAACCCCCCGCCACACAGGACCACCCATGCTCGCCACCCTCTTAAAGCGCTGCCTTCTGGTCCTCGCCGGCCCGTTTATCTTTCTGTTTGTGGCCTTCATCCCCACGCTCTGCGGCAAACGCCCCGGCTTTCGCGGCTGGTTCTGGCGCACCGTCTCGCGCTGCTGCTCCTGGCTGTTGTGGTTCCTCGACGTGAAAGTCGAGATCTCCGACGCCGCCATTGAGGCCCTGCGCACCGACGCCAATTCCATCATTGCCGTAAACCACCGCAGCCACCTCGATGGCTTCTCCATGTTGCATGTGATCCCGGACGAGAAATGGGTCACGTTTGGCGCCAAAAAAGAGCTCTGCGAAGCCGCCCTGCTAAAACGCGGCTTTGACGGCGCGGGCCTCCTAAAAATCGACCGCCAAAAAGGCCGCGACGCGCTGTCCTCTCTGACAGACGCCATCGCCGCGATGCCCAAACGCCGCTCCCCGATCCTCTTTGTCGAAGGCACCCGCTCCACGAAAGCGGGTCTGGCCCCATTTAAAGCCGGCGCCGTCCTCATCGCGCAACAAACCGGCCGCGCGGTACGCCCCTTTGTCATCAGCCACTCCGACAAGCTCCTGCCACGTGGCAAGGTCTTCCCGTTCAAAGGCAGCATCCACATCGACGTTCTCGACCAAATGACCTTTGACGCCGAGGAAAACACCGACGCCGCCGTCGCCCGCCTGCGCAGCGCCATGGCGGTGGCTTATGATGCGCAAACCGGCGAAGTCACTGAACTTGCCTAACAATTGCGCCCAAGCGTGACTCATCGCTCTAGCGATTGGGAAACGCTCGCATTGTTGTGCCAACAGGCGTACAGTTTTGCGCATGAATACAGAGTTTGAGCGTTTTCTCACAGATATTTCCGACGCCTTCATCGAAGGCAATCTGCAACAATGGCGCGCGCGCCTGATCCTACCTTTTTCGCTTATCACCAAGCTAAAGCCGATAGTCCTCTCAACGGAATCTGCCGTTCGCAAAAACTTCGATCAGTATCTGGTCGCTGTGAATATGATGAATCTGGATTTGATCGACCGAACACCGATTAGATTAGAGACATGTCCAGATGGCACATGGCTTGGCACCTTCCGAACCCGGATGCTCAGTGGTGCCAGCCTTGCCACCGCGCCCTACATATCAACGGCTCTGCTTCATGATGCTGATGGACACTTCCGCATGTCCTCCATGCTCAACGCCAGAGGTCATCAAGACTGGACAGGGGTCGAAGAGGCGTAAGACTGAAGAGTGGCGAAGACCTCAGCGGCAAGGTCCACGCGCAAATCAAACACAGCGTGTTGATCGACAATGTCATCCACCTCAGCGCCAATTACCTGTAGCACGTCTTTCAGTTCACTGCCCGTTAGCCGCACATAATCCGGATTCTCACCGGAAAGGGTGTTGTAGAAGCTGCCTGCACCACTGGCAGTTCGTGCGCTTGCGCGCGCTGCAATTTTCAGGCGCACATCCAAGAAGGTCGCAAGCTCTTCCTGAGCACGCGGCGCAAGCGTCATGCGCGTTTCAAATTCGGACAGCGTGGAGGCAGAGTTGATGAAACGCATGTGACGCTCCGGGTAGATGGACCGTGTACCGATCCATCTTTTGTACCAGGGATGCACCTCCCGTATAGCCGGCAACGCATCATAAACGCGCATTTAATGCGCCGCTTTCTTGCCACTCACCGCGCCCCAGATTGGCGCGATCACCTTGGTTGCCACCGGGATCAGTGCGGCACCCAATACCAGACCAAACACGCCGTCCAGCGCTGCTTTGGTGGTCCATTCGACAAAGCCTTCATAGGCCGCCGGCACCATGTGACCCGCCGCATAAGCAATGTCGTGAATGTGGTGGCCCAGCCAGCCAAAGCCCAGCTCTTCCATGCCGTGGATCACAATGGAGCCACCCACCCAGAGCATTGCCGCCGTGCCAACAATGGTCAGCAGCTTCATGAAATACGGCATGCCCCGCACCAGCCAACGGCCCAAAGTACGGGTCAGCGACAGACGGCCACCGGCATACATCGCCAGCCCAACATCGTCCATTTTCACAATCAGCGCCACTGAACCATAAACCGCCACGGTGATGCCCACGCCGGCCACCGCCAAAGTGGCCGCTTCCATCCAGAAATTACTCTCTGGGATGCCGGACAAGATGATGGTCATGATTTCCGCGGACAGGATAAAGTCGGTCTTGATCGCGCCCGCCGCCTTCTTCTCTTCCAGATGCGCCGGATCGTCGCTCACGACCTCCTCACTGCCGTGATGATCGTCATGCGGCAGGTAAGCGTGCAGCACCTTCTCAGCACCTTCAAAACACAGGTACGCGCCACCAATCATTAGCAGCGGCGAAATCAACCAGGGTGCAAAATTGGCCAACAGCAACGCCACCGGCAACAGAATAAGAAGCTTGTTCTTGATCGAGCCTTTGGCGATTTTCCAAATGATCGGCAGCTCGCGCTTGGCTTCAAACCCATGCAGGTATTTTGGCGTGACCGCCGCATCGTCGATCACCGCACCTGCGGCTTTGGCGCTGGCCTTGGCCGCACCCGCCGCCACATCGTCAATTGAGGCCGCCGCCACTTTGGCAATCGAAGCCACATCATCCAACAACGCCAGCAAACCACCTGCCATCTTACGCACTCCTTTTGCCCCTCTGGTGGGGCTGTCTGTCCTGTTGGCCTTTCATGCCCCACATCGACAGATTTGCAAAGTGCTGTTGCGCCACAAGACGTTGCGCCGTGCGATGCGGTCACACTTGCCCGCACCAAAACGCACCGTTCAAAAACAGCCGCGATACCGACAGATTACCGACGAAATTTTGGTACTGAATTTTTGTGTTAACGCCGCTGTCCCGCGTCAGGCTTTGCCCAACCGCTCCATCAATGCCGCATTCACCGCAGGTGTCACAAATTGCGACACATCCCCGTCCAGCCGCGCGATCTCTTTGACAAGCTTTGACGCAATCGCCTGATGCTTCAGATCCGCCATCAGAAACACGGTCTCGATGCTGCTGTCCAGTGCCCGATTCATGCCAACCATTTGATATTCGTACTCAAAATCGGTCACAGCCCGCAGTCCGCGCACAATGATCTGCGCCCCAACTTCTTTAGCGCAATCAATCAGCAGGTTCTCAAACGGATGCGCAATGATCTCGGTGCCCGTCTCTTTGGACAGCTTGGCGCATTCGCCTTCGATCATCGCCACCCGCTCTTCCAGGTCAAACATCGGGCCCTTGTCGCGATTGATCGCTACGCCAATCACCAACCGATCGACCAAAACGGCCGCTCGGCGGATAATATCTATATGTCCCAGTGTGATAGGGTCAAACGTGCCTGGGTAAAGTGCGGTGCGCATGTAAGCCTCCCGTGGTCCTGTGCGCACGCAACATTATTGCGCGGCCATTTGCAAGGGTTCTTTAAGACATAGGTAGTTCTGCGGACAAAGGACGTCACGGCACGGGCTTAGTGCCCCATGATCATGCCTTCCAACGCATCCTTCTCCATCGCCACTTCTGACAGCCGCGCTTTCACCGCATCACCCAATGAAATAAGGCCCACCAACGTGTCACCCTCTACCACTGGCATGTGGCGGAACCGTCCTTTGGTCATCTTTTCAAGCACCGACACCGCATCATCGTTGCGACCACAGGTCACAAGCTCCGTGGTCATGTAATCGTCAACCTTGTCAGACATGCACCCAACGCCACGCTTGGCCAACTCACGCACAATGTCCCGCTCCGAAAGAATACCGGACAGTGACTCCCCATCCGGCGAAACGATGACAGTCCCAATACCGTTTTCGGCCAGGATCTTTGCCGCCTCCTCCACCAAGGTTCCCGGTTTCACAGTCAGCACTCCTTCAGAGCCTTTGGACTTGAGAATTTGGTGTACGAGCATGGCGACCTCCGCTTTGAACTTGTTTAGGCGCTCCCTAAGGATCAGCGTTGCCGCATCCTAAGCACTTGTCAAGTTTGACCTTCTAGGTGGGCCACCTCTTGCCGCATGCCTTCACACAGGGCTTCCGAGAACCGATTGAGCCGCTCCAACCGCCGGTCATCCGCGTGTCGGATCAAGTAAAAACTGCGGGTCAAACTGACCTCATTTTCCAACACTTTGGTCACACCGCGCCCCCAGGGAATGGCAAAGTCATGCACCACGCCAATGCCGGCCCCGCTGCGCACCCAGTTGAATTGCACCGAGGCTGAATTGGACGCCAACCGCACCCGGTCAATGCCAATTTCGCTGAGGTAGTCCAGCTCTTTATCAAAAATCATGTCCGGAATGTAGCCAGTGATAAGATGGTCCTTGAGGTCATCCACACAGGTGATCTCCGGTCGTTTCCGCAGATACCATTTGGCCGCCGCCAGATGCAGTTTGTAGTCTGTAATTTTCTGAACCGTCAAACGTCCGGCAGTTGGCGCACTCACCGCCACCACCAAATCCGCCTCCCGACGAGACAGACTCACCACACGCGGCAAGGCCACGATTTGAATTTCGAGATCCGGGTTGGCCTCAGCAATCCGCCCACAGACTGCCGGCAAGAGATAATTGGCCACCCCATCTGGCGCGCCAATGCGAATTTGTCCTGACAAGCCAGCGCTTTGCCCAACCATTTCCTCCGTGGCTTCCTGCAGGCTTTGTTCCACCCGCAACGCATGGCCCATCAGCCGCTGCCCCGCGTCCGTCAAGGCATATCCGGTAGGAGACTTTACAAACAAAGGCGATTCAAACGCTGTTTCCAACCGCGCCACACGCCGTCCCACAGTTGCGGGGTCCACTTGCAATCGCCGCCCCGCCGCAGAAAGGCTTTCTTCCCGTGCCACCGCCAAAAACACCCGCAGATCATCCCAATGCGCCGCCATTCCATCCCCATTCATTTTTGCAAAGCCGTTTTGAACAGTTGCCTCTTTTCCGGTGATTTTTGCAAGCCTATTCTTTTGCTCAAATGTCATAGGAGGATGCCATGCAAGAGTTGACTCATTTCATCAACGGCGAACACGTCAAAGGGACGTCCGGTCGTTTTGCCGATGTCTACAACCCAGCCACGGGTGAGGTTCAGGCCAAAGTGCCTTTGGCCAACAAGGCTGAGATGGACATCGCCGTTGCCGCTGCACAAGCTGCTCAGCCAGCATGGGCCGCCGTGAACCCTCAGCGTCGCGCCCGCGTGCTGATGAAGTTTGTTGATCTGCTGAACCGCGACATGGACAAGCTGGCTGAGGCGCTGAGCCGCGAGCACGGCAAAACCTTCCCGGATGCCAAAGGCGACATCCAGCGTGGTCTGGAAGTGGCAGAATACTGCATCGCTGCCCCACAAATGTTGAAAGGTGAGTACACCGACGCAGCAGGCCCCGGCATCGATATCTACTCCATGCGTCAGGCACTTGGCGTGACCGCGGGCATCACCCCGTTCAACTTCCCAGCGATGATCCCAATGTGGATGTTTGCCCCGGCCATCGCCTGCGGCAACGCGTTCATCCTGAAGCCTTCTGAGCGTGATCCATCCGTGCCGCTGATGCTGGCGGAACTGCTCGAAGAAGCTGGCCTGCCAAAAGGCATCATTCAGGTTGTGAACGGCGACAAAGAAGCTGTGGACGCGATCCTGTATGATCCGATCATCCAGTCCGTTGGTTTTGTGGGCTCCACCCCAATCGCCGAATACATCTACGGCACCGGTTGCGCCCAAGGTAAGCGTGTGCAGTGCTTCGGTGGTGCAAAAAACCACATGATCATCATGCCAGATGCCGATCTGGATCAAGCCGCAGACGCGCTGGTTGGCGCAGGCTACGGCGCGGCGGGCGAACGCTGCATGGCGATTTCTGTGGCTGTGCCTGTGGGCGCTGAGACCGCGGACAAGCTGCGTGACAAGCTGATCCCACGCATCGAAAAGCTGAAAATCGCGCCGTACACCGCGGGTGACGATGTGGACTATGGTCCTGTTGTGACCAAAGCCGCACAGGAGAACATCCTGCGTCTGGTGCAGACCGGTGTCGACCAAGGTGCAGACCTTGTGGTGGATGGCCGCGACTTCAGCCTGCAAGGCTACGAAGATGGTTTCTTTGTGGGGCCACACCTCTTCGACAACGTCACCAAAGACATGGACATTTACAAAACCGAAATCTTCGGCCCAGTTCTCTCCATGGTACGCGCACAGTCCTATGAGGAAGCGCTTGGTTTGGCGATGGATCACGAATACGGCAACGGTACCGCGATCTACACACGTGACGGCGACACCGCCCGTGACTTCGCCAACCGCATCAACGTCGGCATGGTTGGCGTGAACGTGCCAATCCCGGTGCCACTGGCCTATCACACCTTTGGTGGTTGGAAAAAATCTGCCTTTGGCGATCTGAACCAGCACGGTCCAGACTCGTTCAAGTTCTACACCCGCACCAAAACCGTGACCTCCCGCTGGCCATCAGGCATCAAAGAAGGCGGCGAGTTCCACTTCAAACAGATGGATTGATCCAGACACAAATCTGTGTTCGTTTGTATACAAACGGGCGGCCATGCGCCGCCCGTTTTTTTTGGGGCCAAAGGAGCATACAATTTTGTCAGTGAATTTTCGGATCATCCCCACAATCGGATTGGTGTATGTCCGCTACGACGGCCACGCCAATATGACCGACACGTTGCAAGCCTTTTCTGCCTATGCCCAACACCCGGATTTCCAACCTGGTCAAAAACAGTTTGTTGATCTCAGCGCCCTGTCGGGCTGGGATGAAGATTATCTTGAGCTCATGAAAGCGCAGGCCAAAAAGGCGGAGGCGTTTACCGGCAACAACGCCGAAACCTTGATCATCTACTTCGCGCCAAGCGACATCGGCAAAAAACTGGCACGCCTGGCCTTGCGCAGCTGGGAGCCGTTTCCGTCGGTTGTGCCCATCCTGCAGGAAAACGAACGCGAGGCGCTCGCCATTCTTGGCTTGCCTCAGTCCAGCCTTGATCAACTGCTCAGCACAGCAGAATAGAGCACAACGTCACGTCACAACCGGCTGCAGCTTAGCAAATTTCCGCTGGCCCGCTAAAGTTTGATCCAATTTCCGCCTATTTTGCCTTCCCAAAACCATCACTCTAACAAGCGAATTAAATCGACCTTAAATCCTGTGCCTCACAAATTTTCCTACAGCAAACCAGATGAGACACGGGCCCATGCATCTCAAAATTGCACGTGCGATTTTTCACGCCGTCACGGTTGTGATGACCTGTGTTTTCTTGTCAGAAACTCTTGTCGCCACAGCTCAGGCCCATAGTGGACCAGGACCCGAGCGCGACTTCTCAGCGTTCCCATTCAACACACAAGAAAAAGCACAACTGCGCGGCGATTGGTGGTTCCACTTCGGATCTCGCCTCACACCACAACAGGCAGTAGAGGCCGCTGTGTCCAATGAAATGGGTACCTTGCACGTGCCCGATAATTGGCAAAAAGCGGGCGCGGCGACCGAAACAAATCCACATGCCCATGGCACCGGCACCTATGTGATCAACCTCACGCTGCCCTATTCCCGATCCACGCTCTTGGCGATTGTCTTCCCGCGCGTCGCTGACGCCTATGAGGTGTTCTGGGTGCCTGCCAACAACCTCTCCCATGCGGAACGCATTGGCGGTAACGGTGCAATGACCGGACCAATCCGCGCGTCCCTAATTGAACAAAGCTATGCTCTCAACCAAATTGGCGAAGGCTATATCGTTGTTCAAGTCCGCAAAGAATTGCAAAGCTACGGCGGAATTTTACGCACGCCGTACATCTCTGATGCGGCTTTCCTCCAAAGCGACGCCCATCTCAAACGCCTGATCGAAGGCACCATCATTGGCATCACGCTGCTGGTCGCAGCCCTGAACCTGTTTCTCTTTGTGGTCTATCGCAAAGACCCTGCTACCCTGCTGCTCGCGTTGGTGTCTTTTGCCTTCTTGCTGCGCTCGGTCATCCTTGCCGGCACGCTGGAAATGGTGTTTGGGCCCGAAATTCGCACCCTGCGAGTCCGGATTGAATACGCAGACATCTTGTTGATCGCTTGGGCCGGCTACGCCTTACAGCAGGCTTTGGTCTGGCGCCGCCTGTCCGATCTTGGTGGTCCTCTGGTGACCGGTGTTTTGGCAATGCTTGGCGGCGCCATCGTGCTCACCGCCCCATTGCCGTTTGTCACCGAGCACTTGTTTGTCATCCAGACATACTGCGTGGTGATTTTTGGCCTGATCCTTTGGACCAGTGCCCGCGCCATTATCAAACGCGTGCCTGACGCCTGGTTTTATACTTTGGGCTGGTTTGTGCCTTTGCTGGCAGGTGTGAATGACATCATTGTTTCCAACACCTATCACGGCGTCTACCTTGCCAACCACGCCTTTGTCCTGTTCATCTGCGCCTATAGCCTGAAGGTGGGCCGTCGGGTCACCAGCGCTGTCAGCCGTGCCGAGGTGTTGGATCAGGAGCGCTCAAACCTGCAACAACTGCACCAGAACGCCCTGGACACCGCCAGCCGGGACCACCTCACCGGCCTGCTCAATCGCCAGGCCTTTGACAACGAGCTCTCCCTAGCATGGCGTGAAAAGGACTATTCTGATCAGGGCATCTCTCTGGTGATCTTTGACATCGACCACTTCAAGATTGTGAACGACACCTATGGCCATCCCGCGGGCGACGATGTCCTGCGTGCTGTGGCTGACCTGATGCAAGTGGCCAATCTGCGCCGCGCTGATCGCGTTTGTCGCTATGGCGGAGAAGAATTTGTCATGATCCTGCCTGACACCAACTGCGACAATGCCCAAGTGGTGGCAGAACGTATGCGCAATCGCATTGCCGCCTCGACCACAGAATGCACCGGCAACGTCAGCCTGCGCGTGACCGCCAGTTTTGGTATCGCCTGCGCGAAACCAAATTCGGATTTGGACCCTGAAGAGTTGCTTCTGCGCGCCGACGAAGCGCTCTACCATGCAAAGTCCACAGGTCGAAACCGCTCCGTCACCTATCCGCAAATGTCCGAAGAAGGCGCTGCGCCGGCATCGAGCGATTTCAAGGCCGCAGGCTAAAATCCGACCTACACCGACAAAACTGCAAAATCAATCTGCATAATCGCTTCGTGATAGCGCTATTTTTGCGCCATTCGCGCTTTGCAATCTTGATGCAGGGATGATAATTTAACGCATGTTCAATTCGCGGAGGGGAGGCTGCGGATCGGCGCTTAAGCCCCCTGCCCCTCATCTGCACCCGCTTTGGCTCGGCCCCGCTGACGCCGCGATCTTGAAGGATGAGACATGGATTTTGCACTGAGTGAAGAACAGACCCTGATCTTTGATATGGCCAAAGGTTTTGGCGAAGAAAATATCGCACCACACGCCCAAAAATGGGAATCCGAAGGCTCCATCCCCAAGGAGCTCTGGCCACAATTGGCGGAATTGGGACTGGGCGGCATTTACGTCTCTGAAGAATACGGCGGCTCTGGTCTGTCTCGTCTGGACGCCACATTAGTGTTTGAAGCCCTTGCTATGGCCTGCCCGTCTGTGGGCTCCTTCCTGTCGATCCACAACATGTGCGGCGGCATGATTGACAAGTTTGGTTCTGAAGAAACCAAACAGAAGTGGCTGCCAGAACTCTGCTCGATGAATAAGGTCTTCTCTTACTGCCTGACCGAGCCCGGCTCCGGCTCTGACGCGGCGGCTCTGAAAACTCGGGCTGAGCGCACCAACGACGGATACGTGCTCAATGGGACAAAAGCCTTCATCTCCGGTGGGTCTTACTCTGACGCCTATGTCTGCATGGTGCGCACCGGCGAAGACGGCCCTAAAGGTATCTCCACAGTGGTGGTTGAAGACGGCGCAGACGGCCTGTCCTTTGGCGCGCTGGAAAAGAAAATGGGCTGGCTCAGCCAGCCAACGTCTCAGGTCCAGTTTGACGACTGCAAAGTGCCCGCTGACAACCTGATTGGCGAAGAAGGCAAAGGTTTCAGTTACGCCATGGCCGGTCTGGACGGTGGTCGCCTGAATATCTCTGCCGGCGCTCTGGGCGGCGCACAGAAAGCGCTGGATCTGACCGTGCAATACATGTCCGAGCGCAAAGCCTTTGGCAAATCCATCAATCAGTTCCAGGCGCTGCAGTTCCGCCTCGCGGAGTACGAAACCAAACTGCAAGCCGCCCGCACTTTCCTGCGTCAAGCGGCGTGGAAGCTGGACAACGGCGACCACGACGCCACCAAATTCTGCGCCATGGCAAAACTGATGGTCACCGACGCGGCCTTTGACGTCGCCAACGGCTGCTTGCAGCTGCACGGCGGCTATGGCTACCTTGCCGATTACGGCATCGAGAAAATTGTCCGCGACCTGCGGGTGCACCAGATCCTTGAAGGCACCAATGAAATCATGCGCCTGATCATCTCCCGCCAGATGATCTCTACCTAACCACGACCGGGCCGCCCTTCGGGAGCGGCCCTTTTTCAAAGACGGAGCGCCCCGCGTGTCTGACATCTCTATCCGCAAAGCTGGTCAAACCGGCCGCATCACCTTCACCCGCCCCAAAGCGCTCAACGCCATGTCCTATGACATGTGCATCGCGATCGAAGACGCGCTCGACGCCTGGGCCACTGACGACGCCGTAAAAATGATCATTATCGACGCGGAAGGCGAAAAAGCCTTCTGCGCCGGTGGCGACATTGCTGAACTTTATGAAACCGGCACCAAATGCGACTTTGCCTATGGCCGGAAATTTTGGGCTGACGAATACCGCATGAACGCCAAACTTTATGAGTTCCCCAAACCGGTGGTCAGCTTCATGCAAGGCTTCACCATGGGCGGCGGCGTTGGCGTTGGTTGCCACGGTTCTCATCGCGTGGTGGGTAACAGCAGCCAGATCGCCATGCCGGAATGTGGTATTGGTCTTGTCCCAGATGTTGGCGGCTCGCTGATCCTCGCGCGCGCACCGGGCCGTTTGGGTGAGTTTCTTGGCCTCACAGCCGCCCGTCTGAACGCAGCAGACGCAATCTACGCAGGTTTTGCCGATTATTTCATTCCAGAAGATCAGTGGCCCGCCCTGATTGCCCAGCTCGAAGAGACGGCCGACTACGTTCTGATCGACGCTGCCGCTTCAGAACCAGAGGCAGGCCCGCTCACCACCCAACAGGCCGACATCGATGCCAACTTCGGCGGCGAGACCCTTAGTGACGTTCTCAACGCCCTGAAGTATTCCGACACCGAATTTTCCGCCGGTGCCTTGAAAAAGCTCTCCCGCAACTCCCCCATCGCCATGGGGGCCGCATTGGAGATCATTCACCGCGTGCGCCAGCGCGACGACATCCGTTTTGCACTGGATCAGGAATACCGCTTCACCTTCCGCGCCATGGAACATGGCGATTTTCTGGAAGGCATCCGCGCACAAATCATCGACAAAGACCGCAATCCGCAGTGGAAATACAGCTTGGACGACCTGCCCGCTGGCATCGTGACCAAGATGGTCCTGCCTCTTGGGGCGGATGCGCTGACATTTGAAAAGGGAGAGTAGCGTCATGAAGATCGGATTCATCGGACTGGGCAATATGGGTGGTCCAATGGCCGCCAACCTTGCGAAAGCGGGCCATGAGGTCACCGGCTTTGACATGGCAGATGTGGCCATCGAAGGCGTCACCATAGCCGACAATGGCGCCGCCGTCGCCGCCGGCGCAGATGTGGTTATCACCATGTTGCCCAACGGCCAGATCCTGCGCGCTGTGGCCAACGAGATTATCCCAGTCATGTCCAAAGGCGCAGCCTTTGTGGATTGCTCCACCGTGGACGTGGACAGCGCCCGTGCCGTGGCCGAGCAAGCCACCGCAGCAGGCCTCCTGCCCGTGGATGCGCCAGTATCCGGTGGCGTTGGTGGCGCGGCAGGTGGCACGCTGACCTTTATGGCCGGTGGCTCCAAAGACGCTTTTGCAAAAGCCGACCCACTGTTTGACATCATGGGCCAAAAGGCTGTGCATTGCGGCGACGCAGGCGCCGGTCAGGCCGCGAAAATCTGCAACAACATGATCCTTGGCGTGACCATGATCGCCACTTGCGAAGCCTTTGCGCTGGCCGACAAGCTGGGCCTGGATCGTCAGTCGATGTTTGACGTGGTTTCCACCTCGTCGGGCTACAGCTGGACCATGAACGCCTACTGCCCGGCCCCCGGTGTCGGCCCACAGTCTCCTGCCGACAACGACTACCAGCCAGGCTTTGCCTCTGAACTGATGCTCAAAGACCTGCGCCTGTCGCAACAAGCTGCAGAAAGTGCTGACGCGGACACCCCAATGGGTCAGGCCGCCGCCGCGCTTTATGAGCAGTTTGTGGAGAATGAAGGCGGGCTTGGAACCGACTTCTCCGCAATGTTGCCACGTTTCGAAAAACGCGGTCGCAGCTAAATTCGAAGCACAATCGCCTTAAAACAAAGGGCCGCGCCACATCTGGCGTGGCCTTTTTTGCTGGCCTGCACATTCACCGACCCCGTGCAATTTTAATTAATCTTTCCTTACCCCAGCCCCGTTCGCGCCACGTTTGCCCGCCAGTTTTGCTCTGACCGAAGACCCGGAGAGGTCTCGTGATTGGACAAGAGCAGAACGCATTGAGGTAGAGACATGCCAACGGCAACGGAACTCAATATCAACACAAGCGCCAACGCCACCGCGATGGCTAACGAGATTTTTGGTGACCCAAGTCGCATTCTGGGGGCCACCTACACCGGCGACAACTTGTCCTCCGGCATATACACCGGCGCAGACACCACCAGCGCGGGCGTCGCCCCGGCCGACAGCGGCGTGATCCTCTCCACTGGCCATGTCGACGACTTCACCAACAGCGACGGCAGCACAAACACCAACCAATCCGCCTCGACCTCCACCAACACTTCCGGCGAAGACAACAACGCCCTGTTCAATGCCGCCGCAGGCACCAACACCTTCGACGCATCGTATCTGACCATCGATTTCAACGGCACCGCTGGCGAGCTGCTGACCATCGACTTCGTGCTGTCCTCCGAAGAATACCCGGAATACCTAAGCTACAACGACGCAATCGGCGTATGGGTCAACGGTGTTGAAGCACAAATCTCCGTAGGAGATGGCGGTGCAACCGTGGGCAACATCAATGACGCCAATCAAAATATCTACAACGACAATGCGGGCGACCAATACAACACTGAGATGGATGGTTTCACCGTCACTCTAACCTTTGTTGTGCCGCTTCAGGATGGCGTGAACGAGCTGGTGATTGGCATCGCGGACGCAACCGACACGCAGTATGACTCCAACCTGCTGATCGCGGGTGGCTCTGTGCAAACCGCCATTGTCGCGCAAGACGACGACATGCGCATTGCCTATGGCAACAGCAAAACACTGGACGTTCTGAACAACGACAGCTCGTCCGCCGGCCCCACCCTGACCATCACACACATCAATGGCACCGCCGTCAGCCACGACGGCAGCGGCGGGCTGCCCAACAGCGTGACCCTGGCAACCGGTCAAGTCGTGACCTTAAACGCCGACGGTACGCTTACCGTTGACGCCGACACCGACAACGAAACCGTCTATTTTAACTACACCATCGAGGATTCCACCGGAGAAACCGACACCGCGCTGGTCGAAATCGAGCAGCACGCGCCATGTTTTACCGTGGGCACCCTGATCCGCACCTCGGAAGGCGACATCCCAGTAGAGGAGTTGCGGGCCGGCATGCTGGTCGACACGCTCGACAACGGGTTCCAACCAATCCAGTGGATTGGCCACTCTCACATGCCACCTCGTTATGAGTCCCTGCCAATCCGCATCAAAGCCGGTGTGCTCGACAACGACCGCGATCTGATCGTGTCCCCGCAACACCGTGTGTTGCTGCAAGGCTACCGCGCCGAACTACTGTTTGGCTGCGACGAGGTACTTGTAAAAGCCAAAGATCTCGTGAATGGCCGTGATGTGACCCGCTGCGAAACCGACGGCACCATCACCTATTTCCACATCCTCATGCCTCAACACGAGCTGCTGTATTCCGAAGGCCAATGGTCCGAGAGCTTCCTGCCTGGCCCGATGACTCGCTACAGCTTTGACCCCTTCGCCAACCGCTCCCTGCGGCAGGTGATGCGCGAGAAAAACATTAGTTTTGAGGACATCTCAGCCCGCCCAAGCCTGCGCAGTTATGAGGCCACGGCCCTTCTGGCGGCGTAAGGTTTTTTGACCACTTGAGGTAGATCAAGTCACATTCCGATTAATGCATGTAACTTTCTCTCGACCTTAGGAGGGAAACACATGCTGAAAAAGAACGTTGGAACCGTAGACAAATTCTTGCGGCTCGTGATTGGCCTCGCGCTCCTCGCCGGAGCCTTGGCTGGCTATGGCGCCTGGATGTGGATCGGCCTGATCCCCCTCTTCACGGGCCTCCTCGGTACTTGCCCGCTTTATACCGCTTTTGGCTTCCGCACCTGCCCACTCAAAAGCAAATAATTAAGCGCCCGCCAGCGCCTCCAATGCGAGGCGCGTGGCCTCGTCGGCCGGAAACATCATCTCGATCCGCAGCTCGCTAAGCGCAATATCCTCGGCCGAGCCAAATTGGCTTATGGTCGAGAAAAACGACATCTGCATCCCTCCAAATTCGTAGACCGCCGGAATGATCGCAGGCTTGATGCCATCAACCTCAAGCACCGCTTCGCCAAGCCGTTCTTCCATGCGCGCAATACCGCCTTCCAGCACTGGATCATGCCCAAAATGCGCGCTTTCCACGCGCAGACGCGCAATCATGTAACGTAGAATTTCTTCATAATTGACAAGAGCTTGCCGGACACCCTTCGAGTCAATCATCATGTCAATCAAGCTGTCACCAACCTGAACTTCAAACCCAGCCAACAACCGAGCCGACACCGCATTCATCGCCACCAGCCTCCAATGCCGATCAATCGCCATCGCTGGATAAGGCTCATGCCGTTTGAGGGTCCATTCCATCGCCGCCCGCATCGGTGCCATATCTGCCTCTGACAGGTCCCGTTCCGCATACGCCGGGCTCATGCCCGCCGCCGACAACATGCGGTTGCGCTGCGCAATGGGCACTTCCAACTCATCACACAACCGCAGCACCATCCCCCGACTGGGTCGGGAGCGGCCGGTTTCCAGAAACGAGATATGCCGTGAGCTCACACCAGCGGACAACCCAAGGTCCATCTGGCTCACCCGCCGCACCTGCCGCCACTCTTTTAAAACCGAGCCAAACTCTACGCCCATAACCTGCTCCTCATAGTCTCAACCACCATAGCCGATCCCTTGCGCAAAGCACTTACCTCAGAGGTAATTGTTTTGCCTCACCAATCAGACGCAGTTTGTCGCCATAACCTCAAATGGAGACATCACATGACTCAGGATCGCGCGATCTACCTTCTGAAACTCACCTCGCTTGGTACGGTGCTTTTTGGCCTCATTCCGCTGTTTGCCATGATTGGCGGACTTCACGGCATCGTGGGCTGGTTTTTGGACCTCACACACCTGCCGCTTGATGGCGCACAGAGCTTTGGCGGCGACAGCGAAAAAGTGCTCGCAGCCATCGGCGGCGGCCTCATGGTCAGCCTGGGTGTGGTGACCTGGCAAGTCACCATCCGCGTTTACGCCAACGACGCGGAAACCGGCGCCTCCATCATCAGCTGGGGTGTCTGGAGTTGGTATGTGGTGGACAGCGCAGGCTCCTTCGTTGCAGGCGCCTGGTTCAACGTCGTTATGAACACCGGCTTCCTGCTGATGTTTGTGCTGCCCATCACCCTGGCAAAGCCCCGCCAAGCCGTTGCGGCCTAAAGAAAACGGGCGGTGGTTTCTGCAACCACCGCCCATTCATTTTATTCAGCTGCCACTTTTTTCTTCGGCACCAACATATCCTTCAGATAATGGCCAGTGTGGCTCGCCGCCACTTTGGCCACTTTCTCCGGCGTGCCTTTGGCGACAATCTTACCGCCGCCGTCACCGCCCTCGGGGCCGATGTCGATGATGTGGTCAGCCGTTTTCACCACATCCAGATTGTGCTCGATCACCACAACGGTGTTGCCTTGATCGACCAATTCATGCAGCACTTCCAAAAGCTTACGCACATCTTCAAAGTGCAAACCCGTGGTTGGCTCATCCAGAATATAGAGCGTTCGCCCGGTCGACCGTTTCGCCAACTCTTTGGACAGCTTCACTCGCTGCGCCTCACCACCAGACAGCGTTGTCGCCTGCTGCCCCACCTTGATGTAGCCAAGACCAACCCGCATCAGCGCATCCATCTTGTCGCGAATGCTCGGCACCGCTTTGAAGAACTCCTGCGCCTCTTCCACGGTCATATCCAGCACGTCTGCAATGCTCTTGCCTTTGAACCGGATTTCCAAAGTCTCACGGTTGTAGCGCGCACCTTTGCAGGTCTCACATTCCACATAGACGTCGGGCAGGAAGTGCATCTCGATCTTGATCACACCGTCGCCCTGACAGGCCTCGCAACGTCCACCTTTGACGTTGAAGCTGAACCGCCCAGGCTTGTAGCCGCGCGCTTTGGCTTCCGGCAAACCGGCAAACCAATCGCGGATCGGCGTGAATGCCCCAGTATAGGTCGCCGGGTTGGACCGTGGTGTGCGGCCGATAGGCCGCTGGTCAATGTCGATCACCTTGTCCAGATGCTCAAGCCCCTTGATGGTCTCACAAGGCGCAGGGGTCTGCCGTGCACCGTTGAGCCGCATCGACGCGGTCTTGAACAAGGTCTCAATCGTCAGCGTTGATTTCCCGCCGCCAGAAACCCCGGTCACGCAGACAAACTTACCAAGTGGGAAGTCCGCCGTGACCTTACGCAGGTTGTTGCCTGTCGCTTTCACCACGGTCACAGACTTGCCGTTACCCTCACGTCGTTCCGTTGGCACTGCGATCTCACGCGCACCAGACAGGTACTGCCCCGTCAAGGACGCCGGATCAGCCGCAATATCTTCAGGTTTGCCCTGCGACACCACTTGCCCGCCGTGCACGCCAGCCCCTGGACCAATGTCGAACACATAGTCCGCCTCACGCACGGCTTCTTCGTCATGCTCCACCACAATCACCGTATTGCCCTGATCCCGCAGGTTTTTCAGCGTTGTGAGCAGCCGGTCATTGTCCCGCTGGTGCAAGCCAATCGACGGCTCATCCAGCACGTACAGAACGCCGGTCAGGCCAGAGCCAATCTGGCTTGCCAATCGAATACGCTGGCTCTCCCCGCCGGACAGCGTGCCACTGTTGCGCGACAAGGTTAGGTATTCCAAGCCAACATTGTTCAAGAACCCAAGCCGCTCCTGGATTTCCTTCACAATCGCCCGCGCAATCTCCTGCCGCTGCGGAGTCAACGCCGCAGGCACACTCTCGATCCACGCCAAAGCCTCTCGGATCGACAGCTGCACCACATGGCCAACATGTTTCTCGGCGATCCGAACTGCCAAAGCCTCTTCACGCAGCCGGTGCCCACGACAGGCGCCACACGGACGGTTGTTTTGATAATTCTCAAACTCTTCGCGGATCCAGTTGCTATCGGTCTCGCGATAGCGCCGCTCCATGTTGGGGATCACGCCTTCAAACACGCGTGTCACCTGATAGACCCGCCCGCCTTCGTCATAACGGAACTCAATCTCTTCTTCACCAGAGCCATAGAGGAACACCTGCTGCACATGCTTTGGCAGATCCTTCCACGGCGAGTTTTTGTCAAACTCATAGTGTTTCGCCAGCGCCTCGATGGTCTGACGGAAGTAAGGTGATTTGCCTTTCCGCCACGGGGCCAGCGCCCCGTCATAAACCTTCAAAGTGACATCCGGCACCACCAGACGCTCGTCAAAGAACAGCTCTTTTCCAAGCCCATCACAGGTTGGGCAGGCCCCAAACGGCGCGTTAAAGGAAAACAGCCGTGGTTCAATCTCAGGAATGGTGAAGCCACTGACAGGGCAAGCAAATTTTTCACTGAAGGTAATCCGCTCTGGATCGCCTTCCTTGGGTGCGGTTTCCAGAACCGCAATCCCATCCGCCAAATCCAATGCAGTGCGCAAGCTGTCCGCCAGCCGCGTCTCCATACCTTCACGGACCACCAGCCGGTCCACCACAACGTCAATGTCATGACGGAATTTCTTGTCGAGCGTCGGAGGCTCATCCAGCTCATAGAAAGCGCCATCAACTTTCACCCGCTGGAAACCCTGTTTACGCAGCTCCAGAAACTCTTTGCGATATTCGCCTTTCCGGTCCCGCACAATCGGCGCCAGAAGATAGCCACGCGTGCCCTCCTCCAAGGTCATGATCCGATCAACCATGTCCTGCACTTGCTGCGCCTCAATCGGCAGACCTGTGGCCGGAGAATACGGCGTGCCAACACGGGCAAACAACAGACGCAGATAATCGTAAATCTCCGTCACCGTACCCACAGTCGAGCGCGGGTTTTTTGACGTCGTCTTCTGCTCAATCGAAATCGCCGGAGACAGCCCGCTGATGTGATCCACATCCGGCTTTTCCATCATATCCAAGAACTGCCGCGCATAGGCCGACAGGCTCTCAACATAGCGACGCTGACCTTCCGCATAGATCGTGTCAAACGCCAATGAGGACTTGCCAGAGCCTGACAGACCGGTGATCACCACCAGCTGATCACGTGGAATATCCACGTCAATCGACTTCAAATTGTGCTCGCGCGCGCCACGCACTTCGATGTTCTTCAGCTCGGCCATTCAAACCCCCAACGGATACGGCACCAGACATAGGGGATCACGCCCCCTCTGCCAACCAGATATCGCGAACATACAGAGAACATTTTAATTCGCCAAGCCCGGTTTTTACCTCGTGACTTGCCGGATTTGGAATTTCTCCCTTAGTCTCTATGCATTACATATTTGAGGATTTTTGCGATGACTTTTTTGAGAGCGACTTCGGCCGCGCTGTGTCTGCTGCCCACTGCAATATTTGCGCAAGACAACCCCTCCGCAATTGTGGTGATGGACGGGTCCGGCTCCATGTGGGGGCAAATTGATGGCGTGGCCAAAATCACCATTGCCCAAGAGGTCATGGGCGAACTCATGTCTACGCTGCCTGCCGACCTAGACTTGGGGTTGACCATTTACGGCCACCGCCGCAAGGGGGATTGTTCCGACATTGAAACCATGGTCCTGCCCGGCCCCGACACGCGCGCCGCCATCACTTCAGCTGTGAACGGCATTTCCCCCAAGGGCAAAACCCCGATGGCGGACGCCGTGGTCGCAGCCGCCAAAGCGCTGCGCCACACCGAAGAAGCCGCCACCGTGATTCTGGTGTCTGACGGCATCGAAACCTGCGTGCCGGACGTTTGTGCCGTTGCCAAAGAATTGGAAGCCACCGGCGTGGATTTCACAGCGCATGTTGTGGGGTTCGACGTGACCGACCCGCAAGCCTTGGCTCAGTTCCAGTGCATGGCCGAAGCTACGGGCGGCACATTCCTCTCCGCCGCCAATGCAGATGAGCTTGGCAGCGCTTTGACCGCAGTCGCCGCCGCCCCTCCACCGGAGCCGGAGCCACAGCCGGTGCAAGTCTCCATTGTGGCCACGGATGGCAAAAACGGACCAGTGGTAACCACTCCCTTGATTTGGGATCTCGCAGGCGACAACACCATTCACGACAAACACAGCGCGCCATCCTTGAAAGAAGCACTTCTCGAAGGCACCTACACTGTCACTGTCCTGCGCCCCGAAGATGAAGCCACCGCCGAAGCCCGTTTTGGTGTCGGCTCGGTCAATAAGCGGGTGGTGCTGGAGTTGCCGGAATACAAACCACCGGCCACTGTGTCCGGCCCGCAATCCGCCCCTGCAGGCAGCACCATTGCCGTCGATTGGTCCGGCCCCAACGCCAAAGATGATTTCATCGCCGCGGTTGATCCGGATACCAACAAATGGATCACCTATGCTTACACCCGCGAAGGCAGCCCACTCGATCTACAAATGCCACCCAAACCTGGTGCCTACGAACTGCGCTACATCCTGAACGACGGCCGCAAACCTTTGGCCAGCCATCCCATCGCTGCCACGGAAGTTGCTGTCTCCCTCTCCGCGCCTGATGAATTGGTCGCCGGCGCCACAGTTCCGGTGGATTGGATCGGACCGGATTATGACGGCGACTATGTCTCCGTCACCAAACCGGGCGACGAGAAATGGATCACCTACACCTACACCCGCGACGGAAATCCCATGATGCTGCAAATGCCGGGCGCGCCCGGTGATTATGAAATGGTCTACACCATGAGCCAGAATCGAACGATCATTCACCGCGAACCTATCTCGGTTGCGGCCCTGGCATATGATCTGCAAACGGACAGCAGCGCTGGTGCCGGTGCCAGGCTCATCGTGTCCTGGACGGGCCCCGGTTACGACGGAGACTACATCACCGTTGCCGCGAAAGGCATGCCGGACGACAAATACGTCAACTACACTTACACCCGCGAAGGCAACCCCCTAGAACTTGTGATGCCCGGCGATCCCGGCCCACACGAGATCCGCTATGTCTTGGGGCAGGACCGATCCATCCAAGCCCGTATCCCGATTGACGTCACAACCGTCGGCGCCACGGTCACGGGACCACCCTCCGGGCCTATCGGCGGCACAATCACCGCCTCATGGACTGGCCCCGGCGGCGATGGCGACTACTTGACCATTGTAGCACCAGACGCCGCTGAAGGAGACTACGGCTCCTACGCCTACACCCGCGACGGCAGTGATCTGACGCTCAACTTGCCTGCCAACCACGGCACCTACGAGCTGCGCTACGTGGCGGACACCAATCCAATCAAAGTGCTCGCCCGCACGCCGCTGACTGTTGAAGACGTGCCCGTCGCCATCACCGCGCCCTCAACCGCGACGCCTGGCAGCAGCATTGAGATCACCTGGACCGGCCCCGGTCATCCGCGCGATTATCTCGCTGTGGGCAACGCGGCCAAACCTTACCTCACCTACACCTATGCGGAGAATGGCAGCCCTCTCAGCCTGACCGTTCCTGATGAGCCCGGCGACTATGAAATCCGCTACTTCCTTGATGTGGACAACAAGCTTCTGGCCGCAATCCCGCTCACCGTTCAATAAGCAGCCTACCAAACCAACCCTCAAAGGCGGCTCTCAGGAGCCGCCTTTATTTTGCCCCGAAACATCATTCACCCAAATGGCTGACTGATAACAGGCGCCGTGTTATTCACCTATATGGTTGAACGACAAGATATCACCAAAACCGAGGACCAGCTCAGCGCCATTCTCAAGGCCGCATCAGAGCCAAACCGCCGCGCGATCCTGACCCTTCTGGCCCAGAACGGCCCGATGAAGGTTACCGACATCGCCGCTCGGTTTGATCTGAGCCTGAATGCGATTTCCAAGCACATCAAAGTGCTGGAGGCTGCGGGTCTAGCCAGCCGCCGCACCGAATGGCGCGAGCACCTAATCGAGGTGCAAGTGGCACCCTTGTCGCTCATTGACACTTGGTTCTCTGACCTGCGTTCGATCTGGGCGCTCCGGTTGGACGCCCTCGAAGCTGCCCTTATGGAGGAAGACAAAAATGACTGACCTCGCGCTGGAAATCTCCCGCCACTTACCTTTCCCGCCAGAACGCGTATTTGACGCCTGGCTGGACCCTAAAATGATGCAGAAATTTTTGGTGCCTGCCCCCGGAATGATTGTGCCGGAGGCCAGCAACGATCCCGTGGTCGGCGGCCGGTTTCGCGTGGTGATGCAAGCCCCCGATGTTGAAGAAGGCTGGCCGCACGAAGGTGAATACCTCGAAATCGACCGCGCCAATCGACTGCGCTTCACCTGGGTTTCTCCCTATTCTCAAGAGGATAGCGAAGTTACCTTAATCTTGACACCTGCCAATGATGGCACCAACCTGACCCTAACGCATGTTCGATTTCCTTCGCAGGAAAGCCGCGACAACCACGAAGGTGGTTGGACACGTATATTGGAAACATTGGAGACAACCCTATGAATTGGATTGCATTTATCGTTGGCTTCATCGCCTGCTCTGCTTTTGGCTTCTTGGTTTACGGACCAGTTTTGGGCCTCCAAAAACGCTGGGCCGAAGGCAGCAACATCGATCCCGAGCCGCCAGAGAAAATGCCAATGGGTCCGCTCTTCACCAACTGGATCGCCATCGCGCTTCTGGCCTATATCGTGGCACTGACCGAAACAACGCAGAACCTCACCGTGGCTCTGCTGGCCATTCTCGCTTGCGCCGCCTACGTGGCCAACACCGGCGCCTGGATCAACAAGTCCCGCTTCGCCATCACTGTTGATGTCGGCTACGTGCTCGGCTCCGGCGTGCTGATGATATTGGCGCACGCCATACTCTGATCCCTAAACCAATCGATCAAAGTCGCCAAAAATGGCGGCTTTGCCTCTCGTCCCCGGAGACCAGAAAACCGCGCGTCGGTTTCCATTACCTCCCTGCGACAGCACTGTTGCAACTATGCCCTATGGCACCCTCACGCCTATGAAATTCATTGATTTTGCCTAGTGCCCGCCGCAACGTCTGCGACGAAACATGGGGAATAACGTGAAAAATTTATTTTTGTCTTTCAAGGCAATGACATTGGGCACCTGTGCCGCGTTGTCATTTACTTCGCCCGCAATGGCACAATCGCTTGAGCCAGGTGACCACATTGTTACAGTGTTCTATTCAACTCTGAATCGTGAAGACTTAGATGTTTCACGCGATGCCACGACGGCAATGCTCTCGTACGGGTACCAATACTCCGAAAATCTACGCCTGCTCGGTTTCTTTGGTCAAGCGCGAACCGATAATACCTTCCCACCAGATTCGCAAACCACCCGAACGCCAACCTTTGGCTTTGGTGCACAATTTGAAATCGGCCGTGGAGGCACACTCACAGGCACACTCCTAAGCGGGGACATTTCGGAAGCCTACACGTCCGGCGGCATTACCACCCCCGGCGACGGCGAAAGCCTTACCAGTACTTTGCAATTTGAGCAGGTTGCGCCACTGTCGGCCCGCACGTTTATCAAAGGGTTGGCGGCCGCGTCGCACACCAACAGCAGCTTTGATACTTCTGGCTTATCCAACAAGACGAATATCAATAGATACACTGTTGGCGCAGAAGTGTTCCATTTCGCCGGTGACAGCTGGGTGTTTTCCGCAGCGCTTAGCCACACATGGTCAAATGCCATCATTACCATCACTGACGAAAAACACCTAAATCGCGCGCGTTTAAGCACAACCTACCGCTTCACCGAAGATTTCGCTGCCACGTTGGGCTGGGCCCAAGCCTTCGGCGCAGAAGACACCCACCAACGCTTCGACCTAAGCCTCACACATAAGTTCTGAAGGAACAGCCATGATCAAACTAGTCAAAACGCTTTTCCTAATGGGCTGCCTCGCGATGTTGACGGCCTGCACAACAGTGTACACAGGTGAAATCACTGACCTTGCCGCCAGCGAGGAGAAAGAAATCACTACGCCCAACGGCGATGTCGTCACCACAAAAGTTGACGTGTTCACAAGAAACACCGTCCGCAAGCGCAGCGGCGCGGACCCCAGCGACGTTGGTGTCCGTTACATCACTCAAATCTCTTACACCTATCCAGGCGGCACCGTAATCCGTGAGAACATCCCAACTGGAGACTACGTTGAGGAAGACAATGAAATCCACTTCAGCACGCGTCAGAACAATGGCGTAACGTCCGAACACAACGCAGGCTACGCCACAGTAGAAGATGCACTGGCCAGCGCCTGGTCGCGCGCAAACCTCCGTCTGCAGGGCCCTTCCACCGAGAGGTACCTCCCGGGCATCACGCCAACCACTTCAATTGACGCGATGCTCAGCGCTGTTGATGCCGTGACCAACTGACTAGGCCTTCACCAAAAAGAAAAAGCCGCAGGGTACGCCTCTGCGGCTTTCTTGTATCCAAAAGCGCCTGCACACCTAGATGTGGATCACCCGATCATAGGCGTCCAGCACGCTCTCGTGCATCATCTCACTCAGCGTTGGATGCGGGAACACAGTCTCCATCAGCTCTGCCTCTGTGGTCTCAAGCTGACGCCCCACCACATAGCCCTGGATCAGCTCGGTGACTTCCGCCCCTACCATATGCGCGCCAAGCAACTCACCGGTCTTGGCATCAAACACGGTTTTCACCATGCCTTCAGGCTCGCCCAAAGCAATCGCTTTACCATTTCCGATAAACGGGAAGCGCCCGACTTTCACCTCATAGCCCAGCTCTTTGGCCTTGGCCTCCGTGTAGCCAACGCTCGCCACCTGTGGATGGCAATAGGTACAGCCCGCAATGCTCTCCGGCTTCACCGGATGTGGTTTGCCACCAGCGATCAGCTCCGCAACCATCACACCCTCATGGCTCGCCTTATGCGCCAACCACGGCGCACCCGCGATGTCACCAATTGCAAACAGCCCGTCCACACCGGTCTGGCAGTATTGATCCGTCACCACATGGGTTCGGTCAATTTTCACACCCAGCTTTTCCAGGCCGAGGTTCTCGACATTGCCAACAATGCCCACCGCCGAAATCACGGTGTCGAACTCTTGCGTCGTGACCTTGCCACCCGCCTCAATATGCGCGGTGACTTTGTCCTTGCCGCGATCCAGCTTCTTGACCGTGGATTCCTCCAAGATCGTCATGCCCTGTTTGACAAATTGCTTTTTGGCAAAAGCACTTATCTCCGCATCTTCAACCGGCAAAACCCGATCCATGACCTCTACAACCGTCGTTTCCGCGCCCAGCGTATTGTAGAAACTCGCAAACTCGATCCCAATCGCGCCGGAGCCAATCACCAGCAATTTCTTTGGCATATGCGGTGGCACCAACGCGTCCTTGTAAGTCCACACCCGCTTGCCATCGCCTTCCAGCCCCGGCAATTCCCGCGCCCGTGCGCCGGTGGCCAAAACGATGTTCTTCGCGGTCAGCTCTTTAACGCCATTTTCGCCCTTCACCGAGACCTTGCCTTTGGCCGGCAAGGTCGCCTCGCCCATGAAGACCTCAATCTTGTTCTTCTTCATCAAGAACGCGACACCGGAGCTCAGCTGTTTGGCCACCCCGCGCGAGCGCTTCACCACCGCGTCAATGTCATAGCCAATGCCCTCAGCCTTCAGGCCAAAATCTTTGGCGCGCTCCATCAGGTGAAACACCTCCGCTGACCGCAACAGCGCTTTGGTTGGGATACAGCCCCAGTTCAGGCAAATCCCGCCCATATGTTCGCGCTCCACAATCGCGACCTTCAGGCCCAACTGTGCGCCCCGAATGGCCGCCACATAGCCCCCAGGCCCTGCGCCAATCACAATCATGTCGAAGTTCTTGCTGGCCATGGTGTTCCCCGCCTCCCGCTTTGTCTTTCGGTGAGCCTACTGGAACTCCGCAGCAGCTTCAACAAAGCCAACCGCCCGTTTTACGCGCAATTTTTGACTGGTGATCGCGCAAGCAGAGGCGCACACTGCGCCCGCATCATCGACTCGGGAGCCAAGCCATGAAGACCGTGAAAAATCTGCTTGTTGCCATGATCAATGCCACCTTGATATTGGTGGCAATCTGCCTGTTTTTCCTCTGGCGCCTGTCGGACACCGCCGAGCGCGTTGTCGCGAGCTTTGCGCAAAACTTGCAAATTGTGCAGCCATTGGAAACCAAAGTGGATGGCCTGCGCACCGAAGTGGCCAACCTGCGCAGCGATCTGGCCGCCATCTCCCTCGACAGCACATCCTTGACCGCTCAGGCCACCGAGCGTCTGCAAACCCGTGCCAATGCGCTGCAATTGGAACTAGAGGGCATCAACAGCAATCTCGCCCGCCTCGCGGACACACCTGAAACCCTGATGCAAGCCGCGTTGAGCGACGTGGCCACCCGCGTGAGTGGCCGTATCGGTACCATCGCCAGTTGCTACGCGCCCGAATCCACGCCGGACGCCAGCCCCGTTTCTGAGTAACGGTTAGCCCGTGGCCTGAAGTTCCCGCACGGTTGCGCCGTAGCCACCATTAGCAACATAGGCCATTTCCACTTCAGTAGAGGCCCGAGCCAGCGCTTCATTGCGATATGGGAAACGCCCAAACTTCCGGATCACCTCGCGGTGGGCTTGCGCGTGCAACAGATTGCTATCGGCATCGCCCATCCGTTGTAGAAACATGCGTACACAGCGCTCCTGATCACAGAGGTTCTCCGAATGCATCAGTGGCAGAAAGAAAAACTGCCGCGCGGGGCCGTCGATTTTCTGATCCCACTTTTTGTCAATCGCAGATTTAGCCGCCGCAAGCGCCTTATGGTCGCTAGCAAAAGCTTTGCCACTGCCGCGGAACATATTGCGCGAAAACTGATCGGTGAGAATCAGGTAAGCCAAGGTGCCACTGGCGTAGGTTAACCATTGCCCAAGACCACCGGCCTGCGCCACGTCCCATGTTGCCTCAAACCGCTGCCGGATCTCTGCGTCCAGCTTTTCGGAAACTGCATACCAACCGCTCGGCCCAACCTCGTCAAGCCAATACGAAAGTACTTCTTCGGGACCCACCATGTCCCTTCTCCTTTTGCCTGTTCCGTCTCATCAAAGACGCTTAGTACTTAGGAGGTTACACCCAGAAAAATAAGAAAGAATAGTCACAAAATGCAACATTCCGACACAGCCCGCGACCTTTGGCGCTAACACCGGCAGAGGCTTGCTTACCCAGCGGCAGCTTCCTGCTCTTCCTCCATCGCCGTCTCAATAGCCAGCTCTTGCGCGACCTCAACCGCAACCACAGAGGCTGTGGGCATAACTGCGGTATAGCTGCCGGTATCTTCCACAGAAGCCGCAGGACGCCGCGTCGTGCGATACCCGGCGTAAAGGCCCAGAGCCGCCAGCGGAATAACCAGGTAGATAAAGTAACCGCTGGGCCCAATAGCATCCATCATCCACCCGGTGATCATGGGCCCCGCAATCGCCCCCACGCCATTCACAAACACCAAGCCGCCTGAAGCCGCCGCCATATCTTCATACTCCAGAAAGTCGTTAGCGTGGGCAATCAGCATGGAATACAGCGGATTTGAAAATCCCCCAATGAAAAGCGCGGACACAAGCAACATCAAATAGTTGTCCCCGGCAAAGAAGCCCAGTGTTGCCCCTGACGCACCAATCGCGGCCACAAACATGATCAACACGCGCCGATCCATCCGGTCGCTCATCCACCCAAGTGGGTACTGAAACACTGTCGCGCCAATATAAAATGCCGCGACAAACAAAGACAATTCACTCAGGGTCAAACCAGCGCGCGTGGCAAACACTGCTGACATACCAAACTGTGCCGAAAACACGCCGCCAAGCAAGAACATGCCCACCACGCCCAGTGGCGAATTCTGGAACAGCTCTTTCAGGCTCATGGGCTTGGTGGTGTCAAACGCAGGCGTCGGCGACACCGATAGCAAAATGGGCGCAAAAGAGATCGAAACCAACACTGAGGGGATCACAAACAACAAGAACCCGGTCGCATCCGGAATGGTCAACATGCCCTGCGCGGCGACGATGCCAAACATCTGCACCATCATATAGATCGACAGGGCTTTGCCACGTGTGTCATTGGTCGCCGCATTGTTGAGCCAGCTTTCCGCCGTGACATACACTCCAGAGAAACACAGCCCCATCAACGCGCGTCCGGCGATCCAGGCCACCGGGTGTTCCAGCGTCGGATACAGGATCAGAACAGCCGAGATCATAGAGGCCATCGCCGCAAACACCCGCACATGCCCAACACGGCGGATCAATTCAGGTGTCATGCGGCTGCCACCCAGAAAGCCAACAAAATAGGCCGACATCACCATCGACATCTCAAAGGTCGAGAACCCCGCCGCCTCGCCGCGAATACCCAGCAACGTCCCGTGCATACCGTTGCCGACCATCAGCAACAACATTCCCAGCAGCAGCGGCCACGCACCTTTTAGAAACTGACCCATTGGACGATCCTCAACACAACTGTCTCACAGATGTGCCCGTATGCAAAACGCGGTTCCGGCCATCGCATCCAATCGCGACAGCGACATGTCATTTTGCGGCATCGTCTCAAAAATCGTCAGGGTAGCAACAGCGATGCATCGCCATAAGAGAAGAACCGATAGCCTTCCTTCACCGCATGGTCATACACCTTGCGAATTTCTTCCTGTCCCAACAAGGCACTGACCAGCATCATCAATGTAGATTTTGGCAGATGAAAGTTTGTCATCAAGGCATCTGCCACGTTGAACGCAAACCCCGGATAAATGAAAATATCGGTATTGCCTTCCCAGGACTGGATTGTGCCACTCTCCCGCGCCGCACTTTCGATCAGCCGCAGCGCCGTGGTGCCCACCGGGATCACCCGTCCCCCTGCCGCTTTAGTGGCAGCAATCTCAGCCGCCGCTGTCTGCGTCACCCGCCCCCATTCGGCATGCATCTTGTGCTCTTTTACGTTGTCGACTTTCACCGGCAAGAACGTGCCCGCGCCAACGTGCAAGGTCACATGGGTGAACGTCACCCCCTTCGCCTTCAAAGCTGCCAGCAACACGTCATCAAAATGCAGCGACGCGGTTGGTGCTGCCACTGCACCGGAGTGCTTCGCCCAAACGGTCTGATAGTCGGTTTTGTCTTTCTCATCTGCTGCGCGCTTGGCGGCAATGTATGGCGGCAAAGGCATATTGCCTGCCGCTTCCAATGCGGCGTCAAAATCATCGCCCTCAAGGTCAAACTGTACCAGGCCCTGCCCGTCCTCTTTGGACAACAGCCGCCCTGTCAGTCCGGCTGTAAAGACAATCTCTTCGCCTTCGCGAATTTTGCGCAATGGTTTGATCAATGCCGCCCACGCCCCGCCTGCGCGCGGCTCCAACAGCGTCACCTCCATGCGCGACTGGGTTTCCCCTTCCGGCCCCTGCCGTACGCGATAGCCCGACAGCCGCGCCGGGATCACCTTGGTATCATTCAGGACCAACCGGTCACCCGGCTGCAACAGATCCACCAGATCCGTGACCACCCCGTCGGTGATCTCGCTGCCCCGGGCCACCAACAAACGCGCCGAACTGCGCGGCTCAGCGGGCCGGGTCGCAATCAAAGACTCGGGAAGATCAAAATCAAAATCAGAAAGCTGCATCGATGCTCGCGCCGTTAGTTACTCAGGTCCGGAGGTGGACGGCGGAAAATCTCTCTAAAGAAGCCCGGCGTCAAGGCCGAGAGTGGGTTCACCGAAATCTCCGGCTGCTGCGCCGGCCCACGCATGGTGTAATTGAACCCAATCAGCCCTTCACCGCGCCGCGCAAACGGCCGCCCAATCACGTTCACCGCGTAGATCGGCGAGACTGTGCCTTGAATGTTGAACCATTCTTGCACAAAGCCATACGTGCCATTGGCAGACAGCCCCATCGAAGGCCCCGCCGCACTGCTTTCGCCAATCACCAACCGATCCGGCGTCAACCGGAACCGCGCGAACACATCGGTGAACAAAATTCCCGGCCCCGCCAGCTGCTCCACCAGCCCAACCACGCTGATCGCATTGAGCAGCTCCGCCACCAACGGCATTTGCTGCACCTTGACCTCTTTCATCTCCAGAACACCGTCGTATTCGCCTTTGGCAGCACGCGGCACCATCGACAGGGTCATTGCTCCACGGCTGGCGGATTTCACCAGCCCCATAAGCTGGGCAATTTTACCACCGTGATCAGACGTCACGCGCATCTGCGTGCCATGACGATGCGGTGCCAACGTGCCATACACCAATGGCCCACCTTTGAAATTGCCATTAAAACTGCCGCTCAAGCCGCCGTCAAAGTTCAACTCTGCTTTCACCGGCCCCAAGCGGATGCTGTCGGTGACAACCACCTCATCCACATTAGCCGTGATTGGCCCAATGCCCGCCGCGCCGCCACGCCCACTATCCTTGCTGCTGTCCGGCATACGCCGCATGTCCAAGCGCCCACTGGTCATCACCACGTCGGGCGGCGCCTTGCCACGGCCCAACAGCCGCCCCGCGCCGCTGAGCCAACTGCCCACCGCAAAGCTGTCCATTTGCGCCACGCCAAGCCCGCCACCCTCTGCAATCGATATCCGCCCCTTGGCGCTCAGCCCCGGTGCCTCAAACAGCACCCGATCGATGCTGGGCGACGTGCCCAGCGTCATATCCACCTCAAGCGTGCCTTTGCTCTTTGCTGATTTGCGCCACCCCAATGGCGGCGAGGTCATGCCCACGCCCACCAGATCGGATCGCAACCGCATTTTCGGGGGCTGGTCACGCACAATGTCCATCTCGTAGCTGGCTTGTCCAACCTCAGACACCGTGCCTTTGGGCAGCCCCACCTTAAACGTGTCCAGCGCCGCCGCGCTCAATTCCGCTGTTCCGCTGACCCAACTGCGCCCGGCATTCTCATTCCCGCCCAGCATGTGCCATTTGGCGCTCACCGGAATATCCGCAACAAACCCGTCGCCCCAGACCTCAACCCGTTCTGGCGTCGCCGTGACCTGCAAGTCGCCGCGCATCTCCTTGCCCGGCAGGAAATGTGTGCTGCGCACGCCGGTGAGATCCCCCCAAACATCATAGGCGGCCTCTTCAATCGGCAGCTTGTCCTTAAGCACCAGTTCCACTGTGCCCGCCAGATCCGCATGGCCGGAGGCAAAATCCACCGGCAGTTTGGCTTTGGTGAACAGCTCCAACGGCTTACGATCCAGCAACGACAACACCGCTTCCACCGGCCCGCGCGCATGTGCCTGCACCACAGACGGAGACTGTTTGATACGCGTGTCCAGGATCACCATATTGGTGCCCGTGACGTCAATCCGCCCGCCTTGATCCGCTTCGACATATCCCGCCTCGGCCGTGATATGCAGTTGGTGGTTCTTCAACACGCCAAAGCCAATGCCATCACGCACCGGCGGCATGGTTTTCACCGGTTTGATATCCACATCACGGAACTGGAAATCCACATAGACCTCTGGTGGCTCCGCCCCTCTGGAGCGCACCGCCAGATCAATGTCGTGCAACGTCGCCTTGTAAATGTTCTGGTCAATCCATTTGCGCAGCTTGTGTTTGAAACTTTTAGGCCACAGCGCCAGCACGCTTTCCGGGACAACCTCATCCATATGCCCGTTCAAGGCATAAGCCCAATTCTCACCCTCGGTGGTCAAACTGCCATCTAGCACAATCTGATTGCCGTTCTGGCGCACCACCAATTGCCCCAAATCCAGCTCAAACGGATCAAGCTTCAACCGAAAATCCGCAAAGGACCGCTCCAGCGCCACCGGGTCATCATCCAGATTTCGGGGATTGGCGCGAAATTCATTTAAGGTCAGCTGCACCAAGAAGTCTTCCGGCAAGCCTTGTGACAAAGACCCAAAAAACGCCTCGCCATGGGCGTTGACCCGCACCATATCACTGCTCAAGGACAGCTCATCAAACCGGATCGCGCCACGGTTGGGATCATAGGTCAGGTAGCTGCGCATACTTTCAAAGGGCACCGGACGCACTGCTCCATCCGGCTGCAACACGCCATCTGCAATCTGCAAAGTGGCATTCACATTGCCGAGGGTGCCTTCGCTGTCGATGCTCGCCCGCAACGCGCCGGAAATCGGCGCACGTAGAATCTGCAACCAGCTCAGCGCGGCGGATTGCGAGGCAATGTCATCGCTTGGCAGGTCTTCAAAATTCACCCCAAACTCGGTTGTGCGCGACCCAAACCGAGTTGTCACCGAAGCTTCGATTGTGCTGGCGTAGCTGCGTCCGCCTAGCAGCGTCAACTGCGACGCCAGCTCCACCAACTCGTCCGTGCGCCGCAATGTGATATGGCCACCATCCACAGTCCACGCCCGCTGCGCCCGGCGATCCTCAAACCGGATGGTCACATCTTCAATCTGGAACAGATCGAGGTTTGCCAAAAGCGGCGCTTGTAAATAGCCCTCCACCTGATCGCCAAAGGTGGTGATATCCGTGTCTGTCTGAAACGCGCCTCCACCTTGTCCAACCGACACCTGAACCTGCCCGTCTTCTTGACGCAACACCAGCAGCGTCACACCTGACACCTGCACATCGCGCAGCGCAATCTGACGATCCAAAAGTGGCGCAAAAGCCAACCGTGCGCGCGCCGTCTCCAACCGCACCGGGCTGCCACCATCCTCAGACGACACCTCAACGCCCTGCAACTCAATGCTCGGGTCCCAGTCGTCCTCAACCACCAGCGCCATATGCTCGATGGTTACCTCTAGCCCGTCCAACTGTTGGTTCATCGCAGCTTGCACGCGGGCGTGCAGCCACTCGGGCGCCTGCAAAGGCTTGCCGCTGATCACAAAGGCCGCCACCGCCAGAGCCACCACTGGTACACTCAGACTGAACAGCGCAATCACACCAAAACGCCGCGCCCGTCGCGGACGCCGCGCGGGTTGCGCCTCGGTAGTCACCACCTCCGACTGGGCCACCGACTCACCGCTTTTTGCAGCCTCGGTGGTTTCGGATGGTTGAATAGGACCCTCAGACGCGGAGTTATGATCGCCGTTCTCTGTCAGGGTTGATGCCTCTGTGTGTTCTGTTATTTCGGTGCCTGTGGACAAAACTATACCTGCAAGAGACGCCCGACCCAAGTCCGGATCACCGCTTTGGCAACATTGGGCCGCATAGGAGCAAATGATGATTGAGACCAACCAACCTGCCCCCGATTTCACCGTACCGTCCACGTCAGGTGACGATGTCACCCTCTCCGCCCTACGCCCTGCGCCAGTGGTGTTGTTTTTCTACCCGCGTGACAACACCTCCGGCTGCACCAAAGAGGCGATCGCCTTTTCCCACCTGCTCGAAGACTTCGCCGCTGCTGGCGTGCACGTTTTTGGCGTGTCCAAAGACAGCATGAAGAGCCATGGCAAGTTTGTCGAAAAACAAAACCTGACCGTGCCACTGCTGTCGGATGAAAACGGCACTGTCTGCGAAGACTATGGCGTCTGGGCTGAGAAAAAAATGTACGGCAAAACATTTATGGGCATCGTCCGTTCCACAGTGTTGATTGGAGCAGATGGAAACATCGCCCGCACCTGGCCTAAAGTGAAAGTTGATGGCCACGCCGAAGAGGTTCTGGAGGCAGCAAAAGCACTCTGATGACCAAATCCCTTGCCGAAATGGCCGTTGAAGTACTCACCACCGCCGACGGCCGCACCAAAACCGCGATTTCCAAAAAACACGCAGAGACGTGGTTTGCCGCTCGGGCAGCTGGTGAACCATTGCCCATTGGCACCGCCAATCCCCCCCTGCAACCGGCCCGTCCAGAGCAACCTGAATTGCTAAACCCACGCGACGTGCCCCGCCGCAAACCCGGCAGCCCGCAGGGCCGCATCGCCATGCTTCATGCGGTGGCGCATATCGAACTCAACGCCGTCGATCTGCATTGGGACATCATTGCCCGCTTTACCGACATCGAAATGCCGCTGGGATTCTACGACGACTGGGTGAAATCCGCAGCCGAAGAATCGAACCATTTCAACCTGATATGCGACAGCCTTGAAGCCAAAGACAGCTTTTATGGCGCCCTTCCAGCCCATGCAGGCATGTGGCGCGCCGCCGAAGACACCGTGGATGACTTGATGGGCCGCTTGGCCGTGGTGCCCATGGTGCTTGAGGCACGCGGATTGGATGTGACCCCTGGCATGATCCGCATTTTTGAAAACGCCAAAGACGAACAAACTCTCGAAGCCCTGCGCATCATCTACGCCGAAGAGGTGGGCCATGTTGCCTATGGCTCAAAGTGGTTCAACTTCCTTTGCGGCCGTCACGCGTTGGATCCCAAAGCGACGTTTCATGGCCTTGTGCAAAAATACTTCCACGGCGCGCTAAAACCACCGTTCAATGAAGAGAAACGTGCCGATGCGGGCCTGCCGCCAGATTTCTATTGGCCGCTCTCCGACGAGGAGCCACCGGCCTACGCCCGCTAAAGATCGGCGGCAAACCGCCCATTACGGCGCACTTCCGCGCCTTACCTGCCTAAAAAGGTCAAAAACCTTGCCGGACAGGACCTGGCCCGCTAAACCCTTGCCCCAAGGCGCCATCAAAAGGCGTCGGGGACATGAGTTGCGCCGGGGATGGCGCTTCTTGGGATGGGACTAAACAAGGAATTCTTCCGTGAGAACACGACTCGCGATCCGCGCGCACGCGATCCTGGAACGCTTCTTTCCGGAACGCAGGCTCTTTCTTCGGTCAGACACAGACACCCGCTTCATCCGCCTGAAGCCAAGCACGCAACTGATTGCGTTTGTTGGTTCTTCCGCGATTGTCGCTTGGGCGATCATCGCCACCGCAATCCTTTTGATGGACAGCATTGGCTCCGGCAACTTCCGTGAGCAGGCCAAACGCGATCAGCTCACCTATGAGCAGCGCCTCAATGATCTGTCCTCTCAACGTGACACGCGCACCGAGGAAGCCTTGGCGGCACAGGCCCGCTTCAACTCTGCCCTAACGCAGATTTCCGACATGCAGTCTGAACTGCTGGCATCTGAAATCCGCCGCAAAGAGTTGGAAACCGGCATTGAGGTGATCCAAGCCACGTTGCGCCGCACCATGCAGGAACGCGAGGCCGCCCGTGCCGAAGTCATTGCCCGCGATCAGGCACAAGCTGAAACCCAGACGGCCCTCATCGGCTCTTCCCCACTTGGCAATGACATGCTCGACGTGCTGTCGACCGCGCTGAACGAAACCGCCGCCGAACGGGACGAAGTGGTGGCCAACGCCCAACTGGCTCTGAATGCCGCCGAAGAGATGGAGCGCGAGCTGCTCTTGATGGAAGAGAAAAACGACAAAATCTTCCGCCAACTCGAAGACGCAATGACCGTGTCCGTGGAACCGCTGACCAAGATGTTCACCGCCGCCGGTCTGGACACCAAGAACCTGATGGAAGAGGTCCGACGCGGCTATCAGGGCCAGGGCGGCCCAATGATGCCTCTCAGCTTCTCCACCAAAGGCGTCGAAATCTCGGAAGAAACCCTGCGGGCCAACCGCCTCTTGGAACAGCTGGACCAGTTGAACGTCTATCGTATTGCAGCGGAAACCGTTCCGTTTGACAACCCGATCAAATCCGCCTTCCGCTACACCTCCGGCTTTGGCATGCGGTGGGGCCGGATGCACAAAGGCACCGATTTTGCCGCCCGCTACGGCACGCCGATCTATGCGACAGCGGATGGTGTTGTGACCCACGCCGGGTGGCTGTCGGGCTACGGACGCCTCGTGAAAATCAAACATGACCACGGAATTGAGACCCGCTACGCCCACCAAGCGAAAATCCGCGTAAAAGTCGGCCAAAGAGTCTCGCGTGGCGACCATATTGGTGATATGGGCAATTCTGGACGCTCGACCGGCACGCATTTGCACTACGAAGTGCGCGTCAATGGTCGCGCTGTAAACCCGATGACATTTATCAAGGCTGGAAGAGATGTTTTCTAAGAGCAAAATCAACGACCCCGCACCGACTACAGACACTCCGGCCAAGCCTGCGGCCGCCCCAGCGGCGCCGATCCCGGCAGCGCCTGCAAAGGCCAGCGAGTTCAAAAGCACTTCGGCCCCCAAAGCCAAGCCTCCTGCCTCTGTGCTATCCACAGACCTGCACATCACTGGCAACCTGAAAACCACTGGTGACATTCAGGTCGAAGGCACCGTGGAAGGTGACATTCGCGCCCACCTGCTGACCGTTGGCGAAACCGCCACCATCAAAGGTGAGATCATCGCGGACGACGTGGTCATCAATGGCCGCATCGTTGGCCGCGTACGTGGCCTGAAAGTGCGCCTGACATCCACCGCCCGTGTGGAAGGTGACATCATCCACAAGACCATCGCCATCGAAAGCGGTGCCCACTTTGAAGGCTCCGTGCAACGTCAGGACGATCCGCTGACCGTTGGCAAAGCAGCTGCCCCTCGTGCGGCAGCGCCGGCAGCAGCGGCCCCGGCGGCCACTCCAGCAGCGGCCAAAACCGCAAAATAAGCGGCATAAACGCCACAGAAACACGCAACCGCTGCGCCACCTGCGCGGCGGTTTTTTTGTGCAACCAACTGAAATCACGCGTAAACCTGCATCTTTTCCGCCGTTCTGAAGCTCTGCGCTCACGTATCCTTCCGCGCCAATTCCCTTTTTTCTCCCCTAGGCAGAGCCAAATTCGCTTCCTAGGCTCCCCAAAGGTATATTTGGGAGTGATAAAATGTTTCAGAAACTCGGCGCAGAATTCATCGGCACCTTCTGGCTGGTGCTTGGCGGCTGTGGCAGCGCGGTGTTGGCCGCAGGGGTTGCAGATGTTGGCATCGGCTGGCTCGGTGTCAGCTTTGCCTTTGGTCTCACCGTGATGACCATGGCTTATGCGGTTGGTCACATCTCCGGCGGCCACTTCAATCCAGCGGTCAGCCTCGGCCTGATGATCGGAGGCCGCTTTGAGGCCAAAGACCTGATCCCCTATTGGGTCGCGCAAGTGGCAGGCGCCAGTGCAGCAGCCATTGTGCTCTACCTCATTGTCTCCGGCGCCCCGGACTTTGCCGGCGTCGGGGGATTTGCCTCCAACGGCTATGGCGAAGCGTCGCCACAAGGCTATTCCATGATGTCCGCCTTGGTCATCGAGGTTGTGCTCACCGCTGCCTTCCTCTTCATCATCCTTGGCTCCACGTCGTCGGGCGCACCCGCAGGCTTCGCCCCGATCGCCATTGGCCTGGGCCTGACCCTGATCCACCTGATCTCCATCCCGGTCACAAACACCTCGGTGAACCCTGCCCGTTCCACCGGTGTGGCGCTCTTTGCGGACGGACCAGCCCTGTCGCAACTCTGGCTGTTCTGGGTCGCCCCTTTGCTTGGCGGCGCAATTGGTGGCATTCTGTGGAAGATCATCGGATCCGAAGAGTAACCTTTGACAAAGCGCGAGGGCAATGTGCCCTCGCCCTCCGTGTCAGACACCTGGAAAAGATGATCTCAAGTGGTCACATCAGCATTGGAGACAGGTTATGAAACTTATGTCATCTGCCCTACTCACCCTCGCAATCACGGCGTCACTGGCACTTGCAGAAGACCTGAATTTTCTGTTGATCAACGAGTCCAGCGCAGCCGTCACCGCTTTCCACGTCAGCACCTCTTCTTCCGAAAGCTGGGAAGAAAACCTCATCGACGGCGGATACTTGGACTCCGGATATGAGATCAACGTGCGAATTGCAGACGGACAGACCACGTGCGTCTACGATGTCCTTGCTGAGTTTGCCGATGGCGCAACCCTTGAAGACTACAGTCTCGATCTGTGCGATATGGGCAGTTACACGTTCTCTGACTAAGTTTGTTTGAGCGCTCCTCACAGCACGTTGTAGTGCTCTACAGCGGGCTCAAATACCTTGGCATCCTGCAGGGAAAACTTCTCGAACCCTTCGGTTGCGCTCTGTATCCGGTCACAGCGAAATGTCCGAGGCGCATCCCGCAAATGATCCCAGGCCAGCACATACCACACCGGCGAGCACAGCAGCAGATAATGCGGCGCAATCGTGCGTTTTGATTTCGCCCCGTCCTCCCGTATGTACGCAATGTCTACAAGGCTTTGATTGAGAAACGCCTGATGCAAGGTCTGCACCACCCGCGGCTTTGGGTGCGCCATCGAGGTCTGCACCGGCAACGACGCCTGCTCAGCAATCAAAATCCGCTTCTTAATGCCTTGCACGGCACGGCGTTTCTCTTTGGAAAACGACGCAATCAACTGCCGCCGGATCGAGCCCATCTGCGCCAAAAACAGCGGCGAGTTCATCTGCTCCGCCACCGCCAAACTGATAAGTAAGTCCACACTCTCGGCATAAGACAGGTTGAGCCGCCCCACGCCCCAATTCACATCCATGCGCACGCCGCCGCCTCGCCCGCGCTCCGCTTCAATCGGCATCCCCTGTGCGCGCATGATCTCCAGATCCCGTGCAATGGTTCGCCGGCTCACCCCGTGGGTCTTTGCCAAATCCTCGACAGTACAAGGGTCTTCCCCTTTGAGCTGGGCCGCGATTTGATCGAGCCGCATCATTCGGGTTTGTGCATCCGCACGCGCGCGTTTTTGTGTCATGCAACAAATAGGACATAAAACGGCGCATTACTCAATATCTCATCCCTGTCACATATACAGGAGACTCCCATGACACCCATCACCGTACTTGCCCCAATCAAACTGGCCCCCAACAAAAGTGAAGCTGACCTGCTCGCCGCCTCGGCCAAATTCCAGTCCGAGTTTGTTGCCCATGAGCCGGGTGTGTTGCGCCGCGAGCTGGTGCGCGCGCAAGACGGCACCTATCTGGACATCGTGCAGTTCCGCAGCGAGGCCGACATGGCCGACGTCATTGAAAAAGAAATGCAATCCCAAGCCTGTGCCGAATTCTTCTCAGTGATGGACCTGACCGACTTTGATCCGGACGCCCCCATGGACACCTACGTCTCCTTGGAAACACACGCCGCTTAGATCAGTTGAACACCAAGGCTTTCACCGGAATGACAATCGCCATGGCACGGATCACCACCGCGTTGGTCACACCCAGCCCATCTATCGCCTTATACATAAAGGCATGCAGGCCGGTGAGTCCGTTCTCCTCAATGAATTTGGAGTGGTCTGTAAAGCCAACGCCGGTGCACCGGCTTCCCGGTGGTACGCCTTCCACTTTCTCCGGAAAGATCGGCTCCATGATCGCCAAAAGGGTTCCTGGCCGGATACGGTCTTGAATATCAATCAGATTGTCGCCGGGCCGAAACTGTCCGGCGGCAATCGTGTCTTGAACTTGCACCACCCGCATCGGGATTATTGTTAAGGGCTTTGCCGGACAGGTCATCTCAATCAACATGCCCTCTTTCACGATGCCCGCCGATATCTGCCGGAACCCGGCCATGAACCGGCGTGGCCCCGCCATGTCCGCAACCAACACGCCGGCTGGCCGTAGGATTGGATTGATGATGTCACCCGGTTTCAATTGAAACTGCGTCACTGTTCCGCTTACGCCGGCATAAACCGTCGACAAAGCAATCTCCGTCTCCGCCTGCGCCAAAGCCGCCTCCGCACTGTCGCGCTGTGCTGGCAATGTGTCACTCACCCGCAAAGTGGCCGCCTGTACCGCAGCAATCGCAGCATTGCGCTGTCCCTCGGCCACATCCACCGCGTTGGAGAGCTGCTCCAGCTCCTGTTCAGTCACCACAGTACTGTTGCGCTCGGCAATGCTTTGCCGCCGCTGCAGATCATCTTTGGCCTGAACAAGCTGCGCCTCGGACGCATCCAACTGCGCCTGCGCCCCGGATATCTCAGCCACCCCTAACAAAAGAGCCGCGTCAACCTCAACCATCTGCCGCCGCGCGGTCTCCGCCGCCGCTTCTTGGCGTGACGTGTCCAGCCGGAACAATGGGTCCCCTTCCGACACGCGCGAATTGTTGGCCACAAAAACATCCGCAACGCGCCCTCCGTCCTCCGACAGAATAGTTACAGTGCGGAAGAACGAGGTGATCTTGTCCGAGGTTGGGTGGTAATAGAAAATCAGCGTGATCAGTGAAATTGCCAATACTGCGCAGCAGGAAATCCCCCAACGCAACTCGTACCAAACGTTGAAAAAGGTGATCTCATGCCCCAATCGTTTGCCCTGCGCATAACGGCGATACAGGATATCCGGCACCAACGTCACAAGGCAGCTCAGCATGAGTTCAAGCATTGCCCTGTGCCTCCGCGTTCGCCGTGACTTCAATAGCCTCTTCCGGTTCATCATCGATCACCGGTGGCGCTTCTCTTTCGGCCAACGCCTGATCGACCCGCGCAAAATGATCCGGGAACAGCTCATGGAAGGGGATCGCCGCAAGCAATATGCCAGCAATCCAGAACGCGTTGTTCATGGTGAAAAGCGAGATCACGCCCAGAATGCCAACGATCTGCATCTGGATCTTGTGACTGCCTGAAGCCATGCGATCTGGAATGGCCTGCACCGTAAAGTATAGCGCGCCAAGGCCCAGCAGAATAACGACTAGGAAGATGCCAATACCCAGCATCAAAAAATCCGTACCACCGGGCGCAACGACAAAAAACGGTAGTTCGGCGTCCATCTCGCGCCTCCCCAAAAGCTATTTAAATTCCAATAGTTTCAACCCTAAAACGGAAATCCGGTTTCAATCAACGGTTCTGGCAGATTTGGCGCGCAGTCCTACTTTCCTATCATCCACTGCCCATCCGGCCAAAACGCGTGAAACGCAAAAGCAAACAGCACGTCATGCGGCACATCTTTGCCGCTGTTGTCTTTCACCCGAATGGTGCCCACATCCTTGCTCTTGCCGATGTTGGCTTTGTCCAAAGCCGAGGCCTGCCCCGCCTGCCAGGAGATCGTGATCCCCGCTTCCGACACCGTGACCTCCTCGGCCAAACGTGTCATCGGCCAGGCCCGATCGCCCACACGCACAACCCGCACTAGGGGGGGCACGCCATGTGGCGGGTTCTCTCCACTGTACAAGAACGGCCGTGCAGAGCTGTCATAACGCACGTAAGGATTGCGGCCATAATCGCGATTGAACGGCGGCTCCGCCATCACCAGCCCGTCAGGATGCCGCGCCTTAAACTGCGCCCAGCTCTCCATCCAGGTTGGCAAGGCCTTTAACTTCACCCCGGTCATCTCGCCCACAATCCCGGTGCCAATCGCCTGCTGCCACCAGCTCTGAGTCTCACGGTCATACATCACCATGTCGCTATTGCGCAGCTTACCCGACACCCCAAGTGTGAGCACTTTGCCTTTGGCACGCCGATCAAAGGTGATTGCCGAGTTGCACAAGGGGCAAAAGGTCACCGCGATGGGTGTCTTGCCCACCTGATCATTTACAATCTCATGCCAAGTCAAATAGCGGATCGGATAAGCCCGCGGCAGCTCTCCGGGCATTTCCACCGTCACCACCGGCTCGCGATCCCCAATCCGGCTCTCTTCGCCCACACGAATGAACTGCGGATCGCTCAGCGCAGGAATCCCATCTTTAGGCGGCCCGCCACTCATGATCTCCACCCAATTGTTGATGCTGGTTCTGGAAAAATCCGTCTCAGGCCACTCATGCTTCCAGAAGCTCGGATCGGCCCAGGCGATTCCACCAAGAGCCAAAGCCGCAACCACCGCTGCCAAACGACCCAATTGTTTCAATGCCATAGCCCAACCCTCCCGCGCTTCTCAAAAGCCTGCGCTGAAATTTGCGCCCGATCCAGCCCTCACACGCAGATGTGAGACGCCTTTACCAATCCTCAATCCCTCTGCCGCATAGCTAGCTCCGCAGCATTTGCCTCAAAAAAGGAAAATTAAAGTTGTTAGAAGAACAACCCTCTGCCGCCGACCTCGATCTCATTGCCGAGTTTGAACCCCGTTTTGAGATGCTGGACGCCAACAGCCTTGTGGCCCTCGCCGAAAACGCCCCACTGGGCGACGGCGGTGTGCACGCCTCCAATCTGCTGGCCCAAGCACTTGAGAAAGATCCGCATCACCACGCGGCGCATCTCCTGAAAGAGCAACTGCATCAGATGTTTGTGCCCCGCTGGCACTTCCCCATGCTGGCCGACACCGTACGCAACCAAGCCTACGCCAAAGCCATCGCCGCCAAAGTGCATCCCGGCGACATTGTGCTCGACATCGGCTGTGGCGCCGGCCTCACCGCCATGCTCGCCGCTCGCGCCGGCGCCAAACATGTCTACGCCATCGAAGGCCAGCCGCTGATTGCCGCCGCTGCCAAAAAGGTGATCGCCGACAATGGTCTGAGTGACAAAATCACCGTGCTGTCCAAATGGTCCCATGAGCTGGTCATCGGCGAAGACCTGCCAGACCGTGCCGACGTTGTGGTTTCTGAAATTGTCGACAGCAATCTGCTCGGCGAAGGCGCGCTGGCCACATTGACCCACGCGATGGAGCACCTCGCCAAACCAAACGCCCGCGCCGTGCCCGAAACCGGCACGCTCAAGGCGCAACTGGTGGAAAGCGCAGCCCTGCGCAATCAATACCGCCCACTTGAAGCCGAAGGTTTCGACCTCTCCGCCTTCCACAAGTTCGCCAATATCGCACAGGTCACCCCCAACGACTCCGCCGCCTGCGGCCTGCGTCCCTTGGGGCCCACCAGCGAGCTGTTCCACTTTGATTTCACCCGCCCGGATATGGAACACGGAAAAACCACCCTGCCGCTGTTCTGCACCACCATGGGTACCGCCCACGCGGTTGTGGTCAGCTTTGACATGGTGCTCGCACCGGGAATTTCAGTCTCCAATGATCTGAACACCGACGGCCACTGGGGCCGCTTCTCTTATCTGCTGGACCAGTCCACCTCGGTCAATGTTGGGTCGCAGGTCACCATCACCGCGCAGCACGACGCCACCAAGCTCAGCGTGTCGATCCACGACACAACCGCAGCTGAGCGTCCAATCATCTGGCAGCGTGGCGTGAACAGCCGAAATTCCGTTGCCCCGGTGCTCGAGGTCACACCCTCCTGGCATGGGCCGGATTTCCAGGAAACGGCCGCCCAGGACCACCCCATGCACTGAGACCCGGTGACCAACTTGAGAACAGAAAAGGCCCATCGCAATTCCTTGCAATGGGCCTTTTTTTACACCACGCCGAAGCGCACCGCCGATTACTCGGTCACAGTGACTTTTTTCATCATGTCCGGCTGACCAACAACGGCTCCGTTTTGACCAGTGCCACGTTTGATCGCGTCCACAACATCCATGCCGTCGGTCACTTGACCCACAACAGTGTATTGACCGTTCAGGAACGGACCTGGTGCAAACATGATAAAGAACTGGCTGTTGGCCGAGTTTGGGTTCTGGCTGCGCGCCATGCCGACAACACCACGGTCGTAGTTGATGTCAGAGAACTCTGCTGGCAGATCTGGACGGTTGGATCCGCCACGACCGGCCATGCGCATGTCGCCACCCATTTTGCCGTGTTGCACGTCACCGGTCTGCGCCATGAAGCCGTCAATCACGCGGTGAAACACCACACCATCATACTGACCTTCAGCTGCCAGCGCGGTGATCTGCTCCACGTGCTTTGGGGCCACATCTTCCAGAAGGTCGATAGTGATGACGCCATTGGCCTCCCCTTCAACCTCGATCTGAAGACCAGCAGCCAGCGCAGGGCTGGCTATCACGGCAAAGGCCGCTGCAAGCTTAAGCATCGACATCGGCCGCCACCTTTACGCTGATCATACGATCCGGGTTCGCAGGTGGCTCACCTTTCACAATGGCGTCCACGTGGTCCATGCCTTCGATCACACGGCCATAAACGGTGTACTGACCGTTCAGGAAGTGGTTGTCTTTGAAGTTGATAAAGAACTGGCTGTTGGCGGAGTCCGGCATCTGGCTGCGCGCCGCGCCCAATGTACCGCGGTCATGTGGCAGCTTGGAGAATTCCGCTTTCAGATCTGGCAGGTCAGACCCACCGGTACCTGCCATGCGCAGGTTAAAATCGTTTTCCATGTTGCCGTTGGCCACGTCGCCAGTCTGCGCCATGAAGCCGTCGATCACACGGTGGAACGCCACGTTGTCATACTGACCGGAACGCGCCAGCTCTTTCATACGCTCAGCGTGACCTGGTGCCACATCTGGCAGCAGCTCAATAACAACCGTACCACCGGTCAGTTCCATCAGGATTGTGTTCTCAGGATCTTTGATCTCAGCCATGTTGGCGCTCCTCAATGTAAATACTTGCCCCGTAGTTAAACATCCCGTCGGCGAATGCCAAGAGAGCGTTGACCCTATGCCCCAGTGCGCTAGGAATGCGGCAACGGATTTTCTTTGGAGATTGAGACCATGGCGTGGAAGACCCTCGATGAAATGCAGCTGAGCGGCAAAAAAGTGCTGACCCGCGTGGACATCAACGTGCCGGTTGTGGACGGCCAAGTCACCGACACAACCCGCATTGACCGAATTGTTCCCACCGTGAAAGACATCCTCGCTGCCGGTGGCAAACCAATCCTGCTCGCGCACTTTGGCCGCCCCAAAGGCGAGCGTGTCCCAGAGATGTCTCTGCAGCAACTGGTCCCTGCACTGGAAGCGGCCTTTGGTACCAAAGTGATGTTTGCCGCCGATTGTGTGGGCCCCGCTGCTGAAGCCGCTGTGAACGCACTGGCAGACGGCGAGGTTCTACTTCTCGAAAACACCCGCTACCACGCCGGCGAAACAAAAAATGACGCTGGCCTGACCGCCGCTATGGCCAAACTCGGCGACATCTTTTGTAACGACGCCTTCTCCGCCGCCCACCGCGCCCACAGTTCCACCTGCGGCCTGGCCCACGCCCTGCCCGCCTGTGCCGGTCGCTTGATGCAGGCCGAACTCTCCGCTCTGGAAAGCGCGCTGGCTGAGCCTGTGCGCCCCGTGACCGCCGTTGTTGGCGGCGCCAAAGTCTCCACCAAGCTCGAACTGCTTGGAAACCTGGTCTCCAAGGTCGACAACATCGTGATTGGCGGCGGCATGGCCAACACCTTCCTCGCGGCGCAAGGCATCGACGTTGGCAAATCGCTGGCCGAACATGACATGACCGACACCGCGTCCGAAATCCTCGCCAAAGCCAAAACCGCAGGCTGCACCATTGTACTGCCCACCGATGTGGTTGTGGCGCGGGAGTTCGCCGCCAACGCCGCCAACGAAACTGTTTCTGCGGACGCCTGCCCCGCCGACGCCATGATCCTGGACGCTGGCCCCGCCACCGTTGCCGTAGTTTCCGACGTATTCGAAACCTCCAAAACCCTGATCTGGAACGGCCCATTGGGCGCTTTTGAAATCGAACCGTTCAATGCCGCTACAGACGCCGCCGCCCTGCAGGCTGCAGCTCTGACCAAAGCGGGCAAATTGGTTTCTGTTGCTGGTGGTGGTGACACCGTTGCGGCGCTGAACGCCTCCGGCGCTGCGGCTGACTTCAGCTACATCTCCACCGCAGGCGGCGCGTTCCTGGAATGGATGGAAGGCAAGGAGCTGCCTGGTGTTGCAGCACTAAGCCAGTAACACCAAATTTGCGCAAACCGCGCAAAACAAAGGCGCTAATTTAATCCGACCCTCAAAATAAAGAGCGGTAGCGCCACCATAATTGCACCCGTTGTCCCGCTCCTCTATGAGCTAAGACAACGGGTCTTTAACCCTTTATTCACAACCACTTTTTGACTGGGGACAGATATGTCAAACCAAGCTCAAGCAGAAAAAATCTCCAACGGCCAAGGCTTCATTGCCGCGCTCGATCAATCCGGCGGCTCCACCCCAAAGGCGCTCGGTCTCTACGGGATCGAGTCCGACGGATACAGCAACGACACAGAGATGTTTGACCTGATCCACGGCATGCGCTCCCGCATCGCACAGGCCCCCGCCTTCACCGGCGACAAAGTGGTTGGCGCCATCCTGTTTGAAATGACCATGGACCGCGACATCGACGGCATGCCGACCCCCACCTATATGTGGGAACAGCGCGGCGTTGTGCCCTTCCTGAAAGTCGACAAAGGCCTCGAAGCTGAAGCCAACGGCGTGCAAATGATGAAGCCGATGCCAGAGCTCGACACGCTGTGTGAACGCGCGGCGTCCAAAGGTGTATTTGGCACCAAAATGCGCTCCGTGATCTCCGCTGCCAACGCCGACGGCATCCGCGCGATTGTTGCGCAGCAGTTCATGGTGGGTGAACAGATCATCCGCCACGGCCTGATGCCCATCATCGAGCCGGAAGTGACCATCTCCATCGCCGACAAAGCCGAAGCCGAAGACATTCTTCTGGCCGAGCTGACCGCCGCGCTGGACATCCTGCCAGAAAATCAGCAGGTCATGTTGAAACTGACCCTACCCGACAACGCCAACCAGTACAAATCGCTGGTAGATCACCCCCGCGTGATGAAGGTTGTGGCCCTCTCTGGCGGCTATACCCGCGAAGAAGCCAACGCCAAACTGTCCGAGAACACCGGTATGATCGCCAGCTTCTCCCGCGCCCTGACCGAAGGCCTTTCCGCGCAGCAAAGTGACGACGAATTTGCCGCCACCATCGCGGACAGCATCGACGGCATCTATCAGGCCTCGATCGCGGGTTAAGCCACGACAAAAGACATCAAAAAAGGCGCTCCATCACGGGGCGCCTTTTTCAATTTAAGCCAATGAGGCCAGCAACGCCTGTGATGGGTCGCCTGTCGGCTGCAAACCGCGACTGCGCTGATAGTCGGCAATCGCTGCCTTAGACTTCGGCCCCAGCACGCCATCCGCGCCTCCGGTGTCAAACCCCCGCGCCGTTAGGCGTGACTGCAGGGAAATCCGGTCATCCTTAATGAGCCCATACTGATCCGGCGGAAACGCGGTACGCAAGGGCCCGCCACCCGCAATCCGATCCGCCAGGTGCCCAACGCCAATCGCATAGCTGTCCGAATTGTTGTAGCGCTTGATCGCCGAAAAATTTCCGGTCACCCCAAACCGCGGCCCACCGGCCTGCGGCTGAATCACCCGCCCCGCGCTCTCGCCTGGCCGCAGTTCCCGCCCCCAGGAGACCCCGCGCGTCCAGCCATTGCGCTGCAAATAGGCCGCCGTGGACGCCAATGCATCGGACGGATCGTCTGACCAGATATCGCGCCGCCCATCGCCGGTGTAATCCACCGCAAAGGCCTGATAACTTGTGGGAATAAACTGCGTGTGCCCCATCGCCCCGGCCCAGCTGCCGGTCATGCGGTCCACCGAAATATCGCCATTCTGCAAAATCTTCAGCGCCGCAATCAGCTGCTTTTCATAAAAACTCCCGCGCCGCCCATCAAAGGCCAGCGTAGAAGTCGCCGAGATCACCGGAATATCCCCCTTGCGCTCCCCGTAGTAGCTCTCCAGCCCCCAGATCGCACAGATGATCTCCGCATCCACACCATAGCTTTGCTCCAGATTGCGCAGCGTGCTGCCATGCCGCGCAAACGCCGCCTTGCCTTTGGCAATCCGTTCATCAGACGCGGCAATCGACAGATAATCCTCCAGCGTGCGGGTGAACTCGGTCTGATTGCGATCGCGTTTGATCACCCCCGGTAAATACCCGGTGTTGCGAAACGCCGCATTCAGCGTGGTCTCACTGATGCCCGCACCCAACGCCCGCCCGCGAAAACTTGCGACCCAGGCGTCATAGGCACCATTTGGCGTGGGCCGCAAATCCACCGGCAACCCTTGGGCAATCGATGCTGTCTGCCGTGACGGCGTGCTTGATGTTCCCTGACACGCTGCCAACGCCAATGACGACAACCCCACCAGAAAGTTCCGACGCGAAAAACTCATACCAACTGCCTCTTGTTGTCCGGCCTATGGGCCAAATTCATTGCCAAGAAGTGTGGCAGAGATTTTTGGGAGGGGCGAGAGGGAAAATGTGGAACAAGAAGCAGGCGACGCCTGCCTCTCACCCGCCGCCGTGTATTCTCTTGGCTCAACTTAAGCGCTATAAAGGCGCGACGCCGCCCGTGACCTTGCAGAAGCCAGAAGTTATATGATCAACAAAGACAACGCGCTCTGTTACCTCACCGTAGGATGGCTGTTTGCGACAGTGGCGACTGGGCTCTACTATCTAGCGGGCAGCACGACCCCCACCGCAGATGTGACGGCGCAAACCAACCCCAACTTGCACCACATATCCGTCATCGACATGGCTCCGGGAGACACTGTTTTTAGCGACTTCAACGGGAAACCCGTGGTGATCTGGCGGCGCAGCCTGCCACAAATGGCAACCGCGTTGACACAGTGGGAACCCCGCTTTGTTTATGACGACATACTGGAGAGCTTGCAGGACGGATCGCTCGAAGCGGACATGGACCCCGAGCAGTACACCTACCTCGAATGGCTTGTGCTCAGTCCTGTGGATATGGGTGGCATCGGCTGCGTCACCATGCCCGGCGCAGGGGATTTTGGCGGCTTTTTTGATCCGTGTCGCGGCTCTCACTTTGATCTATGGGGGCGCGTCAAAAAAGGACCAAGCGAGCACGACTTACAAGTTGTGCCCACTCGGTTTGATGACAACCGACACTCCGTTTTGATCGATCTCACCGAAATTCAGAAGTTCAGATGATTTCAAAACCCGATCTCAAAACTTCGCCATGCACTCCTGTGCGCGTTCAATCGCATTTTTCGGTGTCTTGAGTTTGACAGTCACCGCCCGAGGCGAGCCTTGAAACGCCACAAACTCGCGGGCTTTTTCCAAATCGACCACAAACTGTGGGTTGTCAAAAACGATGTACCCGCCGGTAAAACCGCCAGAAACTGTCTGTGACACAGACGAGGCTGTCCCAGAGTAGATTTTGCCGTTCACCACAATCGCAATCTCGCGATCTCCATCCGCGGGCGCCTCGCCTTTAACGAAGGCCCCCAAATAGCCGGCGTCTTGGGCCATGGTGAGACCCGCCTGCACCACGCTGTTTTCACTGCGCCATTCAATGAAACAGGACTGCCGTGTGTTGTTCTTGAAGACCGTCCAATATTTCGAACTCAGATAGGTCTCCACATTGTCGCCAGAGGTCGGCAAAACCGTGTCATCCGCCGCAAAGCTCATCGATGCCGTGAGCAATGCCGCCGCGGCGGTCAATCCGGTCACAATTGTCTGAACAGGTTTAAACGGGCTCATGGGGGCTATTCCTTTCAAAAATGCGATCTGGGCCAAGCATAGGCGCGGCCCGTCGAAGGTAAATTTCTTGTTAGGGTAGAGCATTCCTTGCAACCGGTCCATCACTCAGAAGGTGCGCGTCAAACGTCTCCCGGCGGAAAGCATCGTTACAATTCGCCAAACCCAGCGCCCGTTGCCTTCACAAACGCAACGTTTTGCGCGTTCAAAAAACGCACCTCCGCAAAACAGTCGTGATACAGACAAAATACCGACGCGAAATTTGGCCCGATTTGGCAAGTTAACGCCCTACCCCAGCCGCGCAATGATGGCGTCCACATCCATACCTCGCACAGCCCCGGGAAACGCCCCTCGATCTCCCGCAACCCGCGAACCGACATAGCCTTCCGCCACTACCGACGGTGCGGTTTTCATCAGGCTGGCGGCCGTCAAAAGCACCGCCAAACTCTCCACAAACCACCGCGCCTCCGCCTCATGCGGCAGCCCTGGCCAGCGTTCCATATGCGCTTTCAAAGCCGCATCATAGCGCCCATCTGATCCCGTCACAGAACCGAGCACAGCTTTCAATGCCTCACCCGCTTCCGGCTCCTTCACCAGCGCCCGCAACACGTCCAGACAGATCACATTGCCGGAGCCTTCCCAGATGCCATTGAGCGGCGCCTCACGATAAAGCATCGGCATCGGCGTTTCCTCGACGTATCCCATGCCGCCCAGCATCTCCATCGCCTCCGCGATCACACCAATGCAGCGTTTGTTGTTGAGATATTTCGCCAATGCTACGCCAATCCGCGCCAGCGCACGGCTTTCTGCATCGTCCCGATCAAAGGCACCTGCAAGGAACATCCCGACCGACAGCGCCGCCTCCGTATCCACAGCCAAATCGGCCAAGACCGACCGCATCAGCGGCTGGTCGATGAGGCGCTTTTGAAACGCAGAGCGTGACGCTACCCACCAGTGTGCCTCCTGCAAGGCCGCCCGCATCAGCCCCGCCGGGGCCAATACTGTGTCCAGCCGCGTGTGATGCACCATTTCAATAATGGCCCGCACCCCCGCGCCTTCCTCGCCCACGCGGTAAGCCAGCGCATTGTGATATTCAATCTCAGAACTGGCGTTGGCCTTATTGCCCAACTTGTCCTTAAGTCGTTGAATACGAATGCCATTGCGCTCGCCTTCCAACCAGCGCGGCACCAGAAAACAAGTGAGCCCCCCCTCTGCCTGTGCAAGCGTCAGGAACCCGTCACACATCGGCGCGGAACAGAACCATTTGTGCCCATTTAACCGATAGACCGCGCCATCTCGGCTGGCTTTGGTGGTGTTGGCCCGCACATCACTGCCACCCTGCTTTTCGGTCATGGCCATGCCCAGAGTTGCACCTTGTTTGGTGCCAATCGGCGTGGTCCTCGGATCATAGACACCAGAGGTCAAACGCGGTGTCCAAACCTCCGCCAGATCCGGCTGATGCCGCAGCGCGGGCACCGCCGCATAGGTCATGGTTAATGGACAGGCGATACCAGGCTCCAACTGCGCCATGTAGTAGGTCAACACCGCATGGGTTGCATGTCCCCCGGCCTGCCCGTCCCAGGCAGCCGAGGCATAGCCCGCTTCTAAGCCCGCCTGCATCACCGCATGGTATCCCGGGTGAAATTCCACCTCATCCACGCGCCGCCCGGACCGGTCAAACGTCTTTAGCCGCGGCAGATCCCGCCGCGCATCCTCCGCCGCTTGCCGCAGAGGTTCACCACCCCATTTGGCCCCAACCTGCGCCAGATGATCCACCCGCGCCCCCGCCGCCGCGGCGTGCTCTATCAGCGCGTGATCCTGCCCCCAAAGATCCACCGCCCGCTGCGGTTCGGGTTGGTTAAAAACCTCATGCGATCCTAACTGTGACACCGGCTGTGATGTGGTCATTTCTGGCTCCTCCCACAGCCAGCCTGACCGGAGAAAAACGCCCTGCCAACATTCCCGTCACGTCACAAAAATAAATGAAAAAACTTGTCGTTAAGGGATTCACACAGCGAATCACCTAAGATATAAAGAAATCAGACGGCGCAAAGCCGCACTCAGAGGCAAAAATGACAGCATCTTCCACCAAACCGGCCCTTGGCGCGCTTGCGTTTTTTGGCATCGCTTTCACGCTGGCGACCTACTTCACCTTCGCCGCTGTGCAAGGCGACTACGGCCTATTTCGTCGTGTGGAGATCCTGGCGGAAAAGCAGCAACTCGAGGCGGAGCTGGCTCTGGCGCAGGCGGAAGTGGCCCATATGGAAAACCTCACCCGTCGCCTGTCTGACAGCTATCTGGACCTTGATTTGCTGGATCAACAAGCCCGCGACGTACTTGGCATGATCCGCGCCGATGAGCTTGTCATTCGCTGAATCCGCGAACATCCTGACAATACAGACCTTTTTCCACTCGCAACCCATGCGGTGATCCGCTACCCTTCCTGCAAGTATGGTTTAACACTAAACCATTTTGTCTTTGGGAGGAGTCACCATGGCGGCAAAACGCGCTGCAAAGAAGCCCAACGTCTCGGGCGAAGAACTCACGCAATACTACCGCGACATGCTGTTGATCCGCCGCTTCGAAGAGAAGGCAGGCCAACTCTACGGCATGGGATTGATCGGCGGGTTTTGCCACCTTTACATCGGTCAGGAAGCCGTAGTTGTGGGCCTTGAGGCCGCAACAGAAGAAGGTGACAAGCGCATCACGTCGTACCGCGACCACGGGCACATGCTGGCCTGCGGCATGGACGCCAACGGTGTGATGGCCGAACTGACTGGGCGTGAGGGCGGCTACTCCAAAGGCAAAGGCGGCTCCATGCACATGTTCTCGAAAGAGAAACATTTCTATGGCGGCCACGGCATTGTCGGCGCGCAGGTGCCACTTGGCGCAGGCCTCGCTTTTGCCGACAAATACAAAAACAACGGCCGCGTGACCTTCACCTACTTTGGCGACGGCGCGGCCAACCAAGGCCAGGTATATGAGACCTTCAACATGGCTGCTCTCTGGGATTTGCCGGTCATCTTTGTGATCGAAAATAACCAATACGCTATGGGTACAGCCCAAGCCCGATCCACGTCGTCTCAAGACATTTACAAACGCGGCGAAGCCTTTGGCATTCCAGGGGAAATGGTCGACGGAATGGACGTCCTAGCGGTCAAAGATGCCAGCGAACGCGCAGTGAAGCACTGCCGCTCCGGCAAAGGCCCTTACATCCTTGAAGTCAAAACCTACCGCTATCGCGGCCACTCAATGTCCGACCCGGCAAAGTATCGCACCCGCGAAGAGGTGCAAAAAATGCGCGAGGAACGTGACCCTATCGAGAATGTGCGCCAGATGCTTCTAACCGGCAAACACGCCTCCGAAGAGGATCTGAAAGCGATCGACAAAGAGATCAAGGCCATCGTGAATGCCTCGGCCGACTTCGCCAAGGAAAGCCCCCTGCCAGACGAGACCGAACTCTGGACCGACATCTACGCGGAGGCATGATCATGGCGCATTTTGAAATTCACGCCGCAGATGTTGAGGCTGCTAAGGCTTTTTACACCGGCCTTTTTGACTGGACTTTTTCCGCCATGCCGGGCGGAGAAGACATTCAATATCAGCTTGTTGCAGGCGACGGCATTGGCACCGATCACGGATTGACAATTGGCATGATGAAACGCATGGGAGCCACCCCCGAAGCCAGTTCCCCGGTCCGCGGCGGCACGATGACCTTTGACGTGGCTGACTGTGACAAAAGCTACGCTTGGGCGCTGGACAACGGCGGTGCCGAAGCCCTGCCCCCGCAAGATTTTCCCGGCATCGGCCGTTGCGCCTATGTCGAAGACGGCCAAGGAAATATCGTTGGAATGATCGCCCCATCCAAGGAGGGAAACTGACCCATGGCAACCGAAATTCTCATGCCCACCCTCTCTCCGACCATGGAAGAAGGCACGCTGGCCAAATGGCTGGTCAAAGAAGGCGACACTGTACAATCCGGTGATATCATTGCCGAAATCGAAACTGACAAGGCCACTATGGAGTTTGAGGCGGTCGATGAAGGTGTGATTGGCAAAATCCTGATCGCGGAAGGCACCGAAGGTGTGGCAGTCAACACCGCCATCGCCATTCTGGCCGAAGACGGCGAAGATGTCAGCGCTATTGAGGCCGCTCCAGAAGCGTCTGAGGCCAGTGCACCGGCTCCTGCCACCGAAGCCCCTGCATCTGTACCGGCACAAGCCGCTCCGGCAGCACCAGCGCCAGATCTGACGCCGGATTGGCCCGAAGGCACACCGATGAAGACCCAGACTGTGCGCGAAGCGCTGCGGGACGCCATGGCCGAAGAAATGCGTGGTGACGAAGACGTCTACCTGATGGGCGAAGAAGTCGCGGAGTATCAAGGTGCCTATAAGGTGAGCCAGGGTCTGCTAGATGAGTTTGGCAGCAAGCGGGTCATCGACACCCCCATCACCGAGCATGGCTTTGCCGGGATCGCGGTGGGTGCGGCCTTTGGAGGCTTGAAGCCGATTGTTGAATTCATGACATTCAACTTCGCCATGCAAGCCATTGACCAAATTATCAATTCCGCTGCCAAAACACTCTATATGTCCGGCGGTCAAATGGGCGCACCCATGGTGTTCCGTGGCCCCAACGGTGCCGCCGCCCGCGTCGGAGCGCAGCACAGCCAAGACTACGCAGCATGGTACGCGCAAATCCCAGGCCTTAAAGTTGCAATGCCCTACTCGGCCTCTGACGCCAAAGGGTTGCTCAAATCCGCAATCCGCGATCCAAACCCGGTGATCTTCCTGGAAAACGAAATCATGTATGGCCGCAGCTTCGAAGTGCCCGCCATGGATGATTTCACCATTCCTTTCGGCAAGGCCCGCATCTGGCGCGAAGGCTCTGACGTGACCATCGTCAGCTTCGGAATCGGCATGCAGTACGCCCTCGAGGCTGCTGATAAACTGGCAGAAGACGGCATTTCTGCAGAAGTCATCGACCTGCGAACTCTACGCCCGATTGACTACGACACTGTAATTGCCTCGGTGATGAAAACCAACCGCTGTGTGACGGTGGAGGAAGGCTGGCCGGTGGGCTCCATCGGCAACCACCTCTCGGCCACCATCATGGAACGCGCATTTGACTATCTGGACGCCCCGGTGATCAACTGCACTGGCAAAGACGTCCCGATGCCATATGCGGCCAATCTCGAAAAACTGGCGCTGACGACCACGGAAGAGGTCATCGCGGCGGTGAAACAAGTGACTTATCGGTGAGGAGACACGCACATGCCTATTGAAATCCTCATGCCCGCCCTCTCGCCCACCATGGAAGAAGGCACATTGGCCAAATGGCTGGTCAAAGAAGGGGACGAAGTTTCCTCAGGTGACCTTCTGGCGGAAATCGAAACCGACAAGGCCACTATGGAGTTTGAAGCCGTCGAGGACGGCATCATTGGCAAGATCCTGGTGCCGGAAGGCTCCGAAGGTGTTGCAGTGAACTCGCCCATCGCCATTTTGCTCGAAGATGGCGAAAGCGCAGCCGACATCGGTGCGACACCAGTTGCTGCACCTACCGCAGCGACCGAGAGTGCACCTAAAGCCGCACCAAGCGAGACTTCGCAGGCCCCTGCAGCGCCCGCGGCTCCTGTCGCGGCAGACGGCAATCGCATCTTTGCCTCACCTCTCGCCCGCCGGATCGCGGCCAACAAGGGGGTCGATCTCGCGACCATTCAGGGTTCAGGCCCACGTGGACGCATCGTGAAGGCAGATGTTGAGGGAGCGTCCGCAGCCTCAACGTCCAAGCCAACTGCGGCAGCTGCAGCACCGTCTGCGGCGCCAGCCCCAGCGGCCAAGCTGCCTGCCGGTCCCGATGCCGAAACCGTGCTGAAAATGTACGCGGACCGGGATTTCGAAGAGGTGACGCTCAACGGGATGCGCAAAACCATTGCTGCGCGCCTTACAGAAGCCAAACAGTCGATCCCGCATTTCTATCTGCGTCGCGACATCAAACTGGATGCCCTCTTGGCCTTCCGCAGCCAGCTCAACAAACAGCTGGAAAAGCGTGGCGCCAAACTCTCGGTGAATGACTTCATCATCAAAGCTTGCGCACTGGCGCTGCAAGAAGTTCCAGAAGCCAACGCCGTTTGGGCCAACGACCGCATCCTCAAGCTGTCTCCATCCGACGTGGCCGTTGCGGTGGCCATCGAAGGCGGGCTGTTCACCCCTGTGCTCAAAGACGCTGAGATGAAGTCTCTCTCCGCGCTCTCAGCGGAAATGAAAGACCTCGCCGCCCGCGCACGGGATCGCAAACTGGCCCCTCATGAGTATCAGGGCGGCAGTTTTGCCATCTCCAACCTCGGTATGTTTGGCATCGACAACTTTGACGCGGTTATCAACCCACCACATGGCGCAATTCTGGCCGTTGGCGCTGGCACCAAAAAACCGGTTGTGAACACCGAGGGTGATCTGGAAGTCGCGACCGTTATGTCAGTGACGTTGTCTGTCGATCACCGCGTGATCGATGGCGCATTGGGGGCACAGCTTCTGAACTCCATAGTCGACAATCTGGAAAATCCAATGGCGATGCTGGCTTAAACCAAACACCGAAGCGACAAAAAAAGGACCGCATCAAGCGGTCCTTTTTCTTTTATAATCAGATCTCTGCTAGCTTTTGCTGCAGTCACCAATGTCCTGATTCATGTTCACCGCTGGCTGGTCACAACCTGCTTCGCCCACCACTTTTGCCGGCACACCGGCAACCGTCGAACAAGGCGGCACCTCTTGCAACACGACCGAGCCAGCTGCCACGCGACTGCAATGCCCCACTGTGATGTTGCCGAGCACCTTGGCGCCGGCGCCAATCAAAACGCCATCGCCAATCTTGGGATGACGGTCCTCTTCTTCTTTGCCGGTCCCACCAAGCGTCACAGAGTGCAGCATCGAGACGTTGTCGCCGACGACAGCGGTTTCACCAATCACAATGGAATGCGCGTGGTCGATCATAATGCCTTTGCCAATCTTGGCAGCCGGATGAATGTCGATGCCAAAGATTTCGCTGGTGCGCATCTGGATGAAGTAAGCCAGATCGGTACGCCCCTGGCGCCACAGCCAATTGCCAATACGGTACGCCTGAACCGCCTGGTAGCCCTTGAAGTACAGGATCGGCTGTAGCAGACGATGGCACGCCGGATCGCGATCATAAATCGCGCTCAAATCAGCCCGCGCGGATTCCGCGATTGCCGGATCCGACGCAAACGCCTCGTCCGCAATCTCACGCAGGATCACCATCGACATCTCGTTAGAAGACAGCTTGGCTGCAAAGCGATAGCTCAGCGCGCGCTCGATTGTGCGATGGTGCAACACGCAAGCATGCACCAAACCACCCATCAGCGGCTCTTCTTTCACCGCCTCTTCCGCTTCACGCGTAATTTGCTGCCAGACCGGATCAAGTTCGGTCACTTTGGGTTGCGTCTCAGCCATCTTGGTCCCCTTTTTCTCCCGGCCAGCCTACACCACCTAAGCGGAACGCCGCAAATTCAAAGGTGTGACGGCGACAAAAACCAAATCGAATGAAACACAAAGCGGTGAGCCCAGCTGTGCTTCTTTCTCAGGCCTCAAGCGCCATTGACCGAAACGGTCCCGGCCCAAACACCGCTGAAATTTGCGCCACCTCGACCTCAAGGCCCGAAACACCGCCATCTGCCATCTGATCATCAGGTTGGTATTGCCACCTTGTTTCAAACACTTGCACCTCACGCATTATTGCATCCGCGCGTCGTATGCGAAGAAGATAACCTTCATTTTCTTCGCCAAGTGGCACCTCGAAGCCGTCCCAATTGTCCGCATCCATCCGTGCGCGCCTAATCCACGTGACCTCAATGTTGCCGGCTGATTTTAACACCTGTCTCAGATGCACGGGCGCGTAAGGCCGCAAACCATTGCCCTCGAAGCTTTCCACATGATGCGTGTAACTGGCGGCGTTCAGGCCGCGCTGCGCAGGCCCGATACGATAGTTTCGGGTCTGACCGCGATTGTTTTTTGCAAATGGCAGCTGCGTAAGCTGAGACGAGCGAAAGACAACCCAGCTTCCAGCCGGCCAAGCCTCTGGCATCAAAGCGTCCGTCCCCAGCTGTCCCCGCAAGCGTGTCGACAACGCGTAGCGGTTTTCCCCAAACAGCTCGGCGTCCTGAAACTGAAATGCTTCCCAATTTCCAGGAGAACCGTCGCCAATAAACGCCAGGTTTTGCCCGTTTAAAACCTCCTGCGCACTAGCGCTGCGCAGCGCACCGTTCAGCATCCGCAGTTGTATCGCTTCACCACGATCCCAGACACCTGTACTTGCACGCCAAAGCGGCGTTTCAGTCACACCAACGATGGCGCTGCCATCGACAATTCCATCCAACCCATACCCTTCCTCGCTGTCGCTCGAATACACCGCAACCACCCCCGGCCAAGGGTTGCCAGCCACCGCAAGATGTGGCGCATGGGGAAGCTCTTCACCCGTCATCAATGGCAGGTCCAGAAACAACGTCTGAACCGGCACTGCCGGAACAAACCGGGGCTTTCGAGCGACGTCTTCGGTCATCTCGGCTGTCTTATAAAGCGACCTTTCCGTCCGCCCCCCTTCCAGCACCTGCGCCCCCTGCTGGGTCAATCGGTCGAGCCGAAACTTTTGAGCCCCTCCGGCTTGAGAATTCAATTCGACAAGGTCTCCCACCCCTATATTCAGGCGGCTTGGTGGCAATGCCAGTTTCACCCGATCCCGAGCCACGCGTGCCTCTGCCAACCATCGCTCTGCCGTCTGGCGTCCCTCCGCCCGCGTCAAAACTTCTTCGACTTCACTATGCGCCACTGAAAAAGTTGCTTCGTCGTGTAAAACGGCTTCTTCGGAGGCGGTCTCAAAATCCCGTTCCGCCAGCACAAAATTCAACCGGACACGACCAGCAAGTTCGGCATCCGCCTGTCGTGTCAATTCCACGTCGCCATCGACGTCTTTCACGTCTGCGCAGCATTCCGGCTCTACAACGTATTTCTGCTGATCCGAGCGCATGACAAACTGCAGAACCCCATCACGCTCCACAGCATCAAAACCGTGTCGCAACATCAAAGGTTGCAAGGCCGACCGCCCATCGGCCACGTCCGATTGCACAAATCCGCGCACCACCCCACGCAATCCTGACACGTCATAGGCGGAGATGCCTGCGTCGATGCAAATCTCCTCAACCAACGATCCAAGGCTGCGATTGCTCACCCGCCCATTGATCCAATGGCCTTTGTAATAATTGCTCCCGTCGCTCCACAAGTCGCGCTCGTTCGGGAAAGCGGGAAACGGCCGTGCATCCCAGGCCCAGGCAAACATGCGATCACATGCCACCATGCTGCCCCCATACACATTGGAAACCGGATTCATTTGTGGATCTGCATAATGCTCATGCAACGCCTGATAGTAGCGTTGTTGCACAGCGTCCTCTCGCAATCCTGTGGAAAAAAAAGGCATCGCAGATTCAGAAGATTTCTCATCCAGAAACTTGTTTGGCTGATTGGGCCCCTTATCAATCGCAGCGCAGCCTATTTCATCGACCCAGGCAGCATCAAATTGCGGCCCGCGCAGGCTCTCCGGGTCATGCGCCGAAAACGCCTGCGCCACAGCACCGTTGGGCCAAACCAATCTCCGTCGCCCTGCCTCCCACACCGGACGCCGATCGGGCGGCGCACAGACGATTAAGCCACTTTCGCCAAAAATCATCACCTCGCGCACCTGATCGATGGTTTCTCCCACCAAAGCTACCCGCCGCGCAGTCCCTTCGTCCTGTGGCCTAGCCCCCTCGACCACAGAGCGCACCCATTCGGCCCCGGCCCGCGTCTTGCCGGCCCCACGTCCGCCCAGGATCACCCAGGTCTTCCAATCCCCTGCCGGCGGCAGCTGATGTGGCATGGCCCAGAACTCAAACAAAAAGGGGAGCGCCAAAAGCTCCCCTTCCGTCAGACTGCCTAAAAATTCACTCTGCATCGCGCGCGGCTCGGAGGCGATCCAGGCGGCGCCCGATCGAAGATCGCGCGACATCGAGGTCAAGCTGGGCATGTCCTGTTGGACGGTTTGTTGCGGAACGCTGGTCAATGTCTCTCTCCACCAATAGCGCCAATCGCATGCACTGCCGCACCTGGGCCAAAACCTGACTTCCCGCTGCGGTGGCCTCAGGACCATCGCGATGTAAAGCGATCTTGACCCGCTCCAACTCCCCAGTCACTCGCCGCAACATCAGCTGCAAAGCGTCCAGTTCCTGATCCAGCGCGCGTTCACCCGAAGGCGTAAAATGTTGTGTCATTGTTGCTCTTTGCCTCTCATGCGCAGTTGCCCCTCCGCACAAGCCACACGTCATCCGGCTTCACCCAAACGAGATCAAAATACCCGCCCTACGTGTGTTCTGGTCTAGCAAGACTTAACACAAAAACTTAGGAAAAATCAATATTACCATAGTTTTCAATACATTAACCATGCGACCGCAGGTGTTGTATGTGGCAGGAAACGCAGTGTTTCCAAACTGGAACTCTACCGCCCAATTTGCGCCCTTATCGAAACCTAAACCTTTATGTGGTGGATTATTTTTGGATGATTTGAAGGGGACTAAGATGCGTATAGCTGCCTATACTACGCCTTCCTGGCCGATCAGAGTGTCGCTGGCCGTTGCCTGTTTTTTTGGCACGGTTCAAGCAGGACCAGCGTCTGACAGTGTCAGCTCGACATTCCAGTTGCCGCCAGAAATTCACTCAGAAGTGCTGCCCAGCCAGACCTGGTGACCACACATCGGCTCAAACAAAAACGCGGCGCCTTTAGGCACCGCGTTTTGTGTTTCTGAGCCGAACCGAACTTACTGGTTGGCCCTCTCCGCCTCGATCTTACGCCAAGCCGCCACGTTTTGGTTGTGCTCGGCCAAGGTCTCCGCAAAAGCGTGACCACCGGTGCCATCCGCCACAAAGAAGATATACGGCGTGGTGTCAGGATTGGCCGCTGCTTCCAGACTTGCACGGCCCGGGTTGGCAATTGGTGTCGGCGGCAAACCATCGATCACATAGGTGTTCCACGGGGTCTCCCGACGTAGCTCGCTTTGACGCAATCCACGGCCCAGAACACCCACGCCTTCGGTCACGCCATAGATCACTGTCGGGTCGGTTTGCAGTCGCATGCCACGGTTCAATCGGTTTGTGAACACACTGGCCACCTGACGCCGCTCTTCCGCCACACCGGTCTCTTTCTCGATGATCGACGCCAGGATCAGCAGCTCATTTGGCGACAACAGCGGCACATCCGACGCCCGGCTTTCCCAAGCTGCCGCCACAAGGAACTCCTGAGCGTCTTGCATACGATCAATCACACTCTGACGGGTGTCACCGACACGTACTTCATAACTGTCCGGCGCGAGGCTACCCTCTTCAGGTCGCTCGATCTCACCACTGAGCAACTCAATGCTGTTGAGCGTGTCCATCACCTGCCAGCTGGTCACACCCTCGGCCACAGCAATGCGATAACGCGTATCTGATTCATTGTGCACCCGTGTGTAATCCGCAGGCGCTTCGTCTTCCGCAGGATTAAACGCCGCCACTTCAACAAAGCTGCCAGTCGCTGGATCAAGCTCGCGCACCTGAACGGTCTTACGGGTCACACCGATGCGATAAACCACCTCGGTCCCACAGGTGCTCGCTCCGCCACGGGTGACGATGTCGACAATCTTTTCCATCGACGCAGCCGCAGGCACAAGGAATGCACCCGCCTTGAGTTTATCCGCCTTATCCGAATAATCCGCACCCAAACGGAACAAAGTTCCACTGGCAATTGCGCCTTTTTCTTCAAGGTCTTGCGACACGCGGCTCATGTTGGAACCCGGTTGCACACGCACACAGACAGGCTCGTTTAACGGCCCTTCCGCGCGATAGGTCGACTGCCCAAAAAGGATGACGCCCCCCAATAGGAAGAGCGCCACAATGAGGAAAGTCAGTGCGTTAGACGCAACAGAGCGCCACATTAATCAACCTTTCCGAAGATCACGGACGCATTGGTGCCACCAAAGCCAAAGCTATTGGACAGCGCCACATTGATCTCGCGCTCCACCTTCTTGTTTGGTGCCAGATCAATGACGGTCTCCACCGCTTGGTTGTCGAGGTTGATGGTCGGCGGTGCCACCTGATCGCGGATCGCCAAGATCGAGAAGATCGCCTCGATCGCGCCCGCCGCGCCCAACAGGTGGCCGGTCATCGACTTGGTCGAGGACATGGTAACTTTGCTCGCGTGCTCGCCCATCATGCGCTCCACCGCGCCCAACTCGATGGTGTCTGCCATCGTCGAGGTGCCGTGAGCATTGATGTAGTCGATGTCCTTTGGCTCAAGGCCCGCCTTCTTCAGCGCTGCCCGCATGGAACGCTCGCCACCTTCGCCAGTCTCAGACGGTGCGGTGATGTGATATGCGTCACCTGACAGACCATAACCCAGCACTTCGGCGTAGATCTTCGCACCACGAGCCTTGGCGTGTTCGTATTCTTCCAGCACCACAATACCAGCGCCCTCGCCCATGACAAAGCCGTCACGGTCGGCATCATAGGGGCGGCTGGCTTTGGTTGGATCATCTGCACAACCGGTCGACAGCGCCTTACAGGCGTTAAAGCCGGCGATGCCAATCTCACAGATCGCTGCTTCGCCGCCACCGGCAACCATCACATCCGCATCATCAGACGCAATCAAACGAGCCGCATCACCAATGGCGTGCGCCCCAGTGGAACAGGCAGTCACAACCGAGTGGTTGGGGCCTTTAAAGCCGTATTTGATGCTCACCTGCCCGGAGATCAGATTGATCAGCGCACCGGGAATAAAGAACGGAGACACACGACGCGGGCCTTTTTCGGCCATCAACAGCGTGGTTTGCTCAATCGATTGCAGCCCCCCAATGCCGGAGCCAATCATCACACCGGTGCGTTCCAGCGACTCGGTGTCTTGCGGCATCCAACCACTGTCTTCCACAGCCATCTGAGAAGCCGCTGCACCATATAGGATAAAGTCGTCTACCTTGCGGCGCTCTTTTGGCTGCATCCAGTCATCTGGATTGAAGGTGCCATCGGTGCCGTCGCCATACGGCACTTCGCACGCATATTTGGTGGTAACCCGCTCGGGATTAAACCGGGTGATGGTGCCCGCACCGGACTGACCGTCCAGAATACGAGTCCAGCTTTCTTCCACACCGGAAGCCAATGGAGTGACGAGCCCAAGCCCGGTGACAACAACACGACGCATTTTCTATGCCCTTCCTCAGAAGTCTTTTGCGGGTTCATACCCCGCTTCGCCCCCAAGGGGCAAGAGCGGCCAACCCACAGCTTGGCCCGTTGCGCGCTTCCGCGCCCAAATTTAGGCCGTTTCCTTTCGGCAGCCTCCCCGCCACCGACAACGTAAAACGCCCGCCTCACCTAAGAGACGGACGTTTGATATTCTCACTCACCTGCAAATTGCAGGATCTCCGGCTTAGGAAGCTTCGGAGATGAACTTAACGGCGTCGCCGAAGGTCTGGATGGTTTCGGCTGCATCGTCTGGGATCTCGATGCCGAACTCTTCTTCAAAAGCCATAACCAGTTCCACGGTGTCGAGGCTGTCTGCGCCCAGATCGTCAATGAAGGAAGCTGCTTCAACAACTTTGTCTTCTTCTACACCCAGGTGCTCTACAACGATCTTTTTTACGCGGTCTGCGACGTCGCTCATGTCAATTCCTCATTCGTATTGGGCGAATTGGCCCGTTTGAATTCCTGCCCGCGCGGGCAGGTTCGATTTGTGCCCCACAATGGGACGGTTTTGGTCCGGCTACACCGGAAGGTCTCCGTCCACCCCTCAAGGCACCCGGAAAATACTCGCCGCCTATAACACATCCGCTTCACAACGCAAACGCTTTCACCGACGACAATTGCGGCGCCCTATTGGACGCCGCGAAGGCTTACAACATGGCCATGCCACCGTTCACATGCAAGGTCGAGCCGGTCACATAACCCGCTTCCGGGCTGGCCAGATACAGAACAGCCGCCGCAATCTCTTCAGAAGAGCCCATGCGCGCTGCTGGAATCTGCTTGTTGATGGTCTCTTTCTGATCATCGTTCAGCTTGTCAGTCATCGCTGTGGCAATGAAGCCCGGCGACACGGCATTGGCAGTGATACCACGGCTGGCCACTTCATAGGCGATCGATTTGGTCATCCCAACCAAACCCGCTTTGGAGGCGGCATAGTTCACCTGACCCGGGTTGCCGGTTGCACCAACAATCGAGCTCACGTTGATGATACGGCCCCAACGCGCCTTCATCATCGGACGCATCACCCCGCGGCACAGACGCATCGCACTGGTCAGGTTCACGTCAATCACGCTCTGCCACTCATCATCAGACATGCGCATGAAAAGCTGGTCCCGTGTGATACCGGCGTTGTTCACCAAGATATCGACGCTGCCCATGGCCGCAATCGCTTGCTTTGGCAGCGCATCCACGGCTTCACCGTCGCTCAGGTTACACGGCAACACATGCGCGCGCTCGCCCAATTCCGCCGCCAATGCTTCAAGCGGCTCAACACGTGTGCCTGACAGGCCAACGGTTGCGCCCGCAGCGTGCAGAGCTTTGGCAATCGCGCCGCCAATGCCACCCGATGCACCGGTGACCAGTGCGGTTTTTCCAGTCAGATCAAACATATTTGTCTCTCTCAGTTTTTCACAACAGGCTGTGTCAAAAGCCCGTATTTTTCAATTTCTGCAGCGCTCATCACATGGGTTTCTTGAACTGGCGCCGCGTCAAGCGTGAACCAATAAAACGCATCGCTACCCAGCATCCGCTTGGTGTAACTCAAATAAGCAGCATGTTCCGGATCCGTCTTTGGCAGATCACGCCCCTGCAGGTTGCCCGCGGCCCAGCTATGAACGCCGATGATTGCACCTTCTTCCATGCTGCGCTGCACTCCGGCCAAAAACAGATCTGACCCACCAGAGTGAACCTCACTCTCCGCCGCGAGATGTGTATCCAAGCCTAAGTCCCGCACACGATGGCCCAATTGCAGATTGACCTCATCATCAACCGACCCTGGAATTTCCAGCAACACCAAACGTGTCACGTTGGGGTTGTCAGAGATCGCCTGCTCAAACGCCACCAGACTGCGACTGTTCAATGTGCCATTCACCAACAGATCGCCGCCGTCTGCTTCGAACGCGATGGTGTCGGTGGCATTGAGATAGGCCACCTCCAATTGCACACAGCCCGCAAGCGCCGCCAGCCCAAGGGCAGCAGCGCCGCAAACTGCAACAAAGCGTCGGTTCAAGACAGGCTCTCCACCGCCGCCTTCACATCTTCCGGCGTACCCACGGCGCGCACCGCGTTGGCGCGGTCGATCTTGCGGATCATGCCGGACAAGGCTTTGCCTGCGCCAATTTCCCAGAATTCTGTGACGCCATCAGCTGCCATTGTCTGCACCGATTCGCGCCAACGCACTGATCCGGTCACCTGCTCCACCAACAACTTGCGGATTTCATCCGGATCAGACACCGCCGCCGCACGTACGTTGGCAATCACCGGCACTGCCGGCGCCTTGATCTCTACCGCGGCCAGCGCCTCAGCCATCACATCCGCCGCAGGCTGCATCAGGGCACAGTGGAATGGTGCGCTCACCGGCAACATCACCGCACGGCGCGCGCCTTTTTCCTTAGCGATCTCAGCCGCACGTTCCACAGCCGCTTTGGCACCGGACACCACAACCTGCGTTGGGTCGTTGTCATTCGCCGCCTGGCAAACTTCGCCCTGCGCCGCGGCCTCGGCAACTTCCTGCACCGCTGCAAAATCCAAGCCAAGGATTGCCGCCATCGCGCCTTCGCCCACAGGCACCGCCGCCTGCATCGCTTCACCACGGGTGCGCAGCAAACGCGCCGTGTCGCCAATGCTCAAGGCACCAGCCGCCGCCAAAGCCGAGTATTCGCCCAGCGAGTGGCCCGCCACACAGGACGCCGCCGCAATGCTCACGCCTTCCGCCTCAAGCGCCTTCATCGCCGCCAGCGAGGTCGCCATCAACGCCGGCTGCGCATTCTGCGTCAAGGTCAGCGTCTCCTGCTCCCCTTCCCAGATCAGCGAGCTCAGGCTTTCGCCCAAGGCTGCATCTACTTCGTCAAACACCGCTTTGGCCTCTGGATAGGCCTCCGCCAACGCTTTTCCCATTCCAATGGTCTGGGCACCCTGTCCCGGAAACACAAATGCACGGCTCATTCTTGGCTCTCCTTGCAAATCTTTGGATTGGAATAGCGCGCACCGCCCGCGCACGCAACGTCAATAGAGGGGGAAAGCCGCCGCCGACACACCACATCAACGCGCAAAAACCTGCCACCCACCGGCACTACTGCGCATCTTTGCACAGCTCAGGTGCACCGCCGCCAGTTGCTTTGAGGCGTCACAAACCCCAAAGTCTGACCAACACTTTCAAGAGGTTTCCTATGCCCCGCAGCAACACAGCCCTTCGCTACGGCTCCGTCGCCAAGACCTTTCACTGGCTCACCGCCCTCCTCATCCTCTCGGCACTGATCTTGGGGTTCGTGGCCTACCGCGCACCCTATGAAGACAGCGCACAATTGGCCTTCAAAGCCACGCTGTTCTCCGTGCACAAAACCGTTGGCCTCACCGCCTTCTTCACCGCTCTCTTGCGTATCCTCTGGGCTTTCACCCAGCCACGCCCCAAGCTGCTCAACGGCGATCATGGCCTGGAAGCCTGGGCCGCTGAAACTGCCCACTGGGTGCTCTATAGCTCCATGGTGCTTGTGCCACTCACTGGCTGGATGCACCACGCCGCCACCACAGGCTTCGCCCCCATTTGGTGGCCATTTGGCCAATCTCTATTCTTTGTGCCCAAAGACCCAACCGTCGCCGCCATCCTTGGCGGTGCGCACTTCCTCTTTATGATTGTGCTGGTCCTGACCCTGCTGGCGCACATCGGCGGCGCGCTCAAACACTTCGTCATCGACCGCGACAAAACCCTGCAACGCATGTTGCCCGGTCACACCGACCTGCCAGAGCCGCCTGCAGACCAACCCGGCCACCTGCGCCCGGCCCTCACCGCTCTTGCCGTCTGGGCGGTCGCCCTTGTGATCGGCGCAAACGCTGGCCTTTTTGCAGCTGAAGAACGCATAGAGACCGCCGCCCTCGCCGAGGTCTCTTCCGAATGGCAGGTCCAATCCGGCACGCTGGAAATCGCCGTGCAACAATTTGGCGCTGAAGTGACCGGAGAATTTACTGACTGGACCGCAGAAATCGCCTTCAACGAAGAGCCAACCTACGGCAAACACGGCACTGTCACCGCAACCATCGCCATCGGCTCGCTTACCCTTGGCTCTGTCACCGACCAGGCTTTGGGCGCAGATTACCTCAACGCCACCGCGTTCCCGACCGCCACCTTTGTCGCGGACCTGCTGCCAGCAGAAACCGGCTATCTGGCCAAAGGTGAGTTGACCATCAACGGCCACGCCGTCCCCATCGATCTGCCATTTGCACTGACGCTTGAGGGCGACACCGCCAACATGACCGGCACCGTCTCCTTGGACCGCCGCGCGTTTCATGTGGGTGACGACATGACGGATGAAAGCTCGCTGGGCTTTGGCGTGGATGTGAATGTGGCGCTGATGGCCAACCGCGGCGAGTAACCACGCGGCCCACCTCTCCAAATCCCGCAAAACAAAGGCCGCACCCAGGTGCGGCCTTTGTGCGCTTGTCAATCTGTTTGCCTCGCCTAAACTGGCTGCATCATCAAGCCAAATAGATCAGCTAAGCCTTTCGCATCTCAAGAGGTTTCCCCCATGCAGAAAACGCTCCTCCTCACCGGTGCCAGCCGGGGCATCGGCCACGCCACTGTGAAGCGTTTCTCTCAGGAAGGCTGGCGTGTGCTCACCTGCTCTCGTCAACCGTTTGATCCGCGCTGTCCTTGGCCCGACGGAGAAAAGAACCACATCCAACTGGATCTCGGCGATCCGGCTGATGCCATCAACGCTGTCGAGGTGATCCGCGAACGCCTTGACGGCCCGCTGCACGGTCTCGCCAACAACGCAGGTATTTCGCCCAAGGGTCCCAACGGCGAGCGCCTCAACACATTCACCACCGACCTAATGGACTGGGGTAAAGTTTTTCACGTAAACTTCTTTGCTTCAGTGGTGCTGGCACGGGGCTTGCGAGACGAGCTTGCCGCAGCCAAAGGCTCTATTGTGAATGTCACGTCTATTGCGGGCTCCCGCGTGCATCCTTTTGCTGGTGCGGCTTACGCAACATCCAAGGCGGCCCTCGCCGCCCTCACCCGTGAAATGGCGCATGATTTTGGTCCACTGGGCGTGCGCGTAAACGCCATCGCCCCAGGTGAGGTGGAAACAGCGATCCTATCCCCCGGCACTGACAAGATTGTCGATGGACTGCCAATGAAACGTCTTGGCCAACCTTCAGAGGTGGCGGACGTGATCTATTACCTCTGCTCCGATCAATCCTCCTACGTGACCGGCACCGAAATCGAGATCAACGGCGGCCAGCACGTCTGAACCCTAACAAAAAAGGCCGCCCGATTGGACGACCCTTTCCGTGAGTGATGGGCAATAAGGCTTAGTCAGCCTTCATCGCCTCAACAGAAATCTGCACCTGCACCTCGTCGCTCACAAACGGTGCGAAGTTGCCCGCACCAAATTCGCTACGCAGCAACGTGATGGTGGCGTTGAAACCAGCCCATGGCTTTTTCGCCATCGGGTGCTCGCTTGCCGTGTTCAGCTGCGCGTCCAGCACAACGGATTTGGTCACACCGTTGATCGACAGGTCGCCAGTGATGTTGGCGGTGGTCTCACCGGTCACTTCAATGCCGGTGGAGGTGAAGCTCACCACGGAGTCATCATTGGCGTTGAAGAAATCAGGGCTCATCAGGTGCGCGTCGCGCTTCTCCCAACCGGTCCACATGGACTTCAGCGGCATCGACACTGCTACAGAGCTGTTGGCTGGATCTTCCTGATCAAACATGATCTCGCCTTCAAAACCGGAGAACAGACCCCAAGTGGTGGAGTAGCCCAAGTGGTTGTAAGAAAACAGGATCTGGCTGTGGCTGGCGTCCAGCATGTATTTCTCTGGCGCCGCAACAGCGGTGGTGGCGGAAGCAGCGGCAAAGGCAAAGCCAGCGGCAAGAAGGGTGCGTTTCATGGGGCGTCTCCTGAAGACAAGTTCAATTTCTGATGGAACCAATGTGCCTATTCAACGCTGCGCAGCAATTCGCAGTAAACCCACATATTCTGTGCATCTGTGAACAATTGCGTGATCTCGCACAAAAAAGGCCGCCTTTCGGCGACCTTCCGTACGTTATCGGCAAGCCTTTGCCTAGCTTGGCAAAATCGACTGGCTACGCAGCTGCGCAATGGCGTCCAACCGCGCATGGTTGCCATCTATCGGCAACGCCACCATGGTCTCCCCCGCCTCATCCATCACCTCAAGCGCGCTGTCACTGACATCCACACGCCCAATATCTTCATAGTTGATGGCCTGCAGCACATGCTTGCGTCCGCGGGGCAGGCCTTCATACACCAACAGCTGCTCATTACGCTCATCAAAGTGCAGCTCTTTGCGTGGTTTATCAGTGGCAATTTGGGTCATGCCCACGCCGCCGGTCACCAACAGGATCGACACGCCCATTTTGGCCAAGAGGATTGTCGGTGTCAGATCCATACCCGGCATCAACCAAAGCCCGACGCCTGCCATGATAAACGCACAGCCAAACAGCATCGAGGACGCGCGCACAGACAGCGAGGGGCGCTTGCCCTCCACCCGCGTCACACAGGACCGTGTTTCACCCGCAAAATTGGTCAGCGCCACCATAATCCCACTCTCCCACTTGGCCTTTCTAAGACCCTAAATCCAACGGCTTCTCCACCGGTTGCTCAGACCATCGGATTGAAATCAGGCAGGAATGCGGCGGATTAACGAAAACCTCGTGCCCATTGCATCGGGACTGTGCCAAGTATTGCACCGCAGTACGCGGCTGACGGAAACCCACAGCCCCAATTCACACAAGGCTTGCGCTCCCCCCAAATTCGGCTATACAGCGCCATCCTTTTGCAAAAGCTTGAACCGCGCAGTCTCTCGTGGGTGGGGGCAGAAGGACTGAGAAACCCCGCTCTTTGAAATGCGCCTATAATTGAATGGAGAGCACATGCCACTGTATGAGCATGTTTTCATCTCGCGCCAGGACCTGTCCAACGCGCAAGCCGAAAGCCTCGTTGAGCACTTCAGCACCGTTCTTTCTGACAACGGCGGGTCCGTTGTTGAGAGCGAGTACTGGGGCGTGAAGACCATGGCCTACAAAATCAACAAGAACCGCAAAGGCCACTACGCCTTCCTGAAGACCGACGCACCTTCCAGCGCGGTTCAGGAAATGGAACGCCTGATGCGCTTGCATGATGACGTGATGCGCGTTCTGACCATCAAGGTTGACGAGCACCCTGAAGGTCCGTCGATCCAGATGCAGAAACGTGACGAGCGTGACAACCGTCGCGAACGCCGCAACTAATCACCTTAAGAGAGGACATTAAGTTATGGCTGCAAAACCATTTTTCCGCCGTCGCAAAGTCTGCCCTTTCTCGGGTGAGAACGCGCCGAAGATCGACTACAAAGACACCAAGCTGCTGCAGCGCTACATCTCTGAGCGTGGCAAGATTGTGCCTTCGCGCATCACAGCCGTGTCCGCAAAGAAACAGCGTGAGCTGAGCCGTGCCATCAAACGCGCACGCTTCCTCGCACTGCTTCCATACGCCGTGAAGTAAGGAGAGACTGACATGCAAGTTATCCTTCTGGAACGTGTGGCCAAGCTCGGCCAAATGGGTGAAGTTGTTGACGTGAAGCCTGGCTTCGCACGTAACTTCCTTCTGCCCCAAGGCAAAGCGCTGACCGCCTCCAAAGCGAACATCGCCTCCTTCGAAGCGCAAAAAGCGCAGCTCGAAGCGAACAACCTGGAAACCAAAAAAGAAGCCGAAGCGCTGGCAGAGAAACTCGACGGACAGCAGTTCATCGTGATTCGCTCCGCGTCTGACGCTGGTGCCCTGTACGGCTCTGTCACCCCACGTGACGCCGCTGAAGCAGCCACCGCCGCTGGTTTCACCGTTGACAAGAAACAGGTTGTTCTGGCCAAGCCGATCAAAGACCTGGGTCTGCACACAGTACACGTACTGCTGCACCCAGAAGTCGACGTGACCATCGACATGAATGTGGCGCGCTCCGAGGAAGAAGCTGAGCTTCAGGCCTCTGGCAAATCCATTCAGGAACTGGCCGCGGAAGCAGAAGCAGAAGCAGAATTCGAAATCGCCGAACTGTTCGACGATATCGGTGCTGCTGCGTCTGACGACGACGATTTTGCGCCGGCAGCTGCCGACGCCGAAGAAGCGCCTGCCGAAGAGCAGTAAGCACTTCACCGCGAAGAAATCGCAGAGCCGCGCCCGGGTGCACCTGGGCGCGGCTTTTTCTTTGCATCCGCAAGATACCGCGCACAGCGCCATGCCCCCCTTCCCTTCCTGACATCAAAAGCCATACTGACGCCGACCCTTGATCTGGAGGCTGCATGTCCCGTTTGTTCACCCGCCGCGCCGCTTGTCTTATGCTCGCCAGCCTGCCTCTCGCCACTTGCGGCCGGTCTGAGCCTGAGGCCAAGCCTTTTGATCCCCCGCTTTACCCAAATGAAACGCCAGAGCTGCGCGCGCTGATCAACAAATGGGCGGATCACTACGAGGTGCCGCGCGATCTGGTGCATCGCGTGATCATCCGCGAAAGCACCCACCGCCCCTGGGCCGTGAACGGCCCCAACATTGGCTTGATGCAGATCCAGCTGCCGACCGCGCGCGGCATGGGCTACACAGGCGGCCGCCAAGGCCTTTTGGACGCAGAAACCAATCTAACTTACGCCGTAAAATATCTGCGTGGCGCCTACATGGTTGCCAAAGGCAACTATGACCGCTCCGTGTTCCTCTACGCCAAAGGGTATTACCCCGAAGCCAAAGCCGCAGGATTGTTGAAAGAAACCGGCCTCGCGCCATGAGCCACCTTGGCATGTAGCGCTGGCACCGGTAATCTGCCCTTAATTGTACCCCTTCAATTAAGGACCATCCGTGTCGACAGATTCCGCCGCCGGCCTGCATCCCCTGGCCCCGTCTCACCTGCCCAGTTTCATTTCCGACGCCGCTGGGGCCGATCCAATGATGACCAACGTCGGCATTTTTGTCGTGGTGGTGGTTTTCCTCGCGGTCACGTTTTTCCTGCATCTGCACTCACTGCCGGAGAAGCTTGCCCATCAGGTGGGCGCAAACCAGCTGCAAATTGTGGGCGTGCTCGCCCTGATCGCCCTCTTCACCCACAACAATCTTTATTGGGTCGCGGCGCTGATGATCGCGCTTATTCAAATCCCGGATTATGAAACTCCGTTGGGTCGCATCGCCGCCGCGCTGGAGGCGCTCAAACAACCGTCGCCAGACCGAGGCAGCCCCACGTCACCCGAAGACAGCACCTTGCTGGCCGACGAAACAAATGTGGCCGAAACGCCCGCTCCCACCAAAGAAGCGGAGGCGTGATCGATGCTTGAATTTCTCGCCTGCTCCATGCTCACTATCTTGCCTGATTACCTGTTCCGCCGCTTCTGGCAGGGCAAACGCATCGGCAAAGACATCACTTTGTTTTCAATGTGGTACGAGCTGCGCTACGGGCTCAGCGCCTGTTTCATCCTCACCGTCAGCCTGATTACACTGATCTTCTACTTCCACCCCTCCACCACCAGCGTGTCGTCCTATTTCCGCACAGTCACCCTGCTGTCTGAAACTCCGGGGCGCGTTGTAGATGTCATGGTGAAAAACAACCGAGCCGTCAAAGCTGGCGATCCGCTGTTCAAACTGGACGACAGCAGTCAGCGTGCCGCAGTCGCCACCGCGCGGGCAGCGACCTACGAAGTGGACGCCGCAAGGCTTCTCGCCACCGACGACCTGCGGGTGGCGCAAGCTAATTTGGATGCGGCGGAAGCAGCCTTTGAACAGACCAAAGACGAGTTTGAGCGTAAAAACACCCTGTATCAGGAAAACTCTCCCGCGGTGACAGTCCGCGAAGTCGAACGTCTCGAAAACCTGATCCAGGAACGTCTGGCCGCCGTGGATTCCGCTCACTCAGCTGTGGAATCCGTGAAACACCGTCTGGAAACCCAAATTCCCGCGCAAATGGACAGTGCCGAAGCCGCCCTGCACCAAGCAGAGGTCGAGTTGGCCAAAATGATTGTTTACGCGGGTGAAGACGGCCGTGTGGAGCAGTTTGGCCTCCAGGTTGGCGACTACATCAACCCAATCCTGCGACCTGCCGGCATTCTTGTGCCGTCTCACAGTGGGCGCGGCCGCTTTCAGGCGGGCTTTGGACAGCTGACCGCACAAATTCTGCACCCAGGCATGTTGGCGGAAATGTCCTGCCTCTCCAGCCCGATGCGCGTCACACCAATGGTGATCGTGTCCGTGCAAGACGTGATCCCCGCCGGTCAAATCCGCCCAAGCGACAGCCTGCGTGACCCGCAGGACAACAAACGCCCCGGCACCGTCATCGCGTTTTTGGAACCGCTCTATGAAGGCGGCACCGATCACCTGCCCCCAGGCAGCCAATGCGAGGTCAACGCCTACACCAACAACCACGAACGCCTGCAAGATCCAGACATCGGCACCGGCGAATTTGTCGCCCTGCATGTGATCGACACAGTTGGCTACGCCCACGCGCTGATCCTGCGCTTCCGCGCCATCCTAATGCCGTTCCGGGTCCTGGTCTTCTCCGGCGGACACTAAGCGCCACCATCAAAGCAAAAGCCCCGGCCAATCGCCGGGGCTTTTTTTATGCGCCAAAATTTCCGCCTAGATCCTTAGGTGCCATCCGGATCAACCGGCTGTCCGCCACCGCTGCCTGTCGGTGCTCTACCGCCGCCCGGTATTCCGGATACTTATGCATCGAGGTAAACGCCTCCACGCTGGGATACTCGGCAATAAAACACAGATCCCACTGTTTTTCCGGTCCAATTAGCATCTGCTCCATGTCACCGCGCCAGATGATCTTGCCGCCAAGTTTGGCAAAGGTCGCCGCACTCTCACGCCCATAAGCCGCATAAGCCTCCGCCCCGGTTGCCACACGCCCATCCGCGTAGTCCGCCTGCGCGCGCAGTTTAACCAGGTTCAGCATATGTACCGGGCCGTCGCGGTCATTGGCCTTAAAGGCGTCATATCCGGCCTTATCAAATGTTGTATATCCCATAGGTGCTCCTCCTCTTCTTGAGGTTAAGCAAACCGGATGCCACCACAACGTCAACTCTGCCGCTCCGTCACTCATGGCAACAAAAAAGGCCGCCCCAAATTGGAGCGGCCTCTCACTGTCCCGTTAACGGGTGTTGGACTTATTCGTCGTCCAGTGCCTCTACGGCTTTTTGCAGGTCGTCTTTGGAGACCTCTTTTTCGGTCAGCTCAGCCAGTTCAAAGACGTAGTCGACAACTTTGTCTTCAAAGATTGGCGCACGCATCTGCTGCTGCATCTGCTGGTTCTGCTGAACAAACTCAAAGAACTGACGCTCTTGACCCGGGTACTGACGTGCCTGGTTCATGATCGCCTGGGTCATCTCTGCGTCGGTCACTTCAACCTCAGCTTTCTGACCCAGTTCTGCCAGCAGCAGGCCCAAACGCACGCGGCGCTCGGCCAGAGCGTTGTGCTCATCGGTTGGCTCAATTTCTGGGTGGTCGTGGCCTTCCACCTCAGGGTTTTCTTCGTGCCACAGCTGGTGCGCAATCTGGCCCGCTTCGGCTTCCACCAGGGATGGTGGCAAATCGAAGGACACCAGCTTGTCCAGCGCGTCCAGCAGGCCACGCTTGGTTACGGCGCGTGCTGCACCGGCGTATTCGGCTTCCAGACGCTCGGTCACCTGAGTTTTCAGACCGGCCAGGTCCTCGGCACCAAATTTGGTGGCCAGCTCGTCGTTGATTTCCGCGGCAACCGGCTCTTTCACCTCTTTGATGACGCAAGAGAACACAGCCTCTTTGCCAGCCAGGTTTTCAGCGCCGTACTCTTCTGGGAAGGACACGGTCACGTCTTTTTCTTCTTCGGCTTTTACACCAACCAGCTGCTCTTCAAAGCCGGGAATGAACTGACCGGAGCCCAGCACCAGTGGGAACTCTTCACCGGCACCGCCGTCAAACGCCTCGCCGTCGATGCGGCCCACGAAGTCCATGACAACCTGGTCGCCGTCTTTGGCCTTGGAGCCTTTTTTGCGGGCTTTGAAGTCCTGCGCGGTTTCAGCCAGGTTGGCCAGCGCTTCGTCCACATCCGCTTCGGCTGCTTTCACAACCATTTTGTCCAGCTTGATGCCTTTCAGGTCAACTTCCGGAATTTCTGGCAGCGCCTCATAAGACATCTCGACTTCTACGTCGTCGCCTTCTTTCCAGTTTTCGCCGTCTTTCATCTCGACTTTTGGCTGCATCGCAGGGCGGTCACCGGACTCTTCGAAGTGCTTGTTCATCGCACCGTCGATGGTTTCCTGCATGGCTTCGCCCAACAGACGCTCGCCAAACTGCTTTTTCAGAAGCGGCATAGGCACTTTGCCTTTGCGGAAACCTTTCATTTCGATTTCCGGCTGCGCTTCTTTCAGCTTGTCGTTCACAGTTGCGGTCAGCTCAGCTGCTTCCACCTTGATGGTGTAGCCGCGTTTCAGACCTTCGTTCAGCGTTTCAGTAACCTGCATCGGGAATCCCCATAAGTAGCGGCGCACGACACAATGAGTCCGCGCGCAGTCGAGAAAAATTTGTGCTCTTCTAGTGCCACGCGCACCTCTGCGCAAGGGCAAAGGCAGCAAAAACAGCCTACCGTTTCAGCATCAATTTCCGGCTGTCAGCCAACACGTCGCAAAGCAACGCAAAAAGGGCGACCAAACTGGCCGCCCTCTCACTATTCAAACTGATCTGTGGGATCAGAAACTCCAGCGCGCACCCAGCATATAAGCATCCACATCGTTGTAAGTGGTGCCGGTGGTTACGTCATAGCCGTGCTGGTGGTAGCTGAAGAACAGATCCACATTGGCATTGTCGACCTTTTGTACAGCCTCAAAACCGTAGCTGACCGATTTGTCGCCAACGGAGGCCATGTCGTTCCCTCGGTAAGCGTCAACCGACAGGTGGGTACGGCCAAAGCTGAACCAATCACGCTGATAGCCGAGCTTGGCGTAGGCGTAGTCGCTCTTGCGCCCGCTATCACGGTCATTCTGACCAAGCGTCACCGTACCGCTGATCCCGGATGGGTTATGAAGTGCCCCTACAGAACCAACAACCGACTTGGAGTCGTCCGCCGCGCCATCGGTCTGCGCATAAGACAGCGTCGCCCGTAGGGTGGTGTCACCAAGGTCCGCACCGTAGCGCAGCGCCACGTCATAAAAATTGGTGTCATCATTGTCCTTCAGGATTTCCGTACCGGCAGAGGCAGACACGACAAACCCACCAAAGCTTGGCGTGTCATAGCGCACACGCCCTTTGCGGCTGCCGTCAAAGTCCTTGAACACGTCGCCAATTGTTGGACCGGCTGCACCACCCCCAACAGGCTGGAAGGCAAAACCGCCCGCGGTATCGGCCACGGCAACCGTACCGGACAGATCGGTGCCGGAGAGATCAGTCCCACCGGAAATACCATCAGATGCCATTGAACCCTGACCCGCGTAGAACGTGCCAAAACGATCCGTTTCATAAATCGCTTCAAACTTACGCAGATCGGTCTTGTCCCAATCAAAGAAGTCATCATTGGAAGTCGCGCTAAGGCTGGACGTGCCCCGCAGACCCAAAGCGGTCTCAAAGTTGAACTTCAGGGTGCCTGCACCGGTGCCCATCTCATACCAAGCCCCAATCCGGCTTGGCGCGTTGCTGTTGTCACTGAATTCGTTGCGCGTTTGCACACCATCGTCCACGCTCGTAACGGCGCCGTTCAAAAACCCATAGAACCGAAAGCCCTCTTGCGCTGACGCCGCTGACGTCATCGCAACACTTCCCACAACCAAGGCCGCTGGGGCGACCCATACAGAGTGTTTTTTTCCAACCATCTTCTGTCTCCATATGCCCCCGTTTGCTCGAAGAGGGGGCTTGCTATTCACCTGACCCAAGCCGCACGACCAGCCAAAATCAGGCATCCACTCATTTGCCCTGTGCCAACCCGAAAACGGTTCCCCGCTCCCTCCTTTGCGCCGTCACGACGCAGGTCAACAAAAGACCACTTGGCGTCTAGGCCGCTCACACCCAAATGACAAACCCGTCAACCGGCTGTTATTGGCCGAGAATAAGCGCCTTTTTGCGTGTTGGCGCATCTACTCAACAAAATGGCCGTTCTCCTCAGGCCACCATCTCTATCAGAAAGGGGGAAAACGCACGCCACCTTCCCGTTTCATGTGGAATTTCAACACGCTAATTTTCAAGGGGTCACAGCGAAATAGTTGCGCGCCTCGGCTCGGCCACTTCCTGCCCACCGGCAACAAATGCACCGAAGTATGTGAGAACCACCACTAACTCCAGCATTCAGCCCAGAAAGGCGGCTATTGTGTGCATACAAACAACCCAATCAGTGCATCTGGGCGCTCAAAACAAGTTGTCCCCAGCCACATTGCAATCAAAAGTTGTGCAACTCAGCAAATCCGAAAATTGCTAGGACAGCGCCTCCCATACAGCCCTCATCCCCCTACCTCTGCGACTTCTCCACGCTCAAACCACAATTGCTAGAGCTTCCCCCAACCCCAACACAAAATTGTCGAGCCAAAGCTGTTGGTTATGAAAAAACCCCGAAAACACGCCCAAAAAACTACGAAATCCCTTAGTTTTATACAAATGTGGCAAAAAAGTGATTGGCTTACGTAACCGTCACATTTATAGTCATTTCAAATCAAACAAGGGCATAAGCCCGATCAACCTAGAGCGGTAGAATACATGAGTAGTTTTAGTTATGCCGTCCGCGGTACGGACGGAGTTGTTGTACGTGGCCAAACAGCCGAAGCAGCCAATGGCGTCATTGCCACCCAGCAAGCCTCGCAAGTTTCCGTAAATCTCGCCCCATCAGAAGTCGCCGGTTATGTAAATGACGGTGGCGATCTGGTGATTCACCTGGTGAGCGGCGAAACCATCACCCTAGAGAACTACTTCTCCGGCGACGAGCGTGAACTGCTGCTATCCAAAGACGGCCAAGTTCAGGTGGTCGAGCTTGGAGATCCCATCAACGATCAGTATTTCGCGCAATACGATGCGGTGTCCATGACCGACAAGTGGAGCGAGTACGACCAGCTGGCCTTCCTCGATCTGGAGCGGGTTGAACCGGTTGTCGCCCCTCTCGCCGCTCCCCTCGCGGGCTTGGTGCCTGGCCTTCTTGGAGTGGGCGGCGCTGCCGCAGTGGCCTCGACCCTGGGCGGCGGTGACGGTGAAGACACCGTAGATGGCGGCGAAGGCGACGACGGCTCAGGTGACGATGATGACGGCGGCGACGAAGAGCCAAACGACGACGACACCACCGGCGGCGGTGATGGCGGTGGCGATGACGACGATGATGATAACGGAGACGACGACGGCGATGATGACACCATCACGCCAACCGTAGACGACGCAGACGTGCCGCGCCTTGTTGGCGGCTCCGGCGACGACAGCGTGACCATCACCGGCACCGGCGAACCCGGCTCCACCGTGACCGTGACCATCGGTGGTGAAACCGGCACCGGCACCATTGGAGACGATGGCACCTATGAGGTGACCTTCGAACCAAGCGACCTGCCCGATGACGGCGATTATGACGTCAGCGTCAGCGTCGAAAACCCGGGCGGCACCGTCTATGATTTGGACGGCCCATCTGTCGACATCGACACCACTCCGCCTGATGTGTCCATCATGGACGGCACCGTCTCCACCGGTGACATTGTCAACGAAGACGACCACACCACTGGCCACGTCATCAGCGGCACCGGCGAACCCGGCGCGGCCCTGACAGTGGAAATCGACGGCGTGAGCCAAAGCACCACCGTTCAGGGTGACGGCTCTTGGACTGTGACCTTTGACTCGTCCTCCCTGTCCACCGGCGAATACACCACTGGCATCACCATCACTTCCACCGATGAGCGCGGCAACGTCACCACTGTGACCGACACGCTCGAAGTGGACACCATTGCCCCTGGCGTCGCCATGGGAGTGGTTGAGGGTGACAACATCATCAACGCAGCAGAAGCCTCTGATGGTGTTGTACTTTCTGGCACTGGTGAGCCTGGCTCTTCGCTCTCGATCCTGTTCGAAGGCGTGACCCAGACCGTGACCGTCGCCGGCGATGGCACCTGGTCTTCGGCCTTTGATGCCTCCGCGATTGGCACCGGCACCTACGACAGCACAGTCTCAATCACTGCCACCGATCTGGCAGGCAACAGCCACACCGAGACCTTTACGGTGCATATCGACACCGACGGCCTGGCGACCATCACCTCCCCGGTTGCGGGCGATGATATCGTGAACGCAGCTGAGGCTGCGGCGGGCGTCACCCTGACCGGCACCGCAGAAGCGGGCTCTTCTGTCGCTGTGACCGTCGAGAGCGTGACCCACACTGTGACCGCCGCCGGTGATGGCAGCTGGTCTGCCACCTTCGCCGCCGGTGAAATCCCGCAGGGCACCTACGACACCACCGTGGCCGTTACTGCGACCGATCTGGCAGGCAACGTCACCACCACCTCAGACAGCTTCCGCGTGGACACCGAAATCTCGGCCTCCATGAACGCAAGCCAGCTGGGTGGCGACAACACCGCCAACGCAAGCGAAGTGGCTGGCGGTTTCTCCCTGACCGGTACAGCAGAACCCGGTTCTTCGGTGGCTGTGACCATGGAAGGCGTGACCCACACCGTAACCACAGCGGCCAACGGCACCTGGGCGGCAACCTTCGCAGCCGGTGAAATTCCGCAAGGCACCTACAACAGCACCGTGTCCATCACTGCAACCGACGCCGCTGGCAACAGCGCGACCACAACCGGCACCGTGGCCGTGGACACCGAACTGTCCGCGGGCATCAATGCAGGCCAAGTTGGCGGCGACGACATCGCCAACGCGGCCGAAGTGGCCGGTGGTGTCAGCCTCACCGGCACCGCAGACGCCGGTAGCAATGTGGTTGTGCAAATCGCCGGTGCCTCCCGTACCGTGACCGCCGCTGCAAATGGCACATGGGTTGCGAACTTCACCGCAGCGGACATCCCGCAAGGCGAATACGACGCTCCCGTGACCGTGACCGCAACCGATGCGGCAGGCAACACAGCCACCGCGACCTCCACCGTGCATGTGGATACTGCCACATCCATTGACGTGGACCTCTCTGCAGGCGTGTTTGCTGCACCGGTCAACGCCGCGCAAATGCAAGGCGGTGTGGTGCTGGAAGGCACAACTGAGCCAAACTCCTCCGTGGTTGTGACCGTGGATGGGGTGGTGCGCAGCACAACCTCCGATGCCTCCGGCAACTGGTTTGTGACCTACGAAAACGGCTCCCTGGCCGAAGGCACCTACACCGCCAATGCCACACTTGCTGTGACCGACGCCGCTGGCAACACCGCCACAGCCAACGCCACCTTTGCCGTGGACACGGAAATCACCAACCCGGTAGTTCAGTCCGTGACATTCGCGGATGACGACGTGACCTCCCTGTCTCTCAGCACCGAGAACCAGGACTACGAGATCCACGCCCTCAACCAGGACGGCTCCACTGCCGAGCTGGCCACCACCGAAGTGGCTCTGGGCGGCGATGAATCGCTCTATGTTCTGAACCCGCGCGCCTCGGATGGCACGCACCTGGTGATTGCCTCCACCGATGACGCTGGTAACCAGTCGGACACGCTGTTGGTGCTGGATGACAACGTCACCAACGCGGGCACACTGGACCACGCAGCGGCGGGCAACTTCAACATCGAAGGCATCGAGTTGGACTACGCCTCTGATGCCAACTTGACCCTGACTGAAGCCCAGATCAAAGACCTGTCAGACACCTCTGACACGCTCACGATCCACGGCGGTGCGGATGACCAGATCACTGTCACAGACGCGACCAAGACCAACCAAACCGTTGATATCGAAGGCGAAGCTTATGATGTTTACACGGTTGGAAATGACGGCGTGACCCTGATCGTCGACCAAGACATCAACGTCATCATCTGATGATGCTTTGGGGCGGCCACAGGCCGCCCCATTCAAATCCAATGCTCCGGAATATCGCTGCCACCATGTCCCGCCGCCATCTCACCACCTGCTTGCCCCTCCTTCTGGGAGCCACGCTCCTGAGCGGCTGCATGGCCAATATGAGTGAGCACCTGCCGGACATGAGCAAGCCCATGGGCCTGCTTAAAGCCAAACCAGAGGGTGCCGAGGCCGCAGCTGAAGTCAGCAAACGCACCAGCTTTGAGCAGGATGCGGATGCCAAAACCCAAAGCGATATCCTCAACACACTCTTGTCCCGCCGCTCCGTTATTCCATCTGACAGCGCCATGGGCCATGTCGCCGACGTGGCGCTGACCTCCTCGCGCCGCTCCGCCGAGGCCCAGTTGCAAACCGCAAAACTGCGCGCTCAGGCTGAAAACAAAAACTGGCTTCCGACCCTGAGCCCGGAAATCTCACTCAACACCCTCAGCGACGTGATTGCGGGTCTGGTGTTTGAACAGGTGCTGTTTGACCACGGCCGCAAAAAGGCCGAGCGCGAATACGCCGCCGCCGATGTCGAAGTTGCGGCCGTCACCCTCTCTGAGGACTTGAACGAACGCACTTACACCGCTTTGGCGCTCTATATCAAAGGCTTGCGTGGTCAGGAGAAAGCTCAGGTCGGCAACAAAGGTCTGGCGCAACTGCATCATTTTGAACGCATTGTGCAGGGGCGTGTGGATGGCGGTGTCTCCAACAAAGGCGACCTGCGCATGGTGCGCACCAAGATTCGGACGCTGGAAACCAAAAGCGAAACCGCCTCTGAAAGCGCGGGCACCGCTCTGGCTGAACTCAAAGCCATGACGGGCACCGCCTTCACACTGAAACCAGCCTCTGCCCTCTCTGCGCAGTCTTATCCTGCCGTCGAACCCCTTGAAGTGCTGCGCGCCCGCGCCGAGGCAGAACGCTCCGTCGCCCAAGCCACTGTGGAACGCGCCGCACAATTGCCAGGCCTCAAAGCCTCGGCGCGCACCACCAACAAAGGCAACAGCGCAGGCCTCAACCTCTCCAACGATGTGGGCCTCGGCCTTGGCACCGGTGATCGACTGAAAGCCATCGAAGCCTCCAAAGACATTGCTGCCCGCCAGGTGGACGAAGCCCGCGAAGACGGTGCCCGTGACCGCAAGCGCCTGGAAAGCAACATCCAAAGCCTGGAACGCCAAGAGCGTGAAGCCAACCAGCTCGCCCGCGAAGGCCGCGAGACGTATAAGCTGTTTGAGGCGCAATTCCGTGCCGGCCAGCGCTCCGTGCTGGAAGTGGTCGATGTTTACGAACAATCCGTGCTGCGCTCCCTTGACGGCGTCGACGCCAAATACGACAAGCTGCTGGCACAATTAGAGCTGGCCCGCGATCTGGGTCTGCTGGCAGACGGAGACGCAATTTGAGCACCGGGGACTCCAAAGGCAAAGCACCGGTGGTGTTGTCCATTGCGGCCGTGAAATCCACCAAAGCCGCCAACAAGGCCCCCGCGCCTGCCCAAACGCCCGCTCCCACGCAAGTGGCTCAAATCACCCCCAAAACCCTCGCGGCACCGGCGCCAGCCAAACCTGCTGCAGCGTCTGCGCCGTCGGATGCCATCCACGATCTGGTTGAAGCCACCGCCACCCGCATTCAACACCGCGCCACGCTGATCTCCACACTCGCCTCGCTCAACGGCGTCGACGTGCCTGTGACCGATGTGGCCGAACACATGTGGACCAACGCGCCCGGTGACGTGTCGATCAAAGCGCTGTCTGGCGCGCTCGCACATGCAGGCGTCGAGCCCAAAACCCATCACAAAATGAAAGTCACAGCGGCCGCTTGGCCTGCTGTTGCCTTGATGAACAACGGCCAAGCCATTCTGGTTTTGTCTCAGGACGAAGACACGCTCTACGTCTATGACGACAGCTGCGCCGACAACCGCGCCGAAGTGCCTGTCACCGAGTTTGAGCCCTTCTTCTCCGGCACCGCCCTGCGCGCCAAAGTCTCTCTGCGCCAATTGGCTGAACGCCACGTGCCGCAGATCGCAGACGGTATGTCCGGCCACTGGTTCTGGGGCGAGTTCACCAAATACCGTCGCCACATGGGCGAGATCATGCTGGGCTCGCTGGTCGCCAACCTTCTGGCCGTCGCCGTCGCGCTCTTCTCGCTGCAGGTTTACGACCGCGTGATCCCGCACCAATCCCAAGCCACGCTTTGGGTGCTGGCCGTCGGTGCAATCTTCGCCATTGGTCTCGAAGGCCTGCTCAAACTCGCTCGCGCCAAGATGAGCGACGCCGCAGGCCGCCGCATGGAAATCTCCATCCAGCACCGCCTGATGAAACGCCTGTTGGGCATGCGCTCGGACCGCCGCCCCCTGCCCCCATCCGGCCTGTTTGCCGCGATGCGAGACTTCGGCGCCGTGCGTGACTTCTTCACCTCCACCACCATCTCGGTGCTGGCGGATATGCCGTTTATCTTCATCTTCCTCGCGCTTGTGGCCTCGATTGCAGGCAACCTTGTCTGGGTGCTGATGTTTGGCGGCGTGCTCATGGTCCTGCCCGCCTACGTCTTGCAAAAACGCATGATTAACCTCTCGCGGGAAACCCAAGGCGCCTCCGCCAAAGTGGGTCGCCTGCTGCAAGAGGTCATCACTGAGCTCGACACCGTAAAAACCCAGCGCGGCGAAGACCGCGTGCTGCGCCTGTGGGACGAACTCAACGCCGTCTCCAGCCACTCTTCCGCCGAACAGCGCCGCCTCAGCTCCGCTTTGACCTACTGGTCTCAGGGCGTGCAGCAAATGACATACATCGCCACTGTGGTGATCGGCACCTACCTGGTATTCGCCGGTGAATTCACCGTCGGAACTATTATTGCCTGCGGTATCCTCACCTCCCGCACGCTGGCCCCTCTGACCCAATTTGCCGGCACTCTGGCCCGCTGGTCCAACGTCAAAGGCGCTCTGGAAAGCCTTGATGCCATTGCCCTTTCTGAACAAGAGAAAGACAGCGAACGCAAGTACCTGCGCCGCGAGAAACTCGAAGGCCAGTTTGAACTGCGCGAGTTGTCCTTTGCCTATGACGAACACAGCGGTGCCTCCCTTGATGTGCCTGGCGTGGTCATCAAACCAGGCCAACGCGTGACTATCCTTGGCGCCAATGGCTCCGGCAAATCCACCTTGCTGAAACTCATGGCCGGTCTCTACGGCCCGACCAAAGGCCGCGTTCTGCTGGACGGCACCGACATGGGCCAGATCGACCAACGCGACCTGCGCCGCAACATCGGATATCTCAGCCAGGACGTGCGCCTGTTCGCGGGCTCCCTGCGCGACAATCTTAACCTGACGCAGTTGGAACGCGACGACGATCGCCTGATGGCCGCACTCGATTTCGCGGGCCTCGGCCCCTTCCTGCGCAACCACCCGCAGGGGCTGGATCTACAAATCCGCGACGGCGGCGAAGGCCTGTCTATCGGCCAGCGTCAATCCATCGGTTGGGCCCGCCTCTGGCTGCAAAACCCCAGCATCGTGCTGCTTGATGAGCCCACCGCCGCGCTTGACCAAACGCTGGAACGCACACTGGTCAGCCGCCTTTCCACATGGCTGGAAGGCCGCACCGCGCTCATTGCCACGCACCGAACCCCCATCTTGGCACTGTCTACTCGCACCTTGATCCTGCAAAACGGCCGCCTCGTGGTCGATGGCCCGCGTGAACAGGTCCTCGCCCACCTCGCCGAAGGCGCGGCTGGATGACCACCTCCGAGTTTGACAATGAAACCGGCCTTGATGACCAACTCAAAGCCTCCCGCCTGACCATCCGCCTGATTGCCGCCGCAGTTGGGCTGTTTGTCATCTGGGCCGCCTTTGCCTGGGTCGACGAAATTGTACGCGCAGACGGTCAGGTTGTGTCTTCTTCCCGCTCCCAATCGGTGCAAAACCTCGAGGGCGGCATCCTCGCTGATCTCGCCGTGAAACAGGGCGACCTTGTTGAGTCCGGCCAAATCCTCGCCACTCTGTCTGACACCCGTTTCCGCTCCGCCTTTGACGACCTGCAAGACCAGATCGACGCATTGGAACTGCGCCGCCTACGCCTTGAGGCCGAGATCGACGGTCAATTTGCATTTGACGTGCCCGAAGACCTCGCCAAACGTGCCCCACGCATTCTGGCCTCGGAAAAAGCCTTAATTGAAGCCCGCCAAACCGACATCGACAGCCGCCGCGAAGGTGCCTTTACCCAGCTCGAACAGGCCCAGGAAGAGCTCTCCAATATGGAGCGCCTCTACAAGAAAGAGTTTGTCGCCCTGCTGGAGGTCAATAAGGCCCGCGAAAAAGCCTCCGAGGCTGAAATCCGCTACATGGACATCCTCACACAGGCCGAATTGGCGCTGGCGGAAGAATATTCCGAAACCCTGAAAGAGATCACCTCCCTACGCCAAGAAATGCGCCTCGCGCAGGATCAACTCTCCCGCACCGTGATCACCGCCCCCATGCGCGGGATTGTGAACAACCTCGCCGTGACCACCATTGGCGGCGTCGTGCGTCCCGGCGAAGAAATCTTTGAAATCATCCCCTTGGGCGAAGAACTGTTTGTCGAGGCCCAGGTCCGCCCGGAGAACATCGCCAACGTCGAGCCGGGACAAGACGCCTCCATCAAGCTCTCCGCCTATGACTACACCATCTACGGCTCGCTCAAAGGCAAAGTGGATTTCATCTCCGCTGACACCTTTGAGGACGAACGTGACCCATCGGCGCCGCCTTACTACAAGGTCACCGTGAACGTGAACGCCGACGCGCTCACAGAACGCCAGAAAGCCATCGAAATCCGCCCCGGTATGCGCGCCACCGTGGAACTGCACACCGGCTCCAAAACCGTCCTGCGCTACCTGATGAAGCCGCTCTACAAGAGCAAAGAGGCCTTCCGCGAACCATAGCCGCAACCAACGCGCGATCAAACTGTTGCGCAACCTGACCGCAACGTCGAAGGTGCCACCATGACACCAGAAACCGCGTTCTCCTTCTCAGACCTCAGCGCCTCAGCACAACGCCACATTCGGGTGTTTCAAATCCACCAGTTTCTGGATCGGTTTGCCATGGGGCTCACGGTGGCCGTTGTCGCATTGGCCCTCACTAATCGCGGCATGGACCTGTTCCAAATCTCGCTGCTCTTCGGGGTCTACTCGCTCACCACCATGACGATGGAACTACCTTTTGGCGGCTTGGCCGACAGCATCGGGCGCAAACCGGTCTTTCTGACCGCCGTCATCGCCAGCCTGATCTCCCTCGCGCTCTTTCTCTCCACCAGCAATTTCTACGTGCTCGCGCTCTCTTTTGCCTTCATCGGCTTTGGCCGCGCGCTTCGCTCCGGCACTCTGGACGCGTGGTTTCTCGAAACTTTCAAATCAACCGCCCCAAATGTGGACGTGCAACCCGCCCTCGCCAAAGCGCAATCTGCGAATGCCATCGGCCTGGCGATAGGCGCGATCCTCGGCGGGTTTCTCCCCGACCTCCTGGGTTCATATGCGCAAACCCTCGGGTTCAGCTCCTACGATACCTCCTACGCCGCCAGTTTTGCCGTGATGCTCGGCGTGTTTGCCTTCACCAAACGCGCCATCTTCGAGCCGCCTCGCCCCAAGAGCCAAGGCGCGCTCAAACAAGGTTTTGCCAACGTACCCCTAGTGGTCAAAGACGCCAGCCTACTGGCCCTCAAACACCGCACGCTGTCGCTTCTGTTGGCCGCACTGGCGCTCTTCCTCATGGCCACCAACCCGGTTGAGGTACTCTGGCCCACATTCGCCAAGCCTATGCTGAACGAGACCTACGCCAACACCGCCATCGGTGCCCTGACCGCCACTTATTTCTTCGCCATCGCTTTTGGCGCGTCGCTCTCACCACACGTCAGCAAGTTCTTCAACCGCCGCCACGCCAAAACACTCGCAGCCACCTTCATCTGCCTCGCAGCTGTGCAAATCGCCCTCGCCTTCCAAGGCCACATCCTCTCCTTTGCAACCGTCTTCATCCTCTATTCCATCTGTCTTGGCATTTGCGAAACCCCGGCCAGCAGCATCCTGCATCGCTGCGTCGGGGATCATCAACGCTCCACCCTGCTGTCCCTGCGCTCCTTGATCCAACAGCTGGGCGCTGCATTGGGCCTGCTCCTCACCGGTGCCGTCGCGGAGCTTTACTCGCTCTCCGTCGCATGGAGTCTCGGCGCAATGTTTCTGCTCCTAGCTGCGATCCTGTGTTTGGTCTTGGTGAAAAGCCAGAAGTCGGAAGGACAGTAACAACGCCACTGCACACCGCCCTTCAATCACGCAGTCACTCAACCGTTTTTGCCCCCAACCCCACATTTGTTTGAGGCGCAAACCATTGATAGTTGAGTAAAAATTTCACCACCAAACATGTATGTAGAAAGAACCTTTTAACCGCTATCCCTTTACTGCTCCCCCCACTACGTACCGTTGCTCAGGGGGCATTTAGGGTGAAAGTATCTCAGTTACTCAACGCAAAAAAAACCAACAAGGTTGAAGGAATTCGACCGCAATCAACGCTCCGACAAGCTGCCAAAACGCTGCTGGATCTCAGACTTGGCGCCCTGGTGGTGACCGACGAAACCAACACAATGATCGGCATCATCTCTGAACGGGACCTCCTCCCTGTTGTAGCAAGTTGCGACCCAAAAGCTGCGGACGCCTTGGTGTCTGACGTCATGACCTGTTCCGTTATTTCGTGCGGACCGGACGACGAAATCTCCTACCTGTTGCACCTGATGAATGAAAACTCGATCCGGCACATGCCTGTGCTTGAGGGTGGCAAACTTATCGGCATTTTGAGCATTCGCGAGCTGACCAAAGCTTATGAGCTCCTTCAGATCGAGGCAAACACAGACCCGTTAACCCAGGTGTCCAACCGTCGACCGTTTCTAAAAACTCTGGAAACGCAATTTGACAGAGCCCGGCAAGACGGGGTGCCAATGTCGGTTGCAATGCTCGATGTAGACCATTTCAAACGGATCAACGACACCTACGGCCACGATGCAGGCGACAAGACTCTGCAACAGCTTTCCAGGATGTTGATCCGCGAATTTCGCACAATTGACCTTGTTGGTCGATTGGGTGGCGAGGAATTTGCTCTGGTCTTTCCCGACACGGACTTGATTGGCGCCTATGCTGCCTGTGAACGGCTGCGGGCAACAATCCAATCCAGCGAAATAGTCGCGGACACAAACAAGATCCGCCTAACGGTCAGCATCGGTCTCACCGAGATCTGCGAAAAGGCCAGCGATGCCGCGGCCCTCCTCAAGCGTGCGGACGAACTGCTGTATGTTGCCAAAAACTCCGGCCGGAACCAGGTGACAGTTGAAGGTGGGGTTCGGATACCTTCCAAGGCCTCTAACCCCGCTGAAATTTTAGAGTAGATCTTTGGGTTCCCGTTTTTTGCAAAACCGGAACCCGAAAACTTTCCAAGCTGAGCAATAATCGTTGATCGTAAGACCGGGCGCACAGAGCATCTGCACACGCTAGTTGCTTCCTGTGGCGCTTTGAAATGTCCGTAATTGTAGCTAAGCGCAACTCGCACCCTGCCCTGCGTCCAACGCTTTTTGGTTCCCTAAGGACCTCTCCAAACCTCCCGCCACATTCCCGCCGCACAAATTATCAGCACTGCCTGTGTCACACCCCTTTTCCCCGCAACTCTTGCGTGACTTGGCTTGCCTGCTCCCTTACGTCTAAAGCACAGTTACAGGAGCCGCGTCCCATGGACTTCACTCATATCCTTACCTTCAACCTCGCACTGGCCGCCGCCATTGCCAGCCCCGGTCCGGCCTTCCTGATTTCCGTAAAAACCACCCTCACCGGTGGTCGCCGCGCGGGTCTCGCCGTTGGCGCTGGCCTCGCGCTGGTTGCCGCGCTTTGGACCCTGGCAGCGCTCTTGGGACTCGAAGCCATCTTTGCCGCCTTCCCCTGGGCCTACATTGCTGTGAAATCCATCGGTGCGCTCTACTTGCTCTACATCGCCTACGGTATGTGGCAAGGCGCGCGCGCACCACTGGCCCCTACCGAGGTCAAACCCGCCCGCCACGCTTTCTGGCAAGGCGTCGCCATTCAGGTCATGAACCCAAAGTCCGTGCTCTTCGCTGCTGCAGTTCTGGTGGTGATCTTCCCACCTGGCATGACGCTGGCGCAAAAGGGTTTTGTCTTTGCCAACCACTTGGCCATTGAGCTCATTTTCTACAGCCTGCTGGCCTTTGGCATGAGCACATCCACAGCCCGCAACGCCTACCTGCGCGCCAAGCTCTATCTGGACCGCGTCGCCGCTGTTGTGCTCTCCGCTCTGGGGTTGCGTCTACTGTTTGGCAAGTAAGCATTTGACCAAACAAAAAAAGGCGGCCAAAAAGACCGCCTCAGTAAGGACAGGTGAGCCAGAGCAGGAGGCTCTACCCGCCGGCAATCATTTGTTTGAGCGTGTCCGCACTAAGCAGCGTCCCAACGGAGACATTCTGCCCGCCCATCGCCGCCTTGGCGGACACCACAGACACAACCGCAGGATTGTTGCCATTGGTCAGTGCCAGAACCGGAGCCCCGGAGGCGCCAAAGTTCACTTCACAGCTCATCACCAGCGTTTCCTGCTGACGGGCCAGAACACGGCACGGGTATTCCAGAATGGGATCGGTGCGGTTGCTGATGGTGTAGCTCAGCACACCCAGCATGTCGCCGCTGGCCAGATTGGCGCCATAGCGCATCGGCAGCACGGAATTCTTTGAAATCGGCTTGCCAAGTTTCAGCAACGCAATGTCGCTGCCCACTTGGGCTTTGCCTTTGTGGCGGTGTATGTAATTCGGGTGCGCCGTGGCAACCGACACCTTGCGAACCGCCTTGGCCTTGCCTTGCTTCAGACCGGCCTGAAACTCGATCTGATGCGGCTTCAGCTTTTTGCCAGTGCGTGGATCATAGAGGCAGTGCGCTGCCGTCAGCACCAGCTCCGGCGAGATCAATGCCCCCGTACACATCGCTTTGCCTGACAACATCAAGCGTCCTACTGCGGCCTCTCCCGGCAGCTTTCCCGTTACGTTTGCTTCAGCATGCAAAACGCCCGGAAGCAGCATCGCAAGTATGGCTATTAGTCTCATGGCACGCATGGTGTCTCCCTCAAATCCTTGAAATCACTTGAACAACCATCTGGGGCAGCATTCGGACCAAATCGGCGCCATTTGCGGTCTGTTTCTGGGGCTTGCAGTGTTCGACTTGCGGCCAAAACAAGGCAGCCTCAAAATTGAGGCGCAGACAATTTGCGTAAAATGCGATGTATATATAAGGAGAGCCCGCAGCACCCTGGGCACAGGCCGTTTGGGAACGTAAGCGCAGATAAAACTGACACTTGCGCCCGCCCTAATTTCGGCCCATTGCTGCGCTAGGATGCGCGAGATGAGAGACAACCTGCACATGACCGATGAGACCTTTGCCCCAACGGCTGAGAACCAGCGCCGCTTCCGCGACGCTCTGGGCTGCTTTGCCACCGGTGTGACCGTTGTCACCGTGCCCACCGCGCAGGGACCGCTTGGCATGACCGCCAATTCTTTCTCTTCCGTCTCGCTTGATCCGCCGCTGGTGCTCTGGTGCCCGGCCCGCAATTCCGAGCGTCACCCGTTTTTTGCCGGGGCCAGCCACTTTGCCATCCACATGCTGCGCGACGACCAGAGCGCCTTGGCCATGGACTTCGCCCGCAACGGCGATCCCTTCGCCACGCTGCAACATGGCACCAACGCCGATCACGTGCCGCTGCTGCCGGATTGCCTGGCCCGCTTTGAATGCCGCACCCATGCGGTGCACGATGGCGGCGACCATGACATCGTAGTGGGACAGGTGGAACGCCTCTGGATTGGCGAAGGCAAACCCTTGGTCTTTGCCCAGTCCCACTTCGGCTGCTTTGACGCCAACGCCTAAGCCCCCACAATTTCAGCGCCTTACACAGCCCCGCTCAAGTTGACGCAGGGTTGCGCCTTTCGCATGGCTTTTCCCCACTATTTTTGTTGTGAATCAAAGTGGGCCCTCCATATTGGGAGCATAACGCGCCAACAGATTACCCTTTTGAGCACTGGAGCCTCCCTTGGAACAGTCCGCCCCCCACGTGAACAGTTTTGACGCCATGCTGGCCGCCACCGCGCCGCTGGACCCGATCGCCACCGCCGTTGTGCACCCCTGTGACGCCGCCTCCCTGATCGGCGCGCTCGAAGCCCGCGACAAAACCCTGATCACCCCCATTCTGGTCGGGCCCGAAGACCGCATCAAGGCTGTCGCTGCCGAGGAAGGCCTCAACATCGACGGTCTGGAGATCATCGACGCCAAACACAGCCACGCCAGCGCTCAAGCAGCTGTACGCCTTGTGCGCGAAGGCAAAGCCCAGGCCCTTATGAAAGGCGCGCTGCACACCGACGAGGTCATGAGCGCAGTGGTCGACAAGGTCACCGGCCTGCGCACCGAGCGCCGCATGAGCCACGTCTTTGTGCTCGACGTGCCGACCTACCCCAAACCGCTGCTGATCACCGACGCCGCGATCAACATCTTCCCCGATCTGATGGTCAAAGCCGACATCGTGCAAAACAGCATCGAGCTCGCCCACGCGATTGGCGTGGAAGAACCCAAAGTCGCCATCCTCTCCGCTCTGGAAACCATCTACCCCAAAATCCCCTCGACCGTAGAGGCCGCCGCACTCTGCAAAATGGCTGACCGTGGCCAGATCACCGGCGGCGTGCTGGACGGCCCGCTGGCCTTTGACAACGCCATCTCGCGCAAAGCCGCCGACGCCAAAGGCATCAAATCTCCCGTGCCGGGAGAGGCCGACATTCTTGTCGCCCCAGACCTTGAGGCTGGCAATATGATTGCCAAACAGCTGATGTATCTCGCCGGTGCCGACAGCGCCGGCCTAGTGCTGGGCGCCCGTGTGCCAATCATGCTGACCTCCCGCGCAGACGGCACACTCTCCCGACTGGTCTCCGCCGCACTGGCGCAACTGATGGTGCACCACAATCTTGGTCGGGATCTGATGTGATGGCAGAGACACACGACGCGTTTCTGGTCCTGAACGCCGGATCTTCCTCCATCAAATATGCCGTCTATGGCGCTGACTTAAAACAAGTATTGCATGGTCAAGTCGACCGCATCGGCCTGGACCCACAATACCATGGCGGCGCAAAACACATCGACGTGCCGGTGGCAGACAACGCCACCCACGCCGAAATTCTCGACTGGCTGCTGACTCATATCGCCGGCCTCTCTGACAACCTGCGCATCATCGGCGCAGGGCACCGTGTGGTACATGGCGGTCAGGATTTTGCCGCCCCCGCACGGGTCACCGACGAGGTGATTGCCAAGCTGCGCACCCTCGCCCCATTGGCGCCGGGGCACCAGCCGCACAACCTCGCGGGCATCGAAGCCGTCGCCCGCCGCTGGCCTGACATCCCGCAGGTCGCCTGCTTTGACACCGCTTTCCACCGTACCCAGCCGCGCATCGCGCAGCTCTTCGCCATCCCACGTAGCTTCTCAGACGACGGCGTGCTGCGTTATGGCTTCCACGGGTTGAGCTACCACTACATCTCCACCCAACTGCCGCACCATCTGGACAAGCCCAATGGCAAAGTCATCGTTGCCCACCTCGGCAACGGCGCCTCGATGTGCGCGATGCAAAACATGAAATCTGTCGCCACCACCATGGGATACACCGCGCTGGACGGTCTGGTCATGGGCCGACGCTGCGGCGAACTTGACCCTGGCGTGATCTTCCACATGTTGCGCGATCGCGGCATGTCCGTTGCCGAGATCGAAGACACATTGGGCACCAAGTCCGGCCTCTTGGGTGTCTCAGACATCAGCTCCGACATGCGCGACCTGCTCGCTTCTGACAGCCCCGCTGCTGCCGAGGCGGTGGACCTCTTTGTCTATCAGGCTTGCAAGAAAATCGGCGCCTTGGCGGCCTCCATGGGCGGCGTCGGCTCTCTGGTCTTCACCGGCGGCATCGGCGAAAACGCTGCCGCCATCCGCGCCCGCATCCTGCAAGGCTGCGCCTGGCTTGGGGCAGACCTCGACGACAAAGCCAACACCGCAGGCAGCGCCCGCATCACAACGGCGGACAGCCGCCTCGACGCCTTTGTCATACCTACTGACGAAGAAGGCATCATCGCGGGTGAAACACAACGCTTGGTTGGCTAACAACAGCGCCCGTCGCACAAGCGACGGGCGCGCTTTCCTGTGACAACCCTAATGACTTCCCAACGAACACCCCCTAGCCTACCCCCATGGATTTGTTTGAACGCTTTGTCACCCTCTGGGTTGTGATCGACCCAATCGGCACGATTCCCGTCTTCATCGCGGTGACTGCCACCATGACCGCGCCTGAGCGGCGTAAAACCGCACTCCTCGCAGCGGCAGTCTCCGCAGGGGTCCTGCTCTTCTTCCTGATCTTCGGCCAACTGCTGATCGACGGCCTTGGCATCAGCCTGCTGTCTTTCCAGATCGCAGGCGGGATTGTGCTCTTCCTCTTTGCGCTCACCATGATCTTTGGCGAGAGCAAACCAGAGAGCGACAAACACGCGGCCGACGCGGACGCTGAACTGACCGAGAAACCCTCACCCGCCGTCTTCCCACTGGCGGTACCGTCCTTGGCAAGTCCCGGCGCAATGCTGGCCATCGTGCTGCTGACGGACAACAACTATGTCGCCATTCCAGATCAGGCCATCACCGCCGTGGTCATGTTGGCCGTGTTAGCCATTGCTTACCTCTGTATGTTGGCCGCTGGGCCGATCATCCGTGTGATCGGCAACTCCGGCGCCGCCATTGTCAGCCGCGTCATGGGCATGATCCTGGCATCCGTGGCCGCCGACCTTGTCATAGGTGCCGCGCTTGAGATTGGAAAATCCGGCCTAGTCTAACAAAATCGGCCAGCACCTCTCGGGGTGCTGGTCGATTAACCAATTGCCGACAAAAATACGCACCTCCGCAAAACAGCCGCGATACCGACAAAATACCGACGTGCAAAACGCCGGTATTTCCGTCAGTTAACGCACCGTTCTATAGGTCGATTTCAATCACCCCACCGGCCTCTTTTGCCCGGCTCTGACACAGGATCACGGACGTCTCGCGCTGTTTGTTGGAGAGCACAAAATCACGGTGTTCTACCTCGCCAGACACAAGCCCGCATTTGCAGACACCACAGATTCCGTCGGCACATTTCACATCCACATGCACCCCGTTTTCCAGAAGCACGTCAGTTGCGATTTTATCAGCTGGAACAAGAAGTTCTCGACCATCCTTGAGCTTCAACGTGAAGTCGAAATTCTCATAGTCCGGCTGCTCCGGCACATTAAAATACTCCAAATGCCGCGCCTCTTCCGGGAAGCCCTGACGCTCAGCTGCTTGCATCACACCCTCCATGAACCGATCCGGCCCACAGGTGTAAACATGCCAGCCGTCTTGGTAGCCACCAAGAACCGCATCCAGATCCGCCCGCGTGCCTTTGTCAGAGAAGTGGAACACCACCTTGTCCGCCCAGGGCATCGCCTTGAGATCATTGATATATCCGGCGCCACCCTCTCGGCTTGCGGAATAATGCAACGCAAAATCCCGCCCCAGATCATGCAGGCGATGGGCAAAGGCAATCATCGGTGTGATGCCAATTCCACCGCCCATCAGAAAGCTCTTGGTCGCATCCTCAACAAGCTCAAAATGGTTGATGGGTTTGGACACAAACACCTTGCGCCCTTCGCGAAAAATCCTGTGCAGGAAGGCACTTCCGCCCCGCCCTTCGTCTTCACGCAACACACCGATCTGATACTTTGACCGATCTTTAGGATCTCCTGACATGCTGTACTGGCGCAAGAACTCCGGCGCGACCAACACATCCAAATGCCCGCCTGCCGTCCATTCCGGCAACTCGGTCCCATCCAAAGTTTGGAACTCATACTTTGTCACATCCGCCGTCATCGGCTCAACATGCGAAATTTTCACCTGCACCACCGGCGCATCTTCGGCGTCCGGCACCACATAACGGTCGATCACACTGTCATCGCCCGAGGCCACACGTGCCTTGTACTCATCCGCAGAAACCATTGTTTCATAAGCCTGAATCCCCGCCTCCCGATCCATCGGGAACGGATAAGGCCACGGATGCGGCGCCAGCGCCGCCGGATACACCGCCAACGTCTGATCCTCATACCTTAGGTCCAGATCTTTCTGCAAATCCCGACGGTTGAGCGGATGTTGGGTTGGCCGATACGCCCCGTCTTCCTCCAATTCAAGATCCCACCACCATTTCTTGGTGTCATTCAGACCGCCATTGCCCACGGCGTCATCGAGCTTCGCCAAAGGTTTGGCAAGGCTGGGGAAATTGCTCGCCGCCCAACGGAATGGGGCTTCTGCAAACAGTCCTTCAAGGTTCCATGGGCAGGTTTTCATACAGCGCCCACACATCGAGCCCCCTGGCGTGGTGATCCGATAGGTCGCACATTTCTGGCTGTCCGACTTCCAAATCTCGTAGCCGTTGAACATCAACTTTGGTCCGGCCGTAATTGCCCCAGAAGGACACTCCCGCGCACATTTGTTGCAGTTCTCACAGAAGTTTTGCAGCCCAAAATCAATCGGTTGGTCGTGATCCATCGGCATATCCGTGGTCACCGCCCCCGACTTCAAACGCGGTCCCAGATAGGGGTTCAGGATCACCTCGCCAATCCGGCTCACCTCGCCCAGACCGGACAACAACAACAACGGAGGTTGCAGCACCTCGCCATCCATCACCGTATGCGCTTTGGCCTTGTAGCCCAGATTGCGGATCTGTTGTGCAATCACGCCGCCCAGCAAGGAAAACCGCAAATAAGCCCGCATCGATTGCGCCACGCTGATCCAGTCATCTCCGCTGGCGCCTTCCATGGTCTCGTAACCCTGATCGACAATCATGCTGATCGCATTGTCATGCACCGGATTGATTGGCGTACCGGTGGCATCGTGGCTATACCACGCCCATACCGGACAGCGGCTTAGCCCCACGGCATCCACACCAAGGAAGTAGGTTGCCGCTTTCAAGTTCGCCGCATTACGCTCTGAATCTGTTGGTTTTTTCACATTAGAGCTTGCGCCATCTTGCAACAGTACAAAGGCCCCCAAAGCCCGCCGCTGCGCCATGCTTGGCGCGGCTTTGCGCACGTAGTATCCGCCCTTGGCCGCGTCCTGTAGCGACTTGCCCATGTCACCAAATTGCGCGCGCGCAAACAGGTCCGCCCGCTTGGGCACCCGCGCCACATTGGCCTCATCGATGTAGGTTGTTGGCGTCTTCACCCGCTTCAAACGCTCAAACGGCTGGGAACCTTTCACGTAATCTCGGTTGCGGTACGGGTCCTGGTTCATTGCCGATTTGGCAAAGCCTTTGCCCAACCACCACGCCGGCCCCTGTGTCTTGAACCAAGGTTGCGCCGCCATCGGCGCCAGTGCCCCGTCATGCGCAAGCTCCATGTCGGTGGTGATCACCGCCAAGCCATACCGCGTTCCCAACCACGGGGCCACCAAAGTGCCGTCTTCACAGGTCACCAATCCCGCTGACAAGGCCACTTTGCCTAGATCCACATCAGACGACGTCGCCGTATGGGCCTTCGCCCCAAAGCCCAACAGCCTGATATAATTGGCAATCACCACGGCACTTTCGGTGGCGCGTAGACAGGCCCGATGGTCCTGTGCGTCCAAAATCCAGTCGCTGCCCGGTTCACCCCGTTCCGGATCACGGTGGTGTTCAATCAAAAACACCAGAGCATGTTTGTGACCCTCAATCGAGCTTGGCGGCATCTCCATGCTGTCTTTCAAATCGGCCATAATCAGGTCGATGCCCGCCGCCAGAGATTTGATTTGCCGCGTCCGCAACGCCCCAGCCAACCGGTCGATATCCGGATTGCGCCGTGGCACATCCAAACGGGCCTCATCGGTCAAGGGACCGACACCAACCATCGAAACGTCATTGAAATACCCAAAGGATTTCAAGTGGTTTGCCCGCTCCACCGGATCAGTGGGCACCTCGGATTGCACGCCGTTCACCATGCCATCACGCAGCGCATCCATCATTGCCTGGAACTCGCCCATAGCATTCACAATGCTCTCGGGCTGCTCCGGCCGGTGAAAGCTCATCACGGGATCATCTGGCACATTGCGCCAGGCAGCAGTGTCCTGCCGCTTTAGTCGTTCCAATGGGTACGGGCCCAGGTGTACTGGCCGCGCCTTGTCGGAAAAAAACTTGATCCCCATGGTATTCCTTCGCGCTGGTCCACCGCGCCATCCCCGGCTCGGCAGTTCTTAACAGGTTCAGTACGTCAGCTTTTTGTAACCATCAACGTCAGTTCGACAGGTGACAGCCCCTCAATTGTGCCGTGAATTCCATCACCTGCAACAACAGGTCCTACGCCTGACGGCGTGCCGGTCATCACCACGTCCCCCGGTCCCAGATGATAAAACTTTGACAGGTGCATCACGATCTCAATCGGCGACCAGACCATGTCATTCAATTTGCCATGCTGGCGCGGGTCTCCGTTCACACTCAGTGCGATCTCTTGATCCGCTATCCCAAAATCCGCCGCGAGGGTCATTTCAGCGAACACCGCCGACCCTTCCACGTCTTTGCCCAACGACCACGGCCGCCGATGGTCTTTGCCATCCTGCTGCCGGTCGCGCCGCGTCATATCAAGAGCACAGCCATAGGCAAAAATCGCGGCCGCTGCCTCAGCCTCACCTGCGTCAAACACCTCCGCGCCAATGGCAAAGGCCAGCTCCATTTCGTGATGATAGTTGGTGGTTCCCGCCGGATAATCCAGCGTCGCGCCGCTCAACACGGCATGTGCTACAGACTTGGTGAAATACCACGGGGCCTCTCGGTCCACCTCTCCACCCATCTCCGCCGCATGGGCCGCGTAGTTCCGCCCAACGCAAAAAATGCGCCGAACGGGATAAGCCGCGGCCTCCCCCTTGACGGGAACCGCAAAAACCTTTGGTGGGTCAAACAAATAGCGCATGATCATTCCTCCCCAAGCCCCTCAAGACATCAAGGAACTTGGACGTTTTAGCGCTATCACGCGTCAGAAGAAAGCCAGCTCACACAGATATCAGGCAAATAGGAAGTTGCGGGGATCGGCCACCTGCGCCAGCGACAACTCGCCTTGCAACAACATACCCCCGTGGTCCCCGACATAAATCACAATGCCTTGTTCCACTTCAGAAATTGTCAAATCGTCGATCGAACTGATGTCATCATAATCCAGCGAAATCACATCTTTGCCTGGCTCGAAGTCAGTGATGATGTCGCCATCCATCATGTCCTCAAGCTCAAACGCAAAAGTGTCAGATCCATTATAGCCCGTCATGGTATCGCGACCGTTTCCACCTTTCAGCGTGTCGCTACCTTGACCGCCGTTCATGCTATCGCCGTCATCGCCCCCGCGTAGCACGTCATCGCCTTCATTGCCCAAAAGCGTGTCTGCGCCTTGATTGCCAGACATGCTGTCATTGCCTTCGCCGCCTTTGAGGCTGTCGTCACCCGCATGACCATACAGCGCGTCATTGCCTTCATCGCCATAGACAAAATCGTCCTGCTTGCCGCCTTCCATACGATCATTGCCTTCGCCGCCACGAATGGTGTCAAACCCTCCGTTGGCGATGATGTTGTCATCGCCCTCGATGCCCAAAATGGAGTCATTGCCGTTGTCGGTGATGATTTCATCGTCTCCGGAGGTGCCAACAACCTGACGCCCTTCGTCCGCAGGCGGCGGCGGGGTGTCGCCAAATTCAAAGACAAGCTGCACCATCTCATAAGGGTTCAGCGACAAGCTCACATCATCGCTGTTCACCGCGACATCTGTCACCGTGGCGCGCACGTCATATTCGTTGAAGTAATAAGGCTCCCCATCAATGATGGTGCTTTCTGCCTGAATATACTCACCATCGTCGCGATATACCCCGTCAGAACTGTCAGCGGAGCGGTCATAGCCCACCTTCACGCCGTAAGCGTTCTCATATCCCGACACCAGGCTGGACAGGTCCAGATCAAGATCCACGGCCTCCCCAGTGCGCGAGGCCACTTGCACCACAACCTTGCCATCTTCCTGATACGCTTGGATTTCCATACGGCCATCATCATTGGAGAAATTGGTCTCCAACAGCTGCATACCCACCAATTCCGAAGACATCACATCAAAGGTCGCGCCGCGCACAGAATTCACAACCCAGCCATCCTCATTCAGGATCGGCATGTCTGACCGTGTCCCGGCCAGCATCGAGGTGGTGTTGTGCACCACCGGCCAGCCATGCGCGGCATCCGCGCCCCAGCTGACCATATACTCCATCATCTCCGGCAGAATACCGGCGGAACGAATGCCGTTCTGCTCCAGATTGGTGGTGCGGATGTTCCATTCCGTCACATGCAGATCAAGCTCTTTGTCAAAGTCGGCTTCCCATATGGCGTAGTCGTTAGGAATAAAGCCTTGCTCGTTACCGTCTCCGGTAAACTCATCATAGTCGCGGCGGTAGTAATAATGCTCCACCACGCCATCGATGGCCTCCCGCGCTTCCTCTGACAACAGGTCAATGATGTGCTGGTTAGCATCATCGCGGCGCTCACCAAACGGACGGTCGTCCACCGACGTATGGTATTCGCTGCCCTCATTTGGCGTGGCCATCTGCACAATGATGCTCGGCTGATCGTCCTCAGACACGCCAGCCCGCTCCATGCCTTCCGCCAAAGCCCGCGCAGCAATATCAGCCTTGGTGCCATAAGCGGTCTCCCCAATGGCCCAATATTCATTGCCAATCTCAATCGCCTCAATCTGATCGGCATAATCCGTGACCATAATTTCGGCAAACCGTGCGATGTCGTCGTATTTGTCCTCATACTCCTCGATCGAGTAGAGTTTGGTGGCAATGACCATGGTGACCTTCACGTCGGTGCCATTGTCATGCGCCGCAATCGCTGCATCCAAAGCATTGCGCACCTCTTCCCGCAGCACCATTTCGCCGTCTTCATTTTCTTCCAACTCAATCACATTGAGCCAGTCGATGCCCTCATTTTCGCCATCCAGGGAATCCCCCTGACCAGCCGGGAAACGGAAGTTCTGAATGTCCAGCGCCCGCGCGCCTTCCACATAGTTCTCAAGCGGCACGCCCATATCGGTGTTCACGCTGAACACTGTATTAGCACCAAACATCTCTTGCGACACGACCATGCCGGTGCCGGATGAACTTTGCAGCGTCATCGACATCTGCGTCGCGTCATTGCCTCCCTGCGTGGAAGGCATGTCTGTGGTTGGACTTGGATCAAAGTTGCCAATCCAGAGCGTATGATCTGCAATCAGATTGGCATCAATCCCATGCATCACCGCCATGATCCGGCCTTCATATTCAAGGATCGCATCTGTGCCGTCTTCGTCTTGATAAATCACCAGGTTTTCGGCCACATCTTCGGCACTCAATGGCGTGCCATCCGGTCCCAAAAGCGTCAGGAACTCCACTTCCTGATTTTCGGTCGAGAACTCGTAGCCATAGATTTCCACCGGCGCCATTCCGTCTTCGGTGGGCACATAGATGTCATAGGCGTCGCGCCCTTCTTGCCCGGCAAGAATGTCTCCAGCATCCGCGGTAAAGTGATCATTCCCGGCACCACCAAGCGCAATGTCCTGCCCCTCAGCGCCGGCCACACTGTCCACGGTGTTGATGACGTCGTCGCCTTCTCCACCGTCCAACGTGTCGGCCCCAAGACCGCCAATCAGCGTGTCGTCGCCCAAGCCGCCATGCATGTCGTCGTCACGCACGACATCTCCGACATCGCCGGTCAACAGATCATCTCCGTCCAAACGCCCCGTCAGCTCAGGTGAGAAGTTCCCAAGCCAATTGGAGTCGGATCGGAAATCTTGGGCTTCATACCCTTCAATCACCACAACCAACTGATCGTTGTAGAAAATGTTCACCCCTGTCCCGTCATCGTTGTCCTCGAGCCGGCCGCCGTTCTCCAAAATGGCGTAGCTTGGGATCAACTCGCCGTTCTCATCCAGCAAGGACAACAGGTCCGTGGCCAGTTCGGCCCCGGGAGGATGAAACAACTGGAAATCCGTGATCGTAACCGGCGCCTCGCCGCCCACAACGACGCCAAAACGGTTCACACCCTCTCCGCCGGTCAGAATGTCGCCATCATCGCCCACCAGCCGGTCGTTGCCGATCCCGCCCAATAGAGTATCCGGCGCCGCATCTTCGGAACCTTCGTCCAGCCCGATCAGCAGATCATCCCCCTGATCGCCTCGTAAATAGTCGACCCCGCCACCGGCAACCAGCACGTCATCACCGGGAGACCCAATCAGCGTATCATCACCAGCGTTGCCAAACAGGAAGTCGTCCCCCTTGCCGCCTTTGACAAGATCGTTGCCCTCATTGCCGCTGATCACATCCACGCCATGCCGGCCAAGCACCACATCATCACCATCGTCACCGTCAATCAGGTCGTTGCCGTCATCGCCATCCAAACGGTCGTTCCCACCCGCGCCCGACATCGTGTCGTCGCGCTCGGTGCCCATCAGCGTGTCGTCACCGTCGGTGCCAGAGACCTCCTCGCCGGGATTGGCCACAAGCGGCTCATCCGCAGAGGTCGCGTCCACCCAACCAAGATCAACAAGAATATCCTCGATGACCCGCACAACATCCCCTGTGGTTTCGTCATCATCGGACGGCGCGTCGGTACCGTCACCGCCAGTCACCGTGTCATCACGCGTGTCCGGCGTGCCATCGCCCGTGTCATCATCAGAGGGTGTGCTTGGATCAACGACACCGGCCGTTAAGCCAGCCAGCAAAGGCAATAGAACGCTCAAAAACAACATAGACTGCCCCCACAGGTTTCGTTGATACTTCAAAATTTGGTCGGAGATAGTGCCAGTAGGACCAGCCTATCGCCAAAATTGTGCAGGCGTTAAGAAAAATTTTATACGAACTGTTTCCAAATCCAGAACAGTTGGTCGCCAGTTGGTTCTTTCCTGAACAAAACAATCAAAATTGAGAAATTCTGCAGTGAAAAAAATGTCCTCGCCAAATTTCTCGCCGTCGAATCTAGACCGCAGACAGAGCATTTTCGAGCCTTAACGAACAAACCGAACATGGACAGATTCGGAAAAACAGCGTTTTCTGAGCGCTCAATTTCAGTGTGCCGTAAAGTTATCGTTTGCAATTTCACAATAGTTTGCAATTACTTAAACTCACAAAGCGCAACCGCACCTCTCATCTACTAAATTATTAGTTGACTGAAAAAAGCGCATTTGACACCTTTAGGCATCCGGCTCTTGGGCTGGTCTACAAACAATTGGGAGGACAAGATGCGTAAGTATCTTATCTCCGCCGTCGCGGCGTCAGCCGTGATTGCGGGTACACAATCGCTACATGCCGACGAAGCGGCAGCCAAGCGCTGGATCGACGCAGAATTCCAGCCGTCTTCGCTGTCCAAAGACGAGCAGATGGGCGAAATGCAGTGGTTCATCTCCGCTGCTCAGCCCTACGCGGGCATGGAAATCAACGTGCTGTCGGAAGGCATTCCGACCCACGGTTATGAGGCCGAAGTTCTGACCAAGGCCTTTGAAGAAATCACTGGCATCAAGGTCAACCACCAGATCCTCGGCGAAGGTGAAGTGGTGCAGGCTGTGCAAACACAGATGCAGACCAAGCGGAACCTCTATGACGGCTACGTCAATGACTCCGACCTGATCGGCACGCACTCGCGACTGCAGCTGGCCTACAACCTGACTGACATGATGGCAGGTGAATGGGCGGGGACAACCTCTCCGACTCTTGATCTGGCTGACTTTATGGGCACCCAGTTCACCACAGGTCCGGATGGCGATCTGTATCAGCTGCCAGATCAGCAGTTCGCAAACCTCTACTGGTTCCGCAAAGACTGGTTTGACCGCGCCGACCTGCAAGACGCCTTCAAAGCCAAATACGGCTATGACCTTGGCGTGCCTGTAAACTGGTCCGCTTATGAAGACATCGCAGAGTTCTTCTCCAAAGACGTGAAGAACATCGACGGCGTCGATATCTACGGCCACATGGACTACGGCAAACGCGCCCCTGACCTTGGCTGGCGCATGACCGACGCATGGCTTTCCATGGCGGGTGCCGGCTCCAAAGGTGAACCTAACGGTGTTCCCATCGACGAATGGGGCATCCGCATGGAGGAAGGCTCTTGTAACCCGGCTGGCGCATCCGTCACCCGCGGTGGTGCCGCCAACGGTCCAGCAGCGGTCTACGCGATCCGCAAATGGGACGAATGGCTGCGCAACTACGCCCCTCCTGGTGCGGCGTCCTATGACTTCTATCAGTCGCTGCCTGCCCTGGCACAAGGCAACGTGGCCCAGCAGATCTTCTGGTACACCGCCTTTACCGCGGACATGGTGAAGCCTCAGTCTGAAGGCAACAACACCGTGGACGGCGACGGCAACCCACTGTGGCGTATGGCGCCTAGCCCGCACGGCCCCTATTGGGAAGAAGGCCAGAAGGTTGGCTATCAGGACGTTGGCTCCTGGACCTTCCTGAAGTCCACCCCATCGGAGCGCGCACAGGCCGCATGGCTCTACGCTCAGTTCGTGACCTCCAAAACGGTTGACGTGAAGAAATCCCATGTGGGTCTGACCTTCACCCGTGACAGCTCAGTGAACCATGAAAGCTTCACCGAGCGTGCCCCGAAACTGGGTGGTTTGGTGGAATTCTACCGCTCTCCTGATCGCGTGGCATGGTCCCCAACCGGCGTGAACGTGCCGGACTATCCGAAGCTGGCGCAAATCTGGTGGCAGCAGATCGGTGACGTGAACTCCGGTGCCTTTACACCGCAGGAAGCGATGGACCGTCTGGCCGAAGAAATGGACATCACCATGGCCCGTATGCAGCGTGCAGACGAAGCCCAGAATGTCTACGGCGGCTGCGGCCCACGTCTGAACGAAGAGAAAGACGCAGAGTGGTGGTTTGCCAACGGCGGTGCAAAGCCAAAGCTGGATAACGAAAAGCCACAGGGTGAGACCGTCAACTACGACGACCTCGTAGCCCGCTGGAGCTCTAACTAAAAGCTGTCCCGCAAATTTGGGGAGCGGACATTCGCTCCCCGAACAAGCGGCAACTTAAAGTTCCTCCAGACCATTCACTCCCCGTGAGATTGGTCGAACAGGCCGGGGCTTTCTGACAAAGCCCCGGCCAACCTGCCCACTTCCCTCACCAACAGGGCCCCTCCTCCACAGGGCGACACAAGGATCAATAGGTGCATCCATGGCACTGGAAATAAAGAATATTACAAAGGTCGTGCAGGGTGTTACACACATCAAACCCACGACCCTCACGTTGAGAAAAGGCCACTTCAACGTGCTGCTGGGCGAAACTGGCGCTGGCAAAACCTCTCTGATCAAGATGATGGCCGGGCTCGACCCGATCGCCTCCGGTCAGATACTCATGGAGGGCGAAGACGTCACCGCCCTCACCACACAAAAGCGCAAGATCAGCCTCGTGCACCAGTTCTTTGTGAACTACCCGCACATGACCGTGTTTGAGAACATCGCCTCACCACTGAAGGTCGCAGGCATGGCCAAATCCGAGATCAACGACCGCGTCGCAGAGGCCGCCGACATTCTGCAACTTGGCCCGATGCTGCAACGCCGTCCGCATGAGCTTTCCGGTGGCCAACAACAGCGCTGCGCCCTCGCCCGTGCCATCGCCAAGGAAAGCCGTGCGGTGTTCCTGGATGAGCCGCTGGCCAACCTCGACTACAAACTACGTGAAGAACTGCGCGAGCAGCTACCTGAATTGTTTGCTGGTCGTGGCGCTGTGGTGGTCTACGCCACCTCTGAGCCTGAAGAAGCTCTTCTGCTTGGCGGCGAAACCGCTCTGATGGTCGATGGCTCCGTGGCCCAGTTTGGCACCACCGCAAATATTTACCGCGCGCCAGATTCCCTGACAGCCGCCAGCGTATTTTCAGACCCACCCATCAACCACGCCCCCGTCACCAAACGCGGCGACGCGATGTTCTTGGGTGATCTCAGCTGGACCGCCTCCGGTGAAGCCGCAGGTCTCACCGATGGCGACTACGTCATGGCCGTGCGCCCGCACCACGTCTTGCCACACACCCACGACGGCGCAGACGTCTCGCTCACCGGTCGGATCGGTGTGACCGAACTCTCCGGCTCCGAAAGCTCCGCGCATTTTACGTTTGGCGGCAACAACTGGGTCAGCCTCGCCCACGGCACCCACCCGTATCAGATTGGCGAAGACCACGACTTCTTCCTCGATCCCACCACCTGTTTCTATTTCGCGCCCGACGGCGCCCGCGTCGGCTAAGGGGCATTAAAGAATGGCGAAAATCACTCTCAAAAACCTGCGGCACAGTTACTATCCCAATCCCAAGGGACCGGATGACTTTGCCCTCAAAGAAGTCGACCTGGATTGGCAAGATGGCGGCGCCTATGCTCTGCTTGGCCCGTCTGGCTGTGGCAAATCCACGCTTCTCAACATCATCTCTGGCCTGTTGGAGCCATCCGAAGGCCAGATCTTGTTTGACGGCCAAGACGTCACCAAACTGCCGCCGGATCAGCGCGACATCGCGCAGGTGTTCCAGTTCCCGGTGATCTACGACACCATGACCGTGCGCCAAAACCTTGCGTTCCCACTCAAAAACCGTGGCGTTGATCCCGCGATCATCGAAAAGCGCGTGGCCGAAATTGCCGAGATGCTCGAAGTCACCGACATTCTGGACCGCAAAGCGGCTGGCCTATCCCCGGACAACAAGCAAAAGATCTCCATGGGCCGGGGTCTGGTGCGGGACGACGTGAACGTCGTGATGTTTGACGAGCCACTGACCGTAATCGACCCCCACCTCAAGTGGAAGCTGCGCACCAAGCTCAAAGAGCTGCACCAACGCGTGTCCCACACAATGATCTACGTGACCCACGACCAGACCGAGGCGCTCACCTTTGCCGATCAGGTGGTGGTCATGCAGTTGGGCGAAGTGGTGCAGATCGGCACGCCCGAAGAGCTGTTTGAACGTCCCGCGCATACCTTTGTCGGCCACTTCATCGGCTCCCCAGGCATGAACGTCCTGCCCGCAACCATCAAAGACGGCCAAGCACTGTTTAACGGCACGCCCGTCGCATTGGAGGGCCCCATCCATCCAGACACCAAAGGCACGCTGGAAATCGGCATCCGCCCGGAGTTTGTCGCGCTTGGCGACACCGGCATCGCGGGCACGGTCACGCGCGTCTCCGACGTGGGCCGCCACGCGGTGGTGCAGGTCACAATTGCGGGCACAAAAATCTCCGCTGTGGTCAACGGCACCCCGCCCGCGAACGGCGACACCGTGCATTTGCAATTCACGCCTGATCAAACCCGGCTCTACGCCAACGGCTGGATTGCCTCCACGCCCGCGCAAAAGGAGAGCGCAGCATGAAAACCGAAAACCAAAAAGCCTGGTTCTTCGTAGCCCCGGTGCTGCTGCTTGTGGCCTTCAACGCCATCATCCCAATGATGACAGTGGTCAACTATTCGGTGCAGGAAACCTTCGGCGACAACCTGTTCTTCTGGGAAGGCCTCACCTGGTTCGAACAAATCCTACGGTCTGAACGCTTCCACGCCGCATTAGGACGCCAATTCTTCTTCACCTTCATGATCCTGATCATCGAGGTACCACTGGGCATCGCCATCGCGCTTGCCATGCCGCGCCAGGGCTTCTGGGTGCCGGTCTGCCTTGTGCTCATGGCCCTGCCGATGCTGATCCCGTGGAACGTGGTGGGCGCCATGTGGAACATCTTTGCCCTGCCAGACATTGGTCTCTTGGGTTACTTCCTGAACCACGTGCTTGGCATCAACTACGACATGACACAGGACCCTGTCGCAGCCTGGATCACCATCATTGGCATGGATGTCTGGCACTGGACATCGCTGGTGGTACTTCTGGCCTACGCCGGTCTCGTCTCAATCCCGGATGCCTACTATCAGGCGGCCAAGATTGACGGCGCCTCCAACTGGTCGGTGTTCCGCTACATCCAACTGCCCAAGATGAAAAACGTGCTGACCATCGCCATCCTTCTGCGCTTTATGGACAGCTTCAACATCTACACCGAGCCATTTGTGCTCACGGGCGGTGGCCCAGGCAACTCGACCACGCTTCTGTCCATCGATCTGGTGAAAATCGCTTTGGGTCAGTTTGACCTCGGCCCTGCCGCCGCGATGAGCCTCATCTACTTCGCAATCACCCTCTTTGTGTCCTGGCTGTTCTACACGCTGATGACCAAAGACGACCTGAACTAAGGAGAGCGATCATGCGTAAACGATCACTCGTTCCAATCCTCTATATCTTCTTCCTGATGCTGCCGATCTACTGGCTGGTGGCGATGAGCTTTAAAACCACCAACGAGATCCTCTCCGGGTTTTCACTCTTCCCCCAGACCTTCACGCTGGAGGCCTACATCACGATCTTCACCGATCCGACATGGTATTGGGGCTATATCAACTCGATCATCTATGTATCTCTGAACACGGTGATCTCCATCGCAGTGGCCTTGCCAGCAGCCTACGCCTTCAGCCGCTACCGCTTCTTGGGCGACAAGCAGTTGTTCTTCTGGCTGCTCACCAACCGCATGGCGCCTGCCGCCGTGTTTGCCCTGCCCTTCTTTCAACTCTACTCCGCTGTGGGCCTGTTTGACACGCACCTCGCCGTGGCGCTGGCACACTGCCTCTTCAACATCCCGCTCGCCGTGTGGATCTTGGAGGGCTTCATGGGCGGCGTGCCAAAGGAGTTGGATGAAACCGCCTATGTGGATGGCTATTCCTTCCCGCGCTTCTTCCTGACAATCTTCATCCCGACGATCAAAGCCGGTGTGGGCGTCGCCGCCTTCTTCTGTTTCATGTTTTCATGGGTGGAATTGCTTTTGGCCAAAACGCTCACAGCCGTGGCCGCCAAACCGATCGCCGCCACGATGACCAAAACCGCCTCCTCTGCGGGATATGAACTGGGCCTGCTGGCTGCGGCCGGCACGCTCACCATCATCCCCGGCGCCATCGTGATCTATTTTGTCCGCAACTACATCGCGAAGGGCTTCGCGATGGGGAGAGTTTGATATGCTAAGCTGGATGGCATGGACCTGGCCCACGGCCGCAATCTTCATCTGCCTGTTCTCCACAATTGGCCTGCTGATTGTGCTGGAGATCAAATACCCTGGCGGAGCCGAGCGCAAAGGTGTGCTTGGCCTCACCACCACCCGAGGCGACCGGCTGTTCCTCACCTGCCTGGGCGGCAGCTTCATCTTCCTCGCCTGGCTGGGTCTGATGGGCGAACCACTCTGGTGGCCTCTGGGTTTGGCGATTGGCTGGGGCACCTTCTGCTTCTGGAAGGTCTAACCCCAATAACTGAGAAGCGATCAAAAGGCAGCGCAAGACACAGCGCTGCCCTTTCTGTTTGGGCAAGAGCCACACCACCTGCTCCCAGTCGCACGCGCGGATGCCTCCGGCGGGGATATTTAGGGCAAGAAGAAGCAGAGGCGCAGTCTCTTCTGCTTCGAGAAATACCTCGGGAGAGGCGCCATCGGAGATTGGGGCAGCGCCCCAACTCTTAAGCGGCCGAAACCTTCCTTAACGCCGCCGCGTTCTCAAAACACGCACCACCGCAAAACAGCCGCAATACCGACGCTTTACCGACGTGGATTTCAAACGGTTAACGGCCCCGCCACAAAGCACTGTGACGGGGCTGCTTTCTAAGTTTCTGACAATTTTACCAGCTGCGCTGCGCCAGCGTGTTGAGTTCATTCAGACGGTCCAGATTGGCCACCGTGCTGAGCATGATCCGCTCATGGCTCCAATCCTCCGGCTCGGTCAAAGACACCGCCCCAAGCAGCACCACACCGGCCATCAACACCGACATGCCCGCGCCCAAAACCAAGGCTTCCTTCGCCGGATCATCCTGATCTCGCGCAATCTCCACGATACGATCTTTCAGCATCGACCGACGTGACAGGAATGGAATCTTGCGGCCCACCAAAGGCACACCAAAAGCCGTCGGCTGCGCCTTGGCCTGCGTTTGAGAATACCGCGCAATTTCCAACAGCCGAAGCGCATAACCATGCGCATCAAAGCCCTTACGTGCCAGATAAGCTCGGTCACAGGCCAGTTCACCCAACTTACGCAAGCGGCTGGAAAGGAACCAAAAACCCGGATTGAGCACCGCCAATGGAGAGATCAACGACAGCAGAACTTCCGCATCCACATCGCCTTGACGTATGTGCTGCATCTCATGACCCAGTGCCATCTCTACCCCTGCGCCATCGCGAAACAAAGACGTCGGCAACACCACGTAGTAGCGCAGCAACCCACGAGTCGAAAACGGCACGTTCACAGCAGGCGACACCACCACAGACACCCATTTGGTATGTTGTACCACACGCCCGGCTTCAATGGCCCGACGAATGCGTCCAATATTGATGGCTAAGTAGACGCCACGCACGACAAAGCCGATAGCAAACGCCGCAATCAACACCTGCGCAACAATTGAACCGCCAGTGGACATCTGCGCCAACCACTGCGTTTTTAACGCCAACAGCGCCGACATCTCTTGTGCGGACAACGCAATATTCCCGCTAAGCACCTGAGAAACAACCACATCTGTCGCATTCACAGAAGCCGCATAAGACGTTGTCATCAGATACGGCGTGACCAACGGCACCAAGGCCAAACAGGCTATGGCTGCCATGCCCAAACGTCGTCGCGTATGGAAGCTTCGCCGTCCTCCAGACAGCACAAAAAGGCCCTCAAAACAGGCAAAAACACATGCGGCCAACAGGATCAAAAGCTGAACCCAGATCGCCCCCCCTACGATTTGATCAACCGTCATCCTTTCTGATCCTTGTGTCGATGATCTCTTTGATTTCCTGGATCATTTCGTCCGTCAGGTCCTCATTATCCACCAGTCGCGCCACCAGCGCTGTCGGGGTTCCTCCAAACAAGGTTTTAGACAGATTTTTCAGGCTGCGACCTTCATAGTCGCGCTTCTGGACGGCAGGGGTATAAACCAACGCCCGGTCCTTACGGTCCGAGGTCACAAATCCCTTGTCGTCGAGAATTTTCATCACGGTTGCGACAGATGTATAAGCGCGCTGCTGGTCATCCTGAAGCGCCCCCATAATATCGCGCACAGACCCTGTGCCGATCTCCCAAAGGGCAATCATAAATTCCAGCTCAACATCCGTGAGCATCTCACTGCGTCGACGTGCCAACGTGGCCACTCCGTGTTTGATTACTAGAGAATTAGTAATGCATCGAGGCGTTCGGGGGAAGACATTTCTACACAGAGCGACAAAGGGCCTTGCACGCTTGTTTTAAACTTCGTTCAACCTCTTTGGCTAATTAGAAAAAAACAACAGTTCAGAGGTCCAGAATGGGCGCACCCAATGTTCAACGTAGGCTGGCCCTGCCAGGCGACTGGAAAAATCTGGCGAAATGCGCACTGCCCGTTCCCGATATCGCAATATACTGGATCATTTCCCCAAAAATCCGCGCGCAAAATCTGCGCTCTCTGTGCTGGAAAGCAAACACCCAAATCTGAGTCATCCGCCCAAAGACCTGCAGCAACAGATACTTGCGCTGTTTCAAAACAGCCAATTTACAAAGTTTTCGCAGATCCTTTCTGTCGCCGTGGCCGAATTCCCCACCTCCGCTTTTCTCTGGAACTTGAAGGGCATGACCTCCAAAGCGCTCGGTGATGTGACAACGGCTGAGACCGCGTTTCGCAACGTAATCAACCTGGCGCCAAAGAGCGCGGATGGCTATTGCAATCTCGGCGCTTTGTTGCGCGGTGCTGGCCGGTTAGAACAAGCGCTGAGAACCTACCTGCAAGGCCAGGACGCTGCCCCCGAAAGCCCTGTACATTGGTAGAACCTCGGCAATGTCCTTGGGGACTTGGATCGCGTCACAGAGGCAGACGCAGCTTACCAACGCTGTTTGACGCTCAATCCAGACACCTTGGACACTGCCTGGAGCCTTTTGGAGCTTTATGAAAAGCGCAACAGGCTCACAGATTTGGAAGCCCGTCTGGGAGTTGTCGCAACCCGCGCCCCTATCGCCACCGACGCCATCGCACATTTCACAACCATGCTGCACTTTCGAAACAAAAAATACGTTGCTGCGCAAGAGGCGGCGCGAGCTGTCGACGTGACGAAACTGGACCCCGACAAGCTAACGTCCCATCTCTGGCTCCTCGCCGCAATTGCGGACAAACTTGGCGACACAAAAGAAGCTTTCACGCGGTTCACCGCCATGAACGAGGCGGCAGCCAAAGCCCCCCCCTGCAATTGTCGCTGATGTACCGGCCTATCTGGCTCGGCAGCGGGACAAGGCCAACACGCCATTAGCATCAAAAACACCTGATCTAGTGCAGGCACCAGACACCCGAACACCCACGTTTCTAGTTGGCTTCCCGCGTTCTGGCACAACCCTGCTGGACACCTGCTTGCGCGGTCATTCTGAAATTGCCGTGATGGAAGAGATCGAAATTGTCGCGGAATTGGCAAAGGACTTTCCGGAGCTGTTGGAATGGTCGCCAGCAAACAACTTGTGCAACACGCAACGTCGCGCCTTACAGGCAGCCTATTGGCGCGTCGCCGACCGGTATCTGGACGCAAAGGGACCCGGTGTTGTCATCGACAAAATGCCGCTCAATCTTTTGGACGTTCATCTACTGCACAACATCTTCCCGTCCACCAAGCGTGTCCTCGCGCTACGCCATCCGATGGACTGCGTGCTGAGCTGCTTTATGCAAAACTTCAAACTCAACCTCCCCATGGCAACCATGCTGTCGACTCAAACCGCGGCGGGACTGTATGATGCGGGTATGCAGAAATTTGACCAAGCTGCCTTCACGTATGGCCTTCAGGTGCACGCCCACAAATACGAGGCGTTGATTGACGCACAAATCGACAGTTTGCGCAGCCTTCTGTCGTTCCTGAAGCTCCCGTGGAACAGCGCCGTACTTGACAATGTTGGCCAAGCCACGGCGCGCGGACGGATCAACACGCCGAGTTACGCCCAGGTCAGCCAACCGCTCTATTCTACATCCAAAGAACGCTGGCGCCGCTACCAGACAGAGCTTGCCCCATGTAAAGAAACCTTACGCCCGTGGATCGAACGGTATGACTACGAAACCCGGAACACACCGGAACACGTTGATATCGAGTGACAAATCAACAATTCATACTGCTAATGGGAGTGTCATGGTGCGGGTGAAGGGACTTGAACCCCCACGCCTCGCGGCGCCAGAACCTAAATCTGGTGCGTCTACCAATTCCGCCACACCCGCACGATGGGCGCGTCTTAGCAAAGCTTTTTGTGGGATGCGAGCGGAAAGTGGTCAGAAACAAAAATTCCAGCAAAACAATTCAGCAACTCAGCAGTCGGCACCACTGAACATCATCCATTTAGGTGAATGGCCTGCACCTCCTGCCGCCGTGCCAAGGGGCGGGCCAAGGTCCCACTGTTTCCGCGCGCAAGCTCGGGAAACAACGCCACCAGTTCGGCGCGGCTTTCATCCGGCAAACCTTGCAAAGCCCCCGGCCCCGCAAACAGGCTTTCCGTAAAAAGACCCTCACTGTCCAAAATCTCATGTTGGTCAAATTGCAGATGAATATAGGTCAAAGGCCCGTCGGGGTGCACCACACGCACACCACTGTCATTCACCAGATGCACCGCCGCAGCCAATACTTGAGGCTCGCCACAAAACAGTTCTGCACGCCAGCCCTCCAATAGAATGCGATGCTGTGGAGATACCGTCAGCGTGCGGCGCGGCCGCCCAGCCCCAAAGGCGTTTTTTTGTATCTGCACCGGCTGGAAACTTGGGTTTGCGGCAAGTTGGGCCGCTGACAGCGTGACACTCCCAATCCAACGCACGGGTTGAAACCCGTGATCCAGCGTCTTGACCAGATCCCCCACTTGAATGGTCTCCACCGGCACCTGCCCGCCGCGCATGCGGATCAGTGTTCCCGGCGTAAAGCAAGGCGGGGCGGCAATATTTGACTGATCCACCGCGGAACCACCCGTCGGCCCTTCCTGAGCGGAAATCACCGTCAGCGGCACACCAACCGGCGGAAATTCATCGACAAAGGCCAGCCCCTCCACCGTTCCATAAGCTGGCGAAGAGTTGTTAAAGTTCACCGACAGGACGCGGTAGGTTTGCCCCGTGCTGGGGTCCAGCAGGACAAACTCATACTCCGCTTCGATCCGTGTTCGATTGCCATAGGTGGTGCCGTCAAAGGTCTGGGATCCAGCCAGCCGTTGATTGCCGTCATTGTCGTCAAAATTGGTATCGCTGCCACGGTCCCGTACAGAGATCTGCTCCCAGGCATTTGAATTGAGTGTGATGGTTTCCCCCACAAGGTGACTGCCGTCCCCCTGTGTGATCCCGTCCAACGAGACGCCACCAGATACCGAGACGTGGGATTCCCCCAACGCCCAAAATGAATAATTCGCCATGGAACAGACCTGCCAGACCTGTGTTTTGTTTATTGAGATCAGGCTACGTCAAATTTGAAGAAAAGACCAGCAAACCGCCCCAAGTTACCGCCGCGCGTTGTCCAAAGAACGCAGCACCTGCGGAAGCATCTCCGGCAAGTCCTCGGCAATCAATCCCGGCCCAAAGGCGCGCGCGCATTCCACGTGTAACCACGCGGCCGCCTCCGCAGCCCATTGCGGTGCAAGCCCGCGGGCCAAGAGTCCTGTGATAAACCCCGCCAAAACATCCCCAGAACCCGCTGTCGCCAACCAAGGCGCCGCGCGCTCATAGACCGCCGCATTCACGGCACATTGCCCGCTTGGCGAAGCAATCACAGTATCCGGCCCCTTAAACAATACGACGCACCCTGCCCGCGCGGCAGCATCTCGAGTCGCGTCCACTTTGGAAAAAGCCGGGCCTTTGGTCGGTGGTTCCGCCAGCTTGGCCGCAATGTCCGGAAACAGCCGGGCAAACTCGCCGCCATGCGGCGTCAGCACAACTTTCTCATGCAAAAGATCAAAAAGTTCTGTTGGAGCATCTGCATAGGCGCTCAATGCGTCCGCATCCAACACCACTGCGCGTTTGGCGGTCAGCGCCACCGGGACCAAATCCCGCGCCCTTTCCAGCCCCATGCCCGGCCCCAAGCACAGCGCGTTTATGCGTTCATCCTGCAAGACATCCGCAAGTGCCTGAACATCCGCCATCCGCTGCAACATCAAAGCTGAAATCTGACAGGATACCTCTTGTTGTGCACTCGGCGGCACGCCCAGCGTGACAAGCCCCGCGCCGATGCGCAGCGCCCCCCGCGCTGCCAACCGCGCCGCACCGGTTTTCCCGGAGCCGCCAGTGAGGATGAGCGCGTGGCCGTGGAAGAATTTGTGATTGCCCCGATATTTTTGCAAAAGTTGCAACGCCACCCCACCAAAAGGTCGCGGATCCTCTGAGCAGCTCTGCTGTTCAACAAGCCGCAGAAATGCAGGCCGCATCGCACGTCTAGAGGATTTAGGGCCGTGCGCAAACGCTACATCACAGGGGGCTCCATTGTACTGAAGGCGCTGCCTAGAGATACCAATATCTTTGACAATAACCTTGCCACATAGGTCTGGACCATGGGCCAAAAAATGGCCCGGCTTTGGGCTATCAAAACACACAGTCAGTGCAGATCGGCGATCATGAAAATCGTGTAGGCGGTCAGGCGTGTCAATTCGAACCTTCACTTCATCGGGAAGCCTCGCATGCACCTCGTCGGGCCAAATTTCGATGGGTCCTTGATGCAGCACGCGGCCACTATCTAAACAAAGACCTGACGGCCCATCAATACTGACCATTCGATCTTGGTAGTGATCTCCATCCCCCCCACACAGATGCCGGACCACACGAAACACCTCCCCCTCAAGGCCTCGCTTCAATCCAGTCCCAAATAAGGCATCGACATAGATATCGGCAAAGAAACCTTGCCGTGGATTCTTTTCAGTTAACGGACTGACCGCCCCCAATTCACACCACCGCTCATAATTCACCCGTGCATCAGGCGGCAGTTTCTCGGCATCTCCATAGAGAAACACCTCCACAGCCCAGCCCCGCTGATGCAAAAGCCGCGCCACAACAAAACCGTCGCCGCCATTGTTCCCAGGCCCACACAGCACGACAGCCCGCATTCTCATTCCAGAAATATCCCGGGGGTCGGGGGGCTGGCCCCCAGCCTCTTTATCCCGAGCACCAAGCTCCGGCCACTCCTCAAAAATGGCTTCCACCACGCCCTGCCCGGCCCGCTCCATCAACTCCAGGCCGGTGACTTCGCCCGACTCAATTGCGGCCTGCTCGATGGCGCGCATTTGGGCTGCGGTTAACAATTCGCTCATTTGTGAAACATCCTGCGATTCAATTCAGCGCAGTTTAGCGCCACTTTGCCTAATTTTTAATCACACCCCTAAAATCCGCTCATCCAGAGAGCCCTGCGTCACCCTATCCAATTGTGACCCAGCAATGAAAGTGGTCTGTCGGATTTCAAGAACGCACCTGAGGAGGAGCCTCCACATGAAAAAGATCGAAGCCATCATCAAGCCGTTCAAACTTGATGAAGTCAAAGAAGCCCTGCAGGACTTTGGTATCCAGGGTCTAAGCGTTGTTGAAGTCAAAGGTTTTGGCCGTCAAAAAGGCCACACCGAACTTTACCGTGGCGCGGAATACGTTGTGGACTTCCTGCCCAAAGTGAAAATCGAAGTTGTGCTGGAAGCTGATCAGGTTGACGGCGCGATTGAGGCCATCGTGGGCGCTGCTAAAACCGACAAGATCGGTGACGGCAAGATCTTTGTCTCCCCCGTGGAGCAAGCCATCCGCATCCGTACCGGTGAATCCGGCCCGGACGCACTGTAATTTCACCCAGAATTCAAAGCAATCAGAAGGACCAAGGGAATGAGCGTAGACGCAGTTCTCCAGCTGATCAAAGACGAAGATGCCTCATATGTGGACATCCGTTTCACCGACACACGTGGCAAGCTGCAGCACGTGACAGTGGATGTGGATCTTGTTGACGAAGACTTCCTCGAAGAAGGCTTCATGTTTGACGGCTCCTCCATCGAAGGCTGGAAATCCATCGAAAACTCCGACATGAAACTGATCGCAGACACAACCTCTGCCTACGTTGATCCGTTCTATGCCGAAAAGACCATCTGTCTGCACTGCTCCATCGTTGAGCCAGACACCGGCGAAGCCTATGAGCGTGACCCACGCGGCACCGCCGAAAAGGCCGAAGCTTACCTGAAGTCCTCCGGCATCGGTGATGTGGCTTACATGGGTCCAGAAGCAGAATTCTTCCTGTTTGATGATGTTCGTTTCGAGAACAAAATCAACAAGGTATCCTACGAAGTTGACGCGATCGACGGTTCCTGGAACACCGACACCGAATACGAAATGGGCAACATGGGTCACCGTCCTGGCATCAAAGGCGGCTACTTCCCGGTCAACCCAACCGACGACAGCCATGACCTGCGCTCCGAGATGCTCTCCACCATGAAGCGTCTGGGCATGAAAACTGACAAGCACCACCACGAAGTGGCCTCCTGTCAGCACGAGCTGGGCCTGATCTTTGACAGCCTGACCAAACAGGCCGACGAGCTGCAGAAGTATAAGTACGTGATCCACAACGTGGCCGCGTCTTACGGCAAATCCGCCACCTTCATGCCAAAGCCGATCTACGGCGACAACGGCACCGGCATGCACGTGAACATGTCCATCTGGAAAGACGGCAAGCCGCTTTTTGCTGGCGACAAGTATGCCGATCTGTCCGACGAAGCTCTGTACTTCATTGGCGGCATCCTGAAGCACGCAAAAACCCTGAACGCCTTCACCAACCCATCGACCAACTCCTACAAGCGTCTGATCCCGGGTTTTGAAGCACCAGTTCTGCGCGCCTACTCCGCACGCAACCGCTCCGGCTGTGTTCGTATTCCTTGGACCGAAAGCCCGAAAGCCAAGCGCGTCGAGGCCCGTTTCCCGGATCCATCCGCGAACCCATACCTCTGCTTCGCAGCTCTGCTGATGGCTGGCCTTGACGGCATCAAGAACAAGATCGATCCAGGCGAAGCCATGGACAAGAACCTCTACGATCTGCCTGCTGAAGAACTGGCTGGCATCCCAACCGTATGTGGCTCCCTGCGCGAAGCTCTGGAAAGCCTGGAAGCGGATCACGACTTCCTGCTGGCTGGCGACGTGTTCACCAAAGACCAGATCGAAGGCTACATTGAGCTGAAGATGGGCGAAGTTGAGCACTACGAGCACACCCCACACCCAGTTGAATTTGGCATGTACTACAGCTGCTAAATCCGGGTCGGATTACACATAAAAGGGCGCTCCTCGGAGCGCCTTTTTTTGTTCAAGCCTGCATGTTGGTGCATGTACATTTTGATTTTCTTACTGATCGCTCACAAATGCCAAAGATCGACGTGCCATTGGTGGGCCGGAACTATGTTCCTACCAATTTGGGCGCTATACTTCCGATTGCTCCATAAAAAAGGGCATACCCGCTTAAGAAACCTACTTGACACACCGCCTTTTCCGCCTGTTAGAAAATTGACATTCAAAACCTCTTCTTTAGGTGTTAAAATGCGTGTGAATTTTAAAATTTTTCCAATCGGAGTAACCTTATTTGCGGCTCTGGTTCCGCAGGTCTCCTTTAGCTGTGCTTTCAAAGATGCTCCCGATAAACACGGTATGTTTTCCGGGACCGTGAGTGGGGTTTTTGTCACTCCAGACTATGCTGAAAGACCGCTATTTCAACTGAACTCGCCTATCACCTATATCGCACCGAATGGCAAAAAATTCGAGGCAATTTCTGAGTACATTGTTGATGGTGCGTCCATCCCGAGAGCGCTATGGTCTGCTATCGGCGGGCCATTCTCCGGAAACCACCTCAAACCGTCTGTGGTTCACGACTACTTTACCGATACTTGTCAGGTCTTTGACCATCCAGAAGCCGGGCGACCGTGTCAGAACCAACTCGTAGAATTCGCTAGCGCAGACGTTGTTCACAAAAACTACTACTTGGGAATGCTGGCATCAGGCGTTTCTGAGACCAAGGCCTGTGCGGAATACTTAGCTGTAAGCACCTACAAACAATGGGATCTAGACCCAAATGGTCGGCCCATCAATATCCTCATTATGGGGCGCCCGATAGACGCTGCAGATGCTGGGTGGATTACAAAAAGTTGGGCAATAGCCAAAGCATCAATCAATGCGGTAATAAAAACGCGCAAAACTTCTCAAGGAGAGTTTCTGAATATTTTCCCAGATGGAAAGATATCCGCCACAGAAGAAGGCGTGCAGTCCTACATTGATCATCTAACAGAAGCGCTCAACACGGAATCTTACAAAACCAAGCTCGATAGCCTTGGCCTTTTAACAGATGAAGCGGTCACAGACATCGCAAGCATACCTCCTTGGAACGACGGTTTCTTACAAGACCGGTTTGATCCTGTAACGCAAACTTACTCCAATCTTTCTGTGTTTCAGCCGCAATTCGGCGCGACTGAGAGCATTCTGAGTCAATCCCTTGAGCTGGAAACCAAACCGTGGGAACAACAGCAAATACAAATCAACCTTGAAGATTGGAACCCGGACCAAATTGACGCATTTGACGCAAAGCGCAATGTCTGGAAGATCATCGTTGGGAAAGACGTAGATCAGGCCACGCCTTACGAAATCGACGCAATTCGCTTGAATGCAAGCGGCGTGAACGGCGGTGTTTCTTACGAAATCTCCCCCTCCCTGCAGGGACAGCTGGAACGGGAAAATATTGAATTTCCGTATGGCTCATCCGGAAACATTATTTTTATGACTCCCAATGACAGTGCCTTAGACGCGCTGATACAACCAGCTCCGTCCCAATAAGTGGTGAATAGGGGCATGTGGTAGCCCAGTTTTAAGCTATCGCACCCCTTCACGACCTTTATCAACGCGGTAATAAGCCCACAACAAGCGCGCCGCCACGGAGCGCCAGGGAGACCAGTCTTCCGCCATTTGACGCAACGCGCGCTCTTTTGGGCGTTCATTCAAGCCAAACAACATCCGCGCACTTTCCTGCAACGCCAGATCGCCGGGCGCAAACACATCCGCGCGGCCAAGAGAAAACATCGCGTAGATCTCCGCCGTCCAAATCCCAATGCCGCTGACCTTGGTCAATGTCCTAAAAATCTCGTCGTTGGACGCAGTTCTCAACGCTTCAAAATCAATACCTTCGTCTGCCAAGGCCCGCGCATATCGCATCTTTTGCCGACTGAGCCCCGCCCCACGCAAATCATCCTCTGACGCGGCCACAATTGCCTCAGCAGATACCAGGCCCGCGTCTTGCATGCGTTTCCAGATCGCAGCTGCAGAAGCCACGCTCACCTGCTGGCTTACGATCGCGCTCAGCAGCTGGTCAAACCCGTCCGGACGCAACCGTAGTGGCAATGGGCCGGTCAGGTCTAACGCCCGTGCAAACCGCGGATCTTGGTTTGCTAGCCAAGCTGCACCTTCAGCCACGCAGTCTTCCGTTTTGATAATCCGTCCAACGTCCACAAGCGCCTCCAAAGTCTCTCTGCACCTTAGTCGCGGTTTGGTGAAGTGCAACCACTGGACCTCAGCTGCTTAACAAGCTAACGCTTGGCGCATGACCGACATCACCTCCCTCCCCGCCGATGACAATCGCGCCAAGCGCAACGTGTTTATTCTGGTTCTGGCGCAGGCCTTCCTGGGCTCGCAAATGCCGTTGATCTTTACGATTGGCGGGTTGGCGGGACAGTCTCTGGCCTCCAACATCTGTTTTGCAACGCTGCCAATTTCATTGATTGTTTTGGGCTCGATGCTCTCTGCAACGCCGCTCTCGGCGATCATGCAGAAATATGGCCGCCGCACCGGGTTTGTTGTTGGCACTATGGGCGGGGCTTTGGGTGGCGCTGTGGGGGCTTATGGCCTTTACCTCAACAGTTTCCCGGTCTTCCTCTTTGGTTCGCTTTTGACGGGTGTTTACATGTCCGCGCAGGGCTTCTTCCGCTTTGCCGCCGCTGACACCGCTTCTGAGGCCTTTCGCCCTAAAGCTATCTCTTACGTTATGGCCGGTGGCTTGCTTTCGGCGATCATCGGCCCACAATTGGTCAAAGTGACGTCTGACTCCATGGTGGTGCCTTTCCTTGGTGCCTACATCGCGGTGATCGCAATCAACGTTATCGGCTCCCTGCTGTTTCTGTTCATCGACATTCCGAAGCCCCCTGTGCCCTCAGCAGACGCCCCCAAAGGCCGCACCCGTTGGGAGCTGATCACCAGCCCGCGCATCGCTGTGTCAGTGATCTGTGGCATGGTGGCCTACGCGCTGATGAACCTGGTCATGACCTCGACCCCGCTGGCTGTGGTCGGTTGTGGCTTTGAGCAAAACGACGCCGCTGATGTGGTGACCGCCCACGTACTTGCTATGTTTGTGCCGTCGTTTTTTACCGGCCACCTGATCGCAAAGTTTGGCGTTGAGAAAATCCTCGCCACCGGCATCTTGATCCTTGGCCTGGCTGGGGGTGTTGCGCTTCAAGGTGTTGAACTGGAGAACTTCTTCATCGCGCTGATCCTGCTAGGGCTTGGCTGGAACTTCGGCTTCATCGGCGCAACCACCATGCTTGCCGGTGCCCACACCGTCGAAGAGCGTGGCCGTATGCAAGGCATGAACGACGTGATCGTGTTTGGTGGTGTAACAGTGGCCTCACTTGCCTCTGGCGGTCTGATGAACTGCTCCGGCGGTGACGCGGTGACTGGCTGGACCAGCGTGAACCTCGCGATGGCGCCGTTCCTGATGCTGGCCGGTGGCGCACTCATCTGGTTGATGTTCCGCCCTGCTGACGAAAAAGCTGCTTAAGCAAACTGGCGGGCGTTTACCAACGCCCGCTCACACCGCGCCAGAGCAAGCCGACCCTCTTGCCAAACTCGCTCATGCCAAGCGCACCTTGTGCTACACGCTCCGGTTCCGCAGCCGCTTGTGACAATACAGTTTCCACCTGCCAACAGCTTAAAAACGCCTGCGCAGCCTGCGATGACACCGCACCACGATTGGCGCGCGCTTGTCTGAACCGCTCCAACCCCTCTTTGGCCAAGGCTCTGACAGCCTCCGGACGTCCATCTACCAAAGGCACACGCTTCTGCGCTTCCAACGCTGGGATGGCCTGCAACCAATTCGCAAGCGCCAAGGCATAGCCCGCATCAAGCGCGACGCTTTCCTCGCAAGACCCCAGGCTGCGCGCAGCCGCCAACAAAAGCGCGCCACCGGTGTCCTGCAAATACCGCGTTTGGTGGGCCAAATCTTCAAACGGGTCTTTGTAAATGTCCCAACGCCGCGCCTCGATCAGCCGATCCAGCACTTCTGCATCTTCGACACTCAAAACCTCTGCCAAAGGCGACACAACCTCATGCCGCCGCACTGGTTTTCCTTCGCGGATCTCATCCAACGCGTCGCGCCACCATTGCAGCCGCATCTCGGCAATCATGCTCTCCTGCGTCACCCAGGGCGCCCGCGCCACCTCGACGTTAAACGCGTAGATTGGAAGCAGCACATCCCGCGCCGCTGGCTTGGCCGCAAGCACGGCGGCAAAGCGATCCGGATCACCACGTTGCACCAGATCAGCGCAGGCGTTAAAATCATCCTGCGTCACGCAAAGGCTCCAGACTTACGGGCAACTTGCGCTCCAACATGCACCAGCTTCCAGTTCAGCGCGTCCAACAGCGCCTCAAAGCTGGCATCCACTATGTTGGCAGAAACACCAACCGTGGCCCAACGCCGTCCGGTGTCATCTTCAAAATCTATTATGACCCGCGTCACAGCTTCGGTGCCGCCATTGGTAATCCGCACTTTGAAGTCCACCAGACGCACGTCATCTATGACCTCTTGATAAGGCCCCAAATCTGATTTGAGTGCTTGCCAAAGGGCGTTCACCGGCCCTTCGTCACTCATCTCATCCGCATGGTCATTTTTGAAGTAGCTTGTGGTCTTACCACCATTGGGCAGCTGCACAGTGACAACCGCTTCACTTTCGACCACCAGATGCCCGCGGGCATTGCGGCGGCGCTCAGAAATCACACGGTAACGCTCAACATCAAAAAAGCTCTCGGTTAGGCCCAATGCATCCCGCGCCAACAGCTCAAAACTGGCCTGCGCCGTGTCGTACGAATAGCCTTTGGCCTCGGCCTCTTTGATGCGATTGAGAATGTCACCAAGCGCCGGATTGCCTTTCTCGACCTCTAGCCCCGCATCCGCCAGCCGCTTGCGCAGATTGCTCTGCCCGGCTTGGTTGGACATCGGTATAACCCGCTCATTGCCCACCACGGACGGATCTACATGCTCATAAGTGCTAGGGTCCTTCAGGATCGCGCTGGCGTGCAGCCCGGCTTTGTGGGCAAAGGCACTGGCGCCGACATATGCCGCCTGCCGCATTGGCACGCGATTGAGTATGTCGTCCAACATCCGGCTCGCCCGCGTCAGACCTTCCAGTGTCTCAACACTCACTCCGATCTCCAAGCTGCTGGCGTAGGGTTCTTTGAGCAGCAGCGTCGGGATCAGCGTCGTGAGGTTCGCATTGCCACAACGCTCACCAAGCCCATTCAACGTGCCCTGCACTTGCCGGGCACCCGCATCTACCGCCGCCAAGGAGTTGGCCACCGCATGTTCCGTGTCATTGTGGGTGTGGATGCCCAGATGATCGCCTGGAATGCCTGCTGCAATCACCGCCTTGGTGATCTCGTAGACCTCGCGCGGCAAGGCCCCGCCATTGGTGTCACACAAAACAACCCAGCGCGCACCAGCTTCATAGGCTGCTTTCACAACCTCCAGCGCGTATGCCGGATTGGCCTTGTATCCGTCAAAGAAATGCTCCGCGTCAAACAAAGCCTCGCGTCCCTGCGCCACCATATAGGCCACGGATTTGGCAACGTTTTCGGTGTTTTCCGCCAACGTAATGCCAAGCGCCTTGGTCACGTGAAAGTCATGAGTCTTGCCCACGAGACAGACCGCCTCTGTGCCCGCATTCATCACCGCCGCCAGCACATCATCATTCTCCGCCGACATACCCGCACGTTTGGTCATGCCAAAAGCAGTGAAAGTCGCTTTCAACTTGGGTTTGGAGTCAAAAAAATCGCTATCAGTTGGGTTTGCCCCCGGCCAGCCGCCCTCGATGTAGTCGATGCCCATCGCGTCCAAGGTCGCCGCAATCTGCGCCTTTTCACCGGTCGAAAACTGCACACCCTGTGTCTGCTGCCCATCGCGCAGCGTGGTGTCGTAGAGATAGAGGCGCTCTTTAGTCACGACAGCATTCCTTCTTGGTCCGTGGCGCTTGCGTCACGGACAGCGCCCGACCGCCCCCATGGGCGGGCGCTTTGCTTCCGCCCGCGGTCAGGCGATGTCCTTTGGTTTCGGAAGGCATCACAGAAGCCCCTCCAACTTGGAGGGGTTAAATCCGGCAGCAGGCAAGAGTTCTACACCCGCTTTGCCCATACGCACCTCTACACCTGCGTCCATCAGCACGCCCTTGATACGATCAACTTCGGAGAAGTCTTTATTCTCCATCGCTTTTGAGCGAGTTTCGGCAAGAAGCGCTTCAAACGCACTCAAATCAACGCCCTGTGCCCAGGCGCCCAACTCATTTGTAAGGAGACCTAGAAGTTGAGCACCTGCAAGCAAATCAGCAGGGCCATATTCCTTGCTCAAGTCAGTGTAAGACTTTGGCATTCTAGAAGCGATCACATGAAGATAAGTTAATGCTTGGGACGTGTTTAGATCATCCGCGAGAGCTGCCACGATCTCGATGGGCGCAGTTGGAGCAGCTGCAACGCCATCGGTAATTCGCCGCCATTTGCGCAGCGTGGCCTCAGCCTCCGCCGCCTTCTTCGCGGTCCAGTCCATCGGCTTGCCGTAATGCGTGCTCAGAAACACAAAACGGATCACTTCACCCGGAACGCCCGGATTGCCGTCATGCCCATCCAGCAGATCGCGCACGGTGAAGAAGTTGCCCAAAGACTTGGACATCTTCTTGCCTTCCACCTGCAGCATCTCATTGTGCAGCCAGTAGTTCGCCATGTGCTGCCCGCCATTGGCACAGCAGCTCTGGGCGATCTCATTTTCATGGTGCGGGAACAACAAATCATTACCGCCGCCGTGAATGTCAAAATGCGCGCCCAACAGCTCCTTGCTCATCGCCGAGCACTCAATATGCCACCCCGGACGCCCCCGCCCCCAAGGGCTCTCCCAGCCCGGCGTCGCGTCATCAGACGGTTTCCAAAGCACAAAATCCATCGGATCTTCTTTGTAGCTCGCCACCTCAACCCGCGCGCCCGCGATCATGTCATCCACTGACCGGCCCGAGAGCTTGCCGTAGTCGTCATATTTGCGCACCCGGAACAGCACGTGGCCGTCGTGTGCATAGGCAAACCCATCCGCAATCAGCTTCTCGATCATGGTGATCATCTCACCGATGTATTGCGTCGCCCGCGGCATGTGGTTGGGCTCCATCGCCCCTAGCGCGCCCATGTCATCAAGATACCACTGCGTGGTTTCCGCCGTAATCTCGCCAATGCTGCGACCGCTCTCCGCCGCCCGTGTGTTGATCTTGTCATCCACGTCGGTGAAGTTGCGCACGTAGGTCACGTGTTCGGCGCCATACTCTTCACGCAGCAAACGATACAGCACATCAAACACCACCACAGGTCGCGCATTGCCAATATGCGCGCGGTCATAAACCGTTGGCCCACAGACATACATCCGCACATTTTTAGGATCGATCGGCTCAAACACCTCTTTGCGGCGTTTCAGCGTATTGTGCAGCTTGATCTCAGTCATAAGTGGCTCCTCAGCACACGGTTGGTCCGTGGCGGGCTTACCAATTCTCAAACATGTTTGAAATAGAAGAACGGCCCGCCTGACGATGTCAGCAGGTAATGCAGCAGCAAATAATAATGGTGCGTACAGTGTTCATGGCGGCGACCCTATGCTCGGCGCGAACGGCGGTCAAGCCCGACATCTCTGAATTGACCAATTCCCCCCTGTGACGCACTGTGCCGACATGAGCCGAGAAACCATCAACACCATCTGCGCCGCCTTCCCCGGGGCAGAACTGTCCGACCCATGGGGCGGCGAACATGACGCCTGGAAAGTGGGCGGCAAAATGTTTGCCTGCATCGGTGCTGCCAACACCGGTGTGTCCGTGAAAACCGACAGCATTGAAACCGCGCAGATGTTGATTGACGCCGGAGTGGGCATTAAGGCGCCCTATTTTCACCGCAGCTGGATCCACATGCCGCTCGACGGCGACGCAGAAGAACTGCGCCACCGTCTGGCGGTGTCCTACGATATTGTACGCTCAGGCCTGACGAAGAAGCTTCAGAACAGCCTGCCGCCGCGCAGCTAACAAATTGGCCTGTTTGGGCACACGTTGCTTCTCACATGCATCGCCGATCCACAGCTTTGCTCGGGTCAACCGTCCCAGCGGGAAGGCCTTTGGTATCGCGATGGACCGCCCGGTCTGCGCCAGAATGGTCAAGGCAATGCCAACAGCCGTGACACCTGCTCCAATCCAGCTCACAGGCCCATAGCGTTCACCCAGCAAAGCCACGCCAACAATAAGGCCCACAGCAGCCGCAACATAACCAATCTGGCTCAACATCACTGGCCCACCCACACGTTGCAGTTGGAAAAACGCTGGTATGGTCAAGGCAGCCGCCACCATCTGGGCCGTTGCCGCCCAAGGAACCTCCGCCACGGTGTGGAGCGCAATACCTTCCCCGCGTGCAACCATCACGACAACCAAGGCAACAATCGACACCATCTGGCTCCAAAACGCCAAGGCAATTGGGTGTTCTCCCTCGGGCCAATCCAACGTGCGGTAGACATTGCCAGCCGCCAAGATCACCGGAATGGTCAGCCCGACCAGAGACCAAAGCAACGTGCCTTCAACGCCGCCACGCCCAAACGCCACCATCAGCGCGCCGATCAATCCAAAGGCGATGCCAAACACGCCCAACCGCGAGGGCGTTTTGAGGCCAAACAAGGATGACACCGCCAATGTTGCCACCGGCGACAAGGCAAACATCATACCCACCTGCCCCGCGCCCAGCTTTGGCACCAAGCCAAATATCATCACGTTGATCCCCGCCGAGGTCACCAATCCGGTCACCAGCACATAGCGCAGCAACTGTCCCCGTGGCAGGCGCAACTGCCCGCGCAACGCCACAAAGGGAAACAGCGCCGTACAGGTGCCAACGGACACCAAAAGCGCCCAGACCATCGGCGGCACACCCGCCGCCGCGGACAGCTTGCTGAGCGGGAACCCCACGCCCAGCAAGGTGCCACACCAGATCAGCAATCCGATGGGGCCAGCTTTCTGCAACTCAGGCATAGCTGATCACCTCGTACTCGACGGCATCCGGCCCTTCGAAATAAAACCGCGTTCCCGGCTCGTAATCCGCATGGTTGCCAGGCACAAACCCGGCCGCCTTCACGCGCGCTTCCACCATATCCAGATCAGCGACAACAATACCGATGTGGTTCAATCCGCCCGCCCGGTAATAGCTTTCTTCCGCGTTTTGGATCTCCTTGGGGGGGGCATAAAGCGCCAGATAGCTCTCGGTGTCGCCCACATGCACGGTGTGGCCACCATAAATCGACTCGCCTTCCCAACGGACCTGCCAGTCAAACAGCTCACACAAGATCGCTGCAGTTGCTTTTGGATCACGTACTGTCAGGTTCACATGCTCAAGTTTCATTGCTCTCGGTCCTTCCTCTGAATTTCTTGATGGACTCAGGCTAATTCCTCAAGTTAACTTCACCACAAGAACTTTTTTATGAACAAATACAGATCACTAATGAAACCGAAGCAAAAACTCCGCCTGCGCCCCACCGGTTTGACCATCGGATTTATCTCCGAACGCACCGGCCTCGCCCCGTCTGCAATCCGCTATTATGAGGAAGAAGGCATTGTGCATCCGCATCGCACCGACACCGGACAGCGCCGCTATGAACGGGCTGATATCCGCCGCCTGTCCTTTGTAATGATTTCGCAGTCTTTGGGGTTTTCGATCGCCGAAATCCGCAAAGCGCTGGACAGCCTGCCCTCCAACCGCACCCCCACCAAAGCCGACTGGCAGGCGATCTCGGAACGCTTCCGCAAAGACCTTGACGCGCGCATTGCGCAAATGACCAGACTGCGCGACCAACTCGACGGCTGCATCGGCTGTGGGTGCCTCAGCCTGTCCAACTGCAAACTCTACAACCCCGACGATCGCGCCAAAGCCCGAGGCACGGGCCCGCGTTACCTGATGGGCGACACGCCGTCTGACCTGTAGCCCCAGGTGTCTTCTTGACTCAAATATTCTGTGGGAGTCGCAGCTTGCTGCGTCGGGGGCAAAGCCCCCCTTTCTCAACAGCCAAATCCGACCCCTTACCCCGCGTTCCCGACATAGCCGCAACGGAAATACCCCCTATCACGACATTGAATTTGACTTGCACGCGCGCCCTCTGCCACCTGAGGCAAAAGAACACTTAGGGAGTGCGGGACATGAAACTTTCGCAGCGCATCACCAACATCACCGGCGGCGGATCTGACGGCTGGGATGTCTTCTACAAGGCCCGCCGCATGATCGCCGACGGCGTGAATGTGACCGAGCTGACCATCGGCGAACACGACATCCGCACCGATCCAGTGATCCTCGGCGCCATGGACCAATCCGCCCGCGGTGGCCATACCGGCTATGCTATGGTGCCCGGCACACAGGAATTGCGCGAGACTGTGGCCGCCCGCCTGACCGAGCGCACTGGTGTGCCAACGACCTACGAGAACATCTTGATCACCCCAGGCGGTCAAGCCGCACTGTTTGCCGCCCATGTCGCCACCTGCTCACCGGGAGAGCGCGCACTCTATATTGACCCGTATTACGCCACCTACCCCGGGACCATCCGCGGCGTTGGCGCAAAACCCGTGCCAATCCGCACCCATGCCTCCAACGCCTTCAAACCGCGCCCCGAGGAAATTGCGGAAGAAGCCGCCAAAGGCGCGGCCTCTCTCCTGGTCAACACGCCAAATAATCCCACCGGAACGGTCTATGGTCGCGACACGCTCAACGGCATCGCACAGGTCTGCAAAGATCACGACCTGTGGCTTATCTCCGACGAAGTCTACGATACACAGGTCTGGGAAGGTGAGCACATCAGTCCCCGCGCCCTGCCGGGAATGGCCGAGCGCACGCTTGTGGTTGGTTCTATGTCCAAATCCCACGCTATGACCGGCTCGCGCATTGGATGGATTGCCGCGCCAAACGAGGTCATCACCCACCTGATCAACCTCGCCACCCACACCACCTACGGCGTGCCCGGCTTTATTCAAGACGCAGCTGTGTTTGCCCTGGCTCAAGGTGAAGGTCTGGAAGGCGATATTGCCGCGCCCTTCCAGCGCCGCCGTGAAATTGCCAAGGATATCCTGGCCAATCAAAACACCGTTGGCCTCATTCCTGCTCAAGGTGCCATGTACATCATGCTGGATGTTCGGGCGACGGGCCTATCTGGTGAGGATTTCGCAAACAGCCTACTGGACGCCCATCATATCGCAACCATGCCCGGTGAAAGCTTTGGACAATCTGCCCACGGCCACATCCGCGTGGCCATGACTGTGGCGGATGAGCGCTTCAAAGAAGCCCTACAAACCCTTGTGGATCATGCGGAAAAACTGGCCAAACACCCCGCTGCCTGACCCTTTGGTTGGCGTAATGTTTCAAAAACGACATCTGTCGCAATTGGACATGACGTCGCCAAAACTGAGTCGCACACTTCTCGAACAAGGAGTGCGACATGCAAGCCATACGCAGCAAAATCCAGCTGGTGGTGCTCACCATCGGCGCAGAGCGCGGACGCGCCGCACGGGGACGCCCTGTCTGTTGATGTGACCCTCATCTCATCAACACGCAAAGGACCCTATCTCTATGAATGCCCCTATTTCCCGCCGCTCCGGCGGCCGCTCCGCCCGTCGTGCTGCGCGCTCAGCACCACTGTCCCAAGACATCCGCCCGATCCGCGCCGGTATGGAAGGCGGCCAGTATAAGCCGCTTACAGACCGCGATATGCAGCGCATCCACGAAACCGCCCTGGACGCATTGGAACAAATTGGCCTCGCCGACGCACCGCAATCTGGCATCAACATCCTAACCGCTGCAGGTGCCATTCTGGGCGACGACGGTCGTCTGCGCTTCCCCCGCGCCTTGGTCGAAGACATGCTTGCCAAAGCCTGCAAGGACATCACCTTATACAGCCGAGACGCCAACCATGATCTACTGCTCTCCGGCAACCGCGTGCATTTTGGCACCGCAGGCGCGGCGGTGCATATGGTGGACGTCGACACCGAAGACTACCGCGACAGTACCGTGCAAGACTTGCACGACGCCGCCCGTATTGCTGATCAACTCGACAACATCCATTTTTTGCAGCGCCCGATGGTGGCGCGCGACATCACCGACAACAAGGAGATGGACCTCAACACCATCTACGCCTGCTGCTCTGGCACCACCAAACACGTCGGCGTGTCCTTTACCGAACCTGGATTTGTACCCGATGCGCTGGAGATGCTGCACATGATTGCCGGTGGCGAAGACGCCTGGCGCGCACGCCCCTTTGTCAGCAACACCAACTGCTTTGTCGTGCCGCCGATGAAGTTTGCCACGGAAAGCTGTGAGGTCATGGAAGCCTGCATTCGCGGCGGCATGCCGGTGCTTTTGCTGTCGGCTGGCATGGCGGGCGCCACCGCGCCCTCCACCATCGCCGGCGCCATTGTACAGGCCACCGCCGAATGTCTTGCTGGCATTGTCTATGTAAACGCCATAGCGCCCGGCCACCCCGCGATTTGTGGCACCTGGCCCTTTGGTCTCGATCTACGCACCGGCGCGATGAGCGTCGGCTCCGGCGAACAAGCCCTGCTTTCAGCGGGCTGCGCCCAAATGCACAAGTTCTACGGGTTGCCTGGTGGCGCCGCCGCCGGGGCCAGCGACTCCAAACTGCCAGACATGCAGGCAGGGTGGGAGCAAATGTGCTCTAACGTCATGGCCGGCCTCTCTGGCCTTAATATGGTTTATGAGGCTGCCGGCATGCACGCGTCTTTGCTAGGATTCTGTCACGAAAGCCTGATCCTCGGCGACGATCTTATTGGTCAAGCGCTGCGTTCAGTTCGCGGCATTGAGGTCGATGAGGAAACCTTGGCATTGGAGCAAATCCGCGATGTTTGCCTCAACGGTCCCGGCCACTATCTCGGCACAGATGCCACTTTAAGCCGCATGCAGAAAGATCATGTTTATCCGACACTTGGAGATCGAACCTCTCCTAAAGAATGGGCGGAGATGGGCAAGCCAAGTCTGCTTGAAAAAGCCAAATCTCGCAAAGCGAAAATCCTCTCTCAACCGTCGGCCGCGGGCTTCGCCCCCGATCTGGACCAAGCCCTGCGCGCCCGCTTCACCATCCACTTGCCGCAATAAAAGAGGCGCCGCTCAACCCGCGGCGCCTGCCTTCATTTGTCTCAAAATATCCCGGGAGTCTGGGGGCAGCGCCCCCATGCCAACCGTCTTGGCTTAGCCCTTCGCCAATTGCGCCTCACGCGCATCGCGCAGCTTCGCAAAATCGTCCCCCGCGTGGTAAGACGAGCGGGTCAGTGGTGTTGCCGAGACCATCAAGAAGCCTTTGCCATATGCGGCGGTTTCATAGCTCTTGAACTCTTCCGGCGTCACAAAACGGTCCACGCCGTGGTGCTTTGGCGTCGGCTGCAAATACTGGCCGATCGTGAGAAAATCGATGTCTGCGGCTCGCATGTCTTCCATAACCTGGTGCACAGACTGTTTGTTTTCGCCCAGGCCAACCATGATGCCAGACTTGGTGAAAATTGACGGATCCATCTCTTTCACCCGCTGCAACAGACGCAGGGAATGGAAGTAGCGCGCACCGGGACGCACCTGCGGATACAGGCCCGGCACGGTTTCGAGATTGTGGTTGAAAACATCGGGACGCGCCTCAACAACCACTTCCAACACTTCAGGCTTACATTTCAGGAAGTCAGGAGTCAGAATTTCGATCGTGGTCTTGGGGGAGCGATGCCGCACAGCCCGAATGGTCTGCGCAAAGTGTTCTGCCCCACCGTCTTCCAAATCATCGCGGTCCACCGAGGTGATCACCACGTGGTTCAGATCCAGCTTTTTCACCGCCTCAGCCACACGGCCCGGTTCAAACACATCCAATGTGTCCGGTTTACCAGTTGCGATGTTACAGAAAGTACAGCCACGGGTACAAATCTCACCCATGATCATCATGGTCGCGTGGCCTTGGCTCCAGCATTCCCCCGCGTTGGGGCACGCCGCCTCTTCACACACCGTGGTCAGGTTGTTCTCGCGCATAATCTTGCGGGTGGCATTATAGCCGTCACCGGTTGGCGCTTTGACGCGAATCCACTTGGGTTTTCTAGGCTGAGCATTGTCCTTGCGGTGCGCCTTCTCTGGGTGGCGCTGCTCTGGCAACTTCAAATCACGCAACTGATGGTCCTCCGGCCAACTTGGGTTTGCGCTGTGTAACATAAGTGTTCCGGCCCGCCACTACCAGAAATGCAAGGCAGCTATGCATATGTGGTCAAATCCCTGCCAGATCAGCGGTTTCCCGCACCCTCAAAAGATGTTTCGACTTTGCAGCATTGCGTCAGTTTTTAGAATCGTTATAGATCACGCGCAGTACAAATTCTGACCGAGGAAATCTTCAATGCAAGTTGGCGTCAAAGTCCCAAATGTTGTCTTCAAAACCCGTGTACGTGACGAAGCAGTGGGCGGCCCAAACCCTTTCCGCTGGCAGGACATGACCAGCGATGACTACTTCAAAGGCAAACGCGTGATCCTGTTCTCGCTGCCTGGCGCCTTCACCCCAACCTGCTCCACATATCAGCTGCCGGGCTTTGAAGAGAACTTCGCCAAGTTCCAGGAAAACGGCATCGACGGCATCTACTGCATGTCCGTAAACGACAGCTTTGTGATGAACAAATGGGCCGAAGCGCAAGACGTGAAAAACGTCGACGTGATCCCTGACGGCTCCGGCGAATTCACCCGCAAAGTTGGCATGCTGGTGCGAAAAGACAACCTTGGTTTTGGCCTGCGCTCCTGGCGTTACGCTGCCATCATCAACGACGGTGTTGTGGAAGCATGGTTTGAAGAGCCAGGACTGGAAGACAACCACGGCGAAGACCCATATGGCGAAAGCTCCCCAGAGAACCTGCTGAAGTTCCTGGCAAACGCCAAAGCCGAGTCCGCAGCCTAAGCTGGTCTCGCAGAAATTCGGAAAGGCCCGCCATTTGGCGGGCCTTTTTCATTTATCCGATGTAATCCCCTGCGCCTCCGGCCTCTGCAAGGTAGTGCTCCCGCAGGTGCATCAAGGCAATCCGCAGCACCACTTTGCCAGACCGTGCTGACCACCCAAGGTTCTTCTCAGCTGCTTCCAGCCCCTCCAGCTGACAACAACAGCGCAACGCCACATCGGTCAGCCCATCTCCCAAAGCCTCCAATGCCGCCACAACCCGTGCCCGCGCAGGCTCCGCCCCACACGTCTCCTCAGACTCGCCGCCATAAACCTGCTCATGCGGCGCTTTCAGATAGCGGCGCCACGCCGCCAGATCTGCCCCCATCTGCGCCAACTCGTAGTCCTCGCGCAGCCGCTCGCCGGCGTGTACCAGATCTTCCGAGAGAAACCGCTGCCCGTCACGATCCTTGCGGCGCGCCAAAGTTGACAGCGGGCTTTCTGACGCCATAAACCGCCCCTGGAGCGTCGAACCATGCGCGGCCAGTTGGCCCTCGCCCTCCGCGCCAGACGACCGGCCAAATGCGGTCTGCGTTTCCGAAAAACCCTGTGCGCGCTCCTGAGCCTGGTTTTCTGCCGCCGCCACCATCTTGCTCAGTTGCCCCCGCCCCTGCGCCGAAATCACATAACGGCTCACCCGGCCTGTCTGAACACAGGTGATCCAGCCTTTAAGCGCCATCGCCTGTGCGATCTGCCGCGTCAGGCTGGCGGTGCGCGTGGTCTCGTCGCGCATCACCACCGCTGTGTCCATATCGCTCGCCACCGCCAAAACCGAACCGGTTTCAATAAGGCGCCGCAACACGCGCAGCCCGTCTTCCTGCACCACACGCTCGTCAGGCAAATCCTCCGCGCCTTCCAGCAAAGGCGCTCCCGTCCCCTTCGCCTGCGATTGCTGTCGGAACGTCTTCAAAGCGGCATCCACCAACGGATCATCGCGCATCGCTTCGAGCTTATGAATTTGTCGGCTCACGGTGGAGGCATGACAGCCATCTCGTCGGGCCAACTCCCGGATGGATAGGCCTTGTTCCGTGTGGGCCACGTAACGTGCCACGCTCTGTGGCAGCCAGGTTGGCAAGGGGGGGACTACATGTTCCGGTTGCATCTCTCGTTACTCCTTACAAAGACCTTGGGTCACAACCGCTGTCAGAATTATCCACAGGGTTATCCAAAAAGTTTTGCACAGCGAAAATGAGCTGTGTAGGCGAGCGCATCAGGTGTCGCTGCCCTTAAGGATTGTTTTGAAATTGTGAACAGCACTCTCTTGCAGAGAACGCTGAAAACGATTTCACGCAACACGCGAAAACTTATGCTCCACTGGGAGCACTCAGAGAGGAAAGTGCGATTCCATGCATGCCTGTCTTGCCAAACTGGACCACCTCAAACGACCGCGAGGTCGCATCCACGAGCCCAACTTCGGCACCACGAAATGCGATACACATCAAATCCTTAAGCGACACACCTCACGCACGTTCCAGCCTTCAAATGGAGCAGAACTGTTGTATCGATTTTCTTTGAAAATCGCCCTCGAGCAGCAACGGCGTCCAGGCGCGGCGGCTTACTCGGCTGTGAAACATGTCGACCTCGCGATCGCCATGCAAAGCGAGGCCCACCTGTTGCGGGCCTCGCAATCTCAACTTCTTTGATCAGACAAAACTGTCCGGCATCGACGCCTTTTTCTCAGCCACATAGGCCCGCAGCGCCTTTTCGATTTCCGGATCAAGCGCCGGTTGCTGATACGCGTCGATAAGTTGCTCAACCCGCGCAGACGCCAGCGCCTGCGTGTCGCGCCCGCCTTCGTCAGACCAGGTCTCAAACGGCTTATAGTCGAGCAGTTCCGAGCGCCAGAACGCATCTTTGAAGTTCGCTTGCGTGTGCGCGCAACCAAGATAGTGCCCGCCCGGCCCCACTTCACGCACGGCATCCATGGCTTGGGCGTTTTCATCATAGGGCACACCCGCCGCCATTTTGTGCAACGCGCCCAGCTGATCCGCATCCATCACAAACTTCTCGAAGCTGGATACAAGCCCACCTTCCAGCCAGCCACAAGCGTGCAGCATGAAGTTCACACCACCGGTCAGCGCGGCATTATGCGTGTGAGCAGTCTCATAAGCCGCTTGCGCGTCCGGCATCTTGGAGCCACACAGCCCGCCACCGGAGCGGAACGGCAATCCCAGGCGACGCGCCAACTGGCCCGCGCCGGACAGAATTTGACTGGCCTCTGGCGTACCAAAGGTTGGCGCACCTGAGTTCATATCAATCGACGTCACAAAGGCCCCAAAGATCACTGGCGCACCAGGGCGGATCAGCTGGCTATAGGCAATGCCAGCCAGCACTTCTGCAAGCACCTGTGTCAACGTGCCAACCACGCTTACCGGCGCCATCGCACCGCCCACGATGAACGGCGACACGATACAGGCTTGGTTGTTTTTCGCATAAACCTCCAGCGCACCCATCATGATGTCGTCAAACGTCATCGGCGAGTTGATGTTGATCAGCGAGGTCATCACTGTGTTGTTCTGTACAAACTCCTTGCCAAACAGGATCTCGCACATTTCCACACTGTCTTGCGCACGGCTTGGCTCGGTCACCGAACCCATAAACGGCTTGTCGCTCAGGGTCATATGCGCCAGCAGCATATCGAGGTGGCGCTTGTTCACTGGCACGTCGGTGGGCTCACATACGGTGCCGCCAGAGTGGTGGAGCCACTTTGACATATAGCCCAGTTTCACAAACTTCTCGAAATCCGCCATTGTGGCGTAGCGGCGACCACCTTCCGCATCACGCACAAACGGCGGGCCATAGACCGGCGCGCACACCAATGTGTCGCCGCCAATTTCGACAGTGCGTTCAGGATTGCGTGCATGTTGCACAATGCGCGACGGCGCGGTTTTGCAAAGCTCTCGTGCGAGACCTTTAGGAATGCGCACACGCTCGGCTTGATAATCAACCTCCGCACCCGCGTCCTTCCATAGATCCAACGCCGCTTTGTTGTTCACAAAGTTGACGCCCACCTCTTCCAGAAGAATATCCGCATTTGTCTCAATGATCTGAAGTGCTTCTTCGTTGAGCACCTCAAACAGCGGCATATTGCGTTCAATGAACTTTGCGGCCTCGATTTTCACGCCGGTGCGTTCCGCGCGCCGCGCCGCCCCTCCGCCGCCGCGTCCCCGCCGCCGTGTCGCTGCTTCTGCCATGTCCTATCCTCACAGGCTGAATTGATGTCCTTGTGAAAGGTCTACCTGTCCTACAAGAGCCACTCCGGTTGGTTAGCGTCCTTTGAAACAAAAATGCGACATTGGCCGGTCGTTTTTCGGCGTGGGTGCACGCCCGTCCTGCGATTGATCGCTGCATCCCGTAAAAAGCCAGCTCAGATCGCGCGAACGATCTTGCGAAAAACGCCACTCTTCTCTATGCGTCCGCCATGACCCAGACATCCCATGACCGCCTTCTTATCATTGACTTCGGCAGCCAGGTCACCCAGCTGATCGCCCGTCGCCTGCGCGAGCTGAACGTCTACTGCGAAATCCACCCCTACCAAAACGTCGACATGGACTTCGTGCGCAGTTTCGCGCCCAAGGCCGTGATCTTCTCCGGTGGCCCAGACAGCGTGACCCGCGAAGGGTCCCCGCGCGCGCCACAAGAGATTTTTGACTACGGCGTGCCCATTCTTGGCATCTGCTACGGTCAGCAAACCATGATGACCCAATTGGGTGGTCAAGTGGACAGCGGCCACGGCACCGCCGAATTTGGCCGCGCCTTTGTGACCCCCAACAGCAAGCTCGACATCCTTGATGGCTGGTTTGCCGACGGTGACGAGCAGGTCTGGATGTCCCACGGCGATCACGTCAGCGCAATTGCACCGGGCTTTGAGGTCTACGGCACCTCCCCTAACGCACCCTACGCGATCACCGCCGACACCAAACGTCACTTCTACGCGGTGCAGTTCCACCCTGAAGTGCACCACACGCCCAACGGCGCAAAGCTTTATGAGAACTTTGTGAAAATCGCCGGTTTCTCCGGTGATTGGACGATGGGTGCCTATCGTCAGGAAATGATCGCCAAGATCCGCGAACAGGTTGGCGACAAACAGGTCATCTGTGGCCTCTCCGGCGGTGTCGACAGCTCTGTAACCGCCATTCTGCTACACGAAGCCATTGGCGACCAATTGACATGTGTCTTTGTTGACCACGGCCTGTTGCGCAAAAATGAGGCCACCGAAGTTGTCGCCATGTTCCGCGACAACTACAACATCAAGCTGATCCACGCGGATGAAACCGACTTGTTCCTGGGTGAGCTCGAAGGCCAAAGTGATCCGGAAACCAAGCGTAAGATCATCGGCAAGCTGTTCATCGATGTGTTCCAAAAACACGCAGACACCATTGAGGGCGCCGAGTTCCTTGCGCAAGGCACGCTCTACCCAGACGTGATCGAGTCTGTGTCATTCTCCGGCGGTCCCTCCGTGACCATCAAAAGCCACCACAACGTTGGCGGCCTGCCAGAGAAGATGGGCCTCAAGCTGGTCGAACCTCTGCGCGAGCTCTTCAAAGACGAAGTCCGCGCATTGGGTCGCGAGTTGGGCCTGCCGGCCAGCTTCATCGGCCGCCATCCCTTCCCGGGACCAGGCCTTGCCATTCGTTGCCCAGGCGAGATCACCCGCGAGAAGCTGGAAATCCTGCGCGAAGCAGATGCGGTCTACATCGATCAGATCCGCAAACACGGCCTCTACGACGACATCTGGCAAGCCTTTGTGGCAATCCTGCCGGTGCGCACCGTGGGCGTGATGGGCGATGGCCGCACCTACGACTTTGCCTGCGCCCTCCGCGCGGTGACATCCGTCGACGGCATGACCGCAGACTACTACCCGTTCAGCCATGAGTTCCTTGGCGAGACCGCCACGCGGATCATCAATGAAGTCAAAGGCATCAACCGCTGTACCTATGACATCACCTCGAAGCCTCCGGGCACTATCGAGTGGGAATGACGGCTGCGCTATAACGCCACCTGCAAACGCCGCCCTTCGGGGTGGCGATTTTGTTTTTCCGGCCCCATCATCGACGCAAACGTGCCTGTGGTAATGGAGCTGACATGCGTATCTTGACCCTTTCTGCGCTCCTGATGAGCGCCACACCCGCTCTCGCAACAATGCCCCTGGCCTGCGAGAGCGACACCGGTGATGCGTTTCTGTCCATATTGGGTCCGGTGGCGCAGTTCTGGCATACGGACTCACGTCGCACTGGCAGCGCCACGCATATCAGTCAGGACCATGACGGGTTTCCTTCGGCTTGGCATATCGCCATCGAGACCGCGACCGGAATCGCAGTGGTGGACGAAAAGCAGTGCGCCACAAAACACGGCCGTTTTCCTTTATCCTTTGTGATGGTGACGGACGATCACCTTATGCGAGGCTGTTGCACCGTCGCCGAGTAATCCTGTGTCTTCGTACCGCAAATAGTGCACATGTGCACTTGTCCCCCCTTAAAAGACCTGCCACGGTCCAGCCATGATCAAGCTGACCGGATACATCGACGTGCCTGCCGACCGCCTCACCGCCGTCACAGAGGCTCTACCCAAACACATCGCGCTCACCCGCGCCGAAGCAGGCTGCCTCTCGTTTGAGGTCACACCGGATGCGGCCCATCCCGGACGCTTCCAAGTAGCTGAGCTCTTTGTGGACCGCGCAGCTTTTGATGCCCATCAATCCCGCACAAAAATGTCTGATTGGGCCAAAACCACGGACGGCATTCCCCGCAGCTATCAAATCGAAAACCTAACAGAATGAACGACACTTTGAAGGCCGCCGTTTGGATGAGCGGCGCTATTGTCTCATTCACCTCTATGGCGATTGCAGGCCGCGCGGTCAGTCTGGAACTCGATACCTTTGAGATCATGATGTATCGCAGCATGGTCGGCATCGTCCTTGTGGTTGGCGTGGCCGGAGCCGCTGGCACGCTTGGGCAAGTCAACCGAAACAACATCGGCCTGCACTTTGTGCGTAACCTGAGTCATTTTGCCGGTCAAAACCTCTGGTTCTACGCCATCACCGTGATCCCTCTGGCACAGGTTTTTGCCTTGGAGTTCACCTCCCCAATCTGGGCTATCCTGCTGTCGCCTCTGATCCTCGGGGAAAAACTGCGCCCCATTGGATTACTTGCGGCCCTGATTGGTTTTTTTGGTATCCTGTTGGTGGCTCGTCCCAACCCGCAAACCCTGGACTTTGGCCAAGTCGCCGCCGCAGGCGCCGCGGTTGGCTTTGCGCTCTCTGCTCTCTTCACGCGCAAATTGACCCGAAGCCAAAGCATCACATGCATCCTGTTTTACCTGACGGTCATGCAAGCCGCTTTGGGGATCCTGTTTGCCGGGTTTGACGGCGACATTGCTGTGCCCTCTGTTGCGAGCTTGCCCTGGATCGTGTTGATCGCCTGCGCCGGACTGGTCGCGCATTATTGTCTAACGACGGCGCTGCGACTCGCTCCCGCCTCGGTTGTTATGCCGATCGACTTCATTCGGTTGCCGCTTATAGCTGTTGTAGGAATGACACTATACGCAGAACAAATCGATCTCTGGGTCCTGGTAGGCGCAGCAGTGATTTTTGCGGGCAATTACCTGAACATATTGTCCCAATTGCGCCTAAAGCCTGCGCCAAAGTGACGCAAAGTCATGGCTAACAGCACCTTACCTTAACGTTGACTTAAACAAAGTTGCGCGAATAGCCTGATGGTCACAAATAAAAAAACACTCAAAAACCACGGGACACATCAACATGAAAAAAGCGCTATGGGGAGCCACTGCACTGACACTGGTCGCTGGCACGTCTTTTGCAGGCGGCATCGACCGCTCCGGCCAAGGGGTCAACATCCTCTTTGAAGAAGGCAACTACGCACAGTTTACATGGCAGCACGTCAGCCCAAGTGTTGACGGCTCGACCAGCGGTGTGACGCACACAACCGACGTTTTGCCGTCCTACAACAACCTGTCGTTTGGCTATAAGCACGAAATCAACGAAAACTGGGACATTGCGCTGATTTACGATCAGCCCTTTGGTGCGCATGTTGCTTATACCAACGGCCCGTTCACCGGTGGCGGCGCGGACATCAACAGTGACGCTCTGACAGCTTTGGTTCAATACAACTTCGGCAATGGCTTTAGTATTCACGGCGGTGCACGTGCGTTGAAAGTGAAAGGCAATATCACCTCCAGCCTTGGCCTTTTGGACGCTAGCAGCGACTACGACTGGGGCGGTGTGCTTGGTGTCGCTTACGAAAAACCAGAGATCGCACTTCGCGTCGCTCTGACTTATGCCAACTCGATCAAAAGCGGCTTTGAGGGCACTCACAATGTGGTTTCGCCGCGCACCTTTGACGTTGATTTCCCAGAAAGCGTAAACTTGGATTTCCAAACCGGCGTCGCTGCCAACACTCTGGTGTTTGGTTCCGTGCGTTGGGCTGGTTGGGGCGGTTTTTCGCTGGACACAACCGACGGCAACTGGGTGAACTTTACCGATGACACCATCGAATACTCTCTGGGTGTTGGACGTCAGATCAACGACAAACTGTCTCTTGCGCTCCAGCTGGGTTATGAAAAATCCGGTACTCGTCCAACCACAACACTGTTGTCACCGACTACAGGATCCACAAGCATCGGCTTGGGCGCCACCTATCAGGTTAACGAGAAATTCTCGGTCTCTGGTGGTCTGACCTACGCGATGCTTGGTGACCAGTTCTTCCGCACCGGCGCAACTTCCACCGTCGACTTCAACGACAGCACCGCTTGGGGTGCCGGAATCCGCCTCGGCTACCGTTTCTAAACATTGGTTTAGTACAAAACGTGAGAGCCCCGCCCCACCGGCGGGGCTTTTTCTTTGCGCAGGTTTCGGAGTGAGTGCTACAGCTTAACCAGCTAAACCAAACTCATGAGCACACAAAAACACCTCACGCCCCGCGTCTGGGCCGAACTCTTCCTGCTGGCCATCCTCTGGGGCGCGGTCTTCTTTGCCAACCGCATTGCGCTGGACGAGATCGGTCCGATCACCTTGGTTGCCCACAGAACCCTCTGGGCCGCGCTTTTACTTTGGTTGGTGATTTTGGCAACCGGTGCCACTCTCCCCCGCAGTCCACGTCTCTGGGGCGCGTTTCTGGTGATGGGGCTGCTCAACAACCTGGTCCCCTTCAGCCTGCTCAACTTTGCCCAGCTCTCCATTGAAAGTGGCCTCGCCTCGATTTTCAATGCCGCCACTGCGCTCTGGGGCGTCCTGCTCGCGGCACTCTTCCTGCCAGACGAGCGCCTGACGCTCGCCAAAACTCTTGGCATCGGCCTTGGCTTCTGTGGTGTTGCCATGGCCATTGGCCTTAGCCATCTCACTGCGCTGGACCCACGCTCCCTCGCCCAAGGTGCAGCCCTGCTCGCGACGCTCTCATACGGCTTCGCCGGCGTCTGGGCCCGCAAACACCTCGCGGGATGCTCTCCCTTGGTGGCTTCCGCGGGCATGCTGACCTGCACCACCTTCCTGGCCCTGCCATTGGCGCATATCACGGAGGCGCCTTTCTCACTCAGCCTTGCCGCCTCAACATGGGCCGCAATCGCCTACGCTGCTATTCTGGGGACCGCAGCCGCCTACCTGCTCTATTACCGTGTGCTGGCCGCCGCAGGCTCCGGCAACCTGCTTGTGGTCACACTGCTGATCCCGCCTGTCGCCATTCTTCTGGGCACCGTATTCCTCAACGAATCTCTGCCACCGCGCGCCTACGCTGGTTTTGCCCTCCTCACACTTGGCCTGATTGTTCTTGATGGCCGCCTCGTTGCGCGCCTGCGCACAAAAAAACCAACCTGACTCCGCTTGCCAACACGCCTCCCGCTTGGCACCCTGCCAAAAAACAAAATCGTCAAGGGAGACCAGAATGGCCAAAGGCTACTGGATCGGACGCGTGGATGTGGATGACATTGACGGGTACCAAAAATACGTTCAAGCAAACGCCAAACCGTTTGCAGACTTCGGCGCCAAATTCCTGATCCGTGGCGGTCAGTTTGAAAACCCCGAAGGCAGCGCCCGCAGCCGCAATGTGGTGATTGAATTTCCCAGCTATCAGGCCGCGCTCGACTGCTACAAAAGCGCCGACTATCAGGCCGCCAAAGCCCTGCGAGATCCAGTTAGCGCCGGCGACATCGTCATCATCGAGGGCTATGATCCATGATCTGGGACCACCTGCTTGACCGCCTGCGCGGAAAAACCGATGCGGATCCGCTGCCAGAACCGGACGAGAAACTCGCCCTCGGCGCGCTCCTGGTGCGGGTCGCGAAGGCGGATGACAACTATCACGCGCTGGAAATCAGCGAGATCGACCGCATTCTCGCGACCACCTTTGACCTCAATCCCATTGAGGCTGCCAAACTGCGTGCCACTTGCGAGAAGCTGGAGCACAACGCGCCGGGCACGCCAGACTTCGCTCTTTTGATCCGCGAAAACGTGGATTACCCGCATCGCTTGGAAGTGGCACAGAAAATGGTCGATGTGATTGAAGCGGATGGCAAACACGTCCCCGCCGAAGACGCCAGCTTACTGGAAATTTCCAAGCTGATGGGCATCAAGCCCGAAGATACCCCCGTCGGCCCTGCTTCATAAGCAGGGCCGACAGGCTTTTCTTTACGCCAGGCTGGGCAACCACAGCACAATCGCCGGGAAGGCCACCAGCAACGCGATGGTGATGGCGTCCGCAATGAAAAACGGCGTCACGCCTTTGAAAACGTCCTGCACGCTCAGGTCATCACGCACACCAGCCACCACAAAACAGTTCAGGCCAATTGGCGGTGTGATCAGACAGAACTCCGCCATCTTCACCACCAGAATGCCAAACCAGATCGCGCACATCGGCCCGCTCATGCCAAAGGTGCTGTCAGCCGCAGAGACCATTTCGCCCCCGTTGAGCGCCATCACCGCCGGATAGACCACCGGCAGGGTCAACAGCAGCATGCCAATCGCATCCATAAACATGCCCAGCACCGCGTAAGCCAACAGGATGCAAACCAAAATCAGCATCGGCGACATGGTCAGCGAGACAATCCAGTCTGAGAACGCACTGGGTAGATCGGCAAACCCCAGGAAGCGCACGTAGATCAACACGCCCCAAATGATGGTGAAAATCATCACCGACAGTTTGGCTGTTTCCAGTAGTGCGTCTTTGAGCTGAGACCAGCGCATGCCGCGATACAGCGCCATCAAGAAGACAACAAAGGCCCCAATCGCCCCACCTTCCGTCGGCGTGCCCCAGGCATCTCCGCCAAACGGGTTGTAGACAAAGAAGATGATGGTCACGACCACAAACACAATTGGCAAGGCTGGTGGCAAAGACGCAAACCGCTCTTTCCAGGTGAAGCCGGACACCGGGGGACCAAAGCCTTTGATGGTCATCGCCATGCCGACAATCAACAACCCGTAGATCACCGCTGAAAACGCACCGGGGATAAAGCCGGCCAACAACAGTTTGCCCACGTCCTGCTCCACGATGATCGCATAGATCACCAGTATGGCAGATGGTGGGATGAGGGATGCCAAGGTGCCGCCAGCGGCCACAACACCCGCAGCAAAGCGTTTGTCATAGCCAATCGCCAACATCTCCGGGATCGCGATCCGCGCAAACACCGCCGACGTAGCCACGGAGGCGCCAGACACCGCCGCAAAGCCTGCGGTCGCAAACACCGTGGACACTGCCAAGCCACCAGGCACCCAGGCCAACCAGCGTTTGGCCGCTTCAAACAGCGCTTTGGTGAGACCTGCATAATAGGCCAGATAGCCAATCAGAATAAACGTCGGGATCAGGCTCAGCGCCTGGCTCGACACTTTGGAGTGTGGCACCTGCCCTGCGGTTTTCACCGCGATGGTCAGTGCTTTGCCAAACCGTTCCGGCGCGTAGCCAAACTTGGCCCAGAAAATCCAGATCAGGCCAACCATGCCTGCCAGACCAGCGGCAAAGGCCACCCGCATTCCCAGCACCACAAGCAGCAACATGCCACCTGAGACCGCCAGTCCAATATCAATCGGTTCCATAGTCGTGGTCTTCCTTAGGACTCATGGCCGGAGACATGCTCCGCTTCCATCGCCGCCTGCGTGGCGGCATCAATGATCAGGGGCACCGCAACCGGCGTGGTGGCATTGGTGACAAACGCTTTGGCATAGGCACACAGCTGCAACACCAAGCGGACACAGAGCACCGAAAACGCCACCGGCGCCAAAAGCTTGGCCGGCCAAAGCGGCAGAGCGATGTCCATGGAGCTGTCCCGGCTCCACATCGGCGCGCCAAAATCAAAGCTGCGATCAAAATGCGCCCAGGTACCCCACACCAACAGGACCATCAGGGTGAGCACGGCGGATGTTGTGATGAACTCCACCAGATAGAGCACACGCCCTTTGAGCTGCCCCACCAGGATGTCCATGCGAATGTGACCGCCATCCCGCATCACGTAAGACGCCCCCATAAAGGCAATGAGCGGCATAGCCTGTTCGATCCAATCTACATAGCCCGGCAAAGGCGCATTGAAGAAATTCCGCCCGGCGACGGAAAACACCGCCATGAGCATCAAAGAAAACACCGCCAACCCACTCACCAAAGCCAGGACTTTTTCGAGTTTGTAGAACTGCGTGTCGATTTTGCTGAGGGTACTGTTGTCCGTCAGCACCGAAGTTGCGCTGGCCATGGGACCTCCCGCTGTTTTTATGGTGAGCGCCTGTGGCGCACAGGTTTTGCACATCTTTTGATGTGCTATGGGCGAGGCGCTGCCTCGCGCTCCGGGATATTTTGAGACTGNNTCACAGTCTCAAAATATCCCGGGGGGGGGTTCACACCAGAATGGTGTGAGACGGGGGCAGAGCCCCCGCCTACCGGTCAGCTTAGCTGCCGTTTGCGATCATGCCAGTCACAAGATCATAGAGCTCTTGCGCAGGCAGGCCACGCGCAGTGTTCTCTTCGATCCAAGCCTTGGCCGCAGGAGCCGCTGCAGCTTCTTTGAAGGCTGCAATCTCTGCGTCTGTGAAGGCCACTTTTGCAATGCCACGCTCTTCCAGAGCCGGGCCCCACGCGTCCATGGTTTTGCCATTGTAGGTGGTCACATAGTGGTCCAGAGATTCCTCAACAGAACCCAACAGCGCCGCGCGGTGATCATCCGACAGGTCTGCCAGAGCATCGGAGTTCACAACAACTGGACAGTTCACGGTGCCTGGGTTCAGGTTGGTGGTCCACCAGGTCGCATTCTCGATGGTGCCATAAGACATGTGCGCGTGGGGGGCAAAGGCCACAGCCTTCACAACACCGCTGTCCATCGCCTGACGCACTTCGGTCGCAGACATGGAGGTTGGCACAGCACCAACGGTTTCCATGGCTTTACCAATACCACCGGTGGCACGCACGCTCAGACCGGCAAAGTCATCCAGCTTGGCTGGCGCGTCGCCCATGCCAACCAGGTTGTACTGCGGCAGCGGGGACGGCATCAGCAGGGTTGCGTTCCAGCGGCCCAGGTCTTCAACCGCCGCCGGGTGCTGATACACCGCCATGGACAGTTCAATTTCCTGCTCCAGCGAGCTCACGCCCAGGAACGGCAGTTCCATCACAGTGATGGATGGGTTTTTGTCGCGGTGATAACCGGCACAAAACTGCGCCATTTCAAACGCGCCGATGGAGATGCCATCGAGGTTTTCACGGTTTTTGGACAGGCCACCGTAGCTGATGTTCAGAGTGAACTCGCCGCCAGTCTTTTCAGAGACAAGCTCCGCCAGCTTCTCAACATGCTCGGTAAACGCGCGGCGCTTACCCCACAAGGACACATTCCATTCGGTTGCCATTGCTTCCGTGACAAAGGCCATCGACAGAGCGGCCACAGCCGTCCGGCTCAAAATCTTACGCATAATTTCCTCCCATTTGCGTTTTTCTGACCACAGCATGCCGCAAAGGCACAACAGATGCCAATGAGAGAATTTGCGCAGAGCAACGCCCCTGCCCTGCGGATTTCCGCAGGGTGAGCTCTACGCTACAAGAGCGCGTCTTTGTTAAGACCCAGCTTCACAATTTTCTCGTTGAGCGTCCGCCGCCCAATGCCCAATGCCGCCGCCGCCGCGTCCATGCGCCCCTGATGCGCCTTGATCGCCTTGCCGATCAGCTCGCGTTCAAAAGCGGCCACCGCCTCGCGCAGCGTGTCCGGCACATCCTCAGAGCCCAAATCCCCCGCCAAGGCCGCCGCCATCGAGCCGACGCCCCGCCGTGCGGCCATCACCCGCCGCGCGCAGACATTGCGCAACTCGCGCACATTACCCGGCCAGTCATGCGCCAAGAGCGCCGCCATATCCTCATGGCTCAACTCCGGCGCCTCCATTTCATGCATCTGAGCATAGTCCGCCAAAAAATGCCCGGCCAGCAGAGAGAGATCATCGCGGCGTTGTCGCAAAGGCGGCACCTGCAAAACAAACGTATTCAGACGAAACAGCAAGTCCGCGCGCAGCCGGTCATCCGCCACCGCCTGATCCACATCCTCATTGGTGGCCGAGACAATCCGCAGGTCCACGTTCACCGGCACGCCGGAGCCAACCGGATAGACCTGCTGATCCTCGATCACTCGCAGCAGCTTGGCCTGCACCACCGGCGGGCAACTGCTGACCTCATCGAGAAACAATGTGCCGCCAGACGCCGCCTGCAGACGCCCCTCGGCACCGCCAGCCACACCAAACATCTCCGCTTCAAAACTGTCCGGATGCAGCGCCGCGCAGTTGATGGCCAAAAACGGCCGATCCGACCGCGCGCTGAGGTCATGCAGCGCCCTTGCCACCAATTCCTTGCCGGTGCCGGTCTCGCCAAGCACCATGACTGCGCCGCCCAGCCCCGACAGGTCCAAAACTTCTTCACGCAGGGCCATCACCGCCGCTGTTTGTCCCAGCAAGACCCGATCCAGACCAGACAGTGCAAACAGACGTTCCTTCAGCCGTGCATTGCTGGCTTTCATCCGGCTTTGCTCCGCCGCATGGGTTAAGATGGTGAGCAACCGGCGTGGCTCATAGGGTTTTTCAACAAAACTGTAAGCGCCTGCCTGCATCGCCTGCACCGCCATGGGAATATCCCCATGGGCTGAGATCAGCACCAAGGGTGGTGCCACATTGCGATCCAGCTGCGCCAACAGCTCCAACCCACTCATCCCCGGCATGCGCACATCCGACAGGATCACATCGGGATGCATCTCGCCAAGTTTGTCCAACGCGCGATCAGCGCGCGGCACGGCTTCCGCCTGCCATCCAGCGGCCTCCAGCAACGCCAACAAGGATTGGCGCATGGATTTGTCGTCATCGACAATCAAAAGGCTAAAAGGCTGCTCGTCGCTCATATCATCTGCTCGTTGTTGTCCTGCACCGCAGGCAGCTCCACACGGAATACCGCGCCCCCTTCAGGCCGATCCTCTGCCTGCATCGTGCCGTCGTGATCCTTGATAATACTGGCAGAAATCGCAAGGCCCAGCCCCATACCGCGCCCACTGGCCCGCGTGGTCACAAAGGGTTCCTGCAAATCTGGCAGGCTTGCAGCCCCTAGCCCATGACCAGTATCTGCGACTTCAAAGAAGGCAACGGCGCCCTCCTGCCCAACTGTCACAGACAGGCGCGACACCGCGTCCTCTTCTTCCATCGCGTCACAGGCATTGCGCAACACATTGGTGATCACCTGCTCCAGCCGCAACCGGTTGCCGCGCACCCAAGCAGGTTCGTCAGGCTGCCGCACTTCTACCTCCACAGCGCCCTTCTCGATGTTCGGCGCCAAAAGCGTCAGCCCCGCCTGCATCGCCGCGCGCAGATCAAACACCTCAAAGGCTTCCTCGCTGCTCGTGGCAAAAAACTTCAGCTGACGCGTGATGCCTTCCATACGCCCCACCAGCCCGCTGATCTCGCCCCCCAGCCGCGCCGTATTTTGCGGATTGATCTCCGCCGCCGCCAGATGATTGCGCATGGCGGCAATAGGTTGGCCCAACTCATGCGTCACCGAGGCCGACAACTGTCCCAACGCCGCCAAGCGGCTGGCCTGTTCCAGCTCTTTTTGCGTCTTTTGCAAGCGCTCTTCAGCCGCTTTGCGCTCCGCTACTTCAACTGCCAACTTCTGGTTGGAACTTCGCAGCTGCGCCTCTTCCTTTTCCGCTCGCTTCAGCGCCCGTCCCACGCGCCGCGCCCGCTGCACCTGAAATACAATCATCAGTGCCCCGGCCAGAAACACCACAGCCGCCGTCGCCAGCCAACTGCGCGCCACCGCGCGGTCATCATCCGCAAAATAATGCAGCTGCCAGCCATCCGGCAGATCATCCGCCACCAGATGCATACGCTCATCGCCGCCTATCACCGCACGGTTACCTGTTTTCACCCGCCACTGTAGCGGGTCCAATGGCTGCCCGGAAAACTGCCGCACCGCGCCAATCTCTTGCTTTTGCGCCTCCGTCAGCGGCGTCAGCGCCCGATAGCGCCACGCCGGATCAGACGCCAAAAGCACCACGCCATCGCTGTTGGTCAGGATCACTTGTTGCCCGGCCCGCCGCCAACTGTCCTCCAGTACAGAAAACCCTTTCTTGATAGCGATCACGCCCGCCACCTCATGGCCTTCGACCACCACGCCATCCGCCAGAAACAGACCGGGCAAGCCTGTGGTCATGCCGATGGCATAGAACCGCCCGTGTTTGCCCTGCAGCGCGTCTTTGAAATAGGGGCGGAACCCGTAGTTGTGACCCACAAAGCTGGTTTCGCTGGCGTGATTGGACGCAGCAATGGTGACCCCATTGGCATCCATCAAATAGATCGCTTCCAACCCCGATTGCTGCGCAAAATCCTCAAGGCGCGCGTTCAACGGCCCTGTGCCACCGCCGGCCACCGCCTCGGTCACAAAGGTGTCTCGCGCCAGAATGTGCGTCAGATGACTATGCTGCTCCAGCTCCGCCACAACTGTGCTGCGATAGAGCGACAGCTGCCCCTGCGCCTTGCTCCATTCCTCTTCGGCGAAATAGTCAAACGCCGCCCGTTGCACCACAAACCCCACCAACAGGGTCAAAATCGCAGAGAGGATCAAAGGACGTCGAGACATTGGGCCAGGCACAGTTGCAAAAGTTGGCGCAGGCTAGGCCAATGCCGCGCACTTGGAAACGGGATTCTGGGGGCTTTGCCCCCGCCGCCGCAACCGGCGCCTCCCCCAGGATATTTTTTGAATGTGAATGAGTGGTTGCGAGACTTTGCTGTGCGACCTACATCTTTGCCTATGTTTGCAGATTTTCTCAAACGCCTGACGGCGCCCGCCCCTGAGACTTTGGACAACGCTGATGCCCGCCTGGCGCTGACTGCCCTATTGGTGCGCATCGCCCGCGCTGACGGTGTCTATGACCCTGCGGAAGCCGAGCGCATTGAGCGCATTGTGACCGGTCGGTATGAACTGAGCCCATTTGAGGCCACCGCCCTGCGCAAAGAGGCGGAAACACTGGAATCCGAAGCCCCCGACACCGTGCGGTTCACCCGCGCGATTAAAGACGCGGTGCCATTGGAAGCGCGCATCGAGGTGATCGAAGCCATGTGGCAAGTGGTTCAGGCAGACGGCGAACGCGACGCGGAAGAAGACAGCGTCATTCGCTTGGCCGCCAATCTTTTGGGCATCTCGGACCGCGACAGCGCTTTGGCGCGCCAACGTATGGCCGCACAGGCATGATTGCTGCCTTTCCCATGTATGACCGGCCTGAAGTGGCCGCAACGTGGGATCGGCTATGGCACCTGTTTCGTGCCGCTTACGGTAACGGGCCGCAGCAACAGACCCGAGACGGCGATCTCTGGGACACCTGGAAAAGCCCGGACCTGTTACTGGCGCAGACCTGTGGCTTTCCCTACCGCACGCGATTGAAGGACAAAGTTGCCCTGATTGGCGCGCCGGATCACGGCATTCTGGAAGCGCCAGCCGGTCACTACTGTTCCGTGGTTGCCGCGCACCGCCGATGTGAGGGACAAAACCTCCCCGCATTGGACGGCGCCACGCTCGCTTACAACGAACCGCTATCACAATCCGGATGGGCGGCTGTCTGGCGTCATTTTGACCAACACAACATTCGAATCGGTCCCCGATTGCAAAGCGGATCGCATCGGGAATCGGCTCAAATGGTGGCCCAGGGCACGGCGGATTTTGCCGCATTGGACATCATCAGCTGGAAATTGATGGAACGCTATGATGACTTTGCTGCGGATCTGGTTGTTATAGATATGACCCCACCCACACCAGCTTTGCCCTTCATTTCCGCATGTTACCAAGATGTGGAGCGCATCCAAAAAGCGTTACGCGACGCCATTCAAACACTGACGTCGGGTCAACGCGAGGAATTGTATCTGCAAGGTCTGGTGACGCTGCCGCAAAGCTCTTATGAGGCTGTGCCAAACCCGCCAGCGCCCTGACCTTTTGGCCAAATGAATGCACAAAACGTCACTTAGGGGGCTTCACCCGCCCTTTTGAAAGTTGCAATTGCGCAAATTTTCATTCCTATTGGGCAACCAATGATTAACCCAATACTGATGGGGACACTGTGAGCGAAGCCACGCCCGTTCTGCAAATCCGCGACCTGCACAAGGCCTATGCCAACCTAGAAGTCATCAAGGGCGTGGATATCACCGCGCACCGCGGCGATGTGGTTTCTTTGATTGGCTCCTCTGGTTCCGGCAAATCCACAATCCTGCGCTGCGCCAACCTTTTGGAGCACAGCCAGCAGGGCGAGATCCTGTTCAAAGGCGAACCTGTGACCTGGAAAGGCGCGGGCCATTCCCGCGAACCGGCGGATCCCAAACAGATCCTGCGCATCCGCACCAACCTGTCGATGGTGTTTCAGCAGTTCAACCTGTGGTCCCACATGACCATCCTGCAAAACGTAATGGAAGCCCCGGTCACCGTGCTTGGCCGCGACAAGGCTGAGGTTGAAGAGGCCGCACATGCCTACCTCAACAAAGTTGGTATTGCCGACAAACATGACGCCTACCCGGCGCAGCTCTCCGGCGGCCAGCAACAACGCGCCGCCATTGCCCGCGCCTTGGCGATGGAACCCGAGGCGCTGCTGTTTGATGAGCCCACTTCGGCGCTCGACCCGGAGCTTGAACAGGAAGTCGTGCGCGTGATCAAAGCGCTGGCTGAGGAAGGCCGCACCATGATGATCGTGACCCACGACATGAAAATGGCCCGAGATGTGTCTGATCACGTTGTGTTTTTGCATCGAGGCCTGATCGAAGAACAAGGCGCGCCAGACGAGCTGTTTGGCAATCCAAAATCTGAGCGTTTGAAACAGTTCCTGTCTTCAACCGCCGCATAATAACAACAGAACAACCAAACCATAGGGAGCAAAACTATGAAAAACCTGATCCTGAGCACTGCCGCACTGGCACTGACCGCAGGCTTCGCCATGGCTGACACCGTGCGCCTTGGCACCGAGGGCGCCTACCCTCCATACAACTTCATCAACGACGCTGGCGAAGTTGACGGCTTTGAGCGCGAGCTGGGCGACGAGCTCTGCAAACGCGCCGAGCTGACCTGTGAGTGGGTCACCAACGACTGGGACAGCATCATCCCTAACCTGCAGTCCGGCAACTACGACGCCATCATCGCAGGCATGTCCATCACCGATGAGCGTGAAGAGACCATGGACTTCACCCAAGGTTACACCCGCCCATCCCCATCCGCCTACGCAGCCCTGTCTTCCGACGTGGACGTGAACTCCGCGATCGTTGCGGCGCAAACCAGCACCATCCAGTCCAGCCACGTGGCCACCACTGGCGCGACACTGGTGGAGTTCAACACCCCGGATGAAACCATCGCAGCTGTGAACGCAGGCGAAGTAGATGCCGTGATGGCGGACAAAGACTTCCTGGCACCATTTGTGGCTGAAACCGACCTGACCTTCATCGAAGACGTATACCTCGGCGGCGGCATCGGCATGGCGTTCCGCGAATCTGACGACGATCTGCGCGGCAAGTTCGACGCAGCCATCGCTTCCATGAAGGCAGACGGCACCCTGAACACTCTGCTGGACAAGTGGGAAATCGAAGGCAAGTTCTAAGCCTTCCCCATTTGAAAACCAATTGAGGGGGGGGGGCTCAGCCTCCCCCTTTTCCCACCCGGCGGACCGCCCGACGTGGCCACACTGCCCCAAGATCACACGAAAGAGGCCAGCCATTTTTGCCTATTGCTCAGATCCTTCAGTCCTAGAAGGTTTGTCCTGGCTTAGCTGCTATCTCACCACTGGGAAGCACATGGCCTTTTACGCCTCTTTTGGCACGGTGCTGTTGTTGCTGGCGATCACCGCCCCGACCGCGCTGTTATTTGGCCTCGGCGGCGCCATGGCTGCGCGCGGGCGCTTCTTTCTCGTGCGTTGGTTTGGCAAAGGCTACATCGCCATTGTGCGCGGCGTGCCGGACATTGCCTTTTTCCTCTTCTTTGTGATTGCGCTTGATCAGGCCATCGAATGGATGCGCCACAAGGTCAAATGCCCAGAGTGGACCGATCCAGTGCGCCAGGGCAGCGAGTTCCTGGTTTGTGACGTCGCCAAAATGCCGCTCAGCTCTTCGCCACAGTGGATTCACGAAATCTATGGCTTCTGGCTGGCTGTGTTTACCTTTGCCATCGTGTTTGGTGCCTTTGCCGCCAACGTGCTCTACGGCGCCATGCAGGCCGTGCCCCGGCCACAGCTGGAAACCGCCGAAGCTTACGGCATGTCTCCGCGCCAAACCTTCTGGCGCATCCTGATGCCACAGATGTGGATCTACGCCTTGCCTGGCCTGTCCAACCTCTGGATGGTGCTGATCAAAGCCACCCCGCTGTTGTTCCTGCTGGGCGTCGAAGACATTGTTTATTGGGCCCGCGATCTTGGCGCGTCCAAAACCGCGCGCTTCACCGCCTATCCGCACGGCGACTGGCGCATGTGGTACTTCTTGGCGCTGCTGATTTTCTACCTGCTGTTCACCCGCGTGTCTGAGATTGTCTTGGCACGTGTCACCAAACGTCTGTCCCATGGACAGGCCACATTGGACGGGGAATCCCAACGCAAAGCGGGGAGTGCGGCATGAGCTGTTTCGACACCATTCAGAACTACGCCTTCCGCTCCTTGGGCTATGGCGAGCGTATGTTGCCGCGCACGGATTTCACCCTGTGTGAGCACTTCACCCTGATCGGCTCCGGCATGATCTGGAACGTTTACTACGGCCTGTTGGCAATTGTGACCGGCTTCTTCTTTGCCAACCTGCTGGCAGTGGCCAAAAACTCCAACAGCCTTTGGGCGCGCAAACCGGCGGAGTGGTTTATTTTCCTCTTCCGAGGCAGCCCGCTGTTCATCCAGTTCTTCTTTGGCTACTTCCTGTTCTTGTCGCTCAAGGGCGTGTCGCCAATCTTCAACCCACTGTCCTCTGCGGCATTGGGCGCACTGATTGTGCTGTTCCTGAACACCTCCGCCTATTCGGCAGAGATCTTCTACGGTGCGCTGCGCTCCATCCCGAAAGGCGACGTGGAAGCCGCAGACGCTTATGGCATCACCGGTTGGTTCCGCTTCCGCCGCATCATGTTCCCAACCATGATGCGCCTGGCGTGGCCGGCCTACACAAACGAGGCCATCTTCCTGTTCCACGCCACCACGCTGGTGTTCTTCTCCGGTTTCCCGGCTTGGCGGCAACAGGGCGACGCGCTCTACTATGCCAATTACTTTGCGGACAAAACCTACAACCCGTTTGTGCCCTACCCGATCCTGGCGATGTATTTCATCATGCTCACGCTGGTGATCATCTGGATCTTTGGTCTGGTGAACAAACGCCTGAACAAACACCTGCCTCAGGCAGCCGTGAAAAAACTGCGTTTGCGTCCAAATCTGATCCGCTGATCGCGGGCCACACCACCTGAAAAATTGCAAAACACCCGCCAAAAATTGGCGGGTGTTTCTGCTTTTACGCCACCTCCGCAATATAGTCGCGATACAGACGCAATACCGACGTGGAAAATGACGGTTTAAAATTCTTCTGGACAATTCACCCCGCGCGCCCGATATTTTGATCAAATTATCGAAATGGTGACCCATGGACCCGGCACAAAGCGCAACCTTCCGGATTGGTGCAGTAGATCTCAACGGCCAATTGCGCGGCAAACGGCTGCCTTCCGAACATCTCGCAAAACTCAACAAAGGCGGCGCGCGTCTGCCCCTCTCAGCCCTTAATCTGGACATCTGGGGCTGTGACATCGAGAACAGCCCGCTGGTGTTTGAAAGCGGCGATGCGGATGGTGTGCTCACCCCATCACCCCGTGGCGCCGTGCCAATGCCATGGCTCAAAACGCCCTCCCAACTGGTCCTGATGGGCATGACCAACGAAGACAGCAGCCCGTTTATGGGCGACCCAATCCAAGCCTTGGCCGCGGTGCTAGAACGCTACGCCGCCCGCGGCTGGACAGTGGTGGCCGCCACCGAGATGGAGTTCACCCTTGTGGACGACAGCGGTGACCAACTTGTGCCGCCAAAGCACCCCCGCAATGGCCGCCAGCTCGACGCATCCGAAATCCTCAGCGTCTCTGAGCTGGACGCTTTTGATGACTTTTTCAGCGATATCTACGATGGCGCAGCGGCCATGGGCATCCCTTTGCAAACCATGACCTGCGAAGGTGGCGTGGGGCAGTTTGAGGTTACCCTCAACCACCAAACCGCGATGAAAGCCGCCGACGATGCCTTGCTGATCAAGCAGTTGCTGCGCGAAACCGCGCGCAACCACGGCTTCGCCGCCACTTTCATGGCCAAGCCCTATGGCGATGATGCCGGCAACGGCATGCATGTGCATTTTTCTGTGGTGGATGAGAACGACAACAACGTCTTTGACAATGGCACCGCAGAAGGCTCTGACCTGCTTAAGTCCGCTGTGGCAGGCTGCTTGGAGGCCATGCGCGCTTCCACCCTGATCTTCGCGCCGCACGGCCCGTCTTATGACCGCTTTGCCCCCGGCGCCCACGCGCCAACAACCGTGTGCTGGGGCTATGAAAACCGCACCGCCGCCATCCGCATTCCCGGCGGTCCCAACGCCGCCCGCCGCATCGAACACCGGGTCTCCGGGGGGGATGTGAACCCTTACCTGATGCTCGCGGCCATCCTGGGGGCTGCTATCGAGGGCATCACGGAAGGCTTGATGCCGCCTGCCCCAACCACCGGCAACGCCTATGCGCAGGACCTGCCGCAGCTGGCCAAAAGCTGGGACGACGCCATTGCGCTGTTTGAAAGCGATGCGTTTATTGCACGTTGCCTGCCAAAGCAGCTGATCGACAATCTGGTGATGACCAAACGCCAGGAGACGCGAAAACTCGCCGAGATCGATGCGGCGGACCGCTGGAAAACCTATCTGGAGCGTGTATGACACGCTTGCGCGAGCGCCTGTCTCCCGCTACCGTAAATTTGATCAAATTCTGGTGACACATGAAAATCGGCATCCTTCTGACTGGCCACGCGCCTGACGAGCTTGAACCGCACTACGGCAACTACATCGAGATGTTTAAGTCCTTGCTCTCGGGGCAGGAATTCGAATTTGCAGGCTACAAAGTGGTCGACGGAGAGTTTCCCGGGTCGGTGACCGACGCCGACGGCTGGCTCATCACCGGCTCCAAACACGGCGTCTACGAAGACCACGCCTGGATCCCACCACTGGAAGATTTCATCCGCGATGCCGTGACACAAAGCATCCCATTGGTTGGCGTGTGTTTTGGCCATCAGATCATCGCCCAAGCTCTTGGTGGAAAAGTGGAAAAATTTGACGGCGGCTGGGCTGTCGGACGTCAGAGTTACGACTTTTCCGGCACTGAAATTGCCATGAACGCCTGGCATCAGGACCAGGTCACAGAATTGCCACCCGGCGCCGTTGCGATCGCTTCCAATGATTTTTGCAAAAACGCAGCCATCCTCTACGGCGACCGCGCCATCACCGTTCAAGCGCATCCGGAGTTTTCCGCCGACTTTGTCGACGGCCTGATCAACACCCGCGGTCGCGGTGTTGTGCCAGACGACATCCTCGACGCCGCCATCGACGACCTCGATGAACCCACAAACAGTCAAACCATTGCAGATCAATTTGCAGACTTCTTCCGACAGGAGCGCCCCCGATGACCGCCCCCAAAACCGATTGGCTATCAAAGACCCCTGACGCCGCCCGCGCCTATTTGGAGGGCCACCGTCTCGACGAAGTAGAATGCATCATCTCCGATCTTCCGGGGATTGCCCGCGGCAAGGCCGTGCCGGCCACCAAATTTGCCCGCCAAGAATATTTCCACCTCCCGGATTCGATCTTTTATCAAACCCTAACAGGTGGTTGGGGCGAAGCGGCAGGTGACGAAGGCTTTATCGAAAAAGACATGATCCTGCGCCCGGATTGGAGCACGGCCACCGCCGCGCCCTGGACCGCCGATTGGACGCTTCAGGTCATTCACGACGCTTATAATCTGGACGGATCGCCGGTCGAGTTTTCGCCGCGAAATGTCCTCAAACGGGTGATCCAGCTCTACCGTGACAAAGGCTGGGAGCCAATTGTGGCTCCGGAAATCGAGTTTTTTCTGGTGGCCCGTAACACCGATCCACGTCAGGAAATCAAACCGATGATGGGCCGCTCCGGCCGTCCAGCGGCCGCGCGTCAGGCGTATTCCATGACAGCCGTCGATGAATTTGGCCCGGTTATTGACGACATCTACGACTTTGCCGAGGCCCAAGGCTTTGAGATCGACGGTATCACCCAAGAGGGTGGCGCCGGCCAACTTGAAATCAACATGGTCCACGGCGACCCATTGAAGCTGGCGGATGAGGTTTTCTACTTCAAACGCTTTATCCGCGAAGCCGCGCTGCGCCACGATTGCTACGCCACCTTCATGGCCAAACCCATCGAGGACGAACCCGGCTCTGCCATGCACATTCACCATTCGATCCTTGATATCGAAACCGGGCAAAACATCTTCTCCGGCCCGCAAGGCGGCGAAACGGATGCGTTTTTCCACTTCATTGCCGGCCTGCAAAATCACCTGCCCGCCGCAATTGCCGTGATGGCGCCCTATGTGAACTCCTACCGTCGATACGTGCGCGATCACGCAGCCCCGATCAATCTGGAATGGGCGCGAGACAACCGCACCACCGGCATCCGCATCCCAATTTCCTCGCCGCAAGCCCGCCGCGTGGAAAATCGCATCGCCGGTATGGACTGCAACCCATACCTCGGCATCGCGGCCTCTCTGGCCTGTGGTTACCTTGGCCTCTTGGAACAGGAACGCCCGGACAAACAGTTCAAGGGCGACGCTTATGATGGTGAAGAAGCCATTCCCCGTATTCTTGGTGGCGCACTGGATCTGTTTGATGAGGCCAAAGACCTGCACGAAGTGCTTGGACCGGATTTTGCACGGGTCTATTCCATTGTGAAACGCGCGGAATACGAAGAGTTCCTGTCGGTGATCTCCCCATGGGAACGCGAGCACCTATTGCTCAACGTGTGACAGCCAAACGGTTGGCCCCTGGCCAACCTGCTGCCTCCGGCGGGGAAATTTATGGAAAGTGAATACAAGGGGACATCATGAACCTGCTCGATGCTAATGATCGCAAGGGTCACTATCCAGACAGCTGGTACGCGGCCACCGCGCAACCACTTGCGCCTTTTGCCCCGTTGGAAGGCGCACGCACAGCTGACGTCTGTGTAATTGGGGGCGGTTTCACAGGTCTCTCCACTGCGTTGCATCTGGCGGAACGCGGCTTTGATGTGGTCTTGTTGGAAGCACATCGCGTGGGCTTTGGTGCTTCAGGGCGCAACGGTGGACAGCTCGGCTCTGGTCAGCGCATGGAGCAGGACGGGCTTGAAAAACTTGTTGGGCAAGATGACGCGGAAAAGCTCTGGCATTTGGCTGAGGATTCCAAAGATCTCGTCAAAGACTTGATCGCAAAGCACAATATCAACTGCCACTACAAACCCGGCATTGCCCACGCCTGTTTCTCCGCCAAAGAAGTGCGCGAAGAACAGGACTATACGCACCACCTGCAAACCCGCTACGGATACAACCAGATCGAAACGCTGGACCGGGACTCACTGCAGGCGATCTGCCCTTCTCCCAAATACGTAGGCGGCAGTCTGGACATGGGCGCCGGCCACCTGCATCCGTTGGCATTTGCTTTGGGGTTGGCTGAAGCCGCCGCAGCAGCCGGGGCAACCATCCATGAAACCTCGCGCGTGACCCAAATTGAGCGTGGGGCCAAAGTCACTGTGAAAACAGACGGCGGACAAGTCACGGCCGACCATCTTGTGCTGGCCTGCAATGGCTATCTTGGCGATCTTGAGCCCAAAGTCGCGGGCCGTGTCATGCCGATCAACAACTTCATCGCCGCAACCGAACCTTTGGGCGATGATGTGGCGAAGGTTTTGGCACGCGATGTGGCCGTGGCCGACACAAAATTTGTCATCAACTACTTCCGGCTCAGCCATGACAACCGGCTCTTGTTTGGCGGCGGCGAAAGCTATGGCTACACCTTCCCGTCTGACATAGCTGCCACCGTGCGCAAGCCGATGGTCGAGATTTTCCCCCATCTCAAGGATATTGGCATCGACTACGCTTGGGGCGGAACCTTGGCGATCACCATGAAGCGTATGCCGTATTTGCGCCGTCTGGCCTCCAATGTGATCACCGCCTCTGGCTATTCCGGTCACGGCGTCGGCACTGCCACGCACGCAGGACAGCTCATCGCCTTGGCGCTTTCGGGCGAGGCCGAGGGCTTTGACACGATGGCGCGTGTGCCAGCATCTCCTTTCCCCGGCGGTCCCCGCATGCGCAGCCCGCTGCTGGCACTTGCCATGACTTGGTATGCCCTGCGCGACCGGCTTGGCGTCTAGAAAAACCGCGACATTTTTTCATCGACCTGTCACGCAAAAACGCGTGTTTGCGCTTCCCTGCGTCCGCTCTTTGTTTTATGTTTTCGAAAACACAACTTAAGAAAGTTGAAAACCATGGCATTGCCTCCCAATGTGTATGACGCCGAGCCTATTCCCGCCGCCGCCCGCGAAGAAATCGAACGCCTTTTGGAATCCGGTGACCTGTTCCGCTACACAGCCGCAGAAAATGCACCTGTTGCCCTGCTGGAATCCGAATTTGCAGCGATGTTGGGCAGCAAATACGCTTTGGCTGTCTCCTCCTGCTCTGCTGCGCTGTTCCTGTCTCTAAAGGCGCTGGACTTACCGCGTGATGCGCGCGTGCTGTTGCCAGGTTTCACTTTCGCTGCAGTGCCCTCGTCTGTTGTGCACGCTGATCTGGTGCCGGTGCTCTGTGAAGTGGGAGACAACTACCGCATTGATTTGACTGACTTTGAAGCGCGCCTGGACGACAATATCTCCGCCGTGATCATCAGCCACATGCGCGGCCACACCTCTGACATGGATGCCATCATGGCGCTGTGTGAGGCGCGCAACATTCCGGTGATCGAAGACGCCGCCCACAGCCTTGGCACCACATGGCATGGCCGCAATATCGGTACCATCGGTCATGTTGGCTGCTTTTCCTTTCAGTCCTACAAGCTGATCAATGCTGGCGAAGGTGGCATCATGGTGTCTGATGACGCCGATCTGATTGCCCGCGCAGTCATCATGTCTGGCGCCTATGAGCACAACTGGAGAAAGCACAAAGCGCCCGAAGGCGACAACACTGGCGCGTTGGAAGCAGCCTTTGCTCGCTGGCAGAACCAACTGCCGCTCTACAACCTGCGGCTCTCCAACCTTTCCGCAGCAATCATCCGTCCGCAATTGGCTGAGGTGCCGCGTCGCGTGCGTGATGGGCGTGCTAACCATGACTACGTCGCGGACAAATTGAATGCTTCCCCGTGGTTGCAAGTGCCAGAGAAGCTGGCGGCGGAAGACCGTGCACCAGATTCAATCCAATTCAACCTCGAAGGCTTGGACAACACCCAAATCCTGGCTTTCCAGGACGCCGCCAATGCGCGCGGTGTAAAGGTGCAGGTCTTTGGCCAATCCACTGACAACGCCCGCGCCTTTTGGAACTGGCAGTTTGTGCCAGAGAAACAAGAGCTTCCGCAAACACGAGCCATGTTGATGGCCGCCTGTGACGTGCGCCTGCCAGCCCGCCTGAAACGCGACGAGCTTGACCTGATTGCCGGCGCCCTCACCGGAGCCGCTGAAGACGTTATGGGCGCGGTCAAAGCTTACGGCACCTAATTAATCACTCCAATTTTATGGAGAAGCGGGTCCTCGTGGCCCGCTTTTCTGTGTCCGGCCCAAACCGCCCCCTAGCTTTCCGCCTTTGGCTTTCTATATGCTGAAAACCTTGTGAGAGCCGGAGCGCGCCATGATCCCCTATTCCCTGCTTGACCTGTCGCCGATTCCCGATGGCGGCAGTGCGTCGGATGCACTGCACAACTCGCTGGATCTGGCGAGACATGCTGAGCAATGGGGTTTCACCCGCTATTGGGTTGCGGAGCATCACAACATGCCGGGTATTGCTTCCTCTGCCACCGCCGTCCTGATTGGACAAATCCTGGCCGCCACAAAAGCCATGCGGGTGGGCTCTGGCGGTATCATGTTGCCTAACCATCCGCCTTTGGTTGTCGCAGAACAGTTTGGCACCCTGGCAACGCTTTATCCGGACCGGGTTGATCTTGGTCTTGGCCGTGCCCCCGGCACCGATATGAAAACCGCCGCTGCCCTGCGGCGCGGCATGGCCGGGGCTGACCGTTTCCCACACGATGTGGTTGAACTCATTGAGTTATTCCAAAAATCAAAGGGAGATCAACCGGTCCGAGCCATTCCAGGCGAAGGCACCAGAGTGCCAATTTGGGTCCTTGGATCCAGCTTGTTTGGCGCACAATTGGCGGCACAACTCGGCCTGCCTTACGCTTTTGCCTCCCATTTTGCCCCGGATGCGCTGGAAGAGGCCGCTGCGTTGTACCGCCACAGGTTCACCGCCGGCGAAACATCCAAACCACGTTTTATGATAGCCGCCAATGTCTTTGTGGCTGACACAGAGGAGGAAGCACGCCGGTTGCGCACCTCGCCACAACAAGGATTCCTCAACCTGCGCAAGGGCACGCCAGGCCCCCTTCCCACACCCGTCGATACATTCGAAGACGTCGCCAGCCCCGCAGAGGCGCGGCTGGTGAATGCGGCGCTCCGCGTGACAGCTGTTGGCACCAAAGCCACCGTGGCTGCTCAACTGCGCGACATGATCGACCGCTATCAACCGGATGAGATCATGTTGACCGGCATGATCCATGATCATCAAGCCCGGCTAAAATCTTTCAAGATGGCCGCGGAAGTCATGCAGGAGTTGGCGGTCTAAACGCCGCCAGAAACGTTTAGTACTTGAGCAGATATAGACGTTTCACCGCAGCACCAAAGGTTGCTCCATCCATCGGCGCAACGCCTGTGTGGTCAACTCCGGTTGTTCCAGCGTCGGGAGATGCCCGGCACCGGGAATAACCTCCAACTCCGCATAGGGGATCAGCTCGGCCATAAAACTGTGCCGCTTCACCGGCGTCAGCCCGTCGTGTTCACCACACAATACCAAAGCGGGACATTTGCACCGCCGTAATGCGCCCTGCTGATCAGGACGTCGTTGCAATGCCCGCGCCTGACGCACCAACACCTCCGGCCCAAGACTGCGCCCCATCTCCAACACTTTGGCCATCACTTCGTTGCGCTGAACCGTGGGCGCCAGATACTCCGGCCGCATAAACTCGGCCAAAACCTCATCCAAACGCCCGGCGCGCGCGCCAACTATCAACGGCTCATAACTCGCCGCACTGGCCGGGGTTTCCGCCAAAGGGTTTGTGTCCATAAACGCGACACGGGTGATGCGGTCCGGTATTTTGCGCAGCAACTCCATCGCAACAATGCCACCCATGCTCAGACCAGCGAGGGCAAACTTCGGTGGCAAATGCGGGATCAAAGACGAGGCAATTTCGCTGATCCGCTCGCCTTGTGTGATCGGTGCCACCGTCACCAAATGATCTTTCGACAAATCCGCGACCTGATGCGCAAACAATCGCGCATCACACATCATCCCCGGCAGCAGAACGATAGGCTCCTGCATGCTCTACCCCTTATTTACTCTTTTTGTTGTGAGTAACTGTGACAGAGCGGGCCATCAGGTCAAGCCGTCCTGTCACAAACCGTCAATATCCGCCCCAACGAAACGCGCCATCTTCGCCAAGCGGCGAATAGGGATTAAACGCCACCTCCCAGACATGTCCGTCCGGATCACAAAAATACCCGATATACCCGCCCCAAAAGATCTCACCGGCAGGCTTCAAAATCCGCCCCCCGGCCTGCACCGCCAGCTCCAGCACCGGTGCAACCTCTTCTTTGGTGGCCACATTGTAGGCCAATGTCATGCCCGAAAAGCCACCAATGGCGTCTTCAGGAATGCCCAAGTCCTCAGCCAGCATCGCCTTAGAATACAACCCTAAGGTCTGGCCAATCAGATTGTAGGCCACAACCTCTTCTGGGTCATCGGGGCCGGTAGCGCGTTGCCAGCCAAGCGCATCGTAAAACCGTGCGGAAGCCTGCACATCTTTGACAGCCAGAGTAATCAAACTCACCCGCTGCCCCACCCCATCACCACTTGAACTCATCGCGTCAATCCATTGACAAAATTTGTAAAAAATTCAATCGCACGTTCATTTTCGGCAGGGGAGCGAATGTCTCCTGCAATCACATGCTCCTGAGGATCTGCCCCCGCCATCGGTTGTTGAATTTGCACCGTGGCTTCCCGTCCCCAGCGTGTCGCCACGTCCTGTGTGCGAGCTGCCTCTACAACTTGATCGCCTTCGGAGAACCAAAATAACGCGGGCACCAGCGCCTTCCCATGATCTTTCTTAGACACCGCTTTCACCAACGCCGCCATCTGCATGACGGCCACTGTTGGATATTCATGCGTCCAATAGGTCGCGTGGGCCTCGTTTGCCGGCTCAAAGGAACGATCCTTGCCGGCCACGACAGGCACCCAATAACGCGCGGCAGGCCAGGTCAGCAATTTGGCTGCAGGCGCTCTGATCCCAAAATTCGGGGACACAAAGATCATGCCTGCTACACCTGCCATAACGTCGGGCTGATCAGCCAACGCCGCCATTACAGTGCCTCCGGTAGATGTGCCCATCACCACCACGACGTCGCCAATACGGCGCGCCACGTTTAGGGCTTCTGCCACATCATTGACCCAGCCTTGCGCAGTGGCCTCTGCCAATGCCACCCCATCACGCCCGTGCCCTTGAAGCCGTGTGTAAACCAAGTTCGCGCCAAGCGCCTCGGCTACGCGATCAGGCACCGGACGGATTTCTTCAGAGGTGGCCGAAAACCCATGCACATAGACCAGTACCACAGGCGTCTTTTCACCGCGCTCTGAATGCCAAACGACCCGCTTCTCCGTGCCCGTCGTGATGTCCTCAAACCGCGCTTCCTGCGCAGCGAAGTACGCATCCACGTCGGAGCCGATGTCGGCATCCTGCACAGTGGGCGTCAAGGAAATTTGTTCATAGGGGCCAAAAACAAACGCCGCCCCCACGCACAAGACCACAACCAGAAGCAACCGGCCTAAAAAGCGCCCAAATGTCCTCATTGTGAAACTAGAGGGGCCAAAATCACCTCCTCAACCTTACTTTCGATCAATTTTAGACAAATTGTATCAGAGAAGCGATGGTCCTTTCCTTTGACCATAAGCAGCTGAATGTCTTCACCTTCCGCGTGATCGAGCAAGCGATAGGCCACGGAACTGTCTACCGCCGTGTCTTCTGTGCCTTGCAGGAATCGCACCGGGAAGGGCAGCGTCAAAGTGGTACGCAGCACCAGCCGGTCGCGACCATCCTCAATCATGCGCCTGGTGATGATGTAGGGCTCCATATAGTCAGACGGCAAAGCCACCTGCCCTTCCGCTTCAAGCTGCGCTTTCTGCTCCGGCGTGAAACCTGCCCAATAGCTGTCTTCGGTGAAATCCGGCGCGGCGGCAATGGTCACCATTCCGGCAATGCGCTCCGGCATCGCCTTGGCCAACAACAGCGCCTGCCAACCTCCCATCGACGACCCTACCACAATCAATGGCCCATCTGTCAAAGCATTGAGCGCCGCAACCGTGTCTTCGTGCCAATCTCCTATACAGCCGTCCTCAAACGCGCCATCACTTTCACCATGCCCGGAGTAGTCAAACCGCAAAAACTTCTGCCCCCGCGCCTGCGCCCAGGCCTCCAGATGCACCGCCTTAGTGCCTTCCATGTCAGATTTCAGCCCACCTAGGAAAACCACCGTTGGGCCTGTGTCGCCGCTTTTGTGATAGGCAATGCGCCGCCCTTGCGGCGTGTCAAAAAACTGCGTGACGCTCATGGCTTATTGTTTCTCCCTAATTTGATCTGACCTTAACCCTCTGCGCAGACGGGATAAACCCCGCTTGACTTGCCTCTTCCCAAGGTTCATGAAAGCGCCGAACCATATACCCGCAACCGGGCGTTCCGTGGGCGCCAAACTGACGAGGAGCTTGAGGCTAATGGCCGAAATTTCCCTTACTTTTCCTGATGGTAACGCACGTTCTTACGAGAGCGGCACAACCCCTCTTGAGGTCGCATCGTCGATCTCGACTTCCCTTGGCAAAAAGGCCATTTCCGCAACTGTGGATGGCCAGCACTGGGACCTGCAATGGCCGATTGAAGCGGACGCGTCCATTGCGATCAACACCCTCAAAGACAGCGACGCAGAAGCGCTCGAGCTGATCCGGCACGACTGCGCCCACATCATGGCGCGCGCGGTGCAGGAAATCTGGCCCGATGTGAAAGTCACCATTGGCCCAGTGATCCAAAACGGCTGGTACTATGACTTTGATCGTGAAGAGCCTTTTACACCCGAAGATCTCAGCCGCATCGAAAAGAAGATGAAAGAGATCATCAACAAACGTGAGCCCGTGACCACCGAGGTCTGGGATCGTGACCGCGCGGTGAAGTTCTACGAGGCCAACAACGAGCCATATAAGGTAGAGCTGATCGATGCCATTCCCGGGGACGAGCCGCTACGCATGTATTGGCACGGCCATTGGCAAGACCTCTGCCGCGGTCCGCATTTGCAACACACCGGTCAGGTGCCAGCCGACGGCTTCAAACTCATGTCCGTGGCGGGCGCTTACTGGCGCGGCGACAGCGACCGCGCGATGCTACAGCGTATCTACGGTGTCGCCTTCAGGAACAAAGAAGACCTAAAAGCCCACCTGCACATGCTGGAAGAGGCCGAGAAACGCGACCACCGCAAGCTGGGCCGAGAAATGAACCTGTTCCACATGCAAGAAGAGGCCCCGGGTCAAATCTTCTGGCACCCCAACGGCTGGCGCATCTACACCACCTTGCAAGACTACATGCGCCGCAAGCAAGAAGTCGGCGGCTATGTTGAGGTGAACACACCTCAAGTGGTCGACCGCAAGCTTTGGGAAGCCTCCGGGCACTGGGACAAGTACCAGGAAAACATGTTCATCGTGGAAGTGGACGAAGACCACGCCCGCGAAAAGGCTGTGAACGCGCTTAAGCCAATGAACTGTCCGTGCCACGTGCAGGTGTTCAACCAAGGCCTGAAGTCTTACCGCGACCTGCCATTGCGCATGGCGGAGTTTGGCTCCTGCGCCCGTTATGAACCGTCCGGTGCCCTGCATGGCATCATGCGCGTGCGCGGCTTTACCCAGGACGATGGCCACATCTTCTGTGCCGAGGATCAGATCACTTCGGAAACCAAGAAGTTCATCGACTTCCTGTCCGAGATCTATTCCGACCTCGGCTTCACCGATTGGACCATCAAGCTCTCCACCCGTCCGGAGAAGCGGATTGGTTCAGACGAAAGCTGGGATTACGCGGAGAAAGCTCTGGGCGACGCCTGTAATGCGGCGGGCCACCAGTTCGAGATCCTCGAAGGCGAAGGTGCGTTCTACGGGCCTAAGCTTGAATTCACCCTGACCGACGCCATTGGCCGGAACTGGCAATGTGGCACGCTTCAGGTGGACCCAAACCTACCAGAGCGACTGGACGCAACCTACATTGGCGCGGATGGCGAAAAGCACCGCCCGATCATGTTGCACCGTGCTACTCTGGGCTCGTTTGAACGCTTCATCGGCATCTTGATCGAAGAACACGCCGGCAAACTGCCGTTCTGGCTGGCCCCGCGTCAGGTGGTTGTGGCCGCCATTGTGTCAGACGCAGATGATTACTGTCTCGAAGTGGTCGAAGCGCTGAAAGCCACTGGCGTGCGTGCCGAGGCCGATTTGCGCAACGAAAAGATCAACTACAAAGTCCGCGAACACTCTGTGGGCAAAGTGCCGGTGATCTTGGCGATTGGTAAGAAAGAGGTGGAAGAGCGCACGGTCTCCACCCGCCGCCTTGGCGAAAAGCAAAGCAAAGTCCAGTCTTTGGACGAAATCGTGAGCCAATTGTCACAAGAGGCAACCCCGCCCGATTTGGCTTAACGGCTTTTGCAACATTTCATCAGGCGCGTTACGGGAAACCGGACGCGCCTGTTTCAATTTTGAAGGAAAACTAACCTTCCAGCGCTGGAATCTTCACGAAACCGTCACGCCATCTAACGCGTCTGTGACACACAGCCCCGTGATTGGCCTTTGAGCGTGCCCTCCCCCTAATCTCTACTCATGCCACCGAGCAAACGATCACACACAGGTCAGCAAGGCGGCCGAGTTTTAGACATTCACAAGGGAAGAGAACCAATGTCCAACACCGTAAAAACCCTCGCAGTAGCAAGCGCCGTAGCAGCAGCCCTGTCCGCACACGCCACCACCGCAGTGGCCGCTGAAAAAGAGAAGTGCTACGGCGTTTCCCTCGCAGGTCAGAACGACTGCGCCGCAGGCCCAGGCACCACATGCGCCGGTACTTCCACTACTGACTACCAGGGCAACGCCTGGAAACTGGTTGACGCAGGCACCTGTGCTTCCATGGAACTGCCAGCAATGGCAGACGGCAAAGCCCGCATGGGTTCTCTGGAAGCGCTGGATCGCGACCTGCCAAAGTCCTAATCCGGACATTCGAAGCCCCGGCACGCCGGGGCTTCACCTAACCTCCCCAAATCACACAAAAAATGCCATACTACCCCTGAGTATCTGTTCGTTTTTCCCAACGCTTCTGTTTCAGGACCCTAAACTATGACCCAACCTCTCAAAACACTCCCCCTCCTAAGCGCCGTTGCCACCGCGCTGGCCTTGCAGGCCGCCCCAGCTGACGCAGCCAAAAAGGAGAAGTGTTTTGGCATAGCCAAAGCGGGTGAAAACGGATGTGCCGCAGGCCCCGGCACCACCTGTGCTGGCACCTCCACCGTTGATTACCAAGGCAACGCCTGGAGTCTTGTGGAGTCAGGTACATGTCTCGACATCGAACTGCCCGCCATGGCGGACGGCACCCCGCGTACCCCATCGCTTGAGGCCCTGCCTCGCGACGTACCATCTTAAGGATCACGCAGATGTATGATGCGCCCCCCTCCCCCAAAGGCCTGCCCAACCTGCCCGGTATTGGCTACAAGCCACAGCATTACAGCGACCTGATCGACACTCCTGGCGCCGTCGGCTGGCTGGAAGTCCATGCGGAAAACTACATGGGCGACGGCGGCCGACCCATTGCTCAGTTGCGTCAACTCACGGAACGCTTTCCAATCTCCGTTCACGGCGTTGGACTGTCGATCGGGGGCGAAGGCCGTCTCGATCCGGAACATCTCGCACGACTGAAACATCTGGTTGGCTGGCTCAACCCAACCGTGTTTTCCGAACATCTCGCATGGAGCACCCATGACGGCGTTTTCCTCAACGACCTGCTGCCGTTGCCTTATACCGAAGACACGATATCCCGTGTCAGCGACCACATTGATGAGCTGCAAAACACCATTGGCCGTCAGATGATGCTGGAAAACCCGTCAAGCTACCTGGCCTTTGACGAGAGTACTTGGTCGGAACCGGATTTCTTGCGCGAAGTTGCCAAACGCTCCGGCTGTGGACTTTTGCTTGACGTCAACAACGTCTTTGTTTCCGCCACCAACCTAGACTACGACCCCAAACAATACATCGCCGACTATCCGCTTGAACATGTCGGCGAAATTCACCTCGGCGGCCATGACGAAGACGAGGATGACCATGGCAAACCGCTGCTGATCGACAGCCACGGCGCGCCGGTTGTGGATCCTGTCTGGGCCTTGCTGGATCACACTCTATCCCTGTCCGGTCCCCGCCCAATTCTAATCGAATGGGACACCGATGTGCCGGAGTGGCCCATCCTGCATGCCGAGGCAGAACGCGCCGACACCGCACTGTCAAAGGTGACGGCATGACCGTCACCCAGACCACGTTCCGCAGCGCCATTTTGGACAGCCAACAAGATCGCCCTTTGGGCCTATCAGACGCCGAAGGCCGTCCTGCTGGACGCCGCTTTGACGTCTATCGCAACAACGTCGCTGTCTCGCTAACCGACGCCTTGGCCACAGGCTTTCCAACCATCGCGAAACTCATTGGCGAGGAAAACTTCAACGCCATCGCGGGCATCTTTCTGCGCCAATCGCCTCCTGCGTCGCCCTTGATGATGCACTACGGCGCGGGTTTCCCAGACTTCCTGCGCGGCTTCGAACCTCTCGCACATCTCGGTTATCTCGGCGACGTAGCTGACCTCGAACTCGCCCTGCGCCAAAGCTACCACGCCGCCGATGCAACTCCCATCGCGCCCAATGCACTGGCAGAAGTACCGCCGGAACAGCTTGGCGAAGTGACCGTCACCTTTGCGCCGTCGGTAAGCGTCTTTCAGTCGCCGTGGCCTTTGCACGCCATATGGGCGTTCAACATGCAAGATGGCCCCAAACCCGATGCTGTTGCCCAAGACGTGATTGTCTTGCGCCCTGAATTTGACCCCATGCCCCATGCTCTGCCGGCGGGCGGCTTGGACTGCGTCAAAAGCCTGATGTCCGGCGATACACTTGGCATCGCTGCGACCAAAGCCGCCGAGGCCAATGACACCTTCGACTTAGGCGCACTCCTTACTTTACTTTTGTCGGGTAATGCCCTGACTTCCCTAACTATTTCGACATAACCGGAGGTCTCTATGTCCAATCTCATTTCCCTCTATCAAGACCTCATCGATCGTTTGAACCGTCTCGATTGGCTTGTTCCTACACTGGCGCGCCTGACCTTCCTGATGGTGTTGTTCTTCTACTTCTGGAACTCCGCCATGTTAAAAATTGACGGATCAATCTTCTCCCCCTCGGCCGGCGCCTTTGGCCAGATCTTCCCAAAGGCCGCTGAAGCGGTGGTTTGGGACGTGACGCAGATGACCTTCTTCCAACGCATTGTGATCCTGGCTGGCACCGTTGCAGAGTTTGTGCTTCCGGTTCTGATCCTGCTTGGCCTGCTGACACGTTTGGCCGCCATTGGCATGATTGGATTTGTCGCGGTGCAAACCATTGTGGACGTCACCGGCCACGGTGTGGCGCTTGGCTCTCTGTTTGACAGCGCCCAGGCCCTGATTGATCAGCGCATGATGTGGGTGTTCCTCTTTGCGGTACTGGTCGTGAAAGGCGCAGGTCCCTTTTCTCTGGACGCCCTCTTCAAACGGCGTGAAACCGTTTAACTCAGCATCCTACAAAGCAAAAACCCGCGCCTTTTTAGGCGCGGGTTTCGTTTATGTAAGGGCCGCTTGCGTGTCTTTGCCCCAGCCCAAATAGAGAGCCCCATCGTGCTCAATCAACGGCCGCTTCATTAAGGTTGGATGCGCGGAGATCAGCTCTAAAACCGGTTTTTTCCGGTCTTCCTCACTCAAAGTTCGCCATGTGGTTGAGCGCGTGTTTGCCAGCGCGGCGCCAAACTGCTCAAAGGCGGCATTTAACACTGTTTCCGGCACGCCGTCCGCCCGCACATCCACAAACTCCGCACCCTCCAATGATTTCAGTGCCTTACGGCACGTATCGCAGTTTTTTAGCCCATACAGCGTTGTCATTTCTCGCCCTTTCTTCGGTTTAGAAGAAGGCATAAAGCAACTGTTTTCAAAATTCACGGCGGTTTTTCTTGATTTTTCTGGGAGCCGTGCAATCCTCTAGGTGGTGCAATTTTTCGTGCCTCTGAAGACGTGCTTTCAGATTTTGTGTTTTTTGCGCCACCGGGCCCCAGCCCGGATTGACTAAAAGTGAATATAGAGGAGAACGGTATGCCACGCGGTACCGTAAAGTGGTTTAACACCACAAAAGGCTTTGGGTTCATTGAACCGGAAGAAGGCGGAAAGGACGTTTTTGTCCATATTTCCGTTGTTGAACGGTCGGGCCTCAAAGGCTTGACTGACAATCAAAAAGTTGAATTTGAAATGACCCAAGGCCGAGACGGCCGCGATATGGCGGGTGAGCTCAAAGTTCTATCATAAGATAGGGGCGCCATTCCGCGCCCCGATCTGCAACAAACGCGCGCCCCATCGGCGCGCGTTTCGTTTCGCAATGCGGGCTTAAGAGCAGCCCTTGGAACCCGGAGGGCAGCTCATGCTGTAGCTGCGCTTACGGGTGCCGCCAGCGTTGTAATACACTTCACCGGTGTTTGGATTGCCACAGCAAATCACGCCACCCATGGTCACCGGCTGCAAGCCGCTGGGGCAAAAATTCGCAGAGGCAGGATACGGATGCATCAACATGCCCTCGGGCTGGTTCACAGGGCCAATCACCGGCGCATTGCTGCTCCAGGTTTGCGCCGATACGGGCGCGGCTACGGTCAAGGTCAATGCGGCAACAAGAATGGAAAAACACTTCATAGGGCCCAAGCTCCAATGGCTGAAACAACGTGGTTAACTTCTGCTAACCTACTGCCAAGACGGGGAAACTGTCAATTTGGGCCTGAAAAACAATGTGTTTCACTGCGTTTCTGGCAAGATCAACGCCGCAAATACTCACAAACTTCGCACTTCGGACCGTCCCCCGGCAACACCCGCGACGAGGCCAATCGCCACTGTGCAAGGTCCACCTCAGGGAAAAATGTATCCGCATCCGGCACATCCATATCCACCTCGGAAATCAGCAGCCGATCCGCCAAAGGCAACATCTCGGAATAGATGCCAAATCCGCCAATGCCATAGACCCGGTGATAGCCTTCCGCATAAGCCAGCTTCACCGCCTCCGTCACGCTTGGCACCACAACATCCGCCGCATCACTTTGAGTCGACACAACAATGTTAAACCGCCGCGGTAATGGCTTCTTCGGTAAGCTCACCCATGTTGCGCGGCCCATGATGATCGCCCCGCCCAACGTTTCCCGCTGAAACGTCTTCAAATCTTCTGGCAAAAACCAGGGAATATCGCCGTCCCGACCAATCGCCCCGTTGCGCGCCCGTCCTACAACCAATGAAATCATGATTACACCGCCACCGGTGCTTTGATGCCCGGATCAGGCTCATATCCGACAAACTCAAAGTCGTCATATTCAAAGTCAAAGAGGGAGCTCACATCGCGCTTCAACCGCAGCTCAGGCAAGGCTTTTGGGGTGCGCGACAACTGTAAATTCACCTGTTCCAAGTGGTTGGAGTAGATATGCGCATCGCCAATTGAGTGCACAAAATCCCCGACCTCATACCCGGTCACATGCGCCAGCATCACCTGCAACAGCGCATAAGACGCGATGTTGAATGGCACGCCTAGGAACATATCCGCACTGCGCTGATACAGCTGCAGGTGCAATTTCCCGTTGATGATCCGCACCTGCCACATCGTATGACACGGCGGCAGCGCCATATTTGGCACGTCGCCTGGGTTCCAAGCGGACACAATCAAACGACGGCTGTCAGGCGAGGTTTTGATCATCTCCACCAGGTTGGCAATTTGATCCACGCCCTTTTTCACAAACAGCGGTTCGCCCTCATGGGCGATGCCAGAGGCCTGCAATGTTGGAAATGCCCGCCACTGATAGCCATACACCGGCCCAAGATCGCCGTTCTCATCTGCCCACTCGTCCCAGATCGAAACCCCATTGTCTTTCAGGTATTTGATGTTGGTGTCGCCGGACAGGAACCACAGCAGCTCATGTATGATCGAGCGCAGGTGCAGTTTCTTGGTGGTGACCAAAGGAAAGCCGTCAGACAAGCGATAACGCGACTGCATGCCGAAGTAGGAAATGGTGCCGGTACCAGTGCGGTCGGTGGACTCTTCGCCCTGGTCCAGAATGGTGCGAAGCGCGTCATGATACTGCTGCAAGGTCTGCTCTACCTTATTGTTCTTATGGTCCCTACATGGTGCCGCAACCGCGCGTCAGTTTCAATCCAGTTCCATGGCAAACTATCTTCCAAAATTGGCGCCACCCTCCCCCAAACCAGTCACAGTCATGCGACCGTCGAATTCGCGCTGGATTCTCCGCCGCACTCCGTGCTTTGATAGCGCCAACACCAAAAAGGGAAAATGTAGATGCACGTGAAATACCTGCACACAATGGTCCGCGTCGCGGATCTGGAAGCCTCCATGGCGTTTTATGCGCTGTTTGGCCTCAAAGAAATCAAACGCTATGACAGCGAAGAAGGCCGCTTCTCGCTGGTTTATCTGGCCGCAGACGGCGACCATGATGCGCCGCTGGAGCTGACGCACAACTGGGACGGTGACGAGGGTCTGCCCTCTGACAGCCGCCACTTCGGCCACCTCGCCTATGAGGTTGGCAACATCTACGAGATGTGCCAGCACCTCGCCGACAATGGCGTGGTAATCAACCGCCCACCGCGTGATGGCCGCATGGCTTTTGTGCGCTCACCCGACAACATTTCAATTGAGCTGCTCCAGCAAGGCGAAGCCCTTGCACCCGCTGAGCCTTGGGCCAGCATGGAGAGCACCGGTCACTGGTGATCCGCCGCGCGGCCTCTGTCGCGCTTTTGGGGATGGCCCTCTGGGCCTCCCCTATCTCCACTGCGGCCAACACCGCACCTGTGTGCCGCATCGCTCTTCTGCTTGCGCTGGATGTCAGCTCCTCAGTGGATGCCCATGAAGACATGTTGCAACGCCGCGGGCTGGCTGCGGCCCTCACCGCACCGGAGGTACAAGCCGCCTTTCTGAATGCTCCCCAATCGGTGGCCTTTTCGGTCTATGAATGGAGTGGACGCGCCCAGCATCATACCTTGTTGGACTGGACCGTCATCGACAGCCGTCAGACCCTTTTGGAAAGCGCGGCAAAACTGGCCCTCTCTAAACGCTCAACCACCGAGTTCCCTACCGCTTTGGGCCATGCCGTCGGCCATGCCGCCCGCCTGTTCCGGGACGCGCCAAAGTGCGATGTACACGTCCTCGACGTGAGTGGAGATGGCGAGAACAACGACGGCTTTACCCCCAAACAGGCTTACGATGCCTTCCCCTTGGACGGTGTAATTGTAAACGCCCTCGCCATTGAAACCTTTGGCGAAAAAGCTGCCGACCTCGCCGCCCAACCGGGAGACATGGTGGCCTATTACAAACGCGAGTTGATCCGTGGCCCCTCTGCTTTTGTAGAAGTCGCTGATGGGTTTGACGATTTTGAGAATGCCATGCGCCGCAAGCTGTCTCGCGAACTCTCTGTCACGGTTCTGGGCCAATTGGATTTGCACCCTTGAGCGCTCCAAATTTGGGCAGTCTCTCGGCTGTTATGCTGATCGCACTGACATCGGTGGCGCAGGCCAGCTGTCGTCAAGCATTGGCGCTTGGCTTGGACGTGTCTGGCTCGGTGAACGAAACTGAATATAGCATGCAACTCAACGGCCTGGCTTCCGCTCTTGAAAACCCAAATGTGGTGAACGCGCTGCTGCAACCTGGCGCTGCGCCGGTGTATATTTCGGTCTATGAATGGAGCGGTCCTGTCCACCAAAACCTAATTGCGCCCTGGTTGCCAATCACCTCTCAGGCAGCGCTCTCCAATTTGATCACGACCTTGCGCCACCACGCGCGCCCCAAAATGGATGTGTCCACCGGCCTTGGCCCCGCCATGTTATTTGGTGCGGAGCTTTTGCACGCCCAACCCGACTGCTGGCGCCGGACTCTGGACATCTCCGGCGATGGCATCGCCAACACAGGGCCGCTTCCACGCGACATTTCCCTGCCTGACCAAATCACGGTCAATGCGCTGGTCATTGGGCCCGGAAGCACCCGCCCGCTAGGCGAGTCTCAGGAAGAAACCACCGGCCTCGTCGCCTATTTTGAGGCTCGCGTGATCTGGGGCGCAGACGCATTTGTCGAAGTGGCCCATGGGTTTGCAGACTACGAAGCCGCCATGACCCGCAAGTTATTGCGCGAGCTGGAGGGCCTTTCGCTGGTGCACGCACGATAGTCAGCCGCGTATGACAAAAAACCAACGCGTCGCCAAATTGAACACCGAGAATAGTGAAAGCGCGCCGTGCCTTTCTAGGCTGACGCGCAAAAGCCGCGGATTCCCCGTTCTAGGGTGCCCGGGTATTTAATAGATGTAGCGGATCTGGTCGGTCCAATACCGTTCCACACGACGCAGCGCGTGGGTGATCTGCTCGATGCCGTCTTCGCCCAGCACACCTTTGGCCTGAAGACCTTCGGCATGACGTGCAAACAGCTTGGAAATCACATCGCGGATTTCGCGACCTTTGTCGGTCAACTTCACCCGCACAGAACGGCGGTCAATTTCACAACGCTGATGATGCATGTAACCCGCATCGACCAGCTTCTTCAGATTGTAGCTCACATTAGAGCCTTGGTAGTAACCACGGGTCTTCAATTCCCCAGCGGTCACTTCATTGTCGCCAATATTGAACAGCAACAGTGCCTGTACCGCGTTGATTTCGATAACCCCAACACGCTCAAATTCGTCTTTAATCACATCCAGCAACAGCCGGTGCAGGCGCTCGACAAGCGCCAGTGAGTCCAAATAGTCAGTCATGAACGACTGCTCTGGCCCACTTTCCATTGGTGAATGAAAGCTCATTCTAGTTCTCCGTCAGCTTTGTCTAGCAAACAGATTGGCCGAAAAAGCCCAACAAGAGGTTAAACCGCCCAAAAGACGTCACAAATTCGCGTCAATTTGGGCCACTGATGGCTGTGGAAATATCCAAAATCATCGCTGCGAATTGCGCCGGAGCTGGTTTTTGCCCCGTAACCCATTGATATAAGTCCTGATCATTCTCGTGCAGCAAAGCATCATAAAGATCCAGCGTGGCCGCATCCATGTCGGACAAATTGTCCGCCGCATAGCGCTCCAGAATAATGTCCATTTCTTTGATCCCGCGCCGCATAGAGCGCATCTGCATGCGTTTCAGGCGATTCTCACGGGTCTCATTGGCCGGATTCGGAGCGGGTTTGGGGATGTCCATTGTCTTCACACCTTATTGCGCAGCGCTTTTTCCAAGCGCGCAAGCTTTTCTAGGTCATTTTTCATGCGGCTGCGGATCACCCGGATCTCTTGCACAATTGCCAAAAGGTCGGAATCCGCAGTTTCTTCCTCACCCGGCATCTCCACGCCATCGCCATCACCAGTCAAAAGCCAACCAACGGACACATTCAACAGACCCGCCATCATCGACAGCCGGTTGGCACGTGGCTCGCTCAGGTCGCCTTCCCAATTGGACAGGGTGCTGCGTTTGATCCCCAGCCGCTTGGCCAGTTCCCCTTGTTTCAGCCCCGCCGCGTCGCGCGCCGCCGCCAGGCGATCGCCAAAGGTCGCCACATCCTCACCGTACCAGCCTTCGTCGGTCAGCGGTTCTACTTGGTCCTGTGACATCTACATTCCTTTGGTTTCTACCTTGAACGGTATTCGCGCGCACCCTAAGACATGGAGCCAGTGATTACAAACGAGGCCCCAATGTCTTTCCTGTCCAATACCCTGTCCCGCGTGAAACCCTCCCCGACCATCGCCATGACAGCAAAGACCGCCGAGCTGAAAGCTGCGGGCCGCGATGTGATTGGCCTTTCGGCTGGTGAGCCAGATTTTGACACGCCTCAGAACATCAAAGACGCGGCGGTAGCGGCAATTGCGGCGGGCGAGACCAAATACACCGCGCCGGACGGCATTCCCGAGCTGAAGCAAGCGGTTTGCGCCAAAATGAAGCGCGATCACGGGCTCGAGTATACGCCTGCACAGGTCTCCGTGGGCACCGGCGGCAAACAGACACTGTACAATGCGCTTATGGCCACGTTAAACGACGGCGACGAAGTCATCATCCCCGCGCCCTACTGGGTGAGCTACCCGGATATGGTGCTGCTTGCGGGCGGCACACCGGTGGTTGTGGAAACCTCGCTAGACGCCAAATTCAAGCTCACCGCTGAGCAGCTTGAGGCCGCAATCACGCCCAAAACCAAATGGCTGATCTTCAACTCACCGTCCAACCCGACCGGCGCGGGCTACTCCCGTGAAGAACTCAAAGCGCTGACCGATGTGCTGATGCGCCATCCCCATGTCTGGGTGATGACCGACGACATGTACGAGCATCTCGCCTATGACGGGTTTGAATTCTGTACCCCTGCCGAAATCGAGCCCGGCCTTTATGAGCGCACCCTGACCTGCAACGGCGTGTCCAAAGCCTACGCCATGACCGGCTGGCGCATCGGCTACGCCGCTGGTCCCATCGACCTGATCGCCGCCATGCGCAAGGTGCAATCCCAGAGCACGTCCAACCCGTGCTCGATCAGCCAATGGGCTGCCGTGGAGGCGCTCAACGGCACGCAAGAGTTTCTGGAACCCAACAACGTGGTCTTCAAACGCCGCCGCGATCTGGTGATTGAGATGTTGAGCCAGATCGACGGCATCTCTTGCCCCACACCCGAAGGTGCCTTCTATGTTTATCCGTCCATCGCAGGCCTGATCGGAAAAACCACGCCCAAAGGCACCGTGATTGAAAACGACGAGGCCTTTGCCAACGCGCTGCTAAACGAAGCGGATGTCGCCGTGGTCTTTGGTGCCGCCTTTGGTCTGTCGCCCAACTTCCGGGTCAGCTACGCCACCTCAGACGAGGCTCTCAAAACCGCCTGCACGCGCATTCAGACCTTCTGCGCCTCGCTGACTTAATCGCGGATCCAAACCAAAAGGTGGCCCATGAGCAGTGACCTGCCAGACTACTACTTCCGCGTCCGCGAAAACGGCGCCATGGTTTTTCGTGTCGACACGGAAAACCGTCAACGCCGGATCGAGATGGACCAGATCGCGGTCATCAACATCAAAAACGGCGACGTGAAACCCCATGGTGACACCAAGCTGACCAAGGAAGATAAGGCCGAGATCAACGCCTGGATGGACGAGCGCCGCGCGCTTTTGGACGCGCGAACCGTGGACGATATCCTGCGCACGGTGGACCACCTCAACCTGACCTCGCAATGGGCGCAATCCAAAGCCACGCCCGATCAGCTGGAGCAAATCACCGACACCTTGCTGTTGGCGATGCATGATCTGCGATCCGTATTGGTGCGCAAAAAAGCGGACCGCCTGCTCAAGGGCAAAAAGTAAGAGGGGCGTTGCCCCGCCCCATCCCTGATGGGACTCCCCAGGATATTTTGGGACTGTGAATATGGGGCGTTGGCGTTAAGCCGACGCCTTTTTCTCAGAGAACCGCTTACGCAGGCGATTCAGATCGGTGACCCAAAAACGGTACATCAGCAGGATGCCCGCCGCGGTCAAACCGCACACCAGCCCCAGCCAGACACCTTCGCCCCCCAAGCCAAAGGTAAAGCCCAGCACATAGGCGCTTGGCACGCCAATACCCCAATAGCTAATCGCGGCAATGACCATTGGCCCACGGGTGTCTTGCACCCCGCGCAGCAACCCAAGCGCCATCACCTGCGCACCATCGGTGACCTGGAACAGCGCCGCCACATACAAAAGCGTCACTCCGGTGGCGATGATCACCTCTCGCTGAGGCTCCTGCGGGTCAATAAAGGCCCCCAAAAGCTGCTCCGGGAAGATCAGGAAAATCGCCACCGCAATAAACGCCATCAGCAAGGAGGCCACAATCGCTACCCAGGCGCCGCGCGCCATATGGTCCGCGTCTTTGCGCCCCATGGCATTGCCCGCCCGCACAGTGGCGGCATTGGACAGGCCCAGATGGATCATAAAGGCCAGGCTTGCCAGTTGCAGCGCGATGCCATGCGCAGCCAAGGTCACTGTGCCCAGCCACCCCATCATAATGGACGACGCCGAGAACAACCCAACCTCCGCCAGGTTGGTCACGCCGATTGGCAGGCCAAGTCGGAACACCTTGGCAAACACTTCCCAATCCGGCCGCCAAATGCGGGCAAACAGCGTGTGCTGCGGCAGCGCTTTTACAGCGTAGAGGATCACGCCAATCAGCGACACAAACTGCACAATGATCGAGGCAATTGCCGCCCCGCGCACGCCCAGTTCCGGCAGCCCCCAATTGCCAAAAATCAGCCCGTAGTTCACCACTGCATTCACTGGAACGGCGGCCACCGTGACCCAGAACACCACGCGGGTGTGCTCCAAAGCTGCGAGATACGATTTGAGCACCATCACCAGCAAAGCTGGCACCAACCCAAGTCCGGCAATCCGCAAATAGGCCTGCGCCAGTTCCGCCACATCTGGGGCCTGTTTTAACGCCAGCAGAAGTGGACCTGACATCAGGAACAGTGGCTGTACCAAAACCCCAAAGATCACAGAGAGCCACAGCCCCATGCGTGTCACACGGCGTAAGGCCTGTTCGTCGCCTTCGGCATCCGCCTCCGCAACCAAGGGCATCACCGCGATGGCAAAACCGGATCCCAGAATAAAAATGACAAAGAAAAACATGCTGCCCAGCACCACAGCCGCCAGCGCCTCGACCGAGTACCAGCCCAGCATGACCGTGTCGGTCAAGCCGATTCCAAACTGCGCCACATGGCCGCCGATGAGCGGAAGGCCAATGCGCAAAAGGGCGCGAACGTGGTCAGACGTCCGCATTGGGGCGGTCACTTGTGATGTTGTCATGCCCAAGCAGTAAGCTTGTTAATTAGGCAGAGCAAGACCCGGCTTTGCGTTGATCAAAATTCCGCCCTCTGGCACCATGTTCCGTATTAATTGAACAAGGTCCTTCCATGTCCCCCGATCCCTTTGCCACATTGATTTCCGACAGCCGCACTTTTCTCACCACGCTGGCCGACAACAACACCAAAGACTGGTTCACCGAGAACAAACCGACCTATGAGGCCCAACTCAAAACACCCGCTTTGGCTTTGCTCGACACGGTGGCGGCCGCATTGGAGCGACAAACCGGTCAAGTGCCGTCCACCAAGCTTTTCCGCCCCCACCGGGATGTACGCTTCTCTAAAGACAAAACGCCTTACCACCTGCATCTGCACATGTTGTGGTCCACCCCGCCCACTGGGTTTTTCTTTGGCATCGGCCGCGACTATCTGTCTGTGGGCGGCGGCATCATGGGGTTGGACAAAGACAAGCTCACCTGCTGGCGCGCGGCTGTGGATGGGGCGACTGGCGCAAAAATCGCCACTGCCTTGGACGAACTACAAGCCAGCGGTGCGCGCATGGACGACGCAGAGCTCAAACGTGTCCCTGCCCCGTATGACAAGGACCATCCGCAAGCCGCCCTGCTCAAACGCAAAAGCTGCACAGTCTGGTTTGACTTTGAGGAAAGTGAGATCACAAAAGGCGGCCTCGTGTCACACATCGAGACCGCCTTCCAAAAATTGCAGCCACTCAATGAGCTGCTGTCCGCACTTTAACGCGGCTTACGTGTGTCCGGGTGCAAGGCCGCGCCCAGAATGTGGTCAGACTGGTGGATCACATGACTCGCTGTGTTCACAATCAGCGGATCCGCATGCTCGACAATGCTGTGATCCTTGCCTGGATAGTCAAGTGACGCCAGGAAGTGCCGCATACAGTTCAAACGCGCACGCTTCTTGTCGTTAGATTTCACCACCGTCCAGGGCGCATCCGCCGTATCCGTGTAGAAAAACATCGCCTCTTTGGCCTCGGTATAGTCCCCCCATTTGGAAAGCGAGGCTTTATCAATTGGGCTCAACTTCCACTGCTTGAGCGGATCGGTCTCGCGGCTTTCAAACCGGCGTTTCTGCTCGTCTTGCGTGACCGAGAACCAGTATTTGTATAGCCGAATACCCGAGCGCACCAACATCCGCTCCAGATCCGGAGTCTGGCGCATAAATTCCAGATATTCCCCCGGTTCACAAAATCCCATCACCCGCTCCACACCAGCCCGGTTGTACCAGCTGCGGTCATACAGCACCATTTCGCCAGAGGTTGGCAGATGGTCAATGTAGCGCTGGAAATACCACTGGCCACGTTCTTCATCGGTGGGTTTATTCAACGCCACCACACGCGCGGATCGCGGGTTAAGGTGCTCGGTAAAGCGTTTGATTGTGCCGCCTTTGCCGGCCGCATCCCGTCCCTCAAACAGCATCACAAACTTCTGACCAGTGTCCTGCGCCCAAAGCTGTACCTTCAACAACTCTGCCTGCAGCTGTGCCTTCTGCTTTTCGTATGACCGACGGGACAGCTTGGTCGCGTAAGGGTATTCTCCTTTCTCAAACGCGCGGCGCAACTCCTCCGCCGTTGGCTCGTTTTCGGCACCCGTCACTTCTTCGTCCGCTGCCTCTGCAACGTCCTTGATTTCACCGTCATTTACCTGAGCCACACCATCCAACTGGTCATCCATAAGCGTCTCCTTTCTTGCTTTTCTTGTGATGACACCGACCTACCACGCGGCGCAAAAACCCTCTTTGATGCACGTCAACTGAATCTTCTGTTTTGTGGGTTTCCGCCAATAAAAACAGGCATTCCGGCCTGGCCTTCGGTACACACCTGTACACAATGACCTCACGTCGCCAAATCACGCTCAGGTAGATTGGCGCACCCCGCCCCCCTAGACTTTCCCCAGTCATTGGAGGACGCTTATGTTTGGTACTTCTCTCTCCCATTTTCGAAAGCTCGCCGTGTCACTGACCCTCGCAGCCACATCCCTCTCCGCTCAGGATCGCATTGACCTGATACGCCCCGACGCCCCGGACCTGGCACCCTATGGCGCTTTGCCAGTTGGCGTCACAACACGGACCTTTAATAATCCCGATCAAATCGACGTGCTCAACTCCACCGAGGACACGCTCACGCGCTACGATCGCACCTTGACCGTAGAGATCTGGTATCCCGCTGCAGCAGGCACCCAACTGGGCGGCACCTACGAAACCGAACTGCGTGATCCGTCCCTCTCGGCAACCCTCACCGGCCGTGCCGCCCGCGACGCCACGCCCACAGCAGACGGCTCTTTCCCGCTGGTGGTGATCTCCCACGGCTACCCCGGCAACCGCCTGTTGCTTTCCCATCTGGGCGAGAACCTCGCCTCCAAGGGCTATGTGGTCGCCTCCATCGATCACACCGACAGCACCTACGCTGATCAAGCCGCCTTTGGCTCCACCCTGCTCAACCGCCCCTTAGACCAGAGCTTTGTCCTCAACAACATGGCAACGCTCGACGGCCCCATTGGCGCCATCACCAACGCCGATCAAGCTGCGGTGGTTGGCTACTCCATGGGCGGCTACGGCGCGCTAATCTTTGGCGGTGCCGGGCTCGCACCGGGTGTCGAAGCCTCCCCTTTTGCGCCGCCACAAGGCACCCTGCTGCACAACGTTCGCAACACGGACACGCACGAAGCGCTGGTCGATGATCGCGTCAAAGCGCTGATCTCCATTGGCCCCTGGGGACGCAACTATAACCTCTGGGATGACGAAGGCCTCGCGGGCCTGCGCAAACCAACCCTCCTGATGGCGGGCGAAGTGGACGATGTCTCAATTTACCCGGCCATGCGCGAAATCTTCGAACACGCCACAGGGACAGACCGCCACCTGCTCACTTTTGAAAACGCCAACCACAACGCCGCCGCGCCGATCCCTGCGCCTATGGCCAGCTGGCAACCGTCCGAGACACTCGGTTTCCCGCCGTTTGATCACTATGCCGACGCGGTCTGGGACACCACGCGCATGAACAACATCACCCAGCACTTCGCCACAGCTTTTCTGGACCTGCACTTGAAAGACGACAGCGACAAGTCGATCTATCTCGACCTTATCCCCAACGCGAAAGACGGCCTGTTCTCCGCAGAAGAAGACGGCACCTTCAAACCGGACCACTCTTATTGGAAAGGCTTCCCGGCCCGCACCGCAATTGGTTTGCGATTTGAGACCCTACTCAAGGGGCAGTAAGCGCACTCTCCCCCCAAAAGGCGACCATTCCGGTCGCCTTTTTCACGGCTGCATTGTTTAGAATTGTCTCCAACTGTCACAAATCGCCCCGACAAAACAATACCTGAACTTCTTATATAAATCAGTATTTTAGATAAGTTCACCACCCGAAATAAAACCTATTTTCCGCTAATATGTCATTAAGACTTGGGTGCCTAGGCTGCTGCAGGAATTGCGAGGAGGCATCCCAAATGAAATTCATGACTGCCACGGTTTCTGCCATTGCGCTGACCGTTTCCACCGGCGCTGCCATCGCCGACACCATCACCATCCTGGCCGCGGATCTGCCGCCTATGGTCTATGCCGACGGTTCCGGGCGTGAGGCCGAAATTGTCACCCGTGTGATGGAACACTGCGGCCACGAGGTAAATTATGTGGTGCAACCCTTCACCCGCCACTGGGCCACCTATGAGGGCGGAACAGGCGACGCGGTGATGACCGTGCCCATGGGCATGCCCATGGACGGCGCTCAAAGCGCGCCTTACATCGCGTATCAGAATGGCGTGTCGTATCTTGCCTCGTCCGGCAACAATTTTGGCGCGCTGGATGATCTCTCTGGTCTCAGCATCGCCGCCTTTGAAGGCGCCTCCGGCATCCTGCCCGGCCTGTCTGATGCTCAGGGCTCCTTTGGCTCCTACCGTGAGATGGCCGACCAGGAAACCCAATCCAAACTGCTGTTTGGCGGCCGCGTTGACGGCATCTTGGGCGACGGCATGCTTTTTGCCGCCTACGCAGCCAGCCTGCGTGACGCTGGCTCTTCCGCAGGTGTAGACGCCAGCCAACCGCTGGAGTTCCGCGCCATCTTTGAGCCCTCCAACTACGCCATGAACTTCCGTGATCCGGACATGTCCGTTGCCTTTGACCGCTGCTTCACCGAGCTCGAAGCAGACGGAACCATCGCGGCGATCAACACCAAGTGGATCGACAAATACCGTGACTCGCTGGCGGACAACTATCTGTCCATGTGACCGCCAGCCTTTCCGTCACGTATCGCGTGATCTCGCGGTGCCCGGGTATCCCTATCCCCATATCCCTCCATCCGGGCACCGCACATCCCCTCTCTCTCCAAAAGCCGCCTGTTTAATCACAGGCGGCTTTACGGTTCTTGCGCCCAGCCTCTTCCCACCGCCGCACACCCCTGCCATAATGCGCGCCAAGCAACACAAACAAGAGCAGCCCGCGAATGCCCAACGACCTTCTGGCCGAAACACAGCCGACCGAATACGACGCCTCCTCTATTGAAGTCCTTGAGGGGCTGGAACCTGTCCGAAAACGGCCTGGCATGTACATCGGCGGCACGGACGAACGCGCGCTGCACCACCTTGTGGCCGAAGTGCTCGACAACTCGATGGACGAAGCGGTGGCGGGCTTTGCCAATCGCATTGAGGTCGAGCTGCACGAAGACTATTCGATCACCATCCGCGACAACGGCCGCGGCATCCCGGTGGACCCGCACCCAAAGTTCCCTGACAAATCCGCCTTGGAAGTCATCCTCTGCACCCTGCACGCGGGCGGGAAATTCTCCGGCAAAGCCTATCAGACCTCGGGCGGTCTGCACGGCGTCGGGGCCTCTGTTGTGAACGCGCTATCTGATCTGATGGTGGTACAGGTTGCACGCGACAAAAAGCTGTTTGAACAACGCTTCTCCCGCGGCATCCCCCAGGGCCCCGTGGAACAAGTGGGCGCCGCCCCCAACCGCCGTGGCACCACCGTGACTTTCCACGCCGATGAGCAAATCTTCGGTTCCCACCGCTTCAAACCGGCCCGCCTGTTTAAATCGATCCGCTCCAAGGCCTACCTCTTCTCCGGCGTTGAAATCCGCTGGAAAACCGCAATCGACGACGGTGAAACCCCGGCAGAGGCCACCTTCCACTTCCCCGGCGGTCTGTCCGACTACCTCAAAGAAACCATGGACAAGGCGACCACTTACGCCGAACAGCCCTTTGCTGGCACCGTGGATTTCCAAGGCCGCTTTGGCGTGCCCGGCAAGGTCGAATGGGCCATCAACTGGACGCCCTCGCGCGACGGTTTTATCCAGTCCTACTGTAACACCGTGCCCACCCCCGAAGGTGGCACGCACGTTGCCGGCTTCTGGTCCGCCGTGCTCAAAGGCATCAAAGCCTACGGAGAGTTGGTCAACAACAAAAAGGCCGCCTCGATCACCCGCGACGACCTGATCACCGGCGGCTGCGCGCTGGTCTCCTGTTTCATCCGCGAGCCGGAATTTGTTGGCCAGACCAAAGACCGCCTTGCCACCGTCGAAGCCCAGCGTCTGGTGGAAAACGCCGTGCGCGACCACTTCGACAACTGGCTGGCCGCAGATACCAAATCCGCCGGCGCCATCCTCGACTTCTTGGTCCTTCGCGCCGAAGAGCGTCTGCGCCGCCGTCAGGAAAAAGAGACCGCGCGCAAGACTGCCACCAAGAAACTGCGCCTGCCCGGCAAGCTGGTGGACTGCTCCGCCACCAACCGCGACGGCACCGAGCTCTTCATCGTGGAGGGCGACTCCGCGGGCGGCTCCGCCAAAATGGCCCGCAACCGCAAGACGCAAGCTTTGCTGCCGCTGCGTGGTAAAATCCTCAACGTGCTGGGTGCGGCTGGCTCCAAGATCACCACCAACCAGGAAATCAACGACCTGACCCAAGCGCTTGGCGTGGGCCTTGGCACCAAATTCAACGTCGACGATCTGCGCTATGACAAGATCATCATCATGACCGATGCGGACGTCGACGGCGCCCACATCGCCGCGCTCCTGATGACCTTCTTCTACACCCAAATGCGCCCGATGATCGACGCCGGCCACCTCTACATGGCCTGCCCGCCGCTTTTCCGCATCACGCAGGGGGCCAAACGCGTCTACTGTGTGGATGAGGCGGAAAAAGACATGTGGCTGGAAAAAGGCCTTGGCGGCAAAGGGCGCATCGACGTGTCCCGCTTCAAAGGTCTTGGGGAAATGGACGCCAAAGACCTGAAAGAAACCACCATGGATCCCGAAAGCCGCAAGCTGATCCGGATCACCATCGACGAAGACGAGCCCGGCGAAACCGATGGGTTGGTGAATGACCTGATGGGCAAAAAGCCCGAAAAACGCTTCCAGTACATTCAAGAGAATGCGCGGTTTGTGGAGGAGTTGGATGTTTGAGGCATAACGCTTCGCTTCCAAGATACTGAGATGTCCAAACTCCAAGGTTCCGATCCCAAAGTTTTTTGGGTCTTTCAACTCTGCAACATCGGCGCATCGGCTCTTCTGAAAGTTTTCCTGCCCCTCACAGTTGGCGGCATCAACCTCGCATATCCGCTTTTTGCAGCGAAGATCATTCTGCTCATTTGGATGACTGACTTTCCCCAACGCAGATCTCTAACTGCCTTGGCATTCTTTATCCTGGTCTGTTTGGATGTTTGCGCCATGCTCCTGGCTGGCTCGTTTTCCATCTTCAGCTGGGTCTACGCACATCTCTTCTAACAGCTGAAGAGACAGACCAATTTAGGCAGCGCCTGACCCGAGGGTGGGTGCAGAACGCGCCCTCCCATGGGGGTGGGTCGGGCGCGGCGGAATGCTCTGCATTCCGCATTAGGTTGTGGAACACACCTCACCCTGCCAAACTCCCCGCATGCGCCCTGCCCTTGCCCTGATCCTCGCCCTCCTGCTGCCCGTCCCTGACGCCACAGCCCAAGCCCGCAAAGATTCCGCGCGGCATCAGAACAACTTCATGTCGCCAGAAAGCCAGCAGCGCTCCAATCAGCCGTCTTTGAACACCAACAAAGGCACGCACCAGTGGGGGCAAAAACAACCGCGCACAGAGCTCTTCTGTGACCAATACGCCCGCGCCGCCGCCGGTATGCGCGGGCGTGTACAAGGCGGGCAAACCGGCACGCAACTGGGCTATGGCCTCGGCTACATCGGCACCCGCGATCACCGCGACGCGCTTGGCAGTGCCGTGGTCGGCGGCGCCATCGGCTCCGCCGCTGGGGCCGCGCAAGACCAGAAGTTTTACGATTTCCACTTCACCGAATGCATGAACGGCGGCCGCTTGGTCACCACGCCCAAGTAAGTCCGCCGAAGTCCGTCGCGACACGCAGCCGTGATCCCTGTTTCAGCCATTCGTCGCTAAGCTGCCTCCATGGCCGCGTTTTTACAAACCTATCAACTCCCTTTGATCCTTGCCTGCTTTCTGCTGGGCTGCCTTGGCGCGCTGACGCTCTTTCGTCGCACGGAAGACACCAAGGCCTGGCTTTTGGCCGACGTGATCTGGGTCGCCTTGGGCGGGGTTGGCGCCGTGGTCGCCATCGCGGCGAGCATCTACCAAGAGGACAGCACAGCCCTCAACCGCCAGATCACCGTCGCCTACACCGCGTCCCGCGCCTTTGACACTGACGCCGCCCGCTTCCGCCTGCGCTACTGCGCAGAAACCAGTGACGCGGACCTGACCACGCTCTGCGAAAAGGTCGAATTCCTCTCCGCGTCCTCAGCGGAAAACACCGCCCTGCCCCTGTTCCTCACCATCACGGAACGCGCCGCCCCACTGGAAGGCATCTCCCTACTGTTTGGCAGCGCCCGCGATCACGCCGAGATGTCCCAAGCCACCGCGGAGCTGGAAATGGCCGAGTTCCTCGCCTTTGACACCCGAGACGTGCCCACCATCATGGCGGTGGAAAACATCGCGCCCACCCGCCCGGAGATCGCCGCCGACTACCGCGTGCTGGCGCTCACCTATGACACGCTGATCGAAGACATCACCGCCTTGCGCGACTCATGGCAACGCCTGCAATCCGGCCGCGCCCTCTTGATCCTGCAAATCATCGCCCTCTGCCTTGTGGCCTTTGCGGCACCTTTCCGCTTGGGCCGCACAATCGACAGCCTTCTGTGATTTCCCACCTTGCCACCACAAGGCGCTTTGTTAGTCTCCCCCACATGCGCATCTGGCCCGTTTTCTTCTGTCTCGCTTTGATCTCCTGTGGCCGGTCCCTGACCGATACGGAACGGGCATTTACCGCTGACGTTTTGGGCGACACCATCGACACCAAACCGATCCGGATCACCAAAAACGCCCCTCTGGGCATTCAGACGTGGGAATATGAAAAACGCCCCCGCCTCGCCTGTCGCGAGCGCATCAATCCGGAGCCCAAAGAGGAAACCATCACCGCCACCGCCGCCGGTGTTGTGCTCTATGAGCACGTCTACACCTCCCGCGATTGGTCGGTGCCGGACTACGTGCCGAGCTATCCTGAGAAGCTGCACCTGACGGCGGCGATGTTCTTCGCCCATGAAATGGTGCACGTCTGGCAATGGCAGAACCGTGAGATCACCGGCTACACGCCGTTGAAGGCCGCCCAAGAACACAAAAACGGCGCGGATCCTTATCAGTTCGAAGGCGCCACTGCCGCGACCTTTCTGGACTACGGTTATGAGCAACAGGCCGCCGTGGTCGAGGAATACCTCTGCTGTTCATTTCTCGACCCCGAGGCCCCACGAACTGCGCGCCTGAAATCTTTGCTCTCACCGCACTTCCCAGTCGAAAATCTGCCCCGCCCAGACGCGGTGGTTCTGCCGTGGGAAGACGCACAGGTTAAGAATATCTGCCGCTGATCGGTGCAAAAATCGCCACAGTCGCGAAACAGTCGTGATGCCGACAGAATACCGACGTGGATTTCGCCCACAAAAAAGGGGGCCGAAGCCCCCAATTAATCACTCTGAACAGATGTTTACTTATAACCAAACGCGCTGTTTGGGATCAGCTGACGCTTGCCACCAGGCGCTTTCCACTCGCTTTCGAGGCACGCCGTGCCCTCTTTCTGCCAGTATAACACTTTGAAATCATACCATCCTGCCGAGGGCACATTGACCTTCGGCCGCCCCACACTGGCACAAGCCGTAATCTTGTTCAGCTTCGCCACCGACTTGCCACCGATCCAAATTTGCGAGCCATCATTGCTAAAGAATTCAAGGTCATAGACCCCGGGCTTATCAAACTTGATATACCCGTTAATGTCCGCAACCACCAAAGTGGCCTTGCCCGATGTCAGCACCGGCGCGCCCTGCCCTTTGTCCGGAAAGTTCAACCCTGGCAAAGGCTTACCCGGCTTGGACCACTTGATCTTGGACTTCGCCTGCGACAGGTTCCGCACATTGCGTTCGCCAGTAAAGTAGTTGACCTTGAGCCCCCGCTTCACGCCCGTTGGCTGAGGATTGGCCGGGGTTATGTCAATCGTCTGTGCAGAGACAGCCCCCCCAATCAAAATAGCTACAGCGGCCAAAGCACTGACAATAAAAGATTTCACAACCAAACTCCTCGCGTCATGGCGTTTGGAAACAGCCTAAAACCAACTGCCCCCAATGAGCAAGTCACAGTTATGCGGATCGGAGAGAAGCCGCGTATTTTGGCCTATGCCGGTTGCGCTCCCTCAACCACTGCCAAAAAATCACGCCACTTTGAAAAAATGAAATCATGGTGAATGTCCGCTACGGGTGTCTTTCGGTAGCCCTCTGTAAATAAAGCAAAAGTCACGCCAGCCCGCTGCGCCGTCTCCGCATCAACTTCGCTGTCACCCACATAAAGCACGTCCGACAAATCGGTTTCGCCAATCACATTCAAAAGAGGCAAAGGGTCCGGTTTCCGTTTTTCAAACGTGTCTCCCCCAACAACCATGTCAAAAAACTGCGTCAGATCCAAAGCCTGCAAAACGTGCCGCGCAGGCTCTTCCGGCTTGTTGGTACAAACTCCTAACCGCACCCCTTTGGCTTGAAGCGTACTCAGCACATCCCGCACACCATTGTACAACACTGTGTGCTCATAAGTTGACGCATTGTAGATCGCCAACACCCGCGCATTGAGACGCGAAAACTGCGTATCCTCAATGTCAAAATACGCCATGACACGACGGACCAACGTCGGTAATCCATTGCCAACAAAGGAAATAACTGTTGGTAGGTCCAACTCCTCGAAGCCTTCTTCTGCCAGCATGACATTCACCGACGCTCGAATATCCGGAGCACTGTCCACTAGGGTTCCGTCCAAATCAAAGATCACTGCCTGCATAGCACGCGCCTCCTAAGCTTATGGTTTTGCAAATTTTCAATCACGCCGCGACGATAATGGAAAGCAAGAAATCGTTTGCATGTCAGCCCCTCTGGCGCGGACGACTTTTTTGGGATACCATGGAATACAATTCCAGTTTCAAGAAATGCCTGAAGATCGCCATGTCCTACATCGACAACATTCGCACTTTTGTACGTGTCTACGAACTTGGCAGCATGTCCGCCGCCGCTCGCGACCAACGCATTTCCGCAGCCGTGGCCTCGTCGCGGATTTCACAGTTGGAGGATTATCTCAGCGTTCGCTTGTTCCACCGCACAACCCGACAGCTCAACCCCACTGAGCAAGGCAATACCTTCTATGAAGGCGCTTGCAAGATTTTGGAAACCATTGACGAAGCGGAAGCAGCGGTTAACTCCATCACACAAAGCCCACGCGGCTTGCTTCACATTGCGGCCCCGTTGGGCGTTGGCCGCCGCCTGATTGCCCCCCTGATCCCTGAGTTTAAAAAGGAATACCCGCTCATTGATCTGCGCTTGCGATTGTCTGATCGCAAGTTGGATTTAACAGCAGAAGGCCTTGATGTAGCGTTCTTTTTGGGTGTTCCGGAAGATAGCACTCTACGCATTCGCAAAATCGCGGACTGCCCGCGCGTCTTATGTGCTTCGCCAAAATACCTGTCAGACCGAGGCGCGCCAACCAGCCCCGAGGAATTGACCAATGGCACCCATGACTGCCTCAATTTGCGGTATCCTGGTGCTCCTGAATTCCAATGGCCGTTGGAGACAGCAGAGGGCACTCGCCGGTTTGCTGTCAAAGGCCCATTTGAATCCGATGACGGCGACGTCCTCACCGATTGGGCTCTTGAGGGCCATGGCATCACGCTCAAACCCGAATTCGAGATTGCGGAACATCTGACATCTGGCGCCTTGGTTTCGGTCCTATCAGGGACCCCGCCCATGCCAATCCAAATGGCACTGCTGTACACACACCGTCGTCACCAAGATCCAAAAACCAGGCTCCTGATTGAGTTTATGACGCCGCGCTTGCAAGCGGCGCTTCAGAAAAAGGAAGCAGCCGCAAGCACCTAACGGTGAGCCCTCGCACAAATCTCTTTTTTACGGGTTTCTCGTGACAACAACTCTTTCAAGAAAAATTGGAAAGTCACGGCGCGCTTTATAAGGTAAAACGAAGCAATCGCGAAACAGGGGAGATTTGGCGTGATGCGTTATGCACGGGACATGCGAGGCTACGGCCCTAAGCCACCACACGCACAATGGCCCAATGACGCCAAAGTTGCTGTTCAATTTGTGCTGAACTACGAAGAAGGTGGCGAAAACTGCGTTCTGCATGGCGATGCAGCCTCTGAGGCGTTTCTTTCCGACATTCCAGGCGCCGCCCAATGGCAGGGCCAGCGTCATTGGAACATGGAGTCGATCTACGAATACGGCGCGCGTGCCGGTTTCTGGCGCCTGCATCGCTTGTTCACTGGCAAAGACATTCCTGTGACCATCTACGGCGTGGCAAGTGCGCTGGCGCGTAACCCAGAACAGGTTGCGGCCATGAAGGCCGCGGATTGGGAGATCGCCAGTCACGGCCTCAAGTGGGTTGAGCATAAAGACATGCCCGAGACGGAGGAACGCGCGTCCATTGCCGAAGCGGTTCGGCTGCACACCGAAGTGGTCGGCGACCGTCCGCGCGGTTGGTACACGGGGCGTTGTTCCGAGAACACTGTGCGGCTCGTCGCCGAAGAAGGTGGGTTTGCCTATATCTCGGATACTTACGATGACGACCTGCCATACTGGCGCGAATATGGAGACAGCGATCAGCTGATCATCCCATATACACTGGAAGCCAACGACATGCGCTTCGCCACGGCTCCGGGCTGGGTCACAGGGCAAGATTTTTTCACCTACCTCAAAGACGCCTTTGACGTGCTCTATGCCGAAGGCAGCGAAGGCGCCCCCAAGATGATGTCGATAGGCCTGCACTGCCGGTTGATTGGCCGTCCAGGCAAACTCGCCGGATTGGCGCAATTCCTCGACTACATTCAGGGCTTTGAGGGCGTATGGACCCCGCGACGTATCGAGATTGCGGAACACTGGGCACAGACACATCCACACAATCGGATCGAACGCCCCAGCGAAATGGACAAAGCTCGATTTGTGGAGCTGTATGGCGGCATTTTTGAGCATTCCGCCTGGATTGCGGAACGTGCCCATACGTTGGAATTGGGGGCCGCACACGACTGTGCCGCGGGGGTTCACAGTATACTGTGTCGGGCTTTCCGCAGGGCAAGTGACGAAGAGCGTCTTGGCGTGCTCAACGCACACCCGGATCTTGCGGGCAAATTGGCATCCGCCGGTCGTCTGACCGCGGAAAGCACCTCTGAACAGGCCGGTGCTGGTCTGGATATGCTCACGGATGAAGAGCGCGCAAACTTCACTCAATTGAACAGCGACTATGTGACCAAACACGGCTTCCCATTCATCATAGCAGTGCGTGACCACACCAAAGCTTCGATCATGGCGGCTTTTGAGCGTCGGATCGGCAACGACAGCGTCACCGAGTTTGCGGAAGCCTGCAAACAAGTTGAACGCATTGCAGAATTCCGGCTGATGGATCTTTACCGTGACTGAAATCGCCATCCAGCCCCTGACAGCAGAGGCATTCGCGCCCTTTGGCGATGTCATCACGCTCAAGACGGAAGCTGACAAAATCATCAATCAAGGCATGTGTGGCCGTCACCACGACTTGGCAGAGATGGACTTTGCCGATGGCCGCGCGGGCATCAGCCTGTTTAACGCGCAGCCGCGCAGCCTGCCCTACACACTAGATATGGTTGAGCGCCATCCGGACGGAAGTCAGGCTTTCATTCCGATGACGGAACACGCATTCCTTGTAGTTGTTGCCAAAGATTTGGGCGGCAAGCCGGATAAACCTATGGCGTTTCAGACGCAACCGGGACAAGCCATCAACTTCCATCGAAACACATGGCACGGCGTTTTGACCCCGCTTGCAGCCCCCGGCCTTTTTGCCGTGGTGGACCGCATTGGCGACGGTGCCAATCTCGAAGAATTTTGGTTCGACACTGCTTACCAAGTGGTGGCGGATCAAAACCAAGGGTCAGGTATCCCCTGACCAAACCGCCCTTAAGCTGCTCGTAAAATGAAGCGGCGGGGCTCAACGACCGACAGGAGAAGGACATGGCTGACACTATGACAGCTCAGGAAAAACAAGCGACCGGACAATACTCCGATCCAAACGTCACGCCCCCATTGGGGCAGGCAATCCCGCTGGGACTCCAACACGTTTTGGCAATGTTTGCCTCCAACGTAACCCCATCCATCATTGTAGCTGGCGCGGCCGGACTCGCGTTTGGTGGGGCTGAACAAGTCTATCTGATACAGATGGCCATGCTATTTGCCGGCATCGCAACCCTGTTCCAAACCGTAGGGATCGGCCCCATTGGCGCGCGCCTGCCAATCATGCAGGGCACCAGTTTTGCCTTTGTTGGTGTGCTGGCCGGTGTTGCCGCCACCCAAGGCCTTAGCGTCGCTCTGACCGCTTGTATCATTGGCGGCGTCATCCACTTCGCGCTTGGCTCTGTGATTGGCAAATTGCGCTGGCTGTTTCCGCCGCTGGTCACCGGACTGGTGATCTTGGCGATTGGTCTTTATCTGATCCCAGTGGCGATCAAATACGCTGCTGGTGGCGCGGCGCAATTCCAAATGGAAGCGGAAAGCTTTGGCTCTCTGAAGCACTGGACCGTGGCTTTGACTGTGATCATTGTGGCTCTCGTCTTGAAGTTTTTCACCAAAGGCACATTATCCAGCGCGGCCATTCTGGTGGGCCTGATCGCAGGTTACGTTGTGGCGTACCTCTCCGGCATGGTGAACTTCGGCGCCGTTGCCAAGGCTTCCTGGGTGACCGGCATCACGCCACTGCCATATGGCTTTGAATTTAGCCTTGGTGCGGTGATTGCCGTGACATTGGTGTCCATCGTTTCCGCGATTGAAACCGTAGGAGACGCCTCCGCCACTGCCAAAGCGGGTGCTGGCCGCGATGCAACCGACGAAGAGATCCAGGGCGCAACCTATGCGGACGGTCTCGGTACAGCTATCGCTGGTGTCTTTGGTGGTCTGCCAAACACCTCGTTCTCGCAGAACGTAGGTATTGTCGGCATGACCGGCGTTATGAGCCGTCACGTGGTGACCATTGGCGGCATCATCCTGATCCTCTGTGGTCTGATGCCAAAAGTGGGTGCTGTGATTGCCTCGATGCCTTTGCCGGTTCTCGGCGGCGGTGTGATCGTGATGTTTGGCATGGTGGCCTCGGCTGGCCTGAACGTGCTGTCCGAAGTGGAGCTGAACCGCCGCAACATGGTGATCATCGCTGTATCGCTCGCTGTGGGTCTGGGCCTGAACCTTGTGCCAACCGCCGTGCAATATCTGCCGGGTGTTGTGAAAACGCTGATGACCTCAGCTGTGGCACCAACCGCCCTCTGCGCGATTGTGCTGAACTTGGTTCTTCCTCACGAAGACTAACAACCTCTTTAATTCAAGTGACTTACAGGGACCTTCGGGTCCCTGTTTTTTTTCCTGATAACTACGCTACACTGCCACAATATCCTTTTGATCGAGCCTTGCACCAGACGCATGGGACCCATGCAACGTGCGCACTAGCTCAATTGTTTAATATTAAACTATAAGATTTGAAACGCGGATTGCAGTGGAGGAGACGCCGCATGGCAAATGAATTTCCAGACATCGACCCGGTAGAATCCCAGGAGTGGCAGGACGCCATTGAGGATGTGATCGCCCGGGATGGACCTGACAGAGCACATTACCTGCTCGACAAAGCGGTGCAGCAAGCCCGTGCGGCCGGCGCGACCCTGCCCTTCTCGGCGACCACGCCGTATCAGAACACCATCCCAACCGACGATCAGGAAGAGTTTCCTGGCGATCTGGACATGGAATGGCGCATCCGCACCATCAACCGCTGGAACGCCATGGCAACCGTGGTGCGCCGCAACAAAGTGAGCAGCGAGTACGGCGGTCACATCGCCTCCTTTGCCTCCTCTGCGGTAATGTATGATATAGGGTTGAACCATTTCTGGCGCAGCAAATCTGCGATCCACGGCGGCGACCTTGTGTTCTTCCAGGGTCATGTGATCCCTGGCATCTATGCGCGCTCCTTTATGGAAGGACGCCTGACCGAAGAGCAGCTGGAAAACTTCCGCTCTGAAGTCGATGGCGGCGGCCTGTCCTCTTACCCGCACCCTTGGCTGATGCCAGATTATTGGCAGTTCCCAACCGTCTCCATGGGCCTTGGTCCGCTGATGGCGATCTACCAGGCGCGGTTCATGAAATACATGCACAACCGCGGCCTCATCGACATGGCCGACCGCAAGGTCTGGTGCTTCCTCGGTGATGGCGAGATGGACGAACCGGAAAGCCGTGGCGCCATTGACCTCGCAGCACGCGAGGGCCTCGACAACCTGATCTTCGTGGTGAACTGCAACCTGCAGCGCCTGGATGGCCCTGTACGGGGCAACCACAAGATTGTGCAGGAACTCGAAGGCGACTTCCGCGGCGCGGGCTGGAATGTGATCAAGCTGCTCTGGGGCAAAGGTTGGGACGAGCTTCTGGAGAAAGACACCTCTGGCAAGCTGCGTCAGCTGATGGATGAAACCGTTGATGGCGACTATCAGACCTTCAAATCCAAAGACGGCGCCTACATTCGCGAAAACTTTTTTGGCAAGTACCCAGAAACTGCCGAATTGGTGAAGGACTGGACCGACGAACAGATCTGGTCCCTGCGTCGTGGTGGTCACGACCCACAAAAGGTCTACACTGCCTTCAAACGGGCCAGCGACACCAAAGGTCAACCAACCTGCCTGCTGGTAAAAACCGTTAAAGGTCACGGTATGGGCACCGCTGGCGAAGGCCAGAACACCACGCACCAGCAAAAGAAAATGAACGAGGATCAGCTGCGCGCCTTCCGCGACCGCTTTGAGATCCCGGTCAGCGACGAAGATGTGGGAGATGCGCCGTTTGTAAAACTCAACAACGCGCAAAAAGCTTATCTTGCGGACCGCCGCAAAGCGCTTGGCGGGGAGTTCCCCAAACGTGAAAGCCAATCGCCTAAGCTGGAGATTCCAGCGCTGGACAAATTTGCCGCGCAGCTCAAAGGCACCGGTGATCGCGAGATCTCCACCACCATGGCCTTTGTACGTATTCTGACAACCCTTCTGCGGGACAAGCAGATTGGCCAGAACATCGTGCCGATTGTGCCGGATGAAAGCCGCACATTTGGGATGGAAGGCCTGTTCCGCTCGGTGGGCATCTACAACCCGGAAGGACAGAAATACACGCCGCAAGACGCCGACCAGATGATGTACTACAAGGAATCGACCAACGGTCAGGTTCTGCAGGAAGGCATCAACGAAGCTGGCGCCATGGCAGATTGGATTGCAGCAGCCACCGCCTACTCGAACCACGGCGTGCCGATGATCCCGTTCTTCATCTACTACTCCATGTTTGGCTTCCAGCGCATCGGCGACTTGGCCTGGGCCGCAGGCGACAGCCGTGCGCGTGGCTTTATGCTGGGCGGCACAGCTGGCCGGACCACGCTGAACGGCGAGGGTCTGCAGCACGAAGACGGCCACAGCCACATCCTTGCAGGCACCATTCCGAACTGCATCTCTTATGACCCGACCTTCCAACACGAAGTTGCGGTGATTGTGCAGCACGGTATGAAACGGATGTATGAAGACCAGGAAGATGTGTTCTTCTACCTCACACTCATGAACGAAAACTATGCCCATCCGGATATGCCGATGGGTGTGGAAGACGAGATCATCAAAGGCCTCTACCGTTTCAAAGAGGTAAAGAAACCGTCCAAGAAGCATGTGACGCTGATGGGCTCAGGCACCATTTTGGTGCAGGCCATGAAGGCGGCAGAAATGCTTGAAACGGACTTCGGAGTGACGTCGGAAATCTGGTCAGCCACCAGCTTCAACGAGCTGGCACGGGATTGTCAGGATGTGGCCCGCCACAATCGACTGAACCCGCTGGCAGAGCCGAAAGTGTCCTTTGTGGCGCAGCAGCTCTCCAAGGCCACTGGCCCAGTGATTGCGGCAACCGACTACATGAAGAACTTCGCAGAGCAGATCCGGACCTGCGTGCCGGGCAGCTATACCGTGTTGGGCACAGACGGCTTTGGCCGCTCTGACAGCCGTGTGAACCTGCGCCGCTTCTTTGAGGTTGACGCAAACCACATTGCAGCTGCGGCCATGGTAGACCTCTACAAAGAGGGCGCTGTGACCAAGAAAGACCTTGAGGCCGCACTGGCCAAATACGACATCGACGGCGCCAAGCCGAACCCGCGCCTGGTGTGATCGGGAAGAGAGGAGAAATTAGCAATGGCAATTGAAGTCAAAGTTCCCGACATCGGCGATTTCACTGATGTTCCAGTGGTTTCCGTCCTGGTCAGCACCGGTGACGTGGTCGCCGCCGAAGACCCGCTGATCGAAGTTGAAAGCGACAAGGCCACCATGGAAGTGCCATCCCCAGCGGCTGGTAAAGTGGTTGAGATCAAAGTGTCCGAAGGCGACGCCGTATCAGAGGGGGCGCTGATCCTGATGTTGGAAGCAGAGGGTGGCACCGAAGCGGAGACCCCTGCCCCTAAAGCGGAAACTGCAGCGCCTGCAGCGGCAGCACCAGCCCCAGTAGCCGCAGCTGCTCCGGCGGCGGTGACCGATGCCGGGTTTGGCAAAACCCACGCTTCCCCCTCTGTGCGTGCCTTTGCACGCCAGTTGGACGTAGATCTGGCCAAGGTGAACGGGTCCGGCCGCAAAGGTCGTATCTTGCGTGAAGATGTGACAGCTTTCCTGAAGAGCTCCACAGCAGCAGCGCCTGCCGCCGGTGGCGCAGCACAGGGCGGCATGGGCATTCCGCCGATCCCGGCTGTCGACTTCTCCAAATTTGGTCCGGTCGAAGACGTCGAGATGCCACGCATCAAGAAACTGTCCGGCCCGGCATTGCACCGCAGCTGGCTCAACATTCCGCACGTAACCCACAACGACGAAGCGGACATCACTGATCTGGACAAGTACCGCAAAGAGATGGACACGATGGCCAAGGAAGAAGGCTATCGCGTGACCCTACTGTCCTTTGTGATCAAAGCGTCTGTGTCGGCGCTGAAACAGCATTGGGAAGTGAACTCCTCGATTCATCCGGACGGCGATAAGCTGATCAAGAAGGATTACTACAACATCGGCTTTGCGGCAGACACGCCAAACGGCTTGGTTGTGCCTGTGATCAAAGATGCGGATCGCAAGGGCATTGTGGAAATCTCAAAAGATCTCATGGAGTTGTCCGGCAAAGCCCGCGCAGGTGAGTTGAAGAGCGGCGACATGCAAGGCGCGACCTTCACCATTTCCAGCCTCGGCGGCATTGGTGGTACATCTTTCACGCCAATCGTGAATGCACCGGAAGTGGCCATCCTCGGTCTAACCCGCTCCAAAATGGCGCCGGTCTGGAACGGCGAAGAGTTTGTGCCGCGCCTGATGCAGCCATTGTCGCTCAGCTATGACCACCGCGCCATCGACGGGGCATTGGCCGCACGGTTCACCGTGACGCTCAAAACCCTGCTTGGCGATATGCGCAAGTTGATGTGGTAAGGAGAACAAAGATGGACGTCAAAGTACCTGATATTGGGGACTTTTCCGAAGTTCCCGTGGTCTCCGTTCTGGTCTCTGTGGGCGACACTGTTGCCGCCGAAGACCCGCTGATTGAGGTCGAAAGCGACAAGGCCACCATGGAAGTGCCTTCGCCCGCCGCTGGCGTGGTGAAGGATATCAAAGTGGCCGAAGGCGACGCTGTGTCCGAAGGCAGCCTGATCCTTGTGTTGGAAGCGGAAGGTGCTGCTGAGGCGCCTAAGGCTGCCACTCCGGAGGCGCCAGCCGCGCCGCAAGCAATGGCTGCAACCGGCACCGCATCCGGCGCTGGAGATGTGCATGCCGAAGTGGTGGTGCTGGGCTCTGGCCCAGGTGGCTACACGGCAGCGTTCCGCGCCGCGGACCTTGGCAAAAAGGTTGTGCTGATCGAGAAAGACAGTTCGCTTGGCGGCGTCTGCCTGAACGTGGGCTGTATCCCCTCCAAAGCCCTGCTGCACTCTGCCAAGGTAATTACCGAAGCCGAAGAAATGGCGGAGCATGGCATCAGCTTTTCCAAGCCCGAGGTTGACCTCGACAAACTGAGAGGCTGGAAAGAAAGCGTTGTAAATCAACTGACTGGCGGTCTTGGCGGATTGGCAAAAACGCGTAAGGTTCAGGTTGTGAACGGCTACGGCTCTTTCGCTGGCCCCAACATGATTGAGGTCGACAACAACGGTGAAAAATCCACCGTCAGCTTTGACCAATGCGTCATCGCGGCCGGTTCTGAGCCGGTCACCCTGCCCTTCATTCCCCATGATGATCCTCGCGTGATCGACAGCACCGGCGCGCTGGAGCTGGAAGATGTGCCAGAGCGCCTGCTGGTGCTCGGCGGCGGCATCATCGGCCTGGAAATGGCCACCGTGTATGATGCATTGGGCTCCAAAGTGACCATCGTTGAGTTCATGGATCAGATCATACCCGGGGCGGACAAAGACGTTGTAAAACCGCTGCACAAACGGATTGAAGGACGGTATGAGGCCATCCTAACCAAAACCAAAGTCACTGCGGTTAAAGCAACGGACGCTGGTCTTGAGGTCACCATGGAAGGTCCGAAGGGCGAAGTGGTTGATACGTTTGACAAAGTGCTTGTTGCAGTAGGTCGTCGCCCAAATGGGGCAAAGGTCAATGCAGCAGCGGCTGGTGTGACTGTGGATGAGCGTGGGTTCATTGCGGTCGATAGCCAGCAACGCACTGGAGTGCCTCACATTTTTGCCATTGGTGACGTTGTTGGACAGCCAATGCTGGCGCATAAAGCCGTGCACGAGGGCAAAGTGGCCGCTGAGGTGGCTGCGGGGCACAAACGTCACTTTGATGCGCGGGTAATCCCGTCTGTGGCTTACACCGATCCTGAGGTCGCTTGGGTGGGTGTCACAGAAACACAGGCCAAGGCCGAAGGCATGAAGGTTGGCAAGGGTGTGTTCCCTTGGGCCGCGTCCGGGCGCTCGCTGTCTCTGGGCCGCTCCGAAGGGCTTACCAAGTTGATTTTCGACGAAGATTCCGAGCGCGTGATTGGCGCCGGGATTGTTGGACCCAACGCTGGTGACCTGATTGCCGAGGTGGCGCTGGCCATCGAAATGGGCGCGGATGCGGTTGATTTGGGACACACCATTCACCCCCACCCAACGCTCAGTGAGACCATCAACTTTGCTGCTGAAATGTTTGAAGGCACGATCACCGACTTGATGCCCCCGCGCAAAAAGAAGTGATCTACACCTGACCAAAATTCAACGCGTCGCAGGCCTCTGCGGCGCGTTTTTTTGTTGGCGAATTAATCGGCAAATTTGACGCTGTTTGGACGTCGGTATTTTGTCTGTATCGCGGCTGTATTGCGGAGGTGCGTATCTTCAGCTGCCAAAGGCGCGCAACAGTAAACGCAACGCCCGTTGCACGACGTCAGAACAGCCTTACAGCGGCCAGAAAAACGGGATCAGCGCAGAGGCCAGAATGCCAATTGATATGTTCAACGGAATGCCGACACGCATGAAGTCGGTGAACTTGTAGCCGCCCGGACCAAAGACCAGCATGTTGGTCTGATAGCCGATGGGTGTCGCAAAGCTGGCCGAGGCTGCAATCATCACGGCGACCACCAAGGGGCGCGGATCCACACCAATGGCCTGTGCCAAACCCACGGCGATAGGCGTCACCACTACGGCCACGGCGTTGTTGGACACAAGTTCGGTCAGCACGGAGGTCAAAAGGTAGATCGCCCAAATCAAAAGGAATGGCGGCAAGCCTTGCAGCCCGGGTGCCAGACCATTCACAATCAGTGACACTGCGCCGGAATGTGAGAGCGCAGCCCCTATGGCGAGCATTGAGAAGATCAACGACAGCAGACGGCCATCGACAAAAGAAAACGCCTCATCCGCGTCGATACAGCGGGTCAGCAGCACCACGGCCACCGCCAGGATCGCCAGATAGAGGATCGGTGCGACGCCCATGCCGGCCAGGATCACGATACCAACCATACAGCCAAGCGCAATTGGGGCGTGACCCCGGCGGTACTCGCGCTCTGACGGGTGGGACACGTCAACCATGTCCATATCGGTGGCCAGACGTTGGATGTCCTCAGGTGCGCCCTCAAGCAGCAGCGTGTCGCCAACACGCACCACCAGTTGATCCAGCTGTTGGCCGATATTCTGATTCCGGCGGTGCACCGCCAGCGGATAGACACCATAGCGGCGACGCAGGCGCAGTGCGCCCAAACGGCGACCCACCATCTTGCAGCCAGGCGTGATCAGCGCTTCTACGGTGGTGGTTTCCACCGCGCCGACCTGATCCAATCGTTTCAGAGACTTGTTTCGTTGCAGGCTAAGCAACTCTGTCATTTTGGTGCGCAGAACGACACGGTCGCCGACCTGGAGCGTGACCGCGCCAAGGTTGCGACGCAGCGAGGTATCACCCCGGATCACGTCAACCAGACGCACGCCGTCGCGCTTAAACAATTGCACGCCAGTCACTTCCCGACCAATTAAGTTGCTCTCCGGCGGGATAACCGCTTCGGTGAAAAACTTCATTTGACTGCGGTTAGACAAAAGATCCGCCATGCTGGCGCGTTCCGGCAGCAAACGGCGGCCAAAAAAGTAAAGATACGCCATGCCCCATGCGACAATAATCAGGCCCAGAGGCGTGACTTCGAAGATTCTGAACGGTTGCAAACCTTGGTCGCGGGCCACACCATCAACAAGAAGGTTTGTGGACGTCCCGATAAGGGTCAGTGTTCCCCCCATGATCGCTGCATAGCTCAATGGGATCAAAAGCTTAGACGCCGATGTTCCCAGCGTACGTGCCAGTTGGGTGAACACCGGTATCATAACCACCACCACAGGTGTGTTGGAGACAAATGCCGAAGCGATGACCACAAAGCACAATAGGACCGTGATCGCGATCTGTGGACGTTCTTGAGCTTGCCCGTCCGCCAAGGCAGTAAAGACCGACAACGCACCTGTGCGCACCAAAGCGCCCATGACAATGAACATCGCCGCGATGGTCCATGGGGCTGGATTGGACAGAACCCCAAGCGCAGCTTGGTACGGCAGCACCCCTAAGAACAAGAGCACAGCAACGCCGCCGATGGCCACAACCTCGGTGGGATACGCTTCGCGCAGAAACAGCACAAACATGCCCAATACAGTGAGAAGGGCCAAAACCGCCTGTGTGGTCTGCGAAAATGCAAAAAGGTCCATACTAAGTCCGTTGTTACCAGCGGCCAACGTTTAGCATGAAGGCCCTGTTGGGCAACAGATTTTCCGCAGGTGCATCATAGTGCTTGGATCGCTTCAGGCTGCGTTCAGGCGCATATGTATCCGCGCCATCCCCCTGATTGCAGATCGTTTTGATTTTGACCGCAATTCAGTGGCGTCAGCTGGGGCCAGATTGGCTCAACCGGCCGCCCTGTCGCACCATTTCGATCCGGGTTGCGGCGCCTGTGCGGTCATCTGTTTCGACGTAGACACCGGAGAGCGTGGCCTCGCCCAGCGCGGGCGTGAAGCGTGATTTTGGCATGCCAGTCACAAAGCGGCGCATGGGCTCTTCTTTCTGCATACCAATCACCGAGTTGTAATCCCCACACATGCCGGCGTCGGCCTGAAACGCGGTGCCGCCGGGCAGGATCTGGGTATCTGCGGTTGGCACATGGGTGTGCGTGCCCACAACCAAGCTCACACGACCATCGCAGTAATGCCCCATACCCATTTTCTCAGATGTGGCTTCGCAATGCATGTCGACAATCGCCGCCTGCACCATGCCGCCACGTGGATGGGCGCGCAGTACTTGGTCTACCGCTGAGAACGGGTCACTATAGGGCTGTTTCATAAACACCTGCCCCAGAGCCTGTGTCACCAGCACCTTACGCCCAGCGCGGGCGGTGAACACGCGAAAGCCTTTGCCCGGCACATCGCCCCGCGCAATATTCAGCGGCCGAATGACTCGCGGCTCATTCTGAATGAACTGCAACATGTCTTTTTGATCAAAGGCATGATCGCCCAAGGTGATACAGTCTGCTCCCGCGTCGAGCAGCGTTTTGGCGTGCGCGCCCGACAAGCCCATGCCATTGGAGGCGTTTTCGCCGTTCACAACAACAAAATCCAGCCGCCAATCGTCGCGCAGCTTCGGCAGGCGTTCCACCACAGCCGCACGTCCCGCACGGCCCATCACATCACCAAGGAAAAGCATTTTCATGGAGACGGTCCTAGGACGGAGTTTCCCGCTTGGCAAGAGTATGACCGGCGGAATGTGGCGTAACATCGCGCTGGCACGTGTGGTCCCCTCTTGTGCCACACCAATTAGGCGATATCTTAAACCGGAACTGACAACACAGGATGTTTTTCATGAAAGCAATTTTGACAGTGGCCGCGGCCGGTGGTTTGGCCGTCCTCGCAGGTTGTGATGAGTACAGCGCGCCCAACCAGGCAGCAGATGCAGCCAACCCAGCCGCAACCTTCTGTATCAATCAGGGGCACGGCTATGAGATCCGCAAGGATGCCGAAGGCAACGAATACGGTGTCTGTAAGTTCAAAGGTGGCGGTGAGCAGGATGCCTGGGAGTACTTCCGCACCAATGCGACCGGGGCGAACCCGGACCTCTAAAGTTTAGAACTCGATGATGCGGCTTTCCGTGATCATCATATCCAGGGGCTGATCGGTGTCTTCCAAAGGCAAGTGGTCAGCCTCTTGTGCATCAAAGGCAAAACCAATTGCCAATGTGGCGCGACGGGCTCGTAGGCGTTCCAGTGTGCGGTCATAGAACCCCCCGCCATAGCCCAGCCGACCGCCTTTGATGTCAAAAGCCACCAGCGGCACAATCACAATTTCTGGGTCAAAGTAGTTGTCCTCTACAGGCACTTTCGCGCCAAAGGGGCCGTCTCGCAAGTCGCCGTCCGGTTCCCAGCGGGAGAACTCCAGCGGCATGGCCTCGCCTTGGATCACAGGCACCCCGACGGGGCCGTGGGCCGAGGCTTCGGCCATTGCCGCAAGCGGAGAGATCTCGGTGCGGATCGGCATATAGCCTGCGAGCGGCACACTACGGTAGCCTGCCAGCACTTCGGAGAGATGCGCGGATTGGCCGGGGGCTGCGTTGGCAAAGGCGTCTTTGCGGCGGGCAAAGGCCGCCTTACGAGAGGCGGCTTTTTGTTCTGTCAGGTCCATCAGCAATGTCTCCGCGTTAGAGTAGCACTTGGGCGGCCAACCCAAGGAAGAGGAAGAAGCCCACCACGTCGGTCACCGTGGTGACGAAAGGACCGGACGCCAAAGCTGGGTCTATGTTTAGTCGGTCCAGTGCCATAGGGATCAGGATACCGCCCAGCGCGGCGGCAACCTGCGTAAGGAACATCGCCACGGCAATCACCACCGCCAACATCGGAACGCCAAACCAGACACCGGCCACTCCCGCCATGATCAGGCCAAACAGCGCGCCATTGAGCGCCCCAACAGACACCTCCCGACGGATCACCCGCCAGGCGTTCTGCGCAGTGAGGTCTTTGGTGGCCAGCGCACGCACGGTCACGGTCATGGTTTGGGTGCCTGCATTGCCCCCCATAGAGGCCACAATCGGCATCAACACCGCAAGCGCGACCATCTGATCTACTGTGTCCGCAAAGAGGTTGATCACGCCGGAGGCCAGAATGGCGGTGAGCAGGTTCACAAACAGCCAGGTAGCGCGGCCTTTGGCGGCATCGAGGATGGTGTCAGACAGGCTGGCCTCATCGCTCACACCCGCCATACGCAGGATGTCTTCTTCGTGTTCCTCATCGAGCACGACCATCGCGTCATCAATGGTAATCACCCCAACCAGCCGGTCGTCCTCGTCTACCACCGGGGCGGAGATCAGGTGGTACTGGTTGAAGGCATAGGCCACGTCTTCCTCATCCTGTGTGACGGGGATGATCTGGAACACGTCTTCAATCAGATCCTTCAGCGGCAACTCCCGGCGAGAAGACATCAGCTTGCCCAATGTGACATTGCCAATCGGCTTCATACGGGGGTCCACAAGGATCACATGGTAAAACTGTTCCGGCAGCTCTTCGGCATTGCGCAGATAGTCGCTTGCCTCGCCAACCGTCCAATGCTCTGGCGCACAAACGGTTTCGCGCTGCATCAAGCGGCCAGCGGTGTTCTCCGGATAACTCAGCGCCTGCTCAACGGCGACACGATCTGCATCCTCAAGCGTTTCAAGGATGGCTTCCTGCGCCGGTTCATCGAGGTCTTCAACGATGTCGACAATGTCATCGCTTTCCAGATCGCGCACCGCGTCGGCAAGAACGTCCGGTTGGAGAACCGCCATAACGTCTTCGCGCAGACCATCATCCAGTTCCGACAGGATATCGCCGTCAAACTCTTCGCCGTAAAGCTGCACAAGGCGACGGCGGTCAAACGGGTTGATCTGTTCCAGAAGGTCAGCAATGTCTGCCGGGTGCAGCGGCTCGGTCAGCTCGATCAACGTGTGCCGGTCTTGCGCCTCCAACGCGTAGAGCACGCCCGCCACAAGTTTCTTTGAGAGTGTGTAGTCTTCGCTGTCTGCTTCGGGCGCGGTCTGCAACTCTGTGTTGGGCATGACGCGCTCCCTTCATGGCGATGGGCCAGTTTGTGTGGCCTTGGACTTGCCACGGACCATAGAGTAAATCAAAGCTAGGACTCAATGGGACACGACCTGTTGGTGCCGAAAAAAGACCCGCCCTCAAGAGATTGGAGAGAATTATGTGCGCACAGACCCTACTGCTTGGGCAGACGCTGAGCTTTGCCGCCAATCCTTTTGAGGCCGGTGTCGACGCCGCCCGGCATGAGACCCATGGCGGGGTTGTTGTCGAGGGGGGGCGCATTGTGGCGGTTGGCACAGCGGACGCCATGCGCACGGCCTACCCTGCGGCGCAGGTTGTGGATTATGGCGACAAGCTGATCTCTGCGGGTTTTGTGGATGCCCATGTGCACTACCCACAGACCGGCATCATTGCGAGTTGGGGCAAGCGGTTGATTGATTGGCTCAACAGCTACACCTTCCCCGAAGAGATGCGCTTTGGCGATCGGACCTATGCGGATCAGATATCGGCCACCTACCTCGACCTCACCGCCAAACACGGCGTGACCACTATGGCGAGCTACTGCACCATTCACCCGGAATCAGTGGATGCCTTCTTTGAGGCGGCGCAAGCGCGGGGACAGCGGGTGATTGCCGGCAAGACCTGTATGGACCGCAATGCGCCGGACGGTCTGCGCGACACGCCGCAGAGCGCCTATGACAACAGCAAAGCTTTGATTGAACGCTGGCACGGCGTGGACCGGATCAGCTATGCTATCACGCCACGGTTTTCGCCAACTTCTACTCCGGAACAGCTGGAAGCGCTTGGCAGTCTGTGGGCGGACCATCCTGACTGCCTGATGCAGACCCATCTGAGTGAGCAAACCGACGAGATTGCCTGGGTGGCGGAATTGTTCCCTGAGGCGCGGGACTACCTAGACACCTATGAGCAATTTGGCCTTTTGGGGGAGAAAGGTCTCTACGGCCATGCGATCCATCTGGAAGAACGCGAAAAGGACCGGCTGCGTGAGGCTGGGGCTGGATTGGTACATTGTCCGACCTCCAACACCTTCATCGGGTCGGGCCTGTTTGACATGGGTGGACTTATGGCCGCCGGTCAACGGGTTGGCCTGGCGAGCGACACTGGCGGCGGGTCCAGTTTTTCGATGCTGCGCACCATGGCTAGCGCTTATGAGGTTGGACAACTGCGGCACAACCCGCTGCATGCGGCAGAACTGATGTGGCTGGCCACGCAAGGCTCAGCGCGGGCGCTGCATATGGAAGACAAGATCGGCAATCTGGCCGTCGGCTTGGAAGCCGATCTGGTGGTGTTGGATTTGGCAAGCACGCCGGAGATTGCGCAGCGGTCGGCGCGGGCCAATGATCTGTGGGAAGCGCTTTTCCCAACCATCATGATGGGCGATGACCGCGCCATCGCGGCCGCCTGGATCAACGGCAAAGTGGTCTAGAACAATCCGTTGTCATTGGATGAGGTCGCCGGGATGGTTTGCAACACATCCCAGTGCTCCACCACCTTACCGTTGTCATCAAAGCGGAAGATGTCGATGCCGGCGTAGTCTTCGTCACCCGGCCATTCCTGATGGCAGTGCAACACCACCATGTTGCCCTCGGCTATGGCGCGTTTGAAGTACACTTTCTTACCAGGATACTCGGCGGCCATGCGTTCAAAGTAAGTGATAAAGGCCTCTTTGCCGTCGCCGACATGCGGATTGTGCTGGATGTACTCAGCACCAACGTAGATCTCTATCGCTTCACGCGGCTTGTTCTGATTAAACATCAGATCGTAGAACGCCATGGCGTTGGCTTTGTTTGTGTCCAAATCGGCCATGGCGTTTTCCTTTTTGTGAGGCTTTAAAACGCCTTGAACGTCAGCGTCGTCAACGTCCGTTCGACGTCCGCAATATCCAGCATATGGTGGTTGATGAACTTGCCCACGTCTTCACCCTCAGGGATGTAAAGCTTCATCAGCAAGTCATACTCGCCGCTGGTGGAATGTAACTCGGAGTGGATTTCTTTTAGTGCGATCTCTTCGGCCACGCGGTAGGTGGTGCCGGGTTTGCAGCGGATCTGGATAAAGACGCAGGTGGTCATAAAAGCCCTCATGTCGGTTTGGGTGTAAGCTGGCACAAATGCCACCCTGACCACAATCGCAAACTGCGCCCCCTTGGCCCGCCTGCGCACGCTGCCTATAAGGTGGCCGACTATCAGCGAAGGATGACCAGATGCGTCAGGCAAGCGTGAGCCGCACCACTGCGGAAACCAAGATCACCGTGGAGATCAATCTCGACGGGACCGGGGTGTATGACAACAAGACCGGCGTGGGTTTCTTTGACCACATGCTTGATCAGCTGTCGCGCCACAGCCTGATTGACATGACCATCCGTGCCGAGGGCGATTACCACATCGATGATCACCACACAGTAGAAGATGTGGGTATCTCGCTGGGTCAGGCGCTGACACAGGCGTTGGGCGACAAGAAGGGCATCCGCCGCTATGCCACCTGTCACCTGCCAATGGATGATGCGCAGGTGCGGGCCTCATTGGACCTGTCCGCCCGCCCGTTCCTGATCTGGAACCTGGCGATGCCCACCCAGAAGATTGGCACTTTTGACACCGAGCTGGTGCGCGAATTCTTCCAGGGCTTTGCCACCCACGGCGGGATCACCCTGCATGTTGATCAAATCCACGGGTTCAACAGCCACCACATTGCCGAAGCGACATTTAAGGCGGTGGCGCGCGCGCTGCGTGAGGCGGTGGAAGTGGACCCACGGAAGGCGGATGCCATCCCGTCGACCAAAGGCGCGCTGTAGCCCTCCAACATTCTCGAATTGGAAAGCCCGCTCTGTGCGGGCTTTTTTTATGCTATCGGCGTTGCTGCGCGTCGGGTGTCACGTCGGATAAGCCATTCTGCAAACATCAGGTTGGGCACCCAACACAGCCAACAGATCAGCGGGTAGCTGCTCTCTTCACCAACCGTCAGAGCCCCAACAATCATATAGAGCCGAAGCGTCACCGCAGAGACTGTCAGAGCGCCAGAGCGGATCATCCAGCGGCGATGTGCTGGGATATCTCGGGTGATCGCAAGGTACACAGCAAACGCGGTTGTCGACAGCCAGGCGACCGCCAAGGTGACAAGACCGCTCGCCGCCACAGGACCTTGTATGGTTTGCAGCCCCAAGAAGACACCGGCGGTGCCGGAAATCAGAACGCCCACGCCGTAGGCCCGTCCAAGCCAGCGATGCAAACCCGGACGACGCATTCGCAGCGTCTTGCCAAATTGAAAAGGCATGATGGCTAAGGCAAAGGGGGCAAAGAAGATATGTGCATAGAGCAGCCAGGGACGCTCCAACGCGTGGTGCACCATCGCGGGCATCACCAGAGCGATATCGGCAATCAGAAACCTAAGAGACCCAAGCGCGATGGCAATCGACAGAAACCACAGCACTGGCAGGCTGCGTGGCAACAGCGGGCGTTTGGGGATGGGGTACATGGGACACTCCGATCAAAATTGACACTGTAAAGTTAATCTTGACGCTGTCAAAATCAGAATTGCTTGACACTGTCAAGTCACGGTTTAGTTTGTCGCCATGAGCACAGCAAAAACCCGCCACCACCACGGAGACCTCAAACGCGCGCTGATCCAAGCGGGCATTGACTTGTTGGAAGAAGGTGGGCTGGAAGCGCTCACGTTGCGCAAATGTGCCGCGCGTGCTGGCGTGTCCCACGCGGCGCCCGCGCATCACTTCGCAGGTTTGCCGGGGTTGATCACCGCCATCGCCGAAGAAGGGTTTGACATATTTTCCAAAAACATGACGGACGCGATTGAGGCAGGGAAGCAGACCGACCGAGAGCGCCTGCGCAGCATCTGTCGCGGCTATTTGCAGTTTGGGCTAAGTCACAGCGGTCTGTTAAAAGTGATGTTTGGCGAACATGGGCTGGGCGTACACGCACCGCGCAAAGACAACCGCGAAGAGGCGGCGGCGTATCTCATCCTGCGCGGTGTCTGCGCGCCATTTGTGCCGGAGGGCGAAGACCCGCATATCGTTGAGGCGCAGGTCTGGTCGCTGATTCATGGCTTTACGCTGCTCTATCTAGGCGGCGAGTTTGGCTGCACCACCACGCCAATTGAAGACAGCCCGTTTGAGGCGGTTATGGCATTGATTGACCGGATTGGCACACAGGTCGAGGCCTAAAGCGCAGCCCTGCCCTGCGCCCTCTTGACCCGCGCGGCGTTTCACTTCACTTGGAAGCGACACGTAAAACGGGACTAAGATCATGCTCACAGCGATCATCGATTATGAAAGCGGCAACCTGCACTCTGCCGAAAAAGCCTTTCAACGGATGGCCGCAGAGGTGCATGGCGGCGAGGTTGTTGTGACCTCGGACGCGGATGTGGTCGCCAAGGCGGACCGCTTGGTACTGCCCGGCGACGGCGCTTTTCCGGCCTGTGCCGCCGAGCTGCGCGGCCACAAGGGCATCTACGACGCCATGGTTGAAGCGGTCGAAGGCAAAGGCCGTCCGTTTCTGGGCATTTGCGTGGGTATGCAGCTGATGGCCTCACGCGGTCATGAATATGAGCTGACTCAGGGGCTGGGTTGGATCGAAGGCGACGTTGAGAAGATTAAACCCAGTGATGCTAGCCTAAAAGTGCCGCACATGGGCTGGAACAATCTGGTGATTGACCACCCGCACGCGCTGCTCGATGGCATCAACAGCGGCGACCACACCTATTTTGTGCACTCCTACCAATTCCACGTGACCAAGCCGGAAGAACGCTTGGCCCATGTGGACTATGGTGGAGACGTGACCGCCATCATTGGGCGTGACACCATGGTGGGCATGCAGTTCCACCCGGAAAAGAGCCAGGACATTGGCCTGCGGATGATCGGTAACTTCCTGAAATGGGCGCCCTAAGCGGCGATGTGAGAGGGGCCAGCCCCTCTTGCGCTAATGCGCAGTTCATCCCGGGATATTTTTAGACAAATGACGGTCAAGCGGCGCGCAAAGCTGTCGGCGCGACCCCATGGGCTTTGCGAAAGGCACGGGTGAAGCTTTCCGGGCTGTTGTAGGCATAGCGCCGAGCGACAGCATCAACCCGGTCACCACGGGTGATGTCTTGATGCGCCAAAATGAGCCGCCAGCGGCGCAGGTAGCCCATCGGGGTTTCGCCGACAGTTTGGGCAAAAAGTTCCGCAAAGCGTGACAAGGACAGGCCCGCCACCTGCGCGAGGTCTGCATTGCTCCAGACCCGGCCCGGAAAATCATGCATTGAAACGATGGCTCGGCTCAGCCGTGGGTCAGCCAAGCCAGCCAGCAATCCCACATCCGTGGCACCACGAGAAATTTGGTCGCGCAGCAAACGCACCATCAGTGCCTCGCCAAGGCGGTTGATCACCGATTGCGCACCGCAGCGGTTGGCGGTGGTTTCCTCCGCCATCAAGCGCACCAGGGCGCGGCTGTCTTCTTCTCCGCTGAGGTCATAGCGCACCTCATCGGGCAAGGCCGACATCAACGGGTTGGTCAGCCCCATCCAATCCACATGCGCGGCAAAGAGCACCTCGCCTGCACAGGTGGTCGTACAGGTCCCACGGGTCAGAAACACCACCCGCGCCGGGGTGCCATCCTCGCCTGCTTTGGCGATCAGATTGGCCTCTGTCAGCGAGGCAGGATGCACGGTGAGGTGAAACTTTTCAACAAGTGTCGTCAGGCGGTCCATTTGGGCTTCCGGAGTTTGAGCACGATCAATCGGATTTATTTGACACAGAAACCGACAATAAGTCCAGCAAGCTCAAACCAAAAGGACAATTCTATGCTAATCCCCCGTCAAAAAACCCCCAACTTGACCTTGCCACTTGTCGGTGGTGGCACCTTTGATCTGGCCGCTGAAGGCTCCGAGCGCGGCACGGTTGTGTGTTTCTATCGCGGCCTGCATTGCCCGATCTGTGCCACCTACCTGAAAGAACTGGAAAAACTGGTCGAGGCCTTTGCCGAGCGCGGCGTGACCTGTGTTGCAGTCAGCAGCGATGGTGAAGAGCGTGCCAAGGACATGGCGGAAAAGATTGCGGCGACTGGCCTGCGCGTGGCCTATGACCTGCCATTGGATGTGGCCAAAGACTGGGGGCTGTATATCTCCACCTCACGCGGCAAAACCTCGATCGGCATCGAAGAGCCTGCGCTGTTCTCCGAACCAGGCCTGTTTATGGTGAGCCCTGAGCAAGCGCTTTATTACGGCTCGGTACAAACCATGCCGTTTGTGCGTCCACATTTCAGCGAGCTTCTGGGCGCGCTGGATTTTGCGATCAAGAATGACTACCCGGCGCGGGGCGAGTACACCGGCGCGGTGTAAGCCCGATACCAAAACCAAAAAAGGCGCGGTCCTGCCGCGCCTTTTTACGTTTCTTTTGGGGGGCGTTACTTCACGCGGGTCCATGACCCACCGCTGCGGCAGATGCCCAGCACGCAACCGCTCACCGCCAAGGAGTTGCCAGAGAGCACCAGCTTGCCTTTGTAGGTTTTGTCGCGGTCGGGCGAGTAGACTTTGCCGCCGCTGTAGTTGCCGCCGCCGTCCGCATTCATGTCCCAGATGATTTTGCGACCGTTGTTTGGGCTGTTGAGCTCGCTGCCATCCGGATTGAACGATTTGGCCAGTGTGCCGCAAATCTTGCTGCCGCAGGCGGCAACGTTGATCAGTCCGTAGTTGCCATTGTCATCCGGAATCGTCTTCCAGGTGCCATAAATTGGATCCGCAAAGGCCGCGCTGGCCCCGATAAGCGTCATGGCCGCAGCCATTAGCGTTTTTTTCATCATTTTCCTCCCGAGTATTTGCACAAACTCTGCGACAAGGCTGTGAGTCGCATCAACCCTGACTTTGGGTCAGGGAGTGATGTCTCGCCGCGTTGCAATTTTGACGGCACCATGCAAAACCAATCTTAACAGCCGGTTTCGGCGTGACATGATAAGAAGGCCCTGCCCCATGATCCTTTATCCCGCAATTGACCTCAAAGATGGCAATGCTGTGCGTCTGCTTCATGGTGACATGGACAAAGAGACTGTTTTTAACGAGAACCCGGCCGCACAGGCATTGGAGTTTGTTGAAGCAGGCTGTGAATGGCTGCATCTGGTGGACCTGAACGGCGCGTTTGCAGGGATTCCGATTAACGCAACGCCGGTTGAGGAAATCCTTAAGCAAACCAACGTGCCAGCGCAGCTGGGTGGTGGCATTCGCGACATGGCCACCATCGAGCGTTGGATTTCCAAAGGCCTGTCGCGGGTGATCCTTGGCACTGTGGCTGTGGAAAATCCGGATCTGGTGCGCGAAGCGGCCAAAGAATTCCCGGGCAAAGTGGCCGTGGGCATTGACGCACGCAACGGCAAGGTTGCGACCAAAGGCTGGGCGGAAGAAACCGATGTGGACGTGATCGACCTGGCAAAGTCATTTGAGGACGATGGTGTCTGCGCGATCATCTACACTGACATCCTGCGCGATGGCGCAATGAAGGGCCCCAACGTTGAGGCCACTGCGGCACTGGCCAAATCGGTGTCGATCCCGGTGATCGCCAGCGGTGGCGTGAGCTCTGTTGAGGATCTGAAGGCGCTGAAAAATTGCGGCGCGGAGCTGAACGGCGCGATTTCCGGTCGGGCGCTGTATGACGGCGCCATTGATCTGGGCGAAGCGCTGAAAGTTCTCAAAGCGTGAGACTGCGGCGCAAGATTGCTTATGGCATCTTGAGCCTGTTGCTGGCCGCCTGCATGTGGCCAGCCTATTTGGTGTGGTGGGCGCAGAGTACGGCGGAGGCGCATGGCTGCACCTTTGGCATGGCAATGCACACCGACGGCTGTCTGGTAAATGGTGAAAACATCGGCGCGCAACTCAATTCAGCCTATTCCAATGCCGGATTGGTGATCCTGACCATGCCCGTTGGCTTTGTGATTGTGGTGAGCCTGATTGTCATGATCAGCAAGGACTTACGACGGAAACACACTCGTTCCCAAACAGAGGCGTGACCTTCTGACGCCTTGGAAATCTCCTGTCCGCATCCCAGTTTGGTAGCGCGAACAAATCAGGAGACGCAGATGTCCGTTTCATTCTTTGATGTCACCGCCACGCCCTTGCCCGAAAACAGTCAGTTGCACGCCCGTATTGCGCCGGACGATTTTCTGGATTGTTACTGCATCGACAGTGATATTCCGCCACGCCAAGCCGCAGAAATCGTCACCAACTTTCCCGGCTGGGCGCAAATGCTGGCAAACCTGCGCACCGTTTTGGTGAAACCTTTTGGCCTGCGGACCGAGGCGCCTAAGGATCAGGACTGCGTTGGCATTTTTCCGGTTGAAAGCGAAAGTGACACAGAGGTTATTGCGGGATTTGACGACAGTCACCTGAACTTTCGAGTGTCCGTGCTGTCGCAAGGCGGCAAGGTGTTTGTCGCCACATGGGTGCATCGCAACAACCTGTTTGGCCGAATGTATCTGGCCACCATCATGCCGTTTCACATCCTGATTGCGCGGGAGTCCTTGGTGCGGGTGGCGCGGGCGACCTAATCCAAACTGTCCGAGCAGATTGCACGTTGCGCCCTGCCACGCTAAGGAGAGGCGCAACGCTTTGAGAAAGCTCCGATATGCTGAAGACCCGTATCATTCCCTGTCTGGATGTCGCTGATGGCCGTGTGGTCAAAGGTGTGAATTTTGTTGGCCTGCGCGATGCCGGTGACCCGGTGGAAGCTGCGCGCGCCTATGACGCCGCTGGTGCGGATGAGATCTGTTTTCTAGACATCCATGCCACCCACGACAACCGCGGCGTGATGATTGATATGGTGCAGCGCACCGCGGAACAGTGTTTTGTACCTCTGACCGTGGGCGGCGGTGTGAGAACGGTCGCAGATGTGCGCAAGCTGTTGCTGGCCGGTGCTGACAAAGTGAGCTTCAACTCCGCGGCGGTGGCCAACCCGGATGTGATTGCCGAAGCCGCCGCACAGTTTGGCAGCCAGTGCATCGTCTGTGCAATTGATGCCAAAACAATTGGCCACGATGAAAACGGCGTGCCCAACAAATGGGGCATCTTCACCCATGGCGGGCGCAAAGAGGCCTTGGACAAAGACGGCAACCCCATTGATGCAGTGGAGTTTGCCAAGCTGGTGGTGGCCAAGGGCGCGGGGGAAATCCTGCTGACCTCGATGGACCGGGACGGGACCAAGGCGGGCTTCAACCTGCCGCTGACCAAAGCGATCAGCGACGCGGTGAACGTGCCGGTGATCGCCTCGGGCGGCGTGGGCACGTTGGATCACCTCGTGGAAGGTGTGACCAAAGGCGGCGCGAGCGCGGTCTTGGCGGCGTCGATTTTCCACTTTGGCGAATACACCGTGCAGGAAGCCAAGCAATACATGCACGACGCCGGTATTCCGATGAGGCTGACATGAGTGTTCTAAACGAATTGGCCGCCACCATTTCCGAGCGCGCCAAGGCGGACCCAGAAAACAGCTGGACCGCCAAGCTTCTGGCCAAGGGGCCTGAGAAATGCGCCGAGAAGTTCGGCGAAGAGGCCATTGAAGCGGTGATCGAAGCCGTCAAAGGTGACCGTGAGAAGCTGACCTATGAGGCGGCGGATGTGCTTTATCACCTGCTGGTGATGCTGGAAGCCCGCGATGTGGCGCTTGACGATGTGCTGGCAGAGCTGGCGCGGCGTCAGGGGCTCAGCGGTGTGGCGGAAAAAGCGGCGCGCCCAAAAGGCTAAGCAAACTCTTGGGCATTTGCGCGCCTCCGCCTATAGTCGCGCAAACGTCCAAAGAGGCAGCGAGCAGATGATAGCAAGATTACGGGTGGGACTGGCGCTTTTGGTGGCAGTGGTTTTGGTGGCGTGTGGCGCGCCGCAGAAACAGGCGCCAGCCGATGTGGCGGGCCTTACCCAAGCGTTGATCTCCCTTGATCCAGTTGTGGACCCCGCCGAGGCGGCGCGGGCTGCGGAGATTGCTTACAATTACTCGCTGGTCTTGCGACAGGACTACAACGTCACCGACAGCGCCCTGATGCACAACGCCAAGGTCAATCAAGGTCTGCGCCCGCGTGGGCTGTGCTGGCACTGGGCGGATGATCTGCAAACCCGCTTGCGACAAGAAGGGTTTCAGACGCTGGACATGCACCGTGCCATCGCTAACCACGACACCATCCTGATCGAGCATAGCACCGTGGTGATGAGCGCCAAGGGCGGCAAAATGCGTGAAGGCATCGTTTTGGACCCCTGGCGCTATGGCGGCTATCTGTTCTGGTCTCCGGTACTGGATGACAGCCGATACAACTGGGAGGAGCGCCATATCGTGCAGGCCGGCCGGAACCGTTAAAAATGCCCCTATTTCTTAGTGAAACCAGACCAACGGCAACATGATTTCAGGTAAATTTAACACTTGGAGCGGCATGACTAATGGCGAGGAAACAAGACCAAGCATGTCATGAACAGCAAACCGACACATGGGGTTCTTGCGAGGCTACTGGACTATTTCTGGCCGCAACAGGAACAGAACCACAGTTTTGAGGAAACACGCGCAAAGCTCTTGTGCGGGTTCTCCGGCCTTATCGGCACGGTGGCTGCCTTACACAATGCCCATATCCTGAGCACGGACACGCAGTTTTCTACGGCTGTCGCAATTGCGTCGTTGTTGTGCGTGCTTGCCTATTTCTTTATTCCGCTGATCTGGCACCGTACACAAAGCAAAGTGCTCGCGACAATGGCACTCATTAGCCTGTACCTGTTTCACACAAATATTCAGATGGCTTTTGACACAAATTACCAATGGCGGCAGGAGATTTTCCTGATCGGGCCGCCGGTGCTTGCGTTGTTGCTTGTTGGCAAGAGAGCCGCGTGGGTGGCAACGGCGGTAATCAGTCTAAATTTGATTGTCGCAGCGATCTGGCAGGACCACCTGCCGTTTGGTTCTCTGATTGTGGTAGCGGCGGTGGCCGTGACCCTAATGACGGGCCTGACCCTGTTTCACAACGAAATTGAGCGCAAAGAACTGCACCTGATTGAACTGCGAGATGAAGCACAGCGCGCAGATCGCGAAAAGAGCGAGTTTCTCGCCAAAATGAGCCACGAAATTCGCACACCTCTCAATGGCTTATCTGGCATTCTTCAATTGCTGGATGAGACTGATCTGACCGAAGATCAAAAATCCCTAGTGGCCACCGGACGCAGCTCCGGGCGCAGCTTGATGGTGCTGATCAACGATGTGCTGGATTACTCAAAAATCGCCGCCCATGGGGTCACCATCGAGCGCATTCCGTTTTCCACACGGGAGTTTTTGACCGGCATTTCCGCAGCGCAATCCGGCGCCGCCAAAGCCAAAGGGCTCACCTTGGACATCGAAGTTGCCGCGGATGTGCCGGCATGGATTGCGTCCGATCCAACCCGCCTCAATCAGGTGGTCACGAACCTTGTTGGCAACGCCATCAAGTTTTCGCAGGACGGCGCCGTCACGGTCACCATGTCGGTGAAAGAGCAGATGCTGTATGTCGCGGTTGCGGACAAAGGCATTGGCCTGACTAACGAAGCCCAGGCACGGGTGTTCAACAAATTTGAGCAAGCCAGTTCTGCCACCAACCGCCGGTACGGCGGTACGGGATTGGGTCTGTCGATTTCCAAAGAACTGGTGGAATTGATGGAAGGGCAAATTGGCGTCGACAGCGCACCGTTCAAAGGCAGCACCTTCTGGTTCACCGTCCCTCTGGTGCCAACAGAAGCCCCCAAAGACACCGCCACAAAAGCCACGGTGTCCACAGTGCAGAGCTTTGACGGGGTTGAGGCTCTGGTGGTGGAAGACAACCGCACCAATCAGATGATTGTGCGCCGCTTTCTGGAAAGCATGGGCGTGAACGTCGATATAGTCGAGGACGGCCGCCCTGCCCTGCAGCACTGTGCCGCCAAACGCTATGATCTGATCCTGATGGACATCCAACTGCTGGATATGGACGGCGTCGAAGCTACTGAAATCTTGCGGGCTCATCCTGGCCCCAACCAACACACGCCGATTGTGGCCCTCTCCGCGAACATCCTACCGGAGCAAACCAACGCCTATCTGAAAGCCGGCATGAACGCCTGCCTTGGCAAGCCGTTCCGCAAAGATGAGCTGTCCAAAGTGATGAGCGAATTGGTGAAGCCGTCTCAGGCGGACCAGCCAGCAGCCTAAAGTTTGGACGAAATCACGCCGGTGTTAAAGCCGCCCATGCGCAGCTCCCCAAACAGGCGCTGATACTCGATCTTGGGACAGCGGTTTTGCACCACGTCGACGCCACGCGCCGCGGCCGTTGCTGCCGCCTCCGCATGTTCGACGCCAATTTGCATCCAGATGGTCTGAAGCTCCGGAAACTGCGTCAGCGCCTCGTCGACAATGGGCGGCACGGCCTCTGAGCGGCGAAAAATATCGACCATATCCACTGGCTCCTGAATGGCACTTAAGCTCGGCTGGATGGTTGCACCAAACAACTCCTTGCCTGCATGACCGGGATTTACAGGAATGACCTTGTAGCCCTTGAGCGACAAGTAGCGCGCCACGTAGTAGCTCGGCCGCACTGGGTTCATCGACACGCCGACCACAGCAATGGTTTTGGTGCGCTTGAGGATGTCGCGCAGGAAAACGTCGGTGTCAGTCATGGTTGGCCCCGGTTAGCAAGTGGTGGCCGCACCGTAGCGCAGCACACAGGGAACAAAAGGCAAAAAAAAGCGCCCAAGGTGAAACTTGGGCGCAGGTTCGGAACGAGGGACAGTGAAGGGAAACACGGAAGCTCCGTAGGCCGTGTCTCTTACATCACTACGTATGTTCGCAGAATTGGATGTAAAGAGCGTGCGAGATTCTCATGAACAAGTGGTTAACAACTTGGGCAGATTTCCGCTCAATCGAAGATATCTTCAATCACGTCAAACACATCTTCAAACAGGTCTTTGGCCCATTTGCCACGTTTCTTCTTGGGCTTTTTCTTCTTCGAATACGACGTGTCGGACCATTGGGGATTGGGTTTTGAGGCGCGGCGCTCGGTTTTGTGTGCCGCTTTGCTTTTGGACTTTGGCGTGCGGATCGGATGAGAAAAATGCGCCGGAGCATTGTGTGGCGACGGCACCGGCATTTGTTTCAGATTGTGCAGAGGGGCGCCACAGCTGCTACAGGCCAGCTCATGACGGGTGTCACCAGCCAGCACAAGCGCGGCGCGTGCGCCACAATAGCAGCAGGTGGCAATTTTGGATGGGTGGGACAACGCGCGCTCCTCTGATGCTGGCTTGCCCACGTCACCTAAGCATCCGGAGGCGCCTTTGGGAGCCTCCAGCGGAGATATTTGGGGTCAAATGAAGATCTGGACCAGTTTTTAACGCGGCAATGTGGCGTAGAGCGCGACGGCAGCAGCGTTGGACACGTTGAGGGAGCCAAAGGCGCCGGCAAAGTTGATCTTCACCAGTTGATCCACCGTCTCTTTGGTTTTTTGGCGCAGCCCCGGTCCCTCGGCCCCCAGCACCAGAGCAATGGGCGCGTCGTGACGGCCCGCCAGTGCGGTCTCGATGGTCTCGTCGGCCTCGCCATCCATGCCCAGCACGATATAGCCCATGTTTTGCAACTCGGTGATGGTGTCCGCCAGATTGCGCAGGCGCAAATAAGGCTGGCGCTCCAGAGCGCCACTGGCGGTTTTGGCCAAAGCACCGGTTTCCGGTGCGGAGTTGTGGCGGGTACCTATCACGGCCAAGGCGCCAAAGACCTCCGCGGAGCGCAGGATGGCGCCGACATTATGCGGATCGGTTACGCGGTCCAGCAGGATCAGACGTTGCGGACGATCATCATCGGCAATGGCCACATCCGAGAGCTTGCCCCAGTTCAGTGGCTTCACTTCCAATGCTGCCCCCTGGTGCACGGATTGCGGATCCAGCGGCGCATTGAACTTGCGCGGATCAACCATCTCCGGCGTCATGCCCGACTCAGCAATGGCATCCGCCAGCTTATCCGCAGCATTTTTGGTCACGATGAGTCGCAGCTTTTCACGTTTTGGATTCGCCAGAGCGTCGCGCACAGCATGCAGCCCAAACAACCAGACGGTTTCTGCCGCATCCTTGCGTTTCTGCTGTTCTTTTTGCACGACCCATTTGGGTTTTTTCATCGCTCTGACACCTTCAAAATAAAGAGGGTTCACCAATGCGGAAAAGAAGCGGGCTCTGCAAGGTATTTTGTGGTTGACGCCCCCAACAACTGCCAATAAATACCGCCTCACACCAAGGCCAACGGGCCTTAAGAAAGTGGGCGACAGGCCGCAAGGTGTGGCAGGGGACTGTAACTCCCTCGCGGAGACGCACGCCTGGTTCGATTCCAGGGTCGCCCACCACTTTCTTCCCTTCCGATACAGACATCTGGCGGCAGACAGCCGGCCAAATCCCGTTGCTGCTGCGCCAAATCCACAATTGTCCGCTTCAAACCCGGGGAAACACACTGTTTCCACGCGATTAAAAGTTAACAGCGATCCATTCATTGAAAACAACCGCTTAACGTGTAAGGACATCCCTGAGATTTCCTTAAAATCATTGTCTCGTGCGTTAGGAGGACCATCGTTCCATGTTACTTACCCTGTTGTTGAGCACATCCGCATTGGCGCTGGGCGCCATGGTCGCCACCCCGCAGAGCGATGATGACGTTGAAGGCCCAGATGCGACCACCCCACCGTTGGAACCAACGTCGGAAACCGGCACCGGCGGCAGTGACATTCTGCACGGCACCATCGAAGACGAGGTGATGCGTGGCTATGGTGGCAACGACCTGATGCAGGCCTTTGCCGGAAACGACCTGCTGTTTGGTGGGGACGGCAACGACGAGCTCTACGGCGCCGAGGGCGAGGACACCCTGCGCGGCGGCACTGGCGATGACTGGCTGTTTGGCGAGACAGGCAACGACTATCTGCTTGGCAAAGATGGCAATGACAGTCTGAGCGGCGGCACCGGCACCGACCTGCTAAAAGGCGGGCGTGGCGATGATGTGCTCGACGGCACTGATGGCGTCGAAGATACCACCGACAGTGACACGCTGGAAGCCGGCGACGGCAATGACCTGCTATATGGCGACAATGGCGATGTGCTGTCCGGCGGCGCGGGCGTGGACAGCTTTGAGGTGATTGTTGATCCCAACAGTGACTCCATGGTGCACATCCGTGACTTTGACCTGACCGCAGTTGACGGCGATGCAGTGGAAACCATCACGCTGCTGGATGAACACGGCGATCAGATCCGGCTGCAGGACCTCCTTCAACTCGACGCGCCGATGTTGACCATCGTGGACGCCGAGGACGGCACCGGAGCCCTGCTGCGCTTCAACGATGTGAATGTGGCTTTGGTGGAAGGCGTGAGCGCCAGCGATTTGCTCAACGACACAAATAGTTGGCTCGGCAACACTTCCGTGCCCACGCCTGAGCCGATTTTTGGCACCGGCGGAGGAGAAGAGCTGATTGGCGGCCAAGGCGACGATGCCATCCGTGCTTATGGCGGTGACGACCTTGTTGATGGCAACGGCGGCGACGATCGTGTGCTGGCGGGCGCCGGTGACGACACTGTCTATGGCGGCACAGGCAATGACGTGCTGCGCGGCATGGATGGCAATGACTCCTTAGAGGGTGGTTCGGGAGACGACTACCTGCTGGGCAAATCTGGCGACGACATATTGCGGGCCGGGACCGGCACCGATGTGCTCAAAGGTGGGTTTGGCAGTGACCTTCTGGATGGCCGCGATGGCGCGGTGTCCGGTGTGGACAGCGACACATTGGAAGGTGGGGATGACAACGACCGTCTGATCGGGGACAACGGCGATGTGCTGACCGGCGGCACGGGCATCGACGACTTTGAAGTCGTGGTCGACCCGGACGGCGCGGAGGTGGTGCAAATCACCGATTTTGACCCAACCGAGCAGGACCGTAACGACGCCGAGACAATCACCCTGCTGGATGAAAACGGACAGCTGTTGCCGGCCTCCGATTTTAACAATCCGGACACCACAACCTTGTGCATTCATGATACCGAGGATGGCAGCGGTGCGATCCTGCATCTTGACGGTGTGGATGTGGCGTTTATCTCCGGCGTCACCGCCAGTGAGCTGCAAGACAACATCGATAGCTGGCTTGGCAACCTCGTGGGACCTCAGGTTCAGTCGAACCACGGCACGGGCGGTTCTAACGACCTCGCAGGCACCGACGACGCAGAGGTCATCCGCGCCTATGGCGGCAATGACACAGTAGAGGCCGCGGGCGGGGACGACCTGGTCTTTGCAGGCAATGGTGATGATGTGGTCGATGGCGGCGAAGGCGATGACACGCTACGCGGTGGCAACGGCAACGACCTACTGGAAGGTGGCGACGGCGACGATTACCTGCTGGGCAAATTTGGCGATGACACGCTGGAAGCCGGTGAAGGCACCGACCTGCTCAAAGCCGGCAGCGGGGACGATCTGCTGAATGGCCAGGACGACGGAGAGGATCCGACAGACAGCGACACGCTGATTGGCGGCGACGGGGACGACCACCTGATCGGCGACAACGGCGATGTTCTGGAAGGCGGCGAAGGCTACAACACCTTTGAGGTGGTCCGCCACGCAGATGCCGGTGCCGTCGTGCACATCCGGGATTTTGAGCCGACAACGCAATACGGCCAAGACAAAGACGTCATCACATTTGTCGACGACAATGGCGATCCGATGCCAGTGGACATGTTCTCGTCGCCCTTCATCAATCTTGTGGACGATGCCGATGGCAATGGTGTGTTTGTACAGGTCAACGGCCAAACATCCGTGTTCCTGGAAGGGGTGACTGCCCAGCAGTTGGAAGGCCTCAACAACCGTTGGGTTGGAAACTACGCCTCCTAATGCGACGCGCGACAGGTGGCTCGTGTAGCGGTCACCTGTCGGCCTTGATCGCCCGGCCCATGACCCAATCATACAGCCGTGGCGACAGGCGCATCATCACATCTGACAGCTTGGCGACGCGCCCAACAAAAATGTCAGTTTTGCCGCGCTTAAGCCCGCGCAAGATCATGCGGGCGGCTTGCTCCGGCGTGACCACATCCACGGCGTCCTGCGCCGCGCCGGGGCGGGCCAGCCCGTCAGTGTCCGCATCTGGATTGCCCACATTGGTGGCAACAAAGGCCGGCGCTGCGATAACGGTCCTCACGCCGTGGGCCGCTTCTTCCCCCCGCAGAGAGGCAAAAAAACCGGTCATGGCGTGTTTGGAGGCGGCGTAGCTGGCACGGTGGTGCAACGGCGCAAAGCCTGCCACCGACGTGATCGCCAAATGGGTGCCTTTGGAGGCGCGCAGAGCAGGCAGAAAGGCTTTGGCCATGGCGGCGGCGGCAAAGTAGTTGATGTCAAACAGGCGTCGATGCGCCTGTTCCTGCAGGTCTTCAACCGGTGCAATGGCGGTCACCCCTGCCCCGTAGATCACCAGATCAATGCTGTCATGGCAGGCCAAAATTTTGCTGCAGCAATCTTTCAACGCGCGTGCATTGGTGATGTCACATTTCATTGGCAGCTGGGTGGCCGATTGGGACAAATGCGAGACGTTCAGATCCAGCAAAACCACGCGCCAGCCCTGAGCTTGCAACTGCGCGGATAAGGCGGTGCCAAGCCCGCCTGCCCCACCTGAGATCACAGCGGTTTTCTTCAGTTGTTTGCTCATTGCGATTGGGCCTCCCACCAATGTTCAAACACTTCACGGCTGTCTTTCTCAGGTGTGTAGCCAAAGTCGCGTTTTAGAGCCTCGTTGGACAGAACCGGGCGAAATTGCAGAAAGCGCACCTGCTCCGGACCGTATTGGGTGAGACCCAGTGGCCGCGCGATGGCGAGCGCCGTTTTGAGACCCCAAGCAGGCAGGCGCAGGATTGGCTTTTGCAGGATATCCGCCAGCTCTTGCACACCAAGTGCGCCATCACCGGCCACATTGAAAATGCCAGCCGGACCGTTGGTCGCGGCGCGCCTCAGAATACGGGCCAGATCACGGGTCCAAATGAACACAAAAGGGCTGTCGCTGCCGTGCACGGCCAGCAGGCGCGGCCTACGAAACAAGTCTGTGATCTGATTGTTGGTCTCACGACCCAAGACAGTGCCAACGCGCAAAATGACCTGTTCTAGGTGCGGCGCGTTTTGGCGCGTTTCCGCCAGAAACTCCTCAACCAAACGCTTGTGATAGGCGTAGGCAAACTCTTCGTTGCCTCGAATGGCATCTGTTTCGGTGAGAGGCACCGGGTTGTCCGCATGATAGCCATAGGCCGCGCCAGACGATGTCACCACCAGTCGCTTGGTGCCTGCGGCGAGTGCAGCGTTGACCACGTTTTTGGTGCCGATCACGTCGACATCATATGCAATTTCTCGGCCGCTACCCGGCGGCGGGGTCACAATGGACGCCAAATGCACAATGACTTCCGGCTGGTGTCGCGCGATGACCCTAAGAGGCGCGTCGGTGGTGACATCCATCAAACGAAATCGAGCGTTGTCTGGCAGGCCGTCCGGCTCCACCACGTCACAGGCTATAACCTCATGATCTGTGTCTGCCAGTTCCGCTATCAGGCTGCGCCCCACCAAACCCGCGGCGCCAGTGATCAGTATGCAGGTCATCGGGCTGCCTTTTTTCGGTTCATTACGGTGGCAACAGCCAATCCGGTGATTGCGTGCCAAGCGCCCCAAAACGCAGCGACCACTGCCATGCCGCCCAATCCCCCAAAGAAAGCAAAGATCAGGATCAACCCGAGCCCGGAGTTCTGAATGCCGGTTTCAATTGTCACAGCGCGGCGGTCATAAGCAGAGAGACCAGCCAGGGTTGCAAGGCTGTACCCGCCTGCCAGTGCAAGTGCGTTGTGTAACACCACCAACAACGCCACAGCGCCAGCAAAGCTCAGGAAATTTCGCCAGTTGTTGATCAAGACCAACACGATGAAGGCCAGAAAGATCAGCATCGAGAGCGTTTGCAGAGGCCCGCGAAGACGGGCAGCCAAAGCCGGCTTTGTGGCCCTTAATGTGACACCCAGAACAAGCGGTAAAACCAACATAAACCCAACCGTAATTGCCACGGAGACCGGGTCAATTTTGGTGGCCTGAAGGATGTCGCGGGTTGGCGCATACAATCCGCCCCAGAACGCAATGTTGAATGGCGTTAAGAGGATCGCACCAACGGTGGCAAAGGCCGTCATCGACACGGATAAGGCAGCGTTGCCTCCTGCGCGGTGGGTGATGAAGTTGGAGATATTGCCGCCAGGACAAGCGGCAACAAGCATCAATCCCAGCGCGATAGAGGGCTGCGGCTGCGTGACCAACACCAGCACAAACGTCAGCGCGGGCAGCAGGAGAAACTGGCTGGCCAATCCGGTCAACAAGGCGCGTGGGGTGTAAAGCAGACGGCGGAAATCGCTTGGTGTTAGGTCAATCGCAATGGAGAACATCACCACCGCCAGAACCCCGTTGAGCACCGTCATGGCGGTGGCGTTGAAGTTCAGCGCAACGGTGTCTATGGCTGTGACATCCATTAAATTTGCCCTGCTTGCAGCGATTTGATCCAGCCGGTCACAGCCCCGCGATAGGTCGCCTTGTCCACGTAATAGGCCATACGTGGCAGATCGAGGTAGTCCATGCCGCCGGTGGCACGATCAAAGCCTGCCGACTTCTCGGTCTGCAGTTTGTTGGCGGCTTTGGAGCCGTCGCGCAAACCAGTGATATAGCGCGCCACCATCTCCGCCTGCTCGTGCCGCCCTTGCCAGCCCAAGCCCGTGGCCTCCACCATGCCCAGCACAAAGAGATCATCCCGCGCCGGGTGGAAGGCATTGAGGAAGAGATGCGGTGCGTCCCCGCGCCAGTTTAGCAGCGTTTTATCGATAAACGGATAGTGCAGCTTATAGCCCGTGGCGGCGAGGATCATGTCATAGTCCGCCGCTGTGCCATCTTTGAAGGTGACGGTGTGGCCCGACATGTCCGCAATGTCGCCGCGAATGGAAATGTCGCCGTGCCCCGCGTGATACAACACCAGCGAGTTCACCACGGGATGGCTTTCGTAGAGTTTGTAGTCCGGTTTCGGAAAGCCGTATTTCTGTGGGTCCCCCACAAACCAACTCAGGATCAGACTGTCGATTGGCCGCTTGAGCCACATCGGCAGTTTGATTGCGCCCCCCATGGTGTCGGCAGGTTTCCCAAAAACGTATTTGGGCACAAAGTAATAGCCGCGCCGCATGGAGATGTCACAGCTTTTGCCATGGTGCACCGCATCCACGGCAATATCACAACCAGAGTTGCCCGCCCCCACGATCAAAACGCGCTTCCCGGCAAACTGTTCTGGGTGACGGTACTGTGATGCGTGGATCAACTCACCGTCAAATCGGCCCGGAAACTGCGGCATGTTAGGCTCGCTCAAAGTGCCATTGGCGATCAGCACACCGGCATAAATCTTCTCCTTCTGTTGACCATCCTGACGCGTAACCACCCGCCATCCGTCGCCGTTGTCTCCCAATGGGGTGATCTGCAGAACCTCTGTGTTGAACTGGTAGTGACCGCGCAGATCAAAGTGGTCGGCAAAGTCGCGGAAATACTGCGCCATCTCGCGGTGGGACGGGTATTCGGCCACCTCCTCCTTCATCGGGAAGTCAGCAAACTCAGTCATCGTCTTGGATGAGATCAGATGTGCGCTTTCATACATTGTGGAGTGTGGCGCCTCGATATCCCAGAGGCCGCCAACGTCGCTGTGCAGTTCAAAGCCGTCAAAAGCGATGCCCTGCTCTTTCAGAACCTTGGCCATCGCAAGCCCCATCGGCCCTGCCCCGATCAGTGCAAATTTGTCGCTGGTGTCCATGTTTGTCCTCTCCCCCAGAGACTTTTAAATTGAACACTCGTTAAAAATAAGGCAAGCTCTTTTTATGCTGAAAGACATTCCTCAAGAAAAACAAAGACAAAGAGCCCCATCCAAACGTGCTTTGGAAACCCGCGCACGCATTATGGACGCTGCAGAGCGGGTGTTTGCCCAAAGCGGATTTGATGCGGCCTCGATTCGAGACATCGCCGCAGAGGCCGAGGTTCAAGGCGCGCTGGTGAACCATCACGGCGGCAGCAAAGAGGAGCTGTTCTGGCGTGTGGTGGCGCGGCGGGCAGATGTTTTGGGAGATGCCCGTGTCGCCGCATTAGAGGCCCGCAAAGCACAAGGGCCGCTGACCGTACCTGCCATTCTGGAGTGTTTCTTCGGGCCGTTTTTTGAACGCATCGATGTGGGCGGACCGCAATGGGTGGCCTATGCACGGATCGTGGCCTTTGTGTCGGCGGATGCGCGCTGGAAGGATCTGGCGGCGATCTGCTTTGACCCAACCGCCAATCGCTTTGTCGAGGAGCTTGCAGCGCTTTACCCAACGCAGGCGCGGGCCGCTGTCGCCAACAGTTTTGTCTATTCGGCTGCGGGCATGTTGGCTTTGATCACCTCGCAATGGCGTATGGATGTGTTAAGCGACACATCTTCAAACGCCGCCAACCACTTGGACGAGCTGGTGGCGTTCTGCACCGCCGGGATCAACGCGGCGGCACAGCGGGCGTAGGGCTGGTTGCTACCAGATTACGGCAGCATCACCGAAGCGCGTTCAAACCGCACCGTATCGGTGCCCAGATCATCATACAGCAGGGACACATCCACCGTTTCCACCGAGCCCAGAGGTTGGGTGATGAAGATCTGCGTGTCTTCGGGAATGGTCATGGCATTTTCAATATCCGGCGGGCATTCAGGAATTGGGAACACCTCAGCCGGACCGCCGTTGATCACGTATTGCACCTCATAAAGCCCGCAGCGCCAGGCCAGCAGGTGGGTGAAATACACCAGATCCTGCCCGTCAAATTCTCGCACACCGATCCAGCTGGTTTTGGTCGCCTCCAAGATGGGACGCACCTCGCCTGCGGTGAGAAATTTGCCAGTGGGAGTTTGGTCTTCGGCCACGCGGTCTTCAGCCAGAGCAGCGGTGCCAAAGAGGCCAAGACAGAGAGTGGCCAGCTTAAAGAGTTGCATAAGCGAACGCCTTTCTATGATTTCTTCAAAAAGTGTAATGCCCGCTTTTGCCACGGGCTTATGGGGCGTATAGTCGGCGCAAGCATCGTGCAGGGCAATAGAAGAATGACAAGTAAAGCGCTGAAATCGCAGGTATTCAACGTCGTGGTGGTGGGCCAGAATGGCCGGCTGATGTATGAGGCGGCGCTGTTTGCCGCCTCGCTGCGCGCCAAGTCGCCGCAGTTTGCAGGCAAGCTTTATGTGGCGGAACCCGCGCCTGGCCCGCGCTGGGAGAAAGACCCGCGCATTGGCAATCCGGACGTGCGCGCCTTGCTGGAAGACCTTGGCGCAGAGATTTTGCCGTTTGACACGCCGGTCTTTGGTGAGCCCTATGCCTATGGCAACAAGATCGAGCTGTTGTCCGCCTTACCCGCTGGTGAGCCGTTTGTGTTTTTTGATACTGACACGCTTATTTTGGATGAGTTGAGCACGGTGCCGTTCGACTTTGATCGCCCCTCTGCCTCGCTGCGCGTAGAAGGCACCTGGCCGATCCCACCCCTGTATGGTCCGCAATACACCGGCATCTGGAAGGCGCTGTATGACCGTTTTGGACTGGATTTTGAAAGTTCGCTCGATCTGAGCCAGCCGGATGAGTACTGGCGACGGTATTCGTATTTTAACGCGGGTTTCTTCTACTACCGTTGCCCCAAAGTGTTTGGCGAGTTGTTCCTGGAATACGCCCGCAGTGTGAGCGACAATCCACCGGATGAGCTGGCCTGTCAGGCGATTTACCCCTGGCTTGACCAGATTGTTTTGCCCTTGGTGATCCATGGCTTGGGCGGTGGGCGCGATGCCTTGCCGTCCGGCCATTTGGACGGATCTGTCACCTGCCATTACCGCTTGATGCCGCTGCTTTATGCGCGGGAAAGAGATGCGGTGGTGCAGGTGCTCGAAGAGGTCGCCGCCCCCAACAAGATCAAAAAAGTGCTGAAACAATATGACCCGTTCAAGCGCATGATCTACCAGAACCGTGGCCACAAGGCGCGCGCCTTGTTTGATCAAAACCATCTGCCTCGCAAGGAGCAGGCCATTCGCAATATGCTAAAGAAAAATGGCTATTGGCTGCGATAGCGGCTGGCTTCGGATTTGGGGCGCTGCCCCTGGGCCAACTGCGATGCCCCCAATCCGGAATTTTTCGGGCAAGAAGAAGCGGCTTGGACAGGGGTCAGGCCGCCATGCGTTTGAGTGCCCAAACAACCCAGATGCGCGGTTTTTTTAGGAAATGCGACTTTAGGCGACACACGGCCCCAACTTTGGTTGCGCGATGGCTTTGGTCTGCCTAACACTTGGCGCGATAATTTTAGGGAGAACAACGATGTCAGAAGCGACATACGGATTTGACACATTGCAAATTCACGCCGGTGCACGGCCAGATCCGGCCACCGGCGCGCGGCAGACGCCAATTTACCAATCCACAGCCTATGTGTTTCGCGATGCCGAGCACGCGGCGGCGCTCTTCAACCTGCAAGAAGTGGGCTACATCTACTCCCGTCTGACCAACCCCACCGTGGCTGTGCTGCAAGAGCGCATTGCGACGCTTGAGGGCGGCGTGGGCGCGGTGTGTTGCTCCTCCGGTCACGCGGCGCAAATCATGGCACTGTTCCCGTTGATGCAGCCGGGTTGCAACGTGGTCGCCTCCTCCCGCCTGTATGGCGGCACCATCACCCAGTTCAGCCAGACCATCAAACGCTTCGGTTGGTCCGCAACCTTTGTCGACACCGACGATCTGGATGCGGTGGCAGCGGCGATTGATGAAAACACCCGCGCGGTGTTCTGTGAGTCCATTGCCAACCCGGGCGGGTACATCAGCGACATTGAAGCGCTGGCCAAAGTGGCCGACAACGCCGGTGTGCCACTGATCGTCGACAACACTTCAGCCACCCCGTACCTGTGTAACCCCATTTCCCTGGGCGCCTCTTTGGTTGTGCACTCCACCACCAAATATCTGACCGGCAACGGCACCGTGACCGGCGGCTGCGTCGTGGATAGCGGCAAGTTTGACTGGTCCGCCTCCGACAAGTTCCCGTCGCTGAGCCAGCCGGAACCAGCCTACCACGGCCTGCGTTTTCATGAGACCTTTGGCCCGCTGGCCTTTACCTTCCACGGCATCGCCATTGGTCTGCGTGACCTTGGCATGACCATGAACCCACAGGCGGCGCATTACACGTTGATGGGCATCGAAACCCTGTCTTTGCGCATGGAGCGCCATGTGGAGAACGCCAAAACCGTCGCGGGTTGGCTGGAAGGTCATGAGCACGTTGACTACGTGACCTATGCGGGCCTGCCGTCCTCGCCGTACCACGACCGTGTGGAACGGATTTGCCCCAAAGGCGCTGGTGGCCTGTTCACTGTTGCGCTCAAGGGTGGCTATGACGCCTGCGTGAAGTTTGTCGACAGTCTTGAGATTTTCTCTCACGTCGCCAACCTCGGTGACACCCGCAGCCTGGTGATCCACTCCGCCTCAACCACCCACCGTCAGCTGACACCAGAGCAGCAGGAATCGGCGGGCGCAGGCCCAAATGTGGTGCGGATTTCGATTGGCACCGAGACCAGTGCCGACCTAATGGCCGATCTGGATCAGGCGCTGAAGAAAGCCCACAGCTAAGCCATTTTGCGCTTTAAGACGAGAACAGAGACCGCTTCAGTCTTGGGATTGGAGCGGTCTTTATTTACCATAGGGTCACTTTGTAGAGGCAAACCGCCCCCAAGCCCTCAAAACAGAGCGGCTTTTCCTTCCCCTTCGGCGATAACTTGCTATAAATCCTACAATTCTGGGCAAGGCCACGCTTTGCCAATCACTGCATGCTAGGGCTTGATGCATGACTGCAAATCTCGCGCTTACACTTTCTTTTGAAGGCATTGGCCTTTTGACTCGCGTGCCGGGGGGCTGGCATTTGCTGGGAGAAGTGGGGCTCGACAGCCCGGATTTGGCAGGTGAACTGGCGACATTGCGCGCACAGGCCGTGGAAGTGGGTGGCGAGACGTTTGCCACCACGCTGGTGCTGCCCAATGATCAGATCAAATATCTGACCCTGCCTGCTGGCCGGATGAGCGAGAAGAAGCGTCGCCAGAAAGCAGAAGATGCGCTGGAGGCGGAAACGCCTTATCGCGCGGATCAGCTGGTGTTTGACATTGCCATGTTGGACCGAGTTCCGCAGATCGCGGCGGTGGCACGTGACACGCTGAACGAAGCCGAAGCCTTTGCTGTCGAACACGCCTTTAATCCGGTAAATTTCACGGCAATCCCGACGCAAGATAGTTTTGCAAGTGCGCCGGACTTTGGCGACACGGCCGCTGCCCAGGCCGCTGGCATCAAGATCAAGGCTGACAAAACCGCTATTGTGGTTGTGGGTGAAGGACCATTGCCAGAACCGGAACCGGCGCCAGTACCAGCCCCCAAGCCTGAGCTTGAGCTTGAGCCACAGGCGGAGCTCAAACTGGACATCCCGCCAGTGGCGCCAGCCTCGGCGGAACCGGCTGCCGAAGAGGTACTTGAGTCAGATCCAACACCTGTCGAAGAGACGACGGCGCAAGCGCAAGAGGCTGCCTCAGAAACGCAAGACGATGTGCAGGCTGTGCCTGCCGCGGAGCCTGTTGAGCCAAAAGAGCCTCAGACGCCGGAGCGAGAGACATCCGCTGCGACAGAATCAGACGCGCCAAAATCCGAGGTCAAACCAGAGGCCGCGCCAGTACAACCGGTCACATCTGAGAAAGCCAAAGCAGCCAAACCTGCCGCGCCCAAAGAAGACGCAAAGCCCGCAGAACCAGCGGCCGCTTTTGCTTCGATCCGGGCGCAGAAAGCCGCGCCAAAGGAAACCAAAGCTGCGCCGGAGCTCAGCGGTGTCACTCGCAAGGTCAGTGGCACCAATGCGCCCAGCATCCCAACCAACACCAGCGACGGCAAAACACCACCGCTGCGGTTTGACCCGGCCAAGGCAGTTGCCGGGCTAAAGTCCGGACACGACGAAGACGCCTCCTCTGCACCAAAGGCAGACGACAGCGCCGCCTCTGATACGGAAGCAACCACATTTGCCAGTGCCCGCAGCAAAACCAAAGTGGCCGGACCTGCGCCCAAACTCGGCAAAAAGGGCACGCGCTCCAAAGCCAAAAAGGCAGCGCAAGACACCTCTGCACAAGAAAAGCAGAAGATGACCATGTTTGGCGCGCGGCCACAGGAAGTGCGCGGCAAACCTAGGCATTTGGGGCTGATCCTGACCACGCTTTTGCTGGTGTTGATGGCAATTGTGGCCCTTTGGGCAACCTACGCAACCGAGGACGGCCTAGCGGGGCTGTTTGGGTCAGACGAACCAGACGCCATTGAAGTTGCGGTTGAAGCCAGTTCCGCTGAACCTCAGGCAGAGACCGATACCGTCACAACTGAAGGAAACACAGCCGTCACCGCCTCGGAGGCTGCGACTGAAACAAACGCCGCCTCTGCCGCCGAATTGGCCCCGGAACCGGAGTTACCGCCAAGCGACGCGCCCATGGTCGTGACCGTACCTGACGGCATGACGCCCAATCCAACTGACAATGTGGACACCGCGCTTCTGGAACCGCTCTCGCCGGACAGCATCACAGATAGCGCCGAAATCGAAACCATGTTGGATGAAGTCAGCGATGGCAATGTCGACCCGGTTGAGGCGGAGGCGCGCTATGCGGTGACCGGCATCTGGCAGCGTGCACCGGAACAGCCGTTGGAGCTCGCCACCGACAGCAGTGATGACATCTACATCGCCTCTGTGGATCGCGACACCATTGGGTTTGACGCGGTGGCCTTGGCTGCGCCGGATGCTTTGGACACAGACCGCCCTGCCCGCGCCCAAGTCAATCCTGTCGCCGCCGACACCACCTTTGATCTGGATGAGCGCGGCTTGGTTGTCGCAACTGTTGAAGGCGCATTGAATCCCGAAGGGGTGATGGTGTTTGCCGGACGCCCGCCTGTGGTGCCCGCGGCCTATCCCAAGCGCATCAAGGTTGGCGAAGAGCCACAAATCAGCGAAGCGGACAACACTCGCCTTGCCACCCTGCGCCCCAAACTGCGCCCGAATGACCTTCTGGAGCAGAACGAGCGCGCCACTTATGGTGGTATGACACTCGAAGAACTGGCACAAATCCGTCCCAAACTGCGTCCGGAAAACGCCAAACTGGCGGATGAAAAAGACACGACGCCAACGCAATACGCGGTCAAAGCCTCCCCGCGTCCGCGCTTGAAGCCTGCTAATATCGCGCAACTCGCTGCGCGGGCGGCCCCCGAAACCTCAACCACAACAGCCGCAGCTGTGCCCGCAGCGGCAACTGTTGTCCCAGACATTCCGACAACGGCCTCGGTGGCGCGTCAGGCCACCATCAAAAACGCCATCAATCTCAACAAAGTGAACCTGATTGGCGTCTATGGCACCTCGTCCAACCGCCGTGCATTGGTGCGTCTCTCCAGCGGACGCTACAAGAAGGTGCAAGTGGGCGACCGTGTGGACGGCGGCCGCGTGTCTGCGATCAGCGAAGACGAGCTGCACTACACCAAAGGCAAGCGCAACGTCGTCTTGAAGATGCCCAAAGGCTAAAGCCTAGTTTTTTATCACAGGATGCACAGTGCCTTCATAAACCGTGCCCCAGATCTGCACGTCTTTGATCTCTGTAATCGGCACTTCATACGGATTGGCCTCCAGCACCACAAAGTCCGCGCGTTTGCCGGCTCGGATTGAGCCCAAATCATGCTCCCGCTTCATCACCCAGGCTGCATCAATGGTGATGGCGCGCATCGCTTCATGCACGGTTAAGGCCTCAACTTGCGCATTTTGCATGCCATTGATGGTGGTCCGGTTCACCGCTGCATCCGCCAGTACCAGGGGGCTGAGCGGCGCCATCGGGTTGTCTGAATGCAACGCCACCGTCACATTCTGTCGGCGAGCGGCCCCCAGCGGCACCATGAAGCGGGCAATGTCTTCCCCCAGCCAGTTCTGCGCATAGATGTCTGCCAAAATGTACTGGTAGTAGGGGTTGGCCGAGACGGCCATGCCAAGCGCGCCCATCTGACGCAGCTGTTCTTCGTGGGCAAAGGCAAAATGCTCCAATGTTGTCCGGTGATCAAAGCGCGGGGTCTCCGCTTGTGCGCGTTGCACAATGCCAATCAACGCCTCAGCCGACTTGTCGCCATTGGTGTGGGCATGGATCTGAAACCCCTGATTCCAGAAGAACCGCGCCCATTTTTCCGTCTCGCTGAGCGGTGCCATCCAGATGCCTTCATGGCCGTCTTTATATCCGGGGAAGCCATATTGACTGAGACCGGAGAAGATCGCCCCGTCCATCATGATCTTAAAGTGATCCTTGATCGCCACAAGCTCAGTATTGCCTTCGCGCCAGGTTTCAATTTCGGCCAGCGCCTCTTCCGGCGTTTTCTTCCTTGCGAGAAAATCCGTGATGATGGGTGTCAAAATCAGCCGCGTGGGGGGCTGAATGTGGTCGGCAGTCGCGCGGATCAGCGCGATTTCTCCTTCAGGATCACCAAAAATACCGGTGCCCATGTCCAGCGCAGAGGTCACACCGGCCTGATGCAGCATCTCATAAAAGTTCTCCATGCCTTTTCCGTAGCGATCCGGCGCAAACAGAAAGGGCATTTTAGCGACGAGCACTTTGGCACCGTTTTCCCAGAAGTGACCATCTTCCCAGCTTGCCTCCTCCGGATAGACCTGTGCGTCCGCCTCGTTGATACCAAGCAGGTCAAGCGCTGCGTCATTGCCGATCACCTCATGAAAACTGCGATGCCACAGCATGACCGGCGTGTCCGGGAACAGCTCATTGAGCAGTGGGCGCTTCACCTCCCCGTGCCACAGTTGGTGATAGCCCCAAGCGATGAACGGCACAGACTGGTCATGGTCAGAGGCCTCATGGGCCGCAACCAGCGCTTTCAGCTGCGCAATGTAATCGTCATGGGTTTTAGCCCCCGGAAAATCGCCGGTTGGCAAATGCCAATCATCCGGCGCCAGAAACGGAAACTGCGTCAAAACTGCTGGCAAAGACGGGTGAATGTGGGGGTCAATAAAGCCCGGCATCAACACCTTTTCGGCAAAGCGCTCATCCACAACAGCCCCATGATTTTCGACATAGTCGCTCAAGCTGTCCAAACTGCCAACCGAGACAATCCGTCCGTCTGCCACTGCCACCGCCGTCGCTTCCGGAATATTGGTTTCCATCGTGATGATTTTCTGGGCGGTGTAGATTGTCATGTCAGCGGCATGAACAGCTGTCGACACAAGAAGGGCACTCATGGTGCCAAGGGCAAACTTCAACATAGAACCACTCTTTCAAAAGGACTTCTGAAGTCATCTTAAAAGTGTGGCAACACAAAACAACAGGCTTGTGGTCATGAAAAAGCGCCGCCCATCACGTAAATGGACGACGCTTCCCTCGCTCCAACCGCGGTTGGAAAGATACCTGTGAGGCTTATTCAGCGGCTTCGATTTCGCCGTTGTTGATCTGCTCTTGTTCGATGGATTCAAACAACGCTTTGAAATTGCCTTCGCCAAAGCCATCGTCACCCTTGCGCTGGATGAACTCAAAGAAGATCGGGCCAATCACTGTTTTGGAGAAGATCTGCAGCAGGATTTTGGTCTCACCACCATCGTCCACGCCTTCGCCATCAATCAAAATGCCGTGCTTTTTCATGCGATCCAGTGGCTCGTCGTGATCCACAACCCGCGCTTTGGACAGATCGTAGTAGGCATCAGGCGGACCAGGCATAAATTTGATGCCTTTGTCAGCGATGGCATCGGTGGAGCCGTAGATGTCATCAGATCCCACGGCGATGTGCTGAATGCCTTCACCGTTGTATTTCTTCAGATAGGCCACAATCTGACCGGTCTCGCCGCGGTCTTCGTTGATTGGGATCCGGATTTTGCCACAGGGCGAGGTCAACGCACGCGAGCGCAGGCCGGTGAACTTGCCTTCGATGTCGAAGAAACGGATCTCACGGAAGTTGAACAGGTCGCCGTAGAATTTGAACCACTTGTCCATGTTGCCTTTGAACACGTTGTGGGTCAGGTGGTCGAGGTAGAAGAACCCGTCGCCTTCCGGCTTGGAAGTTACAATCCAGTCAAACTCTTCGTTAAAGGGCGATGTGTCGTAATACTGATCTGTAAAGTAGATCAGCGAGCCGCCGATGCCTTTGATCGCAGGCCAGTCGAGAGTTTTGTCGTCAGCGTCATAGGCTTCTGCGCCTTTGGCCACCGCTTGATCATAAGCTTTCTGCGCATCCACAACACGCCAGCCCATGGACGGTGCGCACGGGCCGTGCTCTTCCACAAAGCGCAGGCCAAAGCTGCCAGGTTCATTGTTCAGGATGTAGGTCACATCGCCCTGCTGCCACAGCTCGATGGCTTTGGTCTTGTGATTGGCAACATGGACGTAGCCCATTTTGGTGAAGAGATCGCGCAGTTCCTGTGGTTCAGGATGGGCAAACTCGACAAACTCAAAGCCGTCGGTGCCAGCTGGGTTGAAATCAGAAATTTCGGCGCGTGGCGCATCATGTGGGAAAGGACCCATGTCGCGTCTCCTTTTGGGATTCTTGGATAGTGATGTTCGCTGAGGCAAGAATACGCCGCCAATCATGCGGAAACGCCGCGAACTGACGTGCAATTCCGAAAAATTCCGCGTAGTCTACGCACATAGTTTACGTTTCACGCGAAAGATACGCACATGCTAGACACCATCGACATGCGCCTGCTCTCCGCTCTGCAAAAAAACGCCCACCTCACCGCACAAGAGCTGGGCGAGATCCTCAACCTTTCGCCAAGTCAGGCGGGACGACGACGACAACGGCTGGAAGCGGAGGGCTATATCGAGGGCTACAACGCCCGGCTGAGCCCACAGAAGCTCGGCCTATCGGTGCAGGCCTTTATTCAGGTGCAACTGGGCACCCACGGGCCGGAAAACTCGCAAAGCTTCGCCACACTGATCAGCACCCGCGCCGAAATTGTCAGCGCATGGACATTGACCGGGGATGCAGACTATTTGCTGCGGGCCTATTGTGAGGATCTCAATGCGCTGAACCGCTTGATTCATGAGGTTTTGCTCCCACATGCCGCCGTAAGCCGTGTGCAAAGTCAAATTGTCATGGACCAACTCAAACGAGACGCCCCGCTGCCAACCTAAGCGCCGCAACAGAACAGGACACAGGACGTATGGAAGACGCCCTTTATACCGCCACTATTTTCCTGATCACCGCGGTGATCGCGGTGCCGATTTCCTCCCGTTTGGGGCTGGGATCGGTGCTGGGATATTTGGCAGCCGGTATTCTGATTGGCCCCGTGTTGGGGCTGGTTGGCACCCATGAGGCTGATGAGTTGCTGCACTACGCTGAATTTGGCGTGGTGATGATGTTGTTCATCATTGGTCTTGAGCTGGACCCGCGCGCGCTTTGGGCGATGAAAGACAAGCTGTTGGGGCTTGGCGGGCTACAGATTGGCCTGACCACCGGCGCGGTGGCCACCGCCTGTATCTTCCTGGGCTTCTCAGTGAATGTCGCCGTTGCCACAGGCTTGATCTTTGCCCTGAGTTCGACCGCGATTGTGCTGCAAACATTGGCCGAGAAAGGCCTGATGCAAACCAGCGGCGGGCGCTCGACATTCTCGGTGTTGCTGGCACAGGACATTGCCGTGATCCCGATGCTGGCGCTGTTGCCTCTTTTGGCAATGCCGGAAGCATTGGAAATTGCCACAAGCGGCGCGATTGCCGAAGGCGGCCATGTCGACGAACACAGCCGGTCACTTGTCGAAGGCCTGCCGGGTTGGGGGGTCACATTGGTCACTCTGGGCGCGGTCGGTTCGATTGTTCTTGGTGGTCTCTATCTCATGCGCCCCGTTTTCCGTTTCATCCACGCGGCCCACCTGCCGGAGATGTACACCGCGCTGGCACTGCTGATTGTGGTCGGCATCGCACTTCTGATGGAATTGGTGGGCCTCTCCCCTGCCCTTGGCACCTTCCTTGCTGGTGTGCTTCTGGCCAACTCCGAATTCCGCCATGAGCTGGAAAGCGACATCGCACCGTTCAAAGGCCTGCTGCTGGGATTGTTCTTTATCACCGTTGGCGCGCAAATTGACTTCAACGTCTTTGCCCGTGCGCCGGGACAGATCATTGGCCTTACCCTAGGCCTGATCGCCATCAAAGCCTCCATCCTATTTGTGCTGGGCCGCGCTTTTGGCCTGCGCCATCGCAATCTGTGGCTCTTCACACTGGGGCTCGCACAGGCGGGTGAATTTGGCTTTGTCCTGATCACCTTCTCTGAACAGCAAAACGTGATCCCGGCCTGGGCGGCAGAGAAATACCTGCTGATTGTGGCGCTCACCATGCTGGTCACGCCGCTGCTGTTCATCTTGCATGATGTGTTGTCAAAAATGACTTCGGATCGCAGCGAGAATAAGGAACAGAGAGAGCACGATGAAGTGGATGAAACCGGTCCTGTGATCATCGCGGGCATTGGCCGTTTTGGGCAGATCGTAAACCGCCTGGTGCGTTCCTCCGGCTATCAGACCGTGGTCCTGGACAACGACATGAAGGCCATCGAAAATATGCGCTCTTTTGGCGTAAAAGGCTTCTTTGGCGACCCAACCCGCCCAGAGATCCTGCACGCCGCGGGCCTGCGTGAAGCGCGGGTTCTGGTGGTGGCCTTGGACAATATGGAAGCCTCAATCAAGCTGGTGGCCTTTGCCCGGCGCGAACGGCCGGAGCTGCATATTATCGCCCGCGCCAAAGATCGCGGCAATGTCTACCGACTTTATAAGGCTGGCGCGGATGACATTGTGCGGGAGATGTTTGACAGTTCACTGCGGGCTGGGCGCTATGTTTTGGAAAACATCGGCCTGAGTGACTATGAGGCCGCGCAGGCTGAAAAGGCGTTTTACAAACATGATCGCTACGCAATGCAGGAGTTGGCGCAGCTGTGGCGTGAGGACATGCCGTTGTCCAAAAACGACGCTTACAAGAAACGCGCAAAATCGCTGGAGAAAGAGCTGCAGGACGCAATGCTCGCTCAGCTCGACAGTGATCCAGAGGAGCGCGCCTAAACGCGCTCCAACCAGTATGGCTTAGCTGTCAGACACACCGGCTTCAGCAAAAGTGGCCATGCCGGAGTGCGTGGCGACAGCTGCCTTCAGGATGTTGATCGCCACAGCGGCACCAGAGCCTTCGCCCAAACGCATGTTGAGGCTCAGGATTGGCTCTTTGCCAATCTGCGCCAACAAGGCTGGGTGCGCACTCTCTGCGCTCACGTGGCCTGCAATCATGTGATCCAAAGCGTCATCCACCTCTTCGCCCAATGTGGCCGCTGCTGCGGTGGCGATAAAACCATCAAGGATCACAGGAATACGCAGCACCCGTGCATGCGCCATGGCGCCAACCATACCGGCAAGCTCACGCCCGCCGAGACAACGCAACGCCTCCAGACCTTTAGGTGTGTTGTTGGCCGCCACGCCTTCACGCACCACACGCGCTTTGATGGCCAAACCCGCCTCATCTACGCCAGTCCCACGACCAACCCACTCTTCCGCCTCTCCACCGTAGAGCGCATAGGCAATCGCCGCTGCGCTGGTGGTGTTGCCAATGCCCATCTCGCCCACAACCAAAAGATCCGCGTCGTCTTTCAACGCGTTCCAACCCGCTTGCAGCGCAGTCACAACCTCCGCTTCGCTCATGGCTGGGCCTTGGGTGAAGTCGGCAGTTGGCGTGTCCAGATCGAGCGCGATCACGTCCAAGTCCGCACCCGCCAGTTTGCTCAGCTGGTTGATCGCCGCACCACCATGCTCGAAGTTCAGCACCATCTGCGCGGTCACTTCCGCCGGGAATGCTGATACCCCCTGCGCAGTCACACCGTGATTGCCCGCAAAGATAATCACCTGCGGCGCCTCAATGTTGGGGCGTGGATTGCCACGCCAGCCCGCGTACCAGATCGCCATGTCTTCCAAGCGACCAAGCGCACCCGGTGGTTTGGTCAATTGACCATTGCGCGCCTCAGCTTCGCCGAGGGCTGTCTGGTCCACATCCGGCGCCGCCGCCACAAGCGTTGTAAACTCTGCCAAAGAGGTGAATTCTGCGGACATTGGCCGGGCTCCTGTTGAATTTTTAACGTTAGCGCTGTTTACCTCATATCCAGCCCCCGGCAAGTAAGGAAAAAGACGCAGGTATGGCCAGTTCCGACACGTCACCGTTTCGCCCTCGCGACATCAACACTGCTTTGGCGCTTTTGACACGCCTGCCGGTGAAAGCGGATTTCTCGCGTGGCGCACGCGCTGCATGGGCTTATTGCATTGCCGGCGCAGCTCTCGCTTTGCTGGCGGCCCTACCCACCGCCGGATTGCTGTTGCTTGGTTTGCCGCCGGTATTGGCCGCTGTGGTCTGGCTCACCGCCATGGTGGTGATGAGTGGTGCCATGCATGAAGACGGGCTTGCCGACACCGCAGATGGTTTCTGGGGCGGTTGGGACAAAGTCCGGCGACTAGAGATCATGCGTGACAGCCATATTGGTGCCTACGGCGTCATTGCGCTGTGCCTGTCCATTGCCGCCCGCTGGGGCGCTATCACGATCCTGCTGGAAGCGGACGTCTGGCTGTTTGGGCTACTGGCCGTGGCGATGCTGTCGCGCGCCAATATGACATTGGTGATGGCCGCCCTGCCTCATGCCCGCAGCGATGGCTTAAGCCACTCCCAAGGCCGTGCACCCCGCACGGGCGCGCTCACAGGTTTTGCGCTGGCGGGTGTGACGGCCTTTGGCTGTGTTGGTGTGCCCGGCGTGATCTTGGCTGGCGTGGCGTTTGTGATGGCGGCGCTGTGCTCCGCCACGGCACGGGTGAAAATTGGCGGTCAGACCGGCGATGTGCTCGGAGCAACTCAACAAATCACCGAGATCACCCTACTCTTCACCCTTGTGATCCTAGCGCAGTACTTCTAAGCGCCATCCGTCTCGATACAGATCGTGGCGCCGCAATGTTTGCAATGCACCGCATCGGGATCATGGCGCAACAGGCCGCAGCTCCCACACTTATGCCGGACCTTCTGCGGTTTGATGATCGCTTGCGCCAGTTGCACAAACAGCGCCACGCCGCCCACCATGATACAGATGGAAAACAGCTTGCCGCCAGGGCTATCCAGAGTGATGTCGCCATATCCAGTCGTGGTGAGCGTCGCCACGGTGAAGTACATCGCATCAATGAACGGCGTGGCCGTGGCCTCTTTGTCGATGAAGAAAACCAGCGACGACGCCGAGGTCACCATGACAAAAACAAACAGGTTGATGGTCGCAATCACCGCGTCCTCATGGGTGCGGAACCAACGGCTGTCCCGGCGCAGGTCGTAGAGCAGGTGGTAGGAATGGATCAGGCGCAGGCCACGCAGAACCCGCAAAAATGCCAGATCACCAGGCAACCAAGGATCAATAAACAGCGAGCCAATCACCACCACATCCGCAATGGTGTAGATGCGTGTGAGGAAAAACTTGCGGTCCTCGGCCACCCACCACCGCGCCACCAAATCAAGGCAGATAATCACCCCGGTCACACGACTGGCGAGGATGAGGCCCGCACCATAAGGCACATGCGCGGTTGCGATAAAAAACAGGATGGTGACAAAATCAAAAATGATCAGCGCATAGCGGAACTTCACCGCCTCCGGCGTGTGATCCGTGTAAAGCCGTTCAACTGTTGCCTTGATCTTGTCCATCTGCGCCCTTCCCTTTCAGGCAGTAAACGCCAACACGTGGATTCACGCAACGGTTTGATAGGCCACAAAAAAGGGACCGCACCCTCAGGTGCGATCCCCTCAAAACACGTGTGAAACGCTTAAGCGGCGGCCGGTGCGCGAGACACCAATACATCGTCCACTTTCTTGGCCGCAGCAGCTTCGTCACCATCGGCAACCGCAGCCACTTCGCGGGTCAAACGCTCCAGCGCCGCTTCATAGAGCTGGCGCTCAGAATAGCTCTGCTCACGCTGATCATCGGTTCGGTGCAGGTCGCGGACAACCTCGGCAATGGCAATCAGATCACCGGAGTTGATCTTCTGCTCATATTCCTGCGCGCGGCGGGACCACATGGCGCGTTTGACCTTGGCTTTGCCTTTTAGGGTCTTCATCGCCTGCTCAATCACGTCCGGGCTGCTCAGACACCGCATGCCAATTTCGGTGGCTTTGTTGGTCGGCACCCGCAGGGTCATTTTGTCTTTTTCAAACGAGATCACAAAAAGCTCCAGCTGCATGCCTGCAACTTCCTGCTCTTCGATGGAAATGATCTGCCCCACGCCGTGTGCCGGATAGACAACGTATTCGTTCGGGCTGAACTCGTTTTTCTTGGATTTGCTCATGCAGTACTTCCTTTGTGAGCCCCCATCATGCCAGACGACAAATTTTCGCTCGGGAAAGGCTGTTTCCCGATACGGAATGTCCTCTGGTAGAAAAAGCCACCCTCAGCAAATGCGGGGATGGCTCTCAGGCAGTTATGTCCTCTGTGACAGTAATATAACACAAAAACCGCGCCTTTTAAAGCGCAGCAGGCTTCAAAAGGTGTTTTGTGCTCAGTTTTCAGCCTCTTAAGGCTGCAATGTACAGCTTGGACAGCAGTCTTGTCCCATTTTCAGACCGAATCAGCCAGTCGTGAGACCTTAGCCACCTTCGCCGGGTGCTTCGGAGAAGTATTTCTCCATTTTGCCACTTTCGCCGTCGCGCTCTTCAGCTTCGGGCAACTGGTCTTTCTTGGTGATGATGACCGGCCACAGCTCGGAGTACTTCCGGTTGAACTCGACCCACTTCTCCATATCTGGCTCGGTGTCCGGACGGATCGCATCCGCAGGGCATTCCGGTTCACACACACCACAGTCGATGCACTCGTCTGGGTGGATCACAAGGAAGTTTTCGCCCTCATAGAAACAGTCCACCGGGCAGACTTCGACACAGTCAGTGTATTTGCAGGCGACGCAGTTTTCAGTAACGACGTAGGTCATGGCTCAGTCTTTCACATCAGCTTTGACGAACTGCCTAAAACAGAGCGGCTTAATCTTCAAGCCGCGAAGACTTCATAAGATCGAGATTGCGGCGATCACGCTTGGTTGGACGCCCTTTTCCGTCAGAGCCGGGGCTCTTGGGAACAGGTTTCTCTTCCGGCGTCAAATCTTCATATAATGTTTGCGCTTCCGGCGCAGGTCCGCGTCTTTCGCCAAGCCCGGCCACCTTAATCACCCGCACACGTTTGGCCTGTGGAAACGTCAAAACGTCACCAATTGTCACACCATAGCTGGCTTTGGCGATTTTCTGTCCATTTACACGCAGATGACCGCCAGTGATGACTTTGGCCGACAGGCCACGGGTCTTGAAGAACCGCGCCTGCCAAAGCCATTTGTCTGCCCGAAGCTTAGGAGACAGGCCGTTGGGGGACGGAGCGCTCACGCGCTCAGCCCTTGTCTTTCAGCCCCATAAGTGCCGCAGCAAAGGGGTTGTCCGGGTCAATCGCCTTCTCCTTTTTAGGAGGGCGGGCCTGGAACTGCTTAGGACCATTGTCGCGACGCGGGCCTTTGCCTTTTGGCTTGCCACCTTTGCCACGGGGCTTGTCACCCTGACGGTCGTTGCGGCGCTGGCCGCCCTGACCTTGGCCGCCGCCACGACGTTGCTGATTGCGATTGCCGCCCTGACGGCCAGCCCATGTGAAGGTGTAGAACACTTCCACCTCAGGTTCGGCAGCAGTTTCAGTGGCAGATGCAGCCTCGGCCGCAGCTTCTTCGGCTGGAGCCTCTTCAACAGGTGCTTCTGGCGCGGCATCCGTTTCAGGGGCTGCTTCTTCTGTTGCAACCGCCTCAGATGCCTCCGCATGCGCAGGTGTTTCCGTAGCTGCCGTTTCTTCCGCTGGCGTCGCCTCTGGCGCGGCCTTCACCTTCGCCCGTTCGCCTTTCTCTGCCGCATAGCCAAGGCCCTGCATCAGATCAGCAAACTGCTCCAGCGTCATGCCGGTGATCGACAGCATGTCGGCTTTGGCTTCAAACCCACCACGGCTATCTTCGGCGCGCAGCATATCTGCAAGACGTTCCAACATATCGATGCGGATCGCGCGCTCACCTGCGGCGCGGTAGCCGGACATGGCGTAGTAACCACGGGGCGCCTCTTTGATGGTTGGCACTGTCACCAAACCTGGAGGCGGGGATTCTGGGAAGTCCTGCAGACCTTGCGCCAAAGACCACAACACCAGACGCAACCGTGTCGGTGCGGGTTTCAGCAGCAGTGGCATAAAGATGGTGAACTGACCAAAACGGATGCCGTGCTTACGCAGAGTGCCGCGCGCGTCCTGATCCAGCTCTTTCACTTCGGTGGCCACTTCGCCACGCGGAATGATGCCAAGGTTTTCGACCATGCGGAAGGCAAAGCCCCGCGCCAAGCCGTTCAGCTCTTCGTCTTTGCTCAGGTTCAACAGAGGTTCAAACAGCGCCGCAATCTTGCGGTCGATGAAGTGCTGAAGACGGCGTTCCACCTTCTGCGCCACTTCTGCGCCTGCTTCTTCGTCAACAAAGACGTCGATCATTGGCTTCAGAGGTTCTGCACCGGCAACCAATTTGCCCACCGCGTGCTCGCCCCACATGAGGCCACCCTGTTCGGTAAAGTCGATTTCCGTATCCGGCGCGTTGTAAAACCGATCCGCGCGCAAATGGAACTGCGGCGCCAACGCCTGCAAGCTCGCTGATTTCAGCGTCTTGGCTTCCTGTCCGCTGGCTTCTTTGTCCGCACTAAAACGGAACCCTTCAAGACGACCGACGAATTCACCTTCGACGGTCACCTCACCTTTATCATTCACTTCGGCCAAAAGGGCCTCCTTCTGTTTGAGCCGGCGCATCAAAACCGATGTGCGCCGATCCACAAATCTTTGCGTTAGACGCTCATGCAGAGCATCCGATAGGCGATCTTCTACCGCGCGGGTTTCCCCACGCCAATGGTTTTCGTCACTTACCCAGTTTTTACGTTGTGCGACATATGTCCACGTGCGGATAAACGCCAGACGTTTCGACAATGTGTCAATGTCACCATCGGCGCGATCCAGCCTTTTGACCTGCCGTGCCAGCCAATCGTCCGGCACTTGCCCGTTTTGATGCAGGAAGCCAAAAATCTGTTCAATCATCTGGGCGTGTTCGGCATGGCTGATGCCGCGAAAATCCGGGATGCGGCACACATCCCACAGCAATTGCACCGAGCGCCCGTCGCTGGCCCGAGCCATGACTTCCGCCTCACGCGATACGGTCTTGAGCGCCCGCAAATCGTCCGCTTCCCGCGCTTTGATCAGCAGCTCGTCGTCAGAGCCAACCTCGAGCGAGTTGATCAGCGCATCCACGGTGCCAAATTGCAGCGCCGCATTGCGCCAATTGAGTTTGCGTACCGGTGTAAAACGATGCTCCATGATCGCCTCGGCCACACCTTCGTCCAGCGGGGGGGCCTCGCCGGTCACCCCAAAGGTGCCGTGGCTCATGCCCCGCCCTGCCCGACCCGCGATTTGGGCCAGCTCATTGGGCGCCAAAGGCCGCATACGTCGCCCATCAAACTTAGTGGTAGAAGCAAAAGCCACGTGATCGATGTCGAGGTTGAGCCCCATGCCAATGGCATCGGTCGCCACGAGGTAGTCCACATCGCCGTTCTGATAGAGCTCGACCTGCGCGTTGCGTGTGCGCGGGCTCAACGCCCCCATCACCACCGCGGCGCCGCCTTTTTGACGACGGATCAGCTCGGCAATGGCGTAAACATTGTCGACCGAAAACCCAACAATCGCGGAGCGTGGCTGCATCCGGCTGATTTTGCGAGACCCGGAATAGCTCAGGGTCGACATGCGCTCGCGGCGCATAAACTGCGCCTCGGGCACCAGTTCAGCAATGGTGCCGCGCATGGTATCGCTGCCCAAAAACAAGGTCTCTTGGGTGCCACGCATCCGCAGCAAGCGATCGGTAAACACATGCCCGCGCTCGGGATCTGCACAAAGCTGGATTTCATCAATCGCAACAAAGTCCGCGCCCAGCCCCTCAGGCATCGCCTCAACTGTTGCCACCCAATACTGGGCACGCGGCGGCACAATACGCTCTTCGCCGGTGACCAGCGCCACCACTGACGGGCCGCGGGCCGCCACGATGCGGTCATAGACCTCGCGCGCCAAAAGCCGCAGCGGCAGGCCAATCACCCCAGTGCGATAGCCCAGCATCCGTTCAATGGCATAATGGGTTTTGCCTGTGTTGGTGGGGCCCAACACCGCCGTGATCTGCCGATAGTCGGCCATCTGTTTGCCCCGTTTGGCTAAAAGTTATGGCTCAGAGATCCTGTCCACGCACCAACGGCGCGAGTCGCTCCAAAGCTTCTGTTAGGCCCGCCTGATGGGGATGTATAGACTGCACCTGCTGATAAGCCTCATAGGCATCTTCCGGCTTGCCAATCTCGTCCAGCATAATGGCCAATCCCATCACCGCATCAAAATGTGTCGGGTTGAGCGCAATCACCTGCTCCAAATCACTCAAAGCTGGTCCATATAGATCCAGTGCATAATAGGCACGCGCCCGCTCGGCCCAGCCTTGGGCAAATTCCGGCGCGTGATCCACCAGCGCCGTGGCATGTTCCACCGCGGCTTCCATCTCAGACACATCAATTGCTTTGCGCGTGCGGCGCAAAAGATAATCCGCCGTGGCAGACCCGGACGCATCCCACAGATGGCGAATTTGCCCAGCCAGTTGCTCTGCCCGCGCGGCATCCGCCACCTTCAACTCTGCCATCATACGCGACATTTCGCCGTCGGATACGATCTCAGCGGTGTCATTTTCCTGAGAAACGGCAACTGTTGGTTGAAATACCGTGACACACAGCACAAATGCCGCAACGGTAGGTTTGAGAAGATGTCGTAAGTTGACCATAACGTAAATCAATGTAGCCCGTGTGCGTGTGATTCCCAACATGTGCACAAGAATTTGAAGGATCAAGCAGATGAGCGATATCATTTCCGCCGCAGTGGCAGCCCTGACCGAGAAACTTGGCGGTGAAGCCTTTGACGGCTCTGCCAAATTTGCCATCGAAGGCGAAGGCGCCATCATCATCGACGCGGACGGCGTTCGCGCTGGCGACGACGACGCAGATGTGACCATGACTGCCGACGCAGACACCTTTCAGTCGATTCTCGACGGTGAACTGAACCCTACGGCGGCTTTCATGTCTGGCAAACTGGCAATTGACGGCGACATGGGCGCGGCGATGAAGCTGGGCGGCGTGCTGGCCTAATGACTTTGCAGAGCGCGCCTTTTCATCACGACGTTGCCGAAGGCCCAGAGGCGCAGGCTTACTGGGTGACAGCGGATGACGGGGTGCGCCTGCGCTTTGCCCATTGGCCTTTGGAAAACGCCAATGGCCCGGCCAAAGGGACTGTGCTGCTGTTTCCTGGCCGCACGGAATATGTGGAAAAATACGGCCGTGCTGCCGCAGATTTTGCGGCTCGTGGCTACGCGATGATTGCCATCGATTGGCGTGGTCAAGGGCTGGCGGATCGCATGGTGGAGCCCCGTTATGTGGGCTATGTCGAGACTTTTGCGGATTTTCAGCGCGACGTGGCCGCTGTCTTGACTGCGCTTGGCGGGTTGGACCTGCCGCAGCCCTGGCACTTGTTGGGCCACTCTATGGGCGGCTGCATTGGCCTGCGCGCGCTGCACGAAGGCTTGCCGGTCAAAACCGCCTCCTTCTCTGCCCCAATGTGGGGCATTGGTCTGGCACCCCACCTGCGGGCCGCCGCCTGGACAATTGGCGCATTGAGCAAACCTTTGGGATTTGGCGGCCGCCTGTCCCCGATGACCTCACCGGTCACCCTGGTGCTCGACCAACCGTTTGACGACAACACGCTGACCAAAGACCCCGACATGTACGCGTATATGCAGCGCCAAATGACCGGGCAGCCTGATCTCGCCCTTGCTGGGCCGGCAATCAACTGGGTCTATGAAGCGCTCAAGGAATGCAAAGACCTGCGTTCCCGTCCTTCGCCTGACATCCCGTGCCTGACCTTCCTCGGCACCGATGAGCGCATTGTGCACACTGGCGAGGTCCATGACCGAATGGCACGCTGGCCCAATGGCACGTTGGACCTGATTGAGGATGGTGAACATGAAGTCCTGATGGAAGTGCCGGAAACGCGCACCCACATCTTTGACGCCTGTGCTGCCTTTTATGACAGCCACTTCCCTGGGCATTCATAGTCCGGAAATATCCCGGTGTGTGTGAGAGGCTGGCCCCTCACTTTTCTTTGGCAGATATCACCCGTCGCGCATCACCCGCTGGCGCTGTTTGCCCAGCCCCGCAATGCTCAACTCCATCACATCCCCCGCTTGCAGATAGCGCGGCGGCTTGAAGCCCATGCCAACACCGGGCGGCGTGCCGGTGGCAATCACATCGCCAGGATGCAAGGTCATCATGTCGCTGAGATACGAGATGATCTCCGCCACGCCAAACACCATCGACACCGTATTGCCGGTCTGCACCCGCTCTCCATTGAGATCCAGCGCCAGCGCAAGGTCCTGCACATCCCCCACCTCATCCGGCGTCACCAGCCACGGCCCTAGCGGCCCAAAGCTGTCGCAGCTTTTGCCTTTGGTCCATTGCCCGCCACGCTCGATCTGGAAACTGCGCTCCGACACGTCGTTGGCGATGGTATAGCCTGCCACGTGGCTCAGCGCGTCTTCTTTGGAGACGTATTTTGCCGCCTTGCCAATCACCACGGCCAGCTCCACCTCCCAGTCGCCTTTTTCAGACCCGCGCGGCAGGATCACCGGATCATCCGGGCCCACAATGGCGCTAGTGGCTTTCATAAACAGGATTGGCTCTTTGGGAATATCCATGCCCGCCTCTTCGGCGTGGTCAGAATAGTTCAGACCAATGCACAGGTACTTGCCCACCTGCCCCACCGGTGCGCCCAGTCGCAGATCGCCTTCCGCCAGAGGCAGGCTTTCCGGATCCACCTCCGGCAGGTCCGCCAGCACGTCGCCAGCCAAATCTGCCACCACACCGGACAATTCCCGCACCTGTCCCGCCTTGTCCAACACGCCGGGCTTCTCCGCCCCACGTTCGCCATACCGCACAAACCGCATCTCAATCCTCCGTCTTTGACTTACCGCTATGCTCCCGCGCCGCGCAAAGGAGTGCAACCCCCTCTTGAACCTCCCGCCCCGCTCTGCCTATCTGATCCACAACAGATTTTTGAACAAAGGCCGCTTCCATGCTGAACCTTCCCTTTCCCGTCCGCGACGCAAACGCCTCCTCCGGCGCAAATGAGTTTGGTGACCTGCCAGAGTGGGACCTGAGCGACCTGTATACCGGCGACGACGCGCCAGAGCTGACCGCCGACCTGGACTGGCTTGAAGGCGAATGTGCCGCCTTTGCCTCCGATTATGAACGCGAACTGGCCGACCTGTCCGCTGCCGACCTACTAACCTGTGTGCAGCGCAACGAGAAAATCTCGCAAGTGTCCGGCCGCATCATGTCTTACGCCGGCCTGCGTTACTACCAGCTGACCACAGACGCCGAACGCGCGCAATTCATGGCCAACATGCAGGAAAAGCTGACAAACTTCTCCACACCGCTGGTGTTCTTCACGCTGGAACTCAACCGCATCGAAGATGACACCCTCTCCACCGCCTTTGCAGAAAACGCTGAGCTTGCGCGCTATGAGCCAGTCTTCCGCCGCATTCGCGCAATGAAGCCGCACCAGCTGTCGGACGAGCTGGAAAAATTCCTGCACGATCTTGGTGTGGTGGGCGACGCATGGGAGCGTCTGTTTGACGAAACCATCGCAGGGCTGACTTTCAACGTGAACGGCGAAGAGCTCAACATCGAAGGCACGCTGAATTTCCTGACCGACCCGGACCGCGAAAAGCGAGAAGCGGCGGCACGTGAGCTGGCCGAGGTTTTTGCCGAAAACATCAAAATCTTCGCGCGCGTGCACAACACCGCCGCCAAGGAAAAAGAAGTTGTGGACCGCTGGCGCAACATGCCGACCGCGCAAACCGGCCGTCACCTGTCCAACGATGTGGAACCCGAGGTGGTCGAGGCATTGCGCGACGCCGTGGTTGCCGCCTACCCCAAGCTCAGCCACCGCTACTACGAGCTGAAGCGCAAATGGCTGGGGCTGGACGTGATGCAGGTTTGGGACCGCAACGCACCGCTGCCCATGGAAGACCCAACCACCGTCGATTGGGACACCGCGCAAAAAACCGTGATGGACGCGTATAACGCCTTTGATCCACGTATGGGCGAGCTGGCAGAGCCATTCTTCACCAAAGGCTGGATTGATGCGGGTGTGAAACCCGGCAAGGCCCCCGGCGCTTTTGCCCACCCCACTGTGACCAACGTGCACCCCTATGTGATGCTCAACTATCTCGGCAAACCACGCGATGTCATGACCTTGGCGCATGAACTGGGCCACGGCGTGCACCAGGTGCTGGCCGCAGACCAGGGCGAGATGCTCTCCTCCACCCCGCTGACATTGGCGGAAACCGCCTCGGTGTTTGGCGAAATGCTCACCTTCCGCGCCATGCTGGACAAAGCCGAAACCCAGGAGCAGCGCAAAATCCTGCTGGCGGGCAAAGTTGAGGACATGATCAACACCGTGGTGCGCCAAATCGCGTTCTACGACTTTGAGTGCAAACTGCACGCCGCCCGTCGTGAAAGCGAGCTGACACCAGAAGACATCAACGCGCTTTGGATGTCGGTACAGGCCGAAAGCCTCGGCGAGGCGTTTGAATATATGGACGGCTATGAAACCTTCTGGGCCTATATTCCGCACTTTGTGCACTCGCCGTTCTACGTCTACGCCTATGCCTTTGGCGACGGCCTCGTAAACGCGCTCTATGCGGTTTATGCCGAAGGCGACGAAGGCTTTGAGGACAAATACTTCGAAATGCTCAAAGCGGGCGGCTCCAAGCACCACTCCGAACTGCTCGCACCATTTGGCCTGGACGCCTCCGATCCGAAGTTCTGGGACAAGGGTCTGAGCATGATTTCGTCAATGATCGACGAGCTTGAGGCGATGGAGTGACGCCTCAAGCTGTCTCGCAAATATCGAAGGGCCGGGGAAAACTCCCCGGCCCTTTTTCTTAGGCCGCCGCAGCAGCTTTGCCCCAGCTTTTGATGTGGTCCGCAACAGTGGACAGGGTGACACCAAAGGTCTCCTCAATCTGCTGCGTATCGATACACATGTCGTCATCGTCCATTTTGGCCAGCGCTCCGTACATGTCGGTCAGCATGTGCCCCATGCCCGGATTGCCAAAGGCCTCCGCCACCTGCGCCCCCAAAGCTTCGGGCGACTGCGGGGCAAAGGACACCGGGCGATCCACCCAGCCAGACAACAGCTCTGCCATTTGCCCACCAGTCAGCGGCGCGGGCGTGCCAATTTCAAAATGCTGCCCGGCCAGATCGGGACGGGTCAACGCCGCCACCACCACACGCGCTTGGTCAAAATGCGAGGTCCAAGTGACCTTCATTGTGTCCGGCAACGGCGGATAGGCCAGCACACCTTCGGTTTTCAGCTGCGGTGTCAAGAACCCGGGCAACAGGTTTTCCAGATAGATGGTGGGCTGCAAGACAATGGAGGGTATGCCGCTGTTCAAAACCGCCATCATGCCGCCCGTTGTGGCATCGATCATCATCGAAGATGGGTAACGGTCCCCTGTGGTGCCGCCGGTTGTAAACACCAGAAGCGGCAAGCCAACTTGATGCGCCGCAGTGAAAAACGCGGTCATCCAGGTTTGCGGATCTTCCGGATTGGTTGGGGCTGGCAGATGCAAGAAGGCCGCGTCTACGCCGTCCAGTGCCCGCGCGATGGCGTCAACATCATCCAAAGTGGCCGCATAGGCCTGCGCCGCGCCATGCATGTCGGAAATTTTGGCCTCGTCACGCGCAACGGCGCGCACGGTCAACCCTTTGGCAAGCGCTTCCTGCACAACGGGAGCGCCTTGTGCGCCGGTGGCGCCAAAAATGGCAACGGTCTGGTTCATAGTGGTTCTCCATGGTATGGTGGTTACTGTTAAGAACCACACTTAGGAGACTTGGTTTGTCACCAAAAGGAGGCACTAATTCATTGGATAGGAACACAGAAGTAACCCCCTCCGAGATTCAGGAGATGAACGACGGTGTGGACGCTTGGGTCGCCAATGACTTTAGCGGCACCTGTCCGGTGCGCGATGTGCTGGATCGGGTTGGAGACAAATGGAGCGTGCTGGTGGTGCTGCGACTGGGGCGTGGGCCGGAACGGTTTCGTGCCCTTTTGCGCGCGGTGGCGGGTATCTCGCAACGAATGTTGACTGTCACTTTACGTGGGCTGGAGCGGGATGGCTTAGTGCACCGCGAAGTCTTTGACACCCGTCCGCCCTCCGTTGAGTACAGCCTCACCCCTTTGGGTCACTCACTGCTGGGCCACATCACCGGCTTGGCCAACTGGGCAGTGGAGCACGAGGCGGACATTTCACAGGCGCAGACGGCCTATTCTCATAAGCATGGCTAACCGCGCGCACCACCTCACACTTGTTATCTGAATTGAACATGACCATGTGTTCTACCACTCAAGGGTGAGAGTGGAGGAGTTTAGCGTGACTGAGAACGGTATAGACCCCAATCGCGTGCGGCGCGTGCGCCGCATCATCATCCTCTACCCCTTTGCTCTGATTGTAGCCGCCATCGTGCTGAACCTATTGATTGGCGTTGCGCCGACGGTGCCAGCTGTGCCCTCCAAGCCCATCCTGGTTGCCTTCACCATCAGCGGACTGCTGCTGCTGGCCAACCATGTCTGGCTGATGACCAGCACCGAGCTCACGCGCCTCAAATATGGCCTACAGGCCACGCCGGAAGAATGGGCCAAGGCCGGAAAGCTGGAAACAGATGCGGACCCGAGTGGGACACGGGAAGTGAAGCGTCACCACGACGCCCATAACAACGCGTCAGAGAACACCCTCTACTTCGCGATCCTTGCTCCAGCTATGATGTTGATCTCGCCCTCAAAAAGCCTGGCGTTCATCTGGATGATTGGATTTGCCTTTGGCCGCCTTGGTCATGCCTATTCCTACCTGAGTGGTAAAGACGGCCTGCGTGGCATTTTTATGAGCCTAAGTCTGGTGTCGCTGTTTGGCATGTCCAGCTACTTGGCACTGGCCTTGCTGTTCTAGGCCTCAAAACACCCCCATCGCCAGCCCTGCCCCCAGCGCTGCGCCAAGCGCTGCGCAGCGCGTCAAATCCGCCGCGCCAATCACCTTCTCCGCGGAAATTTCGTCCTGCGTTTGCGCAAAAGTGCAGACAATCAGCGGCGGCTGCACCTCTTTGAGCCGCCATCCTGTGGCGATCCGCGCCAACTGCCGCGCCGCGCCCTGCCCGTCGGACCCGGCACAAATCATTTGCGCATACGGTCGCCCCTCGATCTGCCCCAGCACCGGATAGTAACAGCGGTCAAAAAATTCTTTCATCGCCCCCGAAAGCGCGGCGAGGTTTTCCGGCCCGCAGAACAGATAGCCATCCGCCGCAAGCACATCCTCTGGCTGTGCCTTTTCCGCAGACAAAAGCCGCGCATTCCCCTCCGCACGAGCCGCTGCAAACGCCGCCTCTGCCATTTGCCGACTGCCGCCTGTGCGAGTGTGATAGACAATCAAAACCTGCGCCATGTCCGCCCCTTGGCCGTTTATGCAAGCCCACCATAGCCGCGTGGAGGCTCCCGAAACAATCACACTCAAAGATTGAAGCGCCACGTCGCCTGTTCTACGCTCTGTTCAACTGGTTTTGCGTTACTTGTGCGCTTGTTTTGTCCATAGGAGACCCGATATGAAAGCCTTGTTAACCGCCGCCACTTTGGTACTGCTTTCAGCCCCTTTTAGCTCTGCACAATCTATCCTTGGCACGTGGACGTGCGCGCGCAGCGCAGCAGACAATGATGCGGTTTCCAATGTGACGTTTTCGGAAACCGGGCGACTGGATGCGCTGGTCAACATCGACTTCCTCGGGCTGGACCAAGAGGTCTCAGCCCAGGCGCGCTATCGCTCTGACTACCAGTTGGTCAACGGCACGCTCAGCGACACACCGGTCTCCGCCTATGTCAGCAAATTGACAATCGACGGTCAGGACGCACGCCGCAGCGAACATGCCGAAACCCTGCGCCGGGCCCTTCTGGACGGCAGCGATGCCAGCGCAACGGTCACATTCACTTCGGAAAACTACATGATCCTGTCGGCTGACAAAGCGCCAATCAACTGCGTGCGCATGTAGACGCGCCTTACTTCAGCAGATCCCCCACGATGCCAACCGCATCCACCACCGTTGAGAGGTCGTCCGAGACCTCCAAAATCTCATCATCCACGCGGATGTAGCGGTTGCCTTTGCCCGGAGCCTTCAACTTCCATTTGTCCAAATCGCCAATGTCGTCCCATTTCAAATCGGTCGGCAGCTTGGCACCACGAGTGTAGCGTTTCACCTGCCCCGGAGGAATGACCTTTCCGTTGCCATTGCCCTTGCCTGGCTTATCGATCTTCACTTTCTTGCTATTGCCTTGACCACCCTTGTCTTTTGCCAAGGCTCCATCCGCCACAAACAGTCCCATAGACACAGCCAGTGCCGCCACCAAAACGCTTCTCAAAATCATCTTCTGTCCTCACGATACAATCCAATACCCGACACAGTGCCATGACGCCCGTTTGCCGCAAAGCTCCAAGAACAAAGGTCGCAATAATCCGCTCTTGTTACGTCAACCTTTGACAAATGCGTCTCTGCTCCTAGGCTGCGACCAAACACACGCATTGGGGAAAAGAACATGCGCACCTTGGGGAAATGGTTGGGCCGGTTGCTGCTCATTGTGATTGTGGCTGTGGTTGCCTTTTTGATTGTGGCACCGGGACACGTAGAGAAATCGCGCAACACCGTGAAAGACCACGCGCCCTATGAGGTCAGCGATGCCGCGAAAGACCTGCACGCCAGCCTCACCGTAGGCGACTGGCATGCCGACACGCTGCTGTGGAAGCGTGACCCGCTGGAACTGGCAAATCGCGGGCAGGTCGACCTGCCCCGCCTGATCGAAGGCAATGTCGCCGTGCAAGTTTTCACCGCTGTGACCAAATCCCCGGCAGGCCAAAACTACGACAGCAACTCCGCCGATGCGCGCGACAACATCACGCTTCTGGCCGTCGGCCAATTGTGGCCACCTCGCACCTGGGACAGCATTTTTGAGCGCGCGGTTTACCAAGCCGAACGCCTGCAGGACGCAGAGGAGCGCTCTGACGGTCAGTTGCGCATCGTGCGCACCAAAGCAGAGCTTGATGCTGTGCTGGCCGACCGTGCCGCCGGCAAAACCGTTGTGGCCGGAATGCTGGGCATCGAAGGCGCACATCCGCTGGAAGGCGACATCGACAACCTGCAAAAGCTGCAAGACGTCGGCTACCGCGTGATTGGCCTGCAGCATTTCTTTGACAACGAACTCGGCGGCTCGCTGCATGGCATTGGCAACAAAGGCCTGACCGACTTTGGCCACGAGGTGGTGAAAGCCGTGGAAGCGCGCAATCTGGTGATCGACGTGGCCCACTCCAGCCCACAGGTGGCGCGCGAGGTCATCGAGATGACCAACATGCCAATGATCGTCAGCCACACCGGCATCTACGGCAACTGCCCGGTGAAACGAAACTATGAAGACGCGCTGATGCAGGCAATCGTGCAAAACGGCATGGACCAGGGCGGCGGCGTGGTTGGCATCGGCTATTGGGCGGATGTGACCTGTGATGACAGCCCGGCGGGCGTGGCCAAAACCGTGAGAGCGGCGGTGGACCTGTTGGGCGAAAACCACGTGTCCTTGGGTTCGGACTTCGACGGCTCTGTGGGCACGGCGTTTGACACCTCCGAGCTGGCAGCACTCACGCAGGCCCTAATGGACGCAGGATTGAGCGAGGCACAAATCCGCAAAGTGATGGGTGAGAATATGCTGCGCGTGCTGCGGGCGCGGTTGGACTAACTTTTTTCCAAAAAGAGAAGCTCCCGAGCGTTCATTCGGGAGCTTCGGCGGTGTTTACACACGCTTCATGCTGGTGAATTCCTTAGTCAGAATTCCGCCAACCGCTCTTCCATCAACGACGCCAACCTCTCCCCCGAACGATGAACCCAATCAGGTTCAAAATTCCTGATGGTGATCCAAAACAAAGGCCCAGCAGGCCAATAGGTCACATCCAAACAGCCTTTGGCTTTGAGGTCTTCTTTGAAATGCCAATGCCGGTTGTTGGGGTACTTTTTACGGCTCAATGTGGTGATGTGTGACATAGTCAGCCCCAGCGCCGAAGCCGCGCCGCTCAAGACCTCCTCCATAGCGTCCAGGCTCAACTCACCTGTGACCTCTACTTGAATATTACGAGACTTATCCGTGTCTTTGATCGTCCGTTTCGGCATACCGTGTACCTTTTTTACTACCAGTTCCGGTAACCAAAATGGACTTTTTTGAAAGCACAAGGGGGGATTCTTGGTATCCCGCTCGAACGCCTCTGAACGTTTGCACCTCGAAAACGGACGTTCTCTGCAAACGTAAAAAAGGCGGCCCAAAGGCCGCCTTCTTCGTCTCACTCAACAGCCGGTTTAGCCGTCGAAATCAACCTGCTCGGTGATTTTCAGCGCCTGGGAGCGGTGACCGGCGAGGGTCATCAGGTTCACGTCATCAGCGGTGAACTCACCCCAGCTTTTCACCAGTTCAGAGGCTTCGGTGCCCGGCGCGATTGGGTACTCGAAGTTGGCTTCCGCGTAGATTTCCTGCGCATGTGGCGAGGTCAGGAATTCCATCATCTTGATGGCGTTGTCTTTGTTTGGTGCGGATTTGGTCAGCGCCACACCGGAAACGTTCACGTGGGTGCCGCCGTTCTCGAAGGTTGGGAACACGATGCGTACGCTGTCGGCCCATTCTTTCTGCTCTTCGTCACCCAGCATCTTACCCATGTAGTAGGTGTTGCCCACTGAGATGTCACATTCGCCAGCCCAGATCGCTTTCACCTGAGCGCGGTCGTTGCCCTGTGGCTTGCGCGCGAGGTTGGACTTCACGCCTTCCAGCCAGGTTTTTGCACCTTCTTCGCCGTGATGCTCGATCACTGCGGAGGTCAGTGCCACGTTATAGGCGTTGGTGCCGGAACGGGTGCAGACGCGGCCCGCCCATTTTGGGTCTGCCAAGTCTTCGTAGGTGGTGACTTCACCATCAGCGACGCGGTCTTTGGACGCGTATACGATACGTGCACGGGTGGTCAGACCAAACCACTGGTTGTCCGGGTCACGGTACTGCGCTGGCACGTTGGCGTTGATCACGTCGCTTTCTACCGGCTGAGTCAGACCTGCATTCACAACACCGGCCAGACGCGAGATGTCCACGGTCAGAACGAGGTCGGCTGGGGAACGCTCGCCTTCGGCTTCCAGACGCTCGATCATGCCTTTCTGCAAGTAAGCAACGTTCACTTTGATGCCGGTTTCAGCGGTGAAAGCATCGGTCAGCGGCTTGATCAGCTCAGGCTGGCGATAGGAGTAGACGTTGACTTCTTCAGCCAGAACTGGCGCGGCAACGGCTGCAGCGGCTGTAAAGAAGATCGACGTGGAAAGAAATTTGGTCATGTCATCACTCACGGTGTCACGGTTTCGATGACGCCGCTTTAATCTGAGTTTTTTAATCAGGTCAATACCTGAATAATTCATTCAGGATTAATTTTCCGTGACTTTTCCTCTGCCTTCACCTCATCCCAGAGCGCATCCATCTCGGCTAGGTCGCTCTCCTGTGGGGTTTTTCCGCGCGCTTTGAGCTTGGCCTCGACCCCCTCAAACCGCCTGACAAACTTGGCATTTGTGGCACGCAGCGCCGCCTCGGGTTCGATCTTCAAATGCCGCGCAAGATTGGCGATCACAAACAGCATGTCGCCAAACTCTTCTTCGATCTCCACCTGCGACAGCGTGTCCCGTGCTTCAGCCAGCTCTCCGGCTTCCTCAACAATTTTGTCAACCACTTGAGAGATGTCCGGCCAGTCAAACCCAACCCGCGCCGCGCGGTTCTGCAATTTCACCGCGCGCAGCAAAGCTGGCAACCCTAGCGCCACACCATCCAGCGTGCCTTGCTGCGCTTTCCCTGCCCGTTCCGCCGCCTTCACGGTTTCCCAATCGCGGGTTTGCTGTTCGGCGGATTTGTCCCGGTTTTCATCGCCAAACACATGCGGATGACGCGCGACCATCTTGTCCGACATCGTGTCCGCCACCTCATCAAAGGTGAACAAGCCCCGTTCCGTCGCCATCTGCGCATGAAACACCGACTGGAACAGCAAATCGCCCAATTCACCCTTCAACTCATCCCAGGCCTCGCGTTCAATCGCATCCGCCACCTCATAAGCTTCCTCAATTGTGTAGGGTGCAATGGTGGAGAAATCCTGTTCAATGTCCCAAGGGCAGCCGGTCTCCGGATCACGCAAACGCCGCATGATTTCCAAAAGACGCGGCAATCCGCCGTTGGGATTGAGGATAAGAGGATCTTCGGCCATTGCGTCGCGCTCCGGAATTTGCTTTTGATGTTAACTGAACGACCATTCAGAGAAGGTGTCCGCCCATGCCTGTTGTAAACCGTATTGCCGATTTTTCCGCCGAAATGAAGGGCTGGCGTCGCTACCTGCACGCGCACCCGGAACTGGCGTTTGATTGCCACAAGACCGCCGCCTTTGTCGTCGCGCGCCTGAAAGAGTTTGGCGTCGACGAAATCCACGAAGGCATTGCGACCTCCGGCGTGGTTGCGATCATCAACGGTCAGGGCGACGGCCCCACCATGGGCCTGCGCGCCGACATGGACGCCTTGCCGATGGACGAGATCACCGGCCTGGACCACGCCAGCACCGTCGACGGAAAAATGCATGCCTGTGGCCATGACGGCCACACCACCATGCTGCTTGGTGCCGCCAAATACCTCGCGGAAACCCGCAAGTTCTCCGGCCGTGTGGCGCTGTTCTTCCAGCCTGCTGAGGAAGACGGCGGCGGCGCAGGCGTGATGGTTGAGGAAGGCGCGATGGAGCGCTTTGACGTAAAAGACATCTACGCGATCCACAACGTGCCTGGCCTGCCGCTTGGCGAGTTCCACACCACCCCCGGCCCGATCATGGCCGCCGTGGACAGCTTCACCATCAAGCTTCAAGGCAAAGGCGGCCATGGTGCCTACCCGCAAGACACTGTTGATCCTGTGGTTGCCGCTGTTGCCATGGTCAACGCTATCCAAACCATCGTCAGCCGCAACCACGACACCCGTAACGAATGTGTGGTCTCCGTCACCCAGATCCACGCCGGCTCCGCCGACAACGTGATCCCCGATGGCGGCTTCATCAACGGTACCATCCGCACCTTTGACAAAGAGGTGCAGGCCATGATCCACCGCCGTCTGGACGAGATCACCAAAGGCACAGCTGCGGCCTATGGTCTTGAGGCCGTGCTGGACATCGATGTGGGCTACCCCGCCACCGTGAACCACGAAGCCCAAACCGCCTTTGCCGCTGATGTGGCGCGTGACATTGCTGGTGATGTGGCGGTGAACGCCGATCAAGGCATGGAAATGGGCGCGGAAGACTTTTCTTACATGCTCGAATCCCGCCCTGGCGCCTACCTGTTCTTGGGCGCTGGCGAAGGCGCAGGCCTGCACCACCCGGCGTTTGATTTTAACGACGACATCTCGCCAATCGGCGCGTCTTTCTTTGCCCGTTTGGTGGAAACCGCGCAGCCGCTGTAACCAATTTGCGGGCGGTCTTGGCACAAGATCGCCCGCACCGCGTCTTCAGGCTTGACCTTTCTGGTGAATTTGCGAAATTTGATCAAATTCTGCAGGAAGGAACACGCCCATGGCACTGGAAGATGCCAAAACCCAAGTTGATATGGCCTTCACCCGCGACGACCCGCGCGGCTTGAGCTTTGAAAATACCTTTGGCGGGGCCACGTCTTTCCTGCGCCGCCGCTATTCCAAAGACCTCACCGACGTCGACATCGCCGTGACCGGCATCCCGTTTGACCAGGCCGTGACCAACCGCCCCGGCACCCGCCTTGGCCCCCGCGCCATCCGCGAGGCCAGCGCCATTCAGGCGTTTGATCCGCCTTATGGCTGGGGCTACGACCCGATGAGCGCGCTCAACATCGTGGACTATGGCGATGTGGCCTTTGACTATGCTCGCGTGGCCGACTTCCCCGAAGCGCTGACCAACCACATTCGCGGCATTCTTGCGGGCGGCGCGGCCAGCATATCCTTGGGTGGCGATCATTACATCACCTACCCGATCCTCAAAGCTTACGCTGAGAAATTTGGCCCGCTGAGCCTATTGCAGTTTGATGCCCACACCGACACCTGGGCTGACGACGAACCCAACCGCATCGACCACGGCACCATGTTTTACAAGGCCGTAAAGGACGGTCTGATCGACCCCACACGTTCGGTTCAAGTTGGCATCCGCACCGAAAACCCAGACACATTGGGCTTCAACATCATCGACGCACGCGAAGTGCATGAAACCGGCCCCGTGGTTGTGGCACAAAAAATCCGCGACATTCTTGGCGACCACCCTACCTATCTGACCTTTGACATTGACGGGTTGGACCCGGCCTTTGCGCCGGGCACCGGCACACCGGTCTGGGGCGGTTTGACCAGCGGGCAAGCCAGCATAATCCTGCGCGACATCGCAGGTATCAATCTTGTTGGCGGTGACGTGGTTGAGGTCTCTCCCCCATTTGACACCACCGGCGCCACTGCCGTGGCCGGGGCGCATATTGCCTTGGAATTGATCTGCCTCTGGGGATGGACGCGGCGTTAGTACGCACCCCTCTGGAAACCAACACAAACGCCGCTTAGGTTGCAGGCATCGAGTGATCTACTCGGCCTGCCCAAGCGTATGATCTCTAAAATGGGGGCGCAGCGCTTCGGCCTGTGAGTGTGAGGTGCAAAAAATGACGTTTCTCTGGTTAATTCTAGTATTGGCCGTTGCCTTTGCCATCTACGTGCGCGTGGCGCCAAGCGATCCCGCCAAGTGGCACAAAGAACCGCAGGTTGCCCATGACAGCGACAATGAAAACTCCGTGCGGCGGCTGGTGATGTCCGGACGCGACGGCTTGGACCGCTTCCACCAGGTCGCCATGGGCACACCACGCACCACTGTGCTTGCGGGCTCTGTTGAAGATGGCGTGGTCACCTATGTGACCCGCTCCAAACTTATGGCCTACCCCGACTACACCACCGCCTATCAAGACGGTGACATGCTCAAGGTCTATGGCCGCTCACGATTTGGACGCAAGGATTTTGGCGTGAACGCCAACCGGGTCGAGACTTGGATCGACGCTCTGTAACGGCGCCTTCAAACTGGAGCTCAGGCACCCGGGCGAAATCTCCCGCCACATTGGCACATTCAGAGACATCTGACACTGCGCCATGAACATGCGCCCATCCACCTGCAAACAAATGGTCTCGCCCACCTCAATGCGCTGGCCCTGCTTGTCGGTGCAATAACAATCCACCGGCACGCCATTCATCATCCCGTCAGCCGTCGCTGAAGATGCCAGCAGAGCAAATATCAAGGTCAGGTGTCGCATAAGCCCAGTATAGCGCAAACCGCGCTCTTGACCAAACCCGCGTATTGTCTCACTTAGCAGCATGGTACCGATAGAACGACTGCATCAGATCACCCAACGTTTTGAGTTCCTTGAGGCGCAGATGGCCGAAGGCAGCGGCGACATCGCCGCGCTCGCCAAGGAGTATTCCGACCTCAAGCCAGTGGTGGAACAGGTGCAGGCCTACCAAAAGCTGCTCAGCGACATCGAAGAAGCCGAAGAAATGCTGTCGGATCCAGACATGAAAGATCTGGCCGAAGAAGAGCTGCCCGAGCTGCGCGCCGCCCTGCCCGAAGCCGAGCACGCTTTGCAGCTGTCGCTTTTGCCCAAAGATGAAGCTGACGCCCGCCCCGCCATTCTGGAAATCCGCCCCGGCACCGGTGGCGACGAAGCGGCCTTGTTCGCTGGCGACCTGCTGCGCATGTACCAACGCTACGCCGAAAACCGTGGCTGGAAACTCGACATCCTTGAGGAAAACGCCACCGAGCTTGGCGGCATCAAAGAGGTTGTTGCGCACATCAAAGGCGAAAACGTCTTTGCCCGCATGAAATATGAATCCGGCGTGCACCGGGTGCAGCGCGTGCCCACCACCGAAAGCGGCGGGCGCATTCACACCTCCGCCGCCACCGTGGCCGTGCTGCCCGAAGCTGAGGACGTGGACGTAAAAATCGACGCAGGTGATATTCGCATCGACACCATGCGCGCCTCCGGCTCTGGCGGTCAGCACGTGAACACCACGGACTCCGCCGTGCGCATCACCCACCTGCCCACCGGTATCATTGTGGTGAGCTCGGAAAAATCGCAGCACCGCAACCGCGAGATTGCGATGCAGGTTCTGAAAACCCGTCTGTTTGATCTGGAACGCCAGCGCATCGACGACGAACGCGCCGCAGACCGTGCCGGCCAAGTTGGCTCCGGTGACCGGTCTGAACGCATCCGCACCTACAACTTCCCGCAAGGCCGGATGAGCGATCATCGCATCAACCTGACGCTCTATAAGCTCGATCAGATCATGCAGGGCGATCTGGACGAAACCATCGACGCCTTGACCGCAGATGCACAGGCCACGGCGCTGGCGGAGATGAACGGGTGAAAGGCACCATCGCAGCTCTGGTGAAACGGGCCGTTGAAGTCTTGCAGGACATCCCGGTCAACGATCCGGTGAAAGAAGCCCGTCTTCTGGTCAGCCATGCCGCCGGCATTCGGCCTGACCGACTTACGCTGGAGTTGCGCGAAGACGCAACCGAAGAGCAGGCCGCGGCTCTTGAAGCCCTGCTGGCCCGCCGCCAAGCCCGAGAGCCTGTGTCCCACATGCTTGGCAAACGCGCGTTTTATAATCACGAGTTCATAGTAACCGCAGACACGCTTGATCCCCGCCCCGAGACCGAAATTCTGGTGTCTCTCGCACTTGGGACCCGCTTCTCCAACGTGCTGGATATGGGCACCGGCACCGGCGCAATCATCCTGTCCCTTTTGGCAGAAACTCCAAATGCAAAAGGGGTTGCCACCGACCTTTCGTCAGCAGCTCTAACTGTGGCGGTGCAAAACGCTGAAACCCTTGAGGTGACCAATAGGCTGTCTCTGCTCGAAAGCGATTGGTACACCGAAGTGACCGGCACCTTTGACCTGATCGTGTCCAACCCGCCCTACATCGCACTGAACGAAATGCCGTCGCTTGCCCCGGAGCTCTCCTATGAGCCACGCATGGCCCTCACAGACGAAGCTGACGGTCTCACCGCCTATCGCAAGATCGCTGCAGGCGCACCTGCACACCTCAACACAGACGGCTGGCTCATGGTGGAAATTGGTTGGCAACAAGGTCCGGACGTGGCTGCGCTCTTTGAGGATGCGGGCCTGATAAACGTCGCCATCAAGCCCGATCTGGACGGGCGCGACCGCGTGGTGATCGGCCAAAAGGCCTAAAACCCACGCAAATTTTCCTTTTTGCAAGCTTTGGCGCGATAAAAGCACTTGTGCGAACGTCCAAGGCACAATATCAAGTTCGTGTCCTATTGGTGGATGCCCGTTTTGCGGGCGGTCCCGATTGGACATCAAGCCACAAATTGTCGCCCCCGGAATTCTGATCGCAAGAGGCGTGAAACGGGATGAGCGACCGCAATTGATCAAGGCTGGATTGCAGATAAAATGAGATCTTCGAAGTCACGCTCGCGGAATAAGTCAAACCGCAATCGCCCTACGTCGGGCAATATCGTCAACCGTGTGTTTGACAGTTCTGGCCCGGAAGGCAAGGTGCGCGGCACCCCTCAACAGGTGATCGACAAATACAATCAACTCGCGCGCGACAGCCAATTGGGCAATGACCGCGTTGCGACGGAAAACTTCCAGCAACACGCCGAACATTATCAGCGTATGTTGAACGAAGCGCAGCGCGAGCAAGAAGCGCGCCGCGAGGAACAAGACCGCCAGAACCGCGAACGCCAGGCCGAGCGCGACCGCGAACGCCGCGAGCGCATGGAGCGTCAGGAACGCGAAGGCAACAGCGGTGGCGGCACCCGCGACAAAACCCCTGCCCCACAAGAGGCAGCGGCAGCACCGGTGGACCCGTCTGAGGCTGACCAGCCTGATCTGATTGTGGACGTGGCTGAAAGCAATCTGGTGGTGGACACCCCGGAGGCCGAAGCGCCCGCGCCTAAGAAAGCCCCACGCAAACGCGCCCCGCGCAAAAAGCTTGAGGACAAAGCTGACGCGCCTGCGGAAAAAACCGAGAAAAAGCCACGTCGTTCGTCAAAGAAAGCTGAAGCTCCAGCAGAACCCGCTGCCGCTCCGGCTGAAGACAGCAAAGCCGCCGAATAACCGGCCGCCTCTACGTCAGACAAAAAACCCCTCGCTGGTCCAGCCTGCGAGGGGTGTTCTTTTGGGCAGCAGCAGGACCTACCCGGCTGCCAACACTTGATCCATCATCATCTGAGTGCCCCGCGCCTGCTCCAGCGGCCAAGCATAACTCTCACCGGCACGGATTGCGCGACCAAAGGCCTCCACCTGCTGCACATATTGGTTCACCACCGGAAACCGCTCAATGCGCTTGGTTTGATCCGGCATCGACAGATGCAATTCTGCCTGATCAAACTTGCCTGCGTTAAACGGACAGGTCAGCGTCATCAGACCTTTCTCACCGTGAAAATGCATCTCTTGCCGTGGCGCAGAGCGGATCGAGGTGTAAGCCTGATAGGTGAACCCCTCAAAGTCAAAGCCCATATCGGCAAACGTATCCACGCCGTGTTCCCACTGCACCCGCGCGTAGTCCAGTTTCAAAGGCTCCTGCCCGGTGACAAACCGCGCGCCGCCCATGACATAAACGCCAATATCGCGCAGCCCGCCACCGCCAGATGCCGCCTGATTGCGAATATTGCCGGTGTCATCATTAAAAAACGAAAACGCCCCATTCACATGCACAAGCTTGCCAATGGTGCCGTCCGCCAGCAGCGCCTTTGCCCGCTGCCATTGCGGATGATGTACAATCATATAGGCCTCGGCCGCCAAAAGCCCGGCCGCATCCCGTGCGGCAATCAATTGATCAATCTCGGCCACATCCATGCCCACAGGCTTCTCAATCAGCACAGGCTTGCCCGCTTCAAGCGCTTTGATCCCCCATTTCACATGCAGATGATTGGGCAGCGGAATATACACCGCATCGATCTCCGGATCGGCAAGCAGATCCTCATAGCTCTGATGATGTCGCACGCCTGGCGCAAAGGCGGCAAACCCGGCCACTTTCTCAGCACTTGAGGACGCCACCGCCGCAAGCTCTGCGCCATGCGCCGCGTGGATCGCGGGCCCCATTGTGGTCTTGGCAAAATTGGCGGCCCCGAGGATGCCCCAACGGACAGGTGAGGTGGTCATGATAGCGCTCCCATTTGATGCGCCCACCCTAGCCAATGCTGACCGCCAGACAAGCAAAAGCCTCCGCCGGACCACGCCGGCGGAGGCTTCAATGTCATCATGCAAGCTTAGTGTGCCGCAAGCATCCCGCGTGTCGCTGCCAATTCACGCATGCGTTTCTGCAGCTTTTCAAAAGCACGCACTTCGATTTGACGGATCCGCTCACGGCTGACGTCGTACTGACCGCTCAGATCTTCCAAAGTGACCGCCTTTTCCGCCAAACGGCGCTGGGTCAGAATGTCCTTCTCCCGGTCATTCAACACGTCCATGGCCTCGGTCAAAAGTTCACGACGCGCGTCCAGCTCGTCTTTGGCCTCATAGTCTGCGGCTTGGTTGGCGGTTTCATCCTCCAGCCAATCCTGCCATTCCATGGTGCCTTCACCATCAGACCCAACCTGCGCGTTCAGCGAGGCATCCCCGCCGGACATGCGCCGGTTCATCGAGACCACTTCCGCCTCGGTAACGCCAAGGTCGGTGGCAATGCGCTGCACGTTTTCCGGGCGCAGGTCACCGTCTTCCAGCGCACCAATGCGCGCCTTCGCCTTGCGCAGGTTGAAGAACAGCTTTTTTTGCGCCGAGGTGGTGCCCAGCTTCACCATGGACCAGCTGCGCAGCACGTATTCTTGAATGCTCGCGCGGATCCACCACATGGCATAGGTCGCCAAACGGAAGCCTTTTTCCGGGTCAAACTTCTTCACAGCCTGCATCAGACCGACGTTTGCCTCAGAAATTACCTCGGCCTGTGGCAGGCCGTAGCCGCGATAGCCCATGGCAATTTTTGCCGCGAGACGCAGGTGGGAGGTCACCATTTTATGCGCGGAATCTGCATCCTGCTCTTCCACCCAGCGCTTGGCCAGCATGTACTCTTCTTCGGGCTCAAGTAGCGGGAATTTGCGAATTTCCTGAAGATACCGGTTGAGACCACCTTCTGGTGTGGGTGCCGGCAGATTTTTGTAATTGCTCATGGCGAATGCCTCCCTTGTCTGTCTTACGCTGATTGTCTTGGGCGTATGTTTATGTCGCTAACATCAATGTAGGACGCTCACAGACGGTTTCAACCAGCACGCGCAAATTTCTGACTCCTAGAGTAAGGTTTTTTGCCACCGCATTCTATGTAGGTTGCTTGATTTCACGCGCATGTGCGTTTTGTTGCAGGCGTAAAACCGCCGGTCACGCACCGCCTAAATCGGCAATCAACTGCGCCATATCCTCTGGCAACGGCGCTTCAAACCGTAAATCCTCTCCTGTGACTGGATGTTCAAAGCCCAACACCGCCGCGTGCAAGGCCTGACGGTCAAAAGACTTTGCAGCCGCTACACCTTTGGGCCCAATGGCTTTCTCCGCCAGCTTACGCCGCCCGCCGTAGACCGGATCGCCAATCAAACCGTGCCCAGCGTGGGTCATATGCACGCGAATCTGGTGTGTGCGACCGGTTTCCAGCCAGCATTCCACCAGACAGGCCACAGCCGGATCACCAAGCGGCTGCACAATCCGCACCCGGGTCACCGCGTGCCGCCCCCCCTCAAACAACACCGCCTGACGTTGCCGGTCGGTTTTGTGCCGTGCCAAATGCGTTGTGACTTTCATGATATTGCCGGGCTCAAAATTCACCCCGCGCACGCCGCGCAGCCGAGGGTCGTTGGCATCCGGCACGCCGTAACATACCGCACGATAATAGCGTTCCACGGTGTGGGCTTCAAACTGCGCAGCCAATCCCTGATGCGCAGCATCGGTCTTGGCCACCACCAGCAAGCCGCTGGTCTCTTTGTCGATCCGGTGCACAATCCCCGGCCGCTTCATGCCTCCCACGCCAGACAGCGTGTCACCACAATGGTGCAACAGCGCATTCACCAGCGTGCCGTTGGGCGTGCCCGGCGCAGGATGCACCACCATGCCCGCAGGTTTGTTGATAACTATCAGATCGTTATCTTCCCAGATCACATCCAGCGAAATGTCTTCCGGCCCAATGTGGCTGTCTTCGGCCACGGGCACAGTGATCGCAACGGTCTCACCTCCAGCAACCTTATGCTTGGGGTCGTCCATCACAACGCCATCCAACGTGACGCTGCCCCCTGCAATCAACTTGGCCAACCGCGTGCGGCTCAGGCTCGCTTCCACTGGCACATCCCGCGAAAGCGCCTTATCAAGACGCTTGGGCGGATTGTCCGCGATCACAAATTCTACAAGGGCCTCTGCCATGGATGAGTCTCCGGAACCAATTGAACCCGCCAATCTGCGCTTCCTGCGCTATTTGGTCACCGGGATGATGGTGGTGATGGTTGTCGGGCTTGTAACCTTGGTTGTCCTGCTTGTCATGCGCTTCCGTGACGATGGCCCAATCTTGCCAGAAAACCTGACTTTGCAGGACGGAGTGACCGCCCAAGCCGTGACCATGGGCGACGGCTGGGTGGCGATTGTCACCACAGACAACCGCATCCTGATCCATGACCGCATCACTGGGACATTGCGACAAGAAGTGGTGTTGTCGCCCGGCGCATTTGGGGCAGCGGCCAGCGACTAAAGCGACGCTTTATCAAGGCCTGACTTACAGCTTCCAATTTGGAAACAGTATAGCCCTCTCCGGATTATTCGTGCCATTTTGGAAACAACCTGCACGGATCGGCCCACGCTTTCAACGAAACATCGCCCCAATTGCCGGTGACCTCCCTGTCAAAAACAGCAGCCCTGAGCTGACCATATGGCGCGGTTGACGCGTTAACAAATCGTGATTCCGTTAACGCCACCGCGTCACATGTGACAAAACACTCTGCAGTTTCCCCTTATTTTCTTCGCAAAAGCGCGAAAATGCGCGATTCAAATTCAATTTATCTCACATTCGAAATTCTCGTTAGAGTGGTCTCAGCAAACAGAAGGACTGAGCCATGTCGCACCGTGATCTCGAAATCGACGATGTCTTTGCCGCAACCAGCGGCACATCACAGCCGTCGCCTCTCACCGAAGAGATGACCGTCTACCTTGCGACATTGCTCAACAATAACAACAGCTCCACCGACGCGCGCAAAGGCTTCCTCAACGCCCCAAGCGGCAGCCACCTTGGCGTGCCAGCAGGCTATTCCTATCTGTTCCAGCTTGCCGGCCATGATCTGGTGTTCAGCTCCTTGGTCCCGCGCAGCTTTGATGACATCGGCGGTCGTTCCCAAAACTTGCGTCAGGAAAAACTCGCCCTAGAAACCCTGTTCGGCGGTGGTCCAATTGTCTGCCCACATGCGTTTGACATGAACCACGCGGACGGCACCCATCAGCTCCGACTTGGCAAATTCCGCCCGGCAGGCCATATGTCGGATGACCGCCTGGCCCCTGCCGCCGATCTGCCCCGCAACCGCTACAACGCGGACTCCCCGGGCTCAGACGGCCCCTTTACCGATGTGCTGATCCCGGATTCGCGCAATGACGACAACAACATCCTGGCGCAGCTCACCGCTTTTTTTCACGCGGTCTACAACACGCTTGTGGCACAATCGGCAACCACGCCAATGCCCGGCACCCAAGATCCAATCCCGCCGCATCACCGCGCGCGCGTGGCCCGTCTTGCCACCGCGCGCCTTTATCGCCGCATCCTACGCCATGACCTACTCCCACGCATCATGCCTGCCGACGTGCTGGCCTTGTTTGACAGCACGCCAGCGCTGGCCCCGCTCGGGCGCAACGCCGCAGAGACCAACGACCTCTTTGCCTACGGCATCGCCCGCATGGCCCACAGCATGGTGCGCCCGGAATACATGCTGAACAATGGCGTGGGCGATCATGACCTTGGCGAGGTCGACCTGCGCAAGATCATCAACCACTCCTCTCTGCATGAACCCGGGATGGTGCCCACGCCCATTGACTGGAAAATTGACTGGAACCTATTCTTCACGGCACCCGGCGCGCCTTTGGCAGACAACTTCAACTGGGCGATCCGTTTTGGCCCGCACACAGCCGACGGCATGACACTGCCCACCGCAGGAAAACCCACCAAAGCCACCTACCCCGCAGGCACCGCCATGCGTGATCTTGTGCGCGAAAAATGGATTGGCCTGGGCCGCGTGCAGGACCTGATCCAAGCCGCCGCCGCCGCGCTCACTGCACAAGGCATCGCCACGCCATTTGACGCCGCTACCCACTATGACCGCATTGCCAACGCTGGCATGGCCACGCTCGAAGCCGCCGTGCGCCCGGGCCACAAGCCGCCCATGTCCGATGCCAACAAAGCCATCATCACCGCCAATCTGCCGCTTGTGACCTTCCTCGCACTGGAGGCGCAGATCGACGGCAGCAACGGCGCGACCTATGGCCCTCTTGGCGGCTTGATCCTTGGCGCATCCTTTGGTCCGGTATTTGCGGACGACACACCAACACGCACAGACGATCATATCGCCTTGGCGCTTGAACATGCTGCTTATGGCACCGCCCTGATCCGCGACATGCCAACGCTGATCGCAGCCACAGAGATCACCTGAACACCACTGTCTCAACAAGGAGGACAACCAATGGATCCATATGAGATCAAAATCAAAAACTACCTGAAGATGGGAGAAATCCTGCAAGACTGGGCGCGCAGTGCTGACACGGTGCCCGCCACTGTGGGTGACTTCCGGGCGCAGGTGCCAAGCAACGTGGCCGAACTGGCCGAAGAGTTCAAGGACGCAGACCCACTGCAAATCTTCAACGCGCCAGATCAGAAGGTGGTGAGCATCATGCTGCCGCACCCCGATGACCTCGACCTGCCGCCGCCCAGCCCCTACACGCTGCCGGATTTCTACGACGAAGCTTATGACGCCACGCTGGTCACCCCGGCAGAAGAAGAGCACAATTTCCGCTCCAAGCGCATCGCGGATTACGCGCTGCGCAAATGCGTGTAGCCTGACACTCTCACCTTAGGATATGCCGGTATAGACTTGATTTTAAATCGCAATATTGCCGTCCTGAATTAGGTCCGGCGCCGGCATGTCCGCCAACCGCAACCCGTCCCGCAGCGCGAGCCAGACTTTGTGATTGCGGATCGGAAAGCCTGACACCAACCACCGCGTGATCTCGGCTCGCTCCGGCGCGCCATCCGCAACCCAGTTTGCTCTCGCAATGCTTTCAAACCGCCGCGCCACCGAAGCCGCCTCCGGCAACCGCCCGACCAACCCCAGTGCGGAGGCATGCCAGGCCGGCACGTCGTGGGAAATCTCCTCAGATTTCTCGGACGCCGCAATACAACCCTCATAATCCCCGGCCATAAACCGGGTTGCCGCAACATAGCTCCAATGCGACGGCTGTAACCGGAACTTCAGCTTAAACAGCAAATCCAGCAATCGGCCGGAAGCCTCCAACCGATCGCAAAACGCCAACCCCACCGCCGAAGACGTCATCGTCCAAGGATCGTTTTCATTGTATTGAAACGCCAGATCAAAGGCCAATTCCGCCTGCTCAAACTGTCGCGACATCGCGGCCGACCAGCCCATCGCCAGCTGTCCCCGGCTGTCCATCGGGTCCAGCTCAATCGCGCGCCGCGCCAAACGCAGCCCATCGACATGCATATCCGGCGAACTGTACAGCCCCGGAAACGAAATCTGCCGCATGTTCTCAATCGAGGCCCGGCTGGAATACGCCCGGCTGAACTCTGGAAAGTCCCGGATCAACGCGTCCAGCAGCCCTTCTGCCGTCTTCCACCCCTCCAGCGTGAATTGCAGGATATGACCCTGCGCCTCCACCCAGCGCTCATAGGCGCTTGGCGCGGTTGTATTTGTGGCAATCAACGGGCCTTTGAAGGCGGACAGGTGCAGGTTCAATGCCACTGCCAACCGCTCCGCCGCGCCTGGACCTTCGGCCAGGGTGATTTGCCCCGCATCGGTCAACGCCTCAGACCACAAAAGCTCGCCGGTGCCGCGATCGGACAGCACCGCGCGGCAGGCCAATGCGCCGCCCCGATCCTGCGGCTGTAACACCAGCGCATAACTCGCAGCCCCCGGCGCGCCCACCTGGGTTTGTTCCGCCATCAAGGCCGCATCAAAAATCTGCCACTCGCGAAAGCGCGAAAGATTGGCGCATAAAGCTTGGCGCAGAGCCTCCGCCTCGCCAGCGCGTTCCGCGGTGAGATGTGCATAATTGGGCTGCGCCACAACAATCACCGGCCGCAAGGTCTTGGGCGCCTGGGTTTTTTCCGGTGATTTTATGTCGATCACCAGCTGCTGCGTTTCCTCAGATGGCTCCTCGCCATACTCCTGATCGAGCAGGCTCCACAGCGATTGGTACACGGTCAGCGCATTCGCCATCTGTCCGCTTTTCCAATAGGCCTTAATCAGCCGCCGCGCCGCACCTTCATCTGCCGGGTCCATCCCCGCGACAAACTGCAAAATCTCAAGCCGCTCTGCGTCGGTTCCTGCGCGGTCTGCCGCCAGATTCAGACGGTGACGCATCAACCCGCTGACGTGCTGCACCGCTTCGCTCACACGGGAGGCAAACACGTCGTTGATCTCCACCTGATCGCGATCAAACTGCGCCAGCTTTTGCGGATCAACCCGCAACACTTTGGCCATGTCCCCTTGATCGGCGGCCTCCAGCAAAAGATCGAGATCGACCGAAACCTGTTCTTGCGCCAACCAGATGTCACTGCGATCGCTCTGAACCCCGTCAAAGCCTGCGTCAGACAGCGCGGATTTCAACGCCCAAACCGCATTTCGCAGGCTGGTTTGCGCCGCCGTTTCGGAACTGTCCGGCCAAAGCACCCCGCGCAATTTCTCCCGCGACATACGCAGGTCCGGCGACAGCGACAACAATACCAAAATAGCTGCTGCTTTCTTCTTCTTGATCGCAACACGCGCCCCATCACAGCGCGCCTGAAACCCGCCGATCACGTCAATCTGAAGCTGCTGCACCGCCCTGTCCGGCGCTGCGGTATTGGTCTGGTCCCGCTCCATTAGTACAGAGGTCCCTGCGTCCGTCGTGTTTTCCCCAAAAGCGCCGTTTGAAATCGGGGGCAAACAAAGGTTTCCCGCCCCGACTGCAATGCGGTGCTCACAGCTTTGATGGCCCAAAACTGCCCCGCAACACAACCCAGATCGACAATACCAATCCCATTCTCTTGCATAACCGCTGGCCACTCCGCCGGCGTCAGTGCCCTGCGCGCCCGAACGTGCGTTTTGAAAGGAACGCGTTGCGCCACCATCTGCGCTTCCATCACCTCAAGTGTCAGCGTATTCACCGTCAACCCGGCACCGCTGTCCACAGCCTCGCCCCCGCGCGATTGCTCCAACAGCTGACCAAATTCTGCGGCGCCCAGCTCCCGCAACGCAGATGTCATCGCCGCCTCCAGCGACACGCCCGCGGCCGCCCCAAAGCAAAACCCCGCGCCGGTCATATCAAACGACGCCGCAACAACCGCCGGCACACCCGTGTCACAAGTCACATCCAACAGCCGTGTTTGTCGGGTTGGGCGTACGCCAAGCACATCAACAACTCTGTCATCGATGTCCGTTACGCCTATCGCATTCGTTGCCCCCGCCCACCAATGCGCCGCCGCATCCCGCTCAAACAACTCCAACGCGCCATGAAGCCGGGCCTGCGTCACATCCGTGTGTGCCGCAAGCCCCTCGGAAAATCCGGCGGTTTCAGCTGCCGTCAACGGCAACACAGCCCGATCCACTTCACCTACATCTTTGCCGCCCCAATCAAAAACAGAAATGGCGCGATCGCTTGGCAACTGCGCCACCGCCGCGCGCAAGCCCAATTGCTCCGCAGTTTCACCCGCCAAGCGCAGCAAAGCTGCCTCCCGCGTACGACCAGCCCCGGACACCGGCGTGCCATCAGCCAAAACACCGCCGGCGATCACCAGCGCTGGCACGGCGCTGGGGACGCCAACAAACAGGTAGTCCAGCTGTTGTAACACCGGGAGACACCACATGGGGGCCTCTTGCGGCACGCCAAGGGGGCCGCTCAGAGGTCGCTCAAACTCCCGCAACTCTTTGAACATTCTGCCCTGATTCTCCCCAAACACGCGGTTTCACATGCAAAACACACCGCCTCAACACCAACATTGCAAGGCGATGACGGCAAATCACGCAAGAATAACGCTGACTTTGGCACATTTGTTTCAAAGACGACAAATGAGGAGGCCCCCATGGTCCGCTCCCACTCAACAGAGACCCCGACATCGGCTCAGACCGCTGCCTTTGACGCCCGCCAGGAGGCGCTTGCGGCCCTGCGTGACATGTACCAAGACCGCGCCGATGTGACCGGCTATGACATTGGCTTCAAACAGGTTGGTGGCCTGGCCACCAACAAAATCTGCCTGCGGGTACATGTGAATGCCAAATTGCCCGAAGATGAGGTGGCCCCGTCCATGCACATCGTGCGTCGCATCAATGGATTTCCGGTGGATGTGGTGGCCAGCACCTATAAGGTCCATCGCGATCAAGGCGACAGCCAAAACAGCGACGCCGCCACATTGCTGTCCGGCAGCCCATGCCAGCGCCGCGGCGCCAACGCCGGCACCATCGGTGCCATTGCGATTGACCGCACCTCGGGCAAGCCGGGTATTCTCTCCAATTGGCATGTATTGTCCTCCCCCGAGGGCGCAGACAGCAATCTTGTCTACGGTCACAGCACCGCGGATCTGCCAATTGCACGGCTGAGCAAATCCATGCTGTCCCGCCACGGCGACGTTGCCTTTGCCACGCTGACCGGCACCGCCTCTTGGCATCCCACATTGAAGCAACTCAACCTGCCATTGACCGGTGTCGCCCCCGCCGCGCTTGGCCGCATCCTATGCAAATATGGCCGCACCACCGGCCTGACACGGGCGCGGGTGGACGGCATCGGCACGTATAAGGTGGTGCACACCAACCGCGACGGCCGTCGGAGATCCGTGGAAATCGACGGGTTCCGACTGGTGCCTCAAGATGTCGCCGCCCCGCATACGGCCTTGTCTCTGCCCGGTGACAGCGGCGCCTGCTGGACCGATCCGGACACCGGAGACGCCGTGGGCCTGCACATGGCTGGCGAAGGGGATGATTGGCCGGGCGGTGATTGTGCGCTTGCGTGTCACATGGATCGGGTGTTGGAACGGCTTGATCTGCGCCTCGCCACCCTGCGCGATCTACACAGCGCTGCGGACACACCATCTGAAACCGCAAAACCTAACGCCGCCTTACACATAGTGACCGAAATGATGCGTCCCACAACATCCTCATTCACCCCACAAACAGTGAGCGACCGCAGCCGCGCCTTCAGCGTGCAAGGCAACATCTGGGCCGAGTTCCTCAACACAATGCTGGCGCAACATCCAGAGTTTTCTCAAATCCCCTTCGATATTGAAGACGCCGTTGCCGACTACTTCGGCTATGGCACGTCCGGCGAAGCGCTGCATGCCATTGCCCTAGCCTCTCCTGAGTTCCTGCGAGACGGGGCTGTGCCAGATATGGAGGTTCTGACCCGCGAGGTGACGTTCCGCGGCGTCTGTTTCCGCATTGCAGAAGCTTACCGCGCGCGTGGCTATTGCGTGACCGCCTAAGAACACTCCCCGTTGATGGGTCATCCCCCCATCAACACTCGTTGACGCACTTACATCCCCATCGGTGCGTCAACGACTGGGGCGATTGCAGGATCTGTCCTCCAGCAATCGCCCCACAACTAAATTCAAATCGCGACATAGAGCCACACGCGGCACGGCGGCGCAGCTGCGTATCACAATGAAATTGGAAGGGGGGGTGGTACCGCCTCCCCGGCTCGAACGGGGGACCCCTGGTTCCACAAACCAGTGCTCTAACCAACTGAGCTAAGGCGGCAACAAGGGCGGTTTACCGCCACCGTTCAGGGGATGCAAGCACCTAAAATGCAATTTTGTAGGTTTGTTCGATCAGATCGCAGCCAAAGTTTGTCACCGGCTTCTCCGCCTCCAGGGCAAAGCCGTTTTTTTCATACAAAGCACAAGCCGCAGTGTGACTTTCATGGGTCCACAGAGTCAGCCCGTCATAGCCAACACCCCGCGCGAATCCCAAACAGGTGTCCAGCAAATGTTGCCCAAGGCCGAATCCCCGCGCCTGGGGCACCACCAGAAACAACCGCAATTTGGCCCAGGAGGGCTGTGGGCTCTCCACACAGAAGATGCTGCCCAGACGGTGGCCGTCATGCTCCGCCACCCAGCCCCGTTCGCGCACCGAATCATGGTCCAGAAGGAATCGCTGCAAAATGGTTTCGACCAATGACCCAAAACTCGCATCAAACCCCGCCTCACGCGCATAAAGCGTGGCATGGGCCTCCACCAACCAATCCAGATCTGCCTCCTCAAACGGGCGCAGCCTGATATCACCAATCATTTTTGCACTCCCGGTCCGTTCTGGACGCTCCCAAAAACCGCGGCATTCTTGCCTTTGAGCCAAGATCACGATACCCGATTTCTCAGCATATGAGAACGCAGCCCTTCGGGGCAGACAATCCGCCAGGAGAGACGCCATGGGCATCAACACCGAAAGTGACATCGAAGCCAACTTGCAAATCGGCCCAACCGATCAAGGGTTTGTGCGGATTTTTATCGAAGGTAGCGGCATCGAAATTCCGATGGATTTTGATCCTGAGGAAGCTGAAGAGATTGCCGAAGAAATCCGTGCCGCAGCGGCCACGGCGCGTCAGATGGCGAAGTAAGCGTGCGGGAGGGGCCAGCCCCTCCGCCGCAGCAAGCTGCATCTCCTCCCCGGGATATTTGGGGACTGAGAATGCACTGGGTCAGGTGAGGATTTCCCCTGGCCCTTTGAGTTCAAACCCGGTGATCTCAAACTCATAAAACCCGTTGCGGTCGCCCTTTTCAGCGCGGGCAATGAGCTTGCCTTCCGCGTTGTGAAACACGGCATGCACCGTATGGATCGCGCGGTAACACCAATCCCCATCCGGATAATAAAACTTCACCATCATAGGCTGTCCTCCTCATTGGGCATCGGCGCCAGCTTGGGATCGCGAAAGCGCTGCAACCGCCGCGCCGCGTCGGTGGCAAATTTCTGGATCATCTTTTTGCGCCGCGCCGGGGCAAGCTTGTCCTCCGGTGCCATGCGGATGATCTCCGCATCATAGGCATCGGCAAAAATCAGACCCGTGCCCTCCGGCAGCAGGTCGGTCGGAAACTCGGTGTCCACCGCCCAGAAATACCGGTCACACCACTCCAAATAGCCCTGCCATTTGTTGTCCGATTGAAAATCCGCACGACTGGACTTGCACTCAATCACCCAAAGCTCGCCTTTGGGCCCCAAGGCCATCACATCCACGCGCAGGCCCCGAGCAGGCACAAATTCCTCAATCGAGACATAGCCATGGCTGCGCAGATGACGGCTGACGCCGCGAGCCAGAAGCTGCCCCGGCTGTAAGGGTTGGGTCACTGTGTCACTCATGTGCTCAGGGTGAACATTTAGCGAACAAAACACAAGGGGCAATTTCCGGCCGCGCCCCTTGCGCCGTGCCTGTGGCAGGCATAGATAGAGGGCGGCGGGTTCTGCCCTTCTCGTAATACGGTTGCATTCCGGTGGCCTTAAGCAATTCCGAGGGAGCTGGCTCTGTTCTGGTCCTGGCCTGATTACCTGGCGCCCACCTGTACATACAGGTCCTCGGGAATGAGATAACCCTACGGCTGCGTTTGCGGGCCCGCCACTTTACTTCATAGAGATACGTTAGCCGCGGAGCTTTACTCCGGCTCCAGCCCACTTGCCTCCAGCATGTCATCCGGCTCCACGTGAATGGTGGTGCGCGCCTCCGGAATTTGCGCCTGAATGCTATCTTCTATCGCGTCACAGATCTCATGCGCACGATGCACGGTCATCTGCCCGTCGACCACCAGATGAAACTCAATGAACACCACCCGCCCTGCCCGGCGCGTTCTTAGATCATGAATTTGCAATGCACCTTGGGACGCCCCTCTCACGGCGACCTCAATCACCTCTCGTTCCTCAGACGCCACCGACGAATCCATCAAATCGCCTGCGGAGGACACCACCACCTTCCATCCCTCGCGCAAAATGTTGAGCGCCACCACAGCCGCAAGCAGCGAGTCCAGGATGTGCCACCCGGTCAGCGCAACCAGCATGAGCCCCACCAGCACGCCTGCGGTTGTCCAAACATCCGTCATCAAGTGACGCCCGTTGGCCTCCAAAGCGGGAGAGCGCCGCTGTTGGCCCGCGCCAATCAAAACCCGCGCCCAAACGAAGTTCAGCACCAGAGCTACTCCGCTCACACCCAAACCAATTGCACCGATCTCCGGGTGGGTCGACGCACCAAGGGCTGTCACAGCCTCCTGCAGGATCAGCACAGCCGCCACAACAATGAGAGAGCCTTCGGCAATGGCAGAGAAGTTTTCCGCCTTGTGATGCCCAAACGGGTGCCCTTTGTCCGCAGGACGTTCCGCAAACCAAATTGCCCCCCAGGCCAAAACGGCCCCGGCCACATTCACAAACGATTCCATGGCGTCAGAATACAGCGCCACCGACCCTGTAAGACGCCATGCGACGATTTTCATAGAGAGCACAGCGAGCGCGACAAGAATACTGCCCGTTGCCAGAGCCTGAGAGGAAAAACGACGCGCCACGAGCCTGTAACCACCTGCAATTCTTGGACTTGATCGGTTCCCGCAGTGTTGCCCTTCTTTGAGGTCTCACACAACCCGAGAGGCGGCACCTGCGACACCCTTCCCTCAAAACAACCAACACACTTGACTCAATACCAAATGGTATCATATGTATTGAGATACCAAATGGTATCACTTAAGCGAGACAGTTATGCCCGACCACTTACAACCCGTGTTCCGCGCCCTTGGCGACCCTACCCGTCGCGACATCCTGCGCCTGTTGGGCCAGGAGCCGATGACCATCGCCGAAGTGGCGGACAACTTTGCCATGACCCGCGCCGCCGTGAAAAAGCACCTCGTGGTGCTCAGCGACGGCGGATTGATCGAAGTCTCCCCACGCGGTCGAGAAAAAGTCAACACTCTCAACGCCTTAGCGCTAAAACCTGCACTGGAGTGGATGGGCTGGTTTGACCAGTTCTGGGACGACCGTCTCGACGCATTGAAAACCGCAATTGAAAAGGAAACGACAGATGACACTGGACACAACAATGGCTGAACTTTCTCAGGACACCACCATTCGCAAATCGGTCTTTCTGGCCGCGCCTAAGGCCCGCGTCTGGGATTTCCTGACCAAAGCCGACCTGCTCAACGAATGGTTCCACCCCGCCGAAAAGGACCTTGCAGAGGGCGAAGACTACACCCTGCGCTCGCAAAAAGACGGCGACCGTATGTGCTGGGGCAAAGTGGTGCAGGCCACCCCGCATGACTACATGAAGTGGGATTTCACAGTTGGCCCGATGAACGGAGAAATGAGCACCGTGGAATGGGAGCTTACTGAGGCCCCCGGCGGCACACGCTTGACGTTGATCCACTCCGGCCTGCCCACCGACGTGGATGGCTTTGGACTTGTCATGGCGCTGGACAAAGGCTGGCACGGCTTCCTGTCCAACCTGCACGACATGGAATGATCTCGGTTGCGGCGGCCCTTGCGTCGCCGCGCCACATCCCTAAGCTCGCTGGCAACGAAAAGGAGCCAGCCATGTTTTCCCGCGACGCCCTCGCCTATGACCCGATCCCCCTGCCTGATCATGTTGACTTGGATGACGCGAGGGCCCGCCAAGCGGCGCAGGCGTTTTTTGATGTCATGGCACAGCGGCACACAGTGCGCGACTATGACACCACACCGATCCCCCGCGACATTATTGAAACCTGTATCAAGACCGCCGGCCGCGCCCCGTCTGGCGCCAACCACCAACCTTGGAGCTTTGCGGCGATTTCCAATCCAGACCTCAAGGCCCGCATCCGTGCCGAAGCCGAGGAAGAAGAGCGCAGATTTTATGATGGCGGCGCCGGGGATGAGTGGATCAAAGCGCTGGAGCCGATTGGCACCAACGACCACAAACCCCATCTGACCGATGCGCCTTGGCTGATTGTGGTCTTTGCCCAACGCTATGGCGAATTTGAGGACGGCACCCGCTACAAAAACTACTATGTGCCGGAAAGTGTGGGCATTGCCTGCGGCTTTCTGATTGCCGCGCTGCACCACGCGGGCTTGTCCGTGCTGACCCACACGCCCAACCCGATGAAGTTCCTCAACGGCAGGCTGAACCGCCCAGCGTCCGAAAAGCCAATTATGATCCTCGCCGTCGGCAAAGCGCGCGATGACGCTCAGGTGCCTTCGGTCGCAAAAATCAAAAAGCCACTGGAAGAAATCCTGACAGTCTGGGAGTGATCAGCGTCGGATCTGACGCTGTTGCGGGGTGCGGCGGTCAATCTTGACCGGCACCGGCTCCGCCAGCATCACCGGCAGCGCGCTGCGCTTACCGCCACCTGGCTGGCTGTCATCCTTCATGCGCATGATCGCGATGCCAAACTGCACCCCGGCAAAGACAATGCCATTGAGCACCCACATAACAATCACCGCCAGAATGCCTTCCGAACTGCCGCTCACCAGATGCCAGAGATTGGCCACGTTGAAATAGAGCAGCATCGCCACAAAAGCGGCGGAAATGGCGAACCCGATGGCCACCTGACGAATGTAGAGTGAAATCAGCTTTGGCATGGCAGTGCCTCCTCACACACCATTAAACGACAGCCGTTCAGAAACGGCAAGTCACAGCTGCGCGACACATTGGCCGCACTACGACCAAAGCGCAAAAAACGCGCAACCTTCCGATTGCGCGCCACAGTGACCTAGCAAAGTTAACGGAGGATAAACCGCCTTAAAACGCTTCCGGCTTGGCTTCGCGCGCCATGTGATCGAGCACAGCGTTCACAAACTTGCCCTCTTTGCCTTCCGGGAAAAAGGCATTGGCAATCGCCACATATTCGGTGATCGCCACCTTGGCAGGCACGTCGCTCTGCACAAGTTCAGCACCGGCCGCGCGGAACAGCGCCCGCAAAGTTGGGTCAATCCGGTCAATCGGCCATTTCGCCACCAGTGCGCGGTCGGTCATCTGGTCAATTGGCGCCTGATAGTTCACCGCATCCTCAAGGGTTTTGCGGAAATGATCCACGTCCCCTTCGATCATGTCTGAGGTGTCATCCACTTCCGCACCAAACCGGTGATCCAGAAACTCCACCCGCACCTGATCCACGGTCTGGCCGGAGTGCTCCATCTGAAAGAGCGCCTGCACCGCGTAAAGGCGGGAAGCGGATTTCATCTTGCGTTTCTGGTTACCGGATAGGGTCATGCCGTTGGGTTGTCCTTGAGTTCGCCTGCCAGCTTGTATTCCTCGGCATCGGGCAAAAACCCAACGCCTTTGCGCTGAGCGCCCCACTTACGGCTCAACGCCACAAGATGCAAGGCCGCAGCGGCCGCGCCGCCACCTTTGTTCTGATCCGCTGGATCAGCCCGGACTTCAGCTTGCGTGCGGTTTTCTACAGTCAGGATGCCGTTGCCGATGCACAGGCCCTGCAGGCCCAACATCTGAATCGCGCGGCTGCTGTCGTTACACACGGTCTCATAGTGGGTGGTTTCACCACGAATGACACAGCCCAAAGCGACATAGCCATCAAAATTGCTCATGCGCTCGGCAATGCCAATCGCCGTGGGGATTTCCAACGCACCGGGCACCTGCACCACCTCATAGGTGCCACCCGCCGCTTCGATCTCGGCTACGGCACCGGCCAGCATATTGTCGGCGATGTCTTTGTAATAAGGCGACATCACGATCGCCAGTTTCACCGGCTTGTCAAATTCCGCACGTGGCATGATGTAGTGTTTTTCAGCGCCAGCCATGACTTATTCCTCCGTCAGGATCGGGCGTGTGCCCACAATGGACAGCCCGTAAGCGTCCAGACCAAGATACTTTGTTTGCGGACTGTCTGTCAGCAGGATCAACTCTTTGCAGCCCAGATTGGACAGGATTTGCGCGCCAAGACCGGTGCGCTTCACCGTGCGTGGGCCTTCGTCCTCTTCTGCGTACAAGCTGTGACGCACCTCGCGGAACAGGCAGACAACGCCCCTGCCCTCATCGGCAATCTTGCGCATCGCCGCCGGAAGCTCATTCACCGACTTCGGCCCCAGCCCCAGAACATCACTTGCCTCATGTAGCGCATGGGTCCGCGTCAGCACCGGCTCAGGCGTGGTGATGTCGCCCTTGATCATCACCACATGCTCGATGCCATGGATTTGATCGGTGAAAATGCGCATTTCCCAATCGCCGCCGTATTCCGACGCAACGGTTTCCCGCGATGTCTCAACCACTTCGTTGTCGACACGAGACCGGTAGGCAATCAAATCGCTGATAGTACCGATTTTCAGACCATGTTTTTTGGCCACGTCAACAAGCTCCGGCAGACGCGCCATGGTGCCATCTTCGTTCATAATCTCACAAATCACCGCGCTGGGATGACAGCCCGCCAGACGGGAAATGTCCACGGAGGCTTCGGTATGGCCTGCGCGCACCAACACGCCACCACGTTTGGCGCGCAGCGGGAACACATGTCCCGGCGTCGCCAAAGACGCCATGGTGTTCTGCTCATTGATGGCTGTGGCAATGGTCAACGCGCGGTCCCCGGCAGAAATCCCGGTGCTCACGCCTTCGCGCGCCTCAATCGACACGGTAAAGGCGGTCTCGTGGCGCGACGAATTGTTCACCGCCATCATCGGCAGGTCCAGATGGTCAATGCGTTCTGCGGTCATCGGCAGGCAAATCAATCCCCGGCCAAAAGTGGCCATAAAGTTGATCGCCGCCGCATCGGCAAATTCCGCAGGGATGATAAAATCCCCTTCGTTTTCGCGATCCTCATGGTCCACGAGGATATAGATGCGGCCCTGACGCGCCTCTTCAATGATCTCTTCGATTGGGCTGATCGCGTCACGCAGGCTCTGCTCGACGGGTCCGGGGTTTTCAAAGGACATGGCTGTCTCCGCTTGGTTGCGGCTCAGATAGACCATGCCAGCGCCAATTGCCAGTGCAGCCACGACGCGACAACGCTCAAAAACGCAACGGCATTGTGCGCGAATGCGCAAGCAGACATGTGTTAGCGCTCGCTTATGGCACAGCAGACAGGCTCAGCCTCCGCTGAGCCTGACAAGGGGCGCTGCCCCTTCTTGGCGATGCCAATTCATCCCCGGGATATTTGGGGAATATGAATGTTCAGCAACAACCGGCGTTCGCAGTGCCACATCCGCCCGCCGCGGCGGCCACCTGCGGCGCTTGATCTTTTATGCCACGCCCAAGATAGGTCACTTCCGCCAGATAGAAATTGGTAAAGGCCTCTTCAAAATCCTCCGCCCCAGCTTTCTGCGCCAGCCCCGTGGCCATGATCTCTGCCTGCCAGGCCTGCGTTTTTGGACGACCGTCCAGGAAATCATATCCGGTGTGGTCTTTGATGATCTGCGCCCGATGCAAAAGCACCAGCCAGGCAATATCCACCAGCCCTATCTGCGCGCCGCCAAAAAACGGTCCGTCCCCAAGCGCCTTTTCGATCTTGTCAAACGCCGTGCCCAGCTTGGCCGACTTCTCCGCCAAGGTCTCCGCATCCCGGCTGCGCATGGTGCCACATTGCACAAGATAGTTTTTCGCCGCCAAGTAACTCCACGCGCGGTGTAACGCCTTCTGCTCCAGCGAGACATTCGCCTGAAGCGGTGCATAGGCCTCTTCGATGTATTCAATGATAGCCTCGCTCTCAAACAGCGCCACACCGCCTTCGGTCACCATCACCGGCACCTGCCCGTTGGGCGAGATGTCCAAAAACCACTGCGGTTTGTCGGACAGCGAGATATACTCAACCTGATACTCCAGCCCCTTGGCCTCCAGAAGTGCGGTCACCCGTTGCACAAACGGGCAGATTTTGAAGCTCACAATCTTGATCATTGATCTCATCCTTTTGATCTCTTTGACCTGAAGACGCGCGGGACCGGAAAAAGACGACAGATTTCTCAAACTTTTCTCATGCCGCTTTGTAATTTTCAAAATCCACCGCATACTGCCCTCAAATTTCACGTATTTTTTTTGGAGAGCCTTATGTCTTTGCGCACCGTGTCTTTTGCCGCCCTGACCGCCGCCTGTCTGGCCCTACCCGCTTTTGGCAGCGAAGAAAGCAAAACCTGGGAGGCCAGTCCCGAAGCCTCGCAGTTTGTAAAAGACACCATTGTGCTCGGCATGTTGGCCAGCCCCTACGGCACCGGCTGGACCGAATATGAGCAACTACACACCTACTTCCAACGGGCGCGCGACAACGGCATCACCGGTCATGAAATGACCCTCGCCGCCGCCGACATGTCCTGGGAAACCTTTCTGGAGCAGCATTATCACTTCCGCGCCGCCATGGCGCAGCAGCCGGAAAACTACCTTATCGTGAATGAAACCCGCGACATTGAAGCCGCGCACTTACAGGGCAAGACCGCGGTGATCTGGAACAGCCAGACCGCCACCATCCTCAACGGTGATCTAAAAAAGATGGCCGCGCTCAAGGGCATTGGCGTAAAATCCATGATCCTCGCCTACAACGACATCTTTCGCACCGGCTCCGGTCAGTTGGCCGCGCAAAACGGCCGCGACATCGGCCTCACGCCGTGGGGCAAAAAGGTGATCGACGAAATGGTGCGCTTTGGCATCCTACTGGATCTCAGCCACACCGGCTCCAAAACCGCCAACGATGCCATGGACTACATGGATGCCACCTACCCCGGTGTGCCTTACGTTTACACTCATTCAATCCCAGCGGGCCTGTACGCAAACGAACCAAACGCTTCGCCGCAGGGCTGCTACCGTAACATCCCCGATGAAGAGGCCATTCGCGCCGCAAAATCCGGTGGCTATGTCTCACCAACGTTCACCGAATGGATGATGGACGGTGTTTGGCCGGACAACATTTCCCCCAAACAAGCCGCCGATATGATTGACTACTGGGTGAAGCTCATTGGTGTAGACCACGTTGGTATTGCGTCCGATGACATGTTCTCAACCCAATTGGTGGTCGACTTCGCCACAGCCAACGCCGATATGTACAACGACGGCGGCTATATGATCGACGCGTTCAACAAAGGCGCCACCGGCAACGGCGAACTGGCGAAAATCCTCGCCGCCATCACCGACGATCTCTGGGCGCGTGGCTACACCAACGAAGACCTCGCCAAAATCTACGGTGGCAACAAAATGCGTGTCTTTGCCCAGGTCTGGGAAGGCAAACCACCAGAGCAGTTCCTGCAAGAATACCCCGAGCGCCTGCGCCTGCGTCAGGAGTTGGAGGGCAAGTTCTTCAACCGCTGATCTGGGTCAACATCCGCCACAGCGCTTTTCTCTGGGCGTCGCTTCTAGGATCTCTCCGTTGGCGCCCAGCTCTAACGCACAGCAGGCCCGATACTGATCCGCCATCTTCTCTCGCGCGGCCTTCACGCGTGACTTGAGCGTACTGTAAGCGAGCCCCATCTCGGCAGCGACCTCCTTCTGGCGCCGCCCCTCCAGGTCCACGGCCTTAAGCAACTCTGCGTCATGTTCAGGCAGAGCAGACAGAAACACCGACACGCAGCCTTCTAAGTCCCGCAGCGCGCCAGCTTCTTCCGCATCGCCGTACCAGAGATCATCTGCATCAACAGCCCGTGCCTTGCCACGAGCGCGGTAGAAATCGATTGTCGCATTGCGCGCCACCTGAAACAGCCAGGCCCGAAGCGCGGCCGGATCGCGCACGTCGGACAAATACGCATGGGTTCTGATCAGGATCTCCTGCAGCAAGTCCTCCACATCCGCCTCATTGGCGACCCGCTTGCGCAGAAAGCCCCGCAAAGCGCCGCTATAGTCCCGCCAAATCTGATCCAGTTGCATTTGTTTGCCTCATATGCCTCTCCCCCAAAACTGGGACGTTGGATGAAAGGCTGCAAGGGCCGCCGCCCAAAGCGCTGCCCTGCTTTCTCATTCCAAAAATATCCCGGGGGTCTAGGGGCTGGCCCCCAGTTGTGCATTTCTTAACGCCCACGGCCCATGCAACACAGGCAAAAAACGCACTTCCGCAAAACGGCCGCGATACAGACGGGATACCGACGTGTTGCCTCCACCGTTCGGTGGCTTAAGACGACATCTCTGCCAAGCGCGCGACATAGCGTGCCAATGTGTCAATCTCGAGGTTGATTTTGTCGCCCACTTTGACATGGCCCCAGGTGGTGACCTCTTTGGTGTGCGGAATGATGTTCACGCCAAAGTCACAGCCATCAACCTCATTCACCGTCAAAGACGTGCCGTTCAATGCAACAGATCCCTTAGGCGCAATGAACTTTGCCAGACTTTCCGGGGCTTTGAAGGTAAACCGTGTGCTGTCACCTTCGTCCTTCATGGCGACAATTTCTGCCACGCCATCGACATGGCCGGACACAATATGCCCGCCCAACTCGTCGCCCACTTTCAAAGCGCGCTCCAGATTCACAGGCCTGCCTTCACGCCAGTCGCCTAGATTGGTTTTGGAGACGGTTTCCGCCGAAATTTCAACATCATACCAGTCATCCCCCAAAGCAATCACCGTCAGGCAAACACCTTCACTAGCAATCGACGCGCCCAGTTCAATACCTTTGGTATCATAAGCCGTCTTAATGCGCGCCTTCAGGTCGCCGCGCTGCTCCAGTGCAACAATTTCGCCAACGTCAGTGATAATTCCAGTAAACACGGGCCGCGCTCCATAGCTGTGATTTGCCAATGATCTACAGGCCGGACCGCTCCAAGACAAGCCGCCCAAGGCCCGGCAAGTCATGACCATATTTTTGCCACGCCGTTAGGCTAACATTCCCTTAAGAGAAGGCGTATAGGGTTGAGTGTTATGACAATTCCGACCGGCGACAACAAAGTGTTCCTGTTCCTGCAAGGCCCCCATGGGCCGTTTTTTGCAGCGCTGGCACGCATGTTGCGCCGCTCTGGCGCCGCGGTCTGGCGGGTTGGGTTTAACGCCGGCGACCGCGCCTTCTGGCCCCACCAGAAAAGCTTCATTCCCTACTTGGACGCACCCGAGGCCTGGCCCGAGACTTACAAAAATATCCTGACGGACAAAGGCGTTACCGACATTGTGCTCTATGGCGACGTGCGGCCAATCCATGCACAAGCGGTGGAGATCGCCAAAGCCTCCGGCATCCGCGTGCATGTCTTTGAGGAAGGGTATCTGCGCCCCTATTGGGTGACGTACGAGCGCGGCGGCTCCAACGGCAACTCGCGTCTGATGAACATGGACATCGCGCAGATGGAGAAAGCGCTGGAAGGCTCGGATATGGAAACCCCGATGCCTCCGGGCCATTGGGGGGACATGCGCCATCACGTCTTCTACGGCGCGCTCTACCATTGGTTTGTGATGTTCACCAACCGCAAGTTCCGCAATTTCAAGCCGCACCGATCGCTCTCAGTCGCACGCGAATTTCATCTGTATTTGCAACGTCTTCTGCTGATGCCCTTCCACGCCATCGAACGTCGCATCGCCACGCTGCGCATTCGTTACGGCGGCTTCCCGTATCATTTGGCGCTGCTGCAGTTGGAACATGACAGCAGCTTTCAGAAGCACTCGCCCTTTGACACGATGACCGACTTTTTGTCGCTGGTGATCGAGAATTTTGCAGAGAGTGCGCCTCAGCATCATCACCTAGTGTTCAAGGCCCACCCGCTTGAGGATGGCCGCGTGCCCCTTCGCAAAGAAATCCGCAGGCTGTCTGCGCAGTTCGGCGTGTCTAAACGGGTGCATTACGTACGCGGCGGCAAGCTTGCGCAGCTCTTAAATGACACCCGCACCGCTGTGACCGTGAACTCCACCGCCGCGCAACAGGTGCTGTGGCGTGGCATTCCGATCAAGGCATTTGGCGATGCGGTGTTTAACCAGCCCGAGTTTGTCAGCACGCAGTCTTTACCGGATTTCTTCTCCGCCGCGACCCGCCCCGACAGCCGTGCCTACAAGACCTATCGCCGCTATCTACTTGAAACCAGTCAGGTTCCTGGCGGGTTTTACTCCGCCCGTGGCCGCCGTCGCCTGCTGCGTCAGGTGGTCGATATGATGCTCTCAGATCACGACCCATATCAGGCGCTTGCGGCGGGAACAGCGGCACCACGGCAACAGTTGCGTCTGGTGAAGTGACCACCACAAGGTCTAGCGCTGGATTTTTGGTTAGGATTTCTGTAAGTTGTCTCAAAAAACTGAGGCAGAATAATCAGGTCGAGGAGACCGAGCAGTGAAATCCTTTGCATCCCGACTGGGGAAGTGCGCCGTTGTGTTGACTCTGGCGAGCACCGTTGCCGCGTGCAACCTTGTGCCGCGCTCCGGCCCCAACAAAAGCGAAATCTACGCGGGTTCCGTGCAGAAAGAAGGCGATGCCTTTATCGTCGAAGTCAATGACCGCGTGACACGCGCAACCGCCGTTGTCCCAGCCCTTGGTTTCTCCAACAGCTTCCAAAACGCCGGTCAACTGGGCTCGGATACGATTCGTCCGGGCGACATTCTGGCGCTGACCATCTGGGAAAACGTCGACAAGCCGCTTCTGGGTCCAGAAGGCCAAGTGGCTGCTGTGCTGGAAGAAGTTCAGGTTGATGGCGCGGGCTTTATCTTTGTGCCTTACGCTGGCCGCATCCGCGCCGCAGGCAACACGCCCGAAGGCATCCGCCGCATCATCTCCGCCAAGCTCGAAGAACAGACACCTGACCCGCAAGTTGAGGTCCGCCGTGCGGCAGGTGACGGCTCCACAGTTTCACTTGTTGGCACAGTAGGCGCACAAGGCGTCTATCCCATCGAACGCCCGACCCGCACCCTGTCCACGATGCTGGCGCAAGCAGGCGGTGTGACCATCGTGCCGGAGATCGCTCAGATCACCGTTTTGCGCGGCAACGAAACCGGCCAGATCTGGTTTCAGGATCTCTATGACAATCCGGAACTCGACATCGCCCTGCGCGGCGGTGACCGCATTCTGGTCGAAGAAGACACCCGCGCCTTCACTGCACTTGGCGCCACCGGCACCCAAAGCCGCGTGAACTTCTTCACCAAGGATCTGTCTGCTATCGAAGCCATCGCACAAGTCGGCGGGTTGATGGCCACCTCCAGTGACCCAACCGGTGTGTTCATTTTCCGCAACGAAGCTGACTTAGTTGCCAACAATGTCCTGGGCCGCAAAGATCTCGATGGCGCGCAACGCATGGTTTATGTCCTGAACCTGACCAAGCCAAACGGCATGTTCACCGCCCGTGACTTCATCGTCCGCGACGGCGACACACTTTACGTGACCGAAGCGCCAATCACCACATGGAACAAAACCATCGCAGCCATCACCGGCACACTGACTTCGGCAGACACGCTTCTGGCCGTTGGCGGCATCAGCACAGGTGGCTAACTTTGCTTGACCCCACAACCGAAGAAGCCGCCGGGAGCACCAATCCCCGGCGGCTTTTTGCATTCAATGGCGGTTTCTTTTTCCAGAAACGCCTACGCCGTATCCTGTCGCTCGCAGGGTATGAGCTGCGCTTCGGCCGCCCCACCACCGACGACTTGATCGCGATCTGGGGCAACAGCCCCACCGCCCATCGCGGCCATGCCATGGCGGAAAAAACCGGTGCCAAACAGCTCTATGTCGAGGACGCATTTTTGCGCTCTCTCTTCCCCGGCCGAACCGGTAAGGAGCCTCCTATTGGCTTGATGATCGATGGCATTTGCCCACATTTTGACCCCAGCCAACCCTCTGATCTGGAACGTCTACTTAAGCACGAACCGCTGGACGACACGGTTCTGCTAAACCGCGCTCGCGGTGCCATTGAACGGCTTAAGGAAACCCACCTCACCAAATACGCTGCGGTTGATCCGGATCTAGCCGCCCCCGATCCGGGTTATGTGCTGGTGATCGACCAAACCCGCGATGATGCCGCTGTGACGGCCTCTGGCGCCAATGATCTGCGCTTCAAAGAGATGTTGGTCATGGCGCAGGAGGAGAACCCCGGCGCGCGCGTCTTGATCAAGACCCATCCGGAAACCCAAAACGGGGCACGCGCAGGCTACTACAGTGAAAAAGACACCCGCGACAACGTCGAGCTCTACACCGATCCCATCAGCCCTTGGGTGCTGCTCGACGGCGCCATTGCTGTCTACACGGTCTCCTCACAGCTCGGCTTTGAAGCCATTCTTGCCGGACACAAACCCCGTGTCTTTGGGCAGCCGTTCTATTCTGGCTGGGATCTCACCCAAGACGAGTTCCCGCTCTACCGCCGCCAACGCCGCCTGACCCGCGCACAACTCTTCGCCGCCGCGATGATCCTCTACCCGACATGGTACGACCCTTGCCGCGACAAGCTCTGTGACCTCGAAGACAGCCTAGAACAACTCGCAGCTCAATCCCGCGCATGGCGCGAAGATCGCCAAGGCTGGAACGCCTTTGGTATGCGCCTGTGGAAGCGCAAACCGCTGCAAGGCTTCTTTGGCCACCACAAAGCGCTTAGCTTTGATAAGAAACGCTCCTCCCGTCCCGCCATGGTCTGGGCCAGCAAGCAAGGCCCGGATGGCGCGACACGTATTGAGGACGGCTTTCTGCGCTCCCGTGGCCTTGGGGCGGAGCTTGTCCCACCTTTGTCCTTGGTCTGTGATGACCTCGGCATCTACTACGACCCCACGCAGGAAAGCCGCCTTGAAAAGCTGATCAGCCAACGCGCCACCCTACGTCCGGCGCAACAGCTCCGCGCCGAACGGCTGATCAAAGCCCTGAAAAAACATCGTATTACCAAATACAATCTCGGAGGCACCTCCTTTGATCTGCCCGAAGGCCACCGCATTTTAGTGCCTGGCCAGGTCGAAGACGACGCCTCCATCCTCACTGGCACCACAGGGATCGCTACCAACCTCGCCCTGCTGAAAGCCACCCGCGCCGCCAACCCAACCGCGCGCATTCTCTACAAGCCGCACCCCGACGTCGAAGCAGGTCTGCGCAAAGGGCACGTCGCCCGCGAAGACGCAGAAGCTTTGGCCGACATTGTGTTAGATCAAGGCGACATGGCCGCGTTACTTGAGCAGGTCGATGAGGTCTGGACCATGACCTCGCTGACAGGTTTCGAAGCGCTGCTGCACGGTTGCAAGGTCACCACATTAGGCGCACCGTTTTATGCGGGCTGGGGCCTCACAGTTGATCGCGGTGACGTTCCCGCTCGCCGCACTGCCCAGCCCAACCTCGAAGGCCTCGTACACGCTGCATTGATCGATTACCCGCGATACCGCGACCCGGCGTCCGGCCTGCCCTGCCCTGTTGAAGTGGCCTTGGATCGCCTGGCTTCTGGCGAGATCCCACATCCTGGTTGGGGCAATCGGTTGTTGTCTAAACTACAGGGTCGCTTTGCCAGCTACCAATCGCTCTGGCGCTGACTGTCACCGCGGATGGCGCTGTGCTTCGATGCGGTGCCAGACACTCATGACGTCTTGCCCCATGCGTTGATGGGACACCAAATCAAACCGAGGCGCTTCGCCTAAGCGGGCCAACCCCATGGCACCAATGGCCGGATGGCCTTCGGCGCCGATCACCGCACCTGCGGAAAAGGTAATCAACTCATCCACCACGTCTGCAGCCAAAAGCGACGCCGCCAACGCCCCGCCGCCTTCGCAAAACACGCGCGTCAACCCTTGTTTTCCAAGCGCTTCCAGCACGCCTTGCGCGGACAAATGCACCCCATCCAACCGACACGGCAACAGAACAGCGCCAAGATCACGCCAAGTCTGTTGCAACGACGCATCCGCGTCACTGCCATGCACAATCCAAACCGGCACGTCTTTGGCCGTCTGCGCCAGAACACTCATCAACGGCAGGTCCAAGCGCCGCGACACCACCACTCGCACCGGCTGCGCCACCTCGCCAAACTCGCGCACTGTCAGCGAAGGATCATCCGCCCGCGCAGTGCCGCCTCCAACCATCACAGCGTCGTGGCGCAGGCGCATGCCATGCACAGCCCGGCGCGACTCCGGTCCGGTGATCCAACGGCTTTCGCCCGTGGCCGTGGCAATCCGCCCGTCCAACGTGGTCGCCAGCTTCAAGGTCAAAAACGGTCGCCCAAGATCGGTTTTCAGGAAAAACCCCTGCAGATCGCGCGCCGCTTCATCTGCTAGAACACCTGTGGTCACCTCGATGCCCGCATCTTGCAACATCGCCAATCCGCGCCCAGACACGCGCGCATCACTGTCTTCCACAGCCACCACAACGCGCGCCACCTGCGCCTTAATCAAAGCTTCTGCACAAGGCGGCGTTTGTCCATGATGGGCACAAGGTTCCAGCGTCACATAAGCCGTGGCGCCCTGTGCGGCGTCCCCAGCTTGCGTCAACGCTTCTGGTTCCGCATGTGGTCGCCCGCCAGGCTGGGTCCAGCCCCGCCCGACAACGCGTCCGTCTTTCACAATGACACAGCCCACGGCTGGATTTGGCCAGCAGAAACCTTGACCGCGCCGGCCCAATGACAGGGCCAACGCCATGTAACGGCGATCAGTCACGTTTACTCCTCAGGAGATTGGTCGGGACGCAGTTCGCTTACAAATTTATCAAAATCATCGGCCGCTTGGAAGTTCTTGTAGACGCTGGCAAAGCGCACATAAGCAACGGTATCAATCCGCGCCAGAGCTTCCATGACAATCTCACCAATGGTTTTAGACGGAATATCCGTCTCGCCCATGCTCTCCAGTCGCCGCACGATGCCGCTGATCATCTGATCGATGCGCTCCGGCTCCACTGGACGTTTCTGCATGGAAATACGGATCGAACGCTCCAGCTTGTCGCGGTCAAAGTCTTCGCGACGGCCGTTGGATTTCACCACCACCAAATCACGAAGCTGCACACGTTCGTAGGTTGTGAACCGCCCGCCACAAGCCGGACAAAACCGCCGACGACGGATCGATACGTGATCCTCCGCTGGCCGCGAATCTTTCACCTGAGTGTCGATGTTTCCGCAAAACGGACAGCGCATAGACTTCCCCTTGTTTCATCTGCTCTTTGCCTGTGCCGCAATAGGTTACGGCGTGGGTTGGGTATTTTCCCAAGTTATCCACAGGCACTATAGGAGAGCTACAACTCTTTGGGTAGAGGCAAAAAGCCACCCCAAGATAGGCGGTACTGGGAAAACACATCCCGCTTTCCCCCTGAAGATTTTCCGCCACGGCCCTATATCAATTGCATAGGCCCAACGGTCTTCCAATCATGCACCTAAATGCGCTGTCACACCCCTCGTGTGCGGCGCATTCCTGTGTTCAAACAGATAAATTCCCTGCCATGTTCCCAGTGCCAGCTGCCCGTTTGCCACCGGAATTGACAGCGACACCGGCATCATAGCCGCCTTGATATGCGCTGGCATATCGTCTGGCCCTTCGTAGGTGTGCGTCAAGTAGCCCATCGATGGATCAGAAGTTGGCGGAACCAGGCGGTGAAAGAAGTTCTGTAAATCCGTCTGCACTTCAGGGTCCGCATTTTCCTGAATGAGCAAACTGCAAGAGGTGTGCCGCACAAACAGCGTAAGCAAGCCTGTGCGCTCGGTCTGCAAGACCCAGCGCGTAACGTCACGCGTAAACTCATAGAGTCCGGGCCCACGCGTGGATATCTGAAACTCGGTTTGCATCGGCACAGCCCACTAGCTGACGTCACTGTTGCGTGGCGGAGCGCAGCTGTTGCGCGCGCGCCCAACACTATTTGCCTGCCCCACGCTCGGCCCCCAGTTGCCTGCACGCCCTGTTGCTCCTGAAACTTGTTCTGGTGGCTTGAGCGAAAACTGCGCCGCATCTGGGCTTTTCATAGTCACGCCCTGACCAGCGCCACCCACGGTATAAACCAATGCATTGTCAGACGCACCAAGCTGGCGACTGGCGTAAGAGCCCGCGCCACACCAAAAATCCGATTTGCGCCCGTTGGGCCGCGCGATCACCTCAAAAACATCAGCGTTCACCGGGTTAACGCGCACGCCATTGCGCGCGGTAAACGCGGCGCTCCCGCCCGTTTGACAGCCAACCAAGGCCAACAAGGAAGCGGAAATTACAAGGTTGGACGCAGACAGTTTCATTTGACCTCCAGCTGGCTCAAATCAGGCCCAAAAGTTGTTGCGATCGATGTTGCAATCCTGACGGGCAGCTCCCACCGATTTGCTAGACCCCAGGCGCGGTCCCCAACGCCCCGAACGCCCCGTTGCACCCTGCGCAACCTGAGGCGGCTTTAAGGAAAACTGCGCCGTTTCTGGATTGGACGTTACAGTTCCAGGACCGGTTCCTCCCACGACATATACACGTGCACCGTTTGGCGCGCCCAACTGTCGGCTCGCATAGTCACCAGCGCCGCACCAGAATTCGGCCTCAATGGCGTTAGGTCGCACACCCACCTCAAAGACATCCGCGTTCACCGGTGTCACACGCACACCTCCGCGGGACACAAACCCGCCACCGGAGCCGGTACTCATACATGCGCTCAGCGCTAGGGAGGCAATCATCAATCCAACTGAGAGTGTTTTCATTTGGCCCTCCAAAGCCCTGTGCCGTGATTCAGGTAGATCTCGATGCCGAATAATTTCTTAGAAAACCGCAAATGGATCACCAATTATGCGACAATACCTGCGCGCATCCGCCACAAACTCATCTTCACCGATCCGAGGACCATAGGTGCTGGTGCGCCCTGTGGCACCCGCCGCCTGCCCCGCAGGTTTCAAGGAAAACTGTGCTGTATCCAAACTTTCGCTGGCCACACCGCGACCCGCCTCGCCCACCACATAAACTCGCGCGCCCGCAGGGGCACCAAGCACTTGTGCCGCGTAATTTCCAGCACCACACCAATACTGAGCAGTTGGATTGCCGCCAGGACGAGCCGCCACTTCAAAAACGTCCGCAGACACTTGGTTCACACGAATATTGCCCACGGTCATAAAATCACTGGGGCCCAGACCGCCCCCTTCGGAGCACGCCGGTATCATCAAGAGCGCTAAAGCAAAAAGTCGTTTCATCAAAATCTCTGGGGTCAACGTCCACCCACGATGGTAGACAGGCTCAGACTACCTGCAATCTATCCAAGAGAAAAGGCCAGCAAAGCTGCTGGCCCGTTCACTTTTTCACATGCGCGGTCCAAGCCTGCGCGATGCATTTAGAAAATTTGATCACCCATCTGGTCAATCATCTGCTTTGCTTTGGCAATGGAGGCTTCTGCAGCCTCGCCTTGGTCGCGCAGAACATCTGCTCGGATCAACGTGTGGCTTTTGGCCTCACCGCTCACCACGCCATCAATGCGCGCTGAAATGCGAAACTGACCACCATCGGGGATAGGACACGGCGTGATCTGATAGCCTTTGTACTCCACCGGTTGGGCCGTCTTTTCGGCAGCGGCATCGTTTGAGCCACCACTGCCGAAGAGTTTCTTCAGGAACGACATTGCTTACTGATCCAGGAAGCTGCGCAGCTTGCGCGAACGGCTTGGATGCTTCAGCTTGCGCAGCGCTTTCGCCTCGATCTGACGGATACGTTCACGGGTCACGCTGAATTGCTGGCCAACTTCCTCAAGCGTGTGGTCCGTGTTCATGCCGATGCCAAAGCGCATCCGCAGTACACGCTCCTCACGCGGGGTGAGACTTGCCAGTACACGGGTGGTGGTCTCTTTGAGGTTTTCCTGAATGGCGCTGTCCAGCGGCAGCACGGCATTCTTGTCCTCGATGAAATCACCCAGCTGGCTGTCTTCCTCGTCCCCAATCGGAGTTTCCAGAGAGATCGGCTCCTTGGCGATTTTCATCACCTTGCGCACCTTCTCCAGAGGCATCTGCAGCTTCTCGGCCAGTTCTTCCGGCGTTGGCTCACGGCCAATCTCATGCAGCATCTGACGGGAGGTCCGCACCAGCTTGTTGATCGTTTCGATCATATGCACCGGAATACGGATGGTGCGGGCTTGGTCTGCAATCGAGCGGGTGATCGCCTGACGGATCCACCAGGTCGCATAAGTCGAGAATTTGTAGCCGCGACGGTATTCAAACTTGTCCACCGCCTTCATCAGGCCGATGTTACCTTCCTGAATAAGATCAAGAAATTGCAAGCCGCGGTTGGTGTATTTTTTGGCAATCGAGATCACCAGACGCAGGTTGGCCTCGACCATTTCTTTCTTGGCCTGACGCGCCTCTTTTTCACCCTTCTGAACCTGCTGCACAATGCGGCGGAATTCCGGGATGTCCAAGCCCACATACTGGCCCACTTGCGCCATGTCGTTGCGCAGCTCGGTCACTTTGTCGACAGAGCGCTCCATAAACATCTGCCATCCACGACCGGACTTCTCGGACATATCGTCCAGCCAGTTCGGATCGAGTTCGCGGCCACGGTAGGCGTCAATGAACTCACGGCGGTTGATACGCGCCTGATCCGCCAGCTTCACCATGGAGCTGTCGATCTGCATCACACGGCGGTTGATGCCGTAGAGCTGGTCAATCAGCGCTTCGATACGATTGTTGTGCAGGTGAAGCTCATTCACCAGTTCCACAATCTCGGACCGCAATTTTTGATACGTGTCTTCATCCGATTTGGAGAACGACCCATCTTCGTTCAGTGTCGCCGAAATCCGCGCGTCCTGCATATCCGACAGCATCGCAAAGTCGCGCGCAATGATGTCGAGCGTTTCGAGAACCCGCGGCTTCAGCGCGGCTTCCATCGCGGCCAACGACATGTTGGCCTGCTCATCTTCATCATCATCGTCATCTTCTTTGGCAATTGGATTGCCATCAGCGTCAAGCTCTTGTTGGCCGTCATCCGATTTGGGCGCCGAGGTCACATTGGCCGCTTCCGCGGCGACAGGGGTGGCACCACTCTCTTCGTCGTCCCCCATCTGGTTACCAAAGGTGGTCTCCAGATCGATCACATCGCGCAGCAAAATATCCTCAGAGAGAAGTTCGTCACGCCAGATGGTAATCGCTTGGAAGGTCAGCGGGCTTTCGCACAGCCCGGCAATCATTGTGTTGCGACCTGCCTCGATGCGCTTGGCAATCGCGATCTCGCCCTCACGGCTCAGAAGCTCAACCGAGCCCATCTCGCGCAGGTACATACGCACCGGATCGTCGGTGCGGTCGAGTTTCTCGTTGTTGCCGCTGGCAACGGCCACGCCACGTGCTGCCGAGGAGGTGTCCACAACAGCGGTGGATTTTGCCTCTTCTTCCTCAGCTTCTTCATCTTCAATGATGTTGATGCCCATCTCGGACAACATCGACATCACGTCTTCAATTTGCTCGGAGCTCACTTGATCAGGTGGCAGAACCTGGTTCAGCTGATCGTAAGTGATGTAGCCCTTCTCCCGGGCCTCGGCGATCATTTTCTTGACGGCAGTTTGGCTCATATCGAGCGAGATTTCTGCGTCCTGATCGGCGGGCTTCTGGTCGTCGGTGTCCTTGGCGGCCATTCAATGCTCCTGCAAGTTCGGGCTAAGGTGATTCGCTGGCTCCGAATCAACCCCGCAACAGGGTGATTCGCAACCCCACTGCGTCCGTTTTCTTCATGTGTTGCTCACAAGGCTGCGCCTTGGGGCGTTATCCCCGGCGTGGTGGCTTCCCACCCCTTGTAAAATCGATCATTTCTGCCAGCGCATCCAACGCTGCACGTTCATCTTTGTCAATTGGCGCCCCATTGTCGCCAACAGCAAAATCGCCCCCGCCTTCTTCGTCGAGACCGCTTTGCATTGCCTTATTTCGCGCCTCTGCTGCCTGGCCCAACCGCCAGGTCATCGCCTCATCAGCGACGCTCATGAGGTCTTCTTCAGCTTCGGCGATTTCTTCGCTCAATCCCCGCGCGGTTTTGAGCTTTGCGAGCTCTTCGGTCAGCGTCATGCGCGCCAGCGCCATGTCACCGGGTTTGCGTACGGCGGGGGTGATGGCGACATGGGGTTGGCGCAGCAGGTTTTCAACCATCTCGAGCCCCAAAGCTATTTCCACATTGCCACGCGGGTCCGGCGTGTTGGCATAGCGCAACAACACGTCGCGCAAATGCGCGTTGTCCTGATCCATGCAGTCCATGCTTTCGATTTCATATTCAAAATCATCCAGCAGTTCCGGATTGACCAATGCCACAGCCAAAACCACGGCCTCCCGCACGCGCATCTCCACAGGCCCTTCGCTGGCCGCCAGCATAGAAGACTTGGTATGGGCCTGAACCGTCGGCTCGGCGTTCCACTTGCCACGCTTGAAACTGCCTTTATTGCCGCCTCGTTGCGGCCGAAACAGTTGGAAGCGCAATTCCTTAATCGCTTCGCCGTAGTGGCTGCGGATTGACGGATCCTGGATCAGCTTGATCTTTTGTTTGAGCAGCTTGTCCAACGCTGCGCGCCGTTCCGGGCTGTCAAACACCTTGCCTTCAACTTCGCGCTGCCACAGAAGGTTCACCATTGGCATCGCGCCATCCAGCACCTTCTGCACCGCACCGGCACCTTTGGCTTTGATCAGGTCATCCGGGTCCTGCCCTTCTGGCATCACTGCAAAGCGCAGCGACTTACCTGCCTCAAGCAATGGTAACGCCAGATCAACCACCCGCATTGCGGCCCGAATGCCCGCCTTATCGCCATCCAACGCAATGATCGGCTCATCCGAGATACGCCACAGCAACTGCAGCTGGTTTTCCGTGACCGCTGTGCCAAGCGGGGCCACAGAGGCGCCAAAGCCAGCATCACACAAAGCAATCACATCCATGTAGCCTTCCGCCACAATCAGCGGCTGGCCTTTGCCTGCGGCTTCCCGCGCCGGACCATGGTTGTAAAGGCTGCGCCCTTTGTCAAACAGCTCAGTCTCCGGGCTGTTGAGATATTTGGCGTTGTCGTTGGGGTCCATCGCACGACCACCAAAGGCGATACACTTGCCGCGCGCATCCCGGATTGGGAACATGATCCGATTGCGAAAGGTGTCGTAAGGCTTGCCGCCTTTGTTGGACGGTTTGGCCAGCCCAGCGCCCATAATCAAATCAGGTGCCACACCTTTGCCGGTCAGCGCATCCCACAGACCTTGCCAGCCGTCCGGCGCAAAGCCAATGTCAAACCGATCCCGCGTTTCCTGCGCCATGCCGCGCTTGTCCAGATAGGCGCGCGCCTCGGACCCAGCCCCGGCATTCAACATCAGGCGGAAATGCTGCACTGCCATTTCCATAACATCAGCCAACTGCGTGCGACGGTCCGCCTTCTGCTGCGCCTGTGGATCACGCTTGGGCATAGTCATCCCGGCCTCTTCGGCCAGAATTTCCACCGCCTCCATAAAACCTACATTTTCGGTTTCGGTCACAAACTTGATCGCATCCCCTTTGGCCTGACAGCCAAAGCAGTAGTAATACCCCTTGCGGTCATCCACATGAAAAGACGCGGTTTTTTCATGATGAAACGGACACGGTGCCCACATGTCCCCTTTGCCCTGATTAGACTTGCGCGCTTCCCAAATGACTTTACGCCCCACCACCTGAACAATGGAGGTGCGGCTGCGAAGCTCATCTAGGAATCCGGGCGGTAAGGACATGGCAATCCGATCAGGTCAGTTTGAAGCGGACTTCTGCATTTCCTGAATTTGGTCCCAATTGTCCAGACACTGTTGTTCAACTTGTGCGCCCAGATCGATTTTTTTCAGGTCACGCTTTTTGGCGCCATACACAATAGGCGCAAAATGTGTGATTGCCGCGTTGTAGTTCTCCGGCCAAGTGGGCTCATTGGCGAGCAGATACTCTTCCAGATCCTTGGCTTTCACCTTCTCCAGACGCGCATCCTGAATGGCTTTGATCACCTGCCCCTGGTATTTGCAGGTGTCTTCTTTGCCATCGGCGGCATAGGCTGTTGCGCTGCTCAGCATCAGCGCCACGAGAGTATAACGGACCATCAAGGCCTCCTGAATCACTTTAGACTCAGAGAGACTACCCGCGCGCGGCGAGGCTTTCCATGGCCCTTTGCAAATCGTGAACAAGCGTCTTTGCCATGGAGCGGAACGCCATGATCTGAAACGCCTGCTCCCCAACCCGCGTGATCGACACGGTCATATGCCCCAGCATGGTGCGCGCCGTATGCCCCCGCTTGAAGGTCGCCATACTCAGATCCACCGGCACCAGCCGCGCCAGCACATCCTCTGCGCCCGCACCCTCCAGCTTCACAACCGCCCAAGCATCGCTTTGATCCACAACAGTTGCCTCGTTCTGCAGGCTCCAATTGGGTGCAGGCCCAACCAGCAAAACTTGATCGTGACCAAACCAAATGGCCCGTGCCGCAGCTGTGCCGGTTGCGCGATTGGGTTTTGGCATCGCCATCCCATACGCGGATTTCAACCGCTCGGAACAAGCCTCAAACCGTCCTTTGCGGGCGGTCAACATTGTCAGGCTTACAGGCAATACCTCGATTAACGACACATCACCCACAGTGATCGGCAACAGCCCCTCACAGGGCGTCTTTGCAAGCAACTCAACCACGCAACCGCCCTCCCTCTGGATCAAAGAACACCGGATCACAGACCTCACACCGCGCAGTCACACCGCGCAAGTGATCCACCATGATTACCTGTTCTCCATACCGCGCCCGCCCGTTGCGCAGAAACGCCAATCCCAGGAAGCTCTCCAAAGTCGGCGAGAACCCAACCGAGGTGGTGTAGCCCTGTTCATTCTCCCGCACCGGCTCCGCATCCACCTCAAACAAATGCGCCCCGGCGGTCAGCTGTTTCACCGCCCCCACCGGTTTTAAGCCCACCAGCTGTTCCCGCTCCGCGCCAGACAACCCCGGTCGCTCGCTCATGGTTTTGCCAATGCAGTCTTTCTTGGCGCTGACCATGCGCTCCATGCCAATGTCAAAAGCCGTTGTGCGCCCGTGAATTTCCGAATGGGTGATGAAGCCTTTCTCAATCCGAAGCACATTGAGCGCCTCCATGCCATACGCCCCACCGCCCAGCGCCTCTGCCTTTTGCACCAGCGTTTGATACAAGCTCTCCCCATAACGCGCAGGCACCGCAATCTCATAGGCGTGCTCTCCACTGAAAGAGATGCGGAACAACCGCCCCCGCACGCCACCGACGGTGATCTCGCCACAGCCCATGAACGAGAAACTATCGTTGTCTATCTCTTCCCCAACAACACCTGCCAACACCTCGCGCGATTTCTGCCCCGCGACCGCAAACTGCGCCCATTGCTCGGTCACTGACACCATCGATACATCCAGCTCCGGCCGCAGACACTGATGCACATACTCCAGATGCCGCATCACCGCCCCCGCCGCCGCCGTGGTCGTGGTCATCACAAAATGCTCGTTGCCCAACCGCGCCGTGGTGCCGTCATCCATGACAGTGCCGTCTTCGCGCAGCATCAGACCATAGCGCACCTTGCCAACCTTCAGCGTGCTGAAGGTATTGGTGTAGACAAGATCCAGAAACGCGCCCGCATCCGAGCCTTGGATGTCGATCTTGCCCAGCGTGGACACATCACAGACCCCAACCGCATGGCGCACCATCTGCACTTCGCGGTCACAGCTCTGGCGCCACTTGGTTTCGCCTGCTTTGGGGAAGTAACTTGGCCGATACCACAGCCCGGCCTCAATCATCGGCGCACCATCGGTGACGCTGGCGTCATGGCTGGTTGTGAACCTCTCCGGCGCAAAGCCAAGGCCCTGTCCGCCTGCGCCCAGCGCCGCGATACTTACCGGCACAAATGGCGGCCGGAAGGTGGTGGTGCCAGTCTCCGGTATTCCCCGCCCGGTCGCATCCGCCAAAACCGCCAGCGTGCCCATGTTGGAATTTTTCCCCTGATCCGGCGCCATACCCTGTGTGGTGTACCGCTTCATATGCTCCACAGAGCGGAAGTTCTCCCTCGCCGCCTGCTTCACATCCTTCACGGTCACGTCGTTCTGGAAATCCAGCCAAGCACGGCCCCGTCCCGCTACGGCCCAAAGTGGTTCCATGTTGTAAGGCGCATCCTCGGCTGACGGTAGATCCACATCCCCAACCTCAAGGCCCAGCGCTTCAACAGCCTCTTTTGCTTTTTCAGCGCCTTCCCGCAACGCGCCCACTGTAGAGAACGTGCCGTTACAAGCCCCCGCCGTGGTCAACCCCGGCACCATGCCCGCAACGGGGCCAAAGCTCTGAATATCCTCGCGCCATTCCGGACGCCCATTCATGTGGCACGTCAAATGCACCGTTGGATTCCAGCCGCCAGAGACCGCCAGACAATCGGTGCCAAGCTTCTCCTCCCCACTGACCGTGCGGTAAGACACGCTTTCCAGTGCCTTGCGCCCTCCAGTGTCACAGACCTCCGCACCGCGTATCACCGGGTAATCGTCTCCGCCTGGGCCGTCCTTCCGACTGTCCAACACGGCGGTCACATGAACGCCCGCGGCTTTCAGGTCCCGCGCGGTGCGATGACCATCATCGTTGTTGGTGAACACCGTCACCGCCCGCCCCGGCGCAACACCATACCGATGCAAGTAGGTCCGCACCGCCGCCGCACCCATGATCCCTGGACGATCATTGTTCTTAAACGCAATCGGCCGCTCGATGGCCCCCGCACAGAGGATCGTACGCTTCGCGACAATGCGCCAGAAACACTCCAAAGGCTGCCCTTTGGCTCCGCTGAGGTGGTGGCTCACCCGTTCCAGCGCGCCAAACGTGCCCTGATCATACGCACCCGTCACCGTGGTGCGCGGCATCAGCCGCACATTGGGCAAACCTGCCAGTTCATCCAGCACATCCGCCGCCCATTCCGCAGCGGGAATGCCATCAATCTCTTCGCGCTCACCATTCAGACGCCCGCCCAGCACGCTGTCCTCATCGGCCAAAAGCACGTCCGCTCCCGCGCGCGCCGCGGTCATCGCAGCCATAAGACCCGCAGGACCAGCGCCAATCACCAAGACATCGCAAAAGGCGAACACCTTTTCATAGAGATCTTCATTGTGATCCCCTGACAGCGCGCCCAAACCAGCGGACCGGCGAATGATCGGCTCATACACCCGCTCCCAAAACGCCTTGGGCCACATAAACGTCTTGTAATAAAACCCCGCCCCAAAAAACGGCGCCGCCAGATCATTTATCGCCAGCAGGTCCACATCCAGACTGGGCCACCGGTTCTGACTGCGCACTTCCAGCCCGTCATAAATCTCCTGCATCGTCGCCCGCACATTGGGCTCCTGATGCGCCCCGCGCCCAACGGTGACCAACGCGTTGGCCTCGTCCGACCCAGCGCCCATCACACCTCGTGGCCGATGATACTTAAACGAGCGCGCCACCAGATTGATGTCATTCGCCAGCAAGGCCGAGGCCACCGTATCCCCGGCAAACCCTTGCACAGTGTGGCCATCAAAGGTGAAGCTGACCGGCGTGCCCCTGTCCACCTGGCCTTTGTACGCAATCCTCATGCGCTGGCCTCCTTCGCATCAGACGCCAGTTCGGTCGCGAGCACCTCATGGGTCAGTGTGTTGCGGGTCACCACAATCCAGGCACCACATCCGCCTTCGTGATACCAAAGGTCTCGCGTCACACCCGCCGGGTTGTCTCGGTTGTGCAGATAGTCATCCCACACAACATCACTGGCCTCCGGGTCGGGGCGTTTCAACGCTTTGGCATCGCCCATATAATAAAACTCGCGCCGGTCACGCTCACCACAGTGTGGACAGGTCAATCTCATTTGCTGTCCCCGTCATCGCTTGGGCCATCAAAACCGGATTCGTCAGAAACGTCATAAACAGTCCGCGCGGCCTCACATTGCCGCGCGTCCCCACGGAGCAGCTTGTATTTCACCGCCTTGCCCGGCACCTCGGCCAGATCCACCGCGCCGCCGCAACTGTCGGTTTCGCCCACCATCAAATAGCTGGTCTCAATTGTCATCGCGTCGCCACTATCGCGCGTCACAAAGAAATTGCCGCCATCACACTCCACCGTGCAGCCCTTGCGCCCACCACTGTCAAAACACAACAGGAACTGGTCCAACACCTGCCCCGCATGTTGGGTGCCCGCAACGTGCCCTTGGTTGGTAAACCCCACGAGCATATTGGCCAGTTTGTTCTGGTTCTCATCACTGTAGACCCACAACTGCATCCAATCGACCACCTGTGCCGGTTGCCCTGCCAAATGTGCATCTGAATAGTCCCGCACGTAACAGCCCGCATCCGGTCCTTCGGCCAGCACAGGTCCGGCCATCAAAGCACCGCTCAACAACACACTCTTGAAAACGCTCTTCATCCCCGCCCCTCAATGCAGATTGTGTTGAGAGCCGGTGCCCTCTTCATCCATGATGCCGACACCGGTGCGGAACCGATCCATGCGGAACTTCGCCGCATAGTCGTGATGCTGATCCGTCGCCATCAAATGCGCCATGCACCAACCGCTCGCGGGCACAGCTTTGAACCCGCCATAGTTCCAACCACAATCGATGTAGAGCCCATCGATGCCCTCCATCTTGTCGATGATCGGGCTGCCATCCGGCGTCATATCCATTATACCGCCCCAGCTGCGCAGCACCTTGGCTTTACCGATCATCGGCATCAACGTCATGCCCGCCTCCATGACGTGCTCTTTCATCGGCAGGTTCCCGCGCTGCGCATAGGAGCTGTAGAAATCCAGATCCCCGCCAAAAACCAAGCCGCCCTTATCCGACTGGCTGATATAGAAATGCCCCATGCCAAAGCTGATCACATGATCCATGACCGGCTTCAGCCCCTCGGTCACAAAGGCCTGCAACACATGGCTCTCAATCGGCAACCGCCGCCCCGCCATACCCGCCACCAGACCAGACCGCCCAGCCACAATAATCCCAACCTTCTTAGCCCGGATCGCACCGCGTGTAGTCTGCACCCCCTTCACAACACCGCCCTCAATGTCGATGCCGGTCACTTCGCAGTTCTGCACCAAATCAATACCGCGATCCGATGCCCCACGCGCATACCCCCAGGCCACCGCATCATGCCGCGCTGTGCCGCCGCGCGGATGATACAGCCCGCCATAAATCGGGAAACGGCCCTGTTCAAAATCAAGGTAGGGCAGCTTCTTGCGCACCCCTTCACGATCCAACAGCTCCGCGTCATCACCTTGATTGATCATCATATTGCCACGGCGCGCAAATGCGTCGCGCTGCCCATCGCTGTGGAACAGATTGATCAGCCCGCGCTGCGAGAACATCACATTGTAGTTCAGCTCCTGCTCCAGCCCTTCCCAGAGCTTCATCGAATGGGAATAAAACTCGCTATTGCCCTGAAGGAAGTAGTTCGCGCGCACAATCGTGGTGTTGCGCCCGACATTACCACCGCCAAGATAACCTTTTTCTAGCACCGCAATATTGGTCATGCCATGGTTCTTGGCGAGGTAATACGCCGTGGACAGACCATGACCGCCACCGCCGATTATCACCATGTCGTATTCCGGCTTCGGCTGCGCATCGCGCCAATGCGCAGTCCAGCCTTTGTTGCCGGTCAGCCCTTCTGCCAAAACCTTGAGGCCGGAAAACCGCATATTGTTTATCCCCTGAATGCCTACAACAGGCGTGCCACCAAATCCGACACGACCTCCCGACATCAGGCGCAAAAAACACAGGCAAGGATGGTCGCTTAGCGACAGAATGCGTCGCTAGACGCACAATTGCAATTAGGCTCTCTCAAGCCCTCAAAACGATAGGGAAAACGCCACGCCCATTAGCGGCGCGGTGTCATAGCTCTGCTTGGACAGGGTTGCGCCAGTCGCGTTTTCCACCGCCAAACTGCCGTCCACTTCCGCACCGGCAAACACAACAAAGCTCATGCCAGGATTGGGATCATAAGACAGGCTCATCACCACGGGCACGCTCTTGTCCTGCCCCACATTGCCGCCCGCAAGCGCAAAGCGGTTGGTTTCTTGGCGGGCAGACAGGGTCAGCCCCCAAGTGTCACTCACGTCATAGCGCAGCGACAGACCCGGGCCCTGACTTGCACCGAGTGTGGGACCCGTGCTCAGGCTCCAGCGGTTGGCAAATTCCCAATCCAGCAAAAGCGCCGGAAAAGCGTCATAGTCATCACCGCCCAGACCTTCAAATGCCCCAAACGCCGGACCAATCACCAGATTGTCGCCCACTTCCCAACTGACGCCAGCAAACAGACCTGCGCTGCGCCCATCGCTTGCCGACGCGCCAGAGGCATAACGGCTGCGCACAGATGGCGCCACAAACCAGCGCATCCCATTGGCGGTGCGCCCCGCCAAAGACACCGTCACCGAACGCTCATCGACCTTGTCCCAAAGCGCAGGCATTCCGCTAAAGTCATAGTCTGACTGGCCAAACGTCGCCGACACGCCGTAGCTGATCCCACCCGGATTGCGCTTAAACGCGCCGACGCGGCTATAAACACGATCCGCCGAGAAGCTCCCGCCGCCATTTGTATCGCTGCTGTCCTGGTTCAGGTATGCGCCATCAAAGCTGAAGATCCAGCCCTCAGGCGCTTGAGCAGAAGCTGCACCAGCCGCGACACTCATTGCGGCAACTGTCAAAAAACGCATCATGAAATGATCCTCGAAAAGTTTGGTCCATACACGGTACGCGACCAGCGTCTGCAAGGATCACTCAAAACGAGAAAAGCGTGGGATGACTCTCAAGCGCAACACTTATGGTGTCGCGGCCCTGCGTTCCGCTTTGCTCAATACGCGCGGCTCTACAACAGGCGACCCTTCATCAAACAAAGGATTGTCCCGCACTTGGCCACGCATCAGCGCCCCAAAATGCCGCGCCAAGACGTTGAAACCCGCCTTGTTGAAGCCGTAGTCCTTAAGCGGCTCCGTGCCAAACGGCGCATCTTTGGTATGCACCACAGCAATCACCTTGCCGATAGCCCTGTCAATCGCGTCGCCCCGCATTGCGGGCACTGACACGCCGACAAAGGCCAGCTTGGTGCCGCCGAGCGTGTTGAACACCGGCGTGTCACAACAGCTCGCATACCACCGCATCAACCCTTTGGGTGACAGGCGCAAACAGGCCAGATGCTCTTGACCTTGGGTGAGTTCCAAATTGGATGGGATGGTCTGATAGATGTCGGAGCCGTTGCGCGGCATCAAGGTGTCGCCGGCGCCAAGCGCCATTGCACCCGTCTGACAATCTTTGCAGTAACATTGCACATGTGAGCCCGTTTTCGGGCTCACATTTTTTAGCTTTGCACCAAACTGCCCACACCGGCAGCTGATCGCGATATCAACCATTAAAGCCCTTTTGCACGGTAGCTGGCCGCCACCTTGTCAATCGACACGAGGTAGGCCGCTGTGCGCAAATCCTCTACATCGGCACGGTCGTGCCACACATCTCGCATAGATTGATAGGCAATCCGCATGGTGTCATCAAGGCCGGAGCGTACAAGCTCCAGCTCACCGGCACCACGCAGGTACTTCTGCTTGAAGCTGTCGGTCAGGCTGTACTGGGTGCCCAGCGCTTCGCTGATCTTTTCCAGTTCATCCACCACCAACTGGTGACGCGACTCTTCCTGACGCCGTTGCATACGACCAAAACGGATGTGGCTGAGGTTTTTGACCCACTCAAAGTAGGACACGGTCACACCACCGGCGTTGGCATACATGTCCGGAATGATCACAGTGCCCTTCTTGCGCAGAATCTCATCCGCACCCGCCGTCACAGGACCGTTCGCAGCCTCAATGATCAACGGCGCCTGAATGCGTGCCGCATTCTCCATGTTGATCACCCCTTCCAGCGCCGCCGGAATAAGGATGTCACAGGCTTCTTCCAGCACGGCGCCGCCTTCACGGGTGTAGGTTGCATCCGGATAGCCGGACACACCACCGTGTTTGGCCAGCCACTGCTGCACCGCATCTACGTCGATGCCGTCGTCATTATACAGCGCTCCGTCACGCTCAATGATGCCCACAACTTTACAGCCATCTTCATCCGACAGGAACTTGGCGGCGTGGTAGCCCACGTTACCCAGGCCCTGCACAATCACGCGCTTACCGTCCAGGCTGCCTTCAAGGCCCGCCTTCTCAATATCGCGCGCGTCGCGGAAGAACTCCTGAAGCGCATATTGCACACCGCGACCAGTGGCTTCGACACGGCCAGAGATACCACCAGCATTAAGCGGTTTACCGGTCACACAGGCGCGCGCGTTGATGTCTGTGGTGTTCATGCGCGCATATTGGTCTGCGATCCAGGCCATCTCGCGCTCACCGGTGCCCATGTCTGGTGCCGGCACGTTCTGGGATGGGTGGATCAGGTCACGCTTGGCCAGCTCATAAGCAAAACGGCGCGTGATACGCTCCAGCTCGTGCTCGTCATATTTGCGTGGATCAATACAGAGACCGCCCTTAGAGCCGCCAAACGGCGCTTCAACCAGCGCACATTTGTAGGTCATCAGCGCTGCCAGCGCCTCAACCTCGTTCTGGTTCACACTTGGCGCAAAACGGATACCGCCTTTGACCGGCTCCATGTGTTCCGAGTGAACCGAGCGGTACCCGGTAAACGTCTGGATCTGACCGCGCAAGCGCACACCAAAGCGCACGGTATAAGTCGCGTTGCACACCCGGATCTTTTCCTCCAGCCCCGGTGGCAAGTCCATCAGCGCCACCGCGCGATTGAACATCAGGTCAACACTTTCCCGAAAACTCGGTTCTTTAATAGCGCTCATCAATTTTCCTCCCGACAAGCAACACCATGCGACTCACCGTCACATTTACCGACTTAAGTATGAGTAAGGTCATAACACCACCGAAGATAACAGATGAAAATGTGCAACACTTTGAGTTGCCAGCGTTGCCTCAACGGAAACAGAACCACTCACAGGCCCAAGACTGTATCCAACTACCTGCAATAATTGAAAAAAATCTTAATCATCGTCAAATGAACTGCTAGGTTTTGCCCCAATTACGCCCCAATCCGTTGAAATAAGATCTTGCGACGCAGACCGTCTGGAGACGGAGAGTCCCATTTCGGGTGTGTCGCAGAGAGGTATGTAAAATGAAACAGTTTCAGGCACCGGTTAGGCCACCTGTTACGCCCCTGCCAAGGGCGCTTTGGCGGCTGGGCGCGCACCGTTTCCGAAAGGAAGAGGACGGTGTCATGGTTGGCTTTAGCGTCATTCTTGTAATTATGATGATCACGATTGGCGGCATTGGCGCCGACATCATGCTCGCGGAGATGCGGCGGACGCAGCTGCAACACACGTTGGACCGCGCCATTTTGGCAGCAGCCGACTTGGACCAGACCCGCGCCGCGGATGTTGTTGTGGCTGACTACTTTGAGAAAGCGGGCGTGGCCCACACTTTGAACGAAGTGACCGTGTCGCAATCGCTCAACCACCGGAGCGTCAGCGCAACCGCTGAAATCGAGTCCAATCTCGTTTACAGCACCGTGAGCCGGGACATGAAAACCCTGATGCCGGAGAAACCAGCCGGCGAGGTGTACTCCAGTGCGGAAATACAGGAACTGAAAGAAAAGCTGCCCGAGCGCACCAGCTTGACCATTGGCGCCAGCGGCACCGCTGAAGAGCGTATTGGCAACATCGAAATTTCGTTGGTCCTGGACGTCTCCGGTTCGATGAACAACAACAGCCGCCTGTCCAACCTCAAGGTCGCAGCCAAAGAGTTTGTTCAAACCATGGATGACACAACCGAAGACGACACCATGTCGATCTCGATTGTGCCCTACGCGGCACAGGTCTCCACACCGGACGAATTGATGAATGCGCTGACAACCAACGGTGAAAACCCGCGGGCCAATTGTCTGAACTTCCATTCGGCAGACTACAGCGAAGCCTTCATCGATCCGTATCGCGAATACGACCAAACGCTGCACGCCACCTGGAGCAGCAGCAGCTATGACCGCCGCCCCAGCAATGGCTATGTTGACGTGAACGCCTACACCGACTGTCGCGCGGAAACGTCTCGCGAGTTGACCCTTATTCAGAACGACACCGACACGCTGAAAGACTACATCGATGATATGTTCGGCAGCGGCAACACCTCGATCGACACCGGCATGAAATGGGGCACCGCCTTGCTTGATCCGGCCTTCCAGCCGGTTGTGTCCAGCATGATCGATAGCACGTCCGGCAACACAGGGACAATTTCCAATGTGTTCGAAGGTCGCCCCTACGAGTATGGCACCAATGAATCTCTGAAGATTGTGGTTCTGATGTCGGACGGTCAAAACACGCGCCAACACTTTGTCACCGACAACTATCGACTGGGCAACTCCAACGTCTGGTATAACGATCAGGAGGATTTCTATTCCCTGTACCTGGGTCAAGACGAAGGTGACGATGACGGTGACGGCATCACCGACGAGCCTATCTATTTCTGGCCTGAGGACGGAGTGTTCCGTAATCACGCCTATGGTGAAGGCACTTATGAAGTGACCGAAACGGTCAACAGCGACATTTGTAAGTCTTATCGTAGAAACGGTTCCTGTAAGCGGTACAAAAAGATCCAAAAGACCGTCACAGTAAACGAGCCTGGCGAAGCCGAGGTCATTTCCTACGCCGACCTTTGGGCCCGGACCACGCCAAAATACGTAGCCGATGTGCTCTATGCCCCGCTGATGGGCCAGGATGCCGCGCGCAACGCCTGGTACTATCCGGTCGTTGATGATGTGGGCTACGGCACCAAAGACACACGCACCCGCAGTGTATGTGAGGCGGCCAAGGATAACGGTATCATCGTTTACACCATCGGTTTCGAAGCGCCCAATGCAGCCCGTGTGGTTCTGCAGGACTGCGCCAGCTCTGACAGCCACTACTTCGATGTACAGGGTCTCGAAATCCGCGACGCCTTTGCCGCAATCGCAACATCTATCCGTCAGCTGAGGTTGATCCAATGATCTATTCGGTTCTCAAAAAAGCCCGCTCCCTCCTGCGCAAAGAGGACGGGGCCGTCACGGTCGACTTTGTGATCATGGTGCCCTTCTACTTGAGCGTCTTCCTGGCCTCTGCCGAACTCGGCTTGATGTCCCTGCGCTATGCGTATCTGGAACGGTCTCTGGATGTGGCGGTGCGCGACATCCGGCTCTCCACAGGGCACGTGCCGTCTCACGACGATTTGGTGCAACAGATCTGTGATCAGGCCAGCGTCATTCCAGACTGCACAAGCAATCTGTCGCTGCAAATGATCCAGCGCGACCCGCGCAATTGGGAAGAGCTGCCAGAAGCCAGCACATGCGGCACCCTGCACGAAGATAATGCAGACGTCGATCCGGTGGTGCGCTTTGATGACGGCGAAGCCAACGAGATGATGTTCTTGCGGGCCTGCGCGTCAGTACGAGCCATCTTCCCGGGCGCACTGTTTGTGCCGGTTGCGGTCCGCAACGCCGATGGCGAATACGCCTTGGTTGTTGAAAACACCTTTGTTCAGGAGCCTCGTTGATCCATGTCTGTATTGAACCTACGCAAATCACTTGCCGCGTTCCGCAAAGACACCACAGGCACAGTTGCGGTCGAAACAGCCATCATCTTCCCAACTTTGCTGTTCTGTCTGTTTGTCATGATGAACATCTTTGACGCGTACCGCGCCAAATCCACCACCGAGAAAGCCGCCTTTGCGGTGTCGGATATGCTGTCTCGTGAAACCATGGCGGTGAACGCGGACTACATTGACGGCATTCATGCTGTTTTGGAAGAAATCTCTACTGTACGCAGTGGCCATTCCCTAACGGTGAGCCACGTCTATTGGAGCCCGGTTTCCAGCGATTATGTGCTGGCCTGGTCCCACAGCAACGGCAGCGGCAGCGGCATCTCCGCCACCCAGTTTAACGAGATGAAAGACAAGCTGCCCGTTCTGGTGGACGGCGAAAGCCTGATCGTTGTGGAAACCACTGCTGAATACACCCCGCCAATTCTGGCAGGTTGGAACGGCAAACGCCCCTACGGCGAAGAAAGCGCGTTAAACATGGACATCGACACGTTTGTGTTCACACGCCCCCGCTTTGCGCCACAACTGGCCTGGAGCAACAGCTAAGACCGCGCCGCTGGCAGCGCGGAACCTTTACCCCTCGGTTTGGTTCCGCACTGCCAGCAGCGCTTCAATGATCTGGGCCATGGATTTGGCCTCGGATCCGGGTGTTACGCCGCCAATGCCCACCCGGCGGCCAAATGCCCACCAAAGCCCCGGTTGCCACTTGCGCGACCGGGGCTTTTTGAGATGCACGGTGAAGCCATTGGACGGCTTCATGTCAAACATACCCACTTTGATCGCGGCGATGTTGTCCAATAGTACAATGGTCTCACCAGACGTGCTGCGCAGGCCTTGCTGTGTGAGCTCAATGCGATGCTCCGTTGCCCGCCGAGTGGCAACTGCCAGCCAAAGCACCAATCCCCCTGTCACCAGCAGGAAAACCCGCCAGTGCAGCGCAGGCGCGGTGGTCAGCGCGAGGTAAATCAACACCCCCCCCAAGACAAACAGGGTTGCGAGGCCAAACAGGCGGCGCATTGGGGAAGCGGTGATGGTGGCCAGAACCTCTGGGAGGTCCGAAGTGTCTTGCGTGGTCATGTCTGTCCTGACGGAGTTAATACGGCATCGGATGCGCGCGATGCGCTGCGCTGATGTCTTTAAGCACTTCTGCGCTCAGCCGCAAATCAGCCCCTGCCAAAATGTGATCTAGCTGGTCCACCGTGGTAGCGCCAAAGATCGACGCACACATAAATGGCCGCTGCACCGTGAAGGCCATTGCCATATGCACCGGATCCAATCCGTGTTTGTCGGCGATATCCAGATAGGCCTGCACCGCATCAAACACCCGTGGGCTCACCCGCCCGCCAAGATCGCCATTGATCGACTTGCGCGATCCATCTGGCGTTACGCCACCTTGATATTTGCCTGTCAGAAGGCCGGTGGCCAGAGGTGAAAACGCCAAAATGCCGACGTCTTCGTTGACGCAAAGCTCTGCGAGATCGGTGTCCGCCATCCGGCAGAGCAGTGAGTATTCATTCTGGATCGAGGCCACCCGCGGTCCGCCTTTGTCCTCAGACAAACGCAGCCACTGCGCCGTGCCCCAGGTGCTTTCATTGGACAGACCAAAAGCACGAATGCGCCCCTTATCAACCTCTTTCTGCAACGCCTCCAGCGCCTCTTCCATATGCGCCAGCGTGTCCGCCTTGTTTTGCCCTGACGGATCAAAATCCCAATTTTGGCGGAACATGTAAGATCCACGGTTGGGCCAGTGGAACTGATAGAGATCGATGTGGTCGGTCTGCAATCGCTTGAGTGAGCCTTCGATGGCTTCCGGAATGGTTTTCGCCGAGATCAGCGCCCCATCGCGCACATGTGCCAAGCCCGCGCCGGAATGCTTCGTTGCCAGAACCATGTCTTTGCGCCGTCCCGTCTTGGCAAACCAGGTGCCAATGATTTCCTCGGTGCGCCCCTGGGTTTCCGGACTGATCGGGTTCACCGGATACATCTCCGCCGCATCAACAAAGTTGATGCCCGCGTCCAGCGATAGATCAATCTGCTGATGCGCCGCTGCCTCGCTGGTCTGTGTGCCAAAAGTCATGGTGCCGAGGCAATACTCCGACACTTCGATGCCGGTACGGCCCAAAGGGTTCATTTTCATAAAAGCTCATCCTGTCGCAAATCTTTGCGCTTAACTTAGGGTCTGTGGCGTTGATCTCAAGCGGGATTACGGGGGCCAGCCCCCGCTTGGCTGCGCCAAGTCTCCCCCGGGATATTTGCAGATTGTGAATGACCTGGGTCAGCGCGTGCTCCGGGCGTGGAAGATAAAGCCCAAAGTGTTGAGCAAAAGCTGCGCCGCAAGGATCGCAGTGGAGCCTGTGGGATCATAATCCGGTGCCACTTCAACAAGGTCGATGCCAACCACGTCATGCCGTTTCGCCAAGGCATGCATCATCTCCAGCACGTCGTAATAGAGGAACCCACCATGACTTGGCGTGCCGGTGCCCGGCGCTATCGACGGGCAGAAGGCGTCAATGTCCACCGTCACGTAAACCCGCGCGCCCTCGGGAATACGGTTGATCAGCGCCTCTGCCCCCAGCTTACGCGCCTGCCGCACGCTCAGGATATCGCTGCCCATCGCCCGCGCATCCGCATAGCCTTCTTTGGCGGTGGAGCTGACATTGCGAATACCCACCTGCGTGAGGCCGGTGACATAGTCTTTCTCCGCCGCCCGCCGCATCGGATTGCCATGGCCAAAGCGCACACCATGGCGCTCATCAACAAAATCCAGATGCGCGTCGATCTGCAAAATGTGGATTGGCCCCTGATCGTCAAACGCGTTGATGCAGGGGATGTTGACCGAATGATCCCCACCAATGGTGACCGGCAAAGCCCCCGCCTTCAGCATCGCCCGCACCCCTGCCTCGATATTGGCATGACTTTTGAGAGTGTCAGTATGCACGATATCTGCGTCACCAATATCCACAATCCGCACCGATCCGGGTAAGTAGGTGGCATCATCTTCATGGTCATAGGCCCCGGCGTGGCCAAAGCTGAACAGGGTGGAAGCCTCCCGCACCGCCCTAGGCCCAAACCGCGCTCCGCTGCGCCACTGCGTGCCAAAATCAAACGGCGCACCCATCACGGCCACATCCGCCTCAATCGCCGCCCAATCCGGCTGATACGCCCGCTTGCCAAAGGTCGAAATCCCCACAAACGGCAAATCCAGCCGCCCGCCCTCATAGCCATGTCCCGCCATCATCATCTCCCTGTTTGCTGCGACGGTGACGGATTTTTGCCCCGCCGTAAAGTATTCCCGATATTGAGAACAAAAGTGGAACATGTTATTCTGATGCCATGGCCACCCACCTCCTCAAACGCGCGCCCTCCCGCCCGGCAGACGCCCTTGCCCCTTTGCCTGAGGTGGCCCTGACTCTGGCGCGCCTGCATGAGGCCTGCGGCCCGGCGCGCTACAGCTTTGCGCTGTGGCTGGCGCATCAAGCCAAAGGTCCGCTGTTCTGGATTGCCCCAGATTGGGGCGCGGCCCCACTCAACCCCGCAGGCATGGCGCCCTTCCTCAACCCCGGCAGCGTGACCTTTGTCAGCCCGCGCCGCCCCGAAGAGGTGCTCTGGACCATGGAGGAGGTTCTGCGCGCCGGCACCGTGCCCTTGGTGGTGGCCGACCTGCCCGGCCCGCCCGCACTCACCCCGGTACGCCGCCTGCATCTTGCGGCCGAAACCGGCGCCAAGGCCAGTGGCAGGGCGCCTTTGGGATTGATCCTGACCCCCGGAGACGGCGGCGCACAGGGCATCGAGAGCCGCTGGCACATGGCGCCAGATCACCGCGGTGACACCGACGCCTGGTCCCTCACTCGCCTGCGCGCCCGCAACGCCCCCCCACAAAGCTGGCAGCTCAGCGGCCTGCCCCACGCCCCCAAGCTAACCCTACGGGACAGCGATACCGAGATAGCCTGACGCTGCGCGCATCACCCGGGCCTGCAAATCATCCAAGTCCGATTCCCCTCGCAACAATGCCCCGTCAATCATGCCGCGACACAGCGACAGTAAATCCAGCGCCGCCACCTCCACATCCGCTACGCGGTGGCGTTGCAACACCCGCTGCAACACGTCCAAAATCGCCGCAGTCAGTGCCGCGCCTTCTTCTGACAAAGGCACCAGAGCCGCTGCGCGATCCAAAGCCTGAGACAACTGCGGCCAGCCCTTTTGATGTGCAATCGTCGCTGCCACCAACGCCGCCAAAGCCTCGGGCAGATCGCTCTCCTGATGCGCCACCTCCGCCGCCTGCAACCCGTGCAACAGCCGCGTCCGCTTGGCCCGCACCATCTCCGCAATGATCGCCTCCTTATTGGGGAAATACTGATACAGCGAGCCCACAGACACCCCCGCCCGCTCCGCAACCGCATTGGTGTTGAACCCCTCAAAGCCTTGCGCCACCAGAATGTGAGCCGAGGCCTGCAAAATCGCATCCACAGTGGCTTTCGCCCGCGCTTGACGCGGTTTTTTACGTGGATTTGCAGCTGGTTGCGCGGAAGTCTTCACGGCCATGACAAAGCGAGTCCAAAACATGAGCAATAACTCACATATTGACGAAAACACACAGCAACACAAGGCTCGCCCATGCCCTATTTTGTCAATCACAGCATCCTGATCACCGGCGCCACCGGCGGCATCGGCCGCGCGCTCACCCGCGCCCTCACAGAGGCCGGCGCTTTGGTCATCGCCACGGGCCGCAGCGCGCAAGCTTTGGACCGCCTGACAGGCGCCTCACCGGAAACGCTGAAGAAACTTCAGGCGGATCTCTCCCACGCCGAGGGACGTCACGCCCTGCTGGCGCAACTCCAAGACCATCATGTCTCCGGCATCATCCATGCCGCGGGCGTGCAGTTTGCCCAAAAAATCCCCGAAGGTCTCGCGAAACACCCGCGCCAATCCGAACTTGAACTGGCCCTCAATTTGCAAGCCCCCATCCATCTCACCAGCGCCCTGCTTCCCACGCTGGCCAAACACCCCAAACCTTTTGTTTCCGCCATCACCTCTTCGCTGGCTCTGGCCCCAAAGCGCGACGCGCCCACCTACTGCGCAACCAAAGCAGGGCTGCGTCACTACTTGCGGGCCCTACGCTACCAATGTGCTGACGCCATCCCGCAGCTGCTGGTAAACGAAGTGTTGCCCGCGCTAGTCGACACACCCATGACCGCTGGACGAGGCACCGGCAAAGACAGCCCAGACAAAGTCGCCACAGAAATCCTACGCGGGCTTGTCGATCAGAAGTCAGAAACCTGGATAGGCAAAGCCCGCCTGCTGCGCGGCATCAATCGGGTCAGCCCCTCTCTGGCGGCGCGCATTTTGCGATAGCCACACGCAAAAACGACACGCCCAAGTCGAATTCCCTCTAGTCATTGCGCGCCAAACCGCCATGCTGCCCCCATGCGCATGATCATCACCTTCTCGGCCCTGTTCCTCTCGGTCATTCTCTTGCAACTCAGCTCCGGCGGTGTAGGGCCACTCGATGCGCTCTCCGGGATCGCGCTGGACTTCACAACAGAACAGATTGGTCTGTTGGGCTCGGCGCATTTTCTGGGATTCTTCATTGGCTGCTGGTGGTCGCCACGCCTGATGGGCAGCGTCGGTCACTCCCGTGCCTTTGCCACTTTTACGGCCATGGGGGCCATTGGCCTCTTAGGCCACTTCATCATCGTTGATCCCTACGCCTGGGCGCTCATGCGGGTGGCCTCTGGTCTGTGCGTGGCGGGCTGCTTCACCGTGGTCGAAGCCTGGTTGCAATCCAAAGTCACCAATGAAACCCGTGGCCGCGCCATGGGCACCTATCGTGTGGTTGACATGATCGCCTCCCTAGGTGCTCAGCTGGTGATCAGCGTTTTGGAGCCAGCCTCTTATGTGTCATACAACCTGCTCGCCCTGCTCTGCTGCGCAGCCCTCTTGCCCATCACGCTAACCACGTCTCCACAACCCAAAACCCCGAAGGCCCCGCGTTTGCGTCCCAGCCTCGCCTATGCGCGCTCGCCGTTGGCCGTCGCTGGCGTGATTGTCGCCGCCCTCAGCTCCGCGTCATTCCGCATGGTCGGGCCGGTCTATGGCACCGAGGTCGGTCTGCAAATTGAACAGATCGCCTGGTTCCTTGCCGCCTTTGTGCTCGGTGGCGCCATCGCGCAATATCCCGTTGGCTGGCTGGCGGACAAATTTGACCGCCGCTGGGTGCTGATCTGGCTTTCCGCCGCCGCCGTGGTGTCTTGCGGCACAACCGTCGCCATGGGCGCTGGCAGCACCAAGATGATCATGCTCAACGCGGCGTTTTTTGGCTTCACGTCATTCCCGATCTACTCAGTCTCCGCCGCCCACGCCAATGACTTTGCCACATCTGAAGAACGCGTCGAACTCTCCGCCGCCCTCATGTTCTTCTTTGCGGTCGGCGCCATTGGAACACCGCTATTTGCCTCTGGTCTCATCGAGCGTTTTGGCCCGCCTGCCCTCTTCATCATGATTGCAGCCGGTCACGCAATGCTGATCGTCTTTGGCCTGACCCGTATGCTCGCCCGCCCCACCGCCGAGCACCGCACCCGTTACGTCTACGCGCCGCGCACGTCTTTCACAGTGGGCCGCATCACAAAACGCCAGCGTGAAAAGCCCAATCGCACAGAAGAAACGCCCTCAAACGAGGGCAAATAGCCACCAATTTTGCACCTCCGCGATACAGTCGTGATACAGACACAATACCGACGTGAAAATTCGCCTGTGGAACTGGCTTACTCTTTGGGCTAATGGGGTTTGAAACAGTTAAGGGACACCCACATGGCGCGCCATCTGATCACCTCGGCCTTGCCGTATATCAACGGCATCAAACACCTCGGCAACCTTGTTGGCAGCCAGCTGCCAGCCGATCTGTTCGCCCGCTACATGCGTGCACGCGGCAACGAAGTGCTGTTCCTCTGCGCCACCGATGAACACGGCACACCAGCTGAGTTGGCCGCTGCCAAAGCGGGCAAAGATGTAGCCGATTACTGCGCCGAAATGCACGCTGTTCAGACCGAAATTGCCGACGGATTCCGCCTGTCTTTTGATCACTATGGCCGCTCTTCCAGCGCGGAAAACCACGCCCTGACCCAACACTTCGCCGGCCGCCTCTCTGACATGGGTCTAATCCGTGAAGTGTCTGAAAAGATGGTCTATTCAAACGCTGACGGCCGCTTCTTGCCGGATCGCTACATCGAAGGCACCTGCCCCAATTGCGGCTTTGAAAGCGCGCGTGGTGACCAGTGTGACAACTGCACAAAGCAGCTCGATCCCACCGATCTGATCAACCCGTATTCGACCATCTCCGGCTCTACCGACCTAGAAGAGCGCGAGACCAAACACCTGTTCCTGTGCCAGTCGCAAATGCGCGACAAACTGCAAGCCTGGATCGACAGCAAGACCGACTGGCCAGTGCTGACCACCTCGATTGCCAACAAGTGGCTAAACGACGGCGACGGCCTACAAGACCGCGGCATCACCCGTGATCTAGACTGGGGTGTGCCCGTTAAGAAAGGCGGCGAAGACTGGCCCGGCATGGAAGGCAAAGTCTTCTACGTCTGGTTCGACGCCCCCATCGAATACATCGCCTGCGCCCAGGAATGGGTAGCAGCCGAAAAAGGCACCGACTGGGAGCGCTGGTGGCGCACTGACAAAGGCGCGGACGACGTGACATACACTCAGTTCATGGGCAAAGATAACGTGCCGTTCCATACGCTGTCCTTCCCTGCGACAATTCTCGGCTCCGAGGAACCTTGGAAAGCGGTGGATTACATCAAATCTTTCAACTACTTGAACTATGATGGCGGCCAGTTCTCCACCTCACGTGGCCGAGGCGTCTTTATGGATCAGGCACTTGAAATCCTGCCGTCCGACTACTGGCGCTGGTGGCTTTTGTCCCATGCTCCAGAGAGCTCTGACAGCGAATTCACCTGGGAGAACTTCCAGCAATCGGTGAACAAAGATCTCGCAGACGTTCTTGGTAACTTTGTCAGCCGCGTGACCAAATTCTGCCGCTCTAAATTTGGCGAAGAGGTGCCAGCAGGCGGTGAATTCGGCGAAACTGAACATGCTTTGATTGCTGAGCTGACCACTCGCATGCGTGCTTATGAAGAGCACATGACTGCCATGGAAGTCCGCAAATCGGCACAGGAACTGCGCGCGATCTGGGTGGCGGGCAACGAATATCTACAAACCGCGGCCCCTTGGTCGACCTTCAAAACCGACCCGGAGACAGCCGCTGCGCAAATCCGTCTCGCCCTGAACCTGATCCGGTTTTATGCCGTGATTTCAGCGCCGTTCATTCCGGACGCCTCAGAGACCCTTATGACCGCGATGCAAACCGAAGACACAAATTGGCCAGATAACGTAACTGCGGCGCTCCAATCTCTGCAGCCTGGCCATGCCTTCACTGTGCCGGATGTCACCTTCCGCAAAATCAGTGATGATGAACGCGAAGAGTGGCAAGAGAAATTCGCAGGCAAACGCGAGAGCTAAACATCAGAAAGCGCGGCCAAATGGCCGCGCTTTCTACTTTTTACGTGCCGCAAAATGACCGCCCGGTTCGACCTATGTGACAAAGATCAAAGTCTCCCCCCTCGACTCACGCTACATCCTTAGACAAAATGAAGGCGTGCAGCCATGTTTGCACCTAAAGGAGATTGACCAATGGAAGCCATTCTGAACGTATTCTGGAGCATTATTGAAGCGCTCCCGCCAGTTGTGTCCGCGTCCCTGCTGATGTTGGGCATCAGTGTCTTTGTGGCACTTGTGCTTGGATTTATCGTTGCAAGCATCGCATCTGGCAAAGAAGTACGCTCGTAGCGGACTAATATTTTTCAGACATTACAATCTATTACTGATACCCGCGGCCGGAACCTGTTTCTTGTTTCAAAGTGTTGCAGTTCGCGGATTTTTCTTAAATAGTTGCTACCTACAACACTTGAAGCCGGCAAATTGTCGCAAACAATTGTTGGCTCAAATTGTGGCTTAGATCGTGTTACGTCGATGGTTTCGCAGCATCGTTTTAAACGGCTGTTCACATCGACATTTCTAAACGGTGCATTGTTTCACGACTGATTTATGTGTGATCAAGACAAAAGGATTTTTCTAAGATCACTGGATGGCGCATTGAGCTACGCCTTTGAAAAACACAATCCAAAAACAATCTTTCTTTGATTCGGAAGCCCAAAACCTTCACTTCCAGCCCTTAGCAAACATCTAAGGGAGACTTCCGCGCTCCGCCGTCTCATCGCCGAAGCGGTCATTTGCCTCGGGCATTGAGCCGCGCGTAAAAACCGCGCAGCCCGAGATCAACGTGGCAAAGGAGGCTAGGTCTCCAGTTTCAAAAAGTAGTCAAAAATCTCAGGCACATTGCCACCGCCCAAACCTTCTGCGACCGCAGCTTGCAAATTGCGAGACGTGCCCTCCGCGATTATCGCTTGAGTACCCATGTCTTCAACCATCTTTAGAAAGTATCCAAGATCCTTGTTGGCATTATTGATAGAGAAACCAAGGTCGCTCACGCCATCCACCGCGTAATTCTTGCAGAACGCCATAAAAGGCGAATTGGAAGGCCCGGTAGACATAATGTCAAACAGCTGCTGCCTGTCGACGCCTGCGCGCTCTGCCACTGCAAACGCCTGGCTCATCGCACATACGGTTGTCATCCCCATGAAGTTGTTGATCAACTTTGTTACGTGACCAGCTCCCAAAGCACCAAGATAAAATACGTTCTCGCCTTGCTGCTCAAGCACGGGCTTGACGCGATCAAAGGTTATAGGGTCGCCGGCAGCCATGATATTTAGCAAGCCGTCCCGTGCGTGCGCAGGCGTGCGTCCCAACGGGGCGTCAATCATGCCGGCACCCTTGGCCGCAAGATCCGCGCCGATCTTGCGCGTTGACGCGGGAATGGATGTTCCGAAATCGATAACAACACTGCCTTCCTTGATGCCGGTGAGGACACCTTCATCACCGTACACAATGTCCTCCACAACGTCCGAAGTTGTTAAGCAGAGCATCACAATGTCGCTTGCTTCAGCCAAGGCTTTAGGCGATGTAGCCGCAGATGCATTTCCGCGTTCAAGAACGTTTTTTACCGCTGTTGGATCAAGATCCATGACGACGAGATCGAAGCCACGTTTTTGCAGGTTTTCGACCATGTTTCCGCCCATGAGGCCAAGGCCAATAAATCCGATGACAGGTTTCGTCATGGTGTTTCTCCTTTGGGGAATAGATGTTTTTAGAATGCGCGGGGACTAGACAAAATCTTCACGATGAGGCGTGAAAATATCGAGCAATGTCCCAGCCTCTAGGCAGGTGGCTCCATGCACGATGTCGGGCTGTTTGTAGAGAGAGTCGCCCGCTGAAACGACATAGGTTTCCTCACCCACTTTGAATTCGAATTTTCCGGAAATGACATAGGTGATCTGCTCGTGCCGGTGGCTGTGCAAAGCCGCGACAGTCCCAGCTTCAAAACGCACTTCGGCACACATCACGTTGTCGTTGTAGGCGGCGACTTTGCGGGTCAAACCGGCTTGCACGTTGACCAACTCATTCTCGTCGGCAGGGAAATAGTTTTTCGGCTTCACTGTGAGACTCCTTGGCAAGTTTATGTATTTGCGAGCTTTTTCATCACGATTTTGAAGGTGTTCTCGTCCGCATCCGTAAAATAGAGGTCAGCGTCGTAGCCCTGATCATCCATGAAATTGAACACCCGCTTTGGTGCGTCGAGTTTGTAAGGCACGAGCAGCGTTGCAATTCGGTGCCGGGTCGCGGCTGGATAATGCGCAGTGAGAAAAGTACTCACTGGGAGCCCTTCGTAGTCCGCGGGATCAACGTCGGGAAAATCTGTTGTCTGCGAGATTGTTGGCTTTCCTGCTTCGGACCATACAACTTGTCCATAGAAACCGGCCTTTTCCCCCGTGTTGCGGAAGGAAGATTTCCCAAGGTCAAAGCGCTTGTTCGCGTGCAGCAAGAAATCAACAGTAACCGGTGTCTCCGCATCAACCTTGTCGACGATTACAAAGTAGGAGTTCCGGACAAAGTAGATCTCGCGTTCCGCGCGTGTCACTTCCGGAGACAAAGACTGATAGGCAGGCGTCGCATCACCGTGAATGAAAATGTGGTCTTCGCGTTCTTCGGCAGCAAGGATTTTCCCAGTAGCAGCCATGGCCTTGGACTTGTCTTTACCGGCATATTGGCCCTTGCCGTTGATCAAGATGGCGTTTTTTGAAGCGGTTTGGCGTCGCCAGTTTCGGTGCATCGACGAGTTAAAGGCCACATAGTGTCCGGATTGAATTGCTAGGTCTTCACCATACGCAGCGAGACAAAATGCATTTTGGTCTCCATGGCTATGGCTGATGGATCCGAACGGCGAAGACTTAAACACAAATTGAATGTGGTTGTCTGGATCCGACATTGCATGCTGAACGCCGACCCAACCGATGCCTTTGAAATGGCGCAAACCGTCTTCCGGTGGAGTGGCTTCGACAGCGGGGTAATCCGTTTGGAATACCAGCTCATCGAAATGAGTGTCCCACCAACCCCAATTGTAAAACTCGCCTTCGGTGCCAGGGTTGGTGCGTAGGTTCTCTTCACAGTACCACTGATAGGCCCCTTTGCCGGTTACCCCGGCAAACTGGCGTAGATTTAGGCCGGTTTTGATGCAAGGCAGATCACCCTGTGTACTGTCATCGCCAAATGTTGCCCGGCGCGTATTTGGTGCCTTACAGTAGAGAGGAAAGTCGGCTGTGTTTTGCAGAAAAGGCCGCTTGTAGAGATCAATGCCAGTGTAGGACTTCAGGCGGTTCGCCGCATCGATGAAGTAGGCCATGCCCATCATCCAATAGTTAGTACCCTCGGCCCAACCGCCGTCACTATCACCCCAAGGAGAATAGACGCCAGAAAGAAACTCGATACAGTAGTTCAGCCAATCACGAGCTTCGTCGTCCTCGTCATCCCCTAGCAGGGCAATGCAGGCCGGTATTAACGTCAAAGATACTGAACGCACAGCGTGGCTGTCATATGGAAAGAGGTGGATTTTTGCGTTCGCAATGGCGTGCTCTGCAATGTCGCGGGTGCGTTCTAGCAAAGCATTGCGGACAGCAACACGTTCGTCTTCATCTAACACATCGTAGAGCCAGTCATATCCCCAAGCCAAAGCATTACAGACGCGATAGGCCCATTCATCGGTATATGCGCGAGACGTGACGCCCATTGGATCCCATGTGGCAGCCTCCAAAAGCCAGGCCTTGGCACGAACGGTCATCGTTTCGTCATCCAAAACCTTGCCTGCGACAGCCAAATGTCGGATCGCATACCAGCATTCTTGCAAATCGATGTAGGTTTGCCGCCAAACCGGGGCAACACGCTTGTGATCTAGATACCCTTTCGGCTCCAGCATCACTTCCCGCGACATCCAAGGCAGCACAGATTTCTCGTAAAATGCTACCCAGGAACAATGCGCTGGATCCTCAGCAACGGCCGCTTTGAAGCCGTCAAGGCGATCCGGCGTCATCCACAAACGGGGGTGGCCAGTTTCAACACGGGACAGACGAGTTTTGCGTGAAGGCAGTGGGACCTCCGGTAGGCCCTCAGCCACAACAAATCCGCGGTCGCTACTCCACTGACTTGAAGGCGATTGCGTACCCGCGTCCCAAGTTGCATAGGACCAGTGATATTTACCTGGGTCGAGCACCACATCGGGAGTGAAAAAGTTGAGCGGCAGATTCTCAAATATCTGTGTCTTTTCTTTCGGGTAACTTGGATCTGTTGTGACCCGAAGAACGTAACGAGCCTCATCGTCGATCACTGGAATCCAAGAGAAGCACGGTGGGTTCTCTGTAACTTCACTTTGAGAGGTCGGACCGTATTGAATGGTCAGTCGCCCTGCTTTGGGTTCATCGAGCAAAGGAAGGGATTGTCCTGCCATCTTCATGTTCCGTTCGGTTCGCATAAAAAGGATAATTTGTTTTTGTGAGAGGGCAGCGCACAGACTGCCCTCTTCGAACTTCTCAATGAACCGCTCTCAAGAGGGTTAGGAGCACATTCATGAGACTAAAGATGATCAGTTGTACTGGCGCGTGTAGGCCGATTGCATGACCTCAAGCACCGCACTCAGACCCATGCTTTCAAGCTGCGCGAGGTAATCTTCCCATTCAGCTTCGACATCACCGCCACCAAGAATCCAAACCTGCTGACGCTCCAGCATGTAGTCGCGGATGCTGCTCCAGTGCTTGTCGTAGACTTTCTGCTCATCTGCGTCGAAAGCCACGCCCAAGAAGTCAGGGATCAGATAATCACCTTGGTCATAAAGCTTGATACCCTCTTGAGCGAATTCATTGGTCCATTGCCATTCGTAGTTATAATCCTGGAAATATCCCCGTGCTTGGAGTTGCGAACCAACTTGGTACAACGAGCGATTAACAGGGCCTGCATCAAGAAAGGCCTGCGTGAAGACGGGTTTGCCATCGACCATTTCATACTGTTCACCTTCGACACCAAAGTTGGCCAGACGGCGTCCTTCTTTCGAGAACCAGAAATCGAAGTACTTGATGGTTTCAACGGCATGCTCATTGGTGTGGCCAATGGCCCAGCCGTCAGGCTTCACAAGAATACGACGGTGCTCTTCAACGCGACGACCTGAAGGCGACGCTGGTGGAGCGAATGCCTTAAACTCGAAGCCTTCGATGTCAGCTGAAAGACGGTTGTAACCACCTGTGGAAGCAAACCAATCGTGCGTTGATCCTCCCAAGTTTTCAGAAAGCAAAAAATCACGCGCTGAGGAACCACGGGTGAACACTTCAGCGTCGATTAGTCCTTCATCATACCAGCGCGCCAGGTTCTTGATACCTTCACGATATCCTTCCCCGAGATAGCCATGAGAGACCTGACCGTCTTCTACGAGGAAGTCATGGTATGTGTCAGAGCCATGCGCACGGCCATCCCAAAGGGTTACCATGCGGATCAACTCAGGCCACTGACGGAAGAACAGAGGCACTTCGTCTGCCTCGCCATTCCCGTTGGGGTCTTGCGTTTTGAAAGCCCGCAGAACGTTTTCGTAGTCCTCGACAGTCTCAGGCATATCGAGCCCAAGTTTGTTGAGCCAGTCGGTGCGGATCCAATAGGCGCGACCATATTTTCCATCCGGCAAATATGGGATGTAGTACATTTGGCCGTCCGCAGCCTTCACCGCCGCTTCAATATCTGGGCGCTCAGCATAGTAGGCTGCGATGTTAGGCGCGTGCTCGGCGATCAGATCGTTGAGCGGGATGAAAGCACCTTCGGGACCGTACTGGTTTACGAAATCGCGAATACGCGAAGATCCCACGATATCTGGAATATGGCCAGATGCGAGCATGAGGTTCAATGCCTCAGTGCGACCAGTATTTTCGTCCGTGCGCATGTTGGCACCCACGGTGTCGTTGACCAGGTGAATACCCGTCATCTCGCGCGCAACCTGTTCAACCGGCCAGCTCTCTTCGTAAACCGGATAACGTGCGTGGTTCATCTGGATCGTAAGTTCTAATGGCTCGTCAACTATCCTGTGACTGTCTTCGGCCAAAACCGGCGTGGTGATGGCGCTGCAGGCAAGCAGGGCCGTTCCGATAGTGAGTTTACGCATGATTTCCTCCCTAATGCGTTGGGCTCATTATTCTTTGACGCCTCCGAGCAGGATGCCCTTCTCGAAGTATTTTTGGATGAATGGGTAGACAATTAGGACGGGGACAATTGAGCAGACGATGATGGCCGCAGTAACCGTCTCAGCGCTGAAACCCGCCGCGGTCTGCACCATCGCGAATTCGTCATCGTCTGACAGTGTCGCGATGGTATGGCGTAGGAAGACCTGCAGCGGAATCTTGTCCTCTGATTGCAACAAGACCATTGCCCAGAAGAAGCCATTCCAACGCGAGACGATGCAAAACAGCGTGATGGTTGCTATGGCTGGTTTGGACAGAGGAACAAAAACCTTCCAGAGTACCTGAAAATCATTGGCGCCGTCCATGCGCGCAGCCTCCTCGAAACTCTGAGGAATTGCCTCGAAGAAGTTTCGTAGCAGGATGATGTTGAAGGCGTTGACGGCGAAAGCCAGGATGATGCCAAACATGCTGTCGAGCAGCCCTAGGTCACGCATATTCAGGAAAAACGGTATGAGACCTGCATTAAACCACATCGTAAATGCGATGAAGAGATTGAAATATCTGCGTCCTTTGAGCTGCGGTCGAGATAGTGCGTATGCTCCCGGGATAATGAACACGAGGCTCATCACAGTTCCACCAATCGTGTAGATAAAGGTGTTCCGATATGAGATCCAAAACTTTGGATCGGTTATGATGAACCCATAAGCTTCCAGTGTCGCGTCAATTGGTGTGAGGACCACTTTGCCAGCTTGTGCCGCAAAACCCGAGCTTAAAGAAACCGCCGCGATGTAGATAAACGGGTAAAGCGTCGCGACGGTGAACATGCCAATCAAGACGGAGACCGTGATGGCAAAAAATTTGTCGCCGCGAGAGTAAAGGTTCCAGTTGTTCATGGTTTTCCCTCTCTTACCAAAGCGACGTGCGCGAGAAGCGGCGCGACAGCGTGTTGGCGGTCATCACCAGGACGAAGGCGACCATGGCATTGAACAGGCCTGCAGCAGCGGCGAGGTCGTATTGGCCGGACTGCAAACCTTGGCGGTAAACCCACGTATTCACCACATCTGAAGTCTCGTAGGTGGCGGGTTGATAGAGCAGTATCACCAGCTCAAAGCTCACTTCCATCACGTTTCCGATCCGGATTATCAGCATGATCAAGATAGTCGGAAGTATCGAAGGAATTGTGATCTTCCACATCATTTGCCACCGGTTCGCTCCGTCCACCACTGCGCTTTCGTAGAGCGAAGGGTTCACGCCAGCGATGGCTGCGAGAAAGACGATGGATCCAAAACCCGCTTCCTGCCAGATTCCTGTGCCGACAAAGATCGGGCGGAACCATTCCGGCTGCGTCAAGAAGTAGACGGGTTCCAGACCAAACCAACCGATCACGGTATTGATGATCCCTGCAGTGGGCGAGAAGGCCGTGATCACGATACCCGCGATAATGACGGACGAGATGAAATGCGGCAGATAAACGATTGTCTGTGCTGTGCGCTTATAGCTGGCATTCATTACTTCATTGAACATTAACGCCAGGATGATTGGTGCCGGAAAGCCAAAGAGGAGATTAAGCGCGCTTATTTTGATGGTGTTGGACACTGCTCGCCAGAACTGATCGTTTTCCCAGAGTGTATGGAAGTGTTCCAAGCCGACCCAAGGACTGTTCGCGACACCCTTGAAAATCGAGTAGTCTTTGAAGGCAATTTGCAGCCCATACATTGGCTTGTAGAGGAAAACGAGAAACCAAACGATGGTAGGCAATAGCATCAGGTAGATTTGCCACTCAGCCTTGATGTGATCTATCAGACGTGTCCAGCGATCGTTTTTGTGGTTGCTGTTCGGGGTGCTTTGCTCCGTCATGCCATCAGCCCTCTGAGCCTGAACCCGACTGTGCAACAAGTGCCCGCCCCGTAGCCGCGTCAAAGACCTTCGCTAGGTCGGCTGGCACATGAACTTCACTCACCCCTGATAGGTGGGCGATGTCTCCATTTGTCTCGGCCTTAAACACCAGCTCAGCATCACCTAATCGGGCGTGAAGTAGCGCTTCAGACCCTAGCGGCTCGACCAAATCTAGACTGATTGGCAGCGGCGAGGTGCCTTCAGAGACTTTCAATGAAACGTGTTCTGGTCGAATGCCAACTATGACCTCTCGCCCAGCTTGCCCGTGGTACTGAGCACCGAGCGCGATCTCTACGCCTGCTAAGTGCGCGCCCGTCTCGGTCAACACACCTTTCACCATGTTCATTGGAGGCGAACCAAGAAAACCAGCAACGAAAGTATTGGCAGGATTGTTGAACAGCTCCATCGGAGTGCCAATCTGTTCGATAGCTCCATCGTTCATCACGACAATCCGGTCGGCAAGTGTCATTGCCTCGACCTGATCGTGCGTCACATACACGGAAGTTACACCGAGACGTTTGTGGAGCCTTTTAATCTCGGCACGCATCTGGGTTCGCAATTTCGCATCGAGGTTGGAGAGGGGTTCATCGAAGAGAAACACCTTCGGGTGACGAACAATTGCCCGGCCCATAGCTACTCGCTGTCGTTGACCACCAGACAAATCCGCCGGGCGACGCTCTAAATAAGGTGTGAGACCTAGAACTTCCGCAACTTCATCAATTGTGGTTTTGATTTCGTCCTTCGGCATCTTCCGAATGCGAAGACCAAAGGCCATATTGTCGGCCACGTTAAGGTGCGGATAAAGCGCATAGTTTTGGAAAACCATCGCCACATCCCGATCTTTTGGTGCCACGCGATTCACGCGGCGGTCATCAATGGTTAGGTCGCCCGCTGTGATCTCTTCCAGTCCAGCAATCATGCGCAACGTTGTGGATTTCCCGCACCCGGAAGGTCCTACGAGAACAACGAACTCCTTCTCCGCGACCTCCAGATCAATTCCATGAACCACCTGTAGAGCGCCGTAAGACTTTACAATGCTGCTGAGATTTACGCCTGCCATTTTCCCCTCCCGAAGGCCCTTCAAGTCATCTTGCGAAAGATGATTCGTCGCTTTCTTCATCTGGTATACTAGATGGCAATCTGGAATACTAGTCTAGTATACCAGCTTGCAATTCCCCTCGCGTCATGTAGGGTTGCACCGGAAAGGTGAATTATGGTTCAGACGAAAGAAATTAACGGGGCGCGAACAAGCGTCGATGCGATCTTTGACTTCCTCCATGAGGAAATTTTGACTTTGCGTCTGCGACCGGGTGACCGGATTTCCGAAGCGGAAATCGCAACACGTTTTAATGTTTCGCGCCAGCCGGTGCGCGATGCATTCAGCCGCCTGGCAAATCTCGACCTACTAAAAATCCGCCCCAAACGCGCAACAGAAGTACGACGGTTTTCTATGCGCGAAATCAAGAAATCCCGCTTTGTACGCGTTGCAATCGAAACCGAGGTCTTGCGCAGAGCCTGCGCCTATTGCGACGTACTAAGTGCCGCACGCCTCAATGAAGCCATCGCAGCTCAGGAGGAGGCTGTCCTATCTTGCGACATCGATGGATTTGCTCGCCTGGACTACGAATTCCATCACATTCTGTGCGACATCGCTAAAGCCGAGTTCGCCTATGATGTTGTGATGGCGGAGAAAACAAAGGTTGACCGGCTTTGCGTTCTTGGCCTGGAAAAAGAGCAGCAAATGCCGGTTCTAATTGAGGATCATCGCAAAATTGCGGAAGCCGTGAAGGCGCATGACGCTGAGGCTGCAATTACCGCTGGTGTCGAGCATTTTTCCAGGCTTGATGACACTATTGAACGGATCCGAGTCAGCAACGCGAACTACTTCGAACCTCAGTCGTCGCTTCCCTGACTCCAGTGAACCAACCACACGAGCCCAACCACAGCCCCAAGCCACCTGGTTCTGGCGATATTTTTGCCTTGGCCTGGCCGATGACCCTCAAAGCCATCTTCTTACACGGCATGGTAGTTATAGATGGTTGGCTGGTCTCTTCACTCAGTGAATCTGCTGTAGGCGCAATGGGGCTCGCGGTGGCAATCGGAGGGATCATTCTTGGAACAATCTTTGCTTTCGCACACGCGATGCAGATCAGAGCGGCTCAGGCCTACGGGACCGGAGACCCTGTATTCATCAAGTCGGTTTTGGCCAGCGGGCTGACAATCAGTTTGGGAATTGGCTGCACAGGAGGAGTACTGCTTCTGTGTTTTGGGGACAGCTTCATTGACGATATTGCTCCATCAAAAGAAGTTGCCTCACATGCTTGGAGCTATCTTTCCATTTTCGTGCTTGTCGTCCTTTTTGAAGCCGTCGGGCAGTGCTTGTCGAGTTACTTCAATGGCATTGGCCGGACGCGCATCCCGCTTTACGGTTATCTGATTTCCGTTCCAATCAATGTGATCGTGAGCATCGCGCTAATCCACGGCCTCTGGGGATTGCCTGCGTTTGGCATCAGTGGCGCCGCGATGGGCAGCGCCTTCGCATCGCTGTTGCAGGCTTTATTCTTTATGTTGCGACTTTACCAAAGCGATCGCCACCTCTTGAGGGTAAGGGGATGGCGGCACGGACGTTTCATAACAACACTTGGGCGTCACATCAGGTTTGCCCTTCCGATCGCGGCTACTTTTGTGAGTGCAACTCTGGCAACCCATGTCTGCACAATGATTTACGCCGGGATGTCGTTGACGGATTTTGCAGCCCTTGCCTTGATTGCTCCATGGAACCTTTTGGTGGGCCAGTTATCGATGCAGTGGACACAGGCAACCGGTATCCTTGTCGCCCAGTTGCTGGGGCGCGGTGCAACGGAAAAAACACTCGATAGGTTTTTGTCAACCGCATGGCGCGGCGCGTTTGCAAGCGCTACGTTGGTTTCCTTGGTCTTTATTGCCCTCTGCTCGTCTGTCAATTTCTTGTACAGTGATCTGACAGCAGAAACCCGAGCTACACTTTTTAGTTTCTTGCCGATCCTTGTACTTGCCTCATTCCCACGCGCCACCAACGCCATCTGTGGAAATACTCTACGAGCAAGCGGAGACACAGTTTATGTCATGCACATTTTCGTCTGGTCACAATGGCTTTTTCGGGTGCCGACTACCGTACTTGCGGTCATGTGGTTCGAAGCAACAGCACCATTGGTGTTGTCTCTGATGCTGGCCGAAGAAGTCATAAAATTCTTCCCCTTTCACCGGCGCCTCTGGACTGGGAAGTGGAAGCAAATACAGCTAGAGGCGTAGAGCCCTGGCTCGGATTTGGAAGCTTAAAACGAGCAAATAGGAAGCAGCGTTCGGTTTTGCCCCCCGGTCCTTACCATAAAGATTCCTTCTTCGCTAAGGTCGATACCATATTATCGGCCCCACCCTTTTGCCCCGCACACGAAACAACGGTTGTTGCTATCTAAACCAATGCCGGCTGGCTAGCGTCCGACTTGGGCCGTTCAATTAACACACCAAAGGCCGCTTTACGAAACGGTCGATCCTCAAAGTTTTGACGCCCTCCTACGCAACCGATTTCCAATGACTGGCTTCCGTAATCTGTCCAATACACCGCCTTTTGCGCTCACAGCGAACGTCAGCTGTCCGCCCATAAGGACCAACGTAAACATCTATCTAAGGTCCAAATTCTCTGAACGCGCCCGCCCCCCGTTTAAAACAATGTTGAATTCACATGATAAATCGGGAGCCAAAACCCAACAGTTAACTACGTTACAACTCTCGTCATCCCTAGGACTTCATCAATCATCATCCTCAGTGCCTCATTAGCCGGGACAAAGTGTATCGGCTAAAGAAGCAAGGGATGCTGAAAACCTACAAGTTGGGTGGAAACGAGCCTTCCACGACCTTTTTAAGGCCGAAGAGGTGGATGAGCTGTTTGAAGTAGCCTGATCCTAGCAAAAGCTCAAAGGTGGCTCAGATGGTGGCTTAGATTTCTAAGTCGCCATTTTTTGTTTATTTTCATTATATTGATAGATTTATTTGGTACCCGCGGCCGGACTCGAACCGGCACGGCCATAATCGGCCTAGAGATTTTAAGTCTCCTGTGTCTACCATTCCACCACGCGGGCAACCAACACGCCAAACAAAGGTCAGCGGCGCGACAATAGCCGCTTTGTTTCTGGTGTAAAGTGCGGAAGGTTAGAGCTTTTCACCGGGTGCTTCGTTTATTGGCGGTGGTTTATACAAACTGCGCTCTGGCAACCAGGGGTTCAACTCTAGCGCCGCCGCCAGCGCATCCTGCGCCTCAGCCTCACGTCCCAATCCAATTAGGATGAGAGCCCGCCCCGACAACGCAGCCACATGACGTGGCGAGAGTTCAATCGCGCGATTCAGATCCGGCAATGCTGCTTCAAAATCCTGCTGTAGGAAGTTTACAAAAGCCCGTTGGTTGTACCCTTCGGCATACTCCGGACAGTAATGCACCAGCCGATCAAACTCCTCACGTGCACCCAACAAATCCCAGGACGACCGCTTCGCCATACCGCGATCCAAAATCTCCTGCGCAGCCTCATCTGGCGCATCCGCCCACAAGGCCCACATATCATTGGAAATCTCTTGCGCGGTCATCTGATTGTCCGCGACCTGCACCTGCGCAATCAATGCGTCCACCGCCGCTGAATGATCCGGTGCTTGTGGACACTCAGACGCTTGGACCGCCCCGGCAGTCAGCAAAAGTATCAATAAGAGTTTCATGCTTAATCGTGACACGTGCGACACGGCCCACCAAAGTCACATCTCCGCGAGGCCGGTCTCTTTCACCGCTTGCATCGCCACGTAAGTTGACGTGCTGGCGACATGTGGCAATGCCGAAATTTTCTCTCCTAAAACATGGCGATAGGCGGCCATGTTGGTTGTCCTGACTTTCAGCAAATAGTCAAAATGACTGGCAATCATGTGCGCTTGTTCAATCTCAGGCACCTCCGCAACAGCTGCGTTGAAGGCCCGCAGAGCTTTTTCGCGTGTGTCTGACAGCTTCACCTCAACAAAGGCCACATGGTCCAATCCAAGCCGGATCGGATCCAGTAACGCACGATACCCGGTGATCACCCCATCGCCTTCCAACCGACGCAGCCGGGCCTGTGTTGGGCTCTTGGAGAGGCCAATTTCTTTTGCCAGATCCGTGATCGAGATTCGCCCATCCCGCCCCAGAACATCCAGAATCGCCCGATCATACCGATCCAATTCAGACTTCTCGTTTTGCACAGTTTCAACCCTCATCTTTGGTCACATTGCCACGCTGAACTGCAACAATCAGTCAATTCGCCTGAGAATGCAAAGGTATACTGAACCAAACCACAGGAGACCCTCATGACCGAAGCGCGCGCCTTGATCGACACCAGCACCTACCGCAAAGAAGCCCCCTTGGTGGAAGAGCTTAAAGCCTGCAGTGGCCTGTCGACGGCAGACCGCAAATCTATCTGTGCCAAAGGCGCTTCTCTCGTGCGTGAAATCCGCGAAGAAACCAGCCCGGGCATGATGGAAGTCTTCTTGGCGGAATACGGCCTCTCCACCGATGAAGGTGTGGCTTTGATGTGTCTGGCCGAAGCGCTGCTGCGGGTGCCCGATGCGGACACCATCGACGCGTTGATCGAGGACAAAATTGCGCCGTCTGATTGGGGCAAGCACCTTGGCCAGTCCACGTCGTCTCTGGTGAACGCCTCAACATGGGCGCTGTTGCTGACGGGCAAAGTGATGGACGACCAAAACACCGGTCTGATTGGCACGTTGCGTGGCGCCGTCAAACGTCTAGGGGAACCTGTGATCCGCACCGCAGTAGGTCGCGCGATGAAAGAAATGGGCCGCCAGTTTGTATTGGGCGAAACCATCACCTCCGCCATGAAGCGTGCGGAAGGTATGGAAAACAATGGGTATACCTATTCCTACGACATGCTTGGCGAAGCGGCCAAAACCGACGCGGACGCCATGCGCTACCACCTCGCCTATTCGCGCGCGATCACAGCCATTGCCGCCGCCTGCACCAACCAGGCCACGCGTGACAACCCAGGCATCTCGGTTAAGCTTTCTGCCTTGCACCCCCGGTACGAGGTGGCGCAACGCGAACGCGTGATGGAAGAGTTGGTGCCCCGTCTGCGATCTTTGGCATTACTGGCCAAATCTGCGGGAATGGGCCTCAACATTGACGCAGAAGAAGCGGACCGTTTGGCGATCTCCATGGACGTGATTGAAACCGTACTTAGCGAGCCAGCTCTGGCTGGGTGGGACGGCTTTGGTGTTGTGGTGCAAGCCTACGGCAAACGCGCCGGCGCGACGCTGGATTACCTTTATGAGTTGTCCAATAGGCTGGACCGTAAAATCATGGTGCGGCTTGTAAAAGGCGCTTACTGGGATACGGAAATCAAGCGCGCGCAAGTGGAAGGCATCGACGGCTTCCCGGTCTTCACCAACAAAGCGGCAACGGATGTGTCCTACATCGCCAACGCCCGTAAATTGCTGGACATGACGGACCGCATCTACCCGCAATTTGCCACACACAATGCACATACGGTGGCGGCCATCCTACACATGGCCGAGGACAAATCGGCGTTTGAATTCCAACGCTTGCACGGCATGGGCGAAGCTCTGCATGACATTGTCCTTAAGGACCAAGGCACCCACTGCAGAATTTATGCCCCAGTGGGCGCGCATCGCGATCTACTGGCCTATTTGGTCCGGCGACTGCTTGAAAACGGCGCGAACTCCTCCTTTGTGAACCAGATTGTTGACGAAGACGTGCCTGCGGAAACCGTGGCCAGTGACCCGTTTGATCAAGTGCAGTCCACAGAAGGAGACTTACTGCGCGGGCCAGATCTATTCACACCGGAACGTGTAAACTCCAAAGGGTTTGATCTGACTGATCTCCCCACACTCAATGCGCTGGACACAGCCCGAGACCTGTATCGCAACACGCAATGGCAGGCCGCCCCTTTGCTGGCGACCACAGCCTCACCCGAGACGGCGCAGATCGTCGACAACCCATTCCTGCCAACCGACAGTCCTGGCGCCGTGGCCCATGCCAGCGCAGCCGATGTTGAGAGCGCCTTGAGCACCGCAAAGCCCTGGGATGCATCCGCTAGCGAACGTGGTGTTGTGCTGTCCAAAGCGGCGGACCTCTTTGAGGAGAATTACGGCGCGCTTTTTGCGCTGCTGGCGCGTGAAGCAGGCAAAACGCCAAATGATGCAGTCGCGGAGCTGCGCGAAGCCGTTGATTTCTTGCGTTACTATGGCGCCAACGCACCATCGACACCACCTGCGGGTGTGTTCACATGTATCTCCCCGTGGAACTTCCCGCTGGCGATTTTCTCGGGACAGGTCTCCGCTGCTTTGGCCGCTGGAAATGCGGTACTTGCCAAACCGGCGGACCAAACCCCACTTATCGCCCATGAGGCCGTCAAGCTTCTGCATGAGGCCGGCGTGCCACGTGATGCATTGCAACTCCTGCCCGGCTCCGGCGCAATCGTCGGCGCGGCGCTGACCTCTGACCCTCGAGTGAACGGCGTGGCCTTCACCGGCTCAACCGCCACCGCACTGCGCATCCGCGCCACCATGGCAGACAACCTAGCTCCAGGCGCGCCACTGATCGCTGAGACAGGTGGTTTGAACGCCATGATCGTCGACAGCACTGCCCTGCCCGAACAAGCAGTGACCGCGATTGTCGAAAGCGCCTTCCAATCCGCAGGCCAACGCTGCTCCGCGCTGAGATGCCTCTATGTGCAGGAAGACATTGCAGAAAACCTGCTGGAGATGTTGACCGGTGCGATGAAGGAACTGTCGCTAAACGACCCATGGCTGCTGTCCACCGACAGTGGCCCGGTCATTGACGGAACGGCACGTCGCGGTATTGCAGATCACATTGCGCAGGCGCAATCCGAAGGACGTGTGCTGTTCCAGATGCCGACGCCGCAGACCGGCACATTCATTGCGCCCACGCTGATCAAGGTGACTGGCATTGCTGATTTGGAGCGGGAAATCTTTGGTCCGGTGCTGCACGTGGCCACCTTCAAATCCAATGAACTCGACGCCGTAATCGATGCCATCAATGCAACCGGCTATGGCCTGACATTTGGTTTGCAAACGCGGATTGATGACCGGGTGCAGCACGTCTCTGACCGTGTGAAGGCGGGCAACATATATATAAACCGCAACCAGATTGGCGCAATTGTTGGTTCACAACCCTTTGGCGGCGAAGGCCTTTCCGGCACTGGCCCTAAGGCAGGTGGGCCACATTATCTTGGCCGCTTTGCTGCTGTGCCTACGGAGGATGCAGGGACATGGGACAGCATCATGCCCGCCGATGTGGCACAGGCGGAACTGGACAAAATCAATCGTGAGAGTGGCGACACCAGCGCCACCACCATTTCTTTGCCCGGCCCAACTGGCGAGTCCAACCGGCTGACCAGCTATGCGCGGGAGCCGATGGTGTGCATGGGTCCAGGTGCGGAGACCGCAAAAGCGCAAGCTGAGATCGTCAGAAGTCTTGGCGGACAAGCGATTGTAGCAACGGGCAAACTCCCGGGTGACGCGCTCACTGGTTTGCGGGGCTTTTGTGGCGCCATGTGGTGGGGAGAAGCAGGTCAGGCCCGGGCTTATGACCAAGCGTTGGCGCAACGCGATGGGCCTATCCTACCTTTGATCACCGGACAGCCAGATGCAGCGCGGGTGTTGGGAGAGCGGCATGTCTGTGTCGATACCACCGCAGCGGGCGGCAACGCGGCGCTTTTGAGCGGGAGCAGTTGACCTTCCGCGCAATTCCGCACAGCTTGGCGCCATGTTTCCAATTCGTGACCACAACCCCTCCGGGCGCACACCCTATGTCGTCTATGCGCTGATCCTTCTGAATGTCGGGATCTTCCTGAGTTATCAGCCGTTTATGGGGGACAATCTCCGTTTGGCCCAGTTCTTTCAGGACTGGGCCTTGCTTCCTGGCGAAGTCACTGAAGGACGCCAATTGCATGGGCTTGTGACATCCATGTTCCTGCACGGCGGCTGGATGCACCTCTTCGGTAACATGCTGTTTTTGTGGATCTTTGGTGACAACCTCGAAGATGAGATGGGCCACTTTGGCTTTCTCGCCTTCTACCTATTGTCCGGTCTCGGCGCGGATTTTGCCCAGATTGCCGCCGACTCGAATAGTCAAATCCCTATGGTGGGGGCCTCTGGAGCCATTGCCGGTGTGATGGGCGGCTACCTTTTGCTTTTCCCCAAGGCAAAGGTCGATATCTTGCTGATATTGATCATCATTTTCCGCATATTCACTGTCCCCGCGTGGGTCATGTTGGGCGTGTGGTTTGCCCTGCAGCTGTTTAATGGCCTGGCTGTCGATACGGCAGGCGGCGGCGTTGCCCATTGGGCGCATGCGGGCGGCTTTGTCGTCGGGGCCGTTTTGGCGATACCCGTGTGGCTCAAACGCGGCGGCACTGCCTATTGGCAGCATACCCACGGACATCCGCCCCACCCCGAAGCCAAATACAAACTCAGCCAAAGTTCGGTGCCCCGTGTAAGGAGAAAACGGCGATGAGCCACAAATTGACCTGCCATTGCGGCTCAGTAGAGCTGCGCGTGACGCTGGCCCAAGACCCAAGCGAAGCCATGTTGTGTGACTGTTCTTTCTGTCGTCGCCGCATGGTGCCAAATGTAGATGTGAAGCTCTCCGATCTGACAATCGTAAAAGGTCACGAATGCCTGACGCTGTACACATGGGGCACGGGCACTGCCAAACATTACTTTTGCCGCAACTGCGGGATTTACACACACCACCAACGCCGCTCACGTCCGGACGTCTATGGCGTCAGCATCGGCGCACTGGACGGCGTGAACCCCAGCGATTTTGCGCCGTTTGGCTGGGTTGACGGCGTCAATCACCCGTCAGACAAAAAAACCTGACCCAATTGGGCCAGGTTTCACTGTTTCACAGAGATGCAAAAGCCGCGTGACGACAGCGCGCGTTAAGCGTTGCGAATGACTTTTGCAAAGGTCGAGAAGATCGGCTCGTTTGCCACAATCATCTCGCCATCTTCCAGGATATTGCCTTCCGGGTTCATTGGCTCAACCAAAGCCCCGGCTTCCTTGGCAATCAGCAGGCCTGCGGCCACGTCCCATGGCTGCAGCTTGCGTTCCCAAAAGCCTTCGTACCGGCCTGCGGCCACATAGGCGAGGTCCAGAGACGCGGCGCCAAAGCGGCGTACACCGGCGGTGGCGGGCAACACGCGCGCCAGATCTTTCAGGGTCTCCGGCAGGTCGACACGCCCCGCAAATGGCAGGCCAGTTGCAAAGATCGACTCGATCATGCGGTGACGGGCCGACACGCGCAGGCGCAGGCTGTCATTGAGCCAGGCACCCTCGCCTTTTTCCGCATAAAACATCTCGTCTTTGGCGGCGTCAAACACCACACCCGCAACGATTTCGCCTTTATGTTCCAAGGCGATAGAGATCGCCCAGTGTGGCAAACCATGCAGGAAGTTGGTGGTGCCATCTAGCGGATCAACAATCCAGCGACGGGTTGGGTCTTTGCCCGCAATCTCGCCACCTTCTTCTGCGATCCAGCCGTATGTTGGACGCGCGCCCAGCAGCTCTTCTTTCAGGATTTCCTCGGCGGCGATGTCGGCACGGCTGACAAAGTCGCCGGCCCCTTTGGTCGACACCTGAAGGTTTTCAACTTCACGGAAGTCTTTGACCAGCGACCGGCCCGCTTTACGGGCGGCCTTCATCATGATGTTCAGATTTGCGCTGCCCGGCATGGCACGGCTCCTTTTGACACAGAGCGCGCGTATACGCCCGTAATCCCTTTTTGCCAAGGCCTTATAGGGGCTCGCGCATCGCTTTGGAAACGCCGCGTCACAAAAACTGGTTAAAATCCGCCTGCCCTTGCCAGAAAGGGTTGTGCCGCCCAAGCTGCGATCAAAGCTTTGGAGGATGCCCAGATGACAGAACAGATGCAGCGCATGGTGCTGGCAAGCCGGCCTACGGGGGAACCGCAGGACGAGAATTTCCGTTTGGAAACAGCGGACTTACCAACTATCGAAGATGGTGAGGTGCTGGTGCGTGTGCATTACATGTCGCTTGATCCCTATATGCGTGGGCGTATGGATGAAGCAAAATCTTACTCCGCTGCGGTGCAGATTGGTGAGACCATGGGCGGCGGTGCAGTTGGCGAGGTAATGGCCTCCAACCACAAGGATTTTGCCCCCGGAGATTTTGCCCTTGGCATGTTTGGGTGGGCCACGCATGGGGTGGCAAAAGGCCATGAAATGCAAAAGCTTAACCCCGGCCTGGCCCCGATCACCACAGCGCTTGGCGTGATGGGCATGCCCGGCTTTACGGGTTGGTTCGGGTTGACCGAATTGGGCAAACCCAAAGAGGGCGAGACGCTGGTTGTGGGGGCTGCAACTGGACCGGTGGGCTCGATGGTTGGACAGATTGCCAAATCCATGGGCCTGCGCGTGGTTGGGATTGCCGGCGGAGCAGAGAAATGTGCAAAGGCGACAGAGACTTACGGCTTTGACGCCTGCATCGATCACAAGGCGTTTGAAACCGCCAGTGGCCTGCGCAAGGCTGTGGCGGCAGAATGTCCGCAAGGCATTGATATTTATTTTGAAAACGTCGGTGGCAAACTGCTGGACGCCGTACTGCCGCTGATGAATGTGGGTGGGCGTATTCCGCTCTGTGGCATGATTGCCTGGTACAACGCCGGCGGGCTGGGTGCGGACGCGGCCATGGAGAGCCTGACAGGTCCACGGCTGTGGCGCACGATTCTAGTTAACCAACTGTCTGTGAACGGCTTTATCATCTCCAACCACTACGACCGCTATGGCGATTTCCTGCGCGATGTGGGGCCTAAACTGGCCGCTGGAGAGATCGCATATGGCGAGGATATTGCCGAAGGGTTGGAAAATGCGCCTGCAGCGTTCCGTTCCCTGTTGAAAGGCGGAAACACAGGCAAACAACTGGTGAAACTGATCTGATGTATCGCCGACCCAATGGGGGTGATTAAGGTTTGGCAAACGCCAAAAACCACGTCGGTATTGTGTCGGTATAACGGCTGTTTCGCGGAGGTGGGGGTTTTGTGCCCCTGCCCCCGGTGAACACAAAGTGCGGCGCGTTAATGCACCAGCAACCGCGCCTCACGCGCCTTCAACGACGGGCGGGCATCTTCGCCATAGACATGTAAGCCTTCGCTCAACAGTTCCGGGAACAGTTCGTAAATTTCGTCCTGCACCGCCTGCGCCATGGAGGAGAGACCCTGCTCGCCCGGCATAAAGCTCTCGCTGGGGATGCCGCCGCCGTAGATGATTTCGTGACAATCAAACAGCAGGTGCAGATAGGTAACTTCGCCGCCCTCGACTTGCACCACGGTGTCACCATTGATGAGGGCTTGCGCCGGGACCAGCACTTCGCTTTCGCCAAAGTTCACTTCAACCCGCCAGCCGCGCAGCATCATGCGGTGTTGCGGAGACACCATCAGCGGCACGTCATTGCCAAGCGCGCCGGGCGCAAAGCGGATGGGTGAAAGAGCCCCGCGTGCGAGTACCGTGCGGCGGCCAATCCAACGCAAAGGTTGGAAGCCATGGTCCATGGTCAGGATCATGTCGCCGGGTTCCAGCGCTTCCACCGGACGTTCGCCTTTTTGGGTGATGATCTTGGTGCCTTCAACAAAACACGGCACAAAATCCCATTCCTCCCGGCTCGCCGTCAGGCCGGAGTAGCGGTTGCCCAGTAGACTATCAAGGCTGATCGATTGGATTGGGCCCGCTTCCAGCGCCGCTTGGTCCGCATTGCTAGAAAACTCCGGCGCCAGATAAGCGTTGCCATTGGTGTCTTGAAACAGCACGGCGCTATAGGTGGCTGTGGTGCCGTCCACATAGGTGATTGTGGCATTGTACACGGCGGTGCCGTCAAAGGTCTGCGGGCTGCTGCCATCAACGGTGAAACGGTCGTTGGGACTGTTGTCCATGTCATAGGCCGAGCCAACATTGCCAACTGGTGAGATTTCAACAAAGTCGTTGACCAGCGGAGCACCAGCCCCGCCAAAAGTCAGCCCCACCAAGGCGGAGGCGTTTTCCGCCGTGGTGTTGCCTTCGTTGGTGTCGATGTCAGCCAATTGGCCAACGGAGATCGCATTAAACGTAGTAGGCATGGACAAATCTGGAGCCGCCCGCGCCGCGACCCTGACAGAGGCCAAATGCGCGCTGGGAGATACTCCACCCCCTAAACTGATGAACCGTTACGCAACAACATGGACATGAACGACCAGATTGTTCAGGGGGAGAAATACCAGAAGAGTCTCACCAACCCGTTTAAGTTGATTGGAGACGCCGTGCTTCTTTGCCTGCCAATTGAATCAAATCCTGCATGTAAGGCTTGTTCAGATCATCGGTGCGCGTGGCAGCAAACAAGGCTCGCGTCAGGCCTTTGTCAGTGATTGGGCGGGTCACATAATCAGACGAATACTTGACCTCGCGCACAACCCAGTCCGGCAAAACCGAAACGCCACGGTTGGAGGCCACAAGCAACAGGATCACAGCGGTAAGCTCCGCTTGCCGCACCGCCCCGGGTTCAACTTTGGCCGGGGTTAGCAGCTGAGAGAATACATCCAAACGTGACCGCTCTACCGGATAAGTGATCAGTGTTTCGCCGCGAAAGTCCTCTGCTTCGACAAAGTCTTTTTGCGCCAAAGGATGCGAAGACGAGGCTACAAAGACGGGCGCATAGTCAAACAGATGGCTGAACGACACATTGGGCATTTTCTCTGGATCAGAGCTGACCACCAGATCCACTTCTTCTTTCTGAAGCGCGGGCATGGCGTCAAAGGCCAGACCGGGGCGGATGTCCACGTCGACATCTGGCCAGTTCTTGCGGAATTGCTCCAGAACCGGGAACAGCCACTCAAAACAGGCGTGGCATTCAATGGCGATGTGCAGGCGGCCAGAGCTGCCCGCGCGCAGACCATTAAATTCCGCTTCAAGTTTTTCCACCTCAGGCAGCACCTGATTGGCCAGCCGCAGAAGGCGAACACCTGCGGCTGACAATTTCATTGGCTTGGAGCGGCGCACAAACAGCTCCACACCAGCCTGTTCTTCCAAACCTTTGATCTGGTGGGACAAAGCTGATTGCGTGATGTTGAGCTGATCTGCTGCGCGGGCCAGACCGCCACATTCATGAATGGCACGCACCGTGCGCAAGTGGCGGAATTCGATGTGCATCTTCATGTTTGGCTCATGACTTTCTTGAGTATTATGAATTTGCGTAAAGATGCCATGTGTGAGACATGAGGACAACCGCAAGTTACAGGATGCCCGTTATGACCACGCCTCAAGTCTCGTTTGAATTCTTCCCGCCGCAAAACCTGCAGGCGTCATTTCGGCTTTGGGACACTGTGCAAACGTTGGCACCGCTAAAACCACGTTTTGTTTCTGTGACTTATGGCGCTGGTGGCACCACACGTGACCTGACCCGCGAAGCCGTGGCCACCTTGCACAAATCCTCCGGCCTGAACGTGGCGGCGCATTTGACTTGTGTGAATGCCTCCAAGGTGGAGACTCTGGACATTGCAGACGGCTTTGCGGCGGCCGGTGTCTCTGAACTGGTGGCACTGCGCGGTGATCCGCCAAAAGGCAGCAACGGGTTTGAGCCACACCCCGAAGGCTTTGCCAACTCTCTGGAGCTGATCAACGCCCTGGCGGATACCGGCAAGTTCACCATTCGCGTGGGCGCCTACCCGGAGAAGCACCCGGAAGCAGCCGACATGGCGGCAGACGTGGAATGGCTCAAGCGCAAGATTGACGCCGGAGCGGATGAAGCGATCACACAATTCTTCTTTGAAGCCGAGACCTTCCTGCGGTTCCGCGATGCCTGTGCCAAAGCGGGCATCAACGCGCCCATCCTGCCCGGCGTGCTGCCGATCGAGAACTGGAAAGGCGTGCGCAAGTTTTCCGAGCGTTGTGGCACCTCTGTACCCGCCTGGCTGATCGACGCTTTTGAGAAAGCGGAACGGGACAACCGCGAAGACCTGCTGGCCACCGCCGTGTGCACCGAGATGTGCTCTGACCTGCTGGACGAAGGTGTGGACAGCCTGCACTTTTACACCATGAACCGTCCGGAACTGACCCGCGATGTGTGCCATGCTTTGGGTGTGACACCGGCGGTGAACTTGGAAAACGTGGCGTAACAGTCGCCCTGCCCCTCTTGAGACTCTCAGTGAATTGCGGCTTTCTTTAACGTGTTAAGGGAGGCCGTTTTCATGTCCGCACATCACTATGCCGTTTCGATTGATCAGTTGGCGTCAATGGACACCATCCTGTCGATGAGCGGGCTGGACTTTATGCGCGGGATTATCTCTGGCGAGCTGGCTGGGCCTCCTATTGGCCAGACGCTTGGCTTCAAGCCCATTGTGGCAGACGAAGGCACAGTGACCTTTGAAGGGACCCCCGAGTTCTGCACCATGAACCCGATTGGCACAGTGCATGGTGGTTGGTACGGGACCATCTTGGACAGCTGTATGGCCTGCGCCGTGCAGACCATGCTGAAACCCGGACAAATCTACACAACGCTGGAATACAAAATCAACATTCTGCGCCCGATACCTGTTGGTATGACGGTGCATGCGGTGGGCAAGGTGCAGCACGTGGGGCGCTCCACGGGCATTTCCACCGGCGAGGTGCGTGGGGTTGAGGATGGCAAGCTTTATGCCACCGGATCAACCACCTGCATCGTCATGCAGGGCCCGAAGCGGTAGCACTTAAGGGCTCTGCCCTCGGTGCAGTAGAGCTGCCCCTTCACCCGGGATATTTTTGGACTGTGAATGCGGGGTTGCGCCGGCTGCGCGCCTATCGCAGGGTCGCACCAAAATTGGAGGGTGACACATGCGGGCATTGTTGCAGCGGGTGAGTGAGGCGCAGGTGCGCGTCGATGGCGCCGTGATTGGTCAATGTGGACCTGGATTGATGGTGCTGGTCTGCGCGATGCAGGGCGACACCGAGGCGCAGGTGGAGAAGCTTGCTGCCAAAGTGGCCAAGTGCCGGATTTTTCACGATGAAAATGGCAAGATGAATAAGTCTGTGGCGGATATCGGCGGCAGCGCTTTGGTGATCAGCCAGTTTACCTTGGCGGCGGACACCCGCAGTGGCAACCGGCCGGGGTTTTCCACCGCAGCCGCGCCGGAGGACGGCAAACGGCTTTACGCGTTGTTTGCCCAGAAGCTTGGTGAGGTTGTGCCGGTGGAGACCGGGGAATTTGGCGCGGACATGAAGGTCTCGCTGACCAATGACGGGCCGGTGACCATCTGGATGGAGATCTGAGTCGAAAAGCCTCAGCTCTTTTTCACAAATTTGGTTAAGATCACAATCCGCTGGCTTTCGACCCGGCCTTCGATGTGCTCGGCATTGTCCATCACCAAAGAGATGTTGCGCACGGAAGTGCCCCGTTTGGCGGTGAAGCCGGCACCTTTCACAGGCAGGTCTTTGATCAACACCACGGTGTCGCCTGATGTGAGCGCCGCACCGTTGCTGTCGCGATGGATGACTGTATCCTCTGTATCCGAAAGACCAGCCTCTGCCCATGCCTGCACCTCTGGTTCCAGATAGGCCATGTCCAGCAAGTCCCGCGCCCAAGGCGCCTCGGGCAGCGCTTTAAGCAAGCGCCAGGCCAAAACCTGCACCGCAGGCTCCGTGCTCCAGATCGCCCCCTGTAGACATTGCCAATGGGGCCCGTCCAGTGGGCCGTCGGTGACGCCGGTGGCACAGAGGGCGCAGAGATCAACAGAGACATCCCGCGGCACAACAGCTAAGGGAGACACGGCGCCAGTGGCGCCGCAAAGAGCACAAGAAGTGGACATGAAGCGCTCCGCGCTTGAGAGGTTACTCGGTCATCGCCAGCGTGGCATTGATGGCCTTTTGCCAGCCCGCATAACGCCCTTCACGCCAGCTGTCATCCTGCTTTGGCGTGAACTGGCTCTCTTTCTCCCAAGTGGCAGCAAAGCCCGCCATGTCCGGATAGGCCCCAATTTGCATCCCCGCGAGCCAGGCTGCGCCTTTGGCAGTGCTTTCCGCCACCACAGGCCGGTCCACCGGCGCGCCCAGAATGTCAGACAGGAACTGCATCGCCCAATTGGAGGCAATCATACCACCATCGACGCGCAACACGGTGTCACCGGAGAAGTCAAAATCTGCCTGCATGGCTTCCAGCAAATCGCGCGTCTGAAACCCAACGCTTTCAAGCGCCGCGCGGGAAAACTCTTTGGGGCCAGAGCCGCGTGTCAAACCAAAGACCGCACCACGGGCTTCCGGGTTCCAATACGGCGCGCCCAGACCAACAAAGGCGGGCACAAGGATCAGTTCCTGCCCCGGGTCTGCCGCATCAGCCAAGGCAGCGGTCTCGGACGCATCGTTGATGATGCCCAGCCCGTCGCGCAGCCATTGCACCACCGCGCCAGCTATGAAGATGGCGCCTTCCAGCGCATAGGTCGGCTTGCCATCGAGCTGATAGGCGATGGTGGTCAGCAAACGGTTTTGCGAGGTCACTGGTGTGTCGCCAGTGTTCAGAAGCGCAAAGCAACCGGTGCCATAGGTCGACTTAAGCATGCCCGCCTCAAAACAGGCCTGGCCAATGGTCGCCGCCTGTTGATCGCCCGCGACACCGCGAATGGGGATCGCGGCGCCAAACAGATCGGCATCGGTTTCACCAAAATCGGCAGCGCAGTCTTTGACCTCCGGCAGCATCGACATCGGAATGCCAAGCAGCGCGCAGATGTCTTTGCTCCAGACACCGTTGTGGATGTCATAGATCAGCGTACGCGCCGCGTTGGTAGCGTCGGTGGCATGCACCTTGCCGCCGGTCAGCTTCCAAATCAGGTAGCAATCCACGGTGCCAAACAGCAGATCACCCGCCTCAGCCGCTGCGCGGGCGCCTTCGACGTTGTCCAAAATCCACTTGATCTTGGTGCCGGAGAAATAGGGATCCAGCAGTAGGCCGGTGGTGGCTTGCACTATCTCCGCATGACCGCCTGCCTTCAGTTCCTCGCAGATCGCGGCGGTGCGGCGGTCCTGCCAGACAATGGCGTTGTGCACCGGCTCGCCGGTTGTCTTGTTCCACACCAGCGTCGTCTCGCGCTGGTTGGTGATGCCAATGGCGTCGATGTCTTTGGCAGAAAGCTTGGCCTTCGCAAGTGCACCGGAACAGGTTTCCACCGTGGTGACCCAGATGTCCGCCGGATCATGCTCCACCCAGCCGGATTGTGGGAAGTGCTGTTCAAACTCCAACTGTGCGCTGGCAATCGGGCGGATGTCTCCGTCAAACACAATCGCGCGGCTGGATGTGGTGCCCTGATCAATGGCGAGAATATGGGTCATCTGTCCCCTCCCTGAACTCTGTTGCAGGCACAGTAGGCACGGAAAACTGTTACCGCAATCAGGAAGGACGCCGCTTGACGCCGCGCCCTACTATTTTTTTCGTAGATGTCCTTCATGGTCCCCAAATATCCCGGGGGTGAAGGCACCGCCCTGCGGTGACGAGGGGGCTGGCCCCCTCCCCTCTGCGCCGGATCAGGCCGCCGATTCGCCGCTGGCCCATTCCCATGGGCGGACAAAATCGCCCAGCACCTTGCCAACTTCTTCGTCTGTGGCATCGCCAGATTTTTTGATCTGTGCCACCAGACCACGCTTCTTGTCATCCAGGACAAAGTCGACCTGCGCTGGCACGCCTTCTTTCTCAAGGGCCGCGTTGTAGATGCGAGTGATGGCCGCTTTGCGCAGGTCCGGCTTGAAGATTTTGCCAACAGCGGTTTTGGGCAGCTCTGGCATGATCTCCACATATTTCGGATGCGCGGCACGTTCATGCACGTGCACCTTGGCGTGACTCATCAGGTCCTCAACTGTCGCGGTCGCGCCGTCCACGAGCTCAACATAGACACAGGGCACCTCACCGGAATGCGCGTCAGGCTGGCCAATCGCGCCAGCAAAGGCCACGTCGTGGTGCGCCAGCAGCGCCTCTTCAATCTCCGCCGGGTCAATGTTGTGGCCGCCACGGATGATCAGGTCTTTGGCCCGGCCGGTGATCCAGAGGTAGCCGTCCTCATCCAGACGCCCGAGGTCACCGGTGCGCAGGTGGGTGCCGTAGTGGAACAGATCAACGTTTTTGTCCGCTTCGGTGTAGGTGTTGCCCGCGTAAACGCCCGGGTTGGACACACAGATTTCGCCCACTTCGTCTGCAGCACATTCCACCGGACCGTCCGGCGTGTTCTTGATGATACGCACATCGGTGTAGGGGAACGGCAGGCCCACAGAGCCAACTTTCTTGGCGCCCGAAGGCGGGTTGCAGGACACAAGACAGGTCGCCTCGGTCAGGCCGTAGCCTTCAACAATGTCCACACCACAAGTGCTTTCAAAGCGTTTGAACAGCTCCATCGGCATCGGCGCGGAGCCGGAGAAGGCAGTTTTCACAGAGGAGATATCTGCATCCACCGGACGCTGCATCAGCGCGGACACGGCGGTTGGCACAGTGATGATGAAGGAGATTTTCCAGCGTTCGATCAGCTTCCAGAAGTTATCAAACACACCGTCGCCACGATAACCCGCAGGCGTTGGGAAGACTACATGCGCGCCGGATTTGATCGCCGCCTGCATGATGACGTGCACGGCAAATACGTGGAACAGCGGCAGTGGGCACATGATGTTGTCTTCTTCGGTGAAGAGCAGACGGTCGCCCAACCAGCCGTTGTAGATCATGCCGGAATAGAGGTGCTGTGCCACCTTGGGCATGCCGGTGGTGCCACCGGTGTGGAAATAGGCCCCTACCCGGTCACCTTCGCTGTCGGCAAACTGCAGCGTGGTTGGGTGTTTAGCCAGCTCCTTGTTGAAGTCTTTGAAATCCGCGTGCTGCGGGCCGGAGACCTTGGGTCGGATCAGTGGCACGATCCAAGATTTTGGCGGGGTCAGATATTTGACCAGATCGATTTCCAGTACGGTGTGCACATGTGGCGCGTGACGCACGGCCTCGGCCACCTTTTGGGCCACGTCGGTTTTGGGGAAGCCTTTGAGGGTCACCACCACTTTGGCGTCAGTCTCCCGCAGGATGGCGGAGATTTGCTCCGGCTCCAGCAGCGGGTTGATCGGGTTCACAATGCCCGCAACCATGCCACCGAGCAGCGCATACATGGTCTCGTTACAGTTTGGCAGCACAAAAGCCACGGTGTCTTTCTCACCCACGCCCAGATCGCGGAACATATTGGCGGCCTGGGTGGTCTTGGCGTGCAGCTCGGACCAGGTGACGGTTTCGGCTTTGTCTTTGGGGCCAGAGAAGATCTGATAGCTGACCGCAGGACGGTTTGGAAACTTGTCCTTGGTGTTGGTCAGCATCTCATAAACCGTGGTCGGGTTGTCCCGCTGATCCCACGGTTTTTCGTTCTCGATGGCTTTCAGGTCTGCCAAAGATTCAAAGCTCATAGTCTATTCTCCCCCCTTGGGTTGCTTGCCCCAATCCGCCAGACCTCCGCCTGTCTGCTCCGGTTGGACGCGTTCCGTCAAGATGATCCCAAAAACACCCTGCGCCCCGTTCAAGGCCAGCCGAACCTAAGGTCAAGCGCGCCTGAAACGTTACGTCAGATTAACCGTAAAAGGGATGCAGTCCACCTCAAAATCAGCCTGTGGTCGCGCGGCCTATTCAGCCGCGCTCCCTCTCTGATTTAGGCAGCGCCGGCGGTGAATTGAAGACGTGCCAGTTTGGCATAGAGCCCATCTTCAGCGACGAGGTCGTCGTGGCGGCCTTGGGCGACGATGCGCCCCTCTTCCATCACGATGATGCGGTCAGCCTTTTTCACGGTGGCCAAACGGTGCGCGACAATGATGGTGGTGCGGCTCTCAGCCAGCTCATCCACCGCCGCCTGCACCAGACGTTCGCTTTCCGCATCCAAGGCCGAAGTGGCCTCGTCCAGCAGCAACACAGGCGCGTCACGCAGTATGGCGCGGGCGATGGCGATGCGTTGTTTCTGACCACCTGACAGCATCACGCCACGCTCGCCCAATGGGCTGTCATAGCCCTCTGGCAAAGCCATGATAAAGTCATGTGCGGCGGCGGCTTTGGCGGCGACTTCGACCTCAGCATCGGTGGCGTCCAGCCGGCCAAAGCGGATGTTTTCACGCGCGCTGTCCGCAAAGATCACCGGATCTTGCGGCACCAGTGCCATATGCTGGCGGAAGTCGTCGCGCTGCATATCCTGCAGAGCCATGCCGTCCAACAAAACCTGACCTTCAACCGGATCATAAAAGCGCTGAATCATCTGAATGATGGTGGTTTTGCCAGCGCCGGACGGACCAACCAACGCCACCGTTTCACCGGGTTGAATGGTGAGGTTCACCGCATCCAACGCAGAAACATTTGGCCGCGACGGGTATTGGAAAGACACATTGTCAAAAGTGATTTCGCCCTGTGCTGGGGCGGACAACGCTTTTGGTGTTGCGGGATCATTCACGCTGTCTTCGGCATAAAGCAGCTCCACCAGACGCTCAGTTGCACCAGCGGCGCGCTGCAGTTCACTCCAGATCTCGGACAGAGCCCCGACGGCCCCGGCCACCATCACCGAATAGATCACAAACTGCACCAACACACCGACACTCATGCCACCGGCGCGCACGTCGCGTGCGCCCATCCAGAGCACAACAACCACGCCGGTGAAGATCAGGAAGATCACGATCATTGTGAGCAACGCACGCGTATTGATCCGGCGCATCGCTGCGCTGAGCGACAGGTCGGTCACCCGATCAAAGTTGGACCGGGTTTGGGTTTCATGGGTAAAGGCTTGCACGGTTTGCACCGACAAAAGCGCCTCAGAGGCGTTGCCGGAGCTTTCAGCAATCCAGTCCTGATTTTCCCGGCTGAGTTTGCGCAGACGACGGCCCAACACCATGATGGGCACAATCACCATCGGTACCACCAAAAGCACCATCAAGGTGAGCTTGGTGGAAGTGAACAGCATCAGCACCAAACCACCAAGGAACAGCAGCACATTGCGCAGCGCGATGGAAATCGACGAACCAATCACCGATTGGATCACGGTGGTGTCGGTGGTGATACGGCTGAGCACCTCGCCGGTCATGACGTTTTCGAAAAACGCCGGGCTCATGTTGATGACGCGCGCAAACACCGCTTTGCGAATGTCGGTCACAACCAGCTCACCCAGGCGCGTGACCAAAAGGTAGCGCAGCGCCGTGCCGACCGCCAACATTGCGGCAATGCCCAAAGCCGCCAGGAAGTATTTGTCCAGCAGCGCATCACTTTCGGTGCCGAAGTTGTCCACCACGCGGCGCACGGCCACGGGCAACATCAAAGACACAGAGGCGGTCAGCGTCAGGGCACACAGCGCCAGAAACACAAGAAACCGATAAGGGGCCAAAAACGGACGCAACCCACGCAGGGCGCCAATGTTCTTGCTTTTCTCGCGGTCTTGTTCGGTATTCGCGTGCTGCGGCTGTCTGGCCATCTTGGGGTCCTTGGCTTTCGTGTTAGCCGTTAGTGGACGCAGCATGCAGCCGGGTCAAGACGTCAGCGACGCATAAGCCTCATGCACCCCTGCGACATGGGATAGCACCCATGCGAAGTTCCGTGATTTCAGGGAAGTTTGACCTTGGAGCGGGTAGAGGGAATCGAACCCTCACCTTAAGCTTGGAAGGCTCTTATGATACCATTTCACCATACCCGCCCGAGGTTCGCTTGATGTATTTCAGCCTTTTGAGGAGGTCAAGTGGGTTCACCGAGTTTCCCGCAACTTGAGCGACTTTTCTTTTCACTGGCACAAAAAGTTTACCCGGCAAGGCGCTGGATTTGGGTGTCTTTTCAAAGACACATCTGGCCACAGTTGCCGACGGCGGCACCTCTACGCCTAGCGCTCACGTCCAGCACAGTCCAATCACCGAAGTTTACAAAAACAGCAGATCAATCGCGGTGAGCACAAGGAACACCGGGATAGAGATCACGGTGGCCAGAAGCACAGCAGCGGCTTTGGTCCATGTCACGGTCGGGGCCACCTGCCCCATTACGGCGGATTGTTTTGAGTTTCTCATTCTTTCATTAACCATGAATTAGGTTTCAGATGCGTTAATGGCGCTCATGTTGGATGTCTCTCTCCCCCTCCCCGCGTGTCCCTTGCAGCAGAGTGACGAATACCGTCAGGCTTTGTCGCTGATCGAGACGCAGACCAAGACGTTAAGTGACGGCACCTTGGTGCTGCGCCGCAAGATGGGTGGCGTGAACATCGCCATGTTGCCGCGCGCCACAATTGAGAAAGACACTTTGCCGGGTCTGATCCGCGAGGCTGGATTGCGGCGTGAAGTTTTGGTGATCAACCCGGACCATCCAGCCTCTTGGATGGGCACTCTGGGTGCGGTGCCGGTGATGACGCCCACCCATGTGGCGGAGCTGGACCTGACCGGCGATCTGCGCGGACAGCTGCATCAGAAATGGCGCAACCGCTTGGTGTTTGCCGAGGGTCAAGGCCTGCGCGTAACGCGGCAGAACCTTCCCATCAAACCCGACAACTGGATTTTACAACAGGACGCACAGCAACAGGCATCGCGCGGCTATTCGACTTGGTCGGACGCGCTCACGCTGGCCTATAGCAAGGCCAATCGCGGCAGTGCAAAACTGTTTACCGCCTTTGACGGCAAAGAGCCGGTCGCGGCAATGCTGTTCCTGTGTCACGGCGACGCCGCCACCTATCACATCAGCCACACCACCGAAGCCGGCCGCGCGGCCAGCGCGCACAACCTGCTTTTGTGGGAAGGCATGACCTGGCTGGCCAACAAAGGTGTCACCACGCTGGAACTCGGTCAGGTGGACACGGAAAAAGCCGCCGGTCTGGCGCGGTTCAAATTGGGCACCGGCGCCACCTTGCGGCCCTTAGGCGGCAGTTGGATTTGGTGGCCACCCTTAGGCAAACTGTTGTCGCCCCTAAGGTTTCTGGACCGCAAGGCAATGTCGGCAGGTTAACTCCTGCCGATGTGCGCCGTGGCTTCGATCTCCAAAAGCGCTTCGTCTTCTACGAGATCAGCCACCACAACCAAGGACATCGCCGGGAAATGTCGCCCCATGACCGATCGGTAAGCCTGTCCAACCTCGCGTTGATGCGCGAGGTACTCAGATTTGCTTTTCACAAACCACGTCAGCCGCGCAATATCACTTGGCTGCCCGCCCGCGGCTTCAACAATCTCGCGGATATTTTGTAGCACCTGCGTCATCTGGCCAATGAAATCATGGCTTTCAAAGACCTTCTGACTGTTCCAGCCAATCTGCCCGCCAATGTGCAGCGTGCCGTCTTCGGCCAGCATGCCGTTGGCGTAGCCCAGCGCGGGCGCCCAGCCCTCAGGATGTATCGTTTTCAAACCCATTGTCCTCGTCTTACGTCACGCGTGAGCGCACGTTGTACTTCTCTTCGCGCCAAATCTCATTGGTCATCACATCCTCGATGATCTTTGCAGCAGCCACAATATCCGCGTCATCCAGATAGAGCGGTGTGAAGCCAAAGCGCATGATGTTGGGGGCACGGAAATCGCCAATCACCCCACGATCAATGATTGCCTGCATCGCGGCATAGCCATTCTTAAAGGCAAAGGACACCTGCGAGCCGCGCGCATTGGCGTCCCGTGGGCTGGCGAGCGTCAACATGGGACAACGCGCCTCGACCTCTTTGATAAACAGATCAGACAAGCGTTGCGATGCGGCGCGCAGTTCCGCCATGTCGACGCCGTCCCAAGCCTTCAGCGCCTCTTGCAAAACGCCCAATTGCAGGATCGGCGGGGTGCCCACACGCATCCGTTCGGTCGCAGAAGCCGGGCGATAGTTCAACTCCATCGCAAATGGCGCATCATGGCCCAACCAACCGGACAGCGCTGGCTCAATTCCATCCACAATGTCAGGACGCACATAGATAAACGCAGGCGCACCCGGCCCGCCGTTGAGATATTTGTAGGTACAGCCCACCGCAAACTCGGCGTTGCAACCCGCCATATCCACCGCCAGCGCCCCGGCGGAATGCGCCAGATCCCAGATCATCACCGCACCGACTTCATGTGCGCGTTTGGTGATAGCCTGCATGTCGTGCATCCGACCAGAGCGGTAATCCACCTGCGTCAGCATCACCACGGCGACGTCGTCAGAGATGGCCTCGGCCACATCTTCAGGCGCAGGGGTGCGCAACTCGTAGCCTTGATCCAGCGTCTTGATCAGGCCTTCGGCCATGTAGAGATCGGAGGGAAAGTTGCCATTATCAGACAGGATCACCTTGCGATCCGGGCGCATTTTCAGCGCCGCCGCCAAGGCCTGGTAGACTTTGATCGACAGCGTATCACCGGTGGCGACAGACCCTGCTGGTGCACAGATCAAGTCACCAATCCGATCTCCAACAACCTGCGGCAGAGCCATCCAGCCAGCGGTGTTCCAGGCTTTGATGAGTTGCCCGCCCCACTCCTCAGTGATGGTCTTTTGCGCGCGCTCAGCCGCGCCCTTGGGCAGCACGCCCAGTGAGTTGCCATCGAGGTAGATCACGCCCTCAGGCACATCAAACAGCTCTTTTCTAGGAAGGGTCACGCCCATGCTCACAAATCTCCGCGCAGGTGCCAAAGTTCAGGAAAGAGCTCCACATCCAGCATCCTGCGCAGATACTGCACGCCCGACGTGCCGCCGGTCCCGCGTTTGAAGCCGATCACCCGTTCTACCGTGGTGACGTGATTAAACCGCCAGCGGCGGAAGTAATCCTCCAGATCAACCAGTTTCTCCGCCAGCTCATACAGCCGCCAATGGGTGTCCACATCCTCATAGACGGTTTTCCAGCGCGCCTGAACCTCATCAACCACAGAGTGCGGTTGATTGAGCTGCGGAGCAGGCATGGCGCTGTCATCCCCATCCAGCGAGACATAAAGATAGCGGATCACCTCGTCATAAAAGCTCGGTTGCGCCAATTCTGCTTCCAATGCGGCCTTGGCCTCCGGCACATGGGCGTGCGGCTTCACCATATTGGGATTGCGATTACCCAGCACATATTCAATCAACCGGTACTGATGGCTCTGAAAACCGGAGCTTGGTCCCAGACTTTCGCGGAATGTGGTGTAATCCGCCGGTGTCATCGTACGCAGCACATCCCAGGCGTTGTTGAGCTGTTCAAATATCCGGCTGACTCGCGCGAGCATCTTGAACATATGGCTCAAGTCACCGGATTTGAGCGCCTCCCGCGCTGCGCCAAGTTCATGCAACGCCAGTTTCATCCACAGCTCAGACGTCTGGTGCTGGATGATAAACAACATCTCATCATGCGCCTCAGACTGCGGGTGCTGCTGGTTCAGGATGCCGTCCAGATGCAGATAGTCGCCATAGGACATGGAATCCTTGAAGGACATTTTGGCCCCGTCGCTGGACGGATCATAAGCTTTCTCAGTCATTGGGCAGTCCTTAAGTTTTTGGCCTCAGGCGGAAGCGCTGAATTTTCCCGGTTTCCGTCTTGGGTAGCGCGTCGGTGAACACCACCGAGCGCGGATATTTAAAGGGGGCGATGGAGGCTTTCACGTGATCTTGCAACTCTTTGGTCATGGCTTCATCACCGACCCCGCTGGCCAGTACCACATGCGCCTCCACAATCGCCCCGCGCGCCTCATCCGGCACAGCAATCACAGCACATTCCGTCACAGCCTCATGCGCCAGCAAAGCCGCCTCCACTTCGGGACCCGCGATGTTGTAGCCAGATGAAATGATCATGTCGTCGTTGCGCGCGGCAAAGTGGAAGTAACCGTCCTCGTCCTGCCAGAAGGCATCGCCAGAGATGTTCCAGCCGTCCACCACATATTCGTCCTGCCGTTCGCCTCCCAGATAGCGACATCCGGTTGGGCCACGAACGGCCAGTCGTCCCACTTCGCCACGTGGCAAAGACGCGCCATCCAGTCCCACCACCTTAGCCTCATAACCGGTCACAGGCTTGCCAGTGCAGGCCGGGCGGTGATCGTCAAACCGGTTAGAGATGAAGATATGCAGCAACTCCGTTGCACCAATGCCATCGAGCATCGGCTTGCCAGTCTTGGCCTGCCATTCTTCATAGACCGGCGCAGGCAAAGTCTCCCCCGCGCTCACAGCGGCCCTCAAGGAAGACAAGTCCGCCCCCTCGTCCATCGCCGCCAGCATCGCGCGATAGGCGGTTGGCGCGGTGAAACACACAGTCGCTTTGTACTTCTCGATGATCTCAATCATATTGGGCGGCGTGGCCTGCTCCAACAACGTCGCCGCGGCGCCAAATCGCAATGGGAAGATCGCCAGCCCGCCAAGACCAAAGGTAAAGGCCAAAGGTGGAGAGCCGACAAAGACATCCTCCGGCTGTACGTCCAGCACTTCCTTGGCGTAGCCATCGGCAATGATCATCAGATCGCGATGGAAATGCATGGTGCCTTTGGGCTCACCCGTGCTGCCGGAGGTGAACCCGATCAGCGCCACATCATCCGCGGCTGTCGGCACGGCCTCAAAGGTTACAGGCTTCTCCAGCGCCAGCCGGTCCAGCTCTGCATCGTGGTTGGCTGTGCCGTCAAAGCCGATCACTTTCAGCCCGTCACAGGCCTCCGCACAGGCCGTCATTTCTTCCATCAACCGCGTGTCACAAATGGCGTGGCTGATCTCTGCCTTCTCGACATATTTGGTCAGTTCCACCGCGCGCAGCATCGGCATGGTGTTCACCACCACCGCGCCGGCCTTAGTGGCGGCCAGCCAACAGGCCACCATGGCCGGATTATTTGCAGAACGAATAAGTACGCGATTTCCTGGCCTTACCCCCAGATCCTCAACCAACACATGCGCCAGCCGGTTGGTCCAGTCCGTCAGTTCCTTGTAGGTCCGGCGGCGCCCATTCCCGATCAACGCCGTGTTGTCGCCAAAGCCTTTGGCGACCATGCCATCGGTCAACTCCCACCCAGCGTTCATCTGCTCCGGATAGTCAAACCCCGCCAGCAACAGGTCCGGCCACATCTCTTTGGGCGGGAGATTGTCCCGCGTGAAGCTGTCTTCATGTGCGCTTGCGCCCATCATTTCCCTGCTCCTTCTGCTGCTGCATTTGCCAAGGTCTGGCGGGCAATCACCACGCGCTGCACATCGCTGGCACCTTCATAAATCCGCAAGGCCCGGATCTCGCGATAGAGCCGCTCCACCACCTCGCCGGATTTCACCCCGTCGCCACCAAACAGCTGCACCGCCTTATCGATCACCTGCTGCGCGCGGTCGGTGGCAAACAGTTTCGCCATCGCCGCTTCGCGCGTCACCCGGGGTGCACCGGAATCCTTGGCCCAGGCCGCGCGGTAGACCAGCAACGCCGCCGCATCCACATCCAGCGCCATATCCGCAATATGCCCCTGCACCATCTGCAACTCAAACAACGGCGCGCCCTGGACTTCCCGCGTTTGCACCCGCGCCACGGCCTCATCCAACGCGCGACGGGCAAAGCCCAATGCCGCCGCCGCCACAGTTGAGCGGAACACGTCCAACACCGACATGGCGATGGCAAAGCCGCGCCCTGCTTCGCCAATCAGCGCATTTGCGGGAATTCGGCAATCCTCAAACCGCAAGGTTGCCAAAGGATGTGGCGCGATGGTTTCCAAGCGCTCCACCACCGACAGGCCCGGCGTGTCCGCGGGCACCACAAAGGCGCTTAGCCCTTTGGCCCCCGGCGCCTCGCCGGTGCGGGCAAAGACCGTATACACATCGGCAATGCCGCCGTTGGAAATCCAAGTCTTTTCGCCATTGAGTACAAAGTCATCGCCTTTCCGCGTGGCAGTCATAGTGGAATTGGCCACATCAGAACCAGACTGCGGCTCGGTCAGCGCAAAAGCCGCAATCGCCTTGCCCGCGCGCGTCAACGGCAGCCATTTGGCCTTCTGTTCGTCCGTGCCAAACAGCGAAATCGCCCCGGTGCCCAAACCCTGCATGGCAAAGGCAAAATCTGCCAGCCCATCATGGCGTGCTAGAATCTCCCGGCTCAAGCACAAGGTCCGCACATCCAACGCGCCCTCCTCAGAGGCCGTGGCTTGCAAGAATCCCGCCTCACCCAATTGCGCAACCAAGTCGCGGCAGGTGCCATCCACATCGGTGTGGTTCACAGAGGCCAAGGCACTCTCGGCCCAGGCCTCTAACTCAGCGGCCCGTGCACGATGACCCACCTCAAAGAAAGGCCAGTCCAAAAAAGTTTGATCCGCCATGTGAAAGCCTCCCCTGCTTTCTCATTCGTCAAATATCTCGGGGGTTCGGGGGCTGCCCCCCGGCTACCCTCGCGTGATCAGTCGCCTTCAAACACCGGCCGCTCTTTGGCAACAAAGGCATGATAAGCCCGGTGGAAATCCTGCCCCTGCATACAAATCGCCTGTGCCTGTGCCTCTGCCTCGATCGCTTGCTCAATCGACATCGACCATTCCTGCGCCAGCATGGTTTTGGTCATCATATTGGCAAACCCCGGCCCATCCGCGATGCGCCGCGCCAAAGCCTGCGCCTCGCCCATCAAAGCATCCGCCTCAACCACGCGGTTGAAATAGCCCCAGGCGTGACCTTCTTCCGCCGTCATCGCGCGGCCCAAATACAGCAGCTCCGCCGCCCGACCTTGGCCGATGATACGCGGCAGGATTGCGCAGGCCCCCATGTCGCAGCCCGCCAATCCTACGCGGTTGAACAGGAACGCGGTCTTGGCCTCTGGCGTGGCAATACGCAGATCAGACGCCATCGAAATGATCGCCCCTGCGCCTGCACAAACCCCGTCCACCGCCGCAATGATCGGCTTGCCGCAATTCACCATGGCTTTGACCAGATCGCCGGTCATGCGGGTGAAGGCCAAAAGCTCTTTCATTGTCATCTTGGTCAGCGGGCCGATGATGTCATGCACATCGCCGCCGGAGCTGAAGTTGCCACCATTGGGGGCAAACACCACCGCTTTGACCTCGTCATCATAGCTCAAATCGCGAAAACAGTCGCGCAGCTCAGCATAGCTGTCAAAGGTCAGCGGGTTTTTCCGCTCCGGCCGGTTCAATTGCACCGTCGCGATGCCATCCACAACACTGCACAAAAAGTGCTCCACATCCGTGCGCATCGCTCAGATCTCCCTGTCTTCCAATGTCTCAATCAGACGTTCCAGACGTGTGGCCATGCCATCCACGTCGTCCGCGCCAAGGCCACCCAGCATCTCGTCAAGCCAGCTCTCATGGGTCGCGGCATGTTCCGCAAAAGCGGCAATGCCTTTGCCGGTCAGTTTCACCAACGAGGCGCGGCGGTCCCCCGGAACCGCCACCCGCTGTGCCAGCCCTTCGTCCGAGAGTTTGTCGACAATACCGGTGACATTGCCATTAGAAACGCGCAGCAAATCACTGATCTGGCTCATCTTTTGCCCTTCAGGAAAGCGCGCCAACACGGACATCACGTCAAACCGTGGCAAGGTGCTGTCAAACTCGCGGCGCAGGCGGCGTCGAATTTCATCTTCGATCATGCCCGAAGCTTTCAGAAGCTTCAGCCAAAGCCGCAGCCGCTCTTTGCTCAGGTCGCTTTGTGTCTCGCTCATACTTCCCCTCCCGACAGGGTCATGGCGTGGCCGTTCACCGAACGTGCCGCATCGTCGCACAGCCAAAGCGCGGCGCCCGCCACCTCATCCACCTCGATAAACCGTCCCTGTGGGTTGCCCCGCGTGAGGCTGGCGCGGGCTTTTTCGGCGCTCATGCCGGTCTTCGCCACAATATTCTCAATCGAGCGATCCAGCATTGGCGTGTCGACAAATCCAGGACAAATCGCATTGGCGGTGATGCCGCTGTCGCCCATTTCGATCGCCACAGAACGGGTCAGTCCCACAACGCCATGTTTGGCGGCGCAGTAGCCGCTCACATAAGGGTAGCCTTTGAGACCGGCCGTGGAGGCCACCGCAATCAACCGTCCCCAGCCCGCCGTTTGCATATCCGCCAAAGCGGCCTGCCAGACGTTCACCACACCTGCGAGGTTCACGTTCAACATCGTGGTCAAATGATCCGGCGTCATCTTGGCAAAGGGCACACTTGCGGCCGCGCCAGCGTTCGCCACAACAATCTCAATCGGCCCGTCCAAAGCCCGCGCTTCGGCAAAGGCCGCACGTACGGCTTCTGCGTCAGTCACATCACAGACCTTCCAGCCGATGAATTTGTGCTTACCCGCCACCTCGCGCAGCGGAGCTTCACGTCTGCCCACCACGGTGACCTTGGCACCGGCGTGCGCCATGGATTCGGCAATCGCAGCCCCAACGCCGGTGCCGCCGCCGGTCACAATCGCATGTTTGCCCGCAACACTCATACCCGGATCATCTCCGCTTCACGATCAGCCAAGCGCCAGGCTTGATCCCGACCAGCCTCATAGGGCTTGGGCCAATTGGCATGGCGGTCGCCAATCCGCGCCGCCTCATGATGCAGCCAATATGGATCGGCCAGATGCGGACGACCCACGGCCACCAGATCGGCCCGCCCCGCAATTAGGATCGAGTTGGCGTGGTCGGCCTCGTAGATATTGCCCACCGCCATGGTTGGCATGCCCGTCTCGTTGCGGATGCGGTCGCTAAACGGCGTCTGGAACATGCGGCCATAAACCGGCTTGGCTTTGATGCTGGTCTGCCCCGCGCTTACGTCGATGATGTCGGCGCCAGCGGCACGGAAGGCCTTGGCAATCTCCACCGCCTCCTGTGGGGTCACGCCATCGTCCCCCACCCAATCATTGGCTGAAATCCGCACCGACAAAGGTTTTTCTGCAGGCCAAACGGCCCGCATCGCTTCGAACACTTCCAGCGGATAGCGCAGGCGGTTTTCCAGGCTGCCGCCGTACTCATCGTCGCGCTGATTGCTGACCGGTGAAATGAAGCTGGAGATCAGATACCCATGCGCCGCATGCAATTCGATCATGTCAAAGCCAGCGCGCTCTGCCATTTCCGCCGCCGCCACAAACTGCACTTTGATTGCATCCATGTCCTCGCGCGTCGCGGCACGTGGCACGGCGTTGTTGTCACTCCAAGGAATTGCGGACGCAGAGACCAAGTCCCAATTGCCGTCTTTCAAAGGCGCATCCATGACCTCCCAGCCAACCTGCGTCGAGCCTTTGCGCCCCGAGTGGCCAATCTGACAGCAGATTTTGGCCTCTGTCTCGGCATGCACAAAATCCGTCAACCGCCGCCACGACGTCTCATGCTCCAGCGCATAGAGACCCGGACAGCCCGGCGTGATCCGCCCCTCGGCGCTGACACAGGTCATCTCGGTATAGACCAGCCCCGCCCCACCCTTGGCGCGCTCGCCGTAATGGATCAGGTGCCAATCGGTTGGGCAGCCATCCACGGCCTTATACTGCGCCATGGGTGAGACCACGATGCGGTTGGGCAGGTCCATATCGCGCATTTTGTAGGGTGCAAACATTGGCGCACGCACTGGCGCATCTCCAGGCGCGCCTGCCTGATCCTGAAACCATTTTTCCGCCGATTTGAGCCAATCAGCATCCCGCAGCCGCAAGTTTTCGTGGCTGATCCGTTGGCTGCGGGTCAGCAGCGAGTAGTTGAACTGTACCGGGTCCAAATCGAGGTAGCGCTCCACCTCCTCAAACCACTCCAGCGAATTGCGCGCCGCCGATTGCAGCCGCAACACATCCAACCGCCGCTCGTCTTGATAGCGTTCAAACGCGCCTTCCATGGTTGGCTCAGAATGCAGAAACTCCGCCAGCGCAATCGCACTGTCAAACGCCAATCGCGAGCCAGATCCAATCGAGAAATGCGCCGTGGCGGAGGCATCGCCCAGCAGCACCACATTTTCGTGGTGCCACTTTTCGCACAGCACACGCGGGAAGTTCATGAAGACCGCCGAGCCGCGTAGATGCGCAGCGTTGCTCATCAGGTCGTGGCCACCAAGATGATCGGCAAAGACCGCGCGGCAGGTCTCGACAATCTCTTCCTTGGACATGTCTTCAAAACCGAAGTTGTCCCAGGTCTCCTGTCCGCATTCCACGATGAAAGTCGCCGTCTCATCATCAAACTGATAGACATGCGCCCAGATCCAGCCGTGCTCAGTCTTTTCAAAGATAAACGTAAAGGCGTCGTCAAACTTTTGATGGGTGCCCAGCCAGACAAATTTGCAGGCGCGCACGTCGACCTCCGGCTTGAAGTGTTCCGCGTAAGTCTCTCTGACAACACTGTTTAAGCCATCACAGCCCACCACAAGATCATACGCGGCACGGATCGCTTCGACGTCGTCAAACTCGGTCTCATATTGCAGTTCAACCCCCAGCTCGCGGGCGCGGTCCTGCAACAGCAGCAACATCTGCATACGGCCAATGCCGGCAAATCCATGGCCGCCGGACACCGTGCGCACACCATCATGCACCACGGCAATGTCATCCCAATAAGCAAAGTGATCGCGGATCATTTGTGCCGATTTGGGATCATTGACCTGAAGGTTTTCAAGCGCGTCATCGCTGAGCACCACGCCCCAGCCAAAGGTGTCATTGGCGCGGTTGCGCTCGATCACGGTAATCTGATGCGACGGGTCGCGCAGCTTCATCGAAATGGCAAAGTACAGCCCAGCCGGGCCTCCACCCAAACACGCAACACGCATATCTTCCCTCCCTGACGAAGATCGCGGAGCCGCAAGCGCCCCGTCGCTGTCTTTACGCTAGGATGAGTCGCCATTTACTTCAAGCTTGAAATTTCTAACCTGTGAATTTCTCACATGTACCGTTATCTCCGTCGACCATTGCGCGACTCTGCAACCCGTGGTTCGATCCGCATAAGCTTCGAAAGGACGCGCTATGACACTGCCCGCGACAATGAATGCCATGATCCTCACCGGTCACGGCGATATGGACCAATACGCGTGGCGCACGGATTGGCCGGTGCCTTCCGCTGGTCCGGGCGAGGTTCTGGTGCAGGTCAAAGCCTGCGGCATGAACAACACCGATGTGAACACCCGCGCGGGCTGGTATTCCAAAGCGGTCACCGGCGCGACCGACGGCTCAGCAGAAGAAGCCCCCGATGGCGACGATCCCAGCTGGGGTGGCAAACCCCTCGCCTTCCCGCGCATTCAGGGCGCAGACATCTGCGGAGAAGTCGTGGCCGTGGGGGACGGTGTGGATACCGCCCGCATTGGCGAACGGATCATCACCGATTGCTGGCTGCGCGCCCAGGACAACCTCACAGACAAAACCAAAACCGGCTATGTCGGCTCCGAATGTGACGGCGGCTTTGCGCAATACTGTGTGCTGCCCTCGCGCAATGCATTGGCGGTCAACAGCCCTCTGTCGGATGCGGAACTGGCCACCTACTCCTGCTCTTACTCCACCGCCGAAGGCATGCTCACCCGCGCCAAAGTCACCGAGGCCGACACCGTGCTGGTGCCCGGCGCCTCCGGTGGCGTAGGCGGCGCTTTGGTGCAGCTTGCCAAACGCCGCGGTGCGCGCGTGATCGCCATGGCCAGCGAAGCCAAACACGAGGCTGTGGCCAAGCTCGGCCCGGACCACATCCTACCCCGTGCACCAGTCAATCTGCGCGCCGCTTTGGGCGACGAGAAAATCTCCGTCGTCGGCGACGTGGTCGGCGGCCCATATTGGCCGACATTGATTGACGTGCTGGAACGCGGCGGGCGCTATACCTGTTCCGGCGCCATCGCTGGACCGATGGTGGATCTGGACCTGCGCACGCTCTATCTGCGCGACCTTACGTTCACCGGCTCTACCGTGATTGAACTTGAGGTCATGCCCAACCTGATCCGCTACATCGAAGCGGGCGACATTCAGCCAGCCCTGGCGGCGACCTTTCCGCTTAGGGATCTGGTCGCCGCGCAAACCGCCTTTATTGCCAAAGAGCACACCGGCAATATCGTTGTGTTGCCCTAACCCATGGGTGTGGAAAGCTATAGCGCCAGCCTCCCCCAAGACGCGCGCGATGCGCTGTTCAGCCTACGTGACATCATCCGCGCGGCGGCAGAGGCCAGTGGCACCGCGCCGCTGGAAGAAAACCTAAAATGGGGGCAACCCAGCTTTGCGCCTACCAAACGCAAAGGCACGCCCATCCGGTTAAGCTGGTCACAAAAAGCGCCGGACCGCGTGGAGATGTTGGTGCATTGCCAAACAACATTGGTAGAGGCTTGGCGGCACAAGTTTGGCGATTTGTTTGCGTATTCCGGCACACGAGCGGTCCATATCCCCCTAGGCGCGCCCTTGCCGGAAGAGGCGTTACACATCATGGCGGTGATGGCGCTGACCTATCATCAGCGTAAGGCCTGAGTCAGGTCCGGACGTCTTCGAGTTGGGTCACCGCCTCGGTTGTCAACGCCGTCATCACGTCGGCCACCACCATCGCGGCGATCACCTCTGGCCGTTTGTCCGTGCTGCCGCCTGCCCCAATTGGACACTGCAACGCCGCCGCACTCAACCCATTACATTCACTTTGGGCAAACCGCTCAAACTTCACCCGTTTGGTGGCAGAACCAATCATACCCACCCAGCGCGCGTCTTTGCGGAGCAAGGCTTCAGACGTGAGCAGGAAATCCAATGCGTGATCATGTGTCAGCACAATGAAGGCACTGCCCTTCGGCGCGCCGCGAACGTCGGCTTCTGGCAAGGCGGTCAGGCGTTTTTCCACATTGGCCTGCGACAGCCCCAACTCTTCAGAGCGGCTGTCCACCAGAAGGCAACGGACTGGCAAATGCTGGAATAAGTTCGCCAGCGCCCGACCAACATGGCCCGCGCCAAACACGTAGACATGGGGCAAGGCGGCCTCTCGCGCTTCAACGTCGGCCACCAGTTTTGCACGGGCCGCGCTGTCCATTTCGGTGAGCGTGATTTCCACGCGCCCGCCACAACACTGACCAATCTCTGGCCCCAAAGGCACGTCCATGAAACCGGAGGGTTGTCTTAATTTCAGCAGCTTACGCGCCTCATCTAAAGCCATATACTCCAGCTGCCCGCCGCCAATAGTGCCGATCATTGCCGACGCAGACACAACCATCACAGCGCCTTCTTCACGCGGAGAGCTGCCGCGCACGCGGGTGATTTCCACCCGCATGGCCCACGCTTCCCGAGCAAAAAACGCTATGAGGTCGGCCGATTTCATTTGCGCAAACGCTCCACCGCCATCAACACACATTCCGGTGTCGCTGGCGCGTCCAGACGTGGACATTCGGCGTAATCCGCCACCGAGGCCACCGCCATGCCCAGCGCCTCAAAGACGCAGATCGGCAGCATAAACGGCGGCTCACCCACCGCTTTGGAGCGTTTGATGGTCAGCTCGCGGTTCTCCGACCAATCGGCCAGATTGACGTTGAACTCACGCGGGACATCTCCCGCCAGCGGGATTTTATAGGTGCTTGGGGCGTGGGTACGCAGCTGACCCTTGTCGTCCCATTTGAGCTCTTCGGTGGTGAGCCAGCCCATGCCCTGAACAAATGCGCCTTCAACCTGACCTTTGTCCAAAATCGGGTTCAGCGATTTGCCCACATCATGCAACACGTCAGCCCGATCCACGGTGTATTCACCGGTCAGCGTGTCCACAGATACTTCGGCCACAGCGGCCCCATAGGCGTAGTAGTAGAACGGCCGACCCTGGCCTTTTTCGCGATCCCAGTGAATTTTGGGCGTCTTGTAAAACCCTGCGGCCCAGAGTTGAACGCGAGACATATAGGCCTGCTTGATGAACTCGCCAAAAGTGAAGGTCTGATCACCGACATGCACCTGATTTGGGGCAAACTCGACCAACAGTGCTTCTACGCCAAAGTGATCACAGGCCCAACGCACCAAGCGTTCTTTGATCTGTTCACAGGCATTGAGTGCCGCCATACCATTGAGGTCCGTGCCGGAACTCGCCGCCGTGGCGGAGGTGTTGGGCACTTTCTCCGTGGTGGTTTTGGTGATTTTGATGGTGTCGAAATCCACCTGGAAGGCCTCGGCCACAACCTGGGCAATTTTGGTGTTCAGCCCCTGCCCCATCTCGGTGCCACCGTGGTTCAGCATGATGGAGCCGTCGTTATAGATGTGCACCAGTGCGCCCGCCTGATTGTACCAGGTGGCGGTGAAGCTGATCCCGAATTTCACTGGTGTGAGCGACAGGCCTTTGCGGATGATACCGCCTTTGGCGTTGTGCTCCAGCACAGCTTTGCGGCGTGCCTGATAATCAGAGCTTTGCTCCAATTCTTCGACCAGCCGAGGCATGACGTTGTCTTCCACAGTCTGGTGATAGGGCGTCACGTTGCGGTCGGTGTCGCCATAGAAGTTTGCCTTGCGCACCTCGAGCGGGTCTTTGCCCAGCTTGTAGGCAATCTCTTCCATCATGCGCTCTGCGGCAACCACGCCTTGTGGGCCACCAAAGCCACGGAAGGCGGTGTTGGAAACCGTGTTGGTCTTCATCGGGCGGCTTTGCAGTTTGACGTGCGGGTAGAAATAGGCGTTGTCGGCGTGAAACAGTGCGCGGTCGGTCACCGGCCCGGACAGATCCGAGGTCCAGCCACAGCGGGCGGCAAAGGTGTTGTCCACCGCCTGGATTTTACCGTCGCCATCAAAGGCCACGTCATAGTCGACCACAAAGTCATGCCGCTTGCCGGTGGTTTCCATGTCCTGATCGCGGTCCGGGCGAATTTTCACCGCGCGGTTCCACTTTTTGGCCGCCATGGCAGCTACAGCACAGAACTGGTTCATCTGGCTTTCTTTGCCGCCAAACCCGCCGCCCATGCGGCGCACATTTACCACCACAGCGTTGGAGGGCACCCCCAAGACATGGGCCACCATATGCTGTGCCTCGCTTGGGTGCTGCGTGGAGGAATGCACAATCACATCGTCGTCCTCGCCAGGCATGGCAAAGGCGATATGGCCTTCCAGATACATGTGATCCTGACCACCAATACGCATCTGGCCCTGAATGCGGTGTGCGGCCTCAGCTTGTCCTTCGGCCACATCGCCACGCTTCAATGTCATCGGCGGGGTCACATGCGGATAGCCTTTTGCCACCGCCTCATCGGCATCAATCACATGCTCCAGCGGTGTGTAGTCGATTTTGGCCAATTCCACCGCACGACGGGCGACGTCGCGGCTTTCAGCGACCACAGCAAACAACACCTGCCCCCAGAACTCGACCTTCTCCGTGGCAAAAAGCGGCTCGTCATGCCGGCCGGTTGGGCTCACGTCGTTCACGCCGGGCACATCCTCGGCGGTCAGCACCCCAACCACACCAGGCGCGGCGCGCACGGCGGAGAGGTCCATGGAATTGATCGTCGCATGGGCGACTTTGGCGGTGCCAAAATAGGCATGCAGCGTGCCAATCGGCTCTGCGATATCGTCACAATAGTCCGCGCCACCAGAGACATGTTTGATCGCACTGTCGTGGATCAGATCGGTGTGGGCGGAGCCGCGAATGGAGACGGTCTGTTTCATAGTATTTTCTCCTTACGCGCTGGCCAGACGGGCGGTGTCGCCAGTGGATTCATGCCAGAACCGGCGGAACAGGTTTTGCGCAACTTTCATGCGGTAGTCCGCGCTGGCCCGCATGTCGGTCAGCGGCTGAAAGTCTTCTGGCAGCTTGGCTGCAGCAGCCACCAAGGTGGCTTCGCTCCATGGCTGGCCAACAAGAGCGGCTTCGGCGGCGGCGGCACGTTTTGGCGTGGCGGCCATGCCGCCAAAGGCCAGCACGGCTGCGGTGATCATACCATTTTCGACCTGCACAGTCATGCCCACGGCCACGGAGGAGATATCCTCATCCCGGCGTTTGGAAATCTTGTAGGCGGCATGGTGGCCGGTGGAGACACGCGGAATGGTGATGCTCTCCACAAACTCGCCAGCGGCGCGGTCCTGCTTGCCATAGGCTATAAAGAACTCTTCGAGCGGCAATACGCGACGGGTCGCGCCTTTGCGCAGGGTGATCGACGCCCCCAAGGCAATCAGCACCGGTGGGGTGTCCCCAATGGGCGAGCCGTTGGCGATATTGCCACCCAGGGTGCCCATGTTGCGCACCTGCCAACCGGCGATGCGGTCCCAATAGTCGCTCAGGTGTGGGTAATGTTCCGCAACCACATCTTGCGCTTCGGTGTAGGTCACGCCCGCGCCCATGGTCACGGCATCTTCGTTGACGTCGATGGCTTTCAATCCGTCCAACTGACCAATGAAGACCGCAGGTGAAATCCGCTTGAGGAACTTGGTCACCCAGAGCCCCACATCGGTGGAGCCTGCAATGATGGTGGCCTCTGGTTCAGCTTCCAGAACGGCGGCGAGGTCATCCACATCCGCAGGCAGGATTGCGCGGCTATCGCCTTTGGCAACCTCCACCCGTTTGCCGTCCCGCAGACCGTTAAGAGCAGCCACAACGCCATCGCGTTCGGTGGCCAAATGTTCCGCGGATGGCGTACCATAGTTGGTCACCTCCTGCGCGGCGCGGATAATCGGCGCATAGCCGGTGCAGCGGCACAGGTTGCCTTGCAATGCGGTTTCCACCTGTTTCACGGTTGGGTGCTCATGCTGCATCCACAGCGCGTAAAGCGACATGACAATGCCCGGCGTGCAGAAGCCACATTGGCTGCCGTGATGCTCCACCATCGCCTGTTGCACCGGTGACAGACGGCCATTTGGCCCGCCAAGGTACTCAATGGTGACCACGTGACAGCCATCCAGAGAGGCCAGAAACCGGATGCAGGCGTTCACGGTCTCATAGACCAACCCACCGTCCGTAAGCCGCCCGACCAACACGGTGCAAGCGCCACAATCACCTTCGGCACAGCCCTCCTTGGAGCCGGTAAGCCGTTGATCAATGCGCAAAAAGTCCAGGAGCGTGTCGTCTGCTCCCACATCGGAAAGCGCGACATTGCGCCCGTTGAGTAAAAAACGAATTTCGCTGCGGTGCTGCATCCTGACCTCTTGCTGGGAGTCGGCACGGAAATGGCCTTGGCTCACTCTACCTGTGCATTAGCCTTCAATGAAACGAGGGTTTTGGCAAATCTATTTCAACGATTTATTGAAAATCAAATTCCCAAACCCACGCTATTGAGGCACAATCCCATAAGGAGGCACTCTTATGCCCTATCTGGAAAGCCTGCGAGTCTTTGTGCGTGTGGTCGAGCTTGGTTCGATCACTTCAGGTGGCCGCGATCTGCGCCTGACCCCGGCGGTGGCCTCCAATCGAGTCAAAGAATTGGAAGGCCGGCTTGGTGTGCGCCTGTTCAATCGGACCACCCGCAACCTGTCACCCACCGAAGTGGGCAAGGTGTTTTATGACCACGCCCGCAAAGTGATTGAGACTCTGGACGAGGCCGAGGCCGTGGTGGCCGGGTTTTCCGACAAGCCGCGCGGCACCATCCGCGTCACGGCTCCATTGGGCGTTGGGCGCCGGATTGTGGCGCCACTGATCCCAGCCTTTGCCGACAAGTATCCCAATGTGGATGTTCAACTGCGCCTGTCGGACCGCAAGGTGGATTTATTTGAGGATGGGCTTGATGTGGCCTTTGTGCTGGGCGAACTCAAAGACAGCAATCTTAAACTGCGCAAGATTGCCGATTGTGACCGGGTTCTGGTGGCCGCGCCGGAGTATCTGGAGGCGCACGGCACGCCACACACACCCGATGATCTGCTGGGGGAACACAACTGCCTGTTGCTACGGTTCCCGCGCAGTCCCGAGTATTTCTGGACCCTGCAAACCGAGGACGGATTGCGCAAGATTGAGGCCAAAGGGCGCTATGACGCGGATGATGGTGACGTGCTGACCCAATGGGCCTTGGAAGGCGCGGGCATTGCCAACAAGCCGCGCTTTGACGTGGCCCAACATCTCAAAAGCGGCGCGCTGGTGGAGGTGCTGTCCGACACGCCGCCGCTGCCTGCATCTTTTGGATGTCTCTATCCGCACCGCAAATTGCAGGACCCAAAGATCCGCCTGTTTGTGGATTTTGTCGCAAGCGAAAGCAAGCAGCGCATCGCGCAGCTTTGAGCCGGTCTACCTGAAGCCGTTTTAGTGGTTGATCGCCAGAGGGCTCTCTTCACGCAACTTGGGCGTATACAACGTGTAGGTCGCACGGCCATCATGCTTGGACGCATAGAGCGCCACATCCGCGTCATCCATCAACTGATCCGCTGATGCCTCGCCGGTGCCGTCATAGATCGCGATACCCACACTGGCGGACACTTTGCACAGGCTGTCTTTGTAGGCGACCGGACGTTCCACCTCTTTGATGATCCGGGTGCAGATACGCCCCAGAATTTCCTCATCAATGGTGCCGTTGATCACCAGGACAAATTCATCCCCACCGACCCGCGCGACAACATCGTCGCCCCGGCTGCTGTCCACCAGCACTTTGGCGACATGCTGCAACACAACGTCCCCGGCTGCGTGGCCTTTGGTGTCGTTGACCTCCTTGAAGAAATCGAGATCCACATGCAGCAGGCCAAACGGCGTGCGGTCCTCGACCATGCGTGGCAGGATGTGATCCAGCGCACGACGGTTCTTCAGACCGGTCAGCGTATCGGTATAGGCCTGTTCCTCGGCCGCAACCTTGGCACCCTGCAAGCGTTGGTTCAGCTTGCGGTGCGCTTCCATCGCGGCGGATTTGGCTTCCACCAGATACAACATCTCGATGGTCAAATCCGTGGCCGCAAAATCGGAGGCGTTGAGCGAGTACTCCTGAACCGCGTCCAAGATCGAGATGCCAAAACTCAGGTTCACTATGGCGCCGCCTTCGGCGCAGGGCATCAACACACCTTTGAGCCCAGTCTGCGGCTCCACACGTTTTTTTAAGTGCAACTTCTTGCCAGCTGCCGCAAGCAAGGTTTCCATCGAGGTGATGGAATGTGGACGGTTCAATTCAAATGCTTCCAGAAACCGGGTTCCGAGAATGCTGTGCTCTCCATACAGCTTTGTCACTGTTGGGCCAGCGTGGGTGATTTTGCCAAACTTATCCAGACACACGTGCATTGGGCACAACACATCCAGTGTTGCGATGGCGTGGCTGTTGTCCTGCAGATCGCTCATCCGGCCCGCGCCCCCAATTCAAACTCTCGCCCACTGGCAAACGCCTGTTCCACCAAAGTAATGTCGATCACCTCAGCCTCAGCCTGCTCGCCGCGATGCTCCAAAAACACCAAGGCGCCGTAGTCATCCGCCAGCGTACGCAAAATGCCAATCATAACGTAGCCAAAGCCCGGGTTGTCACCTTTTAGCGTCAGGCTAAAAGATTCCGCCGAATGCTGACGCACCTCCATCGAAGGTAGGACCAAGTCATCCACCGCCAGCTTTGCACGGTCCGGCAGTTCGTCCAGAGAGTGTAGGAAGTCGACAAAATCAACGCCCCCAAACCGCAACAGGCGGCGCAGCGCCTCAACATTCGGATGGGTCACAAGATAGGTGCCGATGTCTTCCAGAACGGTTTCTTCAGGCACACCAATCACATCTTTCGCCGCGTCGATGAGACTCTCCGTCACTGCATCATCATAATGCAACATCGCTTCAAAATCAGTGGTTTCCACACCGGCACGGCGCGTGACCTCATGCCACCGCGACAGCCCATAGCTATCGCGGACAAAGCACTGTATCGCCCTGTTGACCAACCCATGCATCACGTCACCTCATTCGTCTTGATCTATCAGACCAGACTCACCTTAAGATTTCCCCAACAGCCTCAAAATTCCGGAAACAATTCAACGTCTCCGACCCAGAGTGAGCGCCGGCTGCTGGGAGCAACCTCATAGCGCCCCGCCAATATAGAGCGAACTTCTTCCACCGTCACCTCTTTGTCGCCAAAGGGCGTCACGTATTCTCCTATGACGAGATCACCACCATTAACAAACACGCTTAATACGTCAAATTTGCGACTTTGGTCTGGAATAAACAGCAGCCCCTGAGGGTCTCCCGGCCCCGTCTCAAACCTGTCCAACAGCAGAACGCAGCCCGGATCGGCGTTGTCAGCACAGCTTTTCGACCAATCCCGTAACCGGTAGCGCGGCCAGTTTTGCAACATGTCTACCGACACTGATGCAGACTGCGGCAAAACCGTCAGATGTGCGTGGATTTCCGCCGCCAAAGTCTCTGTCCCGCGGCCAGCCTCCCCGCGCTCAAACTGCCACCGGCTCCCAGCAGACAAAGCGCGTGCCACGCTTGCTTGAAGCGCCGTATCCCCTTGCACAGCGCCACTTTTCAATACCGCAATGCCAGCCTGGCCGGGTTTCCCCCACTCATGCGCCAATTCGTAAAGCGCCATATCCTGCGCCGCGACATCCCCACTCTCAATCCGCGCAACCTGCGAGTCGCTGGAAATTTGCTCCGCATTCAGCAGCGGGCTCAACCACGCGGCAGCGGTCGCAAGCACCACCACGGCGGCAAGAATATTGGCCTGCCGAATACGTGCCATCCACGGCCCGCGCAGCACCACGGCCACCGCATAAGTCAGCGCATAAAGCGCAACAACACCCGCCGTACAGGCCGCCGCTAGACGCGATGGCGTCCAGCCGTATTGCCCCACCCGCAGCGACAGCGCATAGATCGCCAATCCGGCAATCACCGGCAACAACAACGCCAGAGCAGCCGTGCAAAGCCGCATCCATTGTGAGCGCACCGCATCCGCGTCGCCGCGATCAAGCGACACACTGACCAAACAAATCATCGCCAAGCCAACAAACAGCAAGGTCGCCGTGCGGCTCAAGTTGCCAAACAGCTTGCCCGGATCCTGCAACAGCGCCGCCACAACAAATATCAGCACAACCGCCAGCACAACCGGCACCAACAGCCGCAACAGGCGCAACACCAGAAACGGCGACAGATACTCGCGCATCTCATGCACCACCGACAGGCCCAACCCAAGGGCAAAACCGGTGATCACAAACGGCACACCGTCAATGTCGAGGATGTCTTCAATGATGGTGAGCCCAACGATCTCCAAAAGCGCATGGCTCATGAACAGCACCGCCCAGGACAGCCCGGCAAACAACCATCCCGCCGAATAGCGCACCAAAATGCTCCAGCTCACGTCAAACAGATGGCCGTAATCCCGAAGGCTGTGATGATCCCGCAAAAGCGCCGCAGCAAATGGCGTGCCAATCGAGACAAACACCGCCCAAGCCAAAATCGGATGCATGGCTTCGGCAAAGGCGTCCAGCGTGTCAAAGCGCCACCCGGCCCATGTCAACAAAAGCGCGGCAACAGCGGACAGCCACAGCGCAGGTAATGCTGCCCGCACCACACGATACGGCCCGCTCAACCCCAGCAACACCGCAAAAAACCCCGCCACAAAGGAGGTCACGGCAAGATACACATGGGGGTGGGTGATGACGTCGGAAAGATGCTCAACCAAAGCCCAAATCGCCAGCCCGGCAATGGCTCCAATAACAGCCATCTCGGCCCGTCCGGCGACCGTGCGCCCGTCCTGAGTGTGCATGGTACCCCTCCTGCAACCCTGTGCGGCGTTTATAGCGGGGAGTATATCAAAAACAATGATTTATAACAAAACCCGCATATGACAATTCTGGCAGGCGACACCAGGCCATTTTGCACAATATTGTCAGAAATCTGTCGGCGCCCCGCCCTGCTGCTTGCGGGTTTCAACAAACTGAACCAGCGCCGCGTGATGCTCTGGCGGCATCGACGGCGCATCAAATTCGGCCAGAATATCCTTGTAGAGATGATGCGCCCGTTCCGCCGTCCAGGCGCCCCCGGCGGCCTCAAAGGCTTCGTAGTTGCGCCAGTCCGACACAAACGGTTGGTAGAAGGCTGAGGTGTAGCGCGCCTGTGTGTGTTCCGTGCCAAAAAAATGTCCGTCGGTGCCAACTTCGGCAATGGCGTCAAAGGCAATCTCCTCCGGCCCTGTGGCGCAGATCTCCGGCTCTAGGTAGCGCTGGATCATCTGCAATTCTTCACAATCCATCACAAACTTCTCCGGGCTGGCGATCAAGCCGCCTTCGAGCCAACCCGCCGCGTGATAGACCATATTGCTGCCCGACTGCACCGCGCTCCACAGGCTGTTACAGGTCTCCCACATCGCCTGCGCATCCGGCACATTGGCGGCGCAGACTCCACTGGCGCGCATCGGCAATCCGTAAAACCGCGCCATTTGACCGGTCATCTGGGTGGCGCGCATATACTCCGGCGTGCCAAAGGCGGGAGCGCCAGATTTCATGTCCACGTTGCTGGTGAACGTGCCAATGGCGCAGGCCGCGCCGGGCCGGATATACTGCGCCAGAGCCACGGCGCTCAGCGCCTCCGCCAAAGATTGCGCCACAGCCCCTGCCATGGTCACGGGCGCCATCGCGCCTGCCAACGTAAAGGGCGTGACCACCAACCCCTGATTGCGCCGCGCCATGCGCATCCAGCCGTCCATCATCGGTTGGTCATGTTTGAGCGGAGAGGTCGAATTGATATTGGTGAACATCCTTGGACTTGCCTCGAACGCCTCATGGCTCAACCCGCTTGCAAGCCGCACCAACTCCATTGCGTCTTCGACCCGTTCCGCGCCCAACGCATAGGCGTGCACCACTTTGTCGGTCAGAGTGAGCGTGTCAAACAACACGTCCAAATGCCGGATCGAGGCGTGGATATCCTGCGGCTCGACCGGATAGCCTCCTGTGAAATGGATACAGTTGAAATACTGCGTCAGCTTGAGCAGGTTGGCACAGTGCTCCCGCGTGCCGGGCACTTTGCGCCCCAGTTCCAGATCCCAATAGTTTGGCGGGCTGGAGACATTGCCAAACAGGATGTGCGCGTCGCCCATCACCAGCTGCCGATCGGGATTGCGTGGCGTTATGGTCCAACGGGACGGAGCGCGGCCAACCATCTCCATGACAAAGGCGCGGTCCATAAAAACCTGATCACCGTCAACACGACAACCCGCTTGCTTCAGGATCTTGCGCGCCTCGTCATTGTAAAACGCAATGCCAAGCTCTTCGAGAATGCGCATGGCCCCAGCGTGGATCGCCTGCACCCCCTCTTCAGAGAGCGGTTCGGTTGGGCGATCGATGTTTTTTGGCAAACGCCAGGGCATTTGCTCGATCACGCCAGATGTCCTGCGTCGCGCCGCATTGCCCGCGCGTCCACCGCCGCGCCGTCCTCTTGGCCTTCCCTCTGGTTCCGACATGGATGCCTCCCCTTCGCGTTAGAGAAAGCAAAGGACATCTTACGCGACCTGTCTGCGCGTTTGCGACAAAAGTCGTCGCTTTTGACATCTCACCTTGCGCGCAGCGCGCAAACCAAAACGGCGCACCCAAAGGCGCGCCGTCAAAAGCAGGCTGAAGGAAAGGAAACTAGGCAACCATCCACGCTGGGATATGGCCAATATTGGGTAAAACCACATCTGCGTGGGGGGCGAGCTCCGCTTCAAGCGCCACACCGGTCAACACCGCAATGGTCTGCATCCCGGCCCGCCGCCCTGCAATCAAATCATGGGTGCTGTCGCCAACCATCGCCACGCGGGCGGGTGTCAATTGAGTGTGTTCGGCAAAAGCTAAAAGCGGGCCTGGATCAGGCTTGGCCCCAAAACCACTGTCAAACCCAGCGATAAAATCAAAGCGATCCTCTACCCCTGCTCCGGACAAATGGGCTTTGGCCCCATATTCCGTGTCATTGGTCATCACGCCCAATTTTAGCCCTTGAGCGCGAAACCCGTCCATCAGAGGCGCCAAAGGCACAGCCGGTGCCAGCGGGGCATCTGCCGCCGCGAACATCAAAGCTTCATCAATTGCATCCACATCAGAGCCGGGCAAAACGCTGGCCACCGCCTCCGCTGCCTCGCGGTTGGTGCCCGCAATCACAAAGCTGTCCGGGCGGAATGCTTTGGCAGAGAGGTCAAACATCAACGCATCGGCAATCCGTTGCGACAGCCCTGCGTCGCCTTGGGCAAAGCGCTCGATCATGCTTGCCGCCCAGCCGTTCCAGGTGGCCCCGAAATCAAACAGGGTGCCATCTTTGTCAAACAGAAGTCCGTCTACCCGCATCTATGATCTGCCTTACCTTTGTATGTGGTCTGCCGCCGACCCTGCCCTGCCCCTCACATCAGTGCAAGCAGATCTGCGCCGTTAACGGATCAGCAACTTCAGGTCCAATGCGTCCGGGCCGTGCCAAGCAGCGTTGCGGCCGCCATCATTGGCACTTCATAGGCGAGTGCATTTGTGTCACAAAATTCAACCACCCAGGCATCATCCATAGTGATAAACTCAAGCACAGAGCCCAAAAAATCAGGCTCCGCCGCCCGCGCGCGCAGATCATCAATCGACGCGCCGGTGGAGCCCAAAAACATCGAACACACCTCTTCGTTATTCACCAACCAGGCCAGGGCCTTCAGGGCGGTGGTCTCCGCGACCTCCTGAGAAACACTCATTTTTTCTCACTTTCGAAAGGGTTTGTTAACCATTCATACCACATTATGAACGTGTCCCTTCTTTCCACAGTTTCAGGTTTCTCTATGGCAGCTCGTGTCTTGATCGTCGACAGCATTTCGGCGAACCGTATCTTGTTGAAAGTCAAACTTGCCGGCGCATTCGCTCAGGTTGAGCAAGCCGCCAGCGCAGGAGAGGCTTTGGACCTCCTTGAATGTGAGGCCACGCCCGACCTTTTGGTGCTGGGTGGCGACCTCGTGGATATGAGCGCAATTGACCTTTGCACGCTCATCAAAAAGCGTCCCGCGCTGGCCAACTTGCCGGTGTTGCTGGTGCACACCGACGGCCACCGCGCCGACCTGATTGATGCCCTGCGCGTGGGGGCAGATGACGCCTTTGACATGTCGGTCAGCACCGACGCGCTTCTCGCCCGCATCCGCTCCATTGTGCGCGCCCGCAACAGCTTTGAAGAGTTGCGCCTGCGCGAAAGCACCGGGCATATTCCCGGCCTTGCCGAAACCCCCGCCGCGTTTGACACGCCCGCCGCTGTGCTGATTGCCGCCCGCAATGAGACCGAAGGCGCGCGCTGGCAGGCGCAGCTGTCCAAGCTGGCTCCGTTTACCCTGCGCCACCAGATGGAAGCGGACATCATGCGGAATATGGGGCAATTCACTGCGCCGGATGCCATTGTGATTTCACTGGCCGTGGCCGCGCCGGAAGAAGCCTTGCACCTTCTGGCCGAAATCCGCGCCCGCGCCGCCACCCGCCAGGCGGCTGTGCTGGTTGTTTTGGACGAGAACAACGACACCGCCCGCATCAGCGCCTTGGATTTGGGGGCCAACGATGTGATTGCCGAAGGGTTTGATGCAGAAGAGGCTGTGTTGCGCTTGGACAAAATGATCGCCCGCAAACGCCTGACGGATCGCCTGCGCCAAAAGGTGGAAGATGGCCTGACCGCCTCTGTCACCGACCCGCTGACAGGCCTGTTCAACCGGCGCTATGCCATGCCGCACTTGGACAACATGGCGCAGCGCGCCACTGGGCACAGCGAGCAGACCGGCGATTTTGCCGTGATGCTGGCGGATCTCGACCACTTCAAAGACGTAAATGACAAATACGGCCATGCTGCCGGTGACATTGTTCTGGCTGAGATTGCCCGCCGCATGCGCGCCAATATCAAATCCGCCGATCTGATTGCCCGCATGGGTGGAGAAGAGTTCCTGGTGGTGGTGCAGACCGACAACCGCGAGAGTGCCGCCAAAGTCGCCCAGCGCCTCTGTGATGTGGTGCGCGCCGAACCGGTCTATCTGCGCGGCCGCGACATTCAGATCCCTGTAACCGTGAGCATCGGCGTCGCCATGGGCAGCGACATGCTGGACGCCAAAAAGACCAAGTTTGGCACCAGCGAGGACAGCCTTGCCAGTGCGCTGATCGATCAAGCAGATCAGGCGCTTTATGGTGCTAAGGCGGACGGGCGCGACAAGGTGCTGCTGTCGATCACTGCGGCCTGACACCAGCGCAGTTGGGGGCGCTGCCCCCGCCCCATCTGGCGATGGGACTCCCCCGGGATATTCTCTGACTGATGAAGATCAGGGCTGTTTGGGCGGACGAGGCTTTCCGTCTTTGGGGGGATGTTTCTTGTCTTTTGGACCCCGCTCCAGCACTTCCTCCAACCTGTCGGCATAAACAGCGCGCTCTGCGTCACTCATCGACAGGATTTTGGCTAGGAACACATCCCGCGCCATGGCGCGACGGCGCTCGCCCGCCTGATCCAACGTCTTGACCAACTCGCGCAGCGCGGCTTCGTCCAAAGGCGAAGACCGCAGCACCATCAAAGCCTCTTTGTAGTGCTGATGATCTGCGCGGTGATCCACGTTGCTCTTACGGTACGTACTGCGAATGGCACGGCCGACTTCGCGCTTGTCATCAAAGGTCAGCGCCTTGATGTGCGGCGATCCAAACCTGTCACTGACCGGCGCTTTGTCGCCGTGCCCCCGCAGGCTGATCACGGCACCGCCAACCACACCAATGATCAACAGGTTCAAGGCCAAAGACCCAATCAGAAGCGCACGGGTCAAACGACGGGGCTTTGTGCTGGGCTGCGTGCTATTTGGCTCAGTCATGCTCATTCCTCCGCCGTAAAATCAAAGGCATAGATGTCATCTAGGTCGGAGAGGTAGCTTTGAGCGGTCTCTCCATAAATATCAAGACCAAGGGTGTCTTCCATCAGGCTTGTGCCCGCGGCCACCCCAATCCAGACACCAGCCACACCGGCCATGGCCACTCCGCTAAGCGCAGGCCACCCACCCACGGCAGCCACCAAAGCCGCCCACAGGCTGCGGCGCTGCGGCACCTCCACCGGGGCCGGGTCCGCCACCTGCAGACCTGCGGCTTCACTCAGCACCCGTGCCAGCAGATCCGGCGACGGGGTAGCGCGGCTGTCGGTCCGGGCCGCTGCAAACAGATCGTCCAGCATGTCCCCGTCTCTTTTACTGGTGTCAAACTTCTCAGCCATCGGTATACCCCAGTGCCTCGCGTTGGCTGGCCAAAGCCTGTGCCAACGCCCGTTTCCCCCGCGCCGTGAGGCTTTCCACTGCCTCGACGCTGATCTCCATGATCTCCGCAATCTCGGGATTGCTTTGACCGTCTATGTGCCGCAGCACCACTGCCTGCCGTTGCCGGTCCGGCAACGTTGCCAACGCGTTTTGCAAAGCATCAACGCGGGCGCGGTCCTGCATTTCTTGAGCCGCCGATTTGGCCCCGTCTTCCGGTTCTGGAATGGCATCCAGCGCCACCCCTTTTGTTTTACGCAGCCGGTCGGTGCACAGATTGGCGGTCACGCGATATAGCCAGGTTGTCACCTTGGCCTCACCCTGCCGCCAGTCAGGCGCAAGTTTGAACAGCCGGATCATGGCCTCTTGTGCCACATCCTCGGCTTCTGCCCGATCCCCCAACATCCGGAAGGCATGCGCAAAGGCGCGCGGCGTCAACCGCAGCGTCAAAGTCCGCGCCGCCGCTCCGTCGCCGTTGGCATAAAGCACCAACAAGGCGTCGTCCGGCGTGTCCTCCTGTTGATCGTAAGGCATCGTCATAGTCTCGATGGCTAGCCTCTTAAGGGCGGTTGTGCAATCAGTCTCGGTTGGGCGGCGCGAAGGCCGCCCTCCCGTGAGTGGGATCAGTTGTCCTGCGTATCGCCACGCTTTTTAAAGCCACGCGCTTCCTTGGCGGCATCCCATTCTTCTTGTGAGATGGTGCCGTCACCATTGGTGTCGAGCTTCTTGAACATCTCCGCCTTACGCTCAGAGCGTTTGGTCTTGCGTTCCGCCTGCGCGGTTTCAAACTCGGCTTTGGAAATCTTGCCATCGCCGTCTGTGTCCAGCTTTTCGATCATCTTGGCCGAGCGATCAGATTTGGGCTTCATCTCATCCACGCTCAACTGCCCGTCGCCGTTGGCATCCATCCGACTGATCATGCGATCCAGTTTCTTGACCATCCGGTCGTTGCCTTGAGATTCGGCAAAAGCGGTCAACTCTTCTTTGGTAATCACCCCATCGCCGTTGGCATCAATCCCGGCAAAACGCTCTGCAGCCTTGGCTTGCAGCTCTTCGGCGGTGATAAACCCGTCGCCATTGGTGTCGAGTTGCTCAAAGCTTGGCATCTGCCCGCGCATGTGGCGCATCTTGCCGCCCTCTTTGGCGGACGCGGCAACCGCGGTCACACCCAGGGCTGCAATCACTACGGCGCTGATCATCATTGTGCTCTTCATGGTGGTCTCCTTTTGGGCCTGTCTTTTGTCTCTCTGCGTCGGCTCATTGCCTGTTCAGTGATGGTAAAACGCGCCGCCTCAGGGTTTCCGTCGCACTTTCTCAATCTTTTTTTGGCAAGGCAGAACAACGGGGGCCTTTGCGACATCGCGACGCAAGTCAGATTGCCCCCTTTATTGTTTGCGCAAACCACCACATCTTGGCGACGCGAGCACCGAGGGGAAACGTGATGAGTGAAACCAATATGTCTGATGCGGTCATGGCCGAAGACGACCGCCCAATGAAGCAGGCCCTGTATCGGGGTTGGCGCCGGAAATGCCCAAATTGTGGGACAGGCCCGATGCTTAAGGGCTATCTGAAGGTGCGTGACCATTGTCCGGTCTGCAAAGAGGACCTGAGCCACCACCGCGCCGATGACGGCCCGGCCTATCTGACGATTCTTGTGGTCGGCCACCTGCTGGCCCCGCTGCTGCACGTGGCTTTTGTGCACTGGCGCCCGGATCCCCTTATTCTTTTCACCGTTTTTTCGGTTGGCTGCGTCGGGCTCTCGCTCTACCTTCTGCCGAGATTGAAGGGGTGTGTGGTCGCCTTCCAATGGGCGCGCCGGATGCACGGGTTCAAATAGAACCCGGCCACCCCATCATGTGAGGGGAGCACAGCATGACAAACGCCACCACAGTGGACAAAACCGCGATCCGCAACGCCGCCACGGTGATTGTGCTCAGAGATCGTGACACCAATCCACAAATCCTGATGGGCCAGCGCGGCGCCAAAGCCGCGTTTATGCCCAACAAAGTGGTGTTCCCCGGCGGGGCTGTGGACCTTGAGGATGCCGACATCCCGCTGGCCACGCCAATTTCCGACTTCTGCAGCCAGCGTCTGCTGGAAGACCGGCGCGAAGACACCAGCGAGCACATCGTACATGCGCTGGCGGTCGCCGCCATTCGCGAACTCTGGGAAGAGACCGGTCTGATCCTTGGCGCCCGGGGCAACTGGTCGATCACTCCGCCCGCGGACTGGGAAACCTACGCCGCCACCGGCCATGTGCCCACCGCACAAGCGCTGCAATTTGTCTTCCGCGCCATCACCCCTCCAGGCCGCCCGCGCCGCTTTGATGCGCGGTTCTTCCTGTTGGATGCGGATGAAATCACCAGCGACCTGGATGACTTCTCCGCCGCCTGCGAAGAGCTCTCTCACTTGCAGTGGATCCCCCTCAAAGAGGCCCGCAGCTTTGATCTGCCCTTCATCACCGAGGTGGTGCTGGCCGAAATCGAAGCCCGCGTGACCGACCGCACTCCGCCCGAGGCCGTGCCTTTCTTCCGCAATGATGACGAAGAAAGCCTGTTTCTGCGCCTGAAAGGCCGCTTGCCGGACCTCAAAGGCCGCGACGATTAAGCCAAAAGCACCAGCGTCAGGATCGACACAGCCAAAAGCGCCATGCCGAGGTATTCGCGGCGGCTGATACTTTCTTTGAAGATCAGCACTGTGCCGAGGATGCCAAACACCAGCTCGATCTGCCCCACCGCTTTCACATAAGCCGCATTTTGCAACGTGAAGGCAGTGAACCAGCAAAACGTGCCCGCCATGCTGGTCAGTCCAATGAAGCCCGCGCTGCGCCAGGCCGACAACACTCGGCCCACTTCCCCCGGTTCGCGCACGGTAAGCCAAAGCCACATGCTGACCATCTGCATCAGGGTTACAGCGGCCAAAGTCACCAAGGCACGCAACAATGGCGCATCGGTGACCACCTCAAGCGATGCCCCGCGATAACACACGGCTGAGACCCCAAACAGCGCCCCGGCCACCAACCCCAGCACTGCCGAGGGTGTCAAAACCCGCCGCCAGCCTGTCGCCTCGGCCTCAATTGGACCAGACAGCACCAAAACCCCGCCCACGCCAATGGTGATCGCAATCAACCCCACGCCGGAAATGGTTTCAGACAGCAGCACCAAACCAATAAACGCCGTGAAGAACACTTCGCTTTTGATAAAGGCCATACCGACAGCAAAGTTGCGCCGCCCAAACAGCATCACAGTGCAAACTGTCGCCGTGATCTGCGCCGCGCCGCCGACGGCGCCAAACAACCAGAAGCTTGGCGACACGCCTGGCAAGGTCACACGGCCCGTACCTACCAGCGTTGCCAGAACCGCCGCAGCTATCGGCGCGGAATAAACAAACCGCGCAAAAGTCGCCCCAGCGGCGGACAAAGACACCTGCGCCAGATGTTTTTGCAGCATGAAGCGCACAGTTTGAAAAGCCGCAGCGGCGACGGAGGCGATAATCCAAAATTCCATGGCCGCCTTGATGCCGAGCTAAGCCTTAGAAGTCACGAGAAAGATTGTACCCCTACACGCGCAGCTGTCAGCCGTCGCGCTTCCAAAGCGGATGTGCCACCGGATCTTTGCGCCGCCAGAAAAACTTACGGAACACGTCGCTATATGAGGCAAAATAATAGCCGTCGTTGCGAGAAAGATAGCGCTCACGATTGCTGCGAAACAGCTCCGGCAACCGATACCAAGGCATCTTGGGATGCATATGATGCACCACATGCAAGTTATTGTTCAGGAAAATCCACGCCAGCGGCCCGCGATCCTCAATGATCACCGTGCGCCCCCGCGCCCGTTCATGCGCCTGATGCTCCAAAAAGGTGCGGATTTTTAGGATCGACAGCGCAGCATAGGCGCAGAGCAGATAAGCCCAGACGGGCACCGCCCCAAAGGTCCGCATCCACAAAACCACAAGCATCACCGCTGGCACATGCCACAGCCACCCCGCCAAAACCCGACGGTCTCCGCGCCGGATCGCCTGCCAATCACTGACCACAAAACACACTTGCCCGACCAGCGGCCCCACCAACAACCGCCCCACCAGCGTGTTGTTGAATAGAAGCACCGCCTGCCTCCATTTGGGCAAAGCTTGCCAGTCTTCTGCATAGAGGTAATTGCTTTCCGGATCGTCATAGGGATCGGTCAAACGGCTGTCCAAATGGTGGTCCAGATGCGTATCTTTGAAGCGCAGATAAGGCACAAACAGTCCAATTGCCGGAAACACCAGCGCGGCGTTCAAGATTTTGTTTTCAAATGGATGTCCATGCAGCACCTCATGGCTCAACGAGCTGTGCAACGCCAGCGCGACAATCGTCAGCACCATGCCCAAAGGCAGCCAAAGCTGCGCCGCCCAAACTGTGCCCAAAACATAAAGCCCGTAGCAACCTGCAACCAAAACAAGTGTGGGCCACTCCACTTTGGACAGGCGCCGCTCAGCCATGTTGCCGCCCCCAGCGCACACGGGACCACACCCGCTCGTAAATCACATACATGCTGAACCCCAATCCGGTGTTGATCAGCGCCATCTTCCCCCCAAGAGCCGCTGATCCGGTGGCCAAAATCCCCACCACGGACATCGATATGATGCCAATCACATTCCAAATCACCGCTTTCACGATGGAGCGTTTTTGTGTGTCCATTCTGTTGTCCCGTGCCTCAGTCTTCACAGATGTGTTACCGACAAAAAGCACGTTGCAGAATTCTGTATCTGATTAACAAAACTCGACAGATGTGATATTTATCCCCACATGAGTGAAATTATCGACAAATGGTTGCGCGCAGATCAGTTCCGCAAGCGCCTGGCCAGCGCCATGCGCAGCAAAGACATCACCCAAGCCGGCCTGGCCCGCAGCATTGGCGTGGACCGCTCCACCATCAGCCAACTGCTTAAGGATACTGGCGCCCGCTTGCCCAACGCACAGGTGGTGGGCGAATGTGCCGCTGCGCTTGGCGTCTCGGCGGACTGGCTGCTCTCCCTCACCGACCGGCCCGAAAACACCGCCGATATTCTTGCCAACGCATTGACCGTCACCAAAGCCCCGCGCGCCTTGGTGGATGAACAGATTTTTGCCTGGCATCAGGAAGCTGCGGGTTACAAAATTCGTCATGTGCCCGCCGGGCTGCCAGATATGCTCAAAACCAACGAGATGCTGGACTGGGAATATGCACCGCACCTTGGCCGGACCACGGAACAGGCGATCAACGCCTCACGCGACCGCCTCAATTGGATGCGCGAGTCGCAATCGGACTACGAAATAGCCCTGCCGATGCATGAAATGGCAGCCTTTGCCCGAGGCGAAGGATATTATGCGGGCCTGCCCGAAGACGTGCGCACCCAGCAACTCGATCACTTCGCCGATCTCAGCAGCCAGCTCTATCCACGCCTGCGCCTTTACCTGTTTGACGCACGCCGCCTCTATTCCAGTCCAATCACCGTCTTTGGTCCCCTACTGGCTGTGCTCTATCTGGGCCGCAACTATCTCGCCTTCCGCGACCGCGAACGCGTCACCAGCTTCACGGAGCACTTCGACGAGCTCATCAGGCAAGCAAATGTCACCGCCCGCCAAATCCCGGAACATGTGGAAATGCTGAAAGCAGAGATCGCAGCTTAAACTTTTGGATCCGGGTTCACCGTAAACCCATCCACGGCAATCACCTGTCCGCTCACCAGCCGCGCCTTGTCGCTGCACAAAAACACCGCCATCTCGGCCACATCACGCCCCTCTACGAAGGACCCCATAGCGGTGCCGGAGGCATAGCCCTCATAAACCGCATTCCGCGTCATGCCTTTGGCTTCTGCCTCACGCGCCAGCACCCCTTCCATGCGCGGTCCCTCAACAGAACCGGGACAAATCACATTGGCACGCACGCCAAACGGCCCCAACTCCATGGCCAGGGTTTTGGTCAGACCGATGACCGCCCATTTCGCCGCCGCATAGGGCGCGCGATAAGGATAGCCATATTGCCCTGCCGTGGATGAGGTCACCACAATCGCCCCCTCGCCCGCCGCCTTCATCATCGGCGCGGCATATTTGGCGGCCAGAAACGCGCCTTCGAGATTGACCGCCACACAGGCCTGCCAATCTTGCAGGTTTATATCTTCCACCGCCGCCGTTGGCCCGGCAACACCGGCATTTGCGCAAAGCGCATCCAGCCCGCCCCAGACTTGTCCAATCTCAGAAAACAAAACAGAAACAGCCGCCTCATCGGTCACATCCAATTGTGTCCTGCGCCAGTCTTCAGGCACCTCCGCCAAAGCCGTCGCATCCACATCCGCAACCCAAACCTGCCAGCCGTCGCGATCAAACACCTCCGCCATAGCCCGCCCAACACCAGACGCGCCCGCGGTGATCAGAACCCGCCCCGTCATCGGGGTTGCCCAACGTAGCGCCCGAGCCCCTCAGGTGCAGGCAAATCCGCCTGTGCTTCGCTGATCATCTTCAGGTTGGCGGCGATTTCCGGACTAAACGGCGCTGGCCGCCGGGTCTCAAGGCTCACGTGGATCAGGATATGCTCCGCCGTCGCCAGCAGTTTTTCGCCTGCATACATCTCATGCCAGAGGTGCATCTTCTTGCCCTCCGCCATCAGCACACGTGTCCGCACATCGATCACACTGCCCAGATGGGTCTCATCAATGTGCCGGATATGCGTCTCCGCCGTGAAAAAACTACCCCCCGTCGCGATGTACGCCTGGTCACAACCAATGATCTCCATCAGCCGGTCACTCGCATCCGCAAAGGCCTGCAAATAACGGCTTTCGGTCATATGTCCGTTGTAATCCAACCAATCCACCGGCACCGCGCGACGCACCGTCTCGATGGGTTGCATCGGGTTGGCTATGTCGCTGGCCCTTCGCACCAAACCAGCCGCCGCTGAGAGCTTGACGTCGTGCTGGTTGAGCACTGCACCCGATGCAAAATCCTGCGCTTTTAGCGCGCGCATCATGGCCACAAGGTTGTTGTCCCGTATCCGCTCCATTTCGCGGATTGTCAAATGGCCGGACTGCGCGTCACTTTGCCCGGCAATCAAATCCACCAACTCGTCAGTGAACTCCGGCACATCCATCAGCTTGGTCCAGGGCCATTCCAACGCCGGGCCAAACTGCGCCATGAAATGCTTCATGCCCGCCTCGCCACCAGCCACACGATAGGTGTCAAACAACCCCATCTGCGCCCAGCGAATGCCAAAACCCATGCGGATGGCCTCATCGATCTCTTCCGTGGTGGCAATCCCATCTTTCACCAACCAAAGCGCCTCGCGCCACACCGCCTCAAGGAACCGGTCCGCGATATGGGCATCAATTTCCTTGCGTACATGCAGCGGGAACATGCCCACGCCTTTGAGCGTTTCCTTGGCGCGCTCGATCAGCTCCGGCGGATTTTTCGCTGTTGGCACCAGTTCCACCAGCGGCATCAGGTAGACCGGGTTAAACGGATGTGTGACCACAATCTGCTCTGGCCGCGTCGCGCAGCCTTGTAACTCGCTGGGCTTAAACCCGCTGGTCGAGCTGCCCAAAATCGCCTCGGGGTCACAATGCTCCTGCAACGTCTGGTACACTTTGCGCTTAAGTTCCAACCGCTCTGGAACGCTTTCCTGTATCCAGCTCGCGCCCGCCACGGCCTCCGACATGGTCTCATGAAACGTGAGCGTCCCTTCCGCTGGCAAGGCCGTATCGCTCAACCCCGGCAAAGACACCCGCGCATTGGCAATCACTTCGCCAATCTTGCGCTCCGCCTCCGGGTCCGGGTCGAATACCCGCACATCCCAGCCATTGAGCAAAAACCGCGCCGCCCAGCCGCCGCCAATCACCCCACCGCCAATAATCGCTGCTGTCGCCATGGTCAGTTCTTTCCTTCTTCACAGCGCACCAGATTTGCGGTCACGCCACTTTCATTCAAAATCAAAAGCCGATCCTCATGGGTTACGAGGAACATCTGCGTCTCGCTGTAGGCATAGCCCGCATCCAGACACTCCGTGGTCAGCGCCCAACTGTTGGCCATGCCGGTGGGCTGGATTGTGCGGATGTCACAGCTCCACTCGATGCCAAAGAAGCCATCGCGCCCGTACCAGGTTGGGGTTTCATCTCCCACCGCTCCAGCCCGCGCGCACCAGGCAGCATTGCCGGTCCAATAGCCTTCCCAGAGCGGGCGCTCATCTGCCGCCAAGGGTGTTGCTGCCAAAATCGCAATCAGGGCTGTTCCAAATCTCTGTGTCATCCTCTTCCCTTTCCGCAGGAAACGGGTCGCCGCATGCCCAATCCACATCATAGCGTCCCCTCAAAAGGAGAGCTTACATGACCATCCAGTTTCACCCACTGCCCGCCGATCACATTGCCGCCATCCGCGACAGCCGCACCGACGCCTATGGCAACGCCGTTGAGGTTGCGATCAGCGACGGAGACGGCATCCCCTGCCGATCCTGCTTGAAGGTCACGCCCAAGGGCGCGCCCTTCCTGATCCTCGCGCACCGCCCGTTTGAAGGTCAAAACGCCTACACCGAAACCGGCCCGATCTTTTTGTGCGAAGACTGTGCTGGCACCGCGCCGTCCAGCACGCTGCCCAACATCCTGACCGCGCCGACTTACATTGTGCGTGGCTACTCGGCGGAGGAACGCATTGTCTACGGCACGGGCCAAGTGACCCCGACCGCGGACATTGCGGGCTACGCCGAAAGCCTGCTTGCGCGTGACGACATCGCCTTTGTTGATGTGCGCAGCGCGTCCAACAACTGCTTTCTGTGTCGGGTTAAGCCTGCAGAGTGATCCAACGGTTTTCTTAACGCGCAACACGTGCCGCGGAGGTCGATTTTTCGCACCTCCGCAAAACAGTCGCGATACAGACAACATACCGACGTGTTGCGCCCCACTGTGCAAACGCACCAAACCGCCAGTTCTAAAGCCTACATGCGCAGCTGTTGCCGCAACGCTCACCCTAGCGGCGCCCGCTTCACCAGCCCCAGTTTCTCGCGCACTTCTGCAGGCCCAATCACCCGCGCGCCCATGTTTTCAATGATGGTGCCTGCACGCTCCACAAGCTGCCAGTTTTGCGCCAACTCCCCTTTGCCAAGCCACAGGTTGTCCTCAAGCCCCACGCGCACATTGCCGCCCGCCAGCACCGCTGCCGCCACATAAGCCATCTGATTGCGGCCCAGCGAGAACGCGCTAAACGTCCAATCGTCCGGCACATTATTGACCATCGCCATAAAGGTGTTGAGGTCGTCCGGCGCTCCCCATGGCACGCCCATGCACAGCTGCACCAGCGCATCCGGCGCCAGCACGCCCTCTTTCACGAGCTCCTTGGCAAACCACAGGTGTCCGGTGTCAAAGGCCTCAATTTCAGGCTTAACCCCCAGGTCGGCCATCATTTTTCCCATGCTGCGCAGCATACCAGGCGTGTTGGTCATCACATAATCGGCTTCGGCAAAATTCATCGTGCCACAATCCAGCGTGCAGATTTCCGGGAGACATTCCGCCACATGCGCCACCCGCTCCGTAGCCCCTACCATGTCCGTCCCATCCACCGTGGGCAGCGGGCTTTCCACACCGCCAAACACAATGTCACCGCCCATACCAGCGGTCAGGTTGAGCACCATGTCCACCTCGCTGTCCCGAATGCGATCGGTGACCTCGCGATAGTAGCCAAGGTCGCGGCTTGGCGCGCCAGTCTCCGGGTCGCGCACATGGCAATGCACCACCGCAGCACCGGCTTTGGCCGCCGCAATCGCGCTCTCGGCAATCTGCTTCGGACTGCGCGGCACATGCGGGCTGCGGTCCTGCGTGCCACCCGATCCGGTCACGGCACAGGTGATGAAAACCTCGCGGTTCATTTGCAACGGCATGGCGATTCCTTTCGTGTTCCTTGCCCAACCGTACCGCACTTGCCACGCAACACTTCTCATTATACGAAATCAATATGTCTATTTCCGCAGAAACCAGCGTTTTCCGCCACGACCCAGCCCCTTTGAACGTCGCCATTCTGGTGCTGGACGACTGCAACACCCTCAGCTTCGCCGCCGCCGTGGACCCCATGCGCGCCGCAAACCGCCGGGCCGGAAAATCCCTGTTTGACTGGCAGTTTTACACCGCCACCGAGGTACCTGCGGATCTCACAAGTGGATTACAAATCAATGCCTTACCCATCGACCAACTGTTGCGCTGTGACCTCTTGTTGATCGTGGCCGGCTTTCGATTGGAAGAGCAAGCCACACCACGCCTATCGGCCTCCCTGCGACGGCTCTACGGCACCGGCACCACCATCGCCGCCATCGACGGAGGTCCGTGGATTCTGGCAGAAGCAGGCTTGCTGGACGGTCACAACGCCACCACCCACTGGGAAGACATCGAGAAATTCTCCCAACAATTCCCAAAGGTTACAACGCTACGAGATCGTTTTTGCATCTCAGACCGCATCGCAACCTCCGGCGGCGCCAGCCCCTGTATCGACATGATGCTTTATCTGATTGAAACCCGATACGGTGCGGATCTGGCCCGCCGCGTCAGCAGCGCTTTTGTCTATGACCCCATGCCCGCCAGCGCCCAGCGCCCCATTTCCATTCCCCGTGCGATCCACCACCATCCCAAGGTCATCACGGCGCTGGATCTCATGGGGCAGACGTTAGACACCCCACTCTCCATCCCAGAAATCGCAACAAAAACAGGGCTTTCCGCGCGCACCTTGGAACTCAACTTCCAAACCCACCTGCACAAATCCCCGCAAGCGGTCTATCTGACCATGCGCCTAGAGGAAGCCCTGCGCCTCGCCACAGACACGCAAACCCCGGTGCGCGACATCGCCCTTGCGACTGGGTTCAACAGCCCCACAAGCTTCGCCCGCGCTTTCAAGGCCGCACATGGCACCTCTGTACGATCCCTACGCAACAGACGACAGTAAGCCACTGATTTTATGAGACTCTAACGAGCCACCGCCAACAAGCCGTCCACATCCAGGTGGGCCTCGATGTGATCCGCCAACCGATCCAACACCGCCTCGACAGTGGCGTCATAACCTTCGTTGCCAACCTCTGCACCCAATGCCGCCAACCACGCCCGCCGAAACCCGTCGTCCCGGAACATGCCGTGCAGGTAGCTGCCGGAGACACGCCCATCCGCGGACACAGCCCCCTCATCACGCCCATTCACAGTGGCAAACGGCCGTGCTCTATCCACCCCATCGGTGCGCCCGATGTGGATTTCATACCCCCGAAACGCCTGCCCCGACGCCACATGCTGCGCGGCGGTTTCGGTCAAACGTTTGTCCTGTGTCATCTCCGTGACCACATCCAACAAGCTCAGACCTTCCGTTGTACCAGCCGCGCCTTCGATCCCATCCGGGTCGCGCACCTCTTGGCCAAGCATCTGATATCCGCCGCAAATCCCCAACACATGCCCCCCACGGCGCACATGCGCCAGAAGGTCCCCATCCCAGCCTTGTTCGCGCAGAAACGCCAGATCGCCCCGCGTGGATTTGCTGCCTGGGATGATCACCACATCTGTGTCACCCGGAATCGGCTCCCCCGCCCGCAACATCGTCAACGACACGCCCGGCTCCTGCGCCAAAGGGTCCAGATCATCAAAATTCGCAATCCGCGAGAGGCCAAGACAGACCACATTCAACCCGCCAGCCTTTTTGGCATTCTTGATGTCGAGCGCATCTTCGGCGGGCAATTTCCAAGCCTCGCCAAAATACGGCAACACCCCAAAGCCCGCCCAGCCGGTCGTGTCTTTAATCAGCTCGTAACCATCGTCAAACAAACTGGGATCACCGCGAAATTTGTTCACAAGGAAGCCCGCCACCAGCGCCGCGTCCTCTTCAGAGATCACCGCCTGCGTGCCAACAATCTGCGCGATCACGCCACCACGATCGATGTCCCCAGCCAACACCACCGGCACATCCGCCGCCTGCGCAAAGCCCATGTTGGCGATGTCACCGTTGCGCAGATTGACCTCTGCCGGGCTGCCAGCCCCTTCAACAATCACCAGATCATTTTTTGATTTCAGCCTGTTAAAACTCTCAAGCACCGCTTCCATTAGCTGCGGTTTTAACCTTGCATATTCCCGCGCTTTCACTGTGGTCAGCCGCTTGCCCTGCACCACAACTTGGCTGCCAACATCGGTTTCCGGCTTCAACAGCACCGGGTTCATATCCACTGTTAACGCTTTGCCACAGGCCAAAGCCTGTAGCGCCTGCGCCCGCCCAATCTCGCCGCCGTCGCTGGTCACAGCCGCGTTGTTGGACATGTTTTGCGGCTTAAATGGCGCCACAGACAGCCCCCGACGCGCCGCCGCCCGACACAGCCCAGCCACCAACATCGACTTACCAACATTGGAGCCAGTGCCTTGAATCATAAGCGCTTTGGTCACATTACACCTGCTTGGGCAAAAACGCCTCAACCGCCGCGGAGGCGATCACCAACACGTTGCCGTCATCCGGATTGGTCACGTTCATACCGCCAAACACGGCTTTCACCTCGGCGCGACCACGCGGCAGCTTCTCAGCCAGCGCGGCACAATCCACCTTCTTCGGCTCCTGCACGCCCACCGTCACCTGCACCCGCATTTCCTTTGGGTCTTTGCCAAGCGCAGCAAACATCGAGATAGCGGAATGGCGGATCGCATCCTCAATCGCCCGCGCGGCGGCCTTGGTGTAGTCCTGACCATATTGGTCGTTGCCCATGCCCATTTCGATAATGAAGCGCTGATCGCTCATGCCGCCACCTCCACATCCAGCGCCACAGAGATCGCCACATTGGCAATCACAGTTGGGTTTCCGCCATCGTAGCGCGGCACATCCAAGCCACCTTTCACAGGTTTTACAGTGACTTGGCCATAGGGAAAGATTGCAGCAATGACGTCTGCATCGAGTTTCTCGGGCTGCTGCACAGCCACTTCCACCGTGATGATCATCTCTGATTTGTCTTTGCCAAACAGCTCCGCGAGGTTGATCGAATTGTGCCACAACGCGTCTTTCACTGCCCGGCTTGCGGCTTCTGTATAGTCCTGCCGCCGCAACGACGAGCCCATGCCAAATTCGGTGAGCAAACGCTTCACGGTCATCAGAACTCCACCCCAGCCTGCGCTTTGATGCCGTCACGGAACGGGTGCTTTAGTAATGTCATCTCAGTCACCAAATCAGCCGCTTCAATCAGCTCCGGCTTGGCATTCCGCCCGGTCAACAGCACATGAGTCATGTCTGGCTTTTCGCTCAGCAGGAAATCGACCACATCATCGATGTTCAGGTAGTCATTGCGCAGCGCGATGTTGATTTCATCGAGCATCACAAACTTGTTCGCCGGGTCGCGGATCAGCTCTTTCGCCAGCTCCCAGCCCGCTTCGGCCTTGGCGATGTCGCGCTCGCGGTCCTGCGTTTCCCAGGTAAAGCCTTCGCCGGACACGTGAAATTTCACTTCCTCGGCAAAGTGCTCTTCCAAAAACGCGCGTTCGCCAGTCGCCATCGCGCCTTTGATGAACTGAACCACAGCCACCGGCATCTCGTGGGCAATGCAGCGCATGATCATGCCAAACCCGGACGAACTTTTGCCCTTGCCCGGCCCAGTATGCACCATGATCAGACCCTTTTCTTCGGTCTTGCTGGCCATCATCCGATCCCGCGCCGCCTTGATTTTTGCCATCTTGGCCTTGTGACGCTCGTTATGTTCGACGCTATCAGACATGCTGCCTCTCCGTTCCGACTTGACTCAGCCGTGATGATTGCCCATTCGGGTGTCGCTGGTTCCTGCTCGCTTGAGCAGGTGAAAAGGGAATGTGAAACGGGCCTGTCGTCAAGGCCCAAAGCGCAGCCGCCCCCGCGACCGTGACCGGAGAGGTCCGCCAAACGCCACTGGAACGATCCGGGAAGGCAGGCAGACCGCAGGCATCTGATGCCAGGATCCGCAAGCCGGGAGACCTGCCCGCACAAATGACATGAACCGGACGGGGTGTTTCGGTGTCGGGCTCTCCAAGATGTCCCGTGTTGCCCCGTCCCTGAAAAGGGACTGAATACCAATGGCTGACGCAACCGCGCCTGTCGAACTACTCGTCTGCACCACCTGTCGTGCCGGCCAGCCAACCGACGTTGAGGGGCCCCGCCCTGGCACGCAACTATTTGATGCACTTAATGCCTCTGATCTGCCTGAGAATGTCACAATCAAAGGCGTGGAATGCTTTTCCAACTGTGATTTTGGCTGTTCCATCACCATTCGCGGTGGTGATGAGCGCTGGACTTATGTCTATGGCAATTTCACTGGCGGAGATGATGCGGACCTGGTTGCAGACGGCGTGACCAAATACGCCGCAACCGCTGATGGTCTTGTCCCGTGGCGCGAACGCTCCACCCATTTCCGCAAAAACTGCATCGCCCGCATCCCCCCTCTGGAGACCACATAATGAGCACCCTTGAGAAACTCCCCGTCACCGTCATCACCGGCTTTCTGGGCTCCGGCAAAACCACTTTGGTGCGCAGCCTGATGCAAAAGCCACAGGGCAAGCGCCTTGCCGTGATCGTAAATGAATTTGGCGACGTGGGTGTAGATGGTGAGATCCTCAAATCCTGCGCCATTCCGGATTGCCCGGCGGAAAACATTCTGGAGCTGGCCAACGGTTGCATTTGTTGCACGGTCGCGGATGACTTTATCCCCACCATCGAAGCGCTGATGGCGCTGGAACCACGGCCTGAGCACATCCTGATTGAGACCTCCGGCCTGGCGCTGCCCAAGCCGCTGCTGAAGGCGTTTGACTGGCCCGATATCCGCTCCAAGATCACGGTCGACGGCGTGATTGCTTTGGCCGATGCCGAGGCGGTGGCGGATGGCCGTTTTGCCACCAACGTCGCCGCTGTGGATGCCCAGCGCGAAGCGGACGAAGGGTTGGACCACGAGACACCCTTGTCGGAGGTCTTTCAGGATCAGATCAACTGCGCCGATATCGTGTTGTTGACCAAGCCTGACTTGGCCGGCCCGGAAGGCACAGCCAAGGCCAAGGAGATCGTACTGAAAGCTGCCCCACGCGCGCTGCCAGTTGTGGAAGTGGCTGAAGGCGAAGTCGATCCGCGTGTGATTCTGGGGCTCGAAGCCGCAGCCGAAGACGACATCGACGCGCGTCCGTCGCATCACGAGGACCATCATCACCACCACGATCATGACCATGATCACGACGACGATCACCACCATCATCACGGGCACGACCACGATCACGATGCCTTCAACAGCATTGTGGTAGATGTGCCTGAACAGTCTGATCCAGCGACCTTTGCCGCCAAGATCGAGAAAATGGCCAAAGATCAGAACATCTTGCGTGTGAAAGGCTATGCCGCTGTGGTAGGCAAACCCATGCGTTTGCTGGTGCAAGCGGTCGGTGCACGTGTGCGGCATCAGTTCGACCGCCCGTGGAAACCCGAAGAAGGTCGCCAAGGCCGCATGGTCGTGATTGCCGAACAGGGTGACGTAAACGTCGATGCGATCCGCGCAGCTCTGGTAGACTAAGCCCCATGCACGTTGTCTTTCGCGAAAGCCATGGTCTGGATGAGGCCGACACACCAATGGACCTGGGTCAAACCCCGGCCGATCTTGTGGTGTTGTCTTTCTCTGACAGTGACCTCGGGGCTTTCGCGGCAGGCTGGCACCGCAGCAAAGGCGACCTGCCCACGCTGCGACTGGCCAATCTGACAGCACTTAAACATCCGCTGTCGGTTGACACCTACATCGAACAGACATTGGTCGGCGCCAAGGCCATTCTGATCCGGCTGATTGGCGGGATTTCTTACTGGCAATACGGAATTCAACAGGTGCAGGCGCTGGCCCAGGAAAAAGGCATCGCGCTGGCGGTGTTGCCAGCCGACGGGCGCCCGGACGAGCGGTTGAATGAAGTCTCCACCCTGCCCGCCTCCACGCTGCACCGTTTGACCCACCTGTGTGACACCGGCGGCGCGATTGCAGCGCAGGCTGCGCTCGCTCAACTTGCTTTGGCTGCTGGACTTTACGCCAAACCGGTCATGGGCTCCAAGGCGCTGCCAGACCACGGTGGGTGGACGCCGGAAGGCGGCCTTTGTGACCCACTGGCATACCGCGACACAGAAAAGCCTTTGATCGCCCTGACGTTTTATCGCGCTTACGTCAGTTCCGCCGATACAGCCCCGATTGAAGCGCTGTTTGATGAGTTCCGTGGGCGCGGTTTTGACGTCGTTGGTCTATTTGCCCCCTCGCTGAAAGTTCCCGCCTCAGCAGCATGGCTGGCGAACACGCTCCAAGAGCTCTCCCCCGCCGCCATAGTGAATGCCACATCCTTCTCCGGCAAAGGCGACAGCGGCACGTCGCCGCTGGATGCCACCGATGCACCCGTGTTTCAGGTCGCGCTTGCGACCTCACGCAAGAAAGCTTGGGCGGAGTCCGAGCGCGGCTTGGCTCCAGCAGACCTCGCGATGCATGTGGTTCTGCCGGAAGTCGACGGACGTCTCTTTGCAGGCGTGATTTCGTTCAAGGAGCCCGGCAAAAAAGACGACGCGTTGGAATACTCCCGCTTTGCCCACCGCGCTTTGCCAGAACGTATTGCGGCGGTGGCCGACAAGGTCGAAGGCTGGGTTTCGCTCGCTAAGAGACCCAATGCGGACAAACGAATTGCCTGTGTTCTGAGCACCTATCCCAGCAAAGACTGGAATATGGCGCATGCGGTTGGACTAGACCCTCTGGCCAGCGTCGAGGCCATTCTTGTCGATTTGCAGAACCCGGGGTTTCAGACCGCAACCGCCGGCAAACTCGACGACGCGCTACTGGCGGAAACCCTGTCTTGGTCTCTTGCGGACTACTACGCCGCGTTGGCAACGCTGCCCGAAGCACTACGCAACGACGTGACCGAGGTTTGGGGCGCTCCCGAAAACGACCCGACTTTTGCAAACGGCGCTTTCCACTTCAAAGCCACAAAACGCGGCAACGTGCTTGTTGCTCTGCAGCCCGAACGCGGCAGTGATCAGCAACGCGAAGACGAATACCACGATCTCTCTCGTGTCCCGCGCCACAGCTATGTCGCCTTCTATCTGTGGCTGCGCCATACGCTCAAATCCGATGCGCTGATCCATATGGGTGCACACGGCACATTGGAATGGCTGCCGGGCAAATCCGTGGCGCTTTGCGATGACTGCTGGCCCGAGGCGCTGATTGGCGATCTGCCGGTGATCTACCCGTTTATTGTGAACGACCCCGGTGAGGCCGCCCAAGCCAAACGTCGCATCAACGCGCTTACGCTTGGCCATGTGCCGCCGCCGCTTAAGCAATCTGCAACGCCGGACCGGTTTGCCCGCCTGGAAACCATTCTCGACGAGTTTTCCAACGCCGATGGGTTGGATCCCAAACGCCGTGACCGGCTGCAAACCGACATTCGAGACGAGGCGGAAGCGCTTGGTTTGCAATCGGAATTGGGAATGGACGCAGCGACATCTTTGGCTGAAGCCATCACCCGTATCGACACTTTTGTCTGCGACATCAAGGAAAGCCAGTTTGGCGACGGCTTGCACATCTATGGCCGCGCGCCGCAGACCGCTGGCGACTTTAACGCCGCGCCATCTGCCACCGCAGAAAGGGACGCACTGATCAAAGCGCTCGAAGGCAAACGCATTGAAGCGGGCCCGTCCGGCTCGCCTTACCGTGGCCGCCATGATGTGCTGCCTACCGGACGCAATCTTTACACCACAGACCCTCGCTCGGTTCCGTCGCGGTCTGCCTATTCGCAGGGTGTGAAACTCGCCGAAGAGCTGGTCCGTCGCCATCTGCAAGAAGAAGGCGACTATCCCAGAAACCTGATTGTGGATCTCTGGGGCTCCGCCACCATGCGCACAGCGGGCGAAGAGTTTGCCATGGCTCTGCATCTTTTGGGCGCGAAACCCGTTTGGGACGAAGGCTCTGAACGTGTGTCCGGTGTGGAAATTCTGCCGATCGCCCTGTTGGAGCGCCCCCGCATCGACGTCACCTTACGTGTCTCTGGCCTGTTCCGCGACGTGTTCCCAACGCTCTCCACTCTGTTTGGCCAAGCTGTGAAGGCGCTCTCCGAACGCGACGAGGCCGCCGATTGGAACCCCTTTGCAGGCCGCATCACCGCACCGCGTGTCTATGGCCCTGCGCCGGGCAGCTATGGCCTTGGCATGGGGCATGAGATCGAGAACTATTCCGATGAGGGCCGTAAAAACGCTGGCGAAGCCTGGCTCAACGCCTCCGCCTATGCGCTCGACACCGGTGAAGGCACCAAAGACCTTGATGGCATCCGCAGCCGCGTGGGTGCGGCGGACAGCTTTGTTCACCTGCAAGATCTGCCAGAAACCGATGTGCTGGTGGCCTCCGATTATGCGGCCCACGAGGCGGGCTTTGCCGCAGCGCAGGCCATCACTGGTGGGGAGGCCAATCTCTACCACATGGACAACACCAGCCCGGAAAAACCGCGCGCGCGCAGCCTGACCGAAGAGATTGCCCGCGTGGTGCATGCCCGTGCGACCAACCCAGACTGGCTCGCCGGCATGATGCGGCATGGCTTCCGCGGCGGCGCCGAGATTGCCGCAACGCTGGATCATATGGGAGCCTTTGCCAACTTGGCAGGAGCGGTACCACCGCAACTGTTTGACGCGTACCACGATGCCACCTTGGGCAACGAAAAAATTGTCGCCTTCCTTGAGCGTGAAAACCCGCAAGCTTTGGCCGCTATGCGGGACCGCTTCGCCGCGCTGCATGACGCGGGCCTGTGGGTCACCCGGCGCAACTCCATTCTCGCAGATCTGGAGCGCGTCTCATGAGCCGCCCGGACGCCAAAGGCTGGTGCCCCGGAGCCTACAAACCCATGATGTCCGGCGACGGTTTGGTGGTGCGCGTGCGCCCCGTGATGGCACGATTGACGCAAGAGCAGGCTCTGGGGCTGTGCGAAACAGCAGATCGATTTGGCTCCGGCTTGATCGACCTGACAAGTCGCGCCAACCTGCAAATTCGCGGCGTTAAAGAAGCGGACCACGGGGCGGTCTTGGCGGCGCTGCACAAACTCAACCTGCTGCCGGATGACCCCGCTCTGGAAAGCCGACGCAACATCCTGATCCCGCCACTGTGGCAGGAAGGCGATGACACACACCGCGTGGCTACCGAATTGGTGGCCTGTCTTGGTGAACTCCCTAGCCTACCACCAAAAATGGGCTACGCCATCGACCTGCAAGGCGGCCCGCAACTCTCTGACAAATCAGCAGACTTCCGCATTGAGCGCGACGCCAACGATGGCATGATTCTGCGCGCTGACGGGGCGTCTCGCGGACGCGTCGTGACTGTGGACACTGCCGTAGACGCTGTTCTGGAAATGGCGCAGTGGTTTGTTGACACGGATGGCCCCGCGCGCCGCCGCATGGCCGCGCATGTGGCTCTAACGCCTTTGCCAGCGGACTGGCAGGCCGTGCCACCTGCCGCCTCACAAAAGCCGCCTGAGCCCGGAGAGACACCTTTCGGCGCGATGTTTGGTGTGGCTTTTGGCCAAATCGAAGCGGCGCAATTGGCACATTTGGTCACAGCAACCGATGCAGACGCCATGCGCGTGACACCGTGGCGGCTGTTTTTGGTGGAAGGCGCGCAGATGGTGGACACAGAGATGTTCATCACTGACGCGCACGACCCACTCTTAAACGTAAACGCATGCCCCGGCGCGCCACTGTGCAACTCCGCCACCGTGGAAACGCGCAACCTAGCGCGCCAACTGACAAGCAAATTTCCAACACCACTGCATATCTCGGGCTGCGCCAAAGGCTGCGCCCTGCCACGCCCCTGTGCGACAACGTTGGTCGGCAATGACGGCGCATTTGATCTTGTGAAAAATGGCCACCCATGGGATGCGCCTGTAAAAACCGGTCTCACACCGGACATCTTGCTTGAAGCCCGAGGAGAGCTTTAGTGCCCTACGAATACGAAAAAAATGGTCAGGCGATCTATGATGAGAGCTTCGCAACCATCCGGCGCGAAGCGGCGCTGAACGGTTTTGACAAAGACGAAGAGCAAGTTGTGGTGCGCATGATCCACGCTGCGGGCATGATCGGGTTGGAAGAGCACGTGAAATTCACGCCCGGTATGGTCGCAGCCTCGCGCAAAGCCATGGAAGATGGTGCGCCGATCTTTTGTGACGCGCGTATGGTCAGCGAAGGTGTGACCCGTCCTCGCTTGCCTGCCGACAACGAGGTGATCTGCACTCTGCACGCCGACGGCATCTATGAGTTGGCCGCCAAGATTGGCAACACCCGCTCCGCCGCCGCGCTGGAACATTGGCGCGACAAATTGGGCGGGGCGATTGTGGCCATTGGCAACGCACCCACCGCCCTCTTTCACCTGCTGAACATGCTCGAAGACCCGGACTGCCCGCGCCCTGCCGCCATCATCGGCTGCCCGGTGGGTTTTGTTGGCGCGATGGAAAGCAAAGATGCGCTGTGGAACGATCAACCCGTACCCTGCATGATTGTCGAAGGCCGCCTTGGCGGCTCCGCCATGACTGTGGCTGCCATCAACGCTATTGCGAGCCGCAAAGAATGACCCAGACCGGAACGATTTACGGCGTTGGGCTTGGCCCTGGCGAACCTGACCTGATGAGCGTGCGCTCGCACCGCCTTATTACCAACGCAAAACACGTTGCCTTCTTCCGCAAAGCGGGTCGCAAAGGTCAGGCACGCGCCATTGTTGATGGCATGTTGCCTGAGACAGCGATTGAGTTCCCGATGGAGTATCCGGTCACCACGGAAATCTCGGTACATGATCCACGCTACAACGCGGCGCTGTCCGCGTTCTATGAGGAGGTCACGCAACACCTGATCGCGCTGGCCAAGTCTGGCGAAGATGTGGTTGTGCTCTGCGAAGGTGACCCGTTCTTTTATGGCTCTTTCATGCACATCTATGCCCGCGTGCGCGATGTCGTTCCAACCCACGTTGTGCCTGCTATCACTGGCATGTCCGGTGCATGGACGGCCACCGAAGCGCCGATCACTTGGGGAGACGACGTCCTGACCGTGCTGATGGGCACGTTGGATGAAGAAAAACTCACACGACACATGGCGGACACGGACGCTTTGGTGGTGATGAAAATTGGCTCCAACTACGACAAAGTCATCCGCGCCTTGAAGGCATCAAATCGCTATGACGAAGCCTGGTTGGTGCAATTTGCCACTATGCAAAAACAAAGCGTGCAAAAGCTGTCAGAAACCACAGATCACGGCACGCCCTATTTCTCGATCATAGTGGTGCACGGACAAGGACGGCGCCCATGAGAGGCTGGGTTCAGATTGTAGGCATTGGGCCCGGTGACGACGCGCTGGTGACACCCCAAGTACAAGCTGTTTTGGCCGAGGCAACCGACGCTGTCGGGTACATCCCTTATGTGGAGCGCGTGGCTCAAAACCCTAGTCTGACCCTGCATGCCTCCGACAATCGCGTGGAAATTGACCGCTCCCGCCATGCTCTGGAGATGGCAGTGGACGGTAAACGCGTGGTGGTGGTCAGCTCCGGCGACCCTGGTGTGTTTGCCATGGCGGCGGCGGTGTTTGAAGCTGTGGAACACGGTGAGCCAGAATGGCGCGATCTCGACATTCGCGTTTTGCCCGGCATCACCGCCATGTTGGCTGCCTCTGCGGCTTGCGGTGCCCCACTGGGCCATGATTTCTGCGCCATCAACCTCAGCGACAATCTGAAGCCGTGGGAGCTCATAGACAAACGTCTGCGACTTGCGGCTGAAGCGGACTTTGCCATGGCGTTTTACAATCCACGCTCAAAGTCCCGCCCGGAAGGCTTTGAAAAGGCGCTCAAAACACTCAAGGCAAGCTGCGGCGACAATCGCCCAATGATCTTTGCCCGCAACGTCTCCCGCCCGGACCAAACGATCAAAATTGTGCCTCTGCAAGAGACGATGCCGGACATGGCCGACATGCGCACAGTTGTGCTTTTGGGGTCCAGCCAGACCCGGATTATCGAACGTGAGGGTGCACCCATCGTCTACACTCCACGCTCGGTGGAGGGTTAAGTGACTTGGAGTGCCGGTCACACGGCGACAAAGCGCAGCCACTCAGGACTGCGCCCGTTAGCTTGCAATCCACTCCAGCACCGCGTCCACGGTCGCGACCTCGGATCGTGGCGGCAACTTTGGTCGATCAATCATGATCACCGGGACACCGAGTTCACGGGCCGCGGTCAGCTTGGCCTCCGCCCCAACCCCACCCGCGTTTTTGCAGACCAGCAGCTCAATGCCGTGCTCCTGCATCAACGCCCGGTCGCCCGCCACATCAAACGGCCCGCGCGCGACAACAACCGTGTGATTGGGCAGCGCTGGTGGGGTTTCGGGCTCATCCACAAGTCGCAACACATAATGATGCTGCGGCTGCGCCGAAAAGGCGGGCACATTCAGCTTACCCAGCGCCAGAAGCACACGTTTGGGATCACCGGCCAAAGCCGTCATAGCTCCGTCAATGTTCGCTACATGCGTCCATTGATCTCCAGCCTGCGCTTGCCAAGCTGGACGGGTCAAAGCCATCAGTTTGGTGCCAACCTGCTGACAGGCCTCAAACCCATTCCAGCTCATTTGCGCCGCAAAGGGATGCGTGGCGTCCACCACATGGGTGATGCTATGCTCCTGCAAATACTGGACCAATCCATCCACACCGCCAAAGCCCCCCACCCGCGTGGGCAACGGCTGCGCCTTGGGGCTCGCGACACGTCCGGCGTAAGAAAACACGGCCTGAACATCACGCTCTGCCAAGGCGCGCGCCAAGAGGCTGGCCTCGGTTGTGCCACCGAGAAGAAGGAGTTTGGGCACCATGTCTGAAAATCCGTGGTTGACCATTGTCGGTTTGGGCGAAGATGGCCCAGAAGGCCTGTCGCCCGCAAGTCGCAAAGCATTGGAAGAAGCTGAAGTCATCTTGGGCGCGGAGCGGCATTTGTCTCTTTTGCCAGACCTATCGGCAGAACTCATCACTTGGCCGGTGCCATTTGTTGACGGCATTCCGCTTGTGCTTGAACACCGTGGACGCAATACAGTTGCTTTGGCCTCTGGCGATCCATTCTGGTATGGCGCGGGTACGTCGCTGACCAAACACTTGAACCGTGGTGAGTGGCTCACTTTGCCCGCGCCATCCACCATGTCCCTCGCCGCTGCCGCCTTGGGCTGGCCGCTGGACAGCACCACCACGCTGGGTCTACATGCCGCGCCTTTCGCGCGCCTGCGTCCGCATCTGGCCGAGGGCACCCGCACAATTGTGACACTGCGTAGCGGCGCAACCGTGCCAACCTTTGCCACATGGCTCACAGAGATTGGCTTTGGCACAAGCACGCTACATGTGCTCGAGGCTTTGGGCGGGCCGCGCCAGCGCATCCGCGAAACACGCGCAAACGCCTTTGATTTAGAGAACATCCAACATCCGGTTTGCGTCGCCATCGATGCTGTCGGCGGCCCTGCCCTCACCTCTGTCGGTGGCAAAGATGACGCTTTCTTTGACAACGACGGCCAAATCACAAAGCGCCCTGTGCGCGCGCTGACTCTCTCTGCTCTGGCCCCGTTGCCCGGCGAGCACCTTTGGGACATCGGCGGCGGCTCCGGCTCCATCGCCATTGAATGGCTGCTCGCGCACCCCACAACACAAGCCACATCGGTCGAAATTGACCCAACACGCGCGGAACGCATTACACAAAACGCCGCGAGTCTTGGCGCAGACCGTCTCTCTGTCGTCACCGGCGCAGCTCCAAGCGCCTTAGAAGGCCTGCCCGCACCCGACGCCGTGTTCATCGGCGGCGGCATTTCCGAAGAGGTGTTGCGATCTGCCTGGGCTGCCCTTCCAGACGGTGCACGCCTTGTGGCCAACGCGGTGACATTGGAAACCGAAGTTCTGCTGGCCAATTGGCAGGCTGACAAGGGCGGCGACCTCTTGCGTATTGAGTTGGCGCAATCTAAGCCTTTGGGCCGCAAGCGGGGCTGGAAATCCAGCTATCCCATTGTGCAATGGAGTGTGCAGAAATGATCGTCGCCGGCTTTGGATTTCGCGCCTCTGCCACAGAGGACAGTTTGTGCAATGCACTCGCTCTGACGGCAGTCGCCAGTGTCGACGCTATCGCCACACCTACCGACAAGGCGCAAAACAACGCGCTGCAAGCCTTTGCCAAAACACACAATTTGCCAGTTTTGGAAATTGACACAAGCGCAATGCAAACTGTTGAGACACAGACCCAATCCGTCAAGGTACGCGAAAAACGCGGCACCGGTTCGGTGGCCGAAGCCTGCGCGCTTGCAGCACTCAACAACGCCGCCCTCACAACCCCGCGTGTCGTCTCCGCCGACCGCCTTGCCACCTGCGCCATCGCGCAAGGAGAGCCCAAATGACTGTTCACTTCATTGGCGCGGGCCCCGGTGCCGCCGACCTGCTAACTTTGCGGGGTCGCGACTTAATCGCCGCCTGCCCGGTCTGCCTCTACGCAGGCTCATTGGTGCCAGAAGCTATCCTGTCTCATTGCCCGGACAACGCCCGCGTGATCAACACCGCGCCGTTGGACCTCGACGCCATTGTGACAGAGTGCAAAGCGGCCCATGAGGCTGGTCAAGACGTGGCCCGTCTGCATTCCGGAGACCTATCTGTCTGGTCCGCCATGGGCGAACAAATCCGCCGACTGAAGGCCGAAGGCATCCCTGTGTCTGTGACCCCCGGCGTGCCCAGTTTTGCCGCTGCCGCTGCTGCCTTGCAAACCGAGTTGACCTTGCCCGGTCTGGCGCAATCTGTGGTTCTGACCCGCACTCCTGGACGCGCATCCACTATGCCCGAAGGCGAAACGCTCACCAACTTCGCCGCCACCGGCGCGACCTTGGCGATCCACCTGTCGATTGGCAATTTAGACCAAGTCATTGCCGACCTCACGCCAGCCTATGGCCTAACCTGCCCTGTTGCCGTGGTCTACCGCGCCAGCTGGCCGGACCAACAGGTGATCCGCACGAGCCTCGCCAGCTTGAAAGACGATGTGACCGAAAACATCACTCGCACTGCTTTGATCCTTGTGGGTCCCGCTCTGGCAGGAGAAGGCTTTGACGAAAGCTGCCTCTACGCCAGCGAATATGACCGCCGCTACCGCCCACAGACCGCCGACAGCCCGTGGTCGAGCTGGCAGCATGGCGACGACTAAAGAGAGATGACTGACATGACCATGCCTCCCGGAATTCTGATCTCCGCCCCGTCCTCTGGCACCGGCAAAACCACGGTTATGCTCGGTTTGCTGCGGGCGTTAGCCGAAGACGGGCTGCAAGTGCAGCCGTTTAAATCTGGCCCAGATTACATCGACCCAGCGTTCCACCACGCCGCCGCGCGCCGCCCGGCTTTCAACCTCGACACATGGGCCATGCCACCAGCGCTGGCTGGGGGCATCTCCGAGCAAGCCCAAGGTGCCGACATAGTTGTCGCCGAAGGCAGCATGGGCCTGTTTGACGGCGTCGCCACGCGTGGTGAAAACGGCTTTGGCAGCTCGGCGGAAACCGCACTGATGATGGGCTGGCCTGTGGTCTTGGTGATTGACGTGGGCGGCCAAGCGCAATCTGCGGCCGCCACGGCCCTTGGGTTCAAGACCTACAATCCGGACCTGCCCTTTGCCGGTGTGATCCTCAACCGCTGCGCCTCTCCGCGCCATGAACGTCTCGCACGGCTTGGCATGGACAAGGCTGGTGTGAACGTGCTTGGCGTGCTGCCGCGTCGCGGGGACCTGACCCTGCCAGAGCGCCACCTCGGGCTAATCCAGGCTGTGGAGCATCCCGATCTGGAAGAGGCCATCACAGGCTACGCAACCTTCCTGCGCGAACATGTCGATCTTGAAGCGATCAAATCCGCCGCCCGTGCCGGTGGCGCCAAAACCGGCACGCTGCCCAAGCCGCCTGCACAGCGCATTGCCTTGGCGCGTGACGCTGCTTTCAGCTTCACCTACCCGCATCTTTTGACCGGCTGGCGCAACGCAGGTGCTGAAATCCTGCCATTCTCCCCGCTTGCGGATGAAGCCCCTGATCCAAGCGCCGATCTGGTCTGGTTGCCCGGTGGCTACCCGGAGCTGCACGCAGGCAAACTCGCCGCCAATCAGACCTACTTGGCGGGCCTGCGCAATCACGCAGAAATCAAACCAGTGCACGGCGAATGCGGCGGCTACATGGCCCTGGGCACCGCACTGATCGATAAAGACGGCACCCGCCACAAGATGGCAGGCCTGCTGGGCCTTGTGACCTCTTACGAAAAACGCAAGTTCCACCTCGGTTACCGCCAAGCCACCCTCAACGCTCCGATGCTAGGCTTTGACACCGGCGCGCGCCTGCGGGGGCATGAGTTTCACTACACCACCATTCTGGAAGAACCGGATGAACCGCTCGCACAAGTGGGCGACGCGGACGGCAACCCGGTGCCGGAAACCGGCTCCATCAAAGGCCATGTCACCGGCACCTTCTTCCACCTGATTGCAGAGGCCACAAAATGAGTGGATTTGTCAGCTTCGTCAGCTCCGGCCCCGGAGACCCAGAGCTTTTGACGCTCAAGGCAGTTGACCGCCTCGGCAAAGCCGAAGCCGTGTTATTTGACGACCTGTCCTCCGGCCCCATTCTGGAGCACGCCAACAAGGACGCTGATCTGGTGGGAGTGGGCAAACGCGCCGGACGCCCGTCGCCAAAGCAGGACCACGTCAGCCAGCTATTGGTGGACTATGCGAGGACTGGCGCCCATGTGGTCCGTTTGAAGTCGGGCGACAGCGGCATTTTTGGCCGTCTGGAGGAAGAAATCACCGCCCTCAAAGAGAACGGCATCGACTTTGAAATCATCCCAGGTGTGACCTCGGCAAGCGCGGCCGCCGCCGCAGCCGGCATTCCGCTCACCCGCCGCCTTGTGGCGCGGCGTGTACAGTTTGTAACCGGCCATGACGTCGCGGGCGCCCTGCCCGGCGACCTGCACCTGCAATCGCTAACCGACCCCGGTGCGACCACAGTTTTGTTCATGCCAAAACGGACCTTCCCGGAACTGGCCGAAAAGCTTTTCGCATCGGGCCTGCGCCGCGACTGCCCTGCTCTCTTGGCTGAAAACGTGTCCCACCCGGATCAAACCCTGACTCGCACCACCATGGAAGCCTTGGCGGAACAGCTCCGCAAGGAGATCACCAAAGCCCCCGGCATCATCCTCTTTGGCGAACTGGCGGAAAGCGCATGATCCAACTGTCTTTGGTCGGCATTGGCTCCGGCAACCCCGATCACCTGACGTTGCAAGCGATCAAGACGCTGGAAGGCGCCGACGTGATCCTGTTGCCGCGCAAAGGGGACGAGAAAACGGAGCTGGCTGACCTGCGTCGGATGATTGCCAGCGAGCTGCTCAGCACATCACCAAAGATTGTTGAGTTTGACTACCCCGTGCGCGACGCCAACACGCCGAAATACCTCGACGGCGTGAACACATGGCACGACGCCCTGGCGGCGATATGGCAAGACCTCATCGCTGCCCATGTACCGCAAGATGGCAAGGTCGCCCTAATGGTCTGGGGTGACCCGTCGCTTTACGACAGCACGCTCCGCATCGCAGACCGCCTGATCGCACGCGGTACCGACCTGAACGTTCAAGTCATCCCCGGCATCACATCTCTGCAAATGCTGACGGCGGCACACGCCATCCCGCTTAACACATTGGGCGGCGCGGTTCAGATCACGACAGGCCGTAAACTACGCGAAGACGGCTGGCCCGTCGATACACTCACATTGGCGGTGATGCTGGACGGCGAATGCTCGTTCCAAAGCCTCGACCCAAGTGGCATCCACATCTGGTGGGGCGGCTATGTCGGCATGGATCAACAGATCCTGATCGAAGGTCCAGTTGCCGAGGCTTCCGCCCAAATCGTAAAGGCCCGCGCGGATGCACGGGCCTCTAACGGGTGGATTATGGATATCTACCTGCTGCGCAAATCGACTTAGATTGTCGCCTCAAACAGCGCGGTCAAGTTGGCTTCGGTCAACTCTACCGGGTTGCCACCGCAAGACGGGTCGATCAACGCGCCTTGCACCAGCTCAGGGATCGCACCCGCGGTCACGCCCAGCTCAGAGAGCTTGCGCGGAATGCCCATGCTGTCGTTGAAACCCTGCACAAAGGCGCAGAAACCGTCAAACCCGCCTTCGATGCCGAGATAGCCCGCCGCACGGTCAAACCGCTCGGCAATCACCGGCGCGTTCAGCTCCAGAACAGCTGGCATGCAAACCGCGTTAGTGGTGCCGTGGTGGGTGTTGAACATCGCGCCAACCGGGTGGCTCATTGCGTGGATCGCTCCCAAGCCCTTTTGGAAAGCGGTCGCCCCCATCATCGCGGCGCTCATCATCTCCGCGCGGGCTTCGATGTCCCGTCCGTCAGCATAAGCACGCGGCAGGTTCTCCACCACCAGTTTCATACCTTCCAGCGCGATGCCCTGGCTCATCGGGTGGTAGTGCGGGCTCGAGTAAGCCTCCACACAATGCGCAAAAGCGTCCAGACCGGTGCCTGCGGTGATGAACTGTGGCATGCCTACAGTCAGCTCCGGGTCACAAATCACCACGGAAGGCAACACCTTCGGGTGGAAGATGATCTTCTTCTCGTGGGTGACGCTGTTGGTGATCACGCTGGCGCGGCCCACTTCAGAGCCGGTGCCTGCGGTTGTTGGCACAGCCACAATCGGCACAATCGCGTCAGCATCCGCGCGGGTCCACCAATCGCCGATGTCTTCAAAATCCCAAATCGGTCGTGTTTGGCCAGCCATAAAGGCCACCATTTTACCCAGATCCAGACCAGAGCCACCGCCAAAAGCAATCACGCCATCATGGCCGCCTGCGTTATACGCATCCACGCCAGCGGTCAGGTTGATCTCGTTGGGGTTTGGGTCGACCTCTGCAAACAGACCGCGGCCTAGCCCTGCGGCTTCTATCAGGTCCAGCGTAGCCACCGTGATGGGTAGATTGGCCAAGCCCTTGTCCGTCACCAGCAGTGGTTTTTTCATGCCAGCCTGGGCACAGGCTTCTGCCAATTCCCCAATGCGGCCAGCCCCAAATCGGATCGCGGTCGGATACGACCAGTTTCCAGTGAGTGTCATTGTTCTTCCTCAAAAAGTGGATGCCGGGACATTCTGTCTCCGGCATCCGGCTTACCCATTCTCAAACACAATTGTTGAGAACAGATCCCATGATTACACAGTCACCTTTTTCAGGTGATAGCTCTTTGGTCGCGTAAGGTTTTGATACCCAATCACAGACAACCCACCACCGCGCCCGGTGTTTTTGCACCCGGTCCAGCACAGGCTGGGGTCCAGGTAGTCGGCCCGGTTCATAAACACCGTGCCTGTCTCAATCTCATTGCCCACGCGCTCTGCACGCGCCAAATCTTTGGTCCACAGCGACGCGGTCAGACCAAACTCGCTGTCATTCATCAGCGCAATCGCCTCTTCATCAGAGGACACCTTCATGATGCCGACAACCGGACCAAAGCTCTCATCCTGCATCACCCGCATGTCGTGGGTCACATCGGTCAGGATTTGTGGCGTCAGATAGGCCCCGCCGTCATCCTCAGCAAAGGTCTCAATCTGCGCGGTTGCACCGGCTTCCAGCGCCTCAGAAATCTGCGCCCGCACCTCACTGGCAAAACGCACATTCGCCATTGGGCCAATGGTGGTGGCTTCGTCCATCGGATTGCCGAGCTTGTAGCCCTTCACAATCTCCACTGCCTTGGCGACAAACTCCTCATAGAGGCTCTCGTGCACATAGATACGCTCGATGCCACAGCAGCACTGGCCGGAGTTGAACATCGCGCCGTCGATCAGTGTGTCGACCGCCGCATCCACATCTGCGTCTTCCATGACATAGCCTGGGTCTTTGCCGCCCAGCTCAGTGCCCACACCGGTAAAGGTGCCCGCCGCTGCGCGTTCCATCGCCTGACCACCACCAACGGAGCCAGTGAAGTTCACAAAATCAAACGCGTTGCCGGCAATCAACTCGTTGGTCACATCATGGCTCAGGAACACGTTCTGGAACACGTCTTCCGGCACACCAGCGGAGTGGAACGCCTGCGCCATGCGCTCGCCCACGACCAGTGTTTGGGTCGCGTGTTTCAGCACCACGGTGTTGCCCGCGATAAGTGCTGGCGCAACTGTGTTGATGGCGGTCATGTAGGGATAATTCCAAGGCGCGACAACAAACACCACACCATGTGGCAGACGTTTGATATAGCGTTTGAAGGTCAAATCTTCGCCCACCTGAATGTCCGCAAGGCTCTCTTCGGCTATTTTTGCCATATGGCTGGCACGCTCGTTAAAGCCACCGAACTCACCGCCATAACGCACCGGACGGCCCATCATTTTGGCGATCTCAGGCACGATTTCATCGTTCATCGCACCCACAGCCGCCACACCGGCCATCACCAGTTCAACCCGCTCCGGCAACGGCCGCGCCGCCCAGGCTTTCTGCGCGTCCTTTGCGCGTTTCACCGCAGCGAAAGCCTCATCCGTGCTCAGCACAGGGCGTTCTGCAAAGACCGATCCGTCGATCGGAGAAATACACGTCAACATGCCGCTCATGGCAACACTCCATCCAGAGGGGGCACCTGCCCCGCTTTTCTTAGTTCACTAGTCTGCCGGTGGTGCGAGAGGAGCCCCCTCACGCCGGTCTTAGGCCCGCTCAAATCCGCGGGCAATTTCCCAATCGGTCACAACCGCCTCAAAGGCTTCCTGCTCCCATTCTGCCATACGCACATAGTGATCAATCACATCGTCGCCCATGGCGTCGCGCAGCATCTTGGATCCACGTAGGGCTTCCGTGGCGCCTTTCAACGTGGTCGGAATCTCTTCGTTGCTGTTCTCATAAGCGTCGCCGGTCAGTGGCGCACCTGGATCACATTTTTCCTCAATGCCCTTGATGCCCGCCGCCAACATCGCCGCAATTGCCAGATAGGGGTTCATATCTGCGCCCGGCACACGACACTCCACGCGCACCGCTTTGCTGCCATCACCACACAGACGGAACGCCGCGGTGCGGTTGTCCACCGACCACACCTTGGCGGTGGGCGCAAAGCTGCCTTTCTGAAAACGTTTGTAGCTGTTCACATAAGGCGCAAGGAAAACGGTAATGTCGTCGGCATATTTCAGCAAGCCGCCCAAATAGTGCCGCGCCAGTTCAGACATGCCCAGTTCGGCATCCGGGTCGTAAAACGCTGGCACACCGTCTTTGGTCCAGAGCGACTGGTGCACGTGGCTGGCAGAGCCGACTTTGTCATGGTGCCACTTGGGTAGGAAGGACACCGCGTGTCCCTGCTGCCAGCCAATTTCCTTGGCGGCGTGTTTGGACACTGTGTGGTTTTCCGCCGCGTCCATCGCGCTGCCGTAGCGGATGTTGAGCTCTTCCTGGCCGGTCTCGGCTTCCCCTTTGGAGCCTTCCACCGGAATGCCCGATGCATAAAGCGTATTGCGCAGGGTGCGCATCACACCTTCTTCTTTGGTGGTCTGCAGAATGTGGTAATCTTCGTTGTAGGCGCTGATCGGTGTCAGGTCCCGGTATCCATTTTTGCCAAGCTCTTCAAAGCTCTGCTCAAAAATAAAGAATTCAAGTTCGGTTGCCGATACAGCCTCAAAGCCCATCTCCGCCAAACGCGCGATTTGCTTTTTCAACATGCCGCGCGGGGAGTGCGCAATGTCGTGGTGACCGTGATGATCCATCACATCACAAATCACAAGTGCCGTGCCTTCCAGCCAGGCCGCTTTGCGCAGCGTGGTGAGGTCCGGCTTCATCAGATAGTCGCCATAACCTGCAGACCAGCTGGTAGAGGCGTAGCCCTCAACCGTGTGCATCTCCAGGTCAGTCGCCAGAAGATAGTTACAGCAGTGGGTCTCTTCCCAGGCGCTGTCGACAAAATGCTGCGCCACAAAGCGCTTGCCCATCAAGCGGCCCTGCATGTCCACAATACAGGCCAGAACGGTGTCGATCTCGCCGCTGGCGCTCAGCGCGCCCAACTCTTCTAGGGTCAAATTGCCAGACATCTGCTGCACTTTCTCTTGGTGTCACCGAAGCCCCAGCAATCAAACCGGGGCTTCGAATTTCGCTTTTTGGAGATCTAAGCCTTAGCGGTACGGACGGCCAGCCGCCTGCATGTCCGCGTTGTACTTTTTGAAGATCTCAACAACTTTGGCTTTGGTTGGGCTCTCTGCCGCAATCTCATCCCAGAATTTCACAGCCGCAGTTTCCACAGTCGCCCATTCATCATCAGGGATTGTGGTCAGCTGCATTTTGTCTCCGTTGACGCGCAGGTTGGCTTCGCCACCCCAATACCACCACTGACGGTAGTAGTGCGACTGGTCACAGCAGACGCGGAACAGGGTCTGCAGATCTTCTGGCAGCTCGTTCCAACGGCCCTGGTTGGCGAAGAAGCTGCCTGCCCATGCGCCAGAGATGTTGTTGGTCAGGAAGTAGTTGGTCACGTCGGCCCAACCCACGGTGTAGTCCTCGGTGATACCGGACCATGCGATGCCGTCGAGTTCGCCGGTCTGTACCGCAACTTCGATGTCTTCCCATGGCAGGGTCACTGGCACCACGCCAAACTGGCTCAGGAAGCGGCCCGCGGTTGGGAAGGTAAAGACGCGCTTGCCTTTGAGGTCGGCGAGCGAGTTGATTGGGTCTTTGGTCGCAAAGTGGCAAGGATCCCATGCACCGGCGCTGATGTGCTTCACACCAACTTTGGAGTACTCTTCGTCCCAGATCTCGTTCAGGCCGTACTGGTTGAACAGCACAGGAACGTCGAGGCTGTAGCGCGACCCAAATGGGAAGTAGCCGCCAAACACTGTGACTTCGGTTGGGGACGCCATGGAGTCATCATCAGACTGTACCGCGTCAATGGTGCCTTTCTGCATAGCACGGAACAGCTCACCGGTTGGGACCAGCTGATCGGCGTAGAACAGTTCAATCTGCATGCGGTCGCCCGCAATTTTGTTGAACATTTCAATCGCGGGATCAATCACATGCGCGGCCAGCGATGGACCGGCATAGGTCTGCATGCGCCACTTGATGGTGCTGGAAGCCAGCGCCGGGGTCGCCAGTGGTGCGGCCATTGCCCCAACACCAGCGGTCTGAAGAAACTTACGTCTAGTTGTCATCTCTTACTCTCCTTGTTGCGTTTCGGCCCCGTTCGCGGCGCTCTTTAGTGTTTTTATTTTCCGTAAACATAGTTTGGCAGCCACAGTGCGATCTGCGGGAAGATCATGACCAACGTCAGGGCCAAGACCATCACAGCCACAAAGGGCACGATGCTGCGGTATATGTCGCGTAGGGTGACTTCTTTGGGCGCCATGGCCCGCATAAGAAACAGGTTATAGCCAAAGGGCGGCGTCATATAGGCGATCTGCGTGGTGATGGTGTAGAGCACGCCATACCAGATCAGATCAAAGCCAAGCGCTTGTACCAGTGGCACGTAAAGAGGTGCCACGATTACCAACATCGCCGTGTCATCCAGGAAGGTGCCCATGATGATGAAGCTCAGCTGCATCAGGATCAGGATCATCCAAGGCTCAAGGCCCAGTTGCTCAGTGAACAGGTTGTCGATGGCTTTCACCGCGCCCAGCCCGTCAAACACCGCGCCAAAACCCAGTGCCGCGAGAATGATCCACATGAACATGCAGGAAATCCCCAACGTGCTGCGTACCGAGTTCTCGAACACTTCCCGGGTCATACGGCCTTTCAGCACGGCGGCCACAAAGGCTGTGATGGCCCCAATTGCCGAGCTTTCCACCAGAGAAGTCCAGCCATTCACAAACGGGATCATCATGGTTGCGAAGATCACCAGTGGCAGCAGGCCTGCCCGCAGAAGTTTCATCTTTTCCGCGCGGCTGATGTTGCGCTCTTCCGCTGGCAAAACCGGACCAAGCTCTGGCTGGATGCGACAACGGATCACCACATAGAGGATAAACATCGCTGCCATCATCAGGCCCGGGAAAACACCAGCCAACCACAGCTGACCCACCGGTTGGCGTGCAATCATCGCATAGAGCACCAGAACCACAGAGGGCGGCACCAGAATACCCAAGCTTGATCCGGCCTGAATAACCCCGGTGACCATGCGTTTGTCATATCCGCGTTTGAGCAGCTCCGGCAGCGCGATGGTGGCACCAATCGCCATCCCGGCGACACTCAAACCATTCATCGCGGAAACAAGAACCATCAACAGAATGGTCCCGATCGCAAGCCCACCTCGGACCGGCCCCATCCAGACATGGAACATCTTGTAGAGGTCATCAGCGATCTTAGACTCGCTGAGCACGTAGCCCATGAAAATGAACATCGGCAGCGTCAGCAAAGGATACCATTTCATCAGCTTCATTGCCGCGGAGAAGCCAATATCCGAGCCACCAGTGCCCCACAGCAGCACCGCCGCCAGAACCCCAACAAAGCCAATTGCGCCAAAGACACGCTGCCCGGTCATGAGCATCAGCATCATGGTCGAGAACATCAGAATGGCGATCATTTCGTAAGACATTAGTAGTCCACTCCGCGGATGCGCGCGATATCTTTGAGAAGCTCAGAAATCGCCTGCAAGAGCATAAGAATAAAGCCAAAAACCATGATGAGTTTGATCGGCCAAAGAACGGGGCGCCAGGCCGTAGGGCTGCGCTCGATATATCCAATGATCTCGCTCGCGGCCTCTTTGCCGCCGGTGATGTAGGCCATCACAAGATCTTTGTAGAAGGTGTAGGGTTCCACGCCAAAATACCCCAGCGAATACGCGCTCGAGCCCACGGCTCCATGGATCAGGATCACCAGATAGAACCCAAGAAAAAATACGGTCATCGCGTCAACAATGGCGCGCTGGCGCAAGGTCCACTCGCCGTAGAACAGATCCATGCGCACGTTGGAGCCCATTTGCACCGAATACGGCCCGCCAAGCACGTAATACGCCACCATGGCAAACTGCGCCATTTCCAACGTCCACATCGACGGCTCCAAGAACGTTTTGGAGAAAGACGACCACAGCAGGATGCCCATCATGACAAAGATGCCATACATGACAAACCGGCCAACTTTGCGGTTAAACCAGTCCACCCCGTGTATGTAATAGCGAATGAGCTTTGGCATCACACAATCTCCCCGGCTTCGCGCAGCTCTGCCATGCCCTGCGCAATCGCAGCCGCCAGTGCCTCGGTGACACCAGCCGCCGTGGCGTCATCCGCCAGCAGGTCGTTGCGCACTTCCAGCATGACATTGGGTAGCTTGTTGGGCAGCGCATAAGCCTTCAAAGAATGGGTCACCCCATGCTCCGGCCCATATGGATCATTGCGTAGCGTGTTGAATGGACCATCGGACATGGCATCCAACATTTTGTCCGCCAGCCGCGTATCCCGATCATGCAGTATGCCAATTTCCACCGCGCGCTGTTTGCCGTGATACACTGGTGTAAAGGAATGGACGGTCACAATCGCCTTTGGATGCACCACCTCAACCACCTGCTCCACCGCCTCTTTGAACGGCTGGTAGATCTGAGTCACACGCGCGTGACGATCCTCTTCCGACAAATCCACATTGCCTGGAATATCGAAAATTTCGCTTTTTGCCGGCACGGCATCCGGTGCTTCAGGAGGGCGATTACAATCATACAGCAGCCGCGACACGCCGCCGGCAACCAGCGAACAATCAAACCGCTTTGCCAATTCACGGGTCAGCGTCAACGCGCCAGGATCCCAAGCCACATGGCTTTGGCGCACGTCTTCGCTCAGGCCGAGATCACCAAACGTATCTGGAAAATGGCGAGAGGCATGTTCACACACGAACAGAATGTCACAGGGCGCAATATCGCCCTCGATCATCACTGCCTCTGAATCATCTAGAGTCATGTTGTTCCCGTCGTGCCATTTCACATTTGTGAACAAACTTCTTCAGAGTCACCCGTCCTGTCAATAATTATTCTGAAAATTTTTCTTCTCAGATGATTACTTTGAAACTATGCTTACATTTGTAGCAGTTAGTAAGTGAGCCCTCCGTGAAAGACACCGCACAGGAAACCATAAACAAAATTTATGACAGTTTGACCCGGGCTGAGCGTCAGCTCGCTGGGGTGATTTTGGAGAATTATCCCATGTCTGGCATGGGCTCGATCACCCGACTCGCGGAGAAAGCGTCGGTTTCGACGCCAACCGTGGCCCGCATGGTGCAAAAGCTGGGATATACAGGCTTCCCTGAGTTTCAGGAGGCACTCCGTCAAGAGGTGGAGGCTCGGTTCTCCAATCCAATTGCCAAGCATGAAAGCTGGGCCCAAAGCGCGCCGGAAGCGCATATTCTCAACCGCTTTACCGATGCGGTGATGAGCAATATCCGCCAAACCCTGGCCAACATCGACCCCGCACAATTTGACGCCCTAACCGGCCTTTTGGCGGATGAAAACCGTGCGCTTTACATCACTGGCGGACGTATCACCCACGCTTTGAGCGAATACTTGCACCTGCATATGCAAGTCATCCGCGCCCGCGTGCGTCACATCCGCTCCACGTCCAATGCCTGGCCGCACGACCTGCTGGATATCTCCGAAGGCGACGTGGTTCTGATCTACGATATTCGGCGCTACGAGAACTCCACGTTACGCCTGGCTGAAATCGCCAAGGCACGCGGCGCCAAGATCGCCTTGATCACCGATCAATGGCAAAGCCCGATCAGCCAATACGCGGATGTCTCCCTCAAATGCCGGATTGAAGCGCCCTCTGCCTGGGACTCTACCGTGTCGATGATGCTCTTGTCAGAAACTCTGATCGCCGCGGTTCAGGAAGCCCGCTGGGACCAGACCGAAGATCGTATGCACGCGCTGGAAGACATGTTTGACCAGACCAAAATCTTCCGGAAATTTGTCTAACCACACCTTGCGGGAAGCCAAAATCACCTCCTCTCCCCTAGATTGAACCGAGCCAAATCGTGCCGAATTCCTGCCGCATTCCCAATGCGATGGCCGGCCGCGCCCTTAAAAACCTAGGTTAACAAATTCCTAATTTTTCCCCCTCGGTCACCATTCGCGCCCCTTTCTGACCGTAATTGCCCAACATACTAACCTCTAAAGGACCGATCAGAAGTGTCGGCTTTAGTGAGTGACAGAGTTGGGTAGGTACAAAGCACAGACACAGCGCCAGAAAGGGCTGGGACTATGAAGATATTGGCCATTGATGACGACGAACACATCTGCGAACTGCTGTCCGAAGCAGTGGCAGCCAAAACCAATCATAGCATTGTCACAGCTACCTCTGGCCCAGAGGCCATTCGCGCCATCGCCAAAGCCAAAGTCCCCTTCGACTGCTTCCTGCTGGACGTACAAATGCCAATCATGGATGGCATCACACTGGCCAAGAAAATCCGCAAGACCCGGCCATACACACGCACGCCAATCCTGATGCTGACGGCGATGTCGCAGAAGAAATATATCGACGCCGCCTTTGAAGCGGGTGCCACAGACTACGTCACCAAGCCTTTTGACTTTTTGGAACTGTTCACCCGAATTTCCATCGCCGAGCGTCAGGTTGCCGAACAACTGCAACTCACCGCCAGCGTGTCGGAAATGGCCGCGCTCAAAAAAGATCTGATTTTCAACACCGCTCACAGCTTGAGCGAGCCCATTGAGATCACCGGTGTAACCCAACTGGTTGGCTGCATGGCGTTTGAAAAGCACGTTCTGGACATGCCCCGCAGACAGCGGATGCGCACCCAGGCGTTCGCGGCCAAAGTCACCACAGCCGGAAGCGCTTACGCGTCATTGTCCGCCGTGGCTTTCCGGCAACTTCTAACAGACATTGGCAGCGAACTTCTCTCCGTCTTGGCCAACAACGACGCGCAGGTCACCTACAAAGGCAACGGCCTGTTTGTTGGCACACTGCCCCGCAGCGCCGGCTACTCCAGCGCCCGTTTAGAGGCGGAGTTAAACAGCCGTTTGGCCTATGTCCCATCCACACAAATCGACGGCTTGCAAAACGACATGTGCTTTGGCGAGGCAATCAAACTGCGCACGCTCACCCGCGGTGGCGCGCTGGATGCGCTCCAGAAGGCCGCTGAAAGCATCGAAAGCCGGGCGCCAAACGCCTCCGCAGCAGACCTGCGCAAAACTGTGCGCCTGCATCCCGCCAGCGGGTTTCAAACTGAGATGGAGCGACGGGCTTACGAAACCCTGCTGCACGACGCTTTAAGCGATGACGGCCAGCACCCCAAAGTCGCGGCGGCTTTTGGCTAACCGCGACTGGTTTTCTTAGTGGTGGGTGTGTGACAAATCCATGCGCGCCACCTGAACAGGCGCCCCATCGACCAGCATCACCGGTCCGGCTGGCTCTGCCACCAGTCCAAGACGCCGGATCCACCGCGGCCAAATCGCGGGCACGAGACCCAGAACCTGTTTGGCCCGCATCTCTCGGGCTGTCTCGATCAGCTTTTCCATCAGCTGCGTTTGCACCTCCGTGCGTTCCTCAGCTGGCACATCCCGCGCCACAAAAACACGGCTCGCATCCAGGATATAAGGATCAATTGGTGCTTCGTCATACAGCAGGTTGGTTGGAATAGACTCCAGCATGCCTTTCTGGGCATCTCGAATCATGTAGGAGTACATGCCGCAGCGCGCTGTGGTTGGCGTCAACCGCACCCCCGCCAGCACACGCTCACCCTCATGTACCGCGATCCAGCTCGATGCCGGTGTGTCGTATTGGTCGTATTCCATACCCGCCACTTCGGGCAGGTCCCAGTTGTTCTGGATGATGAAAGACTGCTTTCGCGCTCTCAATAGGTTGACCATCAATTCGCCATGCTTGTGCATGTTCTCGAATGACAGAGTAGTCGTCAGCATTTCCCCAATTTCTCCGGATACTCATTGCCCCAGGTACCAAATGAACTCACTCACACTGCGGCGCGGCCCTTCTGGCACGCACCAAATACAAACCCAAACACTCATAACCTACCAAAACACAAAGGAACTTCCGGCCACCCGTTCGCCAGGCCAGCCCCTTTGTACCGTACACATCAACCGGAAAACCCTTACTCGGATCTCAAGCTTCGCCTTCAGACACAACCTAACCGCGTAGCGCGTCTGTGACCCGACTTACCCTTCACGTCAATTGAGACACAATTTTTAGCCAACTTCTACAGAAAAAGTTCAACTTTAAAACTTTGTAGATTGTTTCTGCTCCCAGAACACAGTTTTCGCAAATTTAGATGAATGTTATGCAAAAAATTCACCCTTTATCAACCAATTAAGGAGAAACCTTTATTAACGGCGGAACCTGTTAACCAATGGCTTCGTAAAATTTCCCCGCCGCAAACACCAAAATGCCACCTTATGACGACAGGCTTTCACGGAACTGTCACGCGTCACGGGTAAAGGACCACAGGGATAGAGATGCAGCCATACTTCCTAAATTTTCACGTTAAAGGTGAAATCGCCCACACGTTGCTTTTGTCCGAGCCAGAGCCGCGTTTGTTGGTTGATATCTCTGCGACCGCTGCAACCGAAGCTGAGGCTCCCGGGTTTCGCTATCCGAAACGCGTGTGTTTCACTGTGACCGATCAGGCACTCATTGACCGTTTTCGCGACACCGTCGCCCCTGGCGATGTGATCGAGGCCACAGGCACGTTTGATCAATCCGGATACGTGCCACACAATCGCGGGCACATCGACACCACATTTGAACTGCTGGATTTTGTCCGCACTGAGACCGTTGGCAAGCTCGAGCACGACGGACGTGTCTTCCAGCCCGATACAAATGCCCGCCCGAGCTAGGAAAATCCCTTTCCTGCCGGACCCGGACCATTTTTGAGCCACATTCTGCTGCTTTTTTTGATGGCAACTTCGCCAGGCTGCCACTTGGCGGCCAAACCGATCACTACCGGATGTCGCAGAATGCACATTGAAGACTCGAACCACTCACGGTTAGACACGCCGATACTGCGCCGTATCGCGCGCCGTCTCCGTGTGATGTTTCCCCGCCGCCAACCACCGGTGGAACACTCCCGCCGTCTCAAACAACAGATGCATGACTTCGCCAGCGGAGGTGCAGCTTTGTTTTGGCAACGCCAGGGCATCTACGCTGGTGCCGGTTTCCTATGCGGTTTTTACTATTCCTGGCCGCTCGCAGCCCTCTGCTACCTGCTGATCCAGGTTGGCGACATTTTTGACGGCATTGTCTGTCACAAAGTGATCCATCGCACCGATCATTCGCTGCGGCACAGCCATCGGCTGTTGAAGCTGTTGTTTATCTCAAACGCCATTTCAGCTATTTCGATTGCCACGTTCACGCTTTTGCTCGCGCGACTGGAAGGTCCGGGCGAACACTTCACGTCGCTCTTTTTCTTATTTGCGGCAGGTTTATTTGCGGCCGTAAACAATCATCAACTCAAACAAGTTCTGGCGCTCCGCCTGATCACTTATGGCGCGTTGTTTATCTTTATCCCCGCCTCTGACATCCTGACGGAAGGCGCGCATTTCACATCCAAACTCTGGCTGCACTTCGCCACCTCGCTGTTTGTACTCTATTTTGTCCTAGAGTGTTCCACGATCTTCCTGCGCATGTATCAGCGCACTTTGGATCAGATGGACGAGCTGCGGTCAGAACGGGACAAAGCGCGCGAAAGCTACGAAATCAAATCTCAGTTTGTCTCTGTTGTGAGCCACGAATTGCGCACACCGCTGACCTCGATTACCGGTTCACTGACGCTCTTGCGGGAAACCAACCTTTCCAAGGATCCAGAGAAGGCTGACCGGATGCTCGACATCGCGCATAAGAACAGCAAGCGCCTGAGCAAACTGATCAACGACCTGCTCGACATTCAGAAGATGGAAGCCCGCAAGATGGTGTATCATTTTGCGCCCGTGGATCTTGGAGAACTGCTCAACGACGCGGCACAATCCATCACGCCCTACGCCGACCAATATGAAATTGTTGTGCGCACCGCCCCGCCCCAATTCCCGCTGACCATCCGCGCGGATCATGAGCGCATGATGCAAGTGTTGGACAACTTATTGTCCAACGCAGTGAAATTCTCCCATGAGGGCGGTTATGTCGAACTCAGCGCCCGTTTGGTTGACGGCTGTGCCGTGCTGGAAGTCCGCGACTATGGCGTTGGTATCCCTGAAGGTGAGCGCCCGCAAATTTTCGGCAAGTTCACTCAGGTCGACAACTCCGATTGCCGCAACTTTGAAGGCTCGGGCTTGGGTCTGTCCATCGCGCGTCAGATCGTCGAAGACCACGGGGCCTCCATCGACTTTGACAGCACACTGGGCGAAGGCACCCGGTTTTACGCCGTCTTTCCCCTGTGCGACACCGAAGACAACATCAGCATCGAACTGCCACAAATGTGAGCCCCAGAAGGAGCACCACCATGTTTCCAGACGATCATCAGGATAAATTTGAACGCCTGCGCCGCCATTTCATGTCCGGCCTGCCACAGCGGGAGGCAGAAATTGAAGAACACACCGCAACGCTTCTGGAGCATGGTGCCGACCAGCCTGCGCTAGACGGTCTTCACTTGGCTGCACACAAACTGGCTGGCATCTGCGCCACCTACGGCTTACACCGCTTGGGCCAGTTGGCAGAAAAAGCAGAGGCCTTGCTGGAACGCAGCCAGCAGAACACGCCGTGTGATGCGGAGATGGAAACCATCCTTGTGGCCACCGACTTGCTCACCGAGGAGCTTGGCTGTGTGATCGAAACCGCATAGGCACGCTCACGCGGAATTGAACACAATCGCTCGCAATTGATCCGGCAAGGCAACCGGGTCAAACGGTTTTTGGATTGCCCCCACTGCGCGCTCGGTGATGTCGGAATGGTGTTTGGACGTCACGTCTTTGGAGGTCATGAAGATCACCGGCACATCGGCCAGTTCATCCTGCCGACGCAACTTGGTCAGCGTCTCCAACCCACTCAATCCCGGCATCATCACGTCAAGTAAAAGCAGGTCCGGCGCAAACTTCGCGGCCTTTTTGATCGCCTCGGTGCCATTGGAACATTGCAGAACCTCGAAGCCACCAAACTCGGCCAAGGCCAGATAGGTGATCTCGCGAATGTCCGCATCATCTTCCACATGCAGAATTTTTCGGATTTCCGTCATTTCCGTTGCCCTTCAATCCCTTACGTCGGGACCGTATCGGCACAAATGGCGAAAGGGAAGACCGCGCGCATTGTTCCCGCATCAACCGATCAGCCTGTGACGTCGCGTGTCAAATGCACCTGCCTCTCTTGAGCCCAGCGCCACAAGGCCTACACTTACGGCAAACAAGCTCAGGAGCTCTTATGTCAGACCACCCTCTTTTGTCAGAACGCATCGACAACGCGCTGGTGCTGACCCTCAACGATCCCGCGCGGCTCAACCCAATCCGCGTGGCCACCCGTGAAGCGATTTCCAAAGCACTGGAGCAGGCCGAAGAGGACACCTCTATTCGCGCCATCATTCTCACCGGCGCAGGCGGCAACTTCTCTTCCGGCGGTGACATTGCCGCGATGGACGCCCCGGCCCGGCTCAAGCGCATCAACTTTGAACACGTCAAACACATGGTGAACCAGATCACAGGCGGCTCCGTCCCGGTGATTGCTGCCGTCGAAGGTTGGGCTGCAGGGGCTGGCCTCGCAGTCGCGATGATGTGTGACACGGTGATTGCAGGCAACTCCGCCCGCTTCATGGCCGCCTTCCCCAAGATCGGCCTGATGCCCGATTATGGCCTGCTGGCCTCCTTGCCCGCCCGCGTGGGTCAAGCTCGCGCCCGCCAGATCATGCTCTATGCCAAACCTGTCAGTGCAGTGCGGGCTGAAAGCATCGGCATGGTGGACGAATTGGTTGAAGATGGAAAAGCGCTCGAAACCGCGCTGGAGCTTGCCAAACACGTCGAAACCCTGGGACCAGAGGCCTTACGCGCCATCAAGGCGTTTGACAGTGGCCGCATGGATCGTGCGATCGACTATGAGCGCGACCTGCAACCTCTGCTACTGGGCAGCGACAACGCCAAAGAAGGCCGCGCCGCATTCTTTGAGAAACGCCCGCCGAACTTCAAACCCAGCTAAGCAAAAGGCCCGCCAACTCGGCGGGCCTTTTGCATTCAGGCAAAATCAATGTGGTGATAGAGCGGCAATTCGCGAATACGCTGCCCCGTCGCCGCAAAGATCGCATTGGCCAAGGCGGGCGCTGCTGGCGGCACCGGCGGCTCGCCAATCCCGCGCACTTGGTCGCCGTTTTCCAAGCCACGCACCATGATCTCCGGACACTGTTTTAGGCGCATGCCCTCAGCGTCCCAATAGTTGGCTTGCTCCGCCATGCCATCGGAATAGGTGATCTCGCTGTTCATCGCGTGGCCCAGCGCAAAGATCACGCCACCCTGCACAAGGTTTTCAAAGTTCACCGGGTCAATCACTGTACCCACGTCGGCCGCGACCCAAACCTTGTCGATGGTGATGCCGTCTTCGGTGTTGGTGACCTCAATCACCTCTGCCGTTGGCACGCCAAAGCTCTCCACAAAGGCGACACCGCGCCCTTTGTTTGGCCCCAACGGGCTGCTCCAGTTGGACATCTCGCCAACCGTTTCAAGCACCTTGCGACTGACATCATGCTGCATCAGACGAATACGTTCTTCCAACGGATCAGCCCCCGCCTCATGGATCAGCTCGTCCAGCAGGCTGTCAAAGAAGAACCCACCGGCAGAGGCCCCCACAGACCGCCAGCTCGACACCGGCGCCAATTCCGGCACACGGTAAGCCCGCATACGGAAGTTCTCCAATCCATAAGGGTTGTTCCAGGCCCCCGCCGCAATCTGCATGTCCGGTCCGGGCACATTCAGGCCTGCACGGCCCATTTGTGAGCCAACCACCGACGGCATCGCCACCTGCAAATCCATCGCGGACACTTTGCCATCTTTCACCGCACCGCTGCCGCGCGCCATGCCAATATGGCGTGGGAAGTCATGCGCAAAGTCTTCTTCCCGACTGTATGTCAGCTTCACCGGAGTGCCGCGCATCTGGTTGGCAATTTCCGCCGCCAGTTCCACGTGTTTGAATTCCAACCGATGGCCAAAGCTGCCACCCATAAAGTGGTTTACCAGCTCGATCTGCTCTGATGTGTGGCCGGTGACCTTTGCCACCTGATCCTGCAACATGCGCGGGATCTGATGCCCGGTCCAAACCGTGACCTTGTCATCCTCAACTAGCACCGTTGCGTTCAGCGGCTCCAGCGGCGCATGCGCCACATAGGGCACACGGTACGCGGCCTCCACTGCCTTGCCCCCAGCCAGGGCGGCGGTCACATCCCCTTCGTTGCGCCACTCTTTATCGAGTTGCTCTTCAGTAAAAGACGCTTCGATCGCGGCCCAATGGCCATCTTGTTCTGCCGGATAGGGTGCGGCGCCCCAGTCAAAGTCGATCGCCTGCACCGCCTGAATCGCGCGCCAGGTGTTGTCAGCCACCACCGCAACACCGCCGGTGACCTCAACAACCTTTTGCACCCCACGCATGCTTTCGGCGGCGCTGGCGTCATAACCGTTCAGCGCCCCGCCTTGACGTGGATTACACATCACCGCCGCATGCACCATGCCGTCGATGTCCACGTCGATGCCATAGTCCAAGGTGCCGGTGGATTTCGCCACCATGTCCAGCCGCTGCATCGGCTTGCCAATCAAACGCCACTCCGACGGTTTGCGCAGCGTGATCTCGGTGACAGGATCAACCTTTGCCGCTTCTCCAGCCAGCGCTGTATAAGCCAGCTCCGTACCATCCGGCAGCTGCACAGCCCCATTTGCAGTCTTCAACTGCGCCACCGGCACGCCGCTCACATTGGACGCTGCCAGTTTCAACGTTTCCCGCGCCACAGCGCCAGCTTCACGCAGCTTTTCATAGCTGTCCGGCATCGCGGTCGAGCCGCCAGTGATCTGCATGCCCAGCAGCTTGATCATGCCGCCCATAAAGCTGCGGGTGGCTTCCGCCGTAAAGCTCTCATCGGTCGCCATAAACGGCGCGCCATCGCCAGCCAATGCGCGGTTCCAATATGCCTTGTCCGGCTTACCAAAATCGATCTCAAACTGACCAAACTCCACGTCCAACTCTTCCGCAATCAAGGCTGCCTGCGCATGCGCCACGCCTTGGCCTTTGTCACCATGCGGCGTAATCAGAGTGATCTTCTCGCCATCAATCACCACCCACGGGTTAAACGTGGACGCCCCATCGGCAAGTCCTTCTTTGAGAGGGTTCTCATAGGGCGTGCGCACTTTGTAGACCCCAAACGCGACGCCACCCGCAACGGCAACGGCCCCAAACAGGAACGTGCGACGCGCAATTTTTCCAACCTTGCCCATGACTTACGCCTCCTGCATCTTGGCCGCGGCCGTCTTCACCGCCGCACGAATACGTGGGTACGTCCCGCATCGACACAGGTTGCCGCTCATCGCTTCGTCAATCTCTGCGTCCGACGGCATCTTGATCTCCGACAACAGCGACGCCGCCTGCATGATCTGCCCCGACTGGCAGTACCCACACTGCGCCACCTGATGCTCCACCCAAGCCTCTTGCACCGCGTGCAATGCCTCCGGCTGCCCCAGGCCCTCAATGGTTGTCACCGGTCCATCCACATCGGCCACAGGTGTTTGACACGACCGAACCGCCACCCCGTCAATATGCACCGTGCAGGCACCGCAGGCCGCAACCCCGCAGCCGTATTTCACCCCTTTGATGCCCAATTCATCCCGAAGCACCCACAGCAGCGGCATGTCCTCTTCGACATCCACCTCATGGGATTTTCCATCCACGATCAGTTGCATAAGCTGCCTCCCGTTCTTTGGCGCCATTTGCGTTGTTGAAGATAGAATAGCCCCCGTTGCGAATGATCCACTCGCAGATCGTGCCATTTCACCTGCACAATGCGACAAAAAAAATGTTTCACTGCTGTTTAGACCGGTATGAAACCCGCCTTTGATCCACAAAACGCACACGCCGATTCGAAATCAAACCCACTTTTGCTGCACTTGCACACCCAACTACAGCCAATGGGTACACCCACCACAACCGTTAGCGTTACCGGCAGCGGAACCGATAGCGACACCGCATAGGTTTAACGCTAACATACCGTTTTTTCTCGGGATTTTACCTTTCTAAAACACCTCTCTCGCTCTATAGCCAAGACCATATTTCCACCGTTCAGAGCAGGACAGGAGCTCTTCATGACTGTTACCGTCGGCATTAACGGATTTGGCCGCATTGGCCGTTCGACCCTCATGCACATCGCCGAAGAAGCACGCGAAGACGTCCGCGTTGTGAAAATCAACGCCACCGGCCCGCTGGACACCGCAGCGCACCTGATCCGCTATGACTCTGTACATGGCCGCTTCCGCAACGAAGTGATCGCCGGCAACGGCACCATGGATGTGGGCCAAGGCCCAATGCGCATGTACTCCACCTACGACATGGACGAGCTGGATTGGGACGGCGTGGACGTTGTTCTGGAATGTACAGGCAATTTCAATGACGGTGAAAAAGCCCAAAAGCACCTGGAGCGCGGCGCCAAGAAAGTGCTGATCTCCGCTCCGGCAAAGAACGTGCAGAAGACCATCGTGTTTGGCGTGAACGACACGCAGCTCGAAGCCAACGACAACATGATCTCCAACGGCTCCTGCACCACCAACTGCCTCGCGCCGGTGGCCAAGGTCCTGAACAACGCCTTCGGCATCGAAGAAGGCATCATGACCACGATCCACGCCTACACTGGCGATCAGCCAACCCTGGACCGCCGTCACAAAGACCTGTACCGCGCCCGCGCAGCTGCGATGTCGATGATCCCAACCTCCACCGGTGCCGCCAAAGCGCTGGGTGAGGTTTTGCCGGAACTCAAAGGCAAGCTCGATGGCTCCGCAATCCGCGTCCCAACCCCAAATGTCTCCGCTGTGGACCTGACCTTCACCGCCTCAAAGGATGTGACGTTGGAAGACGTGAACGCTGTGATGGCCGAAGCGGCTGCGGGCGAGATGAAAGGCGTGCTGGGCTACAACGACCTGCCGCTGGTTTCTGTGGACTTCAACCACACCACCGAAAGCGCCACCTTTGCCGCGGACCAGACCAAAGTTCTGGGCAAGCGTCTGGTCCGTGTGCTGGCATGGTATGACAACGAGTGGGGCTTCTCCGCACGTATGGCGGATGTTGCCGCCCTGATGGGCCGCGTCTAAGCCCTTATCAATACAACAACTTGCGCCCTCGGATGGGGTCGGGCATATCTGGTCCGACCACGACACATCCGGGGGCGCAGTGCGTCATGACCAATCAAATTGCCATTTTTCTGTTTCTGTTCCTTGTGGCGTTGATCGGGATCGACGTGGTGTTCAACGACAGCGCGACCTTCTTACTGTTTGCCAAGAAGTTTTTCGAGTTGATCGAATGGCTGGCATTCTGGCGGTGAGGTCAGACGGGGGGCTTTACCCCCGTCCTGACGGACTCCCCCAGGATATTTTCGGCAAGAAGAAAACCGGGTTAGCTCTTAAGGCGGTAGCCGGTTTTGAACATGACGTAAGCCACGGACATCAGCGCCAGCGTCACCGCGCCAACCACCGCCAAGCCGACCACTGGCGCCCCATCTGACACGCCAATCATGCCGTAGCGGGTGCCATCAATCAGATAAAAGATTGGATTTACACGAGTGAAGCTCTGCAAGCTCTCAGGCAAAGCCTCCACCGAATAAAACGTGCCCGACAGGAACGCCAACGGCGTGACGATGAAGTTGGTGATCGCCGCCATCTGGTCAAATTTATTGGCAAAAATGCCAGCAATGATCCCCACCGCGCCCATCATCGCACCGCCGAGCAACACAAAGGTCAGCGCCCAAAGTGGGTGCGCCACCCCCTGCCCCAAAACCAATGCCAAGGCGATGGTGATGGCCACTGCCACACATAGCCCACGCGTGACCGCCCCTGCCAAATACCCCAGCACCAGCTCCATGGGAGACAGTGGCGGCATCAACGTATCGACAATATTGCCCTGCACTTTGGTGATCACAAGCGACGACGATGTATTGGCAAAAGCGTTCTGGATCACCGTCATCATCATAATGCCCGGGATCAGAAACGTGAGGAACGGCACGCCCATCACCGCGCCACGGCTGGGTCCAATGGCAATCGAAAAGATCAGCAAAAACAAACCGGCTGTGACCAGAGGCGCCAACAAGGTCTGGGTCCACACCGCCAGAAATCGCAGGATCTCGCGTTTGGCCAATGTGCCAAGCCCCAGCCAATTCGCCCGACCAAAGCGCCGCACGCCCATTTCTGTTGCCTGATCCTGTGCCATCACTGCCGTTTTCCCCAAGTCGCTGTGGTATTCCCTCCCCAGTCTGACAATTGCCACGCACCGGAGTGATTCTTCGCCTTGTAACTCGGGCTGGGGTGATTAGAATAGGTGCCTGACCAAGAAATGCAGAGGCGGCCTTTGTTGAGGCCGCTTTTTAGCTGAGGAAGTGACGGATGTCCTGGACCGACGAGCGCGTAGAGCTGTTGAAAAAAATGTGGGGCGAAGGCCAATCGGCCAGCCAGATTGCCAAGGAACTGGGCGGGGTGACCCGCAATGCGGTGATTGGCAAGGTGCACCGTCTGGGCCTGTCCAATCGGGCCACCGGTGGCGCCAAGGCAGACGCCAAGCCAAAAGCAGACGCAAAGCCGAAGGCCGCAGCAAAACCCAAAGCACCGCCCAAGGCCAAGGCCGCGCCCAAAGCTGAGCCCAAGCCAGAACCCAAAACCGAGCCTGCCGTCGCGCCACGCCCGGCGCAATCGCTGCGCAAGCAGATCATTCCAGCCGGTCAGCCGCTGCCGCCACAACCGTCTGCCAATGAGATCAGCCCGGAAGCTCTGGCCAAGGTCAACGAAGTCGAAAAGACTGCCAAGAAACTGTCCCTGATGGAACTGACCGAGCGCACGTGTAAGTGGCCGGTTGGGGACCCTGCGACTGACGAATTTTGGTTCTGCGGCCTGCCTGTGCAAGCGGGCAAACCCTATTGCGAAGCGCATGTGGGCGTGGCGTTCCAGCCGATGAGTGCCCGTCGCGACCGCAAGCGGTAAGCAAAAAAAACGCGTATAACACTTTGAAAGCCTCGCCCTGTGCGGGGCTTTTTGCTTGAATGGCGAGCAGAGCTTTGTACCTACTGCTGCATAGAGAAACAGGGGCGCAACACAATGTCGGCAACGCTTTATGGCGATATCACCTGGCGCGAAGTCCTCGCGATCCTGCTGATTTCACTGACCCATGTGGGCACCACCCCGTTTATCAAGCGCTTTCCACGGACATCACGATGGCTGTTGGACTTCAGCTCCGGCATAGGTCTGGCCTATGCGTTCCTCTATCTACTGCCAAAAATTGCGGTCATGACCCAATTGGTTGGTGCGCAGTATCCGAACTACGGCGTTCTCTTCAAACATCAGCTCTACGTTTATCTGATGGTCGGCTTCCTGCTCTACTACCTTGTCGATTTTAGGCAGGACTACAACCGCCCTGCGCGTACGGCGCTCACGCTCAACGCACTGTCGTTTGCCACCTATAATATGCTGATCGGCATCACGATCACCCACTTTCAAACAAATATCACTGCGGCCTACGGCGTCGCAGTTTTTGTCTTCTCCGTGCACCTCTTTGGCGTAAACAGCTTTTTACATCGCGAGTACCCGGGCGCCTTCTCCTGCTGGATGGCGCCGCTATTTATGGTGGCAATGTATGTCGGCTGCATCCTCGGAAACCACATCGAAAAGGGCCACCACTACCAGTCCATCGCCACCGCTGTGGTGGGCGGTATCATCATTATTCTTTCCATTCGTTTGAAACTGCCCCCACGCGAACGCGTGAACGTCCGCGCTTTTCTGATTGGCGTTGCCTGCGCTGTTGCAGCTGTTGCGGGGTACGCCATCATCTAGGCGGACTGTGCCACTTCAGAGACAGCCGGCTGCGGCGCAAACTGCGCTTGCAACTCCGAGGCCCGCGCAAAAAACGCTTCCCGCACCTCCGCCGCATAAGGGTTGGCCACCTCAATCGCGTGCAACACCGTGGGCGGATCATCCTGCACCATGCCCACCGCCTCGCGCAGCAGGTCAAAACTCGCCGTGGTCATGCGCTCCGGCAGTGGTCCCAAGTCGGTTAGCACTTTGCCAATCAGATGAGTCAGCCCCTGCACCATTGCCAGCTCCCGATCATGTTCTTCTGCGGTAGTAACAATCACCTCCAGCCCACGTGCCTTCAGGAAAGCCGCGACCTTGCGCCATCGGTCCCCGCGCTCCGGGCACAGAGCAATTTTGCGCCCCGCCACACCGTCTTTGGCGCTTTGTGGCCCAAACAGTGGATGCGTGCCCAGGATCTCCACGTGCGGAGGCAACAATTCACGCATGTCGCGCATTGGCGCGACCTTCACCGATCCCACATCCAACACCAGCGTGCCCGGTCGCAAATGCGGCGCCAAGACCCGGCACACATGTGCCATCCTCGCCACCGGCACGGCCAATATCACGATGTCACACTGCGCGACCTCAGCGAGCCCCTCCATCGGCACCCGCCGCCCGTCTGGCAGGCTGGCGCGCGTGTAACTGGGATCGCAAATGCGGATTGGGCACCCGGCCCAAAGCTCCTGTGCAATCAAGCGGCCAAAGCCGCCAAAGCCCACCAAACCAATGGTTCTCTGTTCTTGTGTGCGTTTTGTCTGTCCCATTGCGGACCTCGTATGTGAGGCCACGTTTGCCGGGACTATGTGTCTTGGAAGGTTCTTGTGTCTTCATCCCCGTCAAACGCAGCGGATGAAGATGCCAAAGACCCCGCCACTATGTGGTCAGGGTATAATACGTGCCAAAAAAGATGCTGTTCTTGGTCATGGGGCAAGTGATGGCACGGGCTGCGCTATGCCGTCAACCCGCTTCCTCCACCAGCGGCTCCACTACGTCCAACCAACGCACATAGAGCGCGCACAGCAACGAGGCCACCACCACAGCCACCATCATTGCCATCATCAGAACCGCACCATTTTGTGGCGTTAACACCGCCCCGGTCAAACTGGTCAGGCCGGCTCCCATTGCGACACTCATCGCCCCAGACAAACCAGACGCGCTGCCGGCAAGCCTAGGCCGCACCGACATGGCGCCGCTGTTTGTCGACGGCAGCGTTAGCCCGTTGCCCATACCTACAAAGATCACTGCCCCCACATAGGTCACAGGATGCACAAAACCCGTCAGAACAATCACAAAGCCAACACCTAGCCCTACAAGCCCAACAACACGCCCGCCAATCATCAACTGCCAAAGCGGCAGGCGTTTTGCCAAACGGCCGGATAAATACGACCCAAAGGAAAACCCAACCGCAATGGCGCCAACTGTCATGCCAACAGTGGTTGGACGCAGCCCAAATACCGACACCCCAATCAACACAATCCCGGTGATGTAGATGTAAAACGCCCCCACCGAGAGGCTGCTGCACAGGGCGTAGCCCCAAAACCGACGCGACTTCAGCAACTCAGGATAGGTGGCAAACTGTTCCCCCATGGTGGCGGCCCGGTTGATGTTGGTCTCCCCCAGGTCCCGCCAGGTCAGCCACAGCAAACCGGCACCAATCAACGCATAAACCGCGAAGTTCGACCGCCAGCCAAACGCTTCGTGCAGAAACCCACCAATGGTCGGGCCCGTCATGGGGGCAATGGCCATCACCATCGAGATATACCCCAACATGCTGGCGGCTTCCTTTGGCCCATGCATGTCGCGCACAACGGCTCGGCTCAACGCAATGCCAACCACACCCGCTGCCTGCAGCATCCGCCCGGAGAGAAAGCCCGCAATGTCCTGCGCCCAAAAGCACCAAATGGAACCGATTGTGAAAACGACCATCCCAGCCAACATCACAGGCCGTCGGCCATAGCGGTCCGACAAGGGCCCGATAATGACTTGCAGCACGACTGTCACGGCCAAAAACGCGCCCATCGACAGGTTGGCCACCGCATAGTCCACACCAAATTCATCGGCGATGGCCGCCAGTGACGGTAAAAACATATTCAGGGACAAAACCGACATCGCGGTCAGCAAAATCAGTGTGTTCAGATGTGGTGCAGCGCGCTGCTCAGCGTCGCTCAATTGCCGCCCAGCAGGTTCTGCAGTCCACGCAGCGCCTCTTTCTCAAGCTTGTCCTTGATCGCATCTTCAGTTGATTGACCCTCTTGTTTTTCCAGCCCCAGTTCTTTTTCAAGCTTCTGCTTGGCCTCATCTTCCACCGCTTTGATTTCCGTATCAAAGCTGCGCTTGATCGCAGCTTCCAGATCCGGAACCACACTTGGGTTGCTCCAACTTCCGGTGATCTTGACCGGCACAATCAAACTCGGCCCATCCGGCCCGCGCAACTGTGGCGAAAACACATAATCAATGGTGCGCAGACCCAGGCCAACAGTGCCTTTGCCGGTTGCGGCTAACCGCGACAGGCTCATCAAAAGATCATTGTTGGTCAGCACACCATCGGCAATGTCCCAACTCGCCACCATACTGTTGAACACCGTTGTGCCACCGGTCACGTCGCCGCGCAGCAGCTTGTCCAGATCAATACCTTCAATGGTGCCGCGCCCTATCTCGACGCTGCCATCGCCGCTCATATTGTTCATCAACGCATCCAGAGACTCGCCCGAACTCAGAAACCGGCTCTCAAAATCCGCCTTGCCGGTGAATTTATCCAAATCCGCTGTTGCCGCCAAAAACGGATGCAGCGCAATCTGCGCCACTTTCAAATCCCCGCGCATAGAGAACCCGCTGCGATTGTTGGCGACAAAGGTTCCCGTCACAGCCCCTTCATAAGCCGCCATTTCCTGGAGTGTCGCCACCGCACGCGCGCGGTCAATCTCCACGGTCGCGCGGGTCTTGCCAAAGGTGATGCCATTTAAATCCATCGCCTCAGCCGCAAAACTTATGGTGCCATCCACCAGACCCAGCGCGCTGGCATCAATCGGCGCTTTCGACCAGCCCACTGGAGCTGTACTGTCACTTGCGGCACTTTCGCCACCATCCTTGGCCGCAAACCGCAACGTCTGTGTCGCCACCTGCGCCGCCACTTTGGGCCGCACGCTGTTGAGGTTTACATCCGCCTGAACGGACAGCGCATTGCCCAGCGCCGCCACCTGCCCGCCGCGCACAGACACCACGCCGTCGCGCGTCAAGGTCACGTCCCCCTGCACAGCCAATGGACCCTCCAGGCCACCGGTACCCAGCGCCGCCAAAAACGCAGTCGCATCAGATGCCGATACATCCAGCTTGCCGCTCGCCTCCGGCGCGATCCCGGCACGTCCGACAAAACGCGCTGTGCCGCCTCCGGCCTTCATGGCCAGTTCGACCGCTGAAACGCTGCCGCTGATCATGTCCAGCGGCGCAGCAATCGTTGCATCCACTTTTATTGGCGCCCCAAACGGGCTGGCCTCAATCTGGATATCAGCCGCCTTGTCGCGTCCGGGCCACGCCATCTCCAACGACACGCCAGACAGCTCCTGCCGCGCCCCGCCATGCTCGATGTAACGTACCTGCGCATCGGTAATCACCAAGCGTTCCAGTGCAAAACTCTCAAAACCCGTGGCCGCGTCAGGTGCAGAAGGCGGCGCTGCCTGACCACTGGACGGCGCGCTTGTAGTCTGCCCACCAACCACAGCCGCGCCCCCACTCAAATCCCAGTTCACCCGGCCATCTGCGGTTTTCTCCAGCAATACATCCGGCGCCACCAGCTCGACATTCTTCACCCGAATGTCCCCGCCAATTGCCGCCATCACGTCAACGCCAATCACCGCCTTCTCCGCCGTGAACATCGGCCCGCGTTCCGACCACGCCGCATTGCCAAAGCTGACCTTCTCCGTGGTCACCCCCAGCACCGGATACCAGCTGATGCCGACTTTGCCTTCAAACGTCAGATCCCGCCCGGTCATCGCCTTGACCTGATCCGCCGCCAGCTTGGCAATTTTCTCCCCCGGCAACGCCACAATCAGCACCACCGCACCAATTGCCAAAATCAAAACCGCTGCCACCAATCCCCGGATTATCTTCATCGGAGACCTCCTTTTACTGCTCAACCGGAGCCTAAGCGCCCAAGAACACACGCGCAATGCATCAAACCGCCCTATCCCTTTGCCAAATCATCCGCGCTGGCCTATATGCGCCCCATGTCCAGCAATCCGCCAGAACTCCGCCCCGACCTCGCCCGCACCACCCTCACAGGCGATGCGCGCCCCGGCCAGCCAACCATCGGCATGGTCTCCCTTGGCTGCCCCAAAGCCTTGGTCGACAGCGAGCGCATCCTCACCCGTCTGCGGGCCGAAGGCTATGGCATCTCGCCGGACTACTCCGGTGCGGATGCTGTGATTGTGAACACCTGTGGCTTTCTGGATTCCGCCAAGGCCGAAAGCCTTCAGGCCATTGGCGAGGCCATTCAGGAAAACGGCAAAGTGATTGTGACCGGCTGCCTTGGCGCGGAGCCCGAGTACATCACCGGCGCGCATCCCAAAGTGCTCGCCGTGACCGGCCCCCATCAATACGAGCAAGTGCTGGATGCGGTGCACGGCGCCGTGCCGCCCAGCCCTGATCCCTTCATTGATCTGCTGCCCGCCAAGAACGTGTCGCTCACCCCACGCCACTACAGTTACTTAAAGATTTCAGAAGGTTGCAACCACAAGTGTAAGTTCTGCATCATCCCGGACATGCGCGGCAAGCTGGCTTCCCGTCCGGTACATGCGATCCTACTCGAAGCGGAAAAACTGGTCGAGAGCGGTGTGCGCGAACTTTTGGTGATCTCACAAGACACCTCCGCCTATGGGCTGGACCGCAAATACAGCACCCACCCGTGGAAAGACCGCGAGGTGCGCAGCCACATCACCGATCTGGCACGGGAACTTGGCCAATTCGACGCCTGGGTGCGCCTGCACTACGTCTACCCCTATCCACATGTGCGTGATCTGATCCCGCTGATGGCGGACGGGCTGATCCTGCCTTACCTGGACATCCCGTTCCAACACAGCCACCCGGACACGCTCAAACGCATGGCCCGCCCGGCGCACACCTCCAAAACCCTGACCGAGATCGCCGCCTGGCGTGACATCTGCCCGGACATCACTCTGCGCTCCACTTTCATCGTCGGCTACCCCGGCGAAACCGAAGCCGAGTTCCAGCACCTGCTGGACTGGATGGACGAAGCCCAGCTCGACCGGGTTGGCTGCTTCCAGTACGAAAACGTCGACGGCGCCCGCTCCAACGATCTGCCAGACCACGTCCCCGCCGAAGTCAAACAAGAGCGCTGGGAGCGGTTTATGGAAAAGGCGCAGGCCATTTCCGAGGCCAAACTCGCCGCCAAAGTGGGTCAGACCATGGACGTCATTGTCGACGACATTGATGAGGACGGCATCGCCACCTGCCGCACCAAAGCCGACGCGCCAGAGATTGACGGCAATTTGTTTATTGACGAAGGCACGGATGGGCTGAGCGTGGGCGACATCGTGTCAGTTGAGGTGGATGAGGCTGGGGAGTATGACCTGTGGGGATGTCTCAGCCCTAGGTGAAGTTCACTCCTTTTGGCGAGGCCAAAAATGGAACTCAATACGGGGTGTCGATTTGAAGGACCCAAGATGGGCACAACAGAGCGATTGGCTAGTTGGCGCTGTAATTGGCGCGGGAGCTGTGCTGTTGGTTGTCGTTTCGCTCGATTTTTCTGTCCGCAATGACGTAACAGACAACTGGGCAATTTTACTTGCCGCCACCGCAACAATAATTGCAGGCGTGGGCGGCGGAGTTCTCGCGTGGAAAAGTGCACAGCGACAAGTCGAAAATCAAAACCGACTGGCGGAACAAGATAACCAAAGGTCGCTTCTTGCTGCTCGCGCGGCTTTACCACCGGTACTGGCAAGCCTAAACTCAAAAGCAAAAATTGGTTTCGCGAATGCAGCTGATTTTGAGACGCAGAAGTCATGGGAAATAGAGCTTAAAAAAGAGAGTGTCGAGAATTCTTCCATTAGCAGAAGCGAAATAGCGGTCTTGCAGGACTGCATTAAATTTGCTGATCCAATCTCCGCCCGCTGGCTTTCACTAATTGTGGCGCATTTTCAGATCCGGTCATCTCGTTTAGAACGCAACTTGGCCCAGATCGGGCTAATAAGAATGGAATGGCAGGTTGCCGACGACGCTATGAATTGGCGGGTACTAAGCGCCATGATTGACCACATGTTCGAGTTTTCCAGGACGGGGAAAATTCCGGATGAGGTTCTATCTGAGAATGCGGTATCCCTCCCAGTGGACATCCCTCCAAGTAAACTCACCGTCCGCGATTGGGACAAGGCGTTTTCTCGAAAAATGAAACGTGTTGCACTGACCGGTGGGTGGGCTAGCAAAAATTTCCAAAGCTCTCTTTTAAACGAGCCCTCTAACGGCGCCTGACCCTGGGTGGGTACGAAAGCGCCCTCCCGTTTTGCTGGAAGCAAACCTCCGGTTTGACGGTGAGGGTCGGGCGCTGGCTGAACCACAGGTTCAGCTCAAAAGAGACACAAACGCCCCCATCTGCTACGCTCCCCAAAATAGGGAGACCCACCATGCCTGCGTATCTGATCTACGACGTCGATATCCACGATCCAGAACCCTACGGCCAATTCATGGCGCAAGTAAAACCGCTGGTCGAGAAAATGGGCGGGACATACCTCGCGCGCGGCGGCACCCATGAGGTGCTCGAAGGCGACTGGTCGCCCAGCCGCATCGTGTTGTTTGAATTTCCCGATATGGACAGCGCCCGCGCCCTGTTTAACTCACCGGATTACGCTCCGCTAAAGGCTCTGCGGCAAAGCTGCTCCACCGGCAATGCAGTAATTGTCGAAGGCCTCTAGCGGCCCTCGCATAGGGCGTTTACCCCTGCTGCATCTCTTTGAATAGCTCCACATTCATGCAGTAGTCCGGCGCGTTGGCGGCGCTGTCGTTCAATTCCTGAAACTTCTGACAGGCCCCCAGCTCCTTGCATTTGGTGCATTGCATCACCGCGCTGCGGTACTCTTTTGCCTTCTCCGGGTTGGCCATGATCACCTCGTCCCAATCCACGCCAACGCGTTTGGACATGCCTGTGACCAAATCGGTGTGCTGGCTCATTTTCTCAAACATCGCTGGCTCCTTTTCCTATTGTGACGTGCGGGATCAGCCCGCCGCCAATCTCTCAAACAGCTCCGTATGACAGCAAAACTCCGGTGCGTTTTTCTTCGTCCCGGCCTGCTGCCCCAGAAACCTCTGACACGCCTCGGTGTGCGGACACATACGGCAACGCGTGACCATGGCGGCGTAGTCTTCCGCGCTCAGGCTCTGATCCATCATCGCCTCACTCAGCGACACCCCCAGCACCCGCGCCATGCTGCGCGTCAGCCAGAAATGTGTCACCGGATCGCCCAATGGCTGTACGTTTCCCATCACCCCTGCGCCTCCAACGCATCTTTAAGCCGCTTAAATCGGTCTATGTTTACAGGGAGCGCGGTCGCGCCCCACAACGCCTATGGCTCACCTTGTAGTCGCTTCAACAGTGCGGTGTTCCGGCAATAATGCGGCGTAGACACAACCGCCCCGCCCTCCTGAAGCCGCTGCGCACAATCCTCCGGCTGACTGCAATTGGTGCAACGCAGTACCGCCTCTGAAATTTCATCAAACTTAAGCGCGCCGCGAATGGCCGCTTCCTGCAGGTCCATACCTAAACGGCTCGCCGTGTCATCCAACAGCGCCGCATGGTGGCGCAACTGGGCCGTCCGATCTGAAACAAGGGTCATAAGCGCATCTCCAATGGCTGATCCATGCAGTCTACCAGCAGAGGCCGCCCGCCCCCTTGACCTGCATCAATCACCTTTTTGAGAAAAATTTGACCGCGCTTAATGCAGCGCTTCTAGATATGCCCGCACACAATCCTGCACCCGACGAAACCGATCTCCGCCAAGCTTTGTGCCACCATACCAACGAGTTACGACCACAATGTGATCCTTGAGCTCTTCCCGCTCCAGCATCCGCAAGATCACCAATCCCGCGCCGCTCTCCCCGTCATCCCCTTTCAACGGAGTGCCGTCCGCCATCAAAGCGGCCCAGGTGTTGTGGGTTGCCTTGGCAAATTTCTTGTTGCGTTTGAGCTCTTTAAGAAAGGCATCCGCCTCTTTGCGGTTGGCCACCTTGCCGCCGGACACCGCATATTTGCTGCCCCGATCGGTGACCACATTGGTCAGTTGCAGCACGCGCCTAAAGCCCCGCCGCGGTTTGCTTCACAATCGCCACGCGCGAGGCGTTGGGCGGGTGTGTGCCCAGAAACTGATTGCCCGGATCCGGCGTGCGCTCAAAGAAATTCACCCCAATCAACGGATCATAGCCAGACTTCTTGGTCAGGATCGTACCAAGCTGGTCAGCTTCCAACTCGTGGTTCTTGGAAAAACTGCGCGCGCCAAAGCCGGCCCCCAAATCCATCGCCGCTTCCACGGCTTGCGCGTTGCCACCTGCCGCCGCCACCAAAATGGCGCCCAACGCGGCGCCCGCGGCCGCATTGCCCTGACTGCGCGCAATATGCCCTTTTATGTGGTGCGCTGCCTCATGCCCCATGACAAAGGCCAGCTCATGGTTGTTGCGTGTCTCCGCCACCAAAGGCGCAGTGAAAATAATCAACGGCCGACCGGTCTTGTCCAGCGTCTGATAGGCGTTGGCCACCTTGGTCTCTTTGGGGTCGACATAGATTTTGTAATCACAGTTGGTGCCCGCAGGTGTCCGCGCCTTACATTCTCGCTCAACAACAGATTCCATACGCGCCTTCACCGGCGCCAACCGGGAGGTCGCCTGTCCTGTAGAAATCTTGGGCGCAGGCTTTTGCTGGACCGCAGGCTGCGGCGTAGGGCTGGTGGTGGTCGACACACATCCGCTCAAAAGGGCGGCCATCGCAAGGCCCACAAAGCTGGCTTTCACTGGCAGTTTCTGGCGCATGACATCCCTCCCACAGGTGCCCAACCTTAGGACACAGACGTAAATTTATCACCTAAACCCCCAGAGACCAGAGGGAAATGCTTGCACCCCCTCCCCTTTGCGCTACGCTAGGGGCATGTTCAGCATCGAGCACGAATTTGACGCCACAGTAGTCACTCTGGTTGACGAAGGCACCGCCCCCTTGGGCGAAGATGTGATCATTCACATGTTTGAAGACTGCGTCACCATCGAACAATATGACGCCCGCACCGATACGGTTCAGAAAATCACCCTGTCCAACACGATGGTGCAGGATCTGACGGCCGCTTTGGATCTGCCGGAAGGGGTCTATATGCTCAAACGCGCGGCTGACTAAGGAATTTGGCATTGTGGGCCAGCGCAAGTGGGGCTCTGCCCCTTCACAGTACGCTGTGACTCCCCGGGATATTTTGGGTCAAATGAAAACGCTCGAATGCTGAAAGTTCTGGCCCCTCGTCACCCACAGCGATTTACATTTCACAACCGCGCCGCTTAGGGTAGCCCTCGCACAACGTGGAGGGGGAGATTGACCACATGGCCACCGGGTTCTTTTTTGACGAAAAATGCTTCTGGCACGCAGGTGGCAACTACGCGCTGACGCTGCCGGTTGGCGATCTCGTTCAACCTCTGGCCGCTGGTGGCCTGCCGGAAAGCCCGGAAACCAAACGCCGTCTCAAGAACCTCATGGACGTAACCGGCCTCACGGCGGAACTCGACGTGCGGAGCGCCGCTCCCGCTACGAATGACATGTTATCGCGCGTGCATCCGGCTGACTTCCTGGCCAAGTTCAAAGAGGTTTCAGATGCCGGAGGTGGTGAAATTGGCCTGCGCACGCCATTTGGCAAGGGCGGATATGAAATTGCGGCACTGTCTGCGGGCATTGCCACCGAAGCTCTGCGCGCAGTCACTTCAGGTGACGTGCAAAACGCCTACGCGCTCTCTCGCCCTCCGGGCCATCACTGCCTGCCTGACTGGCCCAATGGGTTTTGCCTGTTGGCCAACATCGCCGTGGCCATCGAAGAGGTGCAGGCCCAAGGGTTGGCCAAACGTGTCGCTGTTTTGGATTGGGATGTGCACCACGGAAACGGCACCGAGGCAATCTACTATGATCGCGACGACGTGCTCACCCTCTCTCTCCATCAAGAACACAATTACCCGCTGGACACCGGTGATGTCACCGATCGCGGCAAAGATGCCGGGCTCGGCGCCAATATCAATATCCCGCTCCCGCCCGGCGCGGGACACAACACCTACCTGCACGCGATGGACCAAATTGTCCTGCCTGCCTTACACGACTTCAAACCGGATGTGATTATCGTTGCCTGTGGCTTTGACGCAGGCGCTTTTGATCCGCTGTCCCGCATGTTGGCCACAGCGGACACCTTCCGCCAGATGACCAAACAAGTGATGGGGGCCGCAAACCGCCTTTGTGACGGAAAGCTGCTGCTTGTACACGAAGGCGGCTACTCAGAAGCCTACGTGCCATTCTGCGGCCATGCCGTGATCGAAGAGCTTGCAGGGTCTGCCATCACCGCCGAAGATCCCATGGCCGCCTCACTCAAAATTCGCCAGCCCAACGCGCGCGTCGAAGCCTTCTTTGCCACGCTGGTGGATGAGATGGCTGAAATTTTCGCCAGCCCGCCCGGTTGAAACCCAACCGCGCCACGCCAACATACCCAATCAACTCTTGAGGGAAGTACACATGCCTCAACCAAACCAAGCCGCGCTGGATTTCTTGCTGAGCCGCCGCTCACGTCCCGCCAAAACCCTGATTGGCCCCGCGCCCACCCGCGCGGAACTCGAACCGTTGCTGGAAGCAGCCTTGCGCAGCCCCGATCACGGCAAACTTGAACCCTGGCGCCTGATCGTGCTGGAAGATGCTGCACTCACCAAGCTTGCCAAACTGGCACAAGAGCGTGGCGACGCGCTGAACATGGAGCCAGAAAAAGTCACCAAAGCCCACGATCAATTTGACCGCGCCGATCTGGTTGTCGCCGTGATCGAAGCCCCGGTGATCAGTGAGAAGGTGCCAGAGATCGAACAGACCTACTCCGCCGCCTGTGTGTGCCTGCAACTCCTGAACGCTGCGTTGGCCGCGGGTTGGGGCGCCAACTGGCTCTCCGGCTGGGCCAGCCACGATCGCGGTTTTGTCGAAAAAGGCCTCGACCTCACACCTCGTGAACGCGTGGCAGGCTTCATTCACATCGGCACCGAAAAAATCGCGCCGCCCGAGCGCCCCCGCCCCAACATGGAGAGCAAAGTCACATGGCTGTCAGCCTAGCAATCACGTCTTTTGGCAAGACCCTGTCTCAAATTGGGGACCCGCGCTTTCGCCGGGTCCTCTTCAAAGGCATTGGTCTGACCTTTGTCTTGCTGGTCGCGGTCTACACCGCCTTCCTGATGTTCCTAAACTGGATTGGCGCGGGCCAAACCGTTCAGGAACTCTTGGGCAATGTCTCTTGGGTGGGCGATTTGTTCACGTTTGCCTCCCTCTTCCTGATGATCTTTCTGTCGATCTTCTTGATGGTGCCCGTGGCTTCCGCCATCACCTCGCTGTTTTTGGACGAAGTGGCGGACGCGGTGGAAGACAAACACTACCCGGAATTGCCCGATGTCCCCGGAGTGACCTTTGCCGAAGGTCTCAAAGACAGCGTGAACTTTCTCGGCGTGCTGATCGCAGCCAACCTATTGGCCTTGATCCTCTACGCCCTCTTCTCACCGCTTGCTCTGTTCATCTTCTGGGGCTTGAACGGCTTTTTGCTGGGGCGGGAGTATTTTCAGATGGTTGCCATGCGCCGTGTGGGCCGGGCCGAAGCCAAGAAGCTGCGCAAGAAACACATGGGCACCATCTGGTTCGCCGGCACACTGATGGCGATGCCGCTGGTCGTGCCGCTGCTGAACCTGGTGATCCCGATCTTAGGCGCGGCGACTTTTACCCATCTGTACCATCAGCTGGAGCCGTCACCTCAGCGGGCCCCATCACGTTAAACCAGTCAAAATCACGCACCGTGATCACTCCGGTTGTGATGATCCAATACAAAATCACCCACATCACCGCGGCGACGCCCGTGGTGATCCAGGCTTTGGTTTTCAGATAATGATGCTCGGGGCTGCTGGCATGTGTACCGGGCACAACCTCACCAACGTCGCCCTGCGTTTTGAGGCGAATCGGGATCACCATCAAAAAGGTCATGAACCAAAGCACGGCGTATAAAACGAGGGCTGAAGTGATGGTCATTGCGCGCTCCTGATAAAAAAGGCGGACACATTTGGCCCGCCAATTCTGGTCTGTTTTGGGGTTGGCCTCTTAGACCTGTTCAAGCTCTACAAGGCAACCGTTGAAATCTTTCGGATGCAGGAACAGCACGGGCTTGCCATGCGCGCCAATCTTTGGCTCACCGCTGCCCAAAACGCGCGCACCGGTGGATTTCAAATGATCCCGTGCCGCCAGAATATCGTCGACCTCATAACACACATGGTGAATGCCGCCGGAGGGGTTCTTTTCAAGGAAGCCATTGATCGGGCTGTCTTCTCCCAGCGGATAGAGCAGCTCGATTTTGGTGTTGGGCAGCTCGATAAACACCACCGTCACGCCGTGATCCGGCTCATCCTGTGGCGCACCAACCTTGGCGCCCAGCGCATCGCGATACTGTGCACTTGCGGCTTCAAGATCTGGCACAGCAATGGCCACGTGGTTCAATCGTCCGATCATTTTTGTCTCCTCCAAAGGGGCATGGATCCCGCTCACCGCTCTTATGTGCGCTGATCTGCGCCGGCGCAAGCGACAGGGCGTCGCGGATCACTTTAACCTTTCGTTAGGCATGTGTTCTTAGCCTGTTTGCACGTTTCGGTACTTGTAGTTTTCGCTTCGTTGAGGATTTCAAACATGGACGACAAATCGCCTTTCTCACCGCTGACCACCCCATCAGCTGCGCGCCCACTTCTGGGCATGACTGTACTGGTGGTGGAAGACAGCCGGTTCTCCTCTGACGCGCTGCGTCTGATGTGTGTGCGCTCCGGTGCCCGCATCCGCCGCGCAGACTGCCTGACCTCTGCCCGACGACATCTGCAAGTGTACATGCCAACCGTGGCGATTGTGGACATGGGACTGCCGGATGGCTCCGGTGCCGAGCTGATCGAAGAACTTAACAAAGCCACCCCGCGGATCGAACTGATCCTTGGCACATCTGGGGATGATTTCGCTCAAGAGGCCGCCCTGGCGGCGGGGGCTGACGGGTTTATCCCTAAACCCTACGGCACGCTCACGGATTTCCAACAAGCCATTCTGCGCCGCCTGCCTGACGCGTATCGCCCCACAGTGGCCCGCGTGGCCGACAACGAAGCCATCAAGCCGGACCCTGTGGCCTTCCGCGATGACCTGCTGCACGCGGCAGACACGCTAAAAGAAGGCGATGAAGAGCTGATCGACTATGTCGCGCAGTTTCTGGGCGGCCTTGCCCGCAGTGCGGGGGACAAAGGTCTGCTCAACGCGGCGAAAGCGGTGGAAAGCGCCCGCAAAGAAGGCACCGGCGTGCGCGCCAACGTGGCGGAACTCAATGGCGTGGTGGAAAGCCGTCTCACCGAAGCGGCTGTGATCTAGCACCTATACTGCCGGAACGAAGACGTAAGACACGGGACAGTCAGGCGGGGCCATTGGCCTCGCCTTTTCTATTTTGGTTTACCCTTGTTCAGGATCGCTCGCGGCGCGCACCAATTGGGTCAAATCACTCAACCGCTCGCGCTGCTGACCTGTCTCGTCAAAATTGCTTGGGGACAGCCATGCTCCAAAGGCCGCTTTAAGTGCGGGCCACTCGCGATCAATTGCCGCAAACCAGGCGGTGTCACGATTGCGTCCTTTGTAGACCAATGCCTGACGGAAGACGCCCTCATAACTCAGCCCCAACCGCTGCGCAGCACGGCGGGACGGCGCATTCAGCGCGTCACATTTCCACTCGTAGCGGCGATAACCATTGTCAAAGGCCCATTGCATCATCAGAAACATCGCTTCCGTCGCCGCCGGTGTGCCCTGCATCATTGGCGCAAAGTTGATGTTGCCAACCTCGATGGAACCACGCTCTGGATAGATCCGCAGATACGATGCCACACCCGTGAAGGTGCGCTCCGCCTTGCTATAGATCGCGTAGAAAAAATGGGCTTGGTTCTCGACCGTTTCCCGCACCCAGCGATGGTACTGTGCCGCCGAATGAAAGGGCCCATACGGCATGTAGTCCCACACCCAGTCATCTGCCTGATAGGCACGATACAGAAGCGCCGCATGGGCCTCTGCGTTTAACGGCTCAAGCCGCACATAGTGGCCGTCTAAAACCTCTCCCGATGGACGTGGTGGCACGGTCCAATCAGGCACGGCAAAGCCCACAGGGCGGGATGTGTTCATGCGTGGTCTTCCTTCAGTTGGCCAAGTAGTGGCACAGCCCGCCCCGCGCGCCAAGCCTTTCTGACTTAAGCCAACAATCCCGGCGCATCACCCAGATGCATCCCCGGAAACACCGCCCCTTCCAGCGCCGCTCGATCCAGACCAAAACTTTCCCGAATGGCCCAGGCCGCATAGCGGCGCACATCATCTGTGGGCATCAGATCGCGCCCCTGAAAGAGGTCGGCTTCTTCCAGTCCAGCCAGGTGTCCATGCAAAGTTCGACCGCGGATTGCGCCGCCTGCCAGGACCATCATGCCACCGGTGCCGTGATCCGTGCCTTTGGTGCCATTTTCCGCCACCGTACGGCCAAATTCCGTCATCGCCAATACGGTTGTCCGGGCCCAGACTTCTTCACCAACACCGGCTTTTAGGGCCAGCAAACTATCGCTCAAATGTTTGAGTGGCGCTTTCAAAGTCCGCGCCTGTGCCGCATGTGTGTCCCATCCGCCAATTGAGAAACACGCCACCCGCGCAGCGTCCCGCAATTGCTGCGCCGCAAATTCCGCGACCCGCACATGCGCGCCGGCGCGACCGCGTCCTTTCGGGCTCATCTGTGCATCCATCATACTGTCCAACTCGCTCATCACATCGTTGTCAGCCATCTCCAAAACACCACCGCCGCCGTCGCCCGCGAGTGTCATGGCTTTCTGCATCGCTGCTGCCATGGCCGGATCCCGTTCCATGGTCATCTCCAACAACCGCGCGCCTTGACTGGACAACACAAAGCCCACGTCAGGCGACCATGTTTCCACCGCCGCCGCGCCCTGGCTGAGCAACATCGGATCTGCCCCCACCGCGTAAGCCGTGGTCATCTGACTGCCCGGCATGTTCTGCAACATCCGGTTTAGCCAGCCGTCTCGGGTTGCACCTGTTGGCAACTGCGCTGTCCCTGCCTCCAGCAAATCTTGCCCATCAAAATGGCTGCGTTTGTTGCGGTATGGTGTCGACACCCCCTGGACAAAAGCCAACTCTCCGGCTTGCCACATTGGCCACAATGGCCTGGCTGCGACATGCAGCATCATACCCTCAGAAATTTCCATGCCCGACGGCGCGCGTGCGGACAGGGTGGGACGCAACGCGCGCAAGGCCGCATTGTCCGTCTGCAGCAGATCCAGCCCATCCAAGCCGCCGCGCAGAATAATCACCACCAGCCGGTTCTCGCCCCCCGTGGCAGCAAAACTCACCGGTGTCATCAACGGGCTTGCGGCGAGTGAACACCCCACCGCCAAACCACGACCAAGAAAGCCCCGTCGATCCATCACTGTTTTTCCCATGACGCTCTCCTCACACCCGTTGGAACGCAGGCGACATCAGCACCAACGCGATCCCCTCACGCCGGTTTTCCGCTGCGTCCGCCGCAAACCGCACCGACGCGGGCGCTTGTCCGCCCAGCGTTGTTTCCACAAACACACGCGGGTCCGGCAAGTCCTGCAACACAGCCGTGGGCACGCCCAGCGCCCATTGCAGCCGCGCCGCCAAGCCCTGCGCCGTCAGCCAGTGCGCATCCCCTTCTTCAAAGCCATCCGGCCCAAACGGTCGCCGCCAAGGTTGGCCCATCGTGCGCAACGGCGTGCCAAGCAAGCGCTCCAACTGATGGCTCTTCACCTCCCGAAGCTGTATTTTGGGGACCGCCAAGGCCCGAAGCGCCGAACTGACAAACAGCTCCGGTTGTTTGAAATTGCCGACACCTGGCCCCACCGGCGCCCAAGCCGCAGGATGGCGCAGCATCGTCTCCACCACTTCAGCCAAGTCGCCATCGGTTTCCAAATACCGAGCGCCCATCGACACCAGCAAATCCTCGTCCGGCGTGTCGGACACAAAATGCACAGCCAGTTTGCGCGTTATGTGACGCGCCGTATCCGGATGCCGTGCAAGATCCCGCAACACCGCATGCACATCCGCCATCTGTGCCCGCCGCGTGCCGTATTCCTTGCCAAGAACCGTCTCCGCCCCAGGCTCTGCCCGCTTGGCCAGAAACGCGGTTCCTTTCTTCTGAATTGTGGTCACGCCGGTCAGCAGCTCGGCAAGTTGGCGCACATCTTTTTGCGTATACCGGCCACCCACCCCCAACGTGTGCAGCTCCAAAATCTCACGCGCCAGGTTTTCATTAAGGCCAAGGTTTTTCTCCGACCGCTTCTTCGCAATGGCGCTGTTGGGCCCCACGGAATTATTCTGATCCAGAAAATGCAGCATTTGTGGATGTAAGACAGCAGCGATCAGCATGTCCTCAAACCGTCCGTTCACAAAGGGCCGAATGGCATTGGCCACATACCCTGGCTCGGTATAGCGATAAATCACGTTTTTCCCGGGGGCGGAAAAATGGTCATTCCAAAACGCGACCAGCCGCTCGCGCAAGCCATCACGGCTCCAAACCCGCCGCGCCAATGTGGCACCAATCCACTTGGCGCCCTCTTGCTTGGAGGCGCGTCTGGCCGTTTTGAACGCCTGTTGCAGCGCTTGCTGCGCATCACTGCCCTTCTCCGCTTTGGAAATCTTGCGACGTGCGTCCAACAACGCCAGCATTTTTTCCCGCATCTCCGCATCACTGGGCAACGGGAACCAGGGCATCTCCGGCTCGTCTGCACGCAAAAGTGCCATCATCTCCGCGATGTCCGCCGGTCCCGCCACCTTAGGGGACAACCCGTAGCCAAATCGGGTCTGTGCAATATCTGGATCAAACACCACGGTCACAGCGCTCCTCGTTCACCTTCACTTCACCCTAACAGATAGGAATGCCGCTTCTACGCCGTTTAGGAATTCCGGTCATATCTCACAAGAATCCGCCGATGCGACGCCAGACAAACAAAAAACCGCCCACGACGGGGTCGCAGGCGGCTCAAATCTCAAATGCTTAAACGCAGGATCACTCCTGCGGGATCACCCGCAGACCAAGCTCCATCAGCTGATCACTGGACGGATCATTTGGCGCATTCATCATCAGGTCTTCGGCACGCTGGTTCATCGGGAACATCATCACTTCGCGGATGTTCTGTTGATCGGCCAGCAGCATCACAATGCGGTCCACACCAGCGGCACACCCACCGTGGGGTGGCGCACCGTAAGAGAACGCTTTGTAAAGCGCGCCAAAGCGCTCTTTCACTTCGTTCTCATCATAGCCAGCAATTTCAAACGCCTTCAGCATCACCTCTGGCATGTGGTTCCGGATCGCCCCAGACACCAGCTCATAGCCGTTACAGGCCAGATCATACTGATAGCCTTTCACAGCCAACGGATCGCCATTCAGCGCGTCCAGACCGCCCTGCGGCATGGAGAACGGGTTGTGTTCAAAATCGATCTTGCCGCTTTCTTCGTCCGCTTCATAGATTGGGAAGTCCACGATCCAAGCAAAGGCAAAGCGGTCTTTGTCGATCAGTCCCAGCTCTTCCCCAATCACGTTACGCGCACGGCCAGCAACTGCTTCAAACGCCTTAGGTTTGCCGCCCAGGAAGAAGGCCGCATCGCCCACGCCCAGACCCAGCTGCTGACGGATGGCTTCAGTGCGCTCTGGACCGATGTTCTTCGCGAGCGGACCGGCCGCCTCTTCGCCCAGAACGATCTCACCGGCTTTGATCTTCGCGTTCACCTCTTTCACGGAGATGCCCTGCTCCTGCGCAATGGTGTCCGCAGACTGCTTGCGCCAGAAGATATAGCCCATGCCCGGCAGACCTTCGCCTTGGGCAAATTTGTTCATGCGGTCACAGAACTTGCGCGACCCACCGGTTGGCGCCGGAATGGCCCGCACTTCGGTGCCTTCCTGCTCCAGAAGCTTGGCAAAAATCGCAAAGCCGGAGCCGGCAAAATGCTCGGACACAACCTGCATCTCGATCGGGTTGCGCAGGTCTGGCTTGTCGGAGCCATACTTGAGTGCCGCTTCCGCATAAGGGATCTGCGGCCATTCGTTTGGCGCATCCACCTTGCGACCCCCGCCGAACTCTTCAAACACACCCGCGATCACTGGCGAGATGGTGTCAAAGACGTCCTGCTGCTCCACAAAGGACATTTCCATGTCGAGCTGGTAGAAGTCGGTGGGCGAGCGATCGGCACGCGGGTCTTCGTCACGGAAGCACGGTGCAATCTGGAAATACTTGTCAAAGCCCGCGACCATCATCAGCTGTTTGAACTGCTGTGGCGCCTGCGGCAGCGCATAGAATTTGCCAGGGTGAATACGGGACGGCACGAGGAAGTCGCGCGCGCCCTCCGGCGAGGACGCGGTGATGATCGGCGTCTGATACTCGCGGAAACCTTTGTCCCACATGCGCTTGCGCATGGAGGCCACAACGTCAGAGCGCATGGTCATGTTCTGCTGCATCTGCTCACGACGCAGGTCGAGGAAGCGATACTTCAGACGGGTCTCCTCCGGGTATTCCTGATCACCAAACACCAGAAGTGGCAGCTCGTCTGCCGCGCCCAAAACCTCTAGATCACGCACAAACACCTCAACCTCACCGGTTGGGATTTTGTCGTTCACCAGCTCAGGATCACGTGCTTTGACGTTGCCGTCAATGCGGATACACCACTCGCTGCGCACCTTCTCCAACTCGGAGAACACCGGGCTGTCCGGATCGCAGAGCACCTGAGTGATGCCATAGTGGTCACGCAGGTCGACAAACAGAATGCCGCCGTGGTCACGGATGCGGTGCACCCAGCCGGACAGGCGGACGGTTTCGCCCACGTTGGTTTTGGTCAAGTCGGCGCAGGTATGGCTGCGATAGGCGTGCATGTGCGGGCCCTCTTTCAGGGTGAATTACTACAGTCGGCCCGATACACCTTTTTGGGCCGACAAAGTCAAGAGAACGGCGCAGGTTTGCGCGGAAAAAGCGGGCCTCTCTGCCCGACCGCAGGAAGGGCTGCGCCTGCCTGCCCCCCGGCAGGCGCACTTGCAACGCAGCAGCGGGGCTATCTGTACCTTCAAAATCACTGTCGTTCCGTGCATAAACGGGGTCGAAAGCGCCTACCCAGGCAGGCGCAGCCCTCCAACTTCAAGCGTGGGACAAAACCGCTGCTATCTCCCCACGCAGCGCGTTTGAAAGCACAATACTCTTTGCGGACCGCAGGTCATCCACAGTCAAAACCGCCTCCCGCACCGTGCCCGCATCCAACAAACTCTGGCGATACACGCCCGGCAAACACCCAGACGACAGTGCAGGCGTCAGTCGCTCCCCATCCGGCATGGTCAGCATCACATTGGTTATTGTGCCCTCACACAGCTCGTCCCGCTCATTCAGAAACAGCCACTCATGCACGCCGCCCGGCAAGTCCGCCCGCCAGCGGTCATACACCTCTCGTCGCGTCGTCTTATGCCGCAACCACGCGTCATCTGAGTGCAACCGATCCGAGGCGATCCGCACCGTCCACTGCGCCATCGCGCCTGGCAGCGCTGCCGACGTGACTTCCACATCGCCCGCCACGCCCAGTGTCAACCGACAGCGCAGCGGCACATCCCCGCCCAGCGCCTCCACCGCTTCAGCCACCCGCACAGGATCAAAGACAAAACCCAACGCCTGGGCAGACTTCGCCAACCGCTGCAAATGCAAATCCAGCCGCGCAATCCCCTGCCCCGGTCGATAACCAAACGTCTCAATCAGGCGGGTTCCGGCTGGAACTGTGCAAACCGTGCTTTCCACAGCGCTTCCTCATATTCATCCGGCGCGGTGCTGTCCCAGACAACGCCACCGCCCACATTCAATGTCATCTGTCCGGCCTGTGCCATCAAAGTCCGGATCGCCACACTGAACTCAGACCGCCCATCTGGCGCCGCCCAACCAATCGAGCCACAGTAAATCTCCCGCGGCCAAGGTTCCAGATCGCGCAAGATCTCCATCGCCCGTAGCTTTGGTGCGCCGGTGATCGACCCGCAAGGAAACAGCGCCTTCAGAATGTCCGCCAAACGCACATCATCCTGCAACTCCGCTGCCACCGTAGACGTCATCTGATGCACGGTGGCATAGCTCTCAATCTCAAACAACTTTGGCACATGCACCGATCCGGGCTTGCTCACCCGGCTGATGTCGTTGCGCAGCAGATCGACGATCATAAGGTTCTCGGCCCGGTTCTTCTCATCCGTTGCCAACCACTGCCGCCGACGCGCGTCTTCGCTCGCGTCATCGCTACGTGGCTGCGTGCCTTTCATGGGCCGCGTCTCGATCCGCCCTTTGTCATCGGTGCGGAAAAACAGTTCCGGCGACCGGGACAGAATGTCCGGCAAACCCGCCTGACGCACAAAGGTTCCGTGCCCCACAGCTTGCCGTGACGCCAACGCGCCATAAAGCGCCACCGGATCGCCCTCAAACTTCGCTTCCATCGGGAACGTCAGGTTGGCCTGATAGATGTCGCCAGCGCCAATAAAGCCATGCACCCGATCAAACGCCGCCCGATAGGTCGCCGCACTCCATCGTGGCTCAAACGGCTGCAGCTCAAACCCACCATCACCAGGCAACCGCCCTGCCAGTTCCGGCGCACGAAACACACCAAAGTTGATCAACGGCACCCGCCGTGTCTTGGGCAACAACCGCCGCAGCTTTGGCTCCAGCAGATAGCCCAGCTCATAGCTGACATAACCCGCCAGCCAGAACCCGGCCTCCTGCGCCTGATTGAGCACCTCAAAAGCCATATCAACTTCATTGGGATCGGTGATCGAGATCACATATTCAGGATTCTGAAACAGCGTCGCACCGCCATCTGGCCCATCATCAAATCGAATCTGCACGTCCGCCCCCGGTCGCTGGTAAATCCTTGCCAGCCATATACGTTGCATTTTATCAAAAAACAGTGGTCAATTGCGGCGCTTTACGACAAATTTCCGATCCCCCTTGCGCCCGCCCTTCTGATCCGTATAACGCACGACAATTTGCGTATTTGGCGACTCCTGCCCGCCAAGACATCGCTGCCACCAGCCCGAGGTCCACCATGCCCAAAAGAACCGACATCTCCTCGATCATGATCATCGGGGCCGGCCCCATTGTGATTGGCCAAGCCTGTGAATTTGATTACTCCGGCGCGCAAGCCTGTAAAGCGCTACGAGAAGAGGGATATCGCGTCATCCTGGTGAACTCCAATCCAGCGACGATCATGACCGACCCCAACATGGCGGACGCCACCTACATCGAGCCAATCACGCCCGAAATGGTTGCCAAGATCATCGAGAAAGAGCGCCCCGATGCGCTTCTGCCCACCATGGGTGGCCAAACCGGCCTGAACACCGCTCTGGCGGTCGAAGAAATGGGCGTGCTGGAAAAATTTGGCGTGGAGATGATCGGCGCGGACCGCAACGCCATCGAAATGGCTGAAGACCGCAAACTCTTCCGCGAAGCCATGGACCGTCTGGGCATCGAAAACCCACGTGCTTCGATTGTGACCGCACCGAAGAACGACGACGGCACGGCAGATCTCGACGAAGGCATCCGCCTCGCGCTGGAAGAACTGGATGACATTGGCCTGCCAGCCATCATCCGTCCCGCGTTTACCATGGGCGGTACCGGTGGCGGTGTGGCGTATAACCGTGAAGACTACATCCACTACTGCCGCACCGGCATGGACGCCTCGCCGGTGAACCAGATCCTGGTGGATGAAAGCCTGCTGGGTTGGAAAGAATACGAGATGGAAGTGGTGCGCGACAAAGCGGACAACGCCATCATTGTCTGCTCGATCGAAAACGTCGATCCGATGGGCGTGCACACCGGTGACTCCATCACCGTGGCCCCAGCCCTCACGCTGACCGACAAAGAATATCAGATCATGCGCAACGACTCGATCGCCGTGCTGCGCGAAATCGGCGTGGAAACCGGCGGTTCCAACGTGCAATGGGCGGTGAACCCGGCGGACGGTCGCATGGTTGTGATCGAAATGAACCCACGAGTGAGCCGCTCCTCTGCGCTTGCGTCCAAAGCCACCGGTTTCCCAATTGCCAAAATCGCTGCCAAACTGGCGGTGGGCTTCACACTGGATGAGCTCGACAACGACATCACCAAAGTCACCCCGGCCTCGTTTGAGCCATCGATTGACTACGTTGTCACCAAGATACCGAAATTTGCCTTTGAGAAATTCCCGGGCTCCAAGCCAAACCTGACCACGGCGATGAAATCCGTCGGCGAAACCATGGCCATTGGCCGCACCATCCACGAATCCATGCAAAAGGCACTGGCCTCGATGGAAAGCGGCCTGACCGGTTTTGACGAGGTCGAAATCAACGGCGCAGATGACACAGCTGATGGCAAGGCAGCGGTGATCAAAGCGATCAGCTTGGCCACGCCGGACCGCATGCGCACCATCGCGCAAGCCATGCGTCATGGTCTGACCAACGATGAAATCCACAACGTCACCATGTTTGACCCGTGGTTCCTTGACCGTATTCGCGAGATCATTGACGCCGAAGCAGAGGTGATCGCCAACGGTCTGCCAACCGATGAAAAGGCCATGCGCCAGCTCAAGATGCTGGGCTTCTCTGACGCCCGTCTCTCCAAGCTGGCTGGCCTGACAGAAAGTGACGTGCGCAAAGCCCGTATCACTCTGGGCGTCACCGCCGTGTTCAAACGCATCGACACCTGTGCCGCCGAATTTGAGGCGCAGACCCCTTACATGTACTCCACCTACGAAACCCCAATGATGGGGGACGTGGAATGTGAGGCCCGCCCGTCTGATCGCAAGAAAGTTGTGATCCTGGGTGGCGGTCCAAACCGCATTGGCCAAGGCATCGAGTTTGACTACTGCTGCTGTCATGCCTGCTACGCGCTGACCGAGCAGGGCTATGAAACCATCATGATCAACTGCAACCCAGAGACCGTGTCCACCGACTACGACACCTCTGATCGTCTGTATTTTGAGCCGCTGACCTTTGAGCACGTGATGGAAATCCTGCGCGTGGAGCAGGAAAATGGCACCCTGCACGGTGTAATTGTTCAATTTGGCGGCCAAACCCCGCTGAAACTGGCCAACGCGCTGGAAGCTGAAGGCGTGCCAATCCTAGGCACCACACCAGACGCCATCGACCTCGCCGAAGACCGTGAGCGCTTCCAGGCGCTGGTCAACAAGCTGGAGCTCAAGCAGCCGAAAAACGGCATCGCGTCGACTGATGCGCAAGCGCTGGCCATTGCCGAAGACATCGGCTTCCCGCTGGTGATCCGCCCGTCTTACGTTTTGGGTGGCCGCGCGATGGAAATCGTGCGCGACATGGCGCAGCTGGAGCGCTACATCGCCGAAGCTGTGGTCGTGTCTGGTGACAGCCCGGTGCTGCTCGACAGCTACCTGTCCGGTGCGGTTGAGCTGGACGTGGACGCGCTCTGCGACGGCAAAGACGTACACATCTCCGGCATCATGCAGCACATCGAAGAAGCTGGGGTGCACTCCGGTGACTCCGCCTGTTCCTTGCCGCCTTACTCGCTGGACGAAGCCACCATTGAGGAAATCAAACGTCAGACCCACGCGCTGGCGATTGCGCTCAACGTGGTTGGCCTGATGAACATCCAGTTCGCGGTAAAAGATGGCGTCATCTACCTGATCGAAGTCAACCCACGCGCCTCCCGTACCGTGCCGTTTGTGGCCAAATCCACCGACAGCGCAATTGCCTCCATCGCGGCACGCATCATGGCGGGCGAGAAACTGGCAGACTTCCCAAAACGCGCCCCTTACGTGGAACTCGACGCCACCAAGGATCAGCCAATTGCGGATCAAATGACCCTGGCGGATCCCAACATGCCATGGTTCTCCGTAAAAGAAGCTGTGCTGCCATTTGCCCGCTTCCCGGGTGTGGACACCATCCTGGGGCCAGAAATGCGCTCCACCGGTGAAGTCATGGGTTGGGACCGCTCTTTTGCCCGCGCCTTCCTGAAGGCACAGATGGGTGCTGGCATGGTGTTGCCTACTGAGGGCAAAGCCTTCATCTCTGTAAAAGACGACGACAAAACCGAGATGATGATCGACGCCGCCAACATCCTGATTGGCATGGGCTTCACAGTGGTCGCCACCTCCGGCACCGCCGCTTGGCTGTCTGAAAACGGCGTGGCCTGTGAAAAGGTCAACAAAGTCTATGAAGGCCGGCCAAACATTGTGGATATGCTCAAAAACGGCGACATCTCTCTGGTGATGAACACCACCGAAGGGGCGCAGGCCGTAAACGACAGCCGCGAAATCCGCTCCGTCGCGCTGTATGATCGCATCCCTTACTTCACAACAGCGGCCGCATCCCACGCCGCCGCCCGCGCCATGAAAGCGCGTGAAGAAGGTGATTTGGAAGTCCGCAGCCTGCAGGGCTAAGCTTTCGTGCCAGAACAGAAAAAGGCGTCCTTTGCGGGCGCCTTTTTTGTGTGAACAGCTAGGGCAGTGCCTGCCTGGGTGGGCGCAAATGCGCCTGCCGAGGGGCAGGCAGGCGCAGCCCGAGCCGCTTCGCGCCCCGGGCAAGAAGCGCGTTATCCCTCTCGGTTTGTCACCTCAAAATACGCAAAATCCGCCGCCTGCGCCCGCCCGGTCATGTCCTGCGCGCACATGCCGACAAAACAGCCAGTGAAATTGGAATGCTCCCCGCGCACGCCTTCGTCTGACAACCGTGACGCATCCAACACCGGCCCAATCGCCTGCCAATCGCCCCCCTCCAGCGCATAAAAAAACTGCAACTCTGCGCGATTGATCTCCAACCTCATCCGCACCGCGCCCGCATCCGGCACTGCAACCATCTCGCTCCGCGGATAGGTCAACCGGCCCTCCGGCCAATCTAGACAAGACAGGATTGTCAGCGCCCGCCCGCCTGTCGCCGGATCCATCGTCAAAGCCAAATAGTGAAACTGGGTCCGATTGTAATAGGCCGTCAGCCCCGCCATCTGCTGATAGCTGTCCGGCGCAAACTGAACCTCAGTCTCCGCGGTGCACTCCCACTCAGTTTGACGCGCCGCCACCAAGGCCTGCTCAAACCAAGACCCAATCGACTCCCGCCCGTAAAGCCGTAACGCGTCGCCGGTCAGCTCAAATAAGCGCGCAGGCTCCGGGCTGCGCAGCCATTGCAATTGCGGTGGCAAAGCCTGCATGCCCGCAAACTCAAACCGCCCGGGCAGCGCAGGCCAAGGGTGCTCTGGCAATTCCGGCGCAGGCTGTTCCAAATTCGGAACCGTGCCCCCCGCGTCCAGATAGAGCCAGTCATCCGCGCCCCAGACACATTTCGCAATCCCGGTCTCCCGCCCCATCTGCGAGCGCCGCATGCCCGGCAAAGGCCGCGTGGTCAGGAACGTATGATAGACCGAGCCGTCCTCCAACTCGACATATTGCCCATGCCCCGTGCGTTGCAACGGGCTGGCGTCATTGTCACGCACATGCACCAAGTGCTTCTTTGGATGCAGCTCATACGGCCCAAGCAATTCCTTGGATCGTGCATAGGTCACCGCATGCTCATACCCTGTGCCGCCTTCCGCGGTGATCAAAAAATAGTACCCATTGCGCTGCATCAGATGCGGCGCCTCGGTCAGCCCAAGGTCGCTGCCTACAAAGATATTGGTGATCTCCCCCACCAATCGCTCTTCCTCAACACTGTATTCCTGCAGCAGGATGCCACCAAAAAACGACGCCCCGCGCGTGTTCGCATTGCCCATCGTTGCCAAATGGTTCCAAACCACGTTGACCAGATACTTGCGCCCATCCGCATCATGAAACAACGACGGATCAAACCCGCTGGAATTCAGATAGATCGGATCAGACCACGGCCCTTCAATGTTTTCCGCCGTAACAAGATAATTGTGCGCATCTTTGAAGTTCCCATCCAGGCGCTTCACATCCGTGTAAATCAGCCAGAACTTCCCATCCGCATAGCTCAGCGCCGGTGCCCAGATGCCGCAACTGTCCGGATTGCCGCGCATGTCCAATTGGCTCGCCCGATTGAGCGGCTGTGGCAGGGTGCGCCAGTTCACCAAGTCCTTGGAATGACTGATCTGCACCCCCGGGTACCACTCAAACGTCGAGGTCGCGATGTAGAAATCCTCCCCCACGCGACAGATCGACGGATCTGGATTAAACCCGCGCAAAATTGGATTCCAAATGGTCTTTGCGGTCATCATCATGCCTCCCCAACATCTCTGATCCGCCCACCTAAACAGGCTTCCTCACCCACGCCAATAATTATTTTGACACTCAAACTAAATAAAGCAACCAGCCACGTCCGCGATCCCCCACTTGACCCCCCTTCCGCGCGCGCCTAAACCCGCGCCTTCGTTTTATTGGCGGAGACCACACCATGCACACCCACACCCTTGGCATCGACTTTGGCACCTCCAACTCCGCCGCTGGTGTGGCTGTGAACGGCGCGCCCCATCTGATGACCTTCGCTCACGGCGAAACCACCCTGCCGACCACCTTCTTCTTTGACTTCGACAGCCGCAAAACCCTGCTCGGCACCCCGGCCAACCAGGCACTTTTGGACGGGCTCGAAGGCCGCTTCATGCGCGCCCTCAAGCGCGTGCTCGGCACCACGCTGATGCACGAAAAGCGCCAAGTCCTGAACGAGCGCGTCACCTTTGTCGACATCATCGCCCGCTTCCTGCGCCACATCAAAACAACTGCTGAGGCGCAAACCGGCCTGACCTTTGACCACGCCCTCTCCGGCCGCCCGGTGGTTTTCCACGGCGCAGACGACCCCCGCGAGGCGCAAGCCGAAGCCGACCTGCGCGCATGCTATCTGGCTGCGGGTTTCGCCGACGTCACCTTCATGGCCGAACCCGAGGCCGCTGCCATCGCCAACGGCGCGCTGGAGCAGCCCGGCCAACTCGGCCTGATCGTTGACATCGGCGGCGGCACCTCCGACTTCACGCTCTTCCGCACCACAGACGCGGGCATCGACACGCTCGCCAACCACGGCGTGCGCATCGGCGGCACCGACTTTGACCGCGCCATCAGCATCGACCGCGTCATGCCTCTGTTGGGGCGCGGCACCGAACTGCGCAACCAGTTTGGCAGCGGCACCCACACCGCCCCGGCGGCGATCTTCAACGACCTCGCCACCTGGGAGAAAATCCCCTTCCTGTATACAGCGCAAACTCGCCGCGCCGTGGACGGCATGCTGCGCCAGGCTCAGGCGCCCGACCAAATCGCCCGCCTCGCCGAGGTCCTGCGCGATGAGCTTGGCCACGACATCGCCTTTGCGGTGGAAGCCGGCAAAGTCTCCGCCAGCAAAGCCACGGCCAATCCCAAAATCGACCTCTCCGTGCTGGACGCCAGCCTGACCCCAGCCCTGCCTCCCGCATTGCTGCCCGACATCCTCGCCGGCCACGCCGCCAAGCTCGATCAAGCCATGATGGACATTTTGACGAACACAGACACCGCCGCGCAGGACGTCACCCAAGTGATCTACGTCGGCGGCTCCAGCCTGCTCTCTGTGGTGCAAGACACCGCCAAAGCACGCTTTCCACAAGCCGCGCACAAAGTCTCTGAGGTCTTCACTGCCGTCGCGGATGGATTGGCGATTGCGGCGGAACGGCGGTAACCCTTTCCATTTGCCAAATCACAGATTTGGCAGCGCCCGAACCGCCCCCACGGGGCGGGCGCTTCGCTTCCTGCCCCTCGGTTCGTGCGCAGGGGAGCGTTACAACGTGAAAGGCCGCTTTGCGCAGGAAGCGGACGTTGCAAAGTCAGGCGAATGGCCCCTAGCTAACTTGTATAGGCGGTTTGGCGAATGGCGGTTACACGGCGCAAGTAGACCGTAGCGTGAAGCTTTGGTATTGCTGGACATTGAAGATGGTCAAATTCGCAGACAACAATAACGCAAGCTCACAGATTTCGGACAATTCAATAAAGGAAACCCAAACTTGATTTTTCGAACCGCATTGTTCGCAACCTTAGTTGCATCCACGTCAGTCATGGCCCAGGAAGGCCCCATCATCCATGACGGAGAATACAATTTTCTACGCGCTCAGAACGGCGAGCAATGGGATGCCCAAGACATCGAGATCGACAAGAAACTGGCGGAAGTTCGAGAAAGAAACGATGGCAAGCCCCCTAATATTCTCTACGTTCTCATCGATGATGTGAGTTTTGGTCTGATGGGCAATCCTGCCATGAACTTTGTCACCGGGTTTGACACACCAAACATCAATGATTTCGCCGCAGAAGGCCTTTCTTTGATGCGGATGTATACTGAGCCTTCCTGCACACCTACCCGCACTGCATTCCTGACCGGAGGGCACCCAATTCGCGCAGGTGTCAAGGAAGTGAAAGTTGCCCTTGTCGGTGAAGGCTTGTCCAAAGACGAAGTTACCATCGCCGAAATTCTCAATCAATCCGGCTATAACACAGCACATGTTGGGAAGTGGCACCAGGGTGATATTGAGGAGTCATTCGCTCACAATCAGGGGTTTGATGTCGCGTATTTTCCAGTCCATCAGCAAGTGCAATTGAGCCTGATGACACCAGAGGCTGCGAATGCAGGCAACCTCAATGGCTGGCATCCGTCCACTCAATCCGGAAAATATGGAATGGATGAACGGTTCAAACCCTACGGACTTGTGACAGGTCTCGAAGCCAAGGCCGGAGAGGATGCTCGGGAAGTCGGCATCGAAGCTGGTGAGGAATGGACACAGGCGCACTATGAGCGCATGAACGAAACCTACCAAGCTCAGGTCTTGGAGCAACTTGACCGTTTGGCAGGAGAAGACGAACCATTCTTTCTGCAATACTGGCCGCTTTACCCAATCAATTTCACTTACGGCGAACAACAGCGGTCCCGCAACGGTGGTTTTATGGCCGACAAAATGGAGCAACTTGACGATTGGATCGGTGATTTGATGGCCAAAGTTGATGAACTTGGAATTGCGGATAACACGCTTGTGGTAATCATGGCGGACAACGGTATCTTTAAGCAGTATTCCCCCACTTCAGGCATGATCGAATTGATTTACCGCGGAGGCAAAGCGGAACACCTCGAGGGTGGGGTTCGAGTCGATGCGTTTGTACGCTGGCCTGCTGCAATTGAAGGAGGCGAGTACGCAGGGGACATCGTTCACGTTTCGGATCTATTCACAACCTTCGCCCGTATCGCAGGCGGAACTGAATTTATCCCGCGTGACCGGATCATCGACGGTGTGGACCAGACAGCGTTGTTTCTTGAGGGGGATGGCAACTCGCGGAGAGATTATGTCTATATCTACGAAGGACCAGTTTTGCGCTCGATTGTGAAACAGGAATTCAAGATGCACATGCCCGCACCTGGCGTTCCAGGGGCCGCTGCGCCGGTGTTCAATATACTTCGAGATCCGCGCGAGATGTATTCTGACATCGGCCAATCGCTTTGGTCCGGAGCGTCCTTCCAGGATATGGCCAAACGGCATCAGAAAATGATTGCAAAATACCCACATAGAGAGATTGGTACTGATGAACCCTATGGAGGCATTGAAAATTTGCGACCAGAAAGCGAATTGGCCCGCAAGACTTTTGCAAGCTGGCAATAACTTAAACGCCGCTTCACGGACAAGATTTGTTTGATTCCTGGAGCTGCCTCTCTGATTGGTGTTTGCCCAATTGTGTGGGTTTTCAACTTGCTTTCTTAAGCAACACTGGGGGTGGTTGATGTTTAGGAGCCCAGTTTCACGCCAACTGCGCATCCTTGGGTCGGGACATTACTGCGAGATTTTAGTTCCGAGAATAACATGCATAACCACTTGATCTTCATATCCCGTGGTTGCGGAAGGAAATTCCACTAAAGCAGACTTCGTGGTTGTCCCCGCTTAAAGCTGCACGCCACCGATCTTACAGCGCAACCATGTCCGCTTTGGGCTGCAAGCAGCCATTGTTCTGCTTGGAGCAACCAAAACTTCAACCTTTCAGGAGCCTCCCTCTTAATTCTCCCCTACTCCACCGCCCGCTGTTGCGCGCTTCCCCAATGCAACAAAAATAGGCTCCTCCGCAAAACAGTCGCGATACCGACGTTATACCGACGTGAAAATCAGACCTTTTCCTGCGTGTATTGGCGCAGCTCTTTGCGGGCCACTTGGCGGCGGTGCACTGCGTCCGGACCATCGGCAAGGCGCAACGTCCGCACATGTGTCCAGGCCTGCGCCAGGGGAGTGTCCTGTGAAATACCGGTGCCGCCAAACATCTGCACCGCCTCGTCGATCACTTTCAGGGCCACATTGGGCGCCACCACTTTGATCTGGCTGATCCACGGTGCCGCCGCCCGCGCATCACCCTGATCCATGATCCAGGCCGTCTTCAGGCACAGCAGCCGCGCCTGCTCAATCTCCATGCGGCACTCGGCAATAATGTCGTAGTTCGCCCCCAGATGCGCCAGCTTCTTGCCAAAGGCCTCCCGGCTCAGCGCGCGTTTGCACATCCGCTCCAGCGCCGCCTCGGCCTGCCCAATCGCGCGCATACAATGGTGGATGCGCCCCGGCCCAAGCCGCCCCTGCGCAATCTCAAAACCACGCCCCTCGCCCAGCAAAATACTGTCCGCAGGCACCCGCACGTTGGTGAACTTCAGATGCATATGCCCATGCGGCGCATCGTCCTGCCCATAGACCATCATCGGGCGCAAAATCTCGATACCCTCGGCATCTGCGGGCACCACAATCATCGACTGGCGTTTGTGCACCGGCAGATCATCGCCGCCGGTTTTCACCATCACGATGTAGACTTTGCAGCGTGGGTCTCCAGCGCCAGAAGCCCAATATTTCTCGCCATTTAGCACATAGTCGTCGCCGTCCCGCACACAGGACATGGAGACATTGGTGGCATCGGAACTGGCCACATCCGGCTCCGTCATCAGATAGGCAGACCGGATCTCGCCATTGAGCAATGGCTTCAGCCACGTTTCTTTCATGGCGTCGCTGCCGTAGCGTTCAAACACCTCCATATTGCCGGTGTCCGGGGCGGAACAGTTGAACACTTCTGCGCCCAAAGGCGTCTTGCCCATCTGCTCCGCAAAGAAGGCATATTCCACGGTGGAGAGACCAAAACCTTTGTCGGAATCAGTCAGCCAGAAGTTCCACAAGCCCCGCTCTTTGGCCTTGGCTTTCAGCCCCTCAAGGATCTCCGCCTGACGTTCCGTGTAGGCCCAACGGTCGCCTTTACCGATCTCCGCGTGGTATTCATCCTCCAGAGGCATCACCTCCTCGCGGATCATCTCTTTGACCTTTGCCAACAGCTTTTCGTTTTCAGGTCGCATTCCCAGAAACATCGCCCAACTCCTCTCTATCTCGTTGCCCCACCATGTCGCGCGGGCGGTCCTCTTGTCCACGAGGGGGATAGAAAATGACGCAGGGTCTTAAAAATCAGGGGTTAGAGAAGTCCTAAAAACTTCCGAAAATTTTTCTGCATTTTTGGGCAAATTTTTTCTACCAAAAATGCATTTCGGGTCTTGCGCCTGCCCGCGCTGCTAAGTAAACCCTGCCTCACAGTTGGGGTGTAGCCAAGTGGTAAGGCACCTGTTTTTGGTACAGCGCATCGTAGGTTCGAATCCTACCACCCCAGCCAACTTCATCGAA